>NZ_JASAUZ010000013.1 GCF_030162935.1 Comamonas halotolerans
CCGACAATTCTTCAATGTTCACTGTCAATGAGCAAAAGAAACCACGGGTCGGGCGGGGCGTGTAGGGGCTGGAAGTTCAAGTGAAGAAGAGTCAACGCTATGACAGAAGCGCTTGTTGCGCTAAATCTGCCTCAATACGTAGTGAGAGCAGGTGAATTCCTTGGGGAGTGGGCATTTTATGCAGGGAATAAGCTTGATTGTTCAAGCATTTGAGAAACGCTTGCCATTAGCATTAATGTGCACAAAATAAAAAATTGCGGCTGATCGCTCACCAATTGAGTGAGGCAGTTGGACTGGCATGGCCTGTAGATCTTGCATAAACCGGCATGCACCACAGAGAGCGTCGATTTATCTTTATCGCTTTGAACAAGATGTGGCTAACCATTCATGCGTGTTTGTAGATCAAAGATGGATGCGTGCATCTTTTCTAAGTATGCACAGGCCCAGGGCTGTGAGTATTGCAAAGAAAGCACCGCATGCGAAAGTTGCCTGAAAGCCGATGCTGTCCCACAGGGCTCCCGCAATCACACTGGCTAAAAGCAGTGCAACTCCAGTGAGCAGATGGTACATGCCAAATGCTGTGCCTCGAAGCTGCGCAGGTGCAGTGTCCGCAACCAAGGCATTGAACAAACCTTGGGTAAATCCCATATGCAAACCCCATAGTGCAACACCGATACCCAATCCCCAAAGCCCGGGCATAAGCGCAAGGACCAGGTCTGCAGCAATCAGCAGCACCAGACCCACGAGTAGTACATCCAAGCGGCGAACACGGTCGGAGAGCACACCAGCCGGGTAGGCAGATAAAGCATAGGCCAGCCCCATGACCACCATGACAGAAGGAGCCCACATAGCAGGGAGCCCTGCAGACTGGGCTCGCAAAATCAGGAATGCCTCACTAAAGCGGGCCAGGGTGAACACCAGACCGATAGCAACCACCCACCAGTAGGTAGTGCCAAGGCGCGCAAGCTCACTGCTGCGCAGCGGCAGCTTGGCGGGGCGTGCAGCAGCAGGGCGTGGGGGCTCACGCACAAACAGCACAAGCACCGCGACGGCAATAAAAGCAGGAAGTACTGCAAACCAAAAAACCAGGCGGTAATTGTCCGCAGTCCACCACATGAGTGCAATTGCCAGCAAGGGGCCGGTGAAAGCACCAATCGTGTCGAGTGTCTGTCGAAGTCCATACGCTGTACCGCGCAAATGAGTAGGCGTTACGTCGGCCACCAAAGCATCGCGTGGCGCGCCGCGAATTCCCTTGCCAACTCGATCCAGAAAACGCGCTCCAACCAACCATTCAAGGCCTGCCCCCAAAGGGAAAACGGGCTTGGTGACTGCCGCTAGCCCATAGCCAATCACCGCCAACAGCTTTCGCTTGCCAAAGCGGTCGCTAAGTGCGCCAGAGAAAACTTTGACGATGGAAGCAGTCGCTTCGGCAATGCCTTCGATGAGTCCCACTGCCAGCACAGAGGTGCCCAGGACGGCCACCATGTAAAGTGGCAAAAGGGCATGGATCATTTCCGAAGAGATGTCCATGAACATTGAGACAAAACCCAGGGCCCACACACTGCGTGGTACGGAGCGTGCACCGTGTGCGGATGCGGCGATCGGTTTTTTTTCAGCAGGCTTCATGGATTGTTTGAGTCAATTCGTCATCCCCATTGTGGGTGCTGGGCACCATGGCGCAATGTTTCAGCGGACTGGATAGCTCTCCATGAAGAGTTTGAGGTGATTAGCCATTTCCCACTGGGATCCCAGAAATCTGTATAGAGCTTCTACTTCAGCTTTACTCGCGTTTTGGATAAAGCTTTGGTCGATCGCAACCTCGATACCACGCTTGAACGTGGTGGTGTACTCATTTTTGGCTGCAAACTCATAGGTGATGCGAGAGTGAATAGGAATGCTGCTGAAATGGTCGATGCCGGAGATCACAAACCGTTTTCCAGGCTCAAAGGACTCAACCAGCCATTCATTTGTCCAATCATTCACTCCAGTGATGGGGCTGGCAATTGATTCTTTGAAGCGTATGCCTTGTTTTATCACCACTTTCTCAGGAGTAATGGCCTTGGTTATGCCTTGATTGATGGTCGGCCACAGATTGGCGTTGGTCAGTGTGGCGAAAGTTTCGGAGAGCGGACGCTGAATGTCCACCTGAGCATATCCTCCCGCGCTGAATCGTGGATGCTGCGCCTGGGTGGCTTGACTGAAGGTGGAAGAAGAGGTCAGGTCCGTGGTGGCCGCGCATGCGCTCAAGGTAATTGCTGCTGTACACCAGCATGCTAATTGCACGTAGTTCATGATATTCCTTCAGAGTGGTAGAAGCCGTCTTGTTCCCCACCTTGCCTTTTGACTCAGATAATTGTCAAGCGCCTAACCTGGCATGTTGTCATTTCCGAAAGAAAACGTTGTACTGCGAACAGCGGCGCTTTGCGACCTGTCATAGATATTTCTAAAATGCGCCGTTGAACATATATCCCTAAGGAGCCAAGTCCCATGCGCCATTGATGCAGCCGTTGACACAACGGCAAATCTTCATCGCCCCATAACGCTGGGGAGTTCTTTGCATCAATGGAATATTTATGGCGAACACCTACCTCTCCTTGGAAAGCGTGTCTTTTGGTTTGCCCAATGGCGAAACGCTTTTCTCCGAACTCAACGAAAATTTTGATCAACGCCATACAGGTTTGGTTGGACGCAATGGCTGTGGCAAGACCATGCTTGCGCTAATTCTTGCTGGCTTGCTTGAGCCAAGCAGTGGGCGCTGCATACAGACAGGCAGGGTGCATTACCTTGCTCAGCAGGTTTGTATGCGAAACGACACTACAGTTGCTGATCTTGCAGGCGTGCAAAATGTATTGGATGCTGTGAAGCGCATTGAGGCGGGGAGCTGTGCGCAAGCGGATTTCAATACCATTGGTGAGAACTGGTTCATAGAGTCGAAGCTTCAGCAGGCACTAGGGCTGCAGGGGCTGAAACATCTGAATGCAAGCACTCCAAGCAGCATGCTGAGTGGTGGTGAATCCATGCGTGTGGCATTGATTGGTGCGCAGCTGTCAGAAGCTGATTTTCTTATCCTTGACGAGCCTAGCAACCATCTAGACGATGAAGCCCGCCAGCGCTTAATTGAATGGCTCAAGCACTGGAAGCGTGGTTTGCTGGTTATCAGTCATGACCGCGAGTTGCTGATGTCCATGGAGCGCATTGTCGAGTTATCTTCGCTGGGATTGCGCAGCTATGGCGGCAACTATGCGCTCTATGCTCAGGCGAAAACACAGGCTCAAAAGAGCGCGCTTGCCGAGCTGGACAATATGAAACTTGAGCGGCAGCGTGCAGTTCAGGTGATGCGTGTGCAGCGTGAGCGTCAAGAGAAGCGCCTAGCGCGTGGCAACAGCAGCCGCAAGAAGGCTAATCAAGCAAAGATCTTGCTGGATCGACAGAAGGAGCGCAGCGAACAATCGCTTGGAAAACTGCGCACGCAGCAGGCTGGCACTCAGCTTGTATTGGCGCAGCGTGTGCGTGAAGCAGCGTTACAGGTGGGAGACGAGCAGCACATTCACGCGCATCCTGTCAATGTAGATGCCGTTCAAAAGCGTATTGCTGAACTGGAGAATGTGATACTGCCATTTGTACCAGAGGCCACACAGCGCATTAACCTGGTGGTGACCGGGCAACAGCGTATTGGTGTGCAGGGACCAAACGGCTGTGGCAAATCCACCTTGCTCAAAGTTCTTGCAAGTCAGATCGCACCACTCGCGGGAGATGTGAAGGTTACCCCCAGCATTGCCTATTTTGACCAGGGGCTGGCAAGTTTGGATGCGCAGCATTCGGTGCTAGAGCAGTTGCAGGTGATAAGCCAACGTCTGAGCGAAAGCGATTTACGTATGCGCTTGGCACAACTGGGACTGGATGCACACAAGATCAACGCTCCCAGCGGGGCACTTAGTGGTGGAGAGCGGCTTAAAGCAGCTTTGGCCTGTGTTTTCTACGCAGATGAGCCACTACAGTTACTCATGCTTGATGAGCCAAGCAATCATCTGGATCTCCCGTCCATGCAGGCCTTGGAAAAACTCTTGTCCCTTTATCAAGGCGCATTGTTTGTGGTATCGCACGATAAAGTTTTTCTGGGACAACTTGGGCTGACTGATTGGCTGGTGGCAAGCTCTGGTGGCTGGAAACTGCTGCCTGCAGAGCAGAGGGTTAAAGATGGAATCTGATAGCAAGTTACGTCGCAAAGTACGTGACTATGGGATGGGGGTCAGTTGTTTCGTTGCATGTGGTTCCGAGTTGGAGCGCACTTGGGTAGAGTTTTAACGTACTGCGTTGTTGCTTGAGTTATCCCTAAGATGGAATGAGGAGTTCCTCATCAATCGCCTTTTGCACTTCGCGGTAAAAGGCCTCACGTGCTTCAGTGGCCTGAGGGTCTCGCGCTCCACCAGCCCAGTTGGCGTTCGAGACGATCACCAACTGGCGCTGTGGATCTATAAAGATGCCTTGACCAAAAATACCGCGGGCCGCGTAGCTACCGTCGTCGTAGGTCCACCACTGGTAACCGTAGCCCCGGCCTGGAAGGCCAATTTCGGTGCGTTTGGTGGTTGCTTCAGTCCACCAGCCTTCAGGCACGATACTTTGTCCGTTGACCTGGGCACCATTCAGAATGAACAGGCCCAGGCGGGCATAGTCGCGTGGCGAGGCCTGCACGCAGCAGCCGCCAATTTCCTGACCGCTTTTGCTCAAAAGCCAGGTGGCTTGCTGTTCCATACCGACGGGGCCCCATATCTTTTCAGATAGATAAGTGGCCAATGGTTTTTGGGTGGCCTGCTGCACCAGAGTTCCCACCAGATTGGTCTCGCCTGTGCTGTACAGCCAGCGGGTGCCGGGTGCCGCTTCACGCGGTAGCTTGCGCATGTAACTCACCAGTGCTTCCACTCCTTCCTCGGGCTGGTGGTTGTTGAACCTGGCCACATCCGAGTCTGGGTCCGCATAGTCTTCGTTCCACTTCACGCCGGAGGTCATGGTGAGCAGTTGCCGCACACTTACATCGTCATATGCAGAACCCTTCAGGTCTGGAATGTAGACGCTTACTTTGTCATCCAAGTTCTTGATAAAACCGTCTTTTACTGCAGCACCTACCAGCGTGGAGGTCAGTGACTTGGCGACGGAAAAACTGGTCCAGCGGCCTGAACCTTCAAAATCAAGGCCATAACGCTCCAGTCGCAGCTTCCCTTGGTGCACTATCAGCAGTGCGGCACTACGTTGGCCCGCCATATATGCTTGCACATCGATTTTTAGATCAAGTGGCGGCCCTGGCGGGAGAGGGGACGGTTTGTTGCTGGCTGAAACTACGTTTGCTTTAGCGAGTAAGGGGACACGATCCAATGCGCGGAACGCTGCGTCACGTTGCGGCTGTGTCCAGAACAGCAAATCACGATTGGTTGGCACGGTGGCTAAAAGCCCCCTTGTTTCCTTGTCCAGTGTGAACCATCCGACCAGTGCGGCTGCACCGGTAATTAGCAGGGTCCTCAACACCAATTTCTTCAAAACCAAGCCCGTCTCCTTTTTATTGGAAAAATCTGCCGCCAGTGCGCTGGGTCATGCAGTGCATTGTCTGCAAACTGCAAACGTGTTGGTAGCGTTAGGAAGAGGCTGCACTTCAGACAATGCGTGAATGCAAGTGTGAGGTCCGCGGGCGTGTGGCGATAGCGGGCTTTCCCTTCACGGTAGATTTGTTGTTTATGGTGGCGTTTTGCTGGGAGAGACCTGCCCGCGTAGCGATCACAAAAACACACAGCCGCAGTGACGGCTGCAACCAATGTGCTCCAGACCGAGCATAGAGGGTCTCTCAATCAGGGCATTTATCAAGTAAAAGGCCAGCAGCTGCTGGCCCTTTGCAACCACTTGATGTGGTCAAAATCGCGCGAAAGCGATTGCGTGTGAGTTAAACGTAAGGAACGCCGTAGTAGTCGTACACACGCCGACCGTACTCATCGTTGTACTCTGGCAATGTGCTGTTGTCATAGCGAGGAGCACTATGAAGCTGCTCTTTACTCACAGAGACCACATACCCACCTTGGCTTGGTTCGTATTTGAGGCTGTTCCAGGGCAGGGGATACAGGTCAGTGCCCATGCCCAAAAAGCCTCCGAATTCCATGACTGCATATCGAACCTGTCCGCTGATCTTGTCGATCATCAGTGAGTCGATAGAGCCAAGTTTTTCACCTGCGGGGTTGTAGACGTTCGTTCCGTTGACTCGGGAAGATGAAATCACAGACGAGGCTGTATTGGCTGTGTGCATGCCTACTCCTTTCACGAGGTAAGAAGACTTTGAGTTTTTCAAGTTGGGCAGTTAGCCCTGTTGGCGTTTTTGAGGCTGCTGTTGCTGTCCAGGCTGATTTTTTTGATTGGGCGCCTGCTGTTGCTGCTGACCTTGCTTTGGCGTTTGTTGCCCAGGCTGCTGCTGGTTGGGGTTTTGCTGCTGCTGTTGCTGCTGTTGTACCTTTTGGTTAGGGCTCTGCTGCTGGTTGTTTTGCGACATATCCATTACTCCTTCAGGTTGGCAGGCAAGCAAAATTGCTTACCTTGGATGTAAGGATGGCCGATGTCCTGAGCCCCTTGTGTAGGTCATGGGCTGTCACAGTTGTGGTGCATGTTTGCAGTTACTAACATTCAAACTCTTGAAGGTTTTTTACAGAATTCCAAAGCTTCTCAACCCATTTGGAATTGCTGGCTGAAGACGTAGTTGTATGAAATGCGTGCTTGCAACAGCTATGGTTTGCCATGTGCGCAAAAAAACCGCCTCAAGGGCGGTTGTCTGAGCTACCGATTCAGAGCTTAGAACGCATCTACGCTGTATTCGCCTTGTGGGGCCTCTTGAGCCAGCAGACTGATGACCTCTTCAGGTGCACGAGGGGCAGGCTGAGGTGCAGTTTCTTGTTCATAAGACTGAAGTTGAATAACGGATTGCAAAAAAGTCATGGTGCTTTCCTTTCAAGTCAGTGGGGTGGTGCGTTCTTATTGAACGTCTTCTTGATGTGAATGGTTGACTACTTTCGTGAAATTGCCGTGACAACTACCAACTGTTACTTCTGGCACAAGTTTGAACGTTCGAAATTTCAATGAAGGGTGCGATGTTCCTAAGCGCGTGCAAAAGCCTTATTGACGAGTATGTGCACATGCATAAAAAAAAGCCCAACTCTGTGGAGTTGGGCTTTTTGCAAGGTTGTGCGCAGTACAGTTCTTGAGAGGCTGAGTTGCGATTTATTGAATGCTTGCGCCGGAGGCTTCAACAACTGCCTTGGAACTGGCAAAGTCAGCACGGTACATCTTGTCGAATTCCGCAATGCTCATGGCTTTGGGCTCAGCGCCCTGGGCAAGAATTGCTTCTTGTACTTCCTTGGATGCCAGAAGTTTGTTGACTTCGGCATTCATCTTGGAGGCAATGTCAGCAGGTGTGCCAGCAGGCATGAACAGACCATACCAGGTGCTGACATCAAAGTCCTTCATGCCTTGCTCCTGCAAGGTGGCTACATTCGGCAAGGAGGTGGAGCGCTTGGCCGAGGTAACGGCCAAGGGACGCAGCTTGCCAGCTTTGATCTGACCAATTGCTGAAGGAATGGACGAGACGAGCAAATCGACGTTACCCGCAATGGCATCCATCAACGCAGGGTTGGAGCCTTTGTAAGGCACGTGGGTCAGCTTCACGCCCGTGGCTTTTTCAAACATGTGACCAGCAATATGGATGCTTGTGCCGTTGCCGGGCGAGCCGTAAGTGATCCTTTCAGGGTGCGCTTTGGCCGCGGCAATCACGTCTTGAATTGTCTTGTAGGGAGAGTTGACGCTGGTGGCGATGATCACGGGCGTGTAAGCCACATGGGCAACCGGTGTCAAATCCTTGACAGGATTCCAGGGCAGGTTCTTGTACAGATACGGGCCCAGGATCAGATTGTCTTTTTGGCCCATCACCATGTCGTAGCCAGTTGCAGGAGCCTTGGCCGCTTCGGTAATGCCAATCGTGCCGCCCGCGCCAGCTTTGTTCTCAGGAACAATGGTCCAGGATGTTGCTTCAGTCAGCTTGTTGGCAACCACGCGCGACAGAATGTCGGTGCCACCGCCTGGAGGAAATGGAATCACCAGACGGACAGACTTGCTAGGGTATTGGCTGGCAGTTTCTGCCAAGGCAGGCACTGCAGCACCTGCAATGAAAGCCAATGTGGTGCAGGTGATCAGTTTGCGGAACATGGAGGTCTCCAAAAGCACAGATATCTAAAACAGGGGCACTGTTGTGCATAGCAATGCAGCAGCAACACCGCTTTCGAGCGAATGTGTGGGCACCATTGACGGTGCAGGGGTGCTGAACCATCAGGCATGGAGTACCTGTATAAAACCAAGTTTGCGCATCGCCTGCAGGGGTGGCCTGCAGGTTGATCACGGCTGCTGCTACCGATCAGATAGCGCGGCACTGTGTGGCCCACTTGGCACAAACAGGTTCTTGGGATGTGCTGATGTTAGCGCTGTAAAGCTTTGCAGGAAGCCAAACTTTGCAAAAAATGCATTCCGTTTCGGCATTTGCTCAGGCTTGGCGTACATCCGCAATCACTGGGTTGCCAAAGTCCTTGCGTTCCAGCCAGGCCAGCACGCGTGCGCCAGCTTCTTCGGGCGAGGTCAGGCTGCCGCTGCTTTTAAGGTTGGCAAAGCGGCTCACGTCAGGGAATGCGGTTTCGCTGGCACTGCGAAGATGCGCCTGCATGTCGGTGTCAATAACACCGGGAGCCAGAGAGCATATTTTTGCGCCATTGGGCTTGGTTGCTTCGTCCAGGGCCACGGACTGCGAGAAAAGATCCATGCCGGCTTTTGCCGCGCAGTAAGTCGCTTGGGACGCCATGGCGCGGCGACCCATTCCGGACGAGATATTGAGCACCTGGCGCGGAATGTTCCAGCTGTCTGTAGCACGAAGGAAGGCCGAGGTCAGCAGCATGGGGGCTTCAAGACCCACGCGAAGCGCTTGGCTGATAGCGTGCCAGTCACTGTGCGACAGCGGTGCAATAGGGGGGATCACTCCGGCGTTGTTGATCAGCACTATGCGCTGGAAGTCGCTGCTGCTCAACGTGGACAGCCACTGCAGCAATTGCTGGGCAGCCTGCTCGGGCATGGCCAGATCGTGTTGCCACTGAGTGATTGTCGCCTGGTGTGCCTGTGCAACGCTGTCCAAGACGTCATTGCGCTGGCGTGCAATGGTGAGCAGTTGGTGTCCCTGGCTGAGAATTTGCTTGGCCATTGCCAAGCCCATGCCGCGGGAGCCACCGGTGAGGATGAAGAGCTGAGGTTTCATGCGCTGTATCGTAATAGCAGTCAACAGTGCATGAACTCAGGGGCAACGTGGCAAAGCGGCACAGTCAGCCGCCCAGATAGGCTTTGCGAACAGCGTCGTTTTTGAGCAGGTTGGCACCGGTGTCTTCCAGCACCAGCTTGCCGGTTTCCAGCACATAGCCACGGTCAGCAATCTGCAAAGCGCGGTTGGCGTTTTGCTCCACCAGGAAAACGGTCACGCCTTCATTGCGGATGGTCTGAATGATTTCAAAAATCTGCGCAATGATCAGCGGAGCCAAACCCAGTGTGGGTTCATCCATCAGCAGCAAACGGGGCTTGGACATCAATGCTCGGCCAATGGCCAGCATTTGCTGCTCGCCACCCGACATCGTGCCAGCGCGCTGGTGCGCACGTTCTTTGAGGCGGGGGAACAGGTGAAACACATGCTCGATACCCGCTTCAATCGCCTGTTTGTTGAGAAAGAAGCCGCCCATCTGCAGGTTCTCCACGACGGTTAGGTCGGGGAAGATACGGCGCCCTTCAGGAGAGATGGCAATGCCGCGCTGCATGATGTGGTGGGTGGGCAGCAGTGTGATGTCCTCTCCTTCAAAGTGAATGCTGCCATTGGTAGCGCGGGGATTTCCGCAGACCGTCATCAGCAACGAAGTTTTGCCTGCACCGTTGGAGCCGATCAGGCTGACGATCTCACCTTGGTTGACGTGCAAGGATACTTTGTCAACTGCACAGATGGAGCCATAGTGCGTGCTGATGTCTTGCAGTTTCAGCATGGGGGTGGATGTGCTCATCAGGCCTCTCCCAGGTAGGCCTTGATGACCCGCTCGTTGTTTCTTACTTCTTCTGGCGTGCCATGGGCAATGGGTTTGCCATATTCCATGACGGTGATGCGCTCGGACACACCCATGACCAATCCCATGTCGTGCTCAATGAGCAGGATGGACACGCCGTACTGGTCGCGCAGTTGGCGAATCAGGGCTTGCAGGTCCAGCTTTTCCTGAGGATTGAGGCCCGCTGCTGGCTCATCCAGCATCAATACTTTGGGGTCAGTAATCATGCAGCGGGCAATTTCCAGGCGCCGCTGGTGGCCGTAGGCCAGGTTGCCAGCCTCCCGGTTGGCAAACTCGCGCAGGCCCATGTAGTCGAGCCAATGCAGGCTGCGCTCAATGGCTTGGGCCTCCTGGCGGCGGAAGTTGGGCGTGTTGAACAGGCCGGACAACACTGACACCCTAGCTTTTTGGTGTTGCGCAACGAGCAGGTTTTCAAGCACGGTCATGCGCTTGAACAGGCGCACATTCTGGAATGTGCGTACCACGCCTTTACGGGCCACCGTATGGCTACCCAGTCCGGCGATGCTCTCGCCTTGCAGGGCCACCTTGCCACTGGTGGGTGTGTAGAAGCCACTGATGCAGTTGAACACCGTGGTTTTGCCGGCTCCATTGGGGCCGATGATGGCAAGAATCTGCTTCTCGCCCAGTTCGATATTGACGCCATCGACCGCGAGCAAACCGCCAAAGCGCATGCTCAGGTCTTTCACGTCCAACAAATGGCTACTATGCATGCTGAAATTTCTTCTTTAATGGGTGCATGAAATGGTGGCTCAGGTGCTGCGCTTTTGCGGCACTTCAACGTGGGCACGGGCGACAGGGAAGAGGCCCTGCGGGCGCCACACCATCATCAAAATCATGACCAGACCAAAAATCAACATGCGGTACTCCGAGAACTCACGCGCAAGTTCGGGCAGCACTGTGATCAAAATGGCAGCCACGATGACACCGAGCTGAGACCCCATGCCGCCCAGCACCACAATCGCCAGAATGAGTGCCGACTCAATGAAGGTGAAGGACTCGGGGTTGACGATGCCTTGGCGTGCGGCAAAGAAGGCACCACCAAAACCGGCAAACATGGCACCCAGTGTGAAGGCTGACAGCTTGATGTGCATGGGGTTCAGCCCCAGCGAGCGGCAAGCGATTTCGTCTTCGCGCAGGGCTTCCCAGGCACGGCCGATCGGCATGCGGATGAGACGGTTGGAAATCCACAGCGTGACAACGGCCAGCATCAGTGCCATCAGATAAAGAAAGATGACCATGTGCACGGAGTTGAACTCCCAGCCCATCAGCTGGTGGAAAGTCGTCCCACCTTCCACGCTGGCATTGCGGGTCATCTCAAAACCCATGACGGTGGGCTTGGGAATGCCAGAAATACCATCAGGGCCACCCGTCCAGTCATTGAGGTTGATAAGCAGCAGGCGGATGATTTCACCGAAGCCCAAGGTGACGATGGCCAGGTAGTCCCCACGCAGGCGCAGCACCGGAAAGCCCAGTACAAAACCGAACAGGGCTGCCGCAGCACCAGCTAGCGGCAGTGCTTCCCAGAAGGACCAGCCGGCCCAGTGGAACAGCAGGGCATAGGTATACGCGCCCACTGCATAAAAACCAACGAAGCCCAGGTCAAGCAGACCGGCAAAGCCGACCACGATGTTCAGCCCCAGGCCCAGCATGACGTAAATCATGGCGAGCGTGGCAATGTCCACTGCATTGCGGCCCGCAAAGAATGGCCATGACACGGCCACCAGCAGGGCTGCAAATATGAAGGCGTTGCGCAGCTTGGGTGAGAGACTAGGGACGCGCGGAAGGCTGAGACCTTTGGTTGCGCCTTTAAGGGCTGGTTTGAGCAGTTGCACCGCAAAGACGATCAGCGCAGCCCAGATCACATAATTCCAGTGTGGCTCCAGGCTCATCTGACCACCCACGCGCTGCAGTTGCAGACCGAAGATAGGGGTGACGACGAGTGCGGTAATGACGGCTGCCATCAAGGCTGGGCCAAGGTTATGGAGAAGGCGCTGCATCAGACTTTCTCCACTTCAGGTTTGCCCAGCAAGCCGGTGGGGCGAAACAGCAAAATCAGCACCAACAGGCTGAATGCCACGATATCTTTGTATTCGGACGAGATGTAGGCTGCGGCCAAAGTTTCGGCTACACCCAAAATCACGCCACCCAGCATGGCGCCAGGAATGCTGCCAATTCCGCCCAGCACTGCTGCGGTGAAGGCCTTGATACCCGCAATAAAGCCGATGAAGGGGTTGAGTTTGCCAACGGCCAAGGCGATGAGCACACCGCCCACGGCAGCCAGCATGGCGCCTAGAATAAAGGTGAACGAGATCACGCGATTGGTGTTGATGCCCAGCAGGCTGGCCATGTGCATGTCTTGGGAGCAGGCGCGTGAAGCACGTCCCATGCGAGAACGCTTGATATAGATGGTGAGCAAAATCATCAGCACCACTGCAACCGCAATGATCAGGATGCGGGTGTAGGGCACAAAGACTTCAAAGCCATTGCCCATCTGAAACTGGAATGCGCCAGGCAACAGGGAGGGGACGGCCACGTCACGGGCACCCTGGCCCAGGGCAACCCAGTTTTGCAAGAAGATGGACATACCAATGGCCGAAATCAAGGCCACCAAGCGGGGGCTGTTGCGAACAGGCTTGTAGGCAACCTGTTCCACGGCAAATCCGTAGATGCCGGTGATGACCACTGCCACGATCAGCATCAGCCCAATCACCATCCAGATAGGGACGGCACCTTGTATGCCGACAGCCGAGAGGGTGACCAGGCCGACATAGGCGCCAATCATGTAGATATCGCCGTGCGCAAAGTTGATCATGCCGATGATGCCGTAGACCATGGTGTAGCCGATGGCGATCAGGGCGTAGATGGCTCCGAGTGAGAGACCATTAAAAAGCTGCTGTATCAGCTGAGGGAGGAAGTCGTTCATGTGCGCGAAGGCCTAGCGAGATGTGAAAGCGCAGCAAAGCAAGCTTTGAACTGAAAAGCCCACAGGCTTGAATAAAAGCGCTGTGGGCTTGGTGCTTGCCGATGG
Organism: Comamonas halotolerans; assembly: GCF_030162935.1. Lineage (GTDB taxonomy): Bacteria > Pseudomonadota > Gammaproteobacteria > Burkholderiales > Burkholderiaceae_C > Comamonas > Comamonas halotolerans. The sequence goes on from NZ_JASAUZ010000013.1 coordinate 13,192, forward strand.
ATTACTTCGCAGCAGGAGTCTTGCTGCCGTCTTTATGCCATTGGAAAATCTGGAAGTCGAAGGAGGTCAAATCTCCCTGCTTGTTCCAGGAGACAGGTCCAATAACGGTATCAATCTTTGCCTTATGCAGGTGGTCTGCCACCTTCTTTGGGTCATCACCCACGGCTTTGATGGCTTCAGCAATAGCCTGGGTAGCGGCATAGGCCGTCAGCTGGAAGGCTCCAGAAGGATTGCGCTTCTTGTCCTGGAAAGCCTTCACGATGGCAGCATTTTGTGGATTGCTCGAGAAGTCTGCAGGCAAAGTCACCAGCATGCCTTCCACGGCATTACCTGCAATGGCGTTCACTTCGGGGTTGCCTACACCTTCAGGGCCCATCATGCGCACTTTCAGCCCCTGTTCTGAGGCTTGGCGCAGCAGCAGACCCATTTCAGGGTGGTAGCCACCGTAGTAAACGAAATCTACACCTGTGCTCTTGAGCTTGGTGATGATGGCAGAGTAGTCGCTGTCACCTGCGTTGATGCCTTCAAAAAGGGCGACATTGACCTTGGCTTTCTGCAGCTCATCACGCACGGAAGAGGCAATGCCCTGGCCGTAGGATTGCTTGTCATGCAGCACTGCAACCTTTGCGGGTTTGGCTTTTTCTATGATGAACTTGGCAGCCGATGGGCCTTGCTGGTCGTCACGGCCAATGGTGCGAAAGATGTAGTGGAAGTTCTTGCCTTCGGTCAGTGCGGGCGAAGTGGCCGATGGAGTGACCACCACCACGCCTTCGTTGTCATAAATGGGGGCAGCGGCAATGGCTGCGCCCGAGCAAACGGGACCAATCATGTAGCCAATTTTGCTGTTGACAACACGATTGGCAGCTACGGGGCCTTGCTTGGGTTCGCAGGCATCGTCCACGGCGGTGACTTCAATTTTCTTGCCATTGATGCCGCCTGCCGCGTTGATTTGCTCCACTGCAGTGGATACCCCTTCTTTGACCATGTCACCGTACTGTGTCAGTGGACCTGTGGTGGGGATCACCATGGCGAACTTGATCTGTGCTTGCGCTTGGCCTGTCACTGCTGCACCCAGCAGGCCCAAAGTTGCCACTACAGCTTTCAAACGGAACGAAGTACGCATTATTGGTTGTCCTCTCAGTAAGTTTTGCACCAAGCACTTGCTTCAGGAAGTGGTTTGCAAATTGCATGCCTGATGCTGAGAGCGCAAGCTTAAAAATGAGCGTGTTCGGGACGCAATCGGGTTTGTATCTATGGCAACGAGAGCTGCAGGAAACTTTGCTGAACGCTGTTAAAAATCAAGATAAATGCGTGTCTTAAGGTCGCAATAAAACTGCATTTCCCGTTGTGGCTGCACATCAAGGAAGCTCTAGGGTGCTTCAAAATGGTGCAGGGCTTTCGATGGAGAGGTGTGTGCCGAGAACCGGGTGACGCAATTGCAGGCTCGTGGAGTGAAGGCACAGGCGCTCATTGAGAGCAGCGATGTCCGCAGGTGCGTACAAGCCATCTCCAACCATGGGGTGACCAATGTGGGACATATGCACGCGCAATTGGTGCGAGCGTCCTGTAATGGGCTCGAGCCAGAGTTTGGTGCAGCCTGCAGCTACATCACTTTGGTCTGGGTGGCGCAGGTAGCGGGTCTGGCTGGGCTTGCCGATAAGGTGATCCACTATTTGAAGTGGGCGTCTCTCCCAGTCACAGATCAATGGTGCATCAACGGTGAGCCATGTGTCGGTTTGTACGTCGCCATGTACAACGGCTGTGTAGCGCTTGTGTACCTCACGCGCTGCAAATGCGTCCCCCAACAGGCGCTGAGTCTCCTTGGTGCGTGCAAAGACCAGCAGGCCGGAGGTTGCCATATCCAGGCGATGAACGACCAGAGCATCTGGCCAGTACTCCAAGGCGCGATGGATCAGGCAGTCTTGCTTGTCAGGGCCCCGACCAGGAACCGACAGGAGGCCTGCAGGTTTGTCGAGCACAAGCAGATACGCGTCTTCATAGAGACAGGTGGGGCGGGGATACTTCAAAATACTCAGAAATTTGGGTGAATCAGTCGGTCCACCGTTTCGCATAGCTCATCCACATCATTGGGTTTGTAGATGAGTGCCGTGGCACCAGCGGCAAGCGCCTGGGCTTCAATTTCTGCAGTGATGTAGCCAGAGGCCAGTGCGACCGGCAAATCAGGACGGATGCTTTTTGAGTCACGCACCAGATCCACGCCGCAGTAGCCCGGCATGTTGTAGTCTGTGATCACCAAGTCATAGGCATGTGGATTGAGGCGCAAGGCTTCAGTGGCTTCTCGAGGATCCAAAAAGCCGGTGACTTGATAACCTCGCCGTCGCAAGAGACGTTGAACCAGGGAGACCAGAGCCTGATCATCATCGACATACATGACATGCTTGGCAGCATCAGGCTTTGGGGCGGCGCTTGCAGAAGGAAGCGCAGGCACCATGCCGCTCGGAGGGAGGCCGGGAGTACGCTCCGAAGACATGGTTGAAGCGGCAACCGGAAAATACAGCGTAAAACGGCTGCCTGTACCCAGGCGGCTGACAACATCCACGGCACCACCGTGGGTGCGCATCACCCCGTGCACGACTGCCAGCCCCAGGCCAGTGCCTTGACCCACGGGCTTGGTGGTAAAAAAAGGCTCAAAGATGCGCTGCTGTATTTCGGGGGGAATGCCCGGTCCATTGTCTTGCACGGAGATGACTACATAGTCGCCCACCATGAGGTTCAAACGGTCGCACAGCCTTTGTTCTGACGAGCTCAAGGTGGCTTCCATGCTGATCAGGCCACGGTTTTCTCCCAGCGCGTGCACTGCGTTGGTAATGAGGTTGAAGAGAGCTTGCTCGACCTGGGTAGGGTCTGCCAGCATGCAGGGCAGATCCTGCGGTGCGTGGACCTGCAATTCAATGGCCGGCGGTAGGGTGACGCGCAGCAGGCGTTCGGTATCGTGCATCACCTCTCGCGCATGCACGGCATAGCGCTTGGGCGGTTCGTTGCGACTGAAAGTGAGGATCTGGCGCACCAGATCGCGCGCACGGCGGCCAGCTTTCTCAATTTCCCGCAGGCTCTCCAACGCCTGCGTGTTGTGGCAGCAGTCTGCTTTTGCCAGCTCCACATTGCCCAAGATAGCGCCCACGATGTTGTTGAAGTCGTGGGCGATTCCCCCGGCCATCGTGCCCAGAGCCTGCATTTTGTGGGATTCACGCAGTTGCAGTTCCAGTTCGTTGCGTTGCGCTTCGGCTCGTTTGTGCCGGGTCAGATCGCGGGCAAAAACAGTAGTAACTTCGCCATCGGGCAAGCGCTCGAATGACATGGACACTTCTACTGGCAATTTTTTGCCGGTGGCCGTGCGCGCGGTCATCTCTCCGAGCATGGCCTGTTTGGTGATAGGCGCCAAGTCAAGGGCGTGTACCGCATCGGGTAAGAAACGCTCGAGTTTGGAGCCCAGCGCATCGGTTGCTGAGCAGAGAAAGAGTGTGGCCGCTGTGGGGTTGAAAACAGTGATGCGCTGCTCTTGATCCACGCAAATGATGGCATCAAGCGACGAGTTGATGACGGACTCCAGACGCTGTTCGCTGGCGAGCAACTGGTCGTTGCGCTCTCGCAACTGGTGACGCTCTGCAATCAAGGGGCCCTGGTCTACCAGCGCACACATGAATTGGGCAATTGGCGGACCTTCACGCTGAGGAATCTGGATGCAAGCAATGTGCAGGTCACCCTGAATCTGCTGGCCGTTGCCCAGCGTGAAGATGACTTCCTGCGCTTCACTGCGACCAGCAAGCCGCGCAGCATCAAAAGCTTGGGAGACACGCTCCGTGTCAGATGGACAGACATAAGGCAGAAAGGAAACCAGCAGTCGGTCACGGCCTTCATCCTGAAAGGCACTGTGCGCCATAGCATTGGCCTGGATGACCATGTCATGTTCGTCAAGCACCAGCAAAGGAAGCGGAACGCTGGAGAACAGCGCTTCGAACCGCTCAGAAGCACTTTCGGCAACCACCTGGCTGTAATCCAGGACTTTGTTCTGGATCTCAAGCTCGTTTTGGTAATTGCGCAGCTCGGCGATCAATGCGGCCAGTGGATCGTCATTGGGGATGTCTTCTGGAAGGTCCCAGGGCGGCAAAATCCCCTGCTCATCTGTCTGCAAGTCAGGCAGAAGCTCTGGCGATGTGGGGGCGATTTCGCGGTTGATCAGAAATGACAGGTCAGGACGACGCATTGAAAGCAACACAGAGCTAGGACCAACCATGCAGTTTAAGTGCTTGGCTGGCATGGCACAGGAGAGGCGCAGATAGTTGCCGCCTTAGCTCAGGTAAGTCTCCATGGGAGGGCAGGTACAGACCAGGTTCCGGTCGCCATGCACATTATCAATGCGCGCAACTGGAGGCCAGTATTTAGAGGCCAATTGCTGTTGCGCTGCGGCTTGAGTACGGGTGTAAGCGTGGGGCCATGGTTCTTGTAACAACAGCTCGGCAGTATGTGGGGCATTTTTCAGCGGATTGTCATCGCGTGGCCATAGACCGACTTCAATGTTGCGGATTTCTTCTCGAATCGCGAGCATGGCGTCAATAAACCGGTTCAGCTCCTGCAGTGGTTCGCTTTCCGTGGGTTCAACCATCAATGTACCGGGGACGGGGAACGACAGTGTGGGGGCATGGAAACCGTAATCAATCAGTCGCTTGGCCACGTCTTCCGCTGTGACACCGCTGCTTTCCTTGAGAGCACGCAAGTCCAGAATGCACTCGTGTGCCACAAAGCCGCTGGGTCCGGCATACAGTGTCGGATAGGCATCCTTGAGTTGTGCGCTGATGTAGTTGGCGTTCAATATGGCAGTTTCAGTCGCATGGCGCAGACCATTGGCACCCATCATGCGGATGTACATCCAACTGATGGGCAGCACGGATGCGTTGCCATAAGGCGCCGCTGAGACTGCACCCACGGGGCTGGGCTGGCCGCTTGTGGCATGACCGGGCAAAAACGGAACCAGGTCCTCTGCAACACAGACAGGGCCAACACCAGGTCCACCACCGCCGTGGGGAATACAGAAGGTTTTGTGCAGGTTCAGGTGGCTGACATCGCCGCCAAAAGCCCCGGGTGCAACCAGCCCTACCAGCGCATTCATGTTTGCTCCATCGACATACACACGTCCGCCGTGCTGGTGCACAAGTTCACACAGGGGCCGCACGGAGTCTTCGAAAACGCCGTGGGTGCTCGGGTAGGTGATCATGATGCAGGCCAGCTTCTCGCTGTGCGCTTCACACTTGGCCTGAAGATCGTTCATGTCGATATTGCCTTGCACATCACAGGCCACGACCACTACCTGCATGCCGCACATCTGCGCGCTGGCGGGGTTGGTGCCGTGGGCACTGGACGGGATCAGGCAGACAGTGCGTTGAGCCTGCCCGCGTGAAGCATGCCAGGCGCGAATGGCGAGCAAACCGGCATATTCACCTTGGGAGCCTGCGTTGGGTTGCAAGCTCACGCCTGCGTAGCCGGTGATGGCACACAGCCAGCTGCGCAGCTGCTGATCCAGCTGGGCGTAACCTTGCTGCTGGTCGGCGGGGGCAAAGGGGTGAATCTGCGCAAATTCAGGCCAAGTGATGGGCAGCATCTCGCTGGTGGCGTTGAGCTTCATGGTGCATGAGCCCAAGGGAATCATGCAGCGATCCAGAGCCAGGTCTTTGTCCGACAGGCTGCGGATATAGCGCAGCATGGCTGTTTCGCTTCGGTGGCTATGGAAAACGGGGTGCGTCAGGTATGCGCTGCTGCGTTGCAAGCGAGCGGGAATGCGGGGGGCGGCATGGGGGTCAATGGTCAGGTTGTGCGCAGCTCCAAACAGACGCAACAGCAGGGCGACATCGGCAGCAGTGCTGGTTTCATCCAGCGCGATGCCTAGCGCAGTGTCTGACACTTTGCGCAGGTTGACGCCTGCCAGCAACGCCCGGGTAGCGATGTTCAAGGCATTGTCTGGAAGATGTACGGTCACCGTGTCGAAAGCGGTGTTGTGCGCGAGGCTAAAACCAAGCGCTTCCAGGCCCTGGGCCAGGGAGGCTGTCAGGCTTGCCGTGCGTTGCGCGATGGCACGTAAGCCATCGGGGCCATGGTAGACCGCGAACATGCTTGCCATCACAGCTGGCAATACCTGGGCGGTACAGATATTGGAGGTGGCCTTTTCGCGGCGAATATGTTGTTCGCGTGTTTGAAGAGCAAGGCGTAAAGCCGGTGCGCCTTGTGCATCCACGCTGACACCGACCAGACGTCCAGGTAAAGAGCGCTTATGCATATCCAGGCAGGCCATAAAGGCTGCATGAGGACCACCTGCGCCCATGGGCATTCCCAGGCGCTGGCTACTGCCGATCACGATGTCTGCTCCCCATTCACCGGGAGGGGTCAGCAAAGTCAGGGCCAGTAAGTCGGTGGCAGCAATCAGCAGAGCTTTTTGGGCATGACAGCGCTCGGCGGATTCATGCCAGTCATGAATGCCACCGGTGCTGCTGGGGTATTGCACGAGTGCTCCGAAGTGTGGACTTTGCAGCGCCAGCAGAAAAGCTGCGTGGTCGCCGGGGATGTTCACTGTCCAGCCCATGGGCTCGGCCCGGGTGCGTAACACCTCCAGTGTCTGAGGGTGCACGTCAGGGTGGGCAAGGAAAACAGCAGAGCTGTTGCCGGAGCAGCGACGTGCCAATGCCATGGCTTCTGCAGCCGACGTAGCTTCATCGAGCATGGAGGCGTTGGCGACAGGCATGGCCGTGAGATCGCAGACCAGTGTCTGGAAATTCAGCAAAGCTTCCAGGCGGCCCTGGGAAATCTCGGCTTGGTACGGCGTATAGGCGGTGTACCAAGCTGGGTTTTCCAAAATGTTGCGCTGTATGACGCCAGGTGTGTGGGTGCCGTAATAACCTTGGCCAATGAAACTTTTGAGAATACGGTTACGGCTGGCGATAGTTTTGAGCTCTTGCAACGCTTCCTGCTCACTCAAAGGAGCAGGTAAATCCATGGGTGTCTGGCGCAGGATGTTGCCCGGGACGATGGCATTCATGAGGGCTTGCACAGATGGCTGTCCGATGGATGCAAGCATGTGCGCTTCATCCACAGCGCTAGGCCCGATGTGGCGGCGCGCAAAGTTTTCGCTGTCTTGCAGCTCATTCAGGGGTGCTTGCAGTCGCTGATTCATCATCCAAACTCCCTCATATCCATTGCTGATCGCAGAAGCTCTCCAATGCAGGGCTGTCACGCATGCCCAGCACATGGTGAATACAGATAAAAAAACCGCAACAGCCAGTGGCGTGTTGCGGTTCAGGTGATTTAGTTGCTGGAAGCGAAATCGCCGTAGGCAGTTTCGTCCATCAGGCCATCCAGCTGCCCGGGGTCACTGAGCTTGACCTTGAAGAACCAGCCACTGTTGAGTGGGTCGGTATTGGCTAGCGAAGGGTCTGCGCGCAAGGCTTCGTTCACCTCAATGATTTCTCCGGTCACAGGCATGTACACGTCGGCAGCAGCTTTAACGGACTCGACCACTCCGGTGACATCACCTTGGTTGAAAGTGGTGCCCACTGCAGGCAGGTCCACGAATACGACGTCGCCGAGGGCATCTTGGGCGTGCACGGTAATTCCGACAACAGCAGCCTCAGGGTTGGCTGCGTTGATCCATTCGTGTTCTTTGGAAAACTTGATGCTCATAGGGGCAAACTCCGGTATTCAAATGACTAACAGGCAGGACATGCGGTTGCATGTTTGCAGTGGATGACACTGTAGCGGTTTGGCGTGACTGTGGCGCATAAGCATGTGTGTCGGGCCTAACTTTTGCGGTAGCGGGTACCTACGAAAGGCAGAGGGACAACTTCCATCGCCACCGGCTTGCCTCGCACCATGGCATTCAGGCGTGTGCAAAGAGTGGCATATGCAGGTGGAACGTATCCCATGGCAATTGGGCGATCCAGGCTGGGTGCGAATGATCCGCTGGTCACCATGCCAATGGCATCGCCATCCAGCGCATGAAGCACGGAGCCATCGCGCACAGGTATGCGCTCAAGGGCTTGCAGGCCAACTCGCATACTGCTTACAGGCACACGTCCTTCTATCTGAGCCAGTACCGTATCTGCGCCCACAAAGCCTCCGGCCCGCTGGCCACCTGTGCGGCGTACCTTGGGAATGCTCCAGTTCAAGCCTGCTTGCGTGGGCGTGGTTGTACTGTCCATGTCGGTGCCGAATAGACACAAGCCAGCTTCCAGGCGCAAGGTATTGCGGGCCCCCAGGCCTGCGGGCATGACGTCTGTTTGCTTGAGTACCCAGCGTGCAAAAGCCTCGATGTGCGTGGCGGGCAAGGAGATTTCGAATCCGTCTTCACCTGTATAGCCACTGCGCGTGATGTAGCCACGCGCATCCTTGAAGTCAAATGGCGTGCCCTGCATGAAGTTCAGCAGACTGGTTGCAGGTACAGGGCGTTGCAAGACCGTGCCTGCCATTGGGCCCTGAAGAGCAACCAGTGCCATGTCAGGTAATGCTTGCACGCGACATTCATGACCAATTCGCTGTTGTATCCATGCAAGGTCTTCATGTTTGCGGCTGGCGTTGACAATGAGCAGATAGTCATCGCCGCGGTTGACCACCATAAGGTCGTCCAGAATGCCACCGTCTTCTGCCAGCAGCAAGGCATATCGCTGGCGATGCAGGCCAAGGTCAATCACATCAATGGGCAGAACCTGCTCCAGCGCCACGGCAGCAGAAGGGCCACTGACACTGATTTGCCCCATGTGCGAGACGTCGAACAGACTGACCTTTTCACGGGTGTGCTGGTGCTCTGCAACCAGCCCCGACGGGTATTGCACTGGCATGAGATAGCCTGCGAAACGAACCATGCGGGCACCCAACTCCAGGTGCAGAGCGTGCAGGGGCGTTTGCAGTGCTGGCGCGTCAGAGGGGGCGGTGCTTGACATGGGCGATTTCCTGCTTTGAGCGAATACGCCATATTCTAGGTGGAGCTTTTTGCGCTATCGCACATGTGTTGCGCCGCCGAATCATGGTTTTCCGGGAGGCTTGGGAACCTCCAGGTTTGTGCAACAAGTGCTAATTGTGCTGTCTGGAAGCTCCGCCAGAGATGGCCAGCGATGCTTCTTCGCAGCGTTGGCGCAAATCCTCTCCGAGGGCTTTAAGGCCTGTGTCAGAAAACTGGGTGGTAAATCCGACAGCACTCACTGCCATGACTGGCTGCAGGTGGTTGTCCAGAATGGGGGCAGAAACGGTGACGACGCCTTTGACATAGTTGCCAAAATCTACAGCATAACCATTGTTGCGCGCTTGCTCTACTTCTTGCATATAGGCGTCGAAGCTGGGGCCGTCTTCCCAGCGTAGCTCGCTGAGTTTGCGGCGCAACTCAGCCGCAGGAAGGTCTGTATGGGCCGCCATGCAACGTCCAAGTGCAGCAATATACATGGGCAGGCGCTGACCAATACTCATGTGAATGCGCATGGGGGAATCGCTTTCGGCCAGATCTACAAGGACCACCCTATCTCCCGTGGTGCGCTGCCATAGCGTGGTCGTGATGTTGTGCCTGTCTGCCAGCTCCAGCAAATGCGGACGCATTTGCCGGACATAAGATGCTTTGCCCAAAGAGCCTTTGGCAAGCTCTACCAAACCTAAACCGATGCTGTATGTTTTGGTGGATTCGTCAAATGTGACGAGGCGTTCATGTACCAGGGTTTTGAGCAAGTTGAAGCAAGTACTTGCGTTGAGATTGAGCTCCTTGGCAATGCGTGTAACGCCCAGTGGGCTGGAGGCGCTGGACAGATAGCGCAGGACTTTGAGCCCGGAACTCAGGGCTCCCACCAGCTTCTCTGGTGGTTGAGAGTCAGTCATTGAACAAACCTAACGGAACAGAGAGACCACGGCAGGGTCAAGTCCATGCCGTGTGATTAAGGGTTGAGCAAATTCTAGCAATCGCCTTCCTGTGGTGCCAACACGTGGTGTCGCTTTGGCACCCACAGGGCTTCAGGCGCTGCGCATGGGGGTGATCAAGGCATCGAGTGCCCATACCTGATCACCCCGGATAACCAGCGGGTTGACTTCCAGCTCAAGCAGCGGCTGCTGAGCAAACCATTCGCACAAATCCGCAATGCGCTGGCTCACGGCTGTCATGTCGATGCCAGCTTTGCCGCGATAGCCGGCGAGCAATTTGGCGCACCGCAGACGCTGCAGTGCCTGGCGGATATCTGCAGCAGTGGCTGGAAGCAAAAGATTGACCACATCGGGATCCAGCTCGGTCTCCACGCCACCGCGCGCCAGTGTCAGCACCGGGCCGAAGCGGGCATCACGACGCAAACCCAGCAGGAGTTCGTGGTCAAACGCAAGCATGGGCTCTGCCAGCACACCCTCTACCGGCAGCCCCAGCTTTTGCCCCAGTGCATGCAGTTGCTTGTTGGCTTCTTGCAAGCTGTCCGCATCGGGGATGCGCAGTATGACGCCGCCTGCATCGCTCTTGTGCAGCAATTGCGCAGACTGGAGTTTGGCCACCATGGGGAAGGGCAAGTCATCGGGCACTTTGCTGTCCGCTTGCAGCAGCCAGCCACGGGGTACAGGCAGCGCCCGGTGTTGTTGCAGCAACTGCTTGCCTTGCCATTCGGACATAGTCGGCAGTGCTTCAGCCTGAAGCTCCTTGGACGGTGGGGTGGGCGCTTGCGCAAGCAAAGCGGTGCGGGCGCGTGTCATGCCGAGGCAGCGAGACATGGCTTGTGTGGCTTGCGGAATGTCCAGAAACACCGGAATGCCTGCTGCTTCCAGGGCTTGCACGCTGCTGTCGAGCGCCCCCACCCAGATCACGATGATGGGGCAGTGCGCCTGCTGGCGTGCTTGCGAGAGTGCCTGCACAAAAGCATCAGCGATGCTGTGCATCATGCCAATGAACAGCACGATGCCATGAACGTCCTGATCACTGCTCAGCGCCTGCATGGCTCGTGCAATCATGGGGGTGTCTTGCAGGACATTGCCGGTGATATCCAGGGGATTGCTGGGGTGTACAAAGCTTGGGAGGATTTGCTTGAGAGCCTCCTTGATGGATGTTTTCAGTGGTGGCAGTTGCAGTCCATAAGGCTCGCTGGCATCTGCAATCAGCACTCCCGCGCCGCCAGACACACTCATGACTGCCAATTGCGGCCCTAGCGGCGTTGCCTTGTGCAGCAGCAAGCGTGCTGTGTCCATCATCTCGGTCAGACTGCTGACACGGATGGCGCCGTACTGCTGCAAGCATGCTTCGTACAGGGCGTCGTCGCCGGCTAGGGCACCGGTATGGGAGGCTGCGGCCGCAGCTCCGGCATTGGAGCTGCCTGACTTGATCACGATGACCGGCTTGTTGGCCTGTGCAGCGCGCAGCAGAGCGGCGCGGAATGCCTGGGTGCGGCGGATATCTTCGAGATAGACCCCGATGACATGGGTATGCGGATCATCCACCAGGTAGTCAATAGCTTCGGCAGCATCCACATCACACTCGTTACCGGTAGTGATCCACTGGCTGAAGCCCAGCCCGCTGCGCAGCACGATATCCATCCAGTAAGCGCCCAAGGCGCCACTTTGGCTGACGAAAGAAAAGTGTCCCTGGTGCAGTTGGTGGCTCTCCAGCGCGGTGGTGAAAGAGGCGATCAGCCCCGTGCGACTGTTGGCCACACCCAGGCAGTTGGGTCCGATGATGGCCACGCTGTATGTCTCGGCCAGCTCTGTCAGTCTCTGTTGCAGGGCCCGCCCAGCGTCGTCCAGCTCGGCAAACCCTGAAGAGAACACCACAAAAGCTTTGACGCCCGCAGCAATGCCCTCGCGAATGGCTGCTTCCACATGAGCGGCAGCTGTTCCCACGATCACCAGATCAATGTGCTCCTGAATGTCGGCAATGCTGGGGTAGCAGCGCAGCCCCTGGATTTCGGTGCGGCCAGGGTTGACGGGGTAAAGACGACCTTGATAACCGCGCGCAAGCATGTACGCGATAGGGCGGCCAGAGATTTTTCCGGGATCCGCGCTTGCGCCAACCACCGCCACGCTTTGCGCATTAAGCAGCGCTTCAAGGCGATGGATAGGTGTCTCTTTTTTCAAATCCGAAGCTGACTGCATGTGGGTACCTATTCTTCATAAAGAAAAAAATATGCTTTTTACATTAAAAAATCTTTTGCATGGAGAATTTATAGGTGTTTTACCCTAAGGAAATTTCGAATCTGATGCATTAAATTCTCAATCAAGAAAACTATTTCTGGATTTGAAATGAGCTTGAACTTTTCATTCTCACCCGAACACGAAGCTGTCCGTGACACAGTGCAGCGCCTTTGTCGTGAAGAATTGGCTCCTCTGGTGGAAGAAGCGGAAGAGAACGAGCACTTTCCCAAACACGTCTTCAAGCGCTGGGGCGAACTGGGTTTGCTGGGAGTGCGCTACCCCGCAGCCGATGGTGGTAGCGATATGGACAAGGTCAGCGATTGCATCGTGCGCGAAGAGCTGAGCTATATGAGCCAGGCGTTCGCTACCAGCTGGTCGGCGCAGACTCATTTGTCGATCTGGCCTATCTGGAAGATTGGTACACCCAGCCAGAAAGAGCGCTTCTTCAAGCCCGCGCTGTCGGGTGACAAGGTTGCCGGCTTTGCGTTGTCGGAGCCTGATGGTGGCTCCAATATCCGCGCCATGAAGACCAAGGCTGAAAAGGTCGAAGGTGGCTGGAAGCTCAGCGGCAGCAAGCTCTATATCACCAATGCTCCCATTGCTGACTTTCTGATGGTGGCAGCACGTACATCACCAGAGCTCAAGCCCGATGCCATCAGCCTGTTCATCGTGGAGCTGCCGCACAGGGGCTTTGATATCCACAAGCTCAGGAAAGAGGGCATCCGTGGTTCGGAGACAGCGCTAATCCACATTGAAGATGCTTTTGTGCCCGATGACTGCTTGCTGGGTGAGCAGACCGGCACTTATCCGCTGCTGCTGGAATGCCTGAGCGAAAACCGTGTCGGGGTGGCTGCGAATGCGCTGGGCATGGCTCGTGCGGCTTTTGATGCGGCCAAGGCTTTTGCTGATGACCGCATTGTGGCTGGAAGGCGCATTGGCGACTACCAGGCCGTGGCGCACAAGCTGGCCGATATGGCCGCTGACATTGAAGCGGCCAAGTGGATGGTCTACCACGGCGCATGGCTGGTGGATCAGGATCGCCTGACAGCTGCCGCAGCGGCCAAGATCAAGCTGATTGCTACGGAGACGGCACTCAAGGTCAGTGAACAGGCCATCCGCATCCATGGTGGTGCAGGGATCATGCGTGAGTACCCAGTGGGGCGCATTCACCGCGATGCATTTGTATATGTGATTGGTGAAGGCACCAGTGACATCCAGCGCAACATCATCGCCCGCGATCTGGGCTTCAAGCCCTAAGGAGTTGCGCTCATGACCATGAACGCCTTTATCACGGGTGCCTACGACACGGCGGTGGGTGAGTTGCCGGGCAGCAGTTGCATGGGTTTGCATGCCGAAGCCGCCATGGGGGCTGTAGCCGATGCAGGCCTGAAGCTCTCGGACATCGATGGCGTCCTGTGCGCTTATTCCTTCAGCGAGCCGCATCTGATGCTGGCCTCGGTCTTCTGTGAATACCTGGGCATCCACCCAGGCACCTGTCTGGCCATTCAGGCAGGGGGGGCCAGCGCTTGCATCATGGTGATGCAGGCGGCGGCCCTGGTTGCCAGCGGTCAATGCAAGCATGTGCTCGTGGTCACCGGAGACAACCGCCTGACCGGAATGTCACGTGATGGTGCTGTGGCCGCATTGTCTGAAGTGGGACACCCCCAGTTCGAGCGTCCCTTTGGCATCAGCGTGCCTGCGTCGTACGCCCTGGTGGCCAAGCACTATATGCACCAGTATGGCGTGAGTTCGGAGCAACTGGCTGCGATTGCGGTGGAACACCGACGCCATGCGGGCCGTCATCCAAAGGCGCACAAGCGTGATCCGATCACGGTGCAGGATGTGCTGGCTTCCAAGATGATTGCAGATCCCCTGCACATGCTCGATTGTTGCCTGATCTCCGATGGCGGCGCAGCGCTGGTGGTCAGCAGTCGAGATGCGGCACGCGACACCCGTGGCAAGGCCATTGAAATTCTCGGTGCAGGCCAGGGCCATACGCACGAGCACATCGTGGCTGCGCCCAGTCTGGTGGATTTTGGCTGCAAGACTTCATCCACCACGGCGTTTGCACGGGCAGGTGTCAAGGCCAGTGACATCGATGTGGCGCTGATCTATGACTCATTCACCATCACCTTGGCGGTGGAGCTGGAGTCCATTGGTTTCTTCGAACGAGGGCAGGCTGGTGTGGCTGCGGCTGCAGGCGAGCTGGGTCTGGGCGGCAAGCTGCCGTGCAACACGCACGGAGGCTTGATGTCATATGCGCACTCCGGCGCTGCAGGTGGCATGTTTCACGCCGTGGAGGCCGTACACCAGTTGCGGGGCACAGCCGATGCCCGCCAGGTCAAGGATGCCAAGCTGGCCTTTGTGCACGGCGACGGCGGTATTTTGTCTGCCCACTGTTCCTTGGTTCTGGGAGCCTGAGATGACGAGCCATAACTATCCACTTCCTCGCCCCAATGCGCAAACCCAGGCTTACTGGGATGGCGCTGCCCAAGGTGAACTGCGCTACCAGCGCTGCCAGGACTGCGGCCATGTGCAGCTGATTCCCCGAAGTCTGTGTGAGCAATGCCAGTGCACGCAGCTGGACTGGAAGGTCTCGCAAGGCGAGGGCGTGGTGCTGACATTCACCACTGTCTACCGCGCACCGCTGCCCGTGTTCAAGGACATGGTGCCCTATGTGATTGCCATTGTGGACATGGACGAAGGGTTTCGAGTCATGGCCAATGCATTGGCTCAGGCCCGTGAAAGGCTGGAAATTGGCAGCCGCGTACGGATTGGTTTCCAGGATGTGCACGGCATGGCTTTGCCGGTGGTGCAAGCCCTGGTGGAGCAAACCGTATGAGTGCGTCACCGATTCTTTTTGAAGACTTCGTCCCGGGCGCTCTGATGGGCGAGTGTGAGCAGGTCTATAGCGCCGAGCAGGCCCAGCGCTGGCAAGCGATTTTTGGTGCCGGCGAGCAAGACGGGGCCAATGGTGCAGCCGAGGGAGCAAGCATGGTGGTGGTCAACATGATGCGCGCCTACCTGGAAGTGGTCACGCCGCGCCCACCGGGCAATGTGCACGCCAGGCAGCATCTGAAGATGCGCTGCACGCCTCATGCCGGAGAGTCCATCCGTGTGGCTGTGCGCTGTGTGAGCAAGGAATGGCGTCGCGAACGCCGTTACGTCGAACTGGGCGTCACCGGCAGTGGCGAGGGAGGACGTGCTTTGTTTGAAGGCTTGATCACCCTGATCTGGGCGGCATGACTATGGAGCACTCCACCACCATGAACGCCATGCACACCGTCAGCCTGACTGTGACCCGGGAAGCCATCCAGGCGTATGCAGAGTTGACCAATGACTTCAACCCTATTCATGTGGACGCGGCTTTTGCAGCCAAGACCCCTATGGGGCGACCAATTGCACACGGCACCATGTCGCTGTGCCTGATCTGGCAGTGCCTGCAACGCAACTTTGGTGCACAGGCCTTGAACGATATCGCACTGGATGTGCGCTTTGTGAAGCCCGTGTACATCGGCGATGAGATCACTGCCGGCGTGGCGCTGCAAGACGATGCAAGTGGCAGCTTGCAAGTCTGGGTGCGCGGCAGTGACGGTACGGACCGCATTGTGGGCACAGCCCAGATGACTGCAACTTCTCTCTAAAGGGTCCCGTCCATGCTGAAGCAAGCTGCACTGTCGTTGATGTTGGGATGCTGGGCGATCACGACCATGGCCTATCCCAACAAGCCGATCAAACTGCTGGTGCCTTATATGGCGGGCTCGCCTGCGGATGCGCTGGCACGCATCGTGGCCGATGGCATGTCCAAGGATATGAAGCAGGCAGTGATCGTCGAGAACCGCCCCGGAGCCAGCGGCATGATTGGCATGTCCATCGTCAGCAAGGCACCCGCAGATGGGTACACGCTGGCACTGGGCTCCATGGACACGCAGGCGATCAATCCCTGGGTGTACAAAAAAGTGCCTTACGACGCCGCCCAGGACTTCGCTCCTGTGGCCATGCTTGGCAGCTTCAACATGTTTCTGGTCAGCGGACAGCGAGCAGCGGCCAAGACCGGACAAGCCGTGATTGAGCGTGCCAAGCAGCAGCCCGAGCAAGTCAGCTACGGCACCTGGGGCGTGGGCAGTCTGGCGCACCTTTGGGGCTTGCGCCTGGAAAAGGCTGCGCAGATCAAGCTTTTTCATGTGCCATTTCAGGGTTCCCCGGCTGCCATGCAGTCTCTGCTGGCAGGTCAGGTGGACATGATTTTCATGCTGCCCAATGTGGCGCAGAGCATGCGCAAGGACGGCAAGGTTCAGATCGTGGGCAGTACTTCCTCGCAGCGCCTGCCTGCATACCCCGACATACCAACCCTGGCCGAACAGGGTTTCAAAGACTTTTCCGGAGTGGAGTGGTTTGCGATCTACGCGCCCGCCAAAACGCCTGCCAATGTGATCCAGGCTTTGAACGCATCAGCCAACAAGGTGCTGGCCTCTGCAGAAGTCATTGAACGGATTGAGGGTCTGTCAATGAAGGCTGAAGGCGGAACGCCCGATCAACTGCGAGCCACCGAGCGCCAAGACTCGGCGGACTGGAAAGCCCTGATCCAGAACAGCAATTTTCAGTTGCTGGACTGAGCCTGCCGAATTTGAGAACTGCATGGAGACCGATGCAATGAAGAGTAATCAAAAAGATGTGAATGCCGTGGAGCGCCTGACAGCGCTTTACCGCAGCATGTGCCAGATCCGTCATGTTGAAACGGCGCTGACACGCTTGTTCGCCAACAGCGAGGTGCCCGGTTTCATTCACCTGAGCATTGGCCAGGAAGCGGTGGCCAGTGGTGTGGCCAGTGCCCTGCAGGCACAGGACACTCTGGCTACCACCCACCGTGGTCATGGTCACGTGCTGGCGCGTGGCATGGATGTTGGTGGATTCATGAAGGAGATCATGGGCCGCGAAGGTGGGCTGTGCAAAGGCCGCGGCGGCTCCATGCACGTGGCAGATCTGAGTCTCGGCATTCTGGGAGCCAATGGCATTGTGGGGGCAGGTATTCCCATTGCACTGGGCAGCGCCATGGCGCACCAGATACGAAAGACAGGTGGAGTGGCCGTGGCTTTCTTTGGCGATGGCGCCATGGCGGAAGGCGTTCTGCATGAAACCTTGAACATGGCATCTCTGTGGAAGAGCCCGCTGTTGCTGGTGTGCGAGAACAACGGCTGGTCGGAGTTCTCGCCCACTTCGCGCCAGTTCACGGCCAGTCTGGAAAAGCTGGCAGCCGCTTTCGGTGTGAGTTACACCAAGGTTGATGGCAACAACGTGCTGGCAGTGTCTGATGCAGCGCAGGCCGCCGCTGCACACATCCGTGCCGGCAAGGGGGCCTATGTGCTGGAGTGCAGCACCACCCGAGTGCGCGGTCACTTTGAAGGTGACGCGCAGAAATATCGCGACAGCGGTGAGCTGGAGTCGGTGCACGAAAGCGATCCGCTGATTGCGGCCCGCACGCAGCTGCATGTTGCAGGCGTGGATACCGCTGCCATTGATGCAGAAATCGGCGCTCTCGTGGAAGCCGCTGTGCAAGCAGCGCGCGCCGACGCATTGCCCACCATGGAAACAGCCATTCAAGACGTTTACACCCAGACCGTGCAGGAGAGCCACGCATGAGTACCACAGAAATGCGCTATGTGAATGCCGTCACGCAGGCGTTGCGCGACAGCATGGAACAAGACCCCCAGGTGGTGGTGCTGGGCGAGGACGTGGCCGCAGCCGGTGGCTCTTTCAAGGCCACGCGTGGCCTGCTGGATGCTTTTGGTGCGGAGCGTGTGATTGATACACCGATTTCGGAATCTTCGATCACCTCGGCTGCTGTCGGCATGGCGCTGACTGGGCTCAAGCCGGTGGTGGAAATCATGTTCATGGACTTCATCACCTTGTCCATGGATGCACTGGTCAACCAGGCCGCCAAGGCCCGCTATATGTTTGGTGGTCAGGGTTCGGTGCCCATGGTGCTGCGCACGCCGCATGGTGGTGGTTTGAGTGCAGGTCCCCAGCACTCGCAGTGCCTGGAAGCATGGCTGGCGCATATTCCGGGCTTGAAGGTGGTGTGCCCGTCCAACCCACAGGATGCCTACAGCTTGCTGCGCGCAGCCATATCCGACCCCGACCCCGTGATGTTCATCGAGCACAAGGGCATGTATGCCAGCAAGGGCCAGGTGGACACTGCCCAGACCGCACGCATCGGCGAGGCCCGTATTGCGCGTGCTGGTTGTGATGTGACCCTGGTGACCTATGGCTCCACAGTACCTGTATGCCTGAAAGCGGCCGAGCAGCTGGCCAAGGAAGGCGTGGAGGCAGAGGTGATTGACCTGCGCTCCATTCAGCCCTGGGACAAGGCTGCGGTGCTGGCATCGCTGGCGCACACACACCGTGCGGTAGTGGTGCACGAGGCCGTGCAGTCCTATGGCGTGGGCGCAGAGATTGTCGCCACCATCGCCGATGAAGGTTTTGATGAGCTGGACGCGCCTGTGCTGCGTGTGGCGGCTCCTTTCATGCCAGCTCCCTTCGCCAGTTCGCTGGAACAGGGCTATGTGGTCACCGTGGATCGCGTGATCGAAGCAGTACGCAAAACCCTGGCCTGAATGCCTACCGATACCACCCATTCAAGGAGACCGAAGATGTCCGAAGAAAAAGCCATCCTGTGTGAACGCGTTGGCGCCGTAGGCCTGCTGACCATCAACCGCCCCAAAACCCTGAATGCGCTGAACACTCCCACGCTGCTGCAACTGGAGGCGGCGTTGACAGAGCTGGAGCGCGACGAGAGCGTGCGCTCCATCGTGATCACCGGAGCGGGCGAGAAGGCGTTTGTGGCAGGTGGCGACATCGCCGACCTGAACAGCCGACAGGGTCTGCAGCACTACGAAGAATTCGCGGAAGTCATTCACCGTGTTTTCCGTCGCTTTGAAATTTCCGACAAGCCCACCATTGGGGCCATCAACGGCTGGGCGCTGGGCGGTGGCACAGAGCTGCTGCTGTGCCTGGACATCCGTCTGGTGGCTGAAGAAGCCAAGCTGGGCCTGCCCGAAATCAACCTGGGCCTGTTTCCCGGTGCCGGTGGCTCGCAGCGCATCATTCGCCAGATTCCTCTGTGCCGTGCCAAGGAGCTGATGTTTACGGGCAACCAGATCACGGCAGCAGAAGCCGTGGAGTTGGGTCTGTGCAACCGTGCCGTACCACGTGCTGCATTGTTGGATGAGGCCATGAAGCTGGCTGGTCAGATTGCGGAGAAGTCGCCGCTGACGCTCAAGCTGCTCAAGCGTGCATTGCGCGATGGCGCTGAGATGCCACTGGGGGCTGCGCTGGCGCATGAGCAGGCCATCATCGGTCTCGTGCTGGACAGCAAGGATGCCCACGAAGGCTGCAGCGCCTTCCTGGAAAAGCGCAAAGCGCAGTTCACAGGGAAGTAAACCATGCGCCGTGAACTCCTGATTCCCAAGCTCGGTCTGACCATGACCGAGGGTGTTCTGGTGGAATGGATGGTCAAACCCGGAGAGGCCTTCAAGGTCGATCAAGGTCTGTTTGTGGTGGAGTCTGAAAAGGCCGCCAACGAAGTGGGGGCAGAAGCCGACGGCACGTTGCTGGAAATCACGGCCCAGGTGGGAGAGACTCTGTCTTGCGGCACGGTGATTGGATACTGGGACGATGGTCAGGCTGGTGAAGCAGTGCTTGCAGCACCCTCTGCACGCGCAGATGCGATGGAGCGCGTGACACCCGTAGTCAAAACGGAAGTGAGTCCTTCGGCAGTGCTGGCTGCTATGCCAGCCACGTCGGCCCCGGTGGCAGCATCTGGTCAGCGTGTGCCGGTCACTCCTTTGGCCCGTCGGCTTGCTGCGCAGCAAGGGCTTGATTTGCGCCAGGTGATGGGGTCGGGGCCGCGTGGTCGTATTCGTGCCCGTGATGTGCTGGCCGCGCAGAAATCTGCACCCGCAGCCACAACTGTCACGCAGCCCGCTTCGCAAGCTACTGCAACTGCGTCGCAGTCCATGGCCCATGGCAGCTTGCGCGCGCCGTCGAATCTGGAGCGCACCATCGCCCAGCGCCTGACGGCAGCCAAGCAGCAGGTGCCGCACTTCTATCTGGCCGTAGAGGCAGAGATGAGTGCCGTGATGGCACTGCGCCAGCAACTCAACGTCGCACAAACCCGCCAGAAGATCACGCTCAACCACTTTGTGCTGGCGGCGGTGGGGCAGGCGCTGGAAGCCATGCCTGAAATGAACCAGGTGTGGACGGAGGACGGCATCCTGAGCCTGAGCAGCTCCGATGTAGGTATGGCGGTGAACACCGACAAGGGCTTGATGGTTCCGGTGCTGCGAAGCGTGGGCAAGGCCTCTTTGGGCGATGTAGCCCAGCAGGCCAGCGAGCTGATTGCGCGTGCGCAAGCGGGTCGCCTGACCAGCGCGGACATGCATGGCGGCGCGATCACCGTGTCCAACGCGGGCATGCATGACGTCACCTATATGACCTCGATCATCAACCCGGGCCAGTCCATGATTTTGGGTGTGGGCAGTATCCGCGAGGTTTTCCGCCCGGATGAGCACGGCCAGCCGGTGATTCGTCGCGAGATGGGCATGGTTCTGTCGGCAGATCACCGTGTGCTCGATGGTGTCTCTGGATTGAAGTTCCTCAAGCTGGTGGTGCAGGCCTTGCAGCAACCTCTGGGTTTGCTGGTGGGCTAAGGGGCACATATGAGCAATACCTCGCAAACTTTTGATGTGGTTGTGATTGGTGCAGGCCCCGGTGGTTATGTGGCTGCATTGCGTGCAGCGCAGCTCAAGCTGCGCACGGCGCTGGTGGAGCGCGAGAGCCTGGGTGGCATCTGCCTGAACTGGGGCTGCATACCTACCAAGGCGCTGCTGCACTCGGCGGACACCATACGCCGTATTCGCCATGCGGGTGCACAGGGCATTACGGTGGGTGAGCCACGGGTGGATTTTGGGAAGGTTGTGGCACGTTCGCGTCAGGTCTCACAGCGGTTGAACCGCGGTGTCACGCACCTGCTCAAAAAAGCCGGTGTGACCGTCTTGATGGGGACGGCTTCCCTGCAGAAGGGCAAGCAGGTGCAGGTGGTGGACGGCCAAGGCCAGCAGTTGTTGCACGCCAAACACATCATCATTGCCACGGGAGCCAGAGCTCGCGCGTTGCCAATGTTGCCTTTCGATGGCGACCGTGTCTGGGGTTACCGCGAGGCACTGTCTGCCAAGTCCCTGCCGAAATCGCTGGTGGTGATTGGTGCGGGTGCGATTGGCATGGAGTTTGCCAGTTTCTACGCCACTTTGGGCAGCCGTGTGACTGTGGTGGAAGCGGCAGCTCGCGTGCTTCCTGCCAGCGATGAAGACGTGAGTGCATTTGCCCAGCAGGCCATGGCCAAGGAAGGCATCCATTTTCTGACTGATGCCAAGCTGGTGGCTGGCAAGGTACAGGCCGATGGCGTGCAACTGACGGTGGAGCAGGCAGGCAAACCGCAAACCCTGCATGCGGAGCGCGTGCTGGTAGCAGTGGGGTTGGTGGGCAATTCCGAAGGGCTGGGCCTGGAAAACACCCAGGTGCAGCTTGACAAGGGGTTGGTGGCTGTGGGCGACTGGGGGGTGACAGATGAGCCCGGTGTGTATGCGATTGGCGATATCACCGGCGCTCCCATGCTGGCCCATAAGGCCAGTCATGAAGGCATTGCAGCCGTGGAGCATATTGCCGGTTTGCGCCAAGGGGGACAGCAGCACGCACCGATCCCATCGTGTGTATACAGCTATCCCCAAAGCGCTGCGGTGGGTCTGACCGAAGCCCAGGCTCGTGTGCAGCGCAAGGACTTGCGTGTGGGCAAGTTCCCGCTGGAGGGTAATGGCAAGGCCATTGCGATCGATGAAGCGGCAGGTTTTATCAAGACCATCTTTGATGCAGCAACCGGCGAGTTGCTGGGTGCCCACCTGGTGGGGCCAGAAGCGACCGAGCTGGTGCATGGCTACACCTTGGCGACCACGCTGGAGACGACAGAGGCGGAGTTGATGGAAACCGTGTTTCCACATCCCACTCTGTCGGAAGCCATGCATGAAGCGGTTCTTGCCGCGTACGGAAGGGCTTTGCATATCTGACGCAGCAACCGGATAACAGGGAGCAGGCACAACCAAGAGGTGCACCAGCACCCAGGCGCACAACACATCAATACGGAGACAAACATGAGCGCTTTCAACAAACCCTTGACCATACTGGCCGCAGTGAGCATGACGTGGCTGAGCGGTGTCGTCCATGCGCAGGACATTCCGGCAAGCAAGCAAATGCGTTTGATCGTGCCTTATTCCGCAGGCGGAACCTCGGATATCTTGGGCCGCAAGCTGGCACAGCAACTGGGTGAGCGCATGGGGCGCCAGGTGATCGTCGAAAACAAACCGGGTGCAGGCGGTGCCATTGGTACAGATGCCACTGTGCGTTCGGAGGCTGATGGCAGCACCATTTTGCTGCACAGCGGCGCCATTGCCACCGAGCCCGCGATCAAGAGCAAGCTGCCCTACAACGTGACCAAGGATCTGGCAGCAGTGAGCACGGTGGTGCGCGGGCCATTTGCCGTGTTGGTCAGCAACGACTTGCCCGTCAAGAATGTGCAGGAGCTGGTGGCCTATGCCAAAGCTCATCCCGGCAAGGTCAATTACGGCACGCCTGGCATCGGCACATCGGTGCACTTTGCCTCCGAGCTGTTTCGCTCGATGGCGCAAGCACCCATCACACATGTTCCCTACAAGGGTGCGAGTGCGGCTCTGACTGCGTTGATGGGCAACGAGGTGCAGTTGGTGATTGATCCGTTGGCAACTGCCAAGAAGTATGCAGAAGCAGGAAAGATGAAAGCACTGGGCCTGACCACGGCCCAGCGCTCCAACCTGTGGCCGGGCATGCAGACCGTGGCGGAGGCCGGTGTGCCCGGCTTTGATACCGCAGTCTGGTATGGCCTGTATGTGCCCGCCAAAACACCAGCAGCCACGGTGGAGCGTCTGAACAAGGAATTTGTCGCCATTTTGCAATCCCCAGAAATGAGCAAATGGCTGAGCAGCGAAGGCCTGGAGCCCGTGGGAGATACCCCTGCACAGTCGCAAGCCTTTCTGGCCAAGGAAATCGATAACTGGAAGGCACTCGCCAAGAGTGCCGGTATCCAGGCGGAATAAAACCCAGCCCGGTGCGCATGGCGCCGCGTCGGGCACCTATATGACAAGAGAGACCTGAGCATGGACTTCCGACTGAACGACGAACAACGCATGATGATTGAAACTGCGCGCCAGATTGGCGAGAGTTTTGGTATGGAGTACTGGCGCAAGCACGATGCCGAGAAGGCGTTCCCCAAGGAGTACTGGAAGGCCGTGTGTGATGCCGGTCTGGCCGGTGTGGCGCTGCCCGAAGCGCATGGCGGCAGCGGCCTGGGCATGATGGAGATGACACTGATTGTGGAGGCCTTGTCAGCTACAGGTGGCGGCTCCACCGTGGGCCAGTTGTTCATGATCAACCCCATCTTTGGTGGCGTGTCCATCTCGCGTTTCGGCAACGAAAAGATGAAAAGGGAGCTGCTGCCCAAGATCATCAGCGGTGAAATGAACTTCTGCATGGCCCTGACGGAGCCGGATGCTGGCACGAATACGCTGGAGATCAAGACGTTTGCTGCCGAGGACGGTGATGGTTGGCGCCTCAATGGACGAAAGATCTGGATCACCGGTGTGGAGTCAGCCGACAAGATGCTGGTGATTGCACGCACCAAGAAGCTGCAGGATGCTGCATCGCGCACCGATGGCTTGAGCATGTTCATGATCGATGTGAAGCGTGAAGGGCTGACCCACACGCCCATCGACAAGCTGGGCACTTGCACCCTGGACTCCAGCAGCGTGTTCTTCGACAACGTGCGCGTGGAGCCCGATGAGCTGGTCGGCACCTTGCACAAGGGATGGCGCGAACTGCTCGACGTGCTCAACACTGAGCGCATGGTGACCACTGCGGGTTTAGTGGGCACTGGTGAACTGGCCATCAAGCTGGCGGTCGAATATGCCAACGACCGCAAGGTGTTTGGTGACAAGCCCATCAGCGCCTACCAGGGCTTGCAGTTCCCGTTGGCGCAATGCCACGTGGAAGTCGAGTCCGCACGCCTGCTGAACTACAAGGCAGCCACCAACTTCGATATGAATCTGCCCTATAGCAACGAGGCCAATGCGGCCAAGCTGATTGCAGCGCAAGCCGTGGGCCGTGCCACCGAGCGTGCCATGCAGACCATGGGCGGCATGGGCTATGCCAAGGAGTTCCATGTGGAGCGCCTGTGGCGCGACTGCCGCTTGTTCCGCTTTGCGCCCGTGTCGGAAGAGATGCTGCTGAACTATGTGGCCAACCACGAATTGAAGATGCCCAAGGGCTACTGAGGCACATCCCATTCCGCGAGTTCCGGCGCGTCTGCGCTGCTGCCAGCGGCTGTGCCGCTTGCTCGGCAAGGCTGTTCGACGCTGCGCAGGTGTTTGCACAGGGTGCGCAGCAAGCACAGGGACACGCTGATTGCAAATCCATACCGCGTAAGGAGACAACGATGACATCCGTCACAGCCAGCGTAGCCTGGTGGGCGCGCACGGAGCCACAGCGCCTGGCACTGGTCTATCAATCGCAGCGACTGAGCTATGGCGCGCTGCAGGATCGGGTGGAACGCGCAGCGATCATGCTGCAGGTCAAAGGCGTGCAAGCCGGCGAAGTGGTGGCACTGCTGATGAAAAACAGTGCTGCATTTCTGGAGCTGTCACTGGCTATTTCCCATGTGGGCGCTGTGCTGCTGCCTATCAATTACCGCTTGGGTACCGATGAGGTGGGGTATATCGCTGAGCACGCTGGGGTGAAGCTGTTGTTTGCCGATGCCGAATTGGCAGGCAATGTGCCAGCAGGTGTCACTGCAGTGGTGCTCGATGAGGTTGCGCAGGCTGACAGCCGCCTGCTGTCACATGGGGTGGAGGGCGACGTGCCACCGCTGTCCCTTGCCACACCCGACACCTTGTACCGGCTGATGTACACCAGCGGCACGACCGATCGCCCCAAGGGGGTGATGCACACCTACGGCAACATGGCCTGGAAGTGCATGGACCACATCACGGCACTGGGCATTGGCCGCAATGACAAATTGCTGGTGGTGGGGCCGCTCTATCACGTTGGCGCCTATGATCTGCCGGGCGTGGCACTGTGGATGGCAGGTGGTGCGCTGGTGCTGGAGCGCGACTTTGATGCCGAGCAGGTGCTGGCCTTGATCGAGCGTGAGCAGATCACGGGGGCTTGGATGGCGCCTGTCATGCTCAATCGCTGTCTGAACAGCAGTGCAAGTCATCAGCACCAGCTGGACAGTCTGAAGTGGTTGATTGGCGGTGGTGAGCGAACACCGGAAGAGCGCATTCGCGAGTTCAGCGGTCTGTTTCCGCAGGCGCGCTATGTCGATGCCTATGGCCTGACGGAGACTTGTTCGGGCGACACCATGATGGAAGCGGGGCGCGAGATTGAAAAGATAGGCTCCACCGGGCGTGCATTGGCCCATGTGGAACTGGCTATTTTGGATGACGATGGTCAACCTTTGCCTGCTGGTGAGCAGGGTGAAGTGTGCTTGCGCGGTCCCAAAGTTACCCAGGGCTACTGGCGCGATGAGGCCAAGACCCATGCCAGCTTTTTTGAGCGTTGGTTCCGTACCGGCGATATGGGCTATCTGGATAGCGAAGGCTTTCTGTTTCTGACCGACCGCAAGAAGGACATGATCATCAGCGGCGGTGAGAACATTGCTTCCTCCGAAGTGGAGCGTGTGGTGTATGAACTGCCCCAGGTCGCAGAAGTGGCAGCCATCGGCTTGCCCGATGCGCAATGGGGGGAGTGTGTCACCGTGGCCGTGGTACTCAAACCCGGTGAATCCTTGACCCTGCAAGAGCTGCGCACGTATTGCAGCGGCAAGCTGGGTGGATTCAAGACGCCCAAGAAACTGGTGATTTGCGAGGCCTTGCCGCGCAACCCCTCCGGCAAGGTGCTCAAGCGCGAACTGCGCGCGCAACTCTGCGCACACTAATTCTTAGACACCTTCAGGTGCATTCACTCTCTTTAGGAGACAAACCATGAAATCCGTATACAACCGCGGCCGTCGTGCCGTGCTGGGTGCTCTGGCTGCGGCAGCTTGCGCCGTGCTTGGAGGCAATGCCTGGGCGGGGAGCGACTGGCCGCAAAAAACTGTCAAGGTGCTGGTGCCTTACACGGCAGGTGGCCCCGTAGACACAGTGACGCGGGTTCTGATGGAAAACGTGGCGAAATCATTGGGTCAAACCATCATCATTGAGAACCGTCCGGGCGCCAATACCCAGGTGGCTACTGGCCAACTGGCCCGTTCACCAGCGGACGGCTACACCTTCGGCATCATTCCTGCGGCCTACACCACCAATCAGGTGCTGGCAAAAAAGTTGCCCTACAAGCCTGGCGACTTTGTCGCAGTGAGTCATATGGTGAACATTCCTTTGTTCTTGTTCGCCAGTGCCAGCAATCCCGCCAACAATGTGGCGGAGTTTGTGGAGTGGGCGCGCAAGGAAAAGCCCAGCTATGCCTCGACAGGCCCCGGCTCGACCGGCCACTTGCTGGGAGCCATGTTTGCCATGAATGCCAAGTTTGAAGGCACGCACGTTGGCTACAACGGCAGCGCGCAGGTCATGCCGGATTTGATGTCGGGGCTGGTGGCCTATATTTTTGACCCCGCCACTGGCGGCATGCCGCATGTGAAGGCGGGCAAGTTGAAAGTGCTGGGCGTTTCGCTACCGCAGCGCTGCACTTGTGCGCCGGATGTGCCCACCATGGCTGAATCGGGCTACCCCGAGATGGTGCAGGGCTCATGGCTGGGTCTGATGGCTCCCAAGGGAACGCCCCAGCCCGTTGTGCAGCGCATGTCCGATGAAATTGCCAAGGCCATGCGCAACCCCGATTTCACCAGGCGTCTTGAAACCATGGGCTTTGATGCGGTAGGCAGCAAGCCCGCCGAGTTCCAGTCCTTGATTGATCAGGACATCAAGGCCTATGAATCCATTGCGCGCAAGGCCAATATTTCTTTGGATCACTGACAGGGGGCATTGCAGCAGTCAAAGCCACCTTGGGGTGGCTTTTTTATTCTCTATCTAGTGATTGTTTTGGACAGTTTGTCAGGGTTTATACGGTTTTGTCATGAAAATTCGATGAATAAATTCACTATCAAGAATTAATTTGTTAATAGAGAAAATACTATGCGTGAAGCCGTTATTGTTTCCTATGCCCGTACACCACTGACCAAAGCCCTGCGCGGCGAGTTCAATCTCATGTCAGGCCCAGAGCTTGGAGCGCTGTCGATTGCGGCTGCCGTAGAGCGTGCCGGCGTCGAAGGCAGCGCGGTGGATGATGTGATCATGGGCTGTGCCAACCCCTATGGACGCAATGGCAAGAATGTGGCCCACCTGTCTGCACACCGTGCGGGTCTGCCCGTAACTGTCAGTGGCGCCACTATCAATCGTTTTTGCTCGTCTGGTCTTCAATCAATCGCCATGGTGGCGGGCCGCATTGTGCTGGACGGTGTGGACGTAGCCGTTGCAGGTGGTGTGGAAAGCGTGACAGGTACGCGCAGCATGGTGCGCAGCCCTGCAGAAGAAGCCAAGGATCTGGATGCATGGCTGCTGGCGCACAAGCCATCGGTGTACATGCCCATGATCGAGACCGCCGACATCGTGGCCCAACGTTATGCAATCAGCCGTGAAGCGCAGGATGCTTTCTCGCTGCGCAGCCAGCAACTGATTGCCAAGGCCCAGGCCAGCGGTGTGTTTATCGATGAAATCATCCGCGTCAAAACCGAGATGGAAGTGCTCAACAAGGAGACCGGTGAAGCCTCGCGCCGTGCGGTGGATGTGGCGCTGGATACCTGCAACCGTGCAGACACCACACTGGAAAGCCTGGCTGCCCTCAAACCCGTGCGTGGCGAGGGCAACTTTGTGACGGCGGGCAATGCATCGCAGTTGGCCGATGGCTCGGCTGCGGTGGTGATGATGGAGGCCAAAGAGGCGCAGCGTCGTGGCCTGAATGTCATGGGCGCATTCCGTGGCTTTGCGGTGGCTGGTTGCGAACCCGATGAAATGGGGATTGGTCCGGTGTTTGCCATTCCCAAACTGCTCAAGCGCTTTGGCCTGAGTGTGCATGACATTGATCTGTGGGAAATCAATGAGGCATTTGCCTCACAAGCCCTGTATTGCCAGCAGAAGCTGGAAATCCCGCTGGAGCGCCTGAACGTCAATGGTGGCTCGATTGCCATCGGCCATCCATTTGGTATCAGCGGCACACGCATGGCCGGTCACCTTCTGATGGAAGGCAGACGCCGTAAAGCCAAGTGGGGTGTGGTGTCGATGTGCGTGGGCGGTGGCATGGGCGCTGCAGGCCTGTTTGAAATCTACTGAAGGTAAGTACCCATGAGCGATACATCTGCCCAAGCGGAGATTCTGCGTCAGCGCGTGCGTGACTTTATGCAGAACAAGGTGCCGCATGAATATATTGAGCGCACCCGCAACGGTCTTGGTCTGAGCAAGCAGGAGCAAGTGCACTGGCATTGCCTGCTCGATGCCGAAGGCTGGCTGGTCAATCACTGGCCGCAGGAGTGGGGTGGCCCGGGCTGGTCGCCGCTGGAACGCTATGTGTTCGACTATGAGACCGCCGTTGCGAACGCGCCGCGCATTCTGCCGTTTGGCGTGAGCATGCTGGCGCCGGTGATCCTGAAGTTTGGCACCCAGGCGCAAAAAGAGCATTGGTTGCCGCGCATTCGCAGTGGTGAAGACTGGTGGTGCCAGGGCTATTCCGAGCCCGGTGCCGGCTCGGACCTGGCATCCCTGAAAACGACGGCCGTGCGCGATGGTGATCACTATGTCGTGAATGGTCAAAAGACCTGGACCACGCTGGGGCAGCACGCCAACATGATGTTCTGTCTGGTGCGCACCGACACCCAGGCCAAGGCGCAGGAAGGGATCAGCTTTTTGCTGATCGATATGAACACGCCCGGCATTGAGGTGCGTCCTCTTTATCTGTACAACGGTGAGCACGAGGTCAACGAAGTGTTCCTGCAGGATGTGCGCGTGCCCGTGGAGAACCTCGTGGGCGTGGAGAACAGGGGCTGGGACTGTGCCAAGTATTTGCTCACGTATGAGCGTACCGGCATTGCCGGCGTAGGCATCTGCATCTCCTTGTTCAACAAGCTGCGCGCCTTGGCTGCGCAAGCACAGCGCAATGGAAAGCCGCTTATTGAGGATATGTTATTCCGTCAGAAGTTGGCGAAGGTGTGGATGGACATCGACAACCTCAAAGAAACCAACTTGCGCATCTTGATGCGTGCTTCCGGCGGCGTGCCTGGGCCCGAGAGTTCGGTGCTCAAGATCCTGGGTACGGAAATTCGCCAGGAGCTGTTTGTCTTGCTGCGTCAGGCGGCCGGCTCGCGTGCCTTGGCGCTGTACGACGCAGAAACTGTGGGCCTGGAAGAGGCTCCGACCGCGTTGCTGACGGCTGCAGAGAACTATTTCAACCATCGCAAGCTGTCCATTTTTGGCGGCTCCAACGAAGTGCAGAAAAACATTTTGTCCAAGTTCGTGCTTGGGCTGTAAGGAGGTCACCGCATGCAAATCGATATGGAAGACGTGCTGGCGCTGGGAGACTCGGTCGACAAGCTGCTGGTCAACTACCCTGCGGGTATGGCCTCTTTGCAGGCGCTTAAGAACCCCGGAGTGCTGCGCCAAAAAGCTGAAGCGCAGCTGGCTCAGCTGGGCGTGCGCTTTCTGTTCAATCCTGTGGCCAATGGTGGTGTGGATCTGCGTGCTCAGACGGTGCTGGCGCAGCGATTCGGTCGCCATCTTTTTCATGGTGCCAGTCTGTTTCAGGACGTGGTGGGTGGCTATGTGGTGAGCCAGCTTGCCCAGTTGCCGCAAGGCCTGAGCGCCGAGTCTCTGGTCGCAGGAGACTGGTCTGTGACCGTCCCGCTGGACAACGATCCGATGGCCAGCGTGGTGCGAGCAAAGGCCAATGCTGCTGGGCAGTGGGTGCTTCAGGGGCAGGTGCCTGTGGTGCCCTATGCCGCCGAGTCTACGCATGTGCTGCTGGCTGTGGAGGCGGGAAGCGATCAGCGTTATGCCTTGCTACCTCTGGGTGCCCCAGGTGTTCAGGCGCAGCAGCGTACAGGCCTGGATGGCAGCTCGGTATCTGCATTGCAACTGCGCGATGTGTTGTTGCCCGCAGACGCCTTGCTGGATGGCAAAAGCGTGGCGGCATCTTTGGCTCAAGGCCAGCGACATGCCACCTTGCTGCTGTGTTTCGAGGCAGTGGGACTCATGGAGCAACTGCTCAAGAAGACCACGGAGTATCTGCAAATCCGCAAGCAGTTTGGCAAGACAATTGGCACGTTTCAGGCCTTGCAGCATCGTATGGTCGGCATCTTGCTGTTGCTTGAGCAGACTCGCTCTGCCGCAGACCTGGCGCTGGAAGCCACGCTTGCTGGCGCAGCAGACCAGCACATGCGACTGAGTGCCGCCAAGTATGCCGTGGGTGTGAATGGTCAAAAAGTAGCAGAGGAGTGCGTGCAGCTGCACGGTGGTATCGGCATGACCTGGGAGCTTGATACCGCGCATTACGCCAAGCGCCTGGTGATGCTGGATCACTATTTTGACAATGCGGATCAAAGCCTGTCTCAGGTCATGGCGGCCCTTTAAGCCAAGGAGCACACCATGCAATTGCTGCCAGGAATCCGCGTGCTGGATCTGACCCGTGTTTTTGCTGGCCCCTTGAGCGGCCAGGTGCTGGGAGACATGGGCGCGGACGTCATCAAGATCGAACATCCGGTCCGCGGTGATGACACCCGCGATTGGGGGATCAAGATAGGCGACACGGAAACCCCGTACTACAACAGCGTCAATCGCAACAAGCGCTCACTGACTTTGGACCTCAAACGCCCAGAAGCACGCCAGATTCTGATGGAGCTGGCTCGGCAATCTGATGTGGTGGTGCATAACTTCAAGGGCGGTGATGCTGAACGCATGGGCATTGCCTATGAGGATTTTCTGGCTGTTAATCCGCGCATCATTTACTGCCATATTGCGGGTTACGACCAGCACGGCCCCGAGCGTACGCGTCCAGGGTATGACCTGGTGGTGCAGGGCGAGTCCGGCCTGATGTCGCTCAACGGCGAGAAAGACACGCCCCCACTGAAGTTCGGTGTGGCGGTGGTGGACATGTTCACAGGCATGTACACCGCGCAACTGATTTTGGCAGCATTGTTCAAGCGACAGATCGACAACCAGCCACGCAAGCTGGAAGTGGCCTTGTTCGATTGTGGCCTGCTGGTCAGCGCCTACTACGGGCTGGAAGCCCTGCAAATGGGACATGAACCGGAAAAGTACGGCAACGCCCACCCCTCCATCGTGCCCTACGGCATGTTTGAGGCTGCCGATGGTCGCTTGATCATCACAGTGGGTAACAACAGCCAGTACGAAAAATTCTGCCGTCATGTTGTGCTGCGCAACGATCTGGTGGATGACCCGCGCTTTGCCACGAATTTGCAGCGCCGTGAAAACCGCCAGGTGCTTTTGCCGCTGCTGATCGAGGAAATCCGCCGTCACCCCAAAACTGTGTTGCTGGAACGTATGGCGGCGCATGGTATTCCCTGCGGCGAGGTGCTCGGCATCCTGGAGGCCATTCGCTCCGAGCGGGTGGAAAAAGCTGGCTTGCTGCAGACCTTGCCGCACCCCAAGGCGGGTGAGGTGCATGTGTTCGCACCACCGCTGCGTGTGGATGGGCAACGCCTGCCGGTGCGCCATATCCCGCCTACTTTGGGTGGTCACAGCGAGCAGGTGCTGGGCGAGTTGCTGGCGATGGATGCCGAAGCGGTACACGCGCTGCGCAATCAAAAAATTATTTAACTGCGACCCTTTTGTTGCAGCCCATATTCAGGAGATATGACATGAAAGTATTAGTTCCAGTCAAGCGCGTGGTGGACTACAACGTCAAAGTCCGTGTGAAGAGCGACGGCACAGGCGTGGACATCGCCAACGTCAAGATGAGCATGAACCCCTTTGACGAAATCGCCGTTGAAGAGGCTGTGCGCCTGAAGGAAAAAGGCGTGGTCACCGAGGTGATCGCCGTCTCCTGCGGCGTGAGCCAGTGCCAGGAGACGCTGCGCACCTCCATGGCCATTGGTGCGGATCGTGCCATCCTGGTGGAGACTGATGCCGAGCTGCAGCCCCTGGCCATTGCCAAGCTGCTCAAGGCGGTGGTTGACAAGGAGCAGCCCGCTCTGGTGATTCTGGGCAAGCAAGCCATTGACGGCGACAACAACCAGACTGGCCAGATGCTGGCGGCGCTGGCAGATCTGCCTCAGGCCACCTTCGCTTCCAAGGTGGAAGTGGCGGGCGACAAGGTGAACGTGACGCGTGAAGTGGATGGCGGCCTGGAAACCTTGAGCCTTTCTACCCCCGCCATCATCACCACCGACCTGCGCCTGAACGAGCCCCGCTACGTGACCTTGCCCAACATCATGAAGGCCAAGAAAAAGCAGCTGGACACCATCAAGCCTGAAGAGTTGGGCGTGGATGTGGCGCCGCGCATCAAGACCTTGAAG
>NZ_JASAUZ010000014.1 GCF_030162935.1 Comamonas halotolerans
TGGCTCTAAAGAAGGTGAAAGAGGCTGAATAGCGAGTTGCTTTGCAAATTGAGCTGAATCATTTTTAATTTGCGCCAACGCAAACTTCTGCCTTTTGCCCACCATGCATTGAGGCTTGTTTATTGGCGGCGATCATGGTTTGCCCAATAATTCGCGTCCATGTTGGAAAGCATCCGTCGCCGCAAACGAATGCACACCGTGGTTCTTACGGTGTTTGCCTTGCTGTGGCTGGTGGCAATGCTGACCGGAGCGCCAGCGCGAGCATTGTCCATGCCTGCCCATGCAGGTGGCGACACGGCATTGGCGGCCGCCATGCAGCACAGCTTTTGTGTTGCGGACTGGGGGACTCAGCCTGACGGCGATGCCAGCGCCATGGAATATGCCGCATGGATGGATGATGCATGGCATACGCCTTCAGAATCTGATGCGGCAGACCACCGGGAGCATGTCGGACCGCACTGCTTGTTGTGTATTGGTTTGATGGCCCCGTCAGCCTTTGTGCTGCAGGTGTTGCCTTATCCGCAACCACGGTATCAAAACGGCTGGATCGAGCCTCCGCATTTTCCATCAGCGCTGCAAATCCGTGCACCCTTGCCGCCACGCGGCCCGCCCTTCATCTCCCGCGCTTGAAGTTTGCGTGCCTGTTGCGCACGTTTTTCTTTTCTCATTGACCTGATTCACCGCAAGACAGCCGGTGGTGGGCGTCCGTTGGCGCACATCAGGTGCTTGCTCCTGCTTGAACAGGCGCGGAATTTTCCATATGAAAACTATCATGCTGGCACATCTGTGCCCAAGCGCGCCTCGCACCTTGGTGTTGGCGATCCTTTCCTTGATGACGGCCTCTGTGGAAGCTGCGCAGCAAGCTGACACTCCACAGCTCAGTGAAGTGGTGGTGACTGCTGTACATGATCACTCTCCTGTGCAGGTGGTGACAGATCCGAAACAGCCCCGGCAGCCCATTCCAGCCAGTGATGCGGCTGACTATCTGAAAAGCATTCCGGGCTTTTCAGCATTACGCAGCGGAGGCAGCAATAGCGATCCGGTGTTTCGTGGTCAGTTTGGCTCTCGTCTTCCGTTGCTGACCAACGGAAGTATGCTGGCTGGTGCGTGTCCATCGCGCATGGACGCACCAAGCTCCTATATTTCCCCTGAAACCTTTGATGTACTGACGGTGGTGAAGGGCCCGCAAACCGTGATTTGGGGGCCTGGCGCCTCTGCAGGTGTTGTGCGTTTTGATCGAGCGACACCCGAATTCACCGAACCTACAGCCAAAGGTTCTGCGAGTGTTCTGGCAGGAAGTCATGGCCGCAACGATCAGCGTGCCGAAATAGAGTTGGGTAACGCCGATGTCTATGTGCGCCTCAACGCCAATCGCTCAGACAGCGATGACTACAAGGATGGGGCAGGGAAGACGGTTCCCTCGGCCTATGAAAAATGGAATGCAGATGTGGCGCTTGGCTGGACGCCTGATGCAGACACACTGGCTGAAATCAGTGTGGGCGCAGGCGATGGAGAAGCGCGCTATGGCGCCCGAGGAATGGATGGCACCAAGTTTCGTCGCGATAGTCTGGGTTTGCGTTTGGAAAAACGTCATCTCACGACCTGGCTGCACAAGCTCGAAGCACAGCTGTACCGTCACAGCGCGGATCATGTGATGGATAACTTCAAGCTGCGCACACCACCCGCCATGGGGATGATGGCCGGAGGTATGGCCAGCAATGTGCGGCGCATCACCACGGGCGGACGTGTGGCAGCCACCTTGCAGCCTTGGGAAAACGTGGAGTTGACCACAGGCTTTGATGGCTATCGCAGCCCGCATGACAAGCGTATGGGCACACCGCATCAACCTTATCAAGCGCAGTCACGTGTGCGCGATGCCAAGTTGAGTAACTGGGGGTGGTTTGCAGAGCTGGCCTGGCAGGCAGCCCCCAGCACCCGTTGGGTTGCGGGTGTACGTCTGGATCAAGCCCAGGCCCGGCGCTATGGTGCCAATCTCGATGAGCGACGCAGTGAGCACAGCTTGCCCAGTGGTTTTTTGCGCTGGGAGCAAACCTTGGCCGCAGGAACGACGGTGTATGCGGGCCTGGGCCATGTACAGCGCTTTCCGGATTACTGGGAGCTGATTTCACCCGGCAACAGCGGCATCCAGCAGGGCAATGCCTTTCAAGCGCTGAAACCTGAAAAAACCACGCAGCTTGATGTGGGGGCGCAATGGAAGGGGGAGCGTGCGCAAGCCTGGGTTTCAGGCTTTGTCGGTCAGGTGCAGGATTACATTCTGTTCAACTATGGAGGCATGCGCTCTGCAGTTCGCAACGTGGATGCGCACGTAGCAGGGCTGGAGCTTGGGGGCAGCTACCGCCTGACGCCATCCTGGACGGCGCAGGCTACGGTGGCAGGTGTCTGGCAGGAGAACACCACGGACGACCGAGCTTTGCCACAAACACCACCGCCAGAGCTGAAGCTGGGCATCGACTATGCACAGGGCCCATGGACGGCAGGCGCTTTATGGCGTCTGGTTGCCAGCCAGCACCGCTACAGCCCCAACGAAGGCAATGTGGTGGGGCGCGATTTGAAGGCAAGTTCGGGTTTCTCTACATTGGCACTGAACACCAGCTATCGTTTTTCACCACAGTTCAAAGTGCTCGCGGGTGTCGACAATGTGTTTGACAAGCACTACAGCGAACATTTGAATCTGTTGGGCAACGCCGGTTTTGGTTACCCCGGTGACCAGCGGCTTGCAGAGCCTGGGCGCACATTCTGGGTGCGCGCGGACTTCCAGTTCTGATAACTGCGCAGCCAGTTTGATCTAAAGGCAGCTATGGCTGCCTTTTTTATGCGATTGTCTTCGCTTATTCAAATTTGTTGGAGGGAGCACGTATGCACAGCAGAAAGGTGCAAGCTAGGGGGAAGCAATTCATGACCAGAATTCAGGCCATGACTGCGAGTTCGCAACGGAAGGCTTAAGGGCAAGAATGGTAAGAATATGGACAAGCGCTACACACCCCTTAGTGTGCCAGAGCAACTGATGCTGCGTAAACAGGCAATTGACGAGGTGCTGCTACATCCGCAGTGGTCTTTGCAGCAGTCTGTGCGGCATCTCAGGCAGACCATGCGACTGACCAGTGCAGAGCTGGCCCAGATGGCGGGGATCAATGCCAAGACTTTGCACGAGATTGAGCAAGGACGCAGCTTGGGCACGGTGCAAACCTTGAACAAGGTACTCGCTGTGATGGGGCTCAAACTCGGGGTTGTCGCACTCAAGTAGAAGTGTAGCCATCGCGAAGGTCTTCTGGCTCCTGTGGTCCATGCCGTCATGTGAAGTGCGGTGTAGTGCAGTCATAAACCAAGTGCAGCTCAGCAACGCAGAGGTAAAAAGGACAGGGCAAAAAAAAGCAGCCTGCAGGCTGCCTTTGAAGAAGTGGGTGAATCAAGCTTTTTTCAAAAACTCTGACTTGAGAATGAATGGGCCTTGCTCTGTTTTGCAATCCACGTCGTGGTCGCCGTTGTCATACACCAGGCGAATGCCTTTGATCTTTGTTCCCTTTTTGATCACCGTGGATGAGCCCTTGACCTTCAGGTCCTTCACCAGCAAAACACTATCGCCATCAGCCAGCGGCGTGCCATTGGCATCCTTGATGATGCGCGGGCCCTGATCGTCTTCGGTAGCGTCGACTGCGTGCGCCGACCACTCGTGCGCGCAATCAGGGCAAATGAACAGTTCGCCATCAGGGTAAGTGTTGTCCAGACCGCATTGGGGGCAAGAAGGAATCGTTGTTGTGCTCAAGAAGGCCTCCACAATAAAAGGTCAAGCGTACCGGGTCTTCAGAGCTTGAAGTTCGTAGTGGGGCAATTAGCAACACGAGCAGCGCGTCATGCGCACCTCAAGGAATAGGGCATGCGGTCCATTCCATTGTGGTGGCTGCTTACAAGATGCAACATCTCGGTCGCTCTCTAAACCATCCAGACCTTTACCAGCAACGCACAATGCGCGGCTATCAATAATAGGTAACGCAGTGTCAATTCCCTCGCGCAGATTGGTGCCCGGCTGGGGAGGCTGCAGCGCAGGGAGTGGTATGGCAGTATTGATTTGGCCTTTCAAAATCTTGGCGTTATTGGGTGCATGCCTGACGCTGTTTTTCAATGTAGTACTTTTATTGCGCATTCCATTGCCTGCAGACTGGGGTGTGCCCATGGACATGCTGCTGGGTTGGCTCTCAGGTGGAATTTTTGTGGTCTGGATTCCTACGGTGTTGCTGGTGGCCCGTATGCAAAATGCCCAGGGCACGATGCGCATGTCGTGGCGGGAATTGTTGGCCGGGTGTCCTGAGTGGATGCGCTATACCGTCTATGGCTTGTTCGCTTATGCGCTGATCAACTTTCTCTTCATGATTGGCACGGGGGTGAATGACTCCTTGCCCAACCCAGCCTTGCAACCCTGGCGAGTCATGATTGGACATGGCATGCTGTTCTATGGAGCAGCCTTTGCCGTGATGTATTCGGTCACCCAAAAGCCCAGACTCATGAAAACGCGCACCTGCGTGGCGGGGCACGCCGTGGGCATGAATGACAGTTTCTGTCCGCAGTGTGGACAAAAACTATTGCCGGAAGACGACTGAAGCCGAGGGCAGGCATGGCACGCCTTGCGCTTGAACAGGAGGCAAGGTTGGCAGCGCAGATGGCATGCAGATGCTGATTTTTCTAAAAATAGTTATGATCAAAAATTCTAACTAAGCCGTCTTTGCAGGTGGTCTAATGCGTGGCATACCAGTAGTCAGACCTTTGGGTCTGGCCACCCACCAAGAAAAATTGGCTTTGAATGTCAGGCTCCCCATTTCCTCCTTCGCTTGCACAAGCTCGGCTGGCATCACTGCCGCGCTACGGCCTGGGGCAATGGCCTACCGCACTGCAGCCGCTGCAGCGTATTACGTCCCGGTTGCGTGGCCCCAAAATCTGGATCAAACGTGACGACTGCAGTGGTCTGGCAACAGGCGGCAACAAAACCCGCAAGCTTGAATTCTTGCTGGGAGATGCTTTGGCACAAGGGTGTGACACGCTGATCAGTCAGGGCGCATTGCAATCCAATCATGCGCGTCAGGTGGCGGCAGCAGGGGCTGCGGCTGGCGTGAAAGTGCATTTGGTACTGAGTGACGCGGTGCCTGGACGCCATGCAGATTACGCCCGCCTGGGAAATATTCAGCTTTGCCGACTTCTGGGTGCCAAGGTGGAAGTGGTGCCCGAGAGCGTGGATGCCGATGCCTATTGCGCAGATCTGGCGCAGCGCCTGCAACAGCACGGGGCCAAGCCATATGTGATTCCCATGGGCGGCTCCAACGGCCTTGGGGCACTCGGATATGTCACTGCTTTTGAAGAAATCGCAGCACAGATGCAGGCCATGAACGTAACTTGTGATGCGCTGGTGCTGGCAACCGGCAGCGGCGGCACCCAGGCAGGATTGATGCTGGGCGCACATTTGCAGGGTTGGCAAGGCCGCATCCATGGTGTCAGCGTCAGTCCTGACGAGGAGCTGGCAGGCCAGCGTGTGCGCAAATCCTTGCTGGAGGCCAGCGCATTGCTGGGATTGGAAAAACAATTGCTGCAAGCGCTGCCTGTGCATGTGGATGTGGACTTCAAAGGGCCGCACTACGGTATTCCTGCCCCAAGTACCTTGCAGGCGCTGGAGCTTGCCGCACGGCAAGAGGGCGTTGTGCTTGACCCGGTATACAGCGGCAAGGGCTTTGCTGGATTGTTGGCTGCCTGCGCTTCAGGCGGAGCTTTGCATGATGCACGCAATGTGGTCTTCCTGCATACCGGCGGCCTGGCTGCCTTGTCGGTTTATCCCGAAGTGGGGGCAACAGAAAGCTAGTTCATCCAGCCGCGGCATGAGGATTGCCCGGCTTTATGGGCAAGAGCGTGCAAGAGCCCCGTGTTTGCGAGAACAAAAACCATGCGCTGCGCTGCTAGAGTGCAGTGTTCGCATATATCTATAACGTGGCGACATCAACATCGTCCGAACCGAACACCGTCTGAAAGCGGTCCAACGCCAACCGGCATATTTGAGAACCCAAGGAGTCTTGTGAAATGAAGCGACGTTTGTGGATTGCAGCGGTAGCCAGTGCCGCCAGCTTGTTGATGGCCCACGGTGTGGCCCATGCGGATCAGGTGGAAGAGATCAAGAAAAAAGGTGAGCTGGTAGTCGGTGTGCTGGGCACGGATGAGCCCATGAGCTTTATCGACCCCAAGACCCGCGAGCTGGTGGGCTACGACGTGGATCTGGGCCGTGCCGTGGCGCAGAAGCTGGGTGTCAAGCCTGTGTTCAAGCAAATCACGATTGCAGCGCGCATTCCTGAATTGCAACAGGGCCATATTGACCTGCTGGCGGCCTCGCTCACACACAACAAAGAACGCGAAGCGCAAATCGACTTTTCACTGACCACTTTTGTGACCGGCACCAAAGTGCTGGTGCGCAACAACAGCGGCATCAACGACGTGCCCGAGCTGGCTGGCAAGCGTGTGGTGACGGCCAAGGGCAGCTCCATGGAAGTGAATATGCGCAAGGCTGTGCCGAGCGCGCAGATCATCACTTTTGACACATCGCCTCAGGCCTTTGTGGCTTTGCAGCAAGGCAAGGCACTGGGTTATGTGAATGAAGATGCGAGTCTGGCGCGCTCCCTGAACCAGATCGGTGACAAGCGCAAGGATTACAAGATTCTCCCCACCAACCTGGCGGTTGAACCTTTGGCGCTGGGCATCAAAAAAGGCGAAGCCAACCTGAAGAAGGTCGTGGACGACACACTGCGCGAGCTGGAGGCCAGCGGCAAGGCTGAAGCCTTGTATGAGCAATGGTTTGGCCAGCAAAGCGCGCTGAAGATGCCCAAGCGCGAATTCAAGATCGAGACTGACAAGATCGATTGATGGCAATTTTGTGCATGTGCTCTCCCTGGCGGCGGGTGCATGCCTCTCAGCGATGGAGTGGCCTGGCGGTGGCGCTGGGCAGCTTCAATGCCACCATGCGTGTGCATGGTCTTCTGTGACGTTTCACAGACAGGTTTATGACGACTTTTGACCTCCAGATGATGCTCTCCGGGCAGTACCACGACATGATGGTTGCGGGCCTGAAGATGTCATTGCTGTATTTGTTTTACGCACTGTGGATCGCTTTGCCACTGGGGCTGGTGATTGCGCTGTTTCGGCTGTCTCCGTTCAGAATCTTGAACTGGCTGGGAGCCAGCTTTGTCGAAGTGGTGCGCAGCATTCCGCTGCTGGCGCACATGCTGTTCTGGTATTTTGGTGTGCCGGAGCTGCTGCCCGACGGGCTCAAGCAGGCCCTGTACAACGGCCCGGTGGAGTCAATCTGCGCGGTGGTGGCGCTGGGCA
The DNA here is from genome assembly GCF_030162935.1 of Comamonas halotolerans. GTDB lineage: Bacteria > Pseudomonadota > Gammaproteobacteria > Burkholderiales > Burkholderiaceae_C > Comamonas > Comamonas halotolerans. Next base: position 7,375 of record NZ_JASAUZ010000014.1, read on the forward strand.
TCTACACCGCGGCATACATGGCGGAAGACATACGCAGCGGTATTCGTGCCGTGCCGCAAGTCCAGGTGGAGGCCGCGCGTGCTCTGGGCCTGAGCTATATGCGAGCCATGCGGCTGGTCATTCTGCCGCAGGCGCTGCGCCTGACAGTGCCGCCGCTGATTTCGCAAACACTGAATATGTGGAAAGGCACCTCGATTGCCACCGTCATCGGGGCGGCGGAAATGATGTACCAGGCTGGCCAGATCGAGAGCCAGACCTTCCGCAGCTTTGAAGCCTTTGCCTTTGCCAGCGTGGCTTATCTGGCTGTCTCGCTGGTGATTACCGCCGCGGCCAGCTGGTTCCAGCACCGGTATCCGGTGCGCACCATGTAAGAGGGGCCTATGCTGGAACTGATTGAAACCTATTGGTTGTATTTCTTGGTGGGGCAGTACCCCAATGGCCCCTTGGGTGGTCTGGCGCTGACATTGATTCTGGCAGCGCTGGGGCTGATCTTGTCTCTACCTTTGGGGCTGGTGTTCGGCTTGATGCGTGTCTCGCCGTATCGCTGGCTGCGCTTGCCGATCACGGCCTTTGTGTATGTGGTGCGCGGTACACCACTTCTCATGGTGGTTTTCTGGGCCTACTTCTTTTTGCCCACCGTCACGGGCGTGAAAACCGACCAGTTCTGGACGATGCTGATCGCACTGGTGATTTTTGATGCAGCCTATCTGGCCGAAATTGTGCGTGCCGGTATTCTGGGCTTGCCCAAGGGGCAGATGGAATGCGCACGGTCGCTGGGCCTGTCGTACATGAAAGCCATGACCACCGTGGTGCTCCCTCAGGCGCTGCGCAACTCTCTGCCATCGCTGGTCAACCAGTTCATCTCCACCATCAAGGAGACATCGCTGGGTTACATCATTGGCCTGGCGGAGGTGAGTTTTATTGCCACGCAGATCAATGCGCTGGTGTTTACCAAGCCCGCCGAGGTCTTCGGCATTTTGGGGCTGACCTATTTTGTGCTGTGCTTTGGCCTTTCGCGGCTGGCGTATGGAATTGAGCGGCGTCTGGTACGCCAAGGATTGGGTGTGAAGCCCGTGAAGGTGCCCGCATGATTGAGCTGCGCAACGTAAACAAGTGGTATGGCGACTACCACGCGCTGGTGGATGTGAACGAGACCATCCAAACCGGTGAGGTGGTGGTGGTGTGCGGGCCTTCGGGCTCGGGCAAATCCACGCTGATTCGCACCATCAACCGGCTCGAAGAAATCCAGGGCGGCCAAATCCTGCTGGACGGGCAGGACATTCATGCTCCCAAGGTTGACATCAACGCGCTGCGCTCGGGCATCGGCTTTGTGTTCCAGCAGTTCAACCTGTTCCCGCACCTCACCGTACTGGAAAACTGCACACTGGCCGCTGTGCAACTCAAGAAAATGACCGCCTCGCAAGCCAAAGAACGGGCCATGGCCTTGCTCGACCGCGTGGGCCTGGCACACAAGACGCAAGCCATACCCAGTCAGCTCTCCGGTGGTCAGCAGCAGCGCGTAGCCATTGCGCGCGCGCTCACGCTGCAACCCCCCATCATGCTGTTTGACGAACCCACCTCGGCGCTCGATCCTGAAATGGTGGGTGAAGTGCTGCTGGTAATGCGTGACCTGGCCAAAGACGGCATGACCATGATGTGCGTGACGCACGAAATGGGCTTTGCCCGTGAAGTAGCCGACCGCGTGATCTTCATGGACCAAGGCAAAGTCCTTGAGCGCGCCACGCCTGCGGAGTTCTTTGGCAACCCACAGCACGTACGCACGCAGAAATTCCTCTCTGACATACGCTCACCGTTCTAGCACTTCATGCGTGAATCAGGGAACGCAGGATGCTTAGCAGTTCCGGGGCTTCTGGAGGCGGGAGCTGGAGAAGGCATGGCGATACTGCTGCAAGCCCCTGGAGATCGGGGAATGCATAGCAATTGGTGAAATCTTTCCGGTAGCTGGGGGCGAATGCACCAGATTGCTCATGGTCAAAGGCAGTATCAAGCAATGCCGCCCAGTAGACACCCTCCTGCGCGCACATGCTTGTATGCAGCTGCTTGGCAGTTGCTTCAAAACCTGTCGCATTCTGCGCGAAACTAAAAGAGCGATGGTTCATACGGGGGAGTACATCAGCGAGTTGACTGCCGTTTTTCAGTGCCTTGATCAGGCATGGAACACACGTACTTTGCAGAAACATCGGCGGCGTATAACCACCATTGGTTGGCCCTTGCAATGCGCAGCTTGCGTGCGGCGGCAATGTCCATGCCTGCCTGTGCGCTTTGCACGGTGAGGGTTTGCTGGGCGTTGAGTTGCAGCAAATCGGTTTGAGCCTGCACGTTGATGGCATCTTGCGCAGCAAGCCGCTGCGGGTGTACAGGCTGCCCATCAGCACAGACCGTGTACAGCAGCAGGCCCTGACCCAGCAGATCGCGCAAGGGTAAGTCGACCTCCAGGCTCAGGCACAGCAGGCGGGTTTCACCGATTTCGCTGAGTGCTTCGCGGGCAATAGGTTGATGGCTATGGTGATGCTGGCTACCAAGTCGCAGATAAACTCCCAAACATATCATAGCCAACATCGCAGCGCAAATTCCAGTGGGGTATCGCCATGAAGCGCAGCCAGCGCAAAGCATTGAAAACAAATCAACTAATACCAGCCTTGCAAGAGCAGCTCGAGCAGGTGAAGTCCAGGATTCGATCCAAGGTTGAGCACCCATTCAGAGTCATCAAGCGTCAGTTTGACCACGTCAAAGTTCGCTACCGAGGTTTGAGAAAAAACATGCAGAAATTGGGCACTTTGTTTGCCTTGCAGAATTTGTGGATGGTCCGTGGCCGTTTGCTAGAAAACAGCCAATCCAAGCCTGTTGTGGGTGCTTAAAAAGCAAGATGCCCGCGAATCGCGGGCATCTTGAGTGCCAGAGGCAAGCGAATATCACGCTTGCTTAAGCACTATCACTCTTGAAATCGAGTTATGCAGAGGTTCACAAGGGCAACTATTTCTTGCACAAAAATTTCAAGACTACCGTTTTAGCTTTTATTTTGAGATGAGAGTTATGAATGCTCTTGCGGTGGCTTCTTAATACGCATCAGGATGCGCCAATTTTGTACTTGTTTAGTTTGTTTAGCGTTGAACCAAGAAAATGACGAAGTCTTGATTTAGGGGTTTACGTTCCACTTTGCTTTGAAATCAAACTCCAACTGCTCACACTGACCATCAGAAAATTGTGCAGGCGTGCCTTCCTTGGGGCCTTTCTCGCGTTCTTTCCAGCAAAGGCGGATAGTTTCGCGCTCAACCCACTGCTCTTCTTTATTAGGAGAAAAATGAAAGATGATTTGGCTGCCGAGCATCAGTATTGCAAACAATGCAACTGGCGTGCCAATGATCCAGCGAACCAGCTTGGGTCTGGGTGTAGCTTTCTCGGTCATTTAGAAAATCCAAGTGTTAGAAGAATAAAGGCCTGCATAAAGCAGGCCTGGTATGTATCGCGATTATTCAAGGAGCAGAGATTTCGCTCACTAAGGTGTCGTTATCTGCTTGGGCAATATCAACACGGCGGGCGCCATTGAAGCGTTTTGCCCAGTAGCTACTATCCATGCTGTCAACACGCACCGTTTTCCCTTTGCTCGGGGCATGAATAAATTGACCATTGCCCACGTAGATGCCTACATGACTGAAGGCTCGACGCATGGTGTTGAAAAATACCAAATCACCAGGCTTGAGTTCTTTTTTGTCGATCTTGAGTGTGGCTTGAGCTTGCTCTTTGGCCCTGCGAGGCAAGAGGTGACCTGCTGCATCCTGATAGATTGTGCGTACAAAGCCGCTGCAATCAAATCCGGTTTCTGCGCTGGTGCCACCAAAACGGTAGGGGATGCCGATCATGCCCATTGCCGTATTGATCAATGTAGAGGTATTGGTGGCAACTGACTGTCCAACGGTTTGCAAATGGGCACCCAAACCACGTTCTTTCAGGATTTCGGCAAGGCGTTCCTGGCTGAGGGGTTCATTGGCTGTTGGAGCTGCTTGCACACTTCCACAGGCGAGGGTGAGTACTAATAGCCATTTGCAAGTCATGGGGGCAGAGGTTATCACGGCTAGCTGGCATCTAGCACCGTAATTGCCCTACAAAAAGGATCGAATTGGCTGCTTTTACACATTGCTTGCATTGTTTTTGATCTGAAACAGTCTGCATGCCTTAGGAAGAGGATCAAGACAGGGCTGCCTTATCGCTGCGACAATGGACGCCTTCAAGAACACCTTAGGAAGAATTTCATGTTGCTGGATGCCGATGACTCGCAGTTGGTGCTGATCGACTACCAAGAAAAGCTGATGCCTGCCATTTTTGAGGGTCAGCAAGTGCTGGCCAATGCGGTCAAGCTGGCCAAGATTGCTAACATGATGCAAGTGCCAGTCTGGGGCACTGAGCAAAATCCCAGTCGTCTAGGTCTGAATGCCCCAGAGTTGCGTGCATTGTGTGATGAAACTTTTGCAAAGATGAGCTTCAGCGCAGCCGAGGAGGGCCTAATTGATGTATTGCGCCCACCAGTTAAAAAGCAGCAAGGAGGGAACGCGCGCAGCTTGCCGAAGCATCTGCAAAAACCTGCTGCACCTCAAGACCCTGAGCGTCCTTCCATCATCATTGCAGGTTGTGAAGCACATGTATGCCTGCTGCAAACAGCATTGCAATTGCTGGAAGATGAGATGGAAGTGTGGGTGGTAACTGATGCTTGCAGCTCTCGCACAGAGCGCAACCGTGATGCTGCATTTGATCGCTTGGCAGGCGCTGGCGCTGAGTTGGTGACCACTGAAATGGTGGCTTTTGAATGGCTTCGCAGCTGTGAGCACCCTGCATTCAAGCAAATGCTGGAATTGGTGAAGTAAATAGGCTGTACCTATATGCTCCGAAGCTTTCGGAGCTTTTTAATGAACTTGAATACAGCTTACATGATGTAAAAAACATACCTAAACTAATACTAGGAAACCTCACAATCTTTGCACATCGATAAGCAACAGCCATTCAAGAGCACGCGTTAGTCCACAGATATTGAGCTGCAAGAGCAGTCAACAACAAGCAGAAACTTGCAATGCCATTGCTTATCCAACGCCAACGCTTTATCGAACTGCAGAGCTTCGTCTCAGACAAAGTTCTGGATTTCCTGAATGAATTGGTGCTTCTAGTGGAGACCAATCAACTGTTTTACCGGGCAATTTTCAAGCTGGCTGGTTGATTTGCCCCTATCTGAGCCGGGCTGAGCACCTCATTGATGGTGTGCACATCTTGCATCTGCAAGTTACCTGCCGCTTGTCTCAACTGAAGCTGACCAAGCAGCAGGTTATAGCGTGCTTGAGCCAGATCCTTTTGGGATTGGTAGAGCTGGCTCTGGGCATTGAGCACGTCCATATTGATGCGCACGCCTACTTCATAGCCAAGCAAGTTGGCTTCCAAAGCACTTTGGCTGGAAACGACGGCTGCTTCCAGAGCCTGTACTTGACCATAAGCTGATTGCACCCCAAAGAAAGCCGTGCGTACTGCTTGAGCGACCTGACGTTTTGCATCCTCCAGGTCAGCGCGAGACTTCTCCTCCAGAGACAGCGTTTCCTTGACGCGGTTTTGCACAGCAAATCCAGCGAACAGAGGAATGTTCATCACCACGCCCACGGTTCCAACTGTGGAATTGTTGCGGGTGGGCATGGTCATGGAGCCGTCGGGATTGCGCTGCTTGCCGTAGCTGGCCTGCAAATCCACCGTGGGTTTGTGACCCGCATAGGCTTTGTCTGTTTCGAGCTTGGCCATATCAACCGCTATTTGAGCTTGCCGCACCAATGGGCTTTGCATCTGGGCAGTATCTAGCCAGATTTGCAGGTCATTGGGTGTCAAATCTGGCAAGCGCACGGGTTGTGCCAGTGGCCAGGGCGTAGCTTTGCCTCCAACCAATTGCTCCAATGCAGCTTGTGCAACCCGCAAGTCATTCTCTGCGGCAATTTCCTGTGCGCGTACCAAGTCAAAGCGAGCTTGTGCTTCACGCGAATCGGTCACTGTCGCGGTGCCGATTTCAAAATTGCGTTTAGCGTATTCATATTGCTCGGACACTGCACGCTTTTGTGCCTGCACCAGGTGCAGAGTGTCCAATGCGGCAAGGACCTGAAAATATGCTTTGGCTGTGCGTACCAGCAAATCCTGTGCAGCAGCATCTACTTGTGCATACGCTAGATCAACATTGCGTTCGCCTTGGCGATAGGTAGCAAGGTTGGCTGGGTTGTACAGCGGTTGTGTTGCTTGCAGACTGGCGGAGTCCTGGCGCGCATCAAGCTGCTGTGTCGGAAAACTACCTCGCACACGTGTTTCACTGTATTGGCTGCCTGCTTGTAGACCTACTTGAGGCAGCAAACCGGCTTTGGACTGGGCACCTTGGCTGATTGTGGCATCCAGCTGTGCGCGGGCACTTTGCCATGCAGCGTCATAGCCCTGGGCCTTCTCCGTGAGTTGAACCAAACTTTGCGCTTGAACGGATACCCCGATGCAAGCAAGGAACGTTGCAAAAACAACGCTGCGAAGAATAGGGCGCGAAGGCGCGGACACTTGCTGACCGAATGAAAACACCATGGAACACGTCTCCAAGAATCTCTCATCGGCAGCTCTGGCTGCCTTCTCGTTATTGTTTTTCAAAGAATCAATATTTAGGCACGCTGGGATCGCGCTCATGGGACCAGGCATCAATACCACCGGTGATATTGGCGACAGATTCGAAGCCCTCACGGGCTAGATAAGCTGCCACGCTCATGCTACGGGCACCGTGGTGGCAGAGGCAGGCGATAGGGCGGTCAGGGTCGAGTTCGGTCAAACGGGATGTAATTTCACCCATGGGAATGCATTGCAGTTCAAATTTCTCGCTAGGGCGGATGCTGGCGAGCTGACATTCCCATTTTTCGCGTACGTCCAAAACCACGGGCTTGGCAGCATCACCGGCGAATTGGCCCAACCACTCATCTAGCAGCGAAGGGCGAACTTGATAGAACATGAAACTCTCCGGTGGTACCGACAAACTTTGACTTTAGAACGCAAAGCGAGACGCCTGGGTAAAGCCCTGCAGGCGTGGGGCCACGATATCCCAGGGTGTTTTGGTTGTGACCTGACCATCTTGCTTGGTAGCCAAGGTAAAGCGCATCACGGGTGCATTGCCCACAATGGCTGCCAGTCGGCCGTCTTCTTTCAGGTGTGAAAGCAGTTCTTCAGGCAGTGTTTCCACAGAGCCACTGAGCAAGATGACATCGAAGGGACCTTCGGGCAAGGTGTCCTTGGAGCCATCGGCAACGCGAACGGTCACGTTGGTGCATCCGGCATCAGCCAGGTTTTCACGGGCCATGTCGGCCAGCTCTGCATTGATTTCCAGAGTTACCACTTCCTTGGCAACTTTGGACAGCAGTGCTGCGCTATAGCCAGAGCCTGTGCCGATTTCCAGCACGCGATCGGTAGGCTTTACTTCGATGTCGTTGATCATGCGCGCTTCCACTCGGGGCTGGAACATGAACAGGCCTTGCTCGATGGCATTGGCATTATTGGTCAAGGGAATCAACACATCCATGAATGCCAAGCCGTAATGTGCAGGTGGCGTGAAATCCTCACGGCGCACGGTGTACAGCGCGTCCAGCACGCTTTCATCAGACACGTTCCATGGGCGCACTTGTTGTTGCACCATGTTGTAACGTGCGTTTTCAGTTGCGTCTTCACGGTCTAACAGGCTGTTCAGGGGCAAATTCATTCTGGTCTCCTCCGCGAGGGATGGCGTATCTAAACAAACTACGGATTCTACGAGCGTGGCGCGTCTTGTGCGGCATTGTCGGGCTCGTGACCCCGCCAAAGTCGTTTCAACCACTGTGTTAAGTCATCCAAATAACAATAGACCACAGGCACCACCACCAAAGTAAGCAGCGATGAGGTGATAACGCCTCCAATCACGGCTTGCCCCATAGGGGCACGTTGCTCTGAGCCTTCAGTCACAGCAAATGCCAATGGCACCATGCCAAATACCATGGCCAGCGTAGTCATCAAGATGGGACGCAAGCGCACTTTGGCTGCCAGCAGCAGGGCTTGCTCACGAGGGAGACCCTGCTGAATCTCGCCGCGTTCGTTAGTGTGTTCACCTCGGGCACGAATGGCAAAATCCACCAGCAAAATGGCGTTTTTGGTGACCAAACCCATCAACATCACGATGCCGATAATTGAGAACATGCTCACGGCGGAGTTGAACATCATCAGCGCCAGCACCACGCCGATCAGTGTCAGAGGCAGCGATGTCATCAGTGCCAGCGGCTGAATAAAGCTTTTGAACTGGCTGGCAAGAATCATGTAGATAAAAATGATGGCCAGCGCCAAAGCGGACAGCGCGTAAGCGAACGATTCGTTCATGTTCTTGGTGGAACCGCCGAACTCCCAGCGATACCCTGGCGGCATTTCCAAGTCATTGAGTATTTTCGTGATGTCATTGGAGACCTCTCCCGCAGAGCGCAAAGCCACATTGGCCGTGAATTGCACTTCGCGTGTCATTGCCCGGCGGTTGATCTGGCTGGGGCTGGTGGATTCCATCACATCGGCTACCTGATTGAGCTGCACCACACGCGTGCTGCCATCGCTGTTGGTCAGCGCAAAAGGCAGGCGTTGCAGATCGGCTGCCTGGGTCCGGGCTTCAGGTGCGAGGCGCACATTCACATCATAGGTTTCATCGTCACTGGCGCGCCAGTTACCGATGGCATCGCCAGCGACCAGTGTGCGCAGGCTGCTGGCTATGCTGCCGACCGACAGCCCCAGATCAGCAGCCGCATCACGGCGAATTTCCACATTCACCACAGGCTTGGGTGGCTGCAAGCTGGTGTCGATATCCACCAGACCGGGTATTTTTTCTAACTGTGCTTGGAGTTGCAGATTCAGCCGGTTCAGTTCGCCCAAATCAGGGCCCATGATGGAAAACTCGATTTGCTTTTGCCCGCCGACTGGTTCCAGCAAGCCCACGTGCGTGATCACAATGCCAGGTATGCTGCGCAATGCATCACGCAATGTCAGCGACATCTCATCCAGACTGCGTGTGCGGGCTTTACGGTCAACCAGGCGGATATAGATGCTGGCGGAATGTTTGCCCTCTGCATTGCCTGTGTTAATGCTGGTGAGTGTGTAGCGCACTTCGGGCATGGAACGAATGATGCCTTCCACCTGCAGTGCTTTGGCTTCAGTCCCTTCAATGGATGAACCCTGTGGCGTTTCAAAGTTCACACGTGTTTCGGAAAAGTCGGCGGCAGGTACAAACTCAGACCCCAGAAGCGGCAGCATCAGCAGACTGCCCACAAAAACTCCTATGGCAATGAGCACAGTTGCCAGTCTGTGCAGCAGTGACCATTTCAGCAATCGCTGATAAAGATTGGATAAATCTTCACTGGCCCGGTCAAACCAATGCGTGAGACGGCCCAAAGTACGGTCATACAGTGTGCGTTTGGCGCCAGAGTTGGGCGTTTGCCCATGCGCATGGAGGCTCGGGTCGTGCCAAACACTGGAGAGCATGGGGTCCAGCGTAAAGCTGACGAACATGGAGATCAGCACGGCCGCCACGATGGTGATGCCAAATTCGTGGAAGAACTTTCCAATGATGCCTCCCATGAAACCAATGGGCAAAAACACAGCCACGATGGACAGCGTGGTTGCCAGCACGGCCAGGCCGATTTCCTGTGTGCCGTCCATGGCTGCGTCGAATGGTTTTTTACCCATTTGCACATGGCGCACAATGTTCTCGCGCACGACGATGGCATCGTCAATCAAGAGTCCCACACACAGAGACAGCGCCATCAAGGTGACCATGTTGATGGAAAAACCGAACATATACATGAACCAGAAGGTGCCAATCAACGCAATTGGCAGTGTCAGGCCGGTAATGATGGTGGAGCGCCAGGAGTTCAGAAACAGGAACACGATTACGACAGTAAGCACCGCGCCTTCGATCAGCGTCTGGCGTACGTTGTCTACGGCAACTTGTATGGGGCGTGCGGAATCAGCAATCGGCTCCAGCCTGATGCCCGCAGGCAGCTCTGCGCCGAGGTCATTGATGGCCTGATTGAGGCCGTTGACCACTTCAATGGTGTTTTCATCTTGTGCTTTTTGCACTGACAGCAGCAGCGTTCGTTTGCCGTTGTACAGGGCAAGGCTCTCGACTTCCTGGGCGCCATCTTTGATTTGAGCCAACTGTCCCAGACGAACAGGAGCTGCGTCGCGTTGCGCTACAACTATCTCGGCAAACTGTTCAGGTCGCTGAATACGCGCATTGATCTGCACCACTCGTTCTTGCTGCAACGAGCGGATGCTGCCTACCGGCAGATCCTGGTTTTCACTACGTACCGCTTGCACCACCTGTGCAGGTGTAATGCCAAAAGCTTGTAGCGCTGCGGGGTCCAGGTAGATATTGATTTCTCTGGGCGTGTCGCCCACCAAATTCACGGCACCCACACCGCGCACGTTTTCCAGGCGTTTTTTCAACACCTGATCTGCCCAGGTGGTCAGTTGGATGGAGGTGAGTGGTTCTGAGCCTTCTGGCTGGGTGTTGCTATCCGGCAAAACGGCAACCGACCAGACCGGTGCGCTGGCCGGGTCAAAGCGTAGCACCCAGGGTTCATCCACTTCGTCGCGCAGCAATGGGCGCACGGTGGCTACTTTCTCACGTACGTCATCTGCAGCTTTTCGGCCATCGATATGCAGCTGAAACTCGATGATGATCAGGGTTTTGCCTTCATAGCTGCGCGAGGTGAGGGCGTTGATGCCTGCAATCGAGTTGATGGCTTCTTCCAAAGGCTTGGTGACTTCACTTTCCACAACTTCTGGCGAAGCACCCGGATAAGTTACCGAGACCACCACCACGGGAAAGTCGACATTGGGGAATTGGTCGATGGCAAGCCGTTGGTAGGAAAACAGCCCCAGCACCACAAAAGCCAGCATGACCATGGTAGCCATGACCGGATTGCGCAGACTAACCTTGGTAAACCACATGCTTGAGGGCTTTCTTGGGAGTTACTGTGCAGCTGCGTCGGCCGGAATGGTTGGGGTGCGCCCTATGCTATCGGGCGAAACGGCGGGCGTTTGCTGCAATGTCACGCGGGTTCCGGCAGGCACTGCGCCAACGCTGCCAAGCAACACAATTTGCCCCTCCTGCAGTCCTTGTACAGCTACCCAGGTTTGATCTTCACCCTCGCTGCGCACACCTGGCGTCACATTGCTGTGCTGGACCACATTGTCGCGAACGGTTTGGACATAAGGCACAGGCTGATCAGTACGCACGGCGGTTAATGGAACCGCGATGGCTTGTGTAGTATCGGTACGGATAAAGCCTTCCACATACATGCCTGGGCGCAGGGGCGCGTCGGCGCTGGGTGCCAATCGCAAATACACAGGGATAGCGCGGTTACCTTCGGAAGCGCTGGGGTTGATGCGCACAACCTCCGCTTGCAAAGTCTGCGATGTTTGTCCGTTGCTGGCACGCAGCTGGAGCTGTGCACCTTGACCAACACGAACCTGGGCTGAGTCGTTGGCAGGCAACTGGGCTTGCAGCTCCAGCGTGGAGAGGTTGACGATTTCCACAATCGGTGCTTCCACATTCACTCGCTCACCGTTTTGCACCATGCGGCGTGCCACCTGTCCGGCAATCGGGCTGCGCAACACGGTGTCATCCAGGCTTTTGCGTGCGGCATCCTGCGCGGCGCGCGCAGCGGCGTAATTGGCCTGCGCGGCTTGCAGATTGGCCGCCGATGTTGCCAGAGCTGTCTCGGAGATAAAGCCTTTGCTGACCAGCGCCTGGTTGTTGTCATGCTGGCGCTGCTGGATGACCACCTGCGCGTTGGCCGCATCGGCCTGCAATCTGGCTTGGCGGTGGCGTGCCTCGGATTCTGTGGCATCCACGCGGGCGATCACCTGTCCTTGCGTGACCGTGTCGCCTTCGCGCACTTGCAGATCGCGCAGCTCACCGGGTACCCGGGCTTTGACGACGGCACTGTCAACAGCCGACAGGCTGCCGGTGATCGGAATGCCCAGAGGTAACTCGCGCGTTGACACGCTCATCCATTCCTGCGGGTCAATGGTAAAGCTGGAGGCTCGGCGCTCTGTACTTGCCTGGAGCGCTTGTTGATTTTTGCTGCGCGCATCCAGCGCACGCCACATTCCCAGTACCACAGCCATAACGCTGAGCACTGCCAAAAACCACATCCACTTTGGGATGCGGCGTGAAGAAGGGGGCTGTGTCATATGGGATTAGCGGCCAGGCCGCGCAACAGGTTATCGACGTGAACTTCAAAATATGCTTTGGGCGAGACTCCCATGGAATCAGGCGCGCACATGCCCATGGAATGTCGCCATTGCAGGTAGGAGAACATGGGCGTTAGGATCAGATGAATGCCCGCGTTGACGTCGATCGGGCGGAATTCGCCACGATCAATACCTCTTTGCAAAATGCGACGTACCAAGTCATTGCCTGGTTTTATGACTTCTTCAAAATAAAAAGTCGCCAATTCAGGAAAGTTGCCACACTCACTGGTCATCAGCTTGTAGATACCGCCTGCATTTGAGTCGGCAATCCGTTCCACCCAAACGGCAAAAGCCTGGCGTACCAAGTCAGGTGTTGTGCCTACAAAGCCACTGAGTTCGTTTTGCCACTCCGCAAACCGCCCGGCAATGTTTTCTCGCACGACGGCTTTGAGCAAAGCCTCTTTGCTGGGGTAGTAGAGAAACAAAGTGCCTTTGGAAACATTGGCACGCGCAGCGACCTCCTCTACACGGGTTGCTGCGTAGCCTTTCTCAATGAACAAACGGGTCGCTGCTTCCAGTAGTTCGGCTGGGCGCGCTTCTTTGCGTCTGGTTCGGCGTGCTGCTGTAATGGGCGTAGTGATGCTTGAGTTCACAACAAATGGTGCAGGGGAAAATGACCGGTTAGTCAGTAAGCAAATATAGGGAAATCCTTGTCGTTGCGTCAAGATCCAACTTCCTACAAAGAGCAAGCGCCTGTGTGCCTGCCATGAATGCAAAGTGGATGTCAAAATGAGGCATGCAAGAGATTATTTATTTGGGCGGTGGCTGCTTTTGGTGCACCGAAGCGGTATTTGACCGCGTGGCAGGAGTTCTGGATGTGGAGAGCGGCTATGCCAACGGGCATGTGGCAAAGCCCAGTTACGAGCATGTATGCGAAGGAAGCACAGGCCACGCTGAAGTTCTCAAAGTTGTCTTCGACCCAGAACAAATTGCACTTGAGCGCTTGTTGGAAATTTTTTTTGGCACGCACGATCCCACAACGCTGAACCGCCAAGGCAATGATGTGGGTACGCAGTACCGTAGCGCCATCTACACCACTAATCCAGAGCAACAGTCAGCAGCTAAAGCGTTTGTGGACCAGCTCAATAGCCAGAATATCTTTGGTGTGCCAGTGGTGACAGAGGTTGAACCATTGGACAACTACTGGCCGGCTGAAGACTATCATCAGGATTACTTCGCAAGAAACCCGCACCAAGGCTATTGCGCCTTGGTGGTGGGACCCAAGGTACAGAAGTTTTTGCAGACTTTTGCTGCCTACGCAAAAAGTGCCTGACAGCAGCAAGGCGAACTGCGAATCACTATCACTTTGCAGGCATAATGCAACTGTGTTGCGTTAATGCTTGCTTATGCTGTCTCATTCCAAACTTGCTCCACTGGCTTTGCCTGCAGGCATGCGTGCTACGCGTGCTGTGCGGGCTTTGCTGGCTTTGTTGCCCCATCAACCGCAAGGTGGGTGGACGCAAGCCATGGTGGAAGAGGCTTTGTTGCAGCAGGGCGTACCCGTCAACCGTGTAACGGTGTATCGCGCTCTGGATCGTCTGGCTGAGGCTGGATTGCTGCAGCGTCTGGTGGACGAACATCGCATTACCCGTTATTGGGTACTTGAATCCGGTCATGCTGCACCCACTGCGCACATGGAGTGCAAGGGATGCCATCAGCCCATGCCACTGGATGAGAGCGCCAGTTCCGTGCAAGCTGCCTTGCAGGCTCTGCGTCAGGCGGTGGCTCAAACCACCGGCGTTGCCACTCCTTTGCTGGACGTGACTTTGCAAGGGGAGTGCGCCCATTGCGCCAGTGACGCAGCACATCACCCTCTGTCCACAACTCGAAAGTGATGTTATGAAATCTTTCATCTCTACTGTCGCTGCACTTGTAATCCTTGCAGCCCCTGCATGGGCACACGATGACCATGCGCATACCCAAACACCAAGCCAATCTGTGAATACAACGCAAGCAGCTCCTAAAGTAGATGCGCACACGCAGGAAGATATCGAGCGTCACCGCGGCATGGCTCGTGCGCATGAACAAGCTGCACAGTGTTTGGCTACTGGAACGAAATATGAAGAGTGCCAGAAACAGTTACAAGCCAGTTGCAAAGGCTTGGCCCTGGGTAAAAACTGCGGCATGCGCCATGCGCACTAAGTACTTTCAACGTTTGTTGAAAGCTGACTAAGCATTGGTATGAACGTGTTTTCTCGCATGCAAGCTTTGCGCACGCCCTGGTTGGGGTGGTGGCTGGCCATGGCTTTGGTGCTTGCACCGGCTTTGGGGCGCATGCACGAGGTGCTGCACGCACCTGCACTACAAACACAGCTGAACAGCGCGCATTCGCACACAGGCCTTGCAGCCTGGTTTGATGGGCACGATGCTCAGACATGTTTGGTTTTTGATCAATTGGGGCATGGTGCTGCGAACACGCTGCCATCCACTCCGATCCCCCACGCCTTACCCACGCAGCCACCGGTATGGATGTGCGAAGCCTGCCTGCTGCCCGCTGCGCCACGCCTGTTTCTCGCTCGCGCTCCGCCGCAAGACTTCACGGCCTGAAGGCCGCTCTCTTTCCTGACATGGACGCTGGCGCACAAACGCTTGGTGCGCGCAGCCACTTTTACTGAATTTTTCAAGATGCGCTGCCGTGCTTGTTGTGCGATGCAGCCGGTTTTTGCTGCCTGTTGCACAGCGTGCATGGGCTGGCAGTGTTGGCGCGCATCTTGCCTTGAGAGAAACAACCGTATGAAGTCTTTGCAAACTGGAGCGAAGAAGTTGCATCTGTTGCACCCTGTCGCCATGGCGGCTGCGCTGTGCGTGTCCTCGGTGCACATGGCGCAGGCACAGGAGCAGGTGCCTGCCGCCACATTGCCCGATGTCACGGTATCAGCCAGTGGCCTTGGCTTGAGCACTGAGGAAATGGCTGCGCCGGTCAGCGTGCTGGATGGTCAGTTGTGGCAGATGCAGCGCAGGGCCACCCTGGGCGACAGCCTCAGTGGTGAGCCGGGCATTCATGCCACGCACTTCGGCGCTGGCGCCAGCCGCCCGATCATTCGGGGGATGGATGGCCCGCGCGTGGGCGTGCTGGCCAATGGCGTGGAGTTGCACGACGCATCCACCATCAGCCCGGATCATGCGGTGACGTCAGAGCCGCTGCTGGCCAAGCAAGTGGAAATTTTGCGTGGGCCCAGCGCTTTAGTGCATGGCGGTGCCGTAGGCGGTGTGGTCAATGTGGTCGATGAAAAAGTCCCCACACAGCGTCCACAAAAAACTGTGGAGGGCAGCGCCCAGGTGCAGTGGGGGAGTGCGGCCAACGAAAAAAGTGGTGCCTTGGGGCTGACGACGGCGGCAGGTCCTCTGGTGCTGCGCGTGGAGGTGGCGGGGCGCAATGCAAGCGATTACCGTGTGGGCGGTGATTGGCGCAGCGAGGAAGGAGGGCGCAAAGTCCCTGGCAGCTTCAGCGATGGCAATACCGGTAGCGTGGGCCTGTCATGGGTGGGCCGCGATGCGTATCTGGGTGCTGCCTACACGCGCCAGCGCGCCCAGTATGGCATTCCTGGTCACGAACATGCAGACTGCCATTTGCATGGCATCAGTCATATTCACTGCGGAACGCATGGTCACAATGATCACGATCACGATCACGATCACGATCACGATCACGATCACGATCACGATCACGATCACGATCACGATCACGATCACGATCATGGAGTGCCCGAAGTGGATATGACCAGCCATCGCTGGGATTTGCGTGGTGAATGGCGCAATCCTTGGGCAGGCGTAGAAGCGCTGCGCCTGAAAGGCAGCCACACTCGTTACAGTCATGACGAGCTGGAAGAAGGGGAGGTGGCGACTGCTTTTCGCAATCGTGCGCACGACCTGCGCTTTGAGCTGCAGCATGCTCCCATCGCTGGATGGCGCGGCGTGCTTGGGGTGAGCAATGGTCAACGGAATTTCAGTGCGCAGGGCGAAGAGCAGTACGTGCCAGCCACACGTACGCAAAAGCAAGGGCTTTTTTTACTGGAAGAATACCAATGGGCTGACTGGCGCCTGCAAGCCGCATTACGCCACGACCGGCAAAGTGTGCGGATACAAGCGGATGGCGTCGAGCGCAAGCACAACGGCACTTCGGCATCGCTGGGCGCAGTGTGGAAGTTTCAGCCTGGATGGCAAGCCACCGCCTCATTCAGTCATGCCGTACGCATGCCGACTGCGGAAGAGCTGTTTGCTGATGGCATGCACATGGCCACCAGCACGTGGGAGATTGGCAACAGCAATCTGCAAAAAGAAACCAGCAATGCCTGGGACTTGGGTGTGCATAAGCTGACGGGCAACACCACCTGGAGTGCGAACTTCTATCACTATCGCGTCAACAGCTACATCTATGGACGGACAGTGCATCGTGACGAAGGCGTGCAGCTGCAGCACTACACCCAGGCCGATGCCAAGTTCACCGGCGTGGAGGGGCAGGTGCGCCAGCGCATCAACCGCCACATGGGAGTGAGTGTGTTTGGCGATCTGGTGCGCGCCAAGCTGGTCAGCGGTGGTAATTTGCCACGTATTCCTGCGGCGCGGCTGGGCTTGCGGGTGGATGGCAGCTGGCAAGGCTGGGAGGGGATGGCCGAGTGGGTGCAAGTGGCCCACCAAAGCAAAACCGCTGCCTATGAAGACAGCACGGGAGGCTACGGTATGCTGAATCTCAGCGCTTCCTATCGTTTCCCCGGTACTCCGTTGCAGTTCATGCTCAAAGCAGAGAATCTGACTGACCGACAGGCCTATGCCCACACTTCTGCCATCAAACGCGCCGCGCCACTCAAGGGGCGCAACATCACTGTTGGTTTACAAATGGATTTCTAAAAGCCGACACGCTTTTCAAAGGCGCGAACTGTAACGCATGTGCGCTGTTTAAGAAAAAGCAGCGCATATGATGCGGTCAGCACCAGCACGGTGGCATGCCGTGCTGGTTTCGGACCAAGAGAGATGGGTACATACACGTGGATTCGCCAGCACTTTCGGCTTTGTTGCCAGTAGTTATCCTGATTGTGATGGGCCTGCTCGCAGCAAAAGTGAACTGGATACGCCCAGGTGCTGTCAAGGATCTGTCCAACCTAGTTTTCTATGTGCTGACACCAGCGCTGCTATTTCGAACCATGTCCAGCGTCAAGTTTGGTGACCTGGATTTCCGCCCCATTGTTGTTTACTTTGTGGCGGTAGGCATCGTGTTTGCGGGCACCATGCTGTACTACGGCTTTACGACCCTGGCTGCGGCACGCGTTTTGGCGCATACCTTCAGCAACTGCATCATGATTGGCATTCCCCTGGTGAGCCTGGCTTTCGGCCAAGAAGGCCTGGTCACCTTGCTGACGCTCATTTCCGTGCATGCATTGGTACTGCTAGGTTCAGGCACTCTGGTGTTTGAGCTGGCGCAAGCGCGCCAATCCAGTGCCAAAGGCAGACCGCAGGCATTGGGAAGAACATTGGCACAAGCAATCAGGAACAGCGTCATTCACCCTGTGCCACTGCCCATCATTGCCGGCTTGCTTTATGCGCAAACCGGATGGGACATCCCTGCGGTGGTGGATAAGCCCATGCAATTGTTGGGTCAGGCATTGGGGCCAATTGCTTTGTTGCTGGTAGGTGTAACCCTGGCTTACAGCAAGCTGGGCAGCTTGATTCGGCCAGCAATACGGATTGCTTTGGTCAAAACTCTGGTCCACCCGATTCTGTTCATGACAGTGGCCTGGTTGTGCGGTCTTCGCGGGCTGCCAATGGTCGTCATGGCTGTGGCGGCCTCGCTGCCCGTTGGAGCCAATGTTTATATGTTTACCCAGCGCTACGGTGTGGCACAAGAGGAGGTGACTGCCAGCATTGCCATTTCCACAGGTATTTGCTTGTTCACCTTGCCTATTGTTCTGCTGGTCCTGCAGAAGCTCTACACATAAAGCTGCATTGCTCTGAAAAACGCAGCATGCATTGAGGGTTTAGGGGGCCAAGCGCTCTCGAATCCAGGCGCCGTTGTGCTGCTCGTAACGCAGACGGTCATGCAAACGGCTTTTGCGCCCTTGCCAGAACTCCCACCGATCAGGTATCAAACGGAAACCGCCCCAATGCTCTGGGCGGGGTGGATTTAGCAAAAACTGTGCGCCATATTTGGCAGCATTGGCAAGCAGCACACTGCGCCCACTGATCACCTGACTTTGTGGACTGGCCCAGGCTCCAATCCGTGAATCTAGTGGGCGGCTGTGGAAGTAGGTATCGCTTTCCTCTGCACTGACGCGCTCAACACACCCTTCTATGCGCACCACGCGCTCTAACTCCACCCAGTGGAACTGAAGCGCTGCAAACGGATTACCTGCCAGCTCCTTGCCTTTGCGACTTTCGTAATTCGTGAACCAGACGATGCCACGTTCGTCGTACCCCTTGATAAGCACCACACGCGTGCTGGGCCGCAAATTGCTACCCACGGTGGCAACCGTCATGGCGTTGGGCTCATTGACCTCGGCATTCATGGCTTCTTGCAACCATTGATCGAATTGCTCCAATGGGTTGCGTTCAGACGCATCCTCATTCAACTCGGCACGCTCATAGCTTTTGCGCAAATTCGCAATATGTTCAGAAATGTGGCTCATTGCTGGATTGTGCACCCGCGCGGGCACTGCACCAATGGTGTTTCAGGCAGATTTTTTGATCTGGTGCAGTACAGAAAATTTCAAATTCATCAAAGATCTTACGAACTCTAGGCAAGGTATTCGACAGAGCTTTTTTCAGTAATTCAGAGTGCTGAAACGAATAAGTGAAGATAGGACAAAAGGGAGTAAGCCATGTCAAGGCAAAGTGATACACAGACTCCAATGCTTGGGCTCGCATTTGCCTCTGCCATGATGGCTCTTTTTGTCTCTTATTCTGTCGATGCGGAGCCGCTGGACAAACAATCCGTTGAATCTGCTGTCGACGTTGCGATGGAAGATATTCAGCCCCCCTTTGAGATGCCCACTCTGGCACCTTCTGCGATTGTCATCAACGAGAGACCTACGCACCGTATTGAAGAGGGGGCTATACAATTCTTTTTTGTCGACACCGATACTGCACTTGCACGGGATGCCGATGATGCTTTATTGAAAATGGTCAATGCTGCGCAGGCTGGACAACGCTTAAAGATAGTGGGCTTCCATCGAAAAAGTGATAGCTCACAGAAGTACGCCAGCCTTTCTCGAAATCGTGCAGCAGCTGTGCACCAGCGTCTATTGGCTTTGGGCGCCCCAGCAAGCTCGATCCAACTTGAAGCACCGATTCCGACATCCGCCATCGGAAGCTCCATACAGGCTCGTCGTGTAGAAGTCAGCTTGCTTTATTGAATAGACATCTAAAATAGAACCTGAGCTTTTATACTCAGGTTTTTTATTTCAGCAAGGGGGGGTAAAGCATTGCTCAGCTATTTAATTGCTGCTCTCCTGCATGAGTATTTTTGATTTATTCCGCTTTGATACCACCTTTCCTGGCGACCTCAGACCATTTTGAAGTTTCATTCTCGATGAACTCAGCGAATTCTTTTTGAGAGCTCATTATGATCCGAGCGCCTTGCGCATCCATTTGTTTTACGATGGAAGGATCGGATGCAACCTTTTTAAGGTCATTGTGAATCTTCTGAACAATTTCATTAGGTATGCCTTTAGGACCAAACATTCCATACCAGCTGTGTGATTCGACTCCATGTATGCCAACTTCTGCTGGGGTGACTGCATCAGGGAAGATAGGAAGACGTTGATCTGCCATAACGGCCACCACCCTGAGATTTCCTGCTGTCACATGAGGCAATGCTGTGAGCACGCTGGTCACGCCTAAGGGTAAATGTCCTCCGATAACATCCACCATAATAGGCGCTCCGCCCTTGTAAGGAACCCCTGTCATTTTCAGGTTCGCAGACTGTCTGAGCAGCTCTCCGCTCAAACGCGTTTGTCCTTCCGAGTATCCATAGCTCAGTTCATTTTTCTTGGCGGCGGTCACTACGTCATCAAGGTGCTGATACGCTCCTTTTGCACTGCTAACGACGACTGTCGGAGAACTTGCAAGCAAGGTGATGGGCGTGAATGCAGTTTTGGTGTCGTAAGGCAGTCTTTTCATCAACACAGGATTGATTGCATGTGATCCGACTACCAACATGAGGGTATATCCATCAGCTTGTGATTTGGCGACGTGGCTGGAACCGATGACACCATTTGCTCCAGTTCGGTTTTCTACCACTACCGACTGGCCCCAAAGCTCACTGAGTTTTTGTGCAAACATGCGCCCCACAATATCTGTGCCACCACCTGCAGAATAAGGAACTACCAGGGTGACAGGTTTTGTAGGGAAAATGACAGTTTGTGCTTGTGCCGCGCAGGATAGTATTGCCAGCATCGCAGCGAATCTAATGAGTTTTCTACGTGTAAAGCTACTTGAATGCATGAGTAGGGTCTCCTTGTATTTGCTTTATTTGAAACTTTTTACCATCGATCAACCAATAAATAATCTTTGTACAAGAGTAATCGCTTTGGCTTCAGAAAACATTGGAAATATGTCAAATTTAGGATATTCGAGAAATTCATATCCAATCTCCGCCAGTGTTTCCGCCAAAGTAACATATCCGTATAAGCGGAAGAGGCCTTTTGAGGGATGTTTTTAGCTATGCAGGCAAGACGTATTTCATTGCCAGTCAGTACGAATGCCTGCTTTTCTAAAAGCTTCTATGGTTGTGCCGCGATCTTGGCAGCCTCAACAATGCTCTTGTTTTTCTGCAAATCATTGCGGATTTGATGGGCGTAATCCTCCGGAGATCCGGGTGTTGCGGCAATGCCGAGATCAGCTAAACGAGCCTTCGTGTCCGCCGCGGTTAATGATGCGTTCAATGCATGATTGAGCGTGTCAATGATCGGCCGAGGGGTTCCTGCAGGCGCCAATAGTCCGGTCCATGAATCGAAAACAAAATCATCCACACCAGATTCGGTCAATGTAGGAACCTCTGGCAAAGAGGTAACACGTGCTGCACCAGAAACACCGACTGCCTGGACTTGCTTGTTTTTCACAAATCCATAAGCGCCTGCCACGGCTGTGAACAGCATGGGTAAGCTACCGCCGACCACATCGCTCATGGCTTGTCCTCCACCTTTGTAGGGGATGTGTGTCAGAGGAATGCCGGTACGTTGCTTGAGTGATTCACCTGCTAGATGTGGAGTGCTTCCAGTGCCAGCACTTCCATATGACAGACCACCTGGCTGAGTTCGTGCGTAGGCCAAAAGCTCGGTGAAATTTTTCACAGGTATTTTGGGGTTGACCACGATGATGAGAGATGCATCTCCAATCTTGCCAATGGGGGCAAAGCTTTTGACAGGATCAAATGGCACTTTCTGCAGATGCGGATTGATGACGAGCGTTCCATCAAAGCCCAGCAAAATCGTATAGCCGTCGGGTTCAGACTGGGCAACTTGTTGCGCACCAATATTGCCCGAGGCGCCTGGCTTGTTTTCGACCACCACACTTTGCCCCAGGTGTTGGGACATTTTTTCTGCAACGATGCGCGCGCTGGTGTCTGAAACACCACCAGGCGCAAAGGGCACAATCATTCGAATAGGTTTAGAGGGAAATGTCGCTTTCTGTGCATGTGCCAGACTGAACACGCTGGCTTGACCCAGCGCTACTGCTGTAGCAATAGCAAGTATCACTCTACGTTTTTGCATGTCTGTCTCCTTGTTTCTCGTCGGCGCAAAAATGAGCATGCAACGGCACCTATCGTTGGTGCTTGCGTGTTGCATGCCCGTGAAACGCTCAAGTGCATGCCTTGAGCGCAATAGCTGTCATTCGTGTGCTTGGGCTAATTGACCAGCGCCTGTTTTTCATGCTGGCGCCGTAGCCAGGTGCTGGAGCGGCCACCCAGCGGGCGCTCAAGCTGCTCTTGGGCAAAGTCAATCGCCTCAAGCAGGTGTGCAAGCTCAATTCCTGTTGAAAAACCACTTTGTTCAGCCATCAACACCAGATCTTCGGTGGCTAGGTTGCCTGCTGCACCTGGTGCAAACGGGCAGCCTCCAATGCCGCCAACGCTGGCATCGAAACGGCGTATTCCAACCTCAAGTGCTGCCCAGGCATTGGCAACACCCATGCCTCTGGTGTCGTGAAAGTGCACCGCAAGTTGACCCACGGGGATCAGTGGGAGCAGTGCTTTCAGACGCTCCTTGACTTGGCCTGGCGCGGCAGAGCCTATGGTGTCTGCAATAACGATTTCTTGCGCACCAGCGCACAGCATGCGCTCACATGCTGCTTGGACTGCTGCCAAAGGTGTGGCTCCTTCAAACGGGCAGTCAAACGCTACCGCTACGTAAGCACGTGTGCGTAGACCCAGCTGGAGTGCTTCTTGCAATGTCTGCTCGCTGACCTGTGTCGCTTGCTCCAGGCCCATATTGATGTTTTTGCGGTTCATGGTTTCTGTAGCCGAAAGCACGACAGCAACCTCTTTGGCTCCGGCAGCGTTGGCGCGCTCCAAGCCTTTGAGGTTGGGAACCAAAACCGAGGTACGCAATTTCGGCAAAGCTTGCTGAACCTGTGAGAGCAGCTCGCTGGCATCTGCCATCTGGGGTACAGCCTTGGGAGAAACAAAGCTGGAGACTTCAACGCTTTGCAGGCCTGCTGCAGACAATAGTTCAATCAGCCTCAACTTGGCTTGGGTTGAAACAGCGATTTGCTGGTTTTGCAAGCCATCGCGCGGGGCTACGTCCGTGATGTAAATCTGTTCCATATCTACACCTGCATCAGGCAATAGCGCCAATTTCTTGAAGAGCGGCAAGTTTTTCCGCTGAATAGCCCAGCAGTGTGGTCATCACGCTTTCGGTATCTGCTCCCAATGGAGGAGGGCTGGTATAGCGCTGCGATCGTGCGCCAGACAATTTCATGGGGTTGCCTGGCATGCGAACCGTTTCACCAGTGTGGAGTTTCACAGGAACCACCATGTCGCGAGCTTGTATCTGAGGATCGTTCAGAGCCTGCTCGAAATTGTTCACGGGGCCACAGGGGATTCGTGCTGCGCGCAGCTGCTCCAGCCAATAGCTTGTCGTTTGCTCACGGAATTTCTTTGCGATCAGCGCGTCGATTTTGTCTTTGTCAGCAAAGCGCACGGGCTGCTTTTTGTATTCAGGGTTGTTGAGTTCCGGTAAGTTAATGAACTCGGCAAATCGTTCAAAGAATGGGTCACCAATGCAGGCAACAATCACATAGCCATCGGCTGTCGGATAGCTGTTATAGGGAACATGAACAAAGTGTCCATTGCCAATTCCTTGTGGAATATGTCCTGAGAGCAAATACATAGTGGCCATGTAATTGAGCAATGAAATCTGTCCATCCAGCATGGACACATCCACGTGCTGTCCCAGGCCCGTACGCTCACGCTCTGCAATGGCCGCCAGCACGCCCATTGCGCCAAAAATACCGCCACCAAGATCTCCAATCGGAATGCCGCTTCGTGTGGGGCCACTCTCCGGTGTTCCTGTGATCGACATCCCGCCCCCCATGGCTTGCACCACTTGGTCAAAAGCCGGACGCTGTGTTTGCGGGCCCGTTTCTCCAAAACCCGTTACTGAGCAGGTGATGATGCGTGGGTTAATTTTGGCGAGGTTGGCGTGGTCAATGCCAAGACGGGCAGGCACTCCGACGCTGAAGTTGTCGAACACAACGTCGGCATGGCGAACCAGGTCCATGAACACTGCTTTGCCAGCTTCGCTCTTGAGGTCTACGCAAACACTTTGCTTGTTGCGATTGAGTGTGAGAAAGTACGCGCCCATTCCATCGCGAGAATAGTCTGGATCGTTTTCCAGAAGCCTGCGGGTACCTTCGCCTGTGACCGGAGGCTCAATCTTGATGGTGCGCGCTCCAAGGTCAGCCAGCAACATGGTGCCGTAAGGGCCAGACAGCATATGGGTGAGATCAAGGACAGTAATGTGTTCCAGTGCCACTTTCTTTTGCTCCAATGAATCAGTGAACACTTCATTGCAAGCGCTGTGCCAGTTTTAATTGACACTTAACCTGTTGATTTAATTGGAATAATTTTTTATTCTATTTATGGATTTGTTTCATGAGACAAAATAGTGGACACTTGAAACGTGTCAAATCATATAAACACTCGTAGATTGATTTCCAGAAAGCCGCGGCTTTGTTTTGTGAGCTATCGCCACATCCGGGAGTTTGCTTTGCCAGTTCTGGCAGAGTTTGCAGATCGCGCTGATATCGAAGTGGTAGATGCTGCATTCGATAACACGCTGCGGGTTGCACGTGACCGCATGGCACAAGGACTTGTGGATGCATTTGTCAGCGCAGGCTCCAACGCAGTGATTTTGCGCACAGTGCTGCAGGCGCCGGTTGCGATGATTGAGTTGACGGGCTTTGATTTGCTGCAAGCCCTGCTTAAAGCACGCTTGATCAACAACCGTGTGGGCATCGTCATGTACGGCAACGTTATCCCGGAGCTTGATTCCGTCAAGTCGCTGCTGAATATTGAAATCAAACAATATGCCTACAGTACGCCACACGATGCGCGTGAGTGTTTCGAACGGCTACGACGTAATGGCTTTGAGGTCATCGTGGGCTCAAGCTTGGTTGTCGAACTGGCGCAAGAGTGTGGTCTGACGGGACTGCTTGCCTATTCTCAATCATCGATTCGCAAGAGCCTGGAAGAGGCCATTGAAATGGCCCGAGTTAGCTGGCTGGAAAACAGCCGCTATGAGCAATTGAATGCAGTGCTTCACAACTTGCAAGAAGCCGTATTGGCCGTCAATCTGGAGCACCGCATCATTGCGGTGAATCAGCCCATGCAAAAGTTGCTGGGTCAACCAATAGACATGCTCATGGGGCAACTGCTGGACGAGATCGAGCCTGAGTTATCCCTGCAAGCAATCTTGCATAACGGTCAGGAGCAAAGATCGGTTGCCAAACATTTCGCACAACGCGACTGGCTTATGCATAGCTCTCCCATCCGAGAGCATGGCCATGTCGTTGGTGCGGCAATGACTTTGTACGACGCGAAAAACATTGAAGCGGCAGAAACCAGTTTACGTATTCAGCAGCGCAAGCGTCAGACGACTGCGCGCCATAGTTTTGACAGCTTGATTGGTTCATCCGCGCTATTTGAAGAAGTCATAACCCGCGCGCAGCGCTTTGCCAAAACAGATCTGACGGTAATGATTTCCGGCGAAACGGGGACAGGCAAAGAGCTGTTTGCCCAGGCCATCCACAACAACAGTGCACGTGCTGAACACCCATTTGTTGCGGTCAACTGCGCTGCTTTTCCTGAATCACTGCTGGAGAGCGAACTTTTTGGCTATGAGGAGGGGGCTTTTACCGGTGCAAAACGTGGCGGCAAACGCGGACTAATTGAGGCTGCGCACGGAGGAACGCTATTTCTGGATGAGATTGGCGACATGCCATTGGTGCTGCAAAGTCGCCTACTGCGCGTTTTGCAAGAACGCGAAGTTATGCGCCTTGGCTCAAGTAGCGCCATCCCCGTCGATATACGTGTCATTGCAGCTACACACCAGCGGCTGCAGGAGTTGCTTGAGCAGCAGCAATTTAGAGAGGACCTGTACTATCGAATCAATACATTGCGATTGACACTGCCGCCTTTGCGTGACCGAGGAGGAGATGTCAGTTTGCTTGCAGAGCGCTTTCTACAGAAAGAGTTGATGGCTCTCAATTGCCAGCTTTCCCCCAGTGAATTGCTGGCTCCCATATTGCCCAGGTTAAACAGCTATGAATGGCCGGGCAATGTGCGTGAATTGCACAATATTTGCCAACGATTGGCAGTTTTTTTCGCTGATAACCACAGCCAGGGCGAAGCTGCATACAAGGAACTTGCGAACGAGTGCCCTGAACTGTTTGACTCGGTGCCGTATTTGGCTTGCAGTGCACAAGAGGAGGCACTGACACTTGACAGAGTGCATGCAGCGATGGAACTTGCTCAAGGCAAGAAAGAGCAGGCGGCAAAGATTTTGGGTGTCAGCCGCTCCACATTGTGGCGTTGGGAGCGAGAACGAAAAGCCAGCAGTGACCTACCCGACTGACTGCTGAGGGGATGAGCATTGCATAACACCTACATCCCAAAGCATTTTCATATGTTACACACAGCATCTTCATGGCGTTGTACGTGACAACGCCATGAAGATGCTAATTACCAGCCTTGCCTAGGGGCAACAAGGTTCAATGGCTGATTCAGCTGGCACGAAGAGGATCGATATTGACCGAATCTTGCCCATCGCCGTGGGTTCGTGTATTCATTTGTATGAGTTCAATCTTGTATCCGTCAGGATCCGTCACGAATGCAATCACGGTGGTCCCACCTTTGACGGGGCCCGCTTCTCGCGTGATGAGGCCACCAGCAGCACGAATTTTTTCGCATGCGGCGTAGGCATCAGGTACACCCAAAGCGATGTGACCGTAGGCAGTGCCCATCTCATAGCTTTCAGTACCCCAGTTATAGGTCAGCTCAATCTCGGCCTGGCCAGGGTTTCCACCTTCATAACCCAGGAATGCAAGCGAATACTTGTACTCTGGGTTCTCAGAGGTGCGGATCAGTTGCATGCCCAACACCTTGGTGTAGAAATCAATCGAGCGCTGGAGATTGCCAACGCGCAGCATAGTGTGGAGGATTCTCATAGTGCGTATTGTGCAATAGAGCTTGTTGGCAAGCTGCTTATTCAAGCCCGGCTACTTGAATTTCAAAGTTGTCATGCAAGTACGAATACTCATTCCAGCGCTATCTTCTCCTTCTTCACAACATCGGCATAGGCTGCAGTTTCCGTAGTTATCCGAGCTGCAAACTGCTTGGGAGATTGCATAACAACAGAACCTTGAGCGCTTAAGGCAGCATGTACTGAAGGTATGGACATGGCGAGCATAGCATCGGCATGCAGTCGATCAACTATTGCCGATGGTGTGCCAGCGGGAGCAAGCAGCCCAAGCCAGAAGGATGGATTGATTTCTGCAAAACCTGCTTCTTCCATCGTAGGTATATCTGGGAGTTGAGCTATACGCTGTGATGTGGTTACTGCAAGAGCCTTAAGTTTGTTTGCACGAATTTGAGGAATGCTTGTCAGGGTGTCAAACATTGCATTGATTTCGCCAGCCATAACAGCCATGCTGGCTTGGGAGCCTGCTTTGTAAGGCACATGGTTGGTTTTGACATGGGTATTGTTGCTCAGCATGACGAAAGAAAGATGCGCTATATTGCCTATCCCTGCCGAGCCATAATTGAGTTCCCCTGGTTTTTTCTTTGCGTAATCCACCAGATCCATGACTGTGTTTATGTCGTTTTCATGCGCCCAGGTCGGATTGACATTAAGAATAAAAGGTGCATCGAGCAGCACTGAAATAGGCGCCAGATCCTTGGCTTGATAGGGTGAGTTTTTGTAGACCAGTGGGTTTACAGTGATGCTGCTGCTATTGGTGACCAAAAGCGTGTAGCCATCGGGAGTTGCGCGAGCTACCTCGGCCACACCGATTGAGCCGTTAGCACCGGCCTTGTTTTCGACAATGACAGATTGCCCTAACGACTTGCTCAGTCCATCAGCCAGCATGCGTGCTGCGTTATCGGTGATGGAGCCTGCAGGGAAGGGCACCACAATGCGAATCAGCTTAGTGGGCCATTTTCTATCTTGGGCGTGAGCAAATCCAGGTGCAGATGTGAGGACCGTGAGGGCGGCCGCGCTGGCACAAGCTTGCAGAAAATCGCGACGGGAGGTGAGAGCGCTGGTCATGTCTTGTCTCCTTTTTATAGGTTGAGAGAGAGGGCTTTAAGCCTTGGCATCGTCGGTGGTGACCTTGGCTGACTTTCTGGTTGCCTCTGTGCCGGTAATTCCGCAGCTGAACAAAGCGGAAATTTGTTCTTGTGACATGCCTAGAATGGATCTGAATACATCTTTACTATGTTGTCCCAGCGTTGGTGGGGGGCAACGTACAGCGGGGGCTTGGCCTTGCAAGCGAAACCAAGGCACGCTGGTGTAATAGCAGCCTAGGTAGCTGCGTTGTACTGGTTGAAAGAAGGCCGTATCCAACAGGTGCTTGTCATGCAAGACAGACCAAATCGGGCGTACAACTCCTGCGCTAATGTGGTTGGACTGCAATAGTTGCATCAACTCTTCAGCGTTGTTACAAGCAGTCCAGCTTTGGATGGCATCATCAATTGCAACGCGGTGTTGGCATCGGGAAGCGGAATCCATTAAAAATGCGTCACGAGTAAGTGTCCTTGCCGGAAGCAATCTCAGCAGTGACTGCCACTGCTTATCTGTTGCTATGCTGATGACTATCCATTCGTCATTGCCAGCGCAGCGGTAGATATTGTGTGGAGCGTGCACGCTGTGGTGGTTGCCTTGTCTAGGGGATACTTGGCCCGTCAGTGATTGCTCGATGAGAAAGGGCGCTGTCATTGGCAGCATTGCCTCGACCTGTGAAAGATTGATATGCCGGCCTTGGCCCGTGCGGGCTTGCACCAGCAAAGCAAGCAAGGCAGCAGCGCCGCCGTTCCAGCCGCCGACAGGGTCACCATAGGCGTACGAGGTTAGCGATGGCGGGTTTTGTGCAAAACCAGTGTAATGCGGCAGGCCGCTGGCTTGCTCCAGCGTGCCACCGTAGGCACGGATTTGGCTCCAGGCATTACCAGCGCCAAAGGCGGGCATGGAGAGCATGATCAAGCGGCTGTTGACGGCGGCTAGGGTGTCGTAATCCAAGCCCAATTTAGGCAGCACCTCGCTGGAGTAATTTTCGATGACGATATCGGCAGTTTTGATCAGTTCCAGCAAGAGGTTGCGACCTTCGGCCTGGGTCAGGTCTAGCGTGATGCCTAGCTTGTTGCGATTGAGCCAAGCAAAATTCGAGTTCTTCTCATACTGGCGCTCCCGGTAGAACTCTTCGGTGTAGTGGGTACCGCGCCACCAGTCCGGGTACTGTGTACCTTCGACCTTGATGACTTCGGCACCAAAATCTGCCAGCGTACGCGTGGCCAATGGGCCAGCCCAGCCCATGGTGAGATCTATGACGCGGATAGCACGTAACGGGGCTTGATTTTGTGCAGCGACTGGCAGAGCACGGCTAGGCTGCAACGCTACATCTGTACGATAGTAAGCGTTGTCTGCACCTTGGACAGGAGTAATGCCGCCCTTTAGCGGACCAGCATCTCCCAGAGGAAAGGGGGCCGTTACACCTTCAAACTTGATCGATCCCGCTTGGACTTGCACAAATGCATCGCGTTCGCGGTGCACTTGCTGCTTAAGCAACTCTTCCATACTGGGGACCAGTACGGCGGGAAATTTGACTTGACCAAGAAGCGTAAACCACTCTTTTGCTGTTTTTTTCAGCAACGCAGGGCGCAAAAAATGGTCTATTTCATCAGCATACTGGATGCGTGTAGGGCCGCTGGCAAATCGTGGGTCGGCAGCATGCTCAGGCACGCCAATGGCATTGCACAAGGCGACCCATTGTGGCAGGGTGTGTGCAAAAATGCCGATCCAACCAGATTGAGTTTCGTAGATGCCGCCTGGATGGGTGGTGCAAAAACGGTTGATACCCAAGCGTGCCAAAGGATGGCGGCCGTCCTGTACCATGCCTGCTTCCATTTCGACGATGGAGAAGACAATTTCGTGAATACTTAGTGTGTAACGGCGACTGCCATCTCCCTGCCCGATCAGCGCAGCTATGGCCGAAGAGAAAGCCGCTAAGCCGGCCACTATGCCTGTTTGAATGTCATGCGGCAAATGCGGAGGGCCTTCGGCGGCACCGCTGCCGTAAACTGCCCCGGCCAAGGCTCTGCAAACGGCTTCAGAGCCCACAAAGTTGGCATAGGGGCCGCTTTCGCCAAACCATGTCAGGCAGATTTCTATCGGAGCAGTACCCGGTACTGTGCTTGCGCTAACAGATTGTTGGAGCGCTGCAGGCCCTTCGCGCAAGGCGCGTGCATCAAGCACCACATCGCAACTCTGTGCCAGGCGCGAGAGCCATTCGAGTTCTTGTGCGTTCTGGCTGTGCAGACTGACGCTGCGTTTGTTGGTGTTAAGCCAAGCAAACAGGGCGCTTTGGAGCTCAGGGCCATCCGTATTGATCAACGGTGGATATGTGCGAAGAGGATCACCTTCGCTGTCTTCCAATTTAATGACTTCGGCGCCAAAGTCGGCAAACAGTTTGCCAGCATAGGCGAGTGCGGAGCCACTGCCGATTTCTAGTACGCGCACACCTGCTAAAGCTAGTGGCGAGGTTGGATGTGAGGTTGATGGCTGGGGCATGACCGTGTTTCCTGCAATCGTCCATGGGTTTACCAAGCATCCACAAAGGAGCGACGGGGCCGGCTGCCACGCCGGCGAGCGGAGGCGATACCCTGCCGAATCCAAGTGCGTGTTTCAGCAGGGTCAATGACTGCATCAATTTCCGCGGTTGACGCAACATTGATAGCGTGACCACGTTCGTAGGCTCGGGCTACCAACTGGTCATACAGGGCCTGTCTTTCTGGCCCTTCAGGGACACTAGCAAGCTCTTTCTTGAAACCGAGTTGGATGGAGCCTTCCAGACCCATGGGTCCAAACTCTCCCGTTGGCCAAGAAACAGTACAACTTGCAGAACGGAAGCTTCCACCGGCCATGGCCATTGCGCCCAGGCCGTAGCCTTTGCGCAGAGCTATGGCAAGGATGGCCACGCGCAGCTTGGCTGCCGTAAGAAACATGCGCGAGACATGGCGTACTTGAGCCTTGGCTTCTTCCTCGGGGCCGACCATGAATCCAGGCGTGTCGATCAGCGAGATGATAGGCAAGCCGTGGATATCACACAGCTTCATGAATCGGGCAGCCTTGTCTGCAGCAGTTGCGTCGATGGCTCCACCCAGATGCAGAGGGTTGTTGGCGATGATGCCAACGGGTTGGCCTTCAACCCGGGCCAGCGCAGTATGGATGCCGTTGCCAAAGCCTGCACGGAGCATGAGCACACTACCCGTATCAGCAATACCTTCGATCACCTGGCGGCTGTCGTAAACACGAAGGCGGTTTTCAGGCACGATATGACGAAGCGCCAGAGGGTTAGGGGCCACCCATTCGCGCACAGTGCCTTGAAACATCGATAGATAGTGTTTGGCAGTCAGTACGGCTTCGGCTTCATTCTCAACCAATATGTCAATCACACCATTGCTGTATTGCACTGATGCAGGCCCGACTTCTTCAGGCTGGTAAATTCCAAGGCCACCTCCTTCGATCATTGCCGGACCAGCCATGCCGATATTGGCACTCTTGTCGGCAATGATTACGTCGCAAACACCCAGAAAAGCCGCGTTCCCAGCAAAGCAGCGCCCCGAGACAATGCCTAGCAGTGGCACTTCGCCACTGAGTTCCGCCAAAGCTGCAAACGAAGGTTGATAGAGGCCGGAGATAAAAGGGAAATCCACATCGCCAGGCCGACCGCCACCACCCTCCGCAAACATGATGAAGGGTAGTTCATCGTTTTTGGCGCGCTCGACTAGCCGGTCAGTTTTGATGTGATTGCGTTTGCCCTGTGTGCCGGCGAGAACCGTGGCGTCATACGCCATGACAGCGCTGAGCGATCGCTCGTAACCAAACTCTGTGCCATTGATGTTGCCCAGACCGGTGATGATGCCGTCGGCAGGAGTATTGGCGATTAGGTCTTCTTTGCTGCGCCGGCTTGCTTGCGCTGCAATGACAAGCGCACCAAATTCGACAAAAGAGTTCTCGTCACACAGGTCTGCAAGGTTCTCTCTGGCGGTGCGCTGGCCTCGTGAGCGGCGCTTGGCTACAGCTTCGGGCCTGGCGTCGTCATACAGAAATGCATGTCGGTCAAGTACAGCCTGTAGATCAGGACGTACAAAATCGAGGTCAATGGCCACCGCCTGTGACTGAGTAGCTGCCAGGCCGTCTCCAGGCTCAATCACCACTAAAATGTCGCCCTCTGTGACGTACGCGCCTTCAACAGCGCGAACTTCTACCACTTGGCCGTGGCAGTCAGCTGCGATGGAGTGCTCCATTTTCATAGCATCGATCACAGCGATGGACTGGCCTTTTTGCACGGTATCTCCCACAGTCACAGCAACCTCGACTACACGGCCGCTTAGCGGGACATAGCTACCGACCCGATTCTCCTCAAGGCATGCGCGAGGCTGCCGAGGCTGAACCTGCGCTACGGCTTGGATCGGCGTAGCGCCTTCGATGATGGCTGCCTTCTGTGCTTGTTGCTGTGCGAGCACCTGCGCCTGCTCTATCAGCTCTGCCAGAATCGATTCAAGGTAACGGGTATGGTTCTTTTGTTGGGCAAAGTCTTCGCGTTGAACCAAGGCCTGGAGTAAGTGCAGATTGCTTGCTACTCCCACAATACGGAATTCCGCCAGGCTGCGCCGTAAACGCTGTACAACCGTGGAAAACTTGGAGTCATTGCTGGAAACGATCAACTTGGCTAGCAGCGTGTCGAAGGCTGGTGCTGGTGCATATCCACTGTAAGCATGAGTATCAATGCGAACGTCAGGCCCAGAGGGTGGGACAAAGCGCTCCAACGTACCATGCGCCGGGCGTGCCAAGCCGCTGGCGTCAGTGGATTCGGCCATAATGCGCACTTGAATGGCGCAACCCTTGACTCTCGGTGGATTTTGCGGATCAATACCAGCTTGCTGCAAACTGTGTCCGCTAGCAAGCCGAATCTGTAACGTGACCAAATCCACGCCAGTGACTTGCTCTGTGATGGTGTGCTCTACCTGGAGGCGAGGGTTGGCTTCGATAAAGACAAAATTTTGTAGAAGGCCATCTTCGTTTTCCTCCACAAGAAACTCAAAGGTGCCCAAACCTTGGTAGGCTACTTTTTCGGCCATGCGTTGGGCTGCACGCAAAATACTTTCGCGCATGTGCGCTGGCAGAATCGGGCTAGGGGCAATTTCAACAACCTTTTGAAAACGTCTTTGTAAGG
The DNA here is from genome assembly GCF_030162935.1 of Comamonas halotolerans. GTDB lineage: Bacteria > Pseudomonadota > Gammaproteobacteria > Burkholderiales > Burkholderiaceae_C > Comamonas > Comamonas halotolerans. The sequence goes on from NZ_JASAUZ010000014.1 coordinate 40,648, forward strand.
TGCAATCGCGCTCACCCAAAGCAACCACATGATGGCCATCACCAGCAATCTGCACCTCGATATGACGAGCTCGGCTGACCAAACGCTCGGCATAAACGCTGTCGAGCCCAAAGGCGGATTTGGCCTCGGATCGGCAACGTGCATAGAGCTCAGGAATCTCCGCTTGGCTTTTGACAACGCGCATTCCCCTACCACCGCCACCCCCAACCGCCTTGATGACGATACCGGCATCGCCTTGGGCAGCAAAGAAGCCAGCAACTTCTTCTTGCGTAGCGCCGCCTCTGGTTGCTGGCATGACTGGAACGCCGCATTCGCGTGCCAATATCAAGGCTGAGCCTTTGTCACCGAACAAAGCCAACTGTTCTACGGTAGGGCCGACAAAGCGAATCCCGGCGTCCTGGCAGGCCTTGGCAAAGTCGGCGCGTTCGCTGAGAAAGCCGTACCCTGGGTGGATGGCATCGCATTGCAGGCTTTGGGCGGCAGCAATGATGACGGCGGTATCAAGGTACGCAGCAGGACCTGTGCCGTTGAGCGAAACTGCCTCATCGGCCAGAACACGGTGCAGGGATTGAGCATCGTCACTTGAGTAGATCGCAACGCAGCCAATGCCTAGGTCTCGAGCGGCTCGGATAATGCGAACGGCAATTTCGCCGCGATTGGCAACCAATATTTTTTGGAATAATTTCATGTCTTGTTCCAGGATAAGCTGCGGTGCAGGCAACCGCTAAGGTGCTGGCGGGACCAAACGAAAAACTGCCCTGGCTACGGCAAGCACCTGGCCTGATGCGTCTTTTGCCTCTGCTTCACAAAAGGCAATGCGTTTGCCACGTCGGGAGCAGCGGGCAATTAGGTTTACCGTTGCTTTAGCTGGCTCATAAAAGTGCGTGCTCATATCGATGGTTGCGGCGCCGCAACCAAGCGGGTCATGGGAACGTGCGGCAACACTGAGCGAAAAGTCAAAAGCGCTCATTAGTGCACCACCATGGATATCCCCTCGACTGTTGAGCAGTGCAGGGTAGGGAAGCAAGCGTGTATGGCAGCTGTCTTCTGACAGGCTAATACACTCCAGACCAAGATGGGTCATGAAGGGCACATCAATGCCGAAATGCTGTGATAGCACGCCGTGTTGGTAAATCAAAATCAAGTCTCCCAGGTTTGGTGTTATTGCGCAGTGATATTTGCACTGGTAATCACCTTTTTCCATTTATCCAGCTCGCTGTGGATAAATTCCGTTACCTGAGCTGATTTAAGTGTGGCAGGAATGGCGTTATTGTCGACAAACCATTTTGCGGTTGCAGGCTCTGCATTGCTCTCGAGCACAATATTGTTGAGCTTGTCTACGATGGCTGCCGGCATACCCGCCGGACCAAATACACCCACCCAAGCCTGAGACTCGTAGTCAGGATAGCCCGATTCAGCAATAGTGGGCACTGATGGTAATGTCGGCAGACGCGCTTTTGATGTGACTGCGATGGCTTTCAGTTCGCCACTGCGGATAAAGGCTGCTGTCGAGCTTGCATCAAGAAATGCTGAGGGGATTTGGGATCCAATCAGATCAGCCACAGCTGGCGAAGCGCTTTTATATGGCACATGGCGCAGGTTGACACTGCTGATCAGTTTGAATAGCTCACCAGATAGGTGAGCGGATCCGCCTACACCGCTTGATCCAAATGCAAGACCACCTTTTTCCTTGTTGGCATAAGCAGAGAACTCCTGGAGGTTCGATACAGGAGATTTAGTTGGCACGAGAAGCACATTTGGTGCATATGCCAATATGGCGATATTACTGAAATCTTTTTTCGGATTGTATGGTAAGTCGGGTTGAAGTGCAGGATATATTACTTGCTGCGTGGCAGTGACCAATAGGGTATAGCCATCAGGTTTTTCGCGGGCAACGAAAGCCGTGCCAATCTGCCCGCTAGCCCCCACTTTGTTTTGCACGATTACAGAAGAATTTAATGCCGTTCCTAAATTGTTAGCAAATCGCCGTGCAGCAAGGTCAGTAAAGCCTCCAGCTGCAAACGGTACGACGATGGTTATGGTTTTCCCATTCGGCCACTCGTGTGCAGCTGCAGGGGATACCAGAAACAAGGTAGTAACCCCAAGAAAGAAAGAGACCAAGGAGGTAACCTTATGGAGGAAAATATTTTTTTGCTGCATGAGTTTGTCTCCTGTCAAGTTCTTTCGTCGTTCTGCCTCTGAGAGGGTTTACGCTATGACACAGCGTCCATAAATGTCATGGAAACCACTTAGATCATCTCTATGACTGAGTTAGAACGTATCGGATAAGGTGTTATGACTTCATGGTAGATGTGGACTCATTGCGTGACAAATCACATCTTTTTAGTGAAGCTATAGCGGTAAGGCATAGCTCACAGAAATGGGGAATGAGACCTTGGATATTCGTCAATTGCGAACCATATTGGCCATTGCGGAAACAGGAAGCCTGACACGAGCTGCTGAACTACTGCATGTGGTTCAACCTGCACTGTCCCGACAGCTCAAACAGCTCGAAGATGAGTTGGGTGCTACACTTTTTGATCGTAATCGATCGGGTATGGTGCTGACAGAGCCTGGACGCCGGTTCGTTGACCAAGTTCGGGTGTCTTTACAAGGTCTTTATCAGGCCAAGGCAGATATTGGCAGCGCAAAAGAAAAGCTTATGGGATCCGCTTCTATCGGGATGCTGCCTGGACTTGCAGCAGCGTTAGCAGGCCCACTGGTTTCCTCGCTGCACCGTCAATATCCAGATTTGAAAATTAGAATTCTGACTGGATTTACCGACGTTTTACAAGATGGTCTGGAGCGGGGGAAAATAGATATTTGCCTTATGGGTGATTATCTTCATTCAGCACTTTTGCATACAGCTCCTGTATATCGAGAGCCGCTTTATGTGGTTGGGCTAGCTGGTACTGGACTAATGCCTTCTAAACCTTGGGTATTGGCAGATGTTGCCAAGCTTCCGTTGATTATTCCAGAGGCTAAAAGTCTTCAAGATGTGATTGTTCGTGCTTGCACCATAATGGGCGTCGATCTGAATGTGATAGCTGAGTCTGACAGCACTTCAGTGGTTATGCAACTAGTAGAAAGTGGTGTAGGTTATACTATCTTGCCTCTGATGCCAATACGTCCAGCTTTGCAATCAGGGAAACTGGTGGCTGCGCCTATTATTTCACCAGTTCTGCAGAGGACTATAAAAATATGCAGTCCTTTTATTTCACACAACCAATATCTTATTAATCCATTGAGAAAAGAAATACTTGGTTTGCTTAAACCGTTTGTAAAGACCTTTCACTTGCAGCGTGTGGAATGGTTGTTTGACGAAGATGAATCGAATTATATTTCGTAGTATCTAATACTCTTAACTTTATAGCACTGACTACCTTAGCCGAGTCCAGAAGTGCACCAAAGGAGAAGGTGTTACAGGACGCGCTATGAGAGTCTATTCGGCCGCTTGGAAGCTTGCTGCTAAGTGATTTGGTCTCAGAAATAATTTAATGTATTAAATATTCAAAAAATAGGATATTAATTTCTCACGTGAGTGCTGAATTTTTTATCATCAGCAAAGTTTGATGGAGAGCAAAATTAACTTCATCAAACGATTTTATAAGCGTGTGATGGCTTGCGCCTTTGAACACCGAGTCGGCGAGCTGCATATCCGATATACATGTTGAATCGATTTACTGAGCTAGGCCCTCTTCAGACGCCTGGCGTAGCATAGCCAGGGTTTGCGTTATCTCGTCAAAAACTCGCCTGATGCAACAACGCCAAATAGAGGCAGTCCAGTTCGTTTGAACAACTCGGTCCTATTGTTAAGCCACATACTTGAATCGAGTAGCACACCACCACGTTCTAACCAAACCTGCTTAACTAAGCACAGTAAGCGCTGGTCATCAATAGCTCGCTGGTTTTGTGGGTTTGCTTTCCTCGCATAGTACCCGACAGATGCGAGTGACTCTGAAAACGACTGGTGCTAACAATAAAGACCTACTTACGTCGCATTGACGAGCGAAGTACGCCGCCGCTCTTTTTAAGGATCTAGCGCTTCTCAGTGACCCGTTTCAGGTCAGCCTTCAAACGCCGCAACTCTTCGCTTTGGGTGGCGCGCTCAACATGCTTCACAGCAGGAATTTGCCTCAACTTAATCCACTTTTACAGGCTATGTGTACTCAGGCCTAAACGGCCTGAGACATCGGCCACACTGTGGCCGTGTACCAGATTTGTTTAGGAGCTTCAATCCTGAATGCTTATGGGTACCGTTGTGCGTTCATATGGCCTCCTATTTGAACGGAAATAGGAGGTTGTGAACTATCTAGAAAACTCAGGTCGATTCAGTAAGCGGATTCCTAAGGGCTGCATGTTGCTATGAGGACCTCACTGAGGCTCGATTCCCAAGCTTTGCATGAGCGCAGTGGTTGACTCCCATTCAATCGCCAGCTCTCGTTCAAATGCTTCCGGTCCTACAAAATGGGGGTATTGACCACCTGCACCAGTAGCAAGAAATTTGGCGAACTCTGGCGTTGCAATGGCTTGTTTAACAACCGCGCCCCAGCTGTTGACAATGTCAGCAGGCAATGCTTTAGGGCCAATAAGACCTGCCCACCAGACAACGTCTTTCAGGAATGGAGCAACGTATCCTTGTTCAGTGAATGTGGGCACCTGAGGCAAGAAATCGGTACGCTTAGGCCCAAGGATGGCCAAGGGGTGCATTTGATTTTTTTCCATGTACTCGGAGATCATGACTGGAGGACCCACCGAAAGCTGCACGACATTCCCCAGAAGGTCCTGTGTGGCCGGACTTAACCCTTTGTAGGGAACGTGCAAGAACCGAGCGCCAGTGATCCGCTCCAGCGTGGCCATGATCAAGTGCGGAGCCGTGCCATA
>NZ_JASAUZ010000015.1 GCF_030162935.1 Comamonas halotolerans
GTATGCATGTTTAAGCAGGCGACAACTTGATCTGAATGAGCAGGTGCCTTGTACATGCAGTTCAGCAGGACTGCACTTGCTGGTGGATTCAGCAGGGATCAAGTGCTTGGGCAAGGCGAGTGGAAATGCAAAAAGATGGGGCTGAGCGCCGTCGCCAGTAGTGCAAGTTGCACATAGGGATAGGTGCGCACACTTTGCAAATTTGAGTCACCTGTGTGGCGATGAACAACGTAAGCGGTGCATCAGTGCTACCGGACTTGCAGTAGTTGCCAGAGGATGAAACGCTGCAGAGCGTGATGGGTGATGGTGCCTACGACGCGCGGCCAGTCTATGAAGCGATTATGCGGCGTGAGGCGAGCACCGTGATACTGCCTCGAAAGAATGCGCGCCTGCGCAAGACGAGTGTCTTTAAACACCGAAACGCAGCTTTTGCTACATGCAAGCGTTTAGGACGAAGCATCTGAAAACGCTGGATTGGTTATCACTGTTGAAATTTGGTAGAGGCCAAAATGAACTGCATCAAGCTATTGGTTAAGCGTGTGATAGCTGGCACCTTTGATGCCAAGTCTACGAACTGAGTATCCGAGCAGCTATATTGAATCGATTTACTGAACTAGGCCGTCTTCAGGCTGCAGCCGTGGCATAGCCCCGGCCGGGGCTTGGGGGAGCTCTCCACAAACGCGCTTTATACGACAACGCCAAACCCTTGCAAGGAAAACCACGCAACAGAGTAATCGTGATTTTCGATCAGCTCAGCCAATGAGAAAAATCTGGTCGATTTACTTTTTGGTCTTATGTTTTTGCAATGTATTCACGAAGGTGCGGGGATTGCTTAGCATAGCTGGCAAGACCATCTGCATGTAGGCGCGTCCAAGCTGTGCCGTTCCACCTGACCGGAAACCTAGCGGGCTTACTGGGGCGGCTGATCACCTCAGCGTCTCCCAACTCATGACCCTCAGGGTTGACGTTGCAAACGACGCAAATTGCGCAGTTCCAGTATTCAACAACGATCCAGTCGTCAGGATTTACTTCAGGGCGTGTTGACATGAATGGCCTCTCTGCAAAAGAACTTGTATTCTGAATATCTGCGTCGATTGAGGTGATTGATGCTGGGGCGAGTGTTTTGGATGCTGAGCGAAATTACCTGAAACGCAGATTGGTCACAACTGCTCAATGTGGCGTGGGATTGAAGTCCTGAAGATCAGACGTGACCGATCTCTAGACTTAGCGTGGCGTGAAAGGTTGACCAAGGTTTTCCAGCGTCCACTCCCCAGGTGGCAGCACCTGCGCGTGGTCGGGGTCGGTAAGGCAAATGAGGTGAAGTTTTCGAGGCCACTTGGAGCCCATGCCAACAGTAAGGTGAGAATGCAACCCACTTCTGAAACATTCGGCGCACAGGAAGGGAGGGTATCTTACGCCATCAGCTTCTGGTTGTGGCGCATAAGCAGTGCATTGCCCGTATGCAATTTTTGTCAGCTCAAAGTCTGCGTACTGGTGGGCTGCCTTTTTTCGGCGCATGGTAAATGCAAGGCTTTGTTGCCGAAGAGGTGCAATCTCTGCTCGCATCCTTGTGTGATAGCTTTGAATTTTTTGAATAGCATTTTGTGCTTCCATCAGATTCGTAGTTAGCGTAGATGCAAAAAAGGTTTGTTTGAGGGGGTCGCCCTCAGTAACCAGTTTTTGCCCAGCAGCTTGCGCAACGGCGATGGAATTAATTGCAATCTGGATATCTTTAAGCACAGAAGTACTTTTAAAAGTCAGCGTCTAAGAAGCCGTATGCATTGCGCATGACCCAGAAATTCGCACGCCAAATGGCTTGCGAGCGTCTCTATATGAGGCACTAGAAATTAGCGGTAATGCAGACGAATTATTGACATAAGCAGATGAGGCTGTTTGGACATCACCAATGCTTTAGTCAGCAGCTGAATTATTGAGACGAAGACACCTGTTTGTGGAGGTTCACCATGGGTAATCAACATAACTTCACATTGCTTGCGATGCAGATGTGCAAAAGCAACGGAATTTACTTTATGTATGCTGCATGCGATGCACATTGGGGACCACGCAGATGTGTGTCTTTGATTCGAGGTGAGCTAAGTGAGGGTAAAGGCGGCGCTGCCAAAGCGTCAAAGCCTGAGTAGAAGCTGTTAAACAGCACCATGCAAGCACATGGTGCGAGAGTGTTGTCCCGATGTTGAAGGAGTCTGTAACTACGCAAGAGGACAGGTCGCGCAGTCCTGCAGAGATTGTCGCTAAGGCTTGAGATCAGTATGCTGAAATTCCAGCACCTTCTGCTTTAGTTCCGCTGGCAGGTAGCTGTCGAAGCAGGAAAGTAAAGTCGGTAGTGCAATGCCCTCCGTAGATAGGTTCACAAGCGTTGCTTCCATTTTCAGTCGAGCATTTGCAAGGTGAGCAATAAGCTCGGCATTGTCTGAAGGTTGAACTTTCATTAGCGCATCGACCAGTGCTTTGGTTGAGGCAATTTCCACGGCATGCCGACGGGTGATGGCCCAAAGCTCACCAGTGCTGCGCTCTAGGTGTCCAAAGCTATTGTTCATATCCGCCGCTCCTTTCGATGGTTGTGTAGGAGCTTCCATGGTAGAGCCTCGTATTGAGAAAACCCAATTTATGGCGGTGTGAGCTATGACAGATCAAGAGCTGATGTTTGCTCGCTTCTCCATTGGTGGCAAAAAGACCGAAAGATTGAAGCTGATACCGATAGGCAGGCTATTAGCTGTCGCTGGATGGATGGCTCTGATTAGCTGGTCACCTCATTGGCGTTGACTCATTTTTGGAGGGTTAACCGGTCAGCTGGCCGTGCCAGACTGCAATAGTGAATGCATCTGATACACACCTCAATTGGGCTGTCAAACCTTGGCATAGGCAAACCAGCCGCAAATAGAAATGACTGCCGATTTATTTGGGCCATTATCCAGGAGATGCTGGCTCAGCAGCCCGTCACGCAGGCCACTGTAAGAGGTTGCAGTGCTGGTGTTTCACCTCGCGGATGGTTGCGTTTCTCGTTTGGTAGATGAGGAGGGCGCGCGGCACAGTAAGCAGAATTGGCAAAGTGTGCGATTAGTTATCAGACACCACCGCCAGTGAACATTAAAGATCTGGCTAACAGGTTTTCTGTTATTATAATTAACTATGATTGACTGAGTAGTCATAGCTATTTTTCTATATCAGTTCCGAAGCGTTTGTGCCAACACGGGCGTGAGTCTGAGGTTTATCCACTGGCGCAGGGGTAGTCCAGTCAAGACATTTGAACGAGATGGATCTTAGGATATTGGTGCTTGAATTTGTGGATTTCATCCCTACCTAAGCAATAGGCAAGTTCATTTCAATTTGAGCTTGTCTTGGTTACTTTCTTCAAAGGAGAAAAAAATGAACTCACTTATTACCCGTGGAAGTTTATTCGATGATCTCTTCAAAGATGTAGCTTCAGGTTTCTTTGTACGGCCCTTGCATGGTGATGCTCTCCCAGCAGCATCCGAAATCAAAATCGATGTCAAGGAAAATGGCGATGATTACGTGGTACATGCGGAGCTACCAGGCGTTGCTAAAGAAAATATCAATGTCTCCATTGAAGGGGCAATGGTTCAAATTCGTGCAGAAGTGCAGCAAAAGGATGAGAAGCGAGAAGATAGTCGTATTCTGCGCAGTGAACGCTACTTTGGCTCTGTTTCGCGTAGCTTTCAGCTTCCATCTGAAGTTGATCCAACCCAGGCAAAAGCCAGGTATTCTGACGGAGTGCTGGAGCTAACTCTCCCCAAGAAAGCCGCCAGCAATGCGAAGAAGTTGCAAATTGAATAATTGATTTTCGAGAAACATACCTTTTTGTGCTAAGACCCTCTTCGTAGAAGATCAAGCAAAACAAAGCCCTCGGAAGAGGGCTTTGTTGTTGATATTCAGATTGGCATTACCTAAACCATTCCTCGTCGAGCCATCTTCGATGGACTGCTTGACTTTCCATACGGTCTTGCACACTCTCATCCCAAGTTTGGTACTTGAAGTTGCTGAGGGTCTTGCTTCAGTGACTCTCCTGTTTGCACGCAATTTCTCTGTCAATGTTTGCAAACTGTGTTTGGGTTAGGTTTTGGCTGGATTCCCTTATGCCATGATCTGCACGTCGCTCGGGTTGGCATGAATAAGGCCTTCACGACGATGGTCATGATTGATGGATGCTCCTTCACAATCTTTAGCCCCAACTTCACCGTTGGGGCTTTTTTTTAACTCGCCTGGAGCTGAGATCCTGTAAGGATGGTGTTCAGCAGGAGTTGCGCGATGGAAGAGCGCTCGGCTTCACGTAGCGTTTTGTGGGAGTCAGGGTTAACCCTTGTTTGTTATGGTAAGATACCATCCTCACGTAAGGGCGCAGCTTCCAAAATGTCGGAAGTTGGTGCTCTGACTAGAAATACCGCGAGGTGGAGCAGTCTGGTAGCTCGTTGGGCTCATAACCCAAAGGTCGTTGGTTCAAATCCGGCCCTCGCAACCAACATCAAAGCCCTGTGCATGAAAATGCCAGGGCTTTCTTGATGGATGCTTACTGGCTGGCCTCACAAGGTCGCTTCAGTCCGCTTCGGTTGGTTGTTTCGCGCTCAGCCTGGGAGGCGCCAATTTCGCTTTTGCTCCTGTCAATGCATTGACACTGCAGGGGTGCCTGAATTGGGTTTTGGTCTGAGATATCAACTGAAAAAGTTTCGCTCAAATGTATGGAACTCGTTTTTAAGCTCCATGCCTGCAGATGTGCGGCAACACAATTCTCATATGTTAGTCTTTGCTGTTTTTGCCTCTGCCATCCAGGAGCTTTTACTCCGCATAGTAGGTGTGGCGTTAAGCGTTAGGCTGGAATTTTCATGATGATCGATTGGGTGCCTGTAGTCTTCGTTACGTTCAAAGCTCTGATCTTTGGTACGTGCATGTTTTTCGCCATCAAGTGGCACTACGACCAGGGTAAGAAAAAGGGCGCTGCCTCTCGCACACTGCTATGGTCAGGTGCCAAGGTGGCTGTCGCTTTCGTACTGTCGCTCATGGCTGTGCTGCTCTTCACCTATATGCTTGCCAGCAAGCTTGGTATGGACTTGGGCTTTTAGTTGCTAAAAAGGCCTCTCTGAAGAGTTTTTGCTTTAACGATCAAGCCAATTGAGCGGAGCAGCGAGATATCCTTCCTTCAGGGGTTTTTCCATCTGATGGGGCATGTTCTTTTGAGGTGGCAGGAAGTCATGCGCCCGCGTTGATGTCCAGCCGCATTTTCTGCGTTTCTATGTCAGAGTCTGGGCGCAAGAAACCGGATTCGCCAGCAGTGTAGAAGCCATGGGAACGATAGAGCTGGATAGCTGGTGCTTGAACCTTTGCGACCGATAGGACTAAAGAGCATGCCCCTTTCTCTCTTGCCCAGGCCATGCACTGTTGCAGAAGTGCCCTGCCTGCGCCCTGACCCCTTACAGCTGGGGAAGTCCACATTGAGTAGACATGGGCGATACGTGGGTCTGTGTCCGAAAGCAGGCACCAGGCTAAGCCACAAATCTTATTACTATGGACGGCGAAAAAACCTCTTCCAAATTGCCCGGATTCTGATGCGGTGGCTCGTGCCAACCAGTCTTCGTCAGGCAGTTCAACCTCTTGCTGCCAGGTGCTACCAAACGCTTGCGGTGACTCTTTGAGGGCATTGATGCGCACTTTTCGATAGTCAGACCAATCATCAGCTGTGATTGCGCGAACAATTAGCAAGGAGACTCCTTCGTTCTAAGATGAGATACCTTCATGTTATTCCTGTGCCAGGATGGCTGCACCTGTTGTAATGCGCCTATCTGAGCTGCACAGGAGGCGGAAGTTAGACATCGTCCATCGTCTGTGTCTTGGAAACAATAGCCCGCCCTTTTTTGCTATCAAATATTGCAACAGGTATAGCCTGCAAAGGTTTTCAATCTGGGGTACGGTAAGTTATTGAACTGGCTTCACCCAATCCTTCAGGAGCATCATGAACAGCAATCACGCGGGAGAGCAAAATCAGCTTGTGCAGGATCAGAAAGTAGCCAGCTATCTGGCTCTTACTTACGATGAGTACATTGGCTTGGAGCCTTCGATCAAGGAGCTAGTTGGAGACGATGGACTGTTGTACTGCTATCTGGTGACATTCGGCAAAACAGTGCCTGCTCATCTCGCAATCAAGATACGTGACTTGGATGACATGCAAACATCATTGCCGCCAGGATTTTTTGAATCGGATGTGCCTGAATGGCCGCAGGGATGATATTAAAGGCAAAAGATAAAGCACTTAAAAAGAGGTTTTTTTGTTGGCGCTTAGTGGAGTGTTTGCTAAACCTTTCCTTAGTAGCATTTGTTGATTGCCATCCATTTGTTGACCGGCTGTAGTGTGCTTGCGCACTTGTATCCAATGCAAAAGCTTTAAATTATTAGAGTCTTATTGTGTCGAGATTTAACGAAGTCATTGACTGACAAATGGTTGGGTCTATGGGGTATGGCTTGCTGGGCCAGCGGCAAGTAGTCTGAACTACCAAAGCAGGTATTTCATCCTGCTCTCATTCAAGGTGAAGCACATGACTACCAAAAGCCATACTCCCCTCGTAGTTCCCGTAACAGACCCGGACCTTATCGAGCAAGCCAAACCTGGTCACGGGGTACCTTCGCAGGATCCAGATCCACGTGCGCAAGTTGGACTGACACCGAACGAGTCCGCTCGTGGAATGTCATCATCATTGGTTGGCGGCGGAGCCATGGCGGGTGCAGCCGTTGGTGCAGCTGTCGGTGGCGTTGTAGGAGGGTCTGTAGGTGTTCTTGTTGGGGGTTCCGTAGGCGGCGTTGCTGCAGCTCTTGGCGTTGCTATTGCAAGCACATCTCCGCCTGATGAGGAATCTGAGGCTGAAGATCGTCCAGTTGACGAGTAAGTCACACAGTGAAAAGTAAAACTACTTTATTGTTTTAGGAGCGCTTTGATGTGTGTAACCGCGCCGCAAGCCGCAAGCTGGTTGCATGAGTGAATCCCAATCTTCACTGTAATACAGCCCATTTGAAGCAGTTCGACCAATTCTTAAAGCACGTGGACTGACGCTTCAAGTATCAGATTTGGTTAGGGCTTAGCAAGTCTGCAGCTTGCTTGTGCTGGACATGGCCATTTCCAGAAATTTTGCCTTCATGAGGTTTTGCGGGTGCCACTTCGCGGTTGCTTAGATGTTCAACGTCGTGTTCTGGACCGCCATGAAGACCGCTGAGACGGTGAGGTCTGACTGGTGCGGTTGCAGGAATATGCGCGACGGTACGCTGGGTGCTCTTCGCAATCAGTGACGATCGCGTGCTGTCATGACGTTGAGGGCACGGCCTTCGGTTGGCTTGCCATTTAGGCCTTGTATCGCGGCCAGTGCAGCCTCTTCTGTAGACATTTCCGCAAATGCAAACCCACGTGAGCGACCTGTATCACGATCCAGAATCACTTGCGAAGCTGTGACAACACCATAGTTCGTCAGGAGTTTTCGTAAGGCTTGGCTGTCGATTGAAAAGCTGAGATTGCTGATGTAGAGCTTATTTTTCATGTGTATAGTGCTTTAGCTCGGTGATTAATTAGCGAGGGCGACGTTTAGGCGCGCCCATACTGCTAGAGCGAGTTTCAATATGGCGGAAAGTGACGCGGCCCTTGTTCAGGTCATAAGGGGACATTTCGACGGTGACCTTATCGCCTGCAAGCACTCGAATACGATGCTTGCGCATCTTCCCTCCGGAGTACGCCACGAGTTGGTGGCCGTTATCCAATGTGACCCTGAATCGTGTGTCAGGAAGCACTTCTTCGACACGGCCTTGCATTTCAATCAAATCTTCTTTAGACAAAAGTTCTCCTAAGGTGTTTGGTCTTCAATTCTGAAACCAGGCAGGTACTTAAAGTTGGTTTGCCAGGACCATTTCACGCGCCTGAGAAAGGGCGTATCGTTGGGCTGTGGCAGCATTGTTGAACTGCGGGATAAACCTAAAAATTCGGTCATAGACGCCACGTTGGATGGACACAGAGGCCGCAAAATTTCCTTGTGAGTCTTTGTGGCTGTAGGGGGTGACAACGTAGTTGCCCACCTGTTGTTTAATTTTTTTTGGCAGCATGGAATACACGCATTGGACCCTGTGAAGGTCAAGCGTTGGATAAGTGAATGAGGGGGCTCACTAGGGGTGTGAGGCCTGAGAGATGCAGTCCAAAAGATCGAGTGGACTGCCTGAATTCGCCGAAGAGGTGTGACGGTAGAGCTCGTTTGTAGAGCTGCCTGCAGCCAAGGGGCTTGAAGTGTCAGACGTGCGCTAAAGGGCGAACAAATTTTTGCGCATTCCTTGAGTATACCCTAGAAAGAAAATTCATGTTTCACGTTCTATTGGATAGATATTTCATTTTGACTTGGATTTTCGGGTCAATGTAGGCAAATACAAAGCCAGCCTGATTCACATTTGTTGAGCCTGTTTGTAGCGCTTTAGGCTTTAAAACTTCACTTTAAAGACTAACTACGTGCATCAGTAAAATTTTGAATCCATCCATGCTTCGGTGGCCGGTTCCTAGGGAATGGCTGAAATTCTAGTTCTCATTAGGGCGAGTTTGATGCCGACATTTTGAATGTCCAAACTACAAAAACTAGGCTGCTCATTGTTTGAAGGTGGCGAGTGCACGGCATCGTCTAGATAGCAAGCGCTGGACAAACGTTTTTGGCTTTGGTGTTGTACGGGGCAATGATTTGCACAAGGGCTCCCCAATAAACCTGAATGTGCATGGCGGCATTTAGTACGGGATTGCAGCCCAGGCTGCTGCATCGGTAGCGCCAGCAGGGGGTGGATTGCAGAAAGCTCTGTGCAGTACCTCAATGCTGCATCAGACGATGCGTTTGAGACGTGGACGCAAGTGCTGCACCAAACTCGTAATACAGCCGTTGTGGGATGTCAGCCAATCTCCAATAAAGACCAACCTGCGGCTCATTCTCGGTGGACGTTTCTGAAGCTACGAAGTGCTTAAAGATTGGCGCTTGCAAGCGCGGCATTCGCCCAAGTGCAGAGTCCGCAAGACCTGCACTGACGAGTTTGTGAAAATTTCACATTCTGAATGCCAGGAGTATCGGTGTAAGGAAATGTCTCAATCTTTTGTGGGAGCAACTCTGCAATGTCTATTGAGCTGGCTTTGTTGCAGGGTGGATGCTCCTAAAAGAGGAGATAAAGCGCAGTTGGAATGGAGGCACTGGAGATCCAGTCGTTACAATCTGTGCTAGTGGTAGGGAAGTGTTAGCTGCAACAGCGGTTCTTAGACTTTCGAACTTCTTCATGTGAGAATTGCCTGTTGATCCACCGGCTGCGCTTGGTTGCGCCAAGTATGGCAGCTTAAATTTAGATTGTGGCTAGTGCAATTACCTTTTACGAAATTTGATAGGCAGCCTCTTCGATCAGCGCTTTCAGTCTGGAAAGCGCTGTTCTTGCGAGAGATCGCCGTGCGTATGTTTGGTACGCGCATGGCCTGGGTGTGGCTGGTTCTAGAGCCAGTGGTCCATGTGCTCTGGCTGGTGCTGATCTTCACATTGGTGCGGGTTCGCCATATCGGTGGCATTGAAACCCCACTGTGGATTGCCAGCGGCATGCTGGTGTTCATGACCTTCCGTCGAACAGTCACACAAGTGCAAAACGGTGTCGATGCGAGTGGCGCTTTGTTCGCTTACCGCCAGGTGCGCCCAGCAGATATCGTCTTGGTGCGTGCCGTGGTTGAGGGCTTCACAATGCTGCTCATCAGTATTGCAGTGTTCGGCATTGGTGCCATCGTGGGCTGGATGGCTTGGCCGGTAAATGCCTGGGCTGTTTTGGAAGCATTTACCCTGGCCTGGCTATGTGCCATGGGTTTGGGAATGATATTTGGTGTGCTGGCTAAATTGGTGCCTGAGATGGAGCGCATCTTCAGCTTCATCATGATGCCGCTGTTGATGATCTCTGGCGTAATTTTTCCGCTTTCAATGGTTCAGCCTCCTTATCTGGACTGGCTTTTGCTGAACCCTTTGGCGCACGCGATCGAAGCTTCGCGAGTGGGTTTTGCGCCTTATTACCATGCCGTTACTGGGCTGGATCTGGGATACGCCTATCAGTGTGCTTTGGTGATGGTCTTTTTGGGACTGGCATTGTTCCGTCGCTTCAATGAGCGCTTGGTCATGCAATAAAAGGCTGTAGGCATGATTGAAGTTATAGACGTTCACAAGCGTTATCACACAGACCATGGCATGGGGCCATGGGTGCTGAGAGGGGTCAACCTATGCATTCCCGCCGGGGTCAGTGTGGGTCTTGTGGGAAGCAATGGTGCTGGTAAGTCCACCCTGCTACGCATCATTGGTGGCGTGGACTACCCCACCAAGGGAGTGGTGAGGCGCCATAGCAAGGTCTCGTGGCCCATGGGCTTTGGCGGAGGCCTCCAGGGCAGTATGACGGGGCGGCAAAACACCAAGTTTGTTGCGCGCATTCATGGCATGGAGGCAGAAATCCCTCGCATTCTTGAAGAGGTTCAGGCATTTGCCGAAATTGGCGACGCATTTGATGCCCCCATTAAAACCTACTCCTCCGGCATGAAGTCGCGCCTGCAGTTTGGCTTGTCGCTGGCATTTGATTTCGATGTGTACATCTCCGACGAAGTGACTGCTGCTGGCGACCGGGCTTTCCAGACCAAGGCCGCCAAGGCATTCAAAGACAAGGTGGGTAAGGCCAGTGTCATCATGGTTTCGCACAGTGACAGTACCTTGCGAGACTTTTGTCAGGCAGGTGTGTGGTTGCACGGCGGGCAGGCTTACTGGTTTGACCATATTGACGAGGCCTTGCGGGCCTATCACGACAGTACTTCCATTGCATCTAAATGAATATTGCATCTAACTTGCGCGCTCGCTCCAAAGAATGGTTGCGCCACTCTCCATTGCGTACATTGACAGCCGTTGCCTGTGTCTGTAGCGCTGTCTACTGGCTCGGTATTGCTTCTGACCGTTATGTTTCCGAGTCACGACTGATTGTTCAAAGCACCAATCTGCACAGCGGCGCAACCGTGGATCTGGGCAGCCTGATTTCAGGCACCACAGGCGGTAACCGCACAGATCAGCTTCTGCTGCGTGAACATCTGCGCTCTCCGGATATGGCAGAAAAACTCGATGCAGCGCTTGCATTGCGACAACACTTTGGCGAGCAAGGCGACTGGTTTACAAGGCTGTGGAGTGGAGAAGAGGCCACGCGAGAAAACTTCTATAAATACTACTTGAGCCGTGTTCAGGTGGAGTATGACGAGTTTGCCGGTGTTCTGGTCGTCAAGTCTCAAGCGTATGAACCCGAGAAAGCACAGCAAATCTCCGCCATGCTGGTCAAGGAGGGTGAGCGCTTCATGAACCAGATGGCGCATGCCATCGCTCAGGACCAGGTCATTTTTCTGGAAGGTCAGGTGCAGGCCTTAAACAGCAAGGTGCAGTCTTCACGTCGCGCATTGCTTGAATTCCAGGAGAAGAAAGGATTGATTTCTCCAGAGGCGGCTGCGCAAGTCATTGGCACCATTGTTGCGAACCTGCAAGGGCAATTGGTGGACTTGCAAGCTCAGCGTGCAGCCATGCAGGCGTATCTGGTGGCAGACCATCCGAATATTGTTCTGCTCAACCAGCGGATTGAAGCCATTGACAAACAAATTGCGCAGGAGCAAGCCAAATTGGCAGCTCCTGGCGGCAAAACACTGAACCGCACCGCCGAAGCATTTGCGCAGTTGGAGCTGCAATCCAAGTTTGATCTGGATATGTACAAAACCGCTTTGACCGCGCTTGAGCAGGGCCGTCTGGAAGCGACGCGCACGCTAAAAAAAGTTTCTGTGCTTCAGCAACCTAATTTGCCGCAGGAGGCAATCGAACCTCGCCGCGTCTATAACACCAGCGTTTGGGTCATTGCCATCCTGCTGCTTGCCGGCTTGTCGCACCTGTTGCTGGCCATTGTGCGTGACCATAGAGAGTAAGAGCTGGCCTTTGGGCCATGAAAAAAACTATGCACCAGAGTGTCTGGAAATACATAGCAGCCCATGGCTGAAGCGCATAACTGGCCTGATGATTTTTATGGCTTGCGAGTCTCTATCTGCAAGCCTTCACCTACAGAATTACAGAACCGCAAAATGAAGATGACTTCCACTCCAGCAGCTGTACATCTGGATGTATTTAGGGGGAAAAAAATGAGCAATCAACACGCCTTCAGTGGCTGCACCATGGCTGTGCTGCTGGCACTGAGTATGTTCCACCCGCAAGCCTGGGCGCAATTTGATTTCAATGCCGCTCAGACCATGGGCGCTCACGGTGCGGCAAGTAATAGCAACTCCTCAAATCCTTCATCAGCTTCTGTGCTGCCGCCAGTCACGCCCAGCGGAGCACTGCCTTCGTCTGACAAAGGCATTTACAGCGGGCCATACAACGGCCAGGCAAATACTGCTTCTGCAAGAGCGCCACAAGCTCACGGCTCGTTGTCATTACAGCCCGTGCAGACCCAAGACCAGATCAACAACCAGGCCAGCGATGTTTTTGGCGCGCAGTTGTTTACAGGCGCATTCAGCCAGCCGGGTGCAACGCAGTTCAACCCAGATTACGCCATTGCAATTGGTGACCAGATTCAGGTCAGACTTTGGGGTGCATTCACTTTTGAGCAGGCCTTGACGGTAGATCCGCGAGGCAACATCTTTCTGCCGCATGCGGGCCCTGTGAACGTCTTGGGTGTGCGCAACAAGGAGCTGGAAGCTGTGGTGCAGAACGCCGTACGGCGCACATTCCGCAACAATGTCAGCAGCTATGCCAGTCTGGCTGCTGCACAACCAGTGCGCGTATTTGTAGGTGGTAACGTCAACCGCCCCGGCTTGTATAACGGCACCAGCATGGACAGTGTGTTGCGTTACCTGGATATGGCTGGTGGTGTAGATCCAGAGCGCGGTAGCTACCTGCAAGTGCAAGTCAAGCGTGGCCAAACTGTCAAGGCCACGGTGAACCTGTATGACTTTTTGCTGCATGGAACCATGCCCATGGTGCAGCTTGCCGATGGCGATGTGATCTTTGTGCCACCACATGCCCAGCGTGTGAGTGTGAAGGGCTTGGTCGCCAACGCGAAACGTTTTGAATTTACAGGGCAGCAGCAAACGGTAGCGCAGTTGATGGCACTGGCCAAACCTTCAGCTCTGGCAACACATGTGCGTGTGGTACGTAATACAGGCAGCGTGCGCAATGCCGAGTATTACCCGCTGAGTGAAGCGAACAACGTCATGCTGGCTGATGGCGATGAGCTGTCATTCACCGCAGATAAAAAGCCCGGAACCATCACCGTTCGCGTGGAAGGTGAGCACGACAGCGCGCAGGAATATGTGCTGCCCTATGGCACGGCCATGGGTACGCTGCTGGATCAAATTCACGCCAGCGCAAATTCAGACATGGCAAGCGTGCAACTCTTCCGTGAGAGTGTGAAAGTACGCCAAAAGGAAATGCTGCTCACCAGCTTGCATAACCTGGAAATGAGCTTGCTCACTGCCCGAAGTGGCAGCAGCGACGAAGCCCGTCTGCGTAAAGACGAAGCAGAACTGACCCTGCAATGGGTGCAGCGCGCCAAAGAAATTGAACCTGTTGGCCAAGTGCAAATTGCCAAGGCCACGCAGCTGAGCAGCATGCTGCTGGAAAACGGGGATGTGATTCGCATTCCTCGCAAAGACGATCTGGTTCTGGTGAGTGGCGAAGTCTTGTTCCCGAATGCTGTGGCCTATGAAGCCAATATGAGCATGGAGGATTACATCAACCGTGCAGGCGGTTTTACGCAGATGGCTGACAACGCACGCGTGGTAGTGGCCCGCCGCGATGGATCGTTTGAACAAGTTAATACCAAGCGTCTATTCGCCAATGCAGATATCAGTGCGGGTGATCAGATTCTGGTTTTACCCAAGGTGGATGAGAAGAAACGCCAGTTCTGGAAGGACATGACGCAAATCATCTATCAGATCGCTGTGAGTGCGAAAGTTGTTTTTGGATTGTGAGGAAAATTGAAGTTATGAAAAAAGTTTTAACTGTCTTTGGTACTCGCCCTGAAGCCATTAAAATGGCTCCATTGGTTACTGAACTTAAAAAATCAAAGAAAATTGAATCTAAAGTCTGTGTCACAGCGCAACATAGACAAATGCTCGATCAGGTTCTAGAATTATTTGAAATAAATGCAGAATATGATTTGGATATTATGAAACCAAATCAGACATTAAGTCAAATAACTAGCTCTATATTGCTTGGGATTAATTCTGTCCTTGAGGATTTCAACCCGGATATTATTTTAGTTCATGGGGACACATCTACTACTTTTGCGGCCTCTTTAGCTGCTTATTTTAAAAAAATACCTGTGGGTCATGTCGAGGCGGGCCTTCGAACTTCTAATATTTATTCTCCTTGGCCAGAAGAAGGTAATCGAAGATTAACGGCAGTGCTTTCTAAATTCCATTTTGCACCAACTGAAAACTCGAGAATGAACTTGTTAAGTGAAGGTGTCGATTCTGATGCAATTGTGGTTACAGGGAACACTGTTATAGATGCTCTTGTTGCTGTTAGAGATAAAATTATCAAAAATAAAGAATATTTAGCAAAATTGCAGAAAAGTTTTCAATTTTTACGACCTGAGTCAAGAATGATTTTAATTACAGGTCACCGCCGTGAAAATTTTGGTGATGGTTTTGAGCGTATATGCATGGCAATTAAGCAATTGGCAGAATTGAGAAGTGATGTTGATTTTGTATACCCCGTGCACCTCAATCCAAATGTAAGAGATCCTGTGCATAGAATCTTAGGTAACAAAAAAAATATTTTCTTAATTGATCCACAGGACTATTTGCCATTTGTATATCTTATGAATCAGTCTTACCTAATTTTGACTGACTCTGGTGGTATTCAAGAAGAGGCTCCTTCTCTAGGTAAGCCAGTTCTTGTTATGAGAGATTCAACGGAGCGTCCGGAAGCTGTTGCTGCCGGGACTGTGAAGTTAGTTGGCACAGATGTTGAATTGATTAAAAAAGAAATTTTACATTTGCTTGATGATAAAGAATATTATCATGGAATGTCGTTCGCCCATAATCCCTATGGTGATGGTAATGCTGCCAAGAAAATAGTCGAAATTTTGGAATCTGGCATTTAATATTTATTAGAGTTAAATTATGATTTTATTTGCAGATGATTTCAATTTCAAAGAAAAGAATTTCCAAACTCTTTTTGACTTCCTAAATAAAAATAATATTAAGTTTGTTTTTGATAATTTCAATGCAGACTTGAAAAAATCATGGGGTAATTATGAGGATGGATATTTTGAGGGTAAATTTTCTGTTGATATAGAAGATTTTAATCATAAATTCAATTTCCAAGAAATTGCTAGAGATGAGTTTCTCAGCGCATTTATTATAAAATCTGACTTTCTTTCTTCTGAAATGTCCTCAGAAGAAGAGTTGCAAAAATTTCTGGAGAAGAAATATCCTCTTGAGTATGAATTGTGTATCAAAGCAGCACATTTTTGGGTCGAATATTGGCTTGATACTTTAAGAAATAAAAATTTAGATTCAGTCATTGTTTTTGGAGGGAATTTAATATATTCAAAGGCCCTTCTAAAAGTTGCGGAATTTCTTTCTTTGAAATGTTTTGTTGTGGAACATTTTTATACTGGGAATGATTTCTATTTTGAAAATAGGTATACTCCGATACCGAACAACTCTCATCTTAGATCAAAAAGGTTCTTTAATAATCTTGCTAAGTCGAATTTTGGATTTCTATCAAAAATTTCTAACCAAAATAATAAAAATGTCAAACAGCCTGCCTATAAAAACATGGCTGTCCAAGACTATATTCTTTTGCTATGTCAAGTTCCTAATGATTTTTCCATATTGTCTCCTTGGAATAAAAGGAAAAACACTGTTTTATTTTATAAGGAAATAATACAAGAGCTGCTTGTTAAAACTAATAAGAATATTATTATAAAAGTTCACCCATATGAGCGTGTTAAGAATAAAAATGGCTCCAGAAATACATATGATGAACTTAATACATATATTTCTTCACTGATTATTAATGAGGCAAATAGAGTCTTCTTAGTTGAAGACTTTTCACTTGAAGGTTTAATTCAAGGATGTGATTTTGCGGTCACCTTAAACTCTCAGGCCGGATTAGATGTTGTTCGATTGGGTAAGAAGCTCGTGTGTTTCGGCGAACCATTCTATGGGCGCCATGGATTTACATATGATTTAACTGATGTTAGTGAACTAGATAAATTTTTAAAAGAAAAGAATAATTTTGAATTCTTCTTTGAGGAATACAATAAATTTATGTCTGCTGCGTTTGATCATTTAATTGGGTTGGATGAAACATTTAAATTGAATTATTTATTCGGTATTGAATCTGGCATAATTGAGAAAAATCAAAAAAAAATAACCCACACTACAACTAAACCTCAGGTGGTTGCTAAACCTCAGGTGGTTGCTAAACCTCAGGTGGTTGCTAAACCTCAGGTGGTTGCTAAACCTCAGGTGGTGGTTAAAGCAGTGAAAATTGAAGGCGAAGATGCAATTTTTAATAAATCAAAAAATAAGAATTCGGATCGACGTAAAAGATTATTAAGAAAATTTAAAAATGATCCTAAAAGATTTTTTGAAGATAGTCAAAATCCATTTTTTCGCTTTATTGGGAAGATGATCTGAAATGAAAAAAATTGCAGTTGTAGTTGATTCAAAGAATACGCAAAACCATCAGTGGACATTGTTTCCTTTATTCTTGAAAGATTTTTCTAAGAAATTTAATTTGACTAGTTCATTTATTGGATTAGAAAATTATGATTTTGTTATATTTACTAGTATCAATGATTTTTTAATAAAAAAAATAACTGATCTAAAAATTAAAGAATTTGGATTTATTCTTGACGGAAAGGTAGATTGGTCTAATTACTATAAAATTCTTTTTGAGGCCAAGTTTGTTTTTGCAATATCTGGAGATGCTGGAGTTTCAAAAATAAATAATGTTCAAGTTTTTGATAAAATTGTTATTCCGAAAAAAGAAAAATTCGGTGATTCTTTATTTTTAACAGATGAAGATGATTTGAATTATGTGTATCAAAAATTAATTGATGGTACTTTAGATTTCTCTAAACTATTCGTTCTTTATAAGAATGATGGAGTCCTAATCAAAAACAGTCAATTTTTTATTGATCAATTTAGAAAAATAAGTGTTGATTTAGTCCCTGTATTTACTAGTCCTGCAACAATAGATGCTCTCTTAAATAGTAATGTAGAATATTTATCTAGGTTTGATAATGGTGAGGGAGTCTTCTTTCACAATAAAATTGGAACGTCATTAGATACTTTAATCGATAGTATTTTTAATGAAATTGAATCAAAATCGACTGAAGATGTAAAGGTTGAACCTTTTGTAAATATTGTTTGTTTTAGACCTACCTATTTATTTTTAGATCTTGTTAGAAGATTTGAAAAAGTCGGTTGTGTCCATTCTGATTTTCCTCTAAAGGGTGCTTCTTCATATATATGGATGCGCCCTCAAGAGATATGGCATTATGAATTTCTACTTGAAAACAAAAAGCATAAGGAAATATCTGTAACCTATCAGCGTAGCTTTACAGAAGAAAATTCTAGAGAAGAGAATTTGCAAAAAATAATGAATAAGTCAGTGGCAATTCATCATGGTACATGCTTTGAACCACTGTATCAGTTTGATTATGAAAAACTGGCAATATCTCTTCGCAGAGTAAATAAAGTAATTGGTGTATGTGAGTTTGATGAATGCTATGGACCAAGCGCACCAATAGCTAATAAAAATAATTATAGCTTTGTTCCTATTGGATATGACCATAATTTATTTAATGAATCGGTTTCAAAAAAAGAAGAATTGAAGCCCAAAGAAAAAATAAAAATTGGCTTTGTGGGTAGGGCATATGGTACAAATGATAAAAAGCAATTATCTTTAAGCAGGCTTTCTGAACCTAAAGGCTATAGAAAAGGTGGAGATATTCTTCTGGATATAATGCTTCGCTTGAAAGCGCTAAATATTCCAATTGAACTTCATATTCTCGGACAAAACTGGGAAGATTTGGTTGATGATTTGAATAGGTTTGGAATAGATTTTGTTTATTATGCACGTGATAAAAATATTACATACGAAGATTATCCGAAAATTTATTCATTAATGGATGTCTTGTTGATCACTGCAAGGTGTGAAGGCGGTCCTGTTAGCGCTATTGAGGCATTATCTCTCGGTGTGAAGGTTGTAAGCACAAATGTTGGTGTAGTTCAATATTTGAGTAGTATTTTTTCTGAGAATAAATCATGTATTTCTATTGATTATGATAAGAAATGGCATATTACTGATAAAGAAGCGTTTGTTAAAGAAATAAATTGTATGTACGAAAATGGTCGATCACTGAAGGAAATACAGGAGTGTAAAAAAATTGTTGAAAAATTTACTACTGATTACTGGGTTAAAGAAATATATAATAATGCCTTATCTATATTGAATTAATTTTTAGTTCTCAAGGCTAGGTTATGCTGGATATTAAAAAAATCGTTGACGAGAATGAAATTACATTTCACAAGAAAAAAATCTTGTATGTTAAATCCAGCTTTAATAATGAGCAGTTACTTGTTGTAATGAGTACTCATAATCAGGGGGCAAATTACCTTGCCTTGAGAACTTTTCTTGAGAATCAATTTTGTGATATTTTGTTTATATCTGATCCAGGAAATTCTTGGTATTTAGATGATGATTACGGTGAAACTTATTATAAATTAATAAAAAAATACTCTGATAATTATAACCCAGAATCGGTATTTTTATTTGGATCGTCAATGTCAGGTTATGGTGCGTTACTTCATGGCCTCAGATTAAATGCAAATGTTATTGCAATAAATCCTCAGGTTAATTTAGACCTCACTGCTAAATACTCTTGGCCTGAGTTGACGGATCACATTAATAAAATTAGAGGAAAGCATATTAATATTGATGAGCATGCTTTTAATCTTTGGCGCGAAAGCGTTGTTATGATATTACATGGTCATTATGAGATGGATGTTTTGAATGTGGATTTGTTGTCTACTTCAGCGCCTGCGAAGAAAAAGTTGATTTTGCAAACATTGGATGTTGATTCTCATGCCTATCCATTTGGGCGTGATATAGAATATATTAAAAAACTAATTAGTTTAATATTTTCTTATCGAAAACTTCCTAGTACAGAAAATTTTGAGAATTCCTTAAATACTTCGGAGTTTGAATCTATAAGATCTAGAAGGCATCTAAGCGGTATGAATTTTCTGAAGCATCCATTGCGAAAAATAGATGGAAATACACTTTGGCAAGTGCGGCATTCATTTGAGAAGCCTAGAAATTTGGTATTTTTCTCTAATATAGGATTCTATAAAAATGGAGAACCTCTCGGAGGTTTGTGTTTATACGATGGGGATTGTTGGAGATATTTGTCGCCATCATTTGATAATTCTAGTTATCTATTGGAATCAAAAGAGCTTGAGATTTCTGATGATTTTTTTAAATGTGAAAACTTTCAAAAAATCTATAATGGTTGGGTTGTTAGAAAAGATGACTCTTCAGTAATTAATATTGAAGGATCTGGTGGTGGTTTTAGGGTTTCATTTACATCAGGTAATACAGCCCTGGCTTTTTTACATAAATCTATTAAGCCAAATAATGAATACTTCGAAAATATGGTTGGGAAAATGATTACGTTTTCTGCTGATGTATACTCTAGTGAGGGGGGGGTAATGCTTGTTACTGGTGGATATGGTGATAGTGGATATTATCACTCGAATTCAGAACCTTCAGTAAAGGGGCGCTGGAGCTCAATTAGTTCAAGTATGATTATACCATCTATAAAAGAAAATCATCATGATAGCATATTCATTCGGGTGAACTTTGGTTCGGATAAAAAGAGTAAAGATGTGTTTGTGAGAAATGTGAAATTGATCTCGGGATACTTTCCAGAGGGTCTGAAAATATAAATTTTAAATTATACATAATATGATGAAAATAGAAAACTCTTCGGAATTTACGCTCTTTGGCGGTATCAATGTTTTGGAAAATATTGATTTTTCTTTGAAATGCGCAGAGCACTATGTAAAAGTTACGAATAAACTTGGTATTCCCTATGTATTCAAAGCTAGCTTCGATAAAGCGAACCGCTCTTCCATCCACTCCTACCGTGGCCCAGGCATGGAAGAAGGGTTGCGTATATTTGAAGCGGTAAAAAAAGAGTTTGGTGTTCCTGTTATTACCGATATCCACGAACCCTGGCAGGCTGAACCTGTCGCCGAAGTCGTAGATGTGTTGCAACTGCCGGCATTTCTGGCGCGCCAGACAGATCTGGTGGTGGCAATGGCAAAAACCGGCAAACCTATCAATATCAAGAAGCCGCAATTTTTGAGCCCACCGCAGGTTCTGAACATTGTTGAAAAGTTCAAGGAAGCGGGGAATGACCAGTTGATGCTGTGTGACCGAGGCACCTGCTTTGGTTATGACAATCTTGTTGTGGATATGCTGGGCTTTGGTGTCATGAAGAAGGTGACTGGCAATTTGCCAATCATTTTTGACGTGACCCACGCTCTACAGCAACGCGATGCCTTGGCCGGAGCTTCAGGTGGGCGTCGTCAGCAGATTGTTGAGCTGGCTCGTGCTGGCATGGCGACTGGTTTGGCAGGCCTGTTTCTGGAGGCGCACCCTGATCCTGACAAGGCTAAATGTGACGGTCCTAGCGCTCTACCGCTGGACAAGCTGGAGCCATTTTTGGCGCAGATGAAGGCGGTAGACGATTTGGTGAAGTCATTCGAGCCGCTGGAGATTGCATAAGCTGATTGACCCGGATTTTTAAATAAAATAGCTGCAAGTGCTTTAAATATAAGCATTTGCAGCTATTGTTTTTGTTTCAATCAAACGTGTTTCAGGAGAAGAGGTGATGACAGTATGCGGAAGTGACAGCAAGGCACTTGCCAGCCCTGGGCAGGCCGTAGCCATCGTGATTCCGGCGCGCTATGCATCTACCCGTCTGCCAGGAAAACCGTTGGCAGATATTGCCGGCAAGCCCATGGTGCAGCATGTTTATGAGCGTGCCTGCCAGGTAGCCAATGTGCAGGTCGTGCTGGTTGCTACGGATGATGAACGGGTGGCCCAGGCTGTACGTTCGTTTGGCGGGCAATGCGTAATGACCTCACCAGAACACCCTTCGGGTACAGACCGCCTGGCTGAGGTAATGGCTCAAGTACCAGCAGATATTTATGTCAACCTGCAGGGTGATGAACCTTTGGTTCGCCCATCCGATGTGCAGCGGCTGGTGGACGGCATGCTGTCCGATGCAAGCGTTGCTGTGGGTACGCTGTGCCACCCGATAGATGCACAGGAAGCACAAAACCCGAACACGGTGAAAGTGGTGCTGGCGGATAACTGTGATGCCTTGTATTTCAGCCGCTCCCCGATTCCTTTTCCCCGTGAAGAGCAGGAGGCTCGTTACCTCAAGCACGTTGGTGTGTATGCCTATCGCAAGGATGTACTGGCACGTTATTCCAGCTTGCCCCAGCCGATGATGGAGCAATCAGAAAAGCTGGAGCAACTGCGCTTGCTGGCAGCAGGTTTTCGCATTCGTGCCTATACGGTAGAGCCTACGGGCCCAGGTGTGGATACGCCTGAATGCCTGGAGCGTGTGCGGGCTTTGATGGAAGGGCGAGAGGCTTTGGAGCGCCAGGTACGACCAAGTCTGGCAGAGGTGCGCCTGCTGATTACGGATGTCGACGGAGTGTTGACTGATGGTGGCTTGTTTTATGACGCAACGGGTGAGTGCATGAAACGCTTTCATGTACGAGATGGTCTAGGCATGAAGCTGCTTGAAGAAAGCGGTGTGCGCGTGGCCGTGCTTTCAGGGCGTGATTCGGCAACATTGCGCAAGCGCGTAGACGATTTGGGGCTGTCGCTGTGTATGTTTGGAGTCAAAGATAAGGCAGCTGCTTGCCGTGACCTGATGGCACAGGCAGGGGTGACAGCTGCACAGACCGCCTGCATTGGTGACGACAGTATTGATTTGCCTGCTTTCCAAGCTTGTGGCCTGAGTTTTGCTGTTCCGGACGCACCTGCATATGTGCGTAGTGCAGCCAGCGGTGTGCTGCAGACAGCGGGGGGGCAAGGGGCTTTGCGGGAGCTGGCTGATGCCATTTTGGCTGCTCAGGGAAAACAAGCGGTGGTTGGATCAGCCTCAGGGTATGCGCAGGTGATGTCAGCTATGGCGCAGTGATGAAATTTGAGAGTGAAGAAATGAAAATGAACGAAGGTCTTGGTAATAATGCGCTGCAGATTGCTCAGCAGACGCTGGACATAGAAATTGAAGCTCTGCAGCGCATGCGCAACCGTCTGGACGACCGCATAGACCAAGCTGTAGATGCTGTGCTGGCCATGCAGGGTCGGGTGGTTGTCGTTGGGATGGGCAAGTCCGGCATCATTGGTCAAAAGATAGCTGCAACACTGGCTTCCACAGGTACGCCTTCTTTCTTTGTACATCCCGGTGAAGCGTTTCATGGCGATCTGGGAATGATTCGTCCCATCGATGTGGCTCTGCTGATTTCCAATTCGGGAGAGACAGAAGAAGTGCTGCGCATCCTGCCTTTTTTGCAGCACCAGCAAAACAAGATCATTGCATTGACTGGTCGTATGGACTCCACTTTGGCACAGCACTCTCATGTGGTGTTGGATGTGGGGGTTGAGCGCGAGGCCTGCAAGAATAATTTGGCTCCAACCAGCTCGACCACCAATACCTTGGCCATGGGTGATGCTCTGGCGGTTGCCCTGACGGTAAAGCGTAACTTCCAGCCCGAGGATTTTGCACGCTTCCACCCAGGTGGAAGCCTCGGTCGCCGTTTGTTGACGCGAGTGCGCGATGTAATGGAAAAAGGCCCTTTACCTGTATGCACACCGCAAGCAGTTTTTCGCGATGTGGTTAATGCCATTACCTATGGACGAATGGGCTTGGCGCTGGTGATGGAAGGGCAAAGCTTGCGCGGCATCATTACCGATGGTGATCTGCGCCGAGCTTTTGAGGCGCAGGATGAGGTGAAGCATTTGAAAGCTGAGCAAATGATGTCGGCAAATCCGCTGACGATTGCACCAGATGTGCGCTTTGCAGATGCTGAGATATATATGCGTGAAAAAAAGGTTGGCGCATTGGTGGTACAGGATGCAGAAGGCAAGACTGTAGGTGTGCTGCATATATATGGTCTCAAAGCGGGGATGCCAGCTGTGTGACGCGTTGACCATGAGGGAGTGCCGTGCTGTTTGTGTGTAAATTTTGTGCTTGCTAATTGACAAGACAAATTGAGACGGCGCGGTTAGCAGTCCACGGTTTCATTTTTAAAAAATATCTAAAAACGTGGGTTGCTGTGTACTGGCAGCATGAGTAAAGGACAGGTGCTGGTGGCCTGATGTGCTTGGATGGGCTACCGCTTGTTTGTAAGGGTGGTTTTAATGGTTTTCAGTAGCAAAAAAACATGCTTGGAAATTTGCTTCCCTTATATAAAGCGTTGAGATGAAAACTCATTTATGCCTTTCCGGGAAAAAACGTACAGCTATAAATTTTGAGTGATTTGATGAAGAACCGTTGGGGCTTTTTTTCTTCTGGTATTGCTCGTATTCCATGCCTGTCCACTTTGTCGGGTATGCAAATGCTGCGCATGCGGCCTTGGAGTCGTGCAAAGGTTCAGGGGATTACCGGCTGGGGCTTGCGTCCAAGTACACGCAAGGCAAGGGCATATGCGCAACAGCATGACTTGCCTTATGTGGCACTGGAAGATGGATTTGTGCGTTCGTTCGGCACAGGAGATAACTTTCCGCCGCTGTCTCTGGTGGTTGATGACCTCGGCATTTATTACGACTGCACACGGCCCAGCGCGCTGGAGCGCTTGTTGGCAAGCGATGAGGATTTGCTGAAACCAAGCGAACAAGCTGTGCGTGAAGCGCGCTTGCAGTTGCTGCAGTCAGGCTTGAGCAAATACAACCATGCGCCAGACATTAAGCCTACCTGGCTTCGCGCTGCGGATACGCAAAGAGTGCTGGTAGTAGATCAGACGGCTGGTGACATGAGCGTGTCGCTGGGGGCCGCGGATGACTCAACATTCGAGGCCATGCTGCAGGCGGCATTGACTGAGAATCCGGCAGCTACTGTGTATGTCAAAACCCATCCAGAAGTATCTGCTGGGCGAAAAGGCGGGTACCTGACAGCAGTTCAGGATAGTGAGCGCGTAGTGGTATTGCGTGATTCAGTGAATCCGCTGTCATTGATTCAGCAAATGGACATGGTGTACGTGGTGAGTTCCACCATGGGCTTTGAGGCATTGCTCGCAGGTAAGCCCGTGAGCTGTTTTGGAGTGCCATGGTATGCAGGTTGGGGCGTGACAGATGACAGGCAGCCCAATCACCCTGCAATGGCGCGCCGTGCGGCAGGTGCAAAGCCTCGATCAGTGGATGAGCTATTTGCTGCAGCATATTTGCATTACACACGCTACCTGAACCCTGAAACGCATCTGTCAGGTGCTATCACTGATGTCATGCATTGGCTGGATTTGCAGCGCACAGTGGCGAAGCGTTTCCCGGGGCGGATGATTGTGGTGGGTTTTCGGCGCTGGAAGGCGGCCAATGTGAGGGCCATGCTGTCGCTGAAACCTGGTGCTGTGGTGTTTGTTAAAAATGCCAAAGCAGCATCTGAGTTGCAGCCCAAAGATCAAGATTGTCTGATTTATTGGGGCAGGGTGGCACCTGCTGGGCTGGAGGAATTGTCTCAATCCTGCGGCGTCAGATTGCTGCGTATGGAAGATGGCTTTGTGCGTTCGGTGGGGCTGGGGTCTGATCTGATACCGCCACAGTCGTTTGTACTGGATGAGCACGGAATTTACTTCGACCCAAGCCAGCCATCAGACCTGGAGCACATGCTTAACCACCGTGAACTGAACGAAGAGGATCTTCGGCGTGCACAGGCGGTTCGGGCGTTTGTGGTGAAGCATGGCATGACCAAATACAACCTTGAGCCCTTGCTGCCTGTTGACTGGCCCAGTGGTGACAAGCAGGTGGTTCTGGTGCCGGGGCAGGTCGAAGATGACGCTTCTATTCGCTTTGGCTGTGATGCTTCAGGCGTCTGTACCAATTTGGGGCTGCTTCAGGCGGCGCGGGCACAGTTTCCGGATGCATTTATCAGCTACAAGCCTCACCCTGACGTGATGAGTGGAAATCGCCAGGGACGCTTGGTGGTACAAGATGCTCTGAAATGGGCGGACCATGTGGAGACAAACGCATCTGTAGTGAGTTGTATTGAGGCTTGTGATGTGGTGGTGACCATGACTTCGCTGACGGGCTTTGATGCTCTGCTGCGTGGCAAGCAGGTGGTCGTTCATGGAAGGCCGTTTTATGCAGGCTGGGGTTTGACGCAGGATATGCTGCATGTTCCACGTAGGAGTAGAGCGCGTTCTTTGGACGAGCTTGTGGCGTGCGCTATGCTTCACTATCCCTTGTATTGGGATCCAGTGTTGAAAGGCTATACCAGTTGTGAAGCGGTGCTCAACCAATTGTTGCGCCGCCGTGATCTGCTTGGTCGTTCAGGACAGCTGCAAAAATTGCGAGTAGGTTATGTGCGCCGCAATTGGCGCAAGCTATTGGTATTGCTGCAAAGCTGTAAACGATACAGCTAGCTTACACAAAGTGTCTTGAAAGCTTCGTAAAATCACATGCTTCAATCTGCTTTGCAGTGCTGTCTGTGCAGCCGCTGTGCGCGTGGTTACCTAGCTTCTTGTCAAGGTGTGGCAGGGATATGAAATTTTTACAGATTCCTGTTCTATGAATTCGCCGAGCTTTTCCGGAAAACGGGTCCTTTTTCTTCAAGGACCCGTTGGCCCTTTTTTCTGGAACTTGGCAAAGGATCTGAGAGGCAAAGGCGCCCAGGTCTTCAAGTTCAACTTCAATGCCGGAGATTGGCTGTTCTACCCACGGGGTGCACGCTCCTTCAAAGGAAAACTGGCAGATTGGCCCAGGCTGCTGGAGGCCTTTCTGCGTGAGCACAAGATAGATGTTGTGTTGCTGTTTGGCGATTGCCGTCCTGTGCATGCATGTGTGCGAGGTCTGGCGCAGGAGTTAGGGTGTTCTCTCGGGGTTTTCGAAGAGGGCTATTTGCGCCCGGACTATGTGACCTTTGAGCCTGTTGGCGTCAATGGCAATTCGGAGTTTGCGCAAAGTTTGGCGCCATGGCTGGCACAACAGGCGCTGTTGTCGGATGCAACAAAGCCGGTTTCCACCTTGCCGGTTCCAGCCACAAAGGGCGTGGGCAATACTTTTTGGCATGCGGCCATGTGGGGCATGGCTTATTTTTTTGCTGCGTGGGTGGGGCAGTGGTTCTGGAACAATAGCTTGCACCATCGTCGCATGACGGTGCTGGACGCACCTTGGTGGTGGCTGTCTTTTGGCCGCAAGGCCTGGTACAAAGTCAAGCAGCGCGGCATTCAAGAGCATCTGTGCACCGCTAAGCAAAAGCAGTTTTTCTTGGTGCCACTGCAGGTTTATAACGACGCGCAAATCAGCGTACATTCAGATTTTGACTCCGTCTGCAATTTTGCTGACTATGTGATGCGCTCGTTTTCAAAAGCGCTAGCTACCGAGTTGCAAGAGGGGGTGCCGAATGGCGGTGAATCGATCAAAGATGCGATTCTGGTGTTCAAACACCATCCCATGGATAGAGGGCACCGACACTATGGTCGGGTACTGGAGCGCTTGTGCCAACGCTTTGACTTACAGGGAAAGGTGCTGTACATCCATGACCAGCATTTGCCTTCACTCTTGAAGGCTACGCGTGGCGTGGTTGTTGTCAATAGCACGGTTGGCTTGTCTGCGTTGGGCCATGGCGCTCCTGTCAAGGTCTGCGGTACAGCGCTGTACAACATTCCCGGACTGACTTTCCAAGGGCGCTTACGGCAGTTCTGGCATTTTGCCGGGCATGCGGCACCAGATACCCAAGAGTTGCAGCGTTTCAAGAGTGCGCTGATTCGCCGCACCCAGATCAACGGTAGCTTTTATCGAAAGCTCAGTGGTTTGGAGTGGGAGTGCGGAATTGCTCTGGACGGGCAAATGGCTGAACGCTTGTGGCCTCAGGAAATTCCTGAGGCACGCCGACCTTTGCGCCTGAATTTCTTGGACAAGACAGGGGGGCAGAAGTCCATGCGTATGCTTAAAGGAAAAAAAGGCAAACGCCGCAAGCAAGCTGCAAAAACTGAAAGCGGTTCCAAAAGGGTTGGTGCCTAAGTGCTGGATCCAAAGCTTTGTGCCCAAGCACCGCAGAAGTCAAATCGGCTGGTTGTATTTGTGGGGGGCTTTGATCCGCGCGGTGCGCGGCATTATCACCAGCTTATGCGCCGTGAAGCCGCGAAACAGTCGGAGGTATCCAAGGCCGGCTATCAGGTGGGCCCACGTTCGCGCTGGGAGCCTGCTGAAGCTGCGGGTATGGCGCACTCTGTCTGGTCGGTTGGCGTTGAGGGGCAGGAGCCAAGCGATCATCTTTTCATTGACTGGTCGGACCAGGTTCGCCTGCACTGGCCCAAGCATACATTGCGCGTTGTCTGGGATGCGCTGCGCACATATGCTGCGGTTTTCCGCGTGCGGAAAACGCTGCCTGCATTGCACAGACAAACCCCCTATGTCTTGTGGACCCTCGCGTATCCACTGGTGTATATGCTGCTGTGCGTTTTGCTGGCCAGCGCAGTTTTTTGGGGGGGCATGAGCCAGGCTTCAGGGACCAGCGGCACTTTGATCGCTCTTCTGGCTGCGTATCTCATGCTTTTTGCTGGCTACAAGCTGGACAAGCTGCTGCATGTCAGCTGGTTGTTGCGCATATTGAATTTTGCGTCTCAGTCTGCAAGGGCTCCAATTGAGCCGTTGAGGGCGCGGATGGAAACTAGCGCTGAACTGATCGCCTCCGAGATGCAGCGCGGGCGATATGGTGAAGTGGTTGTGGTGGGATTCAGTGTTGGGAGTGCAGTAGCTGTGTCTTTGGTACATGCTCTGCGGCAGCAGTTGCAAAGAGTGCCTGAGGGGCCGCAAGCTGTGAATTTGCTGACCTTGGGCAATTGCATTCCTTTGTTTACGCTGATGCCTCAAGCGGATGAACGTTTACATCAGCAGTTGCGGACTCTGTCGCAGGACGAGGGGCTGCATTGGGTGGATATCTCCTCTCCGAGTGACAGTGTAAGCTTCGGGATGTGCGATCTGATTGCATTGAGTCTGCCTGAACTCACGAGCAAAGAGCTGGCGCAGTGCGTGAATCCGAGGCATATGTGCTCACCAAGATTCCATAAGCTGTTCCACGCTGCTACATACCGTTGGCTGCGCCGCAACAAGATGCGCATGCATTTCCAGTACCTGATGGCCTCTGAATTGCCAGGAGCCTATGACTATTTTGCATTGCTCACTTATCAGGGGCAGTTGATGGATTTCATTTCTAAACGATTGGTACGATGAGCCGTTTTTGCCCTGCATACCCCAAGCCCCATCCTGAAAAAGCATCGAAGCTCAGCATGTTCTGGCATGCGCGCCGTTCATGGATGGATGCTTTGTATGAGCGCAGCTACAGCATGCAAATGGGCGAGGTACACCTGCCCGGTGTTGATATGTACATGCTCAATGATACGGAGCAGGTCAAGCGTGTCATGCAGACCGAGGCTGACAGCTTTCCAAAGAGCCGTTTGCTGCATGAAGCATTGGAGCCACTGCTGGGCGAAAGTATTTTCACCACCAATGGTGAACAGTGGCAGCGTCAGCGAACGATGATGAACCCTGCTTTTGAGCAGGCCCGGCTGCACATTGCATTCCCACGCATGCTGGATGCTGCCACGGCCATGCTGGAGCGTCTGGATGCGCTGCCGGATGGTGAGGAATACGATATAGAAGTGGAGATGACGCATGTGACGGCGGACATCATCTTCCGCACGATTTTCTCGGAACCCATGCAAGGGCCGGATGCACATCGCGTCTTTCATGCGTTTGCCCGCTATCAAGCCCTGGCCCCGAAATTGATGTTGCCAGCTTTGTTTGGCATGCGTTGGGCTGTAATGCCCTGGCAGCGCTGGCGCAGCAATCAGGCATCCAAGGAAATTCGTAGTCTGCTCAGTGCCATGGTGCGCCCACGCTATGAGGCGCATCAGCGAGGGGAGGTGGACGACGAGCCCAAGGATATTCTTGCAGCCTTCATGATGGCCAAGGATCCGCAAACAGGGCAGCCCTTTGACTTTGATGAGCTCGTCAATCAGGTCGCTATGCTGTTTTTGGCAGGGCATGAAACATCGGCAAGCGCGCTCACCTGGTCGTGCTATTTGCTGGCCAAGTCTCCTGATGTTCAGCAGCGTGCATTTGATCAAATTCAGGAGGTGTTGGGAGACCGAACGCCAGCGCAAAGTGATATGAAAAGCTTGCCAAAGGTTTGGAATATCTTTCGAGAGGCTTTGAGGCTTTTCCCACCTGTGGGATTTTTTGCTCGCGAAAATGCCCAGGACTGTCCCATTCGTGGCAAGCACATCAAGGCAGGTAGCACGGTGGTGGTTGCTCCCTGGCTGCTGCAACGCCACCGTAAGTGGTGGAAAGAGCCTGATGCGTTTGACCCTGACCGGTTTGATAGGGATGAGAGCAAACCTGCAATCAAACATGCGTACATGCCTTTCAGCATGGGGCAGCGCGTTTGCTTGGGCGCTGCATTTGCATTGCAGGAAGCGGTGTTGATTCTGACGTGCTTGCTGCGTCGCTATGAGCTTCTTGCGGTGGAAGGGCATGAACCCAAGCCGGTCGGTCGCCTGACAATTCGTTCAGAAAATGGCGTGCGCCTCAAGCTCAAAAAGCGCTGACCATCACACTAAACGTTTTATCAGCAGTGGTGTCTTCACGGTATAGGCTCATAGCAAGAGCTAATCTATTGCGATGCCGTGCTTGTGCTGTAGGCGATATGTAAATGCTATGAAAGGATTGATCTTTATGTTTTTAAATCTGCTTTTTATTGAGCTGGCGATCCGTAGATTGAGTTTTTGACTTCTTAGAGTCGCTAACACTACCCAGCAAACCGAAGGTTTGCGATTGAGACGGGGCGCGCAGCCGCAGGCAGTACTGGCGTACGACAAGGCGAAGCAACGACGTATCAATGGTTGTGTTAGCGGGTCTTAATACACCGAGCTATTGGTTGACTTTACAGAGCATTTATTCAAATCAATTTATTTGTACGTGGTTGCATGAAAGAGCGTCTCGGAGGCTTTGCCTTTATGTGTGTGATGGTGCCTATGGCCATCCTGGGGTATCTGGTTTTGTGGTGGGTAGGACTGTTTGGTCGAACAGAGCGGGGCCGTGCTGGCGTGCGTG
The DNA here is from genome assembly GCF_030162935.1 of Comamonas halotolerans. Classification (GTDB taxonomy): domain Bacteria; phylum Pseudomonadota; class Gammaproteobacteria; order Burkholderiales; family Burkholderiaceae_C; genus Comamonas; species Comamonas halotolerans. The sequence continues at coordinate 30,438 of NZ_JASAUZ010000015.1, forward strand.
CGCTGGATCACTTTGTCAACGCCACTGTTTTTAATGGCTATGCATGGGAGAGTGTGTCTTCTCATGCCTGGCGCGAAAGAGATAAACGCTGGGCACGCATCATTATTGCGATGACGGATTTTTTCCAGGAAGGCCACTGTGAGCGCGCCAACAAGCGTGAGCAGCGAATTGTGGATCTGGTGGTGAAAAAAGGGCTGGACAAGCAGACCTTGTGATGAGGTCTGGAAAGATTGCAGCCGGGTGCTGGGGCCGTTCCTGCAAATCTTCATGTATCCATTGGGAAGTGCTTTCTTCCTTCTGACCACTGGCAGCCAAAGCCAGTGGTTTTTTCATGAGGCAATCGATTGCGCGCAAGGGGCAAGGGGCAAAAAAGCGGTATGAGCCTGGTGCAAAGCACGACGTTGCCGCCAACTGTTGCTGGTACAAAAAATCGCTCAGAAATCCTCGCTGGAACACCTCTGAGCGCTTTGCTCAACCCATTGCCGAGCTTCCAGCCATTGCAAGGAGAGATTGTGCAGGCGCCTAGAAGTCCCAGTCTTCGTCTTCGGTAGCGACTGCCTTGCCAATCACGTATGAAGAGCCTGAGCCTGAGAAGAAGTCGTGGTTCTCGTTGGCGCTGGGGCTGAGAGCGGCCATGATGGCGGGGTTTACCTGGCACATGTCTTCGGGGAACATGGCCTCAAAGCCCAGATTGCTCAGCGCCTTGTTGGCGTTGTAGTGCATGAAGCGCTTGACGTCTTCAGTCAGTCCTACGGGGTCGTACAGCTCGGCAGCGTAGTGACATTCCAGTTCATACAGGTCGTACAACATGGCGTAGGCTGCGGCTTTGACTTCTTGCTTGTCGGCTTCGGACAATTTGGCAAATGCCAGTTGGAACTTGTAGCCGATGTAGTAGCCGTGCACCGCTTCGTCGCGGATGATGAGGCGAATCAGGTCTGCCGTGTTGGTGAGCTTGCCGCGGCTGGACCAGTACAGCGGCAGGTAAAAGCCGGAATAGAACAGAAAGCTTTCCAGGCAGACCGACGCTATCTTCTTTTTCAGCGGTGTTTCCATGGCCTTGTACTCATTCAGGATGAGTTCGGCTTTCTTTTGCAGCCATGGGTTTTCTTCTGACCAGCGGAAGGCTTCGTCAATCTCCGTGGTGGAGCACAGCGTGGAGAAGATGGATGAATAGCTGCGCGCGTGCACGGCCTCCATGAAGGTGAAGTTGGAGAGCACCGACTCCTCGTGGGGCGTGACGGCATCGTGCATGAGCGAGGGTGCGCCCACCTGGTTTTGCACGGTGTCCAGCAAGGTCAGTCCGGTGAAGACGCGGATGGTCAATTCCTGCTCACTGGGGCGCAGCGTGGCCCAGGATGGAATGTCGTTGGACAGCGGCACCTTTTCAGGCAGCCAGAAGTTGGCAGTGACACGGTTCCAGATTTCGAGGTCTTTTTCATCCTCGATGCGGTTCCAGTTGATGGCTTGGGTCAGCAATGTCATGGCAATCTTTCTATCGGGCGGTTACAGCGTGCAGGAGACGCAAGTCGCCTTGACTTCCGTGCCTTCCAGCGCAAGCTGGCGCAGGCGGATGTAGTAAATGGTCTTGATGCCTTTTTTCCAGGCATAGATTTGCGCTTTGTTGATATCGCGCGTGGTGGCGGTGTCAGGGAAGAACAGGGTCAGGGAAAGGCCTTGATCCACGTGTTCAGTGGCCGCTGCATAGACATCAATGATGGCGTTGGGGCCAATCTCGTAGGCGTCGCGGTAATAAGCCATGTTGTCGTTCGAGAGGAACGGTGCAGGGTAGTACACGCGGCCAATCTTGCCTTCCTTGCGAATTTCGATACGCGAGGCAATGGGGTGGATGGACGATGTGGAATTGTTGATGTAGCTGATCGAGCCCGTGGGCGGAATGGCCTGCAGGTTGCGGTTGTACAAGCCGTGCTGCATGACATCGGCTTTGAGCTGCTTCCAGTCGGCACGCGTTGGCAGCGTCATGCTGGTTTTAGCGAACAGGGCTTTGACTGTGTCGGAGGTGGGCAGCCAGTCGCGGTTGGTGTACTTGGCAAAGTATTCGCCACTGGCGTACTTGCTGTCTTCAAAGCCGATAAAGCGTTGCTTCTTCTCTTGTGCCAATAGGCAGGATGTACGCAGGCAGTGATAGGCCACAGCGGCAAAGTACACGCTGGTGAATTCCACGGCAGCAGGGCTGTCGTAATGAATTTTTTCGCGGCCCAGATAGCCGTGCAAATTCATTTGTCCCAGGCCGATCGCGTGGCTGTCATCGTTGCCTTTGCGTACAGACGGGACGGAGTTGACAGCGCTCATCTCGGAGACGGCTGTCAAGGCACGGATGGCAGTTTCCACAGCCTGGCCGAGTTGGCCGCCGTCCATGACGGTTGCAATGTTCAGTGAACCGAGATTGCAGGATATGTCGTTGCCAATTTCCTCGTAGTTCAGATCTTCATTCAACACAGAGGGCGTGTTGACTTGCAGAATTTCCGAGCACAGGTTGGACATGTTGATGCGGCCTGCAATCGGGTTGGCACGGTTGGCCGTATCTTCAAACAGGATGTAGGGGTAGCCCGACTCGAACTGGATCTCCGCAATGGTCTGGAAGAACTCGCGTGCTTTGATCTTGGTCTTTTTGATGCGGGGATCATCCACCATGGCCTTGTAATGCTCGGTCACGGAGATGTCGGCAAACGGTTTGCCGTATACGCGTTCCACGTCGTAGGGTGAGAATAGGTACATATCCTCATTGCGTTTGGCCAGCTCGAAGGTGATGTCTGGAATGACCACGCCTAACGACAGCGTCTTGATGCGAATCTTCTCGTCCGCGTTTTCACGCTTGGTGTCCAGAAAACGCATGATGTCTGGGTGGTGGGCGTTCAGGTATACGGCGCCTGCACCTTGGCGGGCACCAAGCTGGTTGGCGTAAGAGAAGCCGTCTTCCAGCAGTTTCATCACGGGAATCACGCCGGAAGACTGGTTTTCAATACCCTTGATGGGGGCACCCAGCTCGCGCAGATTGCTCAGTAACAGGGCCACGCCGCCGCCGCGCTTGGACAGTTGCAGGGCCGAGTTGATGCCGCGGCCAATGCTTTCCATATTGTCTTCAAGGCGCAGCAGAAAACACGAGACCAGCTCGCCACGCTGCTTTTTGCCAGCGTTCAGGAAAGTGGGGGTTGCGGGCTGAAAGCGCCCGGCAATGATCTCTTCCATTATGCGTATGGACAGCTTTTCATCGCCACGAGCCAGCGCCAGTGCCGTCATCACCACACGGTCTTCAAAGCGCTCCAGATAGCGTTTGCCATCACGCGTTTTCAAGGTATAGGCCGTGTAGTACTTGTACGCTCCCAGGAAGGTCGGGAAGCGAAATTTCTTGGCGTAAGCCGACTTGAAGATGGACTCTACAAAAGCAGGTGTGTATGCATCCAGCACTTCGCCTTCGTAATAGTCTTCCGTGCGCAGGTAGTCGAGTTTTTCTTCCAGCGAATGAAAGAACACGGTGTTCTGGTTGACGTGTTGCAGAAAATACTGACGCGCCGCCAGGCGGTCGGCATCAAACTGAATTTGCCCTTTCTCATCAGGCAGGTTCAGCATGGCATTCAGGGCATGAAAGTCCAGCTTGGTGGGTGTGGGTGTCATAACGAAGCGGTCGAGGTGTTGGGAAGGATGTGGAGGGGAAAGTGCTGATCGATGTGCTGTAAGCGCATCCAGTCTGCGCTCGTGCCAGCCATCTCGACACGGTGCAGCAGCGGAACCTGGCATTTGCGTGCGATCACATCACCTGCCTGAGCAAACGCAGCACCAAAGTTGCGATCACCGCAGGCCACGACTGCACGCAGCCATTGCCTGCGCTCTGGCGCATTGAGGAAGCGGATCACGGCTTTGGGCACGGCTCCCTGGCCTTGTGCATCGCCAAATGACGGAGTCAGCAAGATGAATGGGCCCTGAATGGTGGGCATCTCGTCTTCAACAGCGCGCGGAATACGGGAGCCTGTCAAGCCTGCGTTGCTCAGCAGACGTGCGGTGTTGCCAGTTCTGGAAGAGTAGAAAACCCAGTGCGCCATGTCAGGCAGCAGTTGGCAAGGCTGCCAGTCGATCAGGGCGGAAGCCGCTCCAGTGCTCTTCTCCAAATTGCACCACGGGCACTTGGCGGTAGCCCCATGACTGGATCAGTGTTGCAGCAGCAGCGTCTTGCGATACGTCGACCACTTCGTAGGTGCTGCCTTGACGATCCAGGGCGCGCATCGTCATCGAACATTGAACGCAGTTGGGTTTGGAGAAAATTTTGATCATGAAGCCTACGGAAGAACCTTGTCAGGCGCGGCGTAGGGTTTGAGATGCAAATCGACATGCGCAATGCCAAATGCAGCTGCTGACGCTGCAGAAGTAGAAATGCATGCAGAGAATGTTCTGCCACCCAGGCGACCCCGCCTGCACAGATGATGAAAGTAGCCGCTGCAAAGCAGCAGCTACTGCGTGTTGGCCGGTATCCAGACTGGTGGGTAGGGGTGACACTCCTTCCCGAGGAGCAAACCTCAGTGGCTGTCCGTGTCACTTTGCGCGCTCGGATTGCGACGCACCGCACTTACTGTTGCGGGGGCAGTTCAGGTTAAAGCGCAGTACAGAGCTTCTCCTGATTCCCGTTTAACACCTTTCCTGAGTGATCCAGGGTGGTGCACCAACGCAGGGAATTCTAAGCGGTTTTACATGCACCCAACCGCTTGCGAAGTCTTTGCAAGCGATTGCGCATTCAGTTCGAAGCCGCTGCTGTCTTCTGAGCTTCGAGGGAGGTCCATGCCACTAAACCATGCCTAGTTCACCTTGTTGTGTTTCAGGGTATTGCGCGCCAAGGTCGAATTGACTTAAAGAAAGAGACGCACGTGAATGAACCGGTTCTAGTTTCACCAGTTTGAGTACAGCTTTATTTTTAATGCATCCAGAAAAATATCGGAGAGAGCGTTGCTTCAGATGTAAGGATTCACTTGTTTTTATTAATTCAAATAAATTCAGATCTAAATAACTTCTTATTAATAATCCTACAAATAAAATGGTCAATAGCACCAAGCTATTGCATTATTAAAACCGATACTGAGATGCAGGGCTAGTAATTCTAAAAATGCTCCATCCCTCGAGAGGAGCGACGCCGGTTTTGTCTGTAAGTCCATCTATTCATCAATTTGTTTTGTTTGTTTTAATTTGTAAATTCGAACAATTCTTACATTTCCCGACTTGCCGCTTATTAATATGTTTTCAGTACATCAAAAGTATTTAAAAAGTTAGTTTTCACTTATGACAAAACTCGTGTGATGCATTTAATAAATGCATCGAGTCTGGTCGATTGAATTGGCTAATTGAATGCTTTTGATCATTAATTAATCAGTCGACTTCACTGCTAGCTCGCACCTCATTCTTAAGGGATTACCATGATTTCTTCAACTGTATTGGCTAATCATGTTGATGTATTTGTAGAGACCTCTTCTGTGGAAGCTCCTAATGAGCCAGCAAATTTTTTATTGGCTGTAAGAAAAGAAGACGTCTCTAACTACTCTCGCATTGGTAATGATCTCCTCATCGAGATGAAGGATGGGCGCACAGTTCGCATTCAGGGCTTTTTCGCTCATGGAGATGGGGTGAACAATCTAGTCCTCATCGAGGAAGATGCCCGCTTCTGGGTGGATTTTCGTGATGCATTGAACGGAGCAGACGGTGTCACGGATGCATTGGTTGTCTACGAGCCAATCAATGATGGTGTAGCTACAGCTGCTCTTATAGGATTGTTGGGGGCAGCAGGTATTGGCATCCTTGCCTCTTCTTCAAATAGTGGAGGAGATGCTTCCCCCGCCGTACCTTCTGCGCCCACCTTCACAGTGAGCGGGAATGGAAAACCACTGGGTGATGCTCAAGCCACCAATGACACAACGCCTACTTTGATGGGAACTGCCAAACCTGGCAGCGTTGTAACAATTTACGATAATGGAAAACTGCTGGGGAGTACCACTGCGGATGGAGACGGAAAGTGGAGCTTTACACCCACCGAGCCTCTGACAGATGGCGACCATGAGCTGACTGCAGTCGCCACTGATGATGCGGGAAGCAGCGATCCCAGCACTCCGCACTCTATTGAAGTAGATACTGTTGTGCCTGCAACACCAACGATTGGCACACTACAAGATGATGTTGGTCCTAGAAAAGGATCAATAACTGTCGGAGGCGACACGGACGATACAAGGCCTTCGGTGTCCGGCACCTCGGAAGCAGGGGCTCAGATATCCATTTTTGATGGTGACAAATTACTGGGTTCCACGATCGCTGATTCGAATGGCCGCTGGACTTTCACTCCGCCCTTTGCGCTGGCCGAAGGAACTCATCAGTTAACTGCTGTTGCTACCGATGCTGCGGGCAATGCCTCCACTCCGAGCGCCAGCTTCGAACTAACAGTGGACACCACAGCGCCGAGCACCACGGTTGCGATCAGCGATGCCGATGCTGACAACAAGCCCACGGTCTCGGGCACGGTCAGCGAGCCGGGCTCCACAGTGACGGTGACCTGGCCCGATGGCACTACTGTGCAAGTGCCCACGGACGT
>NZ_JASAUZ010000016.1 GCF_030162935.1 Comamonas halotolerans
CTGCTTGTATGTTTAAGGTGATGCCAAAGCGCTGGATTGTGGAGCGTAGCTTTGCTTGGTTAGACAAGAACATGCGGTTGTCGCACATTTCCAAATTCGTGTGGGGCCGAACATCTACAAAGTAAATGTCGTCGCCTTTGATGTTGAAGAACAGCCAGCGAGTATGTTTGCGCACATAGAAGCCGTCCTCCCGCAGGACTGGGGGCACTACATGCAGGTGATTTAGCCCCCAGTGAATGAGGAAGGGGTCCAGCTTCTCGGGCTTTCTCTCTTTATATCTGCTGAAAGATATGGCGCTATAGGCTTACCCTCTTCAAAGCACTCGATTAAGGTATCGAGATGCTCTTTGTAGTCCACGCCGGCGCTTAGCTTTTCAGTTAGCTCAGAGGAGATATGCACTCTGTAGCGCCACTGCGGAACCTGCCTGCCCTTGTTTCCAAAGAGCGCTATGAAGCACGTCTACGCCGACCAACCATCCGCATCGACACCGAGCTGCTTCAGCTTCTCTTCAAGCAGTTGGTAATAGTCCTTCAGCAAGTCAATTTCAAGCATTCCGCCCTATTTTCAGTGGAAAATACGCCCCCTGCGTAAGTCACCTTGGTGCACTGATTCAATTCACGTAAGCTAGCTAACCGCATTAAACAGTGAACCAACCGGAGTTTTAAGATGGTTACTGACTTCGTAGAGTTGTTTTATCACTTTCACTGAGAGACGGCTGCAGAGCAAAAAAGTAGTCATTCCTTTCGTGGCTTCAACAGGCAGCAATCGCTGCGCAGCAGACATTGGCCGCCGAGTCACGAACAGCCGTTACGGCTCGACAGTGCTACTTCGAAGTCTATGAAAGCAGTCACTCGGCCTGAGCATGCTTTCAATGAAGGCTTTGAAAGATAGAACAGATCTAGAGTGAAGACTCAGAGCAATGACTGCCTCGGGTAGCAACAGTCATTGACCTTGTTGAGTTGAACGATGGCAGTCAGCCTTTAGCTTTCCTTCGATCAATACATGCTGCCTGTTGGCGTTCAAGGACAGCTAAGTGTGCTCCAAAGGCGCAAGTAACAAATTTCTTGTTTACCCCTCATCCCAGAAAAGACAAAAGGACTTAGCTAATTTCTCAGCTAAGTCCTTGAATCAATTGGTCGGAGCGGCGGGATTCGAACTCGCGACCCTCTGCTCCCAAAGCAGATGCGCTACCAGGCTGCGCTACGCTCCGACAATGCGTGAATTATACGCCCAATTTTTCGCCGAAATTCAAATAATAAAAATTATTTGATAGCAGCAAACACTTGCCAAGCAAGCCTCAAAACGACAAAAGGGTTAGATCTTTCGATCTAACCCTTCAATCTTTTGGTCGGAGCGGCGGGATTCGAACTCGCGACCCTCTGCTCCCAAAGCAGATGCGCTACCAGGCTGCGCTACGCTCCGACAAGACTTAGATTATATGCAAATTTTTGACTGCTTTTCAAAAAAGACAAATTAATTTGTCTTTTTGTCCACAGTCGTCTGCAATCAGCGCGAAGCAGGTGCCGGACCGCGGTTGGGCAAGTGGCGGAATGTGATGCGGCCCTTGGTAAGGTCGTAGGGAGACATTTCCAGCGACACCTTGTCACCTGCCAGGATACGGATGTGGTGCTTGCGCATCTTGCCGCCAGTGTATGCAATCAGCTGGTGACCGTTTTCCAAAGTCACGCGAAAGCGCGAATCTGGCAGCACTTCAGTCACGGAGCCTTGCATTTCAATCAGTTCTTCTTTTGCCATGTTCAATCAACTCTTAAAGTGTAGGTATCTGCTTGCGGCGCCTTTGCTTCAAACCCATGCGCAAATTGCCAGCGGCAAAGCATGCGTCGTCATACACGACGGGGAAAGGTTGCGCACGGCGCAAACCGAACAGAGGGCCTCAACGGAGAAAATGCAGCACTGTCAGCCACAAAAATAACCATTGATTGTAGCCGCTAAGCTTAATTTGCTTCAGCAAGAGGGGAAACTTGCCCGACCTGTACCTACAAAAATTTCGCTCACATCGCCTTTGACTGACGTCAACGCACAACACTGCCCGCCCTCAGCGCTGTGTGGGAACACTGATAGCCACACTCAGAGCCCGGATCAAATCTGTTTGCGTCACGATTCCCAAAAGTTTTTGCTGTCCATCCACGACAGGCAAATGGTGGCACCCTCCCGCAGAGAAAAGTGGCACCAGATCCACCAGCAAGCAATCCGCTTGCACGGTTTGAGGCTCAGCCTCCATCAAGGCTTGAACTTTCGCCTTGTGTGTATTGCGCCCTGTCACCAGATGGCGCAAACGCTGCACCACTCCGTCAGGCGCATCCATGGTGGCTTCCCGTACAAAGTCCGAGATGCTCACCATGCCCTGCACCACACCATCAGCATCCACCACGGGAAGCGCCTTGACACGCTCCTGCCGCATCAGGGCCCAGGCTTCTTTTTGCGACACACCGGGCTCCACCGCAAATACAGGCTGGGACATGATGTCTTTACAGCGCAAATTACCGAAGTTGCGATTGAAGGCAGAGCGTCCTGCAATGTGCAACAAGCCCTCAAGATCGGCACGACTGACGTCCAGCACCTGGTTGTAGTGCTTGAGTGCTGCATCCAGATCCTCCGCTGCAAACACCCCATTGCCATCGCCATCACCACCGAGGCCACGCTTGAAGCTGTGCTGTGGATGTGGATAGCGCTTGCCGGTGATAGCGTTATAGATCATCGCGCACACAAGCAGCACTGCCACATTAAAGAGAATCGGAAATGCCACCAAGGTCACGCCATTGATGTGCTCCAGCACCACATAGGCCGCAAACCCTGCCCCCGGCGGATGCATGCAGCGCAGCGGCACCATCAGCATCACTGAAAGACCCACAGCAACCGCACAAGCCACAGCGGTATCCGCAATCACTGCCTGTACAGCCGCCCCTACCAGTGCCGAGAGCACAGTACCCACAAGCACAGGCCAAGGCTGCGCCATTGGACTGGCGGGCATACCAAATAGCAATACCGCACTAGCCCCCAGTGAAGACACCATCCAAATATTGACGGCACCCTCACTCCACCAACGCGAGAGCAGGCCGGTGACCAACACGCCAATAAGTACGCCAACTGAAATACGTAGTGCCTCGGCATAGCCGATGCGCACCGAAGCAGGTAAAAAATTTCGCAGCCACAAACCCCAGCGACTGAGCTGGGCCCGACCGGTTTCCAGCGTGCTGGCTTGAGTGTCTTTCAGAGGGTCCACCATAAATACCTAAACCTTCGCGCAAACCCTCCACACAACGGAGCGCGCAGCGCATATGCTGACCAATTGTGCCGATCCTGTGCACTTCTTGGCTTGGCACCCAAGGATAGCCGTTGGCGCTGCCGATAGAATCATCTCTTTTGCCCCTTACCAAACATTACTCGTGTCTGATCGCCTCTCGGTTCTGCCCCAATACCTTTTGCCCAAGCAAGCGCTGACTCAGCTGATGGGCCACCTCGCCAATCTGGAAGGCGGCTCCAGCACCACTGCGGTGATTCGCTGGTTCATCCAACGCTACCAAGTGAATATGTCGGAGGCAGCGAACCCAGACCCAGCGGCATATCCAAGCTTTAACGCTTTTTTCACCCGAGCGCTGAAAGCAGATGCCCGCCCATTGGCGCAAGCACCATGGATATGCCCAGTAGATGGTGCAATCAGCCAGATTGGCGCCATCCAGGGCGATCAAATTTTCCAGGCCAAAGGCCACCACTACTCCACCCAGGCATTGGTTGGAGGGGATGCTCAACTGGCCGCACAGTTCCAGGACGGCCACTTTGCGACGATTTATCTCAGTCCACGTGACTATCACCGCATTCACATGCCCTGTGCGGGCAAATTGCTGCGCATGATTCACGTTCCAGGCGATCTGTTTTCAGTAAACCCCACCACCGCACGCGGAGTTCCCGGACTGTTCGCCCGCAATGAACGCGTGGTTTGCGTCTTTGAAGGGCCTATGGGGCCGTTCGTCATGGTGCTGGTGGGGGCGACCATCGTTGGCAGCATGGCCACCGTGTGGCATGGCGTGGTCAACCCACCCCGTCCCGGCAAGGTGCGTGAGTGGGATTACATGGAACAGGACATCCGGCTCGAACAAGGCGCAGAGATGGGGCGCTTCTTGCTTGGCTCGACCATTGTGCTGCTGACCCCGAAAAGTGACTTGAAGTTCAGCGCCCACTGGCAAGCCACTACACAGGTACGTCTGGGCGAAGCCATGGCAAGCCAGACCATAGCCTGATGGATATAAAAAGCTCCTCACTGGAGCTTTTTTTGTACCCTCTTCACAAATACCAGTTCAAGCTCTCCGGCCTACGCTTGGTCGTAAACCATGTGGGCACCACACTCAAACGCTCAGGCTTGACAGGTTCGTCCTTGCCCACCAGATACACCATCATTTCTCTGCGACGCAATACCACGTGGCTGACGGTTTCCTGATGATTGCCTGCCATCACCTGCACACCCGGCTTAAAAATTGGCATTTGAAACATGCTGGAACGCTCTGGATGCACATGGGCAGAATCTGCGGAAGTTGGGCTAACTAGCAACATAAGAGCATGCTTTCAAAAATACGAACACCCCTTGTATCGACAGTTTGTGCCGAGAATTAAGTCCTTTTTCAAAAATCTTTTGCACTTTGCTGCTGTTTGCGCCTTCACCGATTCATGAGTATCTTGGCACGCTTTCGCCCCGACAATTTCACGCTTGCACTTGCGGCCACTGTCCTGCTCGCCAGTGTGCTGCCTGCCTCTGGACAGTTTGCAGTTGTGCTAGACAAAGTCACCAGCTTCGTCATTGTGCTGCTGTTCTTTTTGCATGGTAGCAAGCTTTCGCGCCCCGCTATCCTGGCAGGCATTGGTCACTGGCGGCTGCACCTGCTGGTCACTGCCACCACCTTCGCATTCTTTCCGCTGCTAGGCTGGCTGCTGAAACCGCTGCTGGCTCAAATCTTGCCTCACGAACTGGTATTGGGCGTACTCTTTCTGTGCGCACTGCCCGCCACCGTGCAGTCTGCAATCGCACTAACAGGTCTGGCACGAGGCAATATCCCAGCAGCAGTTTGTAGCGCCTCTGGATCCACGTTGATGGGCATTGTTTTCACCCCGCTACTGGTTGGCCTGCTGCTCTCTCATACAGCCAGTGCTGGCAATCCATTGGAAGCCGTAGGAAAAATCGCTTTGCAGCTGCTGCTACCCTTTGCAGTGGGACATTTGCTGCGTCCCTGGACCCAGGGTACGTTACAGCGCCTGGGCAGCAAAATCAAAATCATTGACCAAGGCTCCATTTTGCTGGTTGTTTACGCGGCGTTCAGCGGCGCTGTGGTTGCAGGTCTGTGGCAACAAATGCCATTGACAGCCATGTTGACGCTGTTTGCTGTCTGCGCCGGGCTTCTGGCCTGTTCTATGGGCTGGTGCGTCTGGGCAAGCCGACGCTTCGGATTCAGCACCGCAGATGAAGCCACTATTTTGTTTTGTGGCGCGCAAAAAAGCCTGGTCAGCGGCATTCCCATGGCCAAGGTGCTATTCACCGCTGCAGCGGTAGGCCCCATGGTGCTGCCCGTCATGCTGTTTCACCCCATGCAATTGATGGTCTCCGCCGTGATTGCTGCACGTTACGGGCGCAAAGCAGACAACCCATCAATCTAACGTGTACCCATGCTGGTGGCTTGCCCATCAGTCCCTTGAGCGCCGCATGACCAGATTGATTTGCAACCCTTATTCCCTTGCAACGGAGTGCTCCATAGCATGCATATGCACCTTTGTGCACATACATCAACTCCAAGCTTCTGAGGGAAATTTCGTATGCTGAAAAAATTAATTGCAGCGGCCTTTTTGTTTTACGCAGGTATTGTGGCGGCCGTGGATATCAACAAAGCTAGCCACGCCGACCTTACGGCAATCAAAGGCATAGGCCCTGCTACAGCAAGCCGCATTTTGGATGCCCGTCAACAGGGTGCGTTCAAAAGCTGGGATGACCTGATTGCACGAGTCAGTGGCATTGCTGACAACAAAGCAAGCCAGATGTCTGCGCAAGGCATGACCGTGAATGGACAAGCCTTCAAGCAAACAGGCAAATCAGTGACCCAATCCAAACCAGGCAATGAAAAATCCGTAAAACCCGCACAAACTGCCAGCAAAAAACAAGAGAAGCGCTGAATTTCTCCTTTATGCTTACAAAGCGCCCGCCGTTGGCGGGTTTTTTTCTTCCTGAGCGTCGAAAATACGCTTCGCCAGCTTAGGCTTTCATAGCATCCAAGAGACCACCGCCCTATTGAATCAGCCTTCATGCCCCTGATCTCTCTTATTCTTCTCCCCTTTATCGGCAGCCTCTTGGCCGCCGTTTTGCCGGCCAATGCACGGAACACCGAGTCCACCCTGGCAGGCATTATTGCGCTGGCCTGTGCAATTCAAGCCGCGATGTTTTTCCCAGAGATAGCAGATGGCGGTGTGATACGCCAAGAACTGGTCTGGTTACCTGCTCTTGGCCTCAATTTCGTGGTGCGCATGGATGGATTCGCATGGATCTTCAGCATGCTGGTGCTGGGCATAGGCTCCTTGGTGGTACTTTATGCGCGCTACTACATGTCGCCCGCAGACCCGGTTCCTCGCTTTTTCTCCTTTTTGCTGGCATTTATGGGGGCGATGTCAGGGGTTGTGCTCTCCGGCAACATCATCCAGCTGGTATTTTTCTGGGAGCTGACCAGTCTCTTTTCATTCTTGCTGATTGGCTACTGGCACCACCGCAAAGATGCACGTCGCGGCGCACGTATGGCGCTGACCGTCACGGGAACCGGAGGTTTGTGCCTGTTCGCCGGCATCTTGATGCTGGGACATATTGTTGGCAGCTATGACCTTGAGAACGTCTTGGCCGCTGGTGCGCAGGTGCGCGCGCACGATCTGTACACCCCCATGCTGGTGTTGATTCTGCTCGGCGCGCTCACCAAAAGCGCACAGTTTCCTTTCCACTTCTGGCTGCCCCATGCCATGGCTGCACCGACGCCAGTATCTGCCTATCTGCACTCAGCCACCATGGTCAAAGCAGGTGTCTTTCTCTTGGCGCGACTGTGGCCCGTGCTATCGGGTACGAATGAATGGTTCTGGCTGGTCGGGGGTGCAGGGGTGACCACCTTGCTGCTGGGCGGCTTTTTTGCCATGTTCCAGCGCGACCTCAAAGGCTTGCTCGCTTACTCCACCATTTCACACCTGGGCCTGATCACCTTGCTTTTGGGTCTGAACAGTCCCCTGGCAGCGGTAGCCGCCGTGTTCCACATCATGAACCACGCAACCTTCAAGGCTTCGCTGTTCATGGCTGCCGGTATCGTGGACCATGAAAGCGGTACGCGTGACATGGATCGCTTGTCGGGCCTGCGCAAGATGATGCCGGTGACCGCCACCTTGGCTTGCGTGGCCAGCGCCGCTATGGCTGGTGTGCCCTTGCTCAACGGTTTCCTGTCCAAAGAAATGTTCTTTGCCGAGACCGTCTTTGTGGATGCTGACCACTGGGTGAGCATTGTGCTGCCGCTGGCCGCAACGATTGCCGGCATGTTCAGCGTTGCCTATTCGCTGTTCTTTACTGTCGACGTTTACTTTGGCCCCAAAGCCACCGACCTGCCTCGCAAACCGCACGAACCTCCGCACTGGATGCGTGTCCCGGTGGAATTGCTGGTACTGATTTGCCTGCTGGTAGGCATCTTCCCCGCATGGGCTGTGGGCGACTTCCTGAACGCTGCAGCATTGCCTGTCGTTGGAGGCAATCTGCCACATTTCAGCCTGGCCGTCTGGCATGGCATCAACACTCCGTTGATCATGAGTGTGGTAGCCCTGATTGGTGGCGTGATTCTGTACGCAGTATTGCGCTGGCTGCGCAAGCAGGATGTGCTCAGCGATGCACTTTCCACACTGTTCGCAATTGACGGACAACGCATCTTTGAAAATGTCATCGCTCGCTTGAGCCTGCTGGCGCGCAATACACGCCGCCTGCTCAGCACTCAACATCTGCAGTGGCAAATGCTTTGGCTGGTGCTCGTTGCCCTGGGCGCAGGTGTTCTGCCACTATGGATTCGTGGTCTGGACCTCGGCAACCGTGCCAATTTGCCTCTGTCTCCTGCTTTCGTGCTGCTATGGACTCTGGGTGGCCTGTGCGCTTTGGGTGCGGCGTGGAAAGCCAAGTACCACCGGATGGCAGCGTTGATCATGCTGGGCGGTGCAGGTCTGTGCACCTGCATCACCTTCTTGTGGTTCTCCGCGCCCGACCTGGCGCTGACTCAGTTGGTGGTCGAAGTGGTCACCACCGTGCTGATCTTGCTGGGCCTGCGCTGGCTGCCCAAACGAGACAAGAGCCTCCGTATTCCAGCGCTTTCCACCGAGCTCTCGGCCCGTGCGCGCCGTGTACGCGACCTGCTGATCGCGCTGGCTGCTGGTGGTGGCGTAGGCTGGCTGGCTTTTGCCATGATGAGTCGACCCTTCCCTGAATCCACGTCCACCTTCTTCCTGGAGCGCGCCCTGACCGAAGGTGGCGGCACCAACGTGGTCAACGTGATGCTGGTGGACTTCCGCGGTTTTGACACCTTTGGTGAGATTGTGGTGCTTGGCATCGTTGCTCTCACGGTATATGCCTTGTTGCGCCGCTTCCGCCCTGCGCGCGAAACCATGGACATTCCAGAGCAGCAACGCTTCATTCCAGGTGACTTGCAGACCGACCTCATCAACCCACGCCATGCTGCAGACTCTGCTGTGGGCTATCTGATGGTGCCTGCGGTACTGGTGCGCCTGCTGTTGCCGTTTGCCACTTTGGTGTCTATCTACCTGTTCATGCGCGGCCACAACGAACCCGGCGGCGGCTTTGTAGCAGGCTTGGTGTTCTCTGTGGCCTTGCTGCTGCAGTACATCATCTCCGGCACGCACTGGGTGGAAGCCCACATGCCACTGTTCCCAAGGCGCTGGATTGGCTTTGGCCTGCTGTTCGCCATCCTGACAGGCCTGGGCTCCATCGTGGTGGGCTACCCGTTCATGACGAGCCACACCTTCCATTTCGCTCTGCCGTGGATTGGACAAATTCACCTCGCCAGCGCCACTTTCTTTGACATTGGAGTCTTTACCTTGGTTGTGGGTTCTACCCTGCTGATCTTGACGGCCATTGCCCACCAGTCGGTGCGCGGCCACCGCTACCACGCACGCATACAAGAAGAGCAAGATGCTCAGGAAGGAGCCCGCTAATGGAAACCGTACTGGCTATCGCCATTGGCGTACTGGCAGGCTCCGGCGTCTGGCTGTTGCTTCGCCCACGCACATTTCAAGTGATCGTAGGACTATCTTTGCTGTCTTACGCAGTCAATCTGTTCATCTTCAGCATGGGACGTGAAGGCCTTGCCATCGACAAAGAGCCCGTGCTGCGCCCTGGTATTCCCGAAACCCTGGCACATTACGCCGACCCCATGCCCCAAGCGCTGGTATTGACTGCCATCGTGATTGGCTTTGCGATGACGGCATTGTTCCTGGTTGTATTGCTGGCTTCACGCGGCATGTCTGGCACCGACCATGTGGATGGCATCAAAGCACGTGATGTGCAGGAGATGCCATGAGCTTGATTCTTGAATGGCTGGCATCGCTGATGCCACACCTCATGCTTGCACCGATTGTGCTGCCCATGTTGACGTCTGCCCTCATGTTGCTGCTCAAAGAAGAGCAGCAAAAAATGAAGATGGTGATGAATGCCGGCGCAACCCTGGTGGGCCTGCTGGTTGCAATTGCCTTGCTGCTGTGGGCAGACCAATCAGGCTCCAACACCACCATGGGAGTCTACCTGCCCGGCAACTGGCAAGCCCCATTTGGCATTGTGCTGGCTGTGGATCGTCTCACCGCGCTCATGCTGGTGCTGACCTACAGCATTGCCCTGGCTTCCAGCCTGTTTGCCACCGCGCGCTGGCACAAGGCTGGTGTGCACTTCCATCCGCTGTTTCAGCTGCAGTTGATGGGTCTGTCCGGTGCATTCCTGACAGCCGACCTGTTCAACCTGTTTGTCTTTTTTGAAATCATGCTGGCTGCCTCTTACGGCTTGCTGCTGCATGGTTCTGGTCGCCAACGTGTGCAGTCTGGTCTGCACTACATCGCCATCAATCTCGCCGCCTCTTCCTTATTCCTGATTGGTGTGTCGATGCTGTACGGAATTACCGGCACATTGAACATGGCAGACTTGGCTCAGGCCATTCCAGAGGTGTCTGCAGCCGATCGTGGCCTGCTTCATACGGCGGCAGGTGTATTGGCCACCGCATTCTTGATCAAAGCAGCGGTATGGCCTTTGAACTTCTGGCTGGTGTCCGCTTACAGCGCTGCCACTGCACCAGTGGGCGCGCTGTTTGCTCTGATGACCAAGGTCGGCGTCTACACCATCCTGCGCCTGTGGACACTGATGTTTTCCAGCGAGGCCGGGGACTCTGCCCTGTTTGGTTCCATGTGGCTGATTGTCGGTGGCATGGTCACCATGGTGTTTGGCGGTATCGGAACCCTGGCCGCCACGCGCCTGACACACCTGGCTGGCTACGCAGCGATCCTGTCTTCCGGCACCTTGCTTGCAGCCATCGGTTTTGGTCAGAACATGCTCACGGCAGGACTGCTGTATTACCTGCCCAGTTCAACACTGGCCGTCGCCATCTTGTTCCTGCTGGCAGATATCATGGATCGTTGGCGCAATGACGGAAATGTCGACATCGATGACGAAGAAGCACCTTTCCTCAATTCGGAACTGGTACCCACGCAAAGCCTCAATCTGGACGAGAACGAACAAGTGCTGATTGGCCGTGCCATTCCTGCTTCAGCGGCATTCCTGGGCCTGGCCTTCATCATGTGTACCCTGGTCGTGACAGGTCTGCCGCCGCTGTCCGGCTTTATTGGCAAGTTCGCGATGCTCAGCAACCTGATCAACCCTGTGGGTCTGGGCCAGTCTGCGGGCTATCAAGCTGGTCAGTGGGGTTGGGTGCTGATGGCATTGATGATTGGCACTGGCTTGCTGGCCCTGATTGCGCTGACCCGCGCTGGCATCCGCCATTTCTGGGCTACCCATGAGCGTGGCACGCCAGAGCTGCGCATCTCGGAAGGTTTGCCCATTGCAGGCCTGATGGCGCTGTGCATTGTGCTCACCGTTAAAGCAGACGCCGTCATGCAATACACCCAAGATGCAGCCAATGCCTTGCATGCACCCAGTACCTATATTCAAGCAGTCATGGATACACAGCCCATTCCCAACCCAACGGCCGGACCGGCCAGTACGGCAACTCCGGCTGCACAGGAGAGCCAGCCATGATGAAGCTGCTCTTTCCCGCACCACTGCTTTCGGCAGCCCTGTTTGTGCTGTGGCTGTTGCTGAACCACTCCTACAGCAAGGGGCATATCGTTCTGGGTGCCATATTGGGTCTGCTGATCCCTGTGCTTACTCGTGGGCTGCGTCCATTGCCTGTCCGTGTGCGCCATCCGTGGACCATCTTGAAACTCTTTTTCAACGTGGTGGTCGATACATCGATCTCCAATTTCCAGGTCGTGCGCTTTTTACTTTTCCCTAAGCTGCGCAGACATCCGGCTGCATTTGTGCACGTGCCACTGGAAGTCAAAGACCCGAATGCTCTGGCAGTACTGGCGATGATCATCTGCATCACGCCGGGTACGGCCTGGGCCGAAATTTCGCGAGACCGCACTGTGCTGCTCATGCATGTGCTTGAAGTTGGTGATCCGCAACAAGTGGTCGAACACGTCAAGACCAAGTACGAGCGCCCACTGATGGAGATTTTCGAATGAGTCAATGGCTGATCTGGGTCTTGTCGCTGGCCCTCTTTTTCCTGGTGCTGGGCATGGCTTGCGCACTGACCCGCTTGCTCAAAGGACCCTCTGCGCAAGACCGTGTGCTGGCACTGGACTGCATGTACATCAACGGAATGCTGGCCATGCTGGTGCTGGGCATTCTGTACAGCTCCTCCATGTATTTTGAGGCGGCCTTGCTGATCGCCTTGTTTGGTTGCGTGAGCTCCACGGCCATGGCCAAATTCCTGCTGCGCGGCGAGGTGATCGAATGAATGAAGTTGAACTACCACTGTGGGCTGAGGTATTGATAGCTGCTCTGGTGCTCGGCGGCTCCATCATTGCGCTGCTGGGTTCCATGGGGCTGATGCGTCTGAAAAGCTATTTTGAGCGCGTGCATGCTCCCTCCATTGTTGCCACCATGGGCTGCTGGCTGATCATGTGGGCCACCTTCGTGTTCTTTAGCGCCACCGGTAAAGGTTTGGCCTTGCACGCGCTGCTGATTGCCATCTTCATTGCGGTGACCGTGCCCATCACCACCATCTTCCTGATGCGCGCAGCCCTTTTCCGAGCACGCCGTGCAGGCCGGGATGTGCCTCCAAGCATCAGCCGTATCGTGCCCAACGAACCGCAGCCCGAAGAAGTGCCCGAGGACACTGCGGAGCCGGTGAAGAATTGACAAACCCTGACGCAAGCTAGCACTTTCCACCTCCTACGATGACTATTCCACATGTCTTTGCCATTTGCACGGGGGCCAGTCTCGGGGCATTGCTGCGCTGGCAGTTGGGCCTGTGGCTGAGCGCACAAGGACATTTGCCCTGGGGCACTCTGGCCGCCAATGCCATTGGTGGCTACGGCATCGGGCTGGCGATCGCATGGCTGGAGGCGTCCCCCCATCTGGACCCTGTCTGGCGTCTGGCCATCATCACAGGCTTTCTCGGAGGACTGACCACCTTCTCCAGCTTTTCTGCTGAAGTCGTGTCTTTGTTGCAGGCGCAGCGTTGGGGGATGGCTCTGGCATGGGCCGGTACACACCTGTTCACATCGCTACTGTTGACCATCGCCGGGATTTACACCGTGCATGTGCTGCGTTAAGACCATAGCGCCACCATCTTTTTCACGCCATCAGACCTTGCAATCTGCGAAGATCGCTAGCTTGTCCCTGTGATAGTGCATTTGGAGATTTATGGACGCAAAGACATTCCTGCACGAGCGTTCGCTGGCAGAAGAGTTGGCCCCCTTGGATGTGCCCACTACCGCCCGTGAAGCCGTTGCATCTGACCCTATGCTGCCGGATGCTTACCGTTTGGCATTTGCAGACCCTGAATTCATCGCGCGCCGCGAAGTGCGCGGTATCCGCTTTCAGCTTGAGCTGCTCAAACCGGATCTGGGCCAGGAAGCCCACGGCATTGAGCACACTGTGGTGGTATATGGCAGCGCGCGCTTTGTCGACGCTGAAACCGCCCAGGCCCGCCTCGCCTCCGCGCAGGCCAATGGCGATGCTTTGCAAATCCGTGCCGCTGAGCGAGACGTACGCAATGCACAGCGCTATGAACAGGCCCGGGCCTTTGCACGCCTGGTGGCCGAACACAGCCAGCGCCAGCCGCAAGACAAGCGCATCTACATCTGCACCGGCGGTGGTCCCGGCATCATGGAGGCCGCCAACCGTGGCGCCTTTGAAGCCGGCGCAGCCAATGTGGGGCTGAATATCTTGCTGCCCCATGAGCAACAGGGCAACCGTTACATCACACCCGAGCTGAGTTTCAAGTTTCACTACTTTGCGCTGCGCAAAATGCACTTCATGATGCGCGCCAAAGCTCTGGTGACGTTCCCTGGCGGCTTTGGCACCATGGACGAGTTGTTTGAAGTGCTCACCCTGGTGCAAACCACCAAGGTCAAGCCAGTGCCGATCATCTTGTTCGACAGCCAGTTCTGGAAGAAGCTGTACAACTTCGAGATGCTTGTTGAAGAGGGCATGATTTCTGCCAAGGATCTGGAGCTTTTCCACTTTGTGGACACACCAGAGGCGGCCTGGAAAATCATCACCGACTTCTACCAGCTACCCGAATAGCAAGGGTATGCTCCCCGTCTAAAAAGCAGCCTTTAGGCTGCTTTTTTGTCTTGATATCTGCGCTAGTCTGGTCCATTCACCGGTCATCATCAGTTTCTGGCCTGAGATCCTCTTTGCCCAACAGCCAAGGCAAACGTGCCGAGGCTCCAACAATGCCGCTCACTGCCCAGAACAAGGCCGATACTCCTACCACTGTACCAATGGAGCCAAAAAGCACAGGCATGATGACGCTGGAACCATTGATGGCCATCATGCGCAAGCCCAAGGCCTCGCCCTGACGGTGCGCAGGTGTGATCTGATGGATCATGCTCATCACCATCGGCTGCACCGAGCCCAATACCAAGCCCAGCAGGATGGAGCAAGCCATCATCGCCCAGGCATTGGGCATCAAAGGGTAGGCAGCAAACAGCACGCAAGCACCCAGCATGGCTGTTAACACCACTTTCCATTCGCTGATACGCTCAGACAGCAATGGAATCAACATGCGGATGGCTGCTGCAGCAATCGCAAATGCGCCCAGGATAGAACCAATCACCGAAGCCGACAGACCACGTTCATGGCCCAGAATGGGAACCACAAAAGTGTGGACATCCCAGCACGAAGAGAACGCCCAGTTCATCAGCAGCAAGCGGCGAAAACCCTGGTTTTGCAGCATGTCCCAAGCTGCTGATTTCTTTGCCCCTGCAGGCTGCTGCTCTGGTTTTCGCTCTTGCACTGTGCGCACCCAGAACCAGGCACTCAGCGGCAACAAGGTCAGCAGCAAAAATGCAGCCCTGAAGCCCGTGGTGCTGGCGGCCTCCCCTCCCGCATAATCAATCAGCAACCCTGCCAGAAAAGGCCCCAGAAAATTGGATATTGCTGGGCCAATGGCCAGCCAGCTAAACACCTTGCGCAGGCTGACTTTGTCATGCGCCTCGCGCCCCACGTGACGCTGCAAGGCAATGATGGCGGCCCCCGATGCGCCACCGCTGCACAAAGCCGCAAAACACAGCACTGGGTAGACTGGAAACACCACCGCCGTTGCTGCACCCAGGCTGGCAACAATGACACTGATTGCCAATGGCCGTTTGAGGCCATGCCGATCCGCATAGCGCCCTGCTGGCAATGACAAAAAAACCTGCGTCAATGCAAACAGTGCCAACAGCAAGCCGACTGCTGCAGGGCTATAGCCTTCGCGCAATGCCAGCAGAGGCGTGGCCATGCGCATTCCTGTCATACAGGCGTGGATAGAGATTTGCGCCAGGATCAGGCGCATCAAAGACCAAGTCACAAGCTTCAATCGTCCTCAGGGTCAGCCGCTGTCACGAAGGACTGTGCGGGCGCACTTCCTGGGGGCAGTGGTTGCTGCAAGCTGGCAGCACCTGCTGCGCTGGGTAGTTCCTGCACCGTGCGCAAACGGCGTTGAATGGCACGAGTGCGCACATCGACTTGCTCGAACTTCTTGGCAGCAGCATCAATGGATTTGCGCGTTGCCTCCACCACTTCACCAAATTTGGCAAACTCGGTCTTGACCTGCCCAAGAACGCCCCACACCTCCGAAGAGCGCTTCTCGATGGCCAGGGTTTTGAAGCCCATTTGCAGACTGTTAAGCATGGCCGCAAGATTGGCGGGGCCGGTAATGACAACGCGGCAGTCATTTTGCACTGCTTCGACCAACCCTGGACGGCGCATTACTTCCGCAAACAAACCTTCCGATGGCAGGTACATGACCGCAAAGTCCGTGGTGAATGGTGGAGACACATACTTGGAAGCAATTTTTTTGGCCTCATTACGAATCGACCCTTCCAAAGCATTTCCAGCAGCAATAACACCCAATTTGTCCGCAGCGTCCAGCGCATCTTGCAAGCGTTGGTGATGTTCCACCGGATATTTGGCATCAATTGGCAACCACACGGGGTGCTCATCGTCACGGCCCGGCAAGCGAATGGCAAATTCCACCAGCTCATCGCTGCCTGGCACGGTTTTGACATTGCGTGCGTACTGGTCTGGTGTGAGTATGTTGTCGATGATGGCACCCAGCTGCACTTCGCCCCAGGTGCCGCGCGTCTTCACATTGGTCATCACCCGCTTCAGATCACCCACACTGCTTGCCAATGACTGCATCTCTCCCAGGCCTTTGTGCACCTGTTCGAGGCGATCACTCACCAACTTGAAAGACTCTCCAAGGCGCTGCTCCAAAGTGGCATGCAGCTTTTCATCCACGGTACGGCGCATTTCTTCCAGCTTGGCAGCGTTGTCGGCCTGGATAGTGGCCAGACGTTCGTTGAGCGTGCCGCGTAACTGCTCGGCCGTGTGGAGGCTGTCATGGTTGAGGCGCTGAAGCTGTTGTGCCAGTGCCTGCTGCATCTGCGTGAAGTGCTGCTGCAACTCCTGCCGGCTCAGACGTGTTTCAGTCAGTTGCCGCTCCATATGACCATCAACCAGCTGGCGCAAGCTGTCCGCCGCTGTCGTCTGATTGTGGCTTAGCGTGTGCACCAGACCTTGTACTTGCTGCCCCATGCCGGTCATTGCGCCATCGCTTTTTGCAACCGATATTTGGGTAAGCTGCAAAGCACGCTCCAAGTGTTCCAGGCGCTCCAGCAAATCCAGATCCGCTGGCGCACACCGTGGCTTGAGCCACAACACAAGCTGCAGCACCAACATCAGCAACAGCACAGCCAGCAGCAACCAGGGCATCCAATCCACGCTCACTCCTTCACCACATACCTTACTAGCTACAACAATGTATTCCAGCGCTGCGCACGTGCTGACGCATCCGGTGTATTCACCGGTGTCAATGGCTCTTGTCCGCCCAACACCGCCACCAGGTTATCTGCCGCCAGCTTGCCCATGGCACGGCGCGTAGCCACGGTGGCACTGGCAATATGCGGTGTCAACACCACATTGGGCACCGTGAGCAACTCCGGATGAACCGCGGGTTCACCTTCAAATACATCCAGACCCGCTGCAGCAATGCGCCTGGCCTTGAGCGCCTGTGCCAAGGCGGCATCGTCCACAATACCACCGCGCGCAATGTTGATGAGTGTGGCAGTGGGCTTCATCAGCGCCAACTCAGCAGCACCTATGGTGTGGTGATTTTGCTGCGTATAAGGCAACACCAGCACCACATGGTCGGCTGTGCGCAGCAACTCTTCTTTGCTGACGTAAGTGGCCTTGCACTCGGCCTCCAAAGTGGTGCTCAAGCGCGATCGGTTGTGATAGACCACTTTCATGCCAAAGCCATGAGCGCCGCGCTTGGCAATGCCCTGCCCAATACGTCCCATTCCAATGATGCCCAGCGTGCTGCCATGCACTTCAGCGCCAGCAAACATGTCGTAGCTCCACTTGGTCCATTGCCCGGAACGCAGATAGTGCTCACTCTCAGTGACTCGGCGAGCAGTCGCCATCAACAGTGCAAAACCAAAATCGGCGGTGGTTTCTGTCAGAACATCCGGGGCATTCGTGCCCTGTACCCCAGCAGCAGACATGGCATGCACATCAAGGTTGTTGTAGCCCACTGCCATATTGGCCACGACTTTGAGCTGCGGGCAAGCTGCCAGCAAGGCTGCATCCACGCGCTCGGTTCCCGTGGTCAGCACGCCATCCATGCCTTGGAGCTGCTCCACAAGTTCCGCAGGGCTCCACACTGCATCAGTTTTGTTGATGCGCACCTCACAGTGCTGCTCCAAGAAGGCCATCACTTGCGGGTCGATGGCACGGGCAATCAGGATATGAGGTTTGCTCATTACATTAGAACCAAATTAAAGTCATCACCACAAACAGCGGCACCAGAATGCCAGCCGACCAGAGCATGTAGCCAAAAAAGCTGGGCATTGCTACACCACGGTCTTCAGCAATGGCCTTCACCATCAAATTCGGTGCATTGCCAATGTATGAATTGGCCCCCATGAACACAGCACCCGCCGAGATGGCCACCAATGTGGGTGCCAGCGTGGTCATCAGCACCAGCGGGTCCCCTCCGGCAGTGTTGAAGAACACCAGATAGGTCGGCGCGTTGTCCAGAAAAGAGGACAAGGCGCCTGTGGCCCAGAAGTACATGGCCGTGTTGGGTGTACCGTCAGGATTGGTGACTGCGCGGACAATGGCAGCAAATGGACCATCCACACCTGCCTTGAGCATTGCAATCACTGGGATGATGGTCAAGAAAATGCCTGCAAACAATTTTGCGACTTCTTGCATGGGGCCCCATCCGAACTGGTTGTTGGTATGCACTTCTTTGGGAGTCATCGCCAATGACATCAAGGCAACAGCAACCAGCCCTACGTCACGCACCAAACCAGGTAACCCCACCTCGGTGCCCGCGATGTTGAAAACCACATCACTCTTCCACATACCACTCAGCAGCACCAATCCCACAACTATGGCAAGCCACACGAAGTTAAGCTTGCCATCGAAACCAATCGCTTCGCGTGCTTGATCACTCACCTGCACAGACAACTGGTTTTTGTCGTTCTTGCTCATCCAGGTGTCAAGCACAAAGAAGATCAGCAATAAACTTCCCACCAGGAAAAGCGCCTGAGGCCAGATGTGCAACAGGGTCCAGCTAAAGTCCACACCCTTCAAAAAGCCCAGAAACAGCGGTGGATCGCCCAGTGGAGTAAGCGAGCCCCCTGCATTCGAGACAATGAAGATGAAGAAAACCACAATATGCACCACACGTGAGCGGTGCGCATTGGCGCGAATCAACGGGCGAATCAGCAGCATGGAAGCCCCTGTGGTGCCCATGAAGCTCGCCAATACCGCGCCGATCGCCAAAATGGCCGTATTCAGCGCCGGTGTACCAGTCAGAGAGCCGCGGATATAAATACCGCCGGCCACCACATACAAGGCCGTGAGCAAGATCACAAACGGCAGATATTCCGCCAGCAGCGCATGCACAAAGTTCACCACCGCGCCACCCACCCCAAAGCTGAGCACCAGAGGTATCAGAAAAGCCAGTGACCACGCTGCCGTCACCTTGCCAAAGTGGTGGTGCCAAAAACTGGGAGCCAGCAGAGGCATCAAGGCAATCGACAGCAGCAATCCGGCAAAAGGCACTGCCCACCAAAGGCTCAAACTCGCGCCATCGAGCTCCGCAGCTTGCGCTAGAGCGGGCAGTGCTGCCACCAGGCCAGCTACCCCAGCAGATCGCAGTAATTTCATGCAACTGTCTCCTCAGGAATCTCAAACACCTGGCGCAGATACGCCAGATACTTTTTGTCTTCACACATGCTCTTGCCGGGTGTGTCCGAGAGTTTGGCCACCGGCTGGTCGTTGCAGCGCGTCATCTTGATTACCACCTGCAAAGGTTCGTAGCCTAGGTCATTGGTCAGATTCGTGCCAATACCAAACGCCAGCTGACAGCGACCATGAAAGCGCTGATACAGCTCAATCGTGCGCGGGATGGTCAAGGCATCACTGAAAATCAATGTTTTGTTCAGCGGATCAACCCGGTTGCGGCGGTAATGCTCAAGCAAGCGCTCTCCCCACACAAATGGATCACCGCTATCGTGGCGTGCACCGTCAAAGAGTTTGCAGAAATACAGGTCAAAGTCACGTAGGAAAGCTGTCATTCCATAGACATCCGACAAGGCAATGCCCAGATCCCCGCGATATTCCTTGGCCCAGGTTTCCAGACCAAACACCTGGCTGTCACGCAAACGCGGGCCCAGTGCCTGGCAAGCCTGCAAAAATTCGTGTGCCATCGTCCCCAACGGAGTAATCCCCAAGCGCATGGCGTACAGCACATTGCTGGTGCCGGCAAATTGCCCAGGACCATGCCCTGGCGCAGGACGTTTTTTGCCCGTCCCCAGCTTGGCACACAGCACGCGCAGCACTTCCTCGTGCCAGGCACGACTGAAGCGACGACGTGTGCCGTAGTCCGCAATCTTCAAGCCTTCCAACGTGTCACCGCGCAAGAGCTGAATTTTCTCTTCCAGCCGACGGCGGCCTTCCAGAAAATCGGGCACCGGCTGTGTATTGCGGAAATACACCTCATTGACGATGGCCAGTACTGGAATCTCAAAGGGAATCACATGCAGCCAAGGGCCACTTATGTTGATCTCTATTTCCCCGTTTTCCAGCGGTGCAATGGTGATGTACTTCTCGTTGAGCTTGAACAGGCTTAGGAAATCGACAAAGTCGCTTTTGATAAAACGCAGCGATCGCAGATATTCCAGCTCGGCTGGCTGAAACTGCAACTGGCACAAGGCACGGATTTCTTCGCGGATTTCATGCACAAAAGGCGCTAATTTCACGCCTGGGTTGCGACATTTGAATTTGTATTCCACCTGCGCACCTGGAAACTGGTGCAGCACTGCCTGCATCATGGTGAACTTATACAGATCGGTGTCAAGCAAACTGGTAATGATCATGGCAAGCAGGCCAGCTGGAGAAGAAACGCACAGTGTAGGTCAAAGCACAGCATCTGAAGGGCTAACTTTGCACGCAGAAAGCCGTTCGTTGCCTTGCTTTACAAGCTCCATGCGCTATAAAAAACCAGTTTATGGCAGCGTTATCGCCAAAGGCTCCAAGGCCGCGCGCAATGCCACGGGCAATGCTGCTACAGGTCTACGCGTTGCTTTGTCTACGTAGACATGCACAAAATGCCCTATAGCCGCAGACAACGGCTCTCCCTGCGCGAACAAGCCAATCTCATAGCGCACGCTGCTGTTGCCCAGTTTGCTCACCCGAACACCTGCCTGCACCATCTGCGGAAAAGCCAGGGAGCTGAAATAGTTGCACTGGGTTTCAATCACCAATCCAATCGTTTCGCCATCATGAATATCCAAGGCACCCTGCTCAATCAGATAGGCATTCACTGCCGTATCGAACCAGCTGTAGTAGACGACATTGTTGACATGGCCGTACACATCGTTGTCTGACCAGCGGGTGGGGATATCACGGAACATGCGAAAAGCATTACGCGGCTGCGGCGATGGCCGCCCGTTAGCGGGTTTTGCAATCTGAGTCATTGCGCCATTGTGAAGTGCTGTCCCTGCTGGCGCATTCATGCACGTGACATTCAAAGACAAATGACGCAAGACTGATTGGGTCTGCTCAGCCACTCGCAGAAGTCTTTTTTGCCGTTCATCGGCTTTTTTGCTGCAGTGCACAAAAACTGCTTGCACCAAAGCAATGCTTCATGAAGAATATGGTCATGCTGCGCTGCAACATAAATGTTTGAAAAAGTGCAGCTGCTATTCCTAAGCTCCCCTTTCTTACTTGGAGGACACCATGGCACTGACACCCGAACAAATTGCTGCTGCACACAAAGCAAACATCGAAACACTTTTTGGCCTGACCACCAAGGCCTTTGAGGGCGTGGAAAAAATCGTGGAATTGAATGTGGCCGCATCGCGTGCAGCCCTGAGCGAAGCCGCCAGCCACAGCCAAGCCCTGCTGAACGTGAAGGATGCGCAAGAGCTGCTTGCATTGCAAACAAGTTTCTTCCAGCCCCTCGCTGAAAAGACTGCCGCCTACAACCGCCACCTCTACAACATTGCTACCAGCACTTCTGCAGAAGTCACCAAGGTCTTTGAATCCAAGGCTGGTGAGCTGCAGCAGGGCTTCAACAATTTGGTGGAGTCCACAGCCAAGAATGCTCCTGCAGGCTCTGAAACTGCAGTAGCGGTTATGAAGAGTGCGGTATCTGCTGCCAACAACGCTTTTGAAAACGTGCAAAAAGCCGTTAAGCAGGCAACTGACATGGCTGAAGCCAACCTGAAAGCCGTGACTGAAACTGCTGCAGCGGCTCCTGCAGCACCTGCCTCTCGTAACAAAGCCTAATATTTTGTGGTTTTTACAACCACAAGCTAGACACAGTCTAGGGTATTCCCCTAGAATACACACATTGACCAGTTTTCTGGTTCCCAGTTGTCTCCTTGGATCCTCTTGAAACCCCCGTTTCTCGGATCCTTTTAAACCCGGTTTCATAGCCGGGTTTTTTTTCGTCTGTACTTCTTTGTACGGCTGGCATTTCTACACCAGTACTTTCATAATTGACGTTTACGTCAACGATAAATCAAGGAGCAGACATGGATATACACGGCAAGGTTTTCATTGTGACGGGGGGAGCATCAGGATTGGGCGAAGGCACTGCCCGTATGCTGGCAGCCAATGGTGGCACAGTAGTCATTGCCGATATGCAAGAAGAAAAAGGCCAAGCTGTTGCCAAAGATATTGGAGGTATCTTTGTCAAATGCGATGTCAGCAACGAAGCCGATGGGCAAGCCGTCATTCAGCGAGCTACCGCACATGGCAAACTCATGGGTTTGGTGAACTGTGCCGGTATTGCTCCTGCAGAAAAAACCGTGGGCAAAAACGGGGCGCACAACTTGGCGCTTTACCAAAAAGTCATCCAGGTAAACCTTATCGGCAGCTTCAACATGATCCGCCTGGCTGCAGAAGCCATGAGCAAGAACGACCCCGAAGCCACAGGCGAGCGTGGTGTACTGATTTCCACCGCCAGCGTTGCAGCATATGACGGACAGATTGGCCAAGCCGCTTACTCGGCTTCCAAAGGTGGCATTGTCGGCATGACACTGCCTATTGCACGTGACCTGGCGCGCAACGGCATTCGCAATATGACCATTGCACCAGGTATTTTTGGCACACCCATGCTGTTTGGCATGCCCCAAGAAGTACAAGATGCACTGGCGGCAGGCGTCCCCTTCCCTAGCCGCCTGGGCACACCACAAGATTACGCCAAACTGGCCAAGCACATTATTGAAAACGATATGCTCAACGGCGAAGTTATTCGCTTGGATGGCGCCATTCGCCTGGCTCCAAAATAATCGCACGTAAGCATAAAAAAAGCCTCAGTACAGAGGCTTTAAAAACATAAAAAAACCGCATTAACAATAGCTAATGCGGTTTTCATAGATCG
>NZ_JASAUZ010000017.1 GCF_030162935.1 Comamonas halotolerans
CGGTGCCGGTGATGGGGTCCACTGCGTTGACGGGGTTGACCACGGGTTCTGCGGGTGACGTGGTGTCCGCATTTCCATCACGACGATCACTGTCAACAAGGTGCACGGCCAAAAATCCCGCCATGCCAGACCCCAATGTCAACAACACCGGAAGAACTTCATCGTGTGCTTCTCCCGCCAGCAGCGGATCTATGGATTGAAGATTGGAATAGCCTAAAGAAACATTACCTTCACCTGCACCAAATTCTGCAAGCCACAGGCCTTCAACATCATCCTGCAAGACAAGATGGCTCTGCCCACCATCGAGTTGTGTAAAAAAATCGCGGACGGTGATAGTTTCGCCGTTATGAAGTTTGACCACGAGATCGTTACCCATTCGGATCATTTCCTTGACCTCAGCCCGCGTCACATTAATTTGAACAACGGCTGCGCTATCCAACCGGAAATCATGAGGCATTCCGAATTTGGAGACAGTTGTCTTCTTGGAAACTACAACAATTTCAACAGGATTTACACGATCTAGCATAGGACTTTTCTTTCAATAAAATCTCAAAATTCCACACAAATACCATCCCGCAATGGAATCCTTCGATTCCAATAGGATGACAAATAACCTTCAATTTATTCATCGCACATTTATTAGTGCTTATGAAATGAGAAACTTCCCCTGCCTCTTTAATGAGGTTTTCGCTTTCAGCTCATTGCAGTGACTTTTAATCCTCAACAATTAATTCCACTTGATTTCAAGCATTCGCACAGTCAAATAGACCCATTAAAAATCAAATTAATGAGCACTATCGATTAACAATTACGAATATGGAAAAAGCAAAGCTACAAGAGATGGCAGCAGAAGATTTCAACGCTGCACTTCACTCATCAGATTCAGTGCTCAAATCTCCTGGACAGCGAATCTTTGAGGACAGATTGGATCCATAGTTATGGAAATTAATTTGCTATAGCTCAAAATCAAAAAATGACTTTTACCGAATTCACTTTCTTTTGCATACTTGCGATTCAAAGATGTTGTTGCATAAATAAAACCTTCTCCAACAATAAATGTTGGCTATGAAGCACCATTCAATCTTGATAGTGCTCGGTTTTCGCTCCAAAGAAACCATCAGATTTGCTTGCCGCCATACCGCTGCAGAACAGCCGTGAGCGCAAACCCTTGCATCCCTGACACAGCAGATCCCTAAAAGTAGATTGGATCCATATTTTTCAAAGCAAATTTGCGATAGATCAAAGTCAAAAAATAGCCTTCAGACAGTTCACTTTCTTTTGCATATCCACGAATCAAATATGTAGTTGCATCAATCACCCCCTATTTACCTATAAACATCGGCTATAAGAGACAGTCAAACCTTGCTTGGCACATGATTGACACGAAGAAAAAAACTACCAGAACGAATGCGCAATAGCCTGCTTTGCACTCACCACATAACGCTTTCCGCTGTACAGATTGGATCCGCATTTTTCTAAAAAAGTTTGCGTTAGATCAACATGCTCGAGAGACTTTTTGTCAGTTCACCTTCTTTTGCACATTTGTTTTGACAAATGCTCTTGCATAAATTGCAGCTATGCCATCTATAAACTTCTGCTATCTGCCTTTCCGTATGCCTCGCTAACGCTCATGGACTCGACTACCAAGAGAAAACGATTGGGAATGCAGTAGCCAGATTGCCATGCTGCATGGCTCGCCATCTGGAGCAGCGTTCTCACACAACCATGGCGGCGCCTCGGGAGCAGATTGGGTCCATAGTTTTTGGAACAAATTTGCACCAAATCAACAAGCCAAAGGAGGTTTCAGCTAGTTCACCTTCCTTTGCACAGTTGTTTCTTGATAGACGCTGCTACACCAATTGAAGCTGTATGGTCAATAAGATGGGGCTAGGTACTTAGACCAAAATTGCTATCGAAGGACAAAGTGAAGCAACAAAGCAGTGCACTGCGACTGTGCTGAACTATCAGTTCAATAACTTGTCAGCGTATGCAGGTTCTATCTCACTGCCTGCACGCGTGTGCATGCATATGCGTACAGGGAGCGGAAGCATCACGATCCGTGATCTGATTTGAGCTTGACGTGAATCTTCTTCACCAAAAATCACGCTGTGTGAATTCTGCTTCGAGCCTTTAAATGACTTGATTGCTTTGATTGAGCCTGTACCCCAGAAGTGCGCACAAGTCGGTCACAATTTCATACGGGAGTGCTGCTGCGCATACATTTCGTGCAAAGTGATGCATGCTGCTACGTCAGTGGTACTGCACTGCATGCGACTTTTCCGAGATTTCACTGGCATTTCATGGGATAGCGCCTCACCAGAAGTGAGCACCATGAGCTTTTTGTCTATTGGCGAGAGGAAAATTCTGGTTGGGCACAACAAACCATAGGTGGACAGCAGCCCACACCAGTAATGTATGCATAGCCAATCCTCAGCACTTCGAACAGCAAACCGAAACTGATACAAATGCTGCTTATCTGAGGACAGACAAACGCCAGTTTGCCAACATAAAAGTCGCTACGCGGCTTGAAGAAGAGCACTCAGCAATCCACAGCCTGCTTGCTTTAGCAAACTTCTTGATGCGTCATGCTCCCAGGCTTACACACACTCAACACTCCATTCAGAGCGGCTGGGTTTGTCTGAAATTGCAAGATTCCCACGAGACCCGTGCATCTTGCATTTGTAGCGCGCAAGGCATCCTCTCATTCAAGTATCACCAGCTTGAACTTGTTTTGCTGGGATTCCCTAACATCACCGCTGATACACCGTTGCTTTTCCTTTTCGAATCTTCGCAATGCCTGCAGTTTCGTGCTGCCTGTCAACCGCGAATCTTCGGTTTGAAGGGAGTAATGGTGGCACCAAGAACAAAAAAGCAACCCGAAGGTTGCTTTTTGCTTTGCAGCGACAGCCTAAAAACTAATTATTTTCGAGCTGGAGGTACATCGGTACAAGACCCATGCGCCACTTCTGCAGCCATGCCAATGCTTTCGCCCAGGGTGGGGTGCGGATGGATGGTCTTGCCGATATCAACGGTATCTGCCCCCATTTCAATTGCCAAGGCAATCTCACCAATCATGTCTCCCGCATGCGTGCCGACGATGCCGCCACCGAGGATGCGGCCATGGCCCTGCGCCTCGGGGCTGTCATCGAACAACAGCTTGGTAAAGCCTTCATCGCGACCATTGGCAATGGCACGGCCGGAAGCCGCCCAGGGGAACAAGCCCTTCTTGACCTTGATGCCTTGCGCCTTGGCTTGGTCTTCCGTCAAACCCACCCATGCCACTTCGGGGTCGGTGTAGGCCACGCTGGGGATCACGCGGGCATTGAAGGCAGAAGATGCCAGTTCCTTGTTGCCTTGCAATTCTCCTGCAATGACTTCGGCGGCCACATGCGCTTCGTGCACGGCCTTGTGCGCCAGCATGGGTTGGCCCACGATGTCGCCAATGGCAAAGATGTGCGGCACGTTGGTGCGCATCTGGATGTCCACCTCGATAAAGCCACGGTCGGTCACGGCAACACCAGCAGCATCGGCACCGATCTTCTTGCCATTGGGCGTACGACCCACTGCTTGCAATACGAGATCGTAGGTCTGGGGCTCGGGCACGGTCACGCCGTTCTTGGCTGGCTCAAAGCTCACCTTGATGCCTTCGGGCGTTGCTTCGGCAGCCACTGTCTTGGTGTTGACCATGATGTTGTCAAAGCGCTGGGCATTCATCTTCTGCCAGACCTTGACCAGATCACGGTCAGCGCCTTGCATCAGGCCATCCATCATTTCCACCACGTCCAGGCGTGCGCCCAGAGTGGAATACACGGTGCCCATTTCCAGACCGATGATGCCACCACCCAGAATCAGCATGCGCTTGGGCACTTCCTTCAATGCCAGGGCG
Source organism: Comamonas halotolerans (assembly GCF_030162935.1). Lineage (GTDB taxonomy): Bacteria > Pseudomonadota > Gammaproteobacteria > Burkholderiales > Burkholderiaceae_C > Comamonas > Comamonas halotolerans. Next base: position 3,887 of record NZ_JASAUZ010000017.1, read on the forward strand.
CCGGTGGAGTCAACCACACGATCATCCTTGGGCATGAACGGCAGGTGCACGGCTTGTGAGCCAGCCGCAATGATGGCGTTCTTGAACTGAACGACCTTCTTTGTTCCAGTCCGGGTCTGCTTGTCGCCTTCGGTCTCTGCCACTTCGATGTGGTGCGAGCCGACAAACGTAGCAACGCCACGTACGATGGTCACTTTGCGCATCTTGGCCATCTGGGCCAGACCGCCAGTCAGCTTGCCAATGACCTTGTCTTTGTGACCACGCAGCTGGTCAATGCTCACCTCCGGTGCACCGAACTTGACGCCGGCAACTTCGAGGTGCTTGACCTCATCCATTACCGCTGCCACATGCAGCAGTGCCTTGGAGGGGATGCAGCCCACGTTCAGGCACACACCGCCCAGCGTTTTGTAGCGCTCAACCAGCACGACCTTCAGGCCCAAATCCGCAGCACGGAAGGCTGCGGAGTAGCCGCCAGGGCCACCGCCGATGACAACGACGTCCGCTTCCAAGTCCACATTGCCTGCGTACGTCGATGCAGCAGGGGCAGCAACGGGCGCTGCTGGCGCTGGTGTTGTTTGGGCAACAGAGGTATTGAGTGCAGGTGCAGCGGTGGCTTCAGCAGTCGCTGCACTCTCGGCCACTTCCAGCGCAGCGATCACGGAGCCCATGGCGACTTTGTCGCCGAGCTTGACTTTGATTTCCTTCACCACGCCTGCGTGGCTGCTAGGAATCTCCATGGAAGCCTTGTCAGACTCCACGGTGATCAGGGACTGGTCCACGGTGACGGTGTCACCGGGCTGCACCAGCAGTTCGATCACACCGACTTCGGCGAAGTCGCCAATGTCCGGCACTTTGATATCGATGATTGCCATAGTGTTACAGCCCTTTGTTTACAGCAGGATGCGGCGGTAGTCCGCCAGCACTTGGCCCAGGAAGGCGTTAAAACGCGCGGCAGCTGCGCCATCAATCACACGGTGGTCGTACGACAAAGACAGCGGCAACATCAGGCGCGGCACAAACTTTTCCTTGTCTTCGTTCCACACTGGCTGCATGGACGAGCGCGACAAGCCGAGGATGGCTACTTCCGGCGCATTCACGATTGGCGTGAAGTCAGTGCCACCAATGCCACCCAAGGACGAGATCGAGAAGCAGCCGCCTTGCATGTCAGCAGCGCCCAGCTTGCCGTCGCGGGCCTTCTTGGCCAGCTCACCCATTTCCTGGCTGATCTGCAGAATGCCCTTCTTGTCAGCATCTTTGAGCACCGGCACCACCAAGCCATTGGGCGTATCTGCCGCAAAGCCGATGTTGTAGTACTGCTTGTACACCAGTGTGTCGCCGTCCAGCGAGGCGTTGAACTCCGGGAACTTCTTCAAAGCAGCGACCACGGCCTTGATGACGAAAGCCAGCATGGTCACCTTCACATCGCTCTTGGCCTTGGCCTGCTCGGCGTTGGTAGAGACACGGAAGGCTTCCAGCTCGGTGATGTCGGCCAGATCGTTGTTGGTGACGTGGGGGATCATCACCCAGTTGCGATGCAGGTTGGCACCCGAGATCTTCTTGATGCGGGACAGTTCCTTGCGCTCGACAGGGCCGAACTTGGCAAAGTCCACCTTGGGCCATGCCAACACTTCCAGACCTCCGACGTTGCCACCCGCTGCTGCCGTTTTGGGTGCTGCAGATTGCTGGGCCAAAGTTTGCACAGCGCCAGCCATGACGGACTTGGTGAAGGCTTGCACGTCTTCAGCCGTGATGCGGCCCTTGTTGCCAGAGCCTTTGACCTCTGCCAACGGCACCCCCAGCTCGCGAGCAAACTTGCGCACGGAAGGCGATGCATGGGGCAGTTGCCCCGAAGGAGCGACAGTGGGATTATGCGCAGGCACAGGGGCGGAAGCCGCTGGTGCCGCAGCAGGTGCAGCCACAGATTTAACCGCCTCAGCATCAGGCGCAGTCACGGTTGCAGACACTGCTGCTGGAGCGGGAGCTGCTTCAGGAGCGGCTGCAGTGGCTGGGCCCTCCACGCTCATGGTGCCAACCACGTCGCCCACGTTGACGGTGTCTCCGAGTTTCAATGTCAACGCGGTGATGGTGCCCGCGGCAGGTGAAGGAATCTCCATGGAAGCCTTGTCAGACTCCACGGTGAACAGCGACTGCTCGGCGGTGACGGTATCCCCCACCTTGACCAGCATCTCAATGACGGCCACGTCCTTGAAATCACCAATGTCAGGAATGACAATATTCATAGAGCTTGTACCTGCCGCAGAAGCGGCAGCGGCTGGCGCAGATACAGGAGCTTGGGCAGCAGGCGTTTCAACTGCTGCTGCAGCTTGCTCAGGTACTGCTGCAGGTGCCTGCGAAGGAGCAGGAGCGGCATCCGCCGTTTCCAGCAACACGATGACTGCGCCCTCTGCAATCTTGTCACCCAACGCCACTCTCAACTCCTTGACCACGCCAGCGTGGCTGGAAGGAATTTCCATGGAAGCCTTGTCGGACTCAACGGTGATGAGGGATTGCTCCACCTTGATGGTGTCGCCCACGTTGACCAGCACTTCGATCACGCCGACGCTGTCGAAATCCCCGACATCCGGAACCTTGATTTCTGTCAATGCCATAACTGTGTCTCCGGTGCTTGATTAGGCGTACAGGGGGTTGATCTTGTCGGCCTTGATGCCGTACTTGTTGATGGCCTCTGCCACCTTGGTCACAGGCAGCTTGCCCTCGTCAGCCAGCGCCTTCAGCGCAGCCACGACGATGAAGTGACGGTCCACCTCGAAGTGCTCGCGCAGCTTGCGGCGGAAGTCCGAGCGACCAAAGCCGTCGGTACCCAACACCTTGTAGGTGCGACCTTTAGGGATGTATGGGCGGATTTGTTCTGCGTAAGCCTTCATGTAGTCGGTCGAGGCAATGACGGGACCCTGAGTGCCTTGCAACTGCTTGGTCACGAATGAAGTCTTGGCAGTTTCCAGCGGGTGCAGCATGTTGTGACGCTCGCAGTCCTGACCGTCACGGGTCAGTTCATTGAACGATGGGCAGCTCCAGACGTCAGCAGCGATTTGCCAGTCTTTTTCCAGGAGTTCCTGTGCAAAGAAGGATTCACGCAGGATGGTGCCGGAACCCAGCAATTGCACACGGTTGCCCGATTGGGGCACCTTCTGGCCAGGCTTGACCAAATACATACCCTTGATGATCTGCTCTTCGGTGCCCGCAGTGAGGCCGGGCATGGCGTAGTTTTCGTTCAGCAAGGTGATGTAGTAGAAGACGTTTTCCTGGTTTTGCACCATGCGGCGCAAACCGTCTTGCATGATCACAGCCACTTCGTGCGCGAAGGTGGGGTCATAGCTGACGCAGTTGGGCACCGTGTTGGCCAGGATATGGCTGTGACCGTCTTCATGCTGCAGACCCTCGCCGTTCAGCGTGGTACGGCCCGATGTGCCGCCCAGCAAGAAACCACGCGCCTGCATATCGCCTGCGGCCCATGCCAGATCACCAATACGCTGGAAACCAAACATCGAGTAGTAGACGTAGAACGGAATCATGATGCGGTTGGACGTGCTGTAGCTGGTCGCCGCAGCAATCCAGGACGCCATGCCGCCCGCCTCGTTGATACCTTCCTGCAGGATCTGCCCGGCCTTGTCCTCGCGGTAGTACATGACCTGATCCTTGTCGACCGGTGTGTACTGCTGTCCATGAGGGTTATAGATACCGACTTGGCGGAACAGGCCTTCCATACCGAATGTGCGAGCCTCGTCCACCAGAATCGGCACCACGCGGGGGCCAATATTCTTGTCACGCAACAGCTGTGTCAGGAAGCGCACATAGGCTTGTGTGGTGGAGATTTCACGCCCCTCGGGGGTGGGCTCCAGAATGGCCTTGAAAGTGTCCAGTGAAGGCGCTGTGAACGCTTCGTCAGCCTTCACACGGCGATGAGGCAGGTAGCCACCGAGAGCCTTGCGACGCTCGTGCAGGTACTTCATCTCAGGGGTGTCATCTGCAGGCTTGTAGAAAGGAATGTCAGCAATCTGGCTGTCAGGGATTGGAATATTGAAGCGGTCGCGGAAGGCCTTGATGTCCTCATCGCTGAGCTTCTTGGTCTGGTGCACAGTGTTCTTGCCCTCACCGACCTTGCCCATGCCAAAGCCCTTGACGGTCTTGACCAGCAGCACGGTAGGCTGCCCCTTGTGCGTGTTGGCCGCATGGAAAGCTGCGTACACCTTCTGCGCGTCGTGTCCACCGCGGCGCAGGTTCCAGATCTCGTCGTCGGACATGTGCTCTACCATCTTCAGCGCACGCGGATCGCGGCCAAAGAAGTTCTTGCGTACAAAGGCACCATCGTTGGCCTTGAAGGCCTGATAGTCGCCATCGTTGCATTCCATCATGATTTTCTTGAGCACGCCGTCCTTGTCCTTGGCCAGCAGCTCATCCCAGCCCTTGCCCCAGATCAGCTTGATGACGTTCCAGCCCGAGCCACGGAATTCGCCTTCCAGCTCTTGAATGATCTTTCCATTACCACGCACAGGACCGTCAAGGCGCTGCAAGTTGCAGTTGATGACAAAGATCAGGTTGTCCAGATTTTCGCGAGCGGCCAAGCCGATAGCACCCAGCGATTCGACTTCGTCCATTTCGCCGTCACCGCAGAACACCCATACCTTGCGGTTTTCAGTGTTGGCAATACCGCGGGCGTGCAGGTATTTCAGGAAACGAGCCTGGTAGATTGCCATCAGTGGGCCCAGGCCCATGGAGACGGTGGGAAACTGCCAGAAATCGGGCATCAGCTTGGGGTGGGGATAGCTGGACAGCCCCTTGCCATCGACTTCCTGACGGAAGTTCAACAGCTGCTCTTCCGAGATACGACCTTCCAGGTACGCACGGGCATAGATACCGGGGGAAACGTGCCCCTGGATGTACAGGCAGTCGCCACCGTGGTTTTCATTTTCTGCGTGCCAGAAGTGGTTGAAGCCCGCTGCAAACATATTCGCCAGCGAGGCGAATGAGCCGATGTGCCCCCCCAGATCACCACCTTCGGGTGGATGGTGACGGTTGGCCTTGACCACCATGGCCATGGCGTTCCAGCGCATATAGGCGCGCAAACGGCCTTCCAAAATCAGATTGCCAGGACACTTGGCTTCATCTTCGGCTTCAATGGTGTTGACATAGCCAGTGTTGGCGGAAAAAGGCATATCCACGCTGTTTTGGCGCGCATGCTCCAGTACTTCTTCAATCAGCTGGTGCGCGTATTCAGCGCCTTCACGATCAATGACCGCGCTCAGCGCGTCCATCCATTCGCGGGATTCTTGTGGGTCGAGGCTAGGCTTTGCGTTTACGCCGGCCTGAGGGTCGGTCTGAGCTGTCATGGTTGTCTCCTGTTCAAGAGGCTGCAGGTAGGAGGTCGAAAGAATTCGATGGAGCGCAGCAATCTACTCATCAAAAAGCAGTGTTCAAGTCATAGCTTACCAATGACCCACTGCTGAATGGAGAGACAAATACGCTCAATACGGTGACCTTTTCAGGGTGCAGTTTCGCACATTTTTTTTGAATTTCAAATTGTGCATGTTGTTTGCGTATTATGAAAAAATGCTGCAACTGCACATCCAAAACAAGATGGGAAAAACGTCACTTTGTGTGCACGAAGTAACAGGGAATCCCCCTACACTGCGCATATGGATAAACCCGAAAAAAAGAAAACAGAGACATCAGCTTCCAACAGCTTTCCGAGCGCTGACCCCACGCGCTGGTGGCGAATGTGGTGGCGCAGCCTGTCCCCAACTCGACAAGACAGACTGGCCGCCCTCGCCCCACTGGTATCGGTTGCTCTGTTCATGGCAGCAATCGTTGTCGCTTTCTGGTACTTGCGCGCGGAAGAAGTCGATCGTGATCAGCAAGCCCTTAAACGCGATGTGGAATATGCGCAGCAACGCATGCGCTTGCGCTTGCTGGAGCGGCAAGAAGAGGTGATGCGCATTGCACGTGATCTGGCTTATGGAGACATTGGTACCGCAGAGTTTGTCAATCGCGCTGAAGTGCTGGTTACGCAATACCCAGAACTGCAAGTACTCACCTGGGTAGACCGCGATGGCCGCATCATCACCAGCTACGCAGCGCCTACCGTGCCCAGTGAACAACTGCGCATGCCCGGTGAAAAGCTGCAAAACGACGAAGCTGCGCAGAGCTTTCAGCTCGTCAAAGACACAAAACAATCCATATACACGCAACCACGCGTCATGGCAGGCTACAACCCGCCGCTGCTGCAGTTTCACTCACCAGTGCCGGGTACGCGCGATTTCGGTGGCACGGTCATGGCGGAGTTTTCCATAGACAGCTTGATGCGCTACGCCACACCCAGTGATTTGCTGGCGCGCTATGCCGTCACCTTGCTGGATGGACACGGTGCCGTGATTGCAGGCAACCCACTTCTGCCTGCGGGACCCACCAGCTCGTGGCACTTCATGCCGCAGCCCACGGCCAACGAGTACCAGATTGCCATATCTCCCGTAGGTAGCTCATTGATTCTCAAGGTGCAGGCATACCGCACTTCTTTGAGCATGGTGGGCAATGGCATGTTCTGGCTGGTTGCTGCTTTGAGCATGCTCACCTCCTGGCTGTTGCTAGGCACCTGGCGTCACACACGCAAGCGCTTGCGTGCACAGGAAGCATTGGTTGCAGAGACCAACTTCCGCAGAGCCATGGAAAATTCTGTGCTCACCGGCATGCGCGCATTGGACATGCAAGGCCGCATCACATATGTAAACGCTGCGTTCTGCCAGATGACAGGGTGGAGCGAACAAGAGCTGGTAGGACAGACAGCGCCCTACTCGTACTGGGCCGAAAGCGACTACGAGTACATGCACAACAAGCTCAAAGATGAACTGAGTGGAAAAACCGCACAAGGTGGTTTCCAGGTGCGAGTACGTCGCAAAAACGGCTCGATGTTTGATGCACGACTGTACATTTCGCCATTGATTGATGCACGGGGACAACAAACCGGCTGGATGTCTTCAATGACCGACATCACGGAGTCCAAACGCATCCGTGATCAACTGGCTGCCTCGCATGACCGCTTCACCATCGTGCTTGAAGCCCTTGACGCATCCGTGTCCGTGGCACCGCTTGGCAGCGCTGAATTGCTGTTTGCGAACAAACTCTACCGGCAATGGTTTGGCTCACAAACCACCGGCCACTTGCAACTGGTACAACAGGCTGGCTTACCCGCAGAGAGAAGCGAGACAGCTGACGACGAAGACGGCTTGATGGGTTTGCCCACTGACACGCTGACCGACGCTTCCAGCAATAACGCCGAAATTTTTGTGGGCGAATTGGGCAAATGGCTGGAAGTGCGTTCACGCTACCTCAGTTGGGTGGATGGACGCTTGGCACAAATGGTGATTGCAACTGACATCACCCAGCGTCGCCTTGCCGAAGAGCAAGCGGCCCGCCAAACTGAACGAGCACATACTGCCAGCCGCTTGATCACCATGGGTGAAATGGCCTCCAGCGTGGCTCATGAACTGAACCAGCCGCTCACAGCCATCAGCAACTACAGCAGCGGCATGCTGTCCCGCCTGGAAGCAGGCTCACTGACTGAAGGGCAAATGCGATTTGCACTGGAGAAAACAGCGCACCAAGCACAACGTGCTGGGCAAATCATCCAGCGCATACGTTCTTTTGTGAAGCGCAGCGAGCCTAACCGCACGCTCTCCAACGTGGAAAAGATGGTTGATGAAGCGCTGGAGCTGGGCAATATCGAAATGCGCCGTCGCAATGTTCGCCTGACGCACTTTGTAGCCAAGCGCCTGCCCCCTGTAATGGCCGACGCCATTTTGATTGAGCAGGTGTTGATCAATCTGATAAAAAATGCCGGGGAATCCATCGATCAGGCCCAGCTCCCCACATCGCAACGCGCTGTGGAACTACGTGTCGTCCCCAAGGACAATGAAGGGCTTCCTGGCGTAGAGTTTTCGGTGCAGGATACCGGCAAAGGCTTGCCGCCTGAGGTGCAAGAACGCTTGTTTGAAGCCTTTTTTTCCACTAAAAACGAAGGTATGGGCATCGGCCTGAATCTGTGTCGCTCCATTGTTGAGTCACATCATGGTCGGATGTCCGCTGAGAACCTCTACAATGGTTCCGAGGTCGTCGGCTGTCGGTTCTCCTTTTGGATACCGCTGGCCGCAACCCAGGAAAAGGGAGACAACCTTTCTTCGGCAATTGATCCAAATATAAGGAAACCTGCATGAGCTTGACCCCAAAAAAAGGCACGGTCTATGTTGTTGACGACGACGAGGCCGTTCGTGACTCGCTCCAATGGCTGCTGGAAGGCAAAGATTACCGCGTACGCTGTTTTGACTCCGCAGAGTCATTTCTTTCGCGCTACGACCCCCGCGAAGTGGCTTGCCTGATTGCCGACATTCGCATGGGTGGCATGACAGGCCTGGAACTGCAAGACAAGTTGCTGGAGCGCAAATCTCCCCTGCCTATCGTTTTCATCACTGGCCACGGCGACGTCCCTATGGCCGTGAACACCATGAAGAAAGGTGCACTGGATTTCATTCAGAAACCTTTCAACGAAGAAGACCTGCTCAACATCGTGGAACGCATGCTTGACCATGCGCGTGATGCCTTTGCAGGTCACCAGCAAGCGGCCAGCCGCGAAGCGCTGCTGTCAAAACTCACAGGCAGAGAGTCGCAAGTACTGGAACGCATTGTGGCTGGTCGCTTGAACAAACAAATTGCCGACGACCTGGGCATCAGCATCAAGACCGTGGAAGCCCACCGCGCCAACATCATGGAAAAGCTTGGAGCCAACACCGTGGCAGATCTGCTCAAGATTGCCCTGGGTTCAACGGCTTCAGCCAAAGTCCCGGCATAAAATCAGGGGCTAACCCTCAAAGGCTGCCAGCGCCCGCAAGGTCTGGCAGCCTTTTTATTTCTTCTGACGTCTCCCATACAGGCACCACCATGACAGCCCAGATCATCGACGGCAAAGCCCTCTCCGCCCAACTGCGCACCGAAGTCGCCCAACGCGCCGCAGCGCTCACCGCCAAGGGCACCAAGCCTGGCCTGGCCGTGGTACTGGTTGGTGACAACCAGGCCTCTCAGGTCTATGTGCGCAACAAGGTCAAGGCCTGTGAAGATGTGGGCTTTCATTCTGTGCTGGAAAAGTACGACGCCTCCATGACTGAAGCCGAGTTGCTGGCGCGCGTGGAAGCATTGAACAATGATCCCAGCATCCATGGCATCTTGGTGCAATTGCCCCTGCCCAAGCATATTGACGACCACAAAGTCATTGAAGCCATCTCTCCGCTCAAGGATGTGGATGGTTTCCACGTCGCCAGCGCTGGCGCACTGATGGTGGGCGAAGTGGGTTTCAAGGCCTGTACCCCCTACGGTTGCATGAAAATGCTGGAGTCGATTGGCATGAAGGATCTGCGCGGCAAGCACGCAGTGGTGATCGGGCGCTCCAACATCGTGGGTAAGCCCATGGCCATGATGCTGCTGGCAGCGAATGCGACTGTCACTGTCTGCCACAGCGGCACTGCCGATCTGGCCGCCATGACCCGTCAGGCCGATATCGTGGTCGCAGCCGTGGGCAAGCTGAATGTGTTGACTGCCGAGATGATCAAGCCCGGTGCCGTGGTGATTGACGTGGGCATGAACCGCAACGCCGAAGGCAAGTTGTGCGGCGACGTGGACTATGAAGGCTGCAAGGAAGTCGCAGGCTACATTACCCCGGTTCCTGGTGGCGTAGGCCCCATGACGATCACCATGCTGCTGGTCAACACCATGGAAGCTGCCGAACGGACGGCAGCAGAGAAGCACTAACAGCTGCAGCCTGATGCCTGCAAAACAACAGCGGCATCGGCTTTAGCTTTCGAACCTGCATTCAGTGCTGGGCGGTTTTATGCCCGGGTGACATGCCTGAACCACCACAGCCCCATGTGCAGCACCCCAACGGCAGCCGAAGCCCCAGACGTTCAACTTTGATCTATATGGCAGACATAAATATTTGTCTGCCCATCTCCAAATGTAACTTGGCAAATTGCTTGGATCTTTCAATAATTGGACATGCTGAAATTCTGGGCTGTCCCTTGAGCATTCTTGGGGATGATGTCCTCCCTTGAACGTGACGCCCTCCCCAATGCCACGCCCATCCCCGACTCAACAAGCGCACTGGATTGTGCGCATGAACTGGAGAAATCGCTCGATCTCCTTTGCGCTGGTTTCCATCGTTTTGGGCAGCCACATTGAAACGCTCGGTGCTGGGCCGCTGCTCTGGGTGATGCTGGTATTGCAATTCATCCTTTACCCTCACCTGCTGTATTTCTATACCCAGCGCCTGCCTCATCCCAAGCAGCACGACATGGAGATAGGCAATATGCTGCTGGATGGATTCTGCTTTGGGCTGTGGATCAGCTTTATGCTGTACATCGGCGCCTGCATGAATCTCATGGTGTTCCAGAGTATCAAGGGATGGGCAAAAGCGAATGCCAGCCTGCTTGCCGGTGTTGCCCTCATGGTGTGGCTATACCCAGTGCCTTGGCAACCACAGACATCGGGTCTAACCACGCTGCTGACCATCGCCACTCTGACTTTGTACATCATGGCTTTTGGCCATGATGGCTATCGGCGCGGCACGGCATTGAAGCGGCAACGTTACCAACTGAAATGTCAGCTGGAAGAAAACCAGCTCTTGCAAAAACAGCTCGAGCAACAAGCAGTTTGCGACCCTTTGACCGGGCTGTATAACCGCCGACATCTCGATACAGAAATGCAAGCCTGCCTGCTCCGGTGTGAGGCACAGTCCACCACCGCTGCCATCATGCTGATCGACATTGATTTCTTCAAACAAATCAACGATAAGCACGGCCATGCCATTGGCGACAAACTGCTGCAATCGCTAGCGCAGCAAATGCTGCGCAGTTGCCGTGCCGCGGACATCGCCTGCCGCTACGGGGGTGACGAATTCTTGCTCCTGATAAACGACATCTCTCCCGCCAAAGCTTTACAACGCGCCCAGCAACTGTGCGCAGACTTTGCCCGGCATGATTCTGGCGTGGGAGTGTCTACGACGCTCTCATGTGGCTTGGCCATCTTCCCTTTACATGGCAGAACCCAGGAAGTTCTGATCGAACAAGCTGACCGCGCACTCTACCAAGTCAAGCTCAATGGACGCAATTGCGCTGCACTATGCGAAAACGAACTTGAAATAGCCAAGGATGCAGCAAAATAGAAGGCATGACCAATGCTTTGCTTGAATCTTCTAGCCTCCCGCTGTTTGACCGCATCACTCCCGCGGACGTCGGCCCTGCCATCAACACCTTGATTGAACGCGCACAAGCGGCATTGGAGACGGTTACTGCACCGGACTTCCCTGCACAGTGGAATGCGATAGCCAAAGTGCTGGACGTTGCCACCGAAAAGCTTGGCATGCAGTGGAGCGCCGTAAGCCACCTTTCCAGTGTGGCGGACAGTCCTGAGCTGCGTGCTGCCTATAACGAGGCACTGCCCAAGATCACCGAATTCTGGACCAATCTTGGTGCCGACGAACGCCTCTACGCCAAGTACAAGGCCATTGATGTAAACACCCTCACGCCTGCGCAAAAGAAAGCCCATGAGAACTCCCTGCGCAGCTTTGTACTGTCGGGTGCAGAGTTGAAGGGCGAGGCCCGCGAACGCTTCGCCAAAATCCAGGAGCGCAGCGCGGAGCTGGCACAAAAATTCAGCGAGAACACACTGGACGCGACCGATCACTGGGCCTACTACGCCACCGAACAAGAACTGGATGGCGTGCCTGCAGACATTATCCAGGCTGCCAAAGCCGCTGCCCAGGCCGATGGCAAGGACGGCTATAAGCTCACTCTCAAGATTCCTTCATATCTGCCCGTCATGCAGTTTGCACACAGCTCCAAGCTGCGTGAAACCGTCTACCGTGCCTATGTGACGCGCGCTTCCGACCAAGCCGAAGGTGAACTGTCCAAATACGACAATGCGGCCATCATCAAAGAAATTCTGGCATTGCGTCAGGAAGAAGCCGAGTTGCTGGGCTACAAGAACTTTGCCGAAGTCTCTCTGGTGCCCAAGATGGCCGACTCTCCACAGCAAGTGATTGACTTTCTACGTGACCTCGCTCGCCGCGCTCGCCCCTATGCAGAAAAAGACGCAGCTGACCTGCGTGAATTTGCAGCCAAGGAATTGCAGATTTCCGACCCCCAACCCTGGGACTGGACCTATATTTCCGAAAAGCTCAAAGAGGCACGTTACTCCTTCAGCGAACAGGAGGTCAAACAGTACTTCACCGCACCCAAGGTTCTGGCCGGTCTGTTCAAGATCATCGAAAACCTCTTCGACGTAAAGATCATCAAGGACGAGGCTGCCGTCTGGAACAAGGACGTGCTGTTTTATCGCCTGGAACGCAATGGCGCCGTGATTGGCCAGTTCTACCTGGACCAGCCTGCCCGCAAGGGCAAGCGTGGCGGCGCCTGGATGGACGATGTGCGCAGCCGCTGGCTGCGCCCCGACACTGGCGCATTGCAAACCCCCGTGGCCCACATGGTTTGCAATTTTGCCGATGGTGTGGATGGCAAGCCCGCCCTGCTCACGCACGATGATGTGATCACGCTGTTCCATGAATCCGGCCACGCCCTGCACCACATGCTCACCCAGGTGAATGAGCGTGACGTGTCAGGCATTAACGGCGTGGAATGGGATGCTGTTGAGCTGCCCAGCCAGTTCATGGAAAACTTCTGCTGGGAATGGGAAGTGCTACGCCACATGACGGCACACGTGGACACGGGCGAACCGCTGCCCCGCGCACTCTACGAAAAGATGCTTGCCGCCAAGAACTTCCAGGCTGGCATGGGGACATTGCGCCAAGTCGAATTTGCGTTGTTCGACATGCTGTTGCACGCGGGCGCTGCCAAGGATGGTGACTACCTGGCCTTGTTGCAACAAGTGCGCGATGAAGTAGCTGTACTGCCCACCACACCTTACAACCGTGGCACCAACACCTTCAGCCACATCTTTGCGGGTGGCTATGCTGCCGGCTACTACAGCTACAAATGGGCCGAAGTACTCAGTGCCGACGCCTACGCCGCATTTGAAGAAACACTAAGCGCAGACGGCACTGCCAGCCAAACCACGGCACAAAAGTACCTACACAACATTCTTGAAATGGGCGGCAGCCGCAGCGCCATGGAAAACTTCAAAGCCTTCCGTGGCCGCGAACCGCAACTTGATGCCTTGCTGCGCCATCAAGGCATGTCTGAACCAATGGCCGCTTAGGGCTTATTGAGAGTTAGCGGGAATTGATTACTGCTGATGCCAGTGTGATGACAGCAGCGAGGCTGCTGTCAGTCTTTTCACTTTGCATGGCAATACACTTGAACTTCTTGAGTTTGCAAAAGTAATTTTGGATCAAATCCTATGAATACGTGGACATGGCACATCTCAGAGCCCATGTACTTGCCTTTATGCGAAGCAATAACTTGGCAAGCACCTGAAGGCATTACGCTGAAAAACATCGCTTAGGACAATATGTGAGGCTTGGAGCAAAGATCCAAGCCCCTTTGGACTTCATCCGCATCATCTCACTGGGGCTGTGGGACTGAACACCTAGCCAGGGTGGCAAGAGATGCGCTCTAGAGAAAGCGTCGCCCGGAAAGCTGACCATCAACGCTAATGTCAAACGTTGTTGACTGACTGCTTGAGGTCGACTTGTCAAAGTCGCAGATCGACCACAATCAGGCATTCATGCCTCGCAGCGACAAATAAGGCAATCAACTAGCTGCCATCTGACATTCAAGTGCTGTTTCATGGATGCCGCGATCACATCAAACAAGCCATCAAGGTTTTTTTGGCTGAATACGCTCTGTGACACCGATCCCTGCAATCGGCTAGAGCGCCTGTCAAGTGATTGACGAAATCCGTCAATCTGTGCTGAGCCTATAATAATTTTTCACCAAAACGAGTGCAGGCTCGGCATGGCTACACGCCCGCCCATGGTCTCGTGCTTCAAGTCCTGACGCGATCCCACAAGGATTGGCAAGGGGCACCCCAGGTATTTCTTTCCCGAAATAGACGAAGGTTCAACATGAAAATCTCTCAGGCGGAAATTCTTTCCGCAGAAGCGGCGTGCGCGCTCGCATCCAATCCAACGCAAGAACTCATGGGCGCCGAAGTGCTTGTCAAAGCCCTTCAGGCCGAAGGCGTCCAGTATGTCTGGGGCTACCCGGGCGGCTCGGTTCTCAATATCTACGACGCACTCTACAAGCAGGACACTATCAAGCATGTGCTGGTACGTCATGAACAGGCCGCAGTGCACGCTGCCGATGGCTATGCGCGCGCTACTGGCGACATTGGCGTAGCGCTCGTGACGTCCGGGCCTGGCCTCACCAACGCAGTCACCGGTATCGCAACGGCCTACATGGACAGCATCCCGCTAGTCGTCATCTCGGGCCAGGTGCCCACCTCGGCGATCGGTCTCGATGCTTTCCAGGAGTGTGACACGTCGGGCATCACGCGCTCTGTCGTCAAGCACAACTTCCTAGTCAAAGACCCGAAGGACCTGGCGACGACGATCAAGAAGGCCTTCCTCATTGCACGCAGCGGCCGCCCTGGCCCCGTGGTCGTTGATCTACCTAAGGATGTTTCTTTCATGAAAGTGGCGTACAGCGGCTACCCCGACAAGGTGGACATCCGCTCGTACAACCACACGCGCAAGGCCAATGGCGGACAGATTCGCAAAGCGCTACAACTGTTGCTTAGTGCCAAACGCCCCTTCATCTACAGCGGTGGCGGTGTACTGCTCGGAAATGCGACGCATGAGTTGCGTACCTTGGTCGACATGTTGGGCTTTCCGGTCACAAACACGCTGATGGGCCTGGGTACCTACCCAGCGAGCAATCGAAAGTTCCTCGGAATGCCTGGATTGCACGGCACATTCGAGGCAAACAATGCCATGCAGAACTGCGATGTTTTGCTGGCTGTGGGCGCGCGCTTCGATGATCGTGTGATCGGCAATCCCAATCACTTCGAGCAGAACGAGCGCAAGATCATCCACATTGACATTGATACATCAAACATCGGGAAACGCGTGAAGGTTGACGTTCCGATTGTCGGTCACGTGAAGGATGTCCTCTCAGAACTGATCTCGATGATCGCCAAGAGTTCTGTGAAGCCCGACGCCGGTGATCTGGAAGACTGGTGGAGAACTATCGAGACTTGGCGCTCCCAAGATTGCCTCAAATATGACCGCGACAATCAGGACGTCATCAAGCCGCAGTATGTGATCGAAACGCTCTCGAGCATGACCCGGGGCGCCGACGCATACATCACCTCCGACGTCGGCCAGCACCAGATGTGGGCTGCGCAGTACTACCACTTTGATGAGCCACGTCGATGGATCAACTCAGGCGGCTTTGGCACGATGGGTGTAGGCATTCCGTACGCGATGGGCATCAAGCTCGCAGTGAATCGCACCG
>NZ_JASAUZ010000018.1 GCF_030162935.1 Comamonas halotolerans
GGTGCAAATCGTATTAATGATGAGGTAGCTCAACCCTGAGGCGAACAACACATTTTGTTTCAGAATATTCGACCTTGCGGAAGACGGACAGCTTCAGAAAGCACGCAAAGCCCGTCACGCCAGACAAGACTTTTGTGGAAGTCTTTCGCATGCCTGTCAGGCTGTTGGAACTGGGGCCAGGAAGAAAGGAATCGGGTCATCGCAACTTGATCTTCGTCCTCCCACAACCATGCCGGAGCAACCATAAAGACATCTCTCAGGACGTACTTCACAAGCACGAAAAAGCCAAAGGGCACAAACAAAAAAGCCCGCCAGCCAAACGGCCAGCGGGCTTGCTCCATCAAGCAAAGCAATGGGGCTTAGGCTGCGTCCTCGGAAGTCTCCGCACGCACATCAAACTCCACCTTCCAACGCTCAGAACCTCCGACTGGCACCGCATTCAGCTCCAGCGTGCCAATGTCGGTCACACGAGCCTCCAGCGTCACGGGAACAACTTCACCAGCGGCACGGCCAGCAGCAGGCAGATTCAACTCAATCTCTTGCAGCTCGATCAGTTCTTCAGGGCCCCAGAACTCCAATAGGGTGCCCACGGTATCTGCACGGCGTACCGACGAACCAAAGAAGCGCAGGCGCACAGGCTCGCCCACCACCAGACCAAACTCCTGATCTGGCAGCGCCACTTCGGTGCCCTCTTCCATCCCAAACGGTGCCACGCACAGGGCTGACAGAGGGGGCTCCATACCCGGGATGGCGGGCATATTGCTTTCCACGCCGACGTAGTACGACTGTGCCGTGCCGCCACGGATGCGCATACCGCGACCGCTTTGGGTGATGTGACCAAAGTAGGCAGCACCACGGGCAACGGCCAGATCCAGGTTGGCACCGTCAAGCAGGCGCGCAGGCTCACTGGCCTCGTCATCCAGCCAGCTGTTGATGACCTCCAGAATGCGCCGCTCGATCTGCGGGGCCTTGAGCACACCGCCGTTGAACAGGATGGCCGTGGGATGCAGGAAAGTGGAACCAGCTTCCTGGCTGCCTTGCAAGCCTTCAATGCTATCCAGCGCATTGACCTGACGGCTCAGGAACGCGGCCAGATGGCGCGTGACAGCTGCGTCCTGGGCATAGGGCAGGCCCAATTGCGTCAGCGCACCACGTGCGCGGGTCTGAGGCTTGGAACTGACTGCGACCTTGGGGAAGAAGCCTTCGACCAGCATGGCCAGCACTTCGTCGCGCGTGACTTCGGTACGGATGCTGCCACCAATGAGCTTGCTGCCGCGACTGGGCACCACCACCGGCACGGATTGCAGCGCCTCATCTGCCAGCAACTGCTCTTTGGCAATGCGGCAGCCATGGGCCAGCGCGCGGGTCTGCCAGGCATCCAGTTGTTTGCCCTCTTGTGCCAGCTTGCGGGCCACACCATAGGCCAGCGCCAGATCCATGTTGTCGCCGCCGAGCAGAATGTGCTCGCCCACAGCAATACGCTGCAACTCCAGATTGCCTTCGCGCTCCAGCACGGCAATCAGCGACAGGTCGGTCGTGCCACCGCCCACGTCCACTACCAGGATGATGTCGCCATGCTTGACCTGTTTGCGCCATTGACCGCCGCTGGCCTGAATCCAGCTGTACAGCGCAGCTTGGGGCTCTTCCAGCAGGGTCAGTTTGGCAAAGCCTGCGGCCTTGCAGGCCTCGGCAGTCAGTTCGCGCGCGGCCGGGTCGAACGAAGCGGGAATGGTGACTGTGATGTCCTGCTCGGCAAACGGTGCTTCTGGGTGCGCCTGCTCCCACGCCCATCGCAGGTGTTCCAGATAGCGAATCGATGCCGTCAGAGGCGAGATACGGCTGACTTCATCAGGCGCATCGGTAGGCAGCAAGGGGCTGCGGCGATCCACACCGGGATGGCACAGCCAGCTTTTGGCGCTGCTGACCAGACGAATGGGCGTGCCGGCACCACGGCTGCGGGCAAACTCACCGACCACAAAGTCTTGCGCGGACTTGCCGGGCAAGCTGCGCTCGGCTTCACTCAGTTCACTGTCGTGGGGCAGATAAAGAAACGATGGCAGCAGCGACTGGCTGTCCACGCTGGCAGGGGCGGTGAGCTGGGGAATAGCCAGCACGCCCTGCTCGACCTTTTCACCATCGCTGGCAGCTTTGTTCACATACGAAAGCGCGCAGTGGGTGGTGCCCAAATCGATACCGATGCTGTAGGTAGCGCCAGCGCTGTGCGCGACACCAAGATCTGGTGCAGGACTGGCAGCAGGCGCTGCAGCGACAGGGGCACCCGCTGGGGCAGTGGACGTGGCAGGCTGGGCTGCGCCAGAAGCAGCGATGGAAGCAAACACGCTCATGGCTTACAGCTCCACTTCCGCCTGGGCAATGACCTTGGCCGCT
The DNA here is from genome assembly GCF_030162935.1 of Comamonas halotolerans. Classification (GTDB taxonomy): domain Bacteria; phylum Pseudomonadota; class Gammaproteobacteria; order Burkholderiales; family Burkholderiaceae_C; genus Comamonas; species Comamonas halotolerans. The sequence continues at coordinate 2,389 of NZ_JASAUZ010000018.1, forward strand.
TGGGTATCGGTCAATTGAGGCAGCCGGGTTTCCGTAACCACCCAGCCACGGTGGCTCAAGGTGCCGGTAAAGGGCGCCTGCCCCACCACATTGCCGGTCAGGCGCACGGCGGCAGGGTCAAAGCCCGCAGGCACAGTCACACGGACACCTTCAACCTCCTGGAACACCGACGCAATGCCGAAATGCTCACGCAAAACCTTGCGGCAGCCTTCGTGCACGACACGTGTGGCCGCTCCAATCTCTGCATCGGTATAAGGCGCAACATCTTCCTGAATAAAGTCCACAAACCGCGCTTCACGCTGCAGCAGACCCAGCAGTTGCAGGGCAGCAGTGTGTGTGGGTACTTCAACGGTTTTTTCGACAATCTTCTCGACAGGCACTTCCACCCGTTTTTCAACCGTCTTTTCGACCACCTTTTCCACTGGCACTTCCACGCGAACTTCGACAATTTTCTCCACAGGCACTTCGACGCGCACTTCTTGCGGGGGGACATCGGCGGCCAAGGCTTCACCACTGCGCACGCGGTTCACATCGGCGGCCAGGCGGCCATTGCCCAAAATGGCAAAGAAACTGCCGATCGCAATCGCGATACGTGAGAGAAAAGATGGAGGAGTGGTGGTGGTCATGAACACAGCTCTTTCAATGCAGCAACGCTACCGGGCAAGTGGACAGCATCGCGCTAACAATGGGGTTGCGTGCTTGGCGCTGCGCAATCCGCGCGCGCCCGCAGGAGGGCCGATGTTACCCAAAGCCCTCATGCCTTGCCGCGGGCCCAGGTATCGACCTGCAATGTCGCACTGTGGCGTGCCGATATCGGCGGCAGCGGATAATGATCGGCTACCTTTCTCATTCCCCATGGATTTGACGCTCGCACCCACGATGGCCCGCTTGCGCTGCCTGGCATTCGCCGCAGCGCCGCAGGGCTGCGCGCGCGTTTTGCGCATGCAGCAAGCGCACAGCCATGGCGTGCCTCCGGCCTTCGTCAGTCTCAGTGGCGTTACGGCCATGCTTTCCGCCGCCGTGCGGAAGGCGTAAGACCACCCTCTTCCCTCCGTACGGCCTGCAACCTCTTGCCACCCAGCAAGGGCATGTGCACACTCTCATAAGGCCCATCTCCATCTGCACAGGCAGTTGGGCTTTGCCACATGCCGTTATCCCTTCACCCGGAACCGACGAGCTTGAACCATGGACATGGAACTGACCCAAACATTTCTACGCGGCAAAAACCCCTGCGCTGCCGGCTACCGCTGGTTTGTGCGCAATGACCTGGGCGGCAAGGACTACCAAAGCGCCATGGACACGCAGGTACGCGCAGGCCGTGTCGAAGATGCGCGCTGGCTGCTCGAGAACTTTGGCGCCACCAACTCGGTGCTGGAGCTGGACCACCTGGAAGCAGACAACTTTGTCTACGCCGGCACGCTGATCGTGCACGGTGATGTGCGCGTGCCCGGCCAACTGCTGGTGGGCCGCAGCCTGCAGGTGGGGGCAGGCATTCGCGCTGGCAAGGTGGAGGTTGGCGAGGACATCCAATGCGGCGGAGCGATTTTTGCCGAAACCTTGCTGCAAGCGGGTGGCACCATCAAGGCCGCCTGGAGCGTGGAAGTGCAAGGCCATGTTCGAGCGGAGCATCTGCGCTGCGGCTGGGAGCTGCGCTGCGACAACGATGTGCAACTGCGTGGCGAAGCCGTCGCCGGGCAAGAGGTTCAGGTGCAAGGCGCCATGCACTGTGGCAAGGGGCTGCGTGCAGGCGGCAGCATCGAGGTGCAGGGGCTGCTTGACGTGGGCCATGGCATTGCCTCCAATGACCACTTGAACTGCGGCAACCATATTCAAGCCGGCTGGGGCATCAAGGCACTGGGTGATATTCGCGCCGCTTGCAGCATTCGCGCCGGCGAGACCTTGCAGGCAGAAGGCGTGATTGCAGCAGGCCAGGGTTACGGTGTATTTGCCGGCATGAATGTGCAGATGGATGCCTGGCCCGATTGCGCCTGGGTACGCGCCCTGCGAAAACCTCAGAGCCTGATCAGTGGCTGGTGGGAAGATCAGGCACAAATGGCCTGATGGCCTGCAAATTGCGGGGTCGCAGATGCCGCAACGGACACACTCTCATCCCCCGCGGCAGCGTTGTCAGTCAATGCGGATACCTGCTTTTTCCACCACTTGCGCGTAGCGCGTGACATCGTTGCGAATGATTTGCGCAAAATCCTGTGCACTGCCTCCAGAGACACGGAGAAAGCTCTTTTCCAGTCCTTTTTGAACCTGTGGGTCATCCAGAACGTCATTGAACGCCTGGTTGAGACGGTTCAGAATCGCCGGAGGGGTTTTGACAGGTGCCAGCACACCGTACCAGACCTCCATGTCAAAGCCCGCCACCCCCTGCTCTGCACCGGTGGGAATACCGGGTGCATAGCTGACGCGCTGAGGGGCAGCAACCGCCAGCGGCTTCAAGCGGCCACTTTCGAGATGGCCCTGGATATTGCTGTAGGAGATGAAAAGCAAATCCACCTGCTTGCCCAATACATTGGGGACGGAGTCTGCGCATCCTTTGAACGGAATATGGTTGATATGGATGCCGGTGGCTTGTTGCAAAAATTCGGCAGACAGATGCAGGGCAGAGCCTGTATCACACGCGGCATAGCTGAAGCCGTTCGGGCGTTTCTTGGCTTGTGCGATGACTTCCTGCAGGCTTGCTGCGCCCAGGTCTGAGCGGGCTGCGACGAACACTGGTGTCTTCGCAATCTGGATGACGGGCGCAAAGCTGGTGAAAGTATCAAACGGCAGATTGCGCATCAAGCTGTGGTTGATCGTGAAGCTATTGGGCACAAATGCGAGCGTGTAACCATCCGGCGAAGACAGGGCAAGCTGCCTCAAACCGATGCTCCCCCCCGCCCCAGGCTTGTTTTCCACGATAACGGGCTGACCCAGCCGCTCCTTGAGCTGATTGGCAATCAGCCGCGCAGCCGTATCCACGCCACCACCTGCCGTGACCGGCACGATGAATCTGATGGGCTTGTCGGGATAAGGGGATGCGGTTGCTTGTGCATGCACGGTGGCGCTAGCCACCAGCGCACCAACCGCCGTCAGAGTCAACAAAGCCTGCATATCTATTCCTTTTCGCATTCAATGCGCCGATGCTAGAAAAGGCCACACACCAACCAAGCTGTTGTTTTCCCTATGTTTATTTCGACTAACTGAAACGTTGATATGCACAAACCGGATACATCAGCACCTTCCCGGCTCTGTGCTACACCGTCTGTACGAACTGCTGTGGCACAGCCACTCCCTGGTCTTCGCTGAAGCTAGCCATCAAGCGCCACCTGATGCGCCAGCTGGCTGAAGCGCCGCAAGTCATTGCCCATGCGCTCGGACAATGCCTGCGCTCCATCAACGGCCACACTGACTCCTTGGGCAGCAAGCCATCTACGCAAATCTGCCGATTCTGCCGCTGCCGCAAACTGCTGCCCCAGCCGCTGCACTACCTCGGAGGATGTCCCCGCTGGCGCGACCAAGCCAAACCAGCTGTCAAGTTCCACGCCCGCAAACCCCGCTTCAGCCATGGTAGGCACCTGCGGCAGCAAGGCAGAGCGCCGTGCCGATGCCAGCGCCAGAAATTTCACCTTGCCTTGTGCCGCCTGGCTCTGCAGGGATGCGTAGGTACTAAAAACCATATCCAGCCGGCCCGCAAGCAAATCCATGTTCATAGGACCTCCACCCGCGGCATACGGCACGTGAACAATCCGGTTTTGCGGAGCTTTTTGCGCCAGCATGGCTCCCAGAAGATGCCCGGGAGAACCGATGCCCTGGGAACCATAGCTCAGCCCCTGCGCCTGCTGCCCAGCCCACTCCAGAAGGTGCGAGACGGTGTGCACGGGAACACGCGCAGGCACAACCAGAAAATTTGAAAAATAGAACAGTTGAGTGATCGGTGCGAAATCAAGCAGCGGGTTGTAGCCCAACGGCTGCATCGCGGGCAATATGGCGTGGCTGCCGACGTTGGCAGCCAGCAGTGTCAGCCCATCCGGTGGCGCTTGCTTCACGGCCATGGCTGCGATGGCACCGCCACCACCTGGCCGGTTTTCAACCACAAAGACCGGTCCTCCCTGCTCGGTCACGCGCTGAGCCAGGGCCCGGGTGAACACATCCGAGTTGGCGCCCGCCGCATAAGGAATCACCAGCTTGACTGGCGGACCTGCCTGCGGCTTCGCGATCACATGACGTGCCAGGCCAGCACAGGCGCTGGCCACGAGAAAATGCCGCCGTTGCACCATATCAACACCTCGCAGGCTGGTTTCAGAAACGGTGATGCAGGCCGACATCCATGCCTGTCGTAGCGGACAGACCGCGGCCTTTGGCACGTGCAACATCGGTATAGATTTTGGTGCGCTTGCTGAGCCAGTGGTGGTAGCCCACACCCCATTTTTGGGTGCGCATTTCGGATGAGAGTTTCTGCTGCGTGACCACTGCCAACACTTCCCCCGCGCCGTCACGATAGCTCGCGCCCAATGTCCAGTTGCGCCTTGCCTGGTCCTGCACACGCACACGGGTGTGCGAGGCACGAAATACCCAGCGATCCCAGCGGTAGTTGCCCGTCAGAATCCACAAATCGTTGTGTCCCTGCCGAGCATCCTTACGATCCCAGCCGAGTCCGGCATACCAGGGGCCTTGCTCGTAGCTGATGCTGGCACCGCGCTCGTTGCTCACGCCTTCCTGCTCACTGAAACTGACCGCCAACTGAGCACTCAGGCCCTGATAATTCGGCGTTCTATAGTGCAGCGCGTTGTTCATGCGCGAAGCACCACCGCTGCTGGTATAGCCCAGCCAGGCCTGTGCAATGCCGACCTGCGCCACCGTATCAAAAGCAAAAGGATCTGCGCGCGAGGTCATCTGATGGGCCGGTGCGTAGTCACGCCCCAGTCTGACCTCTCCAAAACCGCCGGACAAACCCACCCATGACTGGGCGTGCCAGAACATGGCTGACGACATGGGATGACCATTATCTGGCGTGAAAGAGTGCTCCAGCACAAAGTGCGCGCGCAAGCCTCGCCCCAAGTCCTCCATACCCCTGAAGCCGATGCGCGAACGTGCACCAGGCATCACGTGCAGCGCCGTGTTGGCCGGAGCACCATGTAGCAGCGTCTGCCCATCGTTGCGTTGGACAAGGCCCAGATCGACTGTGCCGAAAATCGCCACCTGCGACGACGGAGCTGCCAGGCTGCTTGAAGCGGCACATGCCGCAGCCAGAATCAAAGCGTATTTCATAGGATGAGGAAGTAACGTTGACTGCGCTATCCCGGTCTGCACCAGGACAGCTCTGCGCACAGCCGCAATCAATCGGCCCTGGCGCCAACGCGAGCGACTACACGCCCCAGGCGCTCAATGTCGCTGCGCATCAAGTTCGTGAACTGCACTGGCGTCATAGCCATGGCCTGCACACCCTGGTCTGCCATCTGCTGGACCAGCTCCGGCTTGCTCAGCACCTGAGCGAACAACTTGTGCAAACGCTGCACTTCGCTGTCAGGCATTGCAGAGCTGGCCACCAATCCAAACCAGTTATCGAGCAACACATCGCCATACCCGGCCTCGGCCAAGGTGGGCACCTGAGGCAGAACATCCAGACGCTGATCGCTGGCAACCGCCAGCACCCGTAGCAGGCCTTGCTCTACCTGACGCTGGATGGAGCTGTAGGACACGAAAAAGCAATCCACGCGCCCAGCCATCAAATCAATCACCGCTGGCGCGGCACCTTTGTACGGAACGTGCAGCATCTGTGTGGCGCCACTGGCTTGCTTGAGCATTTCACCCAGCAGGTGTCCACCGGAACCGCTACCGGCTGAGGCGAAGGTGATGCCATTTTTTTTGCCCTGCGCCACCAGGGATGCCACATCATTGGCCGGGCTTTTCGCAGGAACCGCCAAAACGCTCGGAAAGCGCCACAACAAAGTGACAGGGGCAAAGTCCTTGATTGCGTCATATGGCAACCGCTCGCCATACAACGGCACATTGATGGCATGCGAACCCACGTTGGCAATAAAAAGCTGTTTGCCTCCCGCTGACGCGTGCTTGACGTATTCGGCGCCGATGATGCCGTTGGCGCCTGGGCGGTTATCGACCACGACGGTGGAGCCAGATTGCCGACTCGCCTCTCGCGCCACCAGCCGCGCCAATGTATCCACACTGGCTCCGGGAGCAAAAGGGACAACCAGTGTGATGACACCATCTCCATGTGCCCATGCCGCCGGACTGCTTGCGAGCACCGCACTGGCGACCATCGTGAGTAATTTTCTGCGTTGCATATCAGGGCTTTTTCAAACTGGGAACCCCATTCTTCAAAACCCTTGACCTGCAGCAACACACCAATGTGAATGACAGCTATGCAATAAATTGGCCGCAGCGCCATTCCCTTGGCAGCATTGGCGCGCATGCACTTGCACTCAGGGCAAACGATAGTGAGCCTGTTTGACAACAAAGCTGCACCGTTGAAACTGCTTCGGCTTGCGCCCCCTTTTTTGACGCAACCTGAAGGCGTCCGCTGCGCTGCTTGCGAGCCAAGCATGCAAAGTGGCGCGAGGGTACCCGGTTGTTTTCAACGAGGATCACGACGGCTGCCACCTAAACTTACAATCCGCTGGTACTTCGCCAGCATCTGTTTTACGTCTCCACCGAGGGCTTCCCACGTGTTTACCGGCATCATCCAAGCTGTGGCAACCATTGCCGCGCTGCACGACCAAGACGGTCTGCGTACCTTCACCATGGAATTTCCCGAAGGGTTCTGCCAGGACCTGGCGATTGGAGCCAGTGTGTCCCACGACGGTGTGTGCCTGACAGTGACCGAGAATATCTCGCCCACTCGCGCCACGTTCGATGTGATGCAGCAAAGCCTGAACATCACCACGCTGGGGCAATACCAGGTGGGCGACAAGCTGAATGTGGAGCGTGCCGCCAAAGATGGTGCAGAGATTGGAGGCCACCCACTGTCGGGCCATGTGGATTTCACCGCGCCAGTGCTGGAGGTGCTGAGCACCGACACCAACCACAAGATCCGCTTTGGGATCCCCGAGGCCTTCCGCCACTATGTGTTTGCCAAAGGCTATATCGCCATCAATGGCGCCAGCCTGACGGTGGCTGAGGTGGATCGCAAGGCTGGCTGGTTCGAGGTCTGGCTGATTCCCGAGACCCTGCGCATGACCGTATTTGGCGACAAGGCAGTGGGCGACCTTGTCAACGTGGAAATCGAGCGCAGCACCCAGGTGGTGGTCGACACGGTGCGTGAAACGGTGGAAGCCAGCCTGGGCAAGCTCAAGCCTGTTCTAGAAATGCTGCTGAAAGAAAAAGGGCTGAGTCTGGACGATTTTGTCGATGTACCTGCCATCCCAGATAAGCGGACGTAAGCACGGGTCAGCACCTCAACAAAAACAAAAAGGACTTCAGAGCCATCGTTCTGAAGTCCTTTTTTCATGGTCTGCGTTAGGTTACCGCTCAGGCCTGAAAGCGCCGCAATCGCAGGGCATTGGTCAGCACAAACACGCTGGACATGGCCATGGCGCCTGCGGCAAACATGGGCGAGAGCAGCGTGCCGTTGACAGGATAAAGCAAGCCTGCCGCCACAGGAATCAACGCCACGTTGTAGGCAAAGGCCCAGAACAGGTTTTGCCGGATATTGGCCATGGTGGCATGGCTCAGTGCCATGGCCTTGGGCACACCCTGCAAGTCTCCCGACATCAGCACCACGTCCGCCGACTCGATGGCTATATCGGTTCCGGTTCCAATCGCCACACCCACATCAGCCTGTGCCAAGGCAGGGGCATCGTTGATGCCATCGCCCACATAGGCCAGCGCGCCGTATTGCGCTTGCAGTCGCTTGACCGCATCCACCTTGCCACCCGGCAGCACTTCGGCCACCACTTCGTCAATACCCAGCTGGCGGGCAATGGCCTGCGCCGTGTGGCGGTTGTCGCCCGTAATCATGGCCACCTTCAGGCCCAGCCGGTGCAGCGCATCAATGGCTTCAGGCGTGGAGTCTTTGACAGGGTCGGCCACCGCGATCATGGCCGCCAGACGGCCATCCACAGCCACGTACAGCGGCGTTTTGCCTTCGCTGCCCAGACGTGCAGCCTCTTCAGCAAAGCCTTGCACGCTCAAGCCCAGCTCAAGCATCCAGCGGTCTGCGCCAATTTCGAGGCGCGCGCCCAGCACCTCGGCGCGCACGCCACGTCCGGTTAGCGATTCAAACGCTTGGGCTGCGGGAACGCTGATGCCTTCTGCCTTGGCTCCATCCACAATTGCACGCGCAATCGGGTGCTCGGATTTGTCTTCCACGGCGGCAACTTGCGCCAGTACCTGCGCGCGATCAAATCCTTCGGCGAGCAGCACATCGGTCAGCTCGGGCTTGCCTTTGGTGAGCGTGCCCGTTTTGTCGACGGCCACCACTTTGGCATCCTTGAGTTGCTGCAAGGCTTCGCCCTTGCGCAGCAACACCCCCATTTGCGCCGCGCGCCCCGTCCCCACCATGATGGAGGTGGGAGTTGCCAGCCCCATGGCACAGGGGCAGGCAATGATGAGCACCGCCACCGCGTTGACCAATGCCAGGCTCAACGCTGGCTCCGGCCCCCAGACCATCCAGCCGATGAATGTGAGCAGTGCCACGGCCATGACGGCGGGCACAAACCACATGGTGACCTTGTCCACCAGCGCCTGGATCGGCAGTTTGGCCCCTTGCGCCTGCTCCACCATGCGAATGATGTGCGAGAGCAAGGTGTCGGCCCCTACCTTGGTTGCCTGCATGAGCAGCGCGCCCTGCTGATTCACCGTTCCGCCAATCAAGGCTGCCTGCGCGGTTTTCTCAACCGGCACTGGCTCGCCACTGATCATGGACTCATCCACAAAGCTGCGCCCCTCCAGCACCACGCCATCGACAGGAATGCGCTCACCAGGGCGCACTTCCAGCACATCGCCTTGGCGCACTTGTGCAATCTCGATTTCCTGCACGGCACCATCGCGCCGCACGCGTGCAGTCTTGGCTTGCAGCTGCACCAGTTGCTGTATGGCTTGCGAGGTGTTGCCCTTGGCACGCGCTTCCATAAAACGACCCAGCAAAATCAGCACGATGATGACGGCTGCGGACTCGTAATACACATGCGTGCTGCCCGCAGGCAGCCATTGCGGCGCAAAAGTTGCCACCAGCGAGTAGCCATAGGCCGCCAGCGTACCCACGGCCACCAGGGAGTTCATATCGGGCGCAGCACGCAGCAGAGCGGGAATACCTTTGGCATAAAAACTGCGGCCTGGCCCGATCAGCACCAATGTGGTCAGCGCAAACTGCAGCAGCCAGCTGTTTTGCATGCCGATGCTGCGATCTATCCAATGGTGAAACGCTGGCCAGACGTGACCGCCCATTTCAAGCACAAACACGGGAATTGCCAGCAGCGCCGCCCCCCACAGCCCACGCCGCAGACGCACGCTTTCTTGTGCGTGGCGCTGTGCCACTGCATCGCTGCCAGTGGCTTGCTGTGATTGTGATGGCACCTGTTGCGCGGGATAGCCCGCCTTTTCCAGCGCAGCCAACAAAGGCTGCATGGCGGTGCCTGCCAGCACCTGCACCTGCGCGCGCTCTGTTGCCAGATTCACCTGCGCGGCCAATACTCCGGGCTGCTTTTTGAGCACGCGCTCTACCCGCCCTACGCAAGAGGCACAGGTCATCTCCTGCACCTGCAAGTCCACCGTCTGCTGCGGCACGGCATAGCCAGCCTTTTCAATTGCCGCTATGGCTGCTGCCACATCCGGCGTGGCATCGAACTGGATTTGCGCGTTTTCGGTAGCCAGATTCACGCTGGCATCCTGCACGCCAGGCAGTTTCTTGAGCGTGCGCTCCACCCGCCCCACACAGGATGCACAGGTCATGCCCTCAACAGGCAAAACCACCATGGAAGAAGAATGAGATGCTTGAGCTGACATGGCATCACTGTACGTCTTTCGCAACGCCCATGCAGCGCCACAAAACAAAGGGCTGCCCAAGGCAGCCCAAAGACAGTCTCCAAACGACACCTTCAGCGCGTGTGCGCGCCAATCTCTTCCCACTTCAGTGCAGCCAAGTGCTTGAGCGCCATAGTCTCGGCACTTGCCAGACGCTGTGATTGCAGCTGCAGTTCGGGCTTTTTCGCCAGAAATTGGGTAAAGGCTGCAGCGTCATAGCTATAGGGTTGGCCATCCAGGGCATCCAGCAAGCGCAGCAGCATCAAGTTGCCTTGGCGGCCACGATGCACGGAGCGTTCCATACGCCATAGTGCAAAGCACGCCATCATGGCGGGCAGCAACACGCCCAGCACGCCCACATCCGGTGTGGTGAAGCCCTGGTACATGACATAGACCATGGCAAGCACAATCACCCCAAACAGCATCGCGATGCCGTAGTGACGCTTGGCGATACGGTCTTGGTGCGCCACTGCCGCCCGCACGAACGCCGTGGGTTGCTCCAGCATCTGCTGCACGCCCAGGCCCAGATCATTGCCATGCGACTGTTTGGCCAAAGACAGCACGATATAGACCTGCTCCACATCGCTTGCAGACAGGAAGGCATCAAAACTATCGGGACTGGAGCTGTTTTTTTTCGTACGAGGCATGGTGCAGACAAGGCGCTTTCACAGAACCGCCACTCTAACGATTTCACAGCCACACTGCTTTGTGACTGCTAAAAGCCGCCTACTGTCCATGCGCTCCGCCATCACACCATGTTCAGCAATAAAAAAATGCCATGGTGCGCAAACACACCATGGCAACAAGCGCAATGCCGCAGTGCGCTCTGGAAACGCCGAAAACTACAGACCTTGTCCCAGCAATTTGCCGTTCACCTCAACGCCGTACAAAGACTGGGGCGTATCGTGAAAAGCCTCCCGCGTTTTGGCAACACTGCCATTGAAACGAGGGTCCTGGGGACGCTCAAAGCTGTTGATGTATGTGGCGACATCCCAGGCTTCCTGGTCGGAGAGCTCGTTGTGCAGACCATAGGGCATATTGCTCTTGATGAAGTTGGCAGCCTTGTCAATTTCATGCATGCCTGCGCCCCAGTTATAGGAGTCAGCCCCCCATAACGCAGGAAAGACGACAACTTCCGCACTTTTCTGCCCTTGCCCATCCTCACCATGACACAGCGCACACTTGGCCGTATAGACCTTCAACCCCTCTTCAAACCTCGGAGTACGCTCTGCCTTGCCCACCTTGGCAAAACCCGCGCCAGGCAGGACCTCACCAGTAGGTGCTTTTTGTGCCATCCAGTACGCATAGGCTTCCAGAGAAACCAGAATGTCGTGCCCATCATCTGGCGCCTTGCCATTCATGGAGTACATAAAGCATCCACGCACACGTTCGGCAAAAGTATCCACATGGTCTGTTTTTTTACGATAGGCCGGGTACAAGGGATATGCCCCCCATAAGGGCGCAGAATCTTTAAGGCGACCTGCATCCAGGTGACAGTTCACGCAGTTGAGTGAGTTGCCCGAAAAGCCCACTGCATTTTCTGGCGTGCGCATGAAAATCGCCTCACCACGCTGAATCCACTTGCCCATCGGCGTATCCGGGATCTGGCGGGCATCGGGTGGAGAAAAGCTGGCCAGCACCGCACTGTGCTCTGGCTGCTGGGCAGCGTCCGCAGCGGGTGCTGCTAGTTTTTCCGGCTGGCTATACACAATGCCAACAATTGCAGCTACCAGCGGGATAGCGGCCACAGCAACAGCCAGCGCTGCTCCCAGGCGACCTTGTTTGTCCTGGTTCTTGGCTGTTTCAAAATCATGCATGGAAACCTCCTTACGCTTACTGGGCCTGCTGCAAATTGCGGTAGTACTCCGCAACATCCGCAATGTCCTGAGGGCTGAGCTTTTTCGCCACCGCCCCCATCAGTCCGAGAGGCCCCGCATCACGACTTCCCTTGTTCCACGCTTGAACCTGGCTGTTCATATACGCTTCGCCCAGATGCGCGATCGCTGGGAAGTCATTGCCAACACCAGCACCGCCTGGACCATGGCACTTCGAGCACGCAGGAATACCGTCTGCCCAGCGCCCTCGCTCAGCCAGCCAAGCGCCATTGCCATCTTCCGCTGTTGGCAGCCTTCCCTGTACGGCTTTCACAGGCAGCGTCATGCCCGCATAAAACGCTGCAACATCAGCCCGCTCCTGCTCAGTCAAGGCTTTGGCCACTCCCGACATTTCGGCTTGTTTGCGCAGGTTGCTGGCAAACGCCTGAAGCTGGCGCTGCAAATATCCTGCAGGCTGCCCTGCCAGAGGAGGATAAGTTCCTCGTCCCTCTCCTTGGGCGCCATGACAACTGGCACAGGCAGGAGCCCCCTTCTGGCTGCCTGACTGCGCAATGCGTGCCCCCACCTCAGGGTTGGAGATGGTGTGTTGCGCACTGGCGGCCATGCTTGCTGCAGCAAACCAGAAGCCGACCCAGACTTGAATTAAAACTGGCATGGTGTTGGATTTTTTTTCAATCAAATTGCTTGCGCTTTTCCAGCTTCGCAGCGCACAGTGACTGTGCTTGAGTCGCTGCAGCAATGAAACTGGCAAGAGCAAAGACGCACTGATGCAGACTAAAGACAGGCGGCAAGCCCATTTCTGCTCACAGTGCGCCACCATCTCCCACTCAAATTAAGCAAGCATTAACACCGACAAAAAGCGATGGGTACGCCCCACCACACTGGTCGTCTGCACTACACCGCTTAAGCTCCCTGTTCACCCGCTTTTCCTGCCTATGCTCAATCTTGGTCCGTTAGCTTTGCCTTGGGGCTTGTTGCTGCTGCTAGTCAGTTGGCAGTTCGGCACTTGGCTGGCACACCGCCACGCCCGGAGCCAGCACCTTGAACTTCGCTGGCATGCTTATGCCTTGCCTTTGGCGATAGTCATGGGTGCCCGGCTGGGCTTTGTTGTGGAGCACAGTCAGGCATATGCCGCAGCTCCTTTGCAGATCATCGACATTCGCGACGGCGGCTGGAACTCCTGGGTGGGGCTGGCCGTGGGAGTGGTTTATGTCGCAGCGATGGTGTGGCGCAAACGCCCCGTAAATCGCGCCTTGCTGTCTGGTTTTTCCCTGGCAGCCCTCATTTGGCTCACAGGGCAGGCATTGCTACATCTTAAGCATCCGGTTCAAACCAACCTGCCCAGCTTTAGCACGCTCAATCTACTTGGCGAATCGGTTCAACTGGACTCCCTCAAAGGGCAGCCCGTTGTGGTCAATCTGTGGGCTTCATGGTGCCCACCTTGCAGGCGAGAGATGCCTGTGCTGATGGCAGGCCAACAAAACCATCCGAACATTCAATTTATATGGATCAATCAGGGAGAGCCCGCCCAGCTAGTGCACCGCTATGCCTTGCAACAAGGTTTGCCCCCTGCACAAACCTGGCTAGACCCTTCGCTGGCCCTCACACAAAGCCTGCAGCAGCGCAGCCTGCCAACCACGCTTTTCTATGATGCTGCCGGCAATTTGACTGCTATCCGCAATGGCGAGCTTTCAACAGCAACACTTGAAAGCCATGTGGAAGCGATCCTCCAGCCTGGCAACTGAGTGCAAACAGCCACTGTCATTTAGCAAATTGGGCACCGCAACCAGATTCTGGCTGGCAACACCCACCACCCTACCTCCCCACAAAGATGCTCAGCCCGTCGTAGGGCCGCGGTGAGGCTTCGATGAACTACGAAGAGCCGCTAACACTACCCAGCAAACCGAAGGTTTGCGGTTGAGACGAGGCGCGAAGCCGCAGGCAGTGCTGACGTACGACAAGGTGAAGCAACGACGTATCAAGGGTTG
>NZ_JASAUZ010000019.1 GCF_030162935.1 Comamonas halotolerans
TACCCAGCAAACCGAAGGTTTGCGATTGAGACAAGGCGAAGCCGCAGGCAATAGGGGCGTACGACAAGGCGAAGCAACGACGTGTCAATGGTTGTGTTAGTGGTTCTTAGAGCCTGAATTCGGTGCAGATACAAAAAAGGCAGCCTCAGCTGCCTAGTTATCAGAATGCCGCTCAAAATTGTGGTTTACAACTTCCACCAGCCCACCATGCCCAGCGCTGACAAAGCCCACATCAACATTAGCGCATGGCGGCGCCACTGGGGCTGAGAACGCAATACTGTATAAAACATCAGGGCACACAGAACAGCTACCAAACCTGCCATCATTGGCAAAGCCGCCATCAAGGCATTTACACGCTCAGCGCCAGAGCCGGTGTGATGCATGGTGGCCATCAATGCCAAAGGCAGACAGCCACAAATGGTCAGCGTGAATGCCGCCAGCACATAAGACCACCCATAGGTCAGGCCAAAGAAGGTCAAGGGTGAGGCGGCGGGTTTCATGCGGTGAATACCTTTACTGTTCTGAAGCTGCTTAATGGCTTGATTTTAAAGCGCGCACAGCTATCAAAACATCGCTGCACCAAGCTGCCTTAGAGCAATCAGGGCCTTGCCTTCACACGTGCAACAGCGCAAATGTCTCAGCCTCCTCACCGCTTGCACACACGCTCAGGAGAACAGTCGGGCAAAGAAGCCTTTACGCTTGTGCTTGGCCTCCAGTTCCCGCACGATCTGCTCTTTCATCTGCTGCTGACTTGTGCCCTTGCCTGTCAGACGCTGATAGCTTTTGACAGCATCCACATAGCCGTGGTCCTCATTGCGGATGTGATTGAACAACCAACGCGACAGCATCCCGTGCAACTCATTGGCTACGTCCTCGCCAGCTTCGAACCGCGCTTGAAACTCACCCACTCGACGCGTAAAAAGTTCATGCACGCGTTTATGTGGGCCAGAAAACATATAGCCGGCCTCTTCGATCATGCTCTCTTCAAAAGCGAAGTGCGACAGCGTGTAGTCCACGGTTTCGTTGATCACCTCACCCAATACATTGCGATCAGGCGTTTCGCGCAACTCATAGAGGCGGTTGATGTAATCAACGATTCGTCGATGCTGAACATCGATCTCATCAATACCGGTGTTCAGTTCGGGCATCCACTTCAAAATAGCCATAGCGCATCTACCTTCTTTATACGTAGTTGTATATAGTAAATACGCTTAAAAATACTTGTGCATCAATATGCGGCACAGGTGATTTGGATCAATTCTATACTGCGTGATTTACATTTTTTGTTGCAATAACGTGGTTGCCTGCACACATATTGATAGTGCATCAACTTTCTTGCTAGCTATTTGCCCACAAAAAACCCTTCGTCATATTTGATACGGCGCACAAGAAAATGCCCGCATGTTGTAACAAGCACGCATGCTCGGCGGCAAAGTCTCCCCCCCCTGCTCCACCATTAAGCTTTGCATAAGTAGAAGTTTGAACAGCTTGTCGGTTCACCGCTCAGGCTTGCAGACCTTAGCTCTTACTAGGAGCCGCAAATACTACCCAGCAAACCGAAGGTTTGTGATTGAGGCGAGGCGCGAAGCCGCAGCCAGTACTGGCGTACGACAAGGCGAAGCAACGACGTATCAATGGTTGTGTTAGCGGGTCTAATCACGCTACATGCGACGAATTACCTTTATGGCAGCCTTCCCCCCACGCAGAAGCACAGCACACAGCGGTGTCAGCGCCACAAACACGCCTGTCAAAGGCCACCAATCACCGAGCCATGCAGCCTGCACCAAAGAACTGTCCAACGACACCAGCAAGCACGCAGCACACAACAGCAATGTGCCCAATACATAGGCCAGCCACATCAACAGTGCCAAACCTGGGCGTAACCAGCCCAATGCGCCCAACATGGCCGTCAGCCCAAAAGTAATCAGCGCCCCACTGATCAGTTGCGCATCCTCCGCACCGGCACTCAACGGATACAGCAATTCACCATCAGGCAATGCATGCATAGCCAAGCCCGTGCGTCCCGATGAATACAAATACATACCGATAAGCATGGCAATCAGGGAACACCATCCCGTTAATGCGCGCATAGACAAGCTTTCATTCATCTCAGGAGATAGTCAAATGTGTTGCACAAATCGCTGCGTAGCAAGCTATTGACTTGCTTGCGGGAGTCCGCCGCCCTATAGCTCCTGCTACCAAACGCTAGCTTGATGCGCTACCTCACAAGCAGATACCAAAGCCTGAAGCTACAGGTGGTAGCATGCCATGAGTTAAATATAACGTAGTTTAAATTAGCACTTGACCATCTATACATGCAGCAAAGAACCATCCAACGTGGCCGGCCAGCGGGTGCAACAACATTTGAAGAGAAACCAGCACGCGCGTTCGGAACAACGGTGCGTTCTATCAGAACTGCCCAGGGCCTTGCTCAAGAAACCTTGGCAAAACTTGCAGGCATCGAGCGCTCACATATAGGGAAAATTGAGCGCGGGCAGCATATGCCTACTTTGGCAATGATTCTAAAAATCGCCAAAGCACTAAATTTGAGTGCCGGAGAAATACTAACGGCAACAGAAAATCTGCTTGAAGATAAGAATAGCAATGAACAATCGAGCGATATCTGGGGCAAAGAAAATAAGGAAAATAAAGAAAATTCAGCATCAAACAAGAAATTAAAATCAAGAAACAACACTCCACCCACTATCGAACAACAAGCCAATCAGGAAACCCCCCCCTTCCTCAAATGGGCTGGCGGCAAAAGATGGCTGGTCGAGAAACACCCTTACCTCTTGAAAGTTGAGCACAAAAGATATATTGAGCCTTTTGTCGGAAGTGGTGCCGTCTTCTTCAATTTACTCCCAGATTCTGCAATTCTTTGCGATAAGAATGAAAAACTTATAGAAGTATATTCAGCGATAAAAGATGACTGGGAAAGAGTCGAAGAATTGCTTTTATCGCACCACAAAAACCATTCTGCGGATTACTATTATGAGGTACGTCAAAAAAGGCTTCGTACTCCAGCATCAAGAGCTGCACAATTCATATATCTGAATAGAACTTGCTGGAATGGCTTATACAGGGTCAACAAGAAAGGTGAATTCAATGTTCCCATCGGAACAAGACAAAATGCAATTTTATCGACCGATGATTTCGAAAAGGTATCCTTACATCTAAAAAATGTAGAGCTAATTTCTGGAGACTTTGAGATTGCCATCAGTAAAGCAGAATCAGGTGATTTTGTTTTTATTGATCCTCCTTACACTATCAAACATAACGATAACGGCTTTCTAAAATACAACGAAAGCATATTCTCCTGGGATGACCAAATTCGTCTTCGATATGCTGTTGAACAAGCCATATCACGCGGAGCAAAGGTACTAGTGACAAACGCATGCCATGACAGCATAAAACGCCTGTATGAAAACATTGGAGAAATTATTACTCTCGATAGAGCCAGCATCATAGCTGGCAAGTCTTCGGCCCGAGGAAGATACGAGGAGCTAGTTATCAAATGCTTTTAAATACAATGAATAACAACATCTTAATATTATTTATAAAATCTGTCACGTGTTATTTAAATCCCAATCAAAGATAGATCAAATTTCTCTTCAATCCCTCTTCACTTCCAATTCCGTTTCTCTTGATCCACTATGAATCAGCGCCACAAAAAAGTTATCGAATAGCAAACATAAAATCGGATATCAAAATTTACACCAAAGCCCTCAAGATTACTACAGGCTAATATTTGCACTCTCTACGAAGCAAATTGCAAATTGCAAATTGCAAAGTTCCGAGACTAAAACATGTTAATAAAAAATATTAACATGCTAGCTCATAGTTTATTTCAAGAGAAAATTTATCACTGCTGCTTAACAAGCCTCTTAAATGAAATTTACAGATATTTAACTTCAGATATTACATAACAACAACCGTTGTCAAGAGCAATTTTTTATTGGAACAAATTCATACAGTAGGTTCAGCGGAGCAAAAAAATCATTCCTGCTCCATCTGTAAATCACCGCTCCCGTAGCGCCTCTCTCGCCTTGTTGAAAGGTTTTATCAAATATTGCAGAATCGTTTTGCTGCCAGTGTGTATGTCCACTGTCGCAATCATGCCTGGGCTGATCGGGAATGTTTTTTCTCCACGCTTGAGGTGATCTGCCTCCGTTCTGATGAATACTCGATAATAGTACTGATCGCGCTTGACATCATCCTGAATGGTGTCAGGCGATATCATCACTACATGGGCAGGCAGCCCGCCATAAATGGAATAATCGTAGGCAGTAATCTTCACTGTCGCAGCTTGTCCAGGGTGAATAAAGGCCACATCGCGTGGAGAAATCCGGGCTTCTACCAGCAGCTTTTCATCAACTGGAACTATCTCCATCAGTTTGCCGTTGGGAGGAATTACCCCACCAATTGTGGTCACCGAAATATCCTTGACTACACCACGAACTGGTGAAGTTAAGGTTAACCGCGTGAGAGAATCGGCACGCCCACGCGTCACTTGGCGCAAAGACTCAATCTCGGCGTTCGCCTTGGCCAGGTCCTCACGCGCTTTCACCAGGTACTGGCTTTGCGTATCGGTAATACGCGTTTCCAGGTCATTGGCCTGCCGCCTCAGCCGAAGCACCTCCACATCACTGGCCGCGCCGCGCTGCACCAGAGGTTCCGTCAAAGCCAGCTCTTTTCGCACCAGACTGAGTGCCTGATTCAAGCCCGATAGCGTTCCCGACAATGAGGCTTTACGTGAGTTAAAAAGCGCGGTTTCCGAACGGACCAACTCAGCATCCTCAAGCACTTCATCCGGAAACTTCAGTGCTGTGCCATTCACTTCAGCAATGAGCCGCGCTGATGTGGCTTGCGCCGCCCTCAGTCGAACCATGCTTTCCTGAACCGTGGCCTCGCTCTTGGTTCTGTCAAGCTGCGCAAGAACCTGACCAGCCTGGACAATGTCGCCCTCCTTAACCAACATTTCAACCAGAATGCCCCCCTCAAGCGACTGAATCACTTGCTCATGACTTGAAGGAACCACCTTGCCTGAGCCCGTTGACACCTCTGCCAGCTCAAAGATGGCGGCCCATGCAATGAAGCAACCCAGCATCAGTGCAATGGTCCAGACCACCAGAAAAGCAGGATGAGTCTTCACCCTATTGGAAGGAGAGTTCACGGGTAAAGGTGCAGGTTTTGGTATGGCCGCGCCACCTTTGCGCATCACCGGAGCGCCTGTCACAGCATTGCCTTTGGCTTCGCTGGTGGACAGCTTTTTGTGCACTTGCTGCAATGGTGGTGATGAAGACGGCGTTGCTCCAGTTCCGGTGGAAGCCGCAGCGGGTTGCACTGAATGGCTATCTGCGGAAAGCATTGGCTCCAATCGTCCACCTGCACTTTTTTTGTCATGCTTTGCCATTTTTCAGCTCTCCCAATACATGCTCTTTCGGGCCATCCATGACCACACGACCTCCATCAATGATGATGATGCGGTCTACCCACTGCAGCACAGACATCCGATGCGTTGCCACCACGAGGGTACGCGGAGCAAGCCAGGGCAACATGCTGTCAATGACCTGGCGTTCAGTCACCTCATCGAAATGCGCTGTGGGCTCATCAAGTAGCAGCACTGAAGGCTGACGCAAGATGGTGCGCGCCAGCAGCAATGCCTGGCGTTGCCCGCCGGACAAGCCATGCCCCCCTTCTCGAATCATTTCGTCAAGCCCTTCAGGACGTCCCTGAACCAAGCTCAGCCCCCCCACCATGCGCAAGGCATCAATCAGCTCTGGATCTGTTGCCATCGGGCGGCCCATCACCAGATTCTCACGAATGGTTCCATGAAACAGATTGGCGCTCTGCGCCAGCAGTCCTACGTCACGGCGTACAACCGAGGGGTCAATCAACGATAAATCAAGCCCATCAAGCGAGATACTGCCTGAGGTTGGCTTGTGCATTCCCGCAAGCAATTGAAGCAATGTGGACTTACCTGCTCCCATGCGTCCCAATACCGCAACTTTTTCGCCTGCCCGGATGTTAAGTTTGGGCAATTCCAGTGCGGCTCGTTTAGCTTCCTCGGTGTACTGAAATCGCACCCCAGCAAGTTTGTACTCACCATGCAGATGTGCCACGTTCACCCTACGCGCGCCCTCCGGCACATCAAGTGGTCGGTCCATCAGTTTGTTGAGCCCTTCCCTCGCCACCTTGGCCTGCTGCCAACGTGCCAGCAAGCTGGCGATCTGTGCCATGGGAGCCATCATGCGCGATGCAAGAATCGAGCTACCCACCAAGGCACCCGTGGTCATCTCTGCGGTCATCACGTTATAGCTGCCCACCAGCAGAACCACAGCAAAAACCACACCTTGCAGCTCCTGTGTCCAGGTCATCAGCAGACCGGTCAGAAAGCGTTGACGCATTCCAATGTCCGCAGAAACCATATTCACGTGGTTCCACCGGTTCTGAAATCTTGGCTCGGCGCGCAGGCTCTTGATATCGTCCATGCCCTGCACGACTTCCACCAACATGGCGTTGCGCAACGCAGACTCACGCATACCCGCGTTGGCCAGACGCGCCAGGGGACGCTGCGCCAACAACCCTGGCAGCAGCAATAGTGGCAAAGCTGCAAGTGGCACCCACACCAACGAGCCTCCCACCAGCCAAAGCACGACAAGGAAAAGGAAGAAAAAAGGCAGATCTGCAGCAGCGCTTACCGTGGTGGAAGTCAGCAGTTCGCGCACCTGATCGATCTCTCTGATCTGAGCAATGAAGCTGCCCGTAGATTGGGGCCGCACATCGTTGCGAAGCCGCATTGCGCGTCCGAACACCACATCAGAAATCTGCAGATCTGCTCGCTTGCCCAATATGTCGATGATGTAGGAACGGCACATTCGCAGCGCGAACTCAAAACAGATCGCAACCATCACGCCACTGAACAAAATCCATAGAGTGGATTCGGACTGCGAAGGCACGACACGGTCGTAAACCTGCATCGAAAAAAGCATTCCGGACAGCGCCAGAATATTGGCAACAAGTGACGCCAGCAGCACATCACCGTATCGATACCAGTCTTTCAGAACGATTTTCCAGAACCAGCTGGGTCGCCACGGCTTGATGTATTCGTCCACACGTACATCTGGAATTTCTGCAAGCGGGCGCAGCAGAGCGACACGTGCGGCGTACTTCTTGAGTTCAGCGCTGTCGAGCAGCGTTTCCGTACCCAATTCCCCGCTGAAGGCAACACTGACCTTCTTTTGCGCATTGATGGTGCGCACCACGCCCACCCGGCCATCTGAAAGCTCCACCACAAATGGCAGACGCCACGCGTCTAGCATCGAGTTATCAAAGCGCGCAAGGCGCAGATTCAACCCCAGTTGCCGCGCCATCATTTCCAGCAAGGTCTCAATCGGTGTTCCTTGCTCCCACGCGAGCGCCACGCGCACATTTTCAGGAGAGGCACCAATTCCGTAGTGGCGGCTGACCATTAACATGGCGTCAAGCCAAATCGTATATTCCTTGGGTAATTCCATCTCTGGTCAGCTCCTGCTCGCGCCCGTAAGGTTCGCGATCAAAATATGGGTATGCAACGTGCTCAAAAACGCCAAAAACTGCTGCAGGAAACTCATGGGGAAATCTCCATGCCCTGGATCACCGTGTGGTTCAAGCCAAAAAGCTCACGCAGACGGCCTGTGGATGCGATGAACTCCAAGCGGTATTGCCAAAGGTCATGAAGAACGCCTTGTGCATCAGCTTCTGCTTGGTGAATTTCCTGCTCGGCGTTGAGCAAATCAAGAATGGAGCGCGTGCCCAATTGGTACTGCTCACGATATAGATCACGGACTGACAAAATGCTCTGACGGCGGTTTTCCACATCCGCCAGGCGTGACTGTGCGCCCACGGCCAGTTCACGCCATGCGCGAGACTGATCGCTTGCCAGCAACAACGTCGTTTCAATGCGTTCACGTGTCGCGAGCTCTTCGGCTGCCGCAGATCTGATCTGCGCATTCATGGCCCCGCCCTGATAAAGCGGCACGCTCACATTGACCATGATGGACCCGTAATTTCCGTGCCGATCCATCGTATTGGGGTTGACGCCATGAATTGCACGGTTACCCGAAGCATCCAGACTCACCGTTGGCAGTTTGGACGCCTTCGCCAGCGTCAATTGCATCTCTGCCGCTTGCCGCTCGGCCTGCGCAATCAGTACGTCCGGGAGCAGCTCAAACTCTGGTCGCTCTGTCACCCACAAGCTTTCCGACTGCAGGCCGGGAAGCACCTCCACAGGAGAGGCGCCAATCTCACCGACAAAGGTGCGCAACTTCTGTCGCCACTGAGCCAACTCAGCAGAAACCTGTCCCAAATAAGCATGTGCAGCCTGAACGCGCGCACGTGCCTGAATGGGGTCGGCCTTGGTACTCAGACCTGCATTTGCGCGAAGCTCTGAAAGTTCCAATACTTTTTCAACAGCCTCAACCTGCCCACGTGCAATATCCGTCAGTGCTTGATAACGGTGCACTGATAACGCGGCTTCGGCTGTCTGCTTGGTGATGGCATCAATCTCTCTGAGCACTACGGCCTGCTGCTTGCGAACCAGCGCTTCACTGCGATTGACCAGGGTATCCACCTTCCCAAAGTCGTAGAGCATTTGAGAAGCAGATACTGTTGCCAGCGTGCTTGAGCCATTTGTGCCATTGTTGCTACCTCCGCCCAAGCCGACCCGGACCTGTGGGAAGTAACCAGCGCGTGCGTAATCAACACCAGCCGCTTGCTGTGCAAGAGTCGCTACCGCGTCCGCAATGGACGGGTGCTGCTGCACGGCCAACTGCACTGCACGCTCCATGCGCAGCACACTGTCAATCTCCGATGCTTTTGTAGCCGGTTGACTGCGCGGCGCAGGCGCATTCACTTCGCGCGCAAGCGCCGAAGGAGCTAGCTGCCGGCTGAGGCGAAGGCGAAGTGGCTCAACCTCCTTCACTGCTGCATTCCAGGTCGTATCGCTCGCCGCGATAGAGACTTCCTCTAACGCAGACAAGGGGGTCGATTGCTCTGCTGTATTGATAACCCAATTTTCTGCAGCACCGGATCCATCTTCCACGCCGACAGCACTGCTCAAGGCTGCCGTTTGGGCAAGCACTGTTATTGGGGCCACAACTGCCAGGGAAGATATCGCTAAAAGCACTCCGGTACTCCCAAGCAATTTGACCCCATGCCTGTTCAGCAAGTTTGCTGATCCAGACATATTCATATGCATGAATTTATTTTTCATACATCTTCGCCATTTTTTATCAACCTATTCGTATTTATTTTCAATAAAATTTGAAATCAAAGATATTTACAGCAATACGGCCCACTGCTCCAGCAATGGCTGTAGTCACCACCGCATATCCAATCAAAATATCTTGATCAAATTATTTTTCTTTGCGTTTTACCGCCCTTACGCATAAATTTATTTCAAAGCGCAATAGTTAACACCACCATGCTTCTTTCATCATTGATGGAGTAATTTCATTTCAAAAACAAGAACACTAAAAATATCCATTCAAGAGAAGTGAAAAATTAACACTTCAACTTTCTTGTAAAAAACAGATCACACGTAATTGAGACAAAAGAATCCAATGTCGACATAAATATTTCTTTCATTATTAGTTTTTTAAATAACTTGATCTGATCAGATTTAAAAAATTGAACGAAAATACACTCATCGACATTCGCGCCGAAGAGTGTATAAGTATTGGAGCGGTTCTTGTAGACTTGCGAAGTGGATTTGATTTAACTCAAATCCACTTCCTGTTCATCAAACAAGTGTTATCTGGTGGTTGGCCAGCAATGTGGCCAGATCAGTCTGGACCCCATTCAGCGTCAGCAGCGTGGTGAAGTCCTGGCCGCTACCACTGCGATCGATTTCCACCAGCGTGTTGTTACCCGAGATTTCCACCTTCAAGTAATTGCTGATCGAGTCACCCTCGTTAATCGTTGCAATGCCGTTGATGTACTTGGCGGCATATTCACCATTAACCGTCGGTGTGTACCCTTGCAGAAGATCGCTCAGATCAATGCGGTCCGCGTTGGCAGTGGCCTCCCACGTTCCAACCTTGAATCCGTTCACAACATCAGTACCGTTGCCTCCAGTAGCGTCAGCAGCATTGAGCAACTTGTACATCAAGGTGTCGTTACCACCATTGAGAAGATTGAAAGTGTCATTGCCACTGCGACCTTCAAAGTAGTTGTTGCCGCTGTTATCAGTGAACGTGTCATTGCCCGAGCCGCCTGCAATACCTTCAATGTTCTTGAAGGTATGCGTGCCAAAGCCAGTGTTCTGAGGCGCAGTCAGTGACAAGTCAACAGTCAACGGTGTGCTGCCTGCCGCTTTGTAATCAACGATATCAAGACCGCTATCGTTACTCCACGCATTGACACCCGATACCTCCACCGTTCCACCGCCACCAGTGTAGATGTCGACACCCTTGGTCGCGAAGAACGTATCGTTATAGCCGGTACCAATCACACCGTTACCAACATTTGCATTATTGGTTGCATCGGTTGCTTCAGCCGTCAAGACATACGCGGTGTTAGCTTCTGCAGCCTTGAGACCACCCCAATTGGTATTTACAACCTCAACAGTGTTGGAGCCAACGTTGCTCACTCCGCCAACGTCTGACGATGCACCTCCAATGTTGCGCAGCATGACGACACTGTACGTAGTGTTGGCATTCAGGCCATAGAAGTCCACAAGTGCAGAACTATCATTGGTCTGATTACCCGATTGCGGATTGATGATCTGCGTGCTCACGACCTTGCCCGTTTTATCGTCAACCAATTGCACCGTATTGCCATAGAAGGCGTTGATGCCATTTTGGTCAACGATGCGGACATGCAAACTTGTGCCGCTGGCAATTGATGACTTATTTTCCACATAAGTCGTATCACCCTTCTGAGTAAAGATCAGCAAATCGCGATCTCCGTCCCAGTCAATGTCTGCGGCAATAGCGCCAGTGACTGCATTGTTGTTGGCATTATTGTCCCCCACCCAGTTTCCAATCGTTGTGGTTCCGCCGAGCAGATTGGTTGCGCTGCTGAAGGTGATCGTAGAGTCGTGGGTGGTGTTGGTATAAAGCGCGACGATATCCTTGTTTTTCGCAGCGGTCATACCACCTGACTGCCCCATACCTGGCAATTCAATGACGTCCATCTTGCCGTCACCATTCCAGTCCACGGCTAAAGATGCACCACCGGCAATGGTATCGCCGAATTTGTAGACACCCGACGCAATCGGCACACCGATGCCATTGTTGGCTGCGCCAACGGCCGCATCGTTAAACGCCAACTTGCCAGTACCGTCATTCAGGTAGATACGGCTTTCCCACTCTGCGTTAGTGTTATCAGCACCACTTGAGCCACTAGTAAAGTTCTCATCACCGCGAGCCAGGAACAAGTCCATATAACCATCACCGTTATAGTCTGCCCATGTCATGGAAACAGCATTCGCAATACCTGGGTCATCGTCACCACGCTGGAACACACTGTCGACGATTTGAGTTGTCATCCAGCTACCGTCTCCCTGGTTGCTAGCCACCACCAAACGGTTCTGTTCAAAAGAGCTTACAGACCAGTCCCCACCATTACCTCCAATTTTGTTATTGTCGCTAGTAGCATGGAAGACCAGATCTACGGTACCGTTGTTGTCCAAGTCCACGCCCGATAACTCCATATCAGGTTGCATGTTTTCCCAGTTGGTCGTTCCTACATTGTTATATGTGTATGCCTCGTCCGCATAAGCACGGTCCTTGATTGCATTAATCCGAGTACCGTCAACGTTCATGACAATTGCACTGTCATACCCCCCGGGAGCACCCGGATCGTATGGTGTCTGATCGCCATATGCAACATCGACATAGCCATCACCGATCTTGTCGAAGGCGACCACCCCACCGAACCAGCACCACGCGTTTGCACCAGCATTGAGCTCGTTATTCTGGGAAGTATCCGAGCCCATATTCAGTGCACCAATCTGTACTGCCGTCCATGTACCGTCACCGTTGTTAAAGAATGCCTGTTGGCCACTTTGGTAAGTGCTGTCCAATCCCAGAAAGTCCATATCTCCGTCACGATCAAAGTCCATGAAGGTACCGCTCATGACCCGGTTTTCACCGTTGTAATCCCCAGCAGTCCGCTGGCTGACCATCTTCGTCACACTGAAGCTACCCAGTTGGGTTGCATCAGTACCACTACCAATCAGCATTGCCTGGTTGGTATAGATCTGCCAGGTTCCGTCAGCACTCACAGTGTATGCGGTTGCCTTTTCGTGAACGGTTGCATTGCCAGCACTCACCGTCACATCAGGCGTTGCTGCAACAGAGAGATTTCCAGTACCGTCAGTGATGACTGAACCGTTCGCCTCCTTCAGAAACGCCTGCACAGCGTAGTTATTGATTGGCAGAGCGTGGGTAGCAGGGATTTGCACGTACCATGTGTTGTTCTGTGGATCGACCACCACGTCACCTGTCTTGGAGCTGTATGTCACTCCATTCACAATGACTTCAAGGTATTCACCCGGCTGGATTTCAAAGCCCACCGAGCCGCTGATGATTGGCGTTGTATCGAGCGTGTTCTGCGACTGCACCACCACTTCCAAGTCCACCGTGATAGCCAGCACTGCAGCAGGCCCCTCGTTACCGGCTGCATCAGTGACCTTGGCAGTGAAGGTGTGCTTGCTTCCATCCAGAAGGACTGCAGGCAGATCGAACGTCCAGCTGTTCCCAACAAGGGTCGCTTTACCCAAAAGGGTTGTTCCCTCATAGATCACCACTGTATCGCCTGCATCCAGCGAGCCACTCACTACACCCTTGAGTTGAGGCGTACGGTCATCGGTGGCTGTTCCTGTACCAAAATCTCCCTGGCTTGCACCAACGTTGTCGAAGTACAAGATGGTCGTCGTCGCTGCAGGCGCTGTATTGTCCACAGAGAGCGTAAACACGGCAGATCGGTCACCTTCCGAGCCAGACGAGCTTGTGACGACGGCCTGATAGCTGTAGGTCTGACCATTTTGCAAGACACTCAAATCGAACGTCCAGTCCGTACCCGAAACCGTGGCGACACCCAGCAACGTATTGCCTTGATAGATACGCACGACCTCATCTTTGACCAAATCTCCGCTGAGCTTGCCGTTCAACACAGGCGTGGTGTCGTCTGTAGTTGTACCGGTTCCAAAGTTGCCAATACGCGTACCAAAATTGTCCGCATAGCTTTCAATGGTTGCGGTAATGTCAGGGACTTTGGTGTCTACAGTCAGAGTGAACGGTTCCGAATAACCAGCCGAACTCAGGTTACCCGCAGCATCTGCCACCACCGCCCTGAACGTATGCGTACCGTCCTCAAGGGCCGTTGGCATATCAAATGTCCAGTTGGCGGCAGTCACCCTGGCTGTTCCGATCAACCTATCGCCCAGGTAGATCTGAACGATGTCGCCAGCGTTCAGGCTTGCCGTCAATGTTCCTGACAGCATGGGTGTTGAATCGTCGGTCAAGCCAGCAGGGAAGTTACCCGTCTTGCTGCCCACGTTGTCGTAGTACGTGTTGATAGTCGCACCAATGTCCGGACCATCGGTATCGATAGTGAGCCCAAACTGGTTGGACACGCCACCTTCGTTACCCACGGCATCCACCACGCGTGCCACATAGGTGTAGGTGCTGGTGTTAGCCAGACCATCTAGCTCGAACGTCCAGGTCTTGTCGGTGACTGTTGCATTGCCCAGGAATGTGCTCACCGAGCCCACTACCTGATAGACGCGAACCAGTTCACCCGTAGCAAGAGGTTGTGTCAAGGTGCCGTTGAGCACTGGTGCCACATCGTCCGTCTTCGTGCCGTTGCCGTAGTCGGCCTGCAGGCTTCCTACGTTGTCGCTGTAGCTCACAATGGTTGGCACGAACTGCGGCGGTGTTGTATCCACAGTCAGTGTGAACGCATCGGATGCCTTGCCTTCAATACCGGCCGCGCTTGCCACACGTGCAGTGTAAGAGTACGTGTTGCCATCGGTCAGACCAGACAGCTTATATGACCATGTCGAACCGCTAACGGTTGCTGTACCAAGGAATGTGTCTCCTTGATAGATGCGCACCGACTCACCGTTCGCTAGCGCGCTGCCCAGCGTACCATGCAGCTCAGGCGTTGTGTCATCCGTGGATGTACCCGATAGGAACTTATCTTGATAGGCCCCCACATCGTCAAGGTAATAAGCGATCTCAGCGGTGTTGGAAGATCCATCTCCATTCACGTTCAGAATGAACGAGTTGGAGTAACCGCTACTGCTCAGATTGCCAGCCTTGTCAACCACAATGGCAGTGTAGGTGTACGAGCCGTTATCAAGGTTGGACAGCTGGAATGTCCAGTTACCCCCCAGAACTTCAGCGTTACCCAGCAGAACGCCATTCTGATAGATCTGCACGGAATCGCCCGCATTCAGGCTGGACTGCAAAGAGCCGTTCAACACCGGATCGCGGTCATCCGTGGTCGTGCCCGACGCAAGCGCTGGGCCTTGTAACGAACCCACATCATCAGCATAGCTGGTGATCGTGGTCCTGATATTCGGCGGCGTTGTGTCTACCGACAGAATGAACGAGTTCGACAGCGGTCCCACGTTGCCAGCGGCATCCACAATCTTCGCCACGTATTCATAGCTTGTTGCATCTGCCAGGCCACTGAGTTGGAGCGACCAGCCCTTGCCAGTCGCATCAACCTCCGCCACGCCCATCAGCACGCTATCCGAGCCCACAACGCGGTAGACGCGAATTTCTTCGCCCGCAGCCAATTCCTGCGGCACAGTGCCGTTGAGCACAGGATCGATGTCATCCGTAGACGAAGCGTGATGGAAATCACCCTTCAGGCTACCCCTATCGTCGGTATAGGAGACGATGGTTGGTGCAAAGGCCGGAGGTGTCGCATCCACAGTCAGCGTGAATTCATCGGACTTCAAGCCACCGTTGCCCGCAGCATCGAAAATCACGGCACTGTAGATGTGCTCACCACTGGCCACTGCACTGAGTTGGTAGCTCCAGGTTCCACCGCTAACGGTTGCTGTGCCAATGTAGTTGCTGCCTTCAAAGATCTTGACCACATCGCCGACTTCCAAGCCGGCCACCGAACCCTTGAGCAGCGGAGACGTGTCATTCGTGGTTGTGCCAGCAGCGTAGTCACCTACGTTCGGTGCCGCATCATCAGCGAAGGAAGTGATCGCGATTGCGTAATCGTCAGGATTCGTTGGGGGAATCGAGTCGAGTTTCACCAACGCCTGGGCACTGACCGGGTTACCCACCTGATCTGTCACCTCTGCCTTGATCGTAATGTTGCCCTGCTGCAGCGTACCAAGGTTTGCAGCGTTAGCTGTCCAAGCATTGTTGATGATCGTCGCAACCGAAGTCACGCTGTTCACACCATCTGTGAACGTGACCGTCACAACACAGCCATTTGCAATGTTGCCTGTGGTTCCGCTCACGACAACGCTACCGACTTCCGCAGCATTCACCACGTTGTCCCCGGCAATATTGCCGTTGATCCAGATGTTGGAAACTGTTGTCGATACCGTATACGACTGGCTGGTCAGCAATGTGGAACTGTTGCCCGCAGCATCGCTGAGGGTGGCCTTGACGTCCACCTTGTGATCAGAGTCAGCGCCTAGCGCTTGCCCTTCCACCACAACACTCCATGTCGTTCCGGTAACGATTGCTTCATAGTCCTTGCCATTCAAAGCAACAATAACTTTGGTTGCAGTCACATCTGAAGGAACGCCTGTCAAAGTACCGGTCAACGTCACAGATCCTTGCAACTCCGTCGCGTTGACAACGTTGTCCGCAGTCACCGAGTCCATCTTCAGCTCGGCAGCGCTCAGGTCCGGCGCTGTCGTGTCCAGCACTATCGTGTGTG
>NZ_JASAUZ010000020.1 GCF_030162935.1 Comamonas halotolerans
CGGTTCTAAGCCAGTTAAAAACAATAGCTCTGTGCACGCCTTCAGGAGGCAATGGCTTACGCCCCATAGAACAGAGATTTCTAACAATCAGCATGTGATTGCTTGTTTCTACTGCTTATGGCTGATCTCATCACACTGACCGATCAAGGACTTTACTGTCA
This sequence comes from Comamonas halotolerans, assembly GCF_030162935.1. Taxonomy (GTDB): domain Bacteria; phylum Pseudomonadota; class Gammaproteobacteria; order Burkholderiales; family Burkholderiaceae_C; genus Comamonas; species Comamonas halotolerans. The sequence goes on from NZ_JASAUZ010000020.1 coordinate 162, forward strand.
GGCAGGAGACTTCTTTATCGACGCCTGGAGACCTGTTCACTGCACCATAGTTACTCACGGGCACGCAGACCATGCGCACAGAGGAATGGGCGAGTACTGGTGTGTCAGGGAGTGCCTGCCCATACTTCAGTGGCGACTTGGAGATCAAAACTATCGATGCTTGTCCTATGGCAAGCCCTGCATGTTTGGGCCGGTAAAGGTGTCTCTACACCCAGCTGGACATATTCTTGGCTCAGCACAGGTACGCGTCGAACATGACGGTGAAGTCTGGGTATTCACAGGCGACTTCAAACGTGAATCAGACCCTACCTGCTTGCCCTACGAAGTAGTGCCATGCGATGTATTCATCTCCGAGGCCACATTTGCTTATCCCATCTACGCATGGCCAAGTGTCGATGTCGAAATACAGCGCATGGTTCAATGGCTGGGTGACTGCGCATCTTCAGGCAAGGCAGCTCTTGTTTATGCATATAGCCTGGGCAAAGCACAGCGTATCCTGGCACACCTCAATGGTCAATTACAGCAACCGGTACTGCTGCATGGAAGCATGGTCAGGGGCGTGGATGTCTATCGCCGTGCCGGAATTGAAATGGTGGAGACTGTACCGTTACTTGATCTACCAACTGACACCAACTTGTCAGGGCGCTTGATACTGGCTCCCCCATCCGCTCAAAACTCGGCATGGACCAAGCGACTTAAACAGTACGAGCATGCAATGGCATCCGGCTGGATGCAAATACGTGGTAATCGTCGCCGTCGCAACGTGCAGCGTGGATTTGTCATTTCGGATCATGTGGACTGGCATTCATTGATTCGAACAATTCAAGAAACGGGTGCAAAACGTGTTCTGGCAACGCATGGCAACACAGATTTGCTTATCCCTTATTTACGCCAGCATCTGGGACTGCAGGCAGAGCGCCTGAGCACTGCATACGGTGACGAAGATGCCCAGGATGTTCCAGAAGAGGCTCTTACATGAGCCGATTTACTCAGCTCTATCAAGCGCTCGATCAAGCTGGAGGGAACAAAGATCGGGTGCAAGCATTGCAATCATATTTTGCTCAGGTTGAGCCTTCAGAGGCCAGCTGGGCAATCTATGTGCTGTCAGGCGGCAAGATCAATGCAGGGAAAAATCGAATCGCGACAACTACGGAGCTTCGTGCATGGTTGGCGGACCTGGTTCGATTACCAGATTGGATGGTCGACGACTGTTATCGGCAAGTTGGTGACTTGGCCGAAACCCTTGCTTTGCTGGTTGAATCGCAAAGATCGGCTGCAAACATTGCAACAAGCACTCCAAGCAGGTCCGCTATCTGGTCTGTCCCACAGGCTGAGAGCAGCTTGCTTGAATGGATTGAGGGCTTCTTGCTCCCATTGGTACATGAACCACCTGTCGTTCGTCAGCATGCCATCCAAAGAGCATGGATTCAGCTTGATGTCTGGTCAAGATTTGTCTTCAACAAATTGCTTACCGGGTCATTGCGCGTGGGAGTATCAAAGCGCATGCTGCAATCCAGCCTAGCCCCAGTAGCTGGCATATCTGAAGCAGATATGGCCCATCGTTTGATTGGAGAGTGGGTGCCCTCACCTGAGGCTTATCTAGAGCTCATACATCCTGATACAAGCGAGCTAACCAAGAACAAGCCCTATCCGTTCTATTTGGCCTCACCACTTCAGGAGGAGCTATCTCAACTAGGCAACCCGTCGGACTGGCAGGTGGAATGGAAATGGGATGGGATTCGCGTTCAACTAATACGGCGACAGAATCAGCAACCCTATCTGTGGTCGCGCGGAGAAGAGCGGTTAGATGGCCGTTTTCCAGAACTGGAAATGCAAGCTCTGGCGCTGCCCCCTGGTGTGGTGCTTGATGGCGAGTTGCTGGCATGGGATGCCGAATCTCAACGCCCACGACCATTTGTCGCACTTCAAAAGCGCATTCAAAAACGCTTGCCCAGCTCAAAGCTTCAACAAACTGTTCCTGTCCACATTCTTTTCTACGACTTGCTGGAACTGGACGGGGAAGACTTTCGTCTCCAGCCCTTGGAACATCGGCGCTCAGAACTGGCGAATTTGTTGCATCGAATCAATGCTCCTGGGCTGCAGATTTCCAATGAGATTGAGTTTTCGGATTGGCAGCATTTGGCAGAGGTTCGTTCGCAGTCCGATGAAATGGGTGCTGAAGGATTAATGATCAAACAGCGTTCTTCCCCCTACCTAGAAGGACGCAAGCGTGGGTCATGGTGGAAATGGAAAATCGATCCAATGACGATCGACGCGGTACTCGTTTATGCCCAAAGTGGCAGCGGTCGACGCAGCACATTGCACACGGACTACACCTTCGCTGTCTGGAATGAAGCGGGTCATCTCGTACCAGTTGCCAAGGCATATTCAGGGCTGACAGATGCGGAACTCTTATCCATGGACAAATGGATTCGCAGCCACACCATCGAACGTTTTGGCCCCGTGCGATCAGTAGAGCCACTGAAGGTGTTCGAGATTGCGTTTGAGGCGGTCAACCTTTCTAAGCGTCACAAATCCGGCGTTGCAGTGCGCTTTCCTCGCATCTTGCGCTTGCGCGAAGATAAAAAACCGCAAGACGCGGACCATTTGCACACACTGCTGTCGCTGTGCAGGGAATGAATGAGGCAATATGGCTTCCAACTCTGAAAGGCTCAGCCACAGTTCCCTGAAACAGGCTCGACAGAAATGGTTGCAATGGCTTCAGTCCCTCAACATTCGCCCTTCGCGTTTTCAACTGCAAGCCTGGCAGGCTTATGCGCAAGGTTTCAGCGGTCTTATCGCAGCACCAACTGGCAGCGGTAAAACGTTGGCCGCCTTAGGTGGACCTCTGATTCGGGAAATTGCCTATGCGCAACACGCAAGACCACCTCGCGGGGTACGGATCCTGTGGATCACTCCGCTAAGAGCTCTGGCAAGTGATACCTCGGAACATTTGTTTTGCGCAGTTCAGCACTTGCTACCTCACTGGCGCACAGCCATGCGCACGGGAGATGCCAGTGCAAAAGATCGATCAGCTGCGCAGAAAGGAAACGCGCAACTACTCGTCACAACACCTGAATCATTGGCAATTTTGCTCAGCAATGAGACTACCTGTGAAAGCTTTCGCTCGATACAGGCCATCGTTGTAGATGAGTGGCATGAGCTGCTTGCAAGTAAACGTGGGGTGTTGCTGCAGTTGAATCTGGCCCGACTGAGAAAACTGTCACCCAACATGCAAATTTGGGGGCTGTCAGCGACTATTGGCAATCTGTCAGAAGCCATGGACATTCTCGTGCGTGAGCGGGCGCCGAGCACAAGCAAGGTCATCAAAGATCAGCGCGCCAAGCCATTTGATCTGCATACGGTAATTCCTCCAGAGTCGGTAAGGCTGCCTTGGGCCGGACATCTGGGGCTGGCCAATATTGGGGAGGTTCTGAAACTTGTGCTGGCCTCTGACAGCAGCATCATCTTTACGAATACACGCTCACAGGCTGAACTTTGGTTTACAGCGCTGTCTTCGATATGGCCACTGGATCCAGATGCTTTGGCTATTCACCACGGCTCTCTTGAACACTCAGTGCGTCTGCAAGTGGAAAATAGACTGCGCGCTCAAACCATGCGATGCGTCATTGCAACAAGCAGCTTGGATTTAGGCGTGGATTTCCCAGCGGTGGATCGAGTAATCCAAGTAGGGGGAGCCCATTCAGTATCACGCACCGTCCAGCGAGCAGGACGGTCCAGACACCGGCCTGGAGCGCCAGTGCAATTGACCGCAGTGGCCACGCAAGCGATGGACATGTGCGAATTTGCAGCCACACGCGAGCTGGCACAAGAACAAAAATACGAAGCCCGACAAACGCAGCAACTTTGCCTGGATGTATTGGCACAACACGCCATGTCAATGGCCCTGGCCGGTGGCTTTGATAGCGATGAACTATTCAACGAAGTGCGAACCACTGCTGCGTATCGCCTGCTCACTGCCAGCCAATGGAAGCAGGTCATTCAATTTCTGGTTCAAGGAGGCCAGGCTCTCCAAGCCTATCCACAGTACAGGCGATTGATTCAGGACACCGCAGGTCGTTATGTGCCAGCTGATCTCAAAGTGGCGCGTCGCCACAGACTAGCCATTGGCACTATTGCTGAACAATCCATGGTGCGAGTGCAATTTTTGCGCGGAGCCAGAATTGGAAGCGTAGAAGAATCCTTTATCTCCAGGCTATCCCCTGGTGATGTTTTCAACTTGGCCGGACGAAGCCTTGAATTGTTCAAAGTTGAAAATCTCACCGCTTGGGTACGTTTGTCTCGTAGCAAGGGAACTGTTACGCCTTCTTGGACAGGTGGCTTTTTGCCTTTCTCCAGTGAAGTCGGGGAACGCATAAGAACGCTTATTTTTCAAGCCCACAACTCCGCAAGCAAGCACAGGGCGCCTGAAATGGAGTATTTGCGACCTCTCCTGTCCTTACAAAGTCAGCGAAGCAAAGTACCCCACCCACAAGAGACACTGTTGGAAATAATTCCAGTCTCTAGCCAATCTCGACGTAAAAATGCGGATACCGGAGCTGGCCAAGCATGGGGACTTTATCCTTTTGCAGGACGCATAGTGCATGAAGGACTGGCTCTTCTCCTCGCGCATAGATTGGCACAATTGAAGCCCAATACTTTTTCATGGTCTTGCAACCATATGGGGCTCATGTTGCTGCCTGCCGTACCGTTCGACATCAGGAGTGTTGATTGGAAATGGTTGTTTCGCACTCAAGACGTGTCGCTTGATCTAGCAGCTGCGGTCAACTTCACAGAGCTCGCTCGACGACGATTTCGAGAAGTCTCGCAAATTGCTGGCTTGCTCAATGCCCGCATTCCAGGCATGAGCTTCAATACACGCCAATTACAGACCTCATCAGGCTTGCTATTCGATGTGTTGAACAAATACGACCCGGACCATATCTTGCTCCAACAAGCCAAGCGAGAGGCGATAGAGCGTGATTTGCATGGCCCTGATCTTCTGGCCCTCTTGTCCCGGATGAGTGAACAAGACTTGGTGATTACCACCCCCGAAAAGCACACACCGATGTCTTTTGGCCTTTGGGCTGAGTCTCTGAGAGGACAGCTAAGCAATGAAAGTTGGGCGGAAAGAATCAAGCGTATGGCGCAACGAATGGAGCGCCAAGTGTGATTGATATCTCACTGGGTGGGCATCACTTGGTCGCGCTGGCTGAACGAGCAATTTACTGGCCATCACAGCACACCCTACTGCTAGCCGATCTGCATCTGGGCAAAGCCGACACATTTCGCCACTTTGGCATTGCGATACCTCACGCGGTTCAAGCTAACGATATCGCGAGGCTCAATCGCACATTAATTTCACATCGTCCCCAGCGATGTCTGATACTTGGCGACTTCCTCCACGGGGGCATTATTAATGAGGAAACTTCTCAGGCATGGAACGAGCTTGTCCGCTCACTTCCAGACGTACGCTTTGAATTGGTAATTGGCAACCATGATCGCTATTTTTCAGCAAATAATCTGATGATGCATGCAGTGCATGCAATAGCTTGCATTGAGGACGTTTTGCTGACGCATGAACCAATGCTTCGGACTGAGTGGCCAATGCCCTCTCTCAACTGGAACATTCACGGACACATACACCCCGTGATTCGTCTGCCAGGCAGTGGCATTGCCTATCCAGCCCTCGCGTTAAAAACACCTTATTTGAGCCTTCCTGCATTTTCAGAATTCACAGCGGGTGCTATTGTCAGTACAGAAAACGATTCTCTCTGGGCGATGCTAACTTCAGAAAATCAAGTGATTCAAATTCGTTAGTTCAAAATTTATCATCAAACCACATGAAACGACCATCAATTACTTGTACTAGATTTTGATGATCAATCAGCCTCAAATTTTGACTCAAAGACAGTCTAAAGGGGCAGCCAGAGATCGTGCAAGAAGGCACGTTTGAGACGGCCGTTCACGCTACCAATGTGGACTGATTTGTCATTCAGTGCTGGGTTGATGTTGCTTCATAATACACTTCACATAGAAGTACCTGCCGCAACTTGAGAGCACCTGTTTTGGTAAACAAATGAAGTTTGCAAGCTTTCTATAGAGCAGAAACCTCACCTCTTTATTTGCTGGTTTTCATCCTGACGATACCTATTCAATAATTTATCGATCAGTGCCCAAGATTGATAGAAGCTGCTTATAAATTGACGTGAATCCAAAGGAGGCAAGTTAGCCGGAATAAACCCTGCAGCTATCATCCTATTCTTTACAGCATCTTTTTGCATTACTTTGTAGATGGCTTGTGCGAGACGTTCACGGTCTTCCACATTGATTACATTTGGGGCTAAAACTCCAACCCAACCACTGGAAAAAGGCAACCAACCCAATTCTCCAAATTTCGGAATATCTTTGTAAAAAATGTTTTTTGGACCGCCACTGTGCACCAGCAAGCGGATATTTGATTTGGATGCACCTATACGATCGCAGCGGGCAATTGCAATATCCGCACCCTCAGTTAATGATTTGACAAAGTCACCATTAACCCCATACTCCTGCGGCTGCCATTCCCGTCTGGTTTGCTGAGCCATTCCTTTAACCCACAAAGAAATGCGCCCCGTCATACTCGGCACAGCCACACGCACTGGTGCTGAACTTTTCGACAACCAATCGGCAAGCTGAGCGGCCGAAGTAAGTGAGGAAGACTGCAATGTATATGCACACCAACGCTTATAGGCCAGAACCAACAAAGGTTCAAAATTCTTAAGATGCGATGCCAGATGCTCTTTTTCAGGAAATATAAGTATTGACTCTTCCGGCACAACGACAATGCTAGCTTGTGTGGGAGCAACATCTAGACTCCACTGCATTGCCTTTTCACCCAAACCACGCGTAGCAGCATCAATGGGCACCTCATAACCTAATTCACGCTCAAGACCTTTAGAAATTTCTTCAGCAGTATCAATCATGAATCCTGGTGCCCAGCGCGGCTGGACAATGACCCAAGGAGAGTTTTTAGCAGCTGGTATTGACGGTTTTACAGTTTCCACTGCATAGCTGGTGCTACCCGCCATCGCGATGCTTATCAGGAGGTATCTCCGGATTTTAATCAGCCATTTTGAAATATCAATGAAAGAAGTTTCCACTAACATCATTTCCTCCTAACCATCCGATGAGCAGTCATTTCTTTCTTTAAAACCCAACTTAAAAGTAGCAACCACTGAGAAGGAAAATTGCAGCTAGCACCAGGAACCAGTCTTAGGCATAGATTAAAGCTATACATAAGTTATCAAGATGAAGTTCCACTAAAACCAGTCTACCGATTCACTTGCCATCGGTCTATGGATTTCCACCTACAACCAATCATGCACTTGTACTGCTTGCCAAAACTGCGGAGCATGCGACTGAAAATAATCCAGGATGTGTTGAGAATTAGCCGGAATTGATCACACAGATGCCAATGTGATGACGGCAGCGAAGCTGTTATCTGTCTTTTCCATATGCATAGCAAGACACTTGAACTCCTTGTACTTGCGAAGCTAGTTTCCAATCAATTGCCATCATTTGCACATCTCGAAATCGGCCTGAAAGGGCTCTTCAATGGGTTTTGCGTGCAATCGCAACCTGGCACCCATCAGCTTGCAGCCGCTGAACCACCCAACTCCCATCAAGCGCTTTATCAACAAGCAATGCTTGGCATAAATGCCCTGCAATGTGCAAGTTCGCATTGAAGATCGTGACTCCGGCCCGGCAACAAAGCACATCGCACCCAGTTACTTCAGGCATCTGTTGGAAGCACGGATCCAGGTCGTTCAACCTCCGTGAGATGGGCATGTGGCCAAACTTACAGTTCTCCCTTCTGCCCCCTGGCAGTAGCCGATCTGCACACAGGATAGTTGCATCGACCATCGCTTAGTCCATGTCCGGCTCACCTCCTGCAAGCTTTCAAATAGGTACATCAGTTCATCCAAACCGGGCCCAGTCATGTAAGCGTTTGAATGCGATGGTCCATTGACCCAACTGCTACGGCAAGTCTCGTCACGCGCTAACCACGCGCTAACTCTTCGAACAATCCAAAGCATGGCCTTCAAAAACCATGCGGCCTGGCTTGCTCCATGCCTAAACCAGAGTGCTGCCGACAGGGTTTGCTGTGCGTTTGCACGGGAAAACCTTAGACGATGTACGAATCCTCGCCCCCCTGCGCAAGGCAAAATTTGGACAGAACTCTCCCCCATCCCGATACATCGTCAGGAGACATTTATGGCAAAAATACGTTTGAGTCTGGTTTCAGCAGCTATGTGCTGCATGGTTATGGCAGACAGTGCCTATGCTCAGGATCTGCCCACGGTGCAGTTCATCGCTACAGGCGGCACCATCGCTATGAAGATTGACCCTGTCAAGAACGCACCGGTGCCAGCCATTTCTGGCGATGACTTGCTCGCAACAGTTCCTGATGTTGGCAAGTACGCAAAGATCCAGGTCAACAATATCTCCAACGTACCTTCGGACTACATGGACCCTGCCCGCTGGGTACAACTGACAACCGCTGTCAAAGATACCATGTCCCACACCGACACTGCCGGCGTGATCGTCTCGCATGGCACTGACACCCTGGAAGAAACCGCTTTCTGGCTGGATCTCACTGTCAACTCTCCCAAGCCCATCGTTTTGATTGGCGCCCAGCGCAATGCTTCAGTCTCTGACTTTGACGGCCCGCGCAATCTGCTCAATGCCGTGCGTATCGTTGTGGATCCTCAATCTCGTGGCCGGGGCGCCATGCTTGCCATGAACAACCAAATCAACGCAGCCAAGTACGTCACCAAGACGCACACCGCCAACGTTGAAACCTTCAAATCCGGAGACTACGGATTTATTGGAGAGGTATATCCAGACAAGGTTGTCTACAACACCAGTGCCATTCGCAAGCTGCACTTCCCGCTGCAAGCTGATGCCAAGATGCCTGACGTGGAAATCTTCCCCATGTATGGCGGTGCGAATGGCGAAGCCATCAAGCAAGCTGTAGACCGCGGCGTCAAAGGCATTGTGATTGATGCACTGGGCATGGGCAATATGAATGTGCCTATGCTCAACGCTGCCAAATACGCCATGAGCAAGGGCGTTCCAGTCGTCATCACAACACGGGTGTCCAATGGTCGCGTCATGCCCAGCTATGGCTTTGAAGGCGGAGGCAAAACATCATATGAAGCCGGCGCAGTCATGGGTGGAGACTACCGCGCCCCTAAAGCTCGCATTCTGCTCATGCTGGCCTTGAACGCAGGCATCACACAGCAAACAGAACTGCAAAAGTTGTTCGATTAATGCTGCAGATTGCAAGCAGAACCTATGAGCAGCCTCCACCAGGAGGCTGTTTTGACTTGATGAACCAGGAAGCAACTGTCGTGCAAGAGCGCCATCTGTGAATTGATCGCTCATCTTCGTGACAGTCCGCTATGGCTTGTCAGACT
>NZ_JASAUZ010000021.1 GCF_030162935.1 Comamonas halotolerans
AGAGCTGTTCAATCAATGAACTCCGCTGCAGCGCGTCGCTCGCGTTCCAGCTTTGGATGTAGAGATCTAAGATGCGCTGTACTTGATCCACGGCGGTACTCCTTTGAGTTGTTGAGTTCCGCTATGTTCCAGCTACGTAGCCGCCAAATCTATTACCTCACAGGTAATAGACAGGCACTTTGTGGCACCCATTTGCGAGCATTCCCAAGGTTCCTGCATCGCTCAAGGCCGACATAACGACCATGCCTGCATGGGCTGAACTCAGGGTCGTTTTCCGACAGTCGGAAGTCGGCCATGAGCCGTCGCTGGTGGAATCAAAAAGCAGACATTCAACGTTGGAGTTGACCGGCGCAAAAGTAGGGGCACCGGAGGCGCGGACGTATTTGCGTCCGCGTAGAACGACCAGTTAGCGCGGGCATGCACGCGGTCAGTAAATCGTGAAGTCAGGGACCTTCAGATTGTTAGCCCGAGCCAAGGACCGCATGCCGTCGATCACCTTCACGAACTCCTCTCGAGTGGTCACCTGGGCGAACTGTGAGCGAACTTGCACACGTTGCAAGTCAGTCTGTAAGGGCGCAACGATGTGCGAAAGTCGCTCGAAATAGTTCGCTGCGCGGTTGACATAGGCTACTCGGTAAACCAGAAGCAGCATCATGGTCGTCGTAAACACCAGCAGCAGCGTCACGACGAACGGCCTCTGCCTTCTTTGCTCTCCAGCGGGCCCGCGGACAACATGCAAGAGGTTGCGCCTGAACAGTACCGTCGTGGTGGCGCCGGCCATCAGCCCGACGCCGGCAGAAATCAAACTCAGAGTTGCACGCTCGTACTGACCGTGCGCAACTTCCTCATACAAACTATTTCGCGCCGACTCCAGCCCAAGAGTCACCACGTCTAGAGCGGCAGTTCCGAGAAACGCAAAGATCGGTCGAATCGCTAGCTCCCACAGCCCGGAGCCTAGTGCGCCAAGAATCAGACTCACAACAACCCAGACCGCTTTTGATTTCATTGATAGCTCCTCTGCACGCACTAACGCCTGAGTTATGCCGCGCCGCTAAGCGGCGTCGGCTTGAATTAATTGTTAGGCGCTTTTTTTCTTTGTCTGTCGCATGAACTCAAGAAGGCGGCGCCATGAAAGACCATTCTCGCGGCACTTGGCGCAAAATTTTGAAAGGCTATAAATATTTGCATTATTAAATCCTCCTAACCTAGTGCGATGCACGTCCCACGACGACACAACAAGCGCTCGATCAAAATTCTGCCCTAGACTTTTTATTCTCTCTGCTGTTCTCCGACTCTTAAGCCTGACACGGATCAGAAACAGCGCTGCAAGCATGTCCTTGACGTTGTTGAAGTCAACATTCAAAGGAAGGCATACGGCGCCCGCATATTGAACGAATACTAAGTTATCTTTAAGCATGCACTCGTCGTTGTTGAACTGAAGTCTGATGTAAAGCGCATCTTTCTGAGTCAGGTGGTTCCTAGAGTTCCAGAAAGTATGTAGGGAGCTGATTTGCGAATCATCGATCAAAAGCCCCTTTCTCCAGTCAGAGAGTCGATGATCGGCTTTGTAATGTTGTCGATGTCTCCGACCTTGTCGGTCTCTTGTCTTTGCGTGCCATGCAAATACCAGAGTAACTCGAGATTGACTGGACCTGCACATATCCATTCAAAGGGTCGCAACTGCTCTTGAATGGTGGAGCAAAGCTCGTCGCGTGCTGCTTTTTGCGACTGAATGCTTACAATACGATCGAACTCAAGTCTTAACTCAAGCTCGGCATCCGCCAACTCTTCAATTTTGTAGTAGTTAGCGGCGTCGCAGTTTCTTGTATGCAGGGAGACTTTCACCATTGCTCTTGAGCGCTTAATGAACTAAATAACCGGATTGCCGTAGGCAAGTCCGCTTGATTGACGGGTTAGACCACTGCTGCATGCTAGTTTTTTACAAACAGCGGCACCAAACGCGTTAGGAATGAACGAGCGATGTCCTCTGGCGTTTGGCCAAGATCGTTCGTCAACGTTACTCGAGCTCCTGCGGCGATGAGTGCCTGTGCAACCGGATCTTACCCGCCAGAGACGGCAACGTGCAGAGTGGTATTTTCCGCTTGATCTGGGACAGAAAGATCGGCACCTGCGTTGGCTAGCAACTGAATGGCTGGAACATCTCCAAGCGCTGCCATCCAATGGATCGGATATTCACCAGAAAAACTCTGCGTATTCAGTGAGATTTTGCCAGGTCCCAGTTTTGCGTAAAGCGCGAAATCGTCGAGTACTTCCTGAAGTGTGAGCATGCCTACTACCTGCGTTGATGGTCTAACGTAATGTAAACCGCATCAAGCCGCAGGCCATATCTGGCGCTTGCGGTCTAAATTGGCACAAAAAAACGCGGAAAGGGGTTTGTAGCCTAGTTTGAAGGTGGGTGTGCTGCATGAAAATACTGTACTAAATTCAGCCATGAAATACGCTGTCCCTCCTGTGTTGCGCGCCACACGGTTGCTGAACTGGTCCGTGAGCAAATTCGCTACCAACACTATAGCCTGCGCACCGAACAGGCCTAAGTGCAATGGGTGCGCTTGTTTGTGAAATGGCACGGTTTGCAGCATCTGCGAGACAGGGGGCTGCGGGAAATAGAAATTTTTCTGACCGTACTGACCAATGAGTGACGGATTTCGAGCTTCTAGCTGGATGGCGGCTCAGGGTCGTTTGCAGACTCTGCTTTCGGCCAACACCAAAAATTACATTGAGCTCTTAGCCTGCGTGATGACGACCCAGAAGTTGTAATGAAAGAAGTGACAGCACACCTAAGATAGCTGTTAAAAAGAGTGCCGATGCTCCCCAGTTGGTCACGACAAGACCGAAGAGCCATGGTGCAAGGGCTTGAGATATGCGTGCAGGAGCCATCAAGATACCTTGACGCTGCCCATATCCGTGTGAGCCAAAAATATCTAAGGGAAGCGCCCCTTTAACAATGGTCAGCATGCCATTACCAGCTCCATGCAGCACGCCAAAAATCACCGCAAGGGGGGCACCAAAGAGGAGAAGCAACAAGGCGCCAATGGGATGCATGGATACAGCCAGCTTGGCGGAGAACAGTGGTTTTAGCTTTTTGAGGAGCGTGAATTCCAATAGTCTTGCTCCTACCTGAGACGGCCCGATAAGCATGCCCACAAAAATGGCACTTGCGGCGGAGATACCCGCAGCTTGTAGCAAGCCTGGAAGGTGTGCTGCCATGGCCACACTGCTAAATCCGGTGGCAGCGAACATGAAAGACAGCAGCCATACGCGAGCGTCGCGGCTTCTCGCTTTGTGCTCTGTGGGCTTCTTGGTCTTTAGAGGTGCTTCTACGCGAGGCTCTTTCGGCAGGCACCCATACAACGGAAGACAGACCACCGCGTTCATCGCTGCCCAGATGAGGCAAGCAACACGCCAGTCGTACGTCGCTTCCATGTAAGAAGTCAGCGGCCATCCAATCGTGCTTGCGAAGCCTGCAATCAAAGTTATGCCAGTGATGGAACTCCTCGCTTGCTGACCGTAGAGCCTGACCACGGTGGCGAAGGCGGCTTCATAAAGGCCACTTGCAATGCCCACGCCAATTCCCAGCCAGGCCAGCACTAGGTGCCAGACAACGGTTGCATTGGACATGAGAACCAGGCACAGGGCGAAAAGGATGCTCGTGCCTGCCAGCACAGGTTTGCCGCCAAACCTGTCTATAAGCCGTCCGGCAAGCGGCCCGGCAAGTGCGGCGACTATGAGAGCAAGAGAGAACAGGCCAAAGAGGTCAGAACTTCTCAATCCAAAGTCCCGCGCTATGGGCTCAGCAAGCACTGCTGGCAAATAGTAGGTAGAGGCCCACGCAATGGTCTGCGCAATGCCAATTATTGAAACTACTTTGAATTTTCCGTTCTGAGGCGTTGCAGATGGGTGCATGTTCTATTGCGAGGCTTGAAGCAGAGTAATCAATTAAAGACGCATCAGCGTTTGTGCATGCTTTTTTGCCAGATCCTCTTTGCGCTCACTGTAACGGTCAACCAAATAAGGAGCGATGTCTCGCGTAAGCAAGGTGAATTTCATCAACTCCTCCAGCACATCCACTATACGGTCATAGAAGCTTGAAGGTTTCATGCGATCGTCATCTCCAAACTCCGTGAACGCTTTCGCAACCGAAGATTGATTAGGAATGGTCAGCATCCGCATCCAGCGGCCCAAGATACGCATTTGGTTCACTGCATTGAAGGACTGTGACCCACCGCAGACTTGCATGACTGCCAACGTCTTGCCCTGCGTGGGACGAATTGCCCCCTCAGACAACGGAAGCCAGTCGATCTGCGTTTTCATCACCCCTGTCATGGCGCCATGGCGCTCAGGTGAGCACCACACCATTCCTTCACTCCAGAGTGTCAACTCACGGAGTTCTTTAACCTTGGGGTGGTTCGCTGAGGCATCATCAACCAATGGGAGACCACTGGGATTGAAAACCTTAACCTCAGCCCCAAAAGCTTTGAGCAAGCGAGCCGACTCTTCCACCACTAAACGGCTAAATGAGCGCTCGCGCAAAGATCCATAGAGCAAGAGAATGCGCGGCGCATGGCTGCTGCGCAGAGGAGCCTTGAGTAGGTTCCAGTCAATAGACTGAAACGACTCACTTGCCAGAGCAGGGAACTCAGCTGCAAGTTGCATTGCGTTTGCGCATTTTGGTGCCTCGACCACTTCGCCGTCTTCTTTGGTGAACTGGCCAATCTGAGCATTTGGCAGAATCTCCAATACTGTCTCTGAAGGACGGCATAAGCGTACGCCCAATGGAGTCACAACTATCGGGCGATTCAACAATATGGGGTGCTCCTCTACAAAGTCGAGCAACTGCTCATCTGTCCACTTAGCGTTGCCCAAGTCAAGCTCTTCGTAGGGAGTACCTTTTTGGCGCAGTACGTCGCGCACATTCAGCCTCATACCTTGCAGCAGCGCCCTCAACTCAGCGCGGCTTGGAGGTGTTTGCAGGTATTCAATGATGTTTGGCTCTACCCCGCTTTGGCGAATCATGGCCAAGGTATTGCGGGATGTTCCACAGTTTGGGTTGTGATAAATGGTTACGGAGGACATAAATTACTTTTGTGCAGGACGCCAGGCATTCACCATGGCTACAAGAGAGAGCATGACGGGCACTTCTACCAACACACCTACAACAGTCGCCAATGCAGCTCCAGAGTGCAGGCCGAACAAAGAAATGGCTACTGCCACAGCCAGTTCAAAGAAGTTGGAGGTTCCAATAAGGCAAGCTGGGCCAGCGATGTTGTGCGGGAGCTTCATAAGCTTTGCTCCCCACCAGCTCAGGAAGAAGATGCCGTAGGTTTGAAGAACCAGGGGAATCGCAATCAAGCCAATGACCATTGGTTTGTCGATGATGGTCTGTGCCTGAAATCCAAACAGCAAAACAACCGTAGCAATCAAACCAACAATCGACCACGGCTTGAGTGCAGATACAAAGTTGCTGACGGCTTGCGTTGATTGCCGCTGCAGATAACTACGAGTCAAAACTCCTGCAGCCAAAGGTAGAACGACATACAAAACAGTGGAAAGAAGCAATGTTTCCCAAGGCACAGAGACATTTGTCACGCCAAGCAGGAACGCTGCAATTGGAGCGAAAGCGACCACCATCACCAAGTCATTGATGGAAACCTGGACTAAGGTGTAGTTGGCATCGCCTTTTACCAACTGACTCCACACGAACACCATTGCTGTGCAAGGTGCAACGCCCAGCAAAATCATGCCTGCGATGTATTCACTGGCAGAAGCCGGGTCTACCCAAGGTGCAAAGATGTACTCAAAGAACAGTACGCCAAGCGCCGCCATGGTGAATGGCTTGATAAGCCAATTAACGACTAGCGTCAGCATCAATCCTTGCGGCTTCTTACGCACATCCTTGACTGCAGCCCAGTCAATTTGAATCATCATTGGATAAATCATCACCCAGATGAAGACAGCCACAACCAGGTTGACCTGTGCATACTCCATCACAGCAACCCACTCAAAGGCGGTAGGCATGATGAGCCCAAGCGCAACGCCAGCAACAATGCCTAGGGCGACCCAAAGCGTGAGAAAGCGTTCAAACACTCCCATTTTTAGCTTCCTTTAGTCGTGGACTTTATTGCTTTGGGGTGGCAAACAGCGCCTGTTTGGCCACAATCAGCACCTGCGCAGCAGTTCTCTGTGAGATAGCCAATCAGAGCATTCATCTCGTCGTACGCGGCTCGGTAAAACAAATTACGGCTCACACGCTCTTGGCAAACTAAGCCAGCATTCACAAGCTCTTTAAGGTGGAATGACAGTGCCGTGGAAGGTACGCCTAGTTGCTCTGAGAGTGCCGAAGGAGTCCGCCCTTCTGCTCCTGCAACAACAAGAGCACGGAAAACGCTCAAGCGTACCGAGTGTGCCAGTGCAGCCAATGCTTTTATAACTTGGTCTTCATTCATACTTCAATCATAGTTGAAATATTGAATTGTTGTTGATGAACTATGAATGACTGCTATGGGTCGCTTTCAACAGTCGGAGGTCAGCCAGAAGCAGTCATGCTCACCTTAACCTTTAGCATCCACATTGAGGCTGAAATCAGAATTTTTAGGTCTGTCTAAACACTACAACAGCGAATTTGCCAATCAATTTTCGTATCCATACAGTATTAGGCGAACAAGATATGTACATCACATGTCTTCTAAAATAAGTTATGCGCTATAGAAAGCATCGTTATGCCATATGGAAAGTCAGTCCGAATATTCCTGCCAGACGCGACTGTTACCGGAATCCGTCACGCGGAAATCGTTAATCGGACAGGGCAAACGGTAGCTTGTCCTAGGGCTCGTCTAGATGAGTTGAAACATTGGCCTGAAACCGCCAAACCGGGGATCTATTTCCTCTTCGAGGCTCGCCTAGGCGATTCAAAACCACTCGCGTATATAGGGGAGTCTGAGAATGTCGCTGACCGTCTCCTTACGCACGACAGGAAGAAGGAGTTTTGGAACGACGTTGTCGTCTTCACCAGCAAGGACGACAACCTGACCAAGTCACATATTAAGTACTTGGAGTCTCGACTTGAAGCGTCGGCGAAGGGCGCAGATCGCTACGAACTGGAGAATGGCAACACACCGACTCAATCGAGTCTCCCTCGAGCAGAACGTGACGCAATGGATGAGCTTCTTGACGATATTCGGCTAGTTCTCGGAACGCTGGGTTATCCGATTCTGGAACCTCTGCTTCAACAAAAAATCGTTTCTCCTGCGAGCGCTTCACCACCCGCATCCAGCACTCCCACCGACGATGAACTTACCTTTACTGTTCACGATATCTCGGCGAGAGGCGTACGTACTAACGAAGGTTTCGTAATAAAGGCCGGCTCGATGGTGTCAAAGACAAACAGTGACAGCGTAAGCGGAAAGATCGTGAAGATGAAGGAGCAACTTCTATCGGATGGTCGACTTGTAGAAAAAGGCAATCACTTGATGCTGGCCGAGGATGTTCTCATGAGCTCGTCAAGCTATGCAGCAGCGCTTATCGCGGGAACAGCGCGCAGCGGACCGCAAAGCTGGTTTGCTGCCAATGGGAAGTCACTCAAAGAGCTAGAGGACTCAGCTCTGGCGCTTTCTGGTGCAAATACTACAGATGATGCCTAACAATTCATTCAAGTCGACGCCGCTTCGCTGTGTGGCTTAATTCAGTCGTTATCAACTGACCGCACAGGGTCGAACTGTAACCGCCCCAACCGGCCAGAAGTGGAAATTCCATCATCTGTCTTTGGACTACCTGCAATAAGTCCCAATCTCGAAATTTTTAACTTGCCTTAAAAATTTTGCTTGTGAAAGCTCAATCTCATAAATCCGAATAGATTCAGTTTTATAAGAACGATACGATTTTTCCTGTCGTCTAAATCTAGTGAGCCCCATCAAGGCAGAAACACATGTTCAAAGCACTCTGCACGAAATGGACCAATCGTAAAAAGTACACGACGTTCGCAGAAATGCCGGATTCCCTGGTGGCTTTTTTCGCAATTGCAGGCTTCTTGGTTGCAGGTTTCTACGGCTATGTTCTTGGCAAGGTACTGCCTGAGTACATGGAAATCGCGAACAAGGTCCCGTTCGGTCAGTGGGGTTTGAAGGGTTGGCTTATCACAGTCATCTTGGCGGGGCTAGGGCTTATGGTGAGCTTCTTCGGCTCTGTCTCGTGGCGCTGCAATGGACTCCTCCGTGACCGTTGGTACAAGTAGCAAATTGCTAACAAGTATTTCCAGCGGACTGCCTTCGGCAGCCGCTGAAATCTGGTGTTAGTGATTTAGGTGTCTGCTTTGGGTCGATAACACCACTTTGGCCGCTATCTGGCTAAAACCGCAAATGCGAGCAGCAAACACAAACTTTCGCATTCGCAGCAATTCAGTTCTAGATATGCTGACTTGAGCAACAGCAACCGGTCTATTGCCACGTGACGTAAAGCTTGGCTGAAAATTAAAAGCCAAGTCCAACAAAACATGCATTGAAAAATTAGTGCTAATGGATTGAGGCACCAAGGAATCCTCTTTGCGCCGTATTCCGGCATCATCCACCCATGTTCGCCAGCACCTGCAATAGCAAAACAGCACGTGCTCAGTTGGCACAACACATACCTCGCTATATCAAGCTGGTCAATGGATACCAGTTGAACGGGCCTAGGACC
>NZ_JASAUZ010000022.1 GCF_030162935.1 Comamonas halotolerans
GACAACAATTTGGATGCAGCCCAAAAACGCAAGCAGTTGACCACCATTGAACAGCGCAGGCATGAGATTGCGCAGCGGCAGATGGAAGGAGCGGCAGGTTAAGAGTTTTGCGATGTTCAATTGATATGCTGTGTTGTCATGCTACGGTGCATATCTTCGTGAAACTTATGAATAGAACGCTATCTCTGCTGGGTCTAGTTAGTGTGGGTATCGGATTGGTATCGGGCGCAATGTTGATGTGGATAGCATGGCAAGAAAACTCACAGTGCGAGATTCATTGTGCAGAGCTGGGTATTGATTGGAGCCACTGGTTGGTGCTTGGTGGCGCAGGTCTAATTTTTGGATTTGTCGGCTCAATGCTGTTGGGTGCAGTACTGATCTTGGTTCTGAGACTGCTCAATAGAGCATAGGAGCTGGTTAGCTTGAGAGGTGTTCAGAGCCGAGCAGTTGAGCGCCATGGGCAGCGCAGCCATGATGAGATTGTGCAGACAGTGGCATTAAAAGCATCCTACTGTCTGGGTAGTGACAATGCCTGAAAACAGAACCTGCAAATTGCCTTAAAGAAGCAAGCTTTTAGTTAGTTTTGTCAATCGATATCGACAAGACTGGACCACCCACGTTCTTCCATGATTCCTACGTAGCACAAGTGGCTGAGATCCTATATTGAGTTCATCACCTCTCAAATATTCGATCCATCACTTACTGCTCATGAAGTTAATCATTGTCTCCAACCGAGTTGCGCATGACGCTACGCCACAAGCTGGTGGACTAGCTTCAGCCATACAAGCCGCGCTCAAATCCATTCGTGGCACTTGGATTGGCTGGAGCGGAGATATCTCCACATTGCCTTTGCACAAATCAGGTAGCTTGGGCTCGATTGACTATGAAATTTTTTCTCTAACAGAGGCAGAGTACGCTGGCTACTATTTGCAATACGCCAATGAAGTCCTGTGGCCTGCTTGTCATATGCGGCCCACTTATGTGCGCTGGCTCGACAATGCTTTTCAAACCTATTGCGCAGTAAACCAGAAGTTCGCTCAAGTGGTTGCAAACCACGCATCAAGCAAGGACATCGTTTGGGTACACGACTATCACCTCATGATGGTCGCTAGCTATTTGCGCTCCCACAAGCATACTGGGCCATTAGGCTACTTTCACCATATCCCAGTCCCGCCACCAGAGCTAATACAAAGCATTCCTCACCACGAACAACTGCTCAAATCTCTGTTGCAATACGACTTAGTTGGTTTGCAGACTGCCAAAGACTTAGAGAACCTGCGTCAGCATTTACTGCATATGCGCAGCAGAAGTCAGTTTGCAAACTTGCAAGTACATGCTGTCAGCGAACGTGAGGTCTGGGTACAGCTTGGCAATCGTCTCACCAAGTTTGGGGCCTATCCAATCTCCATCTTCACTAAAGAACTGGAATCGATTGGCACTCAGTCGGTTGACCACCCAGTCCGCACAGAGTGGGCGCGGCGACTTGGCCAGCATCCGCTGGTGATCGGTGTTGACAGACTGGATTACACCAAAGGTCTTGAGCAAAAATTATTGGCCTTTGATAAATACCTTCATCAGCATAGCCATGGAGCGCCAGCAGCTTTGCTGCAGATTGCGCCGCGCTCCCGCAGTCAGGTACCGGCTTACCAACAGTTGTGCAGCCGGATTGATGCATTGGTGGAGCAAATCCAAGATACACATTCTCGACCTGGATATTGCCCGATCTACTACGACCACAGAGTTCAAAACATTGAAACCTTGGCTGCGCTTTATCGCCTAGCACGCGTTGCCTTAGTCACGCCGACCAAAGATGGCATGAACCTGGTTGCAAAGGAGTATGTGGCTGCGCAAGATCCTCAAGATCCTGGCATTCTGGTTTTGTCAGAGTTTGCAGGTGCAGCGCAAGAGCTCAAACAAGCCATTTTGGTAAATCCCTTCAATGTTGAGCAAACTGCGCAAGCTATTAGTCAAGCACTCAGCATGCCACGTGATGAGCGTATTCAGCGCCATCAAAGCATGCTCAAAACGCTGCGCGCCCACAACCTTCATAACTGGTATGAGCAGTTTTTAGAAGACTTGCTTACACCTCGTCAGACTTGCTCCATGGAGTACATCACTACATGAGGAATGTGTCGGCAACTGGGTTGGACTTTATAAAAGTTGTGCAAGCCAATCCACACCCCCCATGCCCAGGTCAAGGGCACACTTTGCAGAGATGGCGGATTTTGGCATCCGTAGCGGCACAAGACTTGAGTGTCTGCAAACTCGCTGAAGCTCACTGGGATGCATTGGCAATATTGAATGACTTGGAGCAAACCGCATACAAGAGTAGTGACAAACTTTGGGCTGTATGGGCCGCTGATAACCCCAAAGCACCCCTTAACCTTGTTCTGCGAAATGGCAAAGCGTATTTGGAGGGCAGCAAAACATGGTGTTCCGGAGCTGATGTAGTCACTCATGCTTTGCTGACTTGCCCGGGTGAAAACGCAGATAGTTATTTTTGTCTGCTTGATATGCAAGCCCCCGGCATACACGCAGATCACAGCCAATGGCAGCCTGTAGGAATGCGCAGTGCACAAACAGCGCAGCTGCATTTCGCGCGAACACCTGTACAGGTACTGGGCCCTCGCAGCTTGTATTTAGAGCGTCCCGGTTTTTTTCATGGCGGTGCAGGCATTGCCGCGTGCTGGTATGGCGCTGCATGTGCGATTGCTCAAAAGCTTCGAACACATCTCGATATCAGCAACCCGCATGCATCTGCCCATTTAGGGGCGATGTTCGCTGAACTGCGCGCTGTACGTTCAATGTTTCATGTACTGGCTGAAAGTATTGATCGTGAACCTGCTCAGCGTTGGGTCGAGGACATACTCGCTTTGCGCAGCATGATGCGCAATATAGCCACGTCGGTGATCGAGCACAGCAACCGAGCTATGGGTCCGGCACCTTTGTGCAGTGATGCTGAACATGCGCAACGTTGCGCGGATTTGGCGGTATGGATCACCCAGCAACATGCAGAGCGAGATAACGAAGGCTTGGGGAAACTGAGCCAAGACAGCAATATTTCATGGGAGCTTTAGGCATGCTTAATCCGCCCAGTAACTTTAAAGAATTGCTTGCGCGTTATCGAAGGTTGCAAGTGATAGCTCCGCACCCAGACGATGAAGTTTTTGGCGCTGCAGGCCTGGTGCAGCTTGCTGCACTAAAAGGGCTCAAGATCACAGTACATATTGCTACTGACGGTGAAAATTGCTTTGGCAGTCTACCGGCAGGCAAAGAACTGGAACTTCGCAAGGCGCGTCGTCAGGAGTCCTGCTACGCATCGCAATTGCTAGGTTATCCAGAGCCACAGTTTTGGGATTTAGGTGATGGTCAACTGAGCAGGCAGTCTAGGCGTCTACAAGCACTCATCCAACAACACCATTGCCGCGAGACATTATGGGTAGCGCCGTGGCAAGAGGATGGACACCCTGACCACAATGCGACAGGCCAAGCAGTTTCAGCGCTCGAGCTGCCTAGCTTGTTTTACCCTGTGTGGGCACTCGTTGACTCTGTGCGCCTCACGAGCTTTCTGTCCAAGGATCGTATCTGCAGCTTGGATTTAAGCGCTAATCTTCTGGAGCGAAAAGCACGTGCTGCCCAGCTCTTTACTACGCAGTTTGCAGATGACCAACGTGACGAAGGTCCAGTCATTGCGCATCAGCATCTACAACACTTTGTGACTGATAAAGAGATGTACTGGCATGCAAATTGATTTTGACGCACCGTACTTGGAGACAGACCCTTGGGGCTATCGCAATCGATGGTACGAGCAACGCCGCAGAAATCTGATTGCAGCCGTACTGCCTCAATATGATCTTGGCAGCGTGTTAGAGGTTGGCTGTGCGAACGGTTTGATTGCGCAGCAACTCGCTGATCGCGCCAAAGATTGGCTTGGGGTGGATGTTTCCAGTAAAGCTGTTGAGCTGGCAAACCAGACGCTTGCTGGCAACCCCCATATCAAGGTGCGGCAAGCCAACATTGCGCAGCATTGGCCCAGCGGTAAATTTGACACCTACCTAATCTGTGATGTGGGCTACTACCTCTCACCACAGGCGCTTGAATTCATGGCCCACAACATTGCCAGCAGTGCGCATTCATCCACTGTCATGCTGGCTGCGCATTGGCGCCACCCGTTTGATCAAGTCGTAACTCCAACGCAGCAAGTGCATCAGATTCTGGGCCATGCCAGTTGCTTACAGCCACTGGCGCGCTACACAGATGAAGACTTGTTGCTTGAAGTATGGACAGGCAATGGACAGAGCATCGCTCGTACGGAGGGCTTTATATGATGGGAATCGCCATTCCGGCGCACAACGAAGCGCAGCATATTGTGCAAACCCTGCAATCAATAAAGCGAAGTATTGACCACTATGGTCAGTCTGCGCTGGTGGTTGTGGTTGCTGACGCGTGTACTGATTGCACTCTTGAGTTATCTCGTCCACTCGCAGACCACGTGATAGAGGCCAATGTTCGCGACGTAGGTACTGCCCGTGCAATGGGAGCCCAATGGCTGCTCGATCAAGGTGCGCAATGGCTAGCCTGTACAGATGCCGACAGCCTTGTGCCCAATGACTGGCTTACTGCCCAAAGCCACATGCAGCAGCAACTGCAATTTGATTTATTTTGCGGAATTGTGAAGGTGGAAGATTGGGGCGACTACAGTCAAGAAGTCATTCAGGCCTTCCATGCCACCACGCCACAGGACGGTCATCCCCATATTCATGGGGCAAACTTAGGCATCAGTAGAAAAGCCTATGAGCTGGTGGGAGGATTTAAGCCAGCGCATGCGCATGAAGACGTTTCGCTTGTGCATCGCTGTGAAAAAATGGGCCTGCGCATTGCGCGATTGATCAACCCCTGTGTTACCACCAGCGCTCGCCGCAACCCGCGTGCGCGTGAAGGCTTTGGTGAGTTCTTACTCAAGCTGGAACAAATTGTTCACCAGCAATCAACTCTGCATGCTCCTACCGCCAGTTCCTGATACTTCATTCGTCCTGATGTTAGATTTCGATGGTAGCCTAGTAGAGCTTGCTCCTACACCCGAGAGCATTTACCTACCCAGATCGTTGCGGCAACTTTTACATGGCCTTTACCAAAAGCTGCAAGGTGGGCTGGCCTGTATCAGCGGTCGCAGTTACTCGGACTTAGATTCTTGGTTGGGCAGTACAGGAATAGATCTTGTCGGAAGCCATGGCGCAGAAATCGGCAGAGTACAAGTGTCTGACCCTTGCTGGAGTATTTGGGGGCAGGATTGCAGACATCTTTTGCACGACCGCTGGCCTCAAGCATTGATTGAAACGAAACCTCAAGGTCTTGCAATTCACTGGCGCCGATGCCCTGACGCGGAGCCGATGATTCGTGCCTGGATTGAAAGTCACCGGCGCAAGTGGCCCCAACATGTTTGCATTGATGGCAAGTTCGTTGCGGAGTTACGCTCCACCGATTGCGACAAAGGCCACGCTGTTGAACACTTAATGCAGCAGCCCAATTACTCAGGAAGATTGCCCATCTACGTTGGTGACGACACAACAGATTTGGCAGCGTTTAAAGCCGTTCAGGCACAAGGGGGATGGGCCATCGCAGTTGGCAACAAAACGGCAGGTGCTGCCGATTACTTACTTCCTGATCCGATGGCTTGCCGACAATGGCTACAGCAATTGCACCAACTGGTTTAGCTTGCCTGCATTCCTGGCTTGTTCGAAGCATTGGGCCTCTTATTGACCCCGGCTAGGGTTAGCAAATTTTGTGGTTCGGCCCAAAACTGCAGGGCATGTTCACACCCGTATCTATTGGCCCGTTTTTGGGGCTCAACAATCTTTTGCCTCCTACCCAAATGACGCAATACGCCAATGGGAGGTGGGCGACTATCTGAGCCAGGCAGACAATGTGGACGTCACCGACGCGAATAGATTGCGCCGGCGTTCAGGCTGGCAAAAGAAACTGGATGGCAAACATGTTCGCAGCCTGTTTGCGCTCGATGACAGCACGGACCTGGTGGCGGACTACGACAAGCTGTATCGCTTGACGCTGCAGGGCGATACCTTGCTGCGAGATGCAGTGCTTTCAGGCCTGAGTACGCATGCAGCAGTGTCTTATGCCCAAGGTGCGGGCGAAGTGTTCTTGAGCGATGGAGCAGGGCTGTGGTCTTACAAAGGCGAGTGCGTGGTGGCTGTGCGCATTCCAATACCATCGCGGCTGCCGAAGCTGAGCTGCCAAGCAGATGGGAGCCTGGCACAGGGCTTGTACCAAGTGGCGATCACCCACATTCGCAGTGATGGGCAGGAATCAGGGACCGGTGGCACCGTACAGGCGGCGGATCCAGTCAATGGCGTCTTGGTGATTGACCACCTGCCGAGCAGCGTGTCTGCAGGAGTTACACATATTGGTGTTTACGTGTCTTCCGCCAATGGGAACATGCTGTTTTTGCAGGACGTGATGCCAGTGGGCACATCCAGCTTGCGACTGCCTTTGCTGGCTGATGGTGCGCGCCGATGCCTGACACATCGGCTGCAGCTGCAAGCGTGAGTCAAGCAAGGTAGTTATGTGCAAGCGCTCTCGAACCGAATGCAGAGCTTTCCGGAGCCAGCAAACCACGGGTGGGTTACTCCACACCCCAACGATGCCTGCCCACACTTTCGCTGATATCAACGACTCGTCTGGCGATGTGGCTTGAGATTCCTCTTTTTTGAGATGTCCTTGCAACGAGGCTAGTCAGAGTCCTTACCAGCATGCAGCTTGTATGGAAGCCTGCGCAAAGCTGTTGGACAGTTGATTGCGCCATTTTTTCGTGCACATCATGGAAAAGTGCTAGTAGTCAATTCGTCAATGAACGATTAGAAATACGTTGAGCAAGCTGGTGAAAAGCAGCAAGTCGCTATCCATGAAACGAAAACCGCGTGCTTGCGGGCATCGGAGAGAGAAAATTCATGACCACGTGAGCGGTGGTGTATCGTGGTCTACGGATGCGAAATTTCTTCTTTGCTGCTTCTGAAGTCAGCATCTGAGGGTGATACATCCTATGTTTTTAGTCAGTCGAAGAGTTTTTCGGAAACTGCTGCAGGTCCACAATGACAGTTGCATGCTTTCAATGGGAGCAAAGTTACTTTCGAGAGTGGTGCGCCCGTAGATCTCAGCTACGAGATGCATCCCAACATCTACGGAGTCATACATGCCATCCCTTTTGAAAAGTGTCTCAATTGAAGAAATTGAAAATGCAATTGCCATAGCGCTGCAGGAGCTTGCGCACGCGAAGGACTTTTCTGTAAAGATTGGAGAAATTAAGTTTTCGCCTCTCGGGGACCGGGTTGATTTCTCGATGTTCGCGTGGGACAACTCTTTTGGCGACGAGCCCTTTGGGTCTAGAGACACTAATTGACTTACTCACTGCTCTGCAGTGATTTCATGGACCATTCAGAACAGCCATCCTGAAGGAAGCTGATTTGTTTGCAGCTTGATGTTACCCAGATAGAAGAAAGGGGAAGCCCGAGCTGTCCGGGCTTATTGCTTACAAGTGTTTAACGTGCGTTGAAGGGGCTGCTGGCCTGGTTGCTGCTGGTTGTTGTTCAATCGATTGGATATTAGGTCGCGTCATTGCTAGAAAGGCGCGCGAAGTCGATTCAATACATGCCCATGCTGGCAATCACTTTCAGTGTTGTCTGGATTTGAGGCGATGGTGTGCTTTGCAGCTGTTAAAAAATGGCAATGCCTGCTAACACCTGTGCCCGTATTCGATTAGAGGTTGCCGCCCGAGATTTCGATCAGGCTGCCTGTGGTGTAGGGCGATTCATCCGACATCAGCCAAACAATAGCGTTTGCCACTTCTTGGCTTGTGCCGCCACGTTGCATAGGAACATTGGGCGCTAGACGTTGAACTCTATCCGGCTGTCCACCACTTGCATGAATATCCGTGTCAATTAAACCTGGGCGCACAGCATTAACACGTATCCCCTCCGAGGCAACTTCCTTTGCCAGTCCCAATGTCATTACGTCTATTGCCCCTTTGGAGGCTGCATAGTCCACGTATTGCCTAGGTGCCCCCAGTCTGGATGCAATACTGGAGACATTGACGATTGAGCCGCCCTGTCCGCCACGCAAGGTGCTCATACGAAGGATCGCTTCGCGAGCGCAAAGAAAGGCGCCAATCGTGTTGATGCGAAACATGCGCTCCAGGCGCTGCAAGCTGAACTCAGCAACGGTTTGAGCCTTATCGACAACCCCTGCATTGATGACCAGTGAATCCAGGCGTCCAAAATTCTCGTCTATCGATGCGAACATTTGTAGGATTTGATTCTCGTCACCCACATCAGCTTTCACGGCAGCAGCACGTTGCCCCAAGTTCTGAATAGCAGTCACAACCTGATCAGCTGCAGCTTGTTCAGTATTGTAGCTAATGAGCACATCCCAGCCTTTTGCCGCAGCCTCCAAAGCCGTGGCAGCGCCAATGCCGCGGCTGCCTCCAGTGATCAGTGCAACTTTGTTTGTCATGCGTACCCTTGAAGTGAGTCCCTAGTCTATGTCT
>NZ_JASAUZ010000023.1 GCF_030162935.1 Comamonas halotolerans
GTCGCTCTTCACACGGACTTTGACGTTGTAGTCCACCACGCGCTTGACTGGGACCAATACCTTCATGCTGTTGCTCCTTGAATCGGTGTAATTGCAGATTATTTGAATTGACGTAAACGTAAATCGAAAAGCATTTTATGCGGCGTTGCAGCAAAGCCAATACGTGAACTTCACGAAGACAATTGCACAAAAAAAGAACGATCGTTCCATTTTAAGCAAGCAACTCACGTAATTGGCAGCTAATTTGCCCAAACCAAGGGTCTTCCCTAGGTCGCGCCTGGAGCAGTTGAAGCTGCACTGATTGGCAACGCTACCTCTTCATTTTCGGTAACGAATTGCACGACCTGTCTTGGGATCGGCGTGCTCACCCCGGCCTTGCGCAAGCCTTGCAGCAAGGCCAAGTTGACCTGTGAGCGCAAATTTCCTTGGCCGTTTTGCGGATCGTTGATGTAGTAGGTCAGCGTGAATTGCAGTCCATGCTCCACAAAGTCCACCAATTGCACCGATGGTGCTGGCTGAAGCAGTACGCGAGGCTGCTGACGTGCAGCATCCAGCAATATGGCGCTGACCTGTTCCACG
Organism: Comamonas halotolerans; assembly: GCF_030162935.1. Classification (GTDB taxonomy): domain Bacteria; phylum Pseudomonadota; class Gammaproteobacteria; order Burkholderiales; family Burkholderiaceae_C; genus Comamonas; species Comamonas halotolerans. The sequence goes on from NZ_JASAUZ010000023.1 coordinate 580, forward strand.
TCGCTGTCCATGCCCACCACGATGGTGGTGGTGAGCGCGAACTGCCGATCAAACTGCGTCAGGTTCTCCACCCTTTGTGTAATCAGGTTTTCGTTGGGAACAATGGCCTCTCGACCATTCGAAGCACGTATCACCGTGAACCGCGTTTTGATATCGGTGATCCTGCCTTCAAAACCATCGACACGCACGTTGTCACCAATACGTAAAGCACGCTCAACCAGGACCAGAAAGCCGCTGACATAGTTGGAAGCAATCTTTTGCATGCCAAAGCCCAGCCCCACTCCTAAAGCGCCTCCCATCACTGACAGCGCGGTCAGATCCACCCCCACCCAGGACAAAGACACCAGCAAACCCACTGTGATCAGCACGACGCGCGTGATGTTCATGCCAACTTTGCGCATGGACAGATCACTGACCCAGCGGTTGATGACATGCTGCTCAAACAGGCTGGCCACCCACAGCACAAAAACCATCATCAAGCCTGCCGACAGCACACCTTCAATCAGGCTCAGCAAACTGATGGAAGTTTTGCCCAACGTCATCTGGATGGATTCCAGCTCCACCAGCACCAAGGGCAGCAAGCCCAGGCTATGTAGCACCGCCACACCCCAGACCGCCCAGGAAAACACCCTTTCAAGCAAGCGCATACTGGTTGACTGCGGAAACGTCTGGCTCAGCACCCGCGCCACAAAGCGAATGATTGCCAGCGAGAACAGCAAAGAAACTGCCAACCGCAGCCAGAACACCGGCATGTAACGCATCACCACCAATTGCGCGGCATAAATCAGCACCAGCGCCAACAATGGGAACATGGCTCCGTGCAAGGGATTGTGACCAAACCAGATGGGATAGGCCCGACCTTGGCCTTTCAGGCTGCTGCCCCACCAACGCACGATCACATAGGCCAGCGACAGCCCTCCCAGCAAGACAAAAAACTCCAGCCAGGCGCTGGAGTTATGAAAGTCATCAAACAGCTTGTCAAAAATTTCCATGGCGAAGAATCGCTTCCATCAACACCCGCCATTATTCAAAGCAATGTTTGTCGTGTCTGTCAGCCAGGAAGACATTTCCGGACAAAAGCTCAGGCCCGCCAGCGCGGAGTGCGTTTTTGTGCAAAAGCTTGCGCACCCTCCTGGGCATCCGCATCCATCATGTTGCAAGCCATGGTTTCTCCTGCCAATGCATACGCGGCTTGCAACCCCAGCTCACGTTGTCGGTACAGCAATGCCTTGCCCATACGCACCGCCGTGGCAGGCTTTTGAACAATGGCTCTTATCAGTTGCTCCACTTCCGCATCCAGTGCATCAGGGGCCACCACGCGATTCACCAACCCTTGCGCCTGGGCAGTGCGGGCGTCGATAAAGTCTCCCGTCAGCAACATCTCCATGGCCTGCTTGAATGGAATGTTACGCACCAAGGGCACGCTGGGCGTCGCACAAAACAGTCCGTACTGAATCCCACTGGTTGCAAAACTGGCATCGGTGCTGGCTACAGCCAGGTCGCACTGCGCCACCAGCTGGCATCCCGCGGCAGTGGCCATGCCGTGCACACGCGCAATGACGGGCACAGGCAATTTTGTGATGCTGAGCATCATGCGCGAACACTGAGCAAACAAATCTTGATAGTGCGCCAACTCAGGCTGAGCCGCCATCTCTTTGAGGTTGTGCCCCGCGCAAAAAGCTTTGCCATTGGCGGCCAGCACCACCACACGCACATTGTCATCTTGGGCAAGCTCGTCCAGAGCATCTTGCAGCGCCTGCAGCATGGCGCTGCCCAGCGCATTAAAGCGTGATGCGTCATTCAAGGTCAGCGTGACCACACCACGCGCATCTCGTGTTTGCAGCAGTACGTCATTCATGGCTCAAAGATCCGCTAAAACGCGCAAATGCGCTTCTACACTGCGAGACAGAGGGCCCATCATGTACCCCCCTTCCAAACATGACACCACACGTCCCTTGCTAAAGCGGCGCGCCACATCCTTGATGCGTTCAGTCAGCCAGATATAGTCGTTTTCGTTCAGGTTCAGTTGCCCCATATCGTCATCACGGTGGGCATCAAACCCTGCGCTCACAAAGATCATTTCCGGCTTGAATGCTTCCAGTCGCGGAATCCACAACATCTCGACCAGCTCACGAATGTCCATACCCTTCGTGTAAGCGGACACCGGGATGTTCAGCATGTTGGATGCCGGCTCCTTGTCCCCGCTGAAGGGGAAAAACGGGTGCTGAAAAAAACTCACCATCAACACACGATCATCACCCGCCAAAATGTCTTCTGTGCCATTGCCATGGTGCACATCAAAGTCCACGATGGCAACGCGCTTGAGGCCACGACGCTGCAGAGCGTGCAACGCTGCGATCGCCACATTGTTGAAAAAGCAAAAGCCCATGGCTTTTTCACGCGTGGCATGGTGTCCAGGGGGACGGATGGAACAAAAAGCGTTTTCCAAGTCCCCATCGATCACCGCATCCGTTGCTGCTAAAGCTGCACCTGCAGCATGCAGGGCTGCAATAAAAGTATGGGCATTGATGGAGGTATCAGTGTCCAGTTGCATGTACTCAGGCCCACCCGCAGCTTGCTCCTCAATCAAGCGCTCCGTGAGACCACGTAATGCAGCCACATGCATTCGGTCATGCGCTAACTCAACATCGCTAAACGATGCTTGAGGTGCATCAATGCGCTCCAAGCCATCCAAAACCCCTGTCATGAGCAGACGATCTTCAATAGCATCGAGACGTTGCGGGCACTCAGGGTGCCCGGGCCCCATTTCATGCTCACGGCACGAACGGTGAGAAAAATAGCCTGTCTTACCCACTTTTCCTGTCCCCTATCTCTTTGTTTCGGATAGTTTTTGCACATGAACTTGCACAAAATCCGGTCTCTTTTAAATCAGCTTAACACGGTAGTCGTTGGCAAAAAACAGCAAGTACAAGACTGTGTTACCTGCCTATTGGCTGGCGGTCACCTGCTGATTGAAGACGTTCCCGGCGTTGGAAAAACCACCCTGGCACATGCCTTGGCACATGGCTTTGGCTTGAAGTTTTCACGCGTACAGTTCACTTCTGACCTCATGCCCAGCGACCTGACGGGCGTATCTGTGTATGACCGCTCCAGCGAAAGTTTTGTCTTCCACCCAGGCCCTGTCTTTGCGCAAGTGCTGCTGGCTGATGAAATCAATCGCGCCAGCCCTAAAACGCAAAGTGCATTGCTTGAGGCCATGGAAGAAAAGCAAGTCTCCATTGAAGGGCACACGCACAAACTGCCCGACCCGTTTTTCGTCATTGCAACCCAAAATCCGCACGAGCAACTTGGCACTTACCCGCTACCGGAGAGTCAGCTTGACCGCTTTTTGATGCGCATCAGTTTGGGGTATCCCGATCGCACCGCAGAGTTGCAATTGCTACGCCATCACGGCCACCGCATTCAGGCTGAGGCACTGTCTGCACAGATTACCCCCCAGGAATTGGCCGCGCTGCAACAAGCTGTCCTCAACATCCATGCTGCAGATCCGCTGCTGCATTACGTGCAAGATTTGCTGGAGGCTTCACGCAATGGTCAATGGTTTGTGCAAGGGCTATCCCCACGTGCCGGTATCGCCCTGATACGCGCGGCCAAGGCCAACGCATTGGTGCATGGTCGCGACTATGTTGCACCCGATGATGTGCAAGCCATCTTTGTACCCACCATGGCGCACCGTCTGCATGCAGTCGCAGGCGCTGGCCGCGGCACTGTCGAACAAACACGAGCCATGTTGCAAGCCGTGGCTATCCCCTGATGTCCAACGTCCACCGCCCCACGCGCAGTGCATGGCGACAGTCCCTGCATAATTGGATAACCCGTCAACAAAAGGCCTGCACCAGCTATCTGCTGTGCCAGCGCAACATCTATGTGCTGCCATCTGCAGCAGGCGGCTTTCTGATCCTCACCTTGCTGATCTTGCTGGTGGCCAGCATCAACTTTCAGCTCAATCTTGGTTACGCGCTCACTTTTTTAATAGCTGGCAGCGCACTTGCCAGCTTATGGATGGCCCATCGCAATGTCCGCGGCATTGAGCTACATCTGGGAGCACTGGAGCCTGTATTTCAAGGCGAACGTGCCAAAGTTCCTGTCCGCCTCCACGTGGTCCGGGGACTTCACCATCGACATGGACTGTCGCTGGCCATGAACCGATCCCAAGGCAAGCTGTCATGGGTGCACGCCGATGTGGACGCTGGCCAGACACAGACTGTGGAACTGGGAAGCACTCCCCACCTGCGAGGCTGGCATCGCGTTCCTCGTATCGTGCTGGAGAGTCGTTTTCCACTGGGCGTATTTCGCCTGTGGAGTTACTGGCAACCCGATGGCCGTGTTCTGGTTTATCCCGCTCCAGAGACACCGATGCATCCCATCCTCTACACCGATGAGCCCGATCAGGGTCAAGCACGCCCTTTCAACCCAGGCACTACAGAACATGATGGCGTGCGCGGCTACCAACGTGGCGATGCATTGCGTGTCGTGGTCTGGAAAAAAACGGCCACGGCGCTTGCTACAGGCAGTGGAGAGCTGGTGGTCCGCGATGGTCATGCGTCCAATACCCAGACTTTGTGGCTGTCTGCCCAAGCTACGGGCCTGAGTGATTCGGAGGCGCAAATTGCACGGCTGACAGCCTGGGTGCTCCATGCCTATGCGCAGCAATGGCAATGGGGATTGAGACTGCCCAGCGGCCACTGCGTTCCACCGGCATCCGGCCCCCTTCATTTGCACGCCTGCTTGACGGCATTGGCAATAGATGGCAAGACGGCAACGGCTGATTAGCGGCCCTTCAGTTCCTCCCACACCATATCTACCGCCCCCGCATCCACACCCACAATGTCAAGCAGCCCCTCCTTCAACCTTCCCAGGGAAAACCGCGACACGCTGCTGGTACTGGCGGCAGTGGCTTTGGTACTGCTGCCTCATGTGGCCTACCTGCCGCTGTGGAGCAGCGGGCTTGCGATTGGCATGCTGACATGGCGCTTTTGGTTGGTGCATCGCGGACAAAGCCTGCCTGGGAGGTGGGTTTTGATTGCCTTGCTGATCCTGGCCGTGGGTGCGACGGTACTGCAATTTCGCTCTATCGTTGGGCCTGAGGCCGGTGTGGTGCTACTGGTTTTGCTGTTGGTGCTAAAAACCTTGGAGATGCGTGCACGCCGAGATGCCATGGTGATCTTTTTCCTTGGCTTTTTCACACTGCTCACGCTGTTTTTACAGTCACAATCGTTGCCAATGGCAGTTGTCATGCTGCTGGCGGTGTGGGGCTTGCTGGCTGCTTTGGTCAACGCGCACATGCCCGCAGGCTACCCTAGCGTGTGGCAGTTGCTGCGTACATCAGGCGCACTGATGCTGCTGGGGCTGCCTGTCATGCTGGTGCTGTTTCTGGCTTTTCCGCGCTATGCACCGCTGTGGGGTTTGCCTGCCAATACGCAACAAGGAAGAACAGGCTTATCCAATGACATGACCATCGGCCAAGTGGCTGAACTGGCACAAAACCGCAGCGTGGCCCTGCGTGTGCGATTTGATACCCCCAACAATCAGCCTCCTCAGCAGCGCTTGCTGTATTTTCGTGGCCCGGTGCTCAGCCACTTCGATGGCCGCCACTGGAAAGCCAGCATGAACACATGGCAAAGCACGCTTCCCATGGGCTCTTCCATTGCAGCCAAAGGACTGAGCGATGCCGTGGGCTATGAAGTGACGCTGGAACCTCACCAACAGCGCTGGCTGCTGACACTGGAAGCCACACTGGAACCACCGCAAGCGGCGGTGCGTCGCCTGCACCCCACTGCGGATTTGCAATGGCTTTCTGCCCTCCCTGTCACCGAAGTCCTCCGTTACCAAGGCTCGGCGCAGTTGCACTTCGCCTATGGGCAGACGCTTTCCAACGATCAGCGCACCCAACAGTTGCAACTACCGCCAAACAGCAATCCGCGCACAGCTGCGTGGGCCCAAACACTCAGGCAGCAACATGGGGATGACGACACTGCCATCCTGCAAGCGGCCTTGTCCCAACTGGGCGGTGGCGGCTATGTCTACACCTTGCAACCGGGGGTAGTGGATGCAGCACACACGGCCGATGACTTCTGGTTCGACAGCCAAAAAGGATTTTGCGAACACATTGCCTCTGCCTTCGTGGTGCTCATGCGCTCAGCAGGCATTCCTGCTCGTATCGTGACTGGCTATCAAGGCGGGGAACGCAACCCGGTCGATGGCCTTTGGACCGTACGACAAAGCGATGCCCACGCCTGGACTGAGGTGTGGCTACCCAATGAAGGCTGGATGCGCATTGACCCCACTGCTGCCGTCTCGCCGGCGCGCACAGAGCAGCTGCAGCGTTTGGCCGCGCCCAGCACCATGTTTGAGAACACTGTTGGCACGGTCATCGGCAGCAATACCCTCTGGCGATTGCGCGCAAGCTGGGAGGCCATCAACCATCGCTGGAATGACTGGGTGCTGAACTATTCACGCAACGACCAAGAGTACCTGTTAAGCCGTTTGCGCTGGGATCGCTGGAGCACACCCCAGGCTGTGCTGTGGCTGGTTGCAGTTATTGCCATGCTGCTGGCTGGCTGGGGAGCCCAGCGCTGGTACAGCCAGCGCACAACCGATCCCTGGCTGCGTTTGATGGAGCGTGCGCGCCAGAAGCTGCAAGCAGCTGGCATTACCCATGCCCACAGCCTGGGACTGCGAGCGCTGGCTGCAGCCGTCCAAGCACAATGGGGGGATGAATCCCGGCAACTGCAACAGTGGCTGCTACAGATGGAACAATGGCGCTATGCACCGCATAGCACTCAGCCTCCCACGCTGGCCACTCTGCGGCGTCGCTATCGCGCTTTGAATTGGCCTAGATCCCGCACACCATGAAACGCCTGCTCTCTCCTTTGTTCTCGCTTGCCCTGGCTGCAGGCTGCGCAATCCATCTTCCTGTCAGTGCAAAAAATAATGCGTCTGAGCCCGACAAGCGCAGCGCGGCTGTGAGCAAGACCTATGGTCAGCGTGCCGATGCGCAGCAATGGGCCCAAGACATGGCTGATCGTCATAACCTGGACACAGCATGGGTGCAAAAACAATTGGCTCAAGCACGCTTTTTGCCGCAAGTGCCGCGCCTGATGACACCCGCGCCCAAAACCACTACCACCGCACGTGATTGGGCTGACTACCGTCGCCGCTTTATTGACCCTGTGCGCATCAACGCAGGGGTGCGCTTCTGGAATGAGCATGCAGACACTTTGGCCCGCGCCGAAGCGCAGTTTGGTGTGCCTGCTGCCATGATCGTTGGCATCATTGGCGTGGAAACCATCTATGGCCGTAACATGGGCAATCTGCGCGTGCTGGACAGCCTGGCGACCCTGGCCTTTGACTTTCCTAGCGCACACCCGCGTGCTGCCGAGCGCCAGCGCTACTTCCAAGGCGAGCTGGAGCAATTTCTGCTAATGATGAACCAGGCAGGCACCGCCACCACCGAACCGCTTGGTAGCTATGCCGGAGCCATGGGACTGGGTCAATTCATGCCCAGCAGTTGGGCCAGATGGGCGGTCGATTTCGACGGCGATGGCCGAATCGACCTTTTCAACAGTGAAGAAGATGCCATCGGCTCGGTGGCCAACTATTTCAAGGCCCACGGCTGGATTACGGGGCAACCCGTGTGGTATCCCGCGCTGTTCAATACCGACAGCCTGAATCTGCCCACACTCCTGGAACCCGATATACGCCCCACTTTTACTGCCTCGCAGATGGCAGGCTTGGGAGTCGTGCCTGAAGGAGGCATGCAGCACGATGGCTTGTTGGCACTCATCGAGCTGAAAAACGGCACTTCCGCCCCCAGCTACATTGTGGGTACACAGAACTTCTACACAATCACGCGTTACAACTGGTCAAGCTACTACGCCACCGCCGTTCACGATCTGGGTGAAGAAGTTGCCGCTGCACGCAACGGCGGCGTTCCTGCCATTGCCTTGCCAGTGATGGTTCCACAGACCGTGACAGTGTCGACTGAAGCCTCCACGGAGGACACCGCCCAGTAAAAAGCGCTTCCACATTTATGTGCTCGCGCACAGCGGGCAAACCTGCACTTTTCGTGCAATCCCTCAATGGGATGCTCCTAGTAGCCATTCTCGCTGCACAAGCGCACCCTGCATGTCTCACCAATTTCTCAAGACGGAGACGAGCATGCAGCGTTGGATACCCATTCCCATGTCAGCCACTTTGTTTGCACTTGGCCTGCTTTCCGGCACGGCACAGGCGCAATTCAAAGAGCCCGACAAGGTCAAAATCGGCTTCATCACCGATATGTCCAGCCTGTATGCCGACGTGGAAGGCAAGCACGGTGCGACGGCCATCCAGATGGCTATCGACGACTTTGGCGGCAAGGTGCTGGGCAAACCCATTGAACTGATGAGTGCCGACCACCAGAACAAGGCCGACATCGCCGCCAGCAAGGCCCGCGAGTGGATTGATCAGCAAGACATCAGTCTGGTGTTTGGCGGCACCAACAGCGCCACTGCCTTAGCCATGGCCAAAGTGGCCACAGAGAAAAAGCGCGTCTTTGTGGACAATGGAGCTGGCACTTCAGCACTGACCAATGAGCAATGCAGCCCTTATGTGGTGCATTACGCTTTTGACACCGTGGCTCTGGCCAAAGGCACCGGCAAGGCAGTGGTCGAGAACGGCGGCAAAAGCTGGTACTTCTTGACAGCCGACTATGCATTCGGGCACGCCCTGGAGGCTGACACCACCAAAATTGTGGAAGGTAATGGTGGCAAGGTACTTGGGTCGGTCAAGACACCGCTGAACGCTTCTGACTTCTCCAGCTTTATGTTGCAGGCGCAAAATTCCAAAGCCCAGATTCTGGGCCTGGCCAATGCGGGAGGCGATACCGTCAACTCCATCAAAGCCGCCAAAGAGTTCGGCGTCACCAAAAACATGAAGCTGGCAGGACTGCTGATCTTCTTCAGTGACATTCACAGCCTGGGTGTGAAAAACACCGAAGGCATGCAATTCACCACCAGCTGGTACTGGGACTTGAATGACGCATCACGCCAGTTTGCCGACAAATTTATGGCCAAAACCAAGCGTCGTCCCAGTGAGATCCAGGCGGCTGACTACTCTGCCACCTGGAACTATCTGAAAGCCGTGGAGAAGGCTGGCACCCTGGATGCTGACAAAGTGATGGCAGCCTGGAAGGGTATGGAAATCAACGACTTTTTTGGCAGAGGCCGCATCCGCCCCGATGGACGCTACGCCCACGACATGTACCTGATGGAGGTCAAGTCACCCGCTGAATCCAAAGGCACCTGGGATTACTACAAACTCATCAAAACACTGCCCGCCGAGCAGGTGTGGACGACCCAGGCTGAAAGCAAGTGCCAGTATTGGCGCTAAGCTGAACACAGAACAGGAAACAAGCCAGTACTTTGTCTGTGTCGAAAGCCTGTGCAGACCAAGTACTTCAGGCATGTTTTTCTGCGTCCAGCCCCACATCAGCGTGCCGTGGTATCTGCGGCAATGGGAATGTAGAAATCCCCGCCCGCCTGATTGAACTCGGCCGCCTTCACCTGCATCCCCACGGCAATACCCTGCTCTGCAGCCACACCTTGGGATTTTGCAAAATCTCGCACCTCCTGAGTGATCTTCATGGAGCAGAACTTGGGGCCGCACATGGAGCAAAAGTGCGCCACCTTGGCGCTGTCCTTGGGCAAGGTTTCATCATGGAATGCACGCGCTGTGTCAGGGTCCAACCCAAGATTGAACTGGTCTTGCCAACGAAAGTCAAAACGCGCCTGAGACAAGGCATCATCGCGTGACCGCGCACCAGGATGCCCCTTGGCCACATCGGCTGCGTGCGCCGCAATCTTGTACGCGATGATGCCCTGCTTCACGTCGTCACGGTCAGGCAAGCCCAGATGCTCTTTGGGCGTGACGTAGCACAGCATGGCCGTGCCAAACCAGCCGATCATGGCTGCGCCGATGGCACTGGCTATATGGTCATAGCCAGGTGCGATATCAATGGTCAGCGGCCCCAGCGTGTAAAACGGCGCTTCATGGCAATGTTTGAGCTGCTCAGCCATGTTCTGCTGAATCATGTGCATGGGCACATGACCAGGGCCTTCAATCATGGTCTGCACATCGTGCTTCCAAGCCGTCTGCGTCAGCTCCCCCAGAGTACGTAGCTCTGCAAACTGCGCTTCATCATTGGCATCGGACGCACAGCCGGGACGCAAGCCATCGCCCAGCGAGAAACTCACGTCGTACTGCTTCATGATGTCGCAGATGTCTTCAAAATGTTCGTACAGGAAGCTCTCGCGGTGATGAGCCATGCACCACTTGGCCATGATGGAGCCACCGCGAGAAACAATGCCTGTGCGGCGCTGTGCCGTGAGGTGGATATAGGCCAGACGCACGCCAGCGTGAATGGTGAAGTAGTCCACACCCTGCTCGGCCTGCTCGATGAGCGTGTCGCGGAAGATTTCCCAACTCAGGTCTTCGGCCACGCCACCGACTTTTTCCAGCGCCTGATAGATGGGCACAGTGCCGATTGGCACGGGCGAGTTGCGCACAATCCAGTCACGCGTGGTGTGAATATTTTTGCCGGTCGATAAATCCATCACATTGTCTGCCCCCCAGCGTATGGCCCAGACCAGCTTTTCCACCTCTTCTTCAATGCTCGACGTGACAGCAGAGTTGCCGATATTGGCGTTGATCTTGACCTTGAAATTGCGGCCGATCGCCATCGGCTCAATCTCCGGATGGTTGATGTTGGCTGGGATGAGGGCCCGTCCGCGTGCTACTTCATCGCGCACGAATTCCGGAGTGATGATCTTGGGAATGGCTGCGCCCAGGCTGTTACCTGCCAGGCGGGCCTCGCGCTCCGCATCCTGCTGGTACTGCGCCATCCATTCACGGCGACCATTCTCACGCAGCGCCACGTATTCCATTTCTGGGGTGATGATGCCGCGCTTGGCGTAATGCATCTGGGTCACGTTGTGCCCCGATCTGGCTCGACGTGGCATGCGCTGCAGCCCAGCCGCCTCGGCACGTAGCTGAGACACCCGTGCGTCTTCCTCTCCTTGCTTGCCACCGTCATCCAGCGCCACGCGCTGGCGGCCCGCATAGGATTCACTGTCACCGCGCGCCTCAATCCAGGCATCGCGAATGCTGGGCAGGCCTTGCCTCACATCGATATTCACTGTCGGGTCTGTGTAAGAACCTGAGGTGTCATAAACGCTGATTTGCTCCCCATTGGTGAGCGCAATATCACGCACAGGCACTCTCAAATCAGGGTGAATGACTCCACTCAGATAGCGCTTGGTCGACGCCGGAAATGGTTGACGTGACTGGGTCAGCAGTTCAGTAAAACGTGCTGCGTCGGGAGTGCTGCCTGCGGCTGGCGTAAAGATGGAATCAGAAGCGTTCATCGCGGTCTCCATAAAAAGCGGTTGAAGTGCATCAAACGCTCCGTGGAGTGCAGGCCCTGCTCTGATGAGGCAGTCGGTGACTGTGTGCCACCTTCCGTCTCGGACCTGGAAGTAGCCTTGACACCGCTAAGTCAGTGTCAGAGCTTCTTTCATCGCAACCTGATTGCGACCATGGCTAACGCGCACTGAGATTTGCCTAAAAAACAAAACCCCAGTGCGCGAGGCGCCTGGGGTGTGCTGTGCTTAGGAATGACGACCTGCCAGTGCCTCGGAAAACACTACGCCTGTCTGTCCATAAGCCCTGCTTCAGGGTCCCGCTCTTCTTCCGCCGGCATGAACCGGATCAAGTTCGTCGGGTTCGCTTGCCGCTGTTTTCACAGCGGTTTGCATCTCAGCGCTTGCGCACACCCCGGAGCAATGACAAGTATAGGTCAGCAAGCTCCCTGCAGGTCGATACCTCACTCGCCCCCTGCCGGGCTCTGCCTCTTCAGCGCCTTGACCGAATCAGACAGCAATAGCACTGGCAGAGCCTGCCAGCTTGCGCAGCTCAAACTTCTGAATCTTTCCGGTGCTGGTTTTCGGCAATTCGCTAAACACGATAGCGCGCGGCACCTTGTAACCTGCCAGATGCTGCTTGCAGTGGGCGATGATGTCTGCCTCCGTCACTTGCACGCCTGCTTTGATCTCCAGGAATGCACAGGGCGTTTCTCCCCACTTTTCATCAGGCTTGGCCACTACAGCTGCAGCCAGCACAGCGGGGTGGCGATACAACACGTCTTCGACCTCAATGGACGAGATGTTCTCCCCGCCCGAAATGATGATGTCCTTGCTGCGGTCCTTGATTTGGATATAGCCATCCGGGTACTGCACGGCCAAGTCTCCGCTGTGGAACCAGCCTCCGCGGAAAGCATCATCTGTGGCTTTTGGATTCTTCAGATAGCCCTTCATGGTGATGTTGCCGCGAAACATGATCTCGCCCATGGTTTCTCCATCGCATGGCACAGGCTGCAATGTCTCAGGATCCATCACACGCACATCCTGTTGCAGGTGATAACGCACACCCTGACGGGCATTAAGACGGGCACGCTCACCAACACCCAGCTGCTCCCAACGCTCATGCTTGGCGCAGACCGTGGCCGGACCGTAAGTTTCCGTCAATCCATACACATGGGTGAGATCAAAACCCAGTGCCTCCATACCTTCGATCATGGATGCAGGAGGCGCAGCGCCTGCAACCATGGCCTTCACACCTGCTGGAATACCCACTTTCAATTCCGCTGGTGCATTCACCAGCAGGGATTGCACAATAGGTGCACCGCAGTAATGGGTAACGCTGTGTTCACGCATGGCATCGAAGATCGCTTTGGCCTCAACCCTGCGCAAGCAAACATTGACACCTGCGCGGGCCGCCACCGTCCACGGGAAGCACCAGCCGTTGCAGTGGAACATGGGCAGTGTCCACAGATACACACTGTGCTTGGGCATATCCCACTCCAGCACATTGCTGATGGCATTGATGGCAGCGCCACGGTGGTGATAGACCACGCCCTTGGGGTTGCCCGTAGTACCACTGGTGTAGTTCAGCGCAATGGCATCCCACTCGTCATCGGGCATTTCCCAGACAAAGCTGGCATCTCCTTGCGCCACAAAATCGTCGTACCGCACGGCGCCAACTTGCACTGCGGCATCACCGTACAACACATCATCCACCTGAATCACCAGCAAGGGTTCGTGACGTGTGCGCAACTTCAACGCCTTGGCAATGACGGGGGCAAACTCGGGATCCACGATCAAAGCCTTGGCTTGTCCATGATCCAGCATAAAAGCCAAGGCTTCAGGATCCAGACGGGTATTGAGCGTGTTGAGCACAGCCCCAGCCATAGGCACGCCAAAATGCGCTTCCACCATCGGTGGCGTGTTGGGCAAGATCACAGCCACCGTGTCATTTTTACCAATGCCAGCACGCTTCAAACTGCTGGCCAGCTGGCGACAGCGGGTATAGGTTTGTGCCCATGTCTGGCGCAAATCACCGTGGACAATGGCCAGCCGCTCGGGGTAAACGCTGGCAGTGCGCTCTAGAAAGCTCAGCGGCGTCAGCGCTGCAAAGTTGGCGGCATTGCGGTCCAGATCCTGGTCATAGTTACTTGTCATCTCCCTGGTCTCCTTGTTGCTGTGAGTAATGTCTTCAACGGTTTTGAAGGTAAACACTGTCAGGCAGCGCGGCCAGTTCACAACATTGGCACAAACCCGCTTGCACAACGTACGCAAACTCTTTTTTCTTGACGCTGCGCAATGTCACAAATTTCAGTATCGAGTGAAATGGAATTGTTATCTGGACTATGTCTAAACAGTGCAACCTGAAGCACTACCTCGATAGCTGCGAAAAGGTCTCACTGCTAGCCGGCACAGATAACCGTGCGATGTTTGCTGCAAACCTTGCGCGCATTTGAAAACGACAAGTGCTCTGGAACCACATATGAAAATCAAACTGCGTCCTCTCGTTGCCGCTGCGATGGTTGTTGCTAGTTTTGCTGCTGCCCCAAGCTGGGCCATGCAGCCCAACAACGAACCAATCTCTCCACTGATTGCCCCAGAGGTCTCCAACCCCGCCATGGTTGAGTTGGGCAAGAAGCTGTGGTTTGATCCTCGCCTGTCGAAGTCCGGCTTCATCTCCTGCAACTCCTGCCACAACCTGTCCATGGGTGGTAGCGACAATCTGAAGACCTCGATCGGACACAACTGGCAGGAAGGCCCCATCAACTCGCCCACCGTGCTGAACTCCAGCCTCAACGTTGCGCAGTTCTGGGATGGTCGTGCTGGTTCGCTGAAAGAGCAGGCTGGCGGCCCCATTGCCAACCCTGCTGAAATGGCCTTCACCCACGAATTGGCTGTTGACATGCTGAACTCCATCCCTGGCTACAAGGCAGAGTTCAAGCAAGTCTTCAAGAAAGACAAGATCGACATTGATCAGGTAACTGACGCCATCGCAGCCTTTGAGGAAACGCTGGTGACTCCCAACTCTCGCTTTGACAAATGGCTCAAGGGTGATCAAAAAGCGCTGAGCAAAACCGAGCTTGAAGGCTACGCCTTGTTCCGCGACAGCGGTTGCGTGGCTTGCCACAACGGTGCCGCTGTGGGGGGTAACTCCTTCCAGCGCATGGGTGTCGTGGAGCCCTACAAGACTGACAATGCTGCCGAAGGCCGCATGGCAGTGACCGGTACCGATGCCGACCGCTTCAACTTCAAGGTACCAACTCTGCGTAACGTTGAGCTCACCTATCCCTATTTCCACGATGGTGCGGCGGATACACTGGGTGAAGCTGTAGACACCATGGGCCGCATTCAGTTGGGCAAGAAATTCACGCCCGAAGAGAACGCCAAGATTGTGGCGTTCCTGAAAACACTGACGGGCGATCAGCCTCAGCTCGCGATGCCTATCTTGCCCCCATCTAGCGACAAGACCCCACGTCCTCAGCCCTTCGCCAAGTAAGCGACTTGTCAAGACCCGCTAGTAGGGTCTTGCAAGTCACTCACGACGTGGTACGCATCCGCCAAAAGGCATTTCCTGCCTTTTAGCGGATTCTTTTTTCACCGGCTTGACCCGAGGTCTCCATGGATCTTTCACTGCATACGCCCTCTTCAACTATCGTCAGCGATGTTCAAGCACGTTTGTACGATGTGGGGATTCACCCTACGCGTCAGCGCTTGGCGATTGCTCATGTATTGCTGCAAGCCCCCGTTCACTTAACTGCAGACGATATCTTGCTGGCCGCGCGTGCTTACCTGCCCAGCCTTTCACGCGCCACCGTGTACAACACATTGCCGCTGTTTGTAGAGAAAGGCCTGTTGCGAGCACTGCGCCTAGACACTGACCGCACGGTCTATGACTCCCGTACCGATGCGCACTCCCACATTTACCATGAAGACACTGGTGTGCTGGAGGATTTACCTTCAGAGCCTTTGCATTGGCCCTCCATCCCTCCCATTTCTTCAGACCTGGAGTTGGTAAGCCTCGACCTGGTTGTGCGCGTGCGCCAGCGTGCTACGCATGCAGCATCATCTTGAGAAACTGATCGGGCGACTTGGTTATTGCAAATCGCCACAGGCCAGGACAAATTCTTCAAAAATTACTGAATCATATAAAAACAATAAAAATCAATAACTTGAAGAAGCAGCAACAAGAAAAACAGATACTTTTAACATCAAAACAAAAGATGTTTTATATAAGACATCTTTTATGAAAAATAACGAAAAATACTGACAGAACGTTAATTCATTCCTACAATTGATCCATCGCCTAACAGCGAATCAACAAACGAGGATGCTCTGGAACCAACCAGAGCGGAGGAGGCCAGGCCTGCATCACTGATGCAGGCCTTTTTCTTTTGCATTCAGCCTGTATTGCGCAGACCGGCAGCAATGCCGTTGATGGAAATGTGAATTCCGTTCTTCAGACGTTCATCCGTCTGCCCAGCACGCCAGCGGCGCACCAGTTCTACCTGTAAATGATGCAGGGGATCGATGTACGGAAAGCGATGGCGAATAGAGCGAGCCAAAGCAGGGTTGCCTGCCAAACGATCCGCCTCTTCGGTGATTTTGGTCAATGCTTCAGCGGTTCGCAGCCACTCTGCCTCAATACTGGAAAAAATGCGCTTGCGCAAGCGCGCATCCGTCACCAGCTCGCTATACCGCGAAGCCAATGCCAGATCGCTCTTGGCCAATACCATGTCCATATTGGAAAGCAAGGTTTTGAAAAAAGGCCATTGGCGATACATCTTTTGCAGCAAAGCCAATTGCCGCCTGGGATCCGTGCCTTCCGTCTGCAAGAAAGCTTCCACCGCCGATCCAAAGCCGTACCAGCCGGGCAATGTCAGACGGCATTGCCCCCAGCTGAAGCCCCAGGGAATAGCCCTCAGATCTTCAATGGCCTGCGTCGCCTTGCGCGATGCAGGGCGAGAGCCAATATTGAGCTCGGCAATCTCTCGGATGGGTGTCGCCCCAAAAAAGTATTCTGCAAATCCGGGCGTTGCATACACCAACTTGCGGTAAGCGGACATGCTGGACTGTGACAAACGCTCTGCTGCCTGCAAAAAGGCCTTGCTGGCTGCCTTGGTGGGTTGCAGCAAGGTGGCTTCCAAAGTCGCGGCCACCAGGGTTTCAAGGTTGCGCCGCCCAATATCAGGATTGGAATACTTGGAGGCAATGACCTCGCCTTGCTCCGTCAGCCTGATCTGCCCACGCACAGTGCCAGGTGGCTGCGCCAAAATAGCCTGGTAGCTAGGGCCACCACCACGTCCCACGGTACCACCGCGACCATGAAACATACGCAGCCTCAAGCCGTGCTGCGACTGCAGTGCATCAAACAACTCCACCAACGCCAGCTCTGCCTGGTACAGCTCCCAGTTGCTGGTAAAGATGCCACCGTCCTTGTTGCTGTCGCTATAACCCAGCATGATGTCTTGAACGCCACCGGCACTTTGCACCAACGCTGTCACACCCGGCACAGCGTAGTACGCCCGCATGATGTCAGCGCAGGCACGCAAATCGTCGATCGTCTCGAACAGGGGCACCACAATCAGCCCCAACCTGGCATTGCTTTGCTCCAGCATGCCCTGCATGAGCCCGACCTCCTTTTGCAGAAGCAACACTTCCAGCAAGTCACTCACGGTTTCAGTGTGGCTGATGATGTAGTGGATGATGGCCTCGTCCCCATAACGGTCACGCATGGTTTTGGCCATTTCAAAAATCTGCAGCTCGCTGCTGGCCAACTCCGAATATGCCGCCCCCACCACCCGTAATGGCCGTGCTTCTTTGAGCAAACGCTGCAGCAGCTCGCATTTGCTGGCCTCATCCAGTTGCGCGTAGCTGCTGTGTACCTGCGCCACAGCCAACAGCTCTGCCATCACCGCCTCATGCTTGTCCGAGCTTTGGCGCAAATCAACCGTGCAGAGGTGAAAACCAAAAACCTGTACTGCACGCATCAGGGGATACAAGCGTTGAGCGGCCAAGCTCTCCCCATGATGGGCGCGCAAGGAATCGGCAATGACCTGTAGATCCTGCAGAAACTCTTCGGCCTGTAGATAGCGGTTTTGCGGCATCACGGCATGGCGAGCGGCCTGCCCACCCGTCAATTCCTCCAAGGTAGCCGCCAAACGAGCATAAATACTGGTCAAAGCACGGCGATAGGGTTCGTCTTGGCGATGCGGATTGCTGTCGGGGGAGGCATTGGCCAGCGCCTGCATTGCAGCAGACACATCCACAAGGCGTGCAGAGACCGAAAGTTCACCACCCAGGTAATGCACCTCCGTCAGATAGTGGCGCAAAACCACATCGCTTTGGCGACGCAGCGCCAGTTCCAGAGTCTGCGCCGTCACGTTCGGGTTGCCGTCCCGGTCTCCTCCGATCCACTGCCCCATGCGCAGAAAGCTGTGTACAGGCTGACCATCCAGTGCCTCTTCCAGCGTTGCATAAAGCCTGGGCACTTCACGCAAGAAGGTAGCTTCGTAGTAGCTCAATGCATTTTCAATTTCATCGGCCACCGTCAGTTTGGAATAACGCAGCAATCGCGTCATCCATAGTTGCGCCACACGCGCACGCAGCTTGGCTTCGTTGGCGGCCAGCTCTCGTGGTGTCAAGGCATCTTTGGCACTGTTAAACAGCTGAGCGCGCGCAGCGATGTCATCGCGCTCCACAAGCAGACGCGCAATGTCATGCTCGGCCTGCAAAATGCTTTGCCTTTGCACCTCCGTGGGATGGGCTGTCAGCACCGGCGAGACATAGGCTTGCGCCAAGGTCTTGGCGATCTCATCTGGCTTGATGCCTGCCCAGCGCAGCCGTGACAGCGCTACCTCCACACTGCCCTCCTGGGTGTTGCCTGAACGCTCATGCACCGCGCGGCGACGAATGTGGTGACGATCTTCGGCCAGATTCGCCAGATGCGAAAAATAAGTAAACGCACGAATCACGCTCACGGTCTGATCAGTACTCAGACCCTTGAGAAGTTTTTTGAGTGCCTTATCGGCTTCGTGGTCATGATCACGCCGAAATGCGACAGACAATTGACGCACCTGCTCGATCAACTCATAAGTCGCAACCCCCTCTTGCTCACGGATGATGTCCCCAAGAATGCGTCCCAAAAGACGTATGTCTTCGATCAGCGGCTGGTCTTTGTCATTTTTACGCGTGTTTTTCGTAGACGAAACCAAGGCACGTTGATCTTGATCTTTCTTTATCGCAGCAGTCATTTTTATGAATACTCCAGCCGGGTTGTATGGCAACTGCGCATGCTAGCATCGACCATTGATTACAAGGCTGCTTCAGCCAGCAATTGAAAAGTCATGACCCTAGCAACATCCTCACTCTCCATCGTTATCGCCACCCGTGAAAGCCGCCTAGCACTTTGGCAAGCAGAGCATGTCAAAGCCTTGCTGCAAGCACGTGGTCACACGGTAGAGCTCCTGGGCATGACGACCAAGGGCGACCAGATTCTGGATCGCACGCTCTCCAAGGTGGGAGGCAAGGGACTGTTTGTGAAAGAGCTGGAAGTGGCCCTGGAAGAAGGCCGTGCGCACATTGCTGTGCATTCGCTCAAAGATGTCCCCATGGACATGCCACAAGGCTTTGCGCTGGCCTGCGTCATGGAGCGCGAAGACCCTCGAGACGCTTTTGTTTCTCCAAAATTCAACAGCCTGAGCGAATTGCCACAAGGTGCCGTGGTTGGCACCTCCAGCCTGCGCCGCCAAGTGCTGCTCCAAGCCCTTCGCCCTGACTTGAAGATTGAGCCATTGCGCGGCAACCTCGACACCCGACTGCGCAAACTAGACGAAGGCCAGTACGATGCCATCGTGCTGGCTGCAGCAGGCCTCAAGCGCCTGGGCATGCAGGTACGCATCCGCAGCATTTTTGAACCAGAAACCATGCTCCCTGCAGCAGGTCAAGGGGCGCTGGGCATTGAAATTCGGGCGGATCGCCAAGACTTGGCTGACGCTTTGGCTCCACTGGCCCACATGCCAACGTGGCTGCGCGTGACCGCAGAACGCGCTGTTAGCCGCGGCATGGGTGGCAGCTGCTCTGTTCCTTTGGCCGCGCATGCAGTGCTGGACGGCGACACCATGCGTTTGGATGCGGCATGGGGCGATCCTGATGGCGTGCAAGCCCTGGTTCAGGTCCAGCAGACTGCACCTGTCACCACCCTTGCCCAAGCCGAAGCTTTAGGTGCAGAAGTTGCGGCCCGCCTGCAGGCCGGTGGTGCGAAAGTCTGCGCTCAGGCCTGAGCAGGCAGCATGCCCGAACTTGTTGTCACTCGCCCACAGCCTGATGCATCGCTGTGGGTGCAGCAACTGCAAAGCGCAGGCCAAGCTGCTTGCGCAGTGCCCATGATGTTCATAGGTCCCAGCCAGAGCGCAGAAGCTCTCGCTGCTGTGCATGCCGCCTTGCAACGACTGGGCAGCTACCAGGCCATCATGTTCGTCAGTGGCAACGCTGTGCGTTATTTTTTTACACAGCTGCGCAACCAGTCACTCATGCCTGCTCACCACACGCAGTTTTGGTCACCGGGCCCGGGAACCACCAAAGCCTTGCTGGCAGAAGGAATTCCTCTTCCAAACATTGTTCAGCCCGCGCAGGATGCCCCGCAATTTGACTCCGAGTCTCTCTGGGCACAAGCGCAGCACCATATTCACGTTGGCGACAAAATACTGATCGTGCGCGGCGGCGACGGATCCAATGCAGTGGGGCACGGCCGCCCCTGGATGACAACCCAACTACAGCAGCACGGCGTACAGGTGGACTTCGCGCCCGTTTACGAACGCCAGGCTCCTCGCGCTACACCTGCGCTGCTGGAACATATTGCCAGCTTGCGTGATCGCCAAGCTGTGTGGCTTTTTAGCAGCTCAGAGTGTGTGCAACATTTGGTGCAATGCAACACTCAATGGTCTTGGCACAGCCACGCCGCCTTAGCCACACACCCGCGCATCGCCCAGCAAGCGCGCGAAGCAGGCTTTCAACGTGTCATTGAGACACTCCCTACCGTACAAAGCATCACGGCCTCGATAAAATCATTGCATGACCACCCCTGACGGCGCCCCCATCCCTTCTCAAGCGGTTCCTTTTGAAACCCGGCATGCACCGCGTCCCGCAGCACCTGGCTGGACCTGGCTCTCGCTGGTGGTTGGGGCCACCGGTTTAGGCTGCAGTGTTTTGCTGTGGCAAAAAGTGGATGGCATGCAAGAACAGCTGGCCCGCCAATCTGCCGATGCCACCACCCAGGCAACCGAAGCCCGCGCATTGGCGCGTGAGTCTCAGGATTTGGTTCGCGATGCCAGCGCCAAATTGTCCGTCATGGAAGTTCGCGTCAATGAAGTGAGTTTGCAGCGTGGTCAGCTCGACGCACTTGTTCAAAACCTGACCCGCTCTCGTGACGAGACCTTGGTGGTCGACATTGAGTCGGCCATCCGCATGGCGCAGCAGCAAATGCAGCTGACAGGTAGCTACGAACCCCTGATTGCCACACTGCAAGGCAGCATCAAGCGCATCGAACGCGCAGCGCAGCCTCGTCTGGTGCCTGTACAGCAGGCGATGGAACGCGACCTGGAGCGCCTGTCCCAAACCTCGGTGACCGACACTGCCAGCTTGCTTGCCCGCATTGATGACATAGTTCGCTTGGTCGACGACATGCACGTGCAAAACAGTGCGCCTGTACCCAGTGAGCTGCGCCAACCACTGCGCAAAGCGCCTGACGCTGCTGGCAGCGCAGATGTCTCCGCTCCGCCGAGCAGTCCTTCGCAATGGCAATGGTGGGTCGACTGGGGGCACAAAATCTGGCAAGCCGCAAGCGAAGAGGCGCGCGACCTGATGCGCGTGAGCCGCATTGAAAATGCGGATGCCATTTTGATGGCGCCAGAACAGGCCTTCTTTGTACGCGAAAACCTCAAGCTGAAGTTACTCAATGCCCGCCTGGCCATACTGGCGCGGCAATACGATGCTGCTCGCGCCGATATCGGTACCGCCCAAGCTTCGCTGAGCAAGTACTTTGACAGCAACTCCCGCCGCACACACCAGGCGCAACTGGTACTGACACAGCTGCAATCCCATATTCAGTCCACCACGCAGCCTGCGCTGGACGATACGTTGACGGCCCTGTCTACAGCGGCCACGACTCTTTGAGCGCATAAAGGAATCACCGCATGATGCGCGCTGCACTTTGGTTTGTTGGTTTGTTTGCTTTGGCCGTTGCTGTTGCGTTATTTGCCGGCAACAACCAAGGTATGGTCAGCCTGTTCTGGCATCCATACCGGGTGGATCTGTCGCTGAACATGGTTCTGTTCGTGCTGTTGGCAGTATTTGCCATCAGCTATGCCGCCATGCGGGCGTTCTCAGTGCTGTTCATGCTGCCCTACCAGGCCAAGCGCTGGCGCCAGCAACAAAAAGAGCGTCAGATGTACCAGGCCCTGGTTGAAAGCCTTTCACACCTGCAGGCCGGGCGATTCGTTCGCGCACGCAAATCTGCGCAGGTGCTGCTCAAGCTCAGTGATGAACTGCGCACCGAGCAAGCCAATGTCCCGCAGGACTCCACCCTGCGAGCCATTGCCCACATGCTTTCGGCCGATAGCGCTCATGCGCTGCGCGACGTTGAAGCACGCGATACGCATTACGCACAGGCCTTGGACGATGTACCTTTGAACGGCAGCTTGCAGCAACAAGAAGTGCGTGAAGGTGCACAAATGCGCGCTGCACGCTGGGCACTGGATGACCGCGACCCTCAGGAATCCTTGCGCCGTCTGGAGCAACTGCCTGCCGGAGCTCGCCGCCGCACGATGGCGCTACGCATTCAACTCAAGGCCAGCCGGCTGGCCCACAACAACCAGACCGCTCTGGACACAGCACGCCTGCTGGCCAAGCATGGCGGATTGTCGCCGGAAGCTGCCAGCAGCATCACCCGCGGACTTATCCTGGAGCAACTGCACAACACGCACGATGCAGATCAATTGCAGCGTCTCTGGAAGGATTTGCCACAATCTGAGCGCAACACGCCCGACATTGCCCTGGCTGCAGCGCGCAAACTGGTGGAGTTGCAAGGCGATGCCTCCCAGGCTCGCAATTGGCTGCTGCCTGTATGGGAGCAATATTTGAGCAATCCCCAGGATTTGTCGGCCTTGCAAACACAGCGCTTGTTCTCTGTCATGCAGCAAGCACTCGACGGGCTGGATGCCAACTGGTTGGCCCGCATTGAATCCGCACAGCATGCTGCTCCGCAAGAACCCCGTCTGCAATATCTCGCTGGCATGGCCTGCGTTCAACGTCAGCTGTGGGGCAAGGGAGAGCAGCTGCTGCACAATGCTGTACCACGTTTGAGTGATACCAGCTTGCGGGCCAGTGCCTGGAAAGCCCTGGCTGTGCTCGCGGAGCAACGCGAAGACAGCAATGCCGCAGCCCATGCCTGGCGCCAGTCGGCGTTGCTAAGCCCTCTATAAACCAGAGCAGAAGGCTCATATTGCATCTGCGCCTTCTGCCAATTTGGTCTTCAACAATGACCCGCCTCAGCTATAGGCTGGCTCGGTCGCTAAAATCAACCTTAATCCGTCATTTCAGCTAACAGCTATCAGACGGCATCCCGCTTGGCGGCGATGCCGTTTTCATTTGCGAATCCGCCATGAGTGAAACCATTGCCCAGCCAGGCCTTGACAGCCTGTCCAAATCTTTCGAACCAGCCTCCCTGGAAGCCCACTGGGGCCCCGAATGGGAAAAGCGCGGCTACGGCAATGCGGGCTACCGGGGCACCGGCAAACCCAGCAGCGAAGCCGCAGCCGCTGGCAATAACTTTGCCATTCAGCTGCCCCCTCCCAACGTAACCGGCACCCTGCACATGGGCCATGCGTTCAACCAGACCATCATGGACTCGTTGACCCGCTACTACCGCATGAAGGGCCATAACACTGCCTGGGTACCCGGTACCGACCACGCAGGTATCGCCACCCAGATCGTGGTGGAGCGTCAGCTCCAAGCCCAAGGCGTGAGCCGCTATGACCTGGGCCGTGATGAGTTCGTGAAGAAGGTGTGGGAGTGGAAAGAAAAGTCCGGCAATACCATCACCACCCAGATGCGCCGCATGGGCGACACCGTGGACTGGAGTCGCGAGTACTTCACCATGGATGACAAGCTCTCCAAGGTCGTGACCGACACCTTTGTGAAGCTGTATGAGCAAGGCCTGATCTACCGCGGCAAACGTCTGGTGAACTGGGACCCCGTATTGCAGTCTGCCGTGTCGGATCTGGAAGTGGAAAACCAGGAAAAAGACGGCAGCCTGTGGCACATCGCCTATCCATTGACCAGCGGAGCAGGCAATCTGGTGGTGGCCACGACCCGGCCTGAGACCATGCTGGGCGACGTCGCCGTAATGGTTCATCCTGAAGATGAGCGTTACAAGCACCTGATCGGTCAGACCGTGACGCTGCCGCTGGTAGGCCGCCAGATCCCGATCATTGCTGACGAATATGTGGACAAGGAGTTCGGTACCGGCGTTGTGAAGGTCACCCCTGCGCACGACCAGAACGACTATCAGGTAGGCATCCGCCACGGCCTGCCCATGATCACAGTGCTGGACCTGACTGCCAAGATCAACAACGAAGCGCCTGAGAAATACCAGGGTATGGACCGCTTTGTGGCCCGCAAGGCCATCGTGGCAGATCTGGAAGAACTCGGCCTGATGGTCGAGATCAAAAAGCACAAGCTGATGGTGCCCATCTGCGACCGCACCGGTCAGGTGATCGAACCCATGCTGACCGACCAGTGGTTTATCGCCATGAGCAAGGTCAGCGAGCAAGACCCCACAGGCAAGTCCATCGCACAAAAGGCCATTGATGCAGTCGCTTCCGGTGAAGTGAAGTTTGTGCCTGAAAACTGGGTCAACACCTACAACCAGTGGATGAACAACATCCAGGACTGGTGTATTTCGCGCCAGTTGTGGTGGGGCCATCAGATTCCTGCCTGGTACGACGAAGAAGGCAATATCTACGTTGCCCGCAACGAAGCCGAAGCACAGGCCAAAGCACCTGGCAAGCAACTGCGCCGTGACGAAGACGTGCTGGACACTTGGTATTCATCTGCCATGGTGCCATTCAGCACCATGGGCTGGCCCGAGCAGACGGACGCAGCAGAAGACGACTTCAACCTGTACCTGCCCTCCTCGGTGCTGGTAACGGGCTACGACATCATCTTCTTCTGGGTGGCACGTATGATCATGATGACCACGCACTTCACTGGCCGCGTGCCCTTCAAACATGTGTACATCCACGGTCTGGTGCGCGATGCCCAAGGCAAGAAGATGTCCAAGTCTGAAGGCAATGTGCTGGACCCTGTGGACCTGATCGACGGTATTGCACTGGAGCCGCTGCTCGAAAAGCGCACCACCGGCCTGCGCAAGCCCGAGACCGCACCTCAGGTGCGCAAGAACACGCAAAAAGAGTTCCCCGAAGGCATTCCCGCCTATGGTGCAGACGCCCTGCGCTTTACCTTTGCCGCGCTGGCATCGCTGGGTCGCTCCATCAACTTTGACAGCAAGCGCTGCGAGGGCTACCGCAACTTCTGCAACAAGCTGTGGAATGCCTCACGCTTTGTATTGATGAACTGTGAAGGCTACGACTGTGGTCTCAAGGAACACTCCGCTGCAGAGTGTGCTGGCGGCTATATGTCGTTCAGCCAGCCTGACCGCTGGATCGTTTCGCAGTTGCAGAAGGTCGAGGCCGAAGTCGCCAAGGGCTTTGCCGAGTTCCGTTTGGACAACGTCGCCAACACCATCTATGACTTTGTATGGAATGAGTTCTGCGACTGGTACCTGGAAATTGCCAAGGTACAAATCCAGACCGGCAACGAAGCCCAGCAACGCGCCACCCGCCGCACCCTGATCCGCACACTGGAAACCATCCTGCGTCTGGCCCACCCTGTCATTCCTTTTGTGACGGAAGAGCTGTGGCAAAAGGTGGCGCCTGTGGCTGGCCGTGAAGGCGCATCGATTGCCGTGGCAGCCTACCCTGAAGCCCAGCCCGAGAAGATCGACGAAGCAGCCATCGCTTACGTCTCCCAGATCAAGGCCATGGTGGACACCTGCCGTACCCTGCGCGGCGAGATGGGCGTCTCCCCCGCCCAACGCCTGCCTTTGCTGGCCATGGGTGACAGTGCAGAAGCGGCCGAGTTCCTGCAAGCAAATGCCGCCGTGCTGAAAAACCTGGCCAAGCTCAGCGAAGTCAAAGTGTTCAGCGATGAGGCCGCATGGCAGACCGAAGCACAGTCCGCACCTGTGTCTGTGGTGGGCGATGCCCGCTTGGCGTTGTTCGTCGAAATTGACGTTGAAGCAGAAAAAGTCCGGCTGGGCAAGGAGGCCAAGCGCCTGGAAGGCGAAATCGCCAAGGCCAACGGCAAGCTGAACAACGAAGCTTTCTGCGCCAAGGCACCTGCTGCTGTGCTGGAGCAAGAAAAGAAGCGTGTCGCCGACTTTGGTGCCACACTGGCCCGAATTCAGGAGCAATTGGCTCGCCTGGGCTGATATGCTTGCCCACTGAGCGACAAAAGGCGCAGGGTTCTGCGCCTTTTGTTCATCCAGAACAAGAAGGATTGACCATGTCTAATTCCACCCGCGTGCGCAAAGCCGTCTTCCCTGTTGCTGGCCTGGGCACCCGCTTTTTGCCCGCCACCAAAGCCTCTCCCAAGGAGATGCTGCCCGTAGTGGACAAACCCTTGATCCAGTACGCCGTCGAAGAAGCCTACGAAGCGGGCATTCGCGACATGGTTTTCGTTACTGGCCGTAGCAAGCGCGCCATCGAAGATCACTTTGACACGGCCTATGAACTGGAAAGTGAGCTGGAGCGCACGGGCAAACATGCAATGCTGGATCTGGTGCGCAGCATCGCGCCTGCCGACATGAACTGCCTCTTTGTACGCCAGCCCCGCTCGCTGGGTCTGGGTCATGCCGTGCTGTGTGCAGAGCCCTTGGTTGGCAACGAACCCTTCGCTGTCATTCTGGCCGACGACTTGATGCGCGGTGAAGCCGGTGGCCCTGGCATCATGAAACAAATGACCGATGCGTTCCAAAAGCAGGGGCGCTCACTGCTGGCCGTACAGGAAGTGCCGCTGGAGCACACCAGGCGCTATGGCATCGTCAAAGGTGAGCCTGCGGGAGGCCCGCTGATGCGCGTGGATGAGATCGTGGAAAAGCCCGCACCGGAGAAAGCGCCTTCTCGGATGGGCGTTGCAGGCCGCTATGTGCTGACCCCGCGCATCTTTGATGAAATTCGCAACCAACCCAGCGGCGTCGGTGGCGAAATTCAGCTCACCGATGCCATCGAACGTTTGATGGCGCACGAAACTGTCTACGCCTTCCAATACACTGGCAAGCGCTATGACTGTGGCAGCAAGGAAGGCTTTTTGGAAGCAACGGTGGAACTGGCGCTACAACACCCTGATGTGGGTGCTCATTTCCGTGACTATCTCAAAAACCTCCATATCTGAGCTGCATATTGACATGCACTACCCATAAAAAAGCCTGCGCCAGATGCAGGCTTTTTTTATGGTTTGAAGACGTGGAACCCTTTAGCGGCGGCGCAAGATGTGGATGTATTCCGTGCCCACCGTATCTTGCTGAATCAGTTCATTCCCCGTTTGCTTGGCAAACGCCTGAAAGTCTTTGATGGAGCCTGTATCCGTTGCCACCACCTTCAGCAATTGACCGCTGCTCATCGCCGCCAAGGCTTTTTTGGCTTTCAAAATAGGCAATGGGCAATTCAAACCGCGGGTGTCAATTTCTTGGTGGATATCCATGGCACTTATTCCTTATTGAAATGCCATTGTAGGCATCTGACAAAGCCCATGACTACGGTATTTGTGCACCCAAGCACTCTTGCCCATCCATTCCAAGCCACGATATCACCACCCTCATCGCACCCCAAAGCGCGATAAAGACAGGACGGTGAATCCGCAGCCCTTGCTAGCACGATGCAAAAGCAACAACAGCCTGGGGAGGAAGTTAGCTGCCGCTCTATAAGCTTGGTGGCAGTACAAAGCGCTCGTCTAGAGGCCAAAGCTGCACAGGCCATTTGGCCGGATCAGGTTCTGGGTTCTGTCCAGGTCTGAATGCACCAAACTGCGGCTCCACGCCTTTGCTTTTCACCCAGTGGGCCAAGGCATAGCCCGTGCCAGCAGGCCAGCAGCGCACCTCCTGGGCTGACTTCCACTGGTAGTCCACCAACTCCGACGAGAGTCTGACCTCACCTTCCACACGCACATGGTAGGCAATCAACACTTGGTTCATGCGCAAAAACTCGCACGCGCCCAGAAGGCGTAGCGCTTTCACACGCAGATTGGTTTCTTCCAATACCTCGCGGCAAATGCCCGCTTCGGGTGACTCCCCTGCCTCCATAAAGCCGGTAATCAAGCCAAATACACCTTCCTGCCACAAGGCATTGCGTGCCAACAACACCTGACCCGCATCGTTTTCCACCACCGCCGCCAGCACTGGCGTGGGGTTTCCCCAATGCGTCCAGTCACAAGCGGGGCAGCGCAAACGCTCTTTCATTCCGCTGTCTTCTTGCTGTGCCATCCATTGCAGCGGGGTGGCACAACTGGGGCAAAAACGCATTTCATGGCTCATGGCAGAGACTTTTCGCAGAGAAATATTGGCAAAAAAAAGGCCGCAACAAACGCGGCCCTGGTGCATGCGGCATGCACTTCGCACCATCGCTTTACAAGCACCTAACAACAGCAAAGACACAGCGTCAGACGCAAGCAAGAGAAAGTATCTCACCAGCTTTCAATCACTGCGTAGCAAGGGTGACATGCAAAACGATGAGCGATCAAGCAGGAAATACGCCGGTAGATAGATAGCGATCACCCCGATCGCACACCACAAAGACTATCGTCGCGTTTTGCTCACGCTTGGCAATCTCCTGCGCGACCCAGCATGCGCCTGCCGCTGAGATTCCCGCAAAAATACCTTCTTCGCGAGCCATGCGACGAGCCATGTCTTCCGCATCGTCCTGGCTGACATAGACCAACTCATCCACCAAGCTCGCGTCATAGATCTTGGGCAGATATTCTTCCGGCCACTTGCGAATGCCTGGGATGCGAGAGCCTTCAGACGGCTGAGCCCCAATAATCCTGACATTGGGATTCTTTTCCTTGAGGAACTTGGCTACGCCTGTGATCGTCCCTGTAGTGCCCATGGCGCTGACAAAGTGGGTGATCTCACCGCCGGTTTGCTCCCACAGCTCAGGCCCTGTGGTCTCATAGTGCGCACGGGGATTGTCTTCGTTGGCAAACTGGTCCAGCACCACGCCCTTGCCCTGCGCAACCATCTGGTCCGCCAGATCACGCGCATATTCCATACCACCGCTCTTGGGCGTGAGGATCAGCTCTGCGCCATACGCCTTCATGGTCTGGGCGCGCTCGATCGACAAGTCCTCAGGCATGATCAGCACCATGCGATAGCCCTTGATGGCCGCCGCCATTGCCAAGGCAATACCTGTATTACCAGAAGTGGCTTCAATCAGCGTATCACCAGGTTTGATCTCTCCACGCTCTTCCGCGCGCTGGATCATGGACAGCGCTGGACGGTCTTTGACCGAACCTGCAGGATTGTTGCCCTCAAGCTTGCCAAGAATCACATTGCCGCGCTCTGCATTGGCAGAGGCTTCAATGCGCTGCAAAGCCACCAGCGGGGTAGAACCGATGGCAGCTTCAATGGAAGAATATTTTTTTGTCATGCCATAAATGTGCCATAATTCCGCTCATGCACTGATGACGCCCGGGTGGTGGAATTGGTAGACGCAGCGGACTCAAAATCCGCCGCCGCAAGGCGTGCCGGTTCGATTCCGGCCTCGGGCACCACACAATGGTGCAAGCGTCGTCATCATATGCAATCCAGAATTACCGCGAGGTGGAGCAGTCTGGTAGCTCGTTGGGCTCATAACCCAAAGGTCGTTGGTTCAAATCCAGCCCTCGCAACCAAGTTTATAAAGCTTGCAGAAAAACGCCAACTTTAGTTGGCGTTTTACCTTTCAGCCCGGGTGGTGGAATTGGTAGACGCAGCGGACTCAAAATCCGCCGCCGCAAGGCGTGCCGGTTCGATTCCGGCCCCGGGCACCATCACATTGATTCTGATTGCCGTCTTACCACCTGCTCAAGCCAGATGGTTTTCAAAGGTTCTTCCCGTTCCATTCAAGCCAGCGCAAGCTGGCTTTTTTGTTCATGCCCATCTGCTGGACAACACGCTGCACTGCAAACCTTCCCCTATACACCCCGAAACACCTGCGCCTTGCAAAAGCCCATGGCCAGCCCTCTTCCATCAGGTACGAGTTCTGGCCATAGGGCGCTAAGGGTTTTGCATCAAGTCCAGCTTCATCAAATCATCTTGAACCTGCAAGGCAACGTCTGAGCCGGGCTCAAGCAAAGCGAGCAATGCCTGCCAGTGTGTACGGGCTATGTCAAACTCTCCTTGCTGCACGGCTGCAGCCCCGGCCAACGCCAAGGCCTTGGGCTGCGCAGCATCAAGGCTCAAGGCCTGTTCAATGGAAGCTGCAGCCATTTTCAGATCTCCCCCGCCAGCAGACGCCTGGGCATCAGCCCTGTCCGCCCACAGACGCGCTTGCTCCTGCGATCCTGCGTCTTGCTTTGCTGCGAGTGCAATTGCACGCTGGTATGCCTGATCTGCATCGGCATAGCGCTCCATCACTTCATAAGAGCGCGCCAGCATCACCCAGCCAGGCAAATTGTCCGGTTCGGCCTGCAAGCGCTGCGCCAGCCCATCCACCATGGACTCCACACGCACCTGTCCGGCACCATGTCCCAGCTCATCACTTTGTGCCAGGCGTGCAGCGGCCTGTGGGTCCCCCACCTGCAGATACAAACCCAAAGCCGCTACCGGCACCAGCACAGCCAGAACCAACCCTGTCATGCGCATCAGCCAGGGATTGTGTTTCCACGATTTCAATGCAGCCCGCTGATCAAGCTCGGCGAGTAAACGACGCTGCAACTCATCTTCAGCCTGCGCTCTGTCGGCAGCGCTCAAATTACCTGCGTGCAGCTCTCTATCGAGTTCACCGAGTTGCGCACGGTACAAATTGCGCAGTGTTTCATCCGTGCTGTGCAACGGCGCTGCTGCTTGCTCTTTCAACAGTGTGGGCAGCAAAACCAGCAAGCTCACAAGCAGCAATACCAGCGCCCCCAACCACAATGCATGGAGTTCCGTCATGGCTGCTCCTTGTCTTTCGTCATGTCATCACCTTGGGCCAACCATGTCGCGGCACGCTGGCGCTCCTGCTGCGTCAGCCCCGGTGAGCTGGCCTGGATGCGTCGATGCAGCGTACGCCACATGAGCGCAAAGCCACCCAGCACAGCCACAAAAGGCAAGCACCAAAGCAGCCATGTCGATGGCTTCCATGGCGGTGCATAGCGCACAAATGAACCATAACGCTGCTCAAAGAAGGCCACCACCTGCGCATCGCTTTGGCCCTGCGCCAGCTGCTGTGCAATCTGCTTGCGCATATCCTTGGCAATTGGCGCCTGAGACTCTGCCACCGTCTGGTTCTGACAAACCACGCAGCGCAGTTGCTCAGCCAGTGCTGCTTCGCGTGCCACCAAATCATCGGACTGTGCCCATGCTCCGCTGCAGCACAGGGCCGCACTCATCACCAATGTCCACGCTTTCATTGCACAGCCCTCACCACCGGCATCAGTTTGTCTCGCCACACCTCGGGGGTGACAGGACCCAGGTGGCGATAGCGCACACGCCCCTGGGCATCAATGACAAAAGTCTCTGGCACGGCATGAATACCAAAATCCATGCCCACACGCCCATCTGCATCCACACCTGAAATCACATACGGATTGCCTGCTACACGCAACAGCGCCTGGGCCTTGTGCAGCTCGTCTTTGTAATTGAGTCCATATACAGGCACTTGCTCTTGCTGCGACAGCTGCGCCAGCACCGGCATTTCCTGGCGGCAGGGCGCACACCATGAGGCCCATACATTCAGCAGCCAAACTTGGCCTTGTTGCGCCTGGGGCTGCCACCGGACAGCATTGTCAGCAGCACCCAGCACCGGCAACTCAAACGCGGGGATGGGCTGCTCCAGCAAGGCTGATTCCAGCGCACGCGGATCTCGCTGCAACCCCAGGCCCAGCATGACTGCCAGACCCAGAAAAATCGCCAAAGGAATTGCAAAACGCATCATGCCTCCTGCCTTGCCATCGCCAAATTCCCGCTGTTGTGCACACGCTGGCGAGTGCTGCGAAAGCGCTTGTCCATCAGGCTCAAGCCTGCTCCCAGCGCCATCATGAAGGTGCCCAGCCATATCCAGTCCATCATGGGCTTGATCTGCACGCGCAGCGTCCAGGCCATGCCTTGCGCATCCAGTGGCTCGCCCAGCGCAATAAACACATCTCTGTGCCAGTTGCTGTCAATGGCGGCCTGACTCAAGCCCATGCTTTGCACACGGTAAGCACGCTTTTCCGGGTACATATCCCACTGCGCATCACCTTGGCTTACGCGAAAGTGCGCGCGCTGCGCATCGTAGTTCGGGCCAGAGACCGCTTGCAGGCTTTCAAAGTGAAAGCGATAACCTCCGACCTCCAGACTCTGGCCTTGCTGCACACTGGTTTCACGCTTGGTTTCCAGCCCGTTGGCAGCGCTGACCGCAATGACGAAGATGCCCACTCCGGTATGCGCCATCAGCGTGCCCCACCAGCCCCAAGGTTGTCGCACAATGCGTTGCCAGCCCTGTCCTTGTCGCAAGGCAGGCACCAGGCGTTGCCAGGCATGTGCCCAAGTACTGAGCACGCACCACAAGCCCAGTGCCAAACCCAGCAACGTTGTGGTGGATATCTGCCAGCCCTGCTGCCCTTGCGCCAGATACAGCAGAACCACACAGACCACCGTCACCACGACCGCCATGCGTAATCGGGCCCACAGCTCGCGTGCGCAACCCTGCTTCCACCGCGCTATCGTGCCAACACCCATGAGCGCCAGTGCTGGCAGCACCAAAGGCAGGAACACGGCTTCAAAATACGGCGGCCCCACCGAAATTTTCTCGTCACGCAGCACATCCAGCGCCAGCGGATACAGCGTGCCGATCAACACCGCCAATGCACCGGCGGTGAACAACACATTGTTGATGAGCAGCAGCGTCTCTCGCGACAGCCAGCTGAACTGGCCGCCGCCCTTGCCCAGCTCGGGTGCTCGCCATGCATACAGCCACAGCGAAGTGCCCACCACCGCCACAATGAAGCACAAGATAAACAGGCCACGGCCAGGGTCCACAGCAAACGCATGCACCGAGGTCAACACCCCTGAACGCACGAGGAAGGTGCCCAGCAAACACAGCGAGAACGCACAGATCGCCAGCAAGGCCGACCAACTGCGAAATGCGCCCCGCTGATCCGTCACTATCAAAGAGTGCAGCAATGCCGTCCCCACCAGCCAAGGCATGAACGAGGCGTTTTCGACGGGGTCCCAGAACCACCAGCCACCCCAGCCCAGCACGTAGTAAGCCCAGGCACTTCCCAGCAAGATGCCCACCGTCAGAAACGCCCAGGCGGCCAGCGTCCATGAGCGAGACCAACGCGCCCATGCGGCGCCCAGTTCCCCCGAGATCAATGCCGCCAGAGCAAATGCAAACGGCACGGCAAAACCCACATAGCCCATGTACAGCAACGGGGGGTGAAACACCATGCCGGGGTCTTGCAGCAATGGGTTGAGGTCTTTGCCTACCAGCGCAGCTGGAACAAGCCGCAGGAATGGATTGGAGAGAAACAGCAAAAACAGCAGCAAGCCCACGCTGATCCAGCCCAGAACTGCCAGTACCCGCGCAACGAAATCTTCTGGCAAAGCCTGGCTGCGCCAGGCCACCGCCACACTCCAGCATGCCAGCAGCACTTGCCACAGCAGCATGGAGCCTTCATGCCCCCCCCAAAATGCGGTGAGCTTGTAGATGGTGGGCAAATCCTGGTGCGAGTTGGCTGCCACGTACAGCACCGAGTAGTCTCCCACCCAGAAACACCAGATCAATATTGCCGTTGACAGCAGCGAAAGCGCGCACTGCAACACTGCAGCAGGCCGTGCCACACGCACCCAGGCCACAATGCCCAGCTGCGCCCCCAGCAATGGCAGCGTGGACTGCACCACCGCCACAATCAAGGCCAGCACCAGTGCGAAAACACCCAACTCAGCAATCATGGTTGGGCCTTCACGGTCTGGGCTGCATCTTCCAGCGCCTTGGCTGCCTCTGGCGGCATGTAGTTCTCATCGTGCTTGGCCAAAACTTCGCTGGCTTCAAACCAGCCTGAGCTTTGCAACTTGCCTGACACCACCACGCCCTTGCCTTCTTTGAACAAATCCGGCAACAAGCCTTGGTAGCGCACCGGCACCTGCTGCACCTCATCGGTCACCACAAACTGCACCTGCAGCCCATCGGTAGAACGCTGCAATGAGCCCTCCTCGACCAAGCCGCCCACTCGAAAAGCGGCATCGGCTGGTGCCTGCCCCGCCTGCACCTGGCTGGGGCTATAGAAAAACATGACATTGGCATCAAGCGCACGCAGCACCAGCGTCACCGCCAAACCGACCAGTGCCACGCCCGCCAGCACCCACATCAAACGTTTCTTGCGCGGTTTCATCACAACGCGTCCTCCTGCTGCACCTGTTGCGCTTTGCGCCAGCGCAGCCACAAACTGATGGCTTCTGCCAGCAGCAGTAGCGCACTGACGCCATAGGCCAGGGCTATATAAAAAGCATGGCTTTGCATCACAGTTGCTCCTCCTGTGCTCGCTCTCGAATCAAACACCGCGTGCGCACCAAACACACGGCCAAGGTGTAGGCCCAGCAAGCGAATGTCATGAGCAACATTCCCAGCAGCATGGTGTGCGTCATGCTCGGTGCGGCATCCATGCGGATGGTTGCGCCCTGGTGCAAGGTGCTCCACCACTGCACCGAAAAATAGATGATGGGCACATTCACCACACCGGCCAGCAAGACAATGGCGCCAGCACTTTCGGCACGTTCTGTGTCTTCAATGGCAGAGACCACCCCGAGATAGCCCAGGTACAAAAACAGCAGGATCAGCTCAGAAGTCAACCGCGCATCCCAGACCCACCAGGCACCCCAAGTTGGTTTGCCCCAGGCCGCGCCCGTCCACAGGGCAATCACCGTAAACAAGGCTCCCGTGGGCGCCAGCGCCCGCGCCAGCATCGGCGAAATTCTTGTGCGGTAAATCAGTCCCAGACCCGCATGCACGGCCGCAGCGACGTAGATCAGCATTGACATCCAGGCCGCAGGCACGTGCAAGAAGATGATGCGGTAGACCTCGCCTTGCTGGTGGTCTGTGGGAGCAATGCCAAATCCTACCCACAGACCCGCAACCGCCAAAGCCAACGCAGCAGCTGCCAGCCAGGGCCATAGACGAGCGGCCCAGTGGTCAAACACCAGGGGCGAAGCCAGCTGTCGCCAGCGAAAACCTGCCTGCACCGCAGCAGGTACCGATCGCAAATCAGATTTGCCTGTATGAGGATTCATATCATTCCAGCGCCAGACGCAATGCCGCAGCAATGGCCCATGGCCCAGCCAATAACGCCAAGCACAGGCATGCGCCGAGCAAATTCAAAGAGGGAGCCGAAGGCAGCCCCAGCAAGGCTTGCGTGACGGCATGGCTTCCAAAAATCAAGATGGGGACGCACAAAGGCAGCACCACCAAGGTCAGCAGCAACTGACCGCGCAACCCCAGCGTCAACGCTGCCCCCAAGGCGGCTAGCAAGCACAGGCTGGGCGTGCCCAGTGCCAGTGACAGCAGCAACACCGCAATCACTTCATTGCTCAAACCGTATTGCCAGCCCAGCAAAGGTGCTGCCAGCAGCAAAGGCATCACGCCGACCATCCATTGCGCAAATACCTTCAAGCCCACCAGCAATGGCAGCGGTGTGGCAGCCAATGTCCATTGCTCCAACGAGCCATCGGAATAGTCACTTTCAAACAAACGGTGCTGGCCCAGCAACACGGCAAGCAAGGCCGCAACCCACACCACACCGGGAGCGATCTGGCGCAGCAACGCGCCATCTGGCCCTAAAGCCAAAGGAAAAAGACTGCCGACCATGACGAAAAAGGCCAGCCCACTCAAAGCGTCCACCGGACGCCGCATGGCCAGTCGCAATTCACGAGCAATCACGCCGCGCATCATGCTGCAGCCTCCAGCACGCGCATTTGAGGGGCTTGAGCACTCAAGTCCAGCACCCGTGTCGGCGTATTCGGTACAGTGATTCCACGGTGGCTTACAACAATGCTCAGGCCTCCCGCCTGGGCATGCGCAGCCAGAAGATCTGCCAGCCATATGCAAGCCTGCGCATCCAGGGCATTGTCTGGCTCATCCAGCAGCCACACGGAGCGGCCACTCAGCATTACTCGCGTCAATGCCAAGCGCCGGCGCTGTCCTTGCGAAAGGCGCGCTACTGGCCGCTGCATCAAATCCGCCAAACCCAGTTGCTCAAGCACTGGCACGACCTGCTTGGCCGACCAGCACACGCCCTGCATCTGCAAGGCAAAGCGCAAGTTCTCCATGCCGCTAAGGGCATCGCTCATTGCACATTGATGCCCCAGATAAGCCAGTTGCAGCTGAAATTCAGGGTGGCGAGCCGTCACTTGCCGACCGCACCATATCAACTCACCTGCGCGCCAGCTCATCAAGCCCGCCAGGCTGCGCAGCAAGGTGCTTTTGCCTGTGCCATTGCCGCCTTGCAGCAGCAAAATCTGGCCCGACTGCACTTCCAAGTCAATATCTCGCAACAGCACACGTCCATTGCGAATGCACCCAAAGCCCGCCACTTGCAGGCTTTGGGATGCAGGTAACGCATTCACCATGGACTCAAGGCTTGGCAACTGCTACGGGTGAAGGAATCACTTGACCGGGCGTATCGCTTGGCCCTTCGCCTGGAGGAATATGCGGCAGGTTGTGCGCAATACCCTTGTGGCAATCGATACAGGTCTTTTCCTTGTTTGCCAAATACGTCGAGTGCATGTTCTGCGCACGCTGGCTCTGGCGTGTGAAGTCCATGGATTCATAGTTGTGGCAGTTGCGGCACTCCAGAGAGTCATTGGCTTTCAAACGCGACCATTCATGCTTGGCCAGTTCCAGACGCTTGGCTTCAAACTTTTCTGGCGTATCAATGGTGCCAAAGATCTTGCCCCAGACTTCCTTGGAGGCCTGCATCTTGCGTGCCATCTTGTCTGTCCAGTTGTGTGGAACGTGACAGTCAGAGCAAATCGCACGCACGCCAGAGCGATTGGTGTAGTGAATGGTGCTTTTCAGCTCAGCAAACACGTTATCGCGCATCTCATGGCAGCCCGTGCAGAACTTCTCGGTGTTGGTCACTTCCATGGCCGTATTGAAAGCACCCCAGAACAAGATGCCCGCAATAAAACCACCGATCGCCAAGAACCCCAGGCTGAAGTGCACACTGGGGCGGCGTATGACTCCCCAATAGCGCTTAAGTAAATTAAACATGCTTGGGCCTTACATCAGTTTTTCTTGGCGGCATTGGCAGGGTTCTGCAATGCCTTGAGCAGCAGACTGTCCACGTCCTGGAAGGTGTTCGTCACAAAAGGACTCACGTTTTCCTGCCCCACGTGGCACTGCACGCAGTAGTAGCGACGCGTGGAAATCTGCTCCAGCGTATTGCCATCGCGGTCTTGGTAATGCGTTACAGACACAGGCACGGCTTGTGAGACTTCTGCCTTGGAGCGCGAGTGGCAGTCCATGCACTTGTTGAAGTTCTTGTCGACCTGGTAACCGTCAATACGGTGTGGAATCACTGGTGGCTGCTGTGCATAGTTACGTGTGCGGCGCACATCGTCATTCACGGCATTTCCCAGCACTGGAGGCGTGGTTGTCTCCAGCACAGGGGCCGGGCCCCGGGCCTTGTCGTACAGCGGTTCCGCCGACACGCTCACAGAGGTCAACCCCGCACACAGCATCAGCGCCATTCCCAGTTTTCTAATGAGTTTCATAGTGGGCTCCTGTGCTTGTTCTTAGACCTTGGTGAGCTTTACTGCACACTTTTTAAAATCGGTCTGCAGCGAAATAGGATCGGTAGCGTCCAGTGTGACCTTGTTGATCAACTGGCTGGCGTCGAACCATGGCACATACACCAGACCACGTGGAGGCTTGTTGCGGCCACGGGTTTCCACACGTGAGCGAATCGAGCCTCGACGCGATGCAATCTCCACTTCGCTGCCGCGACGCAGCCCCAGCTCCTTGGCGTCATCAGGGTGCATGTAACACAGCGCATTAGGGACCGCGCGATGCAGCTCAGGGACACGGCGGGTCATCGAACCCGAGTGCCAATGCTCCAGCACGCGACCTGTGGAGAGCCAGAATGGGAACTCCTTGTCTGGCGCCTCTGCTGGTGGCTCATAAGGCAGCCCGAAAATGATCGCCTTGCCGTCCTTGTGCCCATAGAAGTCAAAACCGCTACCTGGCTTCACGTAGGGGTCAGCACCTTCGCGATAGCGCCACTTCGTCTCTTTGCCATTGACCACCGGCCAGCGCAAGCCTCGGACCTGATGGTAGGTATCAAACGGCGCCAGGTCATGACCATGGCCACGGCCAAACGCAGCGTATTCCTCAAACAGGCCTTTTTGCGGATAGAAGCCGAACAGCTCTGCCTCATGATTGTTGTAACCTGCCTCAATGTCGCTGACCGGGAACTTGTCCACCTGACCATTGCGATACAGCACATCAAACAGAGTCTTGCCACGCAAGTGCGGCGCCTTGTCCAGCAGCTCCTGTGGCCAGACCTCTTCAATCTTGAAGCGCTTGGAAAACTCCATCAACTGCCACAGGTCCGAGCGCGCTTCTCCGGGTGCTTTGACGAGTTGGTGCCAGAAGTGCGTGCGACGCTCTGCATTGCCATAGGCACCTTCCTTTTCCACCCACATCGCAGTAGGCAAAATCAGGTCGGCAGATACAGCCGTCACTGTGGGGTAAGCATCTGAGACGACGATGAAGTTGTCGGGATTACGGTAGCCCGGATACCCTTCTTCCACCAGGTTCGCCGCAGCCTGCATATTGTTGGTGACCTGCACCCAGTAAGCATTGAGCTTGCCATCCTTGAGCATGCGGTGCTGCTGCACGGCGTGGTAACCGGGCTTGCCCGGGATGGTGCCCTCAGGCAGCTTCCAGATCTTCTCTGCAATCTTGCGGTGCTCAGGGTTGGCCACCAGCATGTCTGCGGGCAGACGGTGCGAGAAGGTACCCACTTCACGTGCTGTACCGCAGGCTGAAGGCTGACCAGTCAGCGAGAAGGGGCTGTTGCCGGGCGTTGCGATCTTTCCGGTCAACAAGTGGATGTTGTAGACCAGATTGTTGGCCCAGACACCGCGCGTGTGCTGGTTGAAACCCATGGTCCAGAACGACACCACCTTGCGCTTAGGGTCGGCATACAGCTCTGCCAGCTCCAGCAAACGGTTGGCTGGCACACCCGTCAGCTTGGCCGTGTAGTCCAGGGTGTAGGTTGACACGAACTTGGCGTACTCTTCGAACGTCATGCTCTGCGCGCCGCCGGGATCACCAGCATTCTTGGCTGATTTTTGCAGGGGGTGCTCGGGGCGCAATCCGTAACCGATGTCGGTATTGCCCAGCTTGAAGTTGCAGTGCTTGGACACGAAGTCCTGATTCACCTTCCCCGTCGTGATGATGTGGTTGGCGATGTAGTTCAGAATCGCCAGGTCTGTCTGCGGCTTGAAAGTCAGCTCGATGTCTGCCAGTTCATAGGAGCGATGCTCGAAGGTCGAGAGCACTGCCACCTTGACGTTCGGCGCACTCAGGCGACGGTCCGTCACCCGGGTCCACAACACCGGGTGCATCTCTGCCATGTTCGAGCCCCACAGAACAAACGTGTCTGTTGCCTCAATATCGTCATAACAACCCATGGGCTCGTCCATGCCGAAGGTACGCATGAAGCCCATCACAGCAGAGGCCATGCAGTGACGTGCGTTGGGGTCAATGTTGTTGGTACGAAATCCTGCCTTGAACAGCTTGGAGGCAGCGTAGCCTTCCCACACCGTCCACTGGCCCGAGCCAAACATGCCAACACCCGAAGGACCTTTTTCCTTGAGTGCCTTCTTGAACTGTTCGGCCATCACGTCAAAAGCGGTATCCCAGGAGACATGCTGAAATTCACCGTCCTTGGCGTATTTGCCATTCTTCATGCGCAGCAATGGCTGGGTCAAGCGATCCTCGCCATACATGATCTTCGACAAGAAGTAGCCTTTGACGCAGTTCAGACCACGGTTTACCTCGGCTTGCGGGTCACCTTGCGTTGCTACAACCTGGTTGTCCTTGACGGCCACCATCACACCACACCCTGTCCCGCAAAATCGGCAGGGTGCTTTGGACCACTTCATGGGAGCGCTGCCATTCGCAGCTGCTGCTTCTTGGGAGATGGCATTAATCGGAATGCCTGCAACTGCGCCAGCGGCAGCAGCAGCAGATTGGCGAACGAAATCGCGTCGGGTGCTAGTCATGTGTGACTCCCTTGATAAGTGATTGCCGGGGTTCTGTGTGTTGGTAGACCAATGAGACGTTAAGCACGCCCTCGATCTGTCGAATGTCCGCCACCTGATCCATGATGTTGGCTGCGGTAGGTCCCTCTAGAGTGACCACCAACTTGCCATCAGGGTGCGTCCCGTGTACTTGCATGTCATGCATTGCCTGCAGTGCTTTTTCCACCAGCTCCAACGCTTCTGGTCTGACATGCACTACCAGACTGGCTATATGCAGTTCATCGTTCATGAGATCCCTGCTTTAAGCGTGTGGAGGGCCGGCAAACATCTGATAGAACCAGACGATGAAGCCATAAGCAGCAATGATCACTCCCGCCAGCACAGGAGCCATGACGATGGTGAGGAATGCAAAGCTTCGAACCTCTTCTTTGCGCGTGGAAGTATTTTTTTTATCAGACATGGGCCACCTTTCTGGAGGACTGCGCGCTGTGTGAAGCACCAAGAACCCATCCAACCATCCTGCTCAATCACACAGCTACCGTGGGTATTGACTGCACTCTATTTGCCTTCCGCTCAACCCGAATTGATGAATATCAAATCGATATTTGAATTTCATATTTCTTTACTTAAAAAAATAGAAAAGCAAGTGAGCAGTATCAATTAATTCTCCACGAATTTATAAGCAATGTTTCTTGATGCATTGCCTCACAGCTCCAAGACTGAATAGTTATTTGATTCACGTCAAATAAATCACCATACCCCCTGTTATTTACTCGGGAAATATGTATTCTTGAGGAATATTTTGAAATTCCTGAAGCTTCCGCAATGAAAAGCCTTCTGAAAATTGAAGAGCCATCCCTGAAACATGCTTCTTCCAATGCATCCTGGCGTGACTTTCTAGAACTGGGGTTTCGCCCGCTTTACCTAGGTGGCGCGATCTGGGCCATTGTGGGCGTCGGTTTTTGGGTGTTTGCCCCTCATTGGCTGCAAGGCATACTTTCGGGCGTGTTCTGGCATGCGCATGAAATGCTCTGGGGCTTTGTCGCCGCCATTGCCGTGGGCTTTTTACTCACCGCCACCAATAACTGGACAGGTATCAACCCCTTGCACGGCAAAGCACTGGGCGCTCTGGCCTGCCTGTGGCTTATCGCCCGCATCGGTTATCTCTTACCCCACCCACTCGCATTTGGTATGGCCTGCGCAGCAGAAAGCCTCTTTTTTTGCGCGGCAACATATGCAGTGGCACGCTGCCTTTGGCGTGCACAAAGCCAGCACAACTATGCGCTACCAGCTTTGGTACTAGGCATGGGGCTGGCCAATGCAGCATTTCTTTATGCCTGCTGGATGCAATGGGATTACAGCACTCTGATGCACCACTTGTTTGCAGGCATGTTGTGCATGCTCACCCTCACCCTCATCGTGGCACGACGCGTGATTCCCTTTTTTGCAAGCCGTGCAGTGAGTGGCCTCGAGCTCAACAGGCATACACGCAGCGGTCAATGGCAAGCAGGCTGTGCAGCACTCGCCATCGCCAGCTGGCTTTTTGACTTCAATACCGTTTCTGCCCTGCTGTTCACTGCTGCATCCTTGATCACGCTATGGCATCTTGTGAGCTGGAAACCCTGGGCTGTCCTCGGCACGCCACTGCTTTGGATTCTTTACCTTGGCTATTTGGGACTCGGCTTGGGACTGGCTGCTGCTGCAGCCTACACCTTGGACTGGAGCAGCAGACTGTCTTGGCCTGTGCACCTGATTGCCATGGCAGGCTTTGCTGCATTGATTCTTGGAATGATCACTCGCACGGCACTGGGCCATACCGGACGTCTGCTGCGCGCAGACAAAGCCATGGTGACAGCATTTGCACTTCTTCTGATCGCGATCATCTTGCGCGTATGCGCACTCAGCACAAACACCGCTACCATGGCCTGGCTGCATGCCAGCGCCACTTGCTGGATGCTTGCATTTGCCATTTATCTGGTGCGCTTCATCCCCATGATGACCCGTCCTCGTGTGGACAAACGCCCCGGCAAGCCGATCAACCTCTCACGTTCTTAAGCCACCCTACATTGTCATGCGCCTCACCGCTCTCACCGACTACGCTTTGCGGGTTCTGATTTACGCAGGCTCCAACACAGAGCGACTGTGCACCATCGGTGAGATTGCCAAGGCTTTTGACATCTCGCAAGCGCACTTGATGAAGGTTTCACAGTTGCTGGCACAGCAAGGCTGGATCACCACCGTTCGAGGAAAGAATGGTGGTCTCCATCTGGGCAAGGCACCGGAACTCATCAACCTCGGCGCCGTGGTCCGCAGCATTGAGCCAGACTTCGCATTGGTGGAATGCCTGGGCAAGAACAGTCAGTGCAAGCTGACTGGCAATTGCTCCCTGACCTGGATCCTCAACGGCGCATTGAAAGCATTTTGGCAGCACCTGGACTGCTACACCCTCGCGGATGTGCTTGGTGTCCACCCCAACGACCAAGACAGTGCTCCGCACTTCACCGTCAAATCTCTGCCTAGCGTCTAAAAACTGCTCTTGAGCCCAAACTTGTGCGTGGTGGATCGCAACCTGCCAAGCCCTTCGCCGCAAGCAAGTTCTATTGCAGTCGCAGTCG
Organism: Comamonas halotolerans; assembly: GCF_030162935.1. Lineage (GTDB taxonomy): Bacteria > Pseudomonadota > Gammaproteobacteria > Burkholderiales > Burkholderiaceae_C > Comamonas > Comamonas halotolerans. The sequence continues at coordinate 43,152 of NZ_JASAUZ010000023.1, forward strand.
ATGGTGCGGGAAAGATCTTTTCATGAAATGCTGGCATGAGACGTTATTGCATTACAAACTGGCTGCTGTGGCGCAACAGGAACGAGCAGTGGGATTGCCATTTGAGCGTCAAAAATGCTCCAAAAAACTTATCGCGTCCGTATCCATACTCAACCTCCATGGCGCGCCCGTTCAGACTCTTTCAACCTCTACTCTCGATCTCAGAATTCAGCACAGATTGGTTTTTCCTAAAGCTTCTAAAGGCAGTGGACCAGCTTGCCACCGGTCCAACAAAGCCTGTGAGATAAATTTTTTACTTCCACGAGGGTAAGCACCGATTCGAATAAATAGTTGCTCATGCAACTATTTACGCATTGCTAGACATTTATCAATGCATTCGTTCGCCGCTTACCACCATGCACTCCCCCACAGCCATACCGCGCAAATCGATCTACTACAACTACCAGGTTTTCAAGCCTTGGCTGCCCGGTGAGCACGGCCCTCAATCACGCAAGCAGGTTGTCATTGTTGGCAGCGGCCCGGCGGGCATGGTCACGGCGCTGGAGCTGTCGCGCCAGGGTGTGCGCAGCGTAGTGCTCGAGTCAGAGTTACAGGTGTCAGAGGGCAGCCGCGCCATCGTATTCACCCGTCGCAGCATGGAAATCCTGCAACAGGTCGGAGTGGCAGATCGCATGCTCAAGTCCGGGCTGAGCTGGCAATTCGGCAACTCTTTCTACCGAGGCCAGCGTGTATTCCGCATGGAGGCACCGCATGATCCTGATGATCGCTTCCCCCCCATGCTGAATATCCAGCAGCAATACATGGAGCAGTACTTGTTGGAAGCGTGCGAGGCCTCGCCGCTGATCGATTTCCGCTGGGGCAACAAGGTATTGAGCACCTCGCAAGAAAACGACACCGTCACGGTGGAAGTGGACACCCCTGAAGGTGCTTACGCCCTGCAAACAGACTGGCTGATTGCAGCTGATGGTGGGCGCTCTGGCATCAGGCAGTCCATGGGCTTGAAGATGCAAGGCTCCTCGTACGAAGGCTTCTTCGTCATTGCTGACATCAAAGTGGACCTACCCTTGCCTACTGAGCGTTTGGCATTCTTCGATCCAGAATGGAACCCTGGCAACACCATCCTGATGCACCGCGAGCCACACGGCATCTGGCGTCTGGACTACCAGTTGCCGCCGGGTGAGACGCCTGAACAGGCGCTGGAACCAGCCTCTTTGAAAGCGCGGATTGATGCACAACTAGCGATGATTGGCTACCCAGGCATTGCATGGGAGATGGACTGGTCCTCTGTCTACTCTGCTCGCACCCTGACCCTGCCCCAGTACCGCTATGGTCGCACGCTCTTTACGGGCGATGCAGCCCACCTGCTGCCCATCTTTGGCGTGCGCGGCGCAAATACCGCTTTCCAGGACGCGCAATCGCTGGCCTGGCATCTGGCCATGGTGGTGCACGGCAAGGCCCAAGTCAGGCTGCTTGACAATTACAGCCGCGAACGGGTGGGCGCGGCGCGTGAAATCATTGATGAAGCCGGCAAGAGCACCCGCTTCATGACTCCGCAGACCAAAGGCTTCCGGCTCATGCGTGATGCCGTGCTGTCACTGTCCCTCAGTCAGGATTTCGTGCGCCCCCTCTATCACTGGCGCACCTCGCGACCGCATGTCTATGCGGATTCGCAACTCAACAGTCCTCATGACGACAACATGCTGTTCAGCGGTGGTCTGGAAAACGGCGCTCCTGCGCAAAATATTCGGCTCGGCTGCGAAGAGTTTCTGTTGGACCATATTGGCGGTTGCTTCGATCTTTTGTACTTCACGCAGCGTGATGCCCTGCCAGAAGCGATGGTGCAGACGCTGGCGCAGCTTCAAGAGCACGGCTGGCCGGTGCGCGTCACTGCGATTCGCCGCAGCGGCAACGCCGCAGTGGCGGGTGCATCCCAGACCTTAATCGACCCGGAAGGCCGCATGCACCAGCGTTATGGCGCCATCAATGAAGGCTGCGCCTATTTGCTGCGCCCCGACCAGCATGTCTGCGCGCGCTGGCGGCAACTGGATGCGTTGCGCCTGCAATCCACTTTTGACCATTTACAAAAATGCTAGACCGCTTAGGAGCAGATCCGATGACCCGCAACCCACAAGCACCGGACATAGCGACGGTCGAAGCCATGTATGACACATTGGCGCAAGCCATTGATCAGGCTGGCCCCGAGAAAACCGAGCTTTTCCTGCTCAAGCTGGCTTTTGTGCAAGCCCATGCCATCGGCCATGTGGCCCCCCTGGAGCAGCATATTGCCAATGCACTCAAGGACCTGTAAATCTATGAACATCAGCCCGATATCAAGGAGACAAGCATGCTGATTCAAAAAATCCACCATGTCGCCTACCGCTGCAAAGACGCCAAAGAGACCGTCGAGTGGTACACCCAGCACCTGGACATGAAGTTCGTGCTGGCCATTGCCGAAAACGAAGTGCCTTCCACCAAAGCGCCTGATCCCTATATGCACATCTTCCTGGATGCAGGCAACGAGAACATCCTCGCATTCTTTGAGCTGCCCACACAGCCCGAAATGGGCCGCGACACCAATACCCCGGCCTGGGTGCAGCACCTGGCTTTGCGTGTGGAATCGATGGACGTGCTGGTAGCCACCAAAGAACGTCTGCAGGCGGCAGGCATTTCCGTCATCGGCCCTGTGAATCACACCCTGTTTCACTCCATTTACTTCTTTGATCCCAATGGTCACCGTATTGAGCTGGCCGCCGAAGTGGGCACTCCAGAGATGTACCAAAAGCTCGATGAAGTGAAATGGGCCATGCTCGAGGAGTGGAGCCAGACCAAGCGTGCACCGCGGCACGCTGCCTGGATGCATGACGGCAGCCTGAGCAAGCAGTAAGACTGCCCCAGCACTTGTTGATTTGACCCGCAGTGCGCGCCGTCACGGCCACTGCGGCTTGTGTTTTTATGCCCCGTGTTTGAAGTGCCAACGATGACCACACTCCTGAACGAAACCTATGACCCCGAACTGCGTAGCTGGGTAGCCTGCGCCAACCAGGCCGGTTGCGACTTCCCCATACAAAACCTGCCCTTTGCCAGCTTCAGGCGCAAGGGTAGCAACGAGACCATGCGCGTGGGCGTTGCCATTGGCAGCCAGGTGCTGGACCTGACAGCAGCAGCCCGCACTGGCGTCTTTGCAGGAGATGCCACACAGGCCCTGCAAGCGGCCTGCCAGCCCACGCTCAACGCCCTCATGGCGCTGGGCAAAACCCACTGGAGCGCCCTGCGCCTGGCCCTGTCGCGTGCCTTGCGCGAGGGGGCGGCTGAGCAGTCTGCCTTGCAGGCTTGCCTGGTGGCGCAGGCCGAGGTTGAATACGGCCTGCCAGCGCAGATCGGTGACTACACCGACTTCTACACCTCGATCTACCATGCCACCAACATCGGCCGCCTCTTTCGCCCAGACAATCCATTGATGCCCAACTACCATTGGGTGCCGATTGGCTACCATGGCCGCGCTTCCAGCATTGCGGTCTCAGGGCAGGCGTTTGCGCGCCCCTGCGGACAGATCAAGGCGCCTGATGCAGATGCCCCCGTGCTGGCACCCAGCAAGCGGCTGGACATCGAGCTGGAGCTGGGCGTGTTCATCGGTCAGGGCAATGAGCTGGGCAGTCCTGTCTCTATTGACCAGGCCGAAGATCATGTCTTCGGCATCTGCCTGCTCAACGACTGGTCGGCCCGCGACATCCAGGCCTGGGAGTATCAGCCCCTGGGCCCGTTCCTGGCCAAGAACTTTGCGTCCACCATTTCTCCCTGGGTGGTTACGCTGGAAGCATTGGCGCCCTACCGCGCCGCCCTGCAGCGCCCAGCAGAAAATCCGCAGCCCCTGCCCTATCTGGACAGCGAGGCCAACCGCAACCAGGGCGCCCTCGACATCCAGCTGGAGGTAGGCCTGCAAACCCGGCAGATGCGCGAGCAGGATCCGAAGTCTGAAACACGCCTGTGCCTGACCAGCTACCGCCATGCCTACTGGACCATGGCGCAAATGGTCACGCACCACACGGTCAATGGCTGCAACCTCCAGCCTGGTGACCTGCTGGGCAGCGGCACCTTGTCCGGCCCCACCCTTGATCAGGCTGGTGCCTTGATTGAGCTGACCAGTGGCGGCAAGCACCCCATCCAATTACCCAATGGCGAAAAGCGCACCTTCCTTGAAGACGGTGATGCCATCGTGCTGCGCGGCTGGTGTGAAAAACAAGGCTTTGCACGCATCGGCTTTGGCGAATGCCGGGGCACCGTGCTGCCTGCCAAGCAGCCCGTTTGAGCGCGAGAGGCAGTGAATGAAGCATTACAACTACTTTCGCAGTGGAACCTCGCACCGCCTTCGCATTGCGCTCAACCTCAAAGGGGTGGCAGCCGAATACATTCCTGTGGACCTACTGGCCGAAGACCACCTGCAAGCAGAGTTCACCGCCATCAATCCACAGGGTCTGGTGCCTGCCCTGGTCCTGGACAGCGGCGAAGTGCTGACGCAGTCACCAGCCATCATCGAATGGCTGGAAGAGCGCTATCCAGACCCGCCCCTGCTGCCCTCTGATCCCCATGCCCGCGCCCAGGTGCGTGCGCTGGCGGCGCTGGTGGCTTGCGACATCCACCCCGTCAACAACCGCCGCATCCTGCAGTATCTGCGCCAGCAATTCGGTGCCGATGAGGCGGCTGTCAATGCATGGTGTGGTCACTGGATCACCGCTGGCTTTGATGCCTACGAGGCCTTGCTGGCGCAACAGCCCCACCGCGGCGCCTTCAGCTGGGGCAACGCCCCAACAGTCGCTGATGTCTATCTGATTCCCCAGGTGGAAAGCGCCCGCCGCTTCAAGGTAGACCTATCACGCTGGCCGCTTATTTCAGCCATTGATGCCCACTGCGCAACACTGGAGGCTTTTGCCAAGGCATCACCATGGCGGCAGCCGGATGCACCTGCTCCCAAATAGCAACGACCACTCCAAAGAAAAGGGCTGCACTGCTGCAGCCCTTTTCTATTGCTAGGCTTTATGCATTTTCCTTATTCACTATCAACTGCCAGTGCGCCACGGCGAATCTGGTCACGCTCCAGCGATTCGAACAAGGCCTTGAAATTGCCCTCCCCAAAACCTTCATCGTTTTTGCGCTGGATGAACTCAAAAAACACCGGCCCCAGCATGGGCTGCGAGAAAATTTGCAGCAGCAAGCGCTTTTCTCCGTTCGCAGTCGATCCATCCATCAAAATCCCACGCGCTTGCAGCTCGGGCACCGGCTCATTGTGACCAGGCAAGCGCTCTTGCAGCATTTCGTAATAAATGTCGTTGGGTGCAGTCATCAAAGGCACGCCCGCCATTTGCAAGGCGTCTACGCTGGCGATCAAGTCATCAGTCAGCAAGGCAATGTGCTGGATACCCTCGCCATTGAACTGCATCAGAAACTCTTCAATCTGCCCGCCGTTCTTGCCCGACTCTTCATTGAGCGGAATGCGGATCAGCCCATCAGGCGCCGTCATGGCCTTTGATGTCAGTCCGGTGTATTCACCCTTGATGTCAAAGTAACGAATCTCGCGGAAGTTGAACAATGACTCATAAAATTCCGCCCAAAACGCCATACGCCCCTTGTAAACATTGTGCGTAAGGTGGTCAATCAGCTTAAAACCATGTCCTGCGGGGTGACGGCCAACGCCTTCGATGAACTCAAAGTCGATGTCGTAAATACTCTTTCCATCTTCAAAACGGTCAATCAGGTACAGCGGTGCACCACCAATACCTTTGATAGCAGGCAGGCGCAGCTCCATGGGGCCTGTCGGAATCTCGATGGGTTGTGCACCCAGCTCCAGCGCACGCTGGTAAGCGTAGTGGGCATCTTTGACTCGGAAGGCCAGCCCACATGCGCTAGGCCCATGCTCTGCAGCGAAGTAGCTGGCGATACTTTTGGGCTCGCGATTCACGATGAAGTTGATATCGCCCTGGCGATAGAGCACAACATTTTTGGAGCGATGCTTGGCCACCAGGGTAAAGCCCATTCGTTCAAACCAGGGCTCCAGAACATTGGCTTGCGGGGAAGCAAACTCTACAAATTCAAAGCCGCACAGTCCCATGGGGTTGTCATGCAAACCGGTCATTTTTGTCTCCTTGTTTCGAACACCACTGACTGGCAAGACTTCACTCATTTGGCGCAAAAATATTTCATCCTTTTGAATTACCAAACAGCCGTCAAAAAGAGCTTGTCAGTGATCAAATTCAGAGGAAAATTCTAAAAACTCAGGGATACAAAGAGCTTTTATTTGAAGCCCTCGTTTCCCCTTAAAGAAGAGATAAAAATCACAAAAAACCCAATTTAGAGAGACAAGATTTCATATGACTGAGACAACAAGCACACTTGACCGTATCGACCTGAAAATTCTGGACCATCTCCAGGCGCATGCGCGTGCTACCAACATTGAGCTGGCACAAGCTGTGCAACTTTCCCCTGCGCAATGCCATCGTCGCCACAAACGTCTGGAAGCGTTGGGTTTGATTCGCGCCTATGAAACCCGGCTCGAAGCTGCAGCGCTGGGCTGGTCGGTGACAGCCTTTATCCATGTATCCATGGAGCGAAGTCATGTGCGTGAATTGGAGCAATTTTTGGTGCATGTACGCCAATTGCCCGAAGTGCTGGAGTGCTACTCCGTCACCGGTGACTTCGACTATGTGCTCAAAGTCACTGCACGCGATCTGCCTTCGCTGTCACGTTTCTTGACGGGCACGCTGATGCGCTTGCCTGGCGTTGCCGCTGTGCGATCAAGTGTGTGCATGGATGAAATCAAATGCACCAGCGCAGTGCCTTTATCCGCCTGAAGACAAACTGCCTGATCCCTAAGGCCATAAGGTGCCATTGATTGGATTTAATAGCCAGAAGTTCGGCTATACCATTTACTTTCATTTTTCCACTCCAAAAATCAACGAACCAATAAAAAACTGGGGAAACCTCTTGGTTGCGCACGCAACCTTCTTCACTAAAGTCGACGTGTTGCCACCATCAGACAACATTTTTAGATCCATAAAAAACGAGTGCCTTGAGGTGCTCCACGGAGACTTTCCCCATGTCTTTCACCAGACGCAGCCTTGTCATTTCCTCCATGCTCTTGCCGTTCACGGCATGGGCTGACACTTACCCCAGCAAGCCTATTGAATGGGTTGTCCCTTACGCCGCAGGAGGGGGCACCGACGTCGTGGCGCGCGTACTGAGCGAGCCCATTGGCAAGGCGCTGGGCCAATCCGTCATCGTCTCTAACAAGCCGGGCGCGGCCACCAACATCGGCGCAGACATCGTTGCGCGCGCACGCGCTGACGGCTACACCATCTTGACGGGCGACACAGGCACCCTGGCCGCCAATCCCTACCTCTATAAAAAGCTCAGCTACAGCGCTGAAAAAGACTTCACTTCAGTCGGCTTGCTGGTGCGCTTTCCCATGCTGCTTGTCACCAACAGCAATCTCCCAGTTAAAAACTATGCAGAATTCGTTAACTGGGCCAAACAGCAAACCCAAGGAGTGTCTTACGGAACGCCAGGGGCAGGCAGCCCCCACCACCTTGCTGTGGAAATGCTGCGTGCAAAAAGCGGGTTGAACTTTGTGCATGTCCCCTACCGCGGTTCAGCACCTGCAGTGCAAGACGTGGTGACAGGACAGCTTCCGTTCATGTTTGTCGACAGCGCTGCTGGTCTGCAGCACGTGCAAGGAGGCAAGATCCGCGCCATTGCAGTGGCAAGCCCTGCTCGCCTGCCCACATTGCCCGATGTGCCTACGCTGGACGAGCAAGGTCTGAAAGGTTTTGAAGCTTATGCGTGGCAAGGCATCGTGGCACCCTCAGCAACCCCCAAAGACCGTATCGCCAAATTGTCAGATGCCCTGCAAGGCGCGCTGAAGAAGCCTGAAATCAAAGCCAAGCTTGAAGGAATGGCGCTGGAGGTTACGCCCAGCACAGCCCAAGAAATGGACGCTTATGCCACTTCAGAGCGAACAAAATGGCGCCAAGTGATTGAAACCAGCCAAATCAAGCTGGACTGATTGCACGCGCAATTACTGCGCTTGTGCATCACACCATAGCCCGGCGAAAATGAGAGCATTTCCAGGCCTGTCCACTGTGGGCAGGCTTTTTATTTGAATAGTAGCGGCCATGTATTCACGCGATCACCAAGAATGGGTCCCTCTAGACCGCACCTATACCCACCGTTTGCATACTCTGATGAAGCTGGCTGACCGCATCACGCAAACCGCGTATGAGCAAGAGTCAGGCATTCCTGCCCATGAGGCGCGTTGTTTGGCTGCGATTGGCAACTTCGCTCCACTCTCGGTCAAAGATTTGGCACGCAGTGCCAATCTGGACAAAGCCCAAGCAAGCCGCGCAGCACAGGCACTGGTAGAGAAAGCGCTGATTCTCAAAGTCAGCAGCCCAACGGACGGCCGCGGTGTGCTCTTGAACCTGACCGCTGAAGGCCAAAAAGTATGGGAGCGCACCATGCGACTTGTCACACGCCGCAACCAGGAAATCACATCCTGCTTGAACGCCAAAGAAGCCCAACAACTCGACACTATCCTGGACAAGCTGGTGGCTCATGCACGCATGAGCAATTCAGCATCAGAGGGCTGATGTGAATTGCCGCTCCTAAATAGCGAGTAGGTATCGAGCTTCCCCCCTCCTCTGGACAAGTACCATCTCTCATTTTTGAGATAGTCACAGGATTGCGCGCGTGGCTTGGCCTCAAAGAGGGTCGAGTTCACCTGCAGGGGGCGGCGCCGCAAGCCTTGATCAATTATCAAGAAGGCCGCGTGAGTTCACCAGGCACCCCAACCAGGCATGCGTATGCTTCTCACGGCATGCCAGGACAGCGTATCGAGCAGCTTGCATTAACGCGTAGCGAAGCTGGTTGCCGTGGGTACAGGGCAAGTGGTCGCATCAGTACCCGAATTGCACAGGCTGCGACAAACAAATTTGCCTGGAAATATGACCCCCGAGAGACCATAGCGTGCCGAGCTATAAGTGCAAAAGGATGGCACAGGCGTCGATACAGCCATGTTGGCAAATACCATGGAACGCCGCTTCAGCAGCCATTCCCTTCTGACGAACTTCCCTAAACACAGCATCCAATACAAATCCAAGTTATCCCATTCCACACTGCTCGCAAGACAGTAGCACAGCTTGGACTAGGGCGAATTTACGATCGCAAACAACTGTACAGATGTACAGTATTGGCATGTTTGCACTGATCGATGGCAACAATTTCTACGTTTCCTGCGAACGCGCTTTCAACCCGCGTTTGCGTGGTCGCGCCGTGGTGGTGCTTTCGAACAACGATGGTTGTGTGATCTCGCGCAGCGAAGAAGCCAAAAGTGCAGGCATCAAAATGGGCCAGCCCTTCTATCAAATCCAAGCAGATTTAGCGACCAAAGATGTGACCGCGCTGTCTGCCAACTTTGCGCTCTATGGAGACATGAGCACACGCATGATGCGTCTGGCTGCGGCGCTGGGACCACAACAAGAGATTTACTCCATTGATGAAAGCTTTATCGGTGGACTCGAAGGCATTGCGCAACTCACACAACGCGCCCTAGCCATTCGTCAGCGTATTGAGCGTTGCCTAAGCATTCCTTGCTGTGTGGGCATTGCTCCCAGCAAGACCCTGGCAAAACTGTGCAATCACTGGGCCAAATCCGCTGAACGCAGGGGACACCACACCCATCCAGCCTATCAGGCACCAGTGTGCAACTGGCAAGAGCTATCGTCCGCGCAGCAACAATGCTTGCTGCGCGAGACACCCGCCAGCGAAGTGTGGGGCATTGGCAAACGCTTGGCACAGCGCCTTGCCGTCTATGGGTGCTTCACGGCTTCGGATTTGATGCAACTACCAGCTCCAAGCGCGCGTCGTATTGCAGGTGTGGTGCTGGAGCGCACGGTTCGCGAACTTCAAGGCATACCCTGCCTGACACTGGAAAACGCCCCCGCCGCCAAGCAGCAAATCGCCTGCACCCGCAGTTTTGGGCATGCCATTGACGACATGCAGCCGCTGCTGGAAGCCGTCAGCACTTATGCCTCGCGGGCTGCAGAAAAATCTCGCCAATCTGGACTGCTGGCTTGCCAAGTGCATGTGTTTGCGTATACCTCACCGTTTCGCAACGAGCGCCCTTGGCATGGCGCGCGCACCATTGCGTTGCCGCAGCCCTGCAATGACAGCTATGCCATTGTTGAAGCCGCCACGCGTGCCGTGCATAGCTTTTACCAGGCTGGCCACAAACTGAGTAAGGCTGGGGTGATCTTGCTGGACCTGGTGCCATGCAGCCAATCGCGCAATGCCGACTTGTTTGAAGATACCGGTCAGATGTCCCGGCATGCGCAGCTCATGCCCACGATTGATGCCATCAATCAGCGCTTTGGCAACAACACGATTCATCTGGCCAGCAACGGCCTTCCTCATCAGGACATCGCAGGCTGGCGTATGAAGCAGGCCCGGCTCAGCCCGCTCTACACCATGAAATATGGGGACTTGCCGATTGCCCAAGCCTGATCACACACCGCTTTATGACTGATTCCCTTCATCTTTCCTGCCCCATCCTGCCAGCGACGACGTCGCTGCAACTGCCCTTCATCGAAGCCAGCGTGCGCTGCGGCTTTCCCAGTCCCGCAGACGATGTGCCGGGGAAACTATTTGATCTGATGGCGCATATTGCGCCACGTCCTGTCTCGACTTTCATCATGCGTGTGCGGGGCGACAGCATGCAAGATGCAGGCATCCGTGATGGTTGCCTGATTACGGTTGACCGCTCTTTATCTGCCAAACATGGAGACATTGTGGTGGCCATCGTGGATGGAGAATTCACAGTCAAGCAGTTGTACCGTCGTGATGGTTGCTGCGAGCTGCACCCTGCCAATGATGCCTATCCACGCATCACCTTTGGCATGGAAAACACATTGGAAGTCTGGGGGGTGGTCACAGCCTGCATCCTGCCGTTTGTCAAACAGACGACTTAAACGCGGCAATCATTTAATGTAAGTACAAACCCTAGCTTCTCCACGAAACCTATGGACAAAGCTGTGGACAACTTTTGTGACAATCAGCATATCCCGTGCTAAGCCCTTGTTTTCACTCAGCAGCCCTTAAGCTGCACACAAAGCAGGCAACATTAGCTCTCGCAGTCACAATACTGCTCCAGCTTTCATGACAGGCGAGGCTTTTAGTCACCTGAGCTACAAATCGGAGATTGCCAAATCTGGCACACCGCCTAGACTGCGCAGCCATTGCTTGGAGGAGTGGTTGTCATGTTGTATGCGCTTGCGGCTTTGTTTGCTTTTCAGTTGGTAGGCGAGGCTTTGGTTCAGTATTTCCAGTTGCCCTTTCCCGGCGCACTGCTCGGGGCCTTGTTATTGCTGCTGGGGCTGCTGATGTATGGCCGCCTGCCTGCTGCGCTGGAAAGCACATCGCAAACCCTGCTGCAGAACATGATGCTGCTGTTCATTCCCACCATCGCGGGTGTCATGCTGCACTTTGAGCGCATCGCCAAAGAATGGCTGCCGTTCCTGGTGGCGGGCATTGCCGGAGCGGCAATCACTTTCGCGGTTACCGCCTGGACCTTCAAATGGATGCTGGCTCGAGAAAAACAGACCAGCAAGGAGGCAGCATGAGCCAATGGGAAACCTTGCTCAGCAATCTGTCTGCCTCCCATCTTCCCTGGCTGGTGCTGACCATGACCGTGTACCTGACCACCATGGCCGTATACAAGCGCTTTCAATGCCACCCCATGCTGATCCCGGTGTTCCCTTCCGTGATCATCGTGGTCTGCGTGCTTTTGGCGACTGACACCTCCTATGCCACCTACAAGCACGGCGTGGAATGGCTCAATCTTTTGATTGGCCCGGCCACGGTGGCTTTGGCCATTCCACTGTACGCACAGCGCACGCGCATTCGTGCACTATGGCGTCCAATCTGCGTCGCCCTGCTCGCGGGCTGCGTGGTGGCCTTGTTCTCTGCCATGGGTATTGCCTGGGCATTGGGCGGCAGCTGGGAAACCATCATTTCCCTGGCCCCAAAATCTGCCACCATTCCCATTGCGCTGCCCATGGCCGAGCGCTTTGGCGGCTTGCCTTCGCTGGCAGCGGTAGCAGTGGCAATCACAGGTATCAGCGGCTGCATGCTGGCCCCTTTTCTGTTGCGCGTGGTGCGCAGCCAGGACCCGGCCGTCGAAGGCTTTGCACAAGGGCTGACCTCACACGCCATCGGCACCGCCCGCGCCATGCAGATCAATCCCACAGCAGGCGCTTTTGCCGCGCTGGCCATGGGGCTCAACGGCGTGCTCACAGCCTTGTTGATGCCTTTGTGCGTAGCCTTGTTTCGGCTGCTCTAGTATGTGCGCGCCCCCAGCCTGACAGTGCCTGCTAGGTTTACTAGGCTTTGCGGATGCTGTGATCGCTGCGCCGGTACATCCAGACTGCGCCCAAAATCACGGCCATGCCGCACCACTGCACGGGCGATGGCTGGGTGCCAAACCATCCTACATCCACCAGAAGTGCCATGACCGGGTAGATGAAAGACAGCCCGGCAATCGCCTGGGCTGGCAATCTCTGAAAAGCCGTGTACATCAGCACGTACATCCAGGCGGTATGCACCACACCCAGCACAAGTACAGCGCCCCAGGCACGTAGCGTCAAGTGTGCATCACCATGCTGTATCCACGCCCCTGGCAGCAAAATGATTACCCCTACTGCCATTTGCAGCATGGCGATCTGCGCAGGAGCCAAACGCCGAAGTCGTTGTGTGGCCAACGTTGCCAGCGCATAAAGACTGGCAGCCAGCAATGCCAACGCCATGCCTTGCCACTGCATATGCCGGGCATCGCCTGCGCCTAGCCAGCCACTGCTCAACACCACCCCCAGCAAAGCCATGAACAACCAGGGCAGACGGCGCGTTGGCACAGGTTCGCCTTGCAACACTGCAGCGAGCAGTAGCAACAGAAAAGGCTGCACGTGGTAGACCACGGTTGCCACTGCAATCCCGCTGTAGTGATAGGCCTTAAACAGGCACAACCAATTCAAGATCAGGGCTGCGCCACCCAGCAGCAGCCAGACACTTTCGCCACGCGTGGGGCGTAGCCACAATCGTGTACCCCACACCCAGGCCAGCAACCCCAAACCACCCAAAATACAACGCAGCCACACCACCCACAGCGTGGGTAAGCCACTTTCCACTACCAGCAAACCAATCGTGCCCGACAAGCCCATGGCCAGGACCATGCGCCAAACACCACCTTGGCTGCCGCTGGAGGGCCAAAGCACTGAAGTTTGCAGCGCAGATTCGGACGCTGAGGAGGACTCTGGAGACTGGGTGGAAGAATGATGTGAAGTCATGCCTTGATCGTGAACCAGACACAACCATTCATCAATATGTAAAAATTCAAATTACTATTGCACGCAGATCAACAATAAGCCTATCAACGATGAGTCTAGATACGCGGCTGGTACCTGAGATGCTGGTTTTTTCCAAGGTTGTGGAGTTGCGCAGCTTTGCAGCCGCCGCACGTCAGCTTGAGCTGACGACCTCGGCCGTCAGCCGCAGCGTGGCCCGCCTGGAAGCTCACTGGGGAGTGAAACTGCTGCATCGCACCACACGCTCGCTCTCATTGACCGAACTGGGTGCCGAGGTGTACGCAGCCTGCAGTCAGCTAGCCCAGACTGCCAGCAATATCCACACCATTGCAGGCCATTACAGTGGCGTGCCGCGGGGCATTGTTCGCCTGACCGCGCCCACCATCTTTGGCGAAATCTGGCTCAGCGCACAGCTGCCCGCACTGCGGCGCAAATGGCCGCAACTGGAAATTGCGGTCAGCCTCAGCGACCAGATGCAAGATCTGGCGCAACATGGTCTGGATATGGCCATACGCCTTACTCAGCCGGAAAAGCTGCCTCCCAATATGGTGGCGCGAGCACTGCGTCAGGTTCGCTATATCGCAGTGGCAGCACCAGACTATCTGCAAGCTTTGAAAAAGCCTTTGCAACATCCCGCCGATCTCGCTCCAGAGCATGGCATTGCCTGCATCACTCTGGGCTATGGGGAGTTTCAAAATCGGCTCCAATGGATCAGAGCCAGCACCACAGCTTCAGAAACAAAAGCCATTGAGCCTTTGGAAGTCAGCGTCCACACCCCGCTCACCATCGACAGCAGCACCGGCATCATCCAGTTGGCGCTGCAGCACCAGGGTATCGGCGTGGTTGCAGACTTTGCGGCGCAGTCCGCGCTACAGCGCAGGGAGTTGGTACAGGTTCTGCCTGACTGGCAGCTCACCGGCCATTACGCCCCGCGCACCGCCTATGCACTCTATGCCCCATCGCGCTACCTGCCTCTGAAAGTGCGCGCCTTGATTGACCATCTGGTCACAGCAGGCAACACCAATTGAGTCGCCACGCCTCACCCATTGAAGTTCTCCCCAAATACAGGCCACAAGCCTGTGGATAAGCCTGCTGCTCCATCTGCATAAGCGACCTAAGTCACTCAACCATAAGCACTTTCAAACGATTGATGCTTTTTTAAGCAGCATCCATCAGGGCGCAAGAGACAGGCTTTGTTGCGCCATGGATTGCAGCCAGCGGGAAAAGGTTTGCAGCACTGCGGAAGGCATTTGCTGCGTAGGTGTGATCAGGTAATAACCGCGCTCTCCGCGCAGAGCCTGGGCGCTGGCCAGCACCAGCTCACCACGTGCCAGCTCCGTCTCCACCAGCATGGGAGGGATCAGCGCCACACCCATACCTTGCGCGGCAGCCACAGCGAGCATGGAAAATAGTTCGTAGCGTGGTCCGTCCATAGCCTTCGGAGCATCCACGCGCACCGACTGGAACCACTGCACCCAGCCTTGGGGGCGCGTGCTTTGCTGCAGCAAAGGAAGCTCCGCCAGTGCCTGCGGCGGCAGTGGCTGCCAGGCTCGCCCTGGTGCACGCTGCGTCGCTCGATCCAGCAAGCGCGGACTGCACACGGGCACCACATCCTCATCCATAAGGTGTACAGCCTCAATCCCCGGCCAGTTGCGCACCTGCTCGGGCGTGCCCGCATACAGAGCTGCATCAAAACCTGTGTCGGCAAACAGAAACGGGCGGGTTTGCACATCGATGTGCACTGTGATGTCTGGATGGGCTTGCGCCAGCAGCGGCAAGCGCGGCATCAGCCAACGGGTGGCAAAGGTAGGAACGGCTGCGAGCTTGATGGTGCCGCCAGAGCCCTGGTGCGCCATCAAGTCCAGCGTGTCGCGCTCCATGCCCAAAAGCCAGCTACGTACTTTGCGCGCATAAACCTCGCCCGCTGAGGTCAGCGCAACGCCATGGCGGGTGCGACGAAACAGCTGCACTCCGACAAATTCTTCCAGCGCAATTACCTGGCGCGAAACTGCTCCTTGCGTAAGCGCCAGCTCTTGCGCTGCACGGGTATAGCTTTCATGGCGCGCAGCAGCTTCAAAGCATGCCAGGGCTTGGGTGGAGGGAATAGAGCGGCGCATGGGGAAGACAGGAGCAATGCAAGAGGCATGCATGCTGCCTGATTTGCATGACCATATCAAGCAAGACATGCAAGAAGCTCATACCTGGATGCAAACAAATCGTTTGCGAAGCACTCATCCCCTACGTAGGATGCATTCCATGACAGCACTGCCATGCAAATAAACGCATTCAATGTGGTGCAAGCAACAACACAGAGATCCAAGGAGCCCTTATGTCCAACTTTCAATGGAACGACCCCTTCCAGCTCGATCAGCAACTGACTGCCGACGAGCGCATGATCCGCGATGCAGCCTATGAATACTGTCAAGGCAAACTCATGCCTCGCGTACAGGACATGTTCCGCCATGAAAAGACGGACACCACCATCTTCCGCGAGATGGGTGAGCTGGGCCTGCTGGGCCCCACCATTCCCACCGAATACGGTGGCGCTGGCCTGAACTACGTGAGCTACGGTCTGGTGGCGCGTGAAATTGAGCGCGTGGACTCGGGCTACCGCTCCATGGCATCGGTGCAGTCTTCGCTGGTCATGGTGCCCATCAACGAGTTCGGCACCGAAGAGCAGAAGCAGAAATACCTGCCCAAGCTGGCATCGGGCGAATACATCGGCTGCTTTGGCCTCACCGAGCCTGACCACGGTTCCGACCCCGGCTCCATGGCCACCCGGGCTTATAAAGTTGATGGCGGCTACAAGCTCAAGGGCTCCAAGATGTGGATCACCAACAGCCCTGTGGCAGACGTGTTCGTTGTCTGGGCCAAGGAAGTGTCCGAAGGCGGCAACGTGGGCCAGATCCGCGGCTTCATTCTGGAAAAAGGCTGGAAGGGCCTGAGCGCCCCCGCCATCCACGGCAAAGTGGGTCTGCGCGCATCGATCACCGGCGAAATCGTCATGGACGATGTGTTTGTCCCCGAAGAAAACGCCTTCCCTGAAGTGCGTGGCCTGAAGGGCCCCTTCACCTGCCTGAACAGCGCCCGCTTTGGTATTGCCTGGGGCGCCATGGGTGCTGCCGAGTTCTGCTGGCACACTGCCCGCCAGTACACACTGGACCGCAAGCAGTTTGGCCGTCCCCTGGCCGCCAACCAGCTGATCCAGAAGAAGCTGGCCGACATGCAGACTGAAATCACGCTGGGCCTGCAAGCTGCCCTGCGCGTGGGCCGCATGAAGGACGAGTACCAGAACGTGATCGAAATCACCTCGCTGATCAAGCGCAACAACTGCGGCAAGGCCCTGGACGTGGCCCGCCTGGCACGCGACATGATGGGCGGCAACGGCATCTCCGACGAGTTCGGCGTTGCCCGCCACCTCGTGAATCTGGAAGTGGTGAACACCTACGAAGGCACCCACGATGTGCACGCCCTGATCTTGGGCCGTGCGCAAACCGGCATCGCAGCCTTTGCCAACTGATTTTTACCTGTTGTCTCCTAGGGCGTATGCACATGCGCTCTATGTTCAGAAGCTGCTCGCGCACCACTAAAGGCATTTGTAGCACTCACAAGCTCTGCAACTGCTGCTTAGCAAGCGCCAGCAGCTTCTCTTTTCCAAGGACGAATCATGCCAACGACAGCACAAGGTGCACTGGCAGGCATCAAGGTACTGGATTTGTCACGCGTGCTCGCGGGCCCCTGGGCCACCCAGATGCTGGCCGACCTGGGCGCAGATGTGATCAAAGTCGAGCGACCACTGGCCGGTGATGACACGCGCCACTGGGGACCACCCTTCCTTAAAGACTCGCAAGGCAATGACACGCGCGAGGCCAGCTACTTCACTGCCTGCAACCGCAACAAACGCAGCATTACCGTGGACATGGCCCATCCCGAAGGCCAGGCCCTGCTGCGCCGCATGGCCCAAGAGGCGGATGTGGTGGTAGAGAATTTCAAGGTAGGCGGACTCAGGCAATATGGCCTGGATTACGATAGCCTCAAAGCCTTGAACCCTCGACTTGTTTATTGTTCCATCACCGGCTTTGGTCAGGATGGACCGTATGCAGAACGCGCTGGATACGACCTGATGGTGCAAGCCATGTGTGGCCTGATGAGCATCACCGGCCATGCCGACAATCAACCCGGCGGGGGTCCACTCAAGGTGGGCGTGGCGGTCATTGACGTGTTCACAGGCCTTTACGCCAGCAACGCCATCCTGGCAGCCCTGAATGCACGCGACAATGTGCGCAATGGCTCCGGCGAAGGCCAGTACATCGACATGGCACTGCTGGACGTTGGCATGGCTGTGCTTGCCAACCAGGCTGCAGGCTATCTGGCCACCGAGCAAACACCGACACGCGCAGGCAATATTCACCCCAGTCTGGCCCCTTACCAAGACTTCCCAACGCTGGACGGCAATGTGCTGCTGGCCATTGGCAACGACGGTCAGTTTGCCCGCTTTTGCCATGCAGTCGGACACGCTGCCTGGGCGCAGGACCCTCGCTTCGCCACCAACACCGCGCGGGTACAGAACCGTGATGCCTTGCTGAAGCTCATGCAGCCGCTGATGCAAACCCGCAGCACGGCAGACTGGATCGCTTTATTTGAAGACAAGGCCGTGCCTTGCGGCCCCATCAATACCATTGCCCAGGCGTTTGATGATCCACAAGTGCGCCATCGCAATATTCGGCAAACGCTGCCATGCACCAAAGGTGATGGCATGGCTGAAATTGCAACCGTTGCCAACCCCATGCGTCTTTCCGCCACACCTGTGCAATACCGCAGCGCCCCCCCTGCGCTTGGTGAACACACGCATGAGGTTTTGCAAGCCATGGGGCTGGATGCCGAGGCGATTGCCAGACTGCAGTCACGCCAAGTGATTTAGCCTTGCAGTCCCTGCTGTGCACAAGCTGCAGGGCTTGCGCACAGTGCCGAAGACTCTGGACACGACCCAGATCATGGCCGTTGCTGCCAGGGAAAAACACGCACCAAAAATCGCGTTTTTTATCCTAGAAAAAACCCTCGATCAAGGGTTTGCACTTAAGATTTTTCGCCCACAAGCGACAGCCGCCTCATTAGGATTTCCAACGTTCAACACAACAACGACATGGAGACCTGCACATGATGCGTCGCACCCTTTTGGCCCTGGCCGCACTGACTACCCTCGGCGCAGCCCACGCCCAAGCCAGCTACCCCAACAAACCCATCAAGCTGCTGGTGCCCTTTGCCGCAGGCGGCACCACCGACCTGATTGCCCGTGTGGTAGCAGACCCTCTGGGCCGTGAACTGGGCCAACCCGTGATTGTGGAAAACAAGGGCGGTGGTGGCGGCGCCATTGGTGCAGCAGAGACGGCCCGCGCCGCGCCCGATGGCTACAACCTCGGGCTGGCTACCGTATCCACCACAGCCACCAACCCTGCTATCAACCCCAAGATTCCCTACAACGTTTTCACCGATTTCACTCCCATCGTGAACATTGCGGCCACGCCCAACATCATCGCGGCCAATCCCAAGTTTGTCGGTCAGGACTACGAGAGCTTCCTGGATGAAATCAAGAAAAACCCCGGCAAGCACTCGTTTGGCTCACCAGGCACGGGGTCCATTGGCCACCTGATGATGGAAATGTTCATGCTGGCCACCGGCACCCAAATGCAGCACGTGCCTTATCGCGGCTCTGGTCCTGCGCTCAACGATGCGGTAGCTGGTCAGATTCCGCTGCTGTTTGACAATTTCCCTTCCACCCTGCCGTTTGTGCAAAGCAAGCGCCTGACTCCGCTGGTAGTGGCCGCGCCACAGCGACTGGCAGTGCTGCCTGATGTGCCGACCCTGGCCGAAGTCGGTGCGCCTGGCGTGAACCGCATGGCGTACTACGGCGTGGTCGGCCCCAAGGGCATGCCCAAGGACATCGTGGACAAGGTCAACAAGGCGGTACACAAGGTACTGCAAGACCCCGGCGTGCGCAAACGCATTGAAGAAACCGGTTCGCTGATCGTGGCCGACACCCCCGAAAAGTTCGCCCAGGAAATCAAGGCCGAATACACCGCCTACAAGGAAGTGGTGGACAAGCAAAAGCTGACCATGGACTAAGCTTGCCGCTACTGCTGGCATGACCTGCGCTGCAGTGGAGCAAGAAACGGCTGCCAGAGGCAGCCGTTGATTTTTTGAAAGGTATGAACTGATGGCTGAGCGCAATTGCGAACGGCCATGGTGATCCAGGCACATCATGCCTAGGGCACCGAAGGGCTCTTGCGAAAGCCTCCACACATTACGCGTTGCTGGCAACTCCCAAGCCGACTCCAAAAAGAACCAGCATGCCGCCAAAAGCGCGGTCAATCCAGTGACGCACTGAGAGCAAGCGCACCCGCACAGCATCAGCTGAAAAACACAAGGCAACTATCGAAAACCATGCCATATGTGCCACCGAGATGAACACCCCATAGCCCACTTGCAATGCAAGCGATGTGTCTGGGTGCACCACTTGGAGAAACAAGCTCACGATGAACACCGTGGTCTTGGGGTTCAAGGCATTGGTCAGAAAACCAATGCGCAAGGCTTTCAAGTCTGACATTGGCGCAACTTTTGCAGTTACCAGCTCACCCCCTCCTTGGGTTCTGAGCATCTTGCAGCCCAGATAAATCAGATACAGCGCACCCAAAAGTTTGATGGCATTGAACAGCCACATGGACTGCTGAATGAGCAGACCCACACCTATCAAGGTGTAGCTGACATGTAAAAGCACGCCCAAACCAATCCCCAACGCAGTAAGTACCCCTGAGCGCCGGGACATGAGCAGGCTGTTGCGACTCACCATGGCAAAGTCCGGCCCGGGGCTTATCACAGCAAGCAAGGTTATTGTGACCACAGCTATCAATTCAGTCATGCGAATACACTTCAGTCATTGGTAATAATTCCAATAATATGCAGATGAAGGGCCGATTCATAACGATGATTTCTGACATCAACGGTGAACTGAACTCACAAAAAACCAATTCACGCCTGCCATCCCTTTTGGCACTGCGCTGTTTTGAAGCTGCCGCTCGTTTGGAAAATTTCAGCCGTGCCGCCGACGAACTTCACCTCACGCACGGAGCAGTCAGCCGGGCGGTCCGCCTGCTAGAAGATGATCTGGGCATTGCTTTGTTCGAACGACGCAGCCGGCGCGTCTACCTCACTGATGCGGGGCGCCAGCTTTCGAACGCTGTGGCGGGAGGCTTTGGACTCATCCGCAATGCTTTGAGCGATATACGTGCAAATGCGCGCAAAGCGAAACCATGGGTACTGTCGTGCGAACCGACTTTGCTGATGCGTTGGCTTATTCCTCGATGGCCATCGTTCCAAGCACAACATCCTGACGTTGATATCCATCTCATGGCCGGTGGTGGTGAATTTTCGTTTGCCCATGGCATTGACTTTGCGATACGCCGCAACGACTTCTCCTGGCCTGCCAGCTATCAGGTGGAACCACTTTTCACAGAAAAAATCGGACCTGTATGCCGACCTGACAAGGTGAAAAATTGGTTTGTTTCAGACAGCAAGTGCCAGCAACTACACCCTGAAACGCCGCTGCTGCACACTTCCACGCGTCCAACGGCATGGTCGGACTGGTCCAGGGTAACCAGGAAAGCTGTGCCCAAAAAAAACAGCCATCTTTTTGAGCATTTTTATTTCAGCTTGCAAGCAAGCGTTGCAGGCTTGGGCGTTGCCATCGGCCCCTGGCATCTGGTGTGCAACGACCTCCAAAGTGGCTTGCTGGCCGCTCCTTTGGGTTTCGTGAACGATGGCTCTCAATACTGCCTGTTTTCCTCGCCGGCTGCGCATCAGCATGGGCCTCAAGCCATCTTGCTGGACTGGTTGAAAAACACGGCTTCACCAGGCCCGCTAGACGCCCCAGATACGACAGACTAGGTTGCCTCGGAAGGCATGGGACGTGCTGGCTTCAGAGTGCAAGCAGCCACCCCAAAAATGCTGTCAGCATTACCACCAGCACCGGCGAAAGACGTGCGTAGACCAGTAACGCAAATGCCAGCAAGGCCGCCCCAAGGTCGGATATTGAATGAATGGAGCTTGTCCACATCGGCGAATACAAAGCCGCAGCCAATACACCAACCACGGCCGCGTTCACTCCGGCCATGGCCTGTTGTAGACCTGCATGCTGACGCAACCTTTCCCAGTACGGCAATGCGCCAGCAACCAGCAGCATGGCAGGCAAGAAAATTGCCAGAAGCAAAGCAAAGCCCCCCATCCAGCCGCCAAAAGGACTGGGCATGACCGCCCCAAGGTAAGCGGCAAATGTGAACAATGGACCCGGAATCGCCTGGGTAGCACCGTAGCCTGCAAGAAAGATGTCACTCGACACCCAGCCACTGGGCACTACGCTAGCCTGCAGCAACGGCAGCACGACATGCCCACCCCCAAACACCAAGGCGCCCGCCTGATAAAAATCCTTGAACATCGTAAGTGCGGGCAACTGAAGCCATGCACTGGCAAGCGGTAGCGCCACCAGCAACATAGCAAAAATGATCAGCAAAATCCCCCCAGCAAACCTGCTCAGGCCATAGTCATGATGCTGGACTGGCGAGCCCTGCCCTCTTTGCTGCATCAGCATCGCGAACGCACCGCCTGACACCAGCGCAATGATTTGCCCCGTCGTGGAAGGTATCGCCATCACCATGATCACTGACGCAATGGCAATCCCTGCCCGTGGCCAGTCTGGGCACAACGTCTTGGCCATGCTCCAGACCGCATGTGCAACGATAGCGACCGCAGCAACCTTGAGGCCGTGGATGATTCCGGATTGCGCAACCTCGGGCCATTGCGAAATCCCCAAGGCGAAAAGAATGAGAGCAACCGCAGAGGGCAGCGTGAAGCCCGTCCACGACGCCAATGCGCCACGCCAGCCACTGCGCCCCAGTCCCAACGCAATCCCCACCTGGCTGCTGGCAGGGCCGGGCAAAAACTGGCACAGCGCGACCAAATCTGCATAGCTTTTGTCGTCCAGCCACTTTCGACGTTCTACAAATTCGGTGCGAAAGTAGCCCAGATGAGCGACAGGTCCACCAAAAGACGTTAATCCCAGCTTCAGAAAAGCCAGAAATACCTCTAAAAAAGAGCCCTTGACTGGCCCCTTCGCGGTGGATCGAAGATTCATAGCAAAGGATTTTCCATGCATTTCAATGCAGAAGCATCGCTTTCAGCATCTGCTCCTCGCCGAAATGATTCCACCATGAAAAACAAAAAGGACCACCCTTTCGAGCAGTCCTTTTTCTTTTGACAGCCAGCTACGCTTTTTTGACAAGCGCTAGCAGCACATTTGCCGTTAAACCGATCAATGGCGAATTAGGTGATCAAATGCCGACAGTGCAGCGGTAGCGCCTGCGCCAGCGGCGATGATGATCTGCTTGTAAGGCACATTGGTGCAGTCACCTGCAGCAAACACGCCTGGCACATTGGTCTCGCCCTTGGCATTGATCTCGATTTCACCGAAGCGGCTCAGGTTCACAGTACCCTTGAGCCAGCCAGTGTTGGGCAGCAAGCCAATTTGCACAAAGATGCCGTCCAAAGCGATGGTCTTAACCTCTTCAGTCACGCGGTCCTTGTAAGTGATGCCAGTGACCTTCTTGCCGTCACCATTCACTTCGGTGGTCTGGGCGTTGGTGATCACAGTCACATTCGGCAAGCTGTGCAGCTTTTTCTGCAACACAGCATCGGCCTTCAGGGTATCGGCAAACTCCAGCAGGGTCACGTGCTTGACGATACCAGCCAGGTCAATCGCAGCTTCCACACCCGAGTTACCGCCGCCGATCACGGCCACAGGCTTGCCCTTGAACAAGGGGCCGTCGCAGTGGGGGCAGAAAGTCACACCCTTGGTGCGGTACTGCTCTTCCCCAGGCACATTCATATTGCGCCAGCGAGCACCTGTGGACAGGATCACGGTCTTGGCCTTGAGCACGGCACCCGATTCGGTGTGCACTTCGATCAAGCCACCTTCGGTGGCAGCAGGAATCAGCTTGGCTCCGGTTTGCTGGTTCATGATGTCCACTTCGTAGTCTCGAATATGGGCAGCCATGGCTGCAGCCAGCTTGGGGCCTTCAGTCTTGGAAACCGAGATGAAGTTTTCAATGTCCACCGTATCCAGCACCTGGCCACCCAGACGCTCTGCTGCAATACCGGTACGGATGCCCTTGCGAGCCGAGTAAATCGCTGCAGCCGCCCCCGCAGGGCCACCGCCCACGACCAGCACGTCAAATGCGTCTTTGGCAGAAATCTTGGCGGCTTCACGCGCTGCGGCACCAGTGTCCACCTTGGCGACGATCTCGGCCAGTTCCATACGACCTTGGCCGAAGCGCTCGCCGTTCACAAATACGGTAGGCACGCCCATGACTTCACGTTCCTTGACTTCGTCCTGGAACAAGCCTCCGTCAATGGCCGTGTGCGTGATATTGGGGTTCAGCGCAGACATCAGATTCAGCGCCTGCACCACGTCAGGGCAGTTGTGGCAAGACAGCGAGTAGTAGGTCTCGAAGTTCAAAGGCGTGTCAATGGCCTTCACTTGCTCCAGCAGGTCTGCAGACTCTTTGGAAGGGTGGCCGCCCACGTGCAGAAGTGCCAATACCAGAGAGGTGAATTCGTGGCCCAGAGGAACACCGGCAAAGCGCACGCCAGTGTCAACACCAGGATTGCCGATCAGGAACGAAGGCTTGCGAACCTGCAGATCATTGTTCTCGACAACGGTAATCTTGTCGCTCAGCGCAACCAGATCGGCTAACAGGGACTTGACTTCGCCAGCCGCCTTGCTGTCATCCAGCGTGGCGGTAATTTCCAGAGGTTTTTGCAAGCGCTCCAGATATGCCTTGAGTTGAGTTTTGAGATTGGCGTCCAGCATGATAGTCAAATCCTAATAAAATTCTTTTTTGATAGTTATAGATAGCGCAGCTGTAAAAAAGCCCGGGCAATGCCCAGGCTTTTTTGGGCAATCAGATTAGATCTTGCCAACCAGATCCAGCGAAGGAGCCAGAGTTGCATCGCCTTCGTTCCACTTGGCTGGGCAAACTTCACCGGGGTGGTTGCGCACGTACTGAGCAGCCTTCACCTTGCGCAGCAGGTCTTCTGCGTTACGGCCAATGCCTTCAGCTGTGATTTCCACAGCCTGGATCACGCCATCAGGATCGACGATGAATGTGCCGCGGTCAGCCAGACCAACGCCGGGACGCATGTTTTCGAAGTTGTTGGTGATCACGCCGCTTGGGTCACCCAGCATGGTGTACTTGATCTTGCCGATGGTCTCGGAAGAGTCGTGCCATGCCTTGTGCACGAAGTGAGTGTCGGTGGACACAGAGTAGATCTCCACGCCCAGCTTCTGGAATTCAGCGTAATGGTCAGCAACGTCGCCCAGCTCTGTAGGGCAAACGAATGTGAAGTCGGCAGGGTAGAAGAAGAACACAGCCCACTTGCCCAGCACGTCCTTTTCGGACACTTCGATGAACTTGCCGTCCTTGAAGGCGGAAGCTTGGAAAGGCTTGATAACGGTATTGATAACGGACATGTCGTTTCCTTTATGAGATGCGATGTGCGACTGAAAACAGTATGTAGTCTAAGGCTTAACAATCAATACTACTAATCAATTGACATTATCAAGTTGATAGTCATAAACTAATGAACTTTCAAACGCAAACACGACTCACCCTCAGCCGCAGCCAATACGCTGCAGTGTGGACTTGTGCAAACCGATATCGCTTCTTAGCTGACAATAATGCCTACCTAGACATCAAAAAAAGGAGCCCCATATGAAAGGCGACCCGCAAGTCATTGCAGCTCTGCAAGCACAACTCAAAAACGAATTGACCGCCATTAACCAGTACTACATGCACTACCGCATGTTCAAGCACTGGGGTCTGGATGCGCTTGCCAAGGTGGAATACAAGGAGTCGATCGGCGAGATGAAGCATGCCGACTGGCTGATGGACCGTATCCTCATGCTCGACGGCCTGCCCAACCTGCAAGATCTGGGCAAGCTGCAAATTGGTGAAGACGTGCCTGAGGCTCTGCAGTGCGACCTGAACCTGGAAACAGCAGCACAAAGCACCATCAAAGATGGCATCAAGACAGCCGAAGCAGCCCATGATTTTGTTTCACGCGACTTGCTGCTGAAAATTCTTGACGACACCGAGGAACACATCGACTTTCTCGAAACCCAGCTGGATCTGATTGAAAAAGTGGGTCTGCAAAACTATCTGCAAACTCAGATGGGTGAAAGCGAAGCTCACTAAGACGAAATTGCAGCATCGCTTGCCACAAAAAAGGAGCCAATGGCTCCTTTTTTTCGTCTGTGCTTGCTGCTTACAACTCCGGCACCAGGTAATCCTTGGTGATGAGCTCTCCCAGCTGATTGACCCGATCCAGAAATTGAGTGAGGTAGGCATGCAAGCCAGTATCCAAAATCTCATCAATGCGAATGAACTGCACATCCGCAAGCAAACGCCCGGCCTTGCGCTGACTGTCCAGCGCACCTTCATGCGCCACGGCCTGCAAGTTCTGCACCACTTCTCGCATGCAGGCATGCAATGAGCGTGGCATATCAGGCCGCAAGACCAGCAGTTCGGCCACACGCTCAGGAGTGATCACATCCCGGTACACCTTGCGATACACCTCAAAGGCCGAAACACTGCGCAGCAACGCACTCCAATGGTAGTAATCGAATTGCTGCGCGCTCTTTCGCTGCGGATCAATACCGTGGTAGTCGCGCTGCAGCGCATGAAAGCGCACATCCAGAAGGCGGGCGGTATTGTCCGCCCGTTCCAGAAAGGTCCCCAGACGCACAAAGTTGAATGCCTCGTCCTGCAGCATCGTGCCCAGCGCAACTCCGCGCGACAGGTGGGAGCGATATTTCACCCACTCGAAAAACTGTCCAGGATCTTTGCCCAAAGCGCCATCCTTGAGCTGCTTGCGCAGGGCCAGCCAGGTCTGGTTTTGGGTCTCCCACACCTCCGTTGTCAATGCCCCGCGCACCGCGCGTGCATTCTCTCGTGCAGCACGCAAACAAGAGACGATGGATGCCGGGTTGCTCTCATCAGCCGCCATGAAATACAACACGTTATCCCGCGTGATATCGCGGTATCGCTGCTGGTATGCGGGAATCAATTCACTGATAGACAGCACCCCTTGCCATGCCTGCATGGCAACCTCTGGACGCATGGGCAGCATTGACGTGTCATAGCTGACATTGAGCATGCGGGCAGTATTCTCGGCCCGCTCGGTGTACCTGGACATCCAGAACAGATGATCGGCAGTGCGACTTAGCATGGGCTCTCCTTATGCAAACGTTGTAACGATTGCGGTATCGGTTGCGCAGTCAGATCGCGCTTTGCGACAAGCGCATTTGGGGCGGGCACGCGCATTACATCGCTCACCCGGCAAAGTGTGAAGCTTGAGTGGTTGCGGCACATATCACAGGCCTCCATGAAGCGATTGCTGCATGCCGAACACTCCCATGCTTTGTGTCATACCGCCCAGTGTTTGCTGAATGCCCCCGCTGCTGTCATCGCCCAATACCCAGGTATCTTTGGTTCCGCCTCCTTGCGAGGAGTTGACTACCAGCGATCCTTCCTTAAGGGCCACCCGCGTCAGCCCCCCGGCCACCATCCTCACCCCCTGACTGCTGCTCAGCACAAAGGGGCGCAAATCGATATGGCGCGGCGCAATTCCCGCTTCCACCATCGTTGGACAGCTCGACAGACTCAGCGTGGGCTGCGCAATATAGCCAGCGGGGTTGTCCAGCAAGGCCTGACGAAAATCCTCAATCTCCGCTTTGCTCGCCGCTGGTCCAATCAACATGCCATAGCCGCCCGCTCCGTGGACTTCCTTGACGACCAACTCGCCGAGGTGATCGAGCACATACTGCAGATCATCGGGCTTGCGGCACAGCCAGGTTGGCACATTGTTCAGAATGGGCTCTTCGCCCAGATAGAAACGAATCATGTCCGGCACGTAGGGGTAGACGGATTTGTCATCGGCAATGCCCGTGCCCACGGCATTGCAAATCGTGACATTGCCTGCGCGATACGCTTCCATCAATCCCGCACAACCCAGGCTGGATGTGGGCCTGAAAACATCCGGGTCCAGAAAATCATCATCTACACGACGGTAAATCACATCCACACGCTGCAGCCCACGAGTGGTTCGCATATAGACCACCTTGTCCCGCACCACCAGATCCTGGCCTTCCACCAGCTCAACACCCATCTGTTGGGCCAAAAAAGCGTGCTCGAAGTAGGCACTGTTGTACATGCCGGGAGTCAGCACCACCACTGTGGCCGAAGCTGCAGCGGCCGCAGGTGGCGCACTGGCACGCAAAGTGTCGAGAAGCAGATCGGGGTAATGCGCAACCGGCTCCACCGCATGTGTGCTGAACAACTCGGGAAAAAGGCGCATCATCATCTTGCGGTTTTCCAGCATGTACGACACGCCGGACGGCACACGCAGGTTGTCCTCAAGCACGTAGTACTCGCCCTCGCCTTGCCCATTCGGCGCTCGCACAATGTCAATACCTGCAATGTGCGCATAGATATCGCCAGGCACCTGCAAGCCCTGCATTTCTGGACGGAACTGTGTATTGCCGTCAATCAACTCCCGTGGCACGATGCCAGCGCGCAGAATCTCCTGTCCGTTGTAAATATCACCGATGAACCTATTGAGCGCTGTCACACGCTGCACCAGCCCTTGCTGTAAGCGCTGCCACTCCTGGGCTGGAATGATGCGGGGAATCAGATCGAACGGAATCAAGCGCTCGGTGCCTGCGCCACTCTCGTCCTTTTCTCCATAGACTGCAAAGGTAATGCCCACGCGGCGAAAGATCATTTCTGCTTCGGCCTGCCTGGCTTGCATGGAGGTTTGCGTCTGGCGCGCCAGCCACCGGGCGTATGCCTTGTAATGTGGCCGCACATCACTGCCTTCAAAGGGCAGCATTGCATACATTTCATCGAACTTCTGCATATTCGCACGCCTCCTGCGATGGGATAGATACGTCTCCAGCAAGAATCAGGCCTGCTACTTCCACTTTTTCTGAAAGCCAGCCAGCTATGGCACTTGATGTTGCATTTAGTGTAGCAACAGGCTTTTCAATCTGTGTTCACAGCCGACCAATACCTTCGCCGAATCACCCTCTCGCACTGCACCGACTCAGGATGCGAAGAACGCCACCATGCCGCACCACAGCTTGGGCTGGAGACCCATGTGACCCGCTGTTCCAGGTAACGCTGCACCACGCTGTGTGCCGGATGCCCAAACCGGTTTCGATAGCCTGCCTGCGCAATGGCAATCCGGGGCTGTACCGCAGCAATGAAAGCAGCACTTGAAGAGGTCGTGCTGCCATGGTGAGGCACCAGCAGAATATCTGCGCGTAAATCAACGCTCGCTCGCAGCAAGGCACGCTCTTGCTGTACCTCAATATCTCCAGTCAACAAAACACTGCGCCCTGTCTCACTGCGCACCTTGAGCACGCAACTCTTGGCATTGTTTTTAGCATTTGCTCTGCCTGACACTACCTGCAAAGGATGGAGCACCTGAAACAATACACCATCCCACGTCCAGGACTGTCCTTGCTGACACGGCTCACCGCCAGCCCCCATCCACTGCGCATTCGGAAATGCCTGCTGCACAGACTGTGCGCCTCCTGCGTGGTCGCTATCTGCATGGCTGATCATTTGTGCTGTGAGATCTACACCCCATGCCCGCAAAACCGGAACTACCGTACGTTCCCCGGCATCTGAATGCTCAGACCAGCGCGGGCCTGCATCGAACAGCAAGCTATGCTGTCGGGTTCGGAGCAAAACCGCGCTGCCCTGCCCCACGTCCAGCGCCAGCACATCGAATTGCCCCCATTCCGGCGCAGGAGGCTGCCACCACAACATGGGAACGATGGCCGGAAGTCCCAAGCATCGCCAGCGCCACCCCAGAGGCATGACCAGCCATAAACACCCCAACACTCCTGCGGCTGCGGCCCAAGGTGCTGGTTGCGCAAAGAAAAGTACCGCCAGCGGCCACGCAGCCATGTACTCCAGCAACCACACCATGGCTGTCACCGCATGCGCTGCCAGAGTCCATAGTGGCGACCACAGGGCCCCCAGCATAGACAACGGAGTGACCACCAGCGTCACCCATGGAATGGCCCATAAGTTGGCCAACATCCCCACCACGGATATCTGACCAAACAGTAGCAGCGTCAACGGAGCCAATGCCAGCCCCACTGTCCACTGTTCTTGCAGTAATCGCTTGCCAGCATGCCACCAGCGATGTGCAACCGGACTGTGCGTTTGGGGGTGCGCGGCGAACAGCACACCAACGGCTACAAAGCTCAGCCAGAAACCTGCTTGCCACAGGCTCCATGGGTCTGCCACCACTACAGCCGTCAACACCACCAACCACACATAAGGCCAGGGCCAGGCATACCCTTTCGCACGCAGCACAACCACAATGCAAAGCATGCCGATGGTGCGTTGTGCCGGTATCCCCCAGCCACTGAACAGCGCATAGACTGCTGCCAGCACCAAGCCTGCCCATGCTGCTGCAATGGGTGCTGGCACCCACAGACACAAGCGCATCGAACGCCGCCAAATGGCGTTCACCACCGCAATGGCCAGCCAGGCAAACATGGTGATATGCAATCCACTGATACTGACCAGATGCGCAACGCCGGTATCACGGAACAACTGCCAGTCTGCACGGCCTATGCTGGACTGAGCCCCTGTCACCAGCGCCTGCACCACGCCCCTGGAGGCTTGCTCGCGCTCCAAGGCTTCTTCAGGAGCTTGCATGGACCAGTGTAAGTCCCCGCGCCACTGGGCCATCGGCGCATGCCATGTCTGCCCCAGCCATAGCGCAGCGGCATCTCCCTTTGTGGGGCGAACATAGCCCGTCGCCTGTATCCCATGGCTCCACAGCCATAACTCCCAATCCATGCTGTGAGGGTTGCGCGCACCATGGGGCGCCTTCAGCCTTACCGTCCACTCCCAGCGCTGGCCAGCGCGCAAGCCCTGCGGAGGAGCTGGGCCATACCACGTCAGCACAATAGATGGCGGCAGCGGCACTGGCTGCTGCGCAACCCAAGCGCGTTCCACCTGAAAATGCATGCGCACGCCACGCTCCACAGTCTGCGGCATCGCATCAATCACCCCCACCACGCGCACGTCGCGCCCTTCCCACTGTGCAGGCATGGCGTTGGCTTGAAACATGGCGGCACGCCAGCCCGTACCGGCACCAGCGACAACCATGGTCAATGCAAAAATCAACCAGGAAATGCGCCTGTTGCGCCACTTCCATCCCCCTACCGAGGCTAGCAATGCCACCATGCCGATGCATGCGTACACCCATGCCGACCACAGCACGCCTTGCTGCAACTGCAAGGCAACGCCCACCACAACACCACACATGGCACACACGCCGGTGACGGGGACTTGTGCAGCAGCAACGCAATGTCTTGGCATACTGGCAAGCATGCGATGCACACGCTGGGTTGGCAAAGCCGGTCACCCAGACCAATCCCATTCAGAGAAGACGAAAGGAAAACTCCATGAGCATCTATGACAAACTGCAAGCCCTGAACATTCAGCTCCCTCCCGTCGCCGTACCAGCAGCGGCCTATGTACCTTTTGTGCAGACCGGAAACCTGGTCTTTTTGAGCGGCCACATTGCCAAGAAAGACGGCCAGGTGTGGGCCGGTCAGTTAGGCGCCAACATCAGCACCGAAGAAGGCAAGCAAGCCGCACGTGCTGTGGCTATCGATTTGCTTGGAACATTGCAAGTGGCCTGTGGTGGTGACTTGAACCGCGTCAAGCGCGTTGTAAAAGTCATGAGTCTGGTGAACTCCACCGCCAGCTTCACAGAACAACACTTGGTAACCAATGGCTGTTCTGAATTGATCGCGGAAGTATTTGGTGACAAGGGTACCCATGCGCGCAGTGCTTTTGGCGTGGCACAAATCCCCATGGGGGCTTGCGTGGAAATTGAGTTGATCGCCGAAATTGGCTGATTGCAACATGCCCAACTGCGCCGGGCAGGCAACGCAGACCAGACACGCAAGTCATCTCTGCCGCTACAACCTGCTCTCGTGCGCTTCGCACATGTGTACAACGACAATGTGATGTACCAACAAAAAAACGCCCTGGTTTCCAGGGCGCTTTTTTGATCAGTTTCACAAGCTCACATCGCAGTGGCCACTCAGGTGGGCAGCGCAGCAGCAGCCCACTGTGCATCTTGTGCCACGGTAATACGCTGATCCGCCACTGCAGCCAACTGGGCTGCACTCACTTGTGTTGCATCCAACTCCGCCAGGGGCTTGAGCACAAATGCGCGATCGTACATCCGGGGATGGGGCACTATCAAATTTGAGGTGTTCAACTGCTGTGTACCCCACAGCAGTACATCCAGATCAAGCGTTCGCGGCGCATTGCGGTAAGGGCGCTCGCGGCCAGCGGCCTGCTCCAGCGCCTGCAGCAACTGCAAGAAAGCCTCAGGCGACAGCGCTGTTTCCAGCATCGCCACCGCATTCAAATAATCTGGTCCGGTAGCGTCCACCGGTGCGCTGCTGTAAAGCGATGAAACTGCCAGCAATTGCGTCTGCGGCAACACTGCCATGCCTTTCAGGGCCTGCAGTAAAGCCTCACCCCGGTCACCCAGATTGGCCCCAAGACCAACAAAAACCTGCACGCTCATGCGTCGACGTTGCCGCTTGCGCCAGCACCACTGGCTGCGGCTGGCTTGCGACGACGGCGACGCCGTTTCTTGGAAGGGGCCTCACCCATGGCTTCGCTACCCTCATGCGCAACGGCATCCAGCGGGGATGCTGCAGTCTCGGTCTGGCGAGGCGCTTTGCGGGGTTGCGCGGCTTTTTGCTTTTGACGCTGCTCCTCGCGTGCCTGGGCCACCAGGTCTTCCCGGTGGGCATCATCGGCAGACTGGAAGTCCTGCCACCATTGCGCCAGTGCCTCGTCCACCTCGCCCACGTCCGCACGCAAGCGCAGAAAGTCAAAACCGGCACGAAAACGCGCCTGCAGCACCATGCCGAATGGCGAAGCGCCTGTGCGCTTGTCAAAGCGTGGCTGCATTACCCAGATTTCACGCATGTCTGCGGCCAGCTTGCCGCGACCCGACACATCACCAATACGCTGGTCAAACACCTCGTCAATGGCTTCGCTCAATGCTGGGAATGCGTTGTAGCCTTTTTTCAGGCGGCGCTCCCAACCGGCCTTGACGTCTTGCCACAGCACACAAGCGAGCATGAAGCTGGGTGCCACCGGCTTGCCCTCACCCACGCGACGATCCGTATCGGCCAGCACGGCTTGCACAAAAGGATGCTCTGCGCGCTCGACCACCACATCCAGCAAAGGATAAATGCCCTTGTCCAGCCCCTGCTTCCTGAGCTGCTCGATCGACGCCAGCGCGTGCCCCGTCTGAAGCAGCTTGAGCATTTCATCAAACAGCCGGCTTTGGGGCACTTCCTTGAGTAAATGCTCCGACTCCACCAGGGGCTTTGCCGTTTTGGGCTCCAGCTTGAAGCCCAGCGGGCTCAGCTTGGCCGCAAAGCGTACCGCGCGAATGATGCGCACCGGGTCTTCACGGTAACGCGTGGCGGCATCACCAATCATGCGCAACACACGTTTTTGCGCGTCCTGAATACCTTTGTGAAAATCCACGACCACCTGTGTCTCTGGGTCGTAATACATGGCATTCACGGTGAAATCACGGCGCGTGGCGTCTTGGTCCTGCGGCCCCCATACGTTGTCGCGCAACACGCGGCCACTGGCATCCACCGCGTGCTTCATGTGCGCCAACGCCAGCTTGCTGGTGCGCTCATTGCCACTGACTTGCTCAGCCTGGCTGTTGTCCAGAAAAGCTCGGAAAGTGGAGACTTCGATCACCTCGTGCTCACGCCCACGGCCATAAACCACGTGCACGATACGAAAACGCTTGCCAATGATGAAGGCACGGCGAAACAGGCTTTTCACCTGTTCAGGAGTGGCATCGGTGGCCACGTCAAAGTCTTTGGGACGCAGGCCCAGCAGCAAGTCGCGCACAGCTCCACCGACGATGTAGGCCTCATAGCCGGCATCTTTGAGAGTACGCACCACATCCACGGCACGCGGGTCCACCAGTTGCGGATCAATGCCGTGCACGCTGGCCGACACCTCCTCACGCTTGCCAAAACGCGGCTTGCGCGAACGGGTGGCGGGCTCTTTGCCCAGCAATTTATCAATGATGGTTTTAATCATGGGTTTTCAGTAAACAGATCCAGCACGCGCCATCCACGTTCTTGCGCCAATGCGCGCAAGCGGGGCTCTGGGTTGGTAGCCACGGGGTGATTCACACGCTCGAGCAAAGGCACGTCATTCATGGAGTCGCTGTAGAACGTCGATTCCACCGCATCCCAGCTCAGACCGCGAGCAGCCAGCCATGCATCCATGCGCGCGACCTTGCCTTCACGCATATTGGGCAGGCCTTTCACTGCACCGGTGAACCACCCGCTGGAATCACGCTCCAGCTCGGTAGCGATCAACTCCTTGACGCCGAAAGCAGCCGCAATAGGACGGGTCACAAACTCATTCGTCGCTGAGGTGATCACCACCGTATCTCCCGCACGCAAATGGCTTTGCACCAGCTCGATGGCTTGCGGTTTCATCGCGGGGCGAATCACTGCCTCCATGAAGCGCTCATGCGCGGCCTGTGATTGCACCTGACCTCGCTGCACGACAGCTTCCGTTGCAAAACGCACGTAATCGTGCACATTCAGCGTGCCCGCTTGGTAGTGGGCAAAAAACTCATCGTTGCGACGGCCAAACTCCTCACGATCACACCAGCCAATGGCAATCGCAAACTCTCCCCAACCATGGTCAGAGTCCATGGGAATCAACGTGTGGTCAAGATCAAACAGTGCCAAGCGTGACCGCTGAGTCTGGGGAACAGAAGACATGAAGACTTTCAAATAAGAACAAAGACGCAAGAATCAGACACACTCAGCACCCAACTCACTCCGTCTCCAGCATGGTTTTGAGCAATGGAATAGTGATGGCCCGCTTGTTGCGCAGCGCAAACTCATCGAGCATATCCAGCAATTGCATCAGACTGGCCAAGTCACGCGAGAAACGTTTGAGCATGTAGTCCACCACATCCGCGCTCAAGGTCACACCGCGGGCTGCGGCCTCGGTCTTGAGCACTTCACGGCGCTCTTCCTCGTTGGGTACATGCAGCTGAAACACATGCCCCCAGCCGAGACGGCTGCGCAAATCATCGCGCACCACCATGGCCGCAGGCGGCGCATCACCCGCTGACAAAATCCAGCGCGGAGAACCGCTAGGCGGATTGATGGCATTCACGAACCAGTTAAAGGCACGGGACTGCTGCATGGGCGTGTACATATGCACATCGTCCATCACCACCGCCGACCAGCGCTCATCAAACTCTGGAGGAAAGCCTGTGGAGGCATCCATCCAGCCAACTTGCGCACCCTGTTCGCGCAGCATTTCGCGCACTGCTTTGAGCAAATGCGTTTTGCCAGAGCCCGAAGCCCCCCACAAATAAGTGGGTACTGGCGAACGTGGTGCTGCGCCAAAGCCGTCGCTGACCCAATTTTGGAGGTGGCTGACCACCGGCTTGTTGCGGCCAGCATAAAAGCGCGAAAGGGAAGGCCCTGTGGGCAAGCCAATATCCAGCGCCAGTTGCTTCATAGAGGGCATGCAATCACCACATCCTGCCTGTGATCGAGCAAGCGCATATGCACTATCAAAGCAATCAAAGGCAACAACGTAGGCATGGGGAAGAAAGAACGAAAAAGCCCTGCGCGAACTGGCAGGGGGCATTCAAGCCATTTAGCCATTGGCTACGGCAATTTGCGTATTTTAGTCTGCTTCCATCAAACTCACAGATAGAACCCTGATCGCTACACTAGCAAAGTCGCCTTGCGCAGGCACTCTCAAGCTGCGATGCCCTGCCTCCTTTGCCCGATATGGGGGACATACCCTTAGGTCTAGACTTAGAATCGCCCAGTCTCACCCGCCCGCGTGGCTCCCTCCTTGCACAGATTGACCCCATGAGCTCCTCTGCCTCCCCATCCACTCCCATTTCTTACAAAGACGCTGGCGTTGACATCGACGCAGGTGATGCACTGGTTGAACGTATCAAACCGCTGGCCAAAAAAACCATGCGTGAAGGCGTGATGGCCGGTATTGGCGGCTTTGGTGCGTTGTTTGAAGTACCCAAGCGTTACAAAGAACCTGTACTGGTCTCTGGCACCGATGGTGTGGGCACCAAGCTGCGCTTGGCATTTGAATGGAATATGCATGACACCGTGGGGATTGATCTGGTTGCCATGAGCGTCAACGACGTACTGGTGCAAGGCGCAGAACCCCTGTTCTTCCTCGACTACTTTGCCTGCGGCAAGCTGGATGTGGACACCGCCGCCGCCGTAGTGGGAGGCATTGCCAAGGGTTGCGAGCTGTCTGGCTGCGCACTGATTGGTGGCGAAACCGCTGAAATGCCCGGCATGTACCCTGATGGCGAGTACGACCTGGCCGGGTTTGCAGTGGGTGCGGTTGAAAAGTCGAAGATTCTGACGGGCCAAAACGTCAAGCCCGGCGACGTGGTGCTGGGCTTGGCTTCGGCAGGAGTGCACTCCAACGGCTTCTCGCTGGTACGCAAGTGTATCGAGCGTGCCCAGGCCAACAACACCATTCCTGAAACACTGGATGGCAAACCTTTCAAGCAAGCAGTGATGGAACCCACCCGCCTGTACGTCAAGAACGTGCTGGCTGCACTGGCTCAACACCCGATCAAGGCTCTGGCCCACATCACAGGCGGAGGTCTGCTGGAAAACATTCCTCGCGTGCTGCCCGAAGGTACCGGCGCCGATTTGAAGTCTGGTAGCTGGCCACAGACAGAGTTGTTTGCCTGGCTGCAAAAAACCGCAGGCATTGACGATGTGGAAATGAACCGCACCTTCAACAACGGCATTGGTATGGTGTTGGTGGTAGCCCCAGAAGATGCACAGGCAACCGCCGCAACTTTGCGCAATTTGGGTGAAACTGTCTATACGATCGGTAACATTACGGAACGCAGCGAAGGCGCCGCAGTCCAAGTCAAATAGTATTTCTTCTTAAGCAATCAGCCATGGGGACACCGCATCAACTTCCGTCCGTTTGCCCGTCCCCCGCGCAGCCCTCGCGCAACGTCATGATTGCCAGCTACCTGCTCATGGCTTGCACATTGCTGCTGGTCATGTGGCAAAAGCTCCTGCCCGGGCTGCTTTGCGCATGCCTGGGCTTTTTATTGACCCGTGCACTTGCTTCATTGCTGGCACGGATAGACCGCCGCCCCCCCGGGCCAACGCCAGACCGCTGGGCCCAGGTCACCGCAGCCACTTTGGTCATCTTTGCCCCGCTGATCTGGATAGGCATTGCCTTGACACATTCACGCGGCTATCTGACCGATATTCCTCACCAGTACAAGGAATTGCTGGACTTCCTTGCGCACACCGTTCTTGAATTGCAACAAAAGCTCCCTCCTGAGCTTGGCGTTCTGCTTCCGCAGGGTGCTGCAGAAATTCAGCAAGCTATCGCAACCAACCTGGCAACCAAAGCAGGAGCCCTTGCCATGGCAGGCAAAGCTTGGCTTGGAGGTCTTTTACACGCTTACGTCGGCTTGCTGATCGGCACTTTGGCTGCTGTACGTCCACGCACACTACCGCGAGCACCTCTGACTCAGGCACTGCAACGCCGTGTCATGCTGCTGGGTGAAGCCTTCCGCCAGATTGTGGCTGCGCAGTTTTGGATTGCATTGTTCAACACCTGCCTGACCGCGCTGTTTCTACTGCTTATCCTGCCAGTGTTCGACATGGCGCTGCCTTACACACCAGCGCTGATCATGTTGACCTTTATTGCAGGATTGATCCCCATCGTGGGCAATCTGTTTTGCAATGTGGTGCTCACTATCGTGGGGCTATCGGTATCGCCCTTGGCAGCCGCCGTATGTCTGGGCTTTTTGATCCTGATTCACAAAGCGGAATATGTCATCAACGCGCGTGTTGTTGGTCAGCGCACCCACATGGCAGTATGGGAGTTGCTGACCGTGATGTTCATCGCTGAATCCGTCTTCGGTCCTGCAGGTCTCGTGGCCGCCCCCCTGTTTTACGCTTATCTCAAAAAGGAGTTGGAAGCCGCTCGACTGGTCTGAGTCGCAACTCGCACACGGTTTCCAAAAAGAGAGCGCTAAGCGCTCTCTTTTTTTTCCTTGTTTTTTGACTTTAGCCTTCTGCCCGAAGCAGCTCAATGTGCGCCTCGATCACCGGCAAATCCTGTGGCGCCTGGGCTGTGCGCACATAAGTTTGCAGGTCCTGCAAGGCTGCATCCCGCTGCCCCATCTGCGCCAACACCAGTCCACGATCACGGTAAGCCTCTGCAAAATCCGGACGCAAGATCACAAGCCGATGCAATACACCGAGCAACAAGGACAGTTGCTGCTCCTGTTCATACACGCTTCTTAGATTGCGCAACATGCGCTCTATGATTTCGCGTCCACTGGCAGGCATCAGAAAAAGATGCAGTGGTGCAATTTCTTCCTCCGCCAGACCCCAGCCTTCCCGAAAAGGCTCCAATCGCTCAGACAGCATGTTTTGCGTCAGGCCGCGCCCAGTCAGGGGGTCTTGAATGATGATGCCCTCATCCACATACACCTTCACCAGAAAGTGTCCGGGAAAAGAAATGCCATCGGCCCTGAGTCCGATGCCCTGCGCCAGTTCCATCCACAGCACTGCCAGAGAAATGGGAATGCCTCGGCGCGTGTGCAGCACATGGTGCATATAGCTGTTGGCCGGATCAGAAAAATCGTTGGCATTCGCTGCAAAGCCAAGTTTTTCATAGAAAAACTCATTGAGCGTGTAGCAACGCTGCATTGGCGTTGCACCGCTGGGAATGGATTTGCGAAGGCGTGCAAGCAATCCATCCAATTGCAGCAGCACATCCTGCACATCCAGCTCTGGCATTGCATCAACCGCCAGACTTGCCGCAGCCTCCAGCAATGGAAAAGCCACATCATGCCCGACCAAGCAAGCAAAGTGGTCTAGCGTGGAGGGGACTTCGAATTTCAGCGGCATGACTGCACTCTACCGCGATTTCGCTGCATGCCAAGCACCCACCTTCCTCGCACTGATCAGCGACGCAAAAGACTGCGCAGCTTCAGGCCGGATGCCAATAGCGCACCAAAATAAATCACAGCAGCCCCCAGCATCATGAGCGCCATCAAGCCTACGCGCTGCAACTCCTGCGCCTGCAAGGCCTTCCAGTCCCAATGCTCGGTGCCCCATAGCAGGAATGCCGCCAGCAACATGGAGGCTGCCAGCACCTGCAAGGCATACAGCAGCCACCCCTTGCCAGGCTGATAAGCACCCCGGCGCAGCAATCCAATCAACAACCAACAGGCATTGACTAGCGCAGCCAGGCCGATCGAAAGCGCCAGCCCCGCATGAGCCAGCCAGGGTACCAGCACCACGTTCATGATTTGAGTCAGCACAAGCACGGCTACTGCAATCTTCACGGGTGTTTTCATGTCCTGACTGGCAAAGTAACCAGGCGCCAGCACCTTG
The DNA here is from genome assembly GCF_030162935.1 of Comamonas halotolerans. GTDB lineage: Bacteria > Pseudomonadota > Gammaproteobacteria > Burkholderiales > Burkholderiaceae_C > Comamonas > Comamonas halotolerans. The sequence continues at coordinate 82,209 of NZ_JASAUZ010000023.1, forward strand.
ATTGCCACCAGCCCCACCAGCCCCGCGCCATAGCCGATCAGCGCCAAGGCGATCTTGGCAACATCGCTGCTGTGCAAGGCGCCACGATGAAACAAAGTGGCTACCAGCGGTTCAGCAAAAGCCAACAAGCCCACCGCACATGGCACAGCCAGCAAAACCACCAAGCGCAAACCCCAGTCCAGCATCTGTGAATAGCGTTGCGTGTCACCCGCAGCCTTGGCCGATGCAAGCTGAGGCGTCAGCACCACCCCCAAAGCCACGCCCAGCAAAGCAGTAGGAAATTCCATCAACCTATCTGCGTAAAACAACCACGTCACGCTGCCCGGCGTCAGGTAGGACGCAATTTGCGTGTTGATCATCAAGCTCACTTGCGCAACACCCACCCCCAGCAAGGCCGGCGCCATCAGCGACAGGATGCGGCGCACCCCGCCGTCATGCCAAGCCTCCTGCACAGCGGACACAGAAAAGCCAATACGCGGCAGCAAGCCAATCTTCTTGAGCGCTGGCAGTTGCACCCCCAGTTGCAGCACACCTCCCAGCATCACGCCCGCCGCCATGGCATAAATGGGCTCGATTCCCTGACGATCCAGCCACGGAGCCAAAAGCAAGGCCGCAGCAATCATGCACACATTGAGCAATACCGGGGTGGCTGCTGGCACGGCAAACTGCTTCCAGGTATTGAGCACCCCGGCGCACAACGCCACCATGGACATAAAGCCAATGTAGGGGAACATCCAGCGCGTCATCAGCACAGCAGCTTCCTGGGCATGGCCGCTTTCAAAACCGCTGGCCAGCAGCCAGACCAGCACTGGGGCGCCCGCCACACCCAGCACACAGGTTAGAAGGAGCACCCAGAACAACACAGTCGCCACGTTGCCAACAAGCTGGCGTGTGCGCTCTTCGCCTTCTTGCGTCTTGGTGGTCGCCAGCACCGGCACAAAAGCCTGGCTGAACGCACCTTCGGCAAACAAGCGGCGAAACAGATTGGGAATGCGGAACGCGACGTTGAATGCGTCCGTGAGCGCATTGGCACCGAACATGGACGCCATGATCAGATCACGAACCAAGCCCGTGACTCTAGAGGCCAGGGTCAGCAACGAAACGGTGGAAGCAGATTTAAGGAGTGACACCCACGCAGTGTAGCTATGCGCGGCCATCCAAAGTCACTGTGCGCGCGTACAACACCTCAAGTTGTAACAACAACACGCCACCATCAGCCCAGTTTGGTGCACGCATGCACCAAATACATACAAACGCACCATTCCAATGCATTACCGCCTGATCCTGCAGCTTTGCGCAAGCGTTGCTATAATGGCTGGCTTCGCTGGCATCATCCCCAGACAACCAAAGGAATTACATCATGGCAACTAAAGCCAAAAAGAACCCCCGCTTGGCCTCCGGCCGCAAGCGCGCACGCCAAAACGTCAAGCTGAACGCCGCCAACACATCGCTGCGTTCCAAGTACCGTACTGCTGTCAAGAACGTCGAGAAGGCTGTTCTGGCCGGTGACAAGGTGAAGGCTACCGAACTGTTCGCCAAGGCGCAGTCCGTGCTGGACACCGTTGCTGACAAGGGCATCTTCCACAAGAACAAGGCTGCTCGCGACAAGAGCCGTCTGTCTTCCAAGGTCAAGGCCTTGGCACTGGCCGTCTAATCCACATTTAGGCATCGCACGAATGGCCTAGCCATTCGCCGTTTGCTTCGGGTGCGCTGCCAGCGAAACAAAAGGACCGCCTCACGGCGGTTTTTTTGTACCCATTGCATGAAGATCTCTTCTGAGTTCACAACGAACAGGCATGAAAAAACCGCCCTACGGCGGCTTGATTTCACATACTTTTACCTAAAACCAGCGACTCATTTCTTCTCGTCTGGAATCAGACACGCTTCCACAATTTGAAGATTGTTGTCGCGCGCGAAGTTCACCACAAAGTCCCAGGCCATCGGTTCATGCGCCTGCAAATCACGATGCACCACAATGCATTTAAAGCCATTCATGGTGGTGGGAATACACCACGGGGAGTAGCCCAAATGGCTGCCACGCTGGGCGCCACCGGGACGAAACTGGCTCATCACCCCCGCCAAACGTTCAGCCCAATCACTGGGGCGAAAAGTTTTTCCCTCCAAGGTCACACCTTGGATGAAGATTTCTTTGGAGCTTGGGGAAACCATCAAGATCAATCCGGTAAGACGGGGTGCGCTGCGGGATCGCCGCCTTGTGCACCGACTCATCAATTCTAACTCTTATATAAGACACGAGCACTTCACTAGGGATTGCCAACCCTGCATAGCTTTATTCCAAATATGTTGCACAAACATGCCGCAATGCTTGCAGGGCTCTAAAATCATTCCCTTGTCTTTTGCAAAACCTGCAAAAGTTGTGCCACGACTGCCATGTCAGGAGATTGATTCATGACCGCTCACATTGAGGCTGCCTCGCCCCACGTTATGCCCACTTACGGCCGCGTACCTATCGCGCTGGAACGAGGCCGAGGCTGCCGCGTATGGGATGTGAACGGCAAGGAATACCTGGACGCGCTGGGCGGCATCGCTGTCAACACACTGGGGCACAACCACCCCAAGCTGGTTCCCGCGCTGCAAGAGCAGCTGACCAAGCTGATCCATACCTCCAACTACTATCACGTCCCTGGTCAGGAGCAACTGGCCACACTGCTGACTGAACGCAGCCACATGACCAATGTGTTCTTTTGCAACACCGGTTTGGAGGCCAACGAAGCAGCAATCAAGATTGCACGCAAGTACGGCGTGGACAAGGGCATTGATAAGCCTGAAATCGTGGTCTATGACCATGCTTTCCACGGTCGCTCGATGGCTACCATGTCGGCCACGGCCAACCCCAAGGTACGCAACGGCTTTGGCCCCTTGCTCGACGGATTCACCCGCGTAGCTCCCAACGACTACCAGGCGTTGGTGGATGCCACCGAGGACAATCCCAATATTGTGGCCGTGATGATGGAGCCCATCCAGGGCGAAGGCGGTCTGCACCCCATGCGTGTCGATTACCTCAAGCAGGTGCGTGACCTGTGCGACGCCAAGGGCTGGCTGCTGATCATGGATGAGGTGCAAGCAGGCATGGGCCGCACCGGCAAGTGGTTTGCCCACCAGTGGGCTGGCATCGTTCCTGATGTGATGACGCTGGCCAAGGGCCTGGGCTCTGGCGTGCCCGTGGGGGCGGTAGTGGCCCACAACCAGGCTGCGCAAGTACTCACTGCAGGCAACCACGGCTCCACCTTCGGCGGCAACCCGCTGGCCATGCGTGCCGGAGTGGAAACCATTCACATCATGGAAGAAGACAGTCTTCTGGCCCACACAACCGAAGTGGGTGACTACCTCAAAACCAAGCTGGAAACCGCACTCAGTGACCTGGATGGTTTTGTGGAAGTTCGCGGCCAGGGTCTGATGATTGGTGTGGAACTGACCAAGCCTTGCGGCCAGCTGATCGAGCAGGCTGCCGAAGCGGGCCTGCTGCTGAGCGTGACATCAGACACCGTGATCCGTCTTGTGCCCCCACTGATCTTGACCAAGGATGAAGCTGACGAAATCGTCACCAAACTCAAGCCTCTGGTCCAAGCCCTGCTGGCCGCTTAAAACCCAAGGAATACTGCATGAAGCATTACCTGCAATTTAGCGACTTCACCGCTGACGAATACGACTATCTGCTGTCACGCGCAGCATTGATCAAAAAGAAGTTCAAGAACTACGAGAAGCATCACACACTCAGCGACCGCACGCTGGCCATGATTTTCGAAAAAGCCAGTACGCGTACTCGTGTGAGCTTTGAAGCTGGCATGTATCAATTGGGTGGCTCGGTGGTGCACCTGACCACCGGTGACAGCCAGCTGGGCCGTTCGGAGCCCATCGAAGACAGCGCCCGCGTCATCAGCCGCATGACCGACCTGGTGATGATTCGCACCTTCGGCCAGGACAAGATCGAAAGCTTTGCGGCGCACTCGCGCGTGCCCGTGATCAACGGACTGACCAACGAGTTTCACCCTTGCCAGATCCTGGCGGATATCTTTACCTTCATTGAGCACCGCGGCTCCATCCAAGGCAAGGTCGTCGCCTGGGTGGGTGATGGCAACAATATGGCCAATACCTGGTTGCAAGCTGCCGACCTGCTGGGCTTTACCGTACATGTCAGCACCCCTGGTGGCTATGAGGTGGACGAAAAACTTGCGTTCAATGGGAAAACGCCCCGCGAAGGTTGCTACAAGGTTTTCAAGGATCCGCTGCAAGCCTGCAAAGGCGCCGATCTGGTCACCACCGATGTGTGGACCAGCATGGGCTACGAAGCAGAAAATGCCGTGCGCATGAAAGCCTTTGCTGACTGGTGCGTCGATCAGGAAATGATGCAGGCTGCAAAACCAGAAGCGGTATTCATGCACTGCCTGCCTGCACACCGTGGCGAGGAAGTGACTGCCGAAGTTATTGACGGTGCTCAGTCAGTGGTCTGGGACGAGGCGGAAAACCGCATGCACGTGCAAAAGGCGCTCATGGAGTACCTGCTGCTGGGCAAGCTGGCGGACTAAGCCTTACGGAACTCCATTCCAGTGATGCGCGCCCATAGCTCGCCTCTCACCCCAAAAGGAGCTGCCTATGCGCGCCTGCTCATGCTTTCTCGCGTCTTTTGCTTGAAAAGCAAGGCAGGATTTGCACTGGCAGCTCTTTTCTCATTTAAGCTTCGCAGCCCCCTCAACGCGCTGCGTGCGCAACAACCCTTTTCCTGCTCCGCCAGCGGCACGCGGAGCCTGGACTTTCGCCGCTTTGCACGCAGGCGCTGCGCAATGCACGCCATTGCTTGCAGCCACTTGCTGAAAACACCGCGCTATCTCCTGGGACACACCTAGGGCCTTTATTCATTGCTTTTCACTGCATGCATTGCGCTTGCCGTGGGTTGGTCTGTGTCTTGCTTTTCTGCAAGCACAGGCTGAATCCGTGGCATGCGTGTGTGCCGTGAGTCCTGGATTTTTGCCTATTGACCATACCTAAAGTTCTCGCTTCCCTATGTCCGAAGCCATTCATCCCTGCCTGACCTGCGGCGTGTGCTGCACCAATTACCGCGTGGAATTTTCTATTTACGAGCTGCAATCCATGGGCGGCACCGTCCCCGACCACATGGCCCACGAAGTCCCAGGCAAAGGCAACCGTGCTCGCATGAACGGCACCGAACGCCATCCCGTGCGCTGCGTTGCGCTATCAGAGCTTCCTCACCTTGGCGAAGGCTGCGTGGGCTGCGGCATTTACGAGCAACGCTCACGCCCGTGCCGCGACTTTCCATTCGCCTCCTACGGCTGCCATGACACACGCGCCAAGTTTGGCATGACAGAACTGACCGAAGAAGAAGTCGAACGCTGGACTGCGATTGCCTGAGCACTCTGCCATGTCTGAACCACACCCTTGTCTATCCTGTGGCGCATGCTGCGCCTCATTTCGCGTTGACTTCTCGATCCATGAATCCGAAGAAAATGGTGGTCGCGTTCCTCGCGGCCTGATTGAAGAAGTGACGGATTACACCTGTCGCATGCGTGGTACAGACTACGCCCGTCCTCGGTGTGCTGCACTGACAGGCAAGGTAGGGGAAAAAGCTGCTTGCGGTATTTACGAGTGGCGCCCATCTCCATGCCGAGAATTCGCAGCAGGCTCTGACGCCTGCAACCGCGTGCGTCTACGCCACGGCATGCCCGCGTTGACCAGTGGCTTGCTCTAAGCGTTCTCTAGGCATCTCCATCGCTATCGCAATTTGTACCCGCACTGCAATTTTTTTAATACAAGCTGTGATCACAGCGGCAATGTGCCGCCTGTGAATAAGCACCCGGCTTGCTCCAGACTATCTCTAGTTCTAGTGCTGTGAATTAAGTAATCCAGCCCCCAGCAGAAATAGCTTTCAAATTTTTTTGTCTATCGACGTTGTTTGGATTCTGGCGCCTCAAAGCGCGCGGACCAATTCCCGAGGTCACGGCACGTGCCAGTGTTCTCCAAAATAGGTTCCGTCACCTCCTCGATGTACTGGCCGAGCATCGCTATCCTCCTGCCATCCAACCTAGCGCTCCACCACGGCTTGTACCATTGAAGCTCCCCTTGAGTCTCTATACCGGACCGGCTATAGATATGCTTGATCTCGAGATTGCACGGGATGTAATAGCGGGCCGCCCGATCCGCACTCTGCTTGGCAGCCAACGCCGCTTTATAGGTACGAAAATCCTCGATCGGTGATATCGATTGCTTTACAGCATGGCCAGGAGGGGCGATATCCCACTGCCGGATTTGTCCGGAACCGATACCAGCCATCAAGTCCTTGTAGTCCTGCTGGCTCATATCTCTACCATCGGTTCTTACGACGGGACGAGTCAACACGTAGTCATTTTCCATCCCCGCAACCTGAAGGACTTCATAAACCGTGATACGCGACTGCGATCCGTTGTACGGATTGTCTACACGGAATATGAGGCTACCAACACCAAGATTACCTGCAAATCTGACGATAGCCTTTTCGGAGGGACGGTGGGTCGCAACATGACATCCTGCCATCAGGATGGCGCTCATCCCGCAGGCAAAGATACGGCTCAACAATCCGAAGAGTCTTTGGGGTATTTTTTTCACAAAACTGAAACTTTCTGACGCTGTAGTCCATCCACGTTACATAGTAAGAATCACAACTCAGGTGTTATCTCACAGATATTCTCCCTGCCGTGCACCCTCAGTGGTGATGTAGTTGGCCGTCCCTTCACGTCCCCGCCTACAGAATGTCATCGTTGTACAAGGCATCAATACCGTCATCTATCAGTTTCTAGTGCCTGTTCAATATGCGCAATCTTGAATACTTTATTTGAAGCAATCTTCGCTTGTGCCCCCCCAACAAATCCAACTGGCTCATCAGCCTGCCCACGCTCAATACCATACGGGAGCCACAGTCTTCAGCAAAACACAAACGGCTGGCTCAACACGGCACACTGTCATCGCGTTCCTCAGCGACCTCGTGCAGATTGCTGAGCACTGCAATGCTTGTCCCATGAGCACTTCAACATTGATGGCACACTCATTCAGGTTTGGGTAGAGTTCCAAAAGCTTCAAGCGCAGGAAAGATACGTACGGTCGATCAGGCTCCGGTGGTGTCGCTCCAGACAAAGCAGCGCCTTTTGCCAAGGATGGTGCCGCTTCAAACCATAGCAATCGGCGCAACAAGCCCCACGATAAGAGAGCACGAAGTCAGATGCTACAAACGCTGTAAGCGCTGCGCTTGCACACACTCAGGGCAAGCACGCGCAGACAAAAATGCAATGTCCGACCATACTGTACTCACCCATCACTCCCACTCCAGGAGGTTGCCATGTTCACATTTCTTATGGTGATTGCAAGTGCATTGATTGTGGCGGGCTTGTTGGCAGCGGTGATGAGCATGGAGCAAACATTGACAGACAACAACTCCAACGATTTGTGATCCGGGTCATCTCCCTGTGCATGCAACAAATAGCGCCTGCGTCGATACTTGGAGGTTTCGTTTCGACTTCAATCTAGGCATACATGGCCGACTTCCAAGATATACAACAACGCGAAAAAGGGCTGCAGCAGCATCTGACCAGTGCCCAGATGGTGATGATTGCCATCGGAGGTGCCGTAGGTACCGGCCTGTTCATGGGCAGTGCATTTGCCATTGGTTTTGCAGGTCCAGCGGTGCTGATCAGCTACGCAATTGGCGCCTTCATTGCCTTGTTGCTCATTGGCTGCCTGGGTGAAATGACCGTCGCCCACCCCACTTCCGGATCCTTTGGCGCTTATGCGGAGTATTACCTCGGTCCAATGACGGGTTTTGTACTGCGCTACGCCTACTGGGCCGCCCTGGTGCTTGCCGTGGGCATGGAAGTCACGGCTGTAGGGATGTACATGGCGTACTGGTTCCCGGATGTTCCACAGTGGATCTGGGTTGCCTTGTTCTCTGCCATGCTCATTGGTATCAATCTACGCAGCGTCAAAGTTTATGGCGCAGCCGAATACGCATTCTCCGCAATCAAAGTTGCCGCCATTGTCGCTTTTGTACTTATCGGTGCCTATGTGGTGTTTGGTGCCCATATACCAGGCATTGGCCTGCAAAACTACGAAGCTGGTGGTGGTTTCTGGGCCAAAGGCATCAGCGGGATGTGGCTGGGCGTGATTGTGGCCATGTTCAGCTATCTGGGAGTGGAAGCCATTGCCGTGGCTGCAGGTGAAGCACAGCACCCGCAAAAAGCGGTGCAAAGCGCCATGAAAACCACGGTGCTGCGTCTGGTGCTGTTTTATCTGCTCACGCTGGCACTGATGCTTGCCATCGTTCCATGGACCGAGGCCGCCACCCAGACCAGTCCTTTTGTGCGCGTGATGGAAATCATCAATATTCCCTACGCTGCAGCTGTGCTGAACTTTGTGGTGCTGGTGGCCGCTCTGTCTGCCATGAACAGCCAGCTCTACACTACCTCGCGCATGATGTTCAGTCTGGCGCGTGCTGGTCAAGCACCCGCCACATTTGGCAAAACCAATGCCAATGGCGTGCCCGTCGCAGCCATTCTGATTTCCAGCCTCGGCGCTGCTGTGGCCATGGTGATCAACGCATTCTGGCCCGAGCAGTCCTTTATGTGGATGATGTCAATCGCCATGTTTGGCGCCATGTTTGCGTGGTTCATGGTGTTCGTCACCCACCTTGCATTCCGCGCCCGCCGCGAGCGTGAAGGGGCTGGGCAAGTCCCGTTTCGCATGTGGGGATTTCCATGGCTGACCTTGCTGGGTGCAATGTTGATGGCTGCAGTGCTGATCACGACGGCATTTACTCCCGAGTTCCGTCTCACACTGGCATTTGGTTTGCCATGGCTGCTTGTATTGAGTGTGATTTACCTTTTGCGTCGCAAAAAGTAAGCGCTGCACGCATACTTTCAAGCCTGTGCCACTCATGGTGCGGGCTTTTTTTTACAGCTCTTAGAGGCTCCATATGACCACTCACCGACAGATTTGGGATATTTCAGCCCCCATTCACAGTGCCAGCCCGGTCTTCCCCGGTGACTCGCCCTATCAACAAAGCTGGTCGTCCAGCATTAGTCCGCAATGCCCGGTGAATGTCAGTACCATCAGCATGTCCCCTCATATTGGCAGCCATGCTGACGCCCCACTGCATTACGATGCGCAGGGACAAAGCATGGGTGAAGTCAACTTGGAGCCCTATATAGGCCGCTGCCGCGTCATTCACGCCATGCATTGCGGGCCCTTGATTGAGTGGGAGCACATTGCACACGCTACACACACGCCACTGCCTGCACGTGTGCTGGTCCGCACTTATCAGCAAGTACCCGAGTACTGGGATGAACACCTCAGCGCCTTTGCGCCGTCCACTGTGGAGCGCTTGGCTGATTTGGGTGTGCGGTTGATCGGCATCGACACCGCCAGCATTGATCCTGCAGATAGCCGCAGCCTGGACAGTCACATGCTTGTGCGCACGCGCAATCTGAATGTGCTGGAAAACCTGGTACTGGACGGCGTGGCCGAAGGTGATTACGAGCTGATTGCCCTGCCCCTCAAGCTGATGCAGGCAGAGGCATCACCGGTACGTGCCATCTTGCGCAGCCTTTGACCTTGCATAGCCCTGTATGACCGAACGCATTGCCATCATCGACTTTGAAACCACAGGCATGAGTCCCGCACACGGTGCTCGTGCCGCGGAAATCGGTATTGTGCTGATCGAGGGTGGACAGATAGTTGATCGCTTCCAAAGCCTGATGAACGCAGGCCAGCACATGCCATGGAACATCACACAGCTGACCGGCATCAGCAATGCCATGCTGCAAGCTGCCCCAGCTGCCGCCACTGTCATGCGGGATGCGGCAACCTTTGTGGGCAACACGCCAATGGTGGCTCACAACGCCTCGTTTGATCGCAAATTCTGGATTGATGAATTACAGCGCGTCGGGTGCGCGCCCATGCATCCTTTCGCCTGCACAGTTCTGCTGTCACGCCGCCTGTACCCTGAAGCGCCGAGCCATTCATTGGGCCGTATCGTCCGCTATCTGGGCCTCCCATCAGCAGACAAAGCCCACCGCGCGCTGGCCGACGCTGAAATGACCGCTCACTTGTTGCTGCGCATGCAAAGCGATCTTCAGCACCGCTGGCATATTCCCCTACCGCTTCACCGCTTGCTCTGTGAAATACAGACCAGCCAGCGTCAGCATATCCCGCACCTGCTGCGACGCACTGCGGCCTTGCAAACCCAGCCACAGCTACCCGGTTTGACGGTGTAAGGTGTTAGTCAATGCCCAATTTCAGGACACACAGCCGCAGCATAAGCCACACAGATGCGCCGCCCTCCACCATCAACTATGGCTTTGCAATAGCACCTTCTTGCTGAAGCAATTGCTGCTTGCGTTCCAGTCCCCAGCGATAGCCCCCCCACCCGCCATCACTGCGCAGCACACGATGGCATGGAACCAGCACCGCCAAAGGATTCGCTGCACAAGCACTCGCCACAGCACGCACGGCTTGGGGCTGGCCTACGGCCTGGGCCAGTTCGGTATAGGTACGCGTTTGCCCGGCAGGAATACCCCGCAGGGCCTTCCACACTTTGCGCTGGAAATCTGTGCCACTGATCGCATCCAGCGGCACCACATGCTGCAACGTGGGGTGCTCCAGAATCTCCAGCACCGTATCACTCCAGCGGTGCAGCACAGGGCCTCCTGTGTTCAGCTGTGCACCTGGGTAACGTTGCTGCAGATCCTCAATCAATGCAGATTTGTTGTCGCCCAGCAACACTGCCGCAATCCCTTTCGGTGTTGCTGCAACCAATACTTGCCCCAAAGGACATCTGCGCACGGTGTAGTGCAAAACCAGAGTTTCAACGGGTGTAGAAGTGCGTGTGCTCATAGTTTCCACTCTATGTCAGCTGCGCAGGCTCGCCAAGGGTAAATCCCCACACAGGGGTGACAGTTCACTGCACAGCTTAAAGCTAGGCTTACCAGCAGGAGATAGTCACCGGATGTCGACCAATCAAGCAACCTTCGCTCAACCCAGCCAGCAGCGCCCATTGTGGATCATGCTTTTGGCATTACTCACCGGGTTTGCGCTCAGCCAAGCCTTTCGCACCATCACGGCCATCCTGGCCCAGGGCTTGCAACAAGACTTTGGCATCAGTGCCAGTTCATTGGGAGCTTTTGCGGGCTTGTTTGGCTTGTCCTTTGGTGTTGTTCAATTGCTGATGGGCATTGGTATGGACTTATATGGTCTGCGCCGCACGGTGCTGTATGCCTTCCCGTTTGCCACGCTGGGAGCTGTGGTGTCTGCTGCGGCACCCAGCTATGGCTGGCTGATGCTCGGCCAGCTGATGATCGGCGTAGGCTGTTCTCCAGCCTTTCTGGCCTGCACCATCTTCATTGCACGCCATTTCCCCGCAGAACGCTTTGCGTTTATTTCTGGCCTGTCTCTAGGTTTTGGGGGCCTGGGCCTTCTGTTTACAGGCACGCCTCTGGCATGGGTTGTTGAATCATATGGCTGGCGCAGTGCTTTTTGGCTGCTGAGCCTGTTGTGCGCACTATCTTGGCTGCTGATCTTCTTCAAAGTTCATGAGCCTGCACTACCTAATACGGACAGCCCCCCAAAAGAAACATGGGGCCATGCGTTCATACGCATGGCCGAGCTGCTAACACTGCCACACACCTGGGGTATTTTGGTGCTTGGCATGTCTTGTTACGCAGCCTTTCTGTCGCTGCGCGGACTTTGGATTGCGCCACTACTCATGGAGCGCCACAGATTCAGCCTGGTGCACAGCGGGCATGTGGCTTTTGTGGTGTCACTTATTTCTCTATTTACGCCAGCCATTTTTGGTCGACTGGATCCGGGCATATATAAACGACGCCAGTGGCTGGCGAACCTATCACTGGGCATGGCGGCATTGTTCGTCACCCTTGCCCTGTGGCACCAAGCAACAGCCAATGTGCTCACCATCGTGCTGATGGCCATGCTCTCAGGCTATGGATTGCTGCAATATGCCGATGTGCGAGCCTCTTATCCCAGCCATATGACAGGGCGGGCGCTGTCGCTCTACACCATGTCCATGTTTTTAGGTATCGCGTTGATGCAGTGGTTTACCGGTGTCGTTGCCGCCTGGGCTATAAGCAAGGGCTGGGAAGCTTATACCGCTGTTGCGCTCACCATTGCACTGTGGCTGGCCATAGCATCCATTGCCTACCGCCTTCTGCCGGCATCGCCGTTGCTGCGAACAGCCAAGGTGTGAGCTGAAAAACCAATCGGCCTATTCCCCAAAGAAAATAGGCCGATCACCGTCAAATACCAAAAGAGCAGCGCTTACAAGATGCTGGCGCTGGAGCCCTCTCCACTGTAGAGCCACGGCACATCCATCAGCTTGGCCCCCAAAGTGCGCATCGCCAAATCTCGTCCCCAACGCACCGGGCCTGTGGCATGAAAAATTTTGCCATTGCGTATGGAACGCGCTTGCACGCGTGCATTGCGGGCCCAGCGATTCAAGGCATATCGGCTCAGGCGCAATTCAATATCCAGGTCATCCATAGCCAAGGCTCGCTGGAGTTCAGCGGCATCTTCAATAGCCATACCTGCACCCTGCGCCAAATAAGGCCGCATGGGATGAGCTGCATCGCCAATCAAGCCGACCAACCCTTTGACCATGGCTTCAGGACCCTGGATAGGTGCTCGGTCCGACAAAGGCCACAAACGCCATTGCGCACCTGCAGCGGGTACACTGCGGATCAAATCCTGCAAATTGCTGCTGCAGTTTTTCAACGCTTGCTCCAGCACCTGTGCATTGCCTGCATGATCCCATTGCTCCAGATCTTGCGGAGCAGGGCCTTCAATGATGACCACGATATTCATCATCTCACCCCGGCGCACAGGATAGTGAACCGCATGCATGTGCGGCCCCAACCACACGGTCACCTCATTGCTGCGCCAGCCAGCAGGAACGTCCGACATCGGCAACAGCGCACGGTATGCCAAGTGCCCAGAGACCCGGGGACGGCTGAGATCTCCCAGCAAGGGACCTCGCAGCTTGCTCCAGACACCATCCGCCAGCATCAGTGCATCACCTTCAACTTCTTTGTTGTTGGAAAGTCTGACTGTGGTGACACGCTCGGTGCCCAGCACCTCAACGACTTCTTGACCTTGGTTGATAAAAGTATCGGCACGCTCTTGCACAGCTTCATACAGCACACCATGCAGATCCGCACGATGGATGGTCACATATGCTGCGCCATAACGCTCCACCATGGATTGCCCCAGCGGAGCACAAGCCAAAACCTGGCCATTGACAGCACTCCGGGCGACCAGTTGCTGGGGCACTGCGACCACTTGGAGCAAAGGTCTTTGCAACCCCCAAGCTTGTAGGCGACGCACTACATTGGGCCCCAGTTGCACGCCAGCGCCAACTTCCGAAAACTCAGCTGCCCGTTCAAACAAGCGTGCGTCCCAGCCTGCGTGCGATGCACCCAAAGCCGCAGCCATCCCCGCAATGCCACCGCCAGCAATCAATACTTGTTTTTTCATGCGCTAAATTGTGGCGCTGAATTGCACTGCGCGTGCACTGAAGGCCCTGCAGAAGGCTGATAAGAAGCAAACACCGCGCACAAATGAAGCGGCGATACCACAGCGGGCTTCAAAAATAGAAAAAACAAATCAACACTTTATTACAGATTGAATGCAAGAATAATTGACGGTCTGATGAGGCAAGTAAGAAAGGCCTTTAGATTCAGGCCTTTTCTTACACATAATCAGATCTCAAACTTGCTGCGATCTTGATCTTGGATCCATTTTGGAGCCTTGCCGCGTCCTGTCCAAGTCTCACCGGTTTCTGGATTCTTATACTTAGGTGCGACCTTGGTTCCCGCATTGGCACCGCGCGAAGAACGAGCTGGCGGGAATACATCTTCTGCACTCAATCCATGTTCTTCAATCAAAGCGCGCACCTTGCCGACAGCTTCAGCCAACTCACGCTTGCGAGCCTCCTGAATTTGCTTTTCCAAATCATCACGCTGCTTCAAAAGATCTTTATAAGAACTCATTGCCGATTCCTTTCAGTTGGTCATCAAATTATAGATATATATATAAATAAATCCAACAATCGTTTATCGCACAAAAGATATTTTTACATTTATGCCATGACAGCCATATTACAAAAACACAAGCTACAGGCCTTAAAGAAGTGGCTTACATCATGCATGCGCGACAACCGACTTAAAATTCACTTACATGTCAATAAGACAATGTCTGCACACCTTTGATAAGGTCATTAGAAAGATACAGAGTGAGTACATACCTGATTGGTGATATCCAAGGCTGCAATGCAGCTTTCGAACGAATTCTGCAACACATCTCCTTCTCCCCAAGCCGAGACACTGTGTATTTGCTGGGTGACCTGGTCAACCGAGGCCCTCAATCTGCTGAAGTTTTACGACGATGCATGGAAGTGGGGGATGCAATCAAACCATTATTGGGAAACCATGATCTGCATTTGCTGGCAAGTGCCCATGGGATTCGCAAACCGGGCAAACGAGATACCTTGCAAAGTATTTTGAGTGCACCAGATAGGCAGGCTCTACTGCATTGGGTATCACAACAACCTTTGGCACGCTACTTGGAAAATGGACAAGGACAACGCATATTGATGGTTCATGCGGGCGTATTGCCTCAGTGGAGCTTTGAAGACACATTGCAACTGGCAGACGAAGTACACCAGCAAGTCAAAGGCGATGCTTTGCCAATTTTCTTAATGCATATGTATGGCAACCTTCCCAATCAATGGGATCCACTGTTAACCGGTGGTGAGCGAATTCGTGTCATTGTGAATGCCCTGACACGTATTCGTTTTTGCAATGCAGACGGAATAATGGACTTTGGAAGCTCAGAATCTGCCAATGCAGCGCCTGCAGGTTTAATGCCCTGGTTTGAGTGTCCCAACCGTCAAACAGCCAAAGACACGATCGCTTTTGGCCATTGGTCCACACTTGGACTGATCAATCGACCCAACTTGATCGCCCTGGATACAGGCTGCATCTGGGGAGGCTGTTTGAGTGCCATGGAAATTGGCGACGACTTTCAAGAGCGCCAGCTGCACCAGATTCGGTGCACGCAGGAGCAAAAGCCAGGCTAAACCACACAGTCCATACAAAAAAGCCACGTCACATGACATGGCTTTTTCCACAAAGATTCTGTAGCAGGCCTTAGAAGCTACCCATGGGCTTGAACAGCGCAGCAACCTTGCGTTTGGCTTTGGTCCCTGGCGATGTTTTGGGCGACGCTTTACCAGCGGCATCCCAGGCAGGAATATGTGAGTCAGTTGCCTGGTATGGCTTGTCAAAGAAAGGGTCCGCCGGAGCACTGCGCATGGGACGTGCTCCACGCGCAGGACGTGTACCGTGGGCTGACGCACTACGTTGCACTTCCTCGCGACCTGCCACATCACGTTGACTGTCACGATCTCTGAAACGTCGAGATTCAGGCAGCTGAATGCTTTGAATATTGATCTTCTGTTTGATCAGCTTTTCAATTTCACCCACCAGCTTGCTGTCTGACGAGCCCACCATGGTGACAGCCAGACCAGTGGCACCACCGCGCCCTGTTCGGCCGATGCGGTGTACATAGTCCTCCGCATTGAAGGGAACATCGTAGTTAAACACCGCCGGCACATCCTTGATGTCAAGGCCCCGCGCAGCCACATCGGTACATACCAGCAAATCCACTTCGCCTTGTTTGAAAGCTTCCAGGGCCTTCAAGCGCTCGTCCTGGCTCTTGTCACCGTGCAGCGCGGCAGCACGGTAGCCATCACGCTCCAGCGCACGTGTCAGGCGGGCACATCCCAGCTTGCTGTTGGAAAAGATGAATGCCTGACGAATCCCTTCGTCACGCAGCACCACTTGAATAGCCCGGCGCTTGTCATCATCGTTGGCGCTGTAAAAGCGCTGCTCAACCGTAGATGCTGTCTCATTGGGACGTGCCACTTCAATCGTGACAGGATCTTGCAGGTAACAGCCTGCCAAACGCTTGATTTCCGGCGAAAACGTCGCACTGAACAGCAGGGTGGTACGCGTCTTGGGCAAATGACTCAAGATTCGCTGCAGATCCGGAAGGAAACCAATATCGAGCATCCGGTCTGCTTCGTCCAGCACCACATATTCCACTTGATTCAAAACCACGTTTTTGGCTTCGATGTGATCCAGCAAGCGGCCTGGTGTGGCTACCAGCACTTCCACGCCTTTTTTCAGCTCAATGGTCTGAGGCTTCATGTCCATGCCGCCGAACACCACGGTGCTGCGCAGCTTGGTGTGCTTGGCATATAGGGAAATTTGCTGGGCCACTTGATCGGCCAGCTCACGCGTCGGCAACAGCACCAGGGCACGCACGGGGTGGCGTGCGGGCGAGGCCGAACTGTTCTCATGCCGCATCAAACGTTGCAGCAGCGGCAGCGAAAAAGCGGCTGTTTTACCAGTCCCGGTTTGCGCTGCACCCATCACATCCTTGCCGGTTAGTACCACCGGAATCGCCTGGGCCTGGATGGGTGTCATGGACTCGTAGCCCATTTCGGCCACGGCGCGTGCCAGTGGCTCCGCCAAGAGTAAAGAGGAAAAAGAACTTGTCATTGAGCCTGCTATTGTCGCACTGTGCGGGCCAAGCACTATGTGGGGTCATTAAATCCAGCGTGACTTCGCGGATTCCGTGGAAATAAAGCCGCACTTATACGCAAGACTTGTTACAAGCTGGCTGCAGAAAAAGTATCACAAGCCTTCATTGAGCCTGTCTCCAGACCGGTTTTGAACCAGCGCTGACGTTGTGCACTTGAGCCGTGGGTAAAGCTGTCCGGCACCACCTGTCCAGTCTGAGCACGCTGGAGGGCATCATCACCAATTTTGGCCGCAGCATTCATTGCCTCTTCCACATCACCTTGCTCCAGAATCTGGCGCTGGTTCTGGGCATGGTGTGCCCAAACGCCTGCAAAGCAGTCTGCTTGCAATTCCAGCTTCACAGACAACCTGTTGTATTCCACCTGGCTGACACGACTGCGCCTTTGGTCAACCTGGCCCGAAATACCCAACAGATTTTGCACATGGTGACCCACTTCGTGGGCAATCACATAAGCCTGCGCGAAGTCACCAGGAGCACCCAATTGGCTCCTGAGCTGATCATAGAAAGAGAGATCGATATAAACCTTGTGGTCTCCAGGGCAATAAAACGGCCCCATGGCTGCTTGACCGGTGCCGCATGCCGTGCCCACCGCCCCCCGAAACAGCACCAGTTTGGGCTCCTCGTAGTTGACGCCTGCTTGCTTGAAGAGTGAGCCCCAAACATCCTCGGTATCCGCCAATACGGTTGAGACAAATTGCCCCATGCTGTCGTTGGCAGGTGGCCCTTGTGCGGGAGTGTTCTGCTGTGCCACTGGCGCACCGCCACCTCCACTGAGCACCCCCAAGATTGTCAACGGATTGATACCCAAGGCCCAGCCACCAACCAAAGCAATGACAATGGTGCCAATACCGATATTGCGACCGCCGAACATGGGGGCACCGCCGCCACTGCGTCTATCTTCCACATTGCTGGATTGGCGATTGCCTTCCCATTTCATAATTTTCTCCTCATCGCACTAAGGCAAATTAGCGCGCATCATGCCTGTATTTGGGATCTGCGCATGATCTAGCGGCACCAACCCTGCGCCCGCTTCTGGCTGGACCTGCGGCATCACTCCCACTGGCTGACCGGCCCAGCTGGCAGATTGGCTAATTTTTTGCGCATGCGCAGTGTGCACTTCCACAATATCCAAGAATGTGAAAAATTGCCAAACTACCAATCCCAGGCCAAGCACTGCCAAACCCCAACGCAGCAATGGCTTCTGCCTCGACTTTTCAAACTTGTTTGCATCCATAGCAACACTCATAAAAACTTGCCCAAATGCTAGTTTTTTCTTTCTGAGTTGCGATGTTGGCTGCACGCCAATTACATGTAGGAAAAGTTTTCGTTGCCAGCTTGTCAACAAGACAGCGCACTATACGTTCAAAAGTATCTGACAGCGATGGGCCACTGCCGCCACTTCGGAGAACGACCATGCATGACTCTTACGCCCCATTCCCTCATGAGTAAGCGCCTCTCTTCCTCGAGCAGTCTTCGCACGCAAATTGCCTTGGTTTTTGGAGGTTTCACTGCCCTGCTGGCAATTGCTCTGTGTTTGTCCGCCGGTGAACTGCTCAAGCTGCGGCTGCAACAGCAAGCCGCCACCATGCTTGGCATGGTGGCTAGCAATGCAGCCACCTTGCTGCATGAAGAGATTGCGCAGCAAAGTCACAGAACCCAAGTTCTGGCACGTTCTAAGGAGCTATGGGAAAACGGCTTACAAGCACACAGCGTGAGCACCATGCTCAACCGCGTGCAACACATCAATCCACACAATGTCTGGATTGGCGTTGCCAATGCCCAAGGCACCATACTCAACGCCACTGGCGGCATGCTGCAAGGAACAGACGTCTCTTCCCGTCCCTGGTTTCAAGAAGGTTTGAACAGCCCTTTCATCAGCGAGGTGCATCCCGCAAAGCTCCTGGCTGATTTGCTGCCTCGCGGACTTCATGGAGAGCCATTGCGGCTGGTAGATTTCTCGGCTCCCATCTATAGCCCAGATGGCCGCGTTGTAGGCGTGCTCGGTCTTCATACCAGCTGGGATTGGGTTCGCGACTCGGTCGAGCGTTTGTTGCAAGGTGCAGGCCACGCCTTGCAACAAGATATTTTCATCTTTGATCAATACGGTGAATTGATCTACGCCCCCTCCGGGCTCATGTCTCCATATACAGAATTGGGTCAACGCCTCCCGCTTGATCCCAAATCACTGCGTGATGCTGCGGCTGGCGTGCCAGTACAAGCTGTTTGGAAAGACAGAACGCAGCCTTTTCTCACCACTGCCGTCCAGTTGCCCGACAACATCACAGACTTAGACTGGTGGATCGTTGCCCGTCAGCCTATCGAGACTGCATTTGCAGGGGCCAACCGCATTATCTGGCTAGCCTTGGCAATAGGCTTGTTTGTGGGGTTGCTCGCCGCCATTGTGGCCTGGCGATTGGCTCAGCACCTCAGTGAAGACCTCAAGACCCTGGCCTCAGCAGCAGAGCTCTTGCAAGAAGGTGCGGTTCACACGCCCTTGCCTGTCACCGGGGACAGTCGCGAAGTACGACAGCTTTCGCACGCCTTATCCCATATGACCCAAAAGCTGTTGCGTGCGAATGAAGAAATGAAAGAACAGGTGCGCCAGCGCACCAAAGAGCTTGAAATTGTCAACGCAGAATTGCAGCGTCAGGCCAGCACAGATCCCTTGACCAGGTTACTCAACCGACGTGGCTTCGAATCACAAGCGGCCTTGGCTCTGGCCTTGGCGCGACGCAGTGGACGGCCTTTGAGCGCACTGTCATTGGACATTGACTTTTTCAAACGCATCAATGACAGCTTTGGCCACGGCGTAGGCGACCTGGTACTTCAACGAGTGGCACAGGCATTGACCCAACGCACACGGCAAGCGGATCTCATTGCCCGCTTTGGCGGCGAAGAATTCGTGCTGCTACTTCCAGATACCGACGGGGACTCCGCCATGCATCTGGCCGAAACACTACGTCAAAGCATTGCAGCACTGGATATTCCTCCAGTGGGCACTGTCCACATCAGCGTTGGCGTCAGCAGCTTGCGCAGCAAAGATGCAGGCGATATTGACGCCATGCTTCAGCGCAGTGACGAAGCCCTGTACCAGGCCAAGCAGAACGGTCGCAACCGCGTTTGCCGCATGGACTGATGCCTCGCCCACATACACAAAAAAAGCCGACTCCAAGTCGGCTTTTTTGCAAACTTCCAGCGCAATCAAGTGCGTGGCAAGGTCACTCCATGCTGACCTTGGTACTTGCCCCCACGATCTCTGTAGCTGGTCTCACACGGCTCATTGCCCTGCAAAAATAACACCTGAGCACAGCCTTCGCCTGCATAAATCTTGGCAGGCAAAGGCGTTGTATTGGAGAACTCCAGCGTCACATAGCCTTCCCACTCGGGCTCAAAAGGAGTCACATTCACAATGATGCCGCAGCGTGCGTAAGTGCTCTTGCCCAGACACACCGTCAGCACATCACGCGGAATGCGGAAGTACTCCACTGTTCTCGCCAAGGCAAAACTGTTGGGTGGGATGATGCAGTAGTCACCTTCGAAATCAACAAAGCTTTTTTCATCGAAATTCTTGGGATCCACCACAGTGCTGTGAATGTTGGTGAACACCTTGAATTCACGTGCGCAACGAATATCGTAGCCATAGCTCGATGTGCCATAGCTGATAATTTTTTTTCCATCGGCTTCGCGGATCTGGCCGGGCTCAAACGGCTCAATCATGCCGTGCTCTTCCGCCATCTTGCGGATCCACTTGTCGCTCATGATGCTCATGAAGGTGTCCTGTTCACTGAATTTTTTATAGCTGTGTGCACGACCTGATCAAAGACGCTCACACCATCCAGCCATTCGAAGGCTGTTGTTTGAAACAAAGCGCAAAGCCGCAGACAGTACATCAGGTACGGCAAGACGAAGCAACGATGTATCAAAGATGGTGTTGGCGGGTCTACGCGCAATAACGCTATTTTGCTTGAGAGACAAAGGTTCGCTCAATCAAGCGGTCATCTCCGAGCACAATCATGGCAAAAAGCAACTCATCCAGCGAGGTTGTCTGTTGTGTTTTGCGCGCAAGCAAAGGCGTGCATGCAGGGTTGATCACCACAAAATCAGCCTCGCAACCTGGCAGCAGATTACCAACCACACCCGCTAGGCCCAGCGCCTTGGCTGCACCGGCGGTGTGCTGCCACCAAAGGTGACTAGGCTTGAGGCTCAGCCCCTCTTTGCTGTGGTGCTCACGCCCAACAACATAGGCTGCCTGCATGGTTCGGAAAGGAGAAAAGCTCATCCCTCCACCAACGTCACTGGCCAGGCCGTACATAAACCCCGCAGCATCGGCTTTGCGGTAATCAAAGTAACCACTGGACAAAAACAGATTGCTGGTTGGACTGATGGCTGCCGCAGTCTGTGTCTCACGCATCAATGCCCGGTCTGTTTCATCCAACCAAATGCAGTGCGCATACACGGCACGCTCGCGCATCAAACCAAAACGCTGGTAAACATCCAGATAGCTGCGGGCCTCAGGATAAAGATCACGTACCCAGCGAATTTCATCCAGGTTTTCAGAGACGTGAGAGTGAATCCAAACGTCTTGATATTTGGCCGCCAGTTCGCCCGCGCCCTTCAATTGCGCTGGGCTGCTGGTGGGTGCAAAACGCGGGGTGATCGCATAACCTAGCCGATCCATGCCGTGCCAGCGCTGAATCAGCGCTTCGGTATCGATCAAGCCTTGCTCGGTCTCGTCGCGCACCCCATCAGGGCTGTGGCGGTCTTGCAGCACCTTGCCAGCCATCATGCGCATACCGCGCGATTGCGAAGCCGCCATGATGGCATCCACGGATGCAGGATGAGAGGTCGCAAAAGTCAGCGCCGTGGTCACACCATTGCGCAGCAGTTCATCCAAAAAGAATTCCGCCACGCTGTCGGCATATGCACGGTCATGAAACCGAGATTCATGCGGGAAAGTGTAATGTTCCAACCAAGGCAGCAGGCCATCGGCAGGTGCGCCAATCACATCGGTTTGCGGGTAATGAATGTGCATATCCACAAAACCGGGGGCAATCAGCTTTCCCGAAAACTCCACCAGTTCAGTATCGGCCTGCCCTACATACTGAGCTTGAAGCGCTTGCCAGCTACCGGCAGCCACAACACGCTGCTGCCCATGGGCATCCGCTCGGACTGCCAGCAAACCATCGCTGTCGTAAAGCGGGCAGCCATCTTCGGAAAAACGGAGCAATGCACTGCGATAGATGGTGGTGGACATAAGTTCTGGCAATCCCAAAATAATAGAAGTAACGAGCGTTTGGCCCTCAAGGCTTTGGCACGTGTAGCTAGCCCCATACCTGAGACTGCTCGCGCAGCTAACCCCCGATTTTCCAGTGAATGCGCTGTCTGCAGGCTACGTACTTACCGCCCACACAAGCGCTGGCTTTTGTGAAGGCTAGCGCACGCTACCCACCACGCCATGCACCAGCCAATCCATTTGCAGCAATTGCGCATCTGTCAACTGCGTACCTTTGGGAATACGCAACTGGCCGTGGTTGTCGCGCACATCCGCATCCACAGCGTGGAATGGCTGGAGTCTGCCTTGTGCCATCGCTTTTTGGCGTGCCAGCACTTCCTTGCGCACTGCTTCGGGCAAGCTTGGGCCAAAGTGCTCAACCTTCACCATGCCCTCTTTGACACCGCCCCATACATCGCCAGCCTGCCATGAACCGTTTCGCACGGCTTTGGCGCGTTCGGCATAGTAGCTGCCCCAATGGTGGGTTACAGCCAGCAGTTGGGCATCCGGACCGTCCTTGCGCATGTCGGAGTGAAAAGCAATGGCCATCTTGCCCCTCTCTTGCGCCGCCGCCATGACTGCCGTACTCGCCACCTGGAAAGACAGCACATCTGCGCCCTGGTCCATCAAGCTCATCGCAGCATCGCGCTCACGTGCCGGATCAAACCAGGTGTTAAGCCAGATCACTTTGACCTGCGCATTGGGATTGACGCTGCGCATGCCCAGCGCAAACGCGTTCACGCCCTGCACAACCTCGGGAATAGGAAACCCCGCCACAAAGCCAGCCACGCCGCTTTGGCTCATGCGCCCTGCCACAATCCCCGACAGATAGCGACCTTCGTAATAACGCGCATTGGCGGTGGCCACATTGGCTGCTTGCTTGTAACCAGTGATGTTCTCAAACTTCACCGCTGGAAACTCTTTGGCCACGCGCAGCGTAGGCTCCATATAGCCAAAGCTGGTGGTAAAGATGAGCTGGTTGCCCTGCGCCACCAAATCGCGCAACACCCGCTCGGCGTCCGGCCCTTCGGGAACGTTGTCCACCGCCGTCGTATGCACCTTCCCAGGCAAGGCTTTTTCCAACATCAGACGGCCTTCCTCGTGCTGACGTGTCCAACCTGCAGGCAAAACCGGCGTGACATAGACAAAAGCAGCCTTGAGCGGTGGTGAATCTGAGGGGGGGGATTTGAGCGTTGCCGAAGGCTGTGCAAAAGCGGGGGCAATAACGCAGGCGGCCACGAGCGTGGCTGCGAGGTTTTTGTACATGGTGTTCCTCTACATGAGCCAATTTAATCGCCTAGGCTAAAGGCGTTAAGCAAGTTTTTCATCAATAAAAACAATTGCTTAAGCAAAAAACTCTGCTTATCAAAATTCACACAGTCGCCTTACGGTGACAGTTTGGTGACAGTGCAGAGCAAAACTGTCACGAGGGCGTGATTATGAGGGGAAAAAGCATCATTTTTTCTGAGATGCCCAACACACCCTACAAACCGTCATCCACGGCTAAAAGATTGATCTTACTTACCCAGCGGCTTCGTAAAAATTTCTCGTAATTCCCCGTAATTAAGCTAGGCCGTGAAACTGGCGTCAGCGCCAAGCCTGGAGCCATTCAGGCTCCAGCGACCTGCAAGTAATTTGCAGTACACGAAGCGGGCAGGCGCGGTGGGGGCGATGTGGCGCGCCGTGGGGTTGAGAAGGCAATGGTGTGCATCTACTTGAAAAGCGTATTCAGAGACCTAAGAACCCCCGTGTGGATACTCGATCAGGCGCAAAGAACTCCCACAAAAAGGCGCTAGCAGCACCTGTTTGGGATAACAAATCGGTCATTCATCGACTTGCCTGTGCGATGAATCAGATGGGCCGAATATGGGCAAAAGCGATCACACAATGCGATTGTTTAGTAGATCGCTTCAGGCTGCTTGCAGTCGGTCAATCCTGCAAGGTCAATGACTGCTGCTACCCAAAGCAGTCATTGCATTGATTCCTCCTTACAGGTCCGTTATGCACCTCAAAGCAGTCACAGGACTCTGACGAGCTCCGAGTGACAGCTATTGCACGAGTTGAATTGGTGCTGCGACTCAAAGGCGACATTATGGAAATCGAGAAGATGAGGTTTGATTCGTACGTTGCGCAATAGTTCTGATCCAAACACTTCCAAATATGGCAAACTCTGGCACGGTTTACTGGAGCATGTCTCTAATTCTCCGCATCCATCCTACGACCTCACCTTCTGGATCACGGGCATGAATTCGAGCGGCGGTCATCAAAGGGAAGGCCCGCTCTGCTAGCCGAATCTTGGCTGTGCCGTCTTTCATTACGCCGTCGTAATTCTGTGCTGCAGAATACGCCTCTGCGAAGCGTTTTGGAGTTGCTTTGCCATCGACAGGATGGTCGGTGACTTCCACTAATACGTTGAATGCATCATTGATCGCATCGGAATGAAGGTAACTCTCAATTTCATGCTTGATGGTCTGAGCAGCCCAGGAACCATCTCCGCGAGCATTTATCGTTGCGACTGACGCAGCATAGCTAGCGACATCGCCGTCATAGATATGAACTTCTTTTCGGCTAAGTCCGCGTAAGTAGTGCTCATCAACCCAATGCTTTAGGTTCCCCCCCCCGAGCACGATGAAAGCAACTCGGTCATCGTTTTCAAGGTTCGGCAACGAGTTGTCCTCTGCGTGTAGCGCCTTGCTGAGGGCTTTTAATGCGCTAACGTCAGTGGGGCCTTCTAAGCATAGCAATACCTTGACGCGACTGTCAGGTGTCACTCCAAGAGTTTCCGCGACAGCACCGAAGACGTCGGCACCAGCTTGGATAACAGGCTTTCCTGTAGCACCATCCCGAAAAATAAAGCGAATGCTTTCATTTGGAAGCTCGGCGGCAAACCCAGGGCTGTGCGTGGTAAGAACGACCTGACATCCAGATTCCGAAGCGAGGGATTTGAATGATTCAATCAATATCCGTTGGTTATTGGGATGCTGTGCGGTTTCCGGCTCTTCGATTGCGTAGATGATGCTGCGACGGTTACTGGTCTTCAGACGACGTTCCGCCTCAGCCTTAAAAAAACTAACGAGAACCAGCCGCCGGACACCACTACCACGTTTGTTCAGGGGGATGCCGGAATCAGTGTTAAGTCCGATGGAGAACAAGCCAAGCCACTTGGCAGCGGTTGGTGGAGTGAATTCTGGACTCAACTCGTTAGCTAGCCCAGGGTCAATGGTTTTTAGTGCTTCGTGGGTGTTTTTGGCAATTTCCTCAGCCTTTTCTTGGACACGTTGCTGAATCCTTGCTATATCTGCTTGAACTTCGGCTAATGCAGCAGCCACAGCCACTTTCATTGGGCTTTGCACTTCGTCATCGGAGTCCTTACTGCTTCTGTCGCTTTGGAAAAGGGCGAACATTGGAAGGTAGCTTTCGATCTGATCCCAAATTCTCTTTGCGTCTTCCTTTGCTTTACTCACGGGGATGGCGGTTTCTCTGAGCTGCAAATTACCACCCGCAGCCCAAATTGCCTTACGCATTCCAGGATTGCCCTTCAGTGGTACATCCAGCTTCAATTCCCTGACCTTTGCCTGCAGTTCTTTTTCTTTCAGTTCGAGAAGGTTTTGAAAGCCTGCGGCAGAAGGGTGATTGGCAAGCACGAAAATTTCAACCGAAGGCTTCTTATTGCCGCAGTCATAAATTTTTCGAAGCTTTAGGGTTCCAGTGTTCGTCAACAAGTACTCCTCCGCCAGGGATGTTTCAGCTCCAGCGTCGAGGGTTAGCGAATCAGGGAAATCTGTGAATTCACAAGTGATTTCGACCTTTTCAATGCCGCTGTGTACATGCGCATCGCTTTGTTCAATTGAGACTATGCTGTTGTTAAAGAAAATCTCTAAAGCTTCCAGAACCGTTGACTTACCTATGTCGTTTCGCCCGACAAAGGTAGTGAGGTCAGAAAAATCTATATTGATTTCTTCCCTATAACAACGGAAATTGTTAATCGTTACAGTCCTCAAGCGCATTCGTCTCACCCTCATGCATGGTAGATAAAACATTTTTTTACATGTTTATCATCGCACACCCATGAGTCTTGCCAAGGCATGATGGTACGCAACGAAGCTACATATATCCGGTCTCGGCGTACCTATCTGACGGTCAACTCCTGGCCGGAAGCATGCGATCGTCATGGCTCCCCAAAGCTGTCAATCACTAGCAGGAGCAAACTAACTAGCGCCTGCCTTCGGGGGATTGACCGAAATGGCGCTCTCGGCCAGAAGCAGTCTTTCGGACTCTGATCTTCAGGCACCGCCAAAGACTAAGATCAAAATTTTTAGGTGAGCCTAAACGCTGCAACAGCGAATTTGCCTGTGGAGTTGCACACTCATATAGTATTAGGCGAACTAGGCATGCGCATCGCAAGTCTTCTAAATCAAGTTAGCGATCATGCTCTCCTTTGTCGTTCAGTTGCTCGCACCACCGATTTGGTTCGGCATGTGTGCCGCATTGTTGCTTGTGGTTACTCGGGTCTACGTTCGCGGGTTGCTGGTCATCGGTGGCTTTCCTCGTTTGTTTCGGGTTGCCATTGGGGCATTGCTATGGCTCCTGCTCAGTGCAATGGGTGTGGCACCGCTGTTCGGATGGATCGCCGTGACTAAGCTTCATCTGCCCGATCTAATTGAGCTTCCAGCCATGCTTTGGCCTATGCTTTGTTTCGGCCTGTGTTTCGCTGCGATGTATCACCCGATCAAACGGCGTTTGCCTCAGCTTCAAGCCGCTGGCTTCTATCGCAAATGACTGCTAACCCATCCTTACAGTGGACCTGCGCCAGCTACGCTGGCTGGTCCGCTGAAGTCAAACCTTAGTAATTTGGCTGTCTGCTCAGGGTCGATAACGCCACTTCAAATCCCGTGAGAGCGGACATTGCCCCCCCATCTTGGTCACTGTCCGCTACTCACCTGAAACCAGCCTGTGAGGGTTTGCCGAAGATGTACTTGGGGTGGCTGCTATCAGGCTGGAACCGGCTGTTCGGGCAGCCGACATGAGCCGCAGCAATCGCTGCAAAACAGACCTCTTCTGACCATCAAAAGCCTACAACTAATCACCCCTCACCGCCACGCTCCTCCACAAACCTCACCAGCTCCTCCCGTGCCCACTCATTGATACCCATGAACTTGGTTTTGAGCGGCTCAATTTCGTTTTCGATGAACACCTGACGGGCCTCCGCGGCGTTGCCGAAGCCGCCGGTGTTGTTGGGGATGATGCCAAGCAGGCCCGGTGGTACGCGGTGCGCGGCCAGCACGTCTTCCTTGCTGGCGTTTTTAATCGCACTGAAATCATCCTTGGCAGCCACCTCGCTGATTGGAATCAGTTTGAGGCCGTCTGGCTTGCCGTTCGGTGCGTGCACAAACAGGTTGCGGAAGTTACCTGGGCCCTTGGAGCGGCGCAGTTGTTCGCGCAGCTTGTCCACATCGGTGTTGCCCACTGCTGCGTCTGACAGGTACATGATGAAACCTGCGTGACTGCCGTTTTCATAGTAACGGCGGCGAAACATGGTGGCCGACGCATTCAGCATGGAAGCCTGAATGGAGCTGATGTATTCCGGCAACCCATACAGCTCCTGATTGATGTCGTATTCGCGCAGCTGAAACACCGACTCCGGAGCAAACTCGTGTTCTTCCGCGTAGTTGGGAACGTAGAAAAAGCGATCATCTTTGCCGCGCCGCGTGTAGCGGCTCAGTGCATGCTCATAGCGCAGCACACGCCCTGTCAGTGCCCGCCGTTTTTCCAGGTAGCCATTGCCAAAAATCAGAAAGTCCAGCACCCAGGCGCTGAATGTCTCACGCGAAAGCATCGGGTGCGGCACAAAGCGCGATGTCAGCAGGTTGCGTTTCAGGAAAATCGCAGAGCTGTGGTGCGGTGACGCTCGAAACGCATTCGCCAGCCCATCCAGCGGATATGGCGGCTCATACCAGCGCCCATTGAACATAGCCTCCGCATAGTCCAGCAAGCGCATCCGGTCCATGGGCTCTGGCTCACCAAAGGTGAACACCTCCATCTCGCCCACACCCAAGGAGGCCGCTTTGTTCATTGCTTTCATCACTCGTAAATCTCCACAGAAGAATTGCCGCCCAGCACATCACCGGCCAGGTTTTCGTTATCCAGCGCATGCATCACCGCCCAGGCCAAATCCGCATGACCAATGTCATCCGATCGACCGCTGTGATAAGTCACATGCCGCTGGCTCGGGGTCAGCACTTTTTTGATGGCCATGAATGCGGCGGCCACGTCCGTGCATTCATGGTCCATTTGCAACCGCCCTTTGGTGATGACATGCTGCGCCTTGAGTACCAGACGAGACTTGAGCGCCAGGTCATAGTGGTACGCCCGTGCCTGCGGGTAAAACTTGATGACGTGCTGGTACACGCCATGTCCCATGCCCGTGGTGTCCATCCCCATAAAGGCCACGTTGTACTGCTCGGTAATGCTGTAGATGTATTTCGCCTGGTCCTCATAGTCCACAGCGCGAAATTGCTGACGATGCAGCAGCCGGAACTTGCCTCCAGGCACTTCCGGTGGAGCGATCACCACCAGGGCGGCGGTGTCGCCGGTATATGAGGGGTCATAACCCACCCACACAGGCTTGCGGGCAAACGGGCGCTGTGCCAAGGGCTTCCAGTCATCGGCCCACTCGACCCACGCATCCACCATGCACGACTGCATGGCAGCCAGCGTGAAAATCGAATTGCTATCGTCGATGAACTCGCAGTCAAACAGATTGGCGTATTCGTCCGCTGGGTACTCATCCTGCAGCTCTTCCAAGTCCACCAGGTTGAAGCCCTGGCGCACTGCATCCTCCATCGTCACAATCTGACGGAATCGCCCGTCCGCACAGCGCATGCCTGCAGCCAGCGCCCTGTGGCTCACATCCAGCTGCAAATGCTTGGACTGGTCTCGCCCCTTGTTGCGATCCTGCCCCGTCCAGAACGCATAGGCTTCATGGCTCTTGGCAGATGGCGTTGAAAAGTAAGTCCGGCGCCAGTGCTTGTGCGTGGCCATGGCACTTGCCACCTTGTTGAGCACCTTGAAGTTCCCTGCCCAGAAGAACTCATCAAAATAAAAGTCCCCGCTGCGCCCTTGCGCCGTGGCCGCATTGGTACCCAGAAAATGCAGCTCTGCGTTGTTCCAGAGCATGATGGGGTCACCGCTCAAGTCCACATCCACTTCACGCGCAAAAGCAATCATGTAGTTCTTGAACTGGTGCGCCTGGGCCTTTGATGCAGACAGAAAAATCTGATTGCGGCCTTCCGTGATAGCGCGAATCAGTGCTTCCCGTGCAAAGTACCAAGTCGCCCCGAGTTGCCGGGCTTTAAGTAAGATTCGGATACGTTCCTGTTGCGCCTCAAACCAACGGTTCTGGTACACGAAATTGCCCGCGTGGAAGATTTCCACCAGCTGGTCAATTTGCTCCTGCGAAAACTCGTTGCGCTTGGGCTTGCGCTTGGGAGTGGCATTGCGCCGGGCAATATTGGGGTTGAGGTCACCCTCCTTGCCACTGTCCTGGTAGCGCTCAATGCGGGCTGTGCGCTCCAGCTGACGGCCCAGCAGGTCAATCTCTTTGAAGTCTCCCCCGGTCTTGCTCTCTCGCATGATGAGTTGCACCAAGCGCAGCTCCAGCGTGCCGTTCACACGCTCCAGCGGCTTGGCTTCGTCCCATTTCTCGCTCTTGCACCAGCCGTAGACCGTGCTGGCAGGCAGGCCCAGGTGCTCGGCAATCAGCTTGATGCGCCAGCCCGTCCAGTACATGTGCCGCGCCACGGTGCGCGGCTGGGAGCCATCGGCCAGCGCAGCTACTTGGCGTGCGGCGCCATCAACATGGGCTTGCGCGGCCAGCAGTGCGGCTAAGTCCGGCTGCATATCAACCGAGGCTTGTTGTGGTGTGATCGTTTCCTGCATGGCAGGAAGTGTTCCGGGGGCACTGGCAACGCTCCAGCGCCCGAATCCGTCACCTAAACCGCCACAACAACCTCTGCTTGAGGGCCGCTGCACCGCTACGCACCATGAAGTCTTTGCAATCCACCAAGACTTTCACCCACCACAGCGAGGCCCTGCCCCATGCCCAAGAAAACCCGGTTTTTCCGCGTAGCCGTAGAAGGTGCCACCTCTGATGGCCGCACCATCGACCGTGAACTACTGCTGCAAATCGCCAAGAACTACGACCCCAAGGTCTATGGCGCCCGCATCAACCTCGAACACATCCGCGGGCTGAACCCCGCTGGGGACTTCCGCGCCTATGGCGATGTACTGGCCGTCAAAACCGAAGAAGTGGATATCGGCGGCAAAAAGAAGCTGGCGCTCTACGCCCAGATCGATGCCACCGATGAGCTGATTGACCTGAACAAACGCCGCCAGAAAATCTACAGCTCCATTGAAATTCGCCCCAGCTTTGCCGACACCGGCGAGGCTTATTTGGTGGGCATGGCTGTCACCGACAACCCCGCCAGCCTGGGTACCGAAATGCTGCAGTTCGCAGCCCAGAACCCCAACGCCAACCCCTTCAAGCTGCGCAAAGAACACCCCGATGACTTGTTCACCGCCGCCGAGCCCGTGGCGTTGGAGTTTGAGGACGAAGCTGACGCCGGGGCGCTTGAAAAGTTCAAGGCCAAGCTGACAGCAGCCATGGCCAAGTTCACCGGCAAAGGCGCTGCTGACGACGCCCGCTTTGACGTCGTAGCCGAAACCATGGTGCAAATGGGTGACAGCTTTGCAGCGCATGCGGGCCATGTTGCCAAACACCAGGCCACCACTGACCAAGCCCTGGCCACCTTGCGCTCTGACGTTGAAAAGCTCCAGACGCAATACGCCCAGCTCGACACCACCGAACTCCCTACCCGGCGCCCCACTGCCAGCGGCGGCAACGGTGACGTGCAAGCCGACTTCTAAGCCGCACCCATCCGCCCCATCACACACCAAAGGATTTCATCATGCGTAACGAAAGCCGCATTGCATTCAACAAATACCTGGACCGCGTAGCCACTCTCTCTGCCGTTGCCCTCGGCGACACCGACAAAACTTTCTCTGTGGCGCCCAGCGTGCAGCAAAAGCTGGAAACTGCCGTGCAGGAGTCCAGCGAGTTCCTGAGCAAAATCAACATCGTCTCCGTGGATGAACAGCAAGGCCAAAAGCTGGGTCTGTCGCTGTCTGGCCCCGTTGCCAGCCGCACCAATACCGCCACTAAAGAGCGCCAGACCCGCGACCTGACCAGCTTGTCCGCACGCGGCTACCACTGCCAGCACACCGACTACGACACCCACCTGACCTACGCCAAGATCGATGCCTGGGCCAAGTTTCCAGACTTTCAGGTGCGCATCGCCAAAATGCTGGCCCAGCGCCAGGCGCTGGATCGCATCTGCATCGGCTTCAACGGTACTTCGATTGCCGCAGACACCGACATTGCTGCCAACCCGCTGCTGCAAGACGTCAACAAAGGCTGGCTGCAAAAACTGCGTGAAGAAGCCCCCGAGCGTGTCATGGCAGAAGGCGTCAAGCAAGCGGGCAAGCTCCTGATCGGCAGTGCTGGCGACTACAAGAATCTGGACGCCGCCGTCTTTGATGCCCGCGAGCTGCTGGACCCCTGGCACCGCAACAACCCCAATCTGGTGTGCATCCTGGGCTCCAAACTGCTGCACGACAAGTATTTCCCGCTGGTCAATACCGATCAAGCCCCCACCGAAACCCTGGCCGCAGACATTGTCATCAGCCAAAAACGCGTGGGCGGTTTGCAGGCCGTGCAGGTGCCGTTCTTCCCGGAAAACGGCATGTTCATCACCACCCTGGACAACCTGTCTGTGTATTGGCAGCTAGGCAGCCGCCGCCGCCACATCGTTGAGAACCCCAAACGCAGCCGCGTTGAGGACTACCAGTCCAGTAACGACGACTACGTGATCGAAGACGTAGGACAGGCCGTGCTGCTGGAAAACATTGAACTAACCACGGACTAAGCCACCCGGGCCGCTTGCCAGCAGCGGGTGGCCCGCCCTTCACCCTCACCGGAAACGACCATGGCACTCACCCCCGCCCAACGTCACCGCGCCCGCGTGCTGGCTGAAAAAGCCCAGGCGGAAAGCCCCTACGGCATCGAGCTAAAAGGCAGCGCCTATGAACTCATGCTGGCCAAGCTGGCCACCGATAAACGCGCCCTCAAATCCATGCAGTCGGTGCAGCTCAAGCGCGAAGCCAAGGCCCGCATGCTGCCTGACTACCTGCCCTGGATTGAAGGCACGCTGTCTACAGGCCAAGGTGGGCGCGACGATGTGCTGACCACTGCCATGGTGTGGGCCATAGATGCGGGTGCCTACGGTCTGGCGCTGCGCATGGCCAGCTACGTGATCCAGCACAGTATGCCGCTGCCCGACCAGTACCAGCGCACCACCGCTACCCTGGTCATGGATGAATTCTCCGACGCCTACCTGCGTGGGCAGTGGCACCCCTTGCGCCCACTGGTGGATGAAGACGGTCACACCACTCTGGTGGCAGACGCCACCCACCCCGCCGAACACCTGAGCGCTGCCGCTGCCATCACCGAAGGCAAGGATGCGCCTGACCAAGCCCGCGCCAAGCTGTGCAAGGCCACGGCCTACGCCATGCTGGGCAAGGTGCAAACCGCAGAAGAAGCACCCCTGGACGAACTGCCTGCCGACACCCTGGCTGGTGCCCTGGCGCTGCTGATGCAGGCCCTGCACCTGGATCCCATGTCTGGCGTCAAAAAAGACATTGAACGCATCACCCGCAAGCAGCGTGCCAAACAACAGACAAACGAGGCGCAGGAAGTGGTGGATGTAGCTCCTGTGGAGCCTGTCAAGCCAGCTGCAACACCACCAGCCCGCAAAACCACTAGCCGCAAAGCGCCTGCCAAATCGGCAAGCAAGGTGCGGCGCTAACCGAGCACACCCCGTGCCGGGCGGCTTGCAGGGCCGCGCTGGGCTTTGGCCCTGGCAACGTCCTGCAACCACCGCCCACCCTGGCACTGACTGAACAAATCGCCATTGAACATCATGTCCCTGCAAACCATCATCATTCCACAGGCAACCACTGCGCCGCCACCGAAGAGCAGTCTGAATGCAGGCTCCTTCTGGCCGGTTATTTCCATGGAGCTGGTGCGCGTCAATGTGGCGGTTGACGCCAGCGTCACTGCGCAGCGCCTTGAACATGCTGCCATCGCAGCCATGAGCAACGTGATTGACCAGCTCACCGCCTGGGCTGCAGAGCAGCAGGCCAAGGGTTACACAACGCTGGCCCAGGTTCCATGCGTTCACATCAACGACGCAAGCCTCCAGGTTCTACGCTTTGAACGCGCTGTTTATGCATACGCCAAGGCTGATCTGGCAGAGCGCTACGCCGATGCAGATGCCACAGGCCGCGCTGAACGGGGCGAGGAAGGCCGACGCCTGCAAGCCGACGAATACCGCCGTGATGCCCTGCACGCTGTGCGCGACATCCTGGGTCAGCCCCGCATGACCAGTGAGCTGATCTAGCCATGGCATTCACCGTGCGTACCCAGCAAGGCGACACCGTGGATCTGCTGTGCCTGCGGCACCTGGGCCAGACAGCGGGCGTCACCGAAGCCACCTACGCATTGAATCCCGGCCTAGCTGCACGCGGACCGATGCTGCCTTTGGGCCTGCTGGTGCAGCTGCCAAACCCGCCAACCGCCCCCACCGCAAGCCACATCGTGAAGCTATGGGACTGACACACACACCACCACCAAACCACTGCACCATGGCTGAACCTACCTCCACCGCCGGCACATTTGCTGGTTACAAGATTGCCCTCTTTTCCTTGCCCATCGTTGCCAGCCTGATTGCCTTCTGGCTGGGGCTGCGCTTTGTGCCCCTGCGTGATGATGACCCGCGCAGTGACCTGCTGGGTCGCGTGCTGGCGTGCCTTGTCAGCGGCTTTGTGCTGGGCATACCTGCGCTGGTGCTACTCATGCAGCATTGGCCCGGCATCTTCGATGCGGGCGTGCGGCTGGCCACCTTTGCGCAGCTGCCCGACATTGCTGGTTTTTTTGTCATCACAGGCTGCGTGTTTGTGGTGTCTTCCATCCCTGGCCCCTGGATCATGGCTGCGGTCTTTCTGTGGCTCAAGCGCAGCGAAGGCAAGACCATCACCGAGTTTGCGCAAGAGGTGCGCAATGACATCCGTGGCAGCAACGCACAGGAGCCCAAGCCATGAGCGCCATTGAATACATCAACGACCTGATCGAGCGCGAAGGCGGCTACGTCGATGACCCGCAAGACAGCGGCGGTGAAACCAAATACGGCATCACCGTGGCCACCGCCCGCGCCTACGGCTACCAGGGCCCTATGCGCGACCTTCCCCGCGCAACAGCACAAAGCATCTACCTGCGCCGTTATTGGGTGGAGCCAGGTTTCCACAAAGTGCATGAGCTGTACCCTGCCCTGGCCGACTGCCTGTTGGATTTTGGTGTGCTGGCAGGCCAGAGCACCGCTAGCCGACACCTACAGCGCGTGCTGAATGTCCTGAACCGCAACCAGGCAGACTACCCCGATGTTGTGGCCGATGGCCGCATCGGCACCCTCACACTGTCCGCATTGCGCAGCTTTCTGACCAAGCGTGGCAGCGAGGGGGCGGGTGTGCTGTTTGGCATGGTGGTGGCCCAGCAGTCCAACTACCTGCTGGAGCTGGCCGAGCGCCGCCCCAAGGACGAAAAATTCCAGTACGGCTGGCAGCTCAACCGTGCGCTGGGCGAGTTCATGGGCGGCAAGTCCTTTTTACCCGCATGAACGCCGCCACCCTCATTCCCATGCTGGCCCGCCTGCTGCTGCCGCTGGCAGCGGTGGCCATCCTCTACGGCGTGGATCAACGGGCAGAGCAGCGCGGGCGTCTG
The DNA here is from genome assembly GCF_030162935.1 of Comamonas halotolerans. Classification (GTDB taxonomy): domain Bacteria; phylum Pseudomonadota; class Gammaproteobacteria; order Burkholderiales; family Burkholderiaceae_C; genus Comamonas; species Comamonas halotolerans. The sequence goes on from NZ_JASAUZ010000023.1 coordinate 117,047, forward strand.
GATGAACAAGCCAGACAAGCTGCGCAGCATGCCGATGTGCTCTCCCGCAACATCCAGCAGAGCAACCGGCTTGCCGGTGTGCTGGGTCAATTCATCGAGCAACACCAGCAGGAGCAATTCAATGCACAAGAAGCCGTCGCCCGCCTGGGCACTGATTTGCGCAGCGGCGCTATCCGCCTGCACGTCCGCACCACCCACGCGCCAAGCGCCGGGGGCAACACCGACCGTGCCGCCGCTGGGACTGTCCAAGCGCACACCGAACTTGACCCAGCAGATGCTGCAGCGCTTCTCCACATCACCGCCCAAGGCGACGATGCCATCCGCGAACTCAACACCTGCATTGACCGCTACCACGCCGTCCAGCAAACCCTGAGCGCAACACCATGAACAAGCCCAGCGCATTGCGTGAATATTTGCGCCGCTGCATTCCGCAGCTGGCCACCGATCCGCAGCAACTAAAAATCTTTGTGGAGCGCGGCAACATCGTGGCGCGAAGCGGGGAATCGCTGTCGTTTGAGTACCGCTTCACCCTGCGCATTGTGTTTCTCGACTTTGTGGGCAGCCTGGATCTGTTGGCCATCCCGCTGCTGGCGTGGCTGTCCACAAGCCAACCTGACCTGCTGCAAAACAAGGAAAAGGCCAGCAAAGCCCTGCGCTTTGAGGCAGAGCCACTGTCCAATGACAAGATGGACATCGTGGTCGAAATCGACCTTACGGAATCCGTGATCGTGGCCGAGTCCACAGACGCTGCTGGCCGCCGCCTGACTGCCACGCACAAGGGCGAAGTCATCCATCCGGCTCCTTACGCCACAGGGGATTACAGCCTCTACCTGGGCGACAAAATCGGGGCCGAGTGGCATATCACACAGGATGCTGCCCATGGCTGACCCACTGCAAGAGCTGGCCGCCTGGGCGCAGCCTTTGCTAGAAAAGCTGCAACCCCAGCAGCGACGGGCAGCCATGCGTGACGTGGCCCACTACCTGCAGCGCAGCCAGATGCAGCGCATTGCCAGCCAGCAAAACCCGGACGGCACGCCTTACGAGCCGCGCCGCCCCCGTGCACAGCTGGCCGATAAAAGAGGGGCCATTCGCAAACAGATGTTCATGGGCCTGCGCAAAGCGCGCAATTTGCCGCGTGCCGCCAGCGCAGACATGGCCAGTGTGGGCATCAATCCGCGTGTTCAAACGGTGGCCCGTGTCCACCACCTGGGCCTGCGCGACCGCGTAGACCGCAGCAAGCCCCATAGCCCCGAGGTGCAATACCCACGCCGTGAGCTGCTGGGCTTTTCTGATGCAGACCTTCAAGCCGTAGAAGACATCCTGCTGCAACACCTCGTGGAAGCTTGAAGTATAGAAATAATTTCTATACAATTTAGCAATGTCAACCAAACAACGCTTTCGCAACAAATATCGATTGGAATTGCGTGAGCGTGACCACCTCCCACCCCATGTGCATCTGACGGGAGGAGGGTTGGACATACTGATCAACCTGGAGACACTGGACCACACTGGCGACTGTGAACGTTCCTTGCTCGATGAAGTGCTGGCGTGGGTGAAAGACAACCAGCCAGCACTGTTAAAGGAGTGGAAAAAATGGCATCCATGAAACGCCCCCGATTTGCAGCACTCAAGGCTCTACCCAACCACCGGTTGCGCATGACCTTTATCAACGGCACAGAGGCCACGGTAGATTTCACCCCCTTCTTCGCACAAAGCCCGGCGCTTGCTCCACTGCGTGATCCCAAGGCCTTTGCCAAAGTCTGTATTGCAGAAGATGAGGGATGGACTGCGGAATGGCCTGAGCTCGACATTCAGATCGGTGCCGACACACTGTGGCTAGATGCTCAAGCGCAAAACGCGCCTGATGAAAACACGCGCATCTTCGCGCAATGGCGCGCGCGCCACGGCCTATCACTGGTCAAAGCTGCAGAAGCACTGGGCATGACCACCCGCACCATGAGCGCCTATGGCTCCGGTACGCACCCGGTGCCTCGCTATATCGCCTTGGCCGTCAAAGGCTGGGAAGCCGAGCACGCACGTGGGTAAACGCAAAAACTTAGAACCAGGGGCGTTTTATGCACCCCTGGTTCTATGCAGCTAAAACAGCTTAAGTAGTTTGAGTGGCTTGCCAACGCATTAATAACCGCCGTTACCAGCCCCGCCACAACAGCCAGATGCTGCGCCGCAAAGACTGTCGCGGCACATTGGCTGCATGCCCCTCTCCGACCCTTCCCTTGCCATTTCCGAGCTGCAACGCCTGCTGCACAACGTCGTGCGCGTGGGCGTTATCAGCGAGGTAGACCACGGCGGCCCAGGCCAGCCCGCCCGCGTGCGGGTATCCATTGGCGACCTCACCACAGACTGGCGCCCCTACCACGAATGCCGTGCCGGTGGCACCACCACCTGGAGCCCGCCCACCGTGGGCGAACAAGCCACCGTGCTGTCACCCAGCGGCGACCTGGGCGCTGCCGTTGTGCTGGTGGGGCTCAACAGCACCGGCCACCCTGCCCCCAGCAACAGCCCCAGCCAAACGGTCACCCGCTACCAGGATGGCGCTGTGGTTCAGTACGACCATGCTGCACATGCCCTGCAGGCCACGCTGCCAGCCGGTGGTACCGCTACGCTGAAAGCCCCAGGCAGCGTCACCATTGACAGCCCGCAAACCACCATGACCGGCCACTGCCTTGTCCAAGGCTCCCTGATTTACCAGGGCGGCATGAAGGGTAGCGGCGTGGCCCAGGGCGCCAGCGGATCGGCACAAATCGAGGGCACGCTGCGCACCACCGAGGATGTGGTGGCGGGCAGCATCAGCCTGCGCAGCCACCGCCATATAGGTGTGCAGGAAGGTGGCGACACCAGCGGAGGCCCGCAATGATGGATGCCCACACAGGCCGCCGCATCAGTCTGCGTGCCCACATCAGCCAGTCCATTGCCGACATTCTGAGCACGCCCATTCAGTCGCGGCTCATGCGCCGTGGATACGGTAGCTATATCCCCAAGCTGATTGACCAGCCCATGACGCCCGCCAACATCCTGCGCCTGCAGGCTGCCACGGCCCAGGCCATCATGAAATGGGAGCCCCGCACACGGCTGCGCCGTGCAACGCTGGCAATGGATGCCACTGGCCGCGCAGTGTTGCAGATTGAGCGTGTGGATCAAGGGCAGGCCACGGTCATGCGCCAGTCCGTCACATTGACTGGAGGGCTGCAGGCATGAGCAACGCGCAGATCATCGACATGAGCAAACTGCCAGCACCTGCTGTGGTGGTTGTGCCTGACTTTGAATCCATCCTGGCCGAACTCAAGGCTGACATGATTGCGGCCATGCCCCAGGCACAGCGTGCCAGCATAGCCGCCACGCTGCAGCTGGAGTCAGAGCCGCTGACCAAGTGGCTGCAGCGCTTGGCCTACCAACTCGTGGTTGAGCGCAGCGACCGCAATGACAGCGCACATGCCGTCATGCTGGCTTATGCGCGAGGCAGCGACCTGGATCAACTCGCCGCATTCTTTGACGTGCAGCGCCTGACCATTCAGGCCGCAGACCCCGGCACATTGCCGCCCACCCCTGCGGTGATGGAAGCTGATGATGCATTCCGGGAGCGCATCCAGATGGCGCCGCGTGGCTATAGCGTGGCGGGCCCTGTGGGTGCCTACGTATTCCACGCCAAAACCGCCAGCGGACAGGTGCTGGATGCTGCGGCCACCAGTCCCACGCCGGGCACTGTCATCGTGTCGGTACTGTCCCGCCAGGGCAGCGGTGTACCCGATCAAGCCTTGCTCGATGTGGTGGCTGCTGCCATCAACGCAGAAGACGTGCGCCCGCTGACAGATCAGGTCATCGTTCAAGCTGCAGGCATTGTTCCTTACAAGATTTCCGGGAGCATCTACACACTGCCCGGCCCAGACTCTTCCAGCGTTCTTGTCACTGCCCGCCAGCGCATCAACGACTACGCCGATTCCATGCACCGCATCGGGCGCATGCCCACGCTGTCGGGCATTTACGCCGCGCTGCACATCGAAGGTGTAGCCCGCGTGGAACTGACAAGCCCCACCGCTGATGTGTTGGTGGGTGCAACGCAGGCCAGCTGGTGTACAGCCATCGACATCAACTACGGGGGCACCATTGGTTAACTCCCTTTTACCCCCCAACGCCACCGCGCTGGACCGTGCGGCGGAGGCAGTGCTGACCAAGCACTTGTCTGCCATCGAGCAGCCGCACCGTGGGCTTTGGAACCCCGATACCTGCCCGCTGGAGCTGCTGCCCTGGCTGGCATGGAGTCTGGGCGTGGAAGCTTGGCGCAGCGACTGGCCTGAGCACATCAAGCGCGCCATCGTGCGCAATGCCATTCAAGTGCAGCGACTTCGCGGCACTGTCAAAAGCGTGCGCGACACCGTGGCCGCATTCGGCGGCGCAATCAGTATCCGGGAATGGTGGCAAACCACGCCCAAGGGCACGCCCCATACGTTTGAGCTGGTTTTCACCATGACCGGCAATGACGGTGTGCAAGCCAGCGCTGAATTCGTGCAAGACGTCATGGCCGAAGTCTCCCGCGTCAAACCCTTGCGCTCTCACTTCACTTTCATTCAGGGCATTTCTACATCGGCATCCACAAAGCTTGTAGCCGTGGGCCGCACCGTCAACTACGCACGGCTGGATATGGCTGTGCAGTAACCCCAAGCATCCATGACAGGCATCATCTTTAAACTCACCACCGCCGGGCGGGCTGCGCTGGTCAACGCGGCCCACGATGGCACCAATGCGCGGCGCATTGTCAGCGTGGGCATCACTGCCACTGCATTTACGCCCACCGATGCAATCACGGCCATTCCGAACGAAATCAAGCGCATCACCACCATTGCCGGTGATGTTGTCGCTGCAGACACCATCCACGTCACCATCCGCGACGATGGCTCGGGCACCTACACCGTGCGCGGCCTGGGCCTGTACCTGGACAACGGTGTACTGCTGGGCACGTACAGCCAGCCCGAAGTCATTCTGGAAAAATCTACGGCCAGTATTTTTTTGCTGGCCACGGATTTGCGTGTGCTGGACGGCGGTGTGGACATCAGCACGCTGCAGTTTGGTGCTACCGACTTCATCAACCCGCCCGCAACCACCGAGCGCCAGGGCGTGGTGCAACTTGCCACCAAGGCGATTGCAGACGCACTGACAGACGCCACCCGCGCCCTCACTGCTGCCAGTGTGGCAGGGCTGTTTGCTGCGCGTGCCCTGGTAACGCGCAAGATCAGCACCGGCACAGGCTTGAATGGCGGCGGTGACTTGTCTGCAGATCGCACCATTGCCCTGGCCAACACGGCAGTCGCGGCAGGCAGCTACGGCAGTGGCACCGTGGTGCCCACATTCACGGTCGATGCACAAGGGCGCCTGACCGCTGCGGGCACTGCAACCATGGCCCCTGCCTGGGGCAACATCACCGGCAAACCAACAACGCTGTCGGGCTATGGGATCACCGATGCTGCCTTGGCTGCCCGCACCATCACGGCGGGCACTGGCCTGACAGGGGGAGGCAATCTGACGGCCAACCGTACCTTTGCGCTGGCCAACACCACTGTCACAGCGGGCAGCTATGGCAGCGGCACGGTGGTGCCTACATTCACGGTCGATGCACAAGGGCGCCTGACCGCTGCGGGCACGGCAACCATGACGCCAGCCTGGGGCAACATCACGGGCACGCCTACCACCCTGGCTGGCTATGGCATTACCGATGGTGCCTTGGCTGCACGCACCATCACCGCGGGCAACGGATTAACAGGCGGAGGCAACCTGACGGCCAATCGATCCGTGGCCCTGGGCACTCCCAGCACGATCACAGGGTCATCCACCAACGCCGTGGGAACGGAAACCCACAGTCACGCCGTCACTCTCTACGTGGCCGATCTTGTCAACGGCGACAAAGTCACGTTGGCATCGGCGCTGAGTGCAGGTGTTGACCTGAACACCATTACAGAGCGTGGCGTTTATACGCAAAGCACGAATGCCAACGCTTCCAGCGGCACCAATTACCCGGTTGCTGCAGCTGGAGTGCTGACGGTGGCCCATGATGGCAGCAGCATCACGACACAAAGCTATCAGCACTATCTAAATGGTGATGTCTGGACGCGTTCGCGTTACAACACTACATGGACTGCGTGGCGCAAGAACGTGACAGAAGAGCGCAGTATTACTGCAGGCACTGGACTGACTGGTGGCGGCGACCTTTCAGGCAACCGTACCTTTGCTCTAGCCAATACCGCTGTCACTGCGGGCAGTTACGGCAGTGCCACCGCAGTGCCCACGTTCACCGTGGATGCCCAGGGGCGTTTGACCGCTGCGGGCACCGCAACCATGACCCCAGCCTGGGGCAACATCACCGGCAAACCGACCACCCTGGCAGGCTATGGCATCACCGATGGAGCCTTGGCTGCCCGCACCATCACAGCGGGCACGGGCCTGACCGGCGGCGGCAACCTCACGGCCAACCGCACGATTGCCCTGGCAAATACTGCCGTTACAGCAGGCAGCTACGGCAGTGGTTCCGTGGTGCCAACGTTTACGGTGGATGCGCAGGGCCGCCTCACGGCTGCGGGCTCTGCCGTGGTCACGCCTGCCTGGGGCAGCGTCACCGGAACCCCTACCACCCTGGCAGGCTATGGCATCACCGATGGTGCCTTGGCTGCACGCACCATCACTGCAGGCACGGGCCTGACAGGGGGTGGCAACCTGACGGCCAACCGCACCTTTTCGCTGGCCAATACCGCAGTCACTGCGGGCAGCTATGGCAGTTCCAGCGCAGTGCCAACATTTACCGTGGATGCGCAGGGCCGACTGACGGCAGCAGGAACTGTGGGGCTGCATGCGCTTGGAATTGGGCAATCGTGGCAAGACGTCACAGCTTCGCGTGCTGTGGGCACCACCTACACCAACACCACCGGCAGACCGATTTTTATATCTGTGACTTCTCGCCGCGCTGACGGCAACACCGCAGCATCAATTTCCTTGTATATCAACTCCATCAGAGTTGCACGGAGCGTGACACGATTTAGTAGCGGTGAAAAAGATGCGGTAGTCACGGGCATTGTTCCCGCTGGGGCAACTTACTTGGTGAGCGAATTTGAAGGCGATGCAATCTATATCTGGGCAGAATTGAGATGAGGCAACACAAATACTTCACAGATGATGCGGGCACTGTTTATGCCTACGAGGCCGACGGTTCCCAAGACGGCTACATCTCGCCCACCTTACGGGCCATGACCGAAGAGGAAATTCAGGCCCACCTGAATCCACCGCCTGCAGTGGTAGCACCGCCACAGCAGTGCACGCCTGCCCAGGGGCTTGTGGCACTGTTTGCCATCAAAGGCATCACCGAAGATCAGGTGCTTGCAGCGATTGAGCAAATCCCGGATCCCGTGCAGCGCTACACCGCAAAAATCGGCTATCAACGCGCCACGTCCTGGGAACTCAAGAGCCCCACCATGCAGTTTCTGGCCCAGCTGCTACAGCTGTCAGAGACAGATATGGATGAGCTATTTAGCTATGCCGTGACAGTACAAGTCTGACGCAATGCAGATGGAAAAACGCTGGCAGCAATCCCGCGCACGCATCCATTTTTCCGTCACCTGAACCGCCACAACAGCCGCTGCTGGCCGCTGCGTGCAGCTCGAGTGAGCATAGAGGCTCCACACCAACAGGAGCCCTGCCACATGGCTGCAACCGACTATCACCACGGCGTCCGAGTCATTGAAACTACGGGCGCAGGCGCGGCTATCCGCGTTGTCTCCACCGCCGTTATTGGCTTGGTGGCCACCGCGCCGGAAGCTGACGATGATGCCTTTCCCATCAACACTCCCGTATTGCTGACCAACCCCGCCGGTGGCATTGGCAAAGCGGGCAAGAGTGGCACCCTCGCCCGTGCGCTGGATGCCATCAGCAAACAATCCCGCGCACTGACCATTGTGGTGCGCGTGGAGGAAGGTGCGGAGGCGTCTGAAACCGTCTCCAACATCATTGGTTCTGTACTGCCCACAGGCCAGCGCACAGGCATTCAGGCCCTGCTGTCAGCCGAGAGTGAACTTGGCGTCAAGCCGCGCATCATCGGTGTGCCAGAGCTGGACACGCAAGAAGTTGCCAATGCGCTGGCCAGTGCTGCCCAGGCGCTGCGCGCCTTCACTTATGTGGCTGCGCGAGATACCGCAGGCAACTACGCGCAAACAAAAGAGCAGGCCACGGCTTACCGCAAGGAATTTGGCCAGCGTGAGGTCATGGTGCTCTACCCCAACTTCCTGGCCTGGGACAGCAACGCCGGGGAAGACGGCAAAGGCGCGGTGGTCACGCAAAGCGCCGTCGCCTACGCCATGGGCTTGCGTGCCAAGCTGGATCAGGAAGTGGGCTGGCACAAGAACATCAGCAATGCCGTTATCAACGGCCCCCAGGGCGTCACCGTGCCTGTGTTCTTTGACTTGCAGAACCCTGCCAGCGATGCAGGCTATCTGAACGCGCAGGAGGTGACCACCATCATCCGCCGCAGCGGCTATCGCTTCTGGGGCTCACGCACCTGTGAAGAGCAAGGCGGGCGCTTTGCCTTTGAGAACTACACACGCACCGCCCAGGTGCTGGCAGACACCATTGCCGAGGCGCACTTCACCTTCGTTGACAAGCCCATGCACCCCAGCTTGGTGCGCGACATGCTGGGCTTCATCAATAGCCGCTTCCGCGATCTGGTCAACGGTGGTTATCTGATTGGCGCCGAAGCCTACTTTGACCCCGACCGCAACAGCAAGGAAGACCTTGCAGCTGGCCGCTTGCTTATCAGCTACCGCTACACCCCTGTGCCGCCGCTGGAAAACCTCATCTTTGAGCAGTCCATCACGGACGATTTCCTGGCTGAATTTGCCGCCGCCATCCAAGCCTGACCCGGAGTGAACCAATATGTCTTTGCCTAGCAAACTTAAAAACTTCAACCTCTTCGGTGACGGCGACCTCTGGCGTGCCCAGATTGATTCCGTCACCCTGCCCAAGCTCACCCGCAAAGTGGAAGAGTGGCGCGGCGGCGGTATGCACGGCCCCATTGATGTGGATCTTGGCCTGGAAAAGCTGGAACTCACCTTCAAGGCGGGCGGCTTTTTGCTGGATGGTTACCGCGCCTTCGGTGCGTCCACGCACAACGCCAACCAGTGGCGCTTTGCCGGTGCCTACGAAGATGACAGCACCGGTGCCGTCCTGGCTGTGGAAATTCTGGTGCGTGGCCGTGTGCGTGAAATCGACCCGGGCGAAGCCAAAGCCGGTGATGACACCGAGCACACGCATGCCATCTCCGTGAGCTACTACAAGCTCACTGTGAACGGTGTTGATGAAATTGAAATCGACATGCCAGGCTATCTGTTCAATGTGCGCGGGCAAGACATGCTGTCCAAGCTGCGCCGCGCTATCGGCATGTAAACCACCTGCCACACCAGCACGCCGGGCCCACGGCCCGGTGCTCTCTCGCAATCTCTACACCTGTTGACGCACCATGCAAGACACCACCACAACCACCACAGAACTGCCTCCAACCGTTGCCACCGACGGTGACAACACCGTCACGCTGGACTACCCGCTCAAGCGTGGCGACACAGAGCTGCGCACCATCACTCTGCGCAAACCTATGGCTGGAGAGCTGCGTGGCATCAAGCTGACCGAACTGCTGGCCCTGGACGTGGGAGCCGTGCAGAAGCTGCTGCCCCGCATCACCACGCCCACGATGACCACGCATGAGGTGGCCAGCCTCGACCCTGCCGACCTCACCGAGCTGGCCACAGAGGTGGCGGGTTTTTTCGTGCGCAAGAGTGCCCGTGCGGCGTACCTGAACGCGTAGAAGACGCCATGGCGGATCTGGCCACCATCTTTCACTGGCGGCCTGCGGACATGGACTGCATGTCGCTGGCTGAATTGATGGACTGGCGCGAACGTGCACGCTTGCGTGCTCAAAAACAGGGCATGTAATACTATGGGCTATGAACATCATCATGTACGCACTGATTGCGCTGGGCTTCCTCACACTGGTGAGCGCAATAGTCATGGCGGCCTACTTCTGCGCATTGGCGGGTGGCTTTGTCATGCGCATGCTGCTGGGCAGGTAAGTACCGCTGCCTGCGCAGCCCAAGGGGCCGCGCATGGATAAGCGTTTGCAGCTTCTGCTGGAACTCAAAGACAAGGTCACAGCCCCGCTGCGTGGCATTCAGGCTGGCAGCCAGGATGCGGCAGCCGCACTCAAGGCAACCCGTGAGCAAGTGCGCGAAATGGAAAAGGCCCAGCGTGACATCACGGGCCTGCGCACCACCACCGTGCAATTGCGCGGCCAGCAGCGTGAGCTGCAAGCGCTGCAGGGCAAGCTGGCGCAAACCAATGGCCAGTTGACTGATGCACGAGAGCGGCACAAACACATCACGGCATCGCTGAAAACCTCGCGTGAAGCTCATGCGCGTATGACTGCGGCCCTGCAAAACGGTGCCGAGGTAACGCCCGCATTTATTGGGCAGCTGGAACAAACCCGTGCTTCCCTGTTTAACAGCCAGAGCGCCTATGAGCGCTCCAAGTCCACCCTGAATCAGTACCGGGCGCAGATCAAAAACACCCAGGGCAACATTCAACAACTCAGTGGCAGGATCAACAACGGACAAGAGCGCCTGCAAGGCTACAAGCAGCGGCTGGAGCAGGCTGGCATAAGCACAGACCGGCTGGGGCTGCGCTCCAAAGAGCTACGCTCCCGCATTGACCAGGGCAGCGCATCTATTGACCGGCAAAAGCAGGCCCTGGCACGTTTGCACGAGCAGCAAGAAAAAATCAGCGCACTCAAGGCCCAGCACGGCAAAGCGATGGTGCATGCTGGGATGGTGACTGCGTTAGGTGGAGGAATGTTCGCTGCTGGCCGCAAGGGCGTACAGGCAGGAATGAACCCTGTGCAGGAATACGCCCAGCACCAAGATCACATGCTAGGCATCGCACGGCAGGTCGAAGGTGCCCGCAGTAGCGCAGGAAATCTCACGCCCGTCTACTACGCAATTGAGGAACAGATTCGGGGACTGAGTCAGCAAATTCCTCTTGCGACAACCGCCATCACCGACATGGTGACGGCTGCGGCACGCATGGAGGTGCCGACCGATAAGCTGGCCGAGTTCACTCTGATGAGTTCAGAGATGGCTACCGCATTTGATGCCGTTCCAGATGAAATCACCGAAGCAATGGGCAAGGTTGCCAAGAACTTCAAGATTCCCACGGACAACATCGAATCTATCCGCAGTTTGGCTGACTCCATCAATTACCTCGATGACAACGCCATCAGCAAAGGCGGCGACATCATCAGCTTCCTCAATCGAACATCCGGGGTGATCTCCACCGTAGCCATGTCTGAAAAGGATGCGGCAGCGCTGGGGTCAACGCTTCTCACCTTGGGGGAACGTGAAGAAACTGCGGCTACGGCAGCAAACGCGATCATCCAGAAATTCGCGGCAGCAACGAAAGGCACCAAAAAATTTCAGTCTGCATTGAAAGAAGTGGGCCTTAACAGCAACGCTGTCCAAAAAGGAATGGCTAAGGATGCCACCGACACTTTGATGAAGGTGGTCAATGCCATTCAAAAGCTACCAGAGGACAAACGCATCGGCGTCATGGTCGAGCTGGTTGGAATGGAGCATAGCGACACCTTGGCCAAGCTGGTCGATAAGCCGGAAGAGTTCCAGCGTCAGCTCAAGTTGGCTAACAGCACAGAGTCCCAAGGCTCCATGGCCAGGGAGGCAGATGCGCGCAATCAAACGCTTTCCGCGCAATGGCAGATGACGCAAAACCGGGCCTTTAACCTGAAGGCCGCCATAGGCTCGTCATTGGAGCCAGCCTTGGTTTCACTGATGAAAGCAGTCAATCCGCTCATTGAGGGATTCTCCGCTTTTGTGATGCAGCACAAAGAGCTTGCCAAGTGGGTACTTGGAGGCTTGGTTGCAATTTCGGCCTTTACTGCCTTACTTGGAGTCCTGCTGATCCCCTTGGGCCTTATCTACGGCAAGGTCATGCTGCTGCGCTTTGGCTTTGGTCTGCTGGGCTTCAAATTGCCTAGTCTGGTGGCGGGCATCAAAGGAGTTGCGGCAATGGTTGCCCGCCTGGGGCCGCTGCTAGTTCGTGCCGCGCCAATGCTGCTGCGCATTCTGGGGCCTATTGGGCTGCTGGTAACGGCTGGCTGGATGCTATACAGCAATTGGGATGCCATTTGTGGCGGTGCCAAAGCGCTCTGGCAAGACTTGGGTGATTGGTGGAACGGCTTTTCCGCCCGCATGGCCAGCATCCTGTCTGGCATGTGGAATGCCGTGGTCAGTACAGCCCAGGGGGTTTTGACGGGGCTGGTGGAAGGTGTGCGCAACCTGCTGGACGGCGGCGTGGGTGCTTGGATGGCTGCCCTGCTGAACTTCTCGCCCTTCGGTGTGCTGTGGAATGCCATTACTGCGGCGTTGTCTGCGCTGGGCATTCAGGTGCCTGAGCAATTCCGCAACTTTGGCAGCTTTATCGTGGATGGATTGATAGGCGGCATTCAAAGCAAGCTGTCTGCATTGAAAGAAGCCGTAGTGGGTGCTGCAAGCTCTGCAGCCAGCTGGTTCAAGGAACGATTGGGCATTGCCAGTCCATCCAAGCTGTTTACTCAATATGGAGGGTGGATTTCAGAGGGGGCTGCAAATGGCATCGAATCCGGTCAATTCAAGGTACGCGCTGCAGCGCTGGCCATGGCCGGTGCTGCCTCTGTGGGTATGCCAGCATTTGCGGCAACGGCAGAGTTGCCCCCAGGGCTGATTGACCACCGCCCGGCCATCACTTTGCCAACATTTGCTGCGGCTCCAGAGATGCCCGCTGTGGCAATTGACCGCCGCCCGGCCATTGCTGCGCCCGCTGCCATGCGCCCGACGGTCACCATTCAGGGTGACAACATCACCATGCATATTCACTCCCAGCCCGGCATGGACGCCCAGGCCCTGGCGCAAGCCATCAGCGCAGAACTGCAACGCCGCGAATATGCAAAGGCTGCGCGTCTGCAAAACGCTTTCAACGACTTTGGATAACCGTCTATGCAAATGCTCTGCCTGGGGCTGTTTGTTTTCAGCCTCAATACCTTGGCCTACCAGGAACTGCAACGGCGCACCGCCTGGAAGCACCCCACCCAAAGCATTGTTGGCGGGCGTGATGCCTCGCAGTTTCTGGGGCCGGGCGAAGACACCATCACTTTGAGCGGCAGCATGGTGCCCGAGTTTGCAGGCCAGCCCGCCAGCCTGGATGAATTGCGCCGCATGGCCAACACGGGGCAGGCATGGGTACTGGTAGAGGGTAGCGGCACGGTGTACGGTGCCTTTGTCATCATGGATCTGCAGGAAACCAAAACCCTGTTTTATGTGGATGGCACTCCGCGCAAGATTGAATTTACGCTGTCATTGCGCCGCGTGGATCAAGATCCTGATGAATCCGACGATGCGCAAGATGGCACCAGTGGCAACGATATGGGCGACCTGGAGCCGGAAGATGACAGTGCGTACAACGACGAACAACCAGAGCTGCAGGGTACGCCATGAGCACCGCGCCCAACAGTACGCCCAGTACAACCACCACCGTTCGCGCAGGGCTGCCGGTTGCGCAGTCCACGGGCAAGCCTGAGCGCCCCGCTGCCAACCTGCGGCCTGTGTGGCGCGTTACCGTCAAGGGCCAGGACATCAGCGCCCGCATTGCGCCGCGTCTTGTCAGTCTGAACATCACAGACAACCAGGGCGATGAAGCCGATGAAGTGGAAATTGTTGTCAGCGACCACGATGGTGCAATTGAACTGCCCGACACCGGTGACACGCTGACCGTGGCCATTGGCTGGCAACTCGATGGCGGTGCTGGCCAGGATGCACCGCAGCAAGACTTCCCCCTTGGGCTGGTGGACAAAGGCAGCTACACCATTCAGGCCGTGGAATACAGCGGTGCGCCCGATGCCATCACCTTGCGTGCGCGTGCGGCCAACCTGCTGGATGAACTGCGCACCATCAAAGACCGCAGCTGGCACAAAACCACTGTGGGGGCCATTGTGCAAAGCATTGCAGCAGCCAACAAGCTCAAGGCCAGTATCGACAAGGAAATTGCAGTGCGCAAAGTGCCGCATGCAGACCAAGCCCATGAGTCAGACGCTTCGTTCTTGCGCCGCCTGGGCAAGCAAATGGACTGCCTGTGCACCATCAAAAATGGTACCCTTCTGTTTAGCCAAGCCCGCAAGGCCCAGACACCCAGCGGCCAGCCGCTGCCTACCGTCATCATTGTGCGCAGTGACGGCGATCAGCACCGCTGGGCACGCGCTGACCGAGACTCATACAGCGGCGTCAAAGCCTGCTACAACGACATCAAGCGCGGCACGCGCCGCAGTGTGCTGGCAGGTATCAGTGGCAGAGCCAAAACGCTGCGCCAGACGTTTGCCAGTGAGGCTGATGCCCTGGCCGCCGCCCGTGCCGAATGGCTGCGCATTCAGCGCGGCATTTACAGCTTTGACATCACCCTGGCACGCGGACGCGCAGACCTCATGCCGCAACGCCCCGCCGTGGTCAGCGGCTACAAAAAACAAATTGATGAAACACCGTGGATCATCACCAACGTGCGCCACAGCCTGAGCAGCAGCGGCTATACCAGCCAGATCACGCTTGAGACGCACCAAGCCGAGGGTGTGGATGGTGGGGATGAGGCAACAGAGTAGATATTGTTCAACGCAGCATTACGCGCTCAACTGATTGACCTGCACGAGGACTGCTACCGACCATAAGCAGCCATTGCGGAAATGAGAAGCGACGGTCACACAGCAAGGTTTGCAGCTTTACTGCTTACACCTGAACACTTCTGCTCGATGATGCTCCATGTACTTCTCATGTTCAGGTTTCAGTGCGATCCTCATAGAAGATGTGATCCCAAGCTTATCGGCCTCGGTGAATAGGGGTGAAAGGCTGATAAACCCATCAGTATCGAACGTGATAAAGCCTTTATCGAACGCCTTGTCCAGATTTGGCGAAAGCAGCAAACCATTCCATTGGTCCAATCGCTCACTATTCGTTGAGTTCTTCCACGGCTTAATGTGAGACGCAACGAGGAGGCTTGTATCGCTGAACCCAGTTACAGCACAGCAGGTCCAATGCAGTAGCACCTTGTCTCGGAACGTACCCTGTCCGATCCTGGATTTGATAAGCGCCGTTTTCTCGGTCGGCGTCGTGGTCGGATCGCTCATGATTTGTTCAACGTCGTCTTGCATGTCATCACCGCCATTGCTCGCGAGGTATGCGGCGTACTGCGACAAGGTTGCGCTATACATGTGATGCCCACGCGCGTTTCTCTCTTTGAAGACGGGCAGCTCCTGGATGAGTTGGGAAAGCTCATCAAAGGCTGATGAGCTGGTTAAAGCGAATAAAGGGCCTGAAATCAGACCGCTATCCATTGCCCATTCGGACAATGATCCACGGAGTGCTCCGTCGTAACTTCTTGCGGAGGACTTCGACAACCCCTTATCAATCATCCAGTCGTAGAAGTTCATGTCTTAATAATCGTGTCAGATAGGTTGATTCGCCCGAAAAGATTTTTGAACGCCATGAACCCGGCTCTTGAAAGTCAGCTTTTGGCCGAAACTGTGACAGTCGCAAAACGACCCAAAGCAGACTGCCAAATTGTTAACGTGTTTGAGGTAACCGGCAGCTGGCTTGCCGGGGCATGTCCGGTTGATTGATAGGTTAGACCTCACTGCTTTCCCGGCACTCGATTGATGACTTTCAGGAATGCTGTGTCGGGAATGCTGCTCGGTGACAACTTGCACGCCGCTGCTGCTTCCTTGAGTAGCACTACCAACGCGTCGTCGATGTTTGGCTTTGAAGGCGTTGATGCGACTTGGAGAAGATTGTGAAGGGCGGCAAGAACCTTCTCATCTTTTCGAAAAACTACTAAAACCTCATTAACCGCCGAACAGAAAGCTGCTCCGTTTAAGTCATCTCGATTGCCAAGCATTCTGCGAAGGGTGTCGGTCTTGAGCTTTCGATCTTCGATGCGAACCATAAACCAGACGGTAAGCACCGAGCCGACAACACCCGAAGCAAGAGCGAGAAAGATATTAAGGAGCAGTTGCAACATTGGCGATCCGAGTGGGTGAGGTCTAACTAGATTTACGAGGCACGCAACAGGCATGCCCAGTTCGTCTAATACTGTAAGCGCCTGCATTTCTACAGGCAAATTGGCTGTTGTCGCGTTTAGTGAAGCCTAAAAATTTTGATCTCAGTCATTGGCGGATGCTGAAGGTCAATTACGAAGGACTGCTCATAGCCGCCAGCAGTCGCTCACTATCAACCAATACATGGCTTTCAAGCCAGCCCAGCCACCCACACCGCTTCCATCACAATTGGATGGGGTGGCCCTGCTCTTTGAGCTTCATCGCTGCATCAAACTTTAGGCCATATGACTCATGATTCCAGTATTTGGGCGCCCCTGCAAACCCAATCAGCAGATAGCGAATCTTGCGGGTGGTGTTATCCACGCAAATTCCACTGGCCGCCGCCCGTGCCGAATGGCTGCGCATTCAGCGCGGCATCTACAGCTTTGACATCACCCTGGCACGCGGACGTGCAGACCTCATGCCGCAACGCCCCGCCGTGATCAGCGGCTACAAAAAGCAAATCGATGAAACGCCGTGGATCATCACCAATGTGCGCCACAGCCTGAGCAGCAGTGGCTACTCCAGCCAGATCACGCTGGGAAAGCACTAGGCGGAAGGGGCGGATGGCGGGGATGAGACAACTCATTGATTAATATTTTCTGTATTCTTATTTTCTTCAATTCTTTTGTTAATCTCGCAAGCAATAAAATATTTATTTACCTGAGACATAAAAACCATAATTATCAACAAACAGGTAATTGAAATAGCAGCAGCGAATTTTTTTGATTTATTTACCGTATTTTTATAGAATTTTTTACCTTCGATGCTAAATATGCCGCAAGCGATGTATTTATTGAATAACTTATTCTCATCAGCATTGTCTGGCTCTGGATATGCGCCAGCGGTCACTTTATCGCATTGTCTGCGGCTAAGTATTTCATCATAAATAGATAGCTTTTTACCATCAAAATGAAAATTTTGCTCTGTTTCAACAACAACGAATTTTGCATCTTCTGTGTTTAGAAAAAAATTGGAAAGAACAATAGCCATTACAAGAGCAAAAATAAGAAGTATATTAATAATAATATCCGACTTGAAACTACTTTTTTTTATCCTAACAAGCCGTACATCAAATAGATTTGATATCTTGCGAAGCTCAAGAAAGTTTACATTATTAGAGTAAAGCCAATATCTTAGCGATTTAACGTGATCAATGGTTTCCACATCAAACCTATATCTATATCTAAACAATTCTAAATCTCTAATAGTATCCCACTCATTATTCAGTTCTTTGTCATTGAATTCCAGCTTGCCGCCAAAAAATATCCACACTCTATCCAAAAGGAAGTTAATAGATTTAGCCCTGTAGATACAAACACAAAGACAAATAAAAATAATGCCTGCTACAAATACTCCTCCAAATATAGGAATTGAACTAGGGATTGAACCTATTCCATCAACAACATCTGCATTACTCATATTTTCTTTCGATATATTTTTTTATTTTCACTTACTGCGTAAAATCTCAAGCAGCTTTTTAAGTTCATCAGCGTTGAGTTTTTCAAAGAACTGAAGAACAGGTGGCTTTTCAGTATGCTTACCATCCAAAGTTGTTGAAGCGTTGTAAGCAATAGCATTGATCGATTTGGCAATAAGCTCCTTTTGTAATTCTTCTGCATCAACCCTCAAATCCTGAAGCTGTTTCTTGTAACCTTCATACGAAGAAGCGAGCGCTTCTTTATGGGCATACTCTTGCTGCAGTCGCTCATACTGGCTTCTGCGAGTAGCAGAAAATACTGCAAACCAAACAACAGGAATTACCACTGGTGCACGTACCAAAAGTGTTTTCAACATCTCCTGCCAATCATGGGGCTTTACCAGCTCGACCTTGAAAGGATTACTTGTGTAGTCAATTATCATAAATAGTCCAGAGATCAGCAAAAAAACCAGTGCTCCGTAAAACGCTTTCGTGTAATTACTAATACGTTTATCGAATGAGTCTTTTAACACTTTATACGCTGTCGCCAGACCAGCACTAGTTGCCCCTGGTAAAAGCGACTCCACTTTTTGAAACATTGCATTGTGACGCACGTTATGAGCTTCTTCGTAAGTTCTGAGTTGTTCAAGCCTCTCATCTAGCTCATGCTTAAGACCCTTGTGCTCGGCTTCGACACCTCCCGTATCAGGCCGACCGAAAATTCTATGATAGAAGTTTTTGAGATCCTCATGTTCATTTGTCGCTGACTCTGTCAAAGCATTTAACTTATCTCGTAACTTTCTTATATCTCTTTCGTATCCTGAAATAATCTGCGACGTAGATTCAGGACCATTAAAAATTTTTTCATAGTAGTCACTGACAGCCTTCTGGTCATTCGTAATCTTTTCGACCATATTTCTAATACGAATTTCAGTTGATTTATTTTCATTATTCACAGAAAAAATATAATCATCAAAGCTTTTAACCCTAGCTTCAATATCATCAATTCGCTTCTTCTGTGCTATCGCCTCATCATTAGCAATGGATAGAGCAGACTGTGCTTCTTTCGCACTATGCACAAAATTTTTAATATATTTAGTAACACTACTTGAGTAAGCTTCAACCGCGCTGCTAAAAGCATCAATTTCCTGATCCGGCACCAATATGTATGGTCGTACTAATAAAAATAGGCTGTCTGCACTAGAATTTGCACCAGTCAAATTACCAGCATTTTTATTACCGTTGTACGCAGTAACTTGATCAAAACAAGTTTTTGTCAGTTGATGCAATTTTTCATAAATTGCTACAGGGAAGAGTTCAGGGTCAGATTTTTTAATTACATTATCAATCAAAGTCAGAATTTTTCTAAGTCTTGCGAATTCATAAATGGCAGAAGGCGGTGAACTATCATTAATGTCTACATCATTTAATGCATTTAAAAGCTGATTCCATACCGTTTGAAATTTATTATTTTTAGCTGCATCAATCCAACGACTCACAAGGTTCCCCTTTATATTTTATTTAATGAAAGGCATTAAGTTGAAAAAAAATTCACTCATCGCTACACATAACTCTTCCGCCCCGAATCCGAATAGCAATGCCACCCACTACGCGACCCGGTGCAGATATTTCCACGGCAGCAACTGCAGTTACCACTCGCAGCATGGAAGCATCAGGCCTAGACAGCGGCTGGAACTACCGCCCTTGGAGCCACTCATCGAGCCGTCATTGCATACAAACTACTCACCCGCGCAATGCACCCCCGCCCTTTTTCCCTGGGCATGACTAGCTCGCAGCATAGATATGAAATACACATTGAACCAATGTGCAGAACATGACTATGGCTCTCAATAGAGCAGTACTCGTTCTGGGCACTTTGACGCTCGAATCTTCTCCCATTCCACCCATACACCACACGCCCGCAGACGTGTACCTCGTGTTTGCCGCTGAGGATATCGGTTTGCTTGATGGCGGGGTTGTAACTGCTCACCTCGTAGCAGCCATCCATGCGCTGGCGCACTCGTTTGATGAACAGGCAGTTACAGCGCGTAGATGGTGTCAATCCATTCACACGCCCTAAATGCAGGGTGTGTGTACTCAACAATCACAGCAATGAGCAATCGCCAGCCATTGGAGTCTTGACAATGTCGCCCTTGCCAGTGCAAATCAGCGTTACCTTGCTGCCCTTAGAGATGTTGGCAAGCAGCGAGGCAGCAGCTTTATCGAAACTGAAATGTGGAGCATTAAAGCTGTTGCCGCTGGAGTGCAACACAAGGTATGGATCGCCCATGATGTCGGTGTTGATGTCACTTACCGTGCCGCTGACCTTGAACTTCTTTCCCTTGTATTTTTGATCTGCTGCCACCGTATTGGCGTCATATGCTTTAACAAGATCAGAAGCTGTCACGGTGGGCAAACTGTCGGCTTCCAGCTTGGCTTGCGCAGCTTTAGCCAATGCTTCTTCAGCAGCACGTTGATCCCTTGCAGCCTGATCTGCAGCGGCACGTTGTTCCCGAGCAGCTTGATCTGCAGCCTTTTCCTCTGGCGACTTGGTGGATTCAATAATCGCGCCAATTACCATCAAACCAAGAAAGCACAAAACGATCCATTTCAGCAATTTCTTCATAACAACGCCCTCTCCGACCCCATCTCTGTGGGTAATTTGAAATCTTGTAATTCCTGACTCAGCGGCTGCTTTCTTTAAAACCTCCGCCCATTCCACCCGTACACCACACGCCCGCAGACTTGTACCTCGTGTTTGCCGCTAAGGATATCGGTTTGCTTGATGGCGGGGTTGTCGCTGCTCACCTCGTAGCAGCCATCCATGCGCTGGCGCACACGTTTGATGAACAGACGGTTGTGTGCTTGCAACACATAGACACCGTCAATCTCCACACTTTGTACGTCAGTGTCCACCAGCGCAAAGTCACCGGATTCCAGCGTGCCATGCATGCTGTCGCCGTAGGCGTGCACCATCTTCAAAGCGGTAGGTCTGCATCGCGGCAGGTTGTTGGAAATCCAGGTTCTGGACAGCGGCACATCACCAAGAATCACGTCCTCGGTCACCAGCTCATTGCCAGGGCCCATGCTGCCTGTCGAGCTATACAGCGGAACATAGATCGCATCACTGTCACTCGCTGGCGCTGGTACTGCACCGGAAAGATTCCGATCCTTCACAGGTGGAATGAGCGTGCTTCGCTTCCCAGTTAATAAGTACCCTGGATCAACTCCAACAGTAGCAATGGCCTGCAGATATGCAGCAGATGGGCTGTTCTCGCCCTTTTCGTACTTGTGCTGGGCCAACTTTTTTACGCCACCAGCCTCAGCCAAGGCCTCTTGACTAAGCCCCAATCGTGTTCGCTCTTCCCGTAAGCGCGATGAAAAGTTATCTAATTCCATACTTTTTCATGACAGTTATGCAATTGCATAACAGAATTCACTCACTTCTTAACGAGTGAGAGCCATGAACACACCACGTAAGCCCACTGCCGCGCCAATCAATCCGATGCCTGCACACGTTCGCATTGGCCGTGACTTCATCGGACATCCGCACAAGCCCCATTACCTGTGCATGCGCCCAGGCAGTGAGCAAATGGTCTGGAGCGCAAGACTGCAACCCCATGCTTTTTCAATAGCTGACGCCATTGCGCTTGCACCATTCTTCGAACTCGTCGTGAAACAGGGCGTCCATTTCCCAATCCGATTGGACGGCGTGGAGCCCTTTAACTGGAGCCAGTTGCACCGCAAAGTCATCGGGGGAGGCACCTTCGTCGTCGGGGTTGAAGGTGGAAAACACATCCTCTACGAGGAACTGCTCACCGTTGCGAGTTGCAAGCACTTGCCCAACGACTGGTTTCTTCATGGTCTTTCCTCAATATCTATCCGGCTTCCGAGTCTCGGTAACTGTGCATCAGCCAACGTCTTGCACCGAAGGCGCATGCAGCACCTGCGTAACGCTCAAGCATTGGAGAGCACTGGTACCCACTTTCAACAATTCCAAAACTCTTAACAAACACATTATGACCAAGCCACAACCCGCACCCAAGCACCGCCGGACGGTTGATGAAATCCTGTATCTGCGCGTTGATCCCCTTGACGCCGCCCAGGTGCGCCAGATCGCCGTGGCCGAAGGCCGCAAATACACCACCACAGTGCGCAAGCTGATTGGCCTGGGCTTGAAAGCGTATGCAGCGCAAGCTGCTGTGAATGGTGGCTGATTGCGTCATGCATTGCATCTTGCCCCGCACCGCACGCAAGCACACGCAATTTGTTTTGCGCAGCGTTGCGCACTGAGCACCCACGGAAGGAACCCATATGAACATGCGCACATCACACGGCACTGGAACGATTGAGCGCGTACTGCGCCAGAACCTGAGCCAGCCCAAAAGCGCTGTGGCTGAGGCTGCAGGCTGGGATGCCAGCAATGTCAGCCGTGTGCTCAGTGGCCAGCAAGGTGTGCCGGTTTCCAAGCTGGATGCCATTGTGGGCGCAGCAGGCTATGTGTTGATAAGCCGCCGCTACTTTGATGCCATTGGCACGCTGGGCGAGGTGGGCATGCATTGCCACTGCGCCCGCACAGGTGGTGGTGAATGCGGTGCTGGTGTGGTGCGTTGCGCTGAGTAGGGCCAGAACTGATGTTCATAAATACCCCCTTCCCCTCTACCCCAGATGCAGCCGATGCGGCCTTGCAGGCCCATGAGCGCTTGGCAGCCAGTGGGCGAAAGATCGCGGCGGGTGCTGCTGCCCAGGTCGATGACTATCAGCCTTATGCCTGCCAGACCGAAAGCGCTGCAGAAGGTTTGTTCTCCAGCCTGCCGGGCATGGTGCGCGAATACCAGCGCGTGCCCTGTCCCGATTGTGGTTCTCCTTGCCTGATTCGTACCAGCCGCCAGATGTCAAAGCTAACCCGTGAGTATTACTACTTTTGCGTCAACGCGGAATGCGGAGGCACTTACGGCGCAACGATGGAAATCAACCGCCGCATTTCCCCAAGCGCTATGCCAGATCCGGCAATCAATCTGCCCAACTCCAAGCACATGCGCCGCGATGTCATCAAAGCGCAGATGGACTATGCACAGACATCAGACCGGCCTTTGCTGTCCGAGCGGCGCAAGCCGGAAACCGGCAACTTGTTTGACAAGCCCGGATAACACCCAGCGCCTGTAAGGCGCACCCCTACCCCACTTCACAACCCCATGCACAGAGCCTGTTTGCAGGCCCTGCGGGATTTCTTACGCCTTTTTTCTTGAATAACGGAGGTCACACCATGCAGGCGAACCCAATCGACACCACGAAAGATCACTGGAAAAAGCATGGTTCCGTGCTTTGCGGGTATCAGCAGCAGTCCGACATCGTCATATACAGCTACTACTTCCCGGAGGCCGCAGGGGTGAAAGCGGGGGTGAAGCTTTGCGGGGGTGTTCGTGGGGTTGTGAGCCTGGGAGTGGTACTGACGCCAGATGCTGCAATTGCCCTTGCAGATGCCTTGAAAGCTGCTGCAACCACCGCCTGCGAGGTACAGGCCGCTGTTGATGCCGTCTGTGCAGTCGCTGCACAGCCTGGAGCTGCAGCATGAGCGTGTACCGCATCACCCATATTGATGAGTGCCGCACGCGCCGCCGTATGCGTGTGCTGGCCAGGAACTGCCGTCAAGCCTTGCGCATGGTGGAGCAGCAGTTTGGCGACGCATGGTTTGCCTGCGCTGTGCGCGTGGAGGTGTAGTTATGAGTGCCACAGCACCCATTGAAGACCTGCACGAGCAGATGAAAGCCATGGGCAGGACGCTGAAAACGCTAAAGCCCATCAAGCCCAAGCACTTGAACAAGCCTGCTGAAAGTTTGACCGTGCCAGAAGCGCGTGAGCGACTGCGCATTCTGCGTGACAGGCTGCTGCAAAAAGCCAGCGCCGGGCGCTGGCATGACGCTGAGAGCAAAGAGTGGTCGCACATTGGCCACGAGCAGCGCGTGATGTTGATGATGCTTGCGGGCATTGACGGTGACCTGGACGCGCTGGCCGCCCGTGCGTGGCGAGAGTTCACGCCGCCAGAGCGTGCGGCCATCAAATCGGAAATCAGAGCGGCCCGGCGCACCTTCTCGCGGGTGGCTGCCCTGTGCAGCAGGTTGTGAGGTATGGCAATGGCCCGCAAACCTGTTACCCAAGCCATCAAGCAGTCTGCACGTAGCCTGCCCACCGCATCCCTGAAAGAGTGGAAGCGTTACAAGCCCGCGCCCTGGATGGCCAAGCGTGCGCTGGATGCGTTGCTGCGTGCCGTGCCTGAGCAATGGCGCCAGCCCATTGAACTAAGCGGGCTGGGCAAGCTGGATTTGCACAACCCCGACCCGGCCCCACTGTGGCTGCAAAGCTGGGATGCCATGCAGGCGATTGCCGAGTTTGATGAACGCTTTGGCCGCGCCAGCAGCTGGAACCTGACGGCGGGCGAGATTTGCGAGATGGCAAAGCGCATCACTGAGGAAGCGCAGGAGCTGGATGCTGCCATGGTGGCCGAGGGTGCCGGTGTGCCCCAGCGCATTGACACGGTGCGCATGTTGTTGCGCATGCTGGGCGTGCAGGAAAGCCGCCCGCTGCAGGGCTTGCCAGACATAAAACGCAGCCAGGATGCCAAGTGGTGGCGACGCTTGTTGCGCAAGCATGTGGCCCGTGTGGTGGAAGCCGGGGCTGTGCGCCTGGGCATTGTGAACCGCATGCAGGGTGGCTATGCCAGTGACTTGGCCGTGCGCCGCCGGCAGGCGCAGCTGGAAGGCAACCAGGAGGCGTTGAAGCGCAGCCTGTTCAAGAACGAAGCGGGGCAGATTTGGTCGCTGGCAGAACTGGTGGCGTTGTCCCCTTCAAACCCCATCATTCGCGGTGGCGAGCTGATGACGCGCATTCGTGGCGCGGAAGAGTATGCAGACGCCCGCAACCATGTGGGCCTGTTTTTTACCCAGACCGCACCCAGCAGATTCCACGCCATGACGGTAGGTGCTGGCGGCAGGCCGCGCCGCAACCCGCGCTATGACGGGGTGAGCACGCCGCGTGATGCGCAGCGGTGGTTGTGCACACGTTGGAAACGCTTGCGAGCACACCTGAAGAAACAGGGCATCAATATTTATGGCATTCGTGTCGTAGAGCCGCACCACGATGCCACGCCCCACTGGCACATGCTGATTTGGGCAGAGACCGAGGCGGAGGCGCAGTACGTTGAGCTGGCCATGAAGGCGTGGTGGCTTCAAGAAGACGGTGACGAGCCCGGCGCATTCAAGAACAGAGTGAACTGCAAGCGCATGACCAGCGGCGGCGCTGCGGGTTATGTGGCCAAGTACATCGCCAAGAGCGTGGGTCACGCTGCACTGGCAGACCACCTGGATGTCGTGCAAGGCCAGTTGTGGGACGTGGAACAAAACGATATGCCCGGTCACCGCCGTGTGGATGCCTGGGCATCCACCTGGGGCATACGGCAGTTTCAGGCCATTGGTATGCCCAGCGTGTGCGTGTGGCGTGAGTTGCGCCGTGTGGGCAAAGACCAGATTCGCAGCTTGCACCGCGATGGCGATCTGACCACGCACCGCGCGTGGGTGGCTTGCCACCGTGAAGGCAACATTCAAGCCAACTGGCGCGTGTACATGGAGGCCATGGGCGGCCACTGCCGTGGGCGTGGTGGCTGGCACTTGCGCATGGCGCACCGCCCACTGCGCGAGGGTGAATGCAACCAGTACGGCGAGGAGCTGACTGTGGGCCGCGTGGTGGGTCTGCAAACCGTCCGTGGTCAGTGGCTGATTAGCCGCCGCATGGCGTGGACGCCGGTGGCTGCTGAGACTGAAACCTTTGACCCTGAACTGTGCACAGATAGCGATTCCGGGCGTTCCCTCGCCATAGGCGAGGCACGAGCGGCTATGCCGCGACCTTGGACTGGTTTCCATAACTGTAGAGCCCGCCTGACAGGGGCACTGCGTAGAGCACTTTTAGGACGCGGAAGGCATGAATTTGAAGACTGCCTGCCGGTTCCGACCCACCGGACGGACGCCGAATGGCGCTCCATCGGCCCTTCCCCCATCCCTTTTTTCTAACCTGAACCCGCAGGAGGAGTGACCCATGCCCGTGAAACGCACAGAACCCAGCCGCAGCGCCGTCAATCCGGCGCACGGGTTCAAGTACACCAACGCCGCCAGCACCAATCTGGCCAAGCGCTTTGCAGAGATGCGCCGCGCCCAGGCCAGGGCCGAACGCGATGCGGCCAAGGCGCTGGAAGCCCAGGCACAGCTGGATCTTGCGGCGGTGGTGTTGCCGATCCATAGAAAGGGGTTCGCGCAATGAGCACCGTTGAAGTTGCAGAAAAGGTCTGTTGTGACTGCAACGAATCATGGCCTGCAGATGCGGAGTTTTTTCACCGCGTACCGGGCAACTGTGACGGGCTGAGTGGTCAGTGCAAAGCCTGCCGATCAGATTACGACCGAAAGCGCAACAGATCGACTAACCGCAAGCCGGGAGCGCTGACCAGGGATTTGCAAGCCATGTTCGCAACCCTGACCAAACAGCAGCCGCAGCTGCATCAACACCCATGAACAAGAACAGAAACAAGGAAAACGACATGCACCAACGATTTCACAACATTCAGGCGCTCAAAAGCTATCGCGCCACGCTGATTCCCGTTAACGCCGACGCCACGGCGCTGGAAGATTTGGCCGACGCCGGGCTGCTGCCCACGATCCGCGTTAAGGCGGCCAATGCCACCCATGCCGAAGCGCAGGCACACATCGCCAGCGGCAAGGGTGTGCTGCGCGTAGAGCGCGTGGAATCTCTCATCGTTTAAGACACAGGAGACATTGCAATGCAAACACAAGCAAACACAGCGCATGAAGCCAGCCAAAAGCACTGCACTGCACCTTCTCTGTCAGAAGTGATTCGGCGGTTGAAAGAAGAAAAGGAGCAAATCTGCGTGGAGCTGAGGGCAACTCCCGCCAGGGACTGGAACAGCCCCCGCTTTCGGGAATTGGGTAACAGAGAAGATGAGTTGCATGTGACCTTGAGTGTGCTGCAAAGGCTGGGCTTCCAGCCGCTGCAGATAGACCAAGCCTAAGCCGCCAGCAAGGAGCTTTTTAACGCCTGAAAAAATATGACATTCGAAGCAAACACCAGCATCACGTTGCTCAGCGCAACAGAAGTCGCCGCCCACATCAAAATGAGCAAGTCATGGATCTATGGTCAGATCAAGAAAAACAAATTTCCGAAGCCTGTGCGTGTTGGCTCACAAAAAACCGCCTGGAAACTGACCGAGATTGCCGAATGGGTCGACAACCTACCCAAAGAGAGCACGCACTAGTTCTTGCCTTCCAGGTACTGGAAAAGCAGGCGCAGCGCATCTTCTTTCTCCTTCATGTACTCATAGGCGTTGTAGTGCCTATCTTGCACCCCAGAGATTCCGTGGCTTTGCAGGCGGCCACGGATTTCTTTTGAAACTCCAAGACTTGCTAATAGCGTTTCGACACCCGATCGCACGCGCTTCGGTTGGAAGTCCTGATTTCCTGGGAGTTTCTTCGACCAGAGGCGGATAGTGTTATCTCCAAGCGGCTCACCAGCTTTCACACTCAACGCATACTCACCCACCGGATTACACAATTCCAATGCACGCTTGGCCTCGGGGATAAGGGGCACAAGATGCTGCCGAGGTGCGGTTCCTACCTTCCCCTTCCCATCCCATAGCACGATGTGCCCGGCATGAATATCGGCAGTTTTTAAAAGCCTGAGCTGTTCCAACCGCTGGCCACCAGTCAACAGGTGCAGACGTAGCACTGCCCCGGCTTTCGTGTCCAGGTTCTTGATGGACTGCCAGTAGGCGCGCATTTCTTCACCCGTGAGCGGATTCATATCCGCCCCACCTCCCCCAGCCACTTTCACGTCATTGACCGGGTTGAACTTCAGCGCATAGCCCTTGAATTTCAACGGCACTGCCGGATTCGTTTTAGCCTCGCGTGCCATCTGAAAAGCTGCCCGGAGCATTTTGCGCAAACCCCAGGCCGTGGTGACTTTGCCGACCTCGATCATCTTACGCAAAACATCTGCAATTTGCTCTTCTGTTACCTCGTTTGCAGGCAGTGCGGCCAACTCTGGCCAAGGGTCAAACACATGCAACTTGAACTGCGTACACACCTTCCGGGCAGACACTTTGCCATTTGCCTGCAGCCAGTCTGCATAGTCTGTCAGCAGCGCCTGCAGGGTAAAGCTTGAGAGATTTTGCTTTTCCTGCTTGACCCGTTGCACCTCAGCCTTACGGGCAGCCACAGCAGCCGCGTAGCCACCAGCCTCCAGGTTGGCATAGTGCAGCACCGCCATTTCACGAGCCACCTCTTGCGCAGCAGCGACTGAATACCCCCGTGCAGTTGGCTTGAGATCCTTTGGCTTGGCACGCGAATCCCACACACCAATGGGCTCGCGTGCACTGACATTCTTGAATGTGTAACGCCAATAGAACATCACCACATCACCCGCCATGCGCCGCGCCTCCAGCGACCCTGCGGGGGCAATTTTCGCCAACCTCATAAACTTACCAAGGGCAAGCTCCGCAAACATCTGCCCGTGTGTAGTAGCCATGCTCAACCCCTGCGCAGACTGTCACCGCAAGAGCCCAGACATTTCTGTGACAGTTTTGGTGACAGTTTTAAAAAGATTGGGATTGTATTGGCTTGGACTAGCTTGGACATTGCGACCAAGCAAATCAACACGTTAAGAGGATCACGTCGTCCAAACCGATGTAAGCCAATGTAGATGTTTTCCTCTACATGGCTCCGAAAGACAAATTCGCCCGCCGCTGGAGCAATGCGACGAATGAAGCGGCGCATTCTAGCGGCTAATCACATCCTTCAGAATTTGAGGATTAACCACACTGGCATTTCTCTCCTGGTGTTTCTACGATGACAGCAGCTTTTACAAGGAGATTTTGCTGTGCCCATGTTTGTTGACACATCGCCACCCGGCCACTGCATTTTTTGCAAGATCGTGGACGGAGAGATTCCCGCAGCCAAGGTTTATGAAGACGAGCTGAGCATCGCTTTTATGGACATTGGCCAGGTCAACCCCGGTCATGTGCTGGTGGCCAGCAAACGCCATGCTGTCACAGTGCTTGACCTCACGCCAGAAGAAGCCGCCGCCGTCATGCAGACAGCGCAGCGGATTGCTCAGGCCGCCCACACCGCATTTGCACCTGAAGGGCTGACTCTGTTTCAGGCCAATGGCGCTGCCGGTGGACAGACCGTATTTCACTTTCACATGCATGTGTTGCCACGGCACGAAGGCGACGGCGTTGCGCTGGAATGGCCTCGCAAAGAACCTGCTGTGCATCTGCTGCAAGACTATGCTGAGCAATTGCAAGCCGCGCTTCGATCCATCGCCTAGCCGCGCCCAGCGGTGCTGGCAACTTGATCCCTCGGTGCTCAGTTCAGCCCTTCTCCAATTTCGTGAGTCCTGTTCGCTGATACTGGTAAACACTTTGCAGACTTTTCTAGCGTCAGCTTCTCCAGCACGAATTTATTGGAATTGAGGGCAGGAATTAATGCTCACAGGAATGAATCACCTAACCCTGTCTGTCCGGTCCCTGGATCAAAGCGTGCTTTTCTACAGAGACGTGCTTGGTTTTCACCTTGCTGCGAAATGGAGAACGGGCGCCTACCTGGAGCTTGGCGACTTATGGTTATGTCTCTCAATGGACGAAAAGAGGGGTGCGCACCCCTTACCCGAGTACACACACTATGCTTTTTCGATCGCACAGAAGGATTTTTCTGCCTTTGCATCCAAACTGCGAGAGCAAGGCGTGCTGGAATGGAAGCTCAATAGCAGCGAAGGTGACTCCTTCTATTTCCTGGATCCTGACGGCCACAAGCTGGAAGCACACGTTGGTAGCCTGGCATCCCGACTCAGCAAATGCCGCGCTCAGCCTTATGCAGAGATGGAGTTTTTCGACAAAGCCCAAGCTCTTTAGGTACCTTGTCGGCAAGGTACTGCGCGCCTCACCCGCCAAGGCTCACGCAGCTTGTGCAAACCGCTCAAAACAGGCGTCCAGCTGCTCGACCCATGCGCTTTTTTGAGCATCGCTGACAAAGCTGGCTTCCAGGCTGTTGCGCGCCAGCTGGTAAGCCTGCTTGGGCCCCATGCCAGTTGCTGCAAAAACTTGCTGATAGTTCTCGTTGATATAGCCACCAAAATAGGCTGGGTCGTCGGAGTTCACAGTAACGTTCAGCCCCGCCTGCAACAGGCGCGGAAGGTTGTGCTCACGCAGATCAGGAAAGACACATAGCTTTTGATTGGACAATGGACACACCGTCAGTGGTATACGTGACTGTGCCAGACGCTGCATCAAGGACAGGTCTTTTTCTGACTGCACACCGTGATCGATGCGCTCCACGCGCAAGAGGTTCAGCGCGCTCCAGACATAGTCGGGAGGCCCTTCTTCGCCCGCATGGGCCACCAGATGAAAACCCAGTTCGCGGCAACGTGCAAACACGTTCTGGAACTTCTCGGGCGGGTTGCCTACCTCTGAGCTATCAAGCCCAATGCCAATGAAATGCGCGCGATACGGCAAGGCGGCTTTCAGGGTCGCAAAAGCGGCTTCTTCACTCAAGTGGCGCAGAAAATTCAGAATCAGTGCACTGCTGATTCCCCATTTGGCCTGCGCATCTGCGCAAGCCCGTGACAGACCATGGATGATGGTGGCCATAGGCACACCACGCTCGGTGTGTGTCTGCGGATCAAAAAAGATCTCGGCACGCACTGCATGGTCCGCCACTGCGCGTTCCAGATAAGCCATGGTCATGTCATAGAAGTCCTGCTCCCGGAGCAGGACGCTGGCACCTGCGTAGTAGATATCCAGGAAGCTTTGCAGGTCTGTAAAAGCATAGGCGCTACGCAATTCCTCCACGCTGCTGTATTTCAGCTTCACCCCATTGCGTGCTGCCAATGCAAAGATCAACTCGGGCTCCAGTGAACCCTCGATGTGCATATGCAGCTCTGCCTTGGGCATGGTGCGCAAAAGCTCGGGCAGTTGCGCTGCAGTGATGTGCTGAACAGCAGGAGGAATGGCGTAACTCATAACATCAACAAACTCCGAAAGTGACGCCACTGGCTTTCAGATAGCGTCGGTAAGCAGACGACATGCGATCCGCCGAAGAGTGCAGTTCCGCACGAGGATCCAGCGGCAGTTCCTTTGGCTGTTGCGACTCCAGGACCGGCTGGTCTTGCGTGAAGATAGTGTGCTGGAAAGCTTGCAGCTTGTCATCGCTGGATTCGAAGTCTGCGACGGCCAAGCGGAACCACACACGACTGGTGCTCGGTGTCACGGGGCAAATGAACAGCCCAATCGACTCGCGCCAGCCGTCCTTGCTGCTACCTTCCTCCGGAACCTTGCTCAGCAGCGCAGTAAAAGGCGCTGTGACTTCGTAGGTGTAGTGCACTTCTGCAGGCTTGGTGGAATGCAGGTTCGACAATGGCTGCACGGCTTTGCAGTTGGTGGCTTTTACCCCAAAAGCGGTGCTCTCCACATTGTAGGGAGCCATCTCTGTGGCATCACGGCTGCCCAGCCAACCTTCATGCACAAAGCCAAAGTGCGACATGTCGAGGAAGTTCTCGATGATGCGCGGCGCACTGGCCTGCACGTCGTAAGGACCGCAGTTGACCTTGCGCAGACGTTCGTCGCTCTCGGCTTCGAACACGGGCAGGGCCACGTCCGCACCTTCCGGCTTTTCAAGCTGTACCCAGATCAAGCCATAAGCTTCTTGCACGCCGAACGATTTCACGCAGTGCTGTGGCGGGGGGGTAAAACCTGGCACCGCCGGTACTTTCACACACTGGCCAGTGGTGGAGAATTGCCAGCCGTGATAGGGGCACTCCAGGTTACCTTCATTCACCCGCCCCAACGAAAAGCGGGCTCCGCGGTGCGGGCAGCGGTCGACAAACGCCTTGGCGACACCTTGTGCATCACGCCAAAGTACCAAGTCCTCACCGAGCAAGCGCACGCCGACAGGGCTTGCAACTACATCGGAGGCCAAAGCTACGGGGTGCCATTGATTTTTTTCCATCATGGGGATTACGGTCGCTGTTGTATTCGGAGGCTGCTATCTTTCCAAAGAAAAGGGCTGCACACAGGCAGCCCTTGCAATATCCGAGCCATCTAGTGGCTCGTTGGTACTGACTTACTGGCCAGGCACCTTGCCTTCCACGCCCTTGACGTAGAAGTTGATACTGCTCAGGAAAGCATCATCTGCCACGGCACCATCGGCCAAAATTTCCTTGCCGTCATTGCTAGTCAGCGGCCCCTTCCAGATTTGCAAAGTACCAGCCTTCAAACCGGCCTTGGCTTCTTCCATCTTGGCTTTGACTTCCGCAGGAATGTCTTCGGCAACGGAGACCAAGTCAATGGCACCTTCCTTTACACCCCACCATGCACTACCTGTTTGCCAGCTGTTGTTCAGCACATCATTGATGGTCTTGGAGTAATAAGGTTGCCAGTTGATGATGGCCGACCCCAGATGCGCCTTGGGACCGTAGGCAGTCATGTCCGAGTCCCAGCCAAAAGCACGGACCCCCTTTTCTTCGGCTGTCTTGAGCACGGCAGGCGAGTCTGTATTCTGGAACAGAACATCCGCGCCACCGTTAATCAAGCTGGTGGCTGCTTCGGTCTCTTTGGGAGGGCTGAACCATTCATTCACCCACACCACCTTGGTGGTGATGCTTGGGTTCACGGACTGGGCGCCCAGTGTGAAGGAGTTGATGTTGCGAATCACCTCAGGAATTGGCACCGAACCAACGATGCCCAAGGTGTTGGACTTGGTCATGCCGCCAGCAATAATGCCCGCCATGTAAGCACCTTCGTAAGTACGGCTGTCATAGGTGCGCACGTTCTCGGCGGTCTTGTAGCCGGTCGCGTGGTTGAACTTCACATCCTTGTACTCAGGCGCAATCTTTTGCAGCGTATCCATGTAACCGAAGGTGGTGCCGAAGATCACCTTGTTGCCCTGGTTGGCCAGATCACGAAGTACACGCTCTGCATCGGGGCCTTCAGGCACACTTTCCACGAAGGTTGTGACGATCTTGTCGCCGAACTCTTCCTGGATTTTTTTACGTGCCGTGTCGTGCGCGAACGACCAGCCACCGTCACCCACCGGGCCCACATAGGCAAAAGCCACCTTCAAGGGCTCAGCCTTTGCGGGAGCTTCAGCAGCAGGAGCAGGTGCTGCAGCAACAGGCTCTTCTTTTTTGCCACATGCAGCCAGGGCAGTGATGGTCAGCGCCGATACGGCAGCCAGTTTGAACATCGAACGTTTGTTCAGATCAGTCATGGGTCATCCTTAAGGATCGGAAAATAAGCAAACCACTGCAGCAACACTGCATCCGGCTTTTGCCAGCGCTTGCTGCAACCATTGCCAAATGGCGTGATGGTTGCACAAAACCAGTGCAATTTTGACAACAATCATCCCAGCGCAGCAGTTTCAGTAGGTGCAAATTCATACCCAGCCTCCATTCGGAATGCTGTGGACAGCACTTGCCGCAAGATGTATGCCATTGCGCACGCAGCAGCGGTATACCGCACGCCATTTGGCTATGCAACAAAAAGGCCTCCGTCTCACGGGAGGCCTTGCGCAGCGACGGGGTTTATTCCATCGCTGACTTTACGCAATTACTTTGCGCCGGGTACGGTGCCTTCGACACCATCCACATAGAACTTGATACTGGTGATGAAGGCCATGTCTGCCACTTCACCTTCAGCCAGCAATTGCTTGCCGGTATTGTCTTTCAAAGGGCCCTTCCAGATCTGGAAGCTGCCATCCTTGAGGCCTTGGCGCACTTGCTCGACCTTGTCCTTGATCTCTTGCGGCACTTCGTCCGAGATCTTGACCAGATCCATTGCACCTTCCTTGACACCCCACCAGAAGTTCTGACCGTTTTCCACCTTGCCGTCCAGTGCATCCTGCACCACCTTGGTGTAGTAAGGCGTCCAGTCGATCACGGCAGAGCCCAGGTGCGCCTTGGGCGCATAAGCGCTCATATCACCATCCTTGCCAAAGGCATAGGCACCACGCTCTTCAGCGGTCTTGAGCACGGCCGGAGAGTTCGTGTTCTGGTACATCACATCCACGCCACCATTGATCAGGCTGTTGGCCGCTTCAGCTTCTTGTGGGGGGCTGAACCAGGAATTCACCCACACCACCTTGGCCTTGATGGAAGGATCCACGCTTTGGGCGCCCAGCACAAAGGAGTTGATATTGCGCACCACCTCCGGAATTGGCACCGAAGCCACAACACCCACAGTCTTGGTCTTGCTCATCGCACCAGCCACGATACCGGCCATGTACGCACCTTCGAAGGTCTTGGCATCGTAAGTGGCACTATTGGCAGCTTGCTTGTAGCCCGTTGCGTGCTGGAAGTTCACACCACTCAGCTCTGGCGCCACCTTTTGCACATATTCCTGATAGCCGAAGCTGGTTGCGAAGATCAGCTTGTTGCCCTGTGCCGCCATATCACGCATCACACGCTCAGAATCCGGCCCCTCTGCCACGCTTTCCACAAAGGAAGTCTCGATCTTGTCGCCAAACTTCTCTTGCACAGCCTTGCGCCCCAGTTCGTGCTGGAAAGTCCAGCCACCGTCACCGATGGGGCTGACATAGACAAAGCCGACCTTCAAGGGCTCGGCTTTGGCTGGTGCTTCAGCAGCAGGTGCCGCTGGCGCCTGTGCAGCTTCTTCCTTTTTACCGCAAGCAGCGAGAGTGGCAACGGTGATGGCCGACAGCGCCACCATCTTCAGCACGGTGCGTTTGTGCAGTTGGGACATGGATATTTCCTCGACGTGGATGTAAAAAAAGGCGGACCTGGAAAGCCCGCCTCGCGCTGCCTCGGCTTCTTATGCAGAGCACAGCGCCATGGTTGGAACTCTCAAGAACCTGGGTAAAACGGCTTTCCAAGCGAAGCCGGCATATTCGCACGAATCCAGGCTGGATTGCGCGAAATCAGCACCAAAACGACGATCGTCGCCACATACGGGAGCATGCTGAGCAACTGGCTCGCGATATGCACACCCGAGGCTTGCAGGTGAAACTGCAGCATGGTCACACCGCCAAAAAGGTAGGCTCCCAGCAAAATCCGTGTGGGGCGCCACGTTGCAAACGTGGTCAGCGCCAGTGCAATCCAGCCCCGGCCTGCAACCATGCCCTCCACCCACAGCGGGGTGTAGACGGTCGACACATAAGCTCCTGCCAGACCGCACAAGGCACCACCGGCCATGACTGCACCCAGACGGATCAGGCGTACGTTGTAACCCAGCGCATGCGCGGACTCCGGCGACTCCCCCACCGAACGCAGCACCAGGCCCGCGCGGGTGCGATACAAAAAGTACACCAGCAAAGCCGCAATGATGATGGCGCCATACACCAACGGATGATGACGGAACAATGCGGGGCCCAACACAGGAATGTCCGCCAGGAAGGGGATTTCAAACTTCGGTGATTCAGGCATCTTGGCCTGCACATAGTTAAGGCCAGCAAACGCCGAGAAACCACCGCCAAACAGACTCAAGGCCAGGCCGGTAGCCGACTGGTTGGTGTTGAGCCAGATCACCAGCACACCAAACACCGCAGCCAGCAGAGCACCGGCACCCATGCCCGCCAAAAAGCCCATCCAGGTACTACCGGTGTGCACCACAGCGGCAAAACCTGCCAGTGCTGCACACAGCATCATGCCCTCGGCCCCCAGATTGATCACACCGGCTTTTTCGTTGATCAGCAAACCCAAGGCTGCCAGAGCCAGTACCGTGCCGGCACTCAGCGTCGAAGCAAACAGCAATGCATACGCGTCCATTACTGGGCTCCCTTCACTACAGGCTTGGAAGCCACCCAACGTACACGGTAGGCAATCAAAGTGTCACAAGCGAGCAGCGTAAACAGCAGCAACCCCTGGAACACCCCCGTCAAAGACTTGGGCAAGCCCAGGCGCGATTGCGCCAGCTCGCCACCGATATAGAACATGCTCATCAAAATGGCCGAAAAAATCATTCCAACGGGGTGCAATCGGCCCACAAAGGCCACGATGATGGCCGCAAAGCCATAGCCTGCGGGTACATAGGGGGTGAGTTGACCGATAGGACCTGCCACCTCCAGCGCACCCGCCAATCCGGCTGCGCCACCAGAGATCAGCAATGCAGTCCACAGCGCACGGCGCGAAGAAAAGCCCGCATAACGTGCTGCAGCCGGTGCCATACCGCCAACCTGCTGCGCAAAACCCGCCTTGGTGCGGAACAGGAAAATCCACAAGGCCGCTGCACCTGCCAATGCCAGCAGCGTACCGATGTGCACACGTGTGCCAGCAATCAGCTTGGGAATCTGGGTGACGCTGTCAAAAGTTTTGGACTGCGGGAAGTTGTAGCCCATGGGGTCCTTCCAAGGACCATAGACCAGATAGCCCAGCACCAGCGTGCCGACGTACACCAGCATCAGGCTCACCAGAATCTCATTGGCGTTGAACTTGTCACGCAGGAAGGCAACAATGCCCGCCCAGACCATGCCACCCAGCACCCCGGCCAGCAAAATGGCAGGAATGATCCAGGGGCCTGTGTTCTGATCGGCCAGCAGCGCCACGCCGCCCGCTGTCACCGCACCAATCACGAACTGACCTTCGGCACCGATGTTCCAGATGTTTGAGCGAAAGCACACCGACAGACCCAAAGCGATCAGCAACAAGGGCGTGGCCTTCATCACCAGCTCACCCAGGGCGTAAGAGGTCTTGATAGGTTCCCAGAAGAAGGCTTGCAAGCCCCTGACGGGGTCTTTGCCCAGCGCGATGAACAAGGCAACACCAATGGCCACGGTGATCAACAGCGCCAGAATGGGCGCGCCATAGGTCCAGAACTTGGAGACCTGTGGACGAGGTTCAAGCTTAAACATGCTGTGCGCTTCCCTTATCTGCTTCGACTTGCGCCAGGTGCTGCTGCACATCGGCATTCCACAAACCACTCATCCACTCACCCACCAATTGCAGCGTGGCGTCTGCGCGCTTGAGCGATGGGCTCAATTGCCCCCTGGCCACCACATGCAAACGATCACAGATTTCAAACAGTTCATCCAGCTCTTCACTGAGTACCAGTACTGCGCATCCCGCATCACGCAGCGCCAGAATTTCTCCGCGGATTTGTGCGGCTGCGCCCACATCCACCCCCCAGGTGGGTTGAGAAACGATCAGCAGCTTGGGTTTGGCGTCAATCTCACGACCCACGATGAACTTTTGCAGATTGCCGCCAGACAGCGACTTGGCCAGAGAATTCGGACCTCCGGCTTTCACGCCAAAGCGCTTGATGATGTCTGTAGCATGGGCCTCCAGCTTGCTGATGCTCAGCCAGCCCCCCTTGCCCACGGCATCATCACGTGTGAGCAACATGTTGTGCGCCAGACCCATGGTCGGCACCGCACCTCTGCCCAGACGCTCTTCAGGAACGAAATGCAAGCCCAGCGCGCGGCGCTGCTTGGGATTCAGGCGTCCTGCAGCCTGCCCCGTGACGTAGATCATCTGGGCATCCGCACGTGTGTCTTCCCCTGACAGCGCATACAGCAGCTCTTGCTGACCATTGCCCGACACGCCGGCAATGCCTACAACTTCACCAGCACGCACTTCAAACTGCATGTCGATCAGATCCACCCCGAACTGATCCTGCTTTTTCAAGGTCAGGCCACTGACATGCAGCACAGTGTCACCGGTTTGCACCTCACGGTACTGCAACGCCGGAGGCTCGGCACCAATCATCAAACGCGACAGCGATGCATTGCTCTCTTGCTGAGGATTGCAGTAGCCGGTGACCTTACCACCACGCAGCACGGTACATGCCGTGCACAGCTCACGGATTTCGTGCAGCTTGTGGCTTATGTAAAGAATGGAGCAGCCTTCGGATGCCAGCTTTTTGAGCACCACGAACAGCTTCTCCACTGCTTGCGGAGTCAGCACCGAAGTGGGTTCGTCCAGAATCAGCACACGCGGATCCGTCAGCAAGGCTCGGATGATTTCCACGCGCTGCATCTCGCCCACCGACAAGGTGTGCACGGGCCGGGATGGATCGATATCCATACCGTACTCCGCACCCTTGGCTTCGATGCGCGCAGTCACCTCCGCCAAGGTCATGCTTTTGTCCAGCCCCAGCCAGACGTTCTCTGCCACAGTCAGCGTGTCAAACAGACTGAAGTGCTGGAACACCATCGCAATGCCGAGCTGACGCGCCTCTTGGGGATTGCGGATATGGACAGGCTTGCCATCAAACAGCACCTGACCTTCATCAGGCTTGACGGTGCCATAAATGATTTTCATCAGCGTGGACTTGCCCGCGCCGTTCTCACCCAATACGGCGTGCACTTCACCTGGCAGCACAGTCAGCGATACCCCGTCATTGGCCACCACGGCCGGATATCGCTTGGTAATGCCCACCAGTTGCAGACGCGGTGGCGCTTCACCGGGTTGGGGGATGGATTGAGGGGAATTCATGCGCGAATTTTCTCAGTTTCAATAAAAAATCTTGTGAACAAAAACTGCTAACCCGCAGCTTCAACTTGGTCTATTTGCTATTTGTTTCATAGCTGCATAGCAGTGTGTTTAACAGCATCACGCAACCATGCACCGGCACTGGAATGGTGCGTTCGGTCGTGCCACAACTGGTAATAGCGCATTTGTGGCAGAGGCACTGGAGGCTCCAAAATCGCCAAAGGCAGCTGTGCGGCATAACGCTCGCAAAACTGCCTTCCCGTAGTCAGCACTAGCAAACTCGATGCCACCATCTGTGGCATCAAGCCAAAATGCGCACAGCGCACGGCAATGTTGCGGCGCATGCCTTGCGCATTCAATGCTTCATCAATGACACCTTTGGCGCCAGGGTGCGTCGGCATGGGCGCTATGTGTTCGGCATCCAGCCATTCCTGGGCACTCCATCCTCGGCGTACTGCGGGGTGACCCTGACTGACCAAGCACACGGTGTCATCGGCAAACAACTGGGCCATGCGCAACTCTGCAGGCGGCTGGGGCCAATTGCCAATCACCACATCCACATCGCCATGCGCCAGCTGACCGTTGTAGTCCACGTCATGGCTCAGCGCCATGATCTCCACAGTACATAGCGGCGCATGCTTTTTCAGATAAGCCACCAGCTTGGGCAGAAACTGCGGATCCAGATAATCACTTGCTGCTATGCGAAAGACGCGCGATGCGCTGCGCGGATCGAACGAGCGCGCTTCAATAAACAGGTTCTCGGCCGCTTGCAAGATCGCCGCAGATGGCTCCAGCATGCGCAGCGCCGCATCAGTAGGCTGCATGCCACTGCCCGAGCGCACCAAAATCGGATCACCCGATAAATCGCGCAGACGCTTGAGCGCTGTAGAAACCGCTGGCTGGTGCATGCCAAGGCGCACCGCTGCACGCGAAACGCTGCGTTCGGCAATGACCGTATGCAGCACGCGAATCAGGTGCAGATCGATTTTTTCGAAAGGCGTGGTTTCTCGCATGAAAGAAATAAGGGCCGCGATTGCGACCCAGTATGCCAAGGCTCGGATGCCACGAGGGCAGGGATTATTCGGAGGTTAATGCTGCTGCACAGCTTCACCCGTCAATGCAGCTTCATCCAATCGCGCTTGCCAGTACGCCAGACGGGCGTTGTGGCGAGCCATGATGGCTGCATCGATCACTTCTTTGTGGATGTCGGAATAGTCTTCCAGCTCATCTACCAATTTCAGCATCTTGCGTTCCATCTTGGACATCTGCTCCATCAGCTCATCTTCCGGCGTCTTCTCCGTGCGCAATGGGTTGGCCAATACGGCCAGCAGCTTGCTACTTTTACTCGGATCAGTCGTCCCCAGGGCCCGACATGCACCGTCGTATTCCGCACGAATACTGTTGAACTCTTCCATGCGCTCATTGAAGCCCTCGCTAAGCACGGCCTTCAAATCGGTTTCAGCTTGCAAATAGGCTGCATGGCAACGTTGCACTTCGCTTTCGCGCTGCAACCGCTCCTTGCGGGTGCGCGGACCTTCCAGCCGAAACAGCATTGCGAAGATCAGTACGGCAGCAGCGCCATACCATAGCAACCAGTTTGTCGGAACGTGAAAACCTCCCCAAGCTAGCGCCGCAGTACCCGCCCAGGCTCCCATATAAATGAGCTGACTTTCCCAGCGCACTTCTCGTGGCACTGGAATAGGCGCCAGTTTGACCAAGGCGTGAAATTGCTGTGGCTCTTTGGCTTGGGGAGCCTGGAGCTTGGCGACGCGCTCGGAAACTTCGTCAATATGAAACTCAGGAGGTTCCGATTCAGGCTGAGCAGATGCAGACCAGAACTTGAGGGAGCTTTTGGCACGACGCAAGAAATTAGAAAAGCTCATGTTGCGGCAAAAGTTCCAAGAAGACAGGTCATAGAGTTTAACAATCACAAGCAAGGCACCCACCTAGCTTGCACGGAAGTTGCTTACAGAACGTGTATACAGATTGCAGCCTATAGATCGACACCTACATGGACACCGACTTTATTGCTGTAAACGCATGAACTGCATATGGAAGTCTATATGCCATCGCCAACTCCGAGTGGCTTAATCACCCAAATACCGCCAGATCGCAAGCTTATGTCCTCACGACCTCTCCATTTTTTGCGCCGCGGTCAGCCCGTGACGCTGCACGACGTTCCCCCGGACCGCACCCTGCTGGAGGTGCTGCGCGAAGACTTGCATTGCACCGGCACCAAAGAAGGCTGTGGCGAGGGTGACTGCGGCGCCTGTACCGTGGTGCTTGGCGAGCGCGTATCCGATGCCGATGGACAGGAACAGCTGAGCTACAAAGCCATCAACAGTTGTATTCGCTTGGCGCATTCCGTCGAGGGCATGGCTTTGTGGACAGTGGAAGATTTGACCCAGGACCCTGATATCCAGCTTCCAGCAGGCAAAGATCTCCACCCTGTGCAAGAAGCCCTGGTGCAATGCCATGGCACACAATGCGGTTTCTGCACACCCGGTTTTGTCATGAGCATGTTCGGCATGTATCAAAACCATGACCAGGGTGCCAGGCTTGACCGCTCAGGTGCACAAGAAGCGCTGTCGGGCAATCTGTGCCGCTGCACGGGTTATCGCCCTATTCTGGATGCTGCCCAGCAGATGGCATTTTTACCTCCGGCCACCGTCAATGCACCCGCAGTGATGCAAAAGCTCAAGCAACTCGAACAGCAAGCTCAAGCCCATCACGAGGCAACAATGGGGCAGACCGCACCCAGCTACCAACGCCCCGGCAGCATGCGTGAGTTGCTGCAAATCCGGGCAGCCTATCCGCGCGCACAAGTGGTGGCAGGTTGCACCGATGTTGGGCTGTGGGTCACCAAGCAGCACCGAAGATTCGACATGGTGCTGGATGTGACAGGCGCAGAGGAGCTGAAAACCATCCAACGTTCTGAAAATTACCTGCACATAGGTGCCGCAGCCACTTTGCATGAGGCTTTCGCAGCACTCAAAAGCCACTGGCCCCAATTGCACAAATTTGCAGCGCGCTTTGCTGGCCTGCCCGTACGCAACAGTGGAACGCTTGGTGGAAATGTGGCCAATGGCTCTCCCATCGGGGACTCCATGCCACTGCTGATTGCCTTAAATGCCCAGGTGGTACTGGCCAGCGTGCGCGGAGAGCGCAGCCTGCCCCTGGAGCAGCTTTACACAGGCTACCGCCAGAACCTCATGGCCGCAGACGAACTGGTCACACGCATTGACGTTCCTGTGCCCAACACCGATGAATCCACACCATATTTGCGTGCTTACAAAATCAGCAAGCGCCAGGATGACGACATCTCCGCCGTGTGTCTGGTCATCCATATCCATGTGAAAGACAAGCTGATCTCCCAGGCCAGCATTGGTGCAGGCGGCGTGGCAGCCACCCCTGCACGTGCCAGGCAGACTGAAGAAGCCTTGATCGGTCAGCCCTGGTGCGAAGACTCGCTACAAGCCACAGCAAAAGTTTTGCAAGCAGAATTCAACCCTATCTCCGATATGCGCGCCAGCAGCGATTACCGCAAGCATGTGCTGGGCAGTTTGATGCAGCGCTTTTGGCTGGAAAGCCAAGGGCTCGCCTGCACATCCCTTGAAAACATTCGCGTGGAGGTGGCCGCATGAGCAATGCAATCCCCACAGCAACGACCACAAGCACCGGTGTGGTTGGACAATCGAACATCCACGAGAGCGCCCGCGCACAGGTTTTAGGCAGTGCGCCTTATCTGGACGATCTGCCCGAGCTGCGCGGCACGCTCTACGCCGCACCGATTCTCTCCACTGTAGCCCATGGCACACTGCATGGCTTGGACAGCAGTGAAGCACTGACCATGCCTGGCGTGCGCGGCATCGTCCTGGCGGCAGATATTCCTGGCGATCCTATCCTGGCCGCATTTGGCCATGACGAACCCATTTTCGCGCTCGAAAAAGTTTTCCATGTGGGTCAGGTGCTGGGCCTGGTAGTCGCTGACAGTGTGATGGCGGCGCGTCGCGCTGCACGCAAAGTCAAAGCGGACATCACGCCGCTGCCCGCCATACTGGATACTGCAACCGCGATAGCCCAACAGAGTTTTGTGCTGCCACCCGTGCATGTACAACGCGGCGATGCCGATGCGGGTCTTGCCCGCGCCAGCCACCGCTTGCAGGGCACGCTGGAGGTCGGTGGACAGGAGCATTTCTACCTCGAAGGCCAGATTGCCTACGTCATTCCGGCGGAGCAAAACCAGTGGATCGTGCACTCCAGCACCCAGCATCCAGGCGAAGTTCAGGAATGGGTGGCGCATGCCCTGGGTATCAGCGCACACGCCGTCACCGTCCAATGTCGCCGCATGGGTGGCGGCTTTGGTGGCAAGGAAACCCAGGCCGGACATCTGGCCGTATGGTCTGCACTGGCGGCCCGCAAATTCGGCTGCCCCATCAAGCTGCGACTGGACCGCGATGATGATTTCATGGTCACTGGCAAGCGCCACCCCTTTGACTACAAATGGGATGTGGGCTTCGATGACACTGGCCTGATCACTGGCTTGAAGCTGGAGATGGCCGCACATTGCGGCTTCAGTGCAGACCTGTCCGGCCCGGTAGCCGACCGCGCCATTTTTCATGCTGACAACGCCTACTTTTTGTCAGACGTGAGCATCACCTCCTACCGCTGCAAGCTCAATACGCAGAGCCATACGGCCTTTCGCGGTTTTGGCGGACCACAGGGGGTGATCGTGATAGAGACCATCATGGGCGATATTGCACGCACCCTGGGCCTGGATGCCCTAGACGTGCGCCAGCGCAATTACTACGCTGCGGATGCCAGCTCTGCACGCGCCGTCACTCACTACCAGATGAGGGTGGAAGACAACATCCTGCACCCCATGACGCAAAAGCTGACGCAGTCAGCCAACTATCAGCAAAGGCTGGCAGCCATTGCTGCATGGAATACACAAAATACGGTGTTGCAGCGCGGCATTGCTGTGACGCCCGTGAAGTTCGGCATCAGCTTCACGGCCACACTGTTCAATCAGGCCGGAGCGCTGGTGCACGTCTATACCGATGGCAGCGTGCAGGTCAACCACGGTGGCACCGAGATGGGCCAGGGACTGAACACCAAAGTGGCGCAAATCGTGGCTGATGAACTCGGCGTGCCGCTGTCGCAGGTGCAGGTCACTGCCAGCGACACCAGCAAGGTACCCAATGCCAGTGCCACAGCGGCCAGCA
Source organism: Comamonas halotolerans (assembly GCF_030162935.1). GTDB lineage: Bacteria > Pseudomonadota > Gammaproteobacteria > Burkholderiales > Burkholderiaceae_C > Comamonas > Comamonas halotolerans. The sequence continues at coordinate 160,404 of NZ_JASAUZ010000023.1, forward strand.
GCGGCACCGACCTCAATGGCCGCGCCGCGCAATATGCTGCTGGCAAAGTGCGCAGCAATCTGGCCGCTTTTGTGGCGGGATTGGACAATTGTGGCGCTGGTGCCGTGACTTTCTCTGCCGGGAAAATTCATACACCCAGCGGGTCGCGCGATTTCAAAGCCGTGGTCAAGGAAGCCTATGCCAACCGCATCCAGCTGTGGAGCGATGGTTTTTACCGCACACCCAAGATCCACTACGACAAGACAACGCTGACGGGCCGCCCTTTCTATTACTTTGCCTATGGTCTGGCGTGCACAGAAGTGGCCATTGATACGCTCACGGGCGAATCCAAGGTACTGGCTGTTGATGTGCTGTATGACGCAGGCAAGAGCATCAATCCCGCCATCGATGTCGGGCAGGTGGAAGGCGGATTCATTCAAGGCATGGGCTGGCTGACGACCGAGCAATTGGTGTGGAATGACAAAGGCGTGCTGACCACACACGCTCCCAGCACCTACAAAATCCCGGCCACAGGCGATGTTCCGGAGCATTTCAAGATTGAGTTGTACCAAGAGCCCAACTTTGAAGACAACGTGGGCGCTAGCAAAGCCGTGGGTGAACCCCCCTTCATGCTCGCAATCAGCGTCTACGAAGCGCTACGCCATGCCATTGCCAGTGCGCGCGACAGACAAGGGAAGAAGGGGGTGGTGCAACTGCAAGCTCCCGCTACTGCGGAGCATGTGTTGCAAGCGTTGCTGCGTTAGTCTTGCAAACTGCGGTTGGCGCTGATCTGCCCCACCGCGACTTGACAGCGACCACGGCGCTTGGCCTCATAGCAAGCCATGTCTGCTGCATGCAAGGCCTGCTGCGGGGTATGCCGAAGAGCGTCTACTGCCACCACACCGATGCTGACGCTGACCCAGTGACGCTCCCCTCCCCAACTGGGTTGCCAGCGCCAAACCGCGTCACACAGCGCCTGTCCAATGCCTTGTGCATGGGCTAGGCTGATACCCGGCAAAAGCACGGCGAATTCATCACCGCTAAGGCGCGCTACATTTCCCAGAGGTTGGGTATAACTGGCGAGCAAACGCCCTACATGACGCAGAATTTTGTTCCCCATCTCGCGTGAGGTGGTTTCATTCATCATGCCCAGATAATCCAGGTCAGCAAATAGCAGGCAGCCCTGTGCAGGAACAAGCTTGTTCTCAATCACAGCAGTTTTCCCAGCTTGCATGCTGTCAGTGACCCATGATTGCAGCCCCCACATAAAGGCTTCACGGGTGGGCATGCCTGTGAGGGTGTCACGCCAAGCATGTTCCTGGTTAGGCAAAGGCATTGCCCGACGCTGACGCCATGGCAGCTGCATGCGCCACACCGTGGCCGAAGAGAGCTGGGAGGGAATCCATGCCAGCACATCCACCGACACCCAGTCCCCATCCTTCTTGCGCAGCTTCAGCATACCTTCGAAACTTCCCAGGTCCACAAGGGCGTGCCGCACGTCCGCCAAAACCGCAGCACTTTCGAAGAATTGCTCCATGGTGAGCGGCTCATTCTCCGCACCAAAATAGCCCAGCATGACCGCAACTTGTGGCGTTGCCAGCGTGATGCGCCCCTCATGCTCAAGCAACATGGCTGAAGGCACCGCCTCGAACATGGCCATGGCACCTGCCTGTAGTGACAAGCGCTGTGCAAACGCTCGTTCTTGCAAGGCATCTTCCTCCAGATCGGTGTCCAATTCCCCGTCTGGTTGAGACAGCAAACTGCGCTTTGGCAACGATGTCCGGCGAGGCCACGGAGCCAGCCAGCCCCACAACAAAGCACCTGCAAGCACCGTCAACAGCAAGGCTCCACCTGCCAGTCCCAACCATACCTGGGCAGGCAGATCCTGCCCAAAGAAAATATCCTTGGAAGTATCGCGCACCACGACCAGTTGCCACTGAGGCAGTGGCAACCCCACACGCGTCACCAGCGTCGCCCCCCACTGCTGCGTATCGGCATTGGCTGCCGAAGGGTTGGAAAGCGCCTTCCAGGCTTGCTCATGCGGAGCCAGCAAATTATCAATGTGCTGCCAGCGGTGCGTGGAATCCGAATGCGCCAGTACCATGCCATCGTTATCCAGCAAGAGATACTGCAGATTTTTCTCAGGCTCAGTGACCTCTGGCAGCAAGGCAGCCAAAGGCAATTTCACAGTGGCCGCCAAAGCACCCGTGACACGCCCATCTTCACGTCGCATCGGCACACTCAACAGCAAGCGCAGATGCTGTTTGTCGTCAACTGCCGAAACATTGGTGATGAAAGGCTTGCCTTCAGAAATGGTTCGGCGCAGCGCATCCACACCTTGCACGTCAATGTCAGTCACTGTGCCGACCGCTGCATGATGGGTCACAGAGCCTGATGGCAACGCCACATGCAGGCTTGCAAACAAGCGCAGCATGGAGCCGTCTTGTTGCATCAAAGCATCTAGCACCGCTGGTTTATCCAGCAAGCTGGTGTGCAAGCCTTCTGCGATGGAGTTGAGCAATCGCTGATGAGCCTCCATGCGGGCAGTGAGCATGCGTGCCCATAAATCAGCTTCAACGGTTTGGTGTGCAACCAAGCGCTCTTGCATGCGCTCATCAAATACCCGTACCAGAAAGAAAGCGCACAGCAACATGGCAGACAGCACCAATGCCACCAAAACACAGATCGCCATGCGAACGCCATGCCAGCTGGTGGCTGTACTATCCGGCGAAAGAAGGTTGCTTTTAATCCGGTTCACACCCCACTATAGGCACGTGAACACACTCTTTCACACGGGTAGAACCCTTGCCAGACAGCGGCTGACAGCAGCCAAAAGCAAAAGAGGCCTTACGGCCTCTTTTCTCCTCCCCGATGGATATCTTCAGATACCCGCCATGCTTTGCAATGCACTGGGTTTGGGTAAATTCAAGACATTACCCGTCCCAGCGATCAGACCATGCTCGCGCAAGTGGCGCAGCACACGTGAAAAGGTTTCTGGCGCAATCCCCAATTGGGCAGCAATAGAGCGTTTGCGCTGGTGCAATGTGACACGCATGGTGCCGTTGTCAGCCTGCTGCGCATGGCGTAGCAGCCATTGTGCACACCGCGCTTCGGCATCCTGAGACAGGCGACTCACTGCTGTCTCGGTCTGCTGGCAATAGCCATGCGCCATGTCACGCACCAAAGTCACCACCGTCTCAGGCAAACCCTCCAGACTTTGCCGGAAAGCACTCAGCGAAATACGACGCAAGCGTACCCGCGAGTCGGTAACCATATCGATGCCACATGCTTTATCGGCCAAAGCAAAAGCAGCATCCAGCCAAGCTGGGCCTTCAACCATGCCAAGCTGGTGGCGCATTTGACCGTCATCCCGCACACCCAACACCACGCAACCGCTGTCGAGGTACAGTACGGAATCAGGACGCGAACCACGTTGACGCAGCAATTGCCCGGCGGAAACCACCTCTGCTTGGGCCAAGGGATCAAATGATGGGATGAGGAACATAGTCCCAGACTTTGCCTGAGCCCATACCAGACTATGTTGAGCCAAGTCAACATTGCAATCTGGTTTTGTCAAGATTCTTTTCTCCTCAAAGTTTCCAGAGGAGCGTACGCTTGAAAGCTGCATGCAAGCCAGAAAAAACCCGCAGCGCATGGCTGCGGGTTACACCTAAGAGCGTGGTTTTGCGTTGCCTTTACTTGATCGCAGCGCCACTTTCAAACCATTGTTTGAAGGCTGCACGCTCTTCTTCATTGAGCGCATCAGGATTGCCAAACGGCATCTTGCGCAGCAGCACCACCTGTTGGTAAATCTGCTGGGCATGGGACTTGACCTCTTCGGCCGTATCGAACTTCACGTTCTTTTGCGCGATGGTGTTGGCGCTGTGACACACCACACAATGTTGCTGCATCACGGCATGCAGTTTTTCATAGCTTCCTACAGTGCCTGTACTTGCACTGCCAGTAGCAGCGGACACTGCCGGTGCCACAGCTTTCGCTTCCTCGCCTTGCAACACCGACTGTCCAACGGGCGCAATCACCGCCGGATTGACTGCTACTGCTGCTGGAGGCATCGGCTTGAGCCAGGCCAGCACACCCAGCAACACAACCATACCAACGGCCGCATACTTCCAGGGGTGAGGATTTCGGCCCAGTTTGTAACCATGACGCATCACGAAGAACTGGCGAATGGCAGCTCCCGCAAACATCATCAAAATCAGTACCAGCCAATTCAGTTCATGTGAATGCAGCCAGCCATAGTGGTTGGACAGCATGGCAAACAGTACAGGCAGGGTGAAGTAGGTGTTGTGCACGCTACGCTGCTTGCCGCGCTTGCCATGAATAGGGTCTACAGGCTCACCCGCCTTGATGGAGGCAACCACCTTCTTTTGGCCAGGAATGATCCAGAAGAACACGTTCGCGCTCATGGAAGTCGCCAACATTGCTCCAATCAGCAGAAATGCGGCTTGCCCCGGGAACAAATGGCAGGCAAGGTAAGAGGCAATACAGACCAGCACCAAAACCAGCGCGCCGACGATGCCGTCTCCCCCCTCTTTTTCACCAAAGATGCGACAGATTGCGTTGTACAGCAGCCAGAACACCACCAGAAAGGCCAGCGCCACCACAATGGCCATTTGACTGGACATGACCGGATTGGCTGGATTGACCAGGTAAATATTGGCATTCCAGAGATAGGACACTGTCAGCAGCGCAAATCCCGACAGCCATGTCGTGTAACTTTCCCAATAGAACCAGTGCAGGTGATCCGGCAGTTTGGGCGGTGAGACATTGAATTTGACAGGGTGGTAGAACCCCCCTCCGTGGACGGCCCACAATTCACCGCTGACGCCTTGTTTCTTGAGGTCTTCATCAACTGGTGGTGTCAGACTGCTGTCGAGAAATACAAAATAAAACGACGAGCCTACCCATGCGATGGCGGTAATGACATGCAGCCACCGCAACAGCAGGTTGGCCCAGTCGAGAAAATAGCTTTCCATAGCTCTTCACTCCGGCAGTATGGTGCTGCCTAGGATCAATCCTGCTCACCACTGCGGGCGCTCTGAGCAGAAGAAGGGGTCGCGCACCTGGGATACGAGCATCCTTATGGGCACCGCTGCGACCTGTCTTTGCCGAAAGTGTATGCATTTTTTGTCGACAATTTTGAAAAAATGCATGTTCCTAGGACAACTACCAACCCGCGTCAGATGATTGCAAGCTGCTTGGCTCGCAATTGCAATAACTGTGCCGCCACAGCGATGGCAATCACTTCCGGCTCTTTGCCTGGAACCTCTGTCATTCCTATTGGACAGGTGATGTGGGCGACCTCATCTTCGGCAAACCCGCGTTCCGCCAATCTTCTCTGGAAAACCGCCCATTTGGTCGCACTACCAATCAAGCCCACAAATGGCAGATCCCCCTGCATGCGCTGGCGGCGAAGGCAGGCACAGACAATGTCCAGATCCTCGGCATGACTAAAGCTCATGATCAACACCAGCGAATGTGCAGCCAGGCCGCGCACCGCATCATGAACGGGTTCGGAATGTTCGCATCGCACATGTGCAGGCGGTTCGGCAGGGAGCATCTCCTCGCGACTGTCCACCCACTGAACATCAAAGGACAAGGGCTGTAAAACACGTACCAGAGCATGACCCACATGGCCAGCGCCAAACAGGGCTACAGGTACTTTCACGGGCTGCAAGCGCTTCAGCACAGCTTCCACCGTCGCTTGCGTCACTGCGCACAGACGGATCTCCACCACGCCCCCGCAGCACTGGCCCAAAGAAGGCCCTAACGCAAGGCGGTGTATGCGAGCCTGCCCTTCCAGGCCTTGTTGCAGCCATGCACGTGCAAGCCGCAATGCCTCCCACTCCAGATGGCCACCACCAATCGTGCCAATCAATGCACAAGGCTGCACCGCCATCCACGCACCTGGACCGCGTGGTGCCGACCCTTGCACCGACACCACTTCGACCAGACACACCAGGCCTTGTGCGACGGCTGTCATCAGTCGCTGTCTATCGTTCACCCAATCACCTTTTTTCTTACACCGAAGCCCGCAAACCAAGCACAAGTCTTGCCACTTCTACATCCGCCGCAATCCGGATAAGCTTGCACCATGAGTGAAAAGTCTGTTCCCACATCTTGCCCACACCCTAAGCGCCATTGGCTGTGGGGTGGAATGGCTGCAGCGGTAGCTGCCCTTTTGGCTGCCTGTGGCATCACGCCCTCAAGCCCTCCACCATCCTCCAGCGGCTCCTCCAGCGCCACCAATCCCCGCTCATACCGCCAGGATGCAGCGCGACATTTGTATGCGAAAAATGCCTCCCGTATTTACAAAGGTAAGCTGCCGCCCCTGCTGTACGCAATAGGTACATTGGAAGTGAACCTGGATCGCAAGGGGCAGGTGCGCAGCTTCAACTGGATGCGTGCGCCACGCCACGCACCAGAAGTGATCCGAGAAATCGAGCGCACCGTGCGTGCAGCCGCCCCCTTTCCTGTTGCGAGCAGACTCGGTTATGTCACCTACACCGACACCTGGTTGTGGGACAAATCTGGAAAATTCCAGCTCGACACTTTGACAGAAGGCCAGCGTGACGGAGATTGATTCCAACGCCCTGCCTCAGGCACACATACGTGCGTTGCAAGCTAGTGATGTTGCCGCCTTTCAAAACCTGCGCCTGATGGCACTGCACCAACATCCGCAGGCTTTTTTCACCTCGCCTGAAGAGCAGGCGGCCATGCCTTTATCCGCTGTTGCCCACAGCATTGAGCCGGGAGCCGAACAGTTTGTCCTGGGTGCCTTTTGCGCAGACCAGCTCGTTGGCACTATGGGTCTGCAACGCCAGCGCCCCCGAAAATTGGCCCACAAAGCCGAGATTTGGGCTGTCTACGTTCACCCTGATCAACGCACCCAAGGCCTTGCACAAGCCTTGTTGCGCTCCACCTTGGAGCGCGCACGCACCATGCCAGGGCTAACTCAGGTGAAATTGGGCGTGGCCAGCATCAATCACGCGGCCATCGCGCTGTACCAGCAATTCGGTTTTGTACGCTATGGGGTAGAGCCGCATTGTCTGCTGATTGACGGCACTTATTACGACGAAGACTGGATGCAGCTCACCCTCTAGGCTCACGGCCATTCAGCTGAGACTAGGCGCCCCACACATACGAGAAGAGGCGCACTTCGCAAAAGCCCACCAGCGCCAGCATCGGAAGCACTCACTGCCGAGCTTCGCAGGGCAGAGCGAAGCCATTGAACTCAGGAACCTCTATAGGTGGAATAACTCCAAGGGCTGACCAGCAACGGCACATGGTAATGCTGGTCTGCATGAGCTACACCAAAGTCCAGACTCACCACATTCAGAAAATTGGGTTCGGGAAGTTGCACGCCTTTTGCTTTGAAGTAGGCTGCAACATCAAAGGACAAGCGGTATGACCCCACTTTAAGACTGTTGTTGTCGAAAAGAGGGGCGTCCGTGCGGCCATCGTGGTTTAGGGTCAGATCTTTGACCAGGGTGGTCTTGTCGCCGTCGACAGCAAACAATTTCACCGCCATGCCAGCTGCCGGGCAGCCATTCATGGTGTCTAGAACGTGGGTACTCAAGCCCATGGGGTAACTCCTTAATTTGCTGCAGCTGCCTCGCAACCGCTTGTTCACCAAAAGTGTATACAATTTTTGCTTAAACGCATCTATGATGATCCCTATGGAAACATCCTCCACCAGTGCCATTGCCGACGCTCTGACTCGCGCCATCGTCGAGCACAAGCTGCTGCCCGGAACCAAGCTGGCAGAGCAAAAGCTCGCCGATCATTTTGGCGTTTCTCGCACGCTGGTCAGGCAAGCTTTGTTCCAGCTTTCGCAAAATCGGCTGGTCACTCTCGCACCTGCCCGTGGTGCTTTTGTTGCCACGCCTTCCGTAGAGGAAGCCAAACAGGTCTTCGCTGTGCGCCGCATGCTGGAAACCGAAATGACCCGCGCCTTTGTGCGTCAAGTCACGGCCAAGCAGATCAAGAGCCTGAGAAACCACATCGCCGCTGAAAAAAAGGCCATGGACCGCAACGATGTGGGCCAGCGCACCGAATTGCTGGGTGACTTCCACGTGGTCATGGCCGAGTTGATGGGCAATCAGGTGCTGGCACAGCTGCTGGGCGATCTGATATCGCGCTGCGCCCTCATTACGCTGATGTACCAGAGCACCAGCGCTGCCGAACACTCACACGAAGAGCACGAAGCCATCGTGGCCGCCTTGGCCAACAAGGACGAAGCAACCGCCGTACGCCTGATGCAAGACCATCTACAGCATGTGGAAGAAGGCCTGACCTTTGACCGAGATCTACCGACCAATGATTTGTCCATGGCGCTGTCCAGCGTCAGTTTCTAAATTTGCCTTTGCTCGATTGTTCAACGCCCCATGACCTACAACGCTTGCGCTCCCTACCCCCGTGACCTAATTGGCTATGGCCGCCAAACGCCCCACCCAGAGTGGCCAGGCCAAGCGCGTGTTGCTGTGCAGTTTGTGTTGAACTACGAAGAAGGCGGAGAAAACTGCGTACTGCATGGTGACCCTGGCAGTGAACAGTTTTTGTCTGAAATGTTCAACCCTGCTGCCTATCCTGAGCGCCATATGAGCATGGAAGGCATCTATGAATACGGTTCGCGCTCTGGCGTGTGGCGCATCCTGCGCGAATTTGAAAAGCGCGGCCTGCCGCTGACCGTGTTTGGCGTGGCCACGGCCTTGCAAAGGCACCGCGAAGTCGCGCAAGCTTTCCACGAGCTGGGCCACGAAGTGGCTTGCCATGGCCTGAAATGGATTCACTATCAAGGCGTGCCCGAAGAGGTTGAGCGTGCGCACATGGCTCAGTGCATGGAGATCTTTGGAGAGCTGTATGGACATGACGGTGATCATGGCCTGGGTTGGTACACCGGACGCGACAGCCCCAATACCCACCGCCTCGTGGCCGATGATGGCCGCTTCACCTACGACAGCGACTACTACGGAGATGATCTGCCGTTCTGGATGACAGTTGGCAAGTCCGATGGCAGCCAGCACCAGCAACTGATCGTGCCCTACACCCTGGATTGCAACGACATGCGCTTTGCGCTGCCCCAGGGATACTCGCACGCTGATCCATTCTTCCAGTACCTCAAAGACACGTTTGACGCCCTGTATGCCGAAGGTGCTGCCGATGGCGACAACGCCCCCAAGATGATGAGCATTGGCATGCACTGCCGTCTGCTGGGCCGCCCTGGCCGCATCACCGCACTGCAGCGTTTTCTGGACCACATTCAGCAGCACGACCAGGTGTGGGTGGCACGCCGCATTGATATTGCACGCCACTGGGTCCAACGCTTTCCTGCCCCTGCTCTGTGAATTGAAACTTTCTGCGCAATCAGCTGCCGCCCCTCTTGCAACAACGCCGGCAGCCTTCCTAATTGAATTGGAGACACCATGGCCCTGACCCTGGAACAACTCAACGCGGCAGACACTGCCACAGCCGTGCAACTGCTCGATGGCTTGTATGAGCATTCGCCATGGATTGCCGAGCAAGCGCTGACACAGCGCCCATTCAAATCACTGGCCCACCTCAAATACGCCATGGTCCAGGTGCTGGAAAAAGCCGGCGTGCAGCCCCAGCTGGATCTGATCCGCGCCCACCCTGAGCTTGCAGGCAAGGCCATGGTGGCCAAAATACTAACCGCAGAATCCACCAATGAGCAGAACAAGGCCGGCCTGACCAACTGCACGCCCGAAGAGTTCGCGCAGATTCAGCAACTCAATGCAGACTACAACGCACGCTTTGGCTTCCCATTCATTCTTGCGGTGCGCGGCCCTCGTGGCACCGGCTTGCTCAAGCAGGAAATCATCGCCACATTTGCACGCCGCCTGAACAACCACCCCGATTTCGAGCGCGCCGAGGCAATCCGTAACATCCACCGCATTGCGGAGATTCGTCTCAACGACAAGTTCGGCTACGAGCCAACTCTGGGCAACGACGTCTGGGACTGGCAGGAAAAACTGGCCCAGCACAGTGAACCGGGCTATGCAGAAAAAGGCCAGCTCACCGTCACCTACCTGACCGATGCGCACCGTGCCTGCGCACAGCGCATCAGCCACTGGATGCGTGACTGCGGTTTTGACGAGGTGGAAGTGGATGCGGTGGGCAACGTCGTGGGTCGCTACCACCCCGCCATCGAAGGCGCCAAATACCTGCTGACCGGCAGCCACTACGATACCGTGCGCAACGGTGGCAAATACGATGGTCGCCTGGGCATCTTTGTGCCCATGGCCTGCGTGCGAGAGCTGCACCGCCAGGGCAAGCGCCTGCCTTTTGGCATCGAAGTCGTAGGTTTTGCCGAAGAAGAAGGCCAGCGCTACAAGGCCACATTCCTCGGATCCGGTGCCTTGATTGGCGACTTCAGGCCCGAATGGCTGGACCAGAAGGATGCCGACGGCATCACCATGCGCGAGGCCATGCAGCATGCCGGTCTGTGCATTGACGACATCCCCAAGCTCCGCCGCGATGCTGCCCAGTACCTGGGCTTTATCGAAGTGCACATCGAGCAAGGCCCTGTGCTCAATGAACTGGATATTCCACTGGGTGTGGTCACCTCCATCAATGGCGGAGTGCGTTATGTCTGCGAAATGATCGGCACAGCCAGCCACGCAGGCACCACGCCCATGAATCGCCGCCGCGATGCCGCGCTGGGCGTTGCAGAGCTAGCCCTGTATATGGAGCAGCGCGCAGCACAAGATGGCGACAGCGTAGCGACTATCGGCATGCTGCAAGTGCCCAATGGCTCCATCAACGTTGTCCCTGGCAGGTGTGCATTCAGCATGGACATGCGCGCGCCCACCGATCCCCAGCGCGACGCGATGGTGGCCGACGTACTGGCCAAGCTGGAAGAAATTGCCCGGCGCCGCTGCCTGCAGACCAAGCTGGAACTGGCCATGAAGGCCGCAGCTGCACCCAGCGCACCGGCCCTGCAGGCACTCTGGGAGAAAGCCGTGCAAGCCTTGGGCGTTCCTGTTTACCGCATGCCTAGCGGCGCAGGCCACGACGCCATGAAACTGCACGAAATCATGCCCCAGGCCATGCTGTTCACGCGAGGTCTGAACGGTGGCATCAGCCACAACCCTCTGGAATCCACCACCAGCGACGACATGCAACTGGCCGTTGATGCGTTCAGCCATGTGCTGCAACAACTGGCCACCGAATAACAAGCGACAAGAAGAGACAACCACCATGAACCAAGACCGTCAAGCTACCTACGCTGCACTGGACGCCTGGATTGACCAGCATTTCGACGAGCAGGTGCAGTTTTTACAGGCACTGGTACAAGTGCCTACTGATACCCCTCCTGGCAACAACGCGCCCCATGCGGAGCGCACTGCCGATTTGATACAAGCTTTCGGCTTTGCTGCTGAAAAACACGTGGTGCCCGAGCAAGAGGTCAAGGACTACGGCATGCAGTCCATCACCAACCTCATCGTGCGTCGCCAATACGGAGCCCAAGGCGATGGCGGCAAAACCATTGCATTGAATGCCCACGGAGATGTGGTGCCCCCAGGCGAAGGTTGGAGCAAAGATCCTTACGGCGCGGAAATCGAAGATGGAAAAATGTATGGCCGTGCCACCGCCGTGAGCAAGAGCGACTTTTCCACCTTCACCTACGCTGTGCGCGCACTGGAGGCTGTGGCCAAGCCCACTAAAGGCAGTATCGAACTGCACTTCACCTACGATGAAGAATTTGGCGGCGAGCTGGGCCCGGGATGGTTGCTCAAGCAAGGTCTGACCAAGCCCGATTTGATGGTGGCCGCAGGCTTTAGCTATGAAGTCGTGACCGCACATAACGGCTGCCTGCAAATGGAAGTCACCGTGCACGGCAAGATGGCTCACGCTGCCGTGCCGCATACTGGCGTGGATGCGCTGCAGGCAGCAGTTGCCATCATGAGCGGTTTGTATGCCGAAAACGTGAAGTACCAGAAAGTGTTGTCCAAGGTGCCTGGCATCAAGCACCCCTATGTCAACATTGGCCGCATCGAAGGCGGAACCAACACCAATGTGATCCCCGGCAAGGTGGTGCTCAAGCTCGACCGACGCATGATCCCGGAGGAGAACCCTGCCGAAGTCGAAGCGTCGATTCGAGCCGTGATTGCTACTGCCGTGGAAAGTTTCAACGCCGAGCGTGGCTACAAGGGCGATGACGCCGTACGCGTGGACATCAAGCGCTTGCTGCTGGCGAATGCCATGACTCCGCTGGCGGGTAATCAGCCGCTGGTTGATGCCATTCAGACCCATGGCGAACTTATCTTTGGTGAAAAACCTGCCGCCGTGGGCACTCCGCTGTACACCGACGTGCGCCTCTATGTGGAGCGCGGCATTCCCGGCGTGATCTATGGCGCTGGTCCACGCTCGGTGCTGGAAAGCCATGCCAAGCGTTCCGACGAACGACTTGAACTTGAAGACCTGCGCCGTGCCACAAAGGTGGTTGCACGGAGCTTGGCGGATTGGATGGCTTAGGCTAAAGTCAATTCGCTTCAGTTTCTTTTTGTTGCCCTTGTTGCTCACCCGACAAGGGCTTTTTTTCGCCTTGTGGATCCAGCACCTGACATGGTCTTCCATTTGATATACACCATGCAGTCTTGATTGGTCGCTATGGATATTGAAATTTGAAGCGAATACCTACGGTTTGAGCCTGTTCCTGGCAACGCGCTTCCGGCCCTTGCCCAATCGGGTTGCGAGCGACAGTCAGCAAACCACCACCTACCGCTTGATAACGCACCTAAGCAGTGCGACTTACCGCCGTTTTGGTGCAATCCTCTGGTTAACCCCTGTTCACCTTACGCCACATGGCCCACGTAATCCCCCGTGACGATGGCACCAATCTTGCAGACAGTTCTTGCATACAAGATTTGAATATCTAACTGCGAGGCTTCCATGCGTTTTTTGAAATCACTTTTTGGACAAGTGCTGCTGGCTCTGGTGGCGGGTGTGGTGATCGGACTGCTCTGGCCAGAGACCGGCATTGCCCTCAAACCACTGGGCGATGGGTTTATCAAGCTCATCAAGATGCTGATTCCACTGATCGTGTTCTGCGTTGTTGTACATGGCATTGCCGGCACTGGTGACCTCAAACGTGTGGGACGTGTGGGTGTCAAAGCCCTGGTGTATTTCGAGGTGGTCACCACCATTGCGCTCGCATTGGGACTCGTATTGGCGGTCTGGTTCCAGCCAGGAGTCGGCATGAATGTGGATCCGAAGGCGCTGGATGCTTCTGCAATGAGTGCCTACACCAGCACTGCTGAAAAGCTCGCTGGCGGTGGCACTGCCGAGTTCTTGCTCAAACTCATCCCCACCACCGCTGTCAGCGCGTTTGCCACAGGGGACGTGCTGCAGGTACTGCTGTTTTCGATTGTCTTTGGCTGCGCTCTGGCAATGCTGGGAGAGCGTGGACGCAAAGTGACGGGTTTGATCGAAGACCTGTCACTGGTGCTGTTCAAAACCATGGGCATCATCATCAAGCTGGCTCCCCTGGGTGTGCTGGGTGCTATCGCCTTTACCGTAGGCAAATACGGTGTTGGCTCACTCAAGCAGTTGGGCATGCTGGTGGTGCTGTTTTATGCAGCCGTCGTGGTGTTTGTGGTGGTTGTGCTGGGGTTGATCCTGCGCTTTTCCGGCTTCAGCCTGTTCAAGCTTCTGCGCTATCTGCGCGAAGAGCTGGCCGTGGTGTTCGCCACCACTTCGTCGGACAGCGTTCTGCCGCAAATCATGGCCAAGCTCAAACACATGGGCGTGCGTGATTCCACAGTGGGTCTGGTCATCCCCACGGGCTATTCCTTCAACCTGGATGCATTCTCCATCTACATCACCATGGCGGCAGTGTTTATTGCTCAAGCCACCAACACCCCGATTTCCATGGTGGATCTTTTGACCATTCTGGCCATTTCACTGCTCACGTCCAAAGGTGCACACGGCGTCCCCGGGTCAGCCATCGTGGTTCTGGCCGCCACGTTGCAGGCGGTTCCCGCCATTCCAGCCATCGGCTTGGTACTGGTACTGTCGGTGGATTGGTTCATGGGCATTGCCCGTGCGCTGGGTAACCTGATTGGCAACTGCGTAGCCACAGTGGCGATCGCAGCCTGGGAAGGCGACATCGACAAAGACCGCGCCCACAAAGTGCTCAATGGCGAAGATGTCCCCGCTCTGGAACAACCCGAAGAACGCGCTTGGCAACGCTAATCTAAGATAGAACGCATGCAGCACCCCACGCAATCCATCGCCCAGCAAGTCGTCCAATCCATTTTGGCGCGCAAACTGCAGCCCGGAGAACGTTTGGGTGAGCAAGCCTTGTCCGATCTTTTCGGTGTCAGCCGAACTTTGGTACGCGAAGCCCTGATGCAACTTCAAGCACGCGGCTTTGTGCAAGTGCATCCACGTCGCGGATGGTTTGTCGTGGAACCCTCAGTCACCGAGGCGCGCGATGCTTTTGCTGCACGCCGCGTGATCGAAACCGGCTTGCTGCAAGAACAAGGCCGCCCTCTGCAGCAAGTCACTCGCCAATTGCGACAGCACCTGGCACAAGAACAAGCCGCCCTGGAAGGAGCAGACCCGGCCACGCGGGCGTTTTTGCTGGCTGACTTCCATGTGTGTCTTGCACAAAGCATGGGGCATGAAGCACTGAGCCTGATCCTGCGCGACCTGACTGCGCGCACCACGCTGGCAGCGACGCTCTACCAGTCCCAGCAGGATGCGAATCTGTCATGCCGCCAGCATGAAGGTATTGTCCAGGCACTGGAAGCTGGCGATACGGCATTGGCTGCCCAGTTGTTGCGAGAGCATCTGGGCGAAGTCGAGCAGTCACTCAGTCCAAGCAAGGCCCAGCCGCACGACCCTCTGCGTGAGCGCCTGCAGCCAATCGATCTGCCCTCGATATAAGCACTGCATCCACGCCCCTTACTGGCATTCTTTTTGCTCATTCATTGCGCGACTGAGCAACTTTCTTTTCACATTACAAAAAAGCTTTTTGTGTTTTAAAAGCGTAATGCTGAGATAACCCTTCATGTGCGGCTAACAACGGGCAAACCCTAGTGAAATGCGGCTCAAACGAGGGTTTTGGATAAATTTTCTCTTCACTGCTTTGTATACACTTTTTGTATGGATAGTTGTGCGCAAAACAGCGTATGACAAGCCTTCAAAAAACTAAGGATTCAAGGAAGACCCATGCAAACCACCGAGCATCCCGTTGATGAAAAACTGCCTTTGGGGCGCGTCACAGCACTCGGCCTGCAACACGTACTGGTGATGTATGCCGGCGCAGTTGCTGTGCCTTTGATTGTGGGGCGAGCCCTGAACCTCCCGCCTGAGCAAGTCGCCATGCTGATTTCTGCCGACTTGTTTGTTTGCGGACTGATCACCCTGGTACAAGCCATGGGCTGCACGCAGTGGTTTGGCATCAAGCTACCCGTGATGATGGGAGTCACTTTTGCGGCGGTCGGCCCCATGGTGTCCATGGCGCAATCTACCGGTGGACATGCCGGAGCAGGGTTGATTTTTGGTTCTGTGATTGGCGCCGGCATCATCTCCATATTGATCGCACCTGCCGTCAGCCGTTTGTTACGCTTCTTCCCACCTGTCGTGACAGGCACCATCATCACCGTGATTGGCATCAGCCTGATGCGCGTGGGTATCAACTGGATCTTCGGCAACCCCGTGGGGCCCACCGCCCCCTCCGTACCCAATCCTGAACACCTGAAGTGGCTGTCTGAGGCACAAGCCATGGCAGGCGCTCCAGGCACTTCCCTGCCGCCCGTGCCTAAAGGGTTTGCTGTGGTTCCAACCATTCCCAACCCGAAATATGCAGATCTCACAGGTGTTGGCATCTCCGCTGCCGTGCTGCTGACCATCTTGCTGATCGCGCGTTTTGGCAAAGGCTTCTTGGCCAATATCTCCGTGCTTTTGGGCATTGTGGTGGGCGGCGTGATTACCGCTGCCATGGGTTTGATGGACTTTCACAAAGTCGGTGAAGCGCAATGGTTCAACCTTGTGCTGCCCTTCGAGATTGCCATGCCCGTTTTTGACCCCATCCTGATTTTGACCATGACCCTCGTCATGATCGTGGTGATGATTGAGTCCACCGGCATGTTCCTGGCCTTGTCCGACATGACTGGCAAAAAAATCAACCAGGACGATTTGACCCGTGGCTTGCGCACCGATGGCCTGGGCACCTTGGTGGGGGGTATTTTCAACACTTTTCCCTACACCAGCTTCTCGCAAAACGTGGGCTTGGTAGCCGTTACAGGCGTCAAAAGCCGCTGGGTGTGCGTGGCAGGTGGAGGCATCCTGATCTTGCTGGGTCTGCTGCCCAAAATGGCCATGCTGATTGAGTCACTGCCTACCGTCGTGCTGGGAGGTGCAGGACTGGTGATGTTCGGCATGGTGGCTGCCACCGGCATTCGCATTCTGTCCAATGTGGATTTTCAAACCAACCGCAACAACGCCATGATTGTGGCTGTCTCCATCGGCGTGGGCATGATTCCCCTGGTGGCACCAAATTTCCGCCAGTGGATGCCTCACGCTATCCATCCACTGATTGAATCCGGTATCCTCTTGGCATCGCTTGCCGCTGTGCTTTTGAATGTGTTCTTCAACGGCGCGCGCGGCGATACAGAAGCTGTTATTCAAGCCGCACGCCAGGCCGACGCTCACTAAGCTCGTCCGCCTTTGCCCGACGCCCATTACCGTGAGCGCCCCAAGGCCCCTGCCACATCCGCAGGGGTTTTGTGTCTTAAGGCCACGCACTGACTCCAGCGCACAAGCTGTGCATCTGTTTGAAACACGCGACCTAGGGTAAGCTCTAGGTCAACAAGCCTCAGGCTTGAAAATTTGCCAGTATTAGAAGACTTTTGTATGACCCAGACTCTGTCGATCGCTGAACAAGCCCTGCGTGATGCAGCGCGTGAATACCACGCCAGCCCCAACAAGGGCAAGATTTCTGTAACCCCTACCAAGCCGCTGTCCAACCAGCGTGATCTTTCTCTGGCTTATTCGCCTGGTGTGGCCTACCCCTGCCTGGACATTGAAGCCGACCCAGCCATGGCGGCTGAGTACACCTCGCGTGGCAATCTGGTGGGTGTGATTACCAATGGCACCGCTGTGCTGGGCCTGGGTGACATCGGCCCACTGGCATCCAAGCCCGTGATGGAAGGCAAAGGTTGCCTGTTCAAGAAGTTTGCTGGCGTAGACGTGTTCGACATCGAACTGGCCGAGCGTGATCCTGACAAACTGATCGAAATCATTGCTTCGCTCGAACCCACCCTGGGCGGCATCAACCTCGAAGATATCAAGGCACCTGAGTGCTTCTACATCGAGCAAGAGCTGTCCAAGCGCATGAACATCCCGGTCTTCCATGATGACCAACACGGCACCGCCATCATTTCCAGCGCAGCCTTGTTGAATGGTCTGGAACTGGTGGGCAAGAAGATCGAAGAAGTGAAGGTTGCCGTGTCTGGCGCCGGCGCCGCCGCGATTGCCTGCGTGAATGTGATGGTGGGCCTGGGCGTGCAGCGCAAGAATGTCTTCATGTGCGACTCCAAGGGTGTGATCTACAACGGCCGCCCCGGTGGTTTCGATGCCTCCAAGGCTCAATATGCCCAGGACACTGATCTGCGCACGCTGGCCGATGCCGTCAATGGCGCAGACGTATTCCTGGGTTGCTCGGCGGCTGGTACATTGACTGCCGACATGGTCAAGACCATGGCCAACCAGCCCATCATCCTGGCATTGGCTAACCCTGAGCCTGAAATCCGCCCTGAGCTGGCCAAGGCCGTACGTCCTGACTGCATCATCGCTACCGGCCGCTCGGACTACCCCAACCAGGTCAACAACGTTCTGTGCTTCCCCTACATCTTCCGTGGCGCCCTGGATTGTGGCGCCACCAAGATCACCGAAAGCATGAAGCTCGCTTGTGTGCGTGAAATTGCCGCACTGGCCAAGCAGGACGTGTCCGATGAGGTGGCCGCAGCCTATCAAGGCAAGGAACTGAAGTTCGGCCCAGACTATCTGATCCCCACCCCGTTCGACACCCGACTGATTCTTCGTATTGCTCCCGCCGTGGCCAAGGCCGCTGCCGAGTCCGGCGTAGCGACTCGCCCTATCGCTGACATCGATGCCTACCGCGAGAGCCTGACACGTTTTGTCTACCAGACCAGCATGTTCATGCGCCCCGTGTTTGCCGCTGCAAAGCAAGATCTGCAACGTGTTGCGTACGCCGAGGGTGAAGACGAGCGTGTGCTGCGCGCCGTGCAGGTAGCTGTGGAAGAAGGTTTGGCCAAGCCCATCCTGATTGGCCGCCCCGCTGTCATCGAGGCACGCATTGCCAAGGCAGGCCTTCGCCTGCAGCCGGGCGTGGATGTGGAGATCTGCAACCCTGAAGACGATCCACGCTTCCGCCAGTACTGGGAGGCATACCACCAGCTGATGGGCCGCGATGGCGTGACACCCGAGACCGCCAAGTCGGCAGTGCGCCGCTCCAACACCTTGATCGCCGCGCTGATGGTAAAGCTGGGCGATGCGGACGCCATGCTGGCCGGCCTGGTGGGTCGCTTTGACCGCCACCTGGATCACATCGAGACCGTATTTGGTCACAAGGCTGAGGCGGACCGTCTCGCCACTGTGAACGCGCTGATGATGGAAGGCCGCACTCTGTTCATCGCTGATACCTACATCAACGAAGACCCCACCGCGGAAGAGCTGGCACAGATTGCAAAAATGGCCGCTGACGAAGTGGCTCGCTTTGGACTGCCACCCAAGGTGGCCTTCCTGTCGCACTCCAACTACGGCTCCTCCAGCAACAAGTCTGCACTGAAAATGCGCCAGGCACGCAACCTGTTTGCCGCAGCCAACCCTGGCATCGAATGCGACGGAGAAATGCATGGTGATGCGGCCCTGGACGAAAAGGTGCGCGAACGCACCCTGCTGGACTCCACCCTGACAGGCGAAGCCAATGTGCTGATCTGCCCCAATCTGGATGCTGCGAACATCCTGTTCAACGTGCTCAAGACCACAGCTTCGCACGGCACCACCATCGGTCCCATCCTGATGGGTGCCAATGCACCAGCACATGTGCTGACCCCATCGTCCACCGTGCGCCGCGTGGTGAACATGACAGCACTGGCTGCTGCCCAAGCAATCACACGCAAGGCTTAAGCGACTCAACGCTTCAGCACAAGGCCCTTGGCATTACGCCAGGGGCTTTTTCATGGCCGCTTCACTTTTCAAAGCAGTCTACGCTTGTGCATCAATGGATTGATTGCAGCCTCAGCATCCAACCATTTTCATTCGGCACGACATACCCTTTTTACTGCAGCGCCGCCAATCCGCTCCTGTACATACGTTTTCGTGCCCGCGCTGAACCGAAGTGCGCCACTGCGCCATCAGCACCGCTCCTGCGAAAGCCCGCGCTCATTGGGGTAAAGTAACCGCAACTTCTGCCCGCAGGCGGCCCTGCCCATCCTGCTATAAACCCCACCGAATGTCAGTGTCCTTTGAACCCGTCAAGGCTGGTACGTCGCTTGCCGATCAAGTGGCCCAATCCCTCGAATCCAGCATTCGCCAGGGTCAGTTGCGCCCTGGCGACCGCCTGCCCACCGAGGCGGCCATGGTCACGCAATTTGGAGTCAGCCGTACCGTGGTGCGCGAGGCGATCTCGCGCCTGAAATCCAGCGGCCTGGTGGAATCCAAGCAAGGCAGCGGCGTCTATGTGCAGGCGGCCCGTGTCGAGCCGCTGGATCTAGACAAGACCCAGGCCGCCTCACAAGAGGCCGTGATCCAGATCGTCGAAGTGCGCCGCGCACTGGAGGCCGAGGTGGCCGAGCTTGCCGCCGCGCGCCGCACCCCCGAGGACATCCACCGCATCCATGTGGCCGTGCAGGCCCTGGCCGATGCGGTGCAGCAGGGGCGCGACGGGGTGAGTGAGGACGTGGCCTTCCACCGCGCCATTGCCCAGGCCGCACGTAACCCGTTCCTGCTCAACACCCTGGACTATTTGTCCCAGATTCTTGCCGGTGCCACGCGCGTGACCCGGGCGAATGAAGCGCGGCGCACCGACTTCTCCACCGCCGTGACGCAGGAGCATGCTGGCATCGTGCAGGCCATCGAGGCCGGTGACCCCGCTGCGGCCCGCGCCGCCGCCACCGCGCACATGAACAACGCCATTGTCCGCATCCGCCAGGCCGATCCTGCCTTCTGGGCAAAGGATGGCCGCCGCCTGGCCCAGGCCCTGCTGCCGGACACGCTGTAAAACGACGCGCCCGCGCAACACCCTCCGATTGTTCTTCAAGCGTACGCAGTTTCCCCGGGGTATCTTGGCAAGAAAAATTTGTATGATGACAATATAAGCAGGCAAAACAGCAGTGCTGTCGCCTTCCTGAATACAAACTTCGAGACACATTTCCATGTCCACACTTGCCCTCCTGAGCATTGCCGGGGGCAGCTCGCGCTGCTGCTCGTCCTGATCATCCGCCTGCAAGTCCACGCCTTCGTGGCACTGATGTTGGTCAGCCTGTTGGTGGCCCTGGCCACCAATATCCCGGTGGCCGAGATCATTCCCACCCTGATCGCTGGCATGGGCGGCACCCTGGGCTCGGTGGCCATTCTGGTGGCGCTAGGCGCCATGCTGGGCCGCATGATCGAGGTGTCTGGCGGCGCCAACACCCTGGCTCAGCGCTTCACCCAGATCCTGGGCTCACGTCGCGTGCCAGCCGCCCTGACAGCCGCAGCTCTGGTACTTTCTATCCCTGTGTTCTTCGACGTGGGCTTCATCATCCTGATCCCCATCATTTATGGCTTTTGCAAGGCAGCGGGCGTCAACCCTGTCAAATACGGCCTGCCGGTGGCCGGCATCATGCTGGCCACCCACGTGGTGGTGCCACCGCACCCAGGCATCGTCGGCGGCGCGGCCGTGCTGTCGGCCGATGTGGGCTGGATCACATTGATCGGCTTGGCCACCTGCATTCCCCTGGCCTTTCTGGCTCAGTACGTGGGTGGCAAGCTCAACCGCCGCGACTACGTAATGCAGCCCGATGCCGAAGCGCAGTTCCGCAAGTTCGGTACTGATGCGTCAAGCCCCGCCCCCTCCAGCAAGCTGCCCAGCGTGGCCGCCGTGTTGACGCTGATTCTCGCCCCCCTGGCGCTGATCATGCTGGGCACTACCGGCGCCACCCTCCTGCCCAAGGGCGACAGCCTGCGCAACCTGATGTCGTTCACCGGTGCTCCGGTGTTCGCCCTGATGGTCGCTATCGGTCTGGCCTTTGTTTTGCTGGTACGTCCCCTGGGCTGGACCCGTACTCGCACCAATGAGGTGATGGAGTCGGCCCTGCCCGCCGCCGCCACCGTGATCCTGGTGACCGGCGCAGGCGGCGTGTTTGCCAAGGTGCTGACCGTCAGCGGCATCGGCACCGCCCTGTCCCAGACCCTGGCCGACACCGGCCTGCCCCTGATCCTGCTGGGCTTTGTGATCTCCCTGGCGCTGCGCGCCGCACAGGGTTCGGCCACCGTGGCCATCCTGACTACCTGTGGCCTGCTGGCCGAGAGCATCAACGGCGGTGGCTACAGCGCCCTGCAAGTTGCCATCCTGACCGTGGCCATCGGCTTCGGCGGTCTGGGCCTGTCGCACGTGAACGATTCGGGCTTCTGGATCGTCACCCGCTACCTGGGCCTGAGCGTGGCCGACGGGCTGCGCAGCTGGACGGTGCTGACCACCATCCTGGGACTTGCCGGCTTCCTGCTGACCTGCTTGATCTGGGTTCTGGCATCCTGATCCAGGCCTTGTCTTCTTCCACGCCGGGACTGCCCGGCGTTTGCGTTTGCTTCTGCAACATCCTCATTCGATTGGAAATTATCAAATGACTCAGAAAAAAGTCGGCGTGATCGGTCTGGGCGCCATGGGCCTGGGCATTGCCAAAACCCTGCGTAACAACGGCTACACCGTGCACGTCTGTGACGTACGCCCCGGCGCAGCCGATGACTTTGCCAAGAATGGCGGCGTAGCCTGCGCCTCGCCAGCCGAGCTGGCCGCCCAGGTGGACGTGGTGGTGTCCGTGGTAGTCAACGCCGCCCAGACCGAATCCGTGCTGTTCGGCGAACACGGTGCTGCCGCCTCCATGCAAGCCGGCAGCACCTTCATCATGTGCTCCACGGTCGACCCCAACTGGTCCATCGCCCTGGAAGCACGTCTGGCGCAGAGCGGCATCCTGTATGTGGACGGCCCCATCTCCGGCGGCGCGGCCAAGGCCGCCTCGGGCCAGATGACGATGATGACCTCGGCCGCGCCCGCCGCCTACGCGGCCGCAGGCGACGTGCTTGAAGCCATGGCCGGCAAGGTCTACCGTCTGGGCGACAAGGCCGGTGCGGGCAGCAAGGTCAAGATCATCAACCAGCTGCTGGCCGGTGTGCACATTGCCGCCGCCGCCGAAGCCATGGCCCTGGGCCTGCGTGAAGGCGTGGACGCCGCCGCCATCTACGACGTGATCACCCACAGCGCTGGCAACAGCTGGATGTTCGAAAACCGCATGGCCCACGTGCTGGCCGGTGACTACACCCCCCTGTCGGCCGTGGACATCTTCGTCAAGGACCTGGGTCTGGTGCTGGATACGGCCCGTGCCAGCAAATTCCCGCTGCCTCTGGCGGCGACCGCGCACCAGATGTTCATGCAGGCCTCCACCGCCGGCTTTGCCAAGGAAGACGACAGCGCCGTGATCAAGATCTTCCCCGGCATCACCCTGCCCAAGGCAGCCAACGACGAAAGCCAGCCATGAGCAGCACCGCCCGCCTGAAGATCGGCTGCATTGCCGACGATTTCACCGGAGCCACCGATCTGGCCAACAACCTGGTGCGCTCCGGCATGCGTGTGGTGCAGACCATCGGCGTGCCCCAGACTCCGCTGGACACCGAGGCAGACGCCGTGGTCGTGGCCCTGAAGTCGCGCACCATCCCAGCCAATGAAGCCATCGCCCAGTCGCTGGACGCCCTGCGCTGGCTGCAGACCCAGGGTGCGCAGCAGATCTACTTCAAGTACTGCTCGACCTTCGACAGCACGCCCGCCGGCAACATCGGCCCCGTGACCGAGGCACTGATGGACGCCCTGGGCTGCGACTTCACCATCGCCACCCCTGCCTTCCCGGACAACAAGCGCACGGTGTTCAAGGGCTACCTGTTCGCGGGCGATGTGCTGCTCAATGAAAGCGGCATGCAAAACCACCCGCTGACCCCCATGACCGACCCCAACCTGATGCGCGTGCTGCAGGCACAGTGCCAATGCAAGGTGGGCCTGATCGACCACAGCGTGGTCGCCCAGGGTGAAGCCGCCATCCGCGGCCGCATCGCGGCCCTGAAGGCCGAAGGCGTGAGCATCGCCATCGTGGATGCGGTGTCCAACGCCGACCTGCTGCGCATGGGGCCCGCCCTGTCCGACATGGCCCTGGTCACCGCCGGCTCGGGCGTGGCGATCGCGCTGCCCGCCAATTTCGGCCTGCAGCCCACCGGCCAGGCGGCAGCCCTGCCCGCCGCCAGCGGCCTGCAGGCAGTGGTCTCGGGCAGCTGCTCGGTGGCCACCAACCAGCAGGTGCTGCACTTCATCCAGTCCGGCCGCCCGGCCCTGGCCATCGACCCGCTGCGTATCGCCTCCGGCCAGGACGTGCGCACAGAAGTCCTGGCCTGGGCCCAGAACAAGATCGCCCACGGCCCGGTGCTGATCTATTCCACGGCCGAGCCTGCAGCCGTCAAGGCCATCCAGGGCCAGTTGGGCGTGGAGCAGGCCGGCGCCATGGTCGAGCAGACCATTGCCGGCATCGCGCGTGGTCTGGTGGAGCTGGGCGTGCGCCAACTGGTGGTGGCCGGCGGCGAGACCTCGGGCGCCTGCGTGCAGGCACTGGAGATCGAGCAAATGCGCATCGGCGGCCAGATCGACCCCGGCGTACCATGGTGCCACGCGGCCTCGCCCGCCGCCCCCGAGGGCTTGCACATTACGCTCAAGTCGGGCAACTTCGGAGCCCCGGACTTCTTCTCCAAGGCCTTCACGGCCCTGATCTGACCCTGAAGGCACCCCATGCCCACCGACTTTCTGACCGAAGCCCACGCCCGCGCGGAAATCTGCCGCGTGGGGCGCTCACTGTTCGAGCGTGGCTATGTGCATGCCACGGCCGGCAACATCAGCGTGCGCCTGGCAGATGGCTACCTGATCACGCCCACCGATGCCTGCCTGGGCACGCTGCAGCCTGAGCGGCTGGCCAAGCTGGACCTGCAGGGCCAACAGCTCAGCGGCGACCGGGCCAGCAAGACCATCGTGCTGCACCGCCGCATCTATGAGGCCAGCGCCACCACGGCCGCTCCCGCTGGCTGTGTGATCCACACGCACAGCACGCAACTGGTAGCCTGCTCGCTGCAGGCCGGTACCGCCACACCGCAGGATGAACTGCTACCCGCTCTCACCCCCTACTTCGTAATGAAGGTCGGGCGAGTGCCGCACATTCCCTACCACCGCCCCGGGGCCCCCGAGGCGGCCCAAGCCGTGGTCGAGGCGATTGCGCGCTATGCTGCCGCAGGACGCCCCATCCGCGCAGTGATGCTGGAGCGCCTGGGCCCCAATGTCTGGCACGACAGTCCGGCCACCGCCATGGCCACGCTGGAAGAGCTGGAGGAAACCGCCCAGCTGTGGCAGCTGTGCCGCCACCAGCCCGCCACGCCCCTGAGCGAGGCGCAGATCAACGAACTGCGCCAGACTTTTGGCGCGTCGTGGTAACCCCCATCCATCCCTGGCGTGCAGGCCCTGGCGCCCGCAGGCCGAACAAAGAGAGCAACCATGCCCCGTTTTGCTGCCAACCTGTCCATGCTCTACAACGACGTGGATTTCCTCGAGCGCTTTGCCGCTGCTTCCCGCGATGGTTTCAAGGCCGTGGAATACCTCTTCCCCTACGCCTACATGCCCGAGCAACTGGCCGCCCAGCTGCGCCAGCACGGCCTGCAGCAGGTGCTGTTCAACGCCCCGCCCGGTGACTGGGACGCGGGCGAGCGCGGCATCGCCTGCCTGCCCGGCCGCCAGACCGAGTTCCGCGAAGGCATTGCCCGCGCCATCACCTACGCCCAGGCCCTGCAGTGCCCCCGCATCCACGTGATGGCGGGTCTGGTGCCGCAGGATGTCGATCCCGCCACCGTGCGCGCGACCTATGTGACCAATGTGCGCTACGCCGCAGAGCAGGCCGCCGCCCATGGCATCCAGATCCTGCTGGAGCCCATCAATGGCCGCGACATGCCGGGCTTCTTCCTCAGCCGACAGGACCAGGCCCACGCACTGGTGGCCGAGATCGGTGCCACCAACGTCAAGGTGCAGATGGACCTGTACCACTGCCAGATCGTCGAAGGCGACCTGGCCATGAAGATCCGCCAGTATCTGCCCACAGGCAATGTCGGCCACTTCCAGATCGCCGGTGTGCCCGAGCGCCACGAACCCGATGTGGGCGAGATCAATTACCCCTACCTGTTCCAGCTTCTGGACACACTGGGCTATGACGGATGGATAGGCTGCGAATACAAGCCCGCCCTGGGCGCGGCACCACACGCCACCCGCGATGGACTGGGTTGGCTGCAGCCCTGGCTAGCCTAAGGCTAAGGCGCTCCAGGCCGGGACTCGGCTGTCCTCCCACGCCAGGCTGGTACAGCGCCTGCCACCGCCCGTGGTAGGTTGCTCCCCGCCTACGCTGCATGCGGGGATGCCTCATCACCACCGACATCACTTACCAATTCAAAAAGCCACTGGCCGCACGGCCCAGGGCTTTTTGCATCGCTGCTTCAGTGTGCGTAGCTAGCTGCTCGCTCTGGCCGGCTACGATTTCCAAGAAAAATCACATGCAAGCTGCGCGCAGCCAGTGCCAGCCGCTCAAATTTCATCGATGGCGGTGCTGACACTGCTGCCCTGCCACGCGGCTTTGCCTTCGTGCGCTTCTATGGCAAAGCGCTCCCTGCAGGTGACATAAAAGCTTGCCCCAAACCTCCCTACTGGAAAGTAATCTTGCAGCTTGACGCGCCACTTCTCGGTGTCCACCAGCCCATCCCGTACAGCCAACCATTGCACGCGCCCGATAAAGACATAGCGGCTATCGGTTTCCATCAGCTCATGCAACACGCATTCAAAGGCCACAGGGGCTTCGGCTATGCGCGGCACTTGCAATGTTTGGGAATCCACGGTGCTCAGGCCGGTATAGAGCAACTCGCTTTCAGTAACCGGCAGTTTGTCACCACAACGGTGCATGGCTGCAGCAATAGGCTCATCCGCCAGATGCACTACGAACTCCCTGGTACGCAAGATATGGGCCGCAGTGTCTTTGAGCTGACCATCCTGCTGCTTATTCACGCTCAGCATCACCACCGGCGGATCTTCGCCGACCATGTTGAACATGCTGAAAGGGGCTGCATTGACTGTACCGTCCTCACCCAGCGTGGTGACCAGAGCGATCGGCCTGGGAACAATCAGGCTGGCCATGAGCTTGTAACGCTCATAGGCACCGAGGGTGGAGAAATCGATTTCTGTCATTTCAAAGGTTCCGTCATTTTTTGAATGCTGCCGGTTCCGCAACTTGTATGCCAAGTGTGTATGCAGTCTGGGCATTGTTCTTGCTCAAGCCTTGTATCTTCAATCCTTGATGGCATTCCCACTATGCTCAAACGCCAATTTCTCCCGACTGCTGCTGCCACTTTGCTTGCTTTCAACGCCTGGACTGCCGCCCACGCCCAGGCCACACCGTTGAAGTTTCAACTTGACTGGCGCTTTGAGGGCCCTGCAGCGTTTTTTGTACATCCTGAACAAAAAGGCTATTTCAAGGAGCTGGGTCTGGACGTACGCGTCGAAGCGGCCAGCGGCGCGGGCGCCATCCAGCGTGTGGCATCAGGCACGCACGACCTGGGTTTTGCCGATATGGCTGCGCTGATGGAATTTCATGCCAACAATCCTGAAGCGCCCATCAAGCCTGTGGCCATCATGATGATCTACAACACCACACCTGCCTCGGTGATGGCGCTCAAGAAATCAGGCATCACCCAAGCGGCCGATCTGAGTGGAAAAAAGCTTGGCGCACCCATTTTTGATGCTGGCCGGCGCACATTCCCCATCTTTGCGCAAGCCAACGGCGTAACGGATGTGCAGTGGACCACCATGGATCCGCCGCTGCGCGAAACAATGCTGGCACGCGGTGACCTGGATGCAGTCACTGGCTATACCTTTACCAGCTTGCTCAACTTGGAAGCCCGCGGCATCAAGCGTGAAGACATTGTGGTGCTGCCTTACGCAACCCATGGCGTGCAACTGTATGGCAACGTCATCATTGCCAGCCCCAAGCTGATTGCGGAAAAACCGGAGGTCGTCAAGGCCTTCCTCAAGGCCTTTGCCAAAGGGGCCAAAGAAGTCATCAGCCAGCCTGAAGCAGCTGTGGCCTCACTCAAAGCCAAAGATGGTCTGGTGAATGAGCCACTGGAAGTTAAGCGCCTCAAGCTGACACTGGAGACCGCCGTCGACAGCGTTGGTGCGCGCAAAGAGGGCTTTGGTCAAATCAACCCTGAGCGCTTGCAATTGATGGCTGTCCAAGTCGCCAAAGCCTACGAAACCAAGAACCCCATTCCTGTCGCAGCAGTATGGAATGGCAGCTTCTTGCCCAGCAAGGCTCAATTGGATGTTCTGCCCAAGCAGTGAGGCATACGATGACATGCTCCAAGGCCTGCAACTCAGGCCTTTTTCATGCACGATATAAACGTGCTCTGCTTAGAACCGCTAACACTACCCAGCAAACCGAAGGTTTGCGATTGAGACGAGGCGCGAAGCCGCAGGCAGTACTGGCGTACGACAAGGCGAAGCAACGACGTATCAATGGTTGTGTTAGCGGGTCTTGGTGCTGCAGTCGCATGTGCAATCTCATTCACATGTCGAGTGGCAGCTCTCTCCAAGCACAACCATCGTTGAGCCACTCTCTTTTTCACATTCCATGACTGCACTCCCCAATCTGGTTCGTATTGAAACTCAAGACCTGAGCAAAGCCCAAGCTGGAAAGCCCAGCCGCCCCATTCATGGCAACACGACCTACAAAACGCTGGAAAGCTTCAGCAATTTTGACGGCACGCTCACCAGCGGAGTTTGGGAGGCTACGGCTGGTGCTTTCCGCTCCAATTGCATGGGCTATGTGGAGTTCTGCCACATCCTTGAAGGCAGCTGCCGCGTGGTTGACCCGGACGGCACCGTCCACAGTTTCAATAAAGGGGATAGCTTTGTGCTTCCCGAAGGTTTCGCCGGACACTGGGAAGTGGATGAATGCGTGAAAAAGGTCTTTTTCATCACGCGCACCTCTGCTTAATGCTTTAACCCCCATCAAGCATGCTCAATTTGAATGCCTAAAAAGTCTTTTTAAACATGTTGCAATGCAGCATTTTTCACATTACAAAACAAAAAATCGTGGTCTGAAAAAAACAAGGATTTGTACGTAGTATCCACATTACCAATTGTGATTAGACGCCAATTTTTCTTCTGTTTTGCAAAACACCGGGGGTTAGTATTTAAGGGTTCAAACCGATTCACAAGCAGTCGAATGCACTGTTTTGGGTCATTCACTGCAATCACATTGCACAGCCCATGAAGCAGTGCAGATTCCCAGGAGTAGACATGTTACGTAGAACTGTACTGGCTGCAACAGCCACACTGGCTGTCACTGCAGGCTTGCCCGGGTTGGCTCAAGCCAAAGATGCTTGGCCCACCAAGACGATCACTTT
The DNA here is from genome assembly GCF_030162935.1 of Comamonas halotolerans. Classification (GTDB taxonomy): domain Bacteria; phylum Pseudomonadota; class Gammaproteobacteria; order Burkholderiales; family Burkholderiaceae_C; genus Comamonas; species Comamonas halotolerans. Next base: position 189,183 of record NZ_JASAUZ010000023.1, read on the forward strand.
GGTGCAGCCCTACGCACCCGGTGGCACCAGCGACATGCTGGCGCGTATTGTGGCGCTGGAGTTGGAAAAACGCATCGATGCGTCCGTGATCGTGGAAAGCAAGCCGGGTGCCAACGGCAATATTGCCACCGCTTTTGTTAGCCGCGCCAAACCCGATGGCGGCACCTTCCTGGTTGGTTCGAGCAGCCCTGTGGTGATCTCGCCCTCGCTGTACAAGAGCGTGCCTTACAACCCCAAGACCGACCTGACCCCCATCACCACCATCGCCAAGGCTCCATTCCTGCTGGTGACAGGTGCCACCTCAGGCATCAACAGCGTGGATGAACTGGTCAAGCAAATCAAGGCTGACAAGCTGAACTTCGGCTCTGCCGGTGCTGGATCCCCCCAGCACATGATCGCCGAGATGTTCCACATGCAGGTCAAGGCCAAGTCGCCCCACATCCCCTACAAGGGCTCTGCCCCCCTGATCATTGCGCTGATGGCCAACGAAGTGCAATACGGGATCGACAACCCGGTGCCGTTGAAGCCCCAGATTGATGGCGGCAAGCTCAAGGCACTGGCTATCACCAGCAAGCATGCATCCCCCAAGTTTCCTGGCGTCAAGAGCTTGCACGAACTGGGCTACACCGACTTTGAGGTGGAACCATGGTACGGCATGATTGGCTCCAAGGGGCTGCCCAAAGAACTGGCTGAGCGCATGAACCAATACGTGCGGGACATCCTGGCACAAGACAACGTCAAGAAGAAGATTTCTGACCTCGGTGCTGAAGCCTATGGCCTGAGCACCGCCGAGTTCACATCCCTGATTGATGCAGACATCAAGAAGTGGGGCGAGGCGGTCAAGGTTTCCGGCGCAACTGCTGACTAAGCGGGCTGCTTTCGGCGCAACGAAAGCATTGTATGCACAGCCTTTTTCATCAAGGCTGTTTTTCAAAAGCTGCTCCGTCCGTGTCGGAGCAGCATAAAAAAGAGCAGCGTGTGCTGCTCTTTTTTATTTGAGATTTCTTACAGTTGCCTGCGCCCCAGCTCCGGCAAAAATGCCGCTGCTACCGCAGCAACTTAAATGAATGGGTACTTAGGCCTGCAACCTTTTCTGCAGCAATGCCACTGCATCATTCGCGTTCATTGCCATTGCACAGGCCAAAGCCGTTGTGCCCTGATGGTCTGCTCTGTCAATCTGTGCTCCACGCTCCAGCAGCAACTCCACGATATCAACACGATTGAACATCGCTGCAAACATCAGCGGTGTGCGGCCATCAGGCGAAGGGCCATCCACCTCTGCGCCGTTGTCCAGCAGCAAACGGGTCATCTCCAAGTCGCCCTTGAAAGCAGCTCCAGCCAACGGTGTTTGACCCCGGCCATTTGGTGTCTGCGCATCTGCCCCGTGCTGCAGCAGAACCTTGGCTGCTTCGCCATGACCATAGTAGCTGGCCAGCATCAACAGGCTATCTCCTTTGGCATTGCGCAAAGTGGCAGGCAGCCCATTCTGCAACCACAGCGCCAACTGTGTCGCATTGCCTTGGCGGGCTGCGTCAAACACGCGCTCCGCAAATTCAAGGGTTGCATCGTCCAGAGATGGGGTTGTGTTGCTCATTGAAGAAGTCCTGTTGGAGGCACTTGCTTGCGCAAGTAAGCATATTTCTGAAAGGGAAGTGTATCCACCAAAAACAAAGCTATGAGTTTTAAATTTCGATAGACAAATTTAAATAAATCTATCAAACGCGGCTACGTCAAGCACTATCCAAACATAACGCAGCGCTCAACCACAAAGTGCAAAAAGACATCCAATCCATGTGTAGAATATGCAGCTTCCGGAGGTTTGGGTGAGTGGTTTAAACCAGCAGTCTTGAAAACTGCCGAAGGAGTGATCCTTCCGTGAGTTCGAATCTCACAGCCTCCGCCACATCATCGAAAAGCCCATTGCCTGATTGCAATGGGCTTTTTTCGTTGCCCTGTCCGAAGTACGCTGAGCAGGAATACTACTGAGCCACATCACATCAAGCGATCACTTCGGCTCGTGCTGCACACTGTGCACAGGCAAGCCTCAAACCCAAATAAAAAGCCCCGAATGCACATGCATTCGGGGCCTGGGAATTCGAGCCAGGGGCAAGGATCCTTTTCTACATCCTCACCATTTCCTGGCCCCTGAATGATGCCACGGCCCGGCCGTTACAAGCCGTGAAAACTGCAACTCTGTTCACCAACATAAGTGGCTCATCGTGACCAGGCAGCCCTCAATGGGTTGCTCACGCGCGATCATTCAGAAATGGCTGCTTTCTGCAGCATCCCCTACATATTGCAACCCTGTGGCGGTCATGAATGAGCGCAGCAACACGCTGGAGCAGCGCTCTTTCAATACATACACATAGGTGCTGGTGGTCGCTGGATCGCCCTGGATGCGCAGCGGTTTGTAGCGTGCATCGGCAATGAATTCCGCTTCTGAGACCGCGCCAACGCCCAGGCCGCGTGCGACGGCTTCGCGGATTGCTTCGCGGCTGCCAATTTCAATATCGGTTCGCGCCTGCACCTGGGCGGCCTGCAAGGCATTTTCCAGGGCCGCCCGTGTAGTCGACCCTTGCTCTCGCTGGATCAGTTGCACGCCTTGCAGTGCATGGATGGGCACGCTGTCAAACCTGGCCAGCGGGTGCGAGCGCGGAGCAAACAAGATGATGGGATGGCTGGCATATGGGATGGACAGCAGACCTGCGTGCTTGTACTGCCCAGCCAAAACGGCGATATCGGTGGCGTAGTTCTCCAGATCGTGCAGCACCTGCTGCGAGTTACCCATGCGGATGGAGATATGCATGCCCGGAAAGCGCTCCCGGTAAGCCGCCACCATTTCTGTGACATGAAATGGCCCCACAGCGCCCAGCTTGAGAATGCCTTGATTGAGCTGTCCGCTATCGCGCAGCAGGAACTCAGCCTCTGACTCCAGGGTCAGCAGCTTTTGCGCAATCGCCAGCAGCTTCTGCCCCGCATCGCTCAAGGTCATGCGATAGCCGCGGCGGTGAAACAACTCCACCCTGCTTTGCCGCTCCAAGGTGCTGATTTGACCTGATACGCTGGGCTGGCTCACTCCCAATGCACGAGCTGCTGCACTCAGGCTGCCATGGTGTGCCACCGCCACAAAGGCGCGGTAACGCGAAGTGTTCATGCCATCAATCTCAAGGTTTGACTTATAGAAACTGTTCAAACCAATTCTGAAACTTTCACATTGCAGAAATATGTCGTTCCTAGGATGACGGTATCGACACGCAAACGCGTGCGTTCATTCCATACCCAGGAGCTTGTTTCATGATGATGTCTCGCAAAACCTGGCTGCGCAGCATTGCAGCCACTGCCTTGTCACTGGCCGCTTTCAGTGCGGCCACAGCCCAAACCAATGAGTTGCGCGTAGGCTTGATTCCGTCTGAAGATGCGCAGGCCATGATCCGTGCCAGCACCCAGGTCATGGAGCAACTGGCTGCCAAGACAGGCATGCAGGTCAAGCCCTTTGTGGCCAATGATTACAACGGTGTGATTGAGGCTCTGCGCTCAGGCAAGCTGGACATTGCCTACCTGGGCCCCTTCTCTTATGTACTGGCGCACCAGATTGCCGGAGTCGATGCGTTTGCAGTTGCCATAACCAAAAAGACCGGTCGCAGCGCCTACCAAAGCATGGTCATTGCGCGCAAGGACAAAGGGCTGAACAACCTCGACAGCCTCAATGGCCGCAGCTTTGCCTTTGTTGACCCCAGCTCGGCATCGGGGCATCTGTTTCCCAAGGCAGGACTGATGGATGCTGGCTTTGACGCCAACAAAGGCTTTGGCCGCGTGATTTTCTCCGGCTCTCACGATGCCAGCATCATGGCCGTGGCCAACAACAAGGTGGACGCTGCTGCTGTGGCAGACCGTATTTTTGACTCCGCCATAAAAAAGGGCCTGGTCCAGCGCGAGGACTTCACGGTGATCTGGCACTCCAAGCCCATCCCCGAATCCCCCATGGTGTGGCGCCAGAACCTGGATGCAGGCACCAAGCAGAAAGTGGCAGCAGCACTGGCCGAAATCAAAGACCTGCCCTGGGGTGACCAGGGCCTGTTGGACGGCTTCGCTCCAACCAACGACCAAGCCTATGACGTGGTACGCCAGACCGCCAAGGCACTGAATCTGGACCTCGGGAAAATGAAATGATCACCATCCGCAATCTGCGTAAAAGCTATGGCAGCAACCATGTGCTGCACGGCATTGATCTGGATGTGCGCCCCGGCGAGTTCGTAGTCATGCTTGGGTTGTCAGGCGCTGGAAAATCCACCCTGCTGCGCTGCATGAACGGCTTGGTCAAGCCGGACAGTGGCAGCTTGCAAGTGGGCAGCATCAATCTGTGCGAGCAACATTCGCGCCGCGAGTTGGCACGCCACGTGGCCATGGTTTTTCAGCACCACAACCTGGTGCAACGCCTGTCGGTACGCAAAAACGTGTTGACTGGCCGCTTGGGCCAGCTGGGCACCCTGCCCTCGCTGCTGCAATGGTTTCGTGACAGCGACATTCGCATTGCCGATGCCTGCCTGGAACGTGTGGGCCTGGCCCACAAGGCTTTGGAGCGCACCGAAGCCCTGTCTGGTGGACAGATGCAGCGCGTGGGCATTGCCCGCGCACTGGCCCAGCAGCCACAGGTGATTTTGGCTGACGAACCCGTCGCCAGCCTGGACCCCAAAACAGCACGCTCGGTGCTGCAATACCTGCGCGATGCCACGCGCGAAATGGGCATTGCAGTGGTGTGCAATCTGCACCAGGTTGATTACGCCAAGGAGTTTGGCGACCGCGTGGTGGGACTGGCTCAGGGCCGCATGGTTTTTGATGGAGCCCCGCAGGATCTGGACGAAGCCGCGCTACAGGCCATCTACCACACATCACCAGCGTATGAAGCGGCCGACACCGCCGCCGCGTTCACCCCTTGGTTGCAGGCTGCGCCTGCCGGAGGCATGTAATGGATCAAACTTCTTCCATACGCCATCAAGGCGCTGACCGTTGGCGCTGGACCGTAGAGCGCCCGCAAGGCAAGAGTGGCTGGCTGGGCATGGCCGCTGTGGCATTGGCCCTGGTCTGGGTGCTGCACTGGAGCGCTGGCGGCGCGCAGATGAGCTGGGGCGAACTGGCCAATGGCATGCCGCAAATTGGTGACTTCCTGGCCCGCTCTGTACCCCCGGACTGGAGTGTGCTGCCCCGTTTGTGGGCACCCGCCATAGAGACGGTGCAAATTGCCATCTGGGGCACGCTGCTGTCCGTGGTGCTGGCTTTGCCGCTGTCGTTCATTGCCGCCAGCAATTTGCACAGCTGGCACTGGCTGCGCCGTATCACCCGCCAGTTTCTGAACGTGGTGCGCAGCATCAACGAGTTGATTCTGGCCCTGGTGTTTGTGTCCGCCGTAGGCCTGGGCCCATTTCCCGGAGTGCTGGCGCTGGCCTTGCACGGTATGGGCATGCTGGGCAAGTTCTTTGCCGAAAGCATTGAGGAAATCGACCAGGGACCGCTCGAAGCCCTGCGCAGCGCAGGTGCCTCGCAGTTGCAGGTGATTGCCTTTGGCGTGGTGCCACAAGCCATTACCGCCTGGATCGCAGTGGTGCTGTACCGCTTTGAAGTAAACCTGCGCTCTGCCACCGTGCTGGGCATGGTGGGTGCTGGCGGCCTGGGCTTTGAACTGGTGGCAAGCCTCAAGCTGTTCCAGTACCAGGAAACCGCCACCTGCATCATCGTGATTACCGCCATGGTGGTGCTGGCCGACTTGATCAGCAACTGGCTGCGCAGCCGTATTCAGCAAGGCAGCCGCCATTGAAAACGGTCTGCACTTCGGCTTACACATCGCCGGAATGCAGCCCCTCTCCTGCTCTGCTTTCATATTTTTGGCACGCCTTGAAATGCGCGCCAGAGACTTCCTTTGGTTCCGTTTTTTACAGTGAGATTGTTCTGTGTGGAATTATCACAACCCCGTCAACATCCGCAGTGGCATCGATAGCCTGAACCAGTTGCCCGCTGTGCTGCGTGGCCGCAGCTGCATGCTGGTGACTTTCCCTGAGGCCCGCAGCCTGGGCTTGGTACAGCGCCTGCAAGATTTGCTGGGCGAGCAGTTGCAAGTGATCGTGGACAGCATCCTGCCCAACCCCGACGTCAGCTGGCTGGCGCCGCTGTATGACCGCATCCACAGCGAGCACGCAGATGTCCAATGCGTGGTGGCACTGGGTGGCGGCAGCGCCATCGACACGGCCAAAGCCTTGCTGTGCAGCACTCCTGGTCGCAGCTTTACCGAGTTGCTGGACGTTTTGGAGCGCGGCACTGCCCTGCCGGCTGGGCCGCACAAGGCATTGATTGCCATCCCCACCACCGCAGGCACTGGCAGCGAAGTGACGCCCTGGGCCACCATCTGGGATCAGGCAGCCGGACGCAAACATTCGCTGCACCAAGCCTGCACCTGGCCGGAAGCCGCGCTGATTGATCCTGTCTTGATGCGCAGCCTGCCAGCGGGCGCAAGCCTGGCCTCCGGGCTGGATGCGTTCTCGCACGCGCTGGAATCCATCTGGAACGTGAACCGCAATCCGATCTCCATGCATTTGGCCGTCCAGGCTGCACGCCAGACGCTGGCAACCTTGCCACGGCTCATGCAGGACCTGGGCAATGTGCAACTGCGCGCCGACATGGCACAGGCAGCCTTGCTGGCAGGGCTGGCGTTTTCCAACACCAAGACTGCGCTGGCGCATTCGCTGTCTTATGACATCACCTTGCAACACGGTGTGCCGCATGGCATTGCCTGCTCATTCAGCCTGCCTCTGGTGATGGAGATGGCCCTGGGTGTGGACGATAGCGTCGATGCCGCGCTATGCCAAATCTTTGACGCCAACGCCCCGGCAGCCGCAGTACTGCGCATGCGCAGCTTCCTGGAGCAACTCGGCGTGCACACCGATCCCGCGCACTACGGCGTGTCTGCGCAGGCGTGGCAACAGATGGTGCACAAAGCCGCCAGTGGCCCACGCGGGCGCAACTTCATTCGCCCCCTCCAATAAACCGACGCGATTGAACTCCATGCTGCTCATCTGCCTGCTTCCCTTACACGCCATGCATGCAGTGCAGAACGAGCAAGCTTGCATTGAAAGAAACCATGACCATGAATGCTGTACACCACGCCGAACACGCACAACTGCACGCCACGTTCAACGCCAATGCCGCAGAAGCTGGCGGCGATTTATCACCCTTGCAAGCCGTTATCTTTGACTGGGCAGGCACTTTGGTGGACTTTGGCTCGCTCGCTCCCACGCAGATCTTTGTGGAAGCATTTGCCACCTTTGGCATTGCAGTCACGCTGGAACAGGCGCGAGGCCCCATGGGCTTGTCCAAGTGGGACCATATCCACCAGTTGCTGCAAACACCGCAAATCCACAGCCAATGGCAAGCACGCTTTGGCAAGGCGCCAGAGCACAGCGATGTCGATGCCATTTATGCGCGCTTCATGCCCATGCAAATTGCCAAGGTGGGAGAGTTTTCCGCGCCCATCGAAGGCGCTGTTGCCTGCCTGCAATGGCTACGCGCACAAGGACTGAAAGTGGGCTCGTGCTCCGGCTATCCGCGTGAAGTGCTCAACCAGCTGCTGCCCCAGGCAACGGCGGCGGGGATTGCCCCCGACCATGTGGTGGCGGGCGATGAACTGGCCGCAGGTGGGCGCCCCGGCCCCTGGATGGCACTGGCCAACGTGCTGGCTTTGGGCATCAGCGATGTGCGCGCCTGCGTAAAGGTGGACGACACCGTGCCCGGCATTGAAGAAGGCCGCAACGCCGGCATGTGGACGGTAGGTTTAAGCCTGTCGGGCAACGAAGTAGGTCTCAGCCCCAGCGAACTGGCAAATACCCCCGCAGAAGAAGTACAGACGCGTATCGCTGCCGCTGAAGCCAAGCTGTATGCCGCTGGCGCGCACTATGTGATTGCCAGCGTGGCGCAGTTGCCCCAAGTCTTGCAGCAAATTGCCGCAGATATGCGTGCCGGAACAATGCCGGGCGCGGCAGAAAGAGCAGCAACAGCCCGCTAAAAGCTTACGCACTTGCGCAAGCGACTCAGCACAAGCGCCCTCTGCTCCAAAGTCCTTGCCTGCAAGGACTTTTTTTATGGACCGGTTACGCATGCTCCATGAAATTGAGCCGCTGCACTCGCCAAGCGTGATCGCACAGCCTCCGTCAGAGCTAACATGCGCCGTGCACGATGGGTCCATCACTGCCCCAGCTTGTCTGCCCATCCCATACAAAGAACAAGAACCAGGCCCTTGTCATGCCACATGACTTCGCTAGATCGCCTCCACTAAAACCGCATACTTCTACAGTGAACTGCAGGCTGCAGACCAAGCTCCGCCCTTGTGCTTTGCTGCATTCGCAGTAGAGAGTCTGTCACTGCGCCCCATACGCAAACGTGCAGTGAGTTATGCAAGTAAGCGCGCGAAGCTACAACCACAAGCAGGCGCCTCTTTGGAAGGCTTCACCATTTGGACACAGCCGGGCGTGCCCGTTGCGCCCTCCATTGACAGCTCGCTAGAAGAAGAGCGCTTTCAGCGCACCAATATGCTGGTGGCAAACATGGCAGCCACCACAGCCTTAAGACCATTGCTGCGGTCACGCAGGCCATTCTTAATCGATTTACTTCCAAAGACTTTATAAGACCAACGCCATCGTCCTGGGCATACGTACAGACAGAGGTGGTGATAGTTTTCTGAGGAAAACCTGAACAAATGGGAAAGTACCTAGCAACATCCCACCAAAAGCCGCTGGCGCAGCGCAAATAAGCTGCAAATAAGCCGCAAATAGAAAATCATTAATTATTGTTTCTTAAATGCCAGTTTTTAGTTTTCCGATGCTATTCACCAGTAATACTGCGCAAACTTTTCAGTCTCAATGCATCGATTACGAATACAACTTATACAGACCATCCTGAGTAATGCTTTCAATTGTTTAAGTAGTATTCGCTTTTCTAAAACACCTATAGACACAAAAATATTACAAATTATTTCAACATACACATTTTGAGAGTTCACTTGTCTAACGAGAAGCCTGCTCTTTCACCACGTCAGAACACATCGCATCGAAAAATGAATTGAACCAGATCAATAAATCAACAAACAATGGCGTACATCCATACGTAATAGATCAAGCACAAGTCTATTTTTCACACCAAAAACTTCTAGATAAAAGAATCAACTACCTTTGGTCATTGATGTTGCTTAAAACCGTCCCGAGATATTTTTCAAATCTTTGCCTTATTAAATTACCCAACTGCCTGCTAGACTTCTTTTAAATCATCAACTTAACGCATTGAATGGCATTTATTTGCCATGTGCTTTTATCCAGTGATATCACAAGAAGTACAACAGGCCTTAACGGGGGGGCTTGATCAAAATCAACGCGCAATCCGCCTGAATTGGGGAAGTCATAAAAATCAGCTCACGCAGATGCTGATTCCGCAGCGCATTGATATTCATGAAGGACTGTGCACCGGCATTGATGGGCAAATCACCTGCCTCAGCCCAGACTCCGGCCTTCCTTTGCAAAGTCTGCTTGGCTTGCCGGTTTCTTTACAGCTCGTCACCGACCTAGGTGCGCTGCACCCTGTCAACGCCATCGTGACCAGGGCTCAAGCGGGCCAATCCGATGGCTCTCTGTCGAGCATTCAAATAAGCATTGGCGATGTGCTATCTGTTTTGGATAAGCGCATCAATAGCCGAATTTTCCGCAGCATGCGTGTCCCAGACATTATTGCGACGCTGCTGCGTGAGTGGCGCCAGCGCAGCTCGGCACTGGCGCAGGCATTTGATTTTGATTTTCTTCTGAACAGCAAAGGATACCCGGAGCGCGAGCAAACCCGGCAAGTTGACGAGTCCGATGCAGCCTTTATTCGGCGTCTGTGCCGCCGTGAAGGCATTTTTTGGTTTTGCAAAGCAGGCGTGCGAGGTGAAGACCGCAGCAAACCCAACGCATCACCCATGCATACACTGGTGTTTTGCGACGACCCCATGAGGCTTGATCCGTCACCCACAGGCAAGTTGCGCTACCACCGCAACGCAGCCACTGAGCAGCGCGATGCCATCACCTTATGGTCAGTTGAAAAAACGCTCATGCCCGGCAGCATCAGGCGTACCAGCTGGGACTACAAAACCGGCCATGTAGACGAAATCCATCAGCCCACACTCACAGACCACGGCGAAGTGGGCAACGAATTGGCCCGGCTGCTTGCTGACTCCTTCATGGATGTTCCCCACGCTGGCGACTCTCGCTCCGACTACGAACGTCTGAGCAAAATGCGCATACAGGCGCATGAATACGCAGCCCACTGCATCCATGGCGTTAGCGGCGTGCGCAATGCCCAGGTAGCTACCTGGTTTGAACTGCTTGAACACCCCGAAGTAGACAAGCTTGAACTGCAGCAGCGCCAATTCATCATCACCAGCTTGCACCACCGGGCTGAAAACAACCTACCAAAAACCCTGCACGAACGTGGTCAGGCCTTGTTCAAAGCCAGTCATTGGCCCTCAGATATGGGTTGGAAGCTGGGCCACGGAGACCACCACAGCCACTCTTCAGGTGATGTGCCCACACGCTACGAAAACACTTTCACCTGCGTCAGCAAAGAGCAGCCTCTAACCCCCTCCTACGACCCGCGCATTGACCTGCCGCGCGTGCACCCTACAACAGCGCTGGTCGTTGGCCCCGAGGGTGAAGAAGTGCACTGCGATGAGCTGGGCCGCATCAAAGTGCAGTTACTGGGTCTGCAGGCCCAGGACCATGCCCACGCCCAGGGCGCAGGCACCAGCCGCTCCGAGCGCGACAGTGCCTGGGTACGCTGCAGCAGCAGCTGGGCTGGCCCCAACTACGGCCACGACACCCTGCCACGCGCAGGCATGGAAGTGCTCATCAACCACCTGCATGGCGACCCCGACAAAATGTTCGTCGCAGGCGTGCTGCACAACGGCCCCAACATGCCCGCCACTTTCAGCCACAAAGGCGGTTTGCCGGGCAATCGCTATATCTCTGGCGTCAAGACCAAGGAAATCAAGGGCCGCCGCTACAACCAACTGCGTTTTGACGACACGGCCAGCCAAATCAGCAGCCAGTTAGCCAGCGAGCACGCGCACAGCCAGCTCAACCTCGGCTATCTGACCCACCCACGCGAAAATGGCAGCGGCCAAGCACGCGGAGAAGGCGCGGAGCTGCGCAGCGACGCCCACGTTGCCATACGCAGCGGTCGGGCCATGCTGATTTCCGCTTGGCAAAAACTCAATGCCAGCCAAAGCCAGCTAGCGCGTGAAGAATGCCTGAGCCTCATGCAAGAGTGCGTGCAACTCTTCAAAAGCCTGGGTGACTACGCAGCCCAGCACCAAGGCGAGGCCATGCAAACCCAGCAGCAGGAAGCCCTGAGTGCGGCCATAAAAAGCTGGCCCGAAGCGCCTGCTGACAATAGCGCCTCTTCGCAGGCCGAGGCCGCCATCGCCATGACAGCGCCCGAAGGCATCAGCCTGGCAACCCCTAAAGCGGTGGTCACCCACGCAGGCGGCAACATCGACCACGTGGCCCAGCAACACTTGCAGTTCACCAGCGGCCAACGCCTGAACATGCACGCAGGGCGCGGCGTTTCCATGTTTGCCCACCAGGACGGCGTCTCCGCCATCGCCAACCAGGGCCTGCTCAAGCTGCAAAGCCAGGCAGACAACACCCAGATTGACTCCGCCAAAAACATCAACCTCACGGCAGCGGGCGGCAAGATCTCGGGCATGGCCAGCGAGCAAGTCGTACTGGTCACCTCTGGCGGAGCCTATCTCAAGCTCGACGGCGGCAACGTCGAAATCGGCTGCCCCGGCAGCTTCACGGTCAAAGCCGCCAGCCACACCTGGGCAGGCCCGGCCAGCATGTCCACCGACTTCCCAAGCTTTGGCAAGGATGGCCTGGGCCGCGTCGTCAAACTCGTGCGCGCCAGCGACGGACAACAACTCAGCGGCTACGAAGGCGAAGTACGCAACGCTGCTGGCAAGTTGCTGGGCTCGGGCACCAGCGATGCGGCAGGTCAGCTCTCCCCGCTAGAGAGCGAGCAATTCGAGCCACTGTCCATTCAATTCTTCAAGAAAGCCGATTGAGCAGCTGCAAGCACCAACCACAATGCCTACCTCAGACAATTTTCAATCGCCAACGCAAGCCGCTGGCCCCCAGCCCAGCGGTGCCGTAACCAGCCCCATCGTAGTTGCCCGCGCTCAAGGCATCACACTATGTGACAAGCAAAGCATTCTCGAATGCGTCAAACAACTGCCCTTGCCCGGCGTCGTCATCTTTGTGCACGGCGTCAACTCTGAGGGCGAATGGTACAAAGCCGCCGAAGAAGGCCTGTGCCAAGGCCTCAACCGCCGGCTGGGACGGCTGGACGATCAGCTCGCGCACCACGGCATTCCTGGGGGACAAATGTCACCCCTCGAATACATTGACAGCCTGACCGCTGACGGGTTCATCAACCCGGACATGACAGCAAAAAACTATATCCATCCCACGCCCGCTTTCTCGCCGGTCATTCACTTTCGCTGGGGCTACAAAGCCAATGGTGAAGAACTCAAAGAATTTGGCGACAAAATCTTTTTGAACGAGCAGGACTACTGGGGCGGCGGGCCGTTTGCCAACGGCTGCACCACCCTGCCTGATTTGTGGAGCGAAGGCATGAGCGACCAGGCCTTTGCCTGGATCTCCGCGCAAGGCCTCAACCCCACCACCCGGCCCCTGTACCGCTGCCCCCCACGCTCCTACGGCGTGATGGCCGCGCTGCGCCTGGCCCGGCTGATTGAGTCCATACGCACCGAGCAACCCGACGTGCCCATCACTGTTGTGTGCCACAGCCAGGGCAACATTGTGGGCCTGACGGCAGCCTTCATTGGGGACCAGTTGCGCAGCGCAAGCCAGGCCGCAGGCTGCGTGGCCGACACCTATGTGCTGGCCAATGCCCCCTACAGCCTGCTCAATGATGACACCTTCATGGACAACTGGATGCAGCGCGACATGCGCGACAGCCAAGGCCGCAAGGGCCGCCAGACCTATGAAGCCCGCACCGCCACCCTGGCCGCCTTCTTCCAGATATTGCAGCAACGCAAAAGCTTTGAGCCCGATGCCGCCAAGCTGGATGAAGAAATGGCCAACACCCGCAGCGCCGAAGCTGGCCGCCCCTACAACGCTGCCCAGGACCGCCAGGACTTTGGCGTAGGCGGCAACACCTATGGCCGTGCCACGCTCTACAGCTGCCCGCACGACCAGGTCATCTCCGCCCTCGTGGTGCAAGGCATAGGCTGGCGCGGCATGAACGCGCAAGAAGTGGCCCTGACCCAGGGCGCAGGCGTCTTGACCCAGCGTGTGTTTGCCTCCGGGTTCACAGTAGGCGTGCAAGGCGTTTACCGCACCTGGGAAGACGATTGGCGCTACGGTCAGAACACCGAGGTCAAAGGCTTTTGGTTCCCGCCATCGCCCCCCGCAAAATTCTCGCTCTCGGGCGCCATAAGCGGCAACGAAAACGCAGCGGCCACACTCATGACCGTGCTGACCGCCCCTGTGATGTATCTGATCACGCTGGTGAAGAAGATGCCGGTCAACGCAGACCCTCCCAAGAAGTGGAGCGTGCAAATTGACGCCCCCGCGCTGGACAACCCCTTCACCCCCCAGGCCAAGCGCTATGGCCGGGTCACACTCACCATAGACGGCCAGGCCCAGAGCGATTTCAACGAAAACCTCGACCAGCCCTCCGCCGCGCGCAACGCCCAAAAAACCGAGCAAGACCTCCAGGCCGACGATGCCTACGACAACAACGGCAAAGAAAGCGAGCTTGCCCCCGCGCAAGGCGACATGGGCAGCGAAGCCGCGCAGCGCTATGAAGACCGCGCCATTTTGCGCATGCGGGCACGGCGCACCGGCAACTCTGAATGGTTGGATGAAAAAGGCCGCGCCAAGGGCGAGAGCAACACCGGCGAAATGCCCGAAGGCTACAAGGCCTGGCAAACCAAGCAAATTGTTGAAATTCTCAAAAGCGGGATGGAAAACAACCCCACCAACCATTCCACCATCATGACCAATGCCGACCACGCCCAACACGCCCTGGCCTATGACGTGGCCATTGGCATCTGCCAGATTGCGCCCGAGAAAATGAATGAGTTTCGAGTGGAAGCGGACTGGAGATTTGGGGAAGGTTTGGACGTTGAAAATAAGAATTCAAAATATGCCGAATATTTCTTAAGTGGAAAATATAAAGATGATGCTCTCAATATATGGCTTCAAAGTGATGACCCTGATGCAGCCATGCCCAGCCAGATTGTGGATCAACGCGAAGGTGGCGTTTATTTGACCGTACCAGGAGCTGTCGTATGAAAGCGCTCATTGCCACATGGCCACGGCGGATCATAGTCTCTTTAATCATTATTTTTTTAAGCATGGGCCTCATGCTGGCATGGCTGCTTTATGCAGGCCATGGTTCTTTAGACAGTTATGGAGATGAAGAGCTGATGAAAAAACTCATACATTTACCCACCATTGTGGGAGCAGCCTTTTTAACCTTGAGCAGTATTTTTATGCTGCATTCTGCCCAGGCCGCAGCACGTGTTCCACAAGAAGCAGCAAACACAAGTAATGCACAATCAGCAGGCAATGCCCAGCCCTTCAAGGCGCAGGTGGTTGGCCTGCAATGGATGAATCCCTTGCAGCGGCGCGACTACCCCACGCAATGGCAACTGTTATGGACACAGGGCCTGGTTCAGCCCAATAAAAATGATGACATGGTGAAGGCCAATCCGAAGAAGTTTAAAACCCTTCAGCCTGTGGCCATTGTGGCTTTCGGAAATTATGGGAAAGAAACATTCAAAGGCTTTTATTATAAATATATTAGAAAAATGCTTGGATATTTCCGTAATAGATATTTTATGAATTCTGATTATTTCTATACCGTTGCCCCGAAGAATAACAAAGAATGGCGTGAGCTGGCGGGCACCCACATTGAATTTGCTATTCCAGAAAAAAAATTAGACCTGGAGGAATCAAAAGATCGCTTACGCCAACAATTTCTCAGCACCTTTGATATAGGCAACCCTGGTTTCAAAACACTCTGGACCAAAAGCACACCGCCCGATATCCACATCACCCAAGGCGGCCCCAACGCAGGCTTTACGTCCTTAAATGCCGCGCTGGAATATTTGCAGGCCCACCCCCAAGAAAGCGTCTGGGCCATGAACTGGGATGCGCCCAGTTTCCCGCCTGAAGACGAGCAAATGAACGAAAACATGGCCTTGCTCATTCTGGCTGGCCCCGAGCTGCAAACGGGCCGCCGCCCCCTGGCCTGGATTGGCAAGGCTGCCACCGCCCAAACCCAAGACTTTGAAGCCCAGCCCGGCACCACCCGCGCTGTGCAGGCCTGGAAGGCCGCCATTGATGGCGCCGCCCACAACGCGGGCCTGAGCACCGCAGACATTGGCTTCACCATTCACGATGCAGGCAAAGGCTCAGACGCTGCTTCTCAGCGGCTGGCCCCGCTCAGCCGCAGCTTGACCGAAGTCCTGCCCGAGTTTGACTTCAGCCAGCACACCTTCAACACCGCAGGCCTGCTGGGTGACATGGGCGCTGGCACAGCCCTGACCAATGTGGCCCTGGCCATTGGCCGCGCCAACCACCTGGGCGTCAATGTGCTGGTGGCTGGCACCACCCATGCCAACCAGCCCACCGCCGTGGTCGTGGTGCCGCCCGCCGAACTCACCCCCATCAACCCCAACAAAGACTGGTTCCGCGCACGCGGAGAAAACAACGCCTACTTGCCCTGGTGGGGCCTGCGCCATGAGAAAGTGGGTAAGTTCATGCAGGGCTACTCTGAATAAATAGAGCGTCAAAGAAAGCGTAAAACATGCATGCGCCGCAGCCCCCAACCCAACCCCAAAATCAAGCCATAAGCAACGTGGGAAACATGCGCAGCGTGGGCAAATATGCCACCCTGCTGATGGCGGGGCTGCTGCCTCTATGGCTGATGGGCTGCGCTGCCCCCAGCCCCAAGCCCGAACCCACGGAGGCCTTTGACCCCAATCTGCCCTTCAAAGCGCAAGTGATTGGCCTGCAATGGCTGAATCCCTTGCAACGGCGCGACTACCCCACGCAGTGGCAATTGCTATGGACGCAGGGCCTGGTTCAGCCCAATAAAAATGATGACATGGTAAAGGCTGAACCGAAAAATTTCACATCCGTTCAGTCTGTGGCGGGCATTGCCTCTGGAAACAAAGGAGAAGAATCATTTATAGGATTTTACGAAAAGTATGTTACAAAGTTTCTAAGCTATTTTAGAGACATATACTTTATGAACTCTAATTATTTTTATACCGTAGCCCCGAAGAATAAAAAAGAATGGCGCGAGCTGGCGGGCACCCATATTGAGTTTGCCATTCCAGAAAAAAGATTAGACCTGGAGGAATCCAGAGAGTATTTACGCAAAGAGTTTATTGATACATTTGATATTGGCAACCCTGGTTTCAAAACACTCTGGACCAAAAGCACACCACCCGATATCCACATCACCCAAGGCGGCCCCAACGCAGGCTTTTCTTCCTTAAATGCCGCGCTGGAATATTTGCAGGCCCACCCCCAAGAAAGCGTCTGGGCCATGAACTGGGATGCGCCCAGTTTTCCTCCTAAGGATGCGCAGATAAACGAAAACATGGCCTTGCTTATTCTGGCTGGCCCCGAGCTGCAAACTGGCCGCCGCCCTCTGGCCTGGATTGGCAAGGCAGCCACCGCCCACACCCAAGACTTTGAGGCCCAGCCCGGCACCACCCGCGCTGTGCAGGCCTGGAAGGCCGCCATTGATGCTGCCGCCCACAACGCGGGCCTGAGCACCGCAGACATTGGCTTCACCATTCACGATGCAGGCAAAGGCTCAGACGCTGCTTCTCAGCGGCTGGCCCCGCTCAGCCGCAGCTTGACCGAAGTCCTGCCCGAGTTTGACTTCAGCCAGCACACCTTCAACACCGCAGGCCTGCTGGGTGACATGGGCGCTGGCACAGCCCTGACCAATGTGGCCCTGGCCATTGGCCGCGCCAACCACCTGGGCGTCAATGTGCTGGTGGCTGGCACCACCCATGCCAACCAGCCCACCGCCGTGGTCGTGGTGCCGCCCGCCGAACTCACCCCCATCAACCCCAACAAAGACTGGTTCCGCGCACGCGGAGAAAACAACGCCTACTTGCCCTGGTGGGGCCTGCGCCATGAGAAAGTGGGTAAGTTCATGCAGGGCTACTCTGAATAAATAGAGCGTCAAAGAAAGCGTACAACATGCATGCGCCCAAGCAGCCCCCAACCCAACCCCAAACTCAAGCCATAAGCACAGTGGGAAACATGCGCAACGTGGGCAAATATGCCACCGTGCTGATGGCGGGGCTGCTGCCTCTATGGCTGATGGGCTGCGCTGCCACCAGCCCCACGCCCGAACCCACACAGGCCTTTGACCCCAATCTGCCCTTCAAGGCGCAAGTGGTTGGCCTGCAATGGATGAACCCCTTGCAGCGGCGCGATTACCCCACGCAATGGCAAGTGCTATGGACACAGGGCCTGGTTCAGCCCAATCAAAATGATGACATGGTAAAGGCCAATCCGAAGAAATATAAAACCCTTCAGCCTGTGGCCATTGTGGCTTTCGGAAATTATGGAGAAGAATCATTTAGAGGATTTTATAGAAAATATATTACAGAGGTTCTAAGTTATTTTAGAAACAGATACTTCATGAATTCTGGCTATTTTTATACCGTTGCCCCTAAAAATAATAAAGAATGGCGTGAACTGGCTGGCACCCATATTGAATTTGCCATTCCAGAAAAAAGATTAGACCTGGAGGAATCCAGAGATTATTTACGCAAGCAATTCCTCAGCACCTTTGATATCGGTAACCCTCATTTCAAAACACTCTGGACCAAAAGCACACCACCCGATATCCACATCACCCAAGGTGGACCCAATGCAGGCTTTACTTCCTTAAATGCCGCACTGGATTATTTGCAGGCCCACCCCCAAGAAAGCGTCTGGGCCATGAACTGGGATGCGCCCAGTTTCCCGCCTGAAGACGAGCAAATGAACGAAAACATGGCCTTGCTTATTCTGGCTGGCCCCGAGCTGCAAACGGGCCGCCGCCCCCTGGCCTGGATTGGCAAGGCAGCCACCGCCCACACCCAAGACTTTGAGGCCCAGCCCGGCACTACCCGCGCCGTGCAGGCCTGGAAGGCCGCCATTGATGCCGCCGCCCACAACGCGGGCCTGAACACCGCAGACATTGGCTTCACCATTCACGATGCAGGCAAAGGCTCAGACGCTGCTTCTCAGCGGCTGGCCCCGCTCAGCCGCAGCTTGACCGAAGTCCTGCCCGAGTTTGATTTCAGCCAGCACACCTTCAACACCGCAGCCCTGCTGGGTGACATGGGCGCTGGCACAGCCCTGACCAATGTGGCCCTGGCCATTGGCCGCGCCAATCACCTGGGCGTCAATGTGCTGGTGGCTGGCACCACCCATGCCAGCCAGCCCACCGCCGTGGTCGTGGTGCCGCCCGCTGAGCTCACCCCCATCGACCCCGACAAAGACTGGTTCCGCGCACGCGGAGAAAACAACGCCTACCTGCCCTGGTGGGGTCTGCGCCATGAGAAAGTGGGTAAGTTCATGCAGGGCTACTCTGAATAAGAAAGACGAACTATGCGAGGAATCATTCGGGTGGGCGATGCCACCAGCCATGGCGGCAAAGTCATTGCAGGCGCACCCCACAGCACAGTTATGGAACGGCCAGTGGCAAGACTGGGAGATTTGTGTGTATGCCCCATGAAAGGCCACAAAGCCTGTGTAATTGCGGAAGGCGATCCGTCATTTCTGGTGGATGGAAAGCCTGCGGCATTTGACGGGCACAAGACCTCTTGTGGAGCCTCGCTGATCTCCAGCATGCCAAGCTCAGCGCGAGATTAAGCCGTACTCATAAGCACGCCAGGCATTGCGGCTGTGCGTACAGCCCCTCCTTGCCGAACATGCCTGATGCTTGGCGTTTGGCGCACTGCACTGCGTCAAGCCAGCGCAGTCAGCGGGTACTGCCCACTGAGTATTGGCCCGCACAGAATGCGGTAGCCATCGGCATCAAACCCGGCGGCCACTGTGGCCAGTTTGCGTGCAGCACGCAGATCAGGCGCGCTGCCCAGATAGCACCAGTTGCGCACCACATGCAACTGACGCAGATCGCTGCAGCGCTCCTCCAGCGCCACTGCGCCTGCGTGCGGCCACACGGCTACACGCAACTGTTCGAGTGCGCTGCGCAGACGCTCATCGTGCAATTGCTCACTTTCTTTGCCGCAACATGCTCCGGCACAGCGCTTGACCATATGGCGAAAACACGGACGCCTCGGTGCGATGCGTTCCAGCCCCAAGCGCCCACTGCAAAGCTGAAACTGGTCGGCTAGCGTGCGCACCGCTTCCAAAGCGGCTTGGCGGCTCGCAAACAGACCAAAAAGACCTTCAGCGCGTGCGAAGTCCATGTCACGCGAGAACACCACCTCTGGAATGCCCTGCTTCAGTTGCAGGCTGCATAACTGTTTGTTGCGCCGTAGTTTTTTATTGAACAGCGGTTGCTGCTGTTTGATCATTTGCGCTTCCAGCAACTGCGCCCCCAGGTCACCCGCTGTGCGGATAAAAGTGATGTGCGAGGCTTGCTGCAGCATGCGCGCCTCATTGGCGTTGCGCAGGTGAGAGAGAATGCGTGCGCGCAGGTTGATGCTTTTACCGATATACAGGGGCAGAAGACCATCGGGCGCATGGAAGGTGTAGACCCCGGGCGCTGCTGGCAGCCCAGGCAGGGATGCGCGCAGATGCTCGGGATAACTGCCTGCCATCCCGGTTGATAGGTCTTGCCCTCTTGCTCCCCCCTGCGTTTGCGGTGCCATGCATGCATTCTTGCGTGAATACGTAGGACTCACATGTGCAGGCGCGAAAGACCAGACTATGTTTGTAGCTGTACCCACAAGACATACGTGCCCTGCCCAGGGTGTGTGACATTGCAAGGCAAGAACTATGGAATTGCGCCAGTTGCGCTACTTTGTGCGCGTGGTGGAGCTTGGCTCCATGAGCCGCGCTGCCATGGATTTGAACATGGTGCAGTCGGCACTGAGCCAGCAGATCAGCCGCCTGGAAAGCGAGCTGAGTACCCGCTTGCTGCAACGCACCAGCAAAGGCACGGTGCCCACCGAGGCAGGCATTGCTTTTTTCCATGAGGCACAGCTGACGCTCAGGCATTCGGAGCAGGCCATTCGCGCAGCGCAGCAGGCGCGGCTGTCTGGAGCCGTCAGCATCGGGCTGTCACCCACGATTGCCTCGGTGCTGGGTCTGCCGCTGATGAAGGCCATGCGGGAGCGCTACCCCGATGTGCGCTTGCACATGGTCTCTGCGCTGTCGGGCCACCTGGCCAGCTTGCTCAATGCGCGCCAGCTGGATCTGGCCATTTTGTTTGATGACCAGGGAGCAAGGCGCTGGAGTGTGCAACCCTTGCTGGAAGAAAAGCTCTACCTCATCCAGTCCAAGCACCAGCCTGTCTGCCCACATACCGAAACCACCACCCTGGCCCAGTTGCGTGGTGTACCCATGATCCTGCCTTCCGGCAGCCATGGCCTGCGCTACTCCATCGTCACCGCATTTGCCCATGCGGGCATCCCGCTGAACATGGCCCTGGAAATTGATGGCCTGCCCTTGCTGATGGAAGCTGTGATGGCCGGCATGGGTGCCACGGTGCAGCCGTGGTCGGCAGTCAAACTGCACCACGCCACGCAGCAAGAGTTTGTGTGGTCAGAGATTATTGACGGGCAGGTGCGCCGCCCGGCCATGCTCTGTGGCCTGTCCGAAGACGAGCTTTCTCCTGCCGCACTGGCTGCGCGGGTAGTGTTGATGGACTGTGCCCAGCAACTGGTGCAAAGCGGTGTCTGGGCGGGTGCAACGCTGTGCCATCACAAAAACTGATACCCCCTTCGCTTCTGCCCCCTGCCTAGCGGCGAATGCTTTCCCTACAGTCAAAACTCCCCACGAGTGAGACTGCAAGGAGAGAGATTCATGGACACCGATGTTCTGGTCATCGGTGGTGGCAACGCCGCCCTGTGCGCCGCCCTGATGGCGCGCGAAGCAGGTGCCCGCGTGCTGCTGCTGGAGTCCGCACAGCGCGCCTGGCGCGGCGGCAACTCCGCCCACACCCGCAACCTGCGCTGCATGCACGATGCACCGCAAGATGTGCTGGTTGAGGCTTACCCCGAAGAAGAATACTGGCAAGACCTGCTGAAGGTGACTGGCGGGATCACCAACGAGCAGCTGGCGCGCATGGTAATTCGTGCGTCATCCACCTGCCGCAACTGGATGCGCAAACATGGTGTGCACTTTCAGCCACCGCTGTCCGGGGCCTTGCATGTGGCACGCACGAATGCGTTTTTCATGGGGGGTGGCAAAGCGCTGGTCAATGCCTACTACCGCAGCGCAGAAGCGCTGGGTGTGGAGGTTCGCTACGAGTCGCCCGTGGACAAGCTGGAAATTGAGGATGGCGTGTTCAAAGCCGCCTATGTCAAGGGCCAGCGCATCACGGCCAAGAGCTGTGTGCTGGCTGCGGGTGGCTTTGAATCCAACCGCGAATGGCTGCGCGAGGCCTGGGGTCAGAACGAGCGCGGCGAATGGCCTGCGGACAACTTTCTCATCCGGGGCACCGCCTTCAATATGGGCGTGTTGCTCAAGCACATGCTGTACGAACAAAAAGCCGACAGCCTGGGCGACCCCACCCAGGCCCACATGGTGGCCATTGATGCGCGTGCGCCGCTGTACGACGGAGGTATCTGCACACGCATTGACTGTGTCTCGCTGGGTGTGGTGGTCAACCGCGATGCCGAGCGCTTTTATGACGAGGGCGAAGACTTCTGGCCCAAGCGTTACGCCATCTGGGGCCGACTGGTGGCCCAGCAGCCCGGCCAGATTGCGTATTCGATCATCGACAGCAAAGCCATTGGCCGCTTCATGCCCCCCGTATTCCCCGGCGTGAAGGCCGACAGCCTGCCCGAACTGGCCCAGAAGCTGGGCCTGGATGTGGATACCTTCATGCGCACCCTCAACGCCTACAACAGCGCCTGCAAGGTGGGCACGTTTGATCACACGGCGCTGGACGACTGCCACACAGAAAACCTGCTTCCAGCCAAAACCCACTGGGCGCGCCCCATCGACACAGGCCCCTTTTACGGCTATGCGCTGCGCCCCGGTGTGACGTTCACCTACCTTGGCCTGAAGGTGGACGACACCGCTGCGGTGCGCTTTGACAACCAACCCAGCCGCAACCTGTTTGTGGCGGGCGAAATGATGGCCGGCAACGTGCTGGGCAAGGGCTACACCGCGGGTGTGGGCATGTCGATTGGCACGGCCTTTGGCCGCATTGCAGGGCGCAATGCCGCCCTGGCTGCGGCAGGCAAGGACGCCGAGCACGGCGCTGTGAAAGATGAGGTGTAAGCCGTGAGCATGCAATCCCTACAAGAACTGGGCCAGCAAGCCCAAGCATTGGCGACCGGCAAGGTCATTCCGATTGTTCCTGCGCCAGCCATGTCGGCTGCTGAAAGCGAAGTCGCCCGTGTCATGCAGATTTGCAATGCCTGCCGCTATTGCGAAGGTTTCTGCGCGGTATTCCCTGCCATGACGCGCCGCTTGGAGTTTGGCAAGGCCGATGTGAATTACCTCGCCAACCTGTGCCACAACTGCGGTGCCTGCCTGCACGCCTGCCAGTACGCTCCGCCGCATGAATTTGGCATCAACATTCCCAAGGCCATGGCCGAAGTGCGTGGCCAGACCTATGCGGACTACGCGTGGCCGCCTGCGCTGGGCAGGCTCTACCAGCGCAACGGCCTGACGCTGGCGCTGGCGCTGGTGGCAGCGCTCACACTGTTTCTGGTGCTGGCTGCCATGCTCCAAGGCGGTGGTCTGAGCGCGCTGTGGGGTGCCGATCTGGGCGCCAACTTCTACAGCCTGTTCCCCCACAACCTGCTGGTCAGCATGTTTGCCCCGGTATTTTTGTTTGTGGTGTTCGCGCTGTTCATGGGCGTGCGCCGCTTCTGGAAAGACATCAAACCCGCCACCAGCGGTGCGGACGTGAGCAGTGCCGCGGCCACGGAGGCCACCAGCGACGTGCTGCGTCTGAAGTATCTGGATGGTGGCCACGGCGATGGCTGCCACAACGAAGACGACGCCTATACCTTGAAGCGCCGCCGCTTTCACCACCTCACGTTCTACGGCTTCATGCTGTGTTTTGCCGCCACTTCAGTGGCCACGCTGTACCACTATGCATTCGGCTGGCAGGCACCGTATGACCTGCCCAGCCTGCCCAAGATTTTGGGCCTTGTGGGCGGCGTGATGCTGGCGCTGGGCACTGCGGGCCTGTGGCAACTCAACCGCAGCCGTCACCCCATGCATGGCGATGCCAAGCAAAAGCCCATGGACCTCGGCTTCATCGCCTTGCTGTTCCTGGTGGCTACCAGTGGCCTTGCGCTGTGGTGGGGTCGCGGTACTGCGGCGCTGGCCTTGCTGCTGTGCCTGCACCTGGGCGCGGTCATGGCCCTGTTTGCCACCTTGCCCTACGGCAAGTTTGCCCATGGCGTGTTCCGCACGGCAGCCTTGCTGCGCCACAACACCGAAAAGCGAGAACCCAACCCCATCGGCCTGGGTGCCGATTGACCCATTTCTCTTTGCGCGCGCAAATCACATAACCAGGAGACCCTCGATGAAAAAGCGTACGTTGATCCAAGCCGCCGTCATGGCCGTAACCTCTCTGACTTTGGGCGGCAACGCCTTGGCTCAGGAATTTCCGCCGAAGAAGCCCATCACCATGGTGGTTGGTTTTGCTCCCGGTGGCGCTGCTGATGCTGCTGCGCGCACCATTGCCAAAACGCTGGGGGAAAACATTGGTCAGTCCGTCATTGTGGAAAACCGAGGCGGTGCGGGTGGCAACATCGCCCATGGTCAGGTGGCCAATGGCCCCGCGGATGGCTCCATGATTCTGTTTGGCTCCATCGGGCCGCTGGCGATTGCGCCGCACCTGATGAAGCTCAATTACGACCCTCTCAAAAGTCTGGCGCCTCTGTCGGGAGGTGTGAACTTTCCCAACCTGCTGGTGGTGCACAAGGGCGCGGGCATCAAGAACCTGAAAGAATTTGTGGCCAAAGCCAAGGCAGAGCCCAACAAGCTGGACTTTGCTTCAACAGGCGCGGGCTCTGCATCCCACCTTGCCGGTGAGTTGCTCAATCAACGCGCAGGGATTCAGACCGTGCACGTTCCTTATAAAGGCGGCGGCCCTGCCATGCAGGACTTGCTGGGTGAGCGTGTGACCAGCTACTTTGCGGCCCCACCTACCGCCATGCCGCAAGTGGAAGCAGGCCGCCTGATTCCGATTGCCACCACTGGCCTGACTCGTCCAGCGTATATGCCCAATATTCCGACCGTCGCCGAAGCAGGCTACCCAGGCTTTGAGGCGCTCAACTGGTATGCCTTTGTCGCTCCAGGCAAAACGCCAACTGCTATTTTGGATCGCTGGAATACAGAGATTGTCAAAGCACTCAAAGACCCATCCGTCAACAAAATGCTGACCGAATATGGTCTGACGCCACAGCCCACCACACGTCAGGAACTGGCCGATTTCATCAAAAAGGAATATGACCAATGGGGCAAAGTCGTGAAAGAAGGCAACTTGCAAGGCGGCAACTAAGCCTCCATCGTCACGCCCATTTCCTTCACTCATTTCCTTCGCTTGACAGCCACCTTCGGGTGGCTTTTTTTGCGTCTTTCTGCGTTGCTACCGCAAGAGGTTTCAGGAGGCAGGCTCAAGAAATGGTGACCAGGAAGGAGTGACTAAATACTGGCTTTCCGGGCTCGCAGGGCTAGTAGTTTCAAGCGTCTACGCCTTTTTACAGTACGTTCCGCCTTGTTACAGCAGCGTCACAGCTGCATCCACATACTGTTTGGAGAAATCTTGCCCGGTCGACGGAAATAACAATGCAAACCCGGTATTGCCCCGCCCAGGGGACCGAAGGAAAGGTATTCAGTTTTGGCAGCGTCTGTATTCAAACTGCGTTACAACCCTGCGCTTGATGGCTTGCGCGGTGTAGCCATCATTTTGGTGATCTTGTCTCATGCCCATGCGCCGCTATTCAACGGTGCATTTTTTGGTGTTGACCTGTTTTTTGTTCTCAGCGGCTTTTTGATCACTTCGCTGCTGCTACAGGAGTTCCAGACCAATGGGCAGCTCGACTACTGGCGTTTTTACCGCCGGCGCTTCTTTCGACTGATGCCGCCACTGGCGCTGTTTTTGGCCACCTATTGCCTGGTAGCGCCACATATCTGGCCTGAACTGGACGATATCTACTCCGATGCACTGGTATCCCTGCTGTATCTGGCTGATTACGGCATTGCCTTTTTTGACAGCCCCGACACCCTGCTGCACATGTGGTCGCTGTCTGTGGAAGAGCACTTTTATCTGATCTGGCCACCACTGCTGGTGTGGTTGCTGCGCAAAGTCACTCCCGGCAGGGTATGGGCTCCGCTGCTGGGTTTGTGGGTGTTGAGCACGCTGTGGCGGGCATTGTGGGTGTTTCAAGAGCAAGAGTTCTATGAGGTGTTCTTCCGTTTCGACACCCGCGCTTCGGGCCTGCTGGCTGGTGCGCTGCTGGCGGCGCTGATGGTAGAAAAACCGCAATGGATAGAGCGTCTGCAGTCTCTGCGCAGCTACACCATGTGGTTGGTACTGGCCGTGCCGCTGCTGATGGAGCTGGAGTGGTCCAACATGCATGCCCTGCTTTGGGGAATCACCGTTGTGGAGTGTGCAACCATTGTGCTGTTGCTGGCGGTGCAATCGCCCAAGGGCTTGGTGTATGAAATGCTCACCGCACCCACACTGTTGCGACTGGGCAAGCTGTCCTACGGTATTTACCTGTGGCATTACCCCGTGGTGCGCTATTTGCGTGCGGATTATTCCTGGCCAGTTGCCGTGGCTGGAACACTTGTAATATCAGCAGCGCTTTCCGCCCTGTCTTTTTATACGATTGAGCGCTGGGCCATGCGTTACCGCGATGGTCGCGCCCCAGCCGCAAAGGCGCAGCGCCCACAGCGTGAACGGCAGGAACCCCATTTGCAGCAAGCCTCGAACCACTCCTTCTGATAGCGCCATTTGCAATAGGCGGGGTGCACTGGCCCGGGGTTGAGCAAGCTCCCTCAACGGCAATATTGCGTGCACAGCATGACGTCCGGACTTCATGAACAGAGCGTGTTTTTTGCTCTGTCTGCAAAACCTTGCTCTGCAGCTTTGGGCCAAGCCAGCGACAATAGCGGCTTGCCCTGCTCCACAAGCCGGGCTTTTGTTTTGGTTTGCTGCAACGCTGCGCCCTCGCCAACCCTTCGCCCATGACTGCTCCTGCCCCACGCGTGCTGTCGCTCATCCCTCCGATGACACAGCTCAACACGCCCTATCCTTCCGCGCCTTACTTAACGGGCTTTTTGCGCACACGCGGCATAGATGCGGTGCAGGAAGATCTGGCGTTGGCGCTGGTGCTCAAGCTGCTGTCTCGAGAAGGTCTGGCGCAGATCATTGAGCTGGTGCAGGCGCAGTTTGATGCCGACCCTGACCGCCTCTTCAGCCCCGCAGTACAAAGTTTCATGGGCCAGCGCGATCGCTATCTTGCGACGGTCAACCGTGTGATCGCCTTTTTGCAAGGCAAAGACAGTACGTTGAGCCACCGCATTGTCAGCCGCACCTGGCTGCCCGAGGGACCTCGCTTTGATGCGCTGGAGCACTATATGGACGATGGCTCGGGCGACCCTGTGGGCTGGGCTTTTGGCGCACTCGGGCAGCAAGACCGCGCCAAACACTACGCCACGCTGTACCTCAACGACTTGGCCGACGTGATACGCGATGCAGCCGATGCGCGCTTTGAGTTTGTGCGCTATGCGGAATCACTCTCGGGCAACCAGCCCACCTTTGATCCGCTGGCACAAGCATTGGCCGCAGCTCCCACGCTGGTGGATGAGGCACTGGCCGAGCTGACACGCAAAGCCATCTGGCGCCACCGCCCGACAGTGGTACTGCTGTCCACGCCTTTCCCTGGCTCTGTGTATGCCGCATTCCGCATTGCGCAGACCATCAAGGCAGAGTTCCCATACATCAAGCTGGTGCTGGGTGGCGGCTTTGTGAACACCGAGCTGCGCGATCTTGCCGAGCCGCGCGTGTTTGACTACTTTGACTTCGTCACGCTAGACGCGGGCGAGCGTCCCTTGCTGGCACTGCTGGAGCACCTTCGTGGCGAGCGAGGCCGCTCACGCCTGGTACGCACCTTTGTACGCAACGATGAAGGCGCTGTGCAGTACATCAACATGATGGAGTCCGACATTGCTTTTGCAGAGGTGGGCACGCCCACCTGGGATGGACTGCCGATTCACGACTACCTTTCGCTGCTGGACATGCTCAACCCCATGCACCGCATGTGGAGCGATGGACGCTGGAACAAGCTCACCATTGCCCACGGTTGCTACTGGAAGAAATGCAGTTTTTGTGACGTTAGCCTGGACTACATTGGCCGCTACGAAGGTGCCAGTGCCACAGAGCTGGCCAATCGAATTGACGCCATCGTGGCCGAGACCGGGCAGACCGGCTTTCACTTTGTGGACGAAGCGGCACCGCCCAAAGCGCTCAAAGCACTGTCCAAAGAGTTGATCGAGCGCGGCACCGAGATCAGTTGGTGGGGCAACATCCGATTTGAAAAAA
Source organism: Comamonas halotolerans (assembly GCF_030162935.1). Lineage (GTDB taxonomy): Bacteria > Pseudomonadota > Gammaproteobacteria > Burkholderiales > Burkholderiaceae_C > Comamonas > Comamonas halotolerans. The sequence goes on from NZ_JASAUZ010000023.1 coordinate 217,011, forward strand.
CCTTTTCACCTGAGCTGGCCGAACTCATGGCCGAAAGCGGTTGCATCGCCGTATCAGGTGGCCTGGAAGTGGCCTCCGACCGCCTGCTGAACCTGATGAAAAAAGGCGTGTCCGTGGAGCAGGTAGCCCGCGTGACCAAGGCCCTGACTGACGCCGGCATTCTGGTGCATGCCTATCTGATGTACGGCTTCCCGACGCAGACCGTGCAAGACACGGTGGATGCGCTGGAATATGTTCGTCAGTTGTTTGAAAACGGCTGCATCCAGAGCGGATTCTTCCATCGCTTCGCCTGCACCGTGCACTCCCCCGTGGGCCAGAACCCTGCGGAGTATGGCGTGACCCTGCCAGAGATGCCCAAGGCCACATTTGCACGCAACGACATTCCATTTATCGACCCCACCGGGGTCGACCATGACAAGCTGGGGGTGGCGCTGAAAAAAGCCATCTACAACTTCATGCATGGCGTTGGCGTGGAAGAAGATGTACGCAACTGGTTTGACTTCAAAGTGCCCAAACCCACCGTGCCACGCAACAAGATTGCCAAGGCGCTGGCGGCCAAGCATTAAGCAAAGGCGTTATCACAGGAACCGAGCGTCAACCGCTTCCATCAATTTTGAAATTGGTCGCCTTGACCACGCCTTTCCAGCGTTCAATGTCATCGCGGATGATTTTTTCCAGCTCCTTGGCTGTGCTGCCAATGGGCATATGGTCCATGCTCGTCAGTCGAGCCTGCATCTCCGGCAACTGGACAACGCGACGGGCTTCTGCTTCCAGCAGATCCACAATCTCCTGCGGTGTGCCTTTAGGTGCCAGCATGGCTGACCACGAATTGAAATTCATACCTGGTATGCCCAGTTCCTTGAGCGTGGGCACATCAGGCAATGAAGCGACACGGTGATCCCCGAACACCGCCAATGCACGTACCCTGCCTGCCTTGATTTGCGGCAGTGTCACCATCGAATCCACGCTGAAATCCACCTCGCCTTTAATCACTGCCTGTGCCTGCAATGCGGTTCCCTTGTATTGGGCGTTGATGATGTGTGGCGCAGCCAATGCGCTTTTCAAGGCTTCCGTAATCAGCACAATCATGCTGCTACCGGAAGAAGCCGTCAGTGGTTGATCGGTTTGTTTTGCACGCTGGACAAACTCCTGAAAGTTCTTCACCGGCAGATCGTTCTTGACCACCAGCGCAAAAGGAATGGTGCTGATCAGGCTGATGGGCATCCAGTCATTGATGCCATCCACGCGCGTTTTGTAAATCAGTGGTGCAAGCGTTTGCGCGCCAGCTGTATTCATCAAAAGGGTATAGCCGTCGGCCTTGGCGCGTAATGCAGCCTCCATGCCGATGATGCCGTTGGCTCCTGCTTTGTTGTCCACGACAAAAGCCTGCTTCAACCCCTCGCCCATCTTCTGGGTGATCAGTCGTGCTACCAAATCCGTGGAGCCGCCAGCGGTATATGGCACCACCATGGTGATTGGCCGATCTGGATACGGCTCCTTCGCCCAGACACGAGGCCCGACCAAACCCAGCAAACCCGCCGATGCCAAAAAATTGCGGCGGCGTATCCTCCCCAAACCTTCCATGTCTGCGGTCATTGCACACTCCTTTCGGGTATTTGCATTCCTCAACATCAAGAAAAAGCGAACAGTGGTTGCGATCCATTCACCTGAAATCCATTGTTGAAGACTGCTGAGGCAGAGCTTTCAGGGTTTGCCCTTCTTCCTGCTGTAAACCCGCATGCTTCAAGTACCGCAGGCGACAGCAAATACCTTTACGCATCAATCTGTTAGGAATTCACCCCGCAGGCCATGCATAAAAAAACCAGCACAAGGCTGGTCTTTTTATGCATGATTTCCTGCTTACCTCACTGCGCTGCAGGAGGCGCTGCCCCCGGTGTCACAGGTTCTTCGGCTGGATCTGGTGCTTCCAAGGCTGCCGGTGCTTCATAGCCGTAATGCATCTCTTGTGGCAGCAGGCTGTTGACCCAACCCAGACGCCACGCCAGCGCAGCCAAGATCACCAGCAAGACGATTGCCAGCAGCCAGCGCTTGCCGTGCTTTTCTTCATAGGGGTCTTTCAACATGCGCTTGGCCTTGGCTGGCACTTTGGCGGTTTGGGACAGTGAATTGCCCAATTGCAGATTGATCTTCATGCGGCCATTGATGGCCCAGCCGCTGGCATCCAGGATTGGGCCCAGACTGCGTTCGCGCAGTTTGAGCCAGGCGATCAGCATGCTGGGGCCAGAAATGGCCAGAATGATGCCTACCAGCGCCACTGGAATCCAGGGGCCCAAATCGATGAACTTACCGAAGATGCCGACGGCCACGGCACTCAAAGAACCCAGTGCCACGCCAATGGCTGCCACAGTTCCTACATCCGTCTTTTTGGCAGGCGCAGGCGCTACAGCTGTGGCGGGTGTACCCACCTCGGTCAGCTTGGCAGCCTGATTGTCCAGGTTCGCAGTCACTGTGGCATCTTTGGCCGCCGCACGTTTGGCCACCTGCTCCTCCACCATGCGCAGGAACTTCTTGTACGGAGAGAAAAAGGCCTGGCCAATGCTGGTGGGGTTTTCAATCAGCTTGACGATGGTGGCATCCCAGTCATTGCCTTCGCGGTCATAGAAGATACCGTTGCGTCCAACGAAGAGGAAGTCCACATCTCCAGCCGTGAACGCCGCCACGATATGACGTTTGACCCCGTTGCGCCGACATTCGCAGTAAGCGAGAAACACCTTGGCCATGCCGGCCAGCGTGGCGTGGGTTGCTGCATCCGCCACGTCCACGGTCAAGTCACAGCTACGACCATCCAGGAGCAAAGTACCTGCCTGGAAAGCCGCACCTTCGCGGCTGTAGAACTGAGAGAACGAGACAAAATTGTTCAGCAGCGCCAGCAGATCACGCTGGAGCCGAATCAGTTTTTCCAGCGCAATTGCGTGTTCGCTGTGCTGTTTTTCGTCTTCATCGTGCTGGATGAAAGCTTGCAGTTGCGCCTGCATGCCACTGGCCAGCAAGGCTTGCGCATCTTCACTGCTCATCTCGCCCAAGGGTGTCAATGGGTAGGCTTCCAGCCAGGCTTGGCAAGGTGCCAACTGCTCTTTGAGCATGGTCCATTGCACCACGCTCAGGCTGTCTTGATCGCCCAGCAATGGCAACACCGCATCCTGGCGCAAAGCACGCATGGCATCGGTCCAGGCTGGGTTGATGCCATGCAGCAAAGGCAAGTCACCACCTGCTCTGACTGCTGCCAATGGCAGGGCTGCAATGGCAGCGTCTTGCTGACTCAACTCCTGCACAGCCAAAGCTGCGTAGCCTTCTTTGCTTGGGCTCAATGGCTCCAAGGCAGTGGCATCAAAAGCCACCAAGCGTGTACGTGCAAAAAAGTCTTCCACCTTGGCCCGCACGGCATTCAACGCTTTGGCAGCAGCCATGGCCTGCGCTTGAGATGGCAGCGCACACGTATTGCTTTGAGCGGCAGCATGCCAGTCGGCAATGGCTTGGACATCGGTAAAGAAATGGTCTAGCTCGGCGCGTCCCAGCCCCGGCTCGCCATCACTGCCGATGGCTGCACCATAGGCTTCCATGATGCGTGCCACCAACTCCGCCAATGCAGGGTGTTCGCCCAGCGTTACGGGGTTCAAGATGCCATCACCATTGAACGGCATGGCATTGAGTGATGCCAGACGCGCCTGTACATCGGTCAAGGTCACGCTTGGAGCGCCTTCCTGCCCCTGCAGTTTCAGGATGCGTTGCGCCTCATCCAGCAGTGCCTGGCCCTCTTCGGTATCTGTGTTGATGCTGTCCAGCGCCAGCACCTCTGTGCCTTTCGTCAACGTGTCCGGGTCTTTGACCAAGGAGACAGCCCACTTGCAGGCTTCAATCAATTCAGGGGCACGGATACGCCCATCAGCATCTTTATCAATCAAGTCCAGCGTAGCGCTGTCGAACTCGATGCCACGGGTGGGACAGGCTAAGGCCACCCACAGCTTCTGATCCAATTGACCAATGTTTGCGATATCTTCCCCAGTGCGGATCGAAACCTGATCCACCCCACCGGCACGAAAAAACTGCCACTCATGTTGTTTTTGTTGCATGACGCTCGACTCTGTTGTGATACCCCGTGAGCACGCTTTGCAATGGCTGCGCCTCACGTCAACCCTCAAGTTTAAAAGCGCCACATGGGGTAAACCCGCTAAAGCCGATCCATCACACGACACGCAAGGTGTTACAGACATTGATTGACAAAGTTCCCAACATGCCACAATGGCCTGTATGCCAGTGATCAACCCGCGCTCTGACACCTATATGCCCGCTTCCAGCACAGAGGAAATCGGCATCATGCCGGAGCTGTATCGCCTGAGCGTTGGCCCAATGCATGCTGCGTACTACCAGGAGCAGTTCCATCGATTTGAAGCTCTGGGCCGTACCATGCCCAGCTGGAACCATGGCGCTGCCTTTTTCACCCTGGCGTGGTTGGTGCTGCGAAAATTGTGGCGTCCTGCACTCATTTATGCAGCGTTCCTGCTGACTGCGATCGCTGTCTGGGCATTCGTACTGCATGCGCGCGTACCCATTCAGGTCGAAGCCGCAGCATGTTTGCTGTCCGGATTGCTGCTTTGCGCCATTCCCGGTTTGTTTGCCAATGGTTGGTACTACAACCATGTGCGCAAACAAACATTGGACACCCTCAGCCGCGCCACATCCTTGAGCCATGCTCGAACATTGCTTGCTCAGCACAGCCCTGACAAAAGGCGCCTCCAGGTGATTGCGCTGATGCAGGCTTTGCTTGGTGTGATCCTTGCTGCTTGGCTCTACCAGCAACGCCCCTCTGACAGCGAGCACGACAACGCTGGATCCACACCTGCTTCATTGGTGATTCCTGCGCCTGCCAGGCTGCCCCAAGCCACACAGCCATCCGCTTCCATCGAGGAAGAGTTGTCGGAAGCCACCGGGATGCAGAACCCCGTCAATGCAGATGTCCTCCCATCGGCCCCGCCCCTGTCCACAACACCCATCCAGCAGAGGGTGACTCCGGAACCATTCTCAGAGCACAACAAGCCAGCTCTTGCAGCTGCATCCACCGCTTCACAAGAAGTGCAAACTCCGCGTGCATCGGCACAAACAACGGCCGCCAAAACGAAGATTGAATCAACGAGTGGCAAAAAAACGCCATCCACTTCGTTGATCCCTGGCAAGTATTACCTCAATGCAGGTGTGTATGCACAAGCTTCGAATGTGGAGCGTGCCACCCAAAAACTTCAAGCCGCTCAGTTTCAGGTCTTGCGCCAGACCGTCTCCAGCAAGCAGGGAACACTCACACGTCTGCGCATCGGGCCATTCAACAGCCCGCAGCAAGCCCAACAAGCGGCCACCAAGGCTCAGAAACTGGGCATCGAGACTTCGGTGTTTTTGCACACAAATTCATAAGCCCACGCTGCACAGCGTAACAATCCGACACACACCGGGCATGCCGAATTGCGGGTGTGCTGTTAAGGTACGCGTTGGTTACAAATATGGAGTTATGTGCATGCGCTCTTCCCTGCAAATACTGACCCTGGTAGCAACATCGGTCGTTCTGGCCGGCTGTGCCATGTCTCCTCCCGCAGGTTCGCCCAAGTCCAGCACTGGTCACAACCAGCCCCCACGGCCTGTGCAGCGCTGTGACGCCACCGCCGCGCAATGGGCAGTTGGTAAGACCAATACAGAACATAACATCAACGAAGCACGCAAGCGTGCTGGTGCCTATATGGCGCGCGTGTTGCGGCCCGGTCAGCCCACAACGCGCGAATTCAATGCCGAACGCTTGAATCTGGAAGTCGATGCCACAGGCCGCATCATTGCTGCACGCTGTGGCTGACATGCCAGCGCTTTTGCTTGCAGCCATCTAGGCTGATAACAAAGCGTGCCATGCCTATAAAAAAAGCACCCGCATGGGTGCTTTTTAACGAGCCAGCTGGTTCAGCTATAACCCTCTGGATGCTCGACTTTAAGCGTCATCCAGGAATAGTTCCTGCAAGTCGCTCAGGAAGTCAAAGCCTCGCTCGGTAGGCTTTACAAGGCCTGCCTTGTTTTCAATCAGCCCTCTGCGCTGTGCCTCATCCAACGCCGAGCGAATGGTGCTAATGGGCAAGCCTGTACGGTCCAGATAGTCCTGAATCGCAAAGCCACCACGCAAGCGCAATGCATTGAGCATGTACTCAAACGGCAAGTCCTTGCGGCGCACATCTTCATCGCTGGCCAAGGCGCGTCCTGCCAAAGCAGCTTCCATATAGCGCAGTGGATCACGCAGCTTCACCTGGCGCACAATCCGGTGCGCAAAGCTGAGCTTGCCGTGCGCGCCCGCGCCAATGCCCAGATAGTCACCAAATTGCCAGTAGTTGGTATTGTGAAAACACTGGTGACCTTCCCGCGCATAGGCAGAAATTTCATAGCGCTGCATGCCTGCTGCACCCGTCATGGCCGTAATGCAGTCCAGCATGTCATAGGCCGCATCTTCTTCCGGCACCACGGGCGGAAACTTGGCAAAGTAGGTATTGGGCTCAATCGTCAGATGGTAGATCGATATGTGCGGTGGCTGAAAACTCAGAGCAGTCTCCAAATCCTTCACCAGATCCGCTTGGGTTTGCCCCGGCAAAGCGTACATGATGTCGAGGTTGAAGGTCTCGAAAGACGCAGCCGCCTCTTGCACCGCAGCGCGCGCCTGAGCACCATCATGCACCCGGCCCAGGGCCTTCAGGAAATGATCGTCAAAACTTTGCACACCAATCGACAGGCGCGTGATTCCTGCTTGACGAAAAGCCTTGAAACGGTCTTTCTCGAACGTGCCAGGGTTGGCCTCCATGGTGATCTCGCAGTCTGGCTCCATGCGCAGCCGCGCGCGCAGCCCCGAGATCAGGCGGTCAATGCTTTGCGGGCTGAACAGACTGGGGGTGCCGCCGCCAATAAAGACACTGTGCACCGTACGGCCCCAGATTAAGGGCAGGCTGGCCTCCAGATCAGCCATCAATGCATCGATGTAACGCTGTTCCGGCACGCCTCCTTCAGCACTGCTCCGATGTTCGTGGGAATTGAAGTCGCAATACGGGCACTTCTTCAAACACCAGGGCAGATGGATGTACAACGACAACGGGGGAAGCGCTGGCAGCCCCAGGGTGCCCGCACGCATATAGTGCTGCACATCTTTAGGCGCCTGTCCGACTTGTGGCTCCTTGCCCGCAGAAACAATGGCAATGCTCATACCAGGGTCAAGCCATCCAGGAAGTGCGCAACAACTCCATCATGGCGCGTGTGCTGCGGCCTCGGTGGCTGTGGTCATTTTTGAATTCAGGGGCCATCTCGGCAAATGTCTTGCCAACTTCAGGAATGATGAGCACCGGGTCGAAGCCAAAACCGTTGCTGCCTCTGCGCTCCTTGGCAATCTCCACGTTCACGCGACCCACGGCAATCAAAGGCTCAGGATCCTTGGGATGACGCACCCCGACCAGAGTGCTGACCATGGCAGCCTTGCGATTGGCGTGCGGTGCCAGATTCTCCAGCAGACAAGTCACATTGTTGGCATCGCTTTTCTCGTAACCATGGTGGGTACAGTAGTACGCTGTATCTACACCAGGCTGTCCACCAAAAGCGTCCACGCACAGACCTGCATCATCAGCAATGGCAGGCAAACCCGTTTTCTCTGCGGCAAAGCGCGCCTTACTCAAGGCGTTTTCAACAAAAGTCCCAAACGGCTCCGGGGCTTCACCTTCAAACAAATCACCTTGACAAATCAACTCCACGCCCAGCGGTGCGAACATGGATTGCAACTCGGCCAGCTTGCCGCGGTTATTGGAGGCTAAAACAATTTTCATGGGTCAATTCGTGCGTTAACGCTGATTCAGCACACAGTCACAGTACAAGTCGCTAACACCATCTGGCAAAACCAAGGTTTACGGCTGAAACAAGCCTCCAGACCACAGACGGTTCCAAGTACGACCAGGCGAAACAACGACCAGGTTGGCAGTGTTAACGGATCTAAAAGCTATTGATTCTGATAGTCACACAAGCGCAAGACGTGGCATGCGCAATGCAAACAGACACGAAGTGTGCTCCAAACAACAAGCCCATGTAGGCTGGTGCAGTGCACCATCACGTTTTGCTGGCAGCGGTACGCCGGATCGCCGCGTTGATTTCGGCAATATTGCGCTCGATTTCTTCTTCGTCCAGTGGATCGTCCAGGGTTTCCAGGTCATGGGAAGACTGGATCGTGGAAGCAAACAATTCGCTCAGGGAAGCTGAATGGGTGCTGATATCGTATTCGCTGCTCGCAGGAGCCGACATTTCCCACTCCAGCGCCAAAGCCGTCACATTGTCACTTTTGTCCCCGGCGATTTGCAGAGCAGACTCCACCAAAGCGGGTATTGCTTCATTCACAGGCTGCACAGACAAACCATGCAATAGCGCGGGTTCTTTGAGAACTCCCCACAAACCATCCGAACACAGAAGCAGGCGGTCTCCGCTATGCAGCACATGAGGACCACTCAAATCGAAAATAGGCTTGCCCGCTGCACCCAGGCAGGTGAAGAGCACATTGCGATTCAACAATTTGTGCGCCAAGCGAATCGGAGTGACCGCGCTGCGCTCCATCTCCATATAAGAATGATCTCTCGTACGAGCCAGCAACTGCCCATCACGCACCCAATACAGGCGGGAGTCGCCGCAATGCAGCCAAGTGACCTGTCCTTGCTGAATAACTGCAACCACCACCGTAGTACGCGGTGAGTCCGGCATACGCTGCAGTTTGGCGTAACGCTGGATGCGCTGGTGGGCCGTCATTACCGCGCGGCTAAGAAACTCAGAAGGATCTTTCAAGGCTGGCTGAGCTTCTCGCTGAAATTGCGCAGCAATACTTTGCAGTACCAACTGTGCTGCTACCTCACCTTCCGCATGTCCGCCCATTCCGTCGGCCAGCAAGAAAAGTGCAGCTTCCCGTGTGTAGCAGTAGCCCATGCGGTCTTCATTGACGGCTCGGCCACCACGGCGACTGAGTTGAAATATGGAAAACTTCATGGAGCTTTCACGCGAACCGAGGTATCTGTAGGTGTCAGGCTCTTACGCCCCTCTCCAATCAAGGCGTCCAGTTGCAAGCGGATTTTCTCTGACACGCTCAGTGGCGTATAGCTGCGCTCCGGCTCATTGCTCAAGGCCTTGTGAAAGGCAAAAACCGATTGTGGACGGGCCATGGGATCCAGCTCCGTGGACCATTGCACCAGCTCCAGCAAATTGTCTGAATACACGCCACGCAGACGGGCCAACGCGACACCCAGACGATCTTTGTCACGCCTGCTGGGTACATCGGCAGGGGGCTGCCCTGTCATGCAGGCAAACATGCATGCGCCTACCGCATAAATATCAGTCCAAGGCCCCATATTGGCATTGCGCTTGTACATTTCGGGAGCGGCAAAGCCAGGGGTATACATGGGACGAACAAAGTTGCCTTCCTTGTTCAGAACCTCACGCGCCGCACCAAAGTCAATCATGACGGCACGATCCTCGTCCGTGATAAAAATATTGGCTGGCTTGATATCCAGGTGCAACATCTTGTGCTGGTGCACGATGCGCAGGCCCAGCAGCACCTCGTCAAACAACGCACGAATGGTGGATTCACGCAGTACCTTGGCGCGTTTCTTTCCGCGTGCAAGCACGATGTACTCCTGCAGGGACGCCCCACGCAGAAAGTTCATCACCATGTAAACAGTCTCGTTTTCACGGAAGAAATTGAGCACACTGACTACCGAGGCGTGGGAAATTTGCGTCAGTGCACGACCTTCTTCAAAAAAACTTTTCAGCCCCAGTCGATACAGAGAGACTTTTTCTTGCGCGACTTTGGGAACCAGCTCACCAGGACCGCGCGTGGCCAGTGCAGCAGGCAAATATTCTTTGATAGCAACCTCTTGCCCTTGCTCGTCTTTGGCTAGATACACAATGCCAAACCCACCTGACGCCAGCTTGCGCACTATGCGATAGCCGCCAATTAAGGTATCGGGAGGCAGGGAAGCTGGCTTGATCCGGGAAGACATTTTGTGCAGGTAAACCTCAAGGTCGGAGCGGAAACTGGATAATCACCCAATTGCAAGTAACCAAAGATATGTCCAATGCCAGTTTACAGCATGACCGGATACGCCAGTGTGCAGCACGCACCGGCGTCTACTGAGGACAACGCCTCTGCACAAAACGTGCGTTTGGGGCTTGAAATCCGCGCAGTCAACAGCCGTTTCCTGGACCTCACGTTCCGCCTGCCTGATGAGCTGCGCAGCCAGGAGCCTGCGTTGCGCACGCTGCTGACCCAACGCCTCAAACGAGGCAAGGTTGAAGTGCGCGCAGCCATTGATGTGGATGCTTCGGCCTCCCTGCCCCAGCCTACACCGGCACTGCTGCAACGCATGCAGTCCGTGCAAGATCTGGTGCAAGCCTGGCTGCCCGACGCCAAAGCATTGACCGTCTCTGACGCGCTGCGTCTGGCTGGCAGTGGCAATGCCGTGCAAGTGGATTGGCAAGAGATCGTGCCCAACCTGGCCGAGAACGCAGTGACAGAACTGATCGATGCCCGCGCTCGCGAAGGCAAGCGCCTGGCCGAAATGCTCAAAGACCGCTTGCAGCAGTTGCGTGAGCTGGCCGCGCAAGCCGTGCCTTTGGTTCCGCAATTGGTTGAACAGCAACGCCAGCGTTTTTTGGAGCGCTGGCAAGAAGCCATGGGCTTGACCGAAGGCCAGGTGGCCCCTGAAGCTGCCCGTGAGCGCGCCCTGTCAGAAGCTACCGCTTTTGCCATCCGCATTGATGTGGCAGAAGAAATTACACGTCTGAACTCGCACTTGGACGAAGTAGAGCGCCTGCTCAAAAAGGGCGGTGAAATCGGCAAGCGTCTGGATTTCCTGATTCAGGAAATGCACCGCGAAGCAAATACATTGGGTTCGAAATCGGCGGCCCTGGACCTGACACGCATCAGCGTGGACATGAAGGTGCTCATTGAGCAAATGCGCGAGCAAGTCCAAAACATTGAATAACCACCGTTAAAACCACAGGGCGCGCAAGCGCCCTTTTTGCAAGGGTGTCACAGACATCCGCGTTTTTTCTTATGGAACATCCTGGAAACCTATTTGTTGTCGCAGCTCCCAGCGGAGCCGGTAAGTCCAGCCTGGTCAAGGCCCTGCGCTCTTTTGATGCGCGTGTCTACCCTTCCGTCTCGCACACCACCCGCCCTCCCCGCGGCCAAGAAAAACATGGCCGTGAATACTTCTTCGCTTCAGAGCAAGAATTCGATGCCATGGTGGCCAACAATGCCTTTGTGGAATGGGCGAATGTGCATGGCAAGCGCTACGGTACGTCCAAAAAAGGAATCCATGACCGTCTGGCCAATGGCGAGGACGTGTTGCTGGAAATTGACTACCAAGGCGCACTTCAGGTGCGTGAGGCATTTCCCCAGGCCGTGCTGATCTTTATCCTTCCTCCGAGCTGGGAAGAGTTGCGCGCTCGCCTGGAAAACCGTGGCGAAGACGCACCAGAAGTCATCGAGCTGCGCATGAAAAATGCCGAAGAAGAGATGGCGCAGGTCGGAAAATTCGACTTCGTTATAATCAACGAGTTATTTGAGAGCGCACTGTTTGACCTGAAGGCTATCATCCACGCCCAGCGTCTGAAGTATGTGTCGCAGCGCCGCTTGCGCTGTGATGTATTTGAATCGCTCAACCTTTCCTGAATTCCCCCGGAGTACCGAGATGGCACGCATCACTGTTGAAGATTGCCTGGAGCAAATCCCTAACCGCTTCCAGCTTGTGCTGGCCGCCACTTACCGCGCACGCATGCTGAGCCAGGGCCACACCCCCAAGGTGGAATGCCAGAACAAGCCTGCCGTAACCGCACTGCGTGAAATCGCAGAAGGCAAAGTGGGCCTGGAAATGCTGAAAAAAGTTCCAGGTTAAGCCCTGACAATGTTCAGAATCTGCCCTCACTCGGCAGACAATAGAAGCACCGTATCGCGGTGCTTTTTTTTTACAATGCGCACAGCGCCTTTCCCGCGATACATTTAGGGTATGAACGCGGCCTTTAACTCCAAAACAGACGACTCTCCCCGAACTTCGCCAGACGTGAGCCTTGACGCACGTCTGGAAGCTGCGTCTCGCGTTTCAGCCACGCACTTTGAGCGCATGCTCGAGTACCTTACCTACCTGTCTCCGGCAGATATCGAGCTTGTGCGCCAGGCGTGGCTTTATGCCGACAAAGCGCACACCAACCAATGGCGCAGCAGCGGTGACCCTTACATCACTCACCCGATTGCCGTCACCACGATCTGTGCGCACTGGAAACTCGATGCCCCTGCTCTCATGGCCGCCTTGTTGCACGACGCCATGGAAGACTGTGGCATCACCAAAGCTGACCTGATTGAACGCTTCGGGCCCGTGGTAGCTGATTTGGTGGATGGGCTGACCAAACTGGACAAGCTCCACTTCAACACGCGTGAGGAAACCCAGGCCGAGTCCTTCAGAAAAATGCTTCTGGCCATGGCCAAGGACGTACGCGTCATTCTGATCAAACTGGCCGACCGCACCCACAATATGCGCACCATGGGCGACATGCCACGCAGCAAGTGGGGTCGCATTGCCTCGGAAACGCTGGACATCTACGCGCCCATTGCGCACCGTCTGGGTCTGAATCAGACCTACCGCGAGCTGCAGGATCTGTCTTTTCATTACCAAAAGCCCTGGCGCTATGCCACATTGGAAAAGGCAATTACCAAATCCCGAGCGCGCCGCCATGATTTGGTGTTGCGCGTGCAAAACGAAATTGCAGCCGAATTTGACCGCGTCAAGATGCCCGCACGCCTGGCCGGTCGTGAAAGCACGCTGTACTCGCTCTACCAAAAGATGATTCGCCACCACCTGACTTTTGCGCAGGTGACCGACATCTACGGTTTTCGCATCATCGTTCCCACCATCACAGACTGCTATACCGCCCTGGGCATCTTGCACCAGATGTACAAACCGGTGCCCGGGAAGTTCAAAGATCACATTGCGATGGCCAAGGCCAACGGCTATCAATCGCTACACACCATGCTGGTAGGACCCTCGGGCGTAAACATCGAGTTTCAGATTCGCACCGAACCCATGCATATCGTGGCTGAAGCGGGTATTGCGGCTCACTGGCTATACAAATCGCAGGGCAAGCCAGAAGCGCTGAACACCAAGTGGTTGCAGTCGCTTCTGGATATCCAGACCGAAACCAACGATGCCACCGAATTCTGGGATAACGTGAAGGTGGATCTCTTCCCGGACTCCATTTATGTCTTTACGCCCAAGAGCAAGATCATGGCCATGCCGCGTGGTGCCACAGTGGTGGACTTTGCGTACGCCATCCACAGCAACATTGGCCATCACACCGTTTCCGCACTGATCAACGGTCAGCCCACTTCGCTGCGCACCCAACTCAAGAGTGGCGACGTGGTGCAAATCATCACCGATGACAACGCCACTCCCAATCCCGTTTGGCTGGGCTTTGTTAAAACTGGCCGAGCACGCTCCAAGATTCGCAACTATCTCAAGACGGCTGCACACAGCGAGTCCATGACGCTAGGAGAAACCTTGCTTACCCAGGCGCTGCGGGAAGAAGGCATTGCCGCCATTCCCAGCAATGACGATAGCAACCAGGCCCTATGGACTGCTGTGCTCAACAAGGCCAACAGCAAGAGCCGCGAAGATTTGCTGACGGACATCGGCATGGGCCGCCAAGCCGCTGGTTGGGTAGCCCGCCACTTTATGGCCGAGCTTTCCAGCAAGGGACTGCGTCCTGACGCCGTGCTATTGAGCCAAGAGCGCTTTTCCAGCACCGACCAGCGCAGCTACAGCACAGTAGCACTGGATGGCAACAACAACGCATCCGTGCGCTACGCATCCTGCTGCCGCCCTGTTCCAGGCGATGCAGTGGTAGCCTACCTGGGCCGCGGAGACGGCTTGCACGTTCATAACGCACTATGCATCAACGCCAAGCGACTACAAGCCACCGACAGTGAACGTTTCGTTCCCGTGGAGTGGGCTGATGAGAGCAATCAAAAGCTGTATGAGAGCGGACTCAGCATCACCATTCACAACCAGAAGGGTGTGCTGGCCCGCATAGCCACAGAGCTGAGCGATGCCAATGTGGACATCCGCCGCCTGGAAATGGACGATGAAGCTGCCATGCAAACCACCGAGCTGCGCTTTATTGTGTCGGTGCATGATCAGCAGCAGGTCGAAGGCGTTTTGCGCAGCCTGCGCCGCATTCCTACGGTGGTGCGCGCCTCACGCATCATGCCGCTGGAATGATTGCTCCTCAAGGTTGAATCCATAAACGCAGCTCCTTCGCTGCGTTTTTTGCATATGGCTCCCCAACTGCCGTTAGGTGGTACGTGTTGCCAGATTCAACACACGCTCAAAAAGGCGCCCGCCTTCACACACAGTGCCTATGGCTGAGGCGCTGGATATTCCACATCCAGCACCTCCAGCATACGCACACCTGCTGGTGTCGGCAAAGGCACCTCGTCACCCACCTTGGACTTGAGCAGTGCCCTCGCCACTGGTGCAATCCAGCTCACTTGCGCTTTGCTGCTGTCTGCTTCGTCTATTCCCATGATGGTAATTGTGCGCTCCACCCCTTCATCATCGGCATAGGTGACTGTGGCGCCAAAAAACACCTGGTCGCTGCCATAGTGAACTGCAGGGTTGACCACCTCTGCTATTTCCAGGCGCTTTGTCAGAAAACGGATACGGCGGTCAATTTCACGCAGCCGCTTCTTGCCATACAAGTAGTCACCATTCTCTGAGCGATCTCCATTGCTGGCTGCCCAGTGCACAATCTCGACGATTTTGGGCCGCTCGTTATCTATCAAGTCCAGCAATTCATTCTTGAGGGTCTGATAGCCATGAGGCGTCATATAGTTTTTGCTGCCTTTGGGTACTGGGGGCAGGCTGGGCAGATCGTCGTCATCATCCTGCCCGTCAGTTTCCTTGGTGAAAGCCTTGTTCATAGGCACCATCTTCACACAAAAGTAAGCCAAGCCTACGCATAGCGCGCACAAACCAAAAAGTCCTGATACCTTGCGATATCAGGACTTCAAATTGGTGCGGCTGGCAGGAATCGAACCCACGACCCCTTGGTTCGTAGCCAAGTACTCTATCCAGCTGAGCTACAGCCGCTAAGCTATCGATTATAGATTAAGTAATTACCCTGAAATCCAAAAGGTGAAAAGATTTTTTCATCTTCCCGAAACATCAGACTCACCTCTTCACAAAGACAAAAGCCTCAGAGATTTTCATCTCTGAGGCTTGGATCTGGTGCGGCTGGCAGGAATCGAACCCACGACCCCTTGGTTCGTAGCCAAGTACTCTATCCAGCTGAGCTACAGCCGCTAAGCCATCAACAACCTAAGTTATTGATCGAATTCAATGACTTGAATTCACCTTTTTTCCAGCAAAGCAGAAAACAAGGCTTTCATAAAAAGAGAAAAGCCCCAGAACTTTCATTCTAGGGCTTCAATCTGGTGCGGCTGGCAGGAATCGAACCCACGACCCCTTGGTTCGTAGCCAAGTACTCTATCCAGCTGAGCTACAGCCGCATTGGCGGAGAGGGTGGGATTCGAACCCACGGTACGTTATTCACGTACGCCTGATTTCGAGTCAGGTACATTCGACCACTCTGCCACCTCTCCTGCGTGTCGAAGCAGCTATTGTAGCAGTGTTTTGGCCACCGCTTTTGCAAGCAGCAGATTTTTAGGCCTGCAGGCGTTCCACGCCGCCCATATAAGGACGAAGTACCTCAGGGACGATGACAGAGCCATCGGCTTGCTGATAGTTCTCCAGCACGGCAACCAGGCAACGCCCCACGGCCAGGCCTGAGCCGTTCAGGGTGTGAACCAATTCATTCTTGCCCTTGGCATTCTTGAAGCGTGCCTGCATGCGGCGAGCCTGGAAAGCTTCACAGTTGGAGACAGAGCTGATCTCACGATACTTCTCCTGACCAGGTAGCCATACTTCCAAGTCATAAGTCTTGGTGGCACCAAAGCCCATATCACCGGTGCACAGACTCATCACGCGGTAAGGCAAGCCCAGTTTTTGCAGAATGGCTTCCGCATGGCCTGTCATCTCTTCCAGCACTTCGTAGCTCTTTTCAGGGTGCACGATCTGCACCATCTCAACCTTGTCGAACTGGTGCTGGCGAATCATGCCGCGCGTGTCCCGTCCATAGCTGCCCGCCTCTGAACGGAAGCAGGGCGTATGTGCTGTCAGCTTGATGGGCAGCTCGGACTCCTGCACCACTACATCACGCATGAAGTTCGTCAATGGCACTTCAGAGGTAGGAATCAGGTACAGCGCCTGGTTGTCCGGCACAGGCTCACCTTCTTGACCGCCCTTTTTGGCCGCGAACAGATCTCCTTCAAACTTGGGCAACTGGCCTGTGCCTTTGAGGGAGTCCGCATTCACTGCATAGGGAACATAGCACTCGGTATAGCCGTGCTCGCCGGTTTGCACATCCAGCATGAACTGCGCCAATGCACGATGCATGCGAGCAATGCCACCTTTCATCACGGTAAAGCGCGATCCTGAGAGCTTGACACCCATGTCAAAGTCCAGGCCCAAGGGCGCACCCACGTCCACATGGTCCTTGACTTCAAAGTCAAATTTTTTGGGCGTGCCCCAGGTACGCACCACCACATTGTCTTCTTCACCCGCTCCCACTGGCACGCTTTCGTGCGGCAGATTGGGCACCGCTTGCAGCATGGCTTCCAGCTCGGCCTTGATTTGCTCCAGACGAGCGTCAGAACTCTCCAGCTCGACTTTGAATGCAGCAACTTGTGACTTGGCTGATTCGGCCCCTTCTTTGTCGCCTTTGCCCATCAGCATACCGATTTGCTTGGACAGCTGGTTACGCTGGGCTTGCAGCTCCTCCGTACGAGTCTGCAGGGTCTTGCGCTCAGATTCAAGCGCCTGGAATGCATCGACGTTCAAAAACGCCTGGGGCTTTTTACGGGTTTCCAAACGCGCAATGGCGGAATCGAGGTCTTTACGGAGAAGAAGGATGTCTAGCATGGTTGCAATTTTAATGGGACGGGCGATAACAACAGTTGGCACCGCAATCTATCCATCATTGTGCGGCAGTTGCAGTTCAGTTGCAGCCTTTGCTGCCGATAGATAAATAAAGATCCTTCGCACGCGCATTCCAGGAGACCTGCATATGTTCTATGTCTTTGGCATCAACGGCCCCATGTACCACGGGGGCGCAGATCGTTTGAGCCACATCACATCGGTGCGAGGTGTGCAGCGCCCCAGCGGACTGCAGGCAGGGGCTTCGGGCGTTGAAGCGCAGCAGGCCCAAATACGCAATCCCAAGCCAGCGCTTTCCCCACGTGCGAAAGGTGCTGTATCCGCCTACCTGGGCACAGAGCAAGGTCCGAAAGAAGAGCGCCGCCAGCTCTATGTGGTGCGTGATGTCATGACACACGGTGCTATCACCGTTCAGGACAGCATCAGCGTTGAACAGGCATGGAAAATTTTCGCCAGGAAAAAAATTGCCCAGGCTCCTGTTGTCAGCACGCAGGGCCATGTTGTGGGTTTGCTATTGCGTACCGATATGGCTCCACAAGCTTTGCTGCCGGAACCTGGGGCTGTCCGTGAGACTGTTGCCATGGCGCGACGTTTGGTCAGCGAAGTAATGGTAAGTCCGGTTCCTGCTGTCTCCGAAGACACTGAATTGCGCGGCGTTACCCATGTGCTGCTGGAAACTGGTCTGCCTGGACTACCGGTCGCGGATGCCGAAGGACACCTAGTGGGCTTTATCAGCCGAACTGATATTTTGCGCGCCGTTGCCAGCGATCCACCGCTTGATTTGTGGAGCTAAATACCGCAACGGACAATGGCTCAGCCCCCAAAAGAAAACGGCCAACGCTTGCTGCACTGGCCGTTCTGGGAAGCATAAAAGATCTCAAGCCCCGGTTTCCGGTGCTTTGCGAACCTCAATTTCCAAGCCTGTGGCAGGGTCCATCATCTTCAGGCCCTTGGGTAACGGGAACTTCATGGTTTCCTCCACGCCATCCATTTTGCGCACCGAAACTGCGCCCAATGCTTTGATGCGATCAATCACGCCGTTGACCAGCACTTCCGGTGCAGAAGCCCCCGCCGTCAGGCCCACGCGGCCCGCATGATCAAACCACTCAGGGCGTAGCTCGTCAGCGTTGTCCACCATGTAGGCTGGCGTTCCCAGACGGGCAGCCAGTTCACGCAGACGGTTGCTGTTGGAGCTGGTGGGGCTACCCACCACAATAACCACATCCACCTGCGGTGCCAAAATCTTCACCGCATCCTGACGATTTTGCGTGGCGTAGCAAATGTCTTGCTGCTTGGGCTCACGCACATGTGGAAAGCGGGCCTTGATGGCCGCCTTGATGCCTGCCGCATCATCCACGCTCAGCGTTGTCTGAGTCACCACAGCCAGCAACTCGGTCTGCTTGGGTTGCACCTTGGCAACGTCGTCTTCGTCTTCCACCAAGTGAATGCCTTCGGACAACTGGCCCATGGTGCCCTCGACCTCTGGATGGCCTTTGTGGCCAATCATGATGAATTCATAGCCCTCTTTGGCCAGTTTGGCCACCTCAATGTGCACCTTGGTGACCAAGGGACAGGTAGCATCAAAAATGGAAAAGCCCCGCGCCTTGGCCTCTTCCTGAACCGCCTTGCTCACACCATGGGCACTGAATACCAAGGTCGCACCAGGAGGCACATCCGAGAGCTCTTCAATGAAGATGGCACCTTTGTCCTTGAGGTCGTTAACCACAAAGGTGTTGTGCACGATCTCGTGGCGCACATAGATGGGACGGCCAAACTTGGCCAGCGCACGCTCCACGATTTCAATGGCGCGATCCACGCCAGCACAAAAGCCCCGTGGCTCTGCCAGCAGGATTTCCTTGGAGTCCACCACTTCAGAGCACCCCAATGATCTTGACTTCAAACGTCACTGGCTGACCGGCCAAAGGGTGGCTGAAGTCAAACAGCACTGCGCCATCTTCACGCACCTGCACCACCGAGCCAGCATAGCTGCCCAAGCCGTCAGGTGTAGGAAACTGCACCACATCGCCCGCAGCGTACTGCTCATGCGGATCACCCAGTTCATTGAGCAGCTTGCGTGCCACCCACTGCTGCATATCAGGATTGCGATCACCAAAGGCAGCTCCAGCAGGCAGCTCCAAAGTGGTATGCGTGCCTTCAGGCATGCCAATCAGCATGTCTTCGATAGCAGGCGACAGTTCACCCGTCCCAATCGACAAAGTGCCGGGTTTTTCATTGAAAGTGTTGATCACATCACCAGCTGGGCCTGCCAGACGGTAGTGCAGAGTCAGAAAAGAGCCCGCTTGTACAGTGGGCACAGGAGTCGTGGTCGAAGGCGCAGTATTAGTCATGGAAGTCCCGATAAACTGCCCCATTGTAGAAAACCGGGCATGCCCCCGCGCCCTTGGCGTCTGTTTATCCCATTTTCAGCACCAAGACCCATGGCTTTCAAAGACTTACCCGCCGATACTTTGCCGCGCGAAAAGCTGCTGGCACGCGGTGCCACCGCTCTGTCTGATACCGAGCTTCTGGCCATTTTGCTGCGTACCGGCATGACCGGCTGCAGCGTGCTGCAACTGGCCCAGTCACTGCTGGACAGCTTTGGGGGACTCGCAGGCCTGCTCAATGCCAACATCCCGGATCTTCTGAAGATCAAGGGACTCGGCCCTGCCAAGCGTGCGGAAATGCTGGCAGTGATGGAATTGGCAAAACGTGCCACAGCACAGCAATTACGTGAGCGTGAAGTGTTTGCCAGCCCCGAAGCTGTGAAACACTATCTGCAGTTGCAGTTAGGTCACCGCCTGCATGAAGTATTTGCTGTGCTGTTTCTAGACAGCCAGAACCATTTGATTGCCATGGAAGAAATGTTTCGGGGCTCATTGAGTCAAACCTCGGTCTACCCCAGGGAAGTGGCCCTGCGCGCCCTGCACCACCATGCTGCCAGCGTCATCCTTGCCCACAATCACCCCAGTGGCAGTGTGCATCCCAGCTCGGCAGATAACAGACTGACCGCCCACCTCAAAAGTGCACTGGCGCTGCTCGACGTTCGGGTACTTGATCACATCATCGTTGCGCAAGGTGCCAGCTACTCCATGGCGGAGGAGGGTTTGGTATGAGCCAGGCATTTCGCCACCACGGTCTGCATGCCCTGGCCAGTATCTCAAAAGAACTGAAAGCACAGCGCGAGCGTAAAGAAGCACTGGACAAAGCCCGCCAAGAAGCTGTGGCTGCTGCCGAACGTGAGCGCAATCTTTTTACCCACTTTGTTGGGGCCGTCACTCCGCTGCCGCGCACAGATCGTTTTTCGTTTGAGCAAACGCCCCCTGCCCCTCGGCGCCTTCAGCACGAACTCGATGAAGCACGTGTGCTGCACGAAGCCATGAGCGATGAGTTTGATGTCAGCACCTTGCTGGATGTGGATGACCAACTGAGTTTTCGGCGCCCCGGCATCGGATTGGATGTGACACGCAAGCTGCGCAGTGGGCACTGGAGTATCCAGCGCCAGTTGGATTTGCACGGCTTGCGCTCCGACGAAGCACGCGAAGCACTTGACCAATTCATTCGCCTGTCTCACCGTACAGGGTTGCGCTGTGTTCGTGTCGTCCATGGCAAGGGTTTGGGCTCGCCTGGAAAAGCTCCTGTCCTCAAAGCCAAGGTGCTGCGTTGGTTGGTGCAGAAAAAAGAAGTTTTGGCATTTGTCCAAGCACGCCCCGCAGAAGGTGGTGCGGGCGCCTTGGTGGTTTTGCTGCAGCCGGGCAAGCGAAAGCTGTATTGAAAACTTGAAAACTTGAAAACGAGCAAGTCTTTGTGACTGATATCCTTGCTGGCGTAGCCAACTCAGCCGAGGGAACAAGTTCGGGCCCAGTTCACAGTGATGCATAGACAAAAAAAGGGCAAGTCACCACCATGACTTGCCCGGACGGGTGCTTTTGTTGTGTTTTTTCAGCAGCTTAACGCTGTGCATCCTGAATCTTCACGCCAAAGAGTGCGACACCCAATACCCCTTGCGGGTTGTAATTTTGCGCAGTATGTCTGTTTAAGGCTGTGGTACCGGTGACTGTGAGGACGCTGTTTGAGCAGGCTCAGACATAGGCTGAGCCTGCTTGGTCGCAACAGATGGATTGCTGCTGCGCTGCAGATAACGCTGATACTCCATACTCTCACGTGAGTCGCCATAGCCAGAGGGGTGGGCAATATACGTCATGCCCGACGCATGCCACTGCTTGAGATCTTCCAGCACTTGCGCGCGGGTCAAGCCGGGGGCTGGGCTCTGGGTCGTCGGGCTGGCCGTGGTTTGCGCATGGGCATTGAGGCTGGCACACAGCACCAGAGCCACACAAGCCCACAATCGTTGCGACATTCAAAAACTCCTTCACTGGACTGAAGACAGCTACCACCTTGGCGGCTTTTCATGGGCTAGAGTTTCTGCCAGTAACGCACCATGCGTCTGTGCGTTTTCTCACTTTCCAGATGTAAAGACAAAGTGGAACTCCCAACCACTACTGGGCATCGGCCAGCGCAATCAGTCCATCCACATTGAGCAAGACAATGCTGCGCCCCTGTCTTTGCAGCAAACCCAGACGCACCAGACGTGACATTTCCCGCGCCACTTCCTCCCGACTGGCACCCAGATACGCAGCCAAGCTCGCCTGGGTTGGGCTGGGGGTCAAGGTTACCTGGTTGTGCTGCACGCCTTGACGCTGCGCCAAGGCCAGCAAGCGCATGTGCAAGCGGCTACGCACATTCAGCGTACCCATCTCCACCACACGCCCCACCAGCTGCCACAGCAGGTCAGTGGCATTGTTCAAAATCCCAGCCACAATGGTGCTGTCGGTCATCAGCCACTCCTGTGTGGCCACTTTGTCCATCGCTGCCAACAGCGTGTGCTCTGTAGCCACCACCATCATGCCTTGAGGAATGGAGGCACTGAGCCAGGTATTGCCAAACATCTGCCCAGGAAACAGCTCACCCAGCAATAGCTCCTTGCCCTGCACATTGGTGCACAAAACCTGCAACTGCCCTGCCAGCAGCACATGCACGCATGCGCCGTTGAATGGCTGATCCACGGCCTGACCTGCTTCCATGGGACACCAGCGCAGCTGCTTGGCCAGCCAGCGCAAGCGTTCGCTATCCAGATGCGAAAACGCAGGTACGGCACGTAGCAGTTGCCAGGAAGGAGGAACCGGAGAAGCGGGCATTTTCAAATCTTAGATGCTATGACACAACAAATGATGGGCAGATAGAGCCACATTACAGTGGCAGGCCACGCATAGGGCGACCATAAATGCGTGCCACACGCTCCTCCAGCGGAGGATGCGCATCCAGCCAGTGCTCCAGCTTGCCACTTTCCGGCGTTTCCGCCAGCAACATATGCTGAACCAGCGGGTGGTCCAACCCTGTGTGGCTGCGCCGATCCGCCCGCCAGCCTCCCAGATACTGCTGCGCGGTCTGCCGCTGCGTCATCACCTTGCGTAAAACACCTCCCAAGGCGTCTTGGCTGCGCGTCCACTGCACAGCACGAGCATCTGCCAAGAACTCGCGCTGGCGCGAGACCGCTGCCTTGAGCAAACGCCCGCTCAGCCAGCCCACGAAGCCAGCGGCCATGATGGCCGAGCCAAACCACAAGCCCAAAGCGCTGCGCTCGCGCAATTCCTGGCCAAAGTTGTAAACCAGCTCCAGACCACTCACCATGCCTGCCAAGCGCATATTCAGCAGCGTGTCACCCTCTTTCAGGTGCGAGAGTTCATGCGCCACCAGACCCTGCATCTCATCGCGGCTCAGATAGTCCAGCGCCCCTTGAGTGACAGCAATCACGGCATCGTCGGGCGTCCATCCCGCTGCAAACGCATTGATGGCATCAGCACGTGCCAGCACCACCACCTGCGGTGGCCGCATCTGGGCAGCCAAGCACATCTCGTGCACGATGTTGCACAGTTGTTGCTCCGCCAACGAACTGCCAGGCCTTGCCTTTCGTGCGCCAATGCGTTGTGCCAGTTTGCGGCCCCCTTCGCTGAGCTGCTCATACGTCAGCCACCAGCCCCCCAAGATCAGGAACAAAGTCACGCCAACGTTAACGGCCACAAAGCCTTTGGGATAGTCAAAACGTGCAAGCAGCAGCAACCACGCCAAGGTCAGCCCGCCATGCACAGCTGCCAAAGAAGCCAAAACGCACAGCATGAACAGCAGCAACAACCAGCGTGTCGTACGCCGTGCATCAGCCTGCCAGTGCCAAAACCGCATGGGAACCTTGTCCGTCTATCTATTTAGAAACGCACTTGCGGAGCGATCCGCTCTTGCTCCGAACTTGTGGACTGCAGCATGGTTTGGTGCATGAAGCCAAGCAGGCGGGCCAGAATCAGATCGGGGAACTGGCTGACTTTGTCATTGAACTCCATCACCTGATCGTTGTACGCCTGCCGTGCAAAGCCGATACGGTTTTCAGTGCTGGCAATTTCTTCGCTCAGGCTTTGCATTTGCGCATCGGCCTTGAGCTCAGGATAGGCTTCCGCCACCATCATGAGTCTGCCCAGACTGCCACCCAACAATTGCTCGGCTGCAGTGAAGGCCCCCAGCTCTGCATCACTGCGTGCATGCCCCCGCAACGCATCACTGGCCTGCACAGCCTGATTGCGGGCCTTGGCCACTGCCTGCAATGTGCTGGCTTCGTGCTGCATATAGCCGCGAGCCACTTCCACCAAATTGGGAATCAGGTCATAGCGGCGTTTGAGCTGCACATCTATTTGCGACCACGCGTTTTCCACACGGTTGCGCAACAGGCGAAGACGGTTGTAGACCGCAGCGGCCCACAACGCCAAAACCAACAAAACTGCGACCAAGATGAAACCAACTGTTCCCATGTGCACACCCTCCTGACTTCGAATTGTTGAAGGGATACTAAGGCACCACGGGCTAACCCTCAAACGCCTTTGTTGCGCATCCAGTCTGCTGTCTGCATAAAACTGTTGTGCAAACGCACTCGCAAAGCATCAGGCACCTGGGTTTCCAGCATGGCCTGATCCATGCAAGCCACCCATTGATCTCGCTCCAGGATGCCGATGGAGAAAGGCATATGGCGCATGCGCAGACGCGGGTGGCCAAAGCGCTCTACAAAGTAATCTGGTCCCCCCAACCAACCGCATAAAAACCAGAACAGCTTCTGGCGCGCATCTTCCAGCGTGCTGCCATGGGCTGCACGCAATTCGGTGTAGCTGGGCTCCAGATCCATCAGGTCATAAAAACGGTCAACCAAAAGACGTACAGGCTCTTCACCCCCAATCCATTCAAAGGGTGTGTCGAAAGGGGGCTTTTCTTCAATCTGCATGACAAGCTTCAAGACAAAAGCCTGCGGCATGCGCAGGCTGAAAACGAAAACTGCAAGTGTGCCAGCAGCGGCACGAAGGTCGCCACGCCAGGGTTAAGCGCGCCGCTGCTTGTGAGCCTCGTGCTGGGTTTGACATTGAATGCAGCGCTTGGCCGATGGAAACACCTGCAAACGCGCCAATGCAATATCTTTGCCGCAATCCACGCATTCACCATAGCTGCCATCCGCAACACGCTGCAGCGCCGCACGCACATCTCGCAACTCTTGCTGGTCGCGCATTTCCTCCGCATGACGGACTTCACGATCCGAGCTGTCACGACTTTGGTTCGCGTCAGGCTCACGCGGCAAATCTTCTGTGTCTTCGGCATGCTGCTCTTGCTCATCTGCCGCTCGCTCAATCTCGCGCAACAATTGCTGTTCACGCTGAAGCAAGCTGTCTTGCAGGGCTTTGAGATCTTTCGTATTCAATGTGCTCATATGTTTAAGCATGCGCCAGTCAGGCGGTACTGGCAATGGGAACGCCGCGCATAAGTGCGTCATCCTGCGTTAACGCAATCTTTCGAGCAGATGGCTTGACCATTGCTTGAACACTCCTCATGCGCCATGCATACGTCTATGTGCATGGCAAATGAGAGACCTTCTCTTTGCGCCTGGCCCCTGTCACTCGACTGCCCGCAAGCTGTCCATCACCGGACGCTGCAAGACTTCACGCAAGCCCCACCAGCCTGCACCCCATGCCAAAGCCGCGCCCACCACACCGCCTGCGCAGGGGACCCACCAGGGTGCTGTCCACGTAAACTCGAACACCCAGCGCGCCAAGGCCCAGCCCACTACCATGGCGACTGCGCTGGCCAAGAAACCCGCCAGCAGGCCCACTCCCACCAGCTCGGCACGTTGCACCTGCCGCAGCAAGCTGCTTTGAGCCCCTATGGCGCGCATGATGGCGTACTCGCGTGCACGCTCTTCGCGTGTCGCGGTCACGGCAGCAAACAACACCACTAGACCAGCAGCCAAAGTGAAGGCAAACAAAAACTCCACGGCTCGAATGACCTGATCCAGCACACGCTGAACCTGAGCGATGGTGCTGTCCATGTCAACATTCGTCACATTCGGAAACTGGCGCAGCAGGGCATTGTCAAAATCTGCTTGCTGCGGTGCGCGATAGGCCGCCATATAGGTAGCAGGCACGTCGGGCAAATCATCTACTGGAAAGAGAATGAAGAAATTGGCGCGCATGCTGCCCCAGTCCACCTTGCGCAAACTCGTCAGGCGCGCGCTGTGGCGAATGCCTCCCACATCGAATACCAGCGCATCTCCGAGTTTGAGGTTCAGGGTTTTCGCAATCCCCTCCTCCACACTCGCGCCATCCGCCTCCCCCGCTTGCCATTGACCGGCAACCACGCGGTTCTTGTCCGGCAGGGTGGAGGAGTTGGACAAATTGAACTCACGGTCCACCATACGCTTGGCGCGCCCATCCTCATAGTCATCAGGGCTGATGCTGCGGCCATTGACCTCCACCAACCGCCCACGAATCATCGGATACCAGTCGTATTGCAACACGCCCGCTGCTCGCAAATTTGCCTGAAATGCATCCGCTTGATCCGGCATGATGTTGATGACAAAGCGGTTGGCCGCATCAGACGGAGTGGCCTGCCTCCAACTACTTACCAGATCGGTGCGCAGCAGTACCAGCAGCACCAGGGCCAGCAGGCCCACGGCCAAGCTGCTGACCTGTACCACTGCATAACCAGGACGCGCCGCCAGCTGACGCGTTGCCAAAATCATCCAGCGCGGAGCGGTTCGCTCCGAAACCAGGCGACGCAGCAACTTGACGGCCAACCATGCCATGCCTGCAAACACCAAGGCAGCCAGCGCAAACCCACCCACCGCAATACCTCCCAAGGCAGCATCACGGCTCACTGCCATTAGCAAAGCGGCAAAGCCCAGCACACCCACCAGCAATACTCCCGCAGAGACAGGTCTGAGTGCCCCGACATCGCGGCGCAGCACGCGTAGCGGTGGCACCTGGGCCAGCTGAAGCACAGGCGGCAGACCGAAAGCCAAAAGCAGTGTCATGCCCATACCCACACCAAAACCCATAGGCCACAAATTGGGAGCAGGCAGACCTTCAGCCACCAAACCAGATAGCAGCCAGACAAAACCATGGTGCACCGCCCACCCTAAAGCCACACCCAGCAAACTGGCCAGCACGCCCACTAGCGCGAACTCCAGCACATAGGCTGCCGCAATCGTGCGTTGCCCCAAACCCAGTACGCGCAACATGGCCGCAGTATCCAGATGACGCTGCGCAAAAGCGCGGGCTGCCAGTGCAACAGCTACGGCAGACAACAGCGCTGCCAACAATGCCACCAAGCTTAGAAACTTCTCACCTCGCTCCAATGTGCGCCGCATTTCAGGGCTGCCGCTGTCCAGCGTTTCCACACGGCGGCCTCCTCGCCCGTTTTCGCCCACCTGCGTTTTGGCCCACGTTTCATAACGTGCAACAGCCTGTGCGTCTTCTCCCGCCACCGCAAGACGCCAGGTGATACGGCTGGCGGGCTGCACCAACCCCGTCTCATCCAGGTTTTGGCGGTTGATCATCACGCGGGGGGCAAAACTCATAAAGCCAGCGCCACGGTCCGGCTCTGCCGTGATCAGCTTGCCAATACGCAAGCTGGCATCCCCCAGCAACAAGCTATCACCGACCGATAGCCCCAAACCTGCCAGCAGCGCAGCGTCCACCCATGCTTCTCCGGCTTTAGGGACTTGATCCGTGAGGGAATCTTCTTGCTCAACATGATCAGTAACGCGCAGCTTGCCGCGCAAGGGATAACCGTCTTCCACGACTTTCAGTGCTACCAGTCTTGCCTGCCCCCCGCGTTCTTCCGAGGCTCGCCCCATGGTTGGAAAAACCATGGTGGTGACATGCCGCAGCCCAGCTTGCTGTGCCTGCGCCGCAAACTCTTGCAACTGCCCATCGTTGCTGGCAATGACTACATCGCCACCCAATAGCTGGCGCGCATCACGCTCAAGACCACCCTCCAGGCGGTTGGCAAAAAATGCCACCGATGACAACGCTGCGACAGCCAAGGTCACTGCCACCCACAGCAAACGCAACTCCCCCGCGCGTGCGTCGCGCAGCAAAGTGCGCCAACCCAGTTGTAAAAAACTTATCGTCATAGCGCACACATTAACCGATGCCAATCACCCAGATTGCCAACTCCCTGTGCGCTCAGCTCCAGTCCTGAAAACGTTTTCAATTCATTTGATATTTTTTCCCTCAAGGCGCTCCCTCGGGTTAACCCCTTTTGCCTAATTCACGCCTGTCACCACCATTGCTGCGTTTCACAGCACTTCAATAATTCACGAGGAGACTGCCACCATGGTTTGGCAACAGATCTATGACCCCATGAACAGCATGTGGGTTTCCACATTGCTTGCGGCCATCCCGGTCGTCGTCATGTTGGTAGGGTTGGGCTTTTTGCACATGAAGGCCCACCTTGCAGCAGGAGCAGGCCTGATTGCGGCCTTGCTGATCGCCATCTTTGTTTACAGCATGCCCGCTGAAATGGCAGGTCGTGCAGCCCTGTTCGGTGGCCTCACAGGTTTGCTGCCGATCGGCTGGATCGTGCTGAACATCATCTTCTTGCACCAACTGACCGAACAAAACGGCAGCTTCAAGGTGCTGCAGGATTCTCTGTCAGGCATCACCCAGGACCGTCGCATACAGTTGCTGCTGATTGCCTTTTCCTTCGGCGCCTTTTTTGAAGGTGCCGCAGGCTTTGGCACGCCCGTGGCAGTCACTGCGGCAATCTTGATTGGCTTGGGCTTTTCGCCACTGGCTGCCTCTGGCTTGTCATTGATTGCCAACACCGCCCCTGTTGCATTTGGTGCGCTGGGAACACCGGTGATCACACTGGCAAAAGTTCATGGTTATGACCTGATGGAAGTCACCGCCATGATTGGTCGCCAGCTTCCCTTCTTCTCCGTGCTGGTTCCTTTCTGGATGATCTGGGCATTTGCAGGGCGCAAGGGCATGATGGAAATCTGGCCAGCCATTTTGGTGACCGGCCTGTCTTTTGCCATTCCACAGTACCTGGTCTCCAACTTCATAGGCCCAGAACTGGTGGACATCATTGCAGCCTTGGTCTCCATGGTCTGCTTGGTGGCCTTTTTGCGCGTTTGGCAACCCAAGAAGATCTGGACATCAGCATCGTTGCGCGGCAAGGATGTGAGCGCCTCGGAAGTCAAACCTGCGCAGCCCGTGGTCAAACACAGCCGATCGGCACTGATTGCTGCATGGACACCCTGGATCATCCTGTCGGTGTTTGTCTTCCTCTGGGGGTTGCCATCTTTCAAGGCATTCCTGAACGGAATTTTTGCACCAGCCTTCCCCATGGATGGGCTACATAACATGATTGAGAAAATGCCTCCCGTGGTCCCTACGCCCACCAGGGAGGGTGCTGTCTACACACTCAATCTTCTGTCGGCCACCGGCACGGGCATCCTGCTGTCGGCCATCGTCAGCGCCTTCGTCATGAAGTACAACGTGGTCAGAATCGTCACCACCTTTTTCAAGACACTGTGGTTGGTGCGCTACTCACTGATGACTATTGTGCTGATGCTGGCGCTGGGCACGCTGTCACGCTACTCCGGCAGCGACACCACCCTGGGTCTGGCTTTTGCCAATACCGGCATGTTCTACCCCTTCTTTGGCACCTTGATGGGCTGGCTGGGTGTGGCGCTGACAGGTTCGGACACCGCGTCCAACGTGCTCTTCGGTGGCATGCAGAAAGTGGCCGCAGAACAGCTGGGGCTTTCGCCCAATCTGATGGGCGCAGCCAACAGCTCGGGCGGCGTGATGGGCAAGATGATCGATGCGCAGTCCATCGTCGTGGCTTCAACTGCTACCCGCTGGTTCAACCATGAAGGCGACATCCTGCGTTATGTATTCTTCCACTCCATTGCGCTGGCTTGCCTGATGGGCCTGTACGTCACACTGCAAGCGTATGTCTGGCCATTCCACCTGATGGTGAATTAACGTCCCAGCGAACATAGGTTGCCGCAAAAAAGCCGCCAGTTCTTGCTCAGAACTGGCGGCTTTTTCATTGTGACCGGTGCTTGAGTCAAGGTGTCTCGAGAGGTCGCCCAAGAACAGCAGGCGGCACGCGCTCGTAGTCCGTCACAGCAGCAGGTTCAGCATCCGACTCAGACCAGTTATCCATCCACTGATCCAAAGCATCCCCATTCAAGGCGGCCGGTGGAGCGTCCAAGGGCACTGAAGGTGCAGGCAATGCAGGCACGGATTCCTCAATCACTTCCTCCTCCTGCCGTTCGATAGGAATGACCGGCGCAGGTGCTGGCACTGCTGGCGGTACTGGTTGCGGTGGCAATGTTTTGGGAGTCTGCACAGGTCGTGCGTCTGATTCTGCGGGCTGCGCGTCACCCCACCATGTATCAAGCTGTTCACGCACACCATTTCGTAAGTCAGCCCACCATTGCGAGGTTTCTGGCTCTGCAAAATGCGCATGGCGATCCATGTCCTTGCGGCGCAGCACCTGCGCAGTGAAATCACCCACCATGGGCAGCGCACTGCGCGCGCCCTGGCCCCAGTAGTCGCTGCGCAGGGTAATACGGGGATCGTTAAAGCCTGCCCAGGCACCTGCCACCAACTTGGAGTGCATCAAGATAAACCAGCCATCGGCATTGTTCTGGGTCGTGCCCGTTTTACCCGCCACATCATCTTTGATGCCAAAGCGCTGACGAAGACTGCGTCCCGTGCCTTTGTCCACCACACCACGCAACATATCGACCAGGGCATAGCTGTCTTGCGCGCTCATGGCCCTCTCTGGAGCATAAGGCGCAAACTCTGCCAGCAGCTTGCCATTGCGGTCTTCAATACGCGTAATCATCCAGGGTGAGCGGTACTGCCCGGCACGCACCAAGCTGCCGTAAGCATTGGTCATCTCCAGCAGGGTGACGGGGCTGGCGCCCAGTGCCAAGGCAGGCACAGCATCCAAACGGCTGCCGCGCACCCCCAGGTTGCGAGCCAATCGCGCCACCTTGTCTGGCCCTATCTCTTCCATCAACTGCGCCGTGACGGTGTTTTTGGAATATGCCAGCGCATCACGCAACGACATGGACTTGCCTGATGGAGGGCCGGCATCGGTTGGTCGCCAGACCTCACCACCAGACAGTGTGATCTCGACGGCTTCATCCACACGCTCATCGTCTGCAGACAAGCCTTCTTGCAAGGCTGCGCCATAGACGAACGGTTTGAAAGTGGAGCCTGGTTGCCGGCGCGCCTGCTGCACATGGTCAAAGGCATCGAGGGCAAAGTCACGGCTCCCCACCCATGCACGGATGGCGGCAGTCTCTGGTTCCATGGCTACAAAACCAGCCTCCAGTCGCGTCTTTTCCTGGCGCAGCTGCTGCATGAATGCTTTGTCAGCAAGCAGGGATTGCAGGGACTCCTTTGCGCTTTGCCCCTTCTCACGCAATGCAGCATAGGCCTTGCTCTCTTTGACCAGGCTTTGCACCAAGGGGCTGTCGGCATGCCAGCCATCGCTTTTTCCCCAATTGGTATTGGCAATGCGCTGCAGCGACTGGGTATGACTGCGAACTGCCTGGTTCGCCACTGCTTGCATGCGCGCATCCAGCGTGGTGTGCACCACCAGTCCGTCGGTGTAGATGTTGTAGCCTTCGCTGTCCGCCCAGTCGATCAGCCACTTGCGAACCTGCTGGGTGAAGTGCGGCGCAATGCCTGTCGGCACTTCCTGGCGCTCGAAGTTCAGCCTCAGAGGGCGTTGTTTGAGCCGCTCAAACTCGGCCTGCGAGAGCACGTCGCGCTTCACCATCTGCGACAGCACCGTATTGCGGCGTGCCACCGCACGCTCGGGATTGCGAACCGGGTTGTAGTAGCTCGTGCCTTTGAGCATACCGACCAAGGTGGCAGCCTCTATCACGGAAAGCTTGGCGGCGGGCTTGTCAAAGTAAGTGCGCGCCGCCATCTCTATGCCCCAGGCGTTGTAGAGAAAGGGCACCATATTGAGATAGGTCTCCAGAATTTCGTCTTTGCTGTAAAGCGCCTCGATCTTGAACGCAGTGATCGCCTCTTTGAGCTTGCGATTCAAGCTGGCAGCACGGCCAATCTCTTCCGGGTACAGATTGCGCGCCAACTGCTGCGTCAACGTAGAGCCTCCTTGCATATCTCCCCGCAAGGTATGGACGACCGCACCCGCTGTGCGCCACCAATCCATGCCATGGTGCTCATAAAAGCGGTGATCTTCGGTCGCTATCAACCCTTTGATGACTGCTGGAGCCACCTGATCCAGCGTGACCCATTGGCGGTTGCTGCGCTTGAACACCGCCAGTTCCTTGCCATCTGCAGAGAGCACCTGGGCAGGCTGCTCCAGCTTGGCCTTGCGAATATCACTGATGCTGGGTGTGAATGGAACCAGCAGCAACACATACAGCAATCCAGCCGTTGGTAGTGCCACCAGCCATTGCCAGCGCCATGCGCGCACGCGCTGCCACGCTGGAGCGATACGCAGCCACAGGGTTTGCAAATGGGGAGCATTGAGCAACACAGTGCGAAACTTGTGTCCGCCTGCACGGGCTTGCTGTTGCATGGATTGCAGTCGCTGGCGCCATGCCTGGCGCGAGAAACGCTGCGTGTTGGGACGATTTTCAGGCTCTTGTTCTTGCACGATCAAAGGCAGTGGCACGGGCACTGCACAACACAGAAGTCGCACAGCATGCCGCAAAAAAAACGCCCCGGCGTAACCGGGGCACTTTGCCTAAGTTTTAAGCAGGGTTTGAGCGTGCTATGCAACACGCCCCAACCTCAGGTGTTCTTGCTGATGGTGATGGTAGGAAACTTGGCCGAGAAGTCCTTGGCCTTCTGCGCAATCTTCACTGCCACATCGCGCGCCAGCTTTTTATAGATCTGCGCGGCTTCACTGTCTGGTGCTGCCACCACGGTAGGCTTGCCACTGTCCGCTTGCTCACGAATTTGCATGGACAGAGGCAGCGAGCCCAGGAAGTCCATATTCCACTCCTGCGCCAGCTTCTTGCCACCATCCTGTCCAAAAATATGCTCCACGTGGCCGCAGTTGCTGCACACGTGCATGGCCATGTTTTCCACCAGACCCAAAATCGGCACTCCAACTTTTTCAAACATCTTGATGCCCTTGCGCGCATCCAGCAAGGCAATGTCCTGAGGCGTGGTCACGATCACGGAGCCTGTCATCGGCACCTTCTGGCTCAGTGTCAGCTGAATGTCACCAGTTCCTGGGGGCAGATCGATCACCAGATAGTCCAGGTCTTTCCAGTTGGTCGAGCGCAGCATTTGCTCCAGCGCCTGGGTTGCCATGGGACCGCGCCAGATCATGGCTTCGTTGGGGTTGTTCAACAGCAGGCCAATGGACATCAGTTGCACGCCGTAGTTCTCCAGCGGCTCCATGGTCTTGCCATCGGTACTCTCGGGCTTGCCACTCACACCAAACATCATGGGCACACTGGGGCCGTAGATATCGGCATCCAGCACACCCACGCGAGCGCCTTCAGCAGCCAGCGCCAGCGCCAGATTGGCCGTGGTCGTGGACTTGCCCACACCGCCCTTGCCAGAAGCCACTGCAATGATGTTCTTCACGCCCGGCAGCAGTTGCACGCCACGCTGCACCGCGTGTGACTGCACCTTGGTGTAGACATTGGCCGAGACATTCTCCACACCGGCCACGGTCTTGGCTGCGGCAATCAGTTGCTTGCGCAGCTCGGGGATGATGCTCTTGGCCGGATAGCCCAGCTCCACATCGAATGCCACATCTCCACCGCTCAGTTGTACGTTGCGCACGGAGCGAGTGCTCACAAAATCGGTGCCGGTGTGAGGATCGATAACGCTAGCCAGCGCGGCCAAGAGGCCTTGTTCGGTGAGGGACATGTGACTTTTTACTTGTAGCAGGGTCTGAGAAAATAAGACATCTAGTCTATCGAAGCCCATCAACCCATGTCGGGTGCGGGTTCTTGTCTTCTGAGGCGTCCATACGTCTTGTTTCCCCTGTGAAAGATCTCCGCCATGAAATTCAAAATGGCCGAAAATTCCCTGTTTGCCATCCTGCTTCGCTCGCGCTGGTGGATCAGCTTCCTCGTCGGCGCAGGCTGGGCACTGCTGGCTGCCGCGCTGGTACCCCAGCCCTACAAGATAGTGGCGATCCTGGGATCACTGCCGTTCTGGGCTTTGGGCTTTGTGGCCTTTGTGCGCCAGTACGACCAACCCACGCCTTTGCAGCAACAGGCATTGCTTGAAGATGCCGCCAGCAAAAACTGGGGTGAATTCGCCAATCATCTTGAGCGTGCCTGGCAGGTGGAAGGCTATGAAGTAGCACGCGGCAAAGATGCAGCCGTGGACTTTGTACTGCGCCGCAACGGCAAAACCACGCTGGTTTGTGCCAAACGCTGGAAGGCCAGCACCCATGGTGTCGAGCCTTTGCGAGCACTACATCAGGCCATGCAAGCGCAAAACGCCGATGAATGTGCGTATGTCTGTATTGCACCGTTGCAAGACACGGCTCAGCGCTTCGCGGATGCCCAGCATATCGCCGTACTCAGTGGTCTCACCTTGGCCACACTGCTTCAAAAGCCCTTGATGAAGCAGCCTTAAAGGATGAAAAGTACTTCTTAGACACAAATGTGCGCCTGCCATGCATCCATGGCTCGCACGCTCAGTGGTGCATGCCTCCATGCACGCTGGTACATATTGCATTTTGCATGGGCGGTTTTGGCTGGAGGCCTCCGAGGGGCTACACAAACTGACAAGCATCAAGGTAGCCGCGGCATAAAAAGCCTAGCTTCGAAGATCACATCTTCACCAGCCTTCCCATGCATGCCTTGTCGCCATTGCGCTCTTTGAAGTTGAGTTTGCTGCTGCCTTACGCTGCACTCATCACACTATTGATTGCCGTCATCAGCGTTATGGTGTACTGGGCTGGTGCGCAAGCGGTCACTCGACTCTCTGACCTCAGGCTCACAGAGATGGTGCAGCGCATGCAGCAGGAGATTGAGAACCATGTCAGCGGCTCTGCGGCAGTACTGGAAGCCGCATTCCCCAGTGGCACCACTGCCCCCTCCGACATCCGCCGCGACTGGCAGGCACTGCGCAACCGTTTGTGGACAGCCACCTCGCTGCACCCACTCACCAACGATTATGTGCACTACGGTAATGTAAGTGGCCAAGGTGTTGGTCTCAAGCGCCTGCCTGACGGTAGCGCACAATTGCGTGTGCGTACCAGCAGTGACCAGCACCGCCACTATTACAGCTTGGCAAGCATTGATGGTGAGCAACAGTTTCTGCGCACCGAACGCACCATGTTTGATCCGCGCAATCGCCCTTGGTTTCAACTGGCCTTGCACAACGAGCAACAGAGCTGGAGCTCGGTGTATATCGACCTGGGCATCCAAGACCTTGTGCTGACCCGCGCGCGCCGCATACTCAACGACCAAGGTAATTTTGAGGGCGTGATAGCCACAGACGTACCCCTGCGTGCTCTCAACGCGGTAGTGGATGAAATTGGCCGTAGCGTGCAAGGGCTGGCGTTTGTGGTGGAGCCCAGTGGCGATCTTGTTGCAATATCGGGCATGAGCAATCTGCGTTTGGCAGATGAGGCACGTGTAGAGCGCATCACCACTTATTCCAGCGGCAATTCGCTGGCGCACAGCATCTATCTGCAAACGCGCAGCTACTTCAACCCCAGCTCTACCACAAGCAACAATGCAGACAAGCGTTCTTTATCGCAAGTAAGCAACTTGCAGATTTGCGACACCGACGGTCAGTCCTACCATGTGGCTTTTGTACGCGTAGACGATCGAGCAGGCCTTGACTGGATTGCTGCGGTCGCCGTGCCTCGCGCCAGCCTGCTGGCCGATGTTGTGCATCTCGTGAAATGGGTGATATTGGTGGGCGCGTTCAGCCTGCTGCTGGCGTTGCTCATTGGCATGCATCTTTTTGGTCGCCTTGCTGGTGACTTGCGTAGCCTTTCCCACACCTTGCAGCGCGTAGGCCATGGAGACATCAGCACACCATTTGAAATTCAGCGCAATGATGAAGTGGGAGAGCTGGCCCGCAACTTCAACAGCATGCGCCACGCATTGTTTACCGATAGGCTGACCGGTGTTGCCAACCGCAGCGCTTTGCAGCACATGCTGGGGAGCTGGATTGTGCAAGCGCATACGGCACCTTCACCAACGCTATTTGCACTGCTATTCATTGACCTGAACCACTTCAAACCTTTGAATGACCGGTGGGGTCATGACAACGGCGATCTGGCATTGATAGAAGTGGCACAGCGCATGCGCCATCACCTTGGTGGCGAAGACCTCGTCGCACGCCTGGGAGGTGATGAGTTTGTGGTGGTCCTGCATGGAGTGGACAACATGGGGGCAGCCCAAGACGTATGCACCGAACTCGAGGCTTTGATCAGCGCCCCGCTGACCACATTGCGCGGCATTCCAGAGGACACACAAGTATCTGTTGGCGCCAGCATCGGTATTGCACTGTTTCCGCAGGATGCACAGGACGTGCAGGGCTTGCTCAAACATGCCGATCAGCAGATGTATGCGCAAAAAGGCAAGAAACCTTTTTCATATCAGCGCGAATAGCCACAAAAACAATAGCAAACACGCACGCAAACCCGCTTTTGCTGCTTGGCTGGGCCAGCGCTTTAAAATGGACGGTTGCTTTCCATAGCTTACGAGAAGAGCCTCATGTCCCAACGCAAGATTTTCGCTACCACCGCACTGCCGTATGCCAACGGCAACTTCCACATCGGCCACATCATGGAATACATCCAGGCCGACACCTGGGTGCGTGCGCAGCGAATGCAGGGCAACCAGGTGAATTTCGTGGGTGCGGACGATGCTCACGGCGCGCCGATCATGATTGCTGCCGAAAAAGCGGGCAAGACACCTCAGCAGTTCGTGGCTGACATTGCAGCTGGCCGCAAACAGTACCTTGACGGCTTTCACATTGCTTTTGACAACTGGAGCAATACCGACAGCCCCGAGAACCACGAGCTGTCCAAGCAAATCTACCTCGACCTTAAAGCCGCGGGCTTCATCGAGACCCGCACCATCGAACAGTTCTTTGACCCTGAGAAGAACATGTTCCTGCCCGACCGCTTCATCAAGGGCGAGTGCCCCAAGTGCCACGCCAAGGATCAGTACGGCGATAACTGCGAATCCTGCGGCGCCGTGTATGCGCCCACTGATTTGATCAACCCGTTCTCAGCCTTGTCCGGCGCCAAGCCTGAGCTGCGCTCCTCCGAGCACTTCTTCTTCAAACTGTCGGACCCACGTGCCGTGGAGTTCCTCAAGGAATGGACGCAAAACGGCAAGCACGTACAGCCCGAAGTGGCTGCCAAGGTCAAGGAATGGTTTGGCGTGCGCACCAACCCCGATGGCAGCACCAGCGAAGGACTGGACGATTGGGACATCAGCCGTGACGCGCCCTACTTCGGCATTGAGATTCCTGATGCACCCGGCAAGTACTTCTATGTGTGGCTGGATGCGCCTGTCGGCTACCTGGCTTCGCTGAAGAACCTTTTGAACAAGCGCGGCGAAGATTTCGACGCTTACATGACCAATCCCGACCTGGAACAGTATCACTTCATCGGCAAGGACATCGTGACCTTCCACACGCTGTTCTGGCCTGCCATGCTGAAGTTCAGTGGCCGCAAGACGCCTACCAAAATCTGCGTGCACGGCTTCCTCACTGTGAACAACGGCGAGAAGATGAGCAAGAGCCGTGGCACCGGTCTGGACCCGCTGAAGTATCTTGCGCTGAAGATGAACCCCGAGTGGCTGCGTTACTACCTCGGCGCCAAGCTCAATGGCAAGAACGAAGACATCGACTTCACCGCAGAAGACTTCATGCTGCGTGTGAACTCCGACCTGATCGGCAAGTACGTCAACATCGCCAGCCGTGCAGCAGGCTTTATTGCCAAGCGCTTTGAAGGCAAGCTGGGCACAATCTCCGAAGACGGACAGACGCTGCTGGCAGCACTGCGTGAGCAAAAGGATGCCATCGTGGCTGCCTATGAAAACCGCGATACCGCCCGTGCTGCGCGTGAAATCATGCTGTTGTGCGATAAAGTCAACAGCTATGTGGACGCTAACAAGCCCTGGGAGCTGGCCAGGCAGGAAGGCATGGACGCACGCCTGCAAGATGTGTGCTCCACCTGTATTGAAGCCTTCCGCCTGCTGACCATCTACCTCAAGCCCCTGCTGCCTGCTGTGGCC
Organism: Comamonas halotolerans; assembly: GCF_030162935.1. Taxonomy (GTDB): domain Bacteria; phylum Pseudomonadota; class Gammaproteobacteria; order Burkholderiales; family Burkholderiaceae_C; genus Comamonas; species Comamonas halotolerans. Next base: position 254,724 of record NZ_JASAUZ010000023.1, read on the forward strand.
ACACAGGTTGAAGCCTTCCTGAACGTGACTGCCCTGCAATTTGCCGATGCCGACAGCCTGCTGGGTGCAGGCCACAGCATTGGCAAATACGAACACCTGATGCAGCGTGTGGTGATCGAGCAGCTGGACGCTCTGTTTGAGCCCCCAGCCGCCCCCGTGGCCGAAGCCGTGAAACCCGGTGGCGAAGAAATTGCCCCCACCATCACGATTGACGACTTTGCCAAGATTGACCTGCGCATCGCCAAGATCGTCGAGTGCAAGGCCGTGGAAGGCTCCACCAAGCTGCTGCAGCTGACATTGGATGCTGGAGAAGGCAGGACACGCAATGTGTTCTCTGGCATTGCCAGCATGTACACACCAGAGCAACTCGAAGGCAAGCTGACGGTGCTGGTGGCCAATCTGGCACCACGCAAGATGAAATTCGGTATCTCCGAAGGCATGGTTCTGGCTGCCAGCCATGCCGACGAAAAGGCAGTACCCGGCATCTATGTGCTGGAGCCTTTCCCGGGTGCCCAGCCCGGCATGCGTATTGGCTGATGCGCAGCGCTTATATATCCAGCCTGCCTTTGCGTCTGATTGCCGCAGGGACATTCTCATGCCTGTTGCTCACCGGCTGCATCACCTACACCGTGGTCGGCGCCGCCGCTTCTGTGGCTGGCCTGGCAGTGGATGCCGCTGTAGGCACGGTCAAAATCGTGGGCAAAGGCGTGGGTGCCGCAGTCGATGCCATGTCTGATGACGACGAGGACGAAGAAGGCAAAGATAAAGACATGGATGCCGCTGAGCAGACAAGCTACCCACAACTTGACAGCGCAGCAGATACCAGCCACCGCTCATCAGAATAACATCTCCTTTTGCGATGCCCAACATATCGTAATCACAGGCAATCAAAGCTTGGTGGCATGAACATGTCACCAAGCTTTTTCATTTGTGACTACCGTGCATTATTGCTAGAGCGCTCCTTTTTTTTGATTTTTCACTACTTTTGCTGGGCAACACACAACGACCAGGAACACTGACCATCGTGCTGAAAAATGCGGCTTATATGCATGGTGCAGATGCTTCTAACCAGCTGTTGCAACCTGCTCCCTAGAATCCGGCGCTCTATCTGCTGTGCTGGCACGTGACTGCCGCCAGAACAAGCACCCACGATGACCCGCCGGAAAAGCGCCACACCCGCACACCGGCACGCGACCGTCAGGAGAACGCATGCCCTTATCACCCGTACGTACACTGCGGCCCGCCCTATGGCTGGCTGCGGCCTTGCTCGCCCCTGGGGCCATGGCCCAGTCCACACCGGCTTCTACAGCTGTGGGGCTCACCGTACAAGATATTTCGCTGATTGCCGGTACCTGCGCCAACTGCCACGGCCCTGACGGGCGCAGCACCGGAGGCATTCCCAGCCTGCGCGGTGTCAATGAACGCCACCTGCTGGCCCGCTTGCAAGCATTCAAAGCGGGCACAGCAACAGATGCCACCGTCATGACTCGCCTGATGAATGGCTATGACGATGCCCAGATCCAAGCACTCGCCCAGTGGTTCAGCAAGGAGGCCAACCAATGACTTTCAATCGCCGTACTGTTTTAGGTAGTGCCGTTGCAGGTGCTGCAACCCTGGCCTTGCCATCCATCGTGCGCGCCCAGGCGGGTGCTGCCCATGTCGTCATTGTCGGTGGCGGCTTTGGCGGCGCTACGGCTGCGCGCTATCTCAAGGCCCGTGCCCCACAAGTGCGTGTCACGCTGGTCGAACCCGCGGAGCGCTTTTACACCTGCCCCTTCTCCAACCTCTATCTGGCAGGCCTGCGCACGTGGGACAGCATTGGACACAGTTACGACGGACTGCGCAAAGCAGGCATCGATGTCATCCACGCCCGAGCCGACAATGTAGACACCATAGGCAAACGCGTGCTGCTGTCCAGCGGGCAGGCGCTGAACTACGACAAACTGGTACTGTCCCCTGGTATCGACATGCGCTGGGGTGCACTGGAAGGCTATGACGAAGCTGCCGCCGAACTCGCACCCCATGCCTGGAAAGCCGGCCCACAGACGCTGTTGCTGAAAAAGCAGCTGGATGCCATGCCTGACGGCGGCAAGTTTGTGATGGTGATTCCGGCCAATCCCTTCCGCTGCCCACCCGGGCCTTATGAGCGTGCCGCCATGGTGGCCCACTACTTCAAGCAGCACAAACCCAGATCGAAAATTCTGTTGCTGGACAACAAGGACGCCTTCTCCAAGCAAGGCTTGTTCCTGCAAGGCTACAAAGCCCTGTACGGAGACATGATCGAGTGGGTCAAACAGTCTGACGATGGCCAGGTGGTGCGCGTGGATGCCAAGAACCTTGAGGTGGAAACCACTTTTGGTACCAAGCACAAAGCCGATGTGCTCAACGTCATTCCACCGCAGAAGGCCGGCTTTATTGCCGAACGCGCTGGCGTGACCGATGCCAGCGGCTGGGTACCCATCAAGACCGACAGCTTTGCTTCCCAACAAGTCAAGGACGTGTATGTGCTGGGCGATGCCACCCAGGCAGCCCCCATGCCCAAATCCGGCTTTGCCGCCAACACCCAGGGCAAAGTAGCTGCTGCTGCGATTGCCTCCGAATTGCTGGGCAAGCCTGCGGCCACCGGGGCCTTTGCCAACACTTGCTACAGCTTGATCGGTGCAGACTACGGTATCTCCGTGGCAGGCGTTTACAAGACCGATGGCGGCAAGCTGATTGAAGTGCCCGGCTCTGGTGGTGTCAGCCCCATTGATGCTGATGCAGGCTACCGCAAGGCCGAAGCCGAATACGGCGCAGCCTGGTACAAGGCCATCAGCACGGACATCTGGGATCGCTGATAGCAGGCATCACACTCTCTCTCCATGCGCCATGGCGGTGAGACAGGTACCCGCCTGTTTGCGGGACAGAGCCTGTGAAAGAGGCCTGCTTCAACAATGGCTGTTGTTGCAACATGACAAGCAGCCTACTTTTGCCCCGCAACTTTTCAAGTGCGGGGCATTTGCATATCCGCATCGCGCCATTAGCATGCGGACTGCTTAAGGGATAGCTATGTTGTTGTGGTCTACATTTTTCTTGGGTCTGGGCTTTGGCGTGTTCGCACGCTTGGGACGTTTTTGTTTGCTGCGCGGCATCCGTCAAAGCATGGGACTAGACAACAGTGAGCAGCGCGGCAGCGCCCCGGCTTTGCAGGCTTTCGCATTGGCTGTGGCCGTAGCCCTGCTGGCATCGCAAGCTCTGCAGCTGGCAGGCGTGGTCGATCTGGGCAATGCCCAAATCGTGCGCCCCAACTTCTCTGTCATCGGAGTCATGATCGGCGGCGCCATCTTTGGTCTGGGCATGGTGCTGGCCAACGCCTGCGGTGCGCGCTCTCTGGTTCTGCTGGCTGGCGGTAATCTGCGCTCTCTGATTGCCGTGGTGTTTCTCGCTTTGGGAGCCCAGGCCAGCTCTACCGGTGTGCTGGTTCCGCTGCGCCAATGGTTTCAAGGGCTTGCACCCAGCACTCTGGAAAGCGTCACCCTCAACCAGTACCTACAAAGCAGCGGCTGGTCAGGCAGTGCCATTTACCTGGTGCTTGCCGTTATTCCAGCTGTACTGCTGGCTGCTTATGCCTTGTATCAGCCCGCGCTGCGCCGCAGTCCCATCCAATTGGGAGCAGCGCTGGTCATCGGTGCTCTGGTGGCTGTGGGGTGGTGGATTGCAGCCACCGTTGAAGTCGATCCGTTTGAGCCAGCCAAGCACACCTCTCTGAGCTTTATTTCCCCGATCTCCGAAACACTGCTTTACGTGCAAGTGGCCGTAGGGAGGGAATTTGCTGCCGCATGCGCACTGGTGCTAGGTGTGCTGGCTGGCGCATTCCTGGTGGCCTTGTTCACCCGCACCGCACGCTGGGAAAGCTTTGACAGCCCTGCACATTTGACGAAGACTGCCATCGGCGGCTGGTTGATGGGTTTTGGTGGCTTGCTGGCTGCGGGCTGCTCCATCGGCCAGGGCCTGACAGGCATCAGCACGCTGGCATGGGCCACCTGGCCTGCGGTGGCTGGCATTGTGGGTGGTAGCGTCCTGGCCCTGAAGTTGCTCAAGCCTCAGGCTTAACCCGCACAGAGCAATCAAGTTGTTTCTTGCGGCAAGGCTCTGTCCTAGAATTCCGCCCCAGACAGCTCTGCTTGTGCCGCGTGTCGGCTAAGAGGGATTCTTTTCCCATCCATGCCTTGTCCGGACTTGGTCACCACACCAAGCCCGACATCAACGCTCAAGCCGTCTTTTGAGTTCTTGTTGATTGCATCGGATGTGGCTTCTGCCACGGTCAGGAGCCAACCACGCCTTGCATCCCCTTCCACGGAGAAGTCAGGCGCTGCATGTTCGCTTCCCTTTGCACTTATTGCCATTGCCAGTTGTGCAGTGGATTTAGCAGGTCAGCGCTGGTCTTGACGCCAGCCGCACGCACCAGCAGACGCTGTGCATGCGGCTTCTTATGAATGACTAGGAGGAAGTTTCCACCATGCAACGTCGCCACTTTCTGATGACCCCGCCAGCCATGGCTCTGGGTGCTGCGGCCGCTGCCGCACCGATTGCCACACTGGCAGCACCCACCATCATGACTCCGCAATCGCGCATTCTGCCCCGTCAGGGCAAAGGCCCACGCATTGTGATTTGCGGTGGTGGCTGGGGCGGCCTGACAGCTGCCCGCTATCTGCGTGAGCTGATCCCCAACTCGGACGTGGTGCTGCTTGAGCGCAATCCCACGTTCTGGTCTGGCCCGATGAGCAACAAGTGGCTGATCGACATCGTGAACACCGATTTCGTCAACCACGACATGCTGCACCCCGCCAACAAGTACGGCTACCACCTGCTGCAAACCGAGGTGACCGGCTTTGAGCGCGACAAAAAACTGGTGCGCACTGCACACGGCCTGATTGAATACGACTACCTGATCCTGTCGGGCGGTATCCGTAACGACTACGAAGCCTGGTTTGGCAATGATCAGAAAGCCATCGACTACACCCGCAAGCATTTCCCCAACGCCTACATTCCCAACCAGGAGATGCTGGCGCTCAAGAGCAAGGTGAAGAACTTCAAGGGCGGCACCCTGGTGATGACGCTGCCCCCACCCCCTCACCGCTGCCCGCCCTCGCCCTACGAGCGCGCCTGCCTGATCGCCTGGCACATCAAGAAAAACAAGATCCCCGGCAAGATTCTGATTCTTGACCCCAAGCCCAAGATTGCGCCCATTGGCGTCGGCTACAAGCAGGCATTTGACGAGCTGTACCCCGATATCATCACCCACGTGCCCAATGCGCGCGTGCAGGAGGTGGACCCCTTCAACAAGAGGATCAAGACCGCTGCCGGCGAATTCAAGTTTGACGATGCCATCCTGATGCCTCCGCACCAGGCCGCTGAAATGGTGTGGTGGGCAGACCTGATTGGCAAAACCCCTGAAGGCAAGCCCACAGGCTGGGCCGATATGGACACTCGTTATTTCACCGCCAACAGTGATGACAGCGTGTACTTCGTGGGTGACTTGATGGGAGCCATCTCCCCGCAATTTGGTCACTACCCCAAGAGTGGTCACGTAGCCAACTACATCGGCCAGATCGTCGCCAAGAACATTGCGCAGCGTACTGCCGGCAAGGAAGTCACCCCGCTGCTGCCCGACAACCTGTGCTACATGATGGTCAATGGTGATCCGCAGGAAGAAATCTCGGTAAAGTTCGAGTACGAAATCGACGTGACCACCGGCAACGTACACCAGACCCAGATTGATATGGACGTACGCACCTCTGACCTGGTCAAGGAAGACTTTGCCTGGATCAACACCAAGTTCAGCGACTTCCTTGGCATTTAAGACGACATGAACCCAGCACCTTCCCATTCCCTGACACGCCGCCGCCTGGTAGCCGGCGCAGCGGCGGCCAGTGCCGCCCTGGCCCTGCCCAACGCGCTGGCGCAACCCGCAGCCAAGCCCAGCCTGGTTGGCCCTCTGGCCCCCAACCCCGTGGAATTCAAAAAAACCATGGCGTCATTCATTGGCAGTGCCACACCACAGACCGAAGGCCTGCAGGTGGACATCCCCGTGCTGGCTGACAACCCCAGCGCCGTGCCCGTGAAGGCCAAGGTCACGCTGCCGATCACGGAGCAGGACTGGTGCGAGGAAATGATGGTGGTGGCCGAGCTCAACCCCATTCCGCTGGCCTGCCGTGTCCACTTCACTGCAGATACCGGCACCGCCGAAGCGGCCATCCGCGTCCGGCTGAGCCAATCTCAAACCGTGCACGTGCTGGCACGCATGAAAAGCGGGCAGGTTCTGCAGGCCAAGCAAGCAGTAACCGTGGCAGCCAGCGGCTGCGGCATGTAAGGGGAGCAATCAATGAGCATGAACAAGCCACCCCGCGTTTGGGTCAGCAACGAAAAGCCGAAGGCCGGTGATATCCTGCGCGTACGCGCCCAGATGGAACACGTGATGGAAACCGGTCTGCGCACCGATCCTGCCACCGGCCAGCCCCGCCCACGCCACATCGTGAATCACTTTGAAGCCACGATGGCTGGCAAGCGGATCTTCAGCTGGGACCTGGGCACCTCCATCTCTCAGAACCCCTATATCGAGTTCACTTTCAAGGCGCGCCAAAGCGGAGAGCTGAGCATGCTGTGGAAAGATGACAAGGGCCAAACCCTGACCGCCAGCAAAACAATCACAGTGGGCTGAAAGCTGCGCCCACACTTACTGCTGGCTGCCATCGAGCCCCCCGCAGACGAGCATGTCTGCGGGGGCTTTTTTTTGCGCTGCCCAGTGAAAGTGCTCCAACTGTCACCTCCAGGCCCCAGCCTTCAGCGGCCAAACAGGCGAGCTTGCAGCGGAAGCTGTGCCCGCAGCACCAGATCGGCTGCCGAGCGCCCCAAAGCCATGTCATGCACACCCTGCGCAATGCGCCACTGCCCTGCTTCGCCGTCAAAGCGCGCCAGCAATCGTGGGTCTACGTCCAGTTGTACCTCGCGGCTTTCACCGGGTTGCAGCTGCACACGCTCAAAGCCCAGCATGCGCATGCGCTGCTGCCCTGCAGCATCCGTCAGATAAAGCTGCGGCACATCAGCGCCCGCACGCCGCCCGGTATTGCGCACAGTGAATCTGGCCTGCACCTTGTCACCGCTTTGCTGCAAACGCAGCCCGCTGTAGTCAAAGCGGGTATAGCTCAGGCCATGACCAAATGCATAAGCTGGCTGTTGACCTGTTTGCGCCATCCAGCGATATCCCACTTCAGCACCTTCATGGTAGTGAATCGCCGTCAGGGTATGTATGGGGGTGCCCAGTCCGGGCAACGTGGGATGTGGTGTTTGCTCCAGCGAGCGGTAGAAGGTGATGGGCAGACGGCCTGATGGGTTGATCTGACCCGCCACAATTTCTGCAATTGCACGTCCACCGGCACTGCCGGAATACCACGATTGAACAATCGCCCTGGCACGCTCTCCCCAAGGTGCCAAGTCCACCGCGTTGCCCGTTTGCAGAACCACGATGGTGTTGGGATTGGCCCGCGTCACGGCATCTATCACTGCAGCCTGTCCCCAGGGCAAGCTCAGATCGGCGTGGTCATGATTTTCGCTCTCTGACTTCCAGGCAAACACAATCGCTACATCTGCATTGCGTGCCTGCAATGCAGCATCGGCAGGTGACTCACCCGCATCGGTCAGGATTTCAGCTTTCGGAAAATGCTTGGCCAACTCACTGGCAGGCGAAGGCCCTGCCACGGTCAAACGGCGTAGCGGAGCAAACATATTGGTGCCGCCAAGGGGTATGTCCAGTGCAAGACCACCTACCGGCTCCGTGCGGCTGGAACCCCCTCCACCACTGAGCATGCCCAAGTGCGAAAAACCACCAATCACGGCAATGCGCCTGACATCCTGGCGCAGCGGCAAAAGCTCTCCTTCATTTTTCAGCAGTACAGTGCCTTGGCGTGCTACTTCAATAGCACTTTGCAGATGTGCCTGCATATCAGGCTGCTGCTGTGCGCCTTGCCACTGGTCAGCATCAACCTGGTACACCGCGAACAAAATGCGCTGCACCATATCGCTCAAGCGGGATCGTGACAGTTCTCCACGTGCATACGCCTCGCGCAACGGGGCGCCAAACCACTCTTTTTCATCCAGCTGCGCACCGCTTTGCTGATCCAGCCCCTTAAGCGCGTAGTCCCAGGCATACACGGCACGCCAATCGGACATGATGAAGCCCTTGTAGCCCATGGCCTGCTTCACATCGCGGTTGAGCAATGCATCACTGCCGCAAGCGTATTCGCCGTTCACCTTGTTATAGGCACACATCAGGCTACCAGGGCTGGAGCGTTCAATCCCCATTTGAAAGGCCAGCATATCTGACTCGCGATGTGCTGCAGGATCAATGCGCGCATCCAGCGCCCATTTGTTGATTTCCTGGCTGTTGAGCGATACATGCTTGAGGATGTTGACCACCTGCTGATCCTGCGTGCCCTTGACGCTTTCCGCAGCCAGCACCGCCGCCAGTAGCGGGTCCTCCCCCAGATACTCGAAATTGCGCCCATGCCGAGGATCACGCGCCAGGTTGATGCCTCCACCCAGCACCACATTGAAGCCACGCGCCTTGGCCTCTTTGCCCAGAATAACGCCGCTGTCATAGGCCAGTTGGGGATTGAAGGTGGCAGCCATGGCCAGCGCAGAAGGGAATGCCGTGGCCTGATCACCCTTGCGCCCACCAGAAGGGTTGGTAATACCCAGTCCCGCATCGGTCATTAACAGATCAGGCACGCCCAGACGTGGCACACCCTGCACCCAGCCCGCAATCTGCGGCACATGCGCGGGCACGCGCGCATCGCGCTGCTGGGAGAAGTCTTCTGCCAACACATGCACCATCAGGCTACGCAGCAGGCCAAAGCGCTCGTCGTCCGTCATCTGCGCTTCCACCTGCTGAGCCTTGGCTTGCGCTGCAGCAATTTTCTCTGGACTAGGCTGCGCCTGTACCTGCGAAACAGCCAGAGTCGCGCCTGCCACAAAGGCCCACCCCCTGCCACATAACAAGCGCCCTGTTGATATCTTTTTTTCCGCAGCCATGCTGCCTCCTGTTCATTGTTTGGATTGCGCCGACACTGGTCACGACACGCGTGTTGCAATTCAAAACGCATCGCCTGGTCTCTGTAGCAGCAACCCGGAGAATGTTACTTACTGTCATCGCAAGTAACCAGCCCCTGCGCCATCTTGGAGCAGTCTCAGAACATGCGACCACTTGAAGCCTTGGCTTTCGGCCACCTTACTCCCCGTGATATGTGGCCGCAGCGCGCATAGCCTCCAGCATCCATACCCGCATTTCGGTCAAGACACACTTTTGGTGCAGCAAGCCTCGATCACCAGGAAAACATTCGTTTTTGCAATGCAGCTGGCCGACCCTGCAAGTGTGTACAGACCCAAAAAAAAGGCCTGCAGGCACGTGACTCTGCAAGCCTTGTTTGCAAAACGGCGCTGACCACAGCGTCCGTCAAGCATCACAGCATCATTTACCGTTATAGCGTCCGGGGCGATGGCTGACTGCCAGAAACACTCCCATCACAACCGCAGCAAACACTGACCAGGCCACGCGATCGAAAGGCACAATCCACAACGCCAGAGCAACCACGATGCAGTCAATCACCATCTGCACCTTGCCCGCAGGAATACTCCATTTATCCTGCGCATACAGCGACACAATGGTTGCCCCGCCCAAGCTGGATTTGTGACGCGCCAGAAACAGCACGCCTGTGCCCATGAGCAAGCCTCCGGCAATGGCGGCAAATGCGGGATGCAGATAATCGATATGAATCAGGCGAGGCCCCAGCTCGGTCACCACAGACAGCAGGGCTACCGACAAAAAGGTTTTGATGGTGAATTCTTTGCCAATGTATTTCCAGGCAAACCAGTAAAACGGAATATTGATCGCAAAGTAAATGCCGCCAAACGAGAGCCCCGTGGCGTAGTGCAACACAAATGCCAGGCCTGCCGTGCTGCCCGTGAGCAAACCCGCCTGTGCAAACATCATCATGGTGATACCCACAAACAATGAGCCTGAAAACAAGGCTTGGGCGTCCTCGTAGGGGCCGTGCTTGACCACGGTGACAGGCGCCGCTGACGACAGCGCCGGACTGCTGGCAACAGGGTGAACTAGCTCGGATTCGGGGCTGGTGGTGCTCATGGCGGATACCGGTTTTCGACAGCGCATGCTTGTGGCCTTGCCGTCAACATCAATGCAATAGATGAAGCAAAAAATGCGCCACCTGCTACAGGAGCAGATGGCGCATGCGCTCTAACGCACAGCGGATGTTCTACGCTGACATGGCTTTTTTGCTGCAGTGCAGCAATTAAACCATTACCCGATACAAAAGCGGTGAATACGCCCCAAATTCAACGGTCACCTTGGGGCATTTTTTCTCGACTGGCCGTCTTCTTGACGGTTCCGTTCTCGCCAAAAGTCACCGTAAATTCCATTTCGCGGTTTGGGGGATCAATCCAGTTCCAGTCCCAATCAGTCTCTTGCTTGAGGTTGTAGGTTACACGCTTGGCAGGCTTGCCCAGGATGCGGCGCACCTGCTCTTGTGTCATGCCAGGCTGGATTTGCTCAAACACATGTGGTGTCAAGACCTGGCGCAACGCCGTCATCACACCATCGCTGCCAATGGTGATCATGTAATTGCGGTGCCCCATGGGCTGGCGGGGATACTCGAAAGTGCGCGAGCCATCCGCTTCGGGCCAAATCGTTTCGGGTTCACCGAAAGCCTTGCGCACATCTATCTCGGTGGACAGGCCTTCTTCCAGGCCATTGATTTTTTGTTGATCACAGCCCACCAGAGCCAAAATACTGGTGGCAATTGCAGCCACAGTGGCTGTGGCACGGTTCAGTAGGTTCATGGACAGTGTCCCGGTAGAATCGTCAAACTAGAGAGGTTACCAGTCCATGTCTATTTTTGCCCGTCCCCACTACACTTCCGATGTCACCGATTTCATCAACCAGATGAAAAAGGACAAACCCCAGCTGGAAACCCAGCAGCAGATTGGCCGCTCACTGCTGTGGGACAAATCGGTGAACTACGAAGCCCAGGCTGAAGCAGCCCAAGCCCGTGTCGCCCAAAAACCCTACGTTTACCAAACTAATAACTGAGAGCGTTTTAGCGCGTTTTCTCTGCCCGGCCCTTGCCTGACAAGCGCCGGGCGCTCTTCTTTCCAAGTTGCATGAGCGAAAGCACCACAGAGTCTGCCCAAGCCGAGCTGCCAGCGTCTGCTGCTTCGGAGCAAAACCAACTGATGCCCGATGTGGTGGATCAGGTGGCTTTGGCGCGTCTGTATGGTGAACCGTTATTCAAACTCCCCAACGACCTCTACATTCCACCCGATGCGCTGGAAGTGTTCCTGGAAGCGTTTGAAGGCCCGCTGGACTTGTTGCTCTACCTGATCCGCAAGCAGAACTTCAACATCCTCGACATCCCTATGCTGGCTGTCACGCAACAATACCTGCGCTATGTGGATGAGATTCGCAGCCGCAACCTCGAGCTGGCTGCGGAATACCTCTTGATGGCAGCCATGCTTATCGAGATCAAGTCGCGCATGCTGCTGCCGCCAAAGAAAAAAGAGGGCGAAGAAGAAGCAGAGGACCCGCGTGCCGAGCTGGTTCGGCGCCTGCTCGAATATGAAAAGATGAAGCTGGCGGCCCAGCAAATCAACGAGATGCCGCAATACGGCCGTGATTTCCTCAAGGCCCAGGTCTATATCGAGCAAAGCCTGCAGCCCCGCTTTCCCGATGTCGAGGCCAGCGAACTGCACGCCGCCTGGCGTGACATTCTCAAACGCGCCAAGCTGGTGCAGCACCACCGCATCACCCGCGAAGAGCTCAGCGTCCGTGAGTACATGAGCCAGATCCTCAAGCAGCTGCAAGGCAAGCGCTTTGTCGAGTTTGAGAATATTTTTGACCCCAGCAAAGGCAGCACCGTGCTGGTCGTCACCTTTATTGCCTTGTTAGAGCTGGGCAAGGAAACACTGATTGAGATCACCCAGGCTGAAGCCTATGCGCCGATCTATGTGCGACTGGCTTATCGACCCGCTTCGGCCCCCCAAGAAGCCGCAGAAGATGCGCAAGACGTGCTCTACGAGCACGACTAGCCCACACACCTCATCATGCTGCGCCCTGTATGCGTGAGCTTGCAGCGCACACCCACAGCATCCCTTCCCGATCTGAATGCCCTGCCGTTGTTTGGCCTGGCTCCCACGCGTTCACCCTTAAAGGCGGCGGTGCAGGCAATAGCACCTGACTCCAGTCAACTTTAAAACAACATATTTGCAGAAAGCAGCAAACACCTCTTTTTGCAATATGAAATATTTGATTGAAAAACAGGAAACAACCGTATTTATTGCTCAATTTTGCTTTCAATTGCCTTCAACTGCTTGAAATTCACATGATTTGGAAATGAGCACTCTCAGCAGTTGCTGACCAATGCCTGCATGTTCAATACAGATACCTAAACACGTGCACAAAACACCATAAAAATCCAAAAACGTCTGCCAATTAGCATTCAAAGTTAACTCAATGAACCACATCTTCTTTCAACAGAAGAATTTTCATTACAGCCCTATCGCTGCATTTTTTTTGTGCTGACAATGAATGGCATCCCCGATCCAAGAGGAGTTCATTGCCATGTCTCACCCACCTTGTACACACAGCGCAGAGCAAAAGGACAACGCACAGCCCGTGCGCTTGCACCGGCCATCTGTCACAACCACCACACAAGCAGCGACAGCGCAGCGCTGGTCCACAGAAGCCATCCAGGCTTTGCTGGATATGCCTTTCATGGATCTGATGTACCAGGCACAAACCGTGCATCGCCAGCACTGGCCGCTAGGGGAGATTGAGCTGGCGACATTGCTATCCGTGAAAACCGGAGGCTGCCCCGAAAACTGCGGCTACTGCCCACAGTCGGCAGAGTTCGACACCGGAGTGAAGGCCGAAAAGTTGATGAGCGTGCAGGAAGTCACAAGGTCAGCACAGGCAGCCAGGGACGCTGGCGCCACGCGCTTTTGCATGGGCGCTGCATGGCGCGCTCCCAAGGATCGCGATATCGAGAAGATGAACGAACTCATCGCTGCAGTGAAAGGTTTGGGTCTGCAAACCTGCGCCACACTGGGCATGTTGCAGCCACACCAGGCGCAATCCCTGCGCAGCGCGGGACTGGATTACTACAACCATAACCTCGACACCGCACCCGAGTACTACCAGGATGTGGTCAGCACGCGCCAGTACCAAGACCGCCTGGACACCCTCGCTGCGGTGCGCAATGCAGGCATCAGCGTGTGCTGCGGAGGCATCATCGGCATGGGTGAGACCCCTGTGCACAGAGCAGGCTTGATCGCACAACTGGCAAACATGCAGCCTTACCCAGAGTCCGTACCTATCAACAGCCTGGTGCGCGTGCCCGGTACGCCCTTGGCTGATAGTGATCCCGTAGACCCTCTGGACTTTGTGCGCGTGATTGCAGTAGCCCGCATCACCATGCCTCAAGCCCGCGTGCGTCTGTCGGCAGGCCGCCAGCAATTGGGTGAAGCAGTGCAAGCCCTTTGCTTCATGGCAGGTGCCAATTCCATTTTCTACGGCGACAAGCTACTGGTCACCGGCAATCCCGATGTGGAAGCTGACACCACGCTGCTACGCAAACTGGGACTGCAGGGCCTTCGCACAGCGGCCTGAGCTTCACGTCTTTTTCAAGGCACTCGCTCAGCCACCATGCAAAGCGCGTGCAGCCTTCAAAGAATTGCTTCGCACTTTCGATCAGGGTCTCCCTGCCGGGTTCGGCCCTACCTGCGCCTAGGAGATTAGCTATGCCTACGCCATCACTGGCCACTCGCAGCTTAGCTGCCGTCTGGCATCCCTGCACCCCCATGAAACGGCACGAGAGCGAACCCCTGCTCTCCATACACAGAGCGCAAGGGCCGTGGTTGTATGACACGGATGGCCACCGCTATCTGGACGCCATCAGCTCCTGGTGGGTCAACCTGTTTGGTCACAGCCATCCGCATATGCGTGCGGCACTGAACGAACAGCTAGAGCAGCTGGATCATGTCATGCTGGCAGGCTGCACCCATGCGGCAGTGGTGGAACTGTCCGAGAAACTGGCTCAACTCACCGGCCTGGGCCATGCCAGCTACGGCAGCGATGGGGCATCTGCCACAGAAATGGCTCTCAAGATGAGCGCCCATTACTGGCGCAACATCGGCAAGCCTGAGAAAAACCGTTTTGTAGGCTTGGTCGGCGGCTATCACGGCGAGACCATGGGTGCCTTGTCCGTCACCGATGTGCCGCTATTCCGCGACGCTTATGCACCACTGGTACGTGTGTCGGCCACCGTTCCCAGCCCCGATGCACGCCAGGCACTTCCCGATGAAACACCTGCCGATGTAGCCCTCCGTGCTGCGAATGCACTGGAGGCGTGGCTGGGACAACACCATGAAAAGACCGCTGCCCTGGTGCTGGAACCACTGATTCAATGCGCCGCCGGCATGGTGATGTACGACCCCGCATACCTGCGCTTGGCGCGTGCTCTGTGCGATCGCTATCAGGTGCATCTGGTGATCGATGAAATCGCCACAGGCTTTGGCCGTACCGGCAGCCTGTTTGCCCACCAGCAAGCGGGTATCCTGCCTGACTTCATCTGCCTGTCCAAAGGACTGACTGGCGGAACCCTGCCCTTATCGGCCGTTCTCACGACCAATACAGTGTACAAAGCCTTCTACGGCACCGATGCTGCACGCGCTTTCCTGCATTCGCACTCATACACGGGCAATCCTTTGGCCTGCCGCGCTGCACTGGCTACATTGGAGCTGTTTGATCAACTGGATGCCTTGCAAGCCAACCGCCATTTGGCGAAGCAGTTGAGCGTGGCATTCGCACCTTTGAATCAGCACCCCCGTGTGCGCCACGCACGCCACCTGGGCATGGTGTGGGCGTGGGACATTGATACCACGCTAGCGGACTTTGCCCAGCGCTACCACGCCGCCGCTCGCGCACGTGGCCTGCTGCTGCGCCCTATAGGACGTACCTTGTACTGCATGCCTCCCTACGTGCTGAATGCACAAGAAGTGCAACACCTGGCCAGCCAAGCTCAGGCTGCTCTGCAAGACTGCCTGGAGCAAGAAGCTGCACAGACGGCACCGCATCACTAATCATCAGGGAACTCAAACATGATCGCTTGCTTTGTGACCGGCACCGACACCGGCATTGGCAAAACCCTGTCCAGCTGCGCCTTGCTGCACGCGCTGGCACAGCACCATCCACGCGTGGTGGGTATGAAGCCCGTAGCCTCCGGAGCGCTCACCGATGGCAAAGGCGGTTGGGCCAATGAAGACAGTCTGGCCCTGCGCGCCGCCAGCAGCCTGACTGTGCCCGCAACGCTGGACAACCCCATACTCCTGCCTGACCCCGTTTCGCCTCATATCGCAGCCAAGCGGGCGGGTGTAAACATCCAGCTACAGCCCATCTTGGATGCTTACCAGCAGCTTGCCGCTCTGGCGGATGCTGTGGTGGTGGAGGGCGCTGGCGGTTGGCAAGTGCCTCTGTCTGATGGCTTGCGCATCTCCGACCTGGCCGTCGCCCTGCAGCTGCCCGTCGTCTTGGTGGTTGGGCTTCGCCTGGGCTGCATCAGTCATGCACTACTGACCGCCGATGCCATACGTACCAGCAGCTTGTCTCTTGCAGGCTGGATTGCCAATCGTGTGGACCCCGAAATGCTGGAGCCAGAAGCCAATATGGCCTATTTACGCCAACACATGGGAGCCCCCCTGCTGGCAGATATTGCCTGGCAAGCTCAACCCAACGCCCGCGCCGTACAAGTGCAACTTCCCAGGGAATGGCAATGCAGAAATTGAGCCCTCACTCATGGCTGCAGGATCTGCCTCGGCAATTGCAAGCCCTCCAAGATCAGCACCTGTTACGCACCCGCCGTACCGTAGCGCCCGAACGCGGCGCGCACATCACTGTCAACGGCACTTCCATGCTGCAGTTTTGCAGCAACGACTATCTGGGACTAAGCCAGCACCCCGCTTTGGTAGAGGCTGCCCGCGTTGCGGCCTTGGAGTTTGGCGTAGGCTCTGGCGGCTCTCCAATGGTGAATGGGCACAGCACTGCCAATGCACAGCTGGAAGCAGTGCTGGCCAACTATGTGCAACTGCCACGCGCACTCTACTTCTATGCGGGATTTGCCACCAATGCCAGTGTGATTCCCGCTTTGGTTGGCGCGGGAGATGCCATTTTTTCCGATGCGCTGAACCATGCCAGCCTGATTGATGGCTGCCGCCTCTCCCGCGCCAGCATCCGGCGTTATCCGCATGCCGACATGGATGCACTGGAGCAATTGCTGGCCGCCAGCACCTGCCACCGCAAACTTGTCGTCAGCGATGCGGTATTCAGCATGGATGGCGACACCGCCGACATCCTTACACTGCTATCCCTGTGTGAGCGTTATGACGCTTTGCTGATGATTGACGATGCCCACGGTCTGGGCGTGCGCGGACCCCAAGGCCGTGGCAGCTTGGCCGCAGCAGGGCTGACGGGCGCCAGCACCAGTCCGCGCGTGCTTTATATGAGTACCTTGAGCAAGGCTGCAGGCGTTGCTGGTGGATTTGTAGCTGGTAGCCATGACTTGATTGAATGGCTGCTCCAGACGACACGCAGCTACACCTTTGCCACAGCGGCCCCTGCTTTGCTGGCACGCACTCTGCAAGCCAGTGTGGGCATCATGGAGCATGCTGACGCCCACCGCAGCCAGCTGCAAGCCCGTATTGCCCAGTTGCGCTCCGGCCTTGTTCCTGTGCTGCAACGAACCGGCTGGCAACTCCTGCCCTCTGATACTCCCATCCAGGCGCTGATCATTGGCGACAATGCCGCAGCCTTGCACCTGATGGAGGCTCTGCGCCAGCGGGGCATTTGGGTTCCTGCCATTCGCCCGCCTACCGTTCCTGCAGGTACAGCACGGCTGCGCATTGCCTTATCCGCAGCGCATACGGAAGACGATGTGGCAGTGCTGGTGAATACCTTGGTGTCCCTGGCCGATTTCATGTCCTCGCTCAAGGCACAATGAGCAGCAATTTCCGACACCAACTCAAGGAGACCGCTATGCCTCATATGTACGTGGAATACACCAACAACCTGCAAGGCGTCAACGAAGGCGCACTGATGGAAGCGCTGAATACGGCTGTCTGCGGTCACGCAACGGTGAGTGACGAAGCCGATGTCAAGACCCGAATCACCCGTCTGGTCGATTACCGCATTGGTTTAAATACCCCTGGCCGTGCCTTTGCCCATGTGGAGCTGCGTTTGATGGCTGGCCGTACACCTGAAGTGAAAAAAGAACTGTCTGACCGCATTGCCGCTGTGCTCAGAGCGCAAATCCCTGCGCAACAGACGCTGGAAGTTCAGCTGAGCGTGGACATTGTGGACATGGATAAGCCCTGCTACTTCAAAGGCAAGCTTTAAAAACTTTCTTCCAACACAAAGGCCATGGAGATAAACCGCCATGGCCTTTTTCTATGCTCCGCGCCTCAGCTCGTCCGCCTCACTTTCAAGCATTGCCGCCGTGGATGTAATGCTCCAGCTGAGCGATGGTGAATTGCTGCGCGGAAATGATTTCCTTGACCAAGTCTCCAATCGACACCAGGCCCACCAACTGCCCTTCATCGACCACTGGCAAATGCCGCAAGCGCTTGCCCGTCATCAACTGCATGCATTCCTCTGACGTCTGGCTGGACTGTACAAACAACACCGAAGTTGTCATCACTTCAGACACCGGCGTGTGCGCAGAATCGCGCCCCATCAAGGCAATCTTGCGCGCGTAATCACGTTCGGTGAAGATGCCCACAATCTTGGCCCCTTGCTTGATGAGCAAAGCGCCGATGCCTTTTTCAGCCATGAGCTGCAAGGCCTCGAAGACGGTCGCTCCAGGTTCAACTGCATAGATGTGGTGATCGGCCTTGGATTTCAGGATTTCAGCAACTGTAGTCATGCAATACCTCGCGGTGGTGGATGTCTGTATGAACGCCTATTTCAGCCGCTGCATGACGGCCATGCAACCGGGCTTTGTACCAATCCCCGTGACAGCTTTCGCCATCTTCCTTCTTACAAGCAAACATCCAAGGATGAAGTTCGCAAGAGATCAAACCAAGGATGCTGATTTCCTGCCATCGGACGGACATTGCGTAACACAAAATGCGTTTGACTAATCCAGCATCTGCCCAGGCAACCATCCGCGCAAACTGTTCACGAACGCCCACTTTTGCACCCGCGCCAAATCCTCCAGACGCACCACGCCCTCCACCACCCTGCCTTCTGACAAGGCAACTTGTCGTCCTACACCATTGAGCAAACCACAGGACAACGCAGGCGTGACCCATCGGCCATCAAGCAGCACCATGACATTGCCACGCGTGCCCTCGGTGATCTCACCCGCATCGTTCCACAAAACTGTGTCAAAAATATGTGCTTCTCTGGGCTCAAACGGCTCGTAATGACTGCGGCGACTGGTCTTGAAGCGCACAAACTCACTGCGTGCTTCTGACAATGGGCCAGACGCCAATTTCAATAGGGCAACCGGCGGGGAAGATGAACACACCACAACCTGGCTGCTAAACAGCCCCTGTTGGCTGAGCGCGATTCGCACCCGCCACAGCCCCACCGGATGAGTGTCACACACATGCTGCAGTGTCTCCTCCAGTGCCGGTGCATTCCAGGGGTAGCCAAAGTGTGACGCTGCCTCCTGCAGACGCTGTACATGCAGTGACAGATGGCGAAAGTGCCCCTCCTCCAAAGCCATGGTGGTGATTACTTCAAACTCCATACTCACCCTCTCGACAAATGCACGCTTGGCACGCCACTCTGCCCATTCACCAGCAGCAGTGGCATCAGCGGTAATTCCACTACCAATACCGCAGCGCAAATCTTGCTGTGTATCGCCCTGCACTACCAGCGTACGTATGGGCACATTGAACGTGGCTCGTATACCGCCCGCGCCATCGGGGCGCACCACACCCAGAGCACCACAATACCAGCCGCGCGGCTCCAGCTCCAGATCAGCAATGGCTTGCATGGCGGCTCGCTTCGGCGCACCAGTGATTGAGCCACAGGGAAACAAGGCCTTGAACACCTGGTGCAACGCGGTTCCATGCGGTAACTGTGCACGCACATCAGAAGTCATTTGCCACACCGTAGGCAAAGCTTGCACATGAAACAGCTGCGGCACTTGCACCGAGCCCATCTCAGCAATCCGCCCCAAGTCATTGCGTAGCAGATCCACAATCATCACGTTTTCAGCACGTTCTTTGGCCGAAGTCTGCAAGTGCTGCGCTTGCATGGCATCTTGCTCAGGACTGGCACCACGAACAGATGTGCCTTTCATGGGGCGGGTCAATATCTGGCCACTTCCCTGTTCAGGCTGATGCCAATCAAAGAACAACTCGGGCGATACAGAGGCAATCTGGGTATCACCCATATCTATGAATAAAGCATAGCCATTCGGCTGCGCCTTTTGCAGCGCGGCAAACAGCTCCGCACCATCAATCGGCTTTTCGGCCCTGCCATGCAGCTGCTGGGTGTAGTTGATCTGATAGTAGTCACCAGCCGAGATACCAGCATGGATGCTGTTCATCCCTTGCACAAAGGCGCTTTGCTGCAAAGAATTTTTCCACGTCAGCGGAACTCCTTTGTGCACGGCACCCAGAGGCTGTACCGACGCGTCCTGCGGACCTTCGTACACTGCAAACCATGCAATGGCACTTGGCGAATCCTTCGTCACCAATCTGGAATCCAGCGCCGTCGCGGCCTCGTAGCGCAGCCCTCCCACACACCAGCCCCCCTTACGAGCAGCGCTTTCTACCTGTTGCAAAAGACTTTGCAGTGTGGATGCGTCATGCGCTTGCAACACCTCGACCGGATGGCTGAAGCTGTGCTGCAAGCGCGCACTTCCCTCAACCAAAGGCTGCCCCAAATCACATCGCGCAAAAAAAGGAAAAAGCGTATTCATATTAGGCGCAAGAATAGCGGCTCGCACCTGCTTTCCAGCCTCACTCACTGTCAATCTCGCACCAGCAAGCATGCGGACCAAGTGCAAATACCAAACTCTGGTACGAAAGTACTAACCAAACGCAAGGCTCTGCGCAACTGTGCCCGAGCAATCTACGCAATTTCACATTGTGCTTCTTGAAAACAACAAGAATGCCGCTATGCTTCGCCCGCGCAGCCAAAGTGCTCACTCACTGGACATGGCAGGCGTTTGTGCTAAAGGTGATCACAATGACTGACTTGCTACCAAGCGGATTGAACTTTGAAGACATGTTCGACCTCGCTCCAGTTTCGCTGTGGATGGAAGATTACAGTGAACTCAAACAGCTGTTTGACCAATGGCGCGCCGAAGGCGTGACCGATCTCAAAGCATTTCTCCAAGACGATATCGCACGCCTGCAACGTTGTGGCTCAGCCTTTCGCGTGCTGCGTGTCAACCAGTTCACCCTGGATTTATTCAAGGCTCCTGACCAACAAACACTTCAAACACGGATCTCAGAAATTTTCCGCGGTGACATGTTTCATCACAGCATTCACGAACTGTTGGCGCTGTGGGAAGGACAACAAAGCTTCGAGAACCGGTCTGTCAATTACGATTTGCAAGGCCGGCGCATGGATGTGCAGATCCATGCTCGCGTTTTACCCGGTTTCGAAACATGTTGGAGCCGCGTGCTGGTATCCCTGCAGGACATCACCACTGAGGTACAAAGCGCTTTGCAACTGCGCGAGAGCGAGCAATACGCCCGGGATTTGTTTGAGTATTCCCCTGTGTCGCTGTGGGTGGAGGATTTCCGGGAAGTAAAGCGTCTTCTCGATGAAGTGCGTTCACGCGGCATCACGGACTTTCGTACCTTTTTGAAAGTACACCCAGAATTCGTCACCCGCTGCATGCAAGAAATACGTGTGATCGACGTGAACCAGCAAACGCTGGACATGTTCGGGGCCAGCAGCAAAGCCGAGTTGAACCTGGGTCTTCCCAGAATTTTTCAAGGCGAAATGTATGCTTCTTTTGCAGAGCAACTACAAGACCTTTGGAATGGCAAGCTGGTGCAACAGCGCGAGGTTGTGAACTACGCCCTCAATGGAGAGGCTTTGCACATTCACCTCGAACTTTCCGTGATGACCAGCCATGCCGACGACTGGGGCTTGGTTCTGCTTTCGCTGGTGGACATCACTGCCCGAAAAAAGGCCGAGGCCTACCTGGAGTACCTCGGAAAGCACGATGTGTTGACACAATTACGCAATCGCGCCTTCTATACCGAAGAGTTGAATCGACTCTCGCGTAAAGGCCCTTGGCCAATTTCCGTGATTGCCATTGACATGAATGGCCTCAAGGCTATCAACGATGAACACGGCCACACGGCAGGCGACACCATGCTGCGCCGCATCGGTGAAGTTTTGAGCAAGGCGGTCGATGCTCCGGATTGCGCTGCACGGATTGGGGGAGATGAATTCATAGTACTCATGCCCGGCAGTGATGCGCATGCGGCCAACGTGATGAAAGAGCGCATCATGTCACTGCTCGAATTGAACAATCAGTTCTACCCTGGACAAACCATTTACATGGCCGTGGGCACCGCCACCGGGCATGAGGACACTCTGCTAGAGACTGTGGTCCATCGCGCTGACCAGAACATGTATGCAGACAAAATGCGCTTTTATCAATTGCGTGGCTATGACCGCCGTACGGCAAATGGCTAAAAGAGAGTGCTATCCCTTTAAAGCCCTCGCACCTATATGCCTGCAATCGAGCTGAAGCTCAAGCCCTGGCTGCCTGAAAGAAAATCAAGAATTCACATGTCAATATGACATGCGAAGCTATCACTCTTACCTCTCGTGTCCAATCGCCCTCATTGCAGCCAATGCCTACGCCCACTGCGGGCATGTTGGTGCGCGAATATTCAAAAGGTGGATAGCCAGGTTCAGTTGCTGGTGCTGCAGCACCCCCTGGAAGCAGGCCACGCCAAAAACACCGCAAGGCTGTTGCATCTGTGCGTGCTTGGCAGCCGCCTGGAAGTAGGAGAAGTTTTCACAGCTGCAGATTTGCAGCAATTGCTGCATGCGCCTTGGCCGGGTCAGGCAATGGATGCCGAAGTACGCCCGGTGCTGCTGTACCCCGCCACTTTGCCCGACCCACAGCTGCCAGTCGTGCAGCCACCTGCACTACCCAGTCATTGGCTCAAACAAGTCACCAAGCTGCGTCTGGTCGTTATTGATGGCACATGGCGCAAAAGCAGAAAGATGCTTTATCTCAACCCCGGTTTGCAGCATCTACCGCGTCTGGCACTACACGAAGCTCCCAGCTGCCGATATGCTATTCGCAAAGCGCAAGCCCCGGGGCAACTGTCCAGCTTTGAAGCGGCTGCGCAGGCAATGGCTCAGCTACAAGAATGGGGAGAGCAACACCCCGCCTGGCAAAAGCTGATGCGCAGCTTTGATGATGTGATGGCCCAGCACCAGCACTTGAAGGCGCTGGGCAACGCACCTTAAAACCTGCACAGCCTTGCATGGTGTCTTGCCTGCAGTCTTCAATCGGTGGACTTTGCGTCTGCCCCCCCTGATACTCGGTCCGCGGTCAGGCATGCAGCCTGCGCATCAACACTGATAGGTGCCCACAGCTACACCTTGCAACGGGTGCAGCGACAGTGCATGGCAACGTACATGCACCACACTGCCTTGGGCAAATTCCAACTCCATGGTCACCACCCCTTGCAACTCACAAGGAACTGGCAGCTTCTGAATACGCTGGCTGGCGTGCAAGACAAAGCCCTGGCGTATACGCCCCAGGCAGGCTTCGGGTTCCAAGGACTCCCAAGGCTCTACTTGTTCAGCGCTCAGCAGCACAGGCGCCCACACCGCTTCTGCACGAGGATCATCACTATCCATCAACCGCGCTGCAGAAAAGCGCAGTTGCAAACGTCCATCTTCCCAGGTGCATTGGGCCACTTCAGAATCGGAAAACTCAAAGTACATGCTGCGCCTCCTGTTCAAGAGCTTGCACCAGCCAATCCACTTCCGGTACTGCGGGACGGTGCATAGGCAGCAGCATATGCACATGAAACGGAATCGAAAAGCCCAAAGGTCTGACCACCATGTCAGCGCCGGCGCATGCATGAGCCGTCATAGGGTTGACAATCGCCACACCCAGACCATGCTGCACCATGGCACACACAGCCACTGCACTCATGGTCTCCAGCAACATTTTGCGCTGCACCTTCGCTTTGGAGAACACAGCGTCAATTTGCACACGATAGGCATCATCGGGCGCCAGGCTGATAAACGCCTGCCCCTCAAAATCCTCAGGCTGAAGCACCGCTTTGGCTGCCAACGGATGCGAAGCGGGCAGCACTGCCACCTCATCCAAGGCAGCCAGATGCAAGATACGCGTACCTGGTGGCGCTTCTGTTGACTCCGTCAGCCCCAAGTCAAAACGCTGGGCGGACATCCACTCATGCAGCAGCGGCCCATCTTGCGTGGCCACGCTCACCGCTACCTCGCCATGGCTGCGCTGTAAACGTTCCAGTGCCCCTGGCAGCAAGGCATGGCTCAATGCCGGCATGCACAGCACACTGATGCTGGCCCGGTGTGACTGCCCCAAAGCCATGGCATGCTCCACCACCCGATCCAGACCCGCCCAGCTGCGCTCTACCTCATCCCATAAGCGCAAGGCACGCGCATTCGGACGCAAGCGATTCTGGCTGCGCTCAAACAAGGCATAGCCCAACAGCTGCTCCAGACGTGCCAGTTCTCGACTCACGGTAGGCTGTGAGGTGAACAGCATCTGCGCAGCCCCGGTCGCACTGCCGGTGCGCATCAGTGCGCGAAACACTTCAATGTGCCTATGGGTGATTCGGTCGGGGTTGGGCGCAAAGCTGTATGCAGACATGCCTTTAGCATATCCAAAATGAATAACTTACTCACAAACAAGCATTGGACTGCATAAAAAAAATCTCGGACGATAGTTCCAGTCATCAACCTTTCACACGGTCGGCATACCAACGCCTGGTCGTGATGCATAAAAACGCTATGTCTTGCACTTTCTCTTCGAAACAGCTGTGGTCCCTGGCCGACACCTACGGCACCCCACTGTGGGTGTACAACGCCCAGGTTATTCGCGAGCGCATTGCACAACTCAAAGCGTTTGACACCGTTCGCTTTGCGCAAAAGGCCTGCTCCAACATCCACATCCTGAAACTGATGCGCGAACAAGGCGTGAAAGTGGATGCCGTCTCCCGTGGAGAGATACTGCGTGCAGTGGCTGCCGGTTATGTGGCGGGAGGCGAACCCTCCGACATCGTCTTTACTGCAGATGTCATGGACGAAGCCACACTGGCCACCGTGGTGGAGTACAAGGTGCCTGTGAACGCAGGTTCCATTGATATGCTGCACCAGCTGGGTCATGCATCGCCCGGCCACAGCGTCTGGCTGCGCATCAACCCCGGCTTTGGTCACGGCCACAGCAACAAGACCAACACCGGCGGCGAGCACAGCAAGCACGGTATCTGGCATACCGACCTGAATGCTGCACTGGACGCTATCTCTCAGCATGGCCTGCATCTGGCGGGCCTTCACATGCACATTGGATCGGGCGTCGATTACGCCCACTTGCAAGAGGTGTGCGGCGCCATGGTGGCCTTGGTCAAGCGTGCCAAGGACCACGGCCATGACCTGCTGGCCATTTCGGCTGGTGGTGGTCTGTCAATTCCTTACCGCGATAGTGATGCACGCATCGACACAGAACACTACTTTGGACTGTGGAACGAAGCACGCAAGCAAGCCGAGGCGATTGTCGGCCACAAGCTGGGACTGGAGCTGGAGCCCGGTCGTTTCCTGGTCGCTGAATCCGGCGTGCTGCTGGGTACGGTCCGGGCCACCAAGGGTGCTGGCAACAACCACTTCATTTTGGTGGACACTGGCTTCAACGAACTGATGCGCCCAAGCATGTACGGAAGCTACCACGGCATGCACATTGAGCGCCGTGGCGTGGGTGCACTGCCCAACCATGGCGATGGCGCGCGCGACAGCGTGGTTGCTGGCCCGCTGTGTGAGTCTGGCGACGTTTTCACCCAAGGCGATGGTGGCGTTGTATTACCCCGCTCATTGGGAGATGCCCAGGTGGGCGACCTGCTGGTCATTCACGATACGGGTGCCTACGGCTCCTCCATGTCCAGCAACTACAACACCCGCCCACTGGCCGCAGAAGTGCTGGTTGATGGCGACAAGGTACAGTTGATCCGCCGTCGCCAGACGGTGGAGGAGTTGCTTGAGCTGGAGCTGAGCCTGTAATTTTGCGAGCTTGCAT
Organism: Comamonas halotolerans; assembly: GCF_030162935.1. Taxonomy (GTDB): domain Bacteria; phylum Pseudomonadota; class Gammaproteobacteria; order Burkholderiales; family Burkholderiaceae_C; genus Comamonas; species Comamonas halotolerans. The sequence continues at coordinate 280,100 of NZ_JASAUZ010000023.1, forward strand.
CCGCCTCATGCATCAAACAAAAGGGAGCCTTGGGCTCCCTTTTCGCATCACCATTGAAGGCACTGACACTAGAGACTGCAAGCTCCCAAACTCAGACGCCCTCTTGCTTGGGATCACGCGCCATCAGTCGTTGCACAGCCGCTTGCGGCGTAATGTGACCATCCAGCAAATCCACCACTGTGGCAGCAATCGGCATTTCCACGCCAACTGCACGTGCACGCTGTACAACGGTGCGAGCGCTGTACACCCCTTCGGCCACATGCCCCAATGAAGTCACGGCCTGGGCCAGTGTCATGCCTTGCGCCAGCAGCAAACCGACTTTGCGGTTGCGTGAGAGATCGCCTGTTGCCGTAAGCATCAAGTCACCGAGACCGCTCAACCCCATGAATGTCTCGGCCTTGGCGCCCAGCGCCACACCCAGACGCGTCATTTCCGCCAGCCCCCGCGTCAGCAGGGCCGCACGCGCATTGAGCCCCAGATCCAGGCCGTCGCACAAGCCGGCTGCAATCGCCATCACGTTTTTGACAGCCCCCCCTACCTCCACACCCACAATGTCTTCGTTGGCATACAAGCGTAGTGTTCCATTGTGAAAGGCTTGCAGCAAAGCCTGGCGTACAGCGGCATATTGGCTGGCTGCCACGAGCAAGGTTGGCTGACCTTTGGCCACTTCCTGCGCAAAACTGGGCCCGCTCAAAGCACCGCTGGCCAGTTGTGGTGCCACTTGCGCGCACACCTCATGTGGCATCAGGCCAACACCAGCCTGACCAGTTGGGACTGCTTCGAATCCCTTGCACAGCCAGGCTACGGGCACCTGCACTCGCGCATCAACCACCGCTTGCAGGGTGCTGCGCAACGCCGACATTGGCGTCGCAATGATGATCAGATCCATTCCCTGTACCGCTTGCACCAACGGTGCCGCGCTGACTTGCAAAGAGCTAGGGAAATCCATTCCTGGCAGGTAACGCACATTGCTGCGCAACGCCTGCATCTCTTGTGCCTGCTGTGCGTTGCGCGCCCACAGGGTGACACGATGGCCCGCTGTATGACGTGCCGCTGCAATGGCCAATGCCGTGCCCCAGGCTCCGGCACCAATCACAATCAAATTCATAGCTTCTGGCGCTTCTTGATTCAGCCATCAAGGCTGAAAAACCATAAAAAAAGGCCCACATAAAGGGCCTCTTTTGTAGCATGCCCAAGCACTTGCCTGAGCGTTTGCTTACTGCACCGTGCCTTCGGCTTGGGCAGCCGCAGCTGCTGTTTGCTGTTCATACATGGCCTGGAAGTTGATTTCCGCCAAGTGCACAGGAGGGAAACCAGCACGGGTCACAACGTCTGCCACGTTGCCGCGCAGATAAGGGTAGATGATCTGGGGACATGCCACACCAATCACACCACCCATTTGATCTTCAGGAATGTTGCGGATTTCAAAAATGCCGGCCTGCTTGGCTTCCACCAAGAACAAGGTCTTGTCTTCGATCTTGGTTTGCACCGTGGCGGTCACTGCCACTTCAAACAGACCTTCAGCCACGGGTGTGGCTTCTACGCCCAGTTGGATATCAACATTGGGCTGCTCTTGCTGCAGCAAGATGGCAGGGGAATTGGGTTGCTCCAGCGACAGGTCTTTCAGATAGACACGTTGAATCTGGAAAACGGGAGTGGCTTGTTCGGACATGGTGTCAGTCTTTCTTACGCAAAGCAGCGTTCATGAAAAGGCCCGCTGTACAGTGGCTGCAGCAGCGGGCACTTAAGACGACCATTATGCAGGCACACGGCCTACATTGAAATATTAGGCGTTGAGCAGAGGCAGCAGCTCGCCCTTTGCATCCAATGCGATCAAGTCATCGCACCCACCTACATGGGTCTCACCCACAAAAATCTGAGGTACCGTGCGGCGCCCGGTAACCTCCATCATGTGCGCACGTGCAGCAGGATCCGTATCAATGCGGATTTCTTCAATGTGCTCCACCCCCTTGGACTTGAGCACTTGCTTGGCGCGCACGCAGTAGGGGCAGACAGCGGTGGTGTACATCTTCACGGCTTGCATTACAGGAATCCTTCAGAGTCTTTATTAAACAGGGGGGCTGCCCAAAGTGCCCAGGGGAAAACCGGGCACAAAAAAGGAGCCGAATGGCTCCTCAATAGTAGGGCAGTTGTAAAAGTCCAGCAGGCTTAGGCCTTAGTTACAGGCAACCCCGTATCTCGCCAAGCCTTCATGCCACCAGCCAAAGCTTGGGCATTGTCATAGCCGAGCTTCTTGGCTTGCGCCTGAGCTCGCACAGCGCGATGACCTTTCTCGCACACCAGAATCACAGGCAAAGCTTTGTTCTTCACCGCCTGCGACAGACGCTCATCAAGCTGTGACAGCGGAATATTCTTGGCATTGGTGATGTGGCCCTTCACATATTCTTCTGGCTCACGCACGTCCACGATGACCGCTTTTTCGCGGTTGATCTTCACCACAGCGTCATTGGGCAACAGCGAACCGGCGCCCGCCCCTTTGAGAGCAGGCACCAACAGCAGACCACCAGAGACTACTGCCAGCAAAATCAAATACCAGTTTTCAACAATGAAAGTCACGTCAGTCCTTGGGTTGGCAAAGCCTGTGATTTTAGTGGTAGACCGATCTCCCCAGACAACATACCCTGTACAGCGCCAGCCTGCGCCCTAGAATAGAAGGCTACGCCTTTATCCGTTTGTGTTTTTTGCGCAGAAAGAAACCATGTACAAGCTCGTACTGATCCGCCACGGTGAGTCCACCTGGAATCTCGAAAACCGTTTTACCGGCTGGACCGATGTGGACCTGACCCCTACCGGCATCGCCCAGGCCAAGCAGGCAGGCCAGCTGCTTAAAGCCGAAGGTTACGAGTTTGATGTCGCCTACACCTCGGTATTGCAACGTGCAATCAACACCCTGTGGTATGCCCTGGATGAGATGAAATGCACATGGCTGCCTGTACACAAAGACTGGCGCCTCAACGAGCGCCACTATGGTGGCTTGCAAGGACTGAACAAGGCCGATATGGCCAAACAATACGGCGATGCCCAAGTGCTTCAATGGCGCCGCAGCTATGATGTGCCGCCACCGGCCCTGGAAGCGACCGATCCTCGCAGCGAACGCAGCGACCGTCGCTACGCCAACCTGCAGCCCGAACAAGTCCCGCTGACTGAATGCCTGAAGGACACCGTCGCTCGCGTGGTGCCCTTCTGGACTGAGACACTGGCTCCCGAAATCAAGGCTGGCAAGCGTGTGGTTGTGTCTGCGCACGGCAACTCCATCCGCGCATTGGTCAAGTATTTGGACAATATTGCAGACGACGCTATCGTTGGTGTCAACATCCCTAACGGCATCCCTCTGGTGTACGAGCTGGATGAAAACCTCAAGCCCATCCGTAGCTACTACCTGGGCGACGCCGAAGCTGCTGCCAAGGCTGCCGCTGCTGTGGCCGCCCAAGGCAAGGCATGATTGTGTAACACCCTACCTGCCTTCGGGTGGTTGGGCCTGCGCCCCACCACCTGCAAGGCAGCGCCGTGTATATTTGTCGACGCAGATCGATCTAAAACTAAAGTCTCTATGAGCCAAAAACTCAAAATTGCTGGCTGGGTATCGTTGGGCGTTGTAGCGGGTGCATTGACCACCGTGTCATTGCAAACGGTTGCGCGCGGCGGCATTTCGCCTCTTCCCTTGGAGGAAATCCAGCAACTGTCGGCTGTGTTCGGCATCATCAAGACGGATTACGTCGAGGTTGTGGATGACAAGAAGCTGATCACCGATGCCATCTCCGGCATGGTCTCCAGCCTTGACCCGCATTCGCAATACTTCGACAAGAAGAGCTTCAAGGAATTCCGAGAAGGCACTTCGGGCCGCTTTGTGGGTGTAGGCATTGAAATCACACAAGAAGACGGTCTGATCAAGATCGTCTCGCCTATTGAAGGCTCTCCTGCAGACAAAGCTGGACTCAAGAGTGGTGATCTGATCACCAAGATTGACACCACTGCAGTCAAAGGCCTTTCCCTCAATGAGGCCGTCAAACGCATGCGCGGTGAGCCCAAGACCAAGGTGGAGCTGACCATCCTGCGCAAGGATGAAAGCCGTAGCTTCACAGTCACGATTACCCGCGAAGAGATCAAGACACAGTCCGTCAAGGGCAAGGTTATTGAGCCTGGTTACGCCTGGGTTCGACTGAGCCAATTCCAAGAACGCACTGTGGATGACTTTGTTCGCAAGGTGGAAGAGATCTACAAGGAAGAACCGAACATCAAGGGTCTGGTACTGGATCTGCGTAACGATCCCGGTGGATTGCTGGACGCTGCTGTAGCGATTTCTGCGGCATTCCTGCCCGAAGGCGTTACTGTCGTCAGCACCGACGGCCAACTGGAAGAAAGCAAGGCCGTCTTTAAGGCTGCCCCCGAGTTCTACGCACGTCGTGGCACCGGAGATCCTCTCAAGCGTCTGCCTGAAGCCTTGAAAAAGGTTCCGCTGGTAGTCCTGGTCAACGAAGGTTCGGCTTCAGCCAGCGAAATTGTGGCTGGTGCCCTGCAAGATCACAAGCGAGCGACCATCATGGGCAGCCAGTCTTTTGGCAAGGGATCCGTGCAGACCGTCCGCCCCCTGGGCCCTGATACCGGCTTGAAACTGACCACTGCGCTGTACTACACACCTAGCGGCAAATCCATTCAGGCCAAGGGCATCGTGCCTGATGTCATGGTCGACGAAACCGCAGAGGGTGATGTCTATGCGGCTTTGCGCATGCGCGAATCTGATTTGGAAAAGCACATCGGCAATGGTGATCCTGCGGCCGAAGCAGACGCCGTGGCCGCACGTGAGAAACTGCGCGAAGAAGCCCGAAAGCGCCTGGAAGAAGATTCTAAGAAGCCTGTTTCTGAGCGGCGCCTGCCCGAGTTTGGCTCGGACAAGGACTTCCAGCTGCAGCAAGCCTTGAACCAGCTCAAGGGACAACCGGTCAAAGTCAGCAAGACCCTGACAGAGCGTCCTGCCGAAAGCAAGGACAGCGACAAAGACAAGGACGAAGAACAAAGATAACTTGCTGCGAATAAACTGCCCTTGGCAGGCAGACAGCTCGCACACCAACGCTATCTTTTTTAAACAGCCGGGGGCTTGTCCCCGGCTTTTTTAATGGAGTCATCATGAACGACGATCAACTCCTACGCTACTCACGCCATATCCTGCTCGACGAAGTCGGCATTGAGGGCCAGCAAGCCATGCTGGATGCGCATGCACTCATCATCGGAGCAGGAGGGCTCGGCTCACCTGCGGCCTTGTACCTCTCTGCCTCCGGGGTGGGCAAGATCACATTGGTGGATGATGACAGCGTTGACCTCACCAATTTGCAGCGCCAGATCGCCCACACCACAGCACGCGTCGGCCAAGCCAAGGTTCAATCCGCTGCACAGGCGATGCATGCCATCAACCCGGATGTCCAGGTGCGCTGCGTGCAACAACATGCGGATACGGAGCTGCTAGACGAACTTGTCTCACAAGCCACTGTGGTATTGGACTGCTGCGACAACTACCAAACGCGGCAAACTGTGAATGCAGCTTGTGTCAAACACAGCGTGCCTTTGGTAGCTGGTGCCATCATCCGTTTTGATGGACAGATCACCGTGTTTGACCCACGCAAAGAAAGTTCCCCCTGCTATGCCTGCTTGTTTTCCCCGGATGAGTCTTTCGAGGAAGTGCAGTGTTCCACCATGGGTGTTTTTGCGCCGTTAGTCGGTGTTATTGGAGCCATGCAAGCCGCTGAGGCTTTAAAACTCATTGCTGACGTGGGAGACTCTCTTGTTGGCAAGCTTTTGATGTTAGATGGGAGAAGTATGGAATGGACACGCATGCGTGCCAGCCGAAATCCAGATTGCACTGTGTGCTGCAGCAAGAAGTAGGACATGTACTACGCTTCAGCCAGAGTGTGCGATGCACAATGACTTTTCCTAGCCCGACGAAAACCCACCTCTTAGATGTCTTTGAATCGTGACTCTCAAGACTTTTTTCGTGGAAGACAACGCCACGATCCGCGAAAATCTAATTGAGACTTTGCTCGAACTCTCCGAAGTAAAGCCCGTTGGCTTCGCCGAAACTGAAGCTGAAGGCACGGCGTGGCTGACCGCACCCCACAATGATTGGGATCTGGCCATTGTTGACCTTTTCCTGCGCCAAGGTAGCGGCTTGGGCGTTGTGGCTGCTTGCCAAAACCGTAAACCTGGACAGCGTGTCATCGTGCTGAGCAACTATGCAACTCTGGACGTCCGTCAGCGTTGTACAGAGCTGGGGGTTGACGCCGTATTTGACAAGTCCAATGAGATTGATAACTTGCTCGACTTCTGCATGGAAATGAGCTGATATGGAAGCAGTTGAGAGAACCATAAAAAAAGCTGAGCCATGCTCAGCTTTTTTTATGGCTGGTTAGATCAATCGATCAGCTTGTTCTTCAATGCGTAATAGGTCAGATCACTGTTCGAGGACAAAGCCATTTTTTCCATCAAGCGCGTGCGATAGGTACTCACGGTTTTGACACTCAGCGACAGCGACTTGGCAATATCTCCTGCTGTCTCGCCCTTGGCCAGCTTCAAAAAAACCTGGAATTCGCGCTCTGAGAGCTGTTCATGCGGTGGAGCATCGTCCTTGCGGTTGAGTTGCTGGGCAAGCAAGTCAGCGACCGTGGGCGTCAAATAGCGACGTCCCAAAGCAATTGTGCGAATTGCCTCTGCGATTTCCTTGGGTTCGCATTCCTTATTCAGATATCCACTGGCCCCTTGCCGAATCAAATTGATTGCGTAGTGCTCCTCCGGATAGCCACTCAAAATCAAAATTCCCATTTCTGGTGCCTTGGCGCGCAACATGGCCAGCGCATCCAAACCACTTTGACCGGGCATAGATAAATCCATGACCAGCACATCAATGTCCTGCTGTCTCACCAAATCGATGGCTTCACGGCCATTGCTAGCCTCACCCGCCACGCGCAAGTCCACATGTTCAGACAAGTACTGACGTAACCCCGAACGCACGATGGCGTGGTCATCCACGATTCCAACTTTGATCATCTAAGCCTCTTTCCTTTGGAGGGAATATATCCCTATACGATCCTAGTTTCGCAATACGAATGCTTGCAGGACACAGCGGTAACCCTGTCTCAATGCAACTTGATTTTATGTTCGCCATCTGGCACAAACTGCCAACCAATTGGAGGATTCAATGTGAACTGGACTAGGTTACGCCGTATGGCGTTTAGTTTGCCCTTAGCAATACTTGCGGCTAGTCTCATGATTGGGGTCAGCGAATATGGCTACAAACAAACAAGCCAATTACTGACAAATTTGACGCGCTCATACGACACTCGTACCTCAATCAGCTCGCTGATGAAGGACATGTTGAACGCAGAGACAGGATTGCGCGGTTATCTGCTGACCAACGACAACAAATATCTGGAGCCCTACCAGGAGGCCAACAAGGATATTTCCCGCTCGCTGGAAAACATTCGCGTCAATATTGAGCACGACAGCGCTAAAACCGACATATTCCTGGCTCTTGGCCGCAGCATTGGGCGAAAAACTGCCGAGATGGATTTGAGCCTGAAGCTATTTCGCGAAGGCAACTCGGATGCGCTGAAATTTGTCATGTTCACCGACATGGGCAATAGCGACATGAACACCATCCGCACGCTGTCCAACCAGCTCGACGAGTCCGTCATGCGTGAAGCCCAGCACTATCAGGCTGCGGTGCAATCGTCGCTGTTTTGGGCGCGTCTGGGTGTGTCCACCATTACCTTGATTGGTGTTCTCGCCTTTTATCTGTATTTGCGTCAACACAAAATGGTTGAACGACTCCACAAGCGTGAACAAGCCCTACTCTCGGAAGAGCGCACGCGTTTGGAGCAACTGGTACGTGAACGTACAGCCACACTGACAGAGCTTGCCAACCATTTGCAGCAGGTGCGGGAAGATGAACGAGGTCACCTGGCACGCGAGCTGCACGACGAACTCGGCGCCCTGCTCACAGCAGCCAAACTGGATGTGGCGCGTTTGAAGTCAAAAATTGAAATGTCCAACCCGGAAGTCGCAGACCGCGTCAAGCACCTGACGGAAACGCTCAACAGCGGTATTGCTCTGAAGCGTCGCATCGTGGAAGACCTGAGACCGTCCTCATTGGCCAATTTGGGCTTGTCAACATCGCTGGAAATTTTGACCAATGAATTTGCGCAGCGCAGTGGCGTGGAGATTGAGTCCAATTTTGAAGCCGTGGAACTTCCAGATGCCACCGAGCTCACCATCTACCGACTGGTGCAAGAGTCACTGACCAATATCGGCAAATACGCCAAAGCAAGCCATATCCAGGTGACGGTGCACAACTACCCGACCTATGTCGCCGTGCAGATTCAAGACAATGGAGAAGGCTTTGATCTGTCCGCCATCCGCCCCAACTCTCACGGTCTGGCAGGCATGCGCCACCGCGTGGAGGCTGCAGGCGGACGCCTGACCATCAATTCCGCGATTGGTGAAGGCACCATTATTTCTGCCGTCATTCCGACCGGAAGCAACGCAGAAGCGTTACAACCAGCCTAAGTGCCTTGCCACTCAGAAAGCCACCAGCCGGTGGCTTTTTTTATGGCTTCCATTCTTTGAAACTTATTGTTTGCTGTGTAGTCCTGTGCGCACACCGCAGAAACCCCTCAGACTGACACTCATGCGCAATCGGTGCTGTCACAACGGCCGCATCGGGATGCTTACATTGAAGGTTCAATGAATGCGCTGCTTGCGGCGCTCCATCCGCTTACACCCGAGGAGACGAACCATGCTGCATTACGCCGTTGTATTTCTCATCATTGCCTTGATTGCTGCTGTTTTTGGTTTTGGCGGCATTGCCTCAGGTGCAGTGGGCATTGCGAAGATTCTGTTCTTTGTATTTGTCATCATGGCTGTCGTTACTTTCGTAATGAGCCTGCTCAAAAAGAAAGGTTGATCTGAGGGCGCCATGCCGCCCTTGACGCCGGACAAAGCTACGCATTGAGAAAGATTGTTATGAGTAACACCGAAGACCCCAAAAAGACATTTGCTGAAGCTGCAGATGCAACCAAAGAAGCCGTGAAAGACGCTGCAGAAACTGCAAAGGCCAGCGCTAAAGAATTCGCGCATGACGCTGAAAACTCCGCGAAAGAGGCTATCAAAACGACGCGAGAAGCCGCCAGCAATGCTTTTGACAAGGCGCAAGACGGGTTGCGTGCTGTCGAGAACGAACTCAGCCCCGCAATCGATAACCTGACTGCACGTGCCCAGGAGTTCTGCAACAAGAGTATTCATTTTTGTGCAGAAAGTACGGATCGCGCACGCAAGCAGTTCCAGCAAGCAGCTGAGAGCACCACACGCTATGTCGTTGAGCAACCGGGCAAATCAATTTTGATGGCTGCTGCTGCAGGAGCTGCAGTTGCTGCCGCCTTCCTCATGGGCCGTCGCCGCTAACACTTTGACATTGCAAATCCAGGTGCGCAGACCAAATTTCAACACCTCGCACCTATTTCTTAACCAACGCTGAAAGGCATATATGAAGAAAACTACACGTGCTATCGCTTTCGCTACCCTGATCGGCGCCACCGTTATCGGCGCAGCTGGCTGTTCTGTCGCTCGCAATCAGCAATCCGTTGGCTCCTATGTAGATGACGCCGGCATCACCACGGCTGTGAAAGCCAAGTTTGCAGAAGACAAAACGGTGGCCGCCACATCCATCAGCGTGGAAACCATGAAGGGCGTGGTGCAACTGTCGGGCTTTGCCAAGAGCCAGGCGGAAAAAGACCGCGCTGAAAGCATTGCACGCGACGTCAAGGGCGTAACGTCTGTACGCAACAGCATCGTGGTTCGTCCCTAATCAGGACTCATAGGTTTGCGGGCTTTGCCCAGCAAACTTACGTAAAAATGCCGACCTCATTTGGGTCGGCATTTTTATTTATCTCTATTCCTCGCTAAGCTAGACGCATGCGCGCTTTTACTTGTGACCACTGCGGACATCTGGTTTTTTTTGAAAACACCACCTGTGTGCATTGTGGTTCAACCCTGGCGTTTGTCCCGGAACGCATGCGTATGGCCGCGCTCGAACCTTCCCCGAGCTTGCCTGACCTGTGGGAACCACGCTCACCAGCGCTGCGCCAAGAGATCGCCCATCTGCGCATGTGCCGCAACCGAAGCAGTGAAGGCGCTGCCTGCAATTTCACCACTGACGCCGATGGTTCACAGCCATATTGCGTCTCCTGCCGTCAGACTCGCTGGCTGCCTAACTTCGCCAATCCTCAAAATGTGCTGCGCGCGAGCAAAGTGGAAAACGCCAAGCGTTACCTGTTTTACACGCTGTCATGCCTGCATCTCACCTCGATTCAGGGTTTTGCCGCGCCCACATTTGATTTTCTGGAGGACTTACCCGGACAGCCCATTTTCACAGGGCACCTCAGTGGCACCATTACATTGAATGTGGCAGAGGCCGATGATGATGAGCGCGCACGCCGCAGACTGGCCATGTCCGAGCCATATCGCACGCTGCTGGGGCATCTGCGCCATGAATCAGGACATTTTTTCTGGGATACCCTGGTGCGCGACACCCCATGGCTGGAGCCATTTCGCTCGCTATTTGGGGATGAGCGCCAGGACTATGCCCAAGCGCTGCAAGCGCATTACGCACGCGGCCCTGCCGGGCCATTGGACTGGCAAAAGCACCATGTCAGTGCCTATGCTGCAGCCCACCCCTGGGAAGACTGGGCCGAAACCTGGGCGCATTATCTGCACATGATGGATCTGCTGGAGACCGCGGCCAGCTATCACGTCCAGCTCCGCTTGCCTGGACATTTGGCGAGCTGGCCGCCCATGGATGATCCGTTCAGCAATACGCAGGCTCCGTTCGATCACATCCTGCAGCAGTGCGTCCCTCTGACGCTGATGCTCAACAGCCTCAACCGCAGCCTGGGTCAAAACGATGCCTACCCCTTTGCCCTCTCCACGGGAGCGATCGCCAAACTCACCTTTGTTCACCAAGTGGTGAGCGCACACCGCCAGCAGGCAGAACGTTCAGCTTAGCCAGTCTTTTTCAGCTTGAGCAGCAATTGCTGCAACACCGTGGGAGAGACAAACTTGCGCACCTCATCCCCGCCCAGCGTAGCAATCTCGCGCACCAGGGTGCTGCTGATAAACATGGTCTCTGCACTGGGTGTCAAAAATACGGTTTCCGCTTCAGGCAGCAAGTGCTTGTTCATACCGGCCAACTGGAACTCGTAATCGAAATCGGTGCCCGAGCGCAGCCCCCGCACCATCACCTTGCCGCCTTGCTGCTTCACAAAATCACGCACAAGGCCATCAAAGCTTTCCACACGCACATTGGGTACATCACTGAACACCGCTCGGGTCATTGCCATGCGCTCATCCAAAGTGAACATGGTCTTCTTGTGGTGTGCCATCGCCACACCTACGACCACCGTGCCAAACAGCTGGCTTGCCCGTCGAATCATGTCTTCGTGCCCCAGCGTAATGGGGTCAAATGTGCCGGGGTAAACGGCAACCACGTGTTCAGCCATGGCAATCTCCATATGGTTCTCAAACTGGATCGCATTATGCCCAGCTGTGTTTCAGGCAAAAAAAAAGCTCCTGGAGCAAAAAGCGCTGCCACCAGAAGCTACGTATTGTGAAAATGCAATCAGGCTGTGATCTTCTTGAGCAAGTGCGCATGCACTGCGCCCGCCTTCAAATAGCGGTGCTGCTGCAGACCATATTCGGCCAGTACTTCGTCCGTCCAGGGCTCTGGCGCTTCCAGATAGATAAAGCCATCATCTGCCAGCACTTGTGCTGCAGCCTTTACCGCTGGTGCAAACAAGGCATCCACTCCAAATGGAGGGTCGATGAATACGGCATGCCAGTAGCCCGGTGAACTCTGCGTCAACGCAGCAATACCATCGCCACGCTGCACATGCACGCCTTCTGCCTTGAGTTGCTGCGTCAGTCGCTCCAGCTGCTGGGCCAGACCGGCATCTTGCTCCACCAAGCGTACCTGCACGGCACCGCGTGAAGCTGCTTCCAGGCCCAAAGCACCCGTGCCTGCAAACACGTCAATACAGCGCCAGCCAGCCAAGTCCTGTCCCAGCCAGTTGAACAGGGTCTCGCGCACACGGTCAGGTGTGGGACGCAAGCCCGGTCTCTGCGCCACCGCCAAACGGGTGCGCCGCCATTGACCACCGATGATGCGGACTTCACCGGCACCACCACCTGTCGCCTTGGCTGGCTTTTGCGCTTTGCTGCCGGGCTTTTTGCCTGCTGCCACGGCCAATGCCTCTGCTTCAGCCTGTTTGAAGGCCTCGCGCTTTTTCAGACGAGCTTCAAGCGCCAGTGCTTCTTCAATATTGCGATAACTGTTGCGACCCATTTATTTCTTTTCCCCTAACACCACGGTCACCATGCGAACCGGCTGGATCGCACGTTGCATGGCGCTGCGCACATCCTCCACCGTCAACGCCTCCACCTTGGCCGTCCAGTGATCCAGGTAATCCAAAGGCAGGTCGTTCCAAGCAATATTGGCCACATTGGCCAACAGCTTGCGGTTGCTGTCGATGCGCAGCGCAAAGCTACCAATCAGATTGTCCTTGGCATCGCGCAACTCTTTTTCCGTAGGGCCTTCAGCGACAAACATGGCCAGCGTCTCTTGAACCACCTGACGAGCTTGCTCGGCCTGGTCGGGGCGAGTCTGCAAGCTGATGGTGAAGGCCCCTGCATGCAACCCGGGGGCAAAGTCACTCGATATGCCGTAAGTCAGTCCACGCTTTTCACGCACTTCTTCCATCAGGCGCGAAACCAGACCACCACCACCCAGGATGTGGTTACCCACCAGCAAAGCCATGAAGTCTGGGTCGTTACGCTTGATGCCAGGCTGACCAATCAGAACTTGCGCCTGCGCCGACTGGAATGGAATTCGAATGTCCCGTGCCGCCTCCAGAGCTGGCACCTCCGGCACGGCTGGCAATGGCTGACAACCCTTGCCATCATCCTTGGGCAGACGTGAAAGCAGCTCTGCGACCAGTTCATCGGCCCTGGCTTTGTCCACCGCACCCACCACGCTCACCTTGGCACGACATGCCTGAAACATGCGCTGCTGCCAGTCCTGGATGTCTTTCACGTTGATACGTGCCAGCGTTTGTTCTGTGGTGCGCACGCCGTAGGGGTGACCGCTGTAAACCGCATCGGTATATGCCCGAGCTGCCACGGTGCCTGGACGGGTGTTGGACTCAGCGATCGCTGCGCTCCAGCGGGCGCGCTCACGTTGCCACACAGCAGCAGGCACGCTGGGATGAGCCATTTGGCGCGACGCCAGTTCCACCGAGCGCTGCAGCAAATCGGGCACGGTCAGGCTGCGCAACGAAAAGCTGAAACTGTCTTTTCCTGCGCTCGCATCAAAACCAGCACCCAGATCTGCCCATGCCTCGCCCAAGGCGTTTTCATTCATGGCGGGTAGCTTGCCGTCCGCTTTGATGCCCTTGGCGTTCATCAAGCTCAATGCTGTGGCCACACCAGCTTTCGCAGGATCTTCACGGCGGGCTCCTGCATCAAAAGAAACCTGAATGTCCACCATCGGAATGCTGGGGCTTTCCACCAGCCAGACCTTGGCTCCCGAAGCTTGTTGCCAGTGCTGAATGGGCAGAATCGCCCATGCGGCACTGACGCCAAAACCAGCAAACGTACACACCAGCCAAGCGCTGGCCGCAATGGTTTTTGTCTTCATCATCAAACTTTCAGTGCTGGAGTGTCTGGTTATCACCCACCGCTGTGGCAGGACGAAGTGCTTGACCAGCAGCTCGTGGCTGGGGCACCAAGACACCCACCGTGAGCTGGTCATCACCAAAATACCGTTTGGCTACGCGCTGCACGTCAGCTGCAGTGATCTTCATCAGCTCTTTGACGAGCAAGTCATCGGCATTGGTCGGCATACCCATGACCCAGTAATTACCCAAGCTCTGAGCTTGCCCCATGACAGAATCACGCTCGTAGATTTGCGAGGCCACCCACTGTGTCTTCACGCGCTCCAGCTCCGACGCTTGGACGCCCTCTTTGGCAACACGCTGGATTTGTGCACGCAAGGCTTGCTCCAACTGCGCTGCCGTTTTCCCCTTGGCTGGCACACCAGACAGAATGAACAACGAAGGACCTCGCCCCATGATCCCTGCCGAACTGCTTGCACTATCGGCCACACGGTTTTTGCCTTGCACCAGGGCACGTTCCAGACGCGCTCCGTCATAGCCGTCCAGCACAGAAGACAGCATCAGCAAGGCCAGTGCATCTTTGTCCTCGGCATTGAGGTTTTCCACATTGCGTATGGAAGGCGCCCGGAAAGCCAAGGCCACATAGGCCTGTTCGGCAGGTTGTTTGACCTCAATGCGGCGGATACCCAACTGCCGGGGCTCTTCGCGAGGCTTGCTGACTGCCGATGCGCGTGCAGGAATCTGACCGTAGGTTTCCTCAGCCCATTCCCTGACCTTGGCAACATCCACATCCCCTGCAATCACGATGGCGGCATTGCCCGGCACATACCACTGCTGGTGGAAGTTTCGCACATCGTCTGCGGTCATCGCATCCAGATCGCTCATCCAACCCACCACCGGCCGACGATAGGGATTCGACTGAAACACCGAGGCCGACAACTGCTCGAAGAGCATGGCACGCGGATTGTCTTCTGTGCGCATGCGTCGCTCTTCCTTGATAACCTCAATCTCTTTCTTGAACTCTTCGTCCGGCCACTGGTTGTTTGCAAAACGGTCGGCCTCCAGCGCCATCACATCCCTCAGTCGCTCTGCCGGTATCTGCTGGTAATAGCCCGTGTAATCGCGATTGGTGAAGGCATTTTCCTGCCCGCCCAAAGCAGCAACACGACGAGAAAACTCACCAGGCGCCAGTTTTCTGGAGCCCTTGAACATCATGTGTTCCAGCGCGTGGGCCACACCCGTGGTGCCATCGACTTCATCCATGGCCCCCACCTTCACCCAGAGCATATGCACCGCTGTGGGCGCTCGTCGATCAGGCTGTACGATCAGCTCCATACCATTGCTCAATGTGAACTGCTGAACCGCTGTTGCAGGCTTGACAGTCGAACTGCTGGCCCACTCAGACAGAGAGGACGATAACGTGCCAGTAACAGGCAAATTCTCGGCTGTCGCACTCAGGCTGGCCAGCAGCGCTAGAAGGGATAAAGTTCGTTTCATAGAATGCAGGATTCTAAGAACCCGCCAATGTTCAGTTTTTTCAAGAAAAAAGCCCCACAAGCCGACGCAACTCCTGCCCTTGAGCAGTCCGAGACTGTCGCACCCGAACTCTCTTCCCCTGTGGAAGAGGAGACTTCTGTACCCGTTGCCAGAACCACCTCTGTCGGAGGTTGGCTGCGTAATACTTTCGGAATGGGAGATAAGGAAGAAGTTCCTGCCAATGCCTCACCAGAGCCCGAAGTATTTGAGCAAGCTCCTGAACCACAGGCAAAACCGGAAGCAGCTGGAGCACGCACGGGATGGATGGACCGCCTCAAAGCAGGCCTGCGCAAAACAGGCAACAGCATCACCACTGTCTTCACTGGCACCAAAATTGATGATGCCTTGTACGAAGAGCTGGAAGATGCGCTGTTGATGGCCGACACCGGCGTCAAGGCTACCATGCATCTGCTCGAAGACCTCAAGCAACGCATCAAGGAAAGCAAAACAACTGAGCCTGCAGCCGTCAAAGCCTTGCTGGCCGAGTCACTGGCTGACTTGCTGCGACCATTGGAAAAGCCGCTTGTCATTGGTGAGCACACGCCTACAGTCATCATGGTGGCTGGCGTGAATGGCGCCGGCAAAACCACCTCCATTGGCAAGCTGACCAAGCATCTGGCAGACAGCGACCAGTCCGTACTTCTGGCTGCGGCCGACACTTTCCGTGCTGCAGCACGTGAGCAACTGGGCGTATGGGCTACTCGTAACACCGTGGAAATCATCAGCCAGGCAGGCGGCGACCCGGCTGCCGTGAGCTTTGATGCCGTCAGCGCAGGCAAGGCTCGCAAGAAGGATGTGGTCTTGGTCGACACCGCAGGCCGATTGCCCACGCAGCTGCACCTGATGGAAGAACTCAAGAAGATCAAGCGCGTGGTCAGCAAGGCAGATGGCTCAGCCCCGCATGAAGTGCTGCTTGTGATTGACGGCAACACCGGGCAAAACGCACTCAACCAGGTCAAGGCCTTTGATGAAGCCCTGGGTTTGACTGGTCTGATTGTCACCAAGCTCGACGGCACGGCCAAGGGTGGCGTACTGGCTGCGATTGCGCAAGAACGCCCTATTCCTGTCTATTTCATCGGAGTAGGTGAAAAGGTGGAAGACCTGGAAACCTTCAACGCCAAGGAATTTGCACAGGCCTTGTTGGCTTAAAAGCGTGTTCCTTTCAAAAAGCCCCGCTGTTCAAGTGCGGGGCTTTTTCATGCCGATGAACCAATCACCAAACCACCAAACGCTGCAAACCATGCTGCAGCCTTTGTCCAATCAGACGCTGGCATCCACCTGCGCAGCCACCCAGGCAGCATAGGCAGCGTTGGCATGCTCGGTACGCTGTAGCAACTGAGGCACCTCATAAGGATGCACTGTTTTCAACCAGTCCCACAAGTGCTCCACAACGCTGGGCAATGTCTTAAACACCACCCGCCATTCAGGGCTGTGCTCCAGCGCACCATCCCAGACATAGTGCGAAGTGATCGCCTCCACCTGCGCGCAGGCAGCCACTCGGGCTTGCACACTCCCCTGCGCCAAACGCTCAGCGTCGACAGCACTGCCAACGGTGGTGGTCACAACGGTGAGTAAGGACAGGGAGTGCGGATAATTCATGGCTGCCATTGTGCCGCTTTACCTGCGTTTGACAGGCCAGGTTGCCACCACGACTCCCAGCAAGGCAATCCCAAGCGCCAGCAGTTGCACAGTGCTGATCTGCTCCCCCAGCGCCACCATGCCCACAACAGCCGCACTGATAGGCAGCATCACCGTGAAGATACCCGCCTGCGCTGCAGGCACGGAACGCAAGCCTGTCATCCACAACCAAACCGTCCATACACAAGCCGCCAGCGCGTAAAACACCAGCAAGCTCCACATGGAGAAACTGACCTGCGCAAAATCGAAATGCCACACCCAGTACAAGCCCAGCGGAGTGGACAGTACAAATCCCCAAAGATTGATGATGGCGCTGATGCGTTTAGGTGACAGCGTGGCTGTGAGCTGTTTACCGATCACCGCATATGCGGCTTCACACAGCACTGCGGCCAACAACAACAGCTGTCCCCAAACAGCATAAGGCTGCATATTTGCCGCGTCCTGCGGTTTGGCAGCAGCATACAAAGCGATGCCTGCCACTGCCAATGCCACAGCAGCCCATGTGCGCGGCGCTATTTGCTCACGCAAGACGACCCAACTGAGTACCGCCACCGCCACAGGAATGGCCGACATGGTGACTCCCGCAGTAACCGCGCTGGTCAAACTCACGCCCGTGACCATGCACAGGGTGAACAAAAAATTACCGAAAAACGACTCCAGAAATAACAAACGCTTGGTGCGCGCGTTCATTGCGGGCTCTTGCGGCGACTTGCGCAGCCAGCGCAACATGGCAATCACTCCAATCCCAAAGCGCAGCCAAGCCAGCAACAACACCGGAAACAGCACAGCAAGCGGCTTGGAAAGCGCCACATAGCTGCCTACCAGCGCCATGCTCAGCGCCAAACACAAAAAGGCCACGGGCTTGGATGGAGGGTTCACAATCAGACTCTGCAAGAAACCAGCCATCTTATAAGCGCTGCTCTTTCCTGCTCTGTCACCTGCAGCACGTGCTTCTTTTCAGCAATCTCTGCTCTCATGACAGGACAGCCGCACGCGGCGAAGCATCCAATCAATACGATTCGATTGGTGGAGCCAGGCCCCCCCACCGTTAAATGATCTGTCGCGATTTGCGTCAACCTTCCCCAGCTTCGGGATTGGCTTCATATCGCATCCATCCTGCAACTACGGCACCACCACCGAAGCAATCCTTGGGATGGATGCGCCCTTCATTGACCGGCACAACGTCAAAATCAAAAGGACTTATTCCCTCAATGCAAGCGACATTGACCCCGTATTGGCTGGGTGAAGACCTTCGCTGATGAAATGTGTAGTTGCCACACTTTGCACAGAAATAATGTCTGGCTTCACCAGTGTTGAACTGGTACAGCGTCAGAGCATCCTTGCCCTGAAGGATTTCAATGTCCTTCAAATTGGCTGAAACAGCCACAGCTCCGCGCATGCTGCAGTAAGAGCAATTGCATCGGCGCGCTGTACGCAAGCCGTCCGTCAGGCTCAGCCTAAAACGGACGCTGCCACAGTGGCATGCGGCTTGGTAGATGGTGCGGTCATCGTGCTTTGAATCCGTCATAGATGGACATTATCTTTAGCTGACCTCTTGCAAGATAGATGACAAACCTGGGTCAGGCCCACAAATGCCTCAATAATGTGGTTGCAATGCGCCTTGGTGCGGCCCAGGCAAATCAGCGTTTCTGCACCAGATTGCCTTGTGCAGACGCCAAAATGCGCCCATCAGCACTTTCCATATCAGCATTGACAAATGCTGCATTGCGCCCGATCCGTGCAGGCGATGCCTTGAGTTGCACCACATCTGCCTGCACAGGCGCTTGATACTGCACCGAGATATCCACCAACTCCATCCCTTGCGGCGCCGCAGAAGCGCACGCACTGGACATCAGACCCATCAGCACACCACCTTGCAGATGCCCTACCCGGTTGCTGTTATAGCCACTGACAGCCACAGGCCAAGACACACCACAAGCAGTGCGTACATGTTCATCAGCGGCTGGTAGCAGCGACCAGAACTGTTCCAGAAAACTACGTCCATCCGCCGATGCTGCCTCGCATGACAGCGCCCGCTCCCAGATTTGCCGCTCATCCTCCGTTAGCGCCTCCGGGCTCAGGCTGCCAGTCAGCGTGCTACGTGTAGGCAACGGATGCGCTGCAACGCCACTGCGGTTTTCCAGCACGGCAAACGTCGCTTCTCCGCTGCAACACAACTGCCCCTGCGCATCGGAGATTTCCACAGCGACCGCAGCGGTGGGCAATGCAAGATTTACAGACATCATTCGCACGCTGGCGGACGCCTTCAACTCCCCTTGCGCTGGTAGCGCTGCAAATGACAGGCGCATGCTCATGGTGGCAATACGCACACTACGCCCTGCATAGCCTCGCACTGCAGCAGCCATCGTGACATCAGCCAGCAATGCCACTGCGGCCTTGCTGACTGTGCCGCTGCCATTCAGACAATGCGGGCCAATCTGCATCTGTGCGCTAGCCCCTTCAGAACTTACTTGCGAAGCAAAGAAGATATCCAGGAAATGGGCCGGAAACATCCAGCCCGGCACCCTGGCCGCATGTAAAGCCTGCAGCACGCGCTGAACGCATGGGCCATGTGTTGTGCCTGTCATGGTTTACCTGTTCCTAAAAATATGTGAAACGCCCCCAAAGCCAATCACTGTTTGCCGCGTAAAACGCTCCGTTTCATTCCCGAGTGCGTCAATTCGTACGAACGAACTTCTCAAACCTTTTCCAGCACCACGGCAATGCCCTGGCCCACGCCAATGCACATAGTGCACAGCGCATACCGGCCACCCAGCGTGTGCAACTGGTTCACTGCAGTCGTGGCCAGACGTGCGCCCGAGGCGCCCAGCGGGTGGCCCAGCGCAATTGCGCCGCCCCACTGGTTCACGCGGGCGTCGTCATCCGCAATACCCAGGTCGCGCAGCACGGCCAGACCTTGGGCGGCAAAGGCTTCATTCAGTTCAATCACGTCCATGTCGGCCAGCGACAAACCCGTCTGTGCCAGGAATCATGCCCAGCGTGATTTCAGGCAAGCCCAGACGCGTCCCAGGCGCAGCCACCCGGGCATCACAACCCAATGCCAGGTCCAGCCCACCACCCAGAGCGGCACCGTGTAGCGCTGCCACCACCGGTTTGCCGCAGTTTTCAATGGCTGCAATCACCACGGGCAGCTGTGGCTCTTGCAGCGGCTGACCAAATTCACGCAGATCGGAGCCCGCAACAAAGGTGCTGCCTGCACCCATCAGCACTGCAGCCTGCAGCGAAGCGTCATCGCTGAGCTGCACTATGGCATCCAGCATGCCCTGGCGCACTCCCTGAGCCAGCATTGATCGGCGGGTTGTCAATCCAGATCACCAAGACCTGATCCACGCGTTCGGTACGCACCAAGTTCTTTTCACGCATTGTTCTACCTTGCTCTTGTTGTTGCTTATTGCAGTGGAATTACAGCGCATCGACCGCGTCTAACGCCTGCAAATTCCACAACTGCTTGGCAATGCGCTCTGCCTTTTCCTTCCCCAGAACAGGGATTACCAGCTCATCAAACTTGTCCTGCAACTCAGCATCAGTGAGCGCCATGTCGGGATCGCCCTTGCGTGTGGGCTGCAAGAAACTGTGCGCCCGCCCATCTTTGGTGTAGAGCGTGACCTGTGCAGCACGCTGCCCGGGAAATTGCGCATCCAGCTGCGGATGTACCTGCAGTTCCACGCAGCGCATCAGCGCCAGCAAGTCTGGGTCTTGCAGGCGCTCGGGGTCAAACGCCGCCAGGCGCACGCTGCCGTAGCGCAGTGCTGTGCTCACCACAAAAGGAATGCTAAAGCGCGCTTCTGCCGGAGTGCGCGGCGCAGGGTTGCCCGCCACAGACAGGGCCGGGCTGTAAGTCTGCACCACAATGCGCGCAATATCCTCCCAGGCAATCTGGTCGCGCTGCTGAATGAGCAAAGCGCCATCAATAGGCGCAAAGGTGTGACCGCAGCAGGCGTGATTCTTGAACGTCATGGCGTTGATGTTGAATCTCTCACCCAGGTCTGCCATCACAGGCTGCCACTCAGGCGCATTGCTCATGGCCACCCCCATGCCGAAGCTGCCCTCGAAAACATCCAGCGATCCGGTTACGCCCTGGCGTGCCATCTGTGCTGCAGCTACTCCTGCTTCCGCTGCACGCCCGGAGTGCAATGGCTTGGACATGGAATCCATCTTGAAGGCCTGCTGCAGGCCCGCGGCGAACGTGGCCCCGGTACACAGGGCATGGGTGAATTGCAGGGCATTGAGCTTGAGCAGATAAGCCGCTGCCGCTGCTGCGCCAAACGTGCCCACTGTGCCAGTGTTGTGCCAGAACTTGTAATGACTGCGCCCCAGCACCTTGCCGATGCGCGTACTGATTTCATAGCCCACGATAACTGCCTTGATCAGCTCCAGCCCGCCAGCACCTTCTTGCTGCGCCACTGCCAATGCTGCGGAAATCGTGGGTGCGCCGGGGTGATAGATCGCCTCCTTGAAGATGTCATCCACCTCAGCCGTATGTGAGGCCGAACCATTGATCAAGGCTGCAGTGCGCATGGTGGCCTTGCGGCCCAGGGCCAGACGTGCACTGCCGCGATCAAGATCATCCACATACGCTTTTTCCAGCAGAGGCGTCGGTTCCATGACATAGCCGGGAATCAGCGCTGCATACCAATCCACAATCGCGCGTTTCGCGTGATGGATGACCTCTTCATTCACCTCCACCGAATGGAAGCCGGAACCGAATTGACCGAGTTGCTCGCTGATATACATAAGACTTTGCAGGGAACCTGGGTTGTGGATTTCTATGCCCTCAATGATGCCTGTTGCGAGCGCACCTCAGTGAGAGCAAGAGTTTCAGAGAAAGAACAAAAACTCATATCTAGAGGCAAAACAGGAACATCTATAGAAGCGCAAAAAAGCCATGATTTGTGCATTCAAAGCTTTTTTCTTGCACAGGACACCCCATGGACTTCCGTCTCTCCGAAGAACACCAAGCATTTGCCGACAGCGTGGCACGTTTTGCTCAAGACAAGCTGGCTCCCGGCGCACTGGCACGTGCCCACCATCCCCACTGCCCCTGGGATGCAGCCCAGATGATTTCCGAGCAAGGCCTGATGGGCATCGCATTCCCCGAGGAAGACGGTGGCCAAGGCGGCACATTGATGCACGCAGTGCTGGCAATTCAACAGGTTGCCCTGGCCTGCCCCAAGAGTGCAGACCTGGTGCAGGCTGGCAACTTCGGCCCCATCCGCACCTTTGTGGAATACGCCACCGCAGAACAGAAGCAGCGTTTTCTGCCTGATTTGCTGGCGGGAAGAAAACTCATTTCTTTGGGAATGAGTGAACCAGATGCTGGTTCCGCAGTGACCGAGTTGAAGACCACCGCCATGATCGAGGGCGACGAAATCGTCATCAACGGCAGCAAGGTGTTCTCCACCCATAGCCCTGAAGCAGAACTGTTCCTGATTTATGTGCGCTTTGGCCCCGGTGTGAACGGCATTGGCTCCGTGCTGGTGGAGCGTGGCGCACCCGGTTTCACCATTGGCCAGCCTTCCAGCTTCATGAACAGCGAGCAATGGTCTCAGCTGTATTTCGAAAACTGCCGTATTCCCAAGGCCAACTTGCTGCTGGGTGAAGGTGGTTTCAAAAAACAAATCTCGGGCTTCAACGTTGAGCGCCTGGGCAATGCCTCGCGTGCGCTGGCCCTGGGCCGTTACGCCTTCAATCAGGCACGTGAGCACGCGCTGGTGCGTAAGCAGTTTGGCCGTGAACTGTGCGAATTCCAGGGCCTGCAGTGGAAGTTTGCAGACATGTGGATGAAGCTGGAGCAGGCACAGATGCTGCTCTACAAAGCCGCCCTGGAAGGCGAACACGGTCTGCCCAGCGCGCAAAGCACGGCCATGGCCAAGCTGGCTTGTAACTTGGCAGGCTGGGAAGTCTCCAACGAAGCCATGCAGGTCATGGGAGGCATGGGCTTCAGCCAGGAAGCATTGGTGGAGTACTGCGTACGCCGTACGCGCGGCTGGATGATTGCTGGCGGCTCCATCGAAATGCTCAAGAACCGTATTGCAGAAGGCGTGTTTGAGCGCAGCTTCTCACAACGCGCACCCAAAGCATAAATCTGCGACCGAGAAAAAATTAACAAGGAGACATCAATGAAACGACGCGCCTATCTGAGCGTGCTGGCAGCCGCTGCTCTGACTGCGGCCAGCGGTGGAGTTTGGGCTGACAACTACCCCAGCAAGCCGGTAAAAATCATTGTGGGATTTCAAGCCGGTGGCCCCACCGATGTGGTTGCACGCCTGGTGGCCAAAGCCTTGCAAGATGAACTGAAAGGAGCATTCATTGTTGAGAATCGCCCTGGTGCGACCAGCAATATTGCGTCGGAAATGGTCGCCGCAGCGGCGCCGGATGGCTACACCCTGCTCCTGGCAGCAGCCCCGCTGGCCATGAACAAGTACATCTATCCCAAGCAGAAATTCGATCCGATCAAGAGCTTCACTCCCATCTCCAAGGTCTCTTCAGCGCCGGGCGTGTTTGCTGTCAGCCCGAAGCTGCCTGTCAAGAACTTCAAGGAGTTCCAGGCGCTGGCCAAGAAAAAGCCGGGTGAGCTGACCTATGGCACCACCGGTGCTGGCGGTACACAACATATGGCCACGCTGCGACTGGAGCAGCTGGCAGGCATACAGATGCTGCACGTGCCCTATTCCGGAGGCTCTGGTGCACTCAATGACCTGATTGCTGGTGTGATTGACTCTGCCTTCATGACATCCACAGGTGCCATGCCGAACCTGGAAGCAGGAAAGGTGCGTCCGCTGGCCGTGGCGGGTCCCGAGCGCCTGCCAGGCATTCCTGATGTCCCTACCTTCAAGGAAGTCGGTCTGCCAGACATGGTCTCCGACTCATGGAATGCCTTGCTGGCACCGGCTGGTACCCCGCAAGCCATCGTGGACAAACTCGCTGCAGTGATGGCCAAGGCCACACAAAGCGAAGAGTTCAAGAGAACCTTGATTCCTCAGGGTGCCGTTCTCATCGGCAACACTCCGGCGCAATTCAAAGCCGAGCTGGCTGCCGAAGTGACGCACTGGGGCGAGCAGTTCAAGAAATTCAATGTAGAGAAGTAAGACATGTTGACCACAAAGACATCCTCCACAGACGTGTGCCAGGCACTCTTGTATCCCAAGAGCATTGCATTGGTAGGAGCATCGGACGATGCCAAAAAGACCGGTGGCCGCCCGCAGCTTTTTCTGCGCCGCTCGGGTTTTCAGGGCACGGTTTATCCGATCAACCCACGTCGCGATCAGGTACAAGGCGAAAAAGCCTGGCCCAGCCTGTCTGCGCTGCCTGAAGTGCCGGAGCATGTCTTTGTGCTTTCCCCCACTGACTCCGTCGTCCCTACCGTTCAGGAATGCGCCAAGCTGGGCGTGAAGCTGGTCACCATTTTGGCCAGTGGTTTCTCTGAGTCCGGCCACGAAGGTATGGAGCGTGAAAACCAGTTGCGCGCCATTGCCAAGGAAAGCGGTATTCGCATTCTGGGTCCCAGCAGCCTGGGGGTAGTCAACCCCAACAATGGTCTGGTACTCACCGCCAATGCTGCTTTTGCCGAACCAGATGTACCCAAAGGCAAGGTGTTCGTTGCCTCGCACAGCGGCAGCATGATCGGCGCACTGGTCTCACGCGGCAAGGCCCGTGGCGTAGGCTTTGCAGGCCTGGTATCCGTGGGCAGCGAAGTGGACCTGAGCGTGGGCGAGATCTGCGCGGCAACCCTGGATGACCCCGCGATTGAAGGATATGTGTTGTTCCTGGAAAGCCTGCGCCACGGTGACCAGTTGCAAACTTTTGCCCGTGAAGCCGCCAAGCGTGGCAAGCCCGTGATTGCCTACAAGCTGGGCCGCTCCAGCGCTGCAGCCGAAATGGCAGCCACACACACGGGCGCTTTGGCCGGTGAGGATGACATCGCCGATGCCTTCTTGAAAGACCTGGGCATTGCACGCGTTGAAATGCTCGAAACCTTGTTCGAGATTTTCCCGCTGGCCCAAAAAATTCCAGCGCAGCAAAAGACGCCGCAGCGCGTGGCCGTGGTGACCACCACAGGTGGCGGCGCCGCCATGGTGGTTGACCAGCTGGGTGTGCGCGGCATCACCGTGCAGACGCCATCTGCTGAAACCATTGCCAAACTGCAGGCTGCAGACATTCCTGGCAACGCTGGCCGTGTGCTGGACCTGACCCTGGCAGGCACCAAGTACGAAGTCATGATGAAAGCGCTGGACATATTGCTCAACGCGCCGGAGTTCGACATGGTGATTGCCGTGGTGGGCTCTTCGGCCCGCTTCAACCCTGACCTGGCAGTCAAACCCATCATGGACAGCGCGGGCCACAGCAAGCCACTGGTCACCATGCTGGTGCCAGATGCGCCTCAGGCCCTGGCCCAGCTCACCCAGGCCAATATTCCCTGCTTCCGCACACCGGAAAGCTGCGCCGACGCGATTGCCTCGGTGTTTGCGCGCCGCGCCATTGCCGAGCCTGCCACCGTCAAGGGGCAGCCTGCCACCGCAACACGTGCCTTGAGCGAAGCCCAGGCCTATGCGCTGCTCGACACGCTGCAAGTGCCCCATGCACCTGCAGCCACCTTCGATCTGAGCACCGAACAACCTGGCGCATTACCTTTTGACTTTCCTGTCGTGGCCAAAGTATGCTCCGAGCACATTCCCCACAAGACCGAAGTCGGTGGCGTGGTGCTGGGCATTCAGAACCAGGAGGCACTGGCTGCGGCATTCGCCACCCTGCGCAGCAATCTGCAAGAGCGCGCCCCCGGTGTACCTTGTGATCAGGTGCTTGTGCAGCCCATGCGCAAGGGCTTGACGGAAGTGCTGGTGGGTTACCGCATTGACCCGGATGCGGGCCCCATCATCATGTTGGCAGCTGGCGGCATCTGGGCTGAAGTGATGCGTGACCGGAGCATTCGCCTGGCACCCGTAAGCGTGGAAACGGCCAAAGAGATGATTGCTGAAGTCAAGATGCTGCAGACCGTCGCAGGTCTGCGCGGTAAAGCCAAGGGAGACCTGGACGCTCTGGCCCACACCATTTCGCGCCTGTCACAGCTGGCGGTGCGGGGCGATCTGAACGTGGTCGAAGCCGAGGTGAACCCATTGATGGTGATGCCAGAAGGTGAAGGTGTGCTGGCAGTGGATGCCCTTGTGATGCAGCCTCTGTGAGTGCGTGCGCTTTGCCGACACCGCGTGCCCAAGTCCGTACAGCAGCCAATGCCGCAGAGCAATGGTTGCTGTCACAAGCCAGCGTGCCAACGTTGGCCACGCCCAGCAACATACGTTGGCTGAGCTGGGGCAACGGCACACCCGTGGTTTTGCTGCACGACTGGGGATGTGATTGGCGCGCCTGGCATGCGAGCATCGCGCACCTTGCCCGTTCCTGCCAAGTGCTGGTTGCCGAGCTTCCTGCGCAACACGCTGCACCCGCCGCGCAGCAGCAAAGTGCCAAAGACTGGGCGCAGTCCATTCAAAAAGACTTGCACGGCCTATTTGCCCAAACCCCTTTCAGCCTGGTGGCGCATGGCTGGGGTTGCCTGGTGGCAGGCTGGCTTGTGCCAGCCCTGCCCCAATTGTCTAGCCTGGTGCTGCTGGGTGACGGGGGACATGGCCGTAGCCCGCATTCAGCAGCACCACAGCCTGACCAAATAGCGGCATTGCTGCACCAGCAACTGAAGGATTTGCACAAGCCCATGCTCATGATCTGGGGAACAGCAGATGACCTCGCTGGCTCCAATCAAGCAGCCATCACACTGGCCATGGACCGTGAGGAGCGCGAGTGGATGGTGCTGCCCAATACGCATGCATCACTTCCACAAACGCGTAGCAAAGAAATCAACACCATGCTGACACGATGGCTGCTGTCACATTGCTGACGCTGGAAGCTGGCGAGTACGCCAGCCCCACCAACGCGCTCTCTAGAATCCAGTCATGAGTAAAAAGCTTCCGCCGCTGAACCCCCTGAAAGTCTTTGACGCGGTAGTTCGCACCCAGAACCTGACCAAAGCGGCGCAAGAGCTTCACATCAGTCAGTCTGCGGTCAGCAAGCAGCTCAATGTTTTGCAGACTTATCTGGGGGTGGAATTATTCCGGCGCGAGCGTCACGGCATCAGCCTGACACACTCGGGCCAGCGTTATGCAGAAGCCATCAATCCGGCCTTTGACCTGCTCAGCAAAGCCACTGAAGACCTGATGCGCTCGGGCTCGGACAGCACACTGCGCATCCAGACCTACACCACGTTTGCGGCGAAATGGCTGATTCCACGGCTGTCCGATTTCAACAGCAAACACCCTGACATCACAGTCAAGATCACCAATTCGGTCTCGTATGTGGACTTTGATCGCGACAACGTTGATCTGGCCATCCAGATTGGCAACGGAGCCTGGCCAAGGCAAGACAGCGACTTCCTGTTTGAAGATGTCATTGAACCTGTGTGCAGCCCCGATTTCCTCAGACAATACGCGCCTGATGCGCGCTACCCTCAGGCCTTGTTGCGCGTGCGCTTGCTGGTCTCCCATTTCCGCCCCCACGATTGGCGGACCTGGGCCAAGCTGTGCCGCTATGAGACCGAGATCGAGCCTACCGAGCAAATGCGCTTCAGCAGCTCCATCCTGACGTGGCAAGCCGCTGCAGACAGCCTGGGTGTGGCCATTGGCCAGACCACCTTGCTGGTCGATGACCTGAAAAAGCAAAAGCTGGTCGCGCCCTTCAACCTGCCCGTCAAGACCGGCCTCTCCTACTATCTGGTGCGCCCACAGCTACAGCGCCACTCCCGCAAGGTGGAAATCTTCCGCAGCTGGATTGCAGGGCAACTGGAACTCTTGAAAAACCCCAGCTGAAATGACAGCCTCCCAGCCCCAGCTACGCCTTGCGCTTGCCTACGTCTTCACCTTGTTGATTGCCTTTCTCGCTGCGCAAGCCTTCAGCCACCTCCACATCCCGCTGCCCTGGCTCACAGGACCGTTGCTGTGCATTGGCATTCTTTCGGTCATGAACGTACCCGTGGTCAGCGTGGTGATGGTTCGCAACCTCGCGCAATGGGCCATGGGCTCCGCATTGGGGCTGTACTTCACCCCGGAGATTCTGGGCATCATCTCGCAGCTGTGGTGGTGCGTGGCGCTGGCAGTCGTGTTTTCGATTGCGCTCGGGATATTCGGTGCACAGTTCATCACCTATTTCAACCGTAACAGCACAAGTTTTAGCAACCGCGAGCAACTACAGGCTACAGCCTATTTTTCGGGTGCTATCGGCGCTGCTTCGGAGATGACACTGCTGTCGGAGCGACAGCGGGCACGCACCGATTTGGTCGCGGCCAGCCACAGCTTGCGCCTGATGATTGTGACCTTGTGCATTCCTCTGGCCGTGAGCTTGCTGGATACCTCCAGCGCAGCAGCCTCCAGCCCGCTGGTCACCCAGCCACTGCAAGTCTTCCAGCCACAGGGCTTTGCCTTGTTTGCTGCCATCACCGCTTCTGGTGTGGCTGTGCTGCATTGTTTGAAATTTCCCAACCCCTGGTTTTTAGGCCCTTTCTTTGCCGCAGTGATACTGGCCGTGCTGGAGTGCAATCTCTCCGCCATGCCCCCTGGAGCCAGCCAAGCCGCGCAGCTCATCATTGGTGTCAGCCTGGGCGTGCGCTTCAGCCGGCAGTTCCTGAAAAGCGCACCTTTTTGGGCACTGAGCATTGCTTTACTGAGCTTGTGTCTGATTGCCATCAGCGCAGGCTTTGCGTGGGTGCTGAGCCAGTTGGTGGATGTGGACTTTGCCTCACTGCTACTGGCCACAGCGCCCGGAGGTATCGTGGAAATGTCCATCACTGCCAAGATATTTGCCCTGTCCGTGCCAGTGGTCACGGCATTCCAGGTCACCCGGTTGATCGCCGTTTTATTGCTGACCAACCTGGTGTATCGCTGCGTCTATCAACCACGAGCCCAAGAGTCAGCCAAGAGAGCCTGAGCATCCCCTGCATGGGTAGTAAAAAGGCTATAGCTGCCGTTTTCAGGCCAGCGCTGCCTCAGAGAACTTTTGCAATTGCGCCCAATGCTCAAAGGCCAGCACACGTGGATAGTGTTGAGCAGATAAACCGCCATAGCCTGCTGTGTGCCACGCAAAGTGCACGCTGGCAGCCTGAGCACATTGGGCATCGGTCTCCGTATCGCCCACATAAAGGCAGTGCTCAGGGGCCACGCCCAGTGCATGCAACACGCCGTGCAATGGCACTGGCGAGGGCTTGCTGATGCCAAAGGTGTCGGCGCCGCAGATGAAAGCCATATGCTCAAACAGGCCCAGCTTGGTCAAGGTCAGGCGTGCGCTGCGCTCGCTGGAGTTGGTACAGACTCCCATCTTCAAGCCCTGACGGGCGAGGGCGTCAATGGCATTGCGCACGCCGTCATAGAGATGGGCCGTTGGGCTTTGCATTGCCGCGTACAAAGAAACAAAGCGTGCCAGCGCTGCGTTCCACTGCGCAGGTTCAACCCAGCCCATATCTTTGCAGGCCGCACGCATGATGCCTTCCATGGTGCCATGCAGGACTTTGGGCGCGTAGTTTTGCGGCAACTCTCCAATCCCTTGCTCACGAAAGGTGCGCCGCACGCCTTCCATCAAATCTGCAGCACTGTGCACCAGGGTTCCATCCAAATCAAACACCAGGGCTTGAAGCGCAGTTCCCGCTCCGGAAGTGAACACACCATGGGCAGCGGCAGAGGAAGGCACGATTGACACGTTTTACTTTCAAAAATCTTGGGTTGAGAACAAAGCGCCCCTCGCAAAGCGGTGCTCAGGGCTTTCCATGCAGTACTTGAAGAAGTCCCGAGAATGCACCAGCGACTATCGCCGATCAAAACCAGGTTGCAGCGTTCACCACAGGCTGCTGATGATTGCTGAGAGTTGCTGGAAATCAGTCGATCAGCTTGCCCTGCGCATCCCAGAACGGATAAGGCCCTGCACTTTCCACCGTAGTCACGGTGTGGCTGACGATTTGCTGCTGGCTGTTCATCGCGTGCAGTACGAAAGCAGCTGGCTCAAGGTTCCACGCTGATTGCGCCACTTTGCCCAGTTCAAAATGCAGCTGGTGAGCAACCGAGGGAGCCGTCATGGCGACAGTGCCAGCAAAACCGCATTGAATGCTGCGGTGCAGATGACCACAAACAATGCGCTGGACATTACCTGCAGCACGCACGATCTCAGCCAGAGCCTCACGGCCTTGCAACAGACCAAAAGCATCCATGGGCCCGAACATGGTTTCAAATGGCGGGTGGTGCATGGCAATCACGGTCGGCGTCTGCGCATCTTGCGCCAAGGTATCAGCCAGCCACTGCAAACGCAATGCACACAGACAGCCATAGTGCTCGCCAGGCACCGTGGTATCCAGGACCACCAGACGCATGCCCCCCACATACACGGCGTACTGCACAAAGTCACCCGGCCCTGCATGCAGATGCGCCATCTGCGGAAACTGTGCGCGTAAGGCCGTCGCCTGATCGTGGTTGCCCATCACCAAGTACACGGGCATTTGCGCCATCAAAGGCTGCAGCAGTTGCTCCAGATGGGCATATTCTGCTGCGCCACCAAAGTCGGTGAGGTCTCCAGTCATGACCGCGGCTGCTGGCAATGCGGGCAAGGACAACACCTTGTCGACCGCGCGTTGGGTATACACCGAGGTGTCAATGCGTTTGTAGGTCAGCACACCCGGAGCACGGATGTGCAAGTCACTCAGTTGCACGAGCATATCTGTCACTTCTTTCAGGTCAGGCCGGGCGCTGGCGCCCATTGGTGGTATTGGCTGCATCACACATGCAAGGGCATCCAGCGATGCGGCGCGATGAACACACCAATCGCATCACCCACTTGCGCACGATGGTCACGTGCAACATCCACCAGCCACGGTGTGCCATGCGCAGCCAGCTGCACCGTCAGCTGCACACGATCTCCCAGGAACAGACGACGCTGCACCATGGCCAGTGCAGCCTGGTTCTCCCCGGGGGCACAGACTTCGATGTCTTCTGGTCGCACCAAGAGCGTGTCAACTCCCTGACACGCTGGCGGGCATGTCCACGCCACATCACCCAGCTGCAACGTGTTGCCGCGTGCTTGCTCGGGCGTGCGCTGCACATGATTGACACGGCCTAGAAACGAGGCCACAAAAGGATGCTGTGGCGTGCGATACAGCGTTTCGCCATCGCCCACCTGCAGGATGCGCCCTGACTGCATGATGGCCATGCGGTCTGCAATGGCCAGTGCTTCTTGCTGGTCGTGGGTCACGTGCACGGCGGTGATCTGCAACTGCCGCAGCATCTGCGCCAGCTCATCGCGCAGCGACTCCTTGAGCTTGGCATCCAGTGCGGTCAGCGGTTCATCCAGAAGCAGCACACGTGGCTGGCACGCCACTGCACGGGCCAGTGCCACACGCTGCCGCTGTCCGCCAGAGAGTTCCGAGGGACGACGCTTTTCCAGCCCATTGAGCCTTACCAGATCAATCAGATCATTGACCTTGGCACGCAGCTGTGCCTCGGGAACATTGCGAATTTTCAGTCCGTAAGCAATATTGCTGTAGACGGACATTTGCGGAAACAGCGCATAGTGCTGAAACATCATCCCCACCTGGCGCCGCTCAATAGGCAAATGTGTCACCTCTTGCGTGTCAAAGCCCAGATAGCTTCCGGCATCCGGCGTTTCCAGCCCCGCAATAATGCGCAGCAACGTCGTCTTGCCACAGCCCGACGGACCAAGCAGCGCCAGCACTTCCCCAGGTTCGATGTGCAAATTGGTGGCTTGCAGCCCCTTGGTGCCATCAGGATAGGTTTTGGCACAGTTGCGAATTTCGATACTGGTCTTGTTGTTATTGGCCATAGTGTTTCTCAATCATTTTCTGGGCCATCTGAA
Source organism: Comamonas halotolerans (assembly GCF_030162935.1). GTDB lineage: Bacteria > Pseudomonadota > Gammaproteobacteria > Burkholderiales > Burkholderiaceae_C > Comamonas > Comamonas halotolerans. The sequence continues at coordinate 311,914 of NZ_JASAUZ010000023.1, forward strand.
AGCCCCACAGCACCGGCAGAATCACCAATAGAAAGATGATGGTGTAGGCAGAACCGATCTCGATACGCATGGAGGCATAGGTGTCTGCCAAGCCCACAGGCAAGGTGCGCGTCATCGGCGTGTGCAGCATCCAGGTGAGATTGAACTCACCCACAGAAAGCGTGAATACCATCAGTGCAGCAGCAATGATGGAAGGCAGCACAGCTGGCACCAGCACACCCAAGAACCGTTGCATGAAGGACGCTCCCAGTGAACGCGCGGCCTCTTCCAGGGCAAGCAGCTCACTGCGACGAAACGCTGCAGCCACAATCCGCACCAGAAATGGCAGCGTAAAAACCACGTGCCCTACCAGAATGAATCCATAGCTTTGGCGGAAGACGGTGATGCTGCCGTAGGCCAGAATCAGCGCCAACGCACTGGCCAGACCCGGAATCGCCACCGGCAGCGTCAGAACCTCTTCAAACTGACGCGCCCATCCAGAGCGGCTGCGTGCAAGCGCATATGCACATGGCACACCCAGCAGCAAACACAGCAACACGCACAGCAGGGCCAAAACCACTGAGTTCACGACGGTATTGCCATAGTTCAGCCACACCTCTCGCACCCACTTGGTGGTCAACCCACTGGATATGCCCTGTACATAGTCCCCCATCAAACCGACATAGACCGAGACAGCGATGGGAGTCACGATGAACAATGCCACCAATGCGATCAGCAGCATTTGCAAAAGAGAGAGTTTTTGGTGTCCGCGCATCTCACACCCCTCCTGCTGCAGGGCCCGCCAGCTTGCGCGCGCCCCAAAGCACCACCCACGTCACCAGACCTAAAGTGATGGACAGCGATGCAGCCAGCGCAAAGTTGGCGTAGTTGGTGAATTCGTTGTAGATGGTGATGGGCAGCACCTCAAAATTGCTTGACAAGGTGAACGCCGTGCCAAAAGCTCCCACCGCAGTGGCAAACACAATGCCACCTGTGGCCATCGTGGTTGGCATCAACTGGGGCCACCACACATCGCGCACCACCTGCCAACGCGAGGCCCCCAAAGATCTGGCCGCTTCTTCCAGGTGCGCATCCATGGATTCCGCTGAAGCCGTATAGGAGGCAATGGCGCGTGGCAAGGAAAAGTACAGATAACCCAAGAACAGCCCCAAAAAGCCGTAGGCAAATATCACCGGCTCTGCGCCAAGCTGCTGACTCAGCCAGGCCAGCATACCTTGTCTTCCACCCATCAAGATGATGTAAAAGCCAATAATCACGCCCGCAAAAGACAGCGGCAGTGTCAGCAGGGACATGAGCAGTGATTTGCCCACGAATTGCGCACGTGCCAGTGCCACGCCCGTCAAAGCACCCAAGACCAGGGTCGCCGCCGTCACCACCAATGAAAGCAAGACCGTGTGCCACAGCACTTGCAGATACACCGGGTCAGTGAAAGAGACGAAGTAGGTGCTCATGCCCTGCTGTGCTGGCAGCAGCAACAACGTCACAGCAGGGATGACCCAGAATGCGACGAAGAAAGCCACTGCCGGCGCACTGCAGGCAAGCAAAACAAACCGAGAAGATGTCATGCAACAACCTGAGAGACATCCAGTCAGCGCACTTCGCGCTGGTAGCGACGTGAGAAATCCTGCTGCACCGCTGCCATCTTTTGGTAGTTCACCGCTTTGACACGCTGGTACTCGGTAGCAGGCAGGAATTGGCTTGCAATCTCTTTGGGTACATCCACATTGCGCACTGGTCGCAAGTACGCACCCGCCCACATGGATTGCCCCTTGTCAGACATGATGTAGTCCAGCACCTTTTTGCCGTTGTCCGGGTTCGGGCTGTTTTTCACAAGACTCACTACATACGGCATGGCGACAGTGCCTTCCTTGGGAATCACAAACTCCACATCACCCTTGTCTTTGTATTTGGCACGGTAGGCGCTGAAGTCATAGTCCAGCAAAATGCCAAACTCACCAGACAGCAAACGTGCATACGAGGTGACCTTGGGAACAATCGGCTGATTAGCCTTCAACTGCTTGAAGAAGTTGATGGCCGGATCAAAGTTGTCAAAACTGCCACCCAGAGCCTCATTCACTGCCACGGCCCCCACATATCCAACAAATGCCGAGGTAGGATCCAAGTAAGCAATCAAGCCCTTGTATTCAGGCTTGAGCAAATCGGACCAAGACTGTGGAACAGGCTTTCCATTGAGCGCCTTGGTATTGACCATGAAGCCCAAGGTACCAGAGTGCGTGGCAAACCATTCGCCATTCTCTGCCTTGAGGTCTACCGGGATTTCATCCCAATGTGCTGGCTTATAACCGGTAACCACACCTTCTTTTTGAGCCTGAATAGCAAATGTCACCCCCCAATAGGCGAAATCAGCAACAGGACTGGATTTCTCTGCCACCAACTGCGCCAAGGATTGACCCGAGTTTTTATTATCTGGCGGAACAGTTATACCTATATCTGCCTTGATATTTTTAATCTGTGTACCCCAATCCGCCCACTCCACCGGGCAGTTGTAGCAAACAGCATTCTGTGCCATGGCTTGGCCCAGCGTACAGGACATAAGTACTGCGGCTGCTAAAGATTTGATTTTTGTGTGAAACATTGAATAACTCTCAAACGTTTAAAACATATGCAAGATATGAATCAAGGGTTTCCCCCAGGAACATCTGAGTGTAGAAATCAAATATTTCGTAATGATTTCATTTTCAAGACAGATTGATGAAACCCTCTGCCTCAAAGAATATCAAACCATTGAAAGCAAACACTCACAAACAATTTGTTTTGAAATTTATTAATAAGAGGAATATTAATATTCCATATATTATTCAACTACTTTCCATTTTTCTTTTTTCTCCATATCTGAAAAGACTGTGCACTGGCCAGGCTTGCCAGAGCACAAGCATCAATGCCTTGAGCAATTGCCTTCAGCAGCCTGGTAGCCAGCACTGGCTCAGCAGTTCAGCCAATCAAAACCGCTTCTGGATGGATCACTCCAGGCAAAATCCATAGTGCATAGTGGTGTCCAGTAAGGTCTCTTGCCACCGGAGCATGCGCAACATGCTGGTGGCACAGCCGCAGTTGAAGTTTTGTCGCACAAGAACGATAAACTGCCCTGAGCCATTGAGGTAATGGTATCTGGCCGGGACCGATGTGTAGTCGGCCTAAGATGCTATCGATCTACATCCCCTGACAAAGACTCAGGGAACTTATGCTTTAGCACTCCATCACATAGAGTGCTAATATGAAGCATTGGATGAAAGGATGATTGCAATGACAACCCAAACCGGCACCCTTGCTGCTTCGGCCTTGGCACCCGCAAATCCTTGGGCCTTGGTGCCGCCGCTTGGCAATTTGGACGCTTACATCACAGCGGTCAATCGTCTGCCCATGCTCACCCAGGAGGAAGAGCAGGACTACGCTCGCAAACTCAAAGAACACAACGATCTTGACGCCGCTGGGCGTTTGATCATGTCTCACCTGCGCCTGGTGGTTTCCATCTCGCGCCAGTATTTGGGCTATGGTCTGCCACACGGCGACCTGATTCAGGAAGGCAATGTGGGTCTGATGAAGGCTGTCAAACGCTTTGACCCGGCACAGAATGTGCGCCTGGTCAGCTACGCCATGCACTGGATCAAGGCAGAGATTCACGAATACATTCTGAAGAACTGGCGCATGGTGAAAGTGGCCACCACCAAGGCCCAGCGCAAACTGTTCTTCAACCTGCGCTCACTCAAGCAAGGCATGCAGGCCGATGCTGCGATGGACGATGAACTGGCTCTGCGCGAGACGCTGACCGCCCAGCAAATCGATGCCATGGCCGCCAAACTCAACGTCAAGCCCGAAGAAGTCATGGAGATGGAAACGCGCTTGTCCGGTGGTGATGTGTTGCTGGACCCCAGCCCTAATGATGACGGTGAGCACGCTTTTGGCCCCATCGCCTATCTGTCGGATGCCTCGCACGAGCCCACCAGCATGATCGAAAGCCAGCAGCGTGATGTCTTGGCTACCGATGGCATTGCCCAGGCCCTTGAGATGCTGGATGAGCGTAGCCGCCGCATCGTGGAAGAGCGCTGGCTCAAGGTGAACGACGATGGATCTGGTGGCATGACGCTGCATGAGCTGGCCGCAGAATATGGTGTGAGCGCAGAGCGCATTCGTCAGATTGAAGTGGCAGCCATGAAAAAGATGAAAAAAGCGTTGATTGAGTTCGCATAAGAACGTTCCTGCATGGTCTGGTATAAAAATGCCAGATTTATGTCCAAGCAAGCCCGGATAATTTCTGGGCTTTCTTTTTTCCTGCGGCTAATAAAAAAATCTCGCAGTTTTTCTGCATAGAAATCATGACTTACCTCCCATCCATTGCCCGTCGCACGATGTTGGCTGCCACCACAGCCTTGGTTGCCACAGCTGCTACCACTTCTGTGTTCGCCGCCTCGACAGCGGCCAACTGGCCCACCAAGCCAGTCCGCATCGTGGTGGGCTTTCCCGGAGGCTCCTCCCCAGATCTGACTGCACGCACTTTTTCCGAGCCGTTGTCCAAGCTGCTGGGACAGCCCGTGATTGTGGAAAACAAAGCAGGTGCTGGTGGCAACATTGGCGCAGCTGAAGTGGCACGAGCCAAGGATGATCACACCATTGGCTTGATGATCAACGGCAATATGACGATTGCCAAAATCCTCAACCCTGCAGCGCCTTACGACCCGCTCAAGGATCTGGCTCCGCTGACCCTGGTGGGCGTATCGCCTCTGGTACTGACTGCCCCAATTGAGCAAGCCGGTGTTCCCAAGGATGCCGGCAGCAAGGCATTCTTTGCGGCCGCCAAGGCTGCAGGTGACAAGTGGAGCTATGGCACGCCCGGAATAGGCACCATTGGCCACCTGGGCACCGAGTTGCTGAAGGCGCGCAGCGGCATCAACCCCGTGCATATACCCTACAACAGCTACCCTCAGGTAGCCATGGCGATGGGCAGCGGCCAATTGCAGATGGCCATGCTGCCCCCTGCCCTTGCCTTGTCTCAGGCACAAACGGGCAAGATTCGCCTCATCGGCGTGACTTCCAATGGCCGCAGCCCATTGGCCCCCAATGTGCCGAGCATGGCCGAACTTGGCATCAATCTGGACCTGCAAATGTGGAATGCTTTTGCAGCCCCCATGGGCATGCCAGAGGCTATCCAAGCCAAGTTGGCTAATATGTTGGTTGAAATTGCACGCACCCCCGAAGTGCGCGAAAAACTTTTCCAGCAAGGCTGGCAAATGGTTGGCACCTCTGCCCAAGGCTTGTCCAACCGCATTCAGAAAGATACGCAGGAGCTGAGCCGCCTGATCAAAGAGCAGAAAATCAGCAACCAGTAAGACCCAAACTGGCACAGCAAAAAGCCACCGTAATAGGTGGCTTTTCTATTTCTGCCTTTCCTGCGCGCCGAGCACATCAGATCAGATCATCTCAACAGAAATGGAGATACCGGGGCACTGCTGCTCCTCAGGTATATGCACTGCGCATGGCACGTTATGCCGCAGCAGCCTCGTCCAGCAGCGACTTCGCATCCTTGGCCAGTGCTTGCGCACCCTGACCATAGCGGTGGTACACGCGCAGCTGCCCTTTGGGGTCGTAGACATACATGCCTGCGGAGTGGTCCAGGGTGTAACTGCCGGGCTGCTTGCCTTCAACCTTTTTGTAAAACACTTTGAAGTCCTTGGCGACAGCTGCAATTTGCTCGGGCGTACCGGTCAGCGCCACCATGTCCGGGTCAAAAGCTTGCGCGTAAGCTTGCAGAACTTCAGGGGTATCGCGCTCGGGATCCAGCGATACAAACACGCCCTGCACACGATCTCCCTGCGCGCCCAGCAGCGTTTTCACTTCCACCAGTTCTTGCAAGGTGGTAGGGCATACATCAGGGCACTGGGTATAGCCAAAAAAGATCACAACCACTTTGCCTGCAAACTCGTGTACCGAGCGCAGCTTGCCCTGCGCATCCGGCAGGGGAAAGTCCTTTCCGTAAAGGGCTCCCGTGATGTCTACACCTTCAAAGCTGATTTTTTGAGGTTTGCAGCCCATCAACAGGGAAGCTGCAGTCATGGTCGTTGCACCCAGCATCAAGGTATGCAAAGCGTGTCTTCTGTGCATGGCAATCTCACTCCGTCAATCCCCTAACCATAACCGCAAAGCCAAATACCTCCATAAATTCCGGACTGAAAGATTTAGCGTCCCGCTTGATCCCAGGAAGCAGAAGCACGTAACAGGCGCTCCAGATCACGCTTGACTTTCGATGCGCTGCCTTTGTCCATGCCTGGGGGAAAGCGCATCATCCAGTTGCCTTGCGGGTCTATCACATACAAATGATCCGAGAGTTGCGCGTCTGCAGCAGGCTGCAGCCAGGTACTCAGACGCTGCGCGTCAACCTGCAACACTTGCGCAGTCTGCAAAGCATTTTTCAATGCTGGAGATGGTTGCTGCCCATCCTGAATCAGCCATACCCAGTCCAAGCGATCTTTCTCACGGCCGAGCCCTTCCCTCAGCTGGCGCTGCAAATACAGGTGTTCTTCACATTGCGCATTGCACGCTGCGGAGGACGTACTGAGCAGCAACCACTGCCCCTTGAGGCTGGAAAGCGGCACAGTCTGACCATCCAGCGTACTTGCCATCAGGCCCTCAGGCATGGCCTGCTGTGGTTCAATCAGTTCCCCAAAGTTACGTCGCCCTTCTGGGCGAATCACATAGTAAGTCAGATAGGATGCGACCACGGGGGCTGCACACACTACCAACACAGCCAGCATTTTCCAGCGCCCTTTGCGCTGGCGGCCGCTGTAGTGCACACCTTGCGACAGGGTTTGCATGCTGGGCGGGTTGTGCACCGTCAATCCAAGAGGATGCAATTCGGTAGGTTCAGGTGGCATTGCGTTCTTGTTTTCTGCGGGTGGGCTTTAGAAATTGAAACCACAGCAACATGCCAGCCAGCACGGTTGCAATGGCAAACCATTGAAAGGCATAACCGTGGTGCGTGGCAACACCGCTATTCACCTGCGGCCAATTGCGCAACAAGCCTTCGCTGTCGGCATCGGTTTGCACCACGGTCAAAGGCCACAGCGTCAGGCCAGATTGTTGGCTGAAAGCGACCATATCCAGATTTTGTCGAATGTCTGGCTGGGCATTCTGTTCAACCATATCCCGTCCCAAGGCATACACGCGTCCAGGTGCGCCTGCCAGCCGTGCACTCACTTGTACCGGCCCACTTGGTGTTTCCAGAGGAGGCAGAGCCATTCGGTCTTGAAAATTGCGTGCCAGCCAACCGCGCTGCACCAGCACCACGTCGCCTTGGGACAATTGCAGCGGTGTAAAGACATAAAAACCGGTTCGTCCATTCATCTGCCGGTTGTCCAAATAGACGGTGTGCTCTGCCAGCCAGCGGCCTTGCAGCTGCACGGAGCGATGCAGCAAGGCACTCCACACGTCCTCACCTTGCGACAGGCTCTCACGCACAGCCCCGGCATCCAACACCGGTGCAGCTGATCGCGCTTGCATGGATTCAAATAGCTCGGTTTTCTGCGCTGCACGATCCAGCTGCCAGCAGCCTAGCGCTACGCCCAAACACACACCCACGCTACCCATCACCGTGGCGATCCACCACCGCAGATTGCCCCTCTTGCGCGTCATTCACAGCCTCTCATAATGGCAAGCATGGACATTGTCATCGTACTCATGGGATTTGCCATTTTGGCAAGCTTGGCAGCCGCTGGTGTTTTCATGCTGCGCAAACCAGGCTCCGACCACAACGACACGCAGCGCAGTCGCAACATGGCACGCGCACTGACCGTACGCGTATTGCTTTCGGTGACCTTGTTTGTATGCCTGTTGCTGGCCTGGAAACTTGGGTACATACAGCCAACGGGATGGACTTCCGCACGATGAAATGGCCAGGCAAGCCTGCTGCACCAAGCTTGCTGCATTGAAGCCCTGTGAATTGCAATACGCTTTTTGGTATTGGAATCTGTACTGGCCAAGGTTAGCTGCCCGCCCTGATTGAATGCCATCCACTCTCAGCAAGTCTCTCAGGGCGACATTGCCATGCGGCGGATGGCGGACTGGCCGCCACCGTTCACATCCAGTAGACCAAGATATAGAGGAACAGCCACACCACGTCCACAAAGTGCCAGTACCAGGCTGCACCTTCAAAACCGAAATGCCGCTGTGCTGTGAAATGGCCACTTTGCAAACGCAAGGTGATGAACAGCAGCATCAGCATGCCGACAAACACGTGGAAACCGTGAAAGCCCGTGAGCATGTAAAAAGTGGAACCAAAAATGCCCGATGACATCTTAAGGTTCAGGTCCGTATACAGGTGGTAGTACTCATAGCCTTGCACGCACAGGAAGGTAATGCCCAGCAGCACTGTCACCCACATAAAGCCAATAGTTTTGGCCCGTTGCCCCAAACGCAGCGCATGGTGAGCGATGGTGAGCGTGACGCCCGATGTCAGCAACAATGCGGTATTGATGGTAGGCAACCAAAAAGGCCCGACGGTCTGAAAAACCTCTACTGTGCCCGCTGGTGATGCTGTTGCGCCCGGCTGCACACTCGGCCATACAGCACTGAAACCGGGCCAGAGCAAGGAGTTCTCCAGACTTCCAAGTTCCGGAACCGAATGCGCCCGCCCCCACCACAGGGCAGTGAAAAATGCGCCAAAGAACATCACCTCCGAAAAGATGAACCAGCTCATGCTCCAGCGGTAAGACAGATCAATCTTGCGACCGAGCAGCCCGCGCTCGCTTTCAATGGCTGCGGTGCGGAACCAGCGGTACAACACCAGCAGCCACCACGACAATCCAAAAACAAAACTCCACATGCCCCATTGATGGCCGTTGACCCACATGCCGGCGCCCAGCACCACGAAGAACAGTCCGGCAGCCGCCCAGATAGGGTAGCCAGACTCCGCGGGAACATAGTAGTACGGTGTGCTTGCAGTTTGCGGTGTACCCATATCAGCTCCTGTCATCACGCATCTCAACCATTGCGTATTGGCTCAGCGCTGCGCGCTAAACCACCCAATTCACGATTGCTATCAACAGCAACACAAACACAAAAATAGCCACAACACCGACCGCTACGATCTGCAATGGTCGGATTTGCGCGGAGTCCTTGCGCCATTCACTGCCTTTGCGCACCCCCAGCAATGCCCAGCCCATCGCAAGGATGGAGCGCCAGAGTGAAGGTGGCCGAGGTGCAGGCTGCTTCAAGACGCTTCTCCCTCCTTGTGCGTCACTTGCTGGGACGCTACCGGCGCAGCAGGCACGCGGCCACCCACTTCGAAGAAGGTGTAGCTCAAGGTGATGGTGGTCACATCCTTGGGCAGCTTGGGATCGATCACAAACGCCACCGGCCATTCCTTTTTCTCGCCAGGCTGCAGCTCATACTGGTTGAAGCAAAAGCATTCCAGCTTGGTGAAGTGCGGAGCGGCATTGCGCGGTGCATAGCTGGGGATGGCCTGCGCAGCCATGGCACGGTCCTGCACGTTCTGGAACTCGTACATCACCGTTGCCAGCTCGCCAGGGTGTACCTGCATGGAGACTTTTTCCGGCTTGAAATCCCATGGCCCGCGCGCATTGGCATCGAACTCCACCGTGATGGTGCGGCTGGCATCCACCTGGGTGTTCGCAGGCAGTTTGCCCACCACGCCATTACCTGGCACCTGTCGCTCCGAAATGCTGAGGATATTGATGCCCAGTGCCTCGCACACATGCTTGTAGATGGGGATGAGCGCGTATCCGAAGGCAAACATTCCCACCGTGATCACCAGTAACTTGGTGACCATTTGAAGATTGGCTCGGCGTTTGTAAGCGCTCATGGCAAGACCTGCTGTTTAGCCACCGAGCAGCGCCATCTTGCCAACAAAACCAAGGAAAAACGTGACTGCAATGGACGCCAGCACCACGGCCATGCGCACATTGCGCTGGCGTTGCAAATGCCACGCTTGTGTGTGCTCGGATGTGGCGTTGCTGTGTTTCGCTTGAATCATGGTTTATCCAATCACACGGGTGGCTGTGCTATCCAGTTTGGGAGGGGTTTCGAAAGTGTGGAACGGCGCTGGCGAGGGCACTTCCCACTCCAGACCCTCCGCAGCCTCCCAAGGCTTTTGCGGTGCCGCAGGGCCTTTGCCGCGCATGGCGGGCAGCACCACTGCCAGGAAGAAGTACACCTGCATCAAGCCAAAGCCCAGTGCGCCGATCGAAGCTACCGCATTGAAGTCGGCAAACTGCATGGGGTAATCCGCATAACGGCGAGGCATACCTGCCAGCCCCAGGAAGTGCATCGGAAAGAAGGTGATGTTGAAAAAGATCAGCGATCCCCAGAAGTGGATGCGCCCGCGCGTTTCGGAATACATCACACCAGTCCATTTGGGTGCCCAGTAGTAATAAGCCGCGAACATGGAAAACAGCGAACCAGCCACCAGCACATAGTGGAAGTGCGCCACCACGTAATACGTGTCCTGGAGTTGAATGTCGATGGGGGCCATGGACAGAATCAGCCCTGTGAAGCCCCCCATGGTGAACACAAAGATAAAGCCCACGGAGAACAGCATCGGCGTCTCAAAGGTCATGGAGCCGCGCCACATGGTGGCCACCCAGTTGAAGATCTTCACCGCAGTGGGTACCGAGATCAACATCGTGGAATACATGAAGAACAACTGCCCAGTCACCGGCATGCCTGTGGTGAACATGTGGTGCGCCCAGACGATGAAGCTCAGGATCGCAATCGAGCTGGTGGCATACACCATCGAGGCATAGCCAAACAGCTTCTTGCGGCTGAAAGCAGGCACGATCTGGCTGATGATGCCGAACGCTGGCAAGATCATGATGTACACCTCGGGGTGACCGAAGAACCAGAAGATGTGCTGGTACATCACCGGATCACCACCGCCGGCAGGGTTGAAAAAGCTGGTGCCGAAGTGGCGGTCCGTCAGCGTCATGGTGATGGCACCTGCCAGCACGGGCATCACGGCTATCAGCAGATAGGCTGTGATCAGCCACGTCCAGGCAAACATCGGCATCTTCATCAGCGTCATGCCGGGCGCGCGCATGTTCAAAATCGTGACGATGATGTTGATGGAGCCCATGATGGAGCTGGCACCCATGATGTGCATGGCGAAGATGCTGGTGTCCATGGATGGCCCCATCTGCAGCGTCAATGGCGCATACAGCGTCCAGCCAGCCGCAGGCGCGCCACCGGGCATGAAGAACGAGGCCACCAGCATGATCCCGGCTGGCACCATCAGCCAGAAGCTGAAGTTATTCATGCGTGCAAAGGCCATATCCGAGGCCCCAATCTGCAGCGGCAGCATCCAGTTCGCAAAGCCCACAAATGCCGGCATGATGGCGCCAAACACCATGATCAGGCCGTGCATGGTGGTGAGCTGATTGAACAGCTCGGGATTCACCAGTTGCAGCCCGGGCTGGAACAGCTCTGCCCGGATCAACAGTGCCAGCACGCCACCAATCATCAACATGGTGAAGCTGAACAGCAGGTACAGCGTGCCAATGTCCTTGTGGTTGGTGGCATAAAGCCAGCGCCGCCAGCCTGTGGGCGTGGCGTGGTGATGATCATGATGGTGATCTTCGTGGGCGTGATGCCCAGACTGCGCGGTATCGTGAGAAGGTGGGTAAATGGCGCTCATGTGCGTGTCTCCCTAACGCTTGCTGTTCGATGCGCTCACTGCGCGGCCACAATATCTACGCGGCGCGCTTGCTCATCTGCACCGCTGCTGTCGGTAATGGTCTGGGGCTTTCGCAGCTCAATGCGCTCCGGCGCAATGCCCGCATCCGTCAAGGCTTTGGCCACTGCCTGAGCCCTCTGTTTGGCAATCTCTGCATTCACATCGGCACTGCCTGTGGCATCCACATAGCCCGATAGCGCAATCTTCACATCCGCATGGGCCTGCAGCCACTGTGCAGCTTCCTGGGCTATGCCCTGTGCTTTGTCATCCAAAACGCTTTGGCCGGTGGCAAAGAAAATCTGGAAAGGCATGGCACCACCAGCCGCATCCGGCGAACTCCCCTCGGCCACAACAGGCGTAGCGGTCTGCGCAGAAGGGACTGCTTCAGGCGCAGTTGCAGGTGCTGTTACGGGCGCAGCTTCTGCAGCATGCGCTCCACCTTCCGGAAACTTGCCATTGCGCGCCTCGGTGAACTGCGCTGGCTGAATCAACTGACCTGTTTTGTTGCTCCAGCTGTTCTTGACATAGGTGAGCACTGCCGCCAGCTCCACATCGTTGAGCTGTTTCCACGAAGGCATGGTGCCGTTGGCACGGCCTTCCAGCACCACATGCATGGGCTCCGCCAGCGAACCTTGCACCAGCGCACTCCCATCCAGCGGCTTGATGGCTCCTGCGCCCTTGCCATTGGCCTGGTGGCATGCGGCGCAGTTTGCAGCATAGACTTTCGCCCCCCGGGCAATCAATTCATCAAGTTTCCACTCCTTGGTCGGATCGTCCTTTTTGGCAGCTGCCAGTTTTTGCTGCTCCTCCACCCAGGCTGCGTAAGCCCCCGTATCCAGCACCTTCACGTGAATGGGCATGTACGCATGTTCTTTGCCACACAGCTCAGCACACTGGCCGTAAAAGTCTCCGGGCTTTTCGGCCCTGAACCAGGTATCACGCACAAAACCAGGAATGGCATCCTGCTTGATGCCGAAGGCAGGCACCATGAAACTGTGGATCACATCATTGGCGGTGGTGATGATGCGCACCTTCTTGCCAACTGGCACTACCAGTGGATTGTCTACGCGCAACAAATAATCATTTGGTGCGTTGCTGACATCCCCACTGTCTGACATCGCCCGATGGCTGCTGTCGATGGTGGACAAAAAGCTCAGACCTTCACCAGGTCCTTTGAGATAGTCGTAGCCCCACTTCCATTGGTAGCCCGTGACCTTGATGGTCAGCTCCGCATTGGTCGTATCTTTTTGCGCCACCAGCACTTTGGTGGCAGGCAGAGCCATCAGGATCACGATGATGAAAGGAATGACCGTCCAGATCACTTCCACTGTTGCAGACTCATGAAAGTTCGCGGCCTTGGCGCCTTGGGACTTGCGGTGCTTCCAGATGGAATAGAACATCACCGCAAACACGCCTACAAAAATCACCACACAAATGGACAGCATCATCCAGTGCAAGAAATGCTGCTCCTGCGCAATACGCGTCACCGGAGGATGCAAGTTCAGCTGTTTGACGGCTGGGCCACCAGGCAAATCCTGCACGGCGTGGGCTGCATTGGCCATCCATGCGGTTGCCGCTGTACACAGAGATACCAGTTGAAAGATGCTGCTTTTCATACTTCTCACTTGCGTCTGAGCCTCCGGGATTCCGTTGCGCCTGCTAGACAGCAGAGCGCGAAGTCTTGCAAAGAAAACGAGGAAATCAAGGCACCTGGCACGCAGCACCAGGCCGCCACACTTGCAGTCTGCAAGACGGGCGAACAAATGCGTACAGGGATTTCAAGCAGGAAACAGCGACACCACTACAACGTGCTGTAGGACGTGGCGCTGATTTGAATTGATGGAATTGAGTTCCGAATGTGCGCAGACACACCGGACGCATAGAAACCAGCACGTTGCAGGCCTGCGCAAGTTTTGCGCTGAAGCCTGCCATCAAGGCAAAACGACACACCAATTTCGTCTCCCTCTGAAGACCCGAAGGCCTTTGGCTTTGCACAACAACCTAGCCAATCGGTCTGTGCTCGTTGTCAGTAGTTCGAAAAAATTGTAGTTTGCTTTGTCTTAAATCAAAGCAGCAAAAGCAGGTTTGAAGCTATCGCAAACCCTGTTCCCGCCCTTTTTTGAGCATGCTACGCATTTGCTCCAGTGAGACAGCGCTTTCGCTTTCCACAGCCACACGCGGCGCTGGTTTGAAGGCATGTCCGTAGACCAGCTCAAAGGTCACGGCAAGCTGGCCTTCGCTGCTGTCCACACGCAAATACTCATTCATGGCTGCGTGCAATTGCTTCAACCATGCCTTGCCGCGCAAGCCAGCAAAACGCTGGGGATGCAGATTGCAACCCAGTTCGCGCAACTCCTGGAGCAAACGCTCGGGGGTCGCAAAGGTCAGCGTGATCGTCTCCATGTCCATCACGGGCTCGGCAAAACCAGCCTGAACCAGCATATCCCCCCAATCGTGCATATCGGTATAGCTGTGCCCCGCTGCAGGCCAGCCCATGCGCGCATACAGATCACGCAGCTCTTTGACCGTATCTGGCCCAAGGCAAGAAAACATGACAAAGCCATCCACCGCCAAAGCCTCATGCCAAGCCTTGAGCATCTGCTGGGGCTGCGCCTGATGGTGCAGCAACATGTTCGCCCACAACATTTCCATGCTGCCGGGCGCTGGAATTTCAACGAACGTCATGTTGCCAGTCCAGCGAGATGGACTCCACCATGCCTTGCCCCATGTCTGCTGGGCCACAGCCTGCATGCGCGGCTCCGTCTCCACCACATATGCCTGTGCCTGAGGATAGCGCTGGGCAATCAGCGCATGGGTTTGCATACCGCCGCGCACAGGCTGCCAGTCACACCAGCTTTTGGGAGTGCGGCAAATCCACTGAAGGCGATCTTCCATGCGCCTCCCCACCTCTTCATGCAGCCAGGGAGACTGCGCGGGTGCTGCGCGCTGCCAGCGAGCGGCAGCAATGGGATCAATGGTGGGAGGAAGATTCTCGGACATGAAAGGCATCACTCAACAACCCTGCCGCCATACGGCATGGCGACGACAGGTGCTGCGGCAGTATATTGACTTCATGCTTCCGCGCTGGCCAATATGGATTTCTTCATGGATGAAGGCAATGCCCCGACTGCCCAGCCAATGCATGGTTTGTCGCGCTTGGCCCTGTGCTGATATTCTGTGCAGCAACTGCCGTCACCGTTTTGACATGCAGCCTTTGCGCTGCACAGGCTGCGCTTTGTCGTTGCCAGGCTTGAGTCCCGAGCAGCCACGCTGCGGCGCTTGCTTGCGTCAAGCCCCGGTCTGGATGCACGCCTACGCCTGGGTGGATTACAGCTACCCATGGAACCATCTGATCACGCAATGGAAGTTTGGCCAGCAGGCTGCCTTGGCCCAGCACTTTGCGCGATGGATGCAAAAAGATCCCAAAGTGCAGCAAATGCTGATGCAAGCTGATGCCATACTGGCGATTCCCTTATCCCGGCCACGCTTGCGCGAGCGAGGCTACAACCCAGCAGCGCAACTTGCACAAAAGCTTCAGCCCAGCAAATATTTGCCACAGGCACTGCAGCGTGTACGCCACACGCCACCCCAGAGTGATCTCACGCGCACGCAGCGCATGCGCAACTTACGCCAAGCCTTTGATGTGCCACCCTCCCAACGCGCAGCGATTGCAGACCGCAGACTGCTGCTGATTGACGACGTCATGACGACAGGCGCCACCTTATCCGTCGCCACGCACTGTCTGCTCCAGGCAGGCGCCAGTGAGGTCAGCGTACTGTGCATGGCACGTACACCGTAAGTTATGACAGGGACAAGCCCAAAAGCGGACAATACGCCGCCATGTTTCATATCGTATTAGTTGAGCCTGAGATTCCACCGAATACAGGCAACATCATTCGTTTGGCTGCCAATACCGGCTGCCAGTTGCACCTGATTGAACCACTGGGCTTTTCCATGGAAGACCGCCTCATGCGCCGTGCCGGACTGGACTACCACGAATACACCAGCACACGCCGTCACGCCAACTGGCAAGCTTTTCTGGACACCATGCAGCCCGACCGCAGCCGCATGTTTGCCATGACCACACATGGCAGCCAGCCAGCGCACAGCCTGCAGTTCCATGCTGGAGACTGGTTCGTTTTTGGTTGCGAAACACGTGGTCTGGCCGCCGATTTGCGTGAGTCCTTTCCCAACGACCAGCGCCTGCGCCTGCCAATGCTTGAGGGCCAGCGCAGTCTGAATCTCTCCAACGCTGTCGCGGTGACTGTATTTGAAGCCTGGCGACAGAACGGCTTTATGACGCCATCTGGACAAGCAGCCCACTGAGTGTTTTTTGAAAAAACCATACAGTCGCCATACAGCCACTGTCCTATTTATGACAACAGTGTGTCTCAAGGGTATATACCAATAAACACTGAACCGAAGTCCCTTTCCTGAGATCTATCAACCATGCGTCGTTAAGGACGTTGGTTTTTTAGATAACTGAAAGGGAAAAAAATGTTTGCCATTCGCACCATGAGTGTTGCTATTGCCTTGTCCGCTACCGCTGCTGCTGCATTTGCAGGAGACCAAACACAGTTGCGCGCGGATGAGCTTAGCCGCGACAGCAATTTGACCCATGCACAAGTGATCGCTGACTTCCAGGCAGCACGCGCCGCTGGGCAAACTTTGCAAGGTGACGCCGTGGTTCTGCGCCGTGATGAAATCAGCACCCAATCCACTGTCAACCGCGCTGACGTCATTGCGCAAATGCAAGCCGCACGCGACGCAGGCCTGCTTCCTAGCGGTGACTAATAAACAAGCATTGTGAGTTCACGCAAATATGTGCGTGGCACTCACAAATTCCATCATGCCAAGTGCAAGCCCCCACCTCTATGGCCCACACCCTGCGCAGCCAGCACCGGGATGGGCCAGACCCGAAGGAAGGCTTAGATTCCCATGGGTGCGCCATAGCTGCGTGACAGAGACTCCGCCACGCAAACCGGCTTGTCACCACCTTCACACTCCACGGTCACCAGCCAGGTGATCTGCACCGCATCAGGACCCACAGGCTCCACCGACTGCACCCCCACTCTTGCGCGCACCCGACTGTTCACAGGCACAGGCGCTGGAAAACGCACCTTGTTAAGCCCGTAATTGACACCCATGGTGGCCCCTTCCACCTTTACAGCCTGACTGAAAAACAAAGGCAGCAGCGATAGCGACAAAAAACCATGCGCAATCGGCGCACCAAACGGGCCTTTGGCAGCCTTGACTGGATCCACATGGATCCACTGATGATCCCCCGTTGCATCCGCAAACATATTGATTTGATCCTGCGTGACGGTGATCCAGTCCGTCACGGCAATCTCCTGGCCTGCGCATGCGCGCAGTTCTGCATATGAATGAAAGGTTTTTTTCATGCCTGCACTTTAGAAAGCATGTCGCGCATTACCAGTCCGCCGAGCGACAAGGGTTACCCCTGAGGGCATGCGATAAACCTAGCACCACAGCCGACAAAGCCAACCGTTTTACAGCACCTTGTGAACTACCCTTGGTTGCTGGTGCGCTGTACAAAAAACAACCCAAAACCCACCAACATCAGCAAACCACCAAAGATGCGGTTTTGCCAGCGCATGGCTTCGGGGCTGCGCATCCAGCGGCGTAACGCGCTGGCGCTGGCAGCATAGCCATGCATCACCACTGTATCGACCGCCAGGCAAGTCACAGACATCACCAACAGTTGCAACCACAATGGACGGTGCGGACTCAAGAATTGCGGCAGCACCGCCACCATGAAAATGATGCCCTTGGGGTTGGTGGCATTCGTCAAAAAGCCTGCCAATGTACGCTGCTGCCAGGGAATGGGGGATGCCTGCAAATACCCCACATCTAGGCCGTTGCCCACACTGCACCACTGACTCCACCCCAGATAGATCAGGTAGAGCGCTCCCAGCACCTTCACTGCAGTGAAGGCCATATCCGAGGCAATCAACACAGCCCCTACACCTCCTCCAGCTATCAAAAGAATGAGCAGCAAACCCAGTTGCAAACCTCCAATGGTGGCCGAGGTCTGGCGCACACCGTAGGCCAGACCATGACTCATGGAGAGAACTGCGCCAGAGCCCGGGGAGATGGCAATGAACACGCACGCGGAGAAAAACGCCAACCAAGTATGAAAATCCATTTGCCACAACCCAAGAGCACTGCACCCGAAGGCGCAGATCTTACGCCTGCTCCTGCACGGGATGATTGGCAACATGAAGACCATGCCGCCACAGCCATGCTACGCTGACGGGCATCATGCTTTTCAACCCCACCCAAGCTGACGTGCGCCGCTTTTTTTGCAGCGTTCGCAGCAAAATGAAAATGAACGCCCCCATGGAGGCGATCGAGACACTGGCCAGCCTGTGGATTGAAGAACACCCTGAGTACTTCGCCGAACTGGATGATGTCGACGCAGCCATCAAGCGCAATTACGATCTGGAGCCCGATCGCACCAACCCGTTTTTGCACCTGTCCATGCACCTGTCAATCAGCGAGCAGTGCAGCATCGACCAGCCCCGAGGCATTCGCCAGGCCGTGGAACTGCTGGCCAAGCGCCGCGGTGACCTGCACAAGGCGCACCATGAGGTGATGGAGTGCCTTGGTCAGATGCTGGCCGACAGCCAACGCAATGGTCACCCTCCTGATGGCAACCAGTATGTAGCCGCTGTACAGCGCCGCGCCACACGCGATTAAGTTCTCAAAAAATAGCCCGCGAATGCGGGCCATTTTTAAATCATTTACAGCCTAACGGAAATGCGCCTGCGGAATGGTTTTTAAATCGCCATCCAGTTTGCTGATGTAGTTGGCCAGCAGCCTCAACTCCTGATTGCTGAACTGTTGCGCAATCGGCGCCATGATGCCGTTGCTGCGACCAATTTTGGCGTTTTCAATGGTTTTGTACGATTTCAGGGCCACAAACAAATAGTCTGCATGCTGGCCTGCCACTTTGGGGTAGCTTGCATCAATCGGCTTGCCAAAGTTTTGTCCGTGACAGCTAAAGCAAGCGCCCTTCTCGATCAACGCAGCAACTTGTGCTGGCGGATCATGGGGCTGCAACTCCTTGCGTGCAGGGTTGTGAGCGTCGTAATAAGCGGACAAGTCTGCAATATCCTGATCGCTCAGCGACTCTGCCACTGCCCGCATGGTGGGGTGACGACGATCCCCTTTTCGATATGCGTCTAGCGCAGCGGTGATATATGCGGCAGACTGCCCAGAGATCATTGGCACTTTGTGCACTTCCGGGAAACTGGCCTGATAGCCAGAAATACCATGGCAGCCAATACACATGGCCACCTTACCTTCCCCTGCCTTGAGATCACCTTGCAACGTTTGTGCAAAGGCGGACGACGTCGCACAAGCGACAAACATTGCAAACACCGAGGTCCATGCTTTGATCATTTTGTGCACAAAATCCTTTGCAAAGTTCAGCTGGGATCTGTTTTTGAAAGTTCATTATCAGAGCAGTTGTCAAGCACTTACATCAATGTTTACGCTGATATCACGCCCATGAAATTCCAAGGTTCCGACAATTACGTTGCCACCCAAGACCTGATGCTGGCAGTGAATGCCGCCATCAAATTGCAGCGCCCCTTGCTGGTCAAAGGCGAGCCAGGCACTGGTAAAACCATGCTGGCCGAGGAAGTCGCCGCCGCTTTGGACATGCCGCTGCTGCAGTGGCACATCAAATCCACCACCAAGGCACAGCAAGGCTTGTATGAATATGACGCGGTGTCTCGCCTGCGCGACAGCCAGCTGGGGGATGAGCGCACCAAGAACATCGAGAACTACATCGTCAAAGGGGTGTTGTGGCAGGCATTCACAGCGGATCGCCCCGTGGCCCTGCTGATTGACGAAATCGACAAAGCCGATATCGAGTTTCCCAACGACTTGCTGCGAGAAATTGATCGCATGGAGTTTTACTGCTACGAAACCCGCGAAATGGTACACGCCAAGCACCGGCCGCTGGTGTTCATCACCTCCAACAATGAAAAAGAGTTGCCCGACGCTTTCCTGCGCCGCTGCTTTTTCCACTACATCAAGTTTCCTGATGCGGACACCATGCGCCAGATCGTGGCCGTGCACTTCCCCACACTCAAAGGCGACTTGCTCAGCGCAGCACTGAAAACCTTCTATGACGTGCGCAATCTGCCCGGCCTCAAGAAAAAGCCCTCGACCAGCGAGCTCATCGATTGGCTCAAATTGCTGGTGGCTGAAGACATTCCTCTGGAAGCGCTGCAGTCGCCTGACCAAAAGGTATCCGTTCCACCGCTGGTGGGCGCGCTGCTCAAGAATGAACAGGACATGAGCTTGTTTGAAAAGCTGGTGTTCATGAATCAGCGCAACCGCTAAAACACCACGCATGCACTGACACCATGATGACCACCGCCTTGCAGGCTTGCCCCAATGCGCAAAACAAGCACTTGCCTTAGCTTTGCAGGCTTGACCATCAACACTTGGGGGAGAGTAATCATGGCTTCTGCACAAAAAATGCTACTTGAGGGCGTCTCAGATGCCGTGTGTTTCATGCTGGGGGCTCTGGCTGGCTATGGCTTGGCACAGGCTATTGGCATTGATATCTTTGCCGATGGCTACAGCGGCTCCAGCATGATCGGCATCTTGATGGTGGGCCTGGGTGGTGGTGCAGGGCTACACCTGGCACGCATCTGGCGTGGTCGCCAACAAGCCAAAGGCAAACTGGAAGAAGCCGATCTCGACTAATCTTTGCTGCCATGCCTGAAACCACTGCCTGCCCATTCATCATTCCAACCCAACTCCACGGCTGGGGCGTGCATCTTGCTCCCTTGAGTGCCGAGCACACAGCAGGCTTGCAAGCTGCTGCCGCCGACGGTGCGCTGTGGAATCTGCGAGTCACCTGGGTCCCCAAACCCGAAGAAACATCCGCGTACATCGACAAAGCTCTGGAGATGCAAGCACAGGGATCGCGCTGTCCATTTGTGGTGATGGATGCCAATGGCAAGGTATTGGGCACGTCCAGTTACCATGACATCGTGCCAGGAGCGCAGCGTGTAGAGATTGGCTACACCTGGTATGCCGCCAGCGCACAGCGCAGTCACGTCAATACCGCGGCCAAGCTGCTGTTGATGCAACACGCATTTGAAACCCTGCGCTGCGCTGTCGTAGGCTGGCGCACGGATATTCTGAACACCCGCAGCCAGCAGGCCATTGAACGCTTGGGCGCGCACAAGGACGGCATCATTCGCCACCACACACAACGCTGGGATGGCTCTGTGCGCGATACCGTCATATACAGCATGCTGGCTGCAGAGTGGCCTGCAGCCAAAGAGCGCCTGCTCACTAAATTGCAGCAGGCAGTACCAGCAAGTGCTTGAACAACCGTTTGAGCAACTGCGCAGACAAGCCACAGACTACTGTTGCGCTGGCAGCCATTACTTAGATTTGCACCATGTTGATTGATTTTTTTTACACATTGCGCGCTGCCAAATTGCCCGTATCCGTCAAAGAGTATTTGATGCTGCTGCAAGCGCTGCAGGAGGGCGTGGTGGGTCCTCGCAGCGAGGATGGCTGGAGCCTGGACGATTTCTATTTTCTGGCCCGCACCACCCTCGTCAAGGATGAAAAGCACTATGACAAGTTTGACCGTGCCTTTGCCGCCTATTTCAAAGGCGTGGAGATGGTGGCTGACTTCAAGAAAGAGCTGCCTGAAGAATGGCTGCGCAAACTGCTGGACAAGGAGCTGACGCCCGAACAGAAAGCTGCCATCGAGAAAATGGATTGGGACGAGTTGATGGAGACGCTGAAAAAGCGCCTGGAAGAACAAAAAGGCCGCCACGAAGGCGGCAGCAAATGGATTGGCACCGGAGGTACCAGCCCGTTTGGCCACGGCGGCTACAACCCGCAAGGGGTGCGCATTGGAGGGCCAAGCAAAAACCGCAGCGCAGTCAAAGTCTGGGAGCAGCGTGCCTATCGGGACTATGACGACACCCAGGAACTCGGTACCCGCAACATCAAGGTGGCGCTGCGGCGCCTGCGCAAGTTTGCACGCCAGGGCAGCAATCTGGAGCTGGACCTGCCTGACACCATCCGCAGCACTGCTGCCAATGCAGGCTGGCTGGACATCAAAATGATCCCGGAGCGGCACAACAACGTGAAAGTGCTGCTGCTTATGGATGTGGGCGGCACCATGGATGACCACATCCAGCGCGTTGAAGAGCTTTTTTCAGCGGTGAAGAGTGAATTCAAGCATCTTGAGTTTTATTACTTTCACAATTGTGTCTATGACTTCATGTGGAAGAACAACCGCCGCCGCTTTGCGGAAAAGTTCGATACCTGGGACATCATTCGCAAATACAACAAAGACTACAAATTGATCTTTGTGGGCGATGCAACCATGAGCCCTTACGAAATTTTGCAACCTGGCGGCAGCGTGGAATACAACAATGACGAGCCTGGAGCGGAATGGTTGCAAAGGCTTACCAATGCCTTCCCGCACCATGCCTGGATCAACCCCGAACCACAAGGCGTATGGGAATACCGTCAAAGCATCGACATCATCCGGCAACTCATGGGCGGCCGGATGTATCCCCTCACTTTGAAAGGTTTGGAAGAAACCATGAGGCTGCTGTCAAAATAAATCCATGCTAAAGCCCCTACTCGCAAAGACGCCGGCCTTGCAGTCGGCGTTTTTGTTGACTTCTGCCTTGCTGCTCAGCGGATGCAGCCTGCTGTCCAAAGACAAAAATGGTGATACCGCAAGTGGCCCACCCAGTTTCGCGCTTGAAGTGCAAGCGCCCAAAGACGTGCGCGAGCTCCTTGAGCAGCACATGGAACTGCAACGCTACCGCCAATTGCCGGATCTGCGTCGCAGCGAACTCAGCCGCCTGTTGGGCGCAGCAGATGGCAACATCCGTAGCCTGCTGGGCACCATGGGCTATTTCTCGCCCACCGTCGAGCTGCAGCTGATCGAGACGCCTGACGATGAAGACAGTCCACGCAAAGTCTTGGTGCAGGTGGACCCCGGCGAGCCCACGAAGATCGCCAATGCGGACGTGGACTTCACCGGCGTCAATGCCGATGACCCCAAGGGCTTGAGCATGCGCGAGAGCATCCGTCGCAACTGGGGGCTACCTGAGGGCGCGCAGTTCACCCAATCGGAGTGGAGCAACTCCAAGAATGATGGAGCGCGTCGTCTGCAAAATCGCCGCTACCCCACAGCCAGCCTGGTCGAGAGCCGCGCAGATATTGATACCGATACGCAGCAAGCCCAGCTCAAAGTCAGCTATGAGCCAGGGCCGGCCTACTATTTCGGCCCACTGGTGATTGAAGGCGCACAGCGCTACAACCCTGCTGGATTGATTCGTTTGGCACGTCTGCCCGTAGGCGACGAATATAGACAGACCAGTCTGCTCGATGCCCAGCAGCGCTTGGCGAACAGCGGTTATTACGACTCCGTGTTTTTGACCCTGGCCACCGATGTAGCCCAGCCAGGTGAGACCGAAGTGCATGCGCCGGTGATCGCCGAAGTACGTGAAGCCAAGCTGCAAAAATGGGTCTATGGTCTGGGCATCAGCACTGATACTGGCGTGCGATTTTCAATCGATCACACGCACAACCGCATTCCCTGGCTGGGCTGGCGCGCGCAAAGCAAGCTGCAGCTGGACAAGAAAAACCCACTGCTATCCACACGGGTGGAATCACTGCCTGACTACAGCGGCTGGAATTATTTCTTTGGCGGCAAGGCCGTACGCGAAGAACTGGCCGACTACAAAGCCAACAGCTTGACCGTTCTGGCGGGTCGCAGCAAAAACGAGGACAAAATCGACCGCAGCTACTATCTGCAGTACGACATTGCCAGACCCCAGGGAACGGGCGCTCCGCCTTCAAGCTCGGCCATCACGGCCAACTACAGCTGGACGGGGCGCTATTTCAACAACCCCACCAACCCCACACGCGGCTACGGTCTGGGATGGGAAGTTGGCGCTGGCAGCACACTCACTCCAGCACGCGAGCCATTTGGTCGCATCGCTGCGCGCTGGATGTACCTGCATCCTTTTGCGCGCGCTGAAGGAGAGACAGGCCGCCGCAGCCGCTTGGCCTTGCGCGCCAAT
Organism: Comamonas halotolerans; assembly: GCF_030162935.1. Taxonomy (GTDB): domain Bacteria; phylum Pseudomonadota; class Gammaproteobacteria; order Burkholderiales; family Burkholderiaceae_C; genus Comamonas; species Comamonas halotolerans. The sequence goes on from NZ_JASAUZ010000023.1 coordinate 335,725, forward strand.
GGCGGAGCGGTGATTGCCAAGGATGACGTAATCATTCCGATCACCCAGTTGTTTCTGTCGGGCGGTGATACCACCGTGCGTGGTTATAGCTACCAAAGCCTGGGGGCTCGCACCGATGGCGGCAAGCTCATTGGTGGCCGCTATATGGCCTCTGGCAGCGTGGAGTGGCAACGCCCCATCACCATTGCAGGCAACCGCACCGACTGGGAGCATGCGACCTTTGTGGACGCAGGCACGGTTACCGACTCTTTGGACGAATACAAAGTGTTTGTCGGTGTGGGTACAGGTATTCGCTGGCGCAGCCCTGTAGGCCCGCTGCAAGCCGATTTGGCCTATGGCCTCGAAACCAAGCAGGTTCGTTTGCATCTGCGTTTAGGCTTCAATTTCTGATTTCATGCAAGAACGCCAAGAACTCCAACTGGAGCACTCCAGCCCTGCTTCAGCGAAAAACCCGCCACCGCCAACACGCCGCCGCCGTCGCTGGCTGCGCTGGTTGATGATGTCCATCGCCCTGTTTCTGATTGCACTGTGCTGTTTGGTCGGAGTGGCCTGGTGGTGGTCGGGACAATCAGACTCTCTCAGCCGCACCCTGGCACGCGTGGCCAGCTGGATGCCTGCAGACCAAAAGCTGGAGGCTGATGGCGTAGAAGGTAGCCTGCGTACAGGTGGCCGCATTGAATGGCTGCGCTGGACCAGCCCCGCCATTCAGGTGGAAATCAAAGGGGCAGACATTGCCTGGCGCCTGCAACCTCTGCTTTCGCGTGAGCTGCGCTTTGGCCGTGTGAACATGGATGAACTGCGCATTCGCAGCACCCCCCAGCCCAAAGATGACAGCCCCACCGAGCCACTGCAATCTTTGCAACTGCCCGTGAGCCTGGATGTGCCTGTCCGCATCGAGCGCGTGGTCTGGGAAGGGCCGCCAGAGGCGGTCATCACTGAACTGTACGGTCACTACAACTACGACCGCACGCAACACAAGCTGGAAGTCTCCAGCCTGCGCTATGCCGAGGGTTTTTATGAAGCCCAGCTGCACTTGCAAGCCGCTGCGCCCATGCAGCTGGAGGCTGAAGTCAGGGGCAGCATCAAGGCACCGCTTCCCAATCAACCCGAACAAGTGCTCGGTATTGTGGCTACCGCTACTGCCAAGGGCACGCTGGCTACAGAAGCGGCAGCTTTGAGCATCACGGCACACGCGCATACTGTGGATGGTGAGGATGACAAAGCCAGGGCTGTCAGTAAAGCACTGACCGCAGATATCCAGGCGGTGCTGCGCCCCTGGCTGCCGCAACCGCTTGAACAAGCCCACGCCGAGTTACAGCATGTGGATGCAGCGCTGTTCATGCCCGGAGGTCCGCGTACAGACTTGAACGGCACCGTTAAGGCAGGCCCTGACGGCGAAGGCTGGAAGCTGAACGCCGCGCTGAGCAACCGCATTCCCGGCCCCTGGGATCAACAAGCTCTGCCTGTTCGCTCCGTCACGGCAGATGCCAGTTTTGATGGCAGCCAGACATGGCTACTGGAAAACGCGCGTGTCGATTTCGGTAAAACTGGCGATGCCCATTTACAGGCACAAGGCAGCTTTGATACGCAGACGCAAGCAGTGCAAGGCAAGGCTGTGTTACAGGGTGTCAACCCCGCAGAGCTGTACAGCACCCTCGATTCAGCCCCCGTATCTGGCAGCCTGCAAGCCAGCACCGCTGAAAACCAAACCGTGCAGTTTCAACTGGATCTGCAAGCCGCCAAGGCTCGCAACTCTCAGGCTTTGCATATAGAGTCAGCCCGCGCCGAAGGCACATGGCAGGCTCCCGTGCTGCAATTGCGCAACCTGGATATCAGTGCCCTGCAAGCCAAGCTGCAAACTGCCGTCTTGCGCCTGGACACCCAAGCGCAAACCGTTCAAGGTAAGTTGCAAGCACAAGTGCCCGGCACACAAGCCAATCTGGACCTGGATGCTGGCCCAGAAAATGGACAAGGTGAGGTATCGCTCAACATCAGCTCCGCAGAGCAATTGGGCCGCTGGCTCAGCCGCCTTCCTCTGGGTGAAGACCCCTTGGCCGGAGCCAAACTGCAGGGCAGCACCACCGCCCAGTTGCAATGGCGCGGCGGCTGGCAAAAGCTGCTGCAACGACTGCAAAACCCCGCTGCGCCTATTGAGGCCAGCGGCATGCAAATCACCGCCAAGGTCCAGGCTCGCCGCCTCAGCTACCAGCCCGCAGGCGGCACCATCACCCAAGTGCAGCAACTCAAGCTGGGTGCATCCGGTAGTCCTGAGGCCCTGCAAGTCAGCCTCAATGGTCAAGCTCAAATGGCAGAGCAAACCATGGGGCTGGACACCGAAGCACACGCGGGTCTGCTGGTACACAAAGGCGCTGCCGCTACCGACTGGCAAGCACGCATTCAAAAATTGCAGGCCCAGTGGAGCCCTGATGGCAAAACCAGCAACACATGGCATGTACAACTGGCAAGCCCTACTACAGCCAACCAACACACCACTGGGAACCCTGTGCGCACGGTGCGTATCCAGGCCGGTGAAGGCCGTCTGCTGGTGACCCCGCCCGCCAGTGCCGGCACCGAATCCGCCAGCCTGCAATGGGAACCACTGTCGCTGCGCCAAACCGGCTCCGGCAACTGGGCAGTCCAAACAAAAGGCCAGCTACACCATATTCCATTGGCCTGGGTGGATGCATTCAGTCCTGATCCACAAAAACCATTGCTCGCCAGCGCAGGCGTTGGTGGCGATCTGATCGTGCAAGGCAGATGGGACATTGACAACACCGGCCGCCAGTTGCGCGCCGATGTGCTGCTGGAACGTGCCAGCGGTGACATACGTCTGTCTGTCGAAGACGCTGATGCAGCACCGGTTACTGTGGTGCGCAGTACTGGCGCCAGTGAAATCAATACGGAAACCCATCAAGTGCGCTCACGCGCCGTTAGTGGTGGCCGCGGCATGCGCGCTCGCTTACAAGAGCTACGGCTGCAACTCGGTGCGCAAGGCAACGATTTGCGTGCCCAGTTGGTATGGAACTCCGAGCGAGCCGGTCAAATCAACGCAGATCTGCGCAGCCAAGTCACATCCGGCAAAGATGGTTTCACCTGGTCAGACAAAGCCCCCATCTCAGGCAACGTCAAAGCCAGCTTGCCCAACATCGGCATCTGGGCACTGTTTGCACCTCCAGGCTGGCGTGTGGGCGGCACCTTTAACGCCGACGTCGCCATCTCAGGTACACGCAATGCACCCCAATGGGATGGTCAACTCAGTGCAGACCAACTCAGCATCCGCTCTTTGCTGGACGGTGTGGACCTCAAGGATGGCCGCCTGCGTGCGCGGCTGCAAGGCACACGCCTGGACATCACAGAGATTTACCTCAAAGGCGGTGAAGGCAGCAGCACGCGCATCCTGGGACAAAGCGGCAACCTGACCTCTGCCCCCAAAGACGGCGGCACGCTGACCGGTCAAGGTTTTGTCGCGTTTGACCCCAATGCACCAGAAGGTAGCTCCGGCATCAGCATGGACATTCGTGCGGTTGCCGAGCGCTTGCAGGTACTGGTGCGCGCTGACCGCCAGCTGAGTGTCAGCGGCAGTCTCAATGCAGGCATGAATGCAGGACAAGTACGCCTGCATGGCGACCTCAAAGTGGACCGTGCAGCCATCATGCTGGCCGACGAATCCGCCCCATCGCTGGACTCGGACGTGCACGTGACCTCAGCGGCCAGCCGCAAAGCGGCCCAGCAGCAAGCGGAGAAACAAGCCTCCCAAGCCAGCGGCTCGGTACAGGCCGTACAGCCCCCTGACATCCTGGTGAACCTGGATCTGGGTGAAGACTTTGCCCTGCAAGGCTACGGCATCACCACCCGCCTGGAGGGCAAGCTGCAAGTCACCAACGGTCCGCGCATCACCGGTGAAATTCACACCGTCAACGGACGCTACCGCGCCTGGGGGCAGTCACTTGACGTGGAAAGCGGCACCATCCGCTTCAGCGGCCCTTATGCCAACCCCGCCATCGACATCGTAGCCATTCGCCCCAATATCGAGGTACGTGCAGGCGTTAAGGTCACAGGCAGCGCCAACAGCCCTCGCGTGGCGCTGTTCTCGGAGCCGTCCATGTCCGATGCAGAAAAACTGTCCTGGATTGTGATGGGCCGCAGCGCTGCTGCGGGTGGCGCCGAGACCGCCTTGCTGCAGCAGGCCGCCCTGGCCCTGCTCAGCGGTGGTGGGACTGGCGGAAATTTTGCTGGTCAGCTGGGGCTGGATGAAGTGGGCCTCAAAGGCCCTAGTGAAGATGGCTCGGAAGGTGCTGCAGTCAGTGTGGGCAAACGCTTGTCCAAAGATCTTTATGTTGTCTACGAACAAAGCCTGTCCGGCGCCATGGGCACGCTATTCATCTTCTACGACCTATCCAAACGCCTGACACTGCGCGGCCAGACCGGGGAGCAAACTGCTGTGGACTTGATCTATACCCGCAGCAAAGACTAAGTTGGCCTCCAATGCCTGTACATTTTGAACTTACAGGCATTGGCACCATTTACAATAACGCCCGCGTCCCCCTGTAGTTCAATGGATAGAACGGACCCCTCCTAAGGGTCAGATACAGGTTCGATTCCTGTCGGGGGGACCAATAACTTGCTGTTTTATTAAGATAAAAAATCAACAGTGGTTCATAGCTGGGACAAATTGAGCAAATTTCCGGCTGAAAGTGCGCAAAGCGGCTGCGCTTGAACGGATCAGACGCTTCCCTGAAAAAACTCCCGCAATTTCTCGTAATTTTGCTTGGGCCAGTATTTGGCGGCAGCGCCAAGTCCAGAGCCAGACCAGCGCAGCCGACCTACACGTAATTTGCGCCATATGAAGCGGGCAGGCGCGGTGGGGGCGATGTGGCGCGCCGAGGGAGACAGTGGTGCTTTTGCGCATTCGACCAAAAAGGGGAGTGTTGGGCAAAAAAAGGGGCCAAAGGCACCTTTGAAGTCTTGCTCGCAGGCTCTGCGCGGATTCCTGTCTTACTTGACCACCCGTTCCAGTGCTCGTGGGCAGGCTTCCATAATCAGATGGACACCTTGCCGCTAAACGTGGATGGCAGCAAACCAGAGAAGAAACTCAACTCATGTTTCCAAGCGAAGGTTTTCCTCAGGAACCCAGCCTTGTTTATTTGTCTTGGAGTGAGAGCACCATACCCAGCCATTCAAACTATGTGCACCTCGCACAAATTCGCCTTCATCAACATCCAGCTCTTGAGCGGTGTAATCACTCAGCACGATTCCATTACTGTTTGAAAGAAGCTCAAATACTTGCTCCGGAACCCAACCAGGTTCTTGCCCGTTGACTGTGCATAAATACCAGCCAGACCATGGTTCTGGCCCTTCGTACCGTTCCCCAACATGTATCTGATCTCCTATCTTCAGTTGGATGGGATTCGGGAACTCATTGCGATGCGACTTTACAACTAGGAAGTCAGCTGTCATCTATTGCTCCTTCTGGTACTTCGAACGCATACAGTCTAAGGACTAGACGTTGACGTAGTGCGAAGCCCAATTGGAATGACTGGGCATGACTGCTCTTGGCTGACGATTGCGGGCTGTCCAAATTCGGTGGTGAGCTGTCCATGAAATTTCAGTGCTCTGTCCACGAAATATTGGAGTGCGTGTACATATAAAGTGGAATACGCAGGCTGCGGCCTGCGACTGTTAACGATCCGATGATGCTGAAATCTATGAATCAATAAACCGCACCACCTCCTCCCCTGCCCACAAATTGATGCCCATGAACTTGGTCTTGAGTGGATCAATTTCATTTTCGATGAACACCTGGCGGGCCTCCGCGGAGTTGCCGAAACCGCCGGTGTTGTTGGGGATGATGCCAAGCAGGCCCGGTGGTACGGCCAGCACGTCTTGCTTGCTGGCGTTTTTAATCGCACTGAAATCGTCCTTGGCTGCCTCCTCGCTGATCGGAATCAGCTTGAGGCTGTCTGGCTTGTCGTTCGGTGCGTGCACAAACAGGTGGCGGAAGTTGCCGGGGCCCTTGGAGCGGCACAGTTGTTCGCGCAGCTTGTCCACATCGGTGTTGCCCACTGCAGCGTCTGACAGGTACATGATGAACCCGGCATGACTGCCGTTTTCGTAGTAGCGGCGGCGAAACGTGGTGGCCAACGCATTCAGCATGGAGGCCTGAATGGAGCTGATGTATTCCAGCAACCCATACAGCTCCTGATTGATGTCGTATTCGCGCAGCTGAAACGCCGAGTCCAGAGCAAGCTCGTGTTCTTCCGCGTAGCTGGGAACGCAGAAAAACGATCATCTCTACTGCACCGCGTGTAGCACGCTCAGTTCATGCTCCCAACACAGTGAACATCCCATTGCTGCCACTCAACTTCAATGTTCAATGGTCTATGTTTTCTCCGCTGTCTCTACCACAAACCAAGACACCTTCTTCTTATACGTTGATGTTCTGCACTGCCCATGCAGCTACTTGGGCCAGGCAAGCATCTTTAACCGCCGCTTCAGCTTGGCTATCTGCCAAGTAAGCAGACACAATCAACGGCGCTCTTCGGGGTGGAAACAGAATCCCGATGTCATTCGCATCCGTGCCATAGGTGCCGGTTTTATCGCCCACCTGCCACCCTGCTGGCACTCCGGCTTTGAGGCGCTTTCCACCTGTAGTATTGGCCAGTAACCAATCCAACAACTGTTGGCGCGAAGCGGGCGACAATGCCTCTTCCATCAGCAATGTCTGCATGGTCTGGGCCATGGCCCAAGGGCTGGTGGTGTCCAGCAAGGCATCTCCCGAGGGAATGTTGAGGGTAGGCTCATTGCGGTCCAGCCGCGTCACGGTATCTCCCAGTTGACGTGCGTAGGCTGTCAGTGCAGCGGGACCGCCGTAACTTTCCAAAATCAGATTGCCAGCCGTGTTGTCACTGGTGGTGATGGTCGCAGCGCACAATTCGCCCAAGGTCAAACCTGCACCATCGGCGTGCTTTTCAGTGATTGGCGACCATGGAATCAACGCGCTACGCGTATAGGCGATGCGCCTGTGCAAAGAATCGAGCCCCAGATCAACCCGGTGTAGCACCAGGGCACTGGCCAGTAGCTTGAATGTGCTGAGCATCATGAAGCGCTCATCCTGTCGCCAACCCCATTGTTGCCTAGTGGCCGTATCAATGATGCAAACACCCAGGCGGCCCTGCGCTTGAGCTTCAAGGTTCATGCAATGCTTATGCAGCGAGGCATCGCGAGCATCTTTTTTGACAGTGGCACAACCTGTCATCAGTGATAAACAGGTGGAGGTAGTGAATAGGCGGCGAGAGAGCATAAAGGAAATCCAATCAGGTGCTGCTTATTGTCGGGTCACCGCCATACTTAATCCTGATTTCAGGCATAAGACCGCTTATATCCACACACCGTCTTCATCAAGCGACCTTTCTGCACCTTCTTCACACCACTTGTAATTGGTCCTTGTTGACAGTGAGCCATGTCAACGCCTCTCCCCCAAGCCCACAAAAACGCATGCTCTTGACTGACAACAGGCCATGTTGTGCCAGGCAGCTCTGGCGGAATGAGTACAAGTGATTCTGGATAGTAATCAACGCGCTGAGCGCCTGCGAAATGGCGTTTCTTTCAAATCTTGATGCCATCTTGATATGAAACGCCGCATTCCATACACCATTTTGACGCCTTCATTTCTACAGTTTCTCCAGTGCCAAGCCGCATCACTTTGTGGAGATGCGAAAAAGGTTTTGGCTATCAATGGAGGTATGAAATGTTGGTCAGCCACTGGATTCAAGCGCTGTCTGCAATTACAGCGCTAGGACTGTTTGCTTACTTGGGCTATGCGCTGCTGTTCCCTGAGAAATTTTGAGGAGAACGTCATGCATCAAGCCTTACAAGACCTCTTTTTTGTCAGCATCATCGTTGTCTGCTTTGTCGGACTTTTGGGCTTTGTGCGCGCTTTGGCGCGCATCTGAAAGGGCAACACCATGTGGTTACCCTGGCTCGAATTTTTCGTCGTTCTTGCGGTCGTCACAATACTGACCGTGCCCATGGGGCAGTGGCTGGCGCGCTGTTTTACGAGCCAGCATCACACCTGGCTGGAACGTCTGACATATGGCGCTTTGGCAGTCAACCCGGATGAGCGCATGGGCTGGCAGCGCTACGCAGCTGCACTGGTTCTGTCTAACGCTGTGATGATGCTGCTGGGTTATCTGATCTTGCGCCTGCAAGGCTGGCTACCACTCAACCCGCTTAAGCTGCAAGCGCAAGTACCGCACTTGGCGTTCAATACTGCTGCCTCCTTTATTACGAACACCAACTGGCAGTCTTACGCGGGTGAATCCAGCTTAAGCAATGCCTCGCAAATGGCTGCCATCACATTCCTGATGTTTGCTGGCGCTACAACCGGTATCGCTGTGGGCGCCGGTTTTGTACGTGGTTTGGCAAGATCGAGCAGCAGGGATCTAGGCAATTTCTGGGTGGACTTTGTGCGTGTCCTGTGGCGTGTACTGCTTCCGATGTCGCTAGTGATGGCTCTTGTTTACGTATGGCTGGGCATTCCGCAAACACTTGACACCGAGGCAGTGGCTACCACGCTGGAGGGCGCACGCCAGCAATTGATGGTGGGGCCCGTAGCCAGCCTGGAAAGCATCAAACACCTGGGAACCAATGGCGGCGGCTTTTTCAGCATGAATGCGGCGCACCCATTTGAAAATCCCACGCCACTAACCAATGTGCTGCACATCCTGTCCATGCTGTTGATCCCAGCAGCCATGACCTATGCGTTTGGCTCCATGCTGCTGCGGCGTAGTCAAGGCTGGGTACTGTTTGGTGCTTGCATGGTGCTATTTCTTGGTTTTTTGAGCCTTGTTTTCGTGGCAGAGCAAGGTGGGAGTGCTTTGCTAGAGCGTGCTGGCGCCGATCAGCAGTGGAGCAGCAGCCAGCCAGGCGGGAATATGGAAGGCAAAGAGATGCGCTTTGGCATCGCTGACACCGCCTTGTTTGTGACCACCACAACAGCTGCCACGACGGGCTCAGTCAACGCAATGCACGATTCACTCACTCCGCTGGGTGGCATCACACCATTGGCGCTGATGATGCTCAATTGCGTGTTCGGTGGTGATGGCGTAGGGCTCATTAATCTGATTCAGTACGCCATCCTTACGGTGTTTTTAGCCGGAATGATGATTGGCCGCACACCCGAGTTTCTGGGCAAAAAGATTGAAGTGCGAGAGATGAAGCTTGTCATGCTGTCGGTGCTCGCTCATCCAGCAACGATTCTGGGCTTCACCGCAATCGCTGCCCTATGGCCCGATACATCATCAAGCCTCAACAACCATGGTCCGCATGGTTTCTCTGAGATTTTGTACGCCTACGCATCGGCCACAGCCAATAACGGTTCGGCGTTTGCAGGACTCAACGCCAACACACTATTCTTTAACACCACCTTGGGACTGGCCATGCTAGCCGGACGCTTCTTGACGCTGCTGCCTTTGCTGGCACTGGCCGCAAGCTTGGCAGCCAAGGCAACCGTGGCAGCAGGTCCAGGCACATTTCCAACCGCAACGCCGTTGTTTATGGGCCTACTGGTCTTCGTAGTGCTGGTGGTAGGTGGACTGACGTTTCTACCAGCCTTGGCACTGGGCCCGGTCATTGAGCATTTACAGATGTTGATGACTCAGCTGTACGCATAAATTTATCCCAAAGAACCGGGGCCCTGGTGTCACGCATCACGGAGCAGGCTATGAAACCCTCTTCTTCTCTCTCCTTATCAGCGCCTATTGCAGCGGTTGCAGATGGCGAGTCTCTACCCAGCTCCTGGCCCCATCTGCTGGCCAGCAGTGTCCGCGCGGCAGTCGTGGTGATGACGCTCACCGGAATTGCCTATCCGTTGATCACCACAGGCATCGCGCAAGCCATATTTCCGCACACGGCCAATGGAAGTCTTGTCGAGCGCAATGGCCGCATTGTTGGCTCGCAACTGATTGGCCAGCAATTTGAAGGCATGACTTATTTTCATGGCCGCCCAAGCGCCACCGTTGGCCCTGCGCCCGATAAATCAGGCACCAGCATTGCTCTGCCCTACAACGCAGGCGCCTCAGGCGCGAGCAACCAGGGTGCTACACACAATGGCTTGGCGGACACGGTGGCTCAGCGTGTGACCCAATACCGCACAACCAATGGGTTGCAGGAGCATGTGAGAGTGCCAGTCGATGCAGTGACTGCATCAGCATCAGGCCTGGATCCACATATCTCTGTGGCTAATGCTGCGTTGCAGCTTCCTCGCGTTTCCATCCAGAGAAAACTACCGCCAGAGCAAGTTCAAGCGCTTGTGAATCAAGCCACCGAACAGCGCACCATGTTTTTGCTGGGAGAGCCCCGGGTCAATGTGCTGCAGCTGAATATGGCTCTGGATGCAATCAGCGCGTCTGCCTCTGCCAAGGAGTAAGCCATGGGCCAACAAAAAACGCCAACCGTCAGAAGCTCATGGAACATGCCGCTGATTCGCAGCGCACTTTGGAGTGCTGTGGGCAAGCTATCACCGCGCACGCAGTGGGCTAACCCGGTGATGTTCGTGGTCTACCTTGGCGCTGTATTGACGACATTGCTATGGCTGCAGGAACTCTCAGCGCCAGCAGCCAGCCATCAAGGCTTCACGCTGGCTTTGGCCTTGTGGTTATGGTTCACCGTGTTGTTTGCCAACTTTGCCGAGGCTCTGGCCGAAGGACGTAGCCGCGCCCAAGCAGCGACTCTGCGCAGTATGAAGCGGGACACAACGGCCAAAGTGCTTGAGCAACCGCATCACGCAAGTACCTGGCAGCCAGCGCGCGCCAGCCAGTTGTGCAAAGGCATGACGCTGCTTGTGGAGGCCGGGGATGTGATTGCGCTGGATGGAACAGTGATAGAGGGCGTAGCCTCCGTAGATGAAAGTGCCATCACCGGTGAATCAGCTCCGGTGATTCGCGAGGCTGGAGGGGATTTTTCCTCCGTCACCGGAGGTACACGAGTGCTTTCCGACTGGTTGGTCATACAGGTTACCGTCAACCCCGGCGAATCGTTTCTGGATCGAATGATCACCATGGTCGAATCGGCCAAACGACAAAAAACCCCCAATGAGCTTGCGCTGACCATTTTGCTGGTCGGCTTGACCCTGGTTTTTTTACTGGTCATCGTGACCCTTTGGCCATTCTCGAAATTTGCCGTAGAGCAAGCAGGCTCTGGCAGCGTGGTCAGCATTGCGGTACTAATTGCGCTGCTGGTGTGCTTGATACCCACCACGATCGGGGGTCTGCTGTCGGCGATTGGCGTTGCAGGCATGAGTCGCATGATGCAAGCCAATGTGATTGCTACCTCAGGGCGAGCAGTGGAGGCTGCGGGTGATGTGGATGTACTCCTGCTGGACAAAACTGGCACCATCACCTGGGGCAATCGTCAGGCCAGCGAGTTTTTTCCTGCACCCGGTATTTCGGTACAACAATTGGCTGAAGCAGCTCAGCTGTCATCCATTGCAGATGAAACACCCGAGGGCCGCAGCGTGGTCACTCTGGCCAGAGAGCGATATGGAGTTGCGCAGAGCTTGCCCTCAGAGCTGCAAGCAGAAATGGTGCCTTTTACTGCGCAAACTCGCATGAGCGGGGTGGACCTGTGCACACCTCAGGGATCACGCCGTTTGCGCAAGGGTGCGGCAGATGCCGTGCGCCGCCATGTAGAAGCGCTCGGAGGTAGTTTTCCTCCCACAGTATTGCAGACAGTGGACAACGTAGCCCGTAAAGGAAGCACACCACTGGTTGTGGCAGATGGTGCGACGGTGTTAGGCACGATTGAGCTCAAAGACATTGTCAAACCCGGCATGCGTGAGCGCTTTGCAGAGCTGCGACGCATGGGCCTCAAAACCATAATGGTTACCGGTGACAACCCGCTAACAGCCGCTGCCATCGCTGCTGAAGCGGGTGTGGATGACTATCTGGCCGAGGCCAAGCCTGAAGACAAGCTGCAATTGATACGCAGCCACCAAACAGCAGGCCGCCTGGTTGCCATGACTGGAGATGGCACCAACGATGCCCCAGCGCTTGCACAAGCTGATGTGGCTGTGGCCATGAACAGTGGCACACAGGCGGCAAAAGAAGCTGGAAACATGGTGGACTTGGACAGTGATCCAACCAAGCTTATAGAGGTGGTGGAAACAGGCAAACAAATGCTGATGACACGGGGTGCGCTCACCACCTTTAGCATCGCAAATGATGTAGCCAAATACTTCGCCATCATTCCAGCAGCATTTGTGGGTACCTACCCTCAGCTGGCATCGCTCAATGTGATGCAACTGCATAGTGCTGACTCTGCCATCCTGAGCGCCGTAATCTTTAACGCGCTAATCATCATCGCGCTGGTACCTCTGGCTCTGAGAGGCGTTCCCTACCGGGCTGCAGGCGCAGCAACGCTGCTGCGCAGGAATCTGCTCATATATGGTTTAGGTGGCCTGATTGTTCCATTTGCAGGCATCAAGCTCATCGACCTGCTGCTGACAGCACTGAATCTTGTATGAAATTGAAAACATCGACAATGACTGGAAGATGGCAGCCACCACCAGCCCCTCTCTAAATCCTGCAGAGCGCCCGGATCCCGACGCTCTGGTTGCGCAGCTACAAGCCGAACATGTTCAGGCTTCGCGCGGGAAGCTGCGCATCTACTTCGGCTCCAATGCGGGCGTAGGAAAAACTTATGCCATGCTGGCAGCAGCACAGCGTGAGCGCCAGTCGGGACGCAGTATTTTGATCGGCCTGGTAGAAACACATGGCCGCGCCGAAACAGAGCTTCAGTTATATGGGCTAGAGCTGCTGCCACGCTGCCGCCTTGCCTACCAGGGCAAGACGTTGATGGAGTTCGACCTCGATGGCGCACTGACACGCCACCCGGATGTACTGCTACTGGACGAACTCGCGCACAGCAATGCGGTTGGTGCACGCCATCCCAAGCGCTGGCAGGATGTTCAAGAGTTGCTGGAGGCAGGCATTGACGTCTGGACAACGCTGAATGTGCAGCACCTTGAAAGCCTCAACGATGTGGTCAGTGGCATTGTGGGCATTCAGGTACATGAAACGGTACCCGATCACATCTTTGACGACGCTGATGAGGTCATCGTCGTGGACTTACCGCCCGAAGAGCTTATTAAGCGACTCAAGGCAGGCAAGATTTATCCACTTGAGCAGGCTGAACGAGCCTCTCGCAACTTTTTCCGCTTAGGCAATCTTCTGGCTCTGCGTGAGCTTGCCTTGCGCCGTACTGCTGATCGTGTTGACGAGGATATGCGCGACTACCGCCGAGAGCGCGCAATTGAGGACATATGGCCGGCACGCGAGCGCTTATTGGTCGGCGTCAACGGAAGGACCGGTGATGATGCATTGGTTCGCCAGGTCGCACGGCTGGCACGGCGCCTAGAGGCAGTCTGGACGGTTGTCTATGTAGATGCGCCAGACCGCCAGCACCGTCAACGCCCGGCAAGAGAAACGGTTCTCAAAACACTCACATTGGCTGAGCGTCTAGGAGCAGACACAGCAACCATTCCTGGCTCCAATGTGGCACAAGCATTGGTTGACTTCGCCCAAGAGCGCAATGCAAGCCATCTGGTCCTGGCCCGCGTTCAGCAGCGCTGGAACCGTTGGCTGCCGTGGCGCCGAGCCAGCTTGCCTGAACAAATTGCTTTGCTTAACCCAGGTCTGGACGTTCTGGTGCTTTCCGTCAACAGTGCTCGAAAAGAGCATCTGACGCCAATGCAGGTCAACGCAGACAATGGTTGGAACTGGAAAGGATACTCAGGAGTCACGCTGGCTTGCTTTGCAGCTGCGACACTTGCGGAATTGCTGCTGGAGGTCTTTGAGCCTGCAAATGTCGTGATGCTGTTCTTGCTGCTGGTCGTGCTTTCCTCGTTACGCTGGGGCCGAGGTCCAGGCGCGTGGGCAGCGCTGCTATCGGTGCTGCTATTTGATTTTTACTTTGTGCCTCCACGCAACTCTTTCAGCATCAACGACACCCAATATATCTTTACTTTCTGCTTGATGCTTGGTGTAGCGCTGATCTGTGGTCAGCTTATGGCCAGGCTACGCCATGAGGCCCGAGTCGCTGCGGAGCGTGAACGCCGTTCAGGTGCCTTGGCAAGACTTGCGAGAGATTTGTCCGCAGCGTTGACACAAGAACAAATCACAGAGATTGCCTTATCAACAATGTCCGGCGTATTTGATGCGCAAGCCGGATTATTGCTACCCGACAGTAAAGAACAACTGAACATCGCGCGTGGTAGTGAAGGGCCGATCGACATCAGCGTGGCCCGGTGGTGCATGGAACATGGGCAGATTGCGGGAAGCGGCACCGATACCTTGGCTGCAGCTCCTGCCATGTATATGCCTCTGATTGCACCTGTACGTGTGCGCGGCGTTCTGGCTCTTCAGCTTCACTCGCCCAAGCGGCTTCATATCCCCGAAGAAAGAAGTCTGCTTGATGCATGTGCAAGCCAAATTGCGCTGGCTCTGGAACGCGTGCATTTCGTCGATGTCGCACAGCAGACCAAGCTTGCCATGGAGGGGGAGCGCATGCGCAACACCTTGCTCTCCGCCATTTCGCACGATTTGCGCACACCGCTCACCAGTATTTTGGGAGCCGCGCAGGCAGCACTTCCTCATGCGCAGTCTCGTGACACGTACGACATGCTGATACAGATCCGAAAGCAGGCCCTGGCTATGCAGCAGCTTGTCGAAAATCTGCTTGCAATGGCACGCCTGCAGCAAGGTGGGGTGCATCTGAGGCGCGAATGGATACCCCTGGATGAAGTGATTGGCAGCGCCCTGCGGCAAATGCAGGATCGCCTGTCAGCGCACATAGTCACAACGAATCTCCCGCCAGATTTGCCGCTGCTGTACATTGACCCCACTCTGATGGAGCGTGTGCTGGTCAATTTGCTGGACAATGCCGCCAAATACACACCACCCCAAACGGTCATTCATATAGCGGCAAGAATTGAAGGTGCTGAGTGTGTGCTGAGTGTGCAGGATTCGGGGCTGGGCCTTCCCAAGCATATATCGCCCGAGCAGCTTTTTGAGCCTTTTACTCGGGGAGAAACAGAGTCCACTGTGACCGGTATCGGCCTGGGACTGACTCTGGCACAACGTATCGTACAGGCCCACGGCGGTCAACTGGGGTGTGAGGCAGCGCCACTTGAGACAGGATCTGTTTTTTCCATTCGCTTGCCCGTGGCAACCCAGCCCACCATATCTGACTGAAGCTCACAATGCTTTGTCCATCGAGTCTTGAGAAATGACTGCAACCCCACGTGTTTTACTGATTGAAGACGATGCCAGCATCCGCCGATTTTTGCGTCTGGCGCTGGAAGATGAGGGTTGGCAGGTGTTTGAGGCAGATACGGCCAAGCGGGGACTGATTGAGGCAGCCAGCCGTCAGCCTGATGCGGTGGTTTTGGACTTGGGGCTGCCAGATGCCGATGGAAAAAATGTAATCACCGAGCTGCGTAGCTGGTGCCAACTGCCGATCTTGGTGCTGTCAGCCCGTGAACGTGAGGAAGAAAAGGTTGCCGCGCTTGATGCCGGCGCTGATGACTATCTGTGCAAACCCTTTGGCATACCGGAGCTGCTTGCGCGTCTGCGCGTCATGCTGAGGCGCAAGGTACAACTGTCAAACCAAGACAAGCCCTGCAGCACAGTACGGTTTGGGGATACCAGCGTGAACCTGGCCACCCACGAAGTGTGGCGTGGAGATGAAGCCGTTCACCTGACGCCCATTGAATTTCGCTTGCTGGCAGCGCTGATTGTGGGCCATGGACGGGTTTTGACTCACCGGCAATTACTGCTACAGGTATGGGGACCAGACTATCTGGATCGGCCTCATTATCTGCGGGTGCATATGGCCAACTTACGGCAGAAAATTGAAGTGAATCCCTCTCAGCCAACATATTTGGTGACAGAGTTGCAAGTTGGCTACCGCCTGATCATTAATTAGGTTGGGAGCAGAATTTTTTGTACTTACCAGCCTCTGTCATGACGATAAACCGGCACTATTCCTACTCCATATAAGCCGTCTTTGGGAAAAGCCTCGCTCTGCTAAACCCAGTCTTTCAAAGACTGCGTCTTAATTTGTATTAACACCCGGGCCCCTCATGTTTTTTAAAATGTAATCATTCTGTTTCCGCACTCTTACGGCACGATTTCGCCATGCAATACCACGCACTTCTTCGTCCTTTGGCATGTGTCTGCGCACTTTGGCTGACCGCCTGCAGCAGCACAGCGCCTCGAGCACCTGCCGTCCAACCTGTGGCTGCAACAGTGTCAGCACAGCCGGTCCGCATTGGTCTGGCTTTAGGAGGTGGTGCTGCCAAAGGATTTGCACATATCGGCGTCATCAAAATGCTGGAAGCCAACGGTTTTGCGCCCGCGCTGGTAGCGGGCACCAGTGCCGGCAGCTTGGTGGGGGCTCTGTATGCCAGCGGGATGGATGCTTTCGAGCTGCAAGAGAAAGCCGTGGCCCTGGATGAGGCCAGTATTCGAGATCTGCAGTGGGCCAGCGGGGGGGTGGTGAAAGGCCAAAAGCTGCAAGACTATGTGAATGCACAAGTCCGCAACCAACCTCTGGAGAAGCTGGGCAAGCCCTTTGTTGCCGTCGCCACCCGTTTGGAAGACGGCAAACGCATCGTATTTGCACGCGGCAACACCGGACAAGCGGTTCGCGCATCCAGCAGCATTCCTGGCGTGTTCGAGCCGGTGCAAATAGGCAAGCAGCACTATGTAGATGGCGGCTTGGTCAGCCCAGTACCTGTGGACGCTGTGCGCGAATTGGGTGCCGACATCGTGATTGCAGTGGACATCTCCAACAAGCCCCGGGGTCAGGCTCCCGGCAACATGCTGGGCACCATGGGTCAGTCACTCGCCATCATGGGACACAAGTTGGGGCAGGCAGAGCTCACACGTGCCGACATCACCGTGCATCCCAAAGTGCTGGACATCGGTCCTGCAGACTTCAACCAGCGCGCGCAGGCCATTGTGGAAGGCGAAAAGGCAGCCATGGCTGTGATGCCACAAATCCGTGACAAGGTTGCCTTGTTACTCGCCGAGCGAGACAAAGCCGCACAGCAAGCCAACACACAGGCGCAGCAAGCACGTCTGCAGCATTGCCTGGACCAGCGTAGCAGCTGGCAAAAAGTTGCAGGAATGGCTGGCTTGGATAGCTCTTGCACCCTGCCCTAGACTCCACTGATCGGCACTTGCCCATATGCCTGTCTAGATTCAGCTGCGCCACTACAGCATTTGCCAACTCAACTTGTTCATTTCCGGTGCTGCCACGGCGTACGCCACACCACCCACGCCGTGCATAGTCCGTACAAGGCCATGGCAGTCGCCACGACAATAAACAGCGATTGCGCACTGCCGTTGCCATTCGGCATCAACCACATGCCGCCAGCGATGACCACCGCCAAGCGCATGCTGCCAGCCAAGACCGGTCCCAGCACATGACCTGCCCCAAGCGAGGCGAAATACAGCACCAGGCCCATGCCAAACAAACCAAAGGCCGGCCCAGCGGTACGTAAATACATATTGGCAAATGCCAGCACTTGCGCGTCTTGCGAAAAGATGCCCGACCATACGCCAGGCCACAGCACCACCACCAGCCCCAGCAGCGCCAAAATCACGGCTGCCAGCCAAGCTCCTGTCCACGCCACACTGCGTGCACGCTGCACCTGTCCGGCCCCCATCGCCATGCCGACCATCGGTACTGCGGCCACGCCCACACCAAAGGCGATGGGAATCAACAGAAACTCCAGACGCTGGCCAATGCCATAACCGGCCAAAGCGTGTGACCCCAGACGTGCCACCATGCCCGTAAAAATCAAGGCTGCCAATGCGGTCTGCAAGGGCGAAATACAGGCAAAGGCACCGACTCGCAAGATATCTTTGAACATAGGCCAAGACAGCTCCGTATTACGCCAGCCCAACTGCAGCTTGTCCTGAATACGCAGCACATACCATCCAAGCAATGCCACTGCCAAGGCCATGGCTGTGATGTTGCCCAGCGCCACACCTTCCATTCCCCAGCGGGGCAACGGCCCAATTCCCAGACCTAGACCACCACCCACCAGTATTTGCACCAAGGAACACCCAAAAATCACTGCCGATGGCCATTGCATATTTCCAGTACCTCGCACCACCGAGGCCAGCGTATTGCACAACCAAACCAGCATGGCGCCACTGAACAGCACAGAGCCAAAATTGCTTGCCTGGCGCAGCACCTCGCCTTGCCCGCCCAGCCAGTGGTAAAACACAGCGCCATACACCACAAACAGTATCGAATACAGCACGCCCACCACTGCGCCGATGACCATGGCATGCACCGCCAATGTGGAGGCTTTGCGCGTATCGCCCGCGCCCAGTGCACGGCTGATGGCCGAAGACACGCCGCTGCCCATGGCGCCGTTGCTCATCATCTGCGTCAGCATGGCAAGTGGAAACACCAGTGCCATGGCAGCCAAAGCCGTGGTTCCCAGGCGCCCCACGTAATAAGTTTCGGCCACCGCCACCAGCACAGCCATACCCATTGCCACCATATTGGGCACGGACAGACGCAACAGGGTCGGCAAGATGGCATCTCGCAGCAATGGGTGGCTTGCCGCATCAGGCGCAGCAACGTTGCTCATACCTGCTCCTTCGAATAGGGCATTTGGACAAGCATGCCGTCCACCAGCAACTCCCATGCAGCGATCTGCTGTGCACCACAGCGTTGACTTACCTGTGCTTGTGCCTGCCTCCACAAACCCAGGGCTTGGCGAAACCTCGCCTCCCCCTTCCCCTCCTGCTCCTGCTCCTGCTTGCGCAAATTACGCGTCATCATTGTGCGATCGGTGTTCAGCACATGAGCCAGGGCCGATATCGCCAACGGCGCTTGGCCACGCCGGGTACCTGTGTGTAGCAGCAGGCTGAATTGCGGGCCCTTCAATCCACAGGGGGCCAGACAATCGTCATACAGCGGGGAAATCTTGCGTGAAAGGCTGCGCACCATAAAACAGGGGCAACGCTCGTCAGCACCACGCGCAGGCGTGGCCTCTGCACCCTGATTGTTTTGCAGGGGATGGGTAATGGCTTTGCGCACCTTTGTCTCCTGTGCCCCTGTCTGTGGGCACTGGAATTAACTGTAGATGCACATATTTCAGAGAGCGTGTCATGCTTGCGACGCCTGCTGTGTGATGAACTACTTCAGCCCAGGCGCTCGCCATTGCATATCCATGCAATACCCTGCCAAGCAGGGAGCAATTTACGCGACCACAGCCTCCAGTGGCTGCAGTGCCAGAAGCTTGCTGCGCAAAGCCTGTGGTACAGGGCAAGGTCTTTTGGTTTCACGGTCCACACAGACAATGCCGATCTTGCCCAGAGTGATGATCTGACCCGTGTGCGCATCCACCAGACGATAGACCAAGTCAAAGCCTTTTGCCGCCATGTCCGAGACCGCCATCTGCACCTCCACCGCCTGATGGGGGAAAGCCTCCGCCTTGTATTGCACCGCCTGGTCAGCCACAAAGATTTGAGCGCCCTCGACATTGCCTTCACGGTAACCCAGCCACGCAAAAAACCGGGAACGTGCCAGCGATGCCAGTTGCAGCAGATCCACATTGTCAGTATGTGCACCAGGATGCAGCACAGGCGGGCACTCCAGTGAAGTCGCGAAAACAGTGTGGTGCAAATCTGAGAACTGAATACGGGCCATGCGCAAAGTCCAAGTCAACGCAGCGTAATTGCTGCGACGCAGCATTTTCACTGCCAGTCATTAGAAAAACTGTCACCTTGGTGCAAACCCTTGATTAGACGCACCAAGCCGATGCAGTCATCCGTGAAGCCCTTCGCAATGCCATACACAAACTGCATACAAAAAGCAGGCATTGTTTTTGCTCTCACCCTGTAGCAAAGCCTTGTTGCAGCCCAGCATCGGGCTGCGTCACGTTTCCCTCTACCCGCTATCAGGAGCACCCATGCAAAAACGCCACTTCCTGCAAACCACTGCCGCACTGGTTTTTGCCAGCAGCCTAGGTGTGGCACACGCCCAAAACACTCCTATCAAGTTCCAGCTTGACTGGCGCTTTGAGGGTCCTTCTGCGTTTTTCCTGCAGCCAGTGGCCAAGGGTTACTTCCAGCAAGCAGGCCTGGATGTGACTGTGGATGCAGGCAACGGGTCTGGCGGGGCAGTGCAACGCGTGGCCTCGGGGGCCTACGACATGGGTTTTGCGGACATGGCATCGTTGATGGAATTTCACGCCAACAACCCCGACGCACCCAATAAACCTGTGGGCGTGATGGTGGTCTACAACAACACTCCCGCCGCCGTGATGGCTCTCAAGAAAAGTGGCATCACCAAGGCTGCCGATCTCTCCGGTAAAAAAATGGGGGCTCCGGTGTTCGATGCTGGCCGCAAAGCTTTTCCTATCTTTGCCAAAGCCAACCAGGTGGACAGCGTGACCTGGGTTTCCATGGATCCGCCATTGCGCGAGACCATGCTGGTGCGCGGTGATGTGGATGCCATTACCGGCTTCACCTTCACCAGCCTGCTAAATCTGGAAGCGCGCGGTGCCAAAGCCAGCGATGTCGTGCTGATGCAATATGCAGACCATGGCGTCAAACACTACGGCAACGTGATCATTGCCAGCCCCAAACTGGTCAAAGAAAACCCTGAAGCCATCAAAAAGTTCCTGTCCGCCTTTGCCAAAGGTGCGAAAGACGTCATGGCCGACCCAGCCGCTGCCATCGCACACGTGAAGGCCCGTGATGGCATTGCCAATGCGGCTCTGGAAACAAGACGCCTGCAACTGGCCATTGACACCGTCGTAGCCAGCGCCGACGCACGCCGCGAAGGCTTTGGCAAGCTCGAATCCGGTCGCCTTTCGCTGATGGCATCTGAAATTTCGGATGCTTTTGGCACCAAAACTCGTATCAACCCAAGCACCGTCTGGAATGGCAGCTTCTTGCCAGCAGCGGCTGAGCTGGATGTTTTCCCGAAGAAGTAAGCCCTTGTGCAACCCCGCAGCCAGGCCCGCGCCTGGTTGCCCACCGATAGACCCGAATGCAAAGCGCTGCCGAACCCAATTTCGTAGATTTCCGTGATGTCTGGCTGGCCTACAACGACGAGCTGCTGGCACAGAATCACTTCGCCGTCGAAGCCATTGACCTGCAGGTCAAGCAAGGCGAATTCATCGCTATCGTCGGACCTTCGGGCTGCGGCAAGTCCACTTTCATGAAGCTGGCCACCGGCCTGCGCATGCCCTCGATGGGCAAGATCTTGATTGACGGCCACCCTGTCACCGGCCCGCTGAAAATTTCCGGCATGGCCTTCCAGTCTCCTTCGCTGCTGCCATGGCGCACCACGGTGGACAACGTGCTGCTGCCCCTGGAGATCGTGGAACCCCACCGCTCGCAATTCAAAGCCAAACGCAAAATCTATGAAGAGCGCGCTCGCAACCTGCTGAAGAAAGTAGGTCTGGGTGGCTACGAGGACAAGTTTCCCTGGCAGCTGTCAGGAGGGATGCAGCAACGTGCCAGTATCTGCCGCGCGCTGATTCACGAACCCAAGATGCTGCTGCTGGACGAGCCTTTTGGAGCTCTGGATGCCTTCACACGCGAAGAGTTGTGGTGCATTTTGCGTGACCTGCAAGCCGATCAGAAATTCAACGTGATCCTTGTCACGCACGACCTGCGTGAATCGGTATTCCTGGCAGACACCGTATATGTGATGAGCAAAAGCCCGGGGCGCTTTGTGGTGCGCCGCGAGATCGACTTCCCGCGCCCCCGCGATCTGGAGATGACATACACCAAGGAATTCACCGACATCGTGCACGAGCTGCGCGGCCACATCGGAGCCATGCGCAAGAGCGGCGCAGTCATCAACCAATAAGTCGCAGAAAGCAGGAATATGTACAAGCTCAACAACAAACAGCTGGAACGCTGGTCACCATGGGTATTGCTGCTGGCAGTGCTCATCCTGTGGCAGGTGCTGTGCGCGGCTTTTGAAGTCTCGCCATTTATCTTTCCCAGCCCGGCACTGATTCTCAAGGACTTCATCGAATACCACAGCGTAATTGCTGGCCATGCCTGGCGTACCTTCTGGGTCACCATGGCCGGTTTTGGTCTGGCGATCGTGGTTGGCGTGTTGCTCGGCTTTTTGATTGGAAGCTCGCGCCTGGCCTATGCAGCGGTGTACCCCTTGATGACCGCATTCAACGCTTTGCCCAAAGCCGCTTTCGTACCCATTCTGGTGGTCTGGTTTGGTATTGGTGTCGGGCCAGCCATATTGACGGCCTTCCTCATCAGTTTCTTCCCTATCACCGTCAACATTGCCACCGGCCTGGCGACACTGGAGCCAGAGCTGGAAGACGTGCTGCGCGTGCTCGGCGCCAAACGCTGGGACGTATTGATCAAAGTCGGGCTGCCCCGGTCGCTGCCTTACTTCTACGGATCGCTGAAAGTAGCGATCACACTGGCGTTTGTGGGCACCACGGTCTCTGAAATGACGGCTGCTAACGAAGGCATTGGCTACTTGCTGATTTCTGCGGGGTCCTCCATGCAGATGGGCCTGGCTTTTGCAGGGTTGCTGGTGGTCGGTGTCATGGCCATGGCCATGTACGAACTGTTTAGCTGGATTGAAAAGCGCACCACCGCCTGGGCTCATCGCGGCTCACAAAACCACTGAAAGCGTCACTCTTGATCTTTGGATGACGAACTCCTCACTCCTCGACTTTGGCCTGCCTTGCGCAGGCCTTTTTTTGTACCTTTCAACATGCACCACAGTGATGCCAATACCGCGCCAGCCACATGAGACATGAGCTTGTATGGCCTCCTATTGCACAGGTGCACAAGCCCCCATCCCTCTTCGCACCACCGGCTGCCGCTTGAAACATGCTCCATCTTCCAACACAACCAGCGGGTTTTCTACAGGCTGACACACGAACTCACAGGCGCTGACAGCACTCCATCCTCACGCCCTACCTCCGCAGCCTGTGCTTGGCACGGCATGTGCATTGTGCTTGGCGATACATATTCACATGGCGCTTGCCTACGGCCTTCCATGGGCCACCACTCAGTCACGGAAAGGCTTCCATGCGCGCACGCTTTTTACCAACATCGACTCATGCTGCCACCCTGCCACATGCCGATGAATACTTGCTCAACAACACGGACAACCACTGGCTGCGACAGGCATTCATCTGGGCAAACGCGGCACGCATACGAGGCAACCGCCCATTCGGAGCCATGGTGGTGTCCAGCGACGGTCGCATACTGGCAGAGGCTTTCAGCAACACACAAGAAACCGGGGACATCACCGGTCATGCGGAAATGAATGCCGTGCGCCAGCTCAGCACCGCACGCCTGACCCACCAACTGCTAGCAGGCGCCACCCTATATTGCAGTGCCGAGCCCTGCGCCATGTGCGCCAGTGCCATCTGTGCATCTGGTCTGCGTCGAGTGATCTATGGGCTGGACTGGCCACGCCTGCAAACCATCCGTCCCGATCTTCGTCCGGTGCATCTGAGCTGCCATGATGTGTTTGCCAATGCGCACGAGAGCATCGAATGCACCGGCCCATGCCTGGTTGACGAAGCATTGGCTGTCTATGAAGACCACTGGTTTTCTGCGCATGACAACACCGGCATTCCACCTCAGGCAGCGCCCTAACTTGGTGCAACAGGCGCGTTTCTTGCTTGCTCGTCGGACATGGCATGGCTTGCTCAACTTCACCTCGATTACTCCGTTTCATCCGCACGTACGCGGATGCATTTCCACCATGACGGCCCTTTGCGGGTCCTGCGCAGCCTCTATCCCGAAGGGGATGCAATCTGCCACAACGTGTTGATACACCCCCCTGGGGGACTGGTCAGCGGCGACACCCTGGACATCACTGCCAGTGTGCAAGCGGGGGCTCATGCACTGGTCACCACGCCTGGCGCCACGCGCTTTTACAGGTCCAGCGGCGCTGCGGCCATACAAACAACCCGACTTCAACTGGCAGAGAATTCACGCCTTGAGTGGCTGCCACTCGAAACCCTGGCCTATAACGCCTGTGATGCCCACAATCTGCTGGAGTTTGAACTCGCGCCTAGCGCTGAGCTGATGAGCTGGGATGTCACCGCATTCGGCCTGCCTCACACCCATGAGCCGTTTCAGCGCGGCAGCTTTACCCAGCAGATGCAATGGACTGGGCGCTGGTTGGAGCGTGGCACAGTGCGCGCAGATGACCTGCTCTTGATGGATGGGCCTGTAGGGCTGGCCGGCCAACGTTGCATGGGCAGCATGGTACTGGCTTGCGGCACCGCACTCACACGAGGTCAACGTGAGCTGCTGCTCGACGCTACACGGGAAATTCTGGACCAGCATCCTCAAGGTAGTTGGTGTGGCGTGACAGCACCGAACGATCATATGCTGGTGCTACGGGGTCTTGCCCCGGTGGTAGAGCCGTTGATGCAGCTGTGGCAACAGGTGCGCATTTGCTGGCGTGACAAACATTGGGGACTTCCGGGAACAACTCCTCGCATCTGGCATATGTAAGCCAGTGAACAGCTTCCGATGATCACTTTGCCCGCAGATTTGCTGTCTGCTACACCGATGCCGCTTTCAAGGCAGAAGAGACGCTCGGCACCACACGGCAAGCCATAGCGCATACGTCTTGCCACATCTGCTCGCCAAGCACACAGGGGCATCACGTATCGCCTTGTTCCCATGCATCTGCTAACTTGGCAATGTTGACTACCCAAGGAGCCACCATGCCTTCCCACAACGTACGTCCCCGTGTTCTTGCTTTTGATGTATTTGGCACTGTCGTGGACTGGCATGGCTCCATATTGCAATACATGGCCGAGCACTATCCTCATGTGGACGGTGACGCATTCGCCTGCGCATGGCGCAGTGCTTATCAACCGGCCATGGAGCGTGTACGCAATGGCAGCCAGACCTGGACTTCCCTGGACGTGCTGCACCGTCAGATTCTGGATGGATTGCTGCCCCAGTTTGCCCTGGAGCATCTCGACGAATCGCAACGCCAGTCCCTCAACAAGATATGGCACCAGTTGGATGCATGGCCTGAAAGCGCTGCAGCGCTGGGACGCCTGAAACCCCATTTCATCCTCACCTCTTTATCCAACGGCAATATGGCATTGCTGACCCTGCTGTCCAAACACAATCTCCTGCCCTGGGACTGCCTGCTGTCTGCCGAAGTGTTCCACGCCTACAAACCTGATCCTGCCGTCTATTCAGGTGCGGTGAGCATGTTCGGGCTCCAGCCGCAAGAAGTCATGCTGGTCGCTGCCCACCACGATGATCTGGCAGCCGCCAGAGCCTGCGGCTTGCAAACCGCCTATATCGAGCGCCCGCAGGAATGGGGAGCCCTGCACATCAAAGATGTGAGCCCGCGCACTGATAACGACATGCATTGCAGGAATTTGATGGATTTTGCACAGCAGATCATGACGCGACATGCCATCTAAATGGCTTATGCGTTTTCCGAGTAACGACATGCAAAAACATTCGTTCCCGTAATTCATGGCGGTTCATACATTGCTTGTGTTCGTTGCACCTTGCAGCGAACGGAATGCAAAGGAACCACACCATGTCTTACACACTCAGAGCCCGTCCTCCACGTCACTCCCTGCGCCAATGGATGGCTTGCGTGGCTCTGCTGTGCGCCTCGGGCATGCCTGTATCCGCGGCTGAAAATGCCGCCTGGAAACCCAGCAAAACGCCGGAATTCATCGTTCCCAGCGGTGCAGGTGCCGCGCTGGATGTCGCAGCACGCAAGCTCACAGAATTGCTGGTGCGCGATGGCTATGCCTCCAGCTTTATTGTCAGCAACAAATCCAGTGCCCATGGCATCGTCGCGCTGGAGAGCCTGCATCGCACAGCTGGTGACGGCCACACCCTGATGACATTGAGCACCAGCTACGGCAACAGCCTTGCACAAAACGCTGTGCCAGCACATTTGCAAAACGGCACGCCTCTGGTCACCCTGTTTCGTGAGTTCGTCACCGTCGTGGTACGTGCCGACTCCCCTCTACAAAATGCGCACGATCTGATTGCACACCTCAAGCAGGACCCGGGCAAGTTCTCCATCGGCATTGCACAAACACTGGGCAATCACATCCATCTCGGTGCCGCACAACCCTTGAAGCAAGCAGGTGTGGATATCCACGGACTGCGCATCATTCCCTACAAGTCTTCCGCCGAATCAATGAATGCTTTGGTGGGGGGACATCTGGATGTGGTGTCAGCCACCACCCCCAATTTGCTGCCTTATCTGCAATCAGGCCGCGTCCGCGTGTTGGCCATTGCGGCAGAGCAACGCCTGGGCGGTGCTTTTGCCAGTGCCCCAACGTGGAAAGAGCAAGGGGTGAACTATGTCAGCGACTCCTTCCAGGGAGTGATGGCCGGACCTGGGATTACGGCAGCACAACAGGCGTATTGGGTCTCCGCTTTGCAAAAAGTGACCGATAGCCAGGAGTGGAAAGACTTTGTCCGCTTGAACCAATGGGAGCCCTGGTTTCACGGCCCTAAGCAAACGGCAGGCCTGCTGAAACGCCAGGTCTCCTCCTCCCATGCCTTACTCGCGCAGCTTGGACTCTTGCCAGAACAAGCGGCACGTGTCGCACAAGCAAGCACCCGCAACACACGTTAAGCCTTTGAAGCACCACAGCCTTCAAACACCATTCAATGCACCGAAAGCCATTGCCATGAATGCACCTTTGACACTTTCTCCCCGTCAACTATTGCTGCAACGCCTGCAAGATGCGCAAGCAGCAACACCCCATATCAGCATTACTCCACAGTCTGCTCACATTGGTGCCTTGATTGCGGGTGTGGATTTGCGCCAAGCCTTGAGCGCACAAGAGGTACACACCATTCGTTCTGCCTTGCTGCAATGGAAAGTTGTGTTCTTTCGGGATCAGCATCTCAGCCATGAGCAACACGTGGCCTTTTCACGCCAGTTTGGCGAACTGACCATTGGGCACCCGGTATTTGGTCATGTGGATGGTTACCCACAGCTGTACTCGATTGCCAAACACCGCCGTGCCAACAGCCATGGCGGAGAGCCTGAGCGCCGCCCATGGACAGGCTGGCACACCGACGTGACTGCCGCAGTGAACCCGCCTGCAGGCTCGATCCTGCGTGGCGTGACGATTCCGCCTTATGGCGGTGATACCCAGTGGACCAATCTGGTCGCGGCATATGAAGCATTGTCCGAGCCGTTGAAGGCATTTTTGCAAACCCTGCGTGGTGAGCACCGCTTCAGTCCGCCTTCTGGAAGCGATGCCAGCGCTGAATATCTGGAATTGATCAAAAAGAACACTTTGGTCAGCGAACATCCTTTGATCACGCGGCACCCGGAGACTGGAGAGAAAGTGCTATTCATCAGCCCCGGTTTCCTGAAAACCATCTCTGGCCTGCGCACACGCGAGAGCCGGGTACTGCTTGAGTTGCTGTGGGAGCATGCGGTACGCAGCGATTTCACTGTGCGCTTCAAGTGGGAGCCAGGATCCATTGCTTTTTGGGACAACCGCGCTACTGCGCACGTGGCGCCTCAAGATATTTTTGCGCTGGAGTTTGATCGTCAGCTGTATCGCTCCACCCTGGTTGGCAGCATTCCTGTCGGCGCTGACGGCAGAGACTCGATTGCCCTGCAAGGGGATCCGGTCCTGGCCGCGCACAGCGCAGCGTTTTAGAGCGACTTATCCTGTTTGTCTCCTCGACGTGCCCCGGCTTCATCGCAGGTTCGGCGCTGTCCTTGCAGCGCCTTTTTTTATGCTGGCAAAAATGCCTCACACACCTCGCACGCGATAAAGGCAACACGTCATTTTTCAAGTGTAATGACGAAAATTTATTCTTCGAAAAAAAGGCTTGAAATCCGTTTCGGGGTACGCATTTAGGAAACATCCAGGCGCAGACGGCGCCACTCAACACAAGGAGTTATCGCATGTTTCTCGCTACCCCCATCCTTCGCCACGCCACACGCCCCGATGCAGCACTGCAGCGCTTCATGCAAGCAGCCACCAACGCAGCACAACAGTTGACACCTGATTATCAGGCCAGCCAGACAGAGGATGCCACGGTGCTTTCCATTGACGTTCCTGGCTTGACACGGGAACAGCTGCAACTGCGTATCGAGGCAAACATGGTGTACCTGCAGAGCGTGGAAGGTGCGCCACGCCAGGTTCGTCGTAGCTGGGAACTGCCGCATGAAATTGATGTCTCGACATCGAATGCCAAACTGGATCTGGGCGTATTGACCTTGACGCTGCAACGCATGAAGCCTGTGGACAAGAGCATCACACTGAATATCCAGTAATTACCGCTGAAGTCTCCATATCCCAGCCGTATTGCAGACCCTGCAATACGGCTTTTGCATGCCTGCGTGATATTCCATACATCAGCAGGCCAGCAACTTGTTGGTTTTCTGCCGCTATGCTTGAATCCGTACCTCACAGCGCTTGTTCAAACAAAGGTTAGAAAAATGGATATCGGGACCATACATCGCTGGCTGCTGCGTCTTGCCGGTGTTGCTCTCACCATCACCGTCTTGCAAGGATGCGCCAACACCACCAGTTCGGGAGCCATCGGTCTGCAACGCAGTCAGCTGCTGCTGGTTTCCAGCGACACCGTGAATGCGCAGGCGGCCAAAGGGTTTCAGCAACTGACTGCTGACGCGCAAAAAAAGCAAAAACTCAACACCGACCGCGCCATGACGCAGCGCGTGCGACGAATTGGCAACGACCTGATTGCCCAGGTTGGCGTTTTTCGCCCGGACGCACGCAACTGGGCGTGGGAAATCAATGTGTTTGAGTCCGACCAGATCAACGCTTTTTGCGCCCCTGGTGGAAAGATCGGTGTGTACACCGGCATCGTCAATCAGCTCAAACTCACTGATGATGAGATTGCTGCAGTCATGGGCCACGAAATCGCCCATGCGCTGCGAGAGCACTCTCGGGAGCAGCTGTCACAAAAAACCGTCTCCAGCCTGCTGACCAGTGTTGTCTCCGCCGCAGCCGGAGTCCCTGGAGAATTGATGGATGCAGGCTCACAAATGCTGGTGCATCTGCCCAATTCGCGCTCCATGGAACTGGAGTCCGACATCATTGGCCTGGAATTGATGGCCCGTGCAGGTTATGACCCACGCAACGCTTCCTCTATCTGGAAAAAAATGCAACAGCTCAGCAGCGGCAAAGGTGGCCCGGCTTTTTTAAGCACCCACCCTGCAGGTGCAGATCGCATCAAAGAACTCGAAGCTTATGTGCCAAAAGTGCTGCCCCTGTATGAGGCGGCGCTGGCGCAACGCAACACCCCGCGAAGCAGACCACGCTAAGCGCTTGGCTTACCACCACTTATCCGATGCCCGCCGACACCACATTGAGCGGGCATTTTTATATGCTGTCTACCCAAGTTCACCAAGGAAGACACCCATGAACAAGACCACCTCCCTGGCAGCCTCCGCACTCATGCTCAGCGCCTGCGCAGCACCACAAGCACCTGAACCGCCAGAGAAGACACCTCAAGTCGGTCTGGCCAACCAAGCTTCGGTGTATTGCATCCAACAGGGAGGCAAGCTGCGCATGGAGCAAACCGCGCAAGGCACACACGCCATGTGCATATTGCCCAACGGACAAGCAATTGAAGAGTGGGAATACTTTCGCAAAAACCACTCTTCCAAACAATGAGCCGCATCGGTGTCTTATGAGCCTTATGAGATTTGCTGACTGCCAATATCCGGCATCCTGCAAGGCCTAAATCGCCACCAGTTTCTGGATGCCCTTTGCCTGCATTTCCGCTCCCGGTCCTGCCGCAATGATCTCTCCACGCTCCATCACCAAATAGGCATCGGCCAGTTCTTGCGCAAAATCGTAGTACTGCTCGCACAACAGCACCGCCATATTGCGCTCCTGGGCCAGCATGCGGATCACGCGTCCAATATCTTTGATGATGCTGGGCTGAATGCCCTCCGTAGGCTCATCCAGGATCAGCAATCCCGGCGCAGGAGCCAAAGCCCGTGCAATGGCCAGTTGCTGTTGCTGACCACCGGATAGGTCGCCTCCTCTGCGTCGCAGCATCTGCTTGAGCACAGGAAACAAGGCATACAAGTCTTCCGGAATCGGTGTGCGAGCGCTTTGGTAGGCCAGCCCCATGTGCAGGTTTTCCTCCACGGTCAGCCGCCCGAAGATTTCACGCCCCTGCGGTACATAGCCGATGCCTGCCCGGGCGCGTTCATAGGATGTGAGTGGGTGCATGGGTTTGCCCATCCATTCGATGGAGCCGCTTCGGATCGGCACCAACCCCATCAAGCTCTTGAGCAGCGTCGTCTTGCCGACGCCATTGCGCCCCAGCAGCACGGTGACTTTTCCGGGCTCGGCCTGCACGCTCACATCGCGCAGGATGTGCGAGCCGCCGTAGTACTGGTGCAGGTTGTGAACTTTCAGCATTTCAGGTCTCCAGTGCCCCATCAGCTTGGGCTGACAGCGCATCAACGTCCGAGATAAACCTCGATGACACGCTCATCGGCCTGCACCTGCGCCAGCGTGCCTTCTGCCAGCACACTGCCATCACACAGCACCGTGACTTTTTCACTGATGGTGTTGATGAAGGACATGTCGTGCTCCACCACCATCAGCGAGTGCTGACCTTTAAGCGTTAAAAACAGCTCTGCCGTGCGAGCGGTTTCCTCATCCGTCATCCCGGCCACGGGTTCATCGAGCAGCAGCAACTTGGGCTCCTGCATCAGCAACATTCCAATCTCCAGCCACTGCTTTTGGCCGTGGCTGAGCACTCCGGCTTCACGCTTCACCGCTCCCGCCAGGTGGATGGTGTGCAACACTTGCGCCAGCCGATCGCCTTGTGCACTGTCGAGCTCAAAGAACATGCTGTGCCTGACACCCTTGTGGGTTTTGAGCGCGAGTTCAAGATTTTCAAACACCGTCAGTTGCTCGAACACGGTGGGTTTCTGAAACTTGCGGCCAATGCCCAGCTGGGCAATTTGCGGCTCGTTGTGGCGCAGCAGATCGATGGTTGAACCAAAGAACACGGTGCCTTTATCGGGCCGCGTCTTGCCGGTGATGATGTCCATCATCGTGGTCTTGCCAGCCCCGTTGGGGCCAATGATGCAGCGCAGCTCACCCGGAGCAATATCCAGATTCAGGCCGTTGATGGCCTTGAACCCATCAAAACTCACATGCACGTCTTCCAGGTAAAGGATGCGGCCATGGGTCACATCCACCTCCCCCGGCGTGGCAATGCGCGCCATGCTGGCACTGCGGCCGCCGGATTCGGTGTTTTCCACAACTTTTTGCGCGGCTGCCTGGAAGCGCTGTCGGCCAGCCTCCATCAGATCGGGCGTCATGCCGCACCTCCTTCTTGCTGGTCCAGTTTTTTGCTGCGCAGCCTGCGCACCACACCCACGATGCCGCTGGGCATCCATAGCGTGACTGCTATAAACAACGCACCCAGGAAGTAAAGCCAGAACTCGGGGGCTGCCACGGTCAGCCAGCTCTTGGCGCCATTGACAGCAAAGGCACCCACAATGGGGCCAACCAGGCTGCCACGTCCACCCACAGCCGTCCACACCGCCATCTCGATCGAGCTGGCAGGCGACATCTCCACAGGATTGATGATGCCCACCTGCGGCACATACAGGGCTCCGGCCACACCACACATCATGGCGCTGATGACCCAGATGGTGAGCTTGTACGGCAGTGGCGAGTAGCCCGAGAACATGACGCGCGATTCCGCATCACGTATGGCCTGCAACACGCGGCCAAACTTGCTGCGCACCAACCAGCGCGCCATCAGGAAAAAAGCCAGCAGCGTACAACCCGTAACCACAAACAATGCCATGCGCATTTCCTGTGTCGCCAGCGGAATACCCAGAATCTGCTTGAAACCGGTAAAGCCATTGTTGCCACCAAAGCCGGTTTCGTTGCGGAAAAACAGGAGCATTGCGGCGTACGTCAGTGCCTGAGTGATGATGGAGAAATACACACCCTTGATGCGAGAGCGGAAAGCAAACCAGCCAAACACAAAGGCCACCAGACCGGGCACCGCAAGGATCAGGAGGAAGGTGGCGACAAAGCTGTCAGACAGTGCCCAGAACCAGGGCAGCTCTTTCCACGCCAGGAACACCATGAAGGCTGGCAGCTCATCGGCACCCACGGACTGGCGGCTCAAATACATGCCCATCACATAGCCACCCAGCGCAAAGAACAGGCCATGGCCCAGACTCAGGATGCCGGTGTAGCCCCAGATCAGATCCATGGCCAGCGCGCAGATGGCAAAACACATGATCTTGCCCAGCAAGCGCACACCGTAATCGGACAGATGAAACACGCTTCCTTCGCCCACCCACAAATTGAGCACTGGTGCCAGCGCGCAGACCACGATCAGCGCCACCATGAAGGCGCACCAGCCTGCTTTGGTGAGCAGTGGCTTTCGGCCAGGTAGCTCCACCGGCACAAACATATTCGTTTTCAACGTAGAAGTAGCCATGTCATGCCTCCGCGCTGCGGCCTTTCATTGCAAAGATGCCCTGAGGACGCTTTTGGATGAAGGCGATGATGAAAATGAGCACTGCAATCTTGGCCAGCACCGCCCCGGTCCAGCCTTCCAGGAACTTGTTGAGAATGCCCAGCCCCAGAGCGGCATAGACCGTCCCGGCCAACTGACCCACGCCGCCCAGCACCACGACCATGAATGAATCAACGATGTAGCTCTGGCCCAAATCTGGCCCCACATTGCCGATCTGGCTCAGCGCACAGCCGGCCAAACCCGCAATGCCACTGCCCAGCGCAAAAGCCATGGTGTCTACACGCGCAGTGTTCACGCCCATGCACGAAGCAATCGGACGGTTTTGCGTGACGCCCCGCACAAACAAGCCCATGCGGGTTTTGGCGATGATGAAGGCAACACCGGCGAGCACGGCAAAGGCAAAGGCGATGATGATCACGCGGTTCCACGGCAGCATCAGGTTGGGCAGCAGCTGCAGACCACCACTCATCCACACGGGGTTTTCAACGGCCACGTTCTGTGCACCAAAGGTGGAGCGCACCAGCTGCATCAGCACCAGGCTTATCCCCCAGGTAGCCAGCAAGGTCTCCAGCGGACGTCCGTACAGAAAACGCAGCACGCCACGCTCCATGATGGCCCCCACCACAGCCGAGGTCATGAAAGCCACAGGAATGGCTGCCAGCAAATACCAGTCAAAGTAAGCTGGCAGATAGCTGCGGAACAGGCCCTGCATCACAAAGGTGGCGTAGGCGCCAATCATCATCAGCTCACCGTGGGCCATGTTGATGACGCCCATCAGCCCATAAGTAATGGCCAGGCCCAATGCCACCAGCAGCAGGATGGAACCCAGACTGATCCCCGTAAACGCCACGCCCAGGCGCTCGCCCCAGGCCAGCTTGTCCTCGACCTCAGCCAAGGCTCGCTTGAGTATTGCCTGAACTTTGGGATCCACCTCTTTTGACAGCTGCTCATTGAGCAGCAAGCGGGTGGCAGGGGTGGCGCGCTGTGCCAGTTGCTGCGCCGCAGCCATGCGCTCGTTCACATCATCGCTCCCCAGCAAGGCCGCCGCACGCGCCAGCTCCAGTTCTGCGCGCACAGCTTCATGATTTTCTTGCGCCAGCGCTTTGTCCAGCGTGGGAAGGCGTGCAGAAGTCGCGCCTTTGAGCATGGCCCTGGCCGCATCCAGCCGCTCTGAATCATTCCCGACGAACAGGTTCAAGGCCGCCTGGGCATTGCCAATTTCACGACGCATGCGGTTGTTGGTACTGGCCTCTTGCGCAGCTTCTGGAAGTGCCGTTGCCAGCCCCGTCACGGGGTCCAGTGTCTCAGCGCCACGCACTATAAAAGCGCGTTGCTCTGTGTATTGCACTTCACCATCGCGCAGGGCATGGAGAAAATCTGCCACGCGCTCGGCCTTGCCTGTAGCAACCGCGTCGTTCATCGCTGCAATGCGGCTGTTGTTGTCGCCTTGAGCCATGGCCAGCGCTTGCTCTGCTGTCAGCGCCACAGCAGGCACTTGCCACGCAAGCAGTGCAGCCACTGCAGCATGCAGTCCCTGACGCATGGCGTACATGAGGGTTGAAAACATAGGTGATCCCATCAACAAAAAGCCCGCCACACCGGACGGGCCCTTGCAACAAAGACTCCGGTACAGGCACTGCACGGCAACTGCGGTGCCAGATCGGCTTACTTCTTCTCAGGCTCGTCCTTTTTCTTGTCGTTACCATCAATAAAAGGGCTCCATGGCTGAGCCTTGCTCGGACCCTGGGTTTTCCACACCACATTGAACTGCCCATCGGCCTTGATTTCGCCAATCAGCACCGGTTTGTGCAGATGGTGGTTTTTTGCATCCATGGTCAGTGTGAAACCGCTGGGTGCTTTGAAAGTCTGGCCCGCCATGGCTGCAATCACCTTGTCGGCTTCAAGCGACTTGGCTTTCTCGACTGCCTGTTTCCACATATGAATACCTACGTATGTGGCTTCCATGGGGTCGTTGGTCAAAGGCTTGCTGGCCTGACCTGGTAAGTTCCTGGCTTTGGCGTAGGCGCTCCACTGCTTGATCCAGGCATCATTGCTGGGGTTCTTCACGCTCATGAAGTAATTCCACGACGCCAGATGGCCCACCAGGGGTTTAGGGTCTAGCCCCCGCAGCTCTTCCTCACCCACGGAGAAAGCAACCACGGGCACATCGGTGGCCTTCAATCCGGCATTGCCCAGCTCTTTGTAGAAAGGCACGTTGGAGTCACCGTTGATGGTCGAGACCACCGCGGTCTTGCCACCTGCAGCGAACTTCTTGATGTCAGCCACGATGGTCTGATAGTCGCTGTGCCCAAAGGGCGTGTAAGCCTCCATGATGTCTTTGTCGGCTACGCCTTTGCTCTTGAGGAAAGCACGCAAAATCTTGTTGGCGGTGCGCGGATAGACATAGTCGGTGCCCAGCAGCACCCAGCGCTTGGCCTCACCACCGTCTTCACTCATCAGATATTCCACCGCAGGAATGGCTTGCTGGTTGGGCGCAGCGCCGGTGTAGAAGACGTTCTTGCTCAACTCTTCCCCTTCGTATTGCACGGGGTAGAACAGCACGGCGTTGTTTTCTTCATAAACTGGCAACACCGACTTGCGGCACACCGATGTCCAGCAGCCAAAAGTGACGGCCACTTTGTCCTGGCTGATGAGTTG
Organism: Comamonas halotolerans; assembly: GCF_030162935.1. Lineage (GTDB taxonomy): Bacteria > Pseudomonadota > Gammaproteobacteria > Burkholderiales > Burkholderiaceae_C > Comamonas > Comamonas halotolerans. The sequence goes on from NZ_JASAUZ010000023.1 coordinate 370,944, forward strand.
CTTGGCCTTTTCTGCAGCCAAAGGCCAGTTGGATGCTGTGTCTATCACCACCGGCTCCAGCTTCTTGCCCAGCACGCCACCCTTTGCATTGATCTCTTCGATGGTCATCAGCGCCATGTCTTTGAGCGCTGTCTCAGAAATCGCCATCGTGCCCGACAGCGCGTGCAACACACCCACCTTGATGGTGTCTGCCGCCTGGGCTGGCAAACCGGCAAAACCAAAACCGGCCATAGCTGCGCTGGCAGCCAAAGCCTTCAATGTGAAACGGCACTGGATCATGAAATGCTCCTAAAGGGCTGGTTGAATATGCCCGCCGCAAGCGTTCATCGGCGGTGTCCAGCCGCTCAATGCAAACCATGTGCCACTTTGAGGAGCATGCACACAAATCACCAATCCGGTGCACAGAAAAGCAGAAAAGCAGTATTGCCGCACCAGTCTGGATAAGCCTTGCACCAATGCACATACTGGCTTTGGGCGCACTCAAGCCGACAGCACCAAATCAATGCAGGCGCCGTGCACCACAGCTTGCACTGGCACGTCTTTTGCAAACACAAGGGGAGGGAGCACTTCTGCCCCTTCGCAACGCAACCGATCACGCCATGGAACTCACCCCTCGCGAAAAAGACAAGCTGCTCATCTTCACTGCCGCCTTGCTGGCCGAACGCCGCAAGGCCCGTGGCCTGAAGTTGAACTACCCCGAAGCAGTGGCCCTGATCAGCGCCCATGTGATGGAAGGCGCACGCGATGGCAAAACAGTGGCGCAACTGATGAGCGAAGGCCGCAGCGTACTCACGCGCGAGGACGTCATGGACGGCATTGCCGAAATGATTCCAGACATCCAGATCGAGGCCACCTTTCCCGATGGCACCAAATTGGTCACGGTGCACGAACCCATTGTTTAACGGCGCCACTACACAGCATGACTTCAGCGATCAAGCGGCATGCACTCTTTCACCGCCCACAACAATTTTTTCCTCCTTCTCTCACCAGCGCTCACTGCCATGAAACACAAATACCTCATCACTGCCAGCCTGACCACCGCTGCTGCCCTGCCCTTTTCCGCCCTCGCCCATGTGGGTGCTGATGGGGGTAGCCACCACAATTTTCTGGACAGCCTGACCCACGCTTTTGCCCACCCATTTGGCGGCGCTGACCACCTGGCCGCAATGCTGGCAGTTGGCGCCTGGAGCGCACTGGCGTTCAACCGATCGCGCAAGGCCTGGACAGCACCTGCCGCTTTTGTGGCGTTGCTGATGGCCGGTTGCCTGGCCGGTTTTGCGGGTCTGCATGTGCCCGCCATTGAGCCCATGATTGCCGCCTCCGTGCTGGTGCTGGGCCTGCTGGTCATGGTGCGGCAGAAGATGGCGATGGGTGCTGCCGCAGGTTTGGCCGGTGTGTTTGCCTTTTTCCATGGTGCGGCGCACGGTTATGAGCTTTTCGAAGATTCCTTCGGAGCCGCAGCAGGTGTGATCGTGGGCATGGCCGCAGGCTCCGCCCTGCTGCATGTCACGGGCATGTTGATCGGTCATGCCGTGATGCAGCGTTACCAGGTCATCGCCAAAGTGGCGGGCGGTGTGACCGCTGCGCTGGGCGCCTTCATGCTTGCCCGCCTCGCTTGAAGAAAGGGCTGCGCATGATCCCCGGAGAAATCTTTGTCGATGAGGGTGTGCACATTCTCAACCCAGGCCGTGCTGTCGTCACGCTGGTGGTCAAAAACGCCAGCGACCGCCCCATTCAGGTGGGCTCGCACTACCACTTTGCCGAAACCAATGCGGGCCTGGAATTTGACCGCTCAGCGGCCCACGGCAAGCGGCTGAACATTGCCAGCGGGATGGCTGTGCGCTTTGAGCCCGGCCAGCAACGCACGGTGGAGCTGGTGGACTTTGCCGGAGATCGCAAGGTCTATGGCTTCCGCGGCCTGATTCAAGGAGACCTGTGATGGCGACCATCGACAAGCGCGCCTACGCCGAAACCTTTGGCCCCACCGTGGGCGATCGCGTGCGGCTGGCCGACACAGACCTGATCATTGAAGTCGAAAAAGACTACACCCTGGCTGCAGGCGGCTACGGCGAAGAAGTGAAATTCGGCGGCGGCAAGACCATCCGTGACGGCATGGCGCAAAGCCAGCGCAGCCGTGATCAGGGAGCCATGGACACAGTGCTGACCAACGCACTGATCATGGACCACTGGGGCATCGTCAAAGCCGACATTGGTCTGAAGGGTGGCCGTATTGCAGCAATTGGCAAAGCTGGCAACCCGGACACACAGCCGGGCGTGGACATCATCATCGGTCCAGGCACTGAAATCATCTCCTGCGAAGGCCACATCGTCACCGCAGGCGGTATCGACACCCACATTCACTTCATTGCCCCTCAACAGATCGAGGAAGCGCTGACCAGCGGTGTGACCACCATGATCGGCGGCGGCACAGGCCCGGCCACGGGCACTTTCGCCACCACCTGCACGCCCGGCCCGTGGAATATGGAGCGCATGCTGCAAGCGGCTGACGCCTTCCCCATGAATCTTGGCTTTCTGGGCAAGGGCAATGCGGCGCTGCCTGCCGGTCTGCACGAGCAGATCAGCGCAGGTGCGATTGGCCTCAAGCTCCACGAAGACTGGGGCAGCACACCGGCGGCCATCAGCAACTGCCTGGATGTAGCCGAGGAAACCGATACGCAGGTCGCCATCCACACAGACACGCTCAATGAATCGGGCTTTGTGGAAGACACTGTGGCCGCCTTCAAGGGCCGCACCATCCACACCTTCCACACCGAAGGCGCAGGCGGCGGCCACGCCCCCGACATCCTGAAAGTGGTAGGTGAGGCCAATGTGCTGCCCAGTTCCACCAACCCGACACGCCCCTACACCATCAATACGCTGGACGAGCACGTCGACATGCTGATGGTCTGCCACCACCTTGATGCGGGCATTGCCGAAGACCTTGCCTTTGCCGAGAGCCGCATCCGCAAGGAGACCATTGCCGCCGAGGACATCCTGCACGACATCGGTGCCATCAGCATGTTCAGCTCGGACAGCCAGGCCATGGGGCGGGTGGGCGAAGTCATCCTGCGCTGCTGGCAGACTGCGCACAAGATGAAGCAGCAGCGCGGCGCTTTGCCAGGCGATGGCGCACGCAACGACAACTTCCGTGCCAAGCGTTATATCGCCAAATACACCATCAACCCAGCCATCGCGCATGGCATCAGCCACGAAGTGGGCAGCATTGAAGTGGGCAAGTGGGCCGACATGGTGATCTGGAAGCCTGCCTTCTTTGGCGTCAAACCTGCCGTCATCATGAAAGGCGGCTTGATCGCCATGGCCGCCATGGGCGATCCCAACGCCTCCATCCCCACGCCGCAACCCGTGCACTACCGCCCCATGTTCGCCGCCTTTGGCGGAGCCATAGCAAGGACCTCGTTGACCTTTGTCTCACAAGCAGGTGTGACCGCAGGCATCGGCGAGCGCTTTGGCTTGACCAAAGTGCTGTCTGCGGTCAAAGGCATCCGCGACGTGAAAAAGCAGCACATGATCCACAACGATCTGGCACCACACATGGAAGTGGACGCCCAGACCTACGCTGTACGTGCGAATGGGCAGTTGCTGACCTGCGAGCCAGCGCGCAGCCTTCCTATGGCCCAGCGCTACTTCCTGTTCTGAGCACCATGCCCATCAACGTGGCAGCCACTGCACTGCAGCTTTACAAGGCACTGCCAAGGGCTGCGACATGGAGCCTTGGCTCCCAGCTTGATCGCGTGTGTGGTTCAGTCAGCGAACTACCGTTGCTGCGCCTGAAACCAGGCCAGCCAATCGTCCGCATGGATCACAGGTGCTTGAGCGACTGCTGCGGGCAGCGCTTCATAGACCAGCACGGCCAGCATCTGCGTGCCTCCACCGGTCAGCGCCACCGGAACAGTCACGATGCGCTTGGTGTATTCGCCTGTGCTCTGTGGCCAGATGCCTTCATAGCCATCCAGCACCTGCTCCAGCGCAGGATCCAGCGGATAGACCTCGGCCAGTACCTGGTGCGAACCCTGCAGGCTCAAGCCGGGATACCAGCCCATGTCGTGCAGCGTGCCCGTCAAGGTCGTTCGCCCTGTCATCACCATGCCATCGCGCAAGCGCGCAATCTCATTCACACCACCGGCACGCAGCGTGCCATACACGGCCACATGACTGGCACCGCAAGGTTGCCAGTCAGAGGCCACAGACGAAGAAAATGCAGAAGGGGTTGACATGTTTGTCATGCTATCAAGTATTCGGAAGCGCCTCTCTCGCACAATCCGCGCCAACTTGCCGCTTCCCTTTTGAAAGTAAGAATGATGTTGACCGTCAACAAACTCCTCCCCCAAGGCCAGGGTCTTGCCAGTGTGCTGCTCAAACGCGCTTCAACCGTGGAGCTGGACTGGGATGTGCGCCAGAAATCACGCTTTGCCGCCACCGACAGCCTGGGCCGCGAACTGGCCATCTTTTTACCCCATGGGCAGGCCGTGCGCGGCGGTGATGTGCTGGTGGCCGAAGATGGCTCCATGGTGCGCGTCATCGCCGCAGCGCAACAGGTACTGAGAATCAGCGCCTGCGCCGAACATGGCAGCGCCTTTGACCTGATGCGCGCGGCCTACCACCTGGGCAACCGCCATGTACCCATAGAGCTGCAGCCCGATCACCTGAAGATTGAACCCGACCACGTGCTTGCCGACATGCTGCGCAGCATGCACATGACCGTGGAAGAGGTCGAGCTGCCTTTCGAACCCGAAGGAGGAGCCTATGGTGGTCATGTCACCAACGATGGACACAGCCACCATCACCATGAACATAGCCACGCCCATGGACACCCACATGGCAAAAAAACTGGCAGCCATGACCATGGAAAGGGCTGCTGTGGATGAACTGGGCATTTTTGATTGCCGCTGGTCTGTGTGAAATTTTCTATGCTGCTGCCATGCCACGCACCCTAGGCTTCACCAAACTCTGGCCCAGTCTGTTTTGCGCAGCGTTTATTGCAGCCAGCATGTATTTGTTGTCGCTGGCAACGCGCACCATCCCTGTTGGTACGGCCTACGCTGTGTGGGTAGGCATTGGCGCTGTGGGCACGGCAGCCTATGGCATGGTGTTCCTGGATGAAGATCGCAGCATGGCCCGCATGGCTTGCTTTGGCTTGATCATCACGGGCATTGTGGGGCTCAAGTTCCTCACCCTGCGCGGGGAATAGGCCTATGCACAACATTCCTTTGCACTTGGCGTCGCACAGCTTCCTGCAGCTGATGTGGCTCGCCTCGCCCGCCTTGCCGATTGGAGGATTTTCCTATTCCGAAGGGCTGGAAGCCGCAGTCAATGCATCCCTGATTTCCAACGAACAGGAGGCATCCGACTGGTTGGTAGCGCAATTGCACCTGGCGCAGGCCCGCAGCGATATGGCAGCCATTGCCCAAGCCTTGTCCGCCTGGTCGCCTGAAGACACCAATCGCTTGCAAGCGCTCAACACATGGGTGCGTAGCACGCGTGAAAGTTGCGAGCTGCGCCTGCAGTCCGAACAAATGGGCCGCTCGCTGGTTGAATGGCTCAAAACCCGCTATGCAGACGACACAGGAGCAATGGGACGCATTCAGTGGCTGGCCACCCAGGATGCCAACTACCCGATCGTTTTTTCGCTGGCCGGACATTTGACACAAGCAGCCCCCCGAGAAGTGCTACTGGCCTACGCCTTTGGCTGGGCAGAAAACATGACCCAGGCCGCCATCAAGGCCGTACCTCTGGGACAAAGCGCCGGTCAGCGCATTCTGGCGAGACTGACGCAGGACATTCCTGCTGCCGTCGAATACGCTCTGACGCTGCCCGAGCATGAACGCCAAGCCTTTTCACCCATGCTGGCCATTCTGTCGGCCCGGCATGAACATCAATACTCACGCCTGTTTCGATCATGAGCACTGCACTGCACCACATTCCCAACCGCACAAAAAAACTGCCGCCTTTGCGCATTGGCATTGGTGGACCGGTCGGCTCTGGCAAGACCACCATTCTCGAAATGCTGTGCAAGGCCATGCGCGAGAAATGGGACCTCGTGGCCATCACCAATGACATCTACACCAAGGAAGACCAGCGCCTGCTGACCATCAGCGGAGCCTTGCCGGCAGAGCGCATCATGGGAGTGGAAACTGGAGGCTGTCCGCACACTGCCATTCGTGAAGATGCGTCCATCAACCTGGAAGCCATCAGCCGCATGCTGGTGGACTTTCCGAATGCAGACATCATCTTCATTGAGTCGGGTGGTGACAACCTGGCAGCCACATTCAGTCCTGAACTGAGCGATCTGACCATTTATGTGATCGATGTGGCCGCAGGCGAGAAGATTCCTCGCAAAGGCGGCCCCGGTATCACCAAGAGCGATCTTTTCGTCATCAACAAGACAGATCTGGCCCCCCACGTTGGTGCCAACCTGGACATCATGCGCAGCGACACAGAAAAGCAGCGCAGCACCCCCAAAGGCCTGAAACCCTTTGTCATGACCAACCTGAAAACGCTGGAAGGCCTGGACGAGGTCGTCGCATTTATCGAAAAACAGGGTTTGCTGGTGCACGCCTGAATTTTTCTCTTCCATGCAACTCCAGCCACACTCAGGCACACTGGATGCCGTTTGGCTTTGGAGACTTTGCACCATGACACGATTGACTTCCCGCCTGCTCTGGATAGCAGCCACAGCGCTGGTGGTATGGACAGGTGTATTTGCCGTGGCCATGGTCAGTCAGCTGGCCGATGCTGCAGACCGCCTGCACGCAGGTGCCGGCCAGCCCGTATTCTGGAGTCTGACCGGCTTGCTGATTGCCACGGTTGTACTGCCCACTATCTGGTTGCTGCGGCTGCCTGCGCCCTTGCGCTGGCCGGAAGATGGGGACCATCAGGCCATCCACGACTACCAGCAACGGCTGCGTGCGCATCTGGCCCGCAACTCTCGGCTGGCAGGCTATGCACTGGAAAGCGAGGCCGACCTCTCGCAAGCGCTGGCACAGCTACGCCAAGCCGCAGAAAGCGAAACGCGGCGCACAGCTGCCGAAGTACTTTCCAGCACGGCACTGTTGCAAAACGGCCGTCTGGATGGACTGGTGGTATTAGTCAGCCAGATTCAGCTGGTTTGGCGCATTGCGCGTATCTATGGCCTGCGCCCCTCGCTCAAGCAAATGAGCTATCTGTATGGCAATGTCGGTGCATGCGTGCTGATTGCCAGCAGTCTGGATGATGTGGATTTTGCTGAACTCACCGCTCCGATTGTGCAGTCTGCCACGCCTGCAGCCGTGGGAAGCATCCCCGGACTTGGAGGCATGGGACAGTTGCTGACCAACAGTCTGGCCAGCGGCGCTGCCAACGCTTTTCTCACACTGCGTGTTGGCTTGATCGCAGATGCCTATTGCGCGCCAGCACAATCACCCGAACGGCAAACCATCAAACGCGGCGCCACGCATCGGGCTGCGCAGTTGCTAGGCAGCATTGTCAAAGACTGCGGCAGCCAAATCACCCAGGCAGTGTATGGTCGCATCAAACACAGCGTAGTGAGCACCGCCCAGGCAGCTGCGGACAGTGTCAAACAAGCCGGGCGCAGCGTTAGCGACGCCACACAGTCTGCGTACCAGGCCACCGCACAAGGTCTCAACCATGCGGCACTGCAGGTGCGAGATTCCACCTCTTCAGTCACGCAGCGCCTGCAGCAGTCACTCAAACCCAAAGACAAGTCTTGATCATCTACCCGCACGCAGCGCTGGAGCACGCAGGGTTTTGGCGTCTGTGGCACTGCATGACTTTATGGACAGATGCGCTTGTACAGCATGGCTCTGGCTTCTAGCATCAAGCCATGTCCACACTAGCCCGCTTTACTCTGCTTTCAGTTTGCGCAACGATGTTCACCCTGGTGGCCGTCCCCTGTCACGCACAGGTGTTTCGTTGCGGCCATAGCTACAGCGATGCGCCCTGCCTGAATGGAGCTACTGTGGAGATCCAGCCACCTGTTGAAGTCCACGGCAACACGCACAACAGCACCGTGTTTTTATGTCGGCTTGCCGAGCGCCAGTTCTGGAGTGCTCAGTCGTGCCAGTCACACAACGCCACCATGCTTCGCAGTCAATCCGTGCCGCAATCCTGGACCTGGGAGCGGCAATGGAGATACGCGGAGCGGGAGTGGCGCCACGCCGAACAGCAGACCTCGAGCCAAGCTCCTTTGGTGCACCGCGCAGACACCTCCGCGCTGGCACAGCGACGCAGAGCACGCCCAGACTGCACAGTTATCGAACAACGCATTCGCCAACTCGATGAGATGGGGCGCCGTGGAGGCTCGGCTAGCCACATGGAACGCATCCGAAGCGAACGTAAAGCAGCGCGCGACCAGCAGTTTCGCGCAGGCTGCTAAGAACGTGTTTGCGTCTCCTCGCAACCACGTTCTAAAGCTTACAGTAGCTCCAGCACCTTCTCTGGTGGACGGCACAGCGCCGCCCCCTTGGGAGTCACCACGATGGGGCGATTGAGTAGTACAGGGTGCTCCGCTACTGCCATGATGATTTGCGCATCGCTGACCGCGGGGTTATCCAAACCCAGCTCTTTGTACGCAGCCTCTTTGGTGCGCAGCAAGTCACGTACCGGCACGCCCAGATGGGCCACCAGCTCTGAAAGCTCCGCGGCAGTCAATGGCGTGGCAATGTAGTCCACGATATTGGGCTCAATGCCGCGTTCCTGCAAAAGCGCCAAAGCGCCGCGCGAGTTGCTGCATCGGTTGTTGTGAAAAATAGTGATATCGCTCATAGCCCTGAGTTTAGGCGCTGCGCGCTGTTTTGAAACCACCTACGCCCAGCGCCAGCCAGGCCAGCATCAGACTGCTACCGCCCCATGGAACAAAAGCACGGAAAGTCTCCACACCGGTGAAGGTGCGCAGATAAATCAAGCCGCTAAAGAGCATCACACCCAGCACAAACAGTCCGCCTGCAGCACAAATCCAGCGGTTGCTCCATCCCTTGAGCGACAGAATGCCCACCCCCAGCAAGGCCAGCGCATGGAACATTTGCTGCTGAACAGCCATCTGCAAGGAGGTACGAGTCGCTTCACGGACGGTCGGGTCAGCGATAAAGCCCAAGCCATGCGAGGCATATGCTGCCATGCCCACACCTGTGACACCCAAGAGGGCTGCAATCGGAATCCACAACTTACGCATGCCAATGTTCCCTGTATTCAAAACACGTTAGATTATCGGCAGCCTATCCCGTCTGCGCGGCGTATGCGGTCAAGCATTGCGCAGACTGCGCCGCATCGCCCGCAAGGCGGTATCCACCATTTCCTCCAGCGTTGGATGGTAGTACGGGAGATCCAGCATGCTGTCCACGGTTTCACCACGTTGAATGGCCCAGGCAAGTTGGTGTGCCAGGTGTTCTCCGCCGCTGCAGAAAATACTGGAGCCCAAAAGCTTGCCCGTGTTTCGCTCCGCATAGATGCGCAGCAAATGGTGCGGTGCTTGCATCAGTTTGGAGCGGCCACTGCCCATCCCGTCGACCGTGCCAATCAATGCATCTGCGGGCAATTGATCAAACCGCATGCCTACCTGCACCATGTCGGGATCACTGAAGACAATGGACATGGGTACGGTGCGATGCCGCAGCGGCAAGTCTTGCCACTTGCGGTCCCCCAGAGCCCGCAAGGCTTGCTGGGCAGACAGCGTCCCTTCATGCCCGGCTTCGTGCATCAGCGCACGGTCAGGCAGTGCATCGCCTGCCAAAAACACCATGCTGCCCGCACAACGCAACTGGTCAGCTTCCATGCGTGGGCGCCCTTTATCATCCAGTTGCACACCTGCATGCTCCATATCCAAGCCTTGCAGGCGTGGCCGACGGCCCAACGCAGCCAGCAGGTACTGGGCCCGATGCTCCAGTTCCCCAGCTTTGAGCAACACTCCCTCACCATCCTTGCGGACCTGAATATCAGGGTTCCCCAAGGCCATGGGCAACTGCTGTGCAAAATAATCGCGGGACACTCTGGCAATTTCAGGATCTGCCATCTTGGCCAAAACAGGAGATCGGCCTGCGGCAGCCACATCCACGCCCAAACGCCTGAGCGCCAACCCCATTTCCAGACCAATGGCACCCAGCCCCATTACCGCCAGACTGCGCGGCAATTCGGGCAAGAAAAACAGCTCATCCGTAGTGATCAGTGCGTCGCCCAGCTCCTGCTGCATGTCTGCAGGCTTGATGGCTTCTGAGCCTGTGGCCACAATGAAGGCACGTGCTTGCACGCGCTGCCCGTCGCTGAGCTCCAGTGTGTCCTTCCCCACAAACTGTGCACTGGCGTGCAACAAGTCGGCCCCCCCGAGCTTTTCCACCTGGCGCACATTGCCAGCCACCAGTTCATCACGGATGGACAAGGCTTGTCTCCACAAAGCCTGTGGCGTGGTGTGTCCTGCGGGCAGTTGCTGTATCCCGTTTTCAGGCAGCAGACTTCGCAAAGAATCCCAGCGCTTGGCGGCATGCAACACCGCCTTGGATGGCATACAGCCCACACGGGCGCACAAAGTCCCCAAGGGGCCATGGTCAATCATCACCACGCGCGCTCCGGCACGGCGTGCAGTACTGAAAGCATGCATACCTGCAGTGCCTGCCCCAATCACCGCAATATCTACCTGAATGGTGCGCATAGACATTCCTCCTCCCTATGTTTGCCACTATCGATTGTGGTGAAACCACCTGGCAGCAGGCTATCGGACAGTAGCTTGTTCCAAGGGTAAGTCTTGCTCAAGCTCCGGCTCACTGGCTGCATTCCAGCGCAAAGCCTGCACCTGCGCACGCAAGTCATTCGCCCATTGGCGGCGATCACGGCCATTGGCCTTTTCCGGGACTCCATAATGCACAACAGCCATCAAATGCTCTGTGCCAATGGTGCGCCATAGACTCCTCAACATAGGCTCATCGGGATAAGCCTCACATGGCACGTACGAAATAGCGCCTGTGCGCTGATCAACAAATGTCATGGCCACGGGCTGCACAGCCACATCGACATCGATAGCCGCCTGCAACATATTGCCGTGAAACGGTAACAGCTCGCGCCCGGGACCTACTGTGCCCTCAGGAAAAACCGTGAGAATATCGCCGTGCTCCAATGCCTGGGCCATGGCAAGCACGGTACGCTGCGTGTCTCTGCGCGAGTTGCGTTGCACAAACAGCGTGCCAGCTGCACGCGCCAAAGCGCCCACCAGGGGCCATCGGGAAATTTCTGCCTTGGAAATAAAGCGGCAGTGGCGGGCCGCATGCAAGGTGGGAATATCCAGCCAGGACTGGTGATTGGCCACCAGCAATACTGGCCCATGTGCGACAGGTTGCCCCTCTATACGCAGTGCTATCCCGGCAGCTTCAAGAAATTCACGAGCCCAGCGCTCAACGGCACGTTGCTGGGCCTGGGCATCCAATTGGTTGAAGCCATTACGAGCCAGATGCACGCCCTTGATGGCATGCCACAGCATTTGCGTAAATCTTCGTATTGCACGCCAACTTCCAGCCATCAGGCCCATCCTCCTTCAGTGGTTGTGGTGACTCTCCCGACGAAACCCAAAAGGGTTGTACGACTTAACGCTCAAATGCAATGTGACCATTGACCAGCGTCAGCTGGACCCGGGCTGGTAATTCGTAGCCGTTAAAGGGAGTACTCTTGCCTTGACTGACCAGCTCTTTGGCCGTCACGGTCCAGGCGCTTTGTGGGTTGACTACACATAAGTCAGCCACACCGCCTTCGACCAATTGACCCAGGCTGGCTTGCAAGGTTCCCAAAGCGCTCCCCAGCAAACGTGCTGGCGCTGCCGTCACCACCTCCAGAGCACGGGACAAAGGCACTTTGCCATCCTCAGACCATTTCACGGCAAGGGACAGCAGCAATTCGACGCCGGTGGCCCCTGCCTCAGCTTCCGCAAAAGGAAGTACCTTGGCATCATCATCTACCGGACAATGATCCGAGACCAACGCATCGATGGTGCCGTCGGCCAAGGCAGCAGACAAGGCATCGCGATCGCGTTGCTGGCGCAACGGTGGATTCAAGCGTGCGCGGCTGTCGAAATAGCCGATATCGTTTTCCGTCAGATGCAACGCATTGATGGACACGTCTGCCGTCACATTCAGGCCCTCGGCTTTGGCCTTTCGGATCAGTTCCACACCCGCAGCGCTGGAAATGCGGCACAGGTGCACACGGGTTTGTGAGCCACGAATCAGCTCAAAAATGGTGTGCAAGGCAATGGTCTCAGCCGCCACTGGCACACCCGCCAGGCCCATGCGCGTGGCCAAAGCACCGCTGGCTGCCACGCCCTTGCCCAGATCCTTGTCCTGAGGACGCAACCAGACCGAATAACCAAAAGTGTTGGCATAGCTGAGCGCGCGACTCAAGGTAGTGATGCTCGACAGCGGTACATCCGCCTGGCCAAACGCCACGCAGCCCGACTCGGTCAGCTCGGCCATCTCGGTCAGCACTTCACCCTTGAGGTCTTTGGTCAACGCCCCCATCGGGAACAGACGCGATTGGTGAAGCTTTTCGGCCCGGAACTTAAGCATCTCAACCAAGCCCTGCTCGTCCAGCACGGGATCGGTATCAGGCAGACACACCAAGCTGGTCACGCCACCAGCCACGCTGGCAGCCATTTCAGAAGCCAGCATGCCTTCGTGCTCATGGCCTGGTTCGCGCAAACGTACCGCCAAATCCACCAACCCCGGCAACACCCATTGACCCGAAGCATCAATGACGCGGTCGGCTGCAAAGCCTGCAGGCGCCTGCCCTATCGACAGAATACGGCCCGCTGCCACGGCAACATCACACACTTGGTCGAATCCGCGTGCAGGGTCAAGCACACGGCCGTTTTGAATCAAGATTTTCATGGTTTCACACCCAATGGGCTGTTTGCGCTCAGTTGGCAAGCGCAAGCAGCGATCCAAACAATTAGGCTTCGTTGCCTGCCACGATGGACATGACCGCCATCCGCACAGCGATACCAAAAGTCACTTGCGAGAGAATCACAGCCTGGGGACCATCGACAACAGCAGAGTCGATTTCCACGCCTCGGTTGATGGGTCCGGGGTGCATGACGATGGCATCAGGCTTTGCCAGCTCCAGGCGTTTTTCGGTCAGGCCAAAGCTCTTGAAATACTCCTGGCTTGATGGCAGCAATGCGCCGCTCATGCGCTCGTTTTGCAAACGCAGCATGATGATGACATCGCAGTCCTTGATGCCCTCTTCCAGGTTATGGAAGACGCGCACCCCCATGCTGGACATGTCTGCAGGCACCAAAGTACGAGGGCCAACCACGCGCACTTCGGCCGCGCCCAGGGTGGTCAGCGCGTGAATATCGGAACGCGCCACGCGGGAGTGCAGCACGTCGCCCACAATCGCAACACGCAAGTTGGAGAAGTCCTTCTTGTAGTGGCGAATGGTGTACATGTCCAGCAGGCCCTGCGTAGGGTGTGCGTGGCGGCCATCACCGGCATTGACCACGTGCACATGCGGTGCCACGTGCTGGGCAATCAGATACGGCGCACCCGATTCGCTGTGGCGCACAACAAAAATATCCGCAGCCATGGCCGACAGATTGTCGATAGTGTCCAGCAAGGTCTCCCCCTTGGCCGTGGAAGAGCGTGCAATATCCAGATTGAACACGTCTGCCGAGAGACGCTTGGCGGCAATTTCAAACGTCGTGCGCGTACGCGTGCTGTTTTCGAAGAACAGGTTGAACACGCTCTTGCCACGTAGCAGAGGCACCTTCTTCACTTCGCGGTCGTTGACACTGACAAAGTTCTCTGCCGTGTCCAGAATCTGGGTCAGGATGTCTTTGGACAGGCCTTCCGTGGACAGCAGATGAATGAGCTCACCGTTTTTGTTGAGTTGGGGGTTGCGCTTGTACAGCACGTTCAGACCTCTTTGACTTCAAATTGGAAGGTACCGTTTTCGCTACGCGCCAGAGCCAGCGACTGGCTGGCTGGCAGTGCAACGCGGGCGGCTGCAAATTCGGCGGCTACGGGCAGTTCACGCCCACCACGGTCCACCAGCACGGCCAAGCGCACACTACCGGGGCGTCCATAGTCGTACAGTTCGTTCAAAATGGCACGCACTGTGCGCCCGGTGTAGAGCACATCATCCAGCACAAGAATGTCGGCTCCGTTCACGTCAAAGTCGAGCTGCGTCTGCACACTTTGTGCCATACCACGCTGCGCGAAATCATCGCGGTGCAGTGCAGAAGAAAGCACGCCCGCACTGCCTGGCAGACCCAGATCTTTGTGTAAACGCTGCGCCAACCATGCACCGCCTGAAGCCACGCCCGCAAGCTTGGTCTCCGGCCCCATCAGACTGCGCACACCGCGCAATAACTCACGATACAGAGCTTCGGCATCCAGCACCAAAGAACCAGCGGAAAGACTCATGCAATGCTCCTCAAAAATTGTTCCAAGATGATGCATGCCGAAGCGGCATCGGCATCTTTGGCACCACCCGCCAAGGCTTCCGTGGTGCTGTAGCGTTCGTCAACTTCGTAGACCGGCAAATTGAATCGCCCACGCAATTGGCGACCAAATTTCAGTGCCCGTGCCGTGTTTTCGTGCGGCGCCCCATCTGGGTGGTAAGGCACACCAATCACCAGCGCTTGTGGTTGCCACTCCTTGATCAGCTTTTCCACAGCAGCAAACCGCGCATCCGCACCCTCCGCCTTGATGGTCGGCAATGGGCTGGCACCTCCGAACACACGATTACCCGAGGCACAGCCTGTGCGCTTGGTGCCAAAGTCAAACGCAAGAAATTGCTGAATGTGCGCAGGGAAATCCACGGCCTGTGCAGCAGTTTGGCTGGGCCGTGAAGAAGAGGTGTCGGAATTCATGCGCGTCCTGATTCGGGAGACAGCATCCAGGGCTCCAGCCCCAGAAGGCTCAAAGCCCTGTTATAACGCTCTTCAATCGGAGTATTGAAGATGACTTGTGGATCAGCATTGACCGTCAGCCAGGCATTCTCACCCAGCTCTGACTCCAGCTGACCTTCGCCCCACGAGGCATAGCCCAGCGTGACCACCACCCTACGGGGTCCTGCGCCATGCGCAATCGCCTCCAGCACGTCTTTGGAGGTCGTCATCTCCAGGCCGCCAGGAATGGCCAGCGTGGATGCATAAGCCGACTCATCTTCCTTCGCCCCTTCAATAATGAAGGGATCGTGCAGGACAAAGCCACGATCAGTTTGCACGGGCCCTCCGCGCAAGACCAAGTCCTCTTGCAGGTCCTTGCGCCCTAAAGGCAAATCGATTTTGTGCAACAGGGATTGCAGACTCAGCGTGGATGGCTTGTTGATGATCAGCCCAAGCGCACCGCGCTCGTTATGTTCACACAAATACACCACGCTGCGAGAAAAGGACTCATCTTCCAGACCGGGCATGGCGATCAGAAAATGGTGCGTCAGATTGATAGGCGCAGATTCAGCGGGCATAACTGCCTATTTTAGCGGGCAACCACCGGCCTGTTTGCAATAGCGCATTTACCCCGAGTGATAGACACATATAAGACGCTCTAAAAAAGAGAGTTTCCGCACTTGATGTTCTTAAGTTCCGACATCTTTCTCAGCTACAACTTAATTGATCTCTGCGCACTATTCTCTTTTCCAGAAGCGCCACCTCAGGCTCCGTCTACTGCTGCCTTATTGCACCGGCAAAGGTTTACCCACCGCGTAGTGGTGCACCAATCCCATCAGTGCTTCGTCGGAGTATGGTTTACCCAGATAGTGATTCGCCCCCAGCTCCATCGCATGGTCACGATGCTTTTGCGCAGTGCGTGAAGTGATCATGATGATAGGAAGATGCTGCAAGCGCTCCTGAGCACGGATATTGCGCAGCAAGTCAAAACCATCCATGCGTGGCATTTCAATGTCTGACAACACCACACAAGGCAGTTCATCCTGCAGCTTCTCCAGCGCCTGCAGCCCATCGGCAGCCGTGACAACACGATAGCCTTCACGCTGCAACAGGCGCTGCGAGACACGGCGCACGGTGATGGAATCATCCACAACCATCACCATCGGTACCTGGCTGGCTGCCAGCATGCCCGGTACAGGTGCTGCCGCAGCTACATCAGGCGATAGCTGGCCGGACGCCAGCGTGTCAAACATAGCTGGCAAGCCTGCACCCAGCTGGCGAATTCTTTCACCATAAACTGTTGTCAGGGCTACCGGGTTATAAATCAGCACCACCGCTCCGGAAGCGAGCACAGACATGCCCGTCACCCCAGGGAGGCGCGACATTTGCGGCCCCAGATGCTTGACCACCACTTCCTGGTGTCCCAGGACTTCGTCCACATGTAGGGCAATACGCTGCGACGCGCTGCGAAAAATAATGACTGGCCGGGTTTTTCCTGCTCCCACCTCAATACTGCGGGATGACTGGCTCCACACTGCTCCTGCCCAAAAGAATGGAATACGCTGCCCGCCATCTTCAAGCACACCACTGCGATAGGCTGCTTCCAAATCTTTCAAGTTCACGCGGCGTACCACTTCCACCAAACTGGCGGACACGCCTACAGAAAACTCCCCCGCACGCAACATCACCACCTGCGTCACTGCTGTGGTCAGAGGCAGCAGCAAACGGAAAGTTGAGCCAACGCCTTCCTCAGACACCGTCTCGATACGCCCTCCCAGTGCCTGCACTTCGGTACGCACCACGTCCATACCGATACCACGCCCAGAAACGCCAGACAACTGCTGCGCAGTCGTAAACCCGGGCATGAACACCAGTTGTGCAGCCCGTGCTGAATCGACAAGCTCATCCTCAGAAATCAGTCCCAGCGAGAGCGCTTTTTCACGAATACGCCTGACATTCAGTCCTGCTCCATCGTCCTTGAAGGTCACGGCAACGTCGTTACCTTCCTGGTGCACCTGAATATCGATCTTGCCCATGGGGGTCTTACCTGCAGCCTTGCGCTGCTCCGGCAGTTCAATGCCATGATCCACGCAGTTACGCAACAAGTGCTCAAACGCGGGCACCATGCGCTCAAGCACACCACGGTCCATTTCAATCGTTCCGCCACTCAAACCCAGCGTGACTTGCTTGCCAGTTTCTTTGGAGGTCAGGCGCACAACCGCGTACAAGCGCTCAGAGATGGAGTCGAATTCCACCATGCGTGTGCGCAGCAGGTCACGCTGCAAGTCGCGCGCTTGACGCCCCTGTGCCACCAAGTCGTCTTCCGCACCAGCAACATCACGCAGCAAATTGCGTTGAACTGTCGCCACGTCATTGACCGACTCAGCCATCATGCGCGTGAGCTCTTGGACCCGGGTGAAACGGTCAAACTCCAGCGGATCGAATTCGGTGCCTGCATCCTTGGACAGCTGCATGCGCGACTGCATCTGCGACTCTGCCTGTACTTCGAGGTCTCGCAATTGCAGACGCAGCTTGTCCAGGTTGAGGCCCAAGTCCGCCAAAGTGCTCTTCATCCTGTCCACACGCTCATCCAGACGCGAGCGCGCAATCATCACCTCACCGGCCTCATTGATCAATCGATCCAGCAATTGCGAACGCACACGCACTGTTTGCTGTGCACTCTGGCGCACAGCTCCGGCCAAAGCAGATTTGGGTAAATCAACCGGTGCCAACGCCACAGGCGCCAAACTGGGTGCAGCAGGCACCTCGGACTGCGGCGTTGTTTGAACGTCCGACGTCAGCGTCAGTGCCTCCCCGGAAGACTCCGCCGTCACCGGTTCACGCTCATCCTGTGTTTCCGCAGCACACAGCACATTGAAGCCTGCCTCAAGCGCATCCAGACGTGCGAACAATGGCTCAATCTGCTCACTGGTTACACGGTCAACCTCCAGCGCCTGCACTGCAGACTCCAGTCGATGCGCCATCTCCCCCATGCGCATGGCACCAGCCAGCCGTGCACTGCCTTTGAGAGTATGCAAGGCACGCAACAGAGTACTACGAGCCTCCAGGCGAGTGGGATGCGCCGCCCATTCACGCATGGCGCCCCCCAAAGTGGGCAACAGCTCCGCTGCCTCTTCTTCAAAGATAGGGAACAGGTCGGGATCAATGACATTGACGGCATCAATATCATCATCCTCCGAGCCACCCAGGACCGTTGCCTTGCCAGCATCAAGCACATTGGCCTGAGCTTGCGGCATAACTGCGATTGGCACAGGCACCGGCTTGATCATCAAGTCTTCCACCTCAGGCTGCTGCGCTTTATCAGCAGCTTCAGGGAAGCTGGGTTCGGTATCCAGTATCTGCTGCAAGCCCGCCTGTACCTCCTGAGAAGCACTGTGCAGGAAGCCTGCAGCGAACTGGTGCAACAAGCCACGAATTTCTTCTGCGGCACGGACAAAGCACTGCACCTGTTCTGGCACGCCCTGAGGTTGCGACGCCACATGCTGCAACGCATGCTCCAGTTTGCGCGCCACCTCTGACAGAGCTGTGAAGCCCACCGTGGCTGAGCTGCCAGCCAATGAATGTGCCCATACCTCCACCATCTCAGGCTGTGCTTCGTGCACATTTTCCTGCCACGCAGTCAACGCATCCAGCAGGCGGTAAGACCATCCTTCCGCTTCACCCAGATAGACATTGAACAAAGCCAGCGGTACAGACAAGTCACCAATACGTTTGATGTCATCCTCTGACTCTGCTGCCTGAAGCTCTGGCACTAGAGCGCCGTTCCCGGCGATAGCTGGCTCTGGCAGACTTTCTTGCTCAGTGACAGGCGGTGTTATGTCTGCAGTTGCATACCCCACCTCATCTGCGGGCGGCAAAATCGGTGCAGAAATTCCATCTCCCGCACCTTCCAGCAAGGCCGAGAACTCATCGAAACTGATTTCTTCGGCCTCAGCAGGCGTAACTGTTTGCTCCAGGGGTTTCGCTTCTGCCCCTTCAGAGGATGGCTCGTCAAAAGCAGCATCCTGGTTTTCAGCACCGGTACTCAGTGAAAGCTCTGCAATATCCGCATCAGGCTCCTTGCCCGATACCTCCGCAGGCACGGCGCCTGCATCGGACAGTGACAGAGCTTCTGCAGCCAGTTGCTGACCTTCCTGCAACGCAGCAATCGGCTGTGCCACATCCGACACAGCCCCCCCTTGCACAGCCTGCATATCCAAGGCCACAAAACGGTTATCCAGGCGCATAGCGTCTGCGCTGGCGCGGAAAGGCGCTGATTGCCACTGCTGCGCAGCGTTGGAATCAATCGCCTCCACCCAGGCTTCAAAACCGCGCAGAGCTTGCAGCGAAAGCTGCTGCATAGGCTCTGGCATAGCCTTTTGTTCTGCCAGCCAGGCATTGAGCATCTGCTCCATGGCCCACCCAGCCTGACCAAACTCGTCCAAGCCAACCATGCGTGAACTGCCTTTGAGCGTATGAAAGGCACGTCGCAACACGGTTTGTTCGCTCAAATTTGCTGGCTCCTGCGCCAGCACTTGCAAGGCAGCACGCCCATTGACCACAACTTCCCTGGCCTCTTCCAGGAAGATGCTCAGCAGCTCACTGTCGGTGTCTTCAGGCAGCGCCTCTAACTGCGCAGCAGGAGATGCAGCAACGGGCACTTGCGCTACCTCTGCGGGCTGCCCGGGAATTTCCCACTCTCCCAAGCTCTGATGGGGCTCTGGCAGCTCGGCCTGAGCACTGACATCATTGACCTCGGTTTCCTGCTGGTGTGCATCAGCAGCAGACATAACCGGGCTACCCAATAGTGCCGGCTCGACAATTTCCTCCAAGCGCTTCTGCGTCTCTGCTTGCTCGGTCTTTTCCGAAGCAGCATCACTACTGCGCACACGCCCCATCAAGAGCTTGAGCTCGCCTTCCTGCTCATCAAACTCATAGAGTTTGCGCGCCATGTTGCGCTGGTAGCTGAGCATGTCGATCAAAAAGCCCAATGCTCCCAAGCTGTTGCCCATTTTTTCGAACAGCACCTGCTGCTCTTCTTCGGGCACATCGCCTTGCTGCAAGCGTTCCACGTTCTGGCGCATGCGCACCATGGCCTGCGAAGCCGGATCCAGCCCCAGCACAGAGAGCACACCCCGCATTTGTGCCAAATGCGCTGCCACAGCAGCAAGCATGGATGTGTCCGCAGGGTTGCGGAAAAACTGGTCCAACAATTTCTCAGCTTCGGCGAGCGTGCCTCTGAGCTCCCCCACCACGCTACCCATGGTCTGCTGATCGCTCATTTGGCGATACAGATCCTCCATCCATGGCTCAAGGGGCTGCGCTGCTTCACCAGACAGGACAGCCTCCAGCCGTTTCGCCAATATGGTGCAGTGCTCCGTCATGGCTTCATCAGCCATCTCCAGCGATGCAAAGGCCGCTTGCAAATACAACACAGAAGTTGCCACTTCCATGGCTACTTCTGTGGATGGCGGATGAGCACGCGAAGACACACTGTGCATCACCTGCATCAGGGCTTTGGCCAGGCTTTCACTGTCAGGGTGCAATTTGGTGAGCGACTCGCATACCAATGTGAACTGATCTACGGCAGGCTTGATCTTGTGAGCATCACCACCGGCCAAGCTCGACCAGATTTCTGTCGCCGCAGCAATGCGTTTGCGCGCCTGTGCCAGCAAGGCAGGATCAAAGCGGCCAAAGCGTGCTTGCTCGTAATTGACCACGCTATGACGCTGCAAGTCAAAGCTGCTATACACCGCCTGCCAAACTTTTGCTGCTTTGGCGGCATCCTTGCCAATGGCAGCTTGCGCACAAAAAAACAGCATGTCCTGCAACAAGCGCTCCGGCGCAACCGGATCATTTTTTGCAAGTGCTACCGACACCATCAAGATACGTGATGCAACGCGCTTGGTGTAGTTGTCGATGCGGATGAGGCCATGGGCCATGGCATCGAAATACGCCCCAGCCACTTTCCAGAAAATACGCATGACTGGCTCAGTCTGAGCCATGGCATACCCCAGGCATACACTGCACATCCGAGCACTGGCTGCTGCGACATCTTGTCCTTTGACGATTTGCAAAACCGTCGCGTCCAGCATCTTGCGTGGCACCTGGTCATAGCTTAATGGTGAGATCTGAAAAGGTATCTCAGGATCACGCAGTCTGCGCTCGATGGGCCACAAATCCGCCGGATGCACCTTACCTTCGTTGCCAAACAGTGCCTGCACATCGCGATACTGTGGAAACAAGGCCACTGCCGAAATATGCTTGCCCGCCAGGGTCGACTCCAGATACTCCAGCAAGGCAAAGCTGGCTTTTTCCAGCGTTTGTGCCACTGCCTCTGTGCAATCTGCCGGTTTTTGCACGTAATGCTGCAGCGCAGCTTCCATAGAGCGCAGCAGCAACGCTGGTTGCGGCAGCCCCACCATCTCCAGCGCTCCACTGGACTGGTGCAACTGCTGCTTGGCTGTACGCAATGGACTGCTATCCAATGCAGCCAGATCAGATTCACGAACCTCTTCAGCCTCACGCACGAAACGACGGGTAGCTTTGACGGCGCTATCCAGTGATTTGCGCAACTCTTCCAACACCCATGCCAATGGGCCTAAATCTTGTTGCCCGTAGGGGGCTTGTCCCTCAGGTGCAGTGACTTCAGTGGGTGACATCGTCCATCCTTGGCATGTTTCAGCCGCATTTCTTAGTGCAATCGAAAACTTGGCCTCAAGCAATCTTGAAGCGAGATACCGACTGGCGCAGCTCTTCAGCCATGTGCGCCAAATCTCGCACTTGCTCTGCGGTACTGCGGGTGCTATCTCCTGTTTGTTCGGTCACTGCAAAAATATGCTGAATATTGCCTGCTACAGCGTTGGCCAGCTCGGCTTCACTTTGTGTAGTCTTTGAGATCTGCTCAATAAGTTCTGCCAGGCGGCGTGAAACGCTGTCAATTTCCGTCAGTGCGGTACCTGCAGAGTCAGACAGCCGTGCGCCCTCGACCACGCCTTGTGTCGAGCGCTCCATCGCAGCCACCGCATCCTGTGTGTCGGTCTGAATGGTCTTCACCAGAGCCGAGATCTGCCGTGTGGCATCGGCTGAACGTTCCGCCAGTCGTTGCACTTCTTCCGCAACCACCGAGAAGCCGCGTCCTGCTTCACCCGCCGAAGCGGCCTGAATGGCGGCATTCAGCGCCAGCACGTTGGTCTGTTCTGTAATGTCAGAAATCAGTTCCGTGATTTCACCAATTTCCTGGGAAGATTCCCCCAGTCGCTTGATGCGTTTGGACGTTTCCTGGATCTGATCACGAATAGCGTTCATACCGCCAATCGTGTTTTGTACCGCCTGCTGCCCTTGCTCTGCCGCTTGCAGTGATTGGCGCGCCACGGTTGCGGATTCCTGGGCCTGTTCGGACACCACGTTAATACGGGTGGCCATATCCAAAATCGACTTGCCAGTCTCACGAATTTCACGCAACTGCTCTGCTGAAGTAGCCAACAGTTCCGACGACGTCGTATCAACCAGGGTCGTTGTTTGAGACACGCGCTGCACAGTGTTTTGCACGTTCCCCACGAGCAGTCGCAACTCTTCAACCGTGTAGTTCACCGAGTCCGCAATGGCACCAGTAATGTCTTCCGTCACCGTTGCCTCTTGCGTCAAATCACCTTCGGCCACATTTTGCAGCTCGTTCATCAAGCGCAAAATAGCGGCTTGGTTGGCATCGTTGACCCGCTTGGCTTCTTGCTCTTGATAGCGTGCCAGGCGCTGCTGCTGCTCGGCCAGCACTTGACGCTGCCGACTATCAAGCAATTGCACGCGCGAAATGCCCACGCCGCACGCCAATACGAGAAGCGCAAGAAAGACCAACAAGCCCATCTGAGTCAAAGAAATACCCGCTTGGCTGGAGAGCTTCTCCTGCAAGTTCTCCAACTGAGAACGCAGTGGTTCACTATCACCAATAATGGTGTTTTGCGCTTCGCGAGCTGCAACCAAGCCCTGCAAGTTACCCAAAATCGATGTTGCTTGCGTGCTGGTTTCTTCATACTCTTTCAGCATGATCTTCAGCTGTTCACGCACCTGTGAGTCGCGTGACGCTGGCAAACGCAGCTCTGCGTTACCGTTGAGCAGCCCTTCGGCAAGCTCCTTGAAGGAGTTCAGGTCACGCCCCAGCAAAAACACAGCCTCAGGGCTGACGCCATCAACTGTCTGGAATTCATTGGCCGACTTGCCAATGCGCTGAGTCAGCATCAGCAACTGGCTGGAGGCTGCAATTTCTGCCGAAGAGGCTCCAAGCTGCAACTTGGAATTAGCAACCGCCTCTGCCAACTCCAGCAAGCTGGATGATTGGCGGTTGATAGAACGCAAGGCATCACCAGCCTGCGTCAACACGTTTTTTTGCTCCAGAACTGCCTTTGCGTTCTTTTCAGCACGTTGTGCCAAGGAGCTAACTGCGCCCAACTCATCTGAGAAAGAGGCATCCAAGCTTTGCACGCCAAGTTCTTCATCACCTTGGGTCAATGCACGCACATTGCGCCCCAAAACACTTGCACTGTTTTGCAATTCAACGAAAGCTTGCTCTTTGCCCAGCAAAGCCTGAGTCACAGATTTCGCCAAACGTTGCGACTGCATCAGTGACTGGCCTGTGGCAGCCAGTTGCTTGGCCGATCGGTCTGCTTGCTGCAACACCCAGCCTGCAACAATGGCCAGCAACACCACGACCAAGGCCAACAGGGTCAATAACCGGCGTTGGTGGGAAGCAGCAGGTGCCGTCCCCATGAAAGGCAAATGGATGCGGCCTTGCTCCATTGGCAATTCATCCATCAATGCCGTGTCTTGCACGCTTTGCAATGTATCAGCAGTTAGAGGTTGCGGCGGAGTGTCGTCTACTTGCGCACTACCCACTTCCACGCTCTCATCTAAAGAAGTGGATTTACGGCGAAAAATATTGCTGACCTGCTGGACAAAGGACATGCTCAACCTCGAAGGATCAAAAGATCAGATGCGAATGCTTAGGAATTCCGGCGTTTGCACCAACTGCTGTAACTGCAATACCTGCCACACAGCATTTGCACGATCGGTATAACGTTCACCGACAATACCCGGCAGGCACGGTTGCTCGTCCTGCGTTGCCTCAAGGGCTGTTGAGATAAAGTCATTGCTGCTACGCAAACCCAACAACTCATCCACAACCAATGCCACGTTCACCTGCAAAGCAGGGTTGATGGTCAGCAGGCTCAGCTCGTGCAAGGCCTGCTCTTTGCGCTCCACGGGATGCCCGAGATAAGCGCTCAGATCTACGACGCCTGTCAGACCTCCACGCAAATTGGCGACCCCCCAGAACCAGGCCTTGGTATACGGCACATGCATCACACCGGGCCAAGCAAAGATTTCACCAGCCTGCTCAAGAGGTAGTAAGTAGTTGCGTGCCCCCGCTTGCACCGCCAACCAGCTCGCACCTTGGACCTGATTGGTGCGCGCCGCTTGTAAGCGCTCAGCCAGGCGAGTCTGCAATTCACGCAACGCTTGTCGATTTGCCATGGCTACTCACTCAACTCAAGTGTTTTGCAACGCGGCAATCTTGACTTGCAGCTCATGGGGATCGACCGGTTTGGTGATGTAATCACACGCCCCTTGACGCAACCCCCAGACCCGATCAGTCTCCTGGTTTTTACTGGTGCACATGATGATGGGTACGCCCGCATATTTGGTGTCGCGTGCGATGATTCGTGTAAGCTGAAAACCGTTCTGCCCCGGCATCACTACATCCATCAAGATGAGATCCGGTTTTTCTTCACTCAGACGCGCCATTGCTTCTTGGGCATTTTCCGCAGTACGTACCTGATAGCCTTGCTTTTGCAGCAAGCCAGTTAAATACATCAACTCTGTTTTCGAGTCGTCCACTACCAGAACCTTTTGAATGGTCATGGCCCTCTCCTCTCGTTTTTTCAATTCAATTAACCGCCGCAGCCATCCGTCCAAACTGCTGCACAGCTTGCAACAGCTGATCTTTTGTAAATGGCTTGGTGAGGTACTCCTGACAGCCAACCATGCGTCCGCGGGCCTTGTCAAAAACGCCATCCTTGGAGGAAAGCATGACAATGGGCGTGTCAGAGAAATGGGCGTTGCGCTTGATGATGGCGCAGGTCTGATAGCCGTCTAGCTTCGGCATCAAGATATCGCAGAAGATAAGCTGTGGCTGAAAGTCGTTCACCTTCGCCAGTGCATCAAAGCCATCTTCTGCAAGCAGCACTTCGTGGCCGCCTTGCTTGAGAAAAATCTCGGCACTTCGTCGTATGGTGTTGCTATCGTCCACCACCAACACTTTGAAAGATGCTCCTGCTGTACTCAATTTGAAATGCCCCTTGGGTTATAAAAAATCCCCCGACAGGGCTGTGCAGCACCTGTCTCCCTCTCAAATCTCGACCATCTCAAAGTCTGACTTGCTTACAGCACATTCGGGGCACGTCCAATCATCTGGCACATCCTCCCAACGAGTCCCTGCCGGTATGCCGTGTTCAGGGTCTCCCACTGATTCGTCATACATCCAGCCACAAATCAAACACATCCAAGTTTTAGGGTCAGTCACAGCTTAAAGTCGCATCCAATAGAATGCAACGATTGTATCTAGGCACCTACCTTCCCCCTCTTGACAGAGCGGCGGTCATTGGGACAACGCATGGCATTTCAGCCCCCAGCAGTTCCAACTGCAAATAACACCCCCGACAACAGCTCTGAAACCGTTCTCGCGCAGCCCATGTGTGTGATGTGTTTCAACGCTTGCGACCCTAGCGGAGCAGGCGGTCTGACAGCGGACATCACTACCATTGCTTCAGTTGGCGGCCATCCCGTGGCTGTCGTCACAGGCGTAGTCGTCAGAGACACTAGCCATGTGTTTTCACACACGGCCATCGATGATGAAACCCTCACCGATCAAGCACGCACGGTGCTGGAAGACATTCCTGTACGCGCCATCAAAGTCGGCTTTGCGGGCAGCCCTGCCAACCTGGCTGCCATTGCCGAACTGGCGAGCGATTACCCGGACATTCCTATCGTCAGTTACATGCCGGATCTGTCCTGGTGGCAAGGTGATGGTCTCGAAGAATATCTGGATGCCTTCCAAGCTCTTGTCATGCCTCAAACTTCTGTGTTGGTTGGTAACCACGGCACACTCAGCCGATGGCTCCTTCCTGACTGGAGCCACAGCCGTGCTCCTACCGCGCGTGACATTGCCAAAGCGGCTGAAACGCTGGATGTGCCCTTTGTGCTTGTCACAGGTATTCCACTGGCCGAGCAACATATCGACAACGTCCTTGCATCGACCGAAACCGTTATAGGTAGCAGCAAATTTGAACTGTTTGACGGCAGCTTCAATGGCGCGGGCGACACTTTGTCCGCAGCGCTCACAGCCCTGCTCGCCGCTGGCAATGATCTTGGAGCAGCGGCGCAGGAAGCGCTGGATTATCTGGACCGCAGCCTGGGCAGCGGCTTTCGCCCCGGCATGGGACAGCTCATACCCGACCGCATGTTCTGGGCGCAGCCTGAAGAAGGTGTCGAAACTAGCGAAAGCGGCGAAGATACCGAGTCAACACCGTCCACTATTCCCTCCCCCGAGGAGAATCAACCGCCCCTTGAGGGCTTTGTGATGCCTTCCCATGACACAAAACACTGATCTCAATCAACCATTGTTCGAGCGCGCCAAAGGCGTTATCCCAGGTGGTGTGAACTCACCTGTCCGTGCTTTCAATGCCGTCGGTGGTATCCCCCGTTTTGTGAAACGCGCCCAAGGCCCCTACTTCTGGGACACCAATGACCAGCAGTTTGTGGACTACATCGGCTCCTGGGGTCCCATGATCCTGGGCCACGGCCACCCCGAAGTGCTGCAAGCCGTGCAAGCAGCCGTCCTGGAAGGTTTCAGCTTCGGAGCGCCAACGGAGCGCGAAGTCGTGCTCGCCGAAAAAATCCGTGAGCTGGTGCCTTCCATGGAAATGGTGCGCATGGTCTCCTCCGGCACCGAAGCAGGTATGAGCGCTCTGCGTCTGGCACGTGGCTACACCGGCCGCAACAAGATCATCAAGTTCAATGGCTGCTACCACGGCCATGCCGACTCGCTGCTGGTCAAAGCTGGCTCGGGCCTGGCTACCTTTGGCGCATCTTCATCCGCCGGCGTGCCTGCAGATGTGGTTAAAGACACTATCGTGCTGGAATACAACGATATCGCCCAGCTGGAAGAAGCTTTTGCCAAGATAGGGCATGAAGTTGCCTGTGTCATCATGGAACCCATTGCTGGCAACATGAACTTTGTGCGTGCGTCTGTGGAATTCACCCGCCGCATCCGCGAACTGACCAAAGAGTATGGCGCCTTGATGATCTACGACGAAGTCATGACTGGCTTCCGAGTGGCTCTTGGCTGCGCGCAAAGCCTGTATGCCAAGGAAATTGATGGCTTTGAACCTGATCTGACCGTGATGGGCAAGGTCATTGGTGGTGGCATGCCCATGGCAGCTTTTGGTGGCCGCCGTGAAATCATGGAAAAGCTTTCACCCCTGGGCCCGGTCTACCAGGCTGGGACGCTTTCAGGCAATCCGATCGCCACGGCATGTGGATTGAAGACACTGGAGCTGATCGGCCAACCTGGATTCCATTCAGAGCTGCATTTGAAGACCGGTCACCTGATGCAAGGCCTGAAGGCGGAAGCTGATGAGGCAGGCATTCCATTCAGCATCGACTGGCAAGGTGGTCTGTTCGGCTTTTACCTGCTGCCAGAGCTGCCTAGCAGCTACCACGCGGTCATGAAAACCGACGGCGCCCTGTTCAACAAGTTCTACCATGGCATGCTGTCACGAGGCCACTACTTTGCACCCGCTCTGTATGAAGCCGGGTTCGTGAGTGCCGCACATACCGAAGCCGATATTGACCGCACCATTGAAGCAGCACGCGAAGTGTTCAAGACACTGTAAGCACTGTTTTGGACGCTGATCAAGCCCCGCACGCTAGATGCTTGCGGGGCTTGATTTATTGTGGATGTTGAAATTCTTTTTTCGCTGCATCCACACCAGCACGCACTACACACTCAGGCGCGTGGTCATTGACCATGCCCATGGACTGCATGAAAGCGTAGCAGGTGGTGGGACCGACAAACTTCCACCCACGTTTTTTAAGTTCCTTGGCAAGGGCCTGGGATTCAGGTGTTTGAGCCATCACTTGCAAGCCTTCGCTGGGTCGTGCAGGTGCAAAGCTCCAGAAGAAAGCCTCTAGCGACCCCTCCCGTGCCACCATTTCCTGCGCTTTACCCGCATTGTGGATTACCGCTTCAATCTTTCCACGGTGGCGCACAATGCCTGTGTCTTGCAGCAGGCGCTGCACGTCTGCTTCCCCGAACTGAGCTACTTTGTGGAAGTCGAAGTTTGAAAAGGCTGCACGAAAGTTTTCACGCTTTTGCAAGATGGTGTACCAGCTCAAGCCCGACTGAAACGCCTCCAGGCTGATCTTTTCAAACAACCTGCGATCATCGCGGACCGGGAATCCCCATTCATGGTCATGATAGTGAATGTAGCGCTCGCTGCCTAAGCACCATGCGCAGCGCATCTGCCCATCAGGGCCTGTCGCGATTGGGATCATGCAAAACTCCTTGTCTGCCACTGTAGAGCAAAGCAGGCATAAAAATCTCGGTGCTGCTTGAACACCGGGTCGGAGATCACCCGATTGTCGCGTTAAAGGTACTGTTCAAGAAACTTTCGCCAAACGTGAATGTCGCATGCCGTAAGCAGCGTAGACCAAGACACCCAGTGCCATCCAGCCCAGAAAACGAACCCAAGTCAGCGTAGTGAGATTCATCATCAGGTACACGCACAATACTGCAGACAGTGCGGGCAGAACCGGGGCGAATGGCACACGATAGCCGCTACCCTGGGGATTCTTTCTGCGCAGCACCAACACGCCAACGCTGACCAGCACAAACGCCGACAAGGTGCCGATGTTGATCATCTCTTCCAGCGCCTCCACATTGGTGAATCCCGCCATCAATGCCACCACAACGCCTACAACGATTTGCAGACGCACAGGTGTTTTCCGCGTCCTGGAGGTCACACCCCAGTTGCGCGGTAGCAAGCCGTCACGGCACAGAGCCAGCAGCACACGGGCACTGCCCATCAACAGCACCATGACCACGGTGGTCATGCCCACCAGTACGCCGATGGAGATGATCTGCGCCGCCCAGTCCGCGCCTACAGCAATGAATGCGGTGGCCAGCGATGGATTCTCCGCCTTCGCCAATTCGGTGTATGGCACCATGCCGGTCAGCGCCAGTGTGACCAGGATGTACAGCACCGTCACCAGCGCCAATCCACCCAGAATGCCGCGCGGCAAAGTGCGTTGCGGGTCTTTCACCTCTTCGGCAGAAGTCGCCACGATGTCAAAGCCCAGGAAGGCAAAGAACACCAGTGATGCCCCGGAAATCACGCCCAGCCACCCATACTGACTGGGCGCTGCTCCAAACAGCCAGGCCAGCATGGGCTGGCCCCAGACATCACCGCTCACACCGTGTGCAGCAACGGGTGGTTGAGCAGCCGGTATAAAAGGCGAAAAGTTATCGGTGTTCATATAGCTGAAGCCCACCACAATTACAAACAGCGTGATGGCAATTTTGATCAAGGTAAAGAAGTTGTTCACCTTGGCCGACTCTTTGGTGCCAGCCATCAACAGCAAGGTGAAGACGCTGACGATAAAGAATGGTCCCCAGTTCAGCGTCACACCTGCGAACTGAATGGTTTGTGGAATATCCCATCCCGCAGTGGCAAACACGGTAGACAAGTAAATGCCCCAATACTTGGCAATCACAGCTGCCGCAGAAATCATTTCAAGCAGCAGATTCCAGCCAATGATCCATGCCAGTCCCTCTCCCATGGTGAGGTAGGTGTAGGTATAGGCACTGCCTGTGACTGGTACATTGGATGCAAACTCCGCATAGCACATGATGGCCAGCGCACACGTAAACGCAGCAATGATGAAGGAGAAGATCACGGCTGGCCCGGCAAAAGTGCCAGCTGCGCGAGCACCTACCGAAAAAATGCCCGCACCGACTGCCACAGCCATGCCCATGATGATCAAATCGAAAGTGCCCAGCGTACGTTTGAGCTGGCGCCCTTGCTCGTCCGCATCGGCCAGTGCCTGTGCGACAGTTTTAGTTCGTAACCACTGCATTCAAACCCTTTTGCAGTCCGCCAACGCAGTCCGCGTTGGCAGCCATCTAGTTTCAAAGGCATAAGAATAGGGATTACGCGTACAGGCAGCAGCAAGCTTGTGCTTACACCTGAATACGTGTTTGTTTCTCGAGCCAGTTTCTGCGCGGTTTAAGCATTGAAGTTAGCGACACAAGCAACTGAAAAAGAATGCGTCCAAAGGATAGTTAACGCCCATAAACTGCAAGCAATATCAGAAATTCGCAAAAACCCGGACGCACTGAGAAAATCCGTTTTTTGCATGAATCCGAAAGACTGCTAGTTATTGGTCTGTGCAGGCAAGGCCAGAATCCATGCTGCCATGCCTTCTGCATGCTCCTGCGTCACTTGTGGATGGCGCGGCATGATCACCTTACCCCAAACACCGACACTGCCCTCACGAATTTTTTGCGCGATATATGCCTGTGCCTGTGTCTGATCCCGGTAACGATCAGCAATTTGTACAAATCCTGGACCCACAAATTTGCTGTCAATACCATGACAGCGCATGCAATCGCTGGCATCCAGCCACGCCTTGCCTTGAACCAACTCGGGGTGCAGTTGCGCCAACTGTGCCACCGTCTTAGCTGCTTTCTGGTCTGATGGTGTGCCAATGTACAGTCGCACGCCCAAATTCAGCAAACCCAGCACCACCAAAATCATGCCGATGATGATGAGCCAGCCGAGCCACTTCGGACGCTGTACCGGCTCGTCGTCGTAATCCTGCATGGAGAAACATCCTTTTCACAAACAAAATCGGCATGGAGCCGAAACATCCATGCCGAGTGTGCATTGCCTTGCCCAACCTGACGCAAGCAAGGGCTTCCAAGACAACGCCGCCCGCACAGCCCATCACTGAATGGGTTGCTCTGAGGCGAAATGTCGATCCGGAGAAAAGTAGCAGCGCTACGAGCAAGGATGGACACAACGCGTCAGGTATGAACTGCGCTGTCTCCTATCAGTGACGGAAGTGACGCACGCCGGTGAACACCATGGCGACACCACGCTCGTTGGCCGCGTCAATGACCTCCTGGTCACGCATGGAGCCACCAGGCTGTGCCACGCAGGTCGCGCCCGCATCCACCACCACGTCCAAACCATCACGGAAGGGGAAGAAAGCATCCGAAGCCACAACGGTGTTCTGCAGCGTCAGCTTGGCAGCCTCTGCCTTGATGGAAGCAATGCGTGCCGAGTCCAGGCGCGACATCTGGCCTGCGCCCACGCCCATGGTCATGCCGTTCTTGCAGAACACGATGGCGTTGGACTTGACGAACTTGGCCACCTTCCAGGCAAACAGCAGATCTTGCAGCTCTTCAGGCGTAGGTTGCTTGATGGTCACCACCTTCAGATCAGCCAGTTGCAGCTCATGGTTGTCCGCAGTCTGCAGCAAAATGCCGGAGCCCACACGCTTGGACTCCACCGCATTGCGACCATTGGCCCAGTCGGTTTCACCACCGGCAGGCAGGGCAATCTTCATCAGACGCACATTGACCTTGGCCTTGAAGATTTCCAGCGCTTCAGCACTGAACTCAGGCGCCATCAGCACTTCAACAAACTGCTTGGAAACGGCTTCTGCTGCTGCCTTGTCCACAGGGCGGTTGAAGGCGATGATGCCGCCAAAGGCACTGGTGGGATCAGTCTGGAATGCCTTGGAATAGGCTTCAAAGGCATTGGCGCCAACGGCCACGCCACAAGGGTTGGCATGCTTGACAATCACGCAGGCGGGCGCGTCAAAGCTCTTGACGCATTCCCAGGCCGCATCAGCATCGGCAATGTTGTTGTAGCTCAGCTCCTTGCCTTGCAGCTGTTCACCGGTAGCCAGCGAACCCGGCGCAGGGTACAAATCGCGGTACCAGGCTGCTTGCTGGTGGCTGTTTTCACCGTAGCGCAGATCCTGAATCTTGACGAACTGTGCATTGCTCTGGCCGGGGAATGCCGCACGCTCAGGCACGTACGATTCACTCAGTTTTTCGTCTTCAAACTTCACGGAAGACAGATAGTCGCTGATGGCACCGTCATACTGGCTGATGCGATTGAACGCTGCCACCGACAGCTCGAAACGCAGCTTATTGGAGAGCTTGCCATGGGTCTTCAACTCGGCCAGCACCTTCTCGTACTGGTCGGCAGCTGTCACAACGCCCACATCTTTCCAGTTCTTGGCAGCAGAGCGCACCATGGCGGGACCACCAATATCGATGTTCTCGATGGCATCAGCCAACGTGCAGCCAGCCTTGGCCACTGTGGCTTCAAAGGGGTACAGATTCACAACCAGCAGATCAATGGTCTCAATCCCGTGCTCCTTCAAAGCAGCCATATGCTCAGGGAAGTCACGGCGTGCCAGCAGACCACCATGCACCATGGGGTGCAGTGTCTTGACACGACCATCGAGCATTTCTGGGAATTTGGTGACTTCCGCCACCTCCGTTACAGGCAGACCCTTCTCAGCCAGCAGCTTGGCAGTGCCACCGGTAGACAGCAATTGCACGCCCATGGCGTGCAAGGCTTGCGCGAATTCAACGATGCCGGTTTTGTCGGAAACAGAGAGCAGTGCTTTCATGGTGCAACTCAATAATGATGAAATCGTTACTCAGCGCCTACCTTGCAAGCGCTGACAGCTATCAAAAAAAGAATGCTGCGCGCTCAGAGCATGTCATGCTCAAGCAGCTTCTTGCGTAAGGTGTTGCGATTCAGACCCAGCCACTGCGCAGCACGCGACTGGTTGTTGTCTGACTGGTGCATGACTACGTCGAGCAGTGGTTTCTCGACCAGTCGCAGCAACATGTCATACATATTGCTGGGTGTCTCGCCCCCCAGATCCCGGAAATAGCTCTCCAGACTGGCGCGAACGCATTCCTCAATACTTTGGTTGTCTTGTGCTTGGGTGCTCATGCAGCCAATTCCTCAATTTCTAGCTCTGCATCTGCCGCCCCAGTGGTTAGTGGCAGACGCTCCATCTGCTGGCCCAGCTGCTCCAAATAGTCAGCCACGGCCTGCCACTGCACTTGGCAGTCTTCGATGGTGTTGATATGTTTACGAAAGGTTTCCCCGCCAGGCAAAGCACGCAAATACCAGGCAATGTGTTTGCGCGCACTGCGCACTCCGGTCAGCTCCCCATACAGGCTGTAATGGTCTTGCAAATGCTCAAGCAGCAAGGCGCGCAACTCAGACACCAAGGGTGGCGCCATGTGTGTGCCCGTCGCCAGAAAGTGAGCGATCTCACGGAAAATCCAGGGGCGCCCTTGCGCAGCCCTGCCCACCATCACGGCATCCGCACCGGTATAGGCCAGTACATCTCGCGCTTTTTCAGGGCTCGTAATGTCACCATTGGCCACTACTGGCACCTGCACAGCCTGTTTGACTGCGGCGATGGTGTCGTACTCTGCAAAGCCTTTGTAGCCCTGCTCACGCGTGCGGCCATGCACCGTGAGCATTTGAATGCCCACGTCTTCAAATTGCATCGCCAGCTTGACGGCATTCTTTTCGGCATCGCACCAGCCAGTGCGCATTTTCAAGGTCACAGGAACGTTGAAAGGCCGAGCCGCCTCAACCACTGCATGGGCAATCTCCACCGCCAAAGGCTCGTTTTGCATCAGAGCGGAACCCGCCCACTTATTGCACACCTTTTTGGCCGGACAACCCATGTTGATGTCGATGATCTGTGCACCGCGCTCAATGTTGTAGATGGCGGCCTCAGCCATCATAGGCGCATCCGTGCCCGCGATTTGTACCGAAATCGGTCCAGGCTCACCCGCATGATTGGCACGACGGCTGGTCTTGAGACTGTTCCACAAGTCCTTGCGCGATGTCACCATCTCACTGACCGCATAACCGGCTCCCAATGCCTTGCACAGCTGGCGGAACGGCCGATCTGTCACACCCGCCATGGGAGCAACAAACAGGTTATTCGCCAGCGAATGCTGACCAATGCGCAGCACAGTCATGAAAGGCCTAAACGGGACAAGGAGCAAGAAGCGGGAAAGCTTTCTATTGTAGCTGCCCAAAAAATAAGCACACCCAGACGCTACAAAGACACTAGCAAAGAATCAGGTAAAACGCCAAGTCCTAATCGCGTCTCACTTACCAGTTGACGGCGGCAGGAACAAAGGCCCACCAATGGCCTGGTACCGGAACCCAGCCACGTCCGCGCATTACGCCTGCCAGCCAGGTGCGGTTGAACTCTACATCGGGCGAAACGTCCTCTGTCGCGCCCCCTGAAGTATCTTGTAGCGCCGCTGAAAGCGCTGCTGGGGGTGGGATATGAGCAGCACCCATATCCACTTCCTCACCATCAGCCAAAGGGCCACGCACAAAATCGGAGGCTGTCTCACTGTCAACCACCAGCACATGAACATCCATGACCTGCTGCATATGGCCTGCACTCGTGTGCACATAGGGACAGCCATCTACCACCAGTCGCATGCCTTGCGACTGAATCATCACTTTCGCCATTTGCAGGGCGCGGCGTGCATGGGGCGCATCCATCAAAAGCTGACATTCGGCCTCAATAAGGCGCTCCTGTGCAGACGCAGGAAGTTTTCCACCCTCCGCCAGAGCACTGGAAACCATGGTCAGCGACACCAAAAGCGCTTTACCGACTTGCTGCTTCACTCTCTTACTCATTGCAAATGCGATGTTCATACCCCCAGCTTAGGGCAAGCCTCTGCCAGCCGATAGCAGACGAGCACCTACACTGCGCCCATGGAAGCGTGGATTCAAGAAATTTTGCAATGGCTGGCTCTTCCCCAATTCGGGCTGAGCACCTTGTTTGTTGTGGCACTGGTGTCTGCCACCTTGTTGCCTTTGGGGTCAGAGCCTGCCGTTGTTGGCTTGCTGCAGCTCAATCCCGAACTATTCTGGCCTGCCATTTTGACCGCCACAGCAGGCAATACCGTGGGTGGTGGCATCAGCTGGTGGATGGGATTGGGCGCTCACAAAGCCTGGAATCTTGCACGCGAGCGAAGTAGACAAGGCTTGCCGATCGCCGAGGGGCAGAAACCTCCACGCGAACTCTCACGCACCGAACGCAAAGCCCGTGTTTGGCTACGGCGCTGGGGCGCAAAGACCTGCCTGCTCAGCTGGCTTCCCATTGTGGGCGACCCACTATGTGCCGTTGCAGGCTGGCTGAAGCTGCCTTTCTGGCCCTGTCTGTTTTATATGGCCATAGGCAAATTTCTGCGCTATCTGGTCATGACCACTGTCATTATCTGGGCCTTGCCTCATTGACGCCCTCTGCAACACAAATCATGTTTTGTTGCTTCAGTCGACTTTCAGGCCAATGGACTGCGTGACCTTCGCATAGCGTGCGATATCTGCATGCACCATGTCCTGAAAATCTTGGGCAGAGCCACCATCCAGGGCAAAACCCTGCTCTTTAATAGCTTGCGCCACTGCAGGTCTGCCCAGTATTTCGCGTATCACGCGGTTCAATTGCTGCACCGTCGCACGTGGAGTGGCAGCAGGCACCAGCAAGCCATGCCACTGGTCAACGGCATAACCGGTCACGCCCTGTTCTGCCACGCTGGGCACCTGAGGCAGCAATTCGGAACGCCCGGCGGAGGTCACCGCCAAAGCACGCAGCTTTCCTGTATGCACCAAGGGCGCAGCACTGCTGGCAGTGAGCACTGCCAACGGCACCTGATTTCCCAATACAGCAGCCAATGCCGGACCGCAGCCTTTGTATGGCACTTGCTGCAGGCTGACTGCTTGTGCCTTGGCGAGCATCTCACCAGCCAAGTGTTGCGGCGTACCATTGCCACATGAAGCAAATGGCAAAGCTGGTTGAGCGCGAGCTGCATCCAGCGCCTGCGACAGGCTCTGCCAAGAGGACTGCTGGGGAACCACGAACACCGAAGGCACATAGCCCACGTTAATGACCCCAGTAAAGTCATGCTTCGGATCAAAATCCATGCTGCTGAATACACCAGGATTGATGGCAAACGAGCTATTGACCATCAACAAGGTATGCCCGTCAGCCGGGGCATCGGCCACTATCTTGGCCCCAATATTGCCGCTGGCCCCTGGCTTGTTGTCCACTACCACGGGCACCCCCAACTGGCTTTGCAACTCCGCGCCCAACTTGCGAGCCAGCCAGTCCGTGCCTCCGCCCGGTGGAAAGGTGACCACAATGCGCAACGGTTGACGGGTAGCAAACGGCAACAACGGGTCCCCGGCTTTGTGGTTTCCACAAGCCAGCAGCATGCTCGCAAGCCATGCTGCCGCCAAGCTTTGGATGAATCGGTGACTTTTACGCATCAAGGCCGATGTCCAATACGCGAGCGCTGTGTGTCAGCCAGCCTACGGCAATCTGATCCACGCCGGTTGCTGCCACTTCTGGAGCAGTATCTGGTGTGATGCGACCCGATGCTTCGGTGATGGCTTTTCCCCTGCACATAGCCACCGCCGTGCGCAAATCATCCAATGCCATATTGTCCAGCAGCACTACATCCACCCCCAATTTCAGCGCCACCTCCAACTGCTGCAAGTTGTCAACTTCCAGCTCGATCTTGACCATATGCCCCACGCCCGTACGCGCTCGCTGCACGGCCTGCTCCACGCCACCGGCCAGCGCAATGTGGTTGTCCTTGATGAGTACCGCATCATCCAGACCAAAGCGGTGATTGCTGCCGCCCCCGACGCGCACAGCGTACTTTTGCACCACTCGCAGGCCGGGCATGGTTTTGCGAGTGCAGGTGACACGTGCGTCATAGGGTGCAATGGCACGGGCAATCGAAGCCGTAGCGCTGGCCACGCCGCTGAGGTGACACAAATAATTGAGCGCAACACGCTCTGCCGACAAAATGGCGCGCGCACTGCCGCGAATGCATGCAATCTCTGCCCCCGGGAATAAGTCTGCCCCATCTCGCAGTTGTGCCTTAAACTGCACATGTGGATCCAAGGCATGGAATGCCAGGCGGGCAAGATCCAGCCCTGCCAGCACCCCTTCCTGGCGTGCTACCAAGCGCAACTGCGCCTTTGTATCAACGGGCACGATGGTGTCAGTAGTCAAATCTCCTGCACGTCCCAAATCTTCCAGCAATGCCATCTGTACCAAAGGCTGAAGCATCACGTCAGGCAGAGCGGGAACGGGCAAACGAAAATTTGTCTCAGTCGATTTATTTATGCTCATTTTGAGTATTTTATAGGCAAAAAAAAGAGAGCGCCTCGGTGAATGAGATACACCTCTTTATGCTAACAATGAGTATAACCACCTGTCAAGCCCCACGCGCCAACGGAAGCTTGGTGCCTGCAGTCGCCCGCTCTTGAAGCACATCGCTGCGAAAGCGAAACAGCTTGGCAGGACGACCTGCCGCTCCGGCAGTCATCTGGCCGGTTTCCTCAACCAACGCCTGTTGCTCGATCAAACGCCGGAAATTCTGCTTATGCAAGTCACGTCCAGCCAAGGCTTCAACGGTCTGCTGCAATTGCAAAAGTGTAAATTCTGGTGGCATCAGCTCGTACACCACGGGACGGTATTTGATCTTGGCACGCAGCCGGGCCATGCCGGTGGCCAGAATCCGACGGTGATCGTGTCGCATGGACAGCCCTGGAACCTGGGCACGCAAAGAAATTCCACGGCGCTGTGCTTCCTCAATCAAACCTGCCTCGAAAAGCAATTCATAGCGCTGCAACACCAAGTCTTCGTTCCAGGCTTGACCATCCACACCAAAGTTCACTGCCAGGCGCGCTTGCCGGGCCTTCTTCAACGCAGGATGGGCAGACTCGCTCACCCAAGCCTTCAGATGCGGCAGTATGGCCGCCTCCAACACCTCAGGCGCACCATGACGCCAGTCTTCCCAAGGAAAGTAGCTGTACCAGTCCTGCCAGCTGGTTGCCCCTTGCGGGCTTTGTTCAGGCTCACACGTGAGGCCCAGATAGCTGATGGACAGCACATGAGCAGCTTCCGTGCGCTCACGATCTGCAAAGGTGTAAAGCTGCTCGACATAACCCAGCGAATGCTGGGTCTGGCTCTCCACCCAGGCCCTTAAGCCCGCTTGCAGTGAGCGATGCACCATTTGAAACGGCCCTGCAGGCAAAGCTTGCCCACACTGGGTGGTGAGCACCCGAGGCACTCCCTGACTGACCGCCACCAGGACGGCCACCAGTTCTGCATGCAAAGCGGTGTCGTGGGCCTGATTCAATTTAGACGTTGAACAAGAAGTTCATCACATCGCCATCCTTGACGATATATTCCTTGCCTTCCGCGCGCATCTTGCCAGCGTCCTTGGCCCCCTGCTCACCCTTGAAGGCAATGAAATCTTCAAATGCAATGGTTTGCGCGCGGATAAAGCCGCGCTCAAAGTCACCGTGAATCACGCCAGCCGCCTGGGGGGCGGTAGCCCCTACACGCACTGTCCAGGCGCGCACCTCCTTGACACCTGCGGTGAAGTAGGTCTGCAGACCCAGCAGCTTGAAGCCGGCACGGATCAGCCGGTTCAGTCCAGGTTCTTCCAAGCCCAGCTCCTGCAGGAACATATCGCGGTCTTCATCTTCCATTTCGGACATTTCCGCTTCAATCTTGGCGCAAATGGCCACCACGGGAGCGCCCTGGGCATCGGCATATTCCTTCAAGCGATCCAGCAGGGGGTTGTTTTCAAAGCCATCTTCGGCCACGTTACCCACAAACATGGCGGGCTTGGCAGTGATCAGGCAGAAAGGCTTGAGCAGCGGCGCATCTTCCTTGGAAACAGGCACCACGCGGGCAGGCTTGCCTTCATTGAGCGCCTCCTGAATGGGCGTGAGCAAAGACACCAGCTTGGCTGCTTCCTTGTCATTGCCTGACTTGGCCGCCTTGGAGTAGCGGTTCAGCGCCTTCTCCACCGTAGCCAGATCAGCCAGACACAATTCGGTCTGAATGACTTCGATGTCCGCAATCGGATCCACACGACCGGCCACGTGGATCACGTTGGGGTCTTCAAAGCAACGCACCACGTTCACGATGGCATCAGTTTCGCGGATGTGCGCCAAGAACTGGTTGCCCAGGCCCTCGCCCTTGGATGCACCGGCCACCAAACCCGCAATGTCCACAAACTCCACAATGGCAGGAACAATGCGTTCAGGCGAAATGATTTCGGCCAGCTGATTCAGGCGTGGATCAGGCACTTCCACTACGCCCGTGTTGGGTTCAATCGTGCAGAAGGGATAGTTCTCGGCGGCGATGCCAGCCTTGGTCAGCGCGTTGAAAAGGGTGGACTTGCCAACGTTGGGCAGGCCCACGATGCCGCATTTGAGGCTCATGGAAAATCCTTGTGTATCAATGCACTACCAGGCACCGCACCCGCGTGGCCGAAGTGCCCGATCCGCATTCCGGCGTATTCGGTATTCTGAAGAGGTGTGACAACTAGCGCTCTGCCAAAGCAGGATTTGGTGCTCGTAAAGTCACGAAAAACTATGCTGATTGTAATGATCAGCAAATCTCTGCTGGCGCGCAGCAGATTGCCAGGTTTTTTTCAGATGACTGCAAAGCAAAAAGCAGGCAGCCCCAAGAAAAGGGGCTGGCCTGCTTGAACTCAAAAATAGAGAATTTATTTCGCTGCGCGTGGTTTGCACTGCAGTTGCAACAAGCGATGGGTTGAGCTGTCCACACTGCTGCCTGGCTCACGCAATGGACGGATACGCAGGTCAAGGAAGCCTCGGTTACCGCACAACTGCTTGATGGTGGCTTCACACTTTCTCAAGTCATCGTAGCGTGTGTCGCACACCAGTGCATGTTCATAGTCAGGCGTGGCTACATAAGGTGCCGCATCTCTCATCATGGGATCTGTCTGGGTGGCACATCCAGCCAAGGCCAGAGCAGCAGTTGCGGCCAACAGCATGTATTTCATAAGTCAACTCCTCCAAAATTGATCGGCATCTTAACGAAACACGCCCAGCGTTAGTCAAATTTTAGTTGCCCGCCTACAACTTGGCCCACACGCAGCAACTGACCCGCACCTTGCGCAACCACAGCGTTCATGCCGAAGGTGATAGCACCATTGAGACGTGCATCCTGGCGGTACTGGGCAATGGTGTGCCCGACCTCCGGGCTAGACTGCGCCGTGCGCGGATCAATATTGGGGATGGGGCAACGTGAGCAAGGCTTGCCCAGCCGGATAGCCACAGGCTCCTGCGCTTCGATCCAAACCGTCTCTATAAAGTCTTCTTCATGCTCGGCCAGCCCGTCGAGCACGATGTTGGCACGAAAACGCAGCCCATCCACCGCAATATGGCCCTGAGCCTGCAACCTTGCATTCAGGGCTTCGAAGGCAGAGCTGGTCGTCACCAGCAGGGGATAGCCGTCGGCAAATTGATTAGGCGCCTTGATCCCGCCGGTCCACTTGGTGTTCGACAGCCGTTGCTGCGCAGGGTCGAAGCGAACCAGACGGCACTCACGCTGCAATGCCAGGCTGAACCACTGAGCGGCTTGCTGCCCCATATCCCAAGCCTCGAGCTGGCTATTCCATACCTGCACGGCGATTTGCGGCGCTTGCGCCATGAATGGCAGTTTCAATGGCACAGCCAAATCACTCAGTCCGGGAAAACTCAATCTCAGCAAACCAGCAGCAAGATCCAGATGGGGTTGCACCAAAGCCATCTGTGCAACTTCACGCTGGGTGATAAACACGCCTTCCGGGTCCACTACCATCCAGGCACGATCCCACTCCAGCCCGGTAGGCAGCAACTTTGCCTCCTGCACAGCGATGCCTGCACAGGACTTGATAGGAAACACCCACAGTGCGCCAATGGTGCCCGTGACATCCG
This sequence comes from Comamonas halotolerans, assembly GCF_030162935.1. Taxonomy (GTDB): domain Bacteria; phylum Pseudomonadota; class Gammaproteobacteria; order Burkholderiales; family Burkholderiaceae_C; genus Comamonas; species Comamonas halotolerans. The sequence continues at coordinate 411,762 of NZ_JASAUZ010000023.1, forward strand.
CTTGATCGATGGAAAAGACTGTCATGCGCTTATTGTGACGCGATGACTTTGTCTTTGTGTCATCTGCAACACTCTTGATTTGGGGAAGCCGTCCTTCCCAACGGCTGCTGCCAGCCCTCCTACAATGCGAAACATGGCGCAAACCTTTGATGTATGTATCCGCGGAGCCGGCATTGTCGGCCGCACCCTGGCACTTTTACTGGCGCGCGAGCGCCTGCGCGTGGCTTTGGTGGCAACGCCACTCTCGGCCGCCATGCCGACCGATATCAGAGCCTATGCACTCAACACCAACTCCAAGCAACTGCTGGAATCTTTGCGTACTTGGCCCGATGAACAGCACGCCACGCCGGTCAAACACATGGAAGTGCATGGTGATGTGGATGGCAGCGTGCACTTTGATGCAGGCGCCCAAGGCGTAGATGCGCTGGCATGGATTGTTGATGTTCCTGCACTGGAGCAACGCTTGGCCGAGGCCGTGCGCTACCAGCCACAGGTCGAAGTCGTGCAGTCCCCCGTGCAAGCACCGCTGACTGCCATCTGCGAAGGTCGTGCCAGCGCTACCCGCTCAGAGTTGGGCGTGGAGTTTGATATCACTCCTTATGGACAGCACGCAATTGCCACACGCTTGGATTGCGAACAGCCTCATGGCCAGGTGGCACGCCAGTGGTTTTCTCCACAAGGGATTCTGGCGCTCCTTCCCATTGATGGTGAGAACGGTCACAGTGTCGCTGTGGTGTGGTCGGTTGCACAGGCGGATGCCGACCACTGGAAGAACACCGATGAGGCCACATTCATACAAGCCCTGATGGACATCAGCCAAGGCAGTTTGGGGCAACTGACATTGCAAGGACCTCGCATGTCGTGGCCACTGCAGCAAGCCATTGCCAAGCGCTGGTGCGGGCCTTTGCCTGGCACCTCTGAATCGCGTACACCCAACAGTTGGGTGCTGGCAGGTGATGCAGCTCACAATGTGCACCCACTTGCAGGCCAGGGGCTGAACATTGGCTTGGCCGACGTGCAAGCCCTTTCCCGCATTCTGCAGGCACGTGACGAATGGCGCAGCACGGGAGACTTGAAGCTGCTGCGCCGCTATGAGCGAGAGCGCAAAGCAGGCCTGGCTCCATTAGGACTGGCCATGGATGGGCTGCAGCAACTCTTCAGCCGTTCTGAAGCGCCCTTACAGGCGCTCAGAAACTTTGGCTTGCGCAGTTTTGAGCGCAGCGGCCCCATCAAGGACTGGGCCGCCCGCCAGGCCATGGGCCTGGAGCGTTAAGCCTAAGCCTATTCATGCCAAGGGAACCTTTTGCTCCCCCGACCACCCAATAACTTTTTATTCACCGGAATCTGTGCCATGAAATTGTTCGCCACAGCGTTGTTGGCTACTGCTGCTTGGGGTTGCGCCATCGCAGCCCAGCCTCAAGACCAAATCACCAAGACCTTGGCTGAGCGCATTCCTCAATTGCAGCAAGTCGATGAGGTCAAACCAACACCCATGAAAGGCTTGTACGAGGTACGCATCGGTACCGATGTGTTCTATTCCAACGAGACTGGTGACTATCTGATCCAGGGTGAGTTGATTGACACCAAGGCACAGCGAAACCTGACCGAAGACCGTATCAACCAGCTCACATCTGTGGACTTCAAGAACCTGCCTTTGAACGATGCCATCAAGATCGTGCATGGCAAGGGTGAGCGCAAGCTGGCGGTTTTTGAAGACCCGAACTGCGGTTACTGCAAGCGCTTTGAGCGTGACCTGCAAAACGTAGACAACGTGACTGTCTATCTGTTTCTATACCCCATCCTGAGCCGAGACTCAGCCGAGAAGTCGCGCAATATCTGGTGCGCCAAAAACAGTGCCAAGACTTGGCATGATCTGATGCTCAGGGACAAAACACCCGCTGCCGCCAGCTGCGATATCGACGCTATTGAGCGCAACCTGGCCCTGGGTCGCAAGCACAAGATCACAGGCACACCCACACTGATCTTTGCGGACAACACCCGTGTGCCGGGCGCTATCCCCGCCAGCGAGGTTGAAAAATACCTTAACGCCGCACACAAAAAGTAAGAGTAAGCGCTTCATGACAGGCTGCCCAGGCAGCCTGTCTCACTTGCGGCATTGCCGCCCGGCATGCCGCGGATGTACCCCACACCGTACCGCCATGCCTCCAACCAACTCCTCTTTGCACTACAGCGTCGCCTTGCATGACCTGCACGCGCACCTGTACCGCGTCACCCTCACCATCTCCCAACCCAGCGTCCAGCAGCGGCTATCTTTGCCCGTATGGATTCCTGGCAGTTATCTGGTGCGTGAGTTCGCCAAGAATCTGCAGAACCTGCGCGCCCACCAAGGTGAGCACACGATCGAAGTCCAGCAGTTGAACAAACACGAATGGGAAGTCAGTTGCCAGACCCATCTGCCCTTGGTAGTGAGCTATGAAGTCAGTGCCTATGACACTTCGGTACGCACGGCCTGGCTGGATCAGCGCCGCGGCTTTTTCAACGGCACCAGCCTCCTGCTGCGCGTGCACGGCCAGGAAGCACAGCCCCATCAGCTGCATGTTCAGCCTTGCGCCACAGTGCCAAAATGGCAGCTGGCGACAGGTCTGCCTGCGACTGCTGTCGATGCGCAAGGCTTTGGCACCTATATAGCCCGGGATTACGACCAGTTGGTGGACTGCCCCGTTGAGATGGGCGATTTCTGGAGTGGCAGCTTTGTTGCCGCAGGCGTGCCGCACCGCTTTGTGGTGGCTGGCGCGCCCGCCTCCTTCGACGGTGAACGCTTGCTGCGCGACACCCAGAAAATTTGCGAAGCGGAAATCAACTTCTGGGGCTCAGCACCTCATAGCAACTACGTGTTCATGCTGAACGTGACACACGATGGCTATGGTGGCCTGGAGCACTGCAACTCCACCGCCCTGATCTGCAGCCGCCCGGATCTGCCTCGCCTGGGCACAGACAAGGCCAGCGACGGGTACATCCAGCTTCTGGGACTGATCAGCCACGAATACTTTCATACCTGGAACGTCAAGCGTCTGCGTCCCGCCGAACTGGTGCCCTACAACTATGACCAGGAAAACTACACCCAGTTGCTATGGTTCTTCGAAGGCTTCACCAGCTATTACGATGACTTGCTGCTGCGCCGCGCAGGGTTGATCGACAACGCCCAGTACCTCAAACTCATCACAAAAACGCTCAATCAGGTTCAGCAAACACCAGGACGTCTGGTACAAAGCGTGGCCCAATCGAGTTTTGATGCGTGGATCAAGTATTACCGCCAGGACGAAAATACCGCCAACATCACTGTCAGTTATTACACCAAGGGCGCATTGGTTGCCATGTGTCTGGACCTGAAGCTGCGCCAGGAAGGCCGGGCCAGCCTGGATGCTGTGATGCGTGGCTTGTGGCAACGCTGTCAGGGTGGCGCCATGACCGAAACCGATGTACTCAGTGAGCTACAAGCCCAGACAGGCCGTAGCTGGCAGACAGAGCTACAGGCCTGGGTCCACGGGACTGACGAACTTCCGTTGCAAGAATTGCTGGCCGCCCACGGTGTGAAAGCAGAAACGGACAAACCCGCCCCTGCACAGGCTTTGGGCCTGCGGGTGCAAGAGATCCACAGCGTGCTTATCAAGCAAGTCTTGCGCGGTGGTTTGGCCGAACAAGCAGGGATGATGGCTGGCGATGAGTGGTATGGTCTGAAGTTATCCAGTAGCTCCCAAGCATGGCGTTTGACCAAATTGGAGGAGCTGGAGTTCTACGTGCCACACGGCACCACCTCGGTAATCGCCTTGATTGCCCGCGACCGCCAACTGCTACAACTATCGCTTTCTCTGCCCTGTGCCGGCGCGCCCATCTCCAACTACCAACTCAGCGTCACCGATGCTGCGGTTGTTGACCGCTGGCTAGCGCTGTAAGCACTTACGGGCAGTGCTTGGTTATAGTCATAGCTGCCACACACATGACTATTAGGAGATAAGCCTTGGCATACGAAATGATCGAAGTCCGTGTTGAAGCGGACAAAGTGGGCATCATCACCCTGAACCGCCCCAAGCAACTCAACGCCCTGAACGACCAGCTCATGAATGAGCTGGGCGAAGCCCTCAAGGCCTTTGACGCTGACGAAAAAATCGGCTGCATGATCATCACGGGCAGCGAGCGCGCCTTTGCCGCCGGTGCCGACATCGGTGCCATGGCCAAGTACAGCTTTGCTGATGCCTACAAAGGGAACTACATCACCCGCAACTGGGAAACCATTCGCAGCATTCGCAAGCCGGTCATCGCTGCCGTCAGCGGCTTTGCACTCGGGGGAGGCTGCGAATTGGCGATGATGTGCGATTTCATCATCGCTGCGGACAATGCCAAGTTTGGCCAACCCGAAATCAAGCTGGGCGTGATTCCCGGTGCTGGCGGTACCCAGCGCCTGCCCCGTGCCGTGGGAAAATCCAAAGCCATGGACATGGCATTGACAGCCCGCATGATGGATGCCACCGAGGCTGAACGCGCCGGCTTGGTCAGCCGCGTAGTTCCCTATGACAAGCTAGCCGACGAGGCCCTGGGCGCCGCCATCACCATCAGTGGTTTCTCGCAGATTGCAGTCATGGCCGCCAAGGAGTCCGTCAATCGCGCCTTTGAAGGCAGCCTGAATGACGGGGTGATGTTCGAGCGTCGCCTGTTCCATGCCCTGTTTGCCACCCAAGATCAAAAGGAAGGCATGGACGCCTTTATAAACAAGCGCTCCGCGAACTTCGTCCACCTCTAAAACTTGATATATAATCGCGTTCTCTTGGTCGTATAGCTCAGTTGGTTAGAGCGCAGCATTCATAATGCTGATGTCGTAGGTTCAAGTCCCACTACGACCACCAGAGTTCGGTCGTATAGCTCAGTTGGTTAGAGCGCAGCATTCATAATGCTGATGTCGTAGGTTCAAGTCCCACTACGACCACCAAAATACAAAACCCCGCAGCGCGCAAGCACTGCGGGGTTTTTCTTTTGCTTCACCGTAACTACTTAACGGTTCCGCCATCCAGCTTGTTGGTTTCGCCATCCCCCTGGGCATTGGTAATTACGGCGGCCATTCCCGCTGCGGGGGTCACACCACCTTGCTCCTCAGACGGCTCTGCCGTACTGGCTTGCGGCTGGATTACTTCCAGATTGGCAACTGGATCTGGCAACGGAACACCCGCTGGCAATGGCTCCCGGATGTCCGCTTTGGCCACCGGTAACACATCCTGGCTGCGCAAGTAACTGTCAGAGCCCAATAGTGGTTTTTTGGGTGCCGGTTGATCAAAACGATCCGCCTGTCCCATCGGGAAAGTATCCGCACGCAAGATCGGACCTTCATCCTGACAAGCCGACAGCAATGCCATCACACTGACGGCAGCAGCGCTGGCAATGTAAAAACGAATGGGTATTGGTGTGAGCATGACAACTTCCTCCTGAAGTTATTGATACTCCACACCCAAGGCCTGCTTGTATGTCAGCCAAATCCCTGTAGCTTGTCAATCAAAAAGAGCAAACAGCCTGGCTAGATTTCTCAAACAAAGATGCTGCGTGCTTCTGTGAACCGCTTGGCGAAATAGACGTTATCCATGCGCACCCGCTGCACCGTCCCCCCTTTGGAAGGGGCATGCACAAACTGACCGTTGCCTACAAATATGCCCATGTGCGAATACGGTCCGCCCAGCGTATTGAAAAAAACAAAGTCACCACGCTGCAAGCTGCGGTTTTGCACAGGAGTGCTGGATTGAGCCCACTGTGCCGTGGTACGGGGTAACGCACCATTGTGAATACCTTTTACGGCCCATTGGATCAAGCCACTGCAGTCAAACCCCCCTTCGGGTGAATTCCCACCATAGGTATACGGTGTATTCACCACCAGCATGGTCCGCGCCAGCAGGCTTTCTCGCAGTTCGCCCTGCAACTTCAAAGCGGTGGCTGGTGCTGTGCGCAAGCCGCTGCTGCGGTGGGCTGTATTCTTGGAACGTGGTTTGCTGGAACATCCAGCCAGCACGGCCGCTGCACCTAGCAACAACCAAGTGCGGCGCAAAGACAGGGGCGACGAGCGAGGAAAGAATGGTGCAGACATGACATTCATTATGGGCAACTTGCCATTGAAAGTAAAAAAGTAGAGCTACTCGCCATGTGACAAAGCACGCTTTCCTGCCAACTCCCCTCCGAATCCTTGCTGCATAAACAGTCAAAGCACTTGTTGCAAGCCATAAAAAAAGCCGCATGGCTTATGCAGCGATACGGCTTTCAGACGGAATGGCCGGCGTACTTAGAAAGGCAGCTTGGGCATACCACCACCGCCACCCATCATGCCCTTCATGGCTTTCATGCCCCCCATGCGCTTCATCATCTTCATGAGGCCGCCACCCTTCATCTTTTTCATCATTGACTGCATTTGCTCAAACTCCTTGAGCAAGCGGTTCACGTCCTGTACCTGCACACCAGCACCATCAGCAATGCGCTTCTTGCGCGTGGCCTTGATGAGTGCAGGGTGCTTGCGCTCCTTGAGGGTCATGGAGCAGATAATGCCTTCCTTGCGTTTGATTTCACGCTCCGCCTTGTCCATATCCACAGCTCCCGCCTTGGCGGTCAGCTCGGAGGGCAGCTTGTCCATCAAGGTGGAAAGACCGCCCATTTGCTTCATCTGTTGCAGTTGCGCCAGGAAATCGTTCAGATCGAAGCCATCGCCGCTCTTGAGCTTTTCGGCCATCTTCTGAGCGGCTTCCATGTCCACGCCCTTGGTGACCTGCTCCACCAGCGCCACAATGTCGCCCATACCCAGCACACGCTGCGCATGGCGGCTGGCGTCAAACACCTCCAAGCCGTCGAGCTTTTCCGAAACACCGGCAAATTTGATCGGCGCCCCCGTGATCTGGCGCACCGACAGCGCCGCACCACCGCGCGAGTCACCGTCGAGCTTGGTCAGCACGATACCTGTCAGCGGCAGAGCCTCCTTGAAAGCCTTGGCAGTGTTGATGGCATCCTGACCTTGCATGGCATCAACCACAAACAAGGTTTCAACAGGATTGAGCGTGGCATGCAAATCCTTGATTTCAGCCATCAACAACTCGTCAATGGCCAGACGACCTGCCGTGTCCACCAGCAACACATCAAAGTAGTGTTTCTTGGCGTAGTCCAGCGCAGCCACAGCAATATCGTGGGGCTTTTGGTCAGGGGTCGAAGGGAACCATTCTGCCCCCGCCTGGGCGGTCACGGTTTTGAGCTGTTCAATCGCAGCAGGGCGATACACGTCACCCGATACGGTGAGCACCTTCTTCTTGCGCTTTTCAATCAGATGTTTGGCCAGCTTGGCCGTGGTGGTGGTTTTACCGGCACCTTGCAAACCCGCCATCAAGATGATGGCTGGAGGCTGCGCATTCAAATTGATGTCAGCCACACCTTCGCCCATGGTGGCTGCCAGCTCGGCATTCACAATGCCGACCAAGGCCTGGCCTGGCTTGAGGCTACCGAGCACTTCTTGACCCAGTGCCTTTTCCTTGACGCGGGCAATAAAGTCGCGCACCACGGGCAAGGCTACGTCCGCTTCCAATAGCGCCATGCGCACTTCACGCAGCATGTCTTGTACATTGGATTCGGTGATGCGAGCCTGACCACGCATCTCCTTGACGAGTCGCGAGAGTTTGTCGGTGAGTGCGGATGCCATAAGCAGATGTGTCCGAAGAGAAAAACTGTGCGCCGTGTGCGGCTCGGCCAATTGGCCCGGCACTTTGGGCAGGGAGCCGTGCCTTAGCGCTCGGCCCTTACTGCCCGCCGCGGGCAGCCCTGTACAAACAAGCTGTTAATTCTACCCGCTGCTTACACAATACGCCCCTTCCCATATAGAGTACACAAGCACTGACACGGCGCAAGGATGGCAAGCAACAGCCACTCCAGCATACAAGGCAGACCGCTATGATTGCAGACATGGAGCCTTCCACCCATTTTTTCACTGGCACTCCCGTCTGGGCCATGGCGCTGGCCTTGGCAGCGATTGTGGCCTACCTTATTCCCGCATTCGGCGCTCAGCGTATGGCCGAAGCCCACACACGCATTGCTTTGCGTGCGGCCTGGGTTTTACACCTGCTCACGGTGGCAGCTGGATTGATGTCCTCTCCTGCGCGCTTTGGCTTTGCGCCTGCCCTGTCGATGACAGCATGGCTGATGCTGACCATGTACGCCATAGAACAACAGCTTTACCCAAGGCTGCGCGCAGTAGGTGTGCTCTCTGTGATGGGAGCACTGACCGTACTGCTGTCTCAGCTCTTTCCCGGCAACCCTATGGCTGTACATGCGTCTGCCTGGCTGCCTTTGCATCTGGCACTGGGCATCGCCTCCTATGGTTTATGCGCAGCGGCGGTTGTCCACGCTGGACTGATGTCGCGTGCTGAGCGCCGCATGCGTAGCGCCACCAATGATGACAACGGCATGCCGTTGTTGATGCTGGAGCGCCTGACCTTCCGATTTGTCACAGCAGGTTTTGTACTGCTCACAGCCACACTGCTGGCTGGCTGGCTGTTTGGTGAATCGTTGTATGGGCGCGCCTGGCATTGGGACCATAAAACTGTGTTATCGCTGCTGGCGTGGATCGCGTTTGCGTGCCTGTTGATTGGCCGCAGTCGTTTTGGATTGCGTGGTCGCCATGCAGTGCATCTTATTTATGCGGGCGCTGCACTTCTGCTACTCGCTTATGCAGGTTCACGCTTTGTATTGGAAGTTTTCATGCTGGGGCACATGTGATGAAGTATTTGCTCGTAGCGTTGGTCGTGCTCGTGGCCATTCATATCTGGCGAAGCAACCGACGCAAGGCTGCAGCGCCTCCACCAAAGCCTAAACCACGCTTGCGCCAGCCTGAAGATATGGTGACCTGCGCACATTGTGGCCTGCATCTACCTGCCAGCGATGCCATTACCAGCCCGGACCGCAATCACTATTGCAGCACGGAGCATCGCCACCTCGGCCCGCGTTAGCATCTCGCACCTCAACACCGCCTGCCTGCCGTGACTACACTTCCTCTTCACAGTGCTCGCCGCCTCTGGCAGGCTTTCCTCTCAGCCCGCGTCCTTGTAGCCACGTTGCTTATTGCGTTGCTGAGCACGCAAACCTGGACATCCACAGACCTGCCCTCAGGAATCTATGGGCTGTGGCTGCTTACTACGATCTACTTGCTTGTCGCGCTGCTGAGTTGGGTCGCTTTGCATCAAAAACCACCACCGCACTCCTGGCGCTGGCCATGGTTGCTTTTGATCGGTTTCGATGTGCTGGTTATTTGTCTGTTGCAGGAGATGCAACACGGCAAGATGCACTACACACCTTTGCTGGCACTGCCCATTCTCACCGTCTCTGTGCTGGGAAGCATGCGGCTTGCACTTGCCACCACTGCGGGCATCACTCTGGCGTTGCTCGGCATTGACATGTTCAGTGCCTGGAGCCAGCACCATCTGCGCAGCGAAGACTATATGCAAACGGCACTGGTATGTGCAGGTTTCTTCGCTGTGACCTACCTCACGCACCAACTGTCCCAACGCCTGGCAGACCAGGAGCGCCAAGCACGTATCAACCGCCAGGCAGCCCGTGCACAAGCCCAGGTGAACAGTTTGATTGTGGCCAACCTGTCTGAAGGGGTGCTGGTACTGGACAAGGATTATGCCGTGCGCATGGCCAATCCCGCAGCCTGTGAAATGCTGGACATGCCTGCGCCGCTGGGTTTGCACAATTTGCTTCATGCCAACTGGAAAGCCCTGCGTGACATGGTTGATCAAACCTTCGCCAGTGGTCAGCCCATGAGCCAGGATGTTCACCTATTGGCGGCAGGCCAAAGTACCACCGGTCTATATGTGCGGACCTGGCTTACCAACAGCTTGAAGCACGACGTGCAGATTCCTGAACTGGTCAACCACAGTACCCTGGACAGCACACTGACTCCCCAAGCTTGGCTATGCGTCATGTTCTTGCATGATCTGCGTGAAATGGAAGCACGCCTGCGCACCGAGAAAATGGCTGCCATGGGACGCATGTCCGCTGCTGTGGCACATGAGATTCGCAACCCATTGGCCGCCATCGTGCAAGCCAACGCATTGCTGGCCGAGGAGCTGACACACCCCGCACAGCAGCGCTTGAGCGACATGGTCGAGCAAAATGCCCAGCGTTTGGCGCGCATTGCTGAAGATGTTCTGAACATTGCCCGGGTGCAGCAGCAAATTCAACACGGCGAGTCGCATACCCTGGAGCTGGATACTGAGCTGTTGCGCATCTGGCAAGAATGGCACCAGCAACAGAGCACTCAATTGGGCGTGTTCACACCCAACTGCAAGCAAGTATTCGTCGCCTTTGATACCGAGCATCTGCGTCGTTTGGTCGTTAACTTGCTTGATAACGCGGCCCGCCACAGCCTGGGCAAACACGAGGATGCACTGCAACTGGTTACGGGCGCAGGTCAAGATGGGAAGTTTTGGCTACAGGTGTGGAGTGAGGCTCCGCCTCTGGAGGCCTCTGTCGAAAAGCACCTTTTTGAGCCCTTTTTCTCTTCTCAAAGCCGCTCAACTGGACTGGGTCTTTATATCTGCCGTGAACTGTGTCAACGTCACGGCGGCAGTATTGACTACCACCGCGTGGAACGACTGACCGCGCATGGCATGCAGTTCGGCAATGCATTCACCGTGCACTTCCGTGGCCGAGTACAGAGCTCTGCCAACACTTCCTTGTTTGATCCGATTGTGGTGTGATCGCGTTCATGGGTACTTCTCCAGCCTCCATTCTTGTTGTTGATGACGAGCCGGATCTGCGCACACTGTACGAACTGACACTGCTGCGCGAAGGCCACCGCGTTGAGACTGCCGCCACACTAGCAGAAGCACGAGCACATCTGCGAATCTGTCAGTTTGATGTGCTGATTGTGGACATGCGGCTGCCCGATGGCTTGGGCATGGAGTTGCTGCGTGAGCAACGTGAGCAGCACCGCCAAGAGCGCACGATTGTGATAACGGCGTACGGATCCGCAGAGAACGCTGTGGAAGCCTTGCGCTTCGGTGCGTTCGACTACCTCACAAAGCCCGTCGATCTCAAGCAGTTTCGGTCTGTAGTGGCATCCGCCATCTGCAGCGAAGCTGGCTCTTCAGGAATACCCGTGCCAATGCCCTCCTCTATAGGAGGGGCACAAGCCAGAGTAGTGAATGCCGCTGTCGCTTTGGAGCGCCTGGTCGGTAACTCTGCGGTCATGCAGCAAGTCAGGCAACGTATACAAAAAGTCTCACAAAGCATGGCTCCGGTGATGATCACCGGCGAATCGGGCACAGGTAAAGAGCTCGTTGCCCGAGCCCTGCATGCATGCAGCCACCGCGCCCATGCACCCTGGATCGCAGTGAACTGCGGCGCCATTCCAGAACATCTTCTTGAAGCCGAATTCTTTGGAGCCCGTAAAGGCGCTTACACCGGAGCAACTGCCGACCGTGAGGGCTTTTTCAGTGCCGCGCGGGGAGGAACCCTGTTTTTGGACGAAATTGGCGAACTGCCTCTGTCCATGCAGGCGAAGTTGCTGCGCGCCATTCAAGAACGCTGCATACGTCCGCTGGGTAGTACCCAGGAAGAACCCGTTGATGTGCGTATCGTCAGCGCCACGCATCGCAATTTGGCGGCGGATGTGCAGGCAGGTCGTTTCCGCCAAGACTTGTACTACCGGCTTAACGTCATTGACATACCCATTCCACCGCTGCGTGAACGTCGCGAAGACCTGCCCGATTTGTGTGCCGTGCTGCTGCAGCGTATTGCCGGCGACAGCCTGAGTTCGGTCCCCCCCATTGCGCCCCATGTGCTGGAGCAGTTGCAGAAAATGCCGCTGTATGGGAATGTGCGCGAACTGGAAAACCTTTTGCACCGCTTTATCGCGCTGAACGAGGACGTCGCCCCCTCCTCCGGCGAGGACGCTCCTGCAAGCGCAGCCCCCAATGCTGAGCAACTCCCCCTGGACGAGTTGCCCGAGGATTTGCAAGCCTGGCTCGACCAGCAGGAGCGCATGATTTTGATGCGCGCATTGCAGCACTACGGCAACAACCGCACCGCAGCTGCTGCACGCCTGGGCATCAGCCTGCGTCAAATACGTTACCGCATTGCACGCCTGAATATTCCACTCTCTCCCGAAGAGCAGGAAGCATCCAGCGACAATGCACTGCATGACGCACACCTCTGACACTCGCCCACCCATTTGGCATAACGGCTGGCTGTCCTACGCCCAGCATTTGCCATCTCCCAACTATGGCTCGCGTCCTGAAGCAGTCTCCATCTGCCTTGCTGTGGTGCACTCCATCAGTTTGCCACCCGGCAAATACGGTACAGGTTGTGTCCAGAAGCTCTTCACCAACCAACTGGACTGGGATGCCCACCCTTACTTTCAAAGCATTCGCGGGTTGGAAGTCTCATCTCACTTTTTCATTACACGCCAGGGAGAGGTCTGGCAGTTTGTCAGCTGTGATGATCGCGCATGGCATGCCGGCCAATCCCAATGGTGCGGACAAGCAAATTGCAATGATTTTTCTATCGGCATTGAGCTGGAAGGGCTGGAAGGGCTTACCTTTGAAGATACCCAATACCAAGCCCTCAGCCAACTATGCCGGGATTTGGTTGCTCACTACCCAGTCACTCAGATTGCAGGACACGAGCACATTGCGCCGGGCCGCAAACAAGACCCAGGCCCTGGTTTTGATTGGGCACGCCTCCAGGCCAAGCTGCAGTCCGTTTCATTGCAATTTCCTCAGTCTTGAAAGCCATGTTGATGCCCCCCCACTTGGCAGCGGTGGTTCAGTGCACGACAACTCATAAGAGCGCTTAAGCGCTCTTTTTTATGCCACATCCACCGTCTACAAGCCGCACTACAAAACACCATATCTAGTGCATAAAAACAAGAAAAACAATACATATAGTACAATAACCCTTCAGAAGCATCAGGGTTTTAAAAATTTTTCTCGGCCCTCCGCTCACCACCGCATAAGGATTTGCAGGCTCTTTACTCCGGCAATCCGCATGAGCATTCACGACATCTGCGTGAAAGCCCGCGCTACAAGGCACGCCAGCGTGTCAACAGGATGCGCAAGTGTGTACCAGACAAGCACACCATATCTTTTCCTCACTCACACAAATACACTACCTATAGTGTTTTATTGAATATATGAACACCATCGGTAGCAAGAAGCTCAGCGAGACATATCCGTCTACTGCTCTTTAGGCTGCGCCCATTCACCCGCACAAGAGGTCGTCATGCAAAACGCATTGAATAGCCCGGACACTGGCCATACCCTTCCTCAATTACCAGGCTCTGGCAATGTTCCCGCGGTACTCGATCAATACCAAATCATTCGCCGCAGCGGAGATGTGGTGCCTTTTGCACCTCAAAAGATCGCGATTGCCGTTACCAAAGCCTTTTTGGCTGTTCGTGGGCCACAGGGAACAGCGTCCATCAGCATCCGAGAAACAGTGGAGGCTTTGACCAACACTGTTGTGCGAGCGCTGCTGCGCTCGCGCCCTGACGGAGGAACTTTCCACATCGAAGACGTGCAAGACCATGTGGAGCTGGCTCTGATGCGTGGTGGTCACCAGGACGTGGCGCGCGCCTATGTGCTCTACCGTGAAGCGCGCAACCAGGAGCGTGCTGCGGCCAAGAAAAAGGCCGAAGAACAGGCTGCCGCTGCTGCCAGCCCCCAGCCCGTGCTGCACGTGACAGAGCGCGGACAACGGATTCCGCTAAACCAAGAGCGCCTGGAAGCCCTGGTTGCAGCGGCCTGCCAGGACCTCAATGCAGACATCAGCCCTGCTCCCATCGTGGCTGAAACCCTGCGCAATCTATATGACGGCATACCGTTGGCCGAAGTGTACAAAGCCGCCATCTTGGCTGCGCGCACGCTGATCGAACGTGACCCGGACTACTCCTATGTCACGGCCCGCCTGCTGCTGCACACCATCGTGCGCGAAGTGCTGGAACGCGATGTGCCGCCTGCAGACATGGGCCGCGCCTATGCCGAAAACTTCCCAGCCTTTGTACAAAAAGGCGTCGAGCACGAGCTGCTCAACCCTGAACTGCTGAACTTTGATCTGCCCCGCCTGGGCACAGCATTGAAAGCAGAGCGCGACCAGCAGTTTGATTATCTGGGTCTGCAAACGCTGTACGACCGCTATTTCCTGCATGTGCGCAAAACGCGCATCGAGCTGCCACAGTCTTTTTTTATGCGCGTGGCCATGGGCCTGGCGCTCAATGAGGATGACCGCAACGCCCGCGCCATTGAATTCTATGAATTACTCTCGTCGTTCGACTTCATGTCCTCCACCCCTACACTGTTCAACAGCGGAACGCAGCGCTCCCAGCTCTCCAGCTGCTACCTGAGCACGGTGGCTGACGATCTGGGAGGCATTTACGACGCGCTCAAGGAAAATGCGCTGCTGTCCAAATTTGCTGGAGGACTTGGCAATGACTGGACACCGGTGCGTGCCCTGGGCTCACGCATCAAAGGCACCAACGGAGAGTCGCAAGGCGTGGTGCCCTTTCTCAAAGTGGTGAACGACACGGCCGTGGCCGTCAACCAGGGTGGCAAGCGCAAGGGTGCGGTGTGTGCCTATCTGGAGACCTGGCACCTGGATATTGAAGAGTTTCTGGAGCTGCGCAAAAACACGGGTGACGACCGACGCCGCACACACGATATGAACACGGCCAACTGGATTCCCGACCTGTTCATGCAACGCGTCATGGAAAAAGGACAGTGGACACTGTTCAGCCCCTCCGACGTCCCAGAGCTGCACGATATGTACGGCCAGGCTTTTGCACAGGCCTACACCGCTTACGAAGTCAAGGCCGATGCTGGAGAAATCCAGCTTTTCAAACGGATTCCCGCTGTGGACCTGTGGCGCAAGATGCTGTCCATGCTGTTTGAAACCGGCCACCCCTGGATCACCTTCAAAGACCCATGCAATGTCCGCTCTCCACAGCAGCACGTGGGCGTGGTGCACTCTTCCAACCTGTGTACGGAAATCACGCTCAACACCAGCGCCAGTGAAACAGCGGTGTGCAATCTGGGATCGGTGAATCTGGCGCAGCACATTCGCGATGGTCAGCTGGACCACGCCAAGCTTCGCAGCACCATCACCACGGCAATGCGCATGCTCGACAACGTTATCGATGTCAACTACTACGCCGTGGACAAGGCGCGTGATGCCAATCTCCGCCACCGACCCGTGGGTTTGGGCATCATGGGCTTTCAGGATGCGCTGTACGCCATGCGCACCCCTTACGCCAGCGAAGCTGCCGTGGAATTTGCCGACGCATCGATGGAGGCTGTGTGCTATTGGGCGTATTGGGCATCGACCGAGCTGGCCAGAGAGCGCGGTAGCTATTCCAGTTTCGCTGGCTCACTGTGGTCACAAGGCATCCTGCCGCTGGACTCACTGGATTTGCTGCGCCAGGCGCGCGGTGGCTACGTTGAAGTAGACCGCAGCATGCGTCTGGACTGGCAAGCGCTGCGCGCCAAGATTGCTCAGGACGGCATGCGCAACAGCAACTGCGTGGCGATTGCGCCCACTGCCACCATCTCCAACATAGTGGGCGTGGACGCGTCGATTGAGCCTTCGTTTGGCAATCTCTCTGTGAAATCCAACCTCTCAGGCGAGTTCACCATCATCAATCAATACCTGGTTCGCGACCTGAAAAAACTCGGCCTTTGGGACAGTGTGATGGTCATGGATCTCAAACACTTTGATGGATCACTGCGCGCCATTGAGCGCGTTCCCGAGCACATCAAACAGCTGTATGAAACAGCCTTTGAGATCGAGCCTGTCTGGTTGGTCGAGGCAGCTGCACGCCGCCAGAAATGGATCGATCAGGCCCAGAGCTTGAACATCTACATGACAGGTGCATCTGGGAAAAAGCTCGACGAGACATACAAGCTGGCCTGGCTGCGCGGCCTCAAAACCACGTACTACTTGCGCACGACCAGTGCCACAGCTGCAGAAAAATCCACGGTTCAAAGCCGTGCACTCAATGCCGTCTCGCCTGCTGCCGTGGAAGCCAGTAGTGCACTAGACCGCGCTGCTGCGGCAGCACGAGCCAGCGCAGGCGTACCTGCCACCGACATCAAGTTTTGTGCCATTGATGACCCAGGCTGCGAGGCCTGCCAATAAAGCTGTGCTGCCTTGCCGATGTACCAAGCACGGCGGCAGCACCTCCCCACGTGATCCATTTATTCACAGCCAGTGCCATGGCGCCAAGGGATTGCACCTGAGAGGGCAGCGCCTTGTCTCCCATGCACAGCCATCTCCCTTTTTGTTGCACATCCAAGGAGTTCACCATGCTGAGTTTTGACGAAGACACCACTACTGCCACAACCTCTTCCTCTGCAGCGTCAGACGGGCACATGCACCAGCGTGTGAATGCTGTCGACAAACGCATCATCAATGGAAAGACAGATGTCAATCAGCTGGTCCCTTTCAAATACAAATGGGCCTGGGAAAAATACCTGGCCACCTGCGCCAACCATTGGATGCCACAAGAGGTCAACATGACACGCGATATTGCGCTTTGGAAAGACCCACATGGGCTTACTGAAGATGAACGCCGCATCGTCAAGCGCAATCTAGGTTTTTTTACGACAGCGGACTCGTTGGCTGCGAACAATATTGTGCTGGGCACTTACCGCCACATTACCGCCCCAGAATGCCGCCAGTTTCTGCTGCGCCAGGCATTTGAAGAAGCCATTCACACCCACGCCTATCAGTACATCGTGGAGTCGATCGGCCTCGATGAAGGTGAGATATTCAATGCCTACAACGAGATCAAATCCATCCGCGACAAGGACGAGTTTTTGATCCCGTTCATTGACACCATCATGGACCCGCACTTCCACACGGGTACGCCAGAAAACGATCAAACACTGCTGAAGTCACTGATCGTTTTTGCCTGCTTGATGGAGGGACTGTTCTTTTATGTGGGTTTCACGCAAATCCTCGCGCTAGGCCGTCAGAACAAGATGGTGGGAGCCGCAGAGCAATACCAATACATCCTGCGCGATGAGTCCATGCACTGCAACTTCGGCATCGACCTGATCAACCAGTTGAAGCTGGAAAATCCTCACCTGTGGACACCAGCGTTCAAAGATGAAATCAACGCCCTGTTCCGCAAAGCCGTGGACCTGGAATACGCGTATGCGGAAGACACCATGCCGCGTGGCGTGCTGGGCATGAACGCATCCATGTTCAAGGGCTATCTGCGTTACATCGCCAATCGACGCGCAACACAAATCGGCTTGGAAGAGCTTTTTCCTGGTGAAGAAAATCCCTTCCCATGGATGAGCGAAATGATCGATTTGAAGAAAGAACGTAACTTCTTTGAGACACGTGTGATCGAATACCAATCAGGTGGCGCACTTTCTTGGGATTAAGTCGCTATAAAGCTTCGCAAACTACTGCAAGGGAATTCATAATGCGCCTCATGCCATCACAAATTATTTCTACAGGTGATGGCATGGGGCGTTTGTGTGTCCATGCGTCGAATCACTCCACGTCGCAATGGCTCGTAATCGCTCTTTGAGTTCGATTACGCAAACGCTGTGTGCAAATTGATGAAGGAGAAAACGATGGCAACTGCAAAGAAAGCGGCTGATAAAAAAGCTGCACCCGTAACCACCGAAGCAGCCGCAACAGCTGCTCCTGCCAAGGCCGCTGCACCTAAGAAGGCCGCAACCACTGCCAAGGCTGCTGCGCCCAAGAAGGCTGCAACCACTGCCAAGGCCGCTGCGCCCAAGAAGGCTGCAACCACTGCCAAGGCCGCTGCGCCCAAGAAGGCTGCGACCACTGCCAAGGCTGCTGCGCCCAAGAAGGCTGCAACCACTGCCAAGGCTGCTGCGCCCAAGAAGGCTGCAGCCACTGCCAAGGCTGCTGCGCCCAAGAAGGCTGCAACCACTGCCAAGGCTGCTGCGCCCAAGAAGGCTGCAACCACTGCCAAGGCTGCTGCTCCCGCCAAGAAGGCCGCTGCTCCTGCCAAGAAGGCTGCAACCACTGCCAAGGCCGCTGCGCCCAAGAAGGCTGCAACCACTGCCAAGGCTGCTGCTCCCGCCAAGAAGGCTGCTGCTCCTACCAAGAAGGCTGCTGCAGCTCCTGCCAAGAAGGCCGCTGCTCCTGCCAAGAAGGCTGCTGCTCCTGCCAAGAAGGCTGCTGCTCCTGCCAAGAAGGCCGCTGCTCCCGCCAAGAAGGCCGCTGCTCCCGCCAAGAAGGCTGCTGCAGCTCCTGCCAAGAAGGCTGCTGCAGCTCCTGCCAAGAAGGCTGCTGCTCCTGCCAAGAAGGCCGCTGCTCCTGCCAAGAAGGCTGCAGCTCCTGCCAAGAAGGCTGCTGCTCCCGCCAAGAAGGCCGCTGCTCCTGCCAAGAAGGCTGCAGCTCCCGCCAAGAAGGCCGCTGCTGCTCCTGCTGCAGAGACCACAGCACCGGTTGCCAAAACTGTCTTGGCACCTCAAGCTGCATGGCCCTTTCCAACAGGCAACAAGCCTTAATGCAGAGCTCGCAACGTAGTTCGCTGCGTTGTGTCAGGCACATAAAAAAACCGGCTTCAAGGCCGGTTTTTTCATGGTCGCGATGTCGCTGTCGGTGGCATACGGGTCCAAGGCCAATCATCACGCAAAGCAATCGCATCGGCGTAGACCGCATCTTGCTTGCGTACCCACAGACCAGCAGGACCTTGCTTGAGCACATCTAGCTGCGCTCTTTCCCAACGCATGGGCGCAATGACATGTTGTACTGTCTGCAAAGGCCCACCGTCTTCGTTTGCTGGCACTTCAATATCTGCCCATTGCACACCCTGCACCGCATCCCAGGCATGCAACACCGGCATGTACGCACGTAGTTCCAAAGTCCATACTTCATGTTTGTGTGGACGCAGCCAATGCAATTTCCAGTGATTTGCCTCACCACTTGCGCCACGTGCCAACCACTCCAAAGACAACCAACCATCGCCCGCATGGTGTGGACATGCAGTGGGCCCCACACCACAAAGTACAGCACCTGACTGTGTAACCAGGACACCTTCGCAACGTGGCGCCTTCGGCCGCCAGTAATTGTTCATCTGATTGTGCAAACCTCCCCACCACCAGATGGCGTCCCGTGCAACTTCCGAACGCCAGACATAATCACCATCCGCACAGGCATGCTGCACCTGCTGCACTTCACGCCATCGCGGCATGAGCTGCCACACGCCTTGTGCATTCACCGCTACATCACGCCATTCATAAGCAGGAGTCCAACCATGCTTTGCCAGGTTTGTAGCGTCCGCCACTTGCAGTGGCCAGCGCCATAAGCCGCTGCTGGCCAGGTTGCTGTTATCTGGGCCACAGCCGACCAGCAACAGCAGTTGTGCATGCCCCGGCAAAACATGAGGGCGCATTCGTAAAACAGGCGCGCTCACATCAATGCTGTTGAGTTGCTTGCCATCCCATGTCCATGGGACAGGCTTGCCACCTTGTAGCGGGGACTCTCCCCAAGGGCACAAAATAGCCCATTGACCATCCACAACAACATGCTCCAGCTCCCACAGCCCCGGTAATTGCTGATCTGCAGCCTGCACCGAGTACGCTGCCGTAGCACCCGATTCGTCCTTGGCATCGTGCACCAGATGCCAAGTCAATGGTTGACCCGCAACCGCTTCACTCTGCGCAACCCAACGCGTCGGATGGTGCAAATCTCGGCGCCAGACGAATTGGCGCACAGGTATTTTTTTCAGCAGTACGCGGCCATCCTCGCGGTGCTTGGAAGCGGCGTACAAAGGAGTCGCTGCGCTGCTCAGGCTCCGGCCATCGTGCAAGCGTTCCAATTCAGGCGTATCCATCTGCATGCGCTGAAGCAACTCATTGCCATCCCAGCTCAGCGCTGGCAAAGCATCACCGTTGTCCTCCGCGCCAGGACGATACAAGGACACAGACCACTGCTTTCGATCCTCCGGCAGCCACTGCGACCATTGCTGCCCACCGAAAGTCAAGCTCCAAACACCTAAACGTTCCCCCGAACTGCGAGCGACATCACTGGTAGGGTAGCCATAGCAGGCAAATGCCTGACCATCTGCTCGCCACACAAAAGGACTTTTGCCATCGATGATCCAAGAATGATTTTCGCCATTGAGCTGCAGCTGCCAATGTGGTTTGTGCAAGGGCTCCAAAGGATTGTCGAGTTCGCGCAGGGAGGTGGGCCAATGGCGCTGCACTGTGACCTGCACTACAGCATTGGCCTGCTCGGGAATCACAGGTGGCATGGCCTGCGCCTGAGCAGGTACACAGTCAGCGGGAATCCACAAATCACAAACACCCGTCAAGGCATTCGCTTTGGCTTGGACATGCTTGCTCAGCCAAGCCTCAAAAGCAGTATCCGTGAGCACATTGTGTCCCTCTGCTGCCACGCCGTTACCACCTTCGGACTCACCACTCCAACGTGGCAGCCGCCAATGCAAATCGTCCACCAAGCCTGCTTCCGCCACACTCAGCGACCAGGAGCGTCGGCTTTTTCGATCCAGCAAGCGAGGTACAGAGTCTCCATAGGAGCCTGTTCTAATCCAGCGACCATCAAAAGATGTATGAAAGTCCGATTCCCAGACCTGGGGCAAATACACCCCATCACTGCACAGCACATCGCCATAAATAGGCCCACCTATGCCACGCTCGCCCCGCATGCGAAATTTGACATCGCTGCTGAAGCTGGGCGCTTCCTCAGGCTCAAGCACAGGCTCTGGTTTCAGTGCAGCGAGAGTCACTGGCTTGGTTCTGGTCTGCTGCGTGCTCTGCTTTTTTGGACGATAGCTTCTAATGCCCCACAGCAGCAGAGCAAGGACCGCCAAAACAAAGAACAAGATTTTCATACTTGGATGCTAACCAAGCTTGCGACTTTCGTACGCTAACTTTTTATACAAAATGGAACAAAAAAAGCAGCCCAAAGGCTGCTTTTCCCAGTCAGAAGGCGAAATTAGAGATTAAAAAACGCCACTGATCGCTGCAAACGCACCGCATTGGTGTGCAATGCATCGGCAGCACCAGTGGATTGTTCCACCATGGCAGCGTTTTGTTGCGTCATCGTATCCAGTGATGCCACGGCCTCATTGACATGGGCCACACCAATGGATTGTTCTCGAGTTGCCAAACTGATGTGGTGCACCAATTCGCTCACGCGCTCTACTGCTGCCACCATGCCTTCAATGGTCTTTCCTGCTGCCTGCATGCGCGTATTTCCGTCATTAATGCCGTCTACCGTAGTGTTGATCAGACCTCCAATTTCTTTGGCTGCGGTCGCACTGCGCTGCGCCAAGGCCCGCACTTCAGCAGCCACTACGGCAAAACCACGGCCTTGCTCACCTGCGCGGGCAGCCTCCACAGCAGCGTTGAGCGCCAGCAAATTGGTCTGAAATGCAATGCTCTCAATCACCCCGATGATTTCACGCATGCGTGTGGACGACTGACGGATCCGCTCCATGGCCTCGCCCACTTCTTGAATGGCTTCTCCGCTGCGGCTGACAACGGTTTTACTCTCGTTGCTTTCTTGTTCCATCTGCTGGGCCATGTCCGCCGTCTGCATGACAGTACCTGAAATTTCCTCCATCGAGGCAGCGGTTTGCTCCAGGTCGGCTGCCTGCAATTCAGTACGCTTGGACAAATCGAGGCTGCTGTGAGCCATCTCTTGAGACATGGCATTGAAACCACGCACCTCCAGCAACACATCACCAACCACCGCACGCAAATTGATTTGAATTTGTTGCAGCCTTGCCATCAAGGTACCTACGGCACCCGAGTAACTGTGCTTATGGTTAACCGACAAGTTGCAACTGGCCATTTCTGCAGCCCAGGCATTGGCCTGTTCGATACCACTGACGCAGCGCGACTGAAAGCGCCATGCAATCCATGCCGTACCGCACACCAATGCAGCCAAGCGCCAGCCCCATGCTGCCGCGCCCTGCCAGCCCAGCATATCTGGCAGCATCGTCAGTACAGCCACCAAGGTCAACATGATCACCATTCGAGCCAGCAAGCCTACGTCACTGCGCTGCTCCCACAAGCCGCGCAAACCATAGTGACGAATTTCCCCGCCACGCAAACGCATGGTTTCACGGCCCGACCGGGCTTCTTCATTCATGCGCTCATACAGTGCTTGCGCCGCCTGCACCTCTTGCGCACTGGGCTTGGTACGTACAGAAAGATAGCCCTGAGGTTTTCCGCCTTCCATGATGGGCGTCACATTGGCAGACACCCAGTAATGATCTCCGTTGCTTCGGCGGTTTTTCACAATACCCGTCCATGGATAACCATGGGCAATCGTGCGCCACATATCTTTGAAAGCAGCTGCGGGCATGTCAGGGTGCCGGATCATATTGTGAGGCTGCCCCATCAAATCCTCATAGCTAAAGCCGCTCACGCGCACAAAAGCAGGGTTGCAATGGGTAATTTCACCTTTGGTATTGGTTACCGATACCAATAGTTCATCGCCTGGAAAATCGTAATTATTTTGGCTGACGGGGAGGTTGACGCGCACTCTGATCTCCATACGAACAATTGCCCGTGCGCGGCTCCCTTGCCATACGCATCTAGGCTATCTAACGATCATCGCACAGCACTTTCATTTGCTCACACTTTTGTTGTCAATCCAGAGTTCACGGGTCGCCTTCAAACCAATATCGCCGAATCTACGTCTTGGACTGATTTTCCTCAAAACTGAGCCACGGTCTTGGCTGCTGCATCTGCAACGCCTGCGCGTACACGGCATCTTGCGGCCGCAACCACAGTCCGCTTTCTGCCTCCACCAAGGGAATACGCATGGCTTTCAACCAGTCCTCCCCCCTCACCTGACCATGTGTGGGACCAGCCTCCCCCTCGTGCGGCTGCGCAGCTTGCATGTCTTGCCACAGCAAGCCTTCTGTACTCCAGTGGCTCAGCACGGGGACATGAGCGCGCAGTGGCACGCTCCGCACTTCGCGCTCTGCGGGGCGAATCCAGTGCACAAGCCAATGGTGCGGCTCGCTGTAATCCCGCTCAACATGCTCCAGCACCACCCACCCATCTCCATCGGGATGAGGAAGTGCATGCGGCCCTACACCACACAAAGCAGCGCCACTGCGGGTGATGCACACTCCTTCAATACGCACTTCGTCGTACCAGTAGCTGTTGATGCTCAGGTTCAGTCCACCCCACCACCACAGGCCGTCACTGCCGTCTGCCAGATTCCAGACGTAGTCTCCGTCTGCGCAAGGGTGCTGGGCACGCACAACACTGCGCCAGTTTTTCTGCAGTTGCCAGTGTCCCTGCGCATCAGCTGCTACATTGCGCCACGCATAAACGGCATCCAAAGCCTCCTTCTCCGCCAGCTCTTTGACTGCATCTTGAACACCCCAGCGCCACCATCCTGTAGATGCATGCTCCCGCTTATCCTCCACAACGCCCAGCAGAGCCATTACTGAGATAACCGCAGCATCTCGCCCATCTTCTTGCGGGATTGGCCGTAGGCGCAGCACGGGCCAAGGCAGATCCAGCGTTTGGATATGCTGACCATCCCACACTACGATCTCTCCACAACCACCTTGCTCAACTGGTTCTCCCCATGGTCGCAACAGCGCCCATCGGCCCTGCACCACCACGTGCTCCAGCTCCCACAAGCCGGGTAACAGCATGTTCCCCCAGCGCAGCGTGTAAGCCGCTGATGCCCCCTGAACGTCCTTCGCTTCTTTTTTCAAGCTCCAGTGCAAAGCATGGCCGGCAACCGGATCGCTTTGTGCCACCCAATGTGCAGGATGTGCCAAGTCTTTGCGCCACCAAAAACGTATCTGTGGCACAGGAGAAAGCTTTGGCAGTCCCTCAAGACTGTGGCCAGCGCATCCTTCAATTTCACTCATGACACAGCTGATGCTGCGCCCATCGTGCAAGCGTTCCAGTTCCGGTGTGTCGATATACATGCGCTGCAGCAGTGCAGCCTCGTCCCATTGCAAAGCGGCGCTATCAGCGGGTGACACAGATGATGGATCAGGCAAAACCATGGAAATGCTCCATGGCTTACGGTCTGCAGGTTGGCTCTGGTCCCACTGTTGCCAACCGCGCTCCACACTCCAAACCAGCAATTGAAATTCTGTGTCCCGCGCACCATTACGCACGGGGTAGCCATAGCAGGCAAATGCCTTACCGTCAGCACGCCAAGTGAAAGTGCCTGCCTCACAATCCAGCACCCAGGGGGTGGCCTGACCATCAAGCACGAACTGCCAGTCTGCACGCACCCATGTTTCCAGCGGGTAGCGCTCATGGCGCAGCTTGTTGGCTTGCAACCGCTTCAACGTCACCTGCACAGCGCCATGTGCAGGCTGTGGCAAGGCAGGCGGTGTGGCATCAACTGTATCTGGTACATCATGGGGCATGATCCACAGGTCTTGCAGCGCAACCAAAGCCTGCGCAGGGTTGCCGAGTGCCTCAGTCAACCAGCTTTCATATGGCACTTCTGAAGCTGCCAATGAACGGGCCTGAGATGCAGCCCCTTCAGCCCCATTGCGCCAAGCGGGCAGTTGATTGATGCGCTGGCGCAGCGTATCCAGCGCATCGCTAGACAAGACCCAGGCACAACGGCACTCTCGGTCAATCAGACAGGGCGTCTCATTGTCATAATCGCCTTTGAGCAACCACCGGCCATCGGAACTGGTTTGAAAATCCATTTCCCAGACATGTGGCAGATATACGCCGTCATCACACAGCACATCACCGTAGACCGGGCCGCCCATGCCACGCTCGCCCTGCATGCGCAGGTGCACACCCAAGCTGGCCGTGGGATCTGACCATAGCGGCCCAGGTGCCTCCGAAGGCTCTGTGCGCTTCGCTTTGCGCAGCCACCACCACAAACCCGCAAGCACCAGGACCAAGAACACTGTTTTCATGCTGCGCATCTTAGAGATAGTGAAAAGAATTTTTCATGCGCGAGCTTGAAAATTCCAGGCTTTACCGTCCTGCCCGTTTGGAGTGAGCTCGTTCCACCGTCATCAGGGGCATTCAAAACAGCGGCAAGGTCCACTCATCACCGTGATTGCTTTTGCGTGGGCTCGGAGGTAACTCTCCAATCGGCCTGCCTTGTTCCGCATCCCAATGCACCAGGCCACCGACACGCACGCCCAACAATCGAATACTCTGCTCCAAAGACACCCGCTTCAAGCACTGTCCGGCCACGGCACGGATCGTGTGCGCATCCTGGATAAAAGCCTCCACGGTGATCTCCCTCGTGACACTTTTGAAGTTTGCATAGCGCAGCTTGATACCAATCGTGCGTCCGGCATAGCCTTTGCGCTGCAGGTCTTCTGCCACACGCTCACACAAGCGCGTGAAGATGGCCCCCAGTTGTGCTTTGTCCTGCACGGCATGCAGATCATGCTCAAACGTGGTTTCACGGCTCATGCTTACTGGTTCACTCTCGGTCACCACCGGTCGATCGTCGATCCCTTGTGCAGCCGCATGCAACCAAGCTCCATAGGACTTTCCAAAGTGCTGAACCAGCCAGGCGCGGCTTTGCTGCGCAAGCTCACCAATGGTGACAATGCCCAAGGCTTGCAACTTGGCCCCCGCCTTAGGACCGATGCCATTGATCTTGCGACAAGCCAATGGCCAGATCAGTGTTTGCAGATCTTGCGGCTGCACTACCGAGACGCCGTTCGGCTTATTGAACTCACTGGCCATTTTGGCCAGCAACTTGTTGGGAGCCACGCCCACCGAACATGTCAGACCGGTTTTGAGAAAGATGGCTTGTTGTAGCCTGGTAGCCAGCAAACGCCCGCCCTCTTCCTGTCCGCCTTCGACATGCGTGAAATCGATATACACCTCGTCCACGCCACGGTCTTCCATCAGCGGCGCCACGGACACAATCACCTCTTTAAACCAGCGCGAATACTGGCGATAGCGCGCAAAGTCAATGGGCAGCAAGATGGCTTGCGGGCACAGCCGTGCGGCTTTCATCATGCCCATTGCCGACCCCACGCCAAACTGGCGCGCCGCATAGGTGGCAGTGGTGATCACGCCACGCCCCACATAGGACCCCAGGCGCGCAAACGCTTCGACAGGTACCTGTTCAAGGGCGCCCCACTGCGCGATCAGCGCATCTTCATGCTGCTGCGTATGCCGGCTGCCGCCGATCACCACCGGCAAGCCTTTGAGCTGCGGATAGCGCAGCAACTCCACAGACGCGAAAAATGCATCCATATCAAGATGGGCAATGCGGCGGGGCAGATCAGTGGCAGTCACCCCACTATTGTGAAAGAAGCGCTAGGCACCCTGCATGCAGATCAGCACAAGTCCCAGCACCATCAAGCCCATCCCCAGTTTTTCAGCGGTACTGAAGTTTTCGCTGAACAAGCGGCGTGAGACCAGATAGCTGAAAACCACCTCCACCATTCCCAGCGTGCGCACGGCTGCCGCACTTTGCATGGCGTATGCGGTAAACCAGGCCAGGGATGCTGCAGCCCCCATGGAGCCAGCTAGCAGTGAAGCGCGCCAGGCACGCACAATCGGCATGATGCCCTGCGGAGTTTTAAAGGCTACCCACGCCCCCAGAAAAATACTTTGCAACGTTTGGGCCAACAGAACGCCCCATCCACCAGACAGCCAGGGAGTTTCAGCGTTCAACTCCAAAGCGCCACCACGAAAGCCAATCACGGCAATCGCAAAACATGCACCACAAATGAGTCCATACAAAGCAGACTTGCTGAACCATGCCCGCAACGACAATATCTGACCACGCTGCGGCAGCGACAGCAGCAGCACGCCAATGGTGGCAATCACCATGGCTGACAGTGCCAGCGCCGAAGGCAGTTCTTTCAAGAACACGGCAGCAAACAAGGCCACTTGCAGAATCTCTGTTTTGGACAGCGTCACGGCCACCGCAAAGTTGCGCTCTTTCATGGCAAGCAACAAAGCCGCCGTAGCTGCCACTTGGAAAAAAGCGCCTAAACCAATCCAGCCAACGTAGGCTGCACTGAACTGCGGAAGTGCTGGTGGCTGCGCAGGCAATATGTACAACAGCGCCACAAACACTGCCGCAAAAGGCAAGCCATAGACAAAACGCACCAAGGTGGCGGGCAAAGTACCCAGCTGCTGGGTCAACGAGCGCTGGGCTGTATTGCGTATGGTTTGGGCTAACGCCGCAAACAAGGTAAAGGGCACCCACAGCCAAGACCAAGAAACAATCGATTCAGTCATGAGGGCGCAGCTTACGGCGCAGCTGATCTGCCGTCTCGCGCTGATTGGCGAAGGAGCCCGCGCTGGCTGGCGATGTGAGCCCCTTCGCCCATGAATGGCTGCAATAAAAAAGCCCGATGGCAGAACATCGGGCTTTTCTGCGGGGGGAACGCGGGAACTTAGCGGCGCAGCATCACATCCACACGGCGTGATGCCGCATTGTTGGCTCCGGTATCCGTCGTCTCTGCAGGCTTTTCCAGAACAGCGCTGTCAGGCGGCACGCCAGCAGCTTCCAGTGCAGCCTTCACTGCTTGCGCGCGTTGTTTGGACAATTCCGCGTTTTTAGCAGGATCGCCTGTCGGATCATTGAACCCCGAGATGATCGCTTTTACACCGGGATGCGACTGCAGATAGGCCACCATGGCTTGCGCCTTGTCCGCAAATGCAGGCGCTACCGCCGTGCTTCCCGTATCAAAGAACACCCGCAGCACCGGCATGTCGTTGACCATCTCATCAATGACACCAGCACCTTCGGGCACTGCAGCTGTCGCACCGCTTTCACCCATGCTGCTTGCCGGGGGCACCACAGGAGCCGGAGCCACAGTTTCATTGGAAGGAGAAGTCACAGCAGGGGCTGGCTCTGGAGCCACTGGTGCAGGTGTGGGCGCAGGCATGGGTGCACTGCTGGTGGAGGTCGCCTCAGGTGATTTGTTCTGAGTGCAATAACTGATACCCAAAATCGCCACCAAGGCTGCGATCAACCACGGCAGCCATTTCCCCAAACCACCACTGCTGCTGGAAACATCGCTAGCCGTTGCTGCGGCCGCTGCCGTGCGCTGTGCACCAAGATGGGCGGCGCCTGCGGTGGCGGCGCCAGCCCCCAGCCCAAGCAATGCCTTGCCCTCGTTGGCCAGGGCTGCGAATTCCGCAGGCAAAGTGGCAGGGACGTGTCCGTCAGGTGTCATCCGTTGCACCAGCGATGGCAACACACCCGCCACCACACCGCTGACCTTGTCGTAGGACAAGCCCAAGCGATTGCTGATTTGCTGCAACAAACCCGAGCTGCCGCCCAACACACTCTCCAGCTGAGCGGTAGTCGGCGACTCTGGAACAGCCTGGTTATCGACCCAGCTGTTGGCCATACCTCCCCAGCCAGCATTGCGGAACTTCTCCAGAAAACCGCTCAGGCCACCTGCTGCTGGATTGCTGATGTAAGCCACCAGCATCTGCACCAAAGAACGTCCTTGCTCACCCAAGCCCCAGCGGGCGCTGATTTCACGAATCAAGGTATCCAGCATGTCGCTACTCCTTTGCAATAGGTTGCAGTCCTCCCGAAGACGGGAAGTGCTACACGCCATTTAGGAATAATCCGTGCGCGATACCTGTAGGACGTCCACGCCCTCGCTTGCCTGCTGTTTCGCTCTTACAAAGACATACACATGCTGCAGAAGCTGTCACACTTCAGGAAAAGGCTGGGGATAGGTTCCGGGCAACAGTATTTCCTTGCCCACATTGTTGATGTTGGTGTGCCCACAGAACGCCATCGTGGTGTCCAGCTCCTTGTGAATGATGCTCAGCGCCTTGCTCACACCCTCTTGACCAAAAGCGCCCAGACCATACAAGAAGCTGCGGCCAATCAGCGTGCCTTGAGCACCCAGTGCTCGCGCCTTGAGTACATCCTGGCCACTGCGGATACCGCCATCCATCCACACCTCAATCCCTTTTCCAGCAGCTTCGACCATGCTGGGCAATGCCTCGATGGACGACGGCGCGCCATCAAGTTGGCGACCTCCATGGTTGCTCACCACCAGCGCATCTGCACCACTTTGCACTGCAAGACGGGCATCTTCTGCATCCATCAGACCCTTCAGGATCAGCTTGCCGCCCCATCGCTTTTTGATCCACTCGACATCGCCCCAGTTCAAAGTAGGGTCAAACTGGTCTGCTGTCCAAGAAGACAGCGATGACATATCCGCCACACCATCCACGTGCCCCACAATATTGCCAAAGCTGCGACGCTGGGTGCCCAGCATGCCCAGGCACCAGCGGGGCTTTGTCGCCAGGTTCATCAGATTTGCCAACGTAGGCTTGGGTGGCGTGGACAAGCCATTTTTAATGTCTTTGTGCCGTTGACCCAGGATTTGCAAATCCAAGGTCAGCTGCAATGCAGAGCAATTGGCCGCTTTGGCACGGTCAATCAGGCGTTCCATAAAGCCTTTGTCGCGCATCACATAGAGCTGGAACCAAAACGGGTGGCGATCCGTGTGCACTGCAATGTCTTCCAGAGAGCAGATGCTCATGGTCGACAGTGTGAAAGGTATGCCGAAGGCCTTTGCCGCCTTCGCCGCCAGAATCTCACCGTCGGCATGCTGCATCCCCGTCAGTCCCGTTGGCGCAATCGCCACAGGCATCGCCACATCCTGACCAATCATGGTGGTGCGTGTGCTGCGCCCTTCCATATTCACGGCAACACGCTGGCGCAACTTGATCTTTTGAAATGCCTCTTCGTTGGCGCGATAAGTACTCTGCGTATAGGACCCCGAATCGGCATAGTCGTAGAACATACGCGGAACACGTCGCTTGGCAATCACGCGCAGGTCTTCAATACAGGTAATTTTTGACAAGTCTGCCACGGCTCAGCCCTCACTTATTCGATAACAGCGCATATCGTAGTGCGCCCAAGATGCTGGCTGCGTGAATGTATTTTGCGCTTGCTTGAAATTTAACGCGCCCCTGCACCGACAGCAGCCATATCAAAGCCAGCAGCGCTTTCTGCCTTCGCCAAAAGTGATGCCTCAGCCCCATCATGGAAGAGGCGAATCTGTCGTTTCCCCGCCTGCTTGGCAACGTACATGGCAGTGTCCGCACAGTGCAGCAACGCACCCCACTGCGTCGCTTGCTCGGGGTACAGAGCCATGCCACCACTGATGTGCAACACATACGCTTTGTCTTGCCACATAAATGGCTGCGCACACGCTTTCAACACCTTCCTTGCAATGGTTTGAAGATGTGCACGAGAAGGGATCTCACACAACAAAAGGACAAACTCATCTCCCCCAAGACGGCATACCGTATCGCTTTCGCGCACGCTGCTCTGCAGCGCTTTTGCAGCATGGATCAGGGCCGCATCTCCTGCCTGGTGTCCATGGGTGTCATTGATTTGCTTGAAACCATCCAGGTCCAGATACAACACGGCCATGATGTCACCGCTACGCTTGCTATGCGCCATGGCTTGCTGCGCACGATCTTGCAGCAACTGGCGGTTGGGCAGGCCTGTCAGCGTATCGTGAAAGGCTAGGCGCTTCATATGTTCCTCATGAGCCACCGATGAAGTCACATCGCGCAGCACAGCCACAGCACCCAGAACCGTGCCATCGAAAGCTTTGACCAAGCTGGCAGACTCCTCCATCTCCAGCAACTCACCGCTGCCTCGGTGCATCAGCGTGGTGCGCTCGCGATCCACTGCCTTGCCCTGCTGCAGAACCCGACGCAATGGTGAAGAGTCCGGACCTTGCTTCATGGCATAAGGCATAGCCTGCAAGACTTCAACGGGATGGTTTTCCACCTCCCACATCTCGATGCCGGTAATCTGCCGTGCCACAGGATTGAGGTAAGTGATATTGCCCTTGGGATCGGTGCACACCACGGCATCGCCAATAGCCTGCAAGGTCAGGCGCATGCGTTCTTTTTCTGCGAATAGGTCAACCTCGGTGGCTTCTCGCCGAGAAAGCTCCCGTGCAAACAGAACAGACAAGCCAAAACATCCAAGCATCAGCAAGCTGGCGAATGCCCCAAGCTGCCAGACATTTCGGCGCCATGCCTGAAAAATGGTGCGCGTGGCCTGTGCCACATTCACCACCACAGGGAAATGCCCAACCCGATTGTGCGTATACAGGCGTTGCACCCCATCAATCACTGCTATGCCAACAAAGTTGCCCTGTGGCGAAGCTACAAAACGAGCCAAATTACTGGATCCCGCCAAGCTGTTGTGTATGGCTGATGGCTGATATGGGAAGCGCGTGAGAATCAAGCCATCCTCTCGGATAACATTCACACCACTGTTTTCGCCTAAATCCATAGATGCAAGCCAGGCATTGATGGAGTGCATGTGCAGCACACCGACCACCACGCCGCTGAGCAGACCGAATTTTCCACGCACTGCACGCGCTATCGGTAGCACATACTCGCCGGGATACAAGTCCTGCGTGGGAGCTCCAATAAAAACACCCGGATACTGATCCAGAAAAAATGCCTGAAAGAAATCATGGTTGGCAAATGATTTGCCCAGGCGTTGAACACCTTTCGTGCGAGACAACGCTCGCCCCTGACTATCAAGTACCAGTAAATTGTTGGCCTCAATATCGCGCCATAAAGCTTCCAGCACAGAATGATTTGAAAGCTGATCAGGTTCTGCTTCCAATACATTTGCCTCGTTGAGAGCAATCGCGGTGTGTTGCAATGACAGGTCCACTGCCTCCAACGACCACTCCAGCCCCTTGGCCAAAGTACTGCTGAGATTGCCATTGGTACGCAACTGCGCACTCCAGTGTTCCTGACGCATCGACCACATGCTGTGCGCAAACAACGCACCGATACCCAGCGAGACAATCAATGCCAGCCAGGTCACGCGGCGAGAAAATAATCGGTAAGTCATAGGCTTAGCAGGTCAGCCAAGCATTCTACGAATCCCTATCCAGCCTCAATCAGCGCTAGATCAATACGCGTGCTAAGGAGTCTTCACGCCTGCACCGCGGACTTCCAGACTGACTTCATCGAGCAATTGGCCCCTAAGGTCTTTGAGCTGCAGCACATAACGCCCCGGCCACGGCGACCACTGCAGTTGCGCCCCCTGTCCCAACACTTGCGCACCCAAAAACCACCGCACATCAGGTCTTGATGCCTGCAGTTGCAGTTTTTGCTGCTGAGGTGGAATATCTGGGTCAAGCGCCAATATAGTGCCCTCTGTGGGTGCAAGAATGCGCGCCCTGATGCTGGGCGTACGCCGAGCATCCGGCACTGCAGGCTCCTGAAACTGCGACTGCTCCGTTCCAGCAATAAACCACTCCTGGCGCGAAGGCTCCAGGCTGCGCCCGGCACTTGCCGGTACAAACGTGACGTTTTGCCGTACCAGACCGGAGGGGGCCTGGGGGGCTCTACTCGGTTTGCTGGCATGCAAGCCTGCCATGATGTCCGCCCAGATCGGCGCCGCGCCACTGCTGCCACTGACACTGTGCATGGCCTCGCCCGAGGCATTGCCAACCCAGACACCCACGGTGTAGCGCTGCGACCACCCCACCGCCCAGTTATCA
Organism: Comamonas halotolerans; assembly: GCF_030162935.1. GTDB lineage: Bacteria > Pseudomonadota > Gammaproteobacteria > Burkholderiales > Burkholderiaceae_C > Comamonas > Comamonas halotolerans. The sequence goes on from NZ_JASAUZ010000023.1 coordinate 444,262, forward strand.
CGCATGTCCTTGCTGGTACCGGTTTTAACCGCCGTCCAGAAACGGGTTCCCAGCACGCTGTCCAGGCCGAAGGTGCTTGCCCGTGCCTGCGCGTCGGACAGGATGTCGCCAATCACAAATGCGCTCTGGGCAGACAGCACTTGAACGGGTTGCGTGACGTTGACCTGCCCTTTCAGTGCTGGCGCCACAGCAGAAAATTTGCCCCCATTGGCCAGCGCCCGATAAGCATTCGTCAAGTGCAGCAAAGGCACTTCTGCGCTGCCCAATGCCAGGCTATAGCCATAAAAGCCAGCGTTTTCACGCAAGGGCATACCCAGCTGGCGCAGTTGCTGAAAAAAAGCATCCGGCGTGACCATCACCAGGGTGCGTACGGCTGGTACGTTCAAAGATGCGGCCAAAGCCATGCGAACCGACACCCAGCCTTTGAATCTGCGGTCGTAGTTTTGCGGAACATATAGGCCAGAAGTGGTTGCAATCTGCGCAGAAGAGTCTTCCAGCAGCGATGCCGCCGTCAAACGTTTTTCATCCAATGCCTGTGCGTACAAAAACGGTTTGAGCGTGGATCCCGGCTGACGCCAAGCCAGCACGCCATCCACTTCACCTGCCTGGCTCAAGGCACCTGAAGAACCCACCCAAGCCAGCACCTCACCACTTTGATTGTCCAGCACCACGGCAGCACCATCTTGCACATTGCGGCCTTGCAGCTCGCGCAAATGGCGCTGCAGGCTCTCCACCGCCAGATGCTGAGCCTGGGCGTTCAACGTGGTGAAAATGCCTTGCGCAGGCACAGGCTGCGTTTTATCGAAAGCCGCCCATGCCCGCTGCGCCCAGTGCGATGCCAAACCTTCACTGGCTGGCCACAGACGGGCACGCAAAGCCTGCTCGGTGCGCCATTGCACGGCTGTGCATTCGGTGTTGGTGGATACCATCCGCTGCTTTACCAGCTCCTGCCAAACACCGCATGCACGCTGAGACACCACGGCCACGCTGGCATTTGGCCCACGTACCAAGGCTGCCGTAATGGCTGATTCCACTTCATCAAGCCCATGGGCAGCCTTGCCAAACAAGGTTCGACTCAGCGCGTCGATACCCACCAACTCCCCACGAAACGGCAGAAGGTTGAGATAGGCCTCCAGGATCTGGTCTTTGCGCCAGCGGCGCTCAAGCTGTGTGGCAGCCAATGCCTGCCCCAGCTTTTGTCCCATGCTGCGCCCCCGATTGCTGGAACGCCAGTCCTCGTCCAACAGACCTGCCAACTGCATGGTGATGGTGCTGGCCCCCCGGGTTTTGCTGTTCCATAGGTTGCCCCAGGCCGCAGCGGAGACCGCTTTCCAGTCCACGCCACTATGGGCATAAAAACGCTGATCTTCGCTGACCAGCAAGGCCAGCCGCAAGGCGGGGGAGACATCGCTCAGTTCCACCCAGGCGCCACGACGCACTTGCATATCGGTGCGCATGCGCTGCAATACCTCGCCCTCGCGCGAAAGAATATAGGTCTCCGAGGGCAGAAAGCTGCTGCGCACCTCCTGGGGGCTGGGCATTGCCCAGCTGCACAGCGGCAAGCACAAAGCACCTAGCAGCGCCCATTGTCGAAAAGCCATCGCGCAACGCCTGAACTGCTTTAATCAATCACCACGCGCACAGGCTGATGGTCTGAGGCCTGGGTCTGCTGATCAACCGTAAAGCTGCGCACATGAGTGCGCAAGCTGTCACTGACCCAGACAAAATCGCAAGCTCCGGGCTCTGAGCCAAACTGCCGGTCAAACAAACGGAAGGTATCGGGCTGCGGCAGATCTGGATTTAAAACACGCCACGCATCATTCCAGCGGGCATTCACCACCCCTTCTGGCCATCCCGCTTCCAGACATTCAATCACCGCAGCCGGCGAACTCAAGGCTGCATATTCCATCTCATGCGGCTCAAGGTTGAAGTCACCGCACAACACCGAGTGCGCGGTATGCGGCTTGCTCTGAAAAGGTGATCCATCTTGTACAGCTGGTGGCGACGCGAATACCTGTGACAAAGCCTCAAAATGCATGCGCCGCAGATAACGCGCCTGGGCCATGCGCTGGCGTTTGGAGTAGTACTCCAAATGTGTGGTCATCACACGCACAGGCCCCAAAGTGGGGTCCTGCACCGTCACCGCTGTACACATGCGCGGCATGGAGCGGACATTGTGGTCTGCCGGATACGGCAGTGGATAGTGCTGCACCTGCAACACCGGCAAACGCGTGGCAATCAAATTGCCGAACTGCTGTTCACCTGCAGCCGTCCACTCATGCACTGCAGCTCCATACAAGATCGTCCACTCCGGCAAGAGCGCTTGCAGCTGGGCCAACTGATTCCCAGGGCCTCCGCGCAGTTGCGGATAATGGATAGCAACTTCCTGCAGGCATAGCACGTCGCTCTCCCCCATTGCCTCAAGGGTTTGCACTATTCGTTCTGGACGCACTTGTCCATCTAAACCGCAACACCATTGCGTATTCCAAGTCACCAAGCGCATGAAAAACTCTCTATATGCTTTATGGGGTTCATCGTGTCAGGCCATTCTGACGCTGGCGTAAACATAGCGCGTCTTTTAGCACTGTAGAAGCCTTCGCTCTCATCAGAGAATTTTTTGACATTTTTTTCTGTTCTAACCATGAAGTTCTGTGACCAAGCTTGGCAAAGCAATTTGCCACTCTTTAATGCCACTGTCGCTCTACCGTTCAATCAGGCTTTGGCCAACGGCAGCTTGCCGCGCGATGTGTTTCAGCACTACATGATTCAGGATGCCCATTACCTGGTCGCTTTTGGCCGTGCTTTGGCTGTGGCGGCGGGCAAGGCCAATGACGCGGAAGGTGTCGTGCAATTTGCCGCCGCTGCGCAAGAAGCAGTCGTCGCAGAGCGAGCGTTGCACCACGGTTTCATGCGGGATTTTGCAGTCACGCCTGAAATTTTCCAGTCCACACCGCTCACCCCCACCTGCCACCATTACTGTCACTTTCTGCAATCTGTGGCATGGAGCCGCCCATATCCTGTTGCGCTGGCTGCCTTGCTGCCCTGCTTCTGGATTTACGCAGAAGTCGGGGTGGACCTGCAAAAGCACAGCGTGCCTGATAACCCCTACCAAAGCTGGATTGACACCTACGGCGGGGACGAATTCCACGCGCATGTGCGTGCTGTACGCCACACTGTCGACGCAGTGGCGGCCAAGGCCGATGCCCAGACGCTGTCAGAAATGCATGCCGCCTATACCGATGCAGCGCGCCTGGAATGGATGTTCTGGGATAGTGCCTACCGCATGGCCTCCTGGCCCTGCTGATTGTCTGCAGGGCTGACAGGAGCCTGAAAAAAGCTTTCAGAGACGCCGTGCTCTGAAAGCTTTTTCTTGTCTGGAGTTCGATCCTCCAGCGTCCCATCCCCCAATACGCTCCAATCTCTGCGGGGCTATGCCCGCAGGGATGAACGCGTTTCAGGGTTGTGCCACCTGCCAGCGTGCGTTGGGCAACTCGCCGAACATTTCGGGCGCATACAAGGCTTGCGCACGAGTAGGCGGCAGTGCAAAGTCACCAGCATTGTTCAGGCGCATGGTGTACTCCACTACCGCATCGCCCTTAGGCAGATAGTCCCAATACACACGATAGCTGTCTTGCCCACGCTCCACAAATGCAGGCCAGACACCTTCGCTGTGCTGACCTTCGCCCTGCTGTGCGATCTCGGAATCACGCCCCAGACCGCTGCCCAAAATGGTAGCGCCCGCGGGAATCGGGTCGCTGAGAGCCACCCAGGTCATGTCAGCGCTGGCTTGCAGTTGCAAACGCACGCGCACCACATCGCCACGCTTCCAGCTCTGGCTGTTCGCACCTTGAACTGCGGTGACGGTCTTCTTGACCACATAACCGGCGTTCATGGGCTGCGTGCGTGGCACTGCCGCAATCGACTGCAGTCCGACCCAGGGTTTGCCCGTTCCACGGTGCTGCACGCTCAACTGCCCCATGCGGCGCTCCCCCCAGGGCAGAAACAAGCTTCGATCCCCCGTCTGAGAAGGTGCGGCGCTACCGACGGGCAAGGCTGCGGAGGACTCTTGCGCAGCAGCTTCATTCCAGTGCACTGTTTGCGTTGCAGATCCCAGCAATGCGGTGGTGTTGCCCGTCACTTCTTCGCGCTCATAACGCTGCGAGAACTGGCGCAATGCCAGACCTGCCCAGGTATTGGCAGTGGTTGTGCTCCAGGAGCCCTGCTTCTGGCGTGCCAGCAAACCTGTTACCAAACGCGTGCGCTCGGCATCCCAGGCTGGATCATTCATGGTGGTCAGCAACAAGCGGGCCACATTCACATCCACGCTTTGCATCAGCCACCACCAGTTGTCCTGGGCTTCGGTGCTGAAACTGACTTGGCTGCCTTGGTAAGACAGGCGGGTCTTCAACTGCTGCAGCGCTTCCTCCTGTCGCGCCGCGTGGTCTGGTACTTGCGGCATCTGCTGCAAGATGCTGAGCCAGTCGATCAACGCATGTGTGGGCCACTCCTGCGGCGCAATGCTGATGCTCTCCAGCATGGCGGGCCGTGCCTTGCCACTGCGGGCCAGCGCCGCAATCGCTGCGAGCTTGCGCACATCCAGGTCCTTGCGCGGACTCCAGAACTTCCGCTCCAGGCGACCTTCCACAAAAGCAATCAACCCCGACTCCATGCGCGTCTTTTCTGCCGCAGGCAGTTGCATGCGCTTATCCACCGACTGCAAGCTGTGGTGAACCGCCAGCAAATGTGCAGTCAATGTGTCACTGCCTTGTGCACGGCGATGGTCTTGTGGCGGGAAGTACATGGCCAGACCATCGTCGTCCAGATACGTGGGCAATTGCGCCATGGTGCGCTGCCATAGCGCTTCGTCGCCCAGACCAATGGCCTTGCCGACAGTCTGCTCCAGACAGGCATACGGATACGCGGCCCACCAGTCACGCAGTCCGGGAACGCCTTCCTCCTTGTCAGCCAGCTTGTCACTGAACGACAACCTGACGCCGCCCTTGCCTGGCACTGCGCTCTCCGGCCAGCTCAATGCCTGCTCCCAGTGACCATCGATTTGCTGGATGGTCGCTTGCTGTACCCCCAATGGGACGGCTGGCAGCAAGCGCTGGCTGAATGTCAGGTTGTCTTTGGCCCCGGACTTGGTATCTTCAGCCTCCAGCTGCCACTGCCATTGCGCCTGCACCGCTTGGTTCAAGCTGTTGGGCACCGTCACATCCCATGCCACTTCGCGCGCCTCTTGCGCTGGAACCTCCACGGTCTGAGCAGCCAAGCTTGCACCTTCGGCCCTGGGCTGCAGCTTCACCTGCATGGCCTGCTCGGTGCTGTTGCGCACGGTGACCATGGCGCGGAACTTGTCCCCCTCGCGCACCACGGGAGGCAAACCACTGATTACTTGCAAATCCTGGCTGGTGCGTATGTCCACACTGCCTGTGCCAAAGCGTTGCACGCCATCATCAGCGATCACCACAATGGAAAAACTGGTCAGCGCATCATTGAGGGGCACCTCCACAACCGCCTGGCCTTGAGCATCCAGTTGTACGGCAGACTGCCACAGCAGCAGCGTGTCCAGCAGTTCGCGCGTTGGCGCACCTTGTCCACCGCCACCACCAGGGGCTGCGGCTTTGCGTCCATAGTGACGACGTCCTACCACCTCCATCTGAGCAGTGGCAGTTTCCACTGCCCAGTTACGGCGCTGCCACATGGCCGCACGCAAATCCCAGCTACGGTTAGGAGACAGCTCCAGCAAGGCTTTGTCCACCGCAGCCAAGGCCACTTCGGCATGTGCGGCAGGTTTTCCATCCGGCAAAGTCGCCCGGACAGTGACCTTGGCTGTTTCACGAATTTTGTAGCCGCTCTTGTCGGCCTGCACCGCCACATTCAGCTGGTTCGAACGATCTTGCACCTGCAGCTCAGCCACACCCAGGCGGAAAGAAGGCTTGCTCAAATCCACCATGGCCGTGGGCGCCACATACTCCTTGCCACCATGCCAGAAGGCATTCCACCACTGGCGTGGTGCCTTGTAGCCCCAGGTGAAAAAGCTGTACCACGGCACCTCATACAGACGCCCGCGCAAAGCCAGCACGCTGACATACACATTGGGCCCCCAGCCCGCTTGCACGGGCAGCTCTATGCTCGGATCCTTGCCCTGCAGTTGCACCACCTCGGTGTGCAGCACACCTTCGCGCTCCACACTCACCAGCGCGGTCGCTTCGCGGAAAGGCATGCGCACTTGGAGTTTGGCAGTTTCGCCAGGAGCGTATGCTGTCTTTTCCGCCAGCACGTCCATGCGGTCATGGTCTTGCCCTCCAAACCACAGTTCACCCTGTCCCGTCACCCAGACAGTGTCTGCCGCTTGCGCGGTATGGCCTTGCGCATCTTCTGCCGAGACAATCAGCTCCACCTCTCCAGCTTCGACCACCTGTACCTCACACAGCAGCAGGCCGCGTGCGTCGCTCTTGCCACTGCACACCTCGCCTAGTTTTTTGCTGTTGCGCTGGTTGTCATAACTGTAGAAACCTCCCACCAGACGCTTGCGCGTGGTGGTTGTGGTGTGTTGCACCGCCTGCACCTTCAGCGGCACTCCGGCTTGTGGATTGCCTTGTGCATCCACCGCCACAGCCTGCATACGCATCTTGCGGCCCACGGCCATCCAGCCCTCGGTGCGAATACCTGCCAGCACTGCAGCAGGCCACACGCTGTGGGTGCTGCGCAGGGTCTGTATCTCGCCATTCGGGTCAGCAAAGCTGGCCTCCAGCACCAGGCTCTGCGGCTCCTTCACCTTCTGCAGCGCAGGCAGCTCGATCTGGCCCTGGCCTTGCTTGTCCAAGGTCAGGGCCAGCTTGTCCGCCACCAAACGGGCTCCGTCGCTGTGCTCGTCTTCACTTTCGTGGTCAGCCTCGCCCTGCGCGCGCGGCGCGCTGAAGCTGTAGCCCGCCCAGCGGTCAAAGTGCACACTGCGCTCACGCAACAAGGCACTCACCTGCACCTGATGCCCATTCGCCGCGCCACCGTTGATGAAGTTCAGATTCACGGCCACTGGCACAGTTGTGGGCTGCACCAGCGCCGCCTGGCTCACAGGGTGCACACTGCCTTGGAACACCGGCAAACGAAAGGCTTCCACCCTGAATTCACCCGATTGCAGCACGCGCTGCCCACCTTCAGCTCGCTCCGACCAACGCAGCTCCACGGTATACAAGCCCAGCTTGGCCGCTGCAGGCACAGCAAAGCTGCTTGCAGCATTACGGCCACCGTTTTGCGTATTGCGCCATTGCAGCGCCTGTTTGTATTGCTGCCCACTGCCCACATGGGTGATCACCTGCTCGACCGGCCACTCTTTGGGCAGCGCCAGGCCTTGCAATGTCTGATTGCGCACAAAGTGTTTCATGGACACCGTCTCGCCAGCACGCACCAGATTGCGATCAAACACGGTGTGAGCGACCAGTTCCGGTCCCTGATTCCAGGCCATGGGCAGATTGAAGCGCCACGGCTCAATGCCTCGCTGCCAGTCACTCCAGACAAAGGCCAGATCCTCCACCCCTTTGTCACTATGGCGTGCGCTGACAAACCACTGGCCGCTGGCCTCGTGGCTGTTGCAACGCGGAATTTCAGTTCCCAACGCTGGCAATTGCAGCACCCCTTGCGCATCGGTCATACCCGATGCATGCACTGCGCCTCGACAATCCGACACTTGGACCTTGGCCCCCGCAACAGGTTTGCCCTTGTCCAGTGAGGTCACCCACACTGCCGAGCCTTCACGGCCCAGCTTCAGATGCACCGCCAAATTGGTCACCAGTGCAGAGGTACGCACAAACATGCTGCGCTGTGCGCCCAGGCGTTCATCCAGCAGGGCCGAGCCCAGACGTGGAGACTCAGCCTCCAGCACGTGGAAACCTGGCTCTTTGAGCGGAATGCCTACCACCTCAAACGGGCGTGGGTCACCTTCTTTGGCCTTGGGCAATTGCACGGCCTGCACACCCTGCTGACCTTGCAGCAGTGAGACCGTACGCGGAGCTATGGAGTGCTCGTCGTCATCCAGAGGTTTGGGCAGGGCAGACTTGAGATCGCGTCGCGCATCTTTGCGGCTCATCCATCCCCGGTCATAGCGCTGTACCAAGTCCCACCAGCGAATGATGTCCGCATCGCTGCTCAAGCGCAAATGGCGCAGTTGCGCACCAGCGCCACCGGCGGCGGCATCCATGGCTTCCACCTTGCGCACCGTCACCGGCAGAATCGCAGGCTCGTCCTCGCCCTCCGCAAAGCGCTCCAGCACACCGAAAGGTGCTGCCGCAAATTTCAGCAGCGGTGGCGTGTCCCCCATCACCACTGACATCGGGAATGCGCTGGCATTCACCAGTGGCCGACCAGCGTCATCCTGGAAATTTTCGGGAAACACCACCTGGTACTTGCCCAAGGGTTCGAAGGGCGCTGCAAAACGCACCTCGGTGAAACTGTCTTTGGATTCCTTATCCAGCACTGGCTGAATTTTTTTGCCGTCCAACACCAGCTGCACCTGCCTGGCTTGCGCTTCTGAGACCGGAGCACTGAACGACAGCAGCACATCACGAATCGGTAAACAACCAGCATTGGCACGCTCGCGCTGGCATTGCAGCTCAGCATTGAATGCCTCACGCACGGTGAAATCCAGGGTGTTGGCATTCTTGTTTGCCACCCCATTGGCCATTTGCACGCCCGCACCATACACCAGCTGCATGCTGCTGCCCGCTGTCAAACGGCGATTGCACTCCAAAGCAACGTAATGACCCTGCTTGGAAATCTCCAGTGCCTGGAGCACCGCTCGGGTTTTCGAGGTATCCAGCAAGCGCACAGGAATGCGTTCCCCCACACCTTCTGCACGGCAGTGCACATGCTGCTGAAGACTTTCCGGGGTTGCGGCGCCATTGAGCTGCAGCACAAAGGTCTGCGCTTCATCCACAGGCTCATAGGTGGATGGCCACGTCTGCACAATGCTCGGCCCAGCCACTTCAAACTGCGTGCTCACAAGGCCTGTAAAGGCTGCACCGGATGGTGATTTGAAGGCCTTGTCAGGCTCTATCGTGCAACGGGTGCCCGCTGTGACCGTCTGGTTGAACTGCCAGACCCACTCACGCGCATTATTCCAGCGACCTTGCCCCGTTTGCGTCGGGCTGCACTGCACCCTCACTGGTGCTGGCACCTGCGAATTGCCCAAACGCACCGCATCAACCGAGGTCTGCACCACCACCTGTTGCACTTCATTGACACTGCCCTTCGGGGTTATCTGGGTGATGGAGATCGCATGGGCTGCCCCGCTCAAGCTCGCTCCCACAGCAATGAGCCCCCACAAAGTATTCGAACGCATGAGCTGTTCCTATTGTTTTAGTCTTTGAATGCCATGTAGCCTAGCATCTCGCCTTGCAAACGCTTCATCAGACATTGCAGCATTTACGTTAAGCAACAAAAAAAAGCCACAGCACTGGCTGTGGCTTTCAGATAGAAAAATCTTGCGATTACTGCGGCTTGAAACCGCTTTCAGCAATGATGCGCTTCCAGACGTTGGTATACGCTCGCTCACGCTGCAATAGCTGCGTGGGTGTCATGGCATCCACCACCAGACCAATGGCCTCGAGCTGCTGACGAATATGCGGCTCTTGCACACTCAGTGCCAAAGCAAGGGAAAAGTGTTGGGTGAACGCTGCAGGCACGCCTTTAGGCGCGTAAACGCCGTAGTACGGCATATCCTCCAGCCCTTTCATGCCCAGCTCGCTGAATGTCGGCACTTCGGGCAATAACGGCTGCCGCCGCCCTCCGAGCACGGCCAGCACGCGCAACTTGCCCTCCTTGTGATAGTGCACAAAGTCTTGTACTGAACCGATACCCGCTTCAATTTGCCGTCCCAGCATATCGCTAATCATGGGAGCGCTGCCCTTGTAAGGCGCGGAAATCAAATCCAGTTCATAGCGCTGTGCCAGCTGCTTGACCAAGAACTCAGGCGTTGATGCCGGCGCCGGAATACCCACAGCGCTGCGCCCTTGCTCCGCTTTACGCACCCAGTCCAGATACTCCTGAAAGGTCTTGGCTGGGTGCAGGCCAGACACTGCAAACGTATTCACAAACGATGCGAAACCACCCACAGGCTCAAAGTCCTGGGCAGGATCAAAGCCCGCATGACGCACCACTTGCGGCAAGATCGAAATGCTATGGTCATGCGTCAGAAACAGCGTGGTGCCGTCGGCAGGCGATGCCTTGAGCAGCTGTGCCGCAATCTGACCTCCGGCGCCCGGCTTGTTTTCAATGATGACTGTGCGGCCCAGACGCTGGCTGAGTGGCTCTTGCAGCAAACGTGCGATCACATCGGTACCTCCGCCGGGAGGGAATCCCACCAAAATCCGGACAGGTCGATCCGCCGCCCACGACCAGCGCCAGCCTGCCACGCTGGCGGTTGCCAGCACTGCTGCCTGAGTGGCAGTTTGGGCAAGGAATCGACGACGAGAAGCGTGGGTCACAAATTTCTCCAGTAATGAAAATAGAAAAAGCCATACACGGCCATCTGCCAGCCTATCTGACAAAAACCTGAGAAATATTAAAAAAACATCTGAATTTGATATGCATCCCATCTTCTGCATTCAGATCGGCACAAAAAAGGGACGCTTGAAGCGTCCCTTTGGCGGTGGCCTGCCCTTTCGGGCGGTTTTCCTTATTATTTAGGCCAGTCGTGCGCGATGCTTGGCCAGTTGCAGGCGCACTTGCGCTGGCGCGGTACCGCCCAATGTGTTGCGCGCCTTGAGTGAACCTTCCAGACTCAGCACCTCAAACACATCCGCCTGCACATTGGGGTTGAACGTCTGCAGTTCCTCCAGCGGCAACTCGCTCAGATCCACACCCTTTTGCGAGGCCAGCTTCACAGCATGGGCCACGGTTTCATGCGCATCACGGAAAGGCAAGCCCTTCTTGACCAGATAGTCCGCCAAATCGGTGGCCGTCGCATAACCCTTCAATGCTGCGGCACGCATGTTGGCGGCATTCACGGTAATGCCGCCTTCCTTGGCACCGGTCACCGGATTGAGCTGACCACCGATCATTTCCGCAAAAATGCGCAGCGTGTCCTTCAGCGTATCCACGGTGTCGAACAAAGGCTCCTTGTCTTCCTGATTGTCCTTGTTATAGGCCAGCGGCTGACCCTTCATCAAGGTGATCAGGCCCATCAGATGACCGACGACACGGCCGGTCTTGCCGCGTGCCAGTTCTGGCACGTCCGGGTTCTTCTTCTGCGGCATGATGGACGAGCCGGTGGTGAAGCGATCGGCAATCTTGATAAAGCCAAAGTTCTGGCTCATCCACACGATCAACTCTTCCGACAGACGCGAGATGTGCACCATGCACAAAGAAGCTGCCGCCGTGAATTCGATGGCGAAGTCGCGGTCGGAAACGCCGTCCAGCGAGTTCTGGCACACGCCGTCCATACCCAACGTCTTGGCCACGCGTTCACGGTCCAAAGGATAGGTGGTGCCTGCCAGCGCAGCCGAGCCCAAAGGCAGCACGTTCACGCGCTTGCGCACGTCCAGCATGCGCTCGGCATCGCGTTTGAACATTTCCACATAGGCCAGCATGTGGTGGCCGAAGCTCACTGGCTGTGCCACTTGCAAGTGGGTAAATCCTGGAAGGATCACATCCACATTCTTTTCCGCCACCTCGACCAGCGACAGCTGCAGTTCCTTGAGCAGACCTTCAATCAGATCAATCTCGTCGCGCAACCACAGGCGCACATCGGTGGCGACCTGGTCGTTACGGCTTCGGCCTGTGTGCAAGCGCTTGCCTGCATCGCCAACCAGCGCTGTCAGTCGTGCCTCGATATTCAGGTGCACGTCTTCCAGATCGAGCTTCCACTCAAAGGCACCCGATTCGATTTCTTGCTTGATCTGTGCCATGCCCTTCTGGATGGCTGCAAAGTCGTCCTGACCAATCACCCCCTGAGCCGCCAGCATTTCAGCATGTGCCAAGCTGCCAGTGATATCTGCCTTCCACATACGATTGTCAAAGAACACACTGGAGGTGTAACGCTTGACCAAATCGCTCATAGGTTCAGAAAACAACGCAGACCACGCCTGTGCTTTCGTGTCAAGTTGATTATGGGAGGGCTGGGTGGTGTTATCGGACATGGGAGGGCAGAATTTCCAGTTATGACAGACACCCGGAACACCCGGATGCCCTATGCACAAGCAGCAAATTTTATCGAGCCAAACGGCTTCTGCCGAATCTTTGAGCGTGACAACCCCTCAGCCTAGTGCAACGATCCCCGTTCTGATCTTTGATGCCTGCCATTTGGGTGTGGTGCTGCGTGCCGTGCTGGGCGTGGAAATTACGCTGGCTATCTCGGCCCTCTACACCAGCCCCAACGCCTGGGAATGGCTGCAACGCACCGCATGGCTCACCAGTGGCGGCTTATCTGGCACCCTGGTCTGGCTGCTGCTGGCCTGCAGCCTCAAGCGGGTTCTGCACCGCATGGATGGTCCTCACCAATACATGATGGGTATTGCGCTCGGCGTGGTGGCGGGCATTTACGCCACCGCAATGCTTTCAATGAGTGGGGAGGTCGCACAAATGCACTGGCTGGCCAATGCCATCGCAGGTGGCATGCTCGCTGCCGTCCTTGTGGGCTATCTGGTGCTGCGCGCTGAAGGGCGCACTCCCGCTGCAACCAAAGCGCAGTTGACGGCTTTGCAGGCTCACATCCGACCGCATTTTTTATTCAATGCGCTCAACAGCGCCATTGCACTGGTACGCGATGAACCTGCCAAAGCCGAAAGACTGCTCGAAGACCTGAGTGATCTCTTTCGGGCAACCTTGCAAGACCCACGCAGCACCATCACCTTGCAGGAAGAAATCGAACTGGCCAAGCGCTACCTGGACATTGAACAAACCCGCTTTGGCGATCGGCTTCAAGTGTGCTGGGACCTGGACCCCGATGTGCTGGATGCACGCTTGCCTCCACTGCTATTGCAGCCGTTGGTGGAGAACGCTGTCAAACATGGGGTAGAACCCTCGGAAATAGGCACAAAAGTAACAATCTCCGCCAAGCTGAACCAAAAAAATTTCATTTTGTTACGTGTAGCCAATACACTTCCTTCATCGAGACGCCTCGGAGACAACATTCCAACTATTCGGGGTCAAGGCATCGCACTTGCCAATGTAGAGCGTCGATTGCGTCTGCTGCATGACATTCAAGCGTCATTCCATGCCGGCAAAAAAGACGGTCTGTTTGAAGTTCGTATTTCTCTACCTTCCAGTTAAGTGCGCAGCCCACCCATGCGGAGACAAGAGATGCATGTACTGATCGTGGATGATGAGTTGCTGGCCCGTAACCGCTTGCGCGTATTGCTGAGCGAATGTGAAGACCCTGCGTCTCCCTTCATCATCGAAGAAGCTGCCAGCGTCACACAGGCGCAAGAATTTCTCCAACGCAGCCCATTGCCTGTGGATGTTGTGCTGCTAGATATTCAGATGCCAGGCCTCGATGGCATGGTGCTGGCCCAGACACTGCGCAACCAGTCACAACCTCCATCCGTGATTTTTGTCACTGCACATGCCATGTACGCCGCAAGCGCTTTTGAAGTCGATGCAGTGGACTACCTCACAAAACCGGTTCGGTTGGAGAGGCTGCAACAAGCGATGGCCAAAGCACGTCGCATCAGGGCTCTGGAAGGGTTGACCAACCATGCAGACACGGCGCCTGCGTTGATCATTCGTGACCGTGGACGCGCAGAGCGTGTTCCGCTGCACCAGATCGTCTATCTCAAAGCAGAGCAAAAATACGTGACTGTGCGCACAGCTTTACGCACCTACATTCTGGATAGTTCCTTGAGCGAGCTGGAAAATCGCTTTCCCGATCAGTTTGTACGTATCCACCGCAACGCCCTGGTCAACCCTTCTCAGATGCGTGTTCTGGAGAAACACTACACGGATGAAGAGGGTGAATGCTGGGCCTTGCGTCTGCATAGTGTGTCGGATGTTTTACAGGTATCACGGCGTCAGCTGTCGTCTGCACGAGCGGCCCTTCAAGGCATGCTGCGCCGCGCAGAGTCTCAACACACAGAAACAGCCTAAACCAAGAAATATTCAGCAAAAAGCGGCACTCAAGGGTGCCGCTTTTTGTTCTTCCTAGCTTGATAGCCGGTACGTTTTAGTGCGCATGTCCGCCATGCGCCAGCCCACTCACAACCGTGACCAGCACAATGCCCGTCACCAGCCAAGCTACTTGCACCAGACTTTCCTTGGCCGACAAGCGTTTCTGCAGCTGAGGGATCAAGTCCGACAAAGCCACATAGACAAAGCTACTGGAGGCTACGACCAGAAAGTACGGCAAAGATTCTTCAAGATTTCCCACCAGAAAGTAGCCGGCAATACCGCCCAATGCAGTGACAGCCCCCGCCAAAGACACCTTGAGCAATGCCAAGTTGCGGTGCTTGCTGTTGCGCAGGACCACAAGATCACCAATGTGGTGGGGCACTTCGTGCGCCAGAACGGAAACCGCAGCAATCAACCCCAAGCGCATGTCTGCAACAAATGCTGAGGCAATCAAGATGCCGTCACCAAAGCAGTGCACGCTGTCTCCGGTCAACAGTGACCAGCCACTGCTCTTCTGCCCGTGATGATCGTGACTGTGCGAGTGCTCAGAATGTGCATGGTGATGCTCATGCCCGTCATGGCTGTGCTCATGGCCGTGGTGCCACAACTCAGCCTTGGTCAGCAGAAAAAAGAACACCACCCCAATCAGCAGCGTCATGAACAAATCATGCGCGCTCGCCTCGCTGTTGAACGCTTCGGGCAGCAAGTGCATGAACGCTGTAGCCAGCAACGCGCCCGCAGCCAGGCTCAACAGACCTTGTTGCGCACGATCGCTTTGTTGACGGCCAAAACCCACCTTCAAAAGAAAGTTAGCCACCCAAACGCTTCCAATACCTGAAGCCAGGGTGGCCAAAATAATCGCAACCAATGTCATAGCAAATTTTTCTCTCGGGCAGTTCGCCCCAATTGCCCAGCATTTTCCTTAAACACCGCAAGCAATGCTGCAATCCTAACGGCTGACTGAGTTGTGCACGTGGATGCTTGTCCCAAGCACAGAACAACTTCTCAAAACAGCGTACACAAGCTGTCAAGAGGGTCGCGGCTTCGTTTCCCTAAAACCAGCGCACCATGGCTGCGCTCAGAGCGCCCAGGACCACCACCAGCAAAAAAGGTAAACGCAGCCACAAAGCCAAAGCAGCCACCAACAAAGCAGCCAGGCGGGCATCCAGCACCAATTGCGAGCCAGCCGAAAAAGCGTTCATCACCGTCAGGGCTGACAACAAGGCCACCGTCATACACGCGGCAACCTGTGTCATGCGCGGGTTTTGCAAGAAGTGTGCAGGAATCGCGTAGCCCAGCCACTTGGTCACAAACGCGGCAGCGCATGCCAAAACAATCCAGTGCCACAAAGTCATGAAGCTTCTCCGTGGCCGTGAAGGCCATCTTTCGTCAGCCGGGCACTGCGCCATAACCCCCATCCAGCACCAACCAGCGCAGCCACCAGTATGGGCAAACCTGCAGGCAACATCGGCACCATCAGTGCTGTGACGACACCGCACAAAACCGCAAGCGCTACAGGTTCACGCTGCTGCAGACGTGGCCACAGCAACCCTAAAAAGGCAGCCACAGCAGCACCATCGAGCCCCCACTGGCGAGGATCACCCAATGCATCACCCAATAATGCACCAATTAACGTGAATGCATTCCAGAGCACAAAAACGCCCAGCCCTGCTGTCCAAAAACCGCGTTGCTGCTCCTGAGCATCGGTTTGCCCTGAAGCTGTTGCAGCCGACTCATCAATGGTCAGATGTGCTGCCAGGAATTTGCGCCAACCACCTGGCTTCAGCATGCGATTCATCTGCATGCCATAAACTGCATTGCGCACGCCCAGCAGACTGGCAGCACCAACTGCAGCTGAGCCCGTACCACCTCCGGCGATCACACCAATAAAGGCAAACTGAGAGCCTCCCGTAAACATCAGGCTGCTCAACGCCATGGCTTGCCACACGTTCAGGCCTGCGGCCACTGCCAGCGCACCAAACGAGATGCCATAAAGGCCAGTGGCCAGTGAAATGGACAAACCCATGCGCACCGCCGGGGTCCAGGAAGACGGGTAAATCACGTGTCCCTTTCAATTTTTGTCGCTGCCAAACCCATAACCCGCCCAAGGCTGCTCGCAAACATGCACCCAAATTTGGCAGGAATGCGTGCCAGCTACGTATTTTTCTAATTGCTTGTACATATCGCTGTCGCAAGCATGCATTCGGCAGAACGTATCCCCCCGGCCACTCATCCAAGCATGCTTGCGACTTTGCGCATGCAGCACATTGTCGCGCTTTTGAGGAGAAGACTTAGTGCGCCTTTTCCCAGTTCTCGCCAAAGCCCACTTCCGCCAGCAATGGCACCGATAACTCAGCCACCTGCGCCATCACGGCTGGAATGTGCTCGCGCACCCATTCAGCTTCGCTGGCAGGCAGCTCAAACACCAATTCATCGTGTACCTGCATGATGACCTGGATCTCGGGCTTTTCAGCATCCAGCTTGGCTTGCACGGCCACCATGGCTTTTTTGATCAGATCAGCCGCCGTGCCCTGCATCGGAGCATTGATTGCAGCGCGTTCGGCGGCTTTCTTGCGTGGACCACTGCCACCATTGATTTCGGGCAGATAGAGCCTTCGGCCAAACACCGTTTCCACATAGCCTTGCTGGTGCGCCAGTTCCACGGTCTCGTCCATGTAACGCTTCACGCCAGGGTAACGCTGGAAGTATTTGTCAATGTACGCCGCAGCCGCCTTGGTTTCGATGCCCAGATTCTTGGCCAAACCAAAGCTGCTCATGCCATAGATCAGGCCAAAGTTGATCACCTTGGCATAACGGCGCTGCTCGCTGCTGACTTCTTCCACACTTACACCAAAAACTTCGGCAGCCGTAGCCTTATGCACATCCAGACCGTTTCTGAATGCATTCAGCAGCGCCTCATCACCCGATAGATGCGCCATGATGCGCAGCTCAATTTGAGAATAGTCGGCACTGGCGATCAACTTGCCTTGCGGAGCCACAAAGGCTTCGCGCACGCGGCGGCCTTCGGGCGTGCGTACAGGAATGTTTTGTAGATTCGGATCATTGCTGGACAAGCGCCCCGTCACCGCCACCGCCTGCGCGTAATGCGTGTGCACGCGGCCCGTACGTGGAAGGGCCATTTGTGCCAGCTTGTCGGTGTAAGTGCCTTTGAGCTTGGAGAGCGAACGGTGCTCCAGCAGTTTGGCCGGCAGCGGGTAGTCCTCGGCGAGTTTTTCAAGCACTTCTTCATCCGTGCTGCGTGCACCGGTGGCAGTTTTTTTCACCACGGGCATGCCCAGCTTGTCAAAGAAGATTTCACCCAACTGCTTGGGTGAGGCGAGATTGAACGGTTGTCCTGCAATCTCATAGGCCTCTTGCTCCAGCTGCATGATGCGCGCACCCAGATCGTTGCTCTGGCGCGCGAGCTCTCCCGCATCAATGCGTACACCGTTGCGCTCAATGCGGAACAGCGCTTCGCTGGTAGCGATCTCCAGCTCATAGATGTGCAACAGGCCTGGGTGCGCTTGAATTTGCGGCCACAGCACGCTGTGCACATCCAGAGTCTGGTCAGAGTCCTCGCAGGAATATGCCGCCGCTTTGTCCACCGGCACCTGCGCAAACGGGATCTGGCTCTTGCCCTTGCCGCACAGGTCTTCGTAGCTGATGCCGGTGCGGTTCACATGCCGCAGTGCCAGACTGGTGAGATTGTGCGGGCGGTGTACTTCCAGCACGTAAGACTGGAGCATGGTGTCGTGCGCATAACCACGCACCGTGATGCCGTGGTTGGCAAAAACATGCTGGTCGTACTTCACGTGCTGTCCCAGCTTCTTTTTGCTACCGTCTTCCAGCCAGGGCTTGAGCTGCGCCAATACCCAGTCCATAGGTAGCTGCTGGGGCACATCCATACCTTCATGGCGCAGCGGAATGTAGGCAGCTTCACCCGCCTGCACACTGAAAGAAATGCCCACAATCTGCGCCACCATCTCGTCCAGCGAATCAGTTTCTGTGTCGATGGCCGTCAACTCGGCGAGCTGAATCTTGGCCAGCCAGGCGTTGAACTGCTCTTCATTCAGAATGGTGGTGTAGACCACATCACGCTGCTGAGCGACCACGGCCACCTCGGTCGCCGCGGCATCATCCATGTCAAACATATCGCTTTGGCTGGAAGCAGCCTTGGCCTTGTTTTTGCCATTGGACTCAGTTTTTGTCTCCGCAGACGCTACCGCTGCCGACCCCAGTGTGCGCGCCAGGCCCTTGAAGCCGTATTGTTCATAAAACGGCAGCAAGCCAGCAACATCGGGCTCGTCCAGTGTGATGTCGTCAAAGGCTGGTAATCCAGGAATGTAGTCCGACAGCTCACAATCAGTTTTCATCGTCACCAGCTGGCGGCTCAGCGCCAGCTGGCCACTGGCAATCGCATCACGCAGATTGTTGCCTGCCACGCCTTTGATGGCAGCAGCATTGGCGATCAAATTGTCCAGCGAACCATATTCTTCCAGCCACTTGGCGGCAGTTTTAGGCCCCACCTTGGTCACACCGGGCACGTTGTCCACGGTGTCACCAATCAGGGCCTGATAATCAATCATCTTTTCAGGTGGTACACCAAACTCCGTGGTCACACCGGACACATCTCGGCGCTTGCCGTTCATGGTGTCGATGATGGTGATGCGCTCGTTCACCAACTGGCTCAAATCCTTGTCTCCGCTGGACACAATCACGTCCATGCCTTGTGCGGCCGCCATATTTGCCAACGTAGCGATGACATCGTCAGCCTCCACCCCAGGCACAGCCACCACTTTCCAGCCCAGCAAATCCACCACCTGATGGATGGGCGCAATCTGGGAGCGCAAATCGTCGGGCATGGGCGAACGCGTGGCCTTGTATTCGGTGTACATGGCATCGCGAAAGGTCGGCCCCGAAGCGTCAAACACACACACGGCGTAATCCGCCACCACGTCCTTGCGTAGCGCCTGCATCATATTGATCATGCCGCGAATAGCGCCTGTGGCAGGACTGCTGGGATCCCCGGGCACGGCCCGCAAATCGGGCATGGCATGGTAGGCGCGATACAGGTAGCTGGAGCCGTCGACCAGCACCAATGTCTTGGAATTGCTCATAGAAGCCAATTGTGCCTGCACGCAGCCAGACTGGAATGGCCATGGTCTTAACGGCATTCATGCGTAAAAACAAAGAAGGAGGCCGTCACTGATATGCATAGCCTGATGCAGGCAAGGAAACTACAATTGCACCATGCGCGCAGCCACCCTCCTCCTCACATCCTTCTTGGTCACAGCACCCGTGCTAGCCCAGGACCACGGCGAAAACTCGCCCCAACCCAATGCACAGAAAAACGAACAGCTACAAAAATCTGAGCAAAAAGGTGACAAACACAACCAACGCATTGAACGCATACGCATCGAAGATGGTGGCAGCCGCGTAGACGAATTGCGTGTTGGTGGTGAAACCAAGAACATCACCGTACAGCCCAAGGTAGGCAACATGCCTTCCTACGAGGTGCAACCCCAGAATACAGAAGGTGCTGATGGCACCAATGGCCGCCGCGTCTGGCGCGCCATCCAGTTTTAAGCTTTTCTCTTACAACGCCTGCTGTCGCGTCATAGCCACAGCAGGTTTTTCCTTTTTGAGCCTGACATGGCCGTATTTACCGAAGTCTCCGATAAAGACGCGCGCGAATTGCTGCGCCGCGTTCCTCTGGGCCAACTCACCGAACTGCGTGGCATCCAAGGTGGCATTGAAAACACCAACTACTTTTTGACGACAGATCAAGGAGAGTGGGTACTCACATTGTTTGAGCGTTTGAAAGCCGAGCAACTGCCCTTTTACCTCTACCTGATGAAGCATCTGGCACATCAAGGGATTCCGGTTCCAGACCCTCAGGCCGACGCTAAAAGCGGTGACATCCTGCACAAAGTCTGCGGCAAACCCGCTGCCATCGTGCAAAAGCTACGGGGTAAAAGCCAGTTACAACCCCAAGCCGTGCACTGCGCTGCCGTGGGCGACATGCTGGCCAAAATGCATTTGGCTGGCCGTGACTACGACCGTGAACAACCCAATCTGCGTGGTTTGCCCTGGTGGAACGAAACCGTACCCACCGTGCTGCCACATCTGGATCAGGCCCAGGCCGACTTGCTCCAGGCTGAACTGGCATTCCAGAACCACACGGCAGCATCCAGCGCTTACAAGGCTCTGCCGCGTGGCCCTGTGCATGCAGACCTGTTCCGTGACAACGTGATGTTTGACGGTGAAGAACTCACTGGCTTCTTTGACTTCTACTTTGCAGGCTGTGATACCTTCCTGTTCGATTTGTGCGTATGTCTGAACGATTGGTGCATTGACCATGCAAGTGGTGCCCACGAGGCAACCAAAGCTCAAGCCATGATTGATGCCTACCAAGCCGTTCGTCCCATGGAAGCTGCCGAGCGCCAGCTGTTCAATGCCATGTTGCGAGCCGGGGCACTACGCTTTTGGATTTCGCGCCTCTGGGATTTTTACTTGCCACGCGAAGCTTCCATGCTGGTTCCCCACGACCCGACGCACTTTGAACGCGTGCTGCGCCAGCGCGTGGCCCACCCTGTCTCGCTGGAGCAGGCTGCCACCGTCTGAACCCCAGGCCCGGCACCAACTTCTTGTGTGGCCTTGGCAATGACAGCAGCCCCACATCCCACTGTGTCTGCGAGGTGTGGGGTACAGTTCTACGCGTTGCAAGTGCTGCATTTTGCAGCTTTGTGCTTGCCTTCCTCACAAACATGAAACTTCATATCGTTCCTGCCAGCACAGGCCTGCAATGGGTCAAACTGGGCATGCAAACCTTCTGGCGCCAGCCCATGGCGCTTACTGCGCTGCTGTTTCTCAGCATGGCTGCCGTGTCACTGATTGGCATGTTCCCCATCATCGGCCCTTATGTAGCCCTGCTGCTCATGCCCACAGTGTTCCTGGTGATGATGCTGGGAGCCGCAGAGGCATCGCACGGCCGCATCCCGCGCCCCAATCTGGTGGCCGCACCTTTTCGCTCTGGTAAATCACGCATCCAGTCCTTGGTGGTTCTGGGCATCTTCTATGGTCTGGGCATCGTACTCATCACACTGCTGACTTCGCTGGTAGACGATGGCACCTTGGCCAAAATGTCGCTGGGTAATGAACCCATGACGCCCGAACTGGCTGAAGAGTTGGTCAGACAGCCTGGTTTTCAAGTGGCGCTATGGGGCGGGTTTGTGATGTACAACCTGCTGGCCATGCTGATGTGGCACGCTCCCGCACTGGTGCACTGGCATGGTGTCTCTCCCGTCAAAGCGATTTTTTTCAGCGTGATTGCCTGCCTGCGCAATTTTCGCGCCTTCTTCATGTATGCCCTGGGCTGGCTGGGTCTGGCGCTTGCTGCGGGCGTAGTTCTGTCGCTGGTGACCTTGCTGCTCTCTGCCCTCCTCGGATCTGCCGCCGGTCTGGCTGCCAGCATTCTCACCGTCATGCTGGGCATGGGACTGGTCACCATGTTTCTGACTTCTGCAGTCTTCACATTCCGTGACTGCTTCTCACCGCCTGATCAGGAACGTGCGCTGCACGTGGACGATGTCACCTACGACTACAAGTAGGCTTTCACCGCTTAGACGAACAAAAAAGGGACGCCCAGAGCGTCCCTTTTTTGTCCCTTCATCCTGACTCAATCCACAATGGTCAGCTTGGCAATCGCCAGTGCCAGCCATTTGGTGCCATGGCGCGGGAAGTTGATTTGCGCGCGGGCATCATCACCCGAACCTTCCACAGCCAGAACCTTGCCTTCGCCAAATTTGGTGTGGAACACCGTCTTGCCTTTGACGATGCCGTGCCCGGGTACAGCTTTTTGCACCGGCACAGGAGGGCTGGCAAACACCTCCGTCTTGGCCTGGTAGCCACCATAGCTTTTTCCGCTGTCCCAGCTACTTCCCGCAGCATTGCTCCTGGGTGCAAAACTGCCAAAGCCGCCTTTGGCGCTGATCCACTTGAGCGCGCTTTCAGGCAGCTCATCAATAAAGCGGCTGGGTAGATTGAAAGTCGTTCTCCCATGCAACATGCGGCTTTGCGAGTGACTCAGATACAGGCGCTTGCGAGCCCGAGTGATGGCCACATACATCAGCCGGCGCTCTTCTTCCAGTCCACCGCGGTCACTCATGGAGTTTTCGTGCGGGAACAGGCCCTCCTCCAAACCACCGATAAACACCACATCGAACTCCAGGCCCTTGGAGGCGTGCACCGTCATCAGTTGCACTGCATCCTGCCCTGCCTGGGCCTGGTTGTCGCCAGCCTCCAGCGCCGCATGAACCAGGAATGCCTGCAGCGGCGACAGCGTTTCACCGGTTTCTGCATCAACGCCGCCCGTCACACCGCCCAAAGGCAAGTCCAGCATGGGCATGCTGGTGTCAATGCCCTGACTGACTGGGCTTTGCGTCAGCGGCGCACCAGTCTCGTCGATAGGCAGGGCCACTGCATCCCTGCCAAAACCTTCCTGCGTGACAAAGCTCTCTGCCGCATTGATCAACTCCTTCAAGTTTTCAATGCGGTCCTGTCCTTCTTTCTCCGTCAGGTAAAAGTCCAGCAGACCACTGACTTCCAGCATGCGCTCAATCGTCTGTCGCAGCGTCTTGCCCTGGGTTTCCTCGCGCAGCACATCAATCTTGGCTACAAAGCCCTGCAGCTTGGTGCCCGCAGCACCGCCCACAGCGGTAACCGCATCATTGAGCGAACAACCTGACTGGCGTGCCGTTTCCTGCAAGGCTTCCACACTGCGTGCACCAATGCCACGAGCGGGAAAGTTCACCACGCGCATAAAGCTCGTGTCGTCATGCGGATTTTCAATCAGGCGCAGATAGGCCAGCGCGTGCTTGATTTCTGCACGTTCAAAAAAGCGCATGCCACCATAGACGCGGTAGGGAATTCCGGCGTTGAACAGCTTGCTTTCAATGACACGGCTTTGGGCATTGCTACGGTAAAGCACGGCGATTTCCTGGCGGCTGTAGCCATCGTTGCGCACCAGCTCCTTGATTTCGCTGACCATCCAGCTGGCCTCGTCCAGATCGGTGGGAGACTCCATCACGCGCACAGGCTCTCCAGCACCCTGATCGGTACGCAGGTTCTTGCCCAGACGCTGGCTGTTGTGCTCAATCAATGCGTTGGCGCTATCCAGGATGTTGCCGTAGCTGCGGTAGTTCTGCTCCAGCTTGATCTGGTGCTGGACGTCAAACTCGCGCACAAAATCACTCATATTGCCCACGCGCGCACCACGGAAAGCGTAAATGCTCTGGTCGTCATCGCCCACTGCCAGCACACTGGAAGAGGACTGCAGCTTGCCATTGACCACCTCTCCCGCCAGTTGCTTGAGCCAGGCGTATTGCAGCTTGTTGGTATCCTGAAACTCATCGACCAGGATGTAGCGGAAACGGCGCTGATAGTGCGCACGCAGTTGCGCATCATCACGCAAAATTTCGAAGCTGCGCAGCATCAACTCGCCAAAGTCCACCACGCCTTCGCGCTGGCACTGCGCTTCATAGAGCTGATAGAGCTCCACCTTCTTTTTGGTGTCGGGGTCAGTGGCCACCACATCTTTGGGGCGCAATCCCTCTTCCTTACACCCCGCAATAAACCAGCTCAGCTGCTTGGGTGGAAAGCGCTCATCGTCCACACCATATTGCTTGCACAGACGTTTGATGGCGGAGAGCTGGTCTTGCGTATCCAGAATCTGGAACGTAGCAGGCAAGCCTGCTGCCACATGGTGGGCACGCAGCAGACGGTTGCACAGACCGTGGAAAGTGCCAATCCACATGCCACGCACGTTGTACGACAACATGGCCGACAGACGGGCACTCATTTCTTTGGCCGCCTTGTTCGTGAAGGTCACTGCCATGATGCCCCCGGGCGATACCTGCCCTGTCTGCAGCAGCCAGGCAATGCGTGTGGTCAACACCCGCGTCTTGCCCGAACCGGCACCAGCCAGCACCAGCGCGTGGCCGGCAGGCAGCGTCACCGCAGCACGCTGTTCGGCATTGAGGCCCTGCAGCAGGGGCGAATTCTGGGGAGGCGGGGTGCCGGGCGCGGCAGCATCGAGCAGGTCTAGCGGAAACATTCGACCATTCTAAAAAAACCAGCGTCAGCATTCGCCCTGCAGGTACTTTGCATGCGACAAAACCTCGACTTTACAAGCAGACTCGCGGGGTTTACTTCCGCTTGGCACGGGGAGCTCGACGTTGCGATTGGACTGCAGCTCCTGCTTGTGCCTGCATGCTCGCCCACAGACTGTCGCGCCTTTGCAGCGATTGCGACACCTCATCCTTGAGCTGCTGGACTACTGCCGAAACCAAGGCATTGCACAGCGCAAACGTTGCGGTGTACGAATCGAAAGGCGAGGCATTGTGGGTGGACACCAGCAGGCTGTGCTGTGCATAGCGCACCAAAGGGGCCGCCATACTGTCGCTAATACCCAACACCGTCGCACCGCATTCCTGAAAATGCCGGGCGGCCTGCAGCGTGTCTTGGGCATAGCGGCGGATCGAGTAAGCAATCAGCACATCATCAGGCTCCACCCACAGCATGCGGTCCACAGGAAATGGGCCTCGGCTAGCCAGGTCAATCACCCCAGGCCGGCAGATGTTCAGGTGTGTACCCAGGTACATGGCCACTGGCGAACTGTTCTCCCCGGCCATCACATAAATCCTGCCCTTGCACTGACAGATGGCCTGCACCACAGCCTTGAAAGCATCCATATCCAGCTGCTGGAACGTGGTCTGAACATTGTGCAAATCATGCAATACGGTGTCATCCACACACTCCGACAGGCTGCGTTCGCCGCCAATCGTGAAGTTGCTGCGCTGCGACGGGTTGGGCAGTGCCGCCGTCAGCTGCGTGCGCGCCTCGCGCCGCACGTCAGCCATGCTTGGATAGCCCAGTTTGGCAAAAAACCTCACCACCGTCGGCGCGCTGGTTCCGGCCGCAGCCGCCATCATGCTGGCCGGATCAAGCAGGCCTTCGGGGTAACGTTGGCGCAGCGAGGCGGCCAGGTTGCGCTCACTCGCGGTGAGCGCCTCGGCATACAGATCAATACGTTGCGGCAAAAGCATAAACAGCAGACAAAGGTAAGAGAAATTGATGGTGTGCACACCGCCGGGCAGATACATGCACTACTGGGCAATGGTCGTGCATGGCAGGCCATGCATGCAAGCCTGTGGTTGCAGGTCAATACCTCCATACATTACCGGCTTGCAATTCCTGACGACTTGGCGGAATAATGATTTTTTAATTTCACATAATCTCACGATTATTGAAATTTTCATTTCATATTCTTAACATGCCTCTCTCTACCCCATCCTTATCCCCCCCATCCACCGACGCCGCAGCTGCCGCGCTGCAATGGCTGGCTAACCAGGCAAGCGCCATGCAGGATCTGCTGCAGCAAGTGGTGGACACCGACAGCGGCAGCGGAGATGTCGAAGGCGTACAGCGCGTGGCCGGATTGCTGCGCACACGCCTTGAAGCCGCCGGCATCGCCGTACAGACCTTGCCGGAACCAGGCTGGGGTGAATGCCTGCTTGCACATGTTCCGGGCCACAATCCCGCTGCCACTGGCCATTTGCAGTTGATGGGGCACATGGATACGGTCTTCCCGCGTGGCACGGCTGCGCAGCGCCCGTTTCGCGTCGAAGCCGGCCGGGCCTATGGACCCGGGGTGGCAGATATGAAGTCCGGATTGGTGATGAACGTGTTTGTACTGGAAGCCCTGGCGCGCTTCGGAGGCAACGCGTCCCCTGTACGGTTGTTCTTTTCTTGCGATGAAGAGGTAGGCTCCCCCGCCTGCCGCGGGCGCATCCGCGAAATCTCGCAGGGTGCACGTGCCGTGCTCAATGCCGAACCCGGTCGCATCAGCGGTAATGTCGTCAACGAGCGCAAAGGCTCGTACCGCATCGACTTTGAAGTCCAGGGCGTGGCCGCACATGCTGGCGTCAACCCGCAACAAGGCGCCAGCGCAATTGCTGCTCTGGCGCACAAGGTGCTTGCGCTACATGCGCTGACAGAGACGCAGCCCGGACTGCATTTGAATGTCGGCTTCATTGAAGGCGGCATGGCCTCGAACGTGGTTGCGCCGGTGGCCAAGGCCCATCTGGACATCCGCTACACCGCTGAAAACAATTTGGAGGAAGCACTGGACCAGGTGCGGACTGTTATTGAAGCCGAGCATCTGCCCCGCACCAAGGGATGCATTACCGCCATGACCGGTACCTTGCCGATGGCGCGCACTCCCGACGCACTGCTGCAAGCCTATCGCCGCAGCGCTGCCCAGGTGGGATTTGAGGTCGACGGTGAATTCACTGGCGGGGCAGCAGACAGCGGTATCACCTCCTCCATGGGCATTCCCTCGCTGTGCGCAGTGGGCCCTGTGGGCGGCTATCCCCACAGCGAGCGGGAATTCTGCGACTTGTCCACGTTCGTGCCACGCGCCCAGGCGGTGCTGCTGACGCTGCTGGCACTGGGCTGACCCTTTGCCCTCACTCCATTCAGTGGCAGACACCTGCACCGGCCACTGAGCATGTTTGACCTTTGCTGGATTTCTGTATGCCTTCCTCCACACACCCGATGACCACTCTCTCACGCCGCCACATTCTGGGCGCAGGTCTGGCTCTGGCCAGCAGTGCCGCACTGCCAGCACTGGCGCAGAGCAATAAATATCCCAGCCGCCCGATCACGCTGGTGGTACCTTTTCCACCCGGCGGCTCGGTGGACGTGATGGCACGCATGTACAGCGATGCGCTGTCCCGCATTCTGGGCGTCCCCATGGTGATTGAGAACAAGCCCGGTGCCGGTGGCTCCATTGGCACGCAATATGTGTCCCGCGCCAAGCCAGATGGCTACACACTGGTGGTGTCCTCGCAGAGCAGCCACCTGGCCAACCCCCTGGTTCAGCCCAACCTGGGATATGACCCTGTCAAGGACTTCGCCAACCTGGCCATGCTTGGTCGCCAGCCCAATGTTGTCGTGGTTCACCCCAGCCTGCCGGTGAAGAACATGCAGGAATTTGTGGCCTACCTCAAGGCCCACCCGGATCAGGTGAACTTCTGCAGCGCGGGTGCCGGCAGCATGGGCCAGCTCAATACAGAGGCCATGCTGATGCAGTACGGCGCCCAGGCCATGCATATTCCCTACAAAGGCGGCTCTCCGCTGATCACCGCCGTGCTGGCCAACGAAGTACAGTTTGCTTTTGACAATCTGGTCATCTTCCTGGAGCACATCAAGGCAGGCAAGTTGCGCGCACTCGCCGTTGCCGCACCTGAGCGCCTGCCACAGCTACCCGATGTACCCACCTTCGGCGAGCTGGACCAGCCCATACTCAACCAGACTTCCTGGACCGGCATCGCCGCCCCGAAGAACGTGCCCGCTGACATCCAGGACATTCTGTTCAAGGCCATCCGCCAGGCAGCGACTGAGCCGACCATGGTCAATCAGCTCACTGAGCGTGCAGTGATCACTCCTGAAGACATGAAACCCGACGCCTTCGAAAAAATGATGGCCGACCGCCTGGCGAGCTACGGCGAAGTGGTACGCCGCGCCAAGATCAAACCTGAGTAAGTCCACGGTCTGCAACGGCATATCCAGCGTTTTTTCCGACGGTATACGGTTCCGGATATACGGTTCATTCGAACGCTGATCTACCGCGGGTATGCCCTAGCGTATAGAATCAATCACCGGGCCCAAGTTTTTGTGGTCCGGTTTTTTTTGGCCAAAATTTCCCAACGCCAATCGAACCGGTCAACAAGCCAAGCGCCTACTTTGAAATTGAGGTGGGTGAGATTCCCACCATGACCTTTTTCTGGAGCTTGGAAAATCATGGAAATCTTCGACTACGACAACATTTTGCTGTTGCCCCGCAAGTGCCGCGTGGAGAGTCGTTCGGAGTGCGATGCCAGCGTACGGCTGGGTGGGCGCACCTTCCGTCTGCCAGTTGTGCCTGCCAACATGAAAACCGTGCTGGACGAGAAGATTTGCAAGTTTTTGGCACAAAACGGCTACTTCTACGTCATGCACCGCTTTGACATCGACAACGTGCAGTTCACCAAGGACATGCAGTCGCAAGGTCTGTACGCCTCGATTTCCCTGGGCGTCAAGCCTGCGGACTACGCCGTGGTCGACAAGTTTGTTGAGCAAGACATCTGTCCTGAATACATCACCATCGACATCGCCCACGGCCATGCCGACAGCGTGAAGAACATGATCCAGTACCTCAAGGCCAAGATTCCTGCAGCCTTTGTGATCGCTGGCAATGTGGCCACGCCCGAAGCCGTGATCGATCTGGAGGCCTGGGGCGCTGATGCCACCAAGGTTGGCGTTGGTCCGGGCAAGGTGTGCATCACCAAGCTCAAGACCGGCTTTGGTACAGGTGGCTGGCAGCTGTCGGCGCTGAAATGGTGCGCCCGCGTGGCTACCAAGCCCATCATTGCCGACGGCGGCATTCGCAGCCACGGAGACATTGCCAAGAGCATCCGCTTTGGCGCAACCATGGTCATGATTGGCTCGCTGTTTGCGGGCCACGAAGAGTCTCCCGGCAAGACCGTTGAAGTGGATGGTGAGCTTTTCAAGGAGTACTACGGCTCGGCCTCGGACTTCAATAAAGGAGAGTACAAGCACGTCGAAGGCAAGCGTATCCTGGAGCCTGTAAAGGGCCCGCTGAAGAATACGCTGATCGAGATGGAGCAAGATGTGCAGTCCTCCATCAGCTACGCTGGTGGCACCAAACTGCTGGACATCCGCAAGGTCAATTACGTGATTCTGGGCGGCGACAACGCCGGTGAGCACCTGCTGATGTGATGCCATCACGCCCATAGTCAAAAAAAGCTGCCATGTGCAGCTTTTTTTGTAGCCAGCCACTGCCTGATGCAACATTTTGCGCAGTATCACTCGTCCTACATGATCAGCAAGCATGCCTTAGAACAATTGTGATCACTCACTTCAACCCCTCTAGGAGTCTTGGCATGAAGAGAAAATTTTTGGCTGTGCTTCCGTTCGTTGCACTCAGTGGTGCCGCATTTGCACAGTCCTCTGTCACCTTGTTCGGCACGGTTGACGAAGCTGCAACTTATGTTCGGGGTGACCATAACTGGTCTGGCCTGCAGTCCGGTGGCAATTCCGACAGCTATATCGGCTTTCGGGGCATTGAAGACCTGGGCGCTGGACTGAAAGCTCAGTTCTGGTTGGAAGCAGGCATTTTGGCTGACCAAGGCAGTGGTGACTCTGGTGATGGCCTGGATTTCAAGAGACGGGCAACCGTTAGCTTGTTGGGAAACTTTGGTGAAGTTCGCCTGGGCCGCGGAGAATCTGCAACCTACCGTGCAATGAAGCACTTTGACGTATTCAACAATGCTGGTATTGGTGGCTCGCAAATGTTCAGCGATGGCTTCAACACTGCGGGCGCTTACAACAGCTTGGCATCGCTGGGTTATTCCAAGCGCAAGGACAATATGGTGTCCTACCTGTCACCTGACTTCAGCGGCTTTGGCTTTGCCGCGGACTACGCCTTCGGCGAAAGCAGCGACAACACCTGGGAACGTGGTGCTTACACGGGACTGGCACTGACTTACAACCAGGGCCCATGGAGTGCAGCTTTGGCGGCAGAGCAGCAAAACAACACCAGCTTGCCGACTATCAACAGTCCATTCGACTACCGTCAGCGAGCTTATTCCGCAGGCCTGGGCTACGATTTTGGCAGCTTCGAAGTAACAGGCGCTTATCGCCAGAGCCGCATCATGCCGCACCAGGCTGAGACACTCAAGGGCAATACCTATATGTTGGGTGTTGCCGCGCCTGTGGGTGCTGCCGGTGTGGTCAAAGCTTCGTACAACCGGTATGAGCATGAAACCTTTGCACAAGGCGACCTGAAAGCGGATCACTTCTCGCTAGGCTATGAGCACAACCTATCCAAACGCACTGCGCTCTACGGCACTTACTCCTACCTGAAAAACAAGGACAGAAATGGTGCCAACCTGGGCATGGGACTGGGAGAAATACCACTGGACGACAGTGGCCGCCATCACGGCGTACAGGTAGGTGTCCGCCACTCGTTCTAAAAGATTCCTCTGAAGTACAAGCAGCGCAATATCCTCTGTTGAATCTGTGACCGTCATCTGGCAGCCATTCAGCATGGAGGCTCAATGGCTGCCAGCTTGATTAACTGCAGTTGCAAAAGCTTGCTCGGGCTGCGCAGCCATCCTGCCCAATCTGCCCTCAGACTAGGTGTACTACACGGTATACCTATTGTGCAAATACTGACAGCGTTTCTTTCCCAGCTTCAAAGAAAAAAGGAGCCGTATAGGCTCCTTCTGTACTGAATCTGTAAAGCTGAAAAAGCTTTTACAGCTTGCTCACCATTTCAGGCACTGCCG
>NZ_JASAUZ010000024.1 GCF_030162935.1 Comamonas halotolerans
GATTCACCATGCTCTGTGACACCTAGCTGACACCCCTTGCAACAGCCTGATGCATTTAGCGCCTAGTGCGTGAACGCACAAAGCTCAGACCAATGAGGCTACTTTGCCTGTCAATCCCCTGCCGAACGATACGCTCGGCGTTGTGATTATTTGATTGTTCTGGTTGCCACCAAAGTTTGCTGCATGAGCGTTGGGGCACTTGAGAGCGCTTTTCTCTATTAGCAAGTCTTGAACGGGTTCGCGCGCTGCAACCCTTCCACATAACCTTCTACGGCCAAAGCCTCTCTTTGCAGAAAGTTATCAATGGCCGCGGAAAACCGGCGGTCTGCAACCCAGTGGGCTGAATACGTTTTGACCGGCAAGAGGCCTCGTGCCATTTTGTGCTCTCCTTGAGCACCGCCTTCAAAGCGTTCAATGCCTTGCTGGACGCAGTAAGCGATGGACTGCGCGTAGCATGTCTCGAAGTGCAGACCTTTGACAAACTCAGTTGAACCCCAGTGGCGTCCGTAAAGGGTCTTGCCTGCACGTACATTGAGCGCCACCGCCACTGGCGCTCCATGCCGTTCAGCCAGGATGAGCACAAAGTCGAGCACTCGCTCCTCATGAGCCCTGAGAAAAAACTCCAGGCTCAGATAAGGGTGTGACCAGTGCTCTGTATAGGTGTTGACGTAGCAGGTGTAAAAGAATTCCAGCTCCTCACGCTGCAATTGTTCGCCTTCAAGCCATCGATAAGTTATTCCAGCTGCAGCCACATATTTGGAGTCTTGCCGCAGCTTCTTGCGCTTGTCTTGCGAGAGGCTGCTCAAAAAGTCTTCAAAACAAGTGTAGCGGTCATTGTTCCAGTGGAACTGCACGTTCTCACGCAGCATGAATCCTGCCTCCACCAACGCAGCCCTATCCTGAGGTTCGGTAAATAGCACATGCACTGAAGAGGCTTGCACCGCACCGCATAACTTAGTTAGTTCGTACGCCAAGGCACGACGTGCCTGCTCATCTCTGGCCAAAAGCCTCGGCCCCTGGACAGGCGTAAAAGGCACGGCCACCGTCAGCTTGGGGTAATACAACAGGCCATGTGTCTCAAACGCCTGAGCCCAGGCATGGTCAAATACAAACTCCCCACGGGAATGGGTCTTGACGTAACTTGGCACGGCGGCGACCAATTGCCCCCCCTCACGGAGCAGCAAAAAACTGGTGTGCCAGCCTGTATCTGCTCCAACGCAGCCAGTTGATTCAAGCAGCTTGAGGAATTGGTAACTCATGAAAGGATGGCTGTTGGCGATTGCCTGCCACTCATCTTCCGCAACATTGTTAAGCGAATCAACCAAGGTCGCTGTGTATCGCCTTTTTATCGTCATGCCCTTATCTTGCAAAAGTCACCCTCATCCACAGCTGTTGCTGCGTAAGATAAGCATTCTGAATGGCGCTTGAAAAGCATGGCCGCCTCCCCCTCACTACACCACATGCATTGCAGGGATAGTGATTGATAGAACCTGAAAAAAGCCACTTTGTGGGGCCGATGGGGATAGGGTACTGCTTAGCTACAAACCTCTTTTCAGCATTTTTATCTCGTAAGCTACAACAGCAATAGTTCTCAGATCAATCCCTAAGATCGAGACTATTGACACTGAATATTGATTGAAATTTCCCAAAAAATCAAACTACTACAAAATAATTTAATTTTCCACCTAAAAAATCAAACACATATTTTTTTCATCATCCTGAATCGTAGATGTTTACTTTATCGAACATTTACTATTTCTTGTAAAAATATCTTGCGTATGAGATTAGTTACCTGGATGATATGTAACAGTTATTTTTTAGTTGACGAACCATGTCTACTTCAATGTAACTCAAATCTAATAAGTTTTAAAAATTTCAAAGAGAGGAAGTTTCATGAAAGAATTCAAAATTTTTCAACATCCGTCTGGAGAAATTCAAGCTGTAAAACAAGGTATTTGCTGGCCTGCTTTTTTATTCACTTTTTTTGGGCCATGGCTGCAAAAATGTGGATTTTGGGCATTGGATTAATGCTTACGTTTATTTTATTAGGCATTGCTGTGGGACTCTTTATCCCTGATGCTGGAGCTGGCACAGACGCAGTGATCAACTTAATATCACTTGTTACGAGTATTTTTTTCGGAATAAAAGGCAACATCTGGAGGGAAAGCAATCTTCTTTCGAGAGGCTTCGAACAAAAAGACAAAGTTTGGGCCATCAACAAAGATCAAGCTGTTGCAAATTTCTTAAAAGATTTGAGAATGGCTCAATGATTAAATCATAAAAAAAATATCTCCTAACGAACAGATTAATTATTTTTACTCATTCAAAATACAATAAAAAAATTATTTTAAAATAAAAAATCAAGATAGATTATTTCAATATCAAAACAAGCACTGTATGGCTGCTTAGCAGCCAAACAGTACTTTAATGATTTAAATATATTTAACTTCAATCATGAGCATATGTATACCTAAAAAATATCAGATAGCAAATACTAGAGCCTTCATACAGGCACAGTATTGTGCGTAACAATTAACCATAGGGTAGATCTGAAAAACTCATCTTCCGACGCCATACGCGATGAAGGTGCGCATTTAAAGCTGCAATGGATGAGCATCTCCTGCTTCAGAAGTCATCTCAAACACCTTGCCCAAGCACTCTCCGGCTGTTTACAGGCACACTTATGCCTGCAATGCCATGATTTTTTCCCGCGCCATCCACAAATTGGCTAAAGCAAAAAACGTCACTATCTGCCCTATGTTCTTGACCAAGCCTTTGTCGCGCACTTTGACAAATCCGAACTGCTGCTTGATGACCGAAAACAGATGCCCCCCCTTGGCACGAATACGTGCGTTAATCGACTGCATCCATCCGCAATGCGCTCCTTGAACTGCGACTTGTCCAAGGCCTTGCGTTTGCCCGGACGCATCGCCACATGACAACGCACAGCGCTTCACGCGTCACCACGTTTGTCTGCGCCCTGGTATTCTGCGTCACCGTAGGCTTCAACTTCCTGACCGTGCAACAGGGCATTGGTTGGGGTCACATCATTGACATTGACCGCTGTCGAGATGACCGAGTGCAACAATCCCGAATCGGCATCCTCGCCAATGTGATCCTTCATTCCGAAGTTCCACTGATTGCCCTTGTTGGCTTGGTGCATCTCGGGATCGCGCTCGCAGCTGACGTTCTTCGCTGAACTTGGTGCATTGATCAACGTGGCATCGACAGCCGTTCCGCTCTTGAGCAACAAGCCATAGCTCAACAGAGCGTTGACCATACGCAGCATGACCGCGAATAAATAACTGACAGCTTGAGTTGAGTCGAAAGAGCTTAACTATCGCCGACCTTGCGGCTTAGGCTTTTGCGCGCACATGATCCTCAACGGTAAGCCACCCCATGGTGCCTACCCCCTCATTGATGATGTCCAAATGGTTTCCGCCTTCGTATACACGAATGCTTTTCCCTTTGAACAGATTCGGAGCCATGCGATCCAGCGACAGCAAAGCTAACTCAATCACTTCACGTAATTCCGCAAGAGGCAGCGATGCATAGTCAATATCAAACACTGTCGTAAGCGGTCCATATACGATTCGCGTTGCTTCACCTCCTGGAGCAATACATAACTTCGTGTGTAGCAATTCTGAAGCTGTAAACTTTCTGCCTGCGAATTTTTCCAATGCTTCCATGCTTCTCTTTACTCCCAAAGATTGCCATGTGGAATTCCAGAGTGCCAGAAGCTGTGGAGCAACAATTTGTTTTTGCTTAAATTTTGCCCAACTGTGCAAAATTGCTTCAGAGGCGGGAGACAAGCAACTGCAGTAACGCAAAACATCATGCAGTGACTTCAGTTGTTTCAGGCCAAGCTTTTGCACTGAGCGCATCGAGCTGTCTAGCAACAGTTATAGTTTCGCTAATTTCACAGGCTATCCATCAGCCTGCGGCTTAACAACTAGATGCAACTGTCTCTTCAGGGCAATGTCCTGAACGTCATACTGCATAAAGTTGAATGCGCAGCAGCATCTCGACAGGAAACGTTGCTCACCCTTTGCGCACCTTCAGGTGCATAAGCCACAATCAAGTCCACCAACTCTCGCCACGGCACGACCTGCTGCATCAGCTCTAGGAATTCGCGTTTGCGTGTTCTGGGCGGAAAGGTTCAGGCCGAGATCGAATTGCTGCATGGGCTGGGATGCTGTCGCACTCTGCAGGCATGTGCAAGCAGATGCGTTGAGGGCTTATGCAGAAGCGCCCTAAGCAATACAGTAGCAAACACCCCTTAGGGTAGCTTTTCGTCCGCAACCACTTCAAAGCTTCTGCTTAATCTTGATAGCCTGACTGCGATCGAAACTGAGATCGCTAGCTAACGTGATCAATTTCCCATTGTGCTCATCGCTGATGAATGGGCTATATGACAAAAGCCAGAAGTAATAAGCATCATCGCTGATCAGCAGCGCTGTCTGGTTGGCCTTGTCATGCTAATTAAGAAACAATTTTATAAAAACCATAGAACGGGACAAATAAAGAAACTTTCAAATCCGAAATTTGAAATCCTTCAAGATTTTTGGTTTACTAACAGATTCCTTTCATGGACTCTTTTCACCCATATAGCCTCGGTTGAGCACCATGACAGCGCCATCGTGATTGAGACAATAGTCGGCGATTTTCGTAGTAAGCCACGTCCCAAAAATTATCGAATCATTCCTACTCATACCATTTGCCAATGGTACTTGTTGAAATCAAAGTTGCTCAGAGAACGCACGCCGGTTGACACAGAGACAGCGCACAATACTACGGCAGCCGCTGCGCCAACCAGTTAAACCGGCGTTTGCGACATGAGCCACAAGTGTTGATTTCTGAACATTTTGACTGCATAGATGAAATCCTAGAGCTTTGGTTATAAGCACTACAAAGACATTTCCAGGAAATTCACCAATTCCTTTAACTACAAGAAAATTACGAAAAGGCCTCAGTGATATCTGAGGCTCATATAATTACCACTGAATGGATACTGGAACTCAACTAGCAATCAATTGTCGCTTCTTTCCGTCGTCAATGGTTTTTTATATCATCGGCTTTCTTTTTTGCAAGACCTTCCACCTGCTTAGCAATGCCCTTGGCCTCTTGTTCAGGGCTATCAATCAATTCACCGAACTTTTCCTGAACCTTGCCAGCTGCATCCTTGATGTGTGCCCTTAACCTGCTCTTTGCTCTTAGTGACTCCTTGTAATAGCTGCAACGTACTGCTGTATAAAGTTAGCCGTTTAGACAACACTTGACCTTCAGCGCCAAGAAGCGATACAGGTATCCTGGGTCTTAGAGTGAAGCTGCTGCAAAAACTCAAGTAAAAAGGCTCCACGTACACAATTCGCCTGAATCTTTAACAATCAGCAACGCCCTTTTTTTGCTTGTCCCGGTGGGCAGCCATGCGGGTGAGGCTTCTTGTAGCCATGGTCGTGATAATGGCCATCGTGATAGACAGCGCAGCCGCTCAGTCCAAAGGCAATGACAGCCAATGCCAAAAGTTTCTTCATATATTTGATCTCCAATCATTAGGTGAAGAAATTTTACGACTCTTCTGCGCATCAAATCGGCAAACTTTGTTCAGATTCAGATCAAACATTAAGCAGTCGATTACGGCCTACAAATGAAGCTACAACCAGCCTACAAATGAGTCGTCGAAAGAACTGCTACCAATTAGTGCAAAACAATGTACACAAACTGTGTTGCCCTGTACACGACCTCGAAGAAATCGCCAACAGAATCTGCAGCTAAACCGTTCCGAGACTGAGCCTTAGAACCAGCACCTTGAACCACAGAACTGTTTTTCGTACAAGAAAAAATCATATTTGAGGTGTATTTTTTGCATTTAAAGCAAAAAAAAACTCAACCAGCTATAATTGAAAAGCGCCCTGAGATTATTCAGTCAATAAATACCTAGAGAAATAGGGAAAAAAGACGCAATAGTCTCAGGTTCACAAACCCTTGACAAGCTTAAGGAGTTGAAGAGATTTGGTTAATTCCATCACCAAGGAGCAAGCGCTCCAGATCACTGCGCTAAATAGCGCGGGCAAGCCCCTCAGCACCATTGCAAACCAACTGGGCATTTCACTCAACGCAGTACGTCAGTACTGCACCATCCAGCGAAAATCCCCCTCGCTGACAGCACTCAGCAACCGCACTCGAAGCAAAACGAAAGCACCGCTCAATGCAGTGCCTATCAAAACCAAAGACACCAAGTACACGGTACTAGAGTTCAAGCCAGATCCCAAAGGACCACTCCTCAACGCAACGATGACGGAAAGATACCTTGGCCTCGAACTCTCCTACCGCAGATAGGTCTTGCAATCTATACCTTGTGCAGCATTCCAAAAATAAGAAAACGTTCAAGGTATAAATGGCGAACTTTAAAACGCCGCTTGAGCGGCGTTTTTTTTACTCCATTCAGGGCGTGATAATGCAAAAAGCATGGACTTAAGCACAGACGCCAACGATGCCGGTTACACATTAGTATTGATACGCAAGCATTGCAGAAATGAGCCATCTGAAGAGCTTCGGCGCTGTTGCACAAATCGCTGCGTAGCCAGTTGTAGGCCCGCAGCATGAGTCAACCGCACAAGTCCCACTACCGCACTACTGAGAGCTGCTTGTATGTTTAAGGGTGTCGGGGTGAGGGTCGAGAGCCGCTATCGGCTGTTGATGCAGACCGACCGTGTTAGACCCCTCCCTCCCCACCTCATAGCTTCGATAAGGAACTGAGCAGCACGCAGCCTTTGGGCAGCGTGACTGCCAATCTGAAGACAAGCCAACGCACATTGGTGGCAAGCAGTACGCCCCGAAAAGTTATTTTCTTTGTTGGAGGTGCGTTATGCAAACAACCTTTATTGGTGTCGATGTCGCCAAGACAGAGTTAGTCATCAGCGTCGATGAGCAAGCACCGATTGCTTTAAAGAATGACGCCAGTGCTATTGCCCAATGGCTCAGGGCTTTGCCCCACGGCAGTTGCATTGCCATGGAGTCCACTGGGCGTTATCACCAGCAACTTGCGCACTTGGCACAGCAAGCGGACTTTGCGGTGTATGTCCTGAATGCACGTGATGTGTACTTCTACGCCAAAGCTTTGGATGCAAGGGCTAAGAGCGACGCAGTGGACTGTGTGGTGATTCGGCGCTATGTGCAAGAGCACCAGCACAGCCTGCCCCCTTGGCAGCCAGGCTCTGAAGTGCTGCAGCAGTTGAATGCATTACTAAGCCGTCGTGCACAAGTGTCAGCCCACCAAGCAGCGGTGCTTCAAACACTCAAGCAAGTCGGTGAGCTGGGCTCAGAGATTGACGCACTTATGCAATCTTCCAACACCGTGCTTAAGGCGATCGACAAACACGTGCAGCAGTTGATTGCTGCAGATGAGGCAATGCACGCTGGCAGTCAACGCTTGCAAACCATCACGGGAATCGGGCCGCAAACCAGTGCCTTGCTGACGGCACTGTTTAGCCGATTGTGCTTTGCCAATTCTGATGCTGTCGTCGCCTACAGCGGCTTGGATCCACGAGCCAATGACTGCGGCAATAAACGGGGCAGACGGCGCTTGAGCAAACGCGGGCCTGCGCTTTTACGCAGGCAGATGTATCAGGCCGCTTTCGCGGCCAGTCACAGTAAAGCTCTCAAGCCACTGTATGCTCACATTCGAGCCAGAGGATTCTCCACCACAGAATCCATGGTCATCTTGGGTCGCAAACTGCTGCGCGTAGCCTTTGCGGTGTGCAAAGGCACCGCAGTTTTCAATCCAGAGCAACTTCTTCCCAAAAATCCTTGAATGAAAACATAGAACCTAACACCACCTATCCACGAATCGTGCACAGATGATTGCAGCAGCCAGTTTGAGTAAAGCCATGTGTATATCCAGGCGCCGCTCGAACCGGATGCGCAGTTTTCCAAAGCCAGCAAACCAGCCATGAGTTCGCTCCACGACCCAGCGGTGCTTGCCTAATCTTTCACTGCTTTCAATACCTCGCCTGGCAATGCGACTGACGATTCCACGCTTTTGAGATGCTGTCTGCAGCGTGAGTAGTTGTTCCCTTTATCTGCGTGAAGTTTGTATGGCCGCCTGCGAGGGCGGCCATACAAACCTTTGATTGCGGGGATGGCATCTACGCACGGCTCAAACAGCATCGAATCGTTCTGTTGGCTACACTAAGGAACCTCC
>NZ_JASAUZ010000025.1 GCF_030162935.1 Comamonas halotolerans
CCGCACTATCATCGGCGCAAAGTCGTTTCACTGTCCTGTTCGGGATGGGAAGGAGTGGGACCAACTTGCTATGGTCACTAGGCATAAACTGTGGATGTGAAGCACTCGCTTCACATCAAATTCATAGAATCAAAATCAGATTTATTCGATTGCGCACAACGGGCATAACTAGTCTGAACCACCAACTTGGCAGTATCAAAGTTATAGGGTCAAGCCGCACGGGCAATTAGTACTGGTTAGCTTAACGCATTACTGCGCTTCCACACCCAGCCTATCAACGTCGTGGTCTACAACGACCCTTCAGGGGGCTCAAGGCCCCGGCAGATCTAATCTTGAAACGAGTTTCCCGCTTAGATGCTTTCAGCGGTTATCTCTTCCACACGTAGCTACCCTGCGATGCCACTGGCGTGACAACAGGTACACCAGAGGTGTGTCCACTCCGGTCCTCTCGTACTAGGAGCAGGCTTCCTCAAATCTGCAGCGCCCACGGAAGATAGGGACAAAACTGTCTCACGACGTTTTAAACCCAGCTCACGTACCTCTTTAAATGGCGAACAGCCATACCCTTGGGACCGACTACAGCCCCAGGATGAGATGAGCCGACATCGAGGTGCCAAACACCGCCGTCGATATGAACTCTTGGGCGGTATCAGCCTGTTATCCCCAGAGTACCTTTTATCCGTTGAGCGATGGCCCTTCCATACAGAACCACCGGATCACTATGTCCTGCTTTCGCATCTGCTCGACTTGTCAGTCTCGCAGTTAAGCACGCTTATGCCATTGCACTATTAGCACGATGTCCGACCGTACCTAGCGTACCTTCGAACTCCTCCGTTACGCTTTGGGAGGAGACCGCCCCAGTCAAACTGCCTACCATGCACTGTCCCCGATCCCGATTAGGGACCTAGGTTAGAACCTCAAACGCACCAGGGTGGTATTTCAACGTCGGCTCCATGTGATCTAGCGACCACACTTCAAAGCCTCCCACCTATCCTACACAGATCCGTTCAAAGTCCAATACAAAGCTACAGTAAAGGTTCATGGGGTCTTTCCGTCTTTCCGCGGGGAGATTGCATCATCACAAACATTTCAACTTCGCTGAGTCTCTGGAGGAGACAGTGTGGCCATCATTACGCCATTCGTGCAGGTCGGAACTTACCCGACAAGGAATTTCGCTACCTTAGGACCGTTATAGTTACGGCCGCCGTTTACTGGGACTTCAATCAAGAGCTTGCACCCCATCATTTAATCTTCCAGCACCGGGCAGGCGTCACACCCTATACGTCCACTTTCGTGTTTGCAGAGTGCTGTGTTTTTATTAAACAGTTGCAGCCACCGATTTTTTGCAACCCCTTTGGGCTCCGCTTGTTCAGCTTCACCTACTTGGGGCATACCTTCTCCCGAAGTTACGGTATCAATTTGCCGAGTTCCTTCTCCAGAGTTCTCTCAAGCGCCTTAGAATACTCATCTCGCGCACCAGTGTCGGTTTGCGGTACGGTCAATCAATAGCTGAAGCTTAGTGGCTTTTCCTGGAAGCAGGGTATCACTCACTTCGGCTGCAAGCAGCCTCGTTATCACCCCTCATCTCAGCCCGGCGGATTTGCCTACCAGGCACGACTACAGGCTTGAACCAACTATTCCAACAGTTGGCTGAGCTAACCTTCTCCGTCCCCACATCGCACTATTGATCGGTACAGGAATATTGACCTGTTTCCCATCAGCTACGCATCTCTGCCTCGCCTTAGGGGCCGACTCACCCTACGCCGATGAACGTTGCGTAGGAAACCTTGCGCTTACGGCGAGCGGGCTTTTCACCCGCTTTAACGCTACTCATGTCAGCATTCGCACTTCTGATACCTCCAGCATCCGTTACCAGACACCTTCTCAGGCTTACAGAACGCTCTCCTACCACGTGCACTAAAAGTGCACATCCGCAGCTTCGGTAACTGGCTTAGCCCCGTTACATCTTCCGCGCAGGACGACTCGATCAGTGAGCTATTACGCTTTCTTTAAATGATGGCTGCTTCTAAGCCAACATCCTGACTGTTTTAGCCTTCCCACTTCGTTTCCCACTTAGCCAATTTTAGGGACCTTAGCTGGCGGTCTGGGTTGTTTCCCTCTTGAGTCCGGACGTTAGCACCCGGTGCTCTGTCTCCCAAGCTGTACTCTGCGGTATTCGGAGTTTGCCTTGGTTTGGTAAGTCGCCATGACCCCCTAGCCAAAACAGTGCTCTACCCCCGCAGGTAATACTTGAGGCACTACCTAAATAGTTTTCGGAGAGAACCAGCTATTTCCAAGTTTGTTTAGCCTTTCACCCCTAACCACAGCTCATCCGCTGATTTTGCAACATCAGTCGGTTCGGACCTCCAGTACCTGTTACGGCACCTTCATCCTGGCCATGGTTAGATCACTTGGTTTCGGGTCTACACCCAGCGACTGAACGCCCTATTCGGACTCGATTTCTCTACGCCTTCCCTACTCGGTTAAGCTTGCCACTGAATGTAAGTCGCTGACCCATTATACAAAAGGTACGCAGTCACCCCTTGCGAGGCTCCTACTTTTTGTAAGCATACGGTTTCAGGATCTATTTCACTCCCCTCCCGGGGTTCTTTTCGCCTTTCCCTCACGGTACTGGTTCACTATCGGTCGATTACGAGTATTTAGCCTTGGAGGATGGTCCCCCCATATTCAGACAGGATTTCTCGTGTCCCGCCCTACTTGTCTGCAGCCTAGTACCACCGATGAGCTTTCACATACGGGACTATCACCCACTATGGTCGGCCTTTCCAGACCGTTTTGTTAACTCATCGACTATCACTGCAAGGCTCTTCCGAATTCGCTCGCCACTACTATCGGAATCTCGGTTGATGTCTTTTCCTCTGGGTACTTAGATGTTTCAGTTCTCCAGGTTCGCCTCAATACCCTATGTATTCAGATATTGATACCCTTGCGGGTGGGTTTCCCCATTCAGAAATCTCCGGATCAAAGCTTATTTGCCAGCTCCCCGAAGCTTATCGCAGGCTATCACGTCTTTCTTCGCCTGTAATCGCCAAGGCATCCACCATATGCTCTTAGTCACTTGACCCTATAACTTTGACTTCTGTTGCCAGAAATCGCCATCTCGGTGTTCAAAGACTTGTAAGGTCTCTCACCTTACGCGTTATGCCGTAATGTGAATATCTTGCGGCCGCATCTTTCGATGCAGCTTAGAGAATATTCGTCATTACATGAATTCAAAAAGTTGAATTCGTGTTGACGCAATCAAATAATTGCTGATGGCACGGTGCACTAAACCTTGGTTTGTGCTTTCCATCAGCAATACTGATTTCGACTCTATGAATTTTTAAAGAACAGCCTATTGAGAATCTTCTCAATACAAAAGCACTCTGAGCCAGAGTGCTTTTGTATTGCAGCGAGCCAACGATTATAGCACCCTGCAGCGCTATAAATTTTGAACCACTCGAATTCTTGGTGGAGGATGACGGGATCGAACCGACGACCCCCTGCTTGCAAAGCAGGTGCTCTCCCAGCTGAGCTAATCCCCCATCTCGGGTTTGTCGCATTGGAAGTTTGGTGGGTCTAGTTGGGCTCGAACCAACGACCCCTGCGTTATCAACACAGTGCTCTAACCAGCTGAGCTACAGACCCAATCCATCGAAACCTTAGCGGCTCCAACAGTTGCCATCCAACAACCGATAAGTGTGGGCGTTCAAACTTGAACTGCTTCATTTTCCAGAAAGGAGGTGATCCAGCCGCACCTTCCGATACGGCTACCTTGTTACGACTTCACCCCAGTCACGAACCCCGCCGTGGTAAGCGCCCTCCTTGCGGTTAGGCTACCTACTTCTGGCGAGACCCGCTCCCATGGTGTGACGGGCGGTGTGTACAAGACCCGGGAACGTATTCACCGTGACATTCTGATCCACGATTACTAGCGATTCCGACTTCACGCAGTCGAGTTGCAGACTGCGATCCGGACTACGACTGGCTTTATGGGATTAGCTCCCCCTCGCGGGTTGGCAACCCTTTGTACCAGCCATTGTATGACGTGTGTA
Source organism: Comamonas halotolerans (assembly GCF_030162935.1). Lineage (GTDB taxonomy): Bacteria > Pseudomonadota > Gammaproteobacteria > Burkholderiales > Burkholderiaceae_C > Comamonas > Comamonas halotolerans. Next base: position 4,056 of record NZ_JASAUZ010000025.1, read on the forward strand.
GCCCCACCTATAAGGGCCATGAGGACTTGACGTCATCCCCACCTTCCTCCGGTTTGTCACCGGCAGTCCCATTAGAGTGCTCAACTAAATGTAGCAACTAATGGCAAGGGTTGCGCTCGTTGCGGGACTTAACCCAACATCTCACGACACGAGCTGACGACAGCCATGCAGCACCTGTGTTACGGCTCTCTTTCGAGCACCAAGCCATCTCTGGCAAGTTCCGTACATGTCAAAGGTGGGTAAGGTTTTTCGCGTTGCATCGAATTAAACCACATCATCCACCGCTTGTGCGGGTCCCCGTCAATTCCTTTGAGTTTCAACCTTGCGGCCGTACTCCCCAGGCGGTCAACTTCACGCGTTAGCTTCGTTACTGAGTCAGTTAAGACCCAACAACCAGTTGACATCGTTTAGGGCGTGGACTACCAGGGTATCTAATCCTGTTTGCTCCCCACGCTTTCGTGCATGAGCGTCAGTACAGGCCCAGGGGATTGCCTTCGCCATCGGTGTTCCTCCGCATATCTACGCATTTCACTGCTACACGCGGAATTCCATCCCCCTCTGCCGTACTCTAGCCTTGCAGTCACAATGGCAGTTCCCAGGTTGAGCCCGGGGATTTCACCACTGTCTTACAAAACCGCCTGCGCACGCTTTACGCCCAGTAATTCCGATTAACGCTTGCACCCTACGTATTACCGCGGCTGCTGGCACGTAGTTAGCCGGTGCTTATTCTTACGGTACCGTCATGACTCCAGGGTATTAACCCGAAGCTTTTCGTTCCGTACAAAAGCAGTTTACAACCCGAAGGCCTTCATCCTGCACGCGGCATTGCTGGATCAGGCTTGCGCCCATTGTCCAAAATTCCCCACTGCTGCCTCCCGTAGGAGTCTGGGCCGTGTCTCAGTCCCAGTGTGGCTGATCGTCCTCTCAGACCAGCTACAGATCGTCGGCTTGGTAAGCTTTTATCCCACCAACTACCTAATCTGCCATCGGCCGCTCTAGTAGCACAAGGTCTTGCGATCCCCTGCTTTCATCCGTAGATCTCATGCGGTATTAGCCACTCTTTCGAGTAGTTATCCCCCACTACTAGGCACGTTCCGATGTATTACTCACCCGTTCGCCACTCGCCACCAGACCGAAGTCCGTGCTGCCGTTCGACTTGCATGTGTAAGGCATGCCGCCAGCGTTCAATCTGAGCCAGGATCAAACTCTACAGTTCGATCTTGAATTTAAAGTCTTGCGACTCACTCATAAAAACGGAATTGAAGTGAACTTCACTTCTTGTTTCCATGAGCGTTTGATTTTTAGTTCCAAAGAACTTGGCAATTCGCCTTCAAACGCCCACGCTTATCGGCTGTATCTTGTTAAAGATGCTCCAGAAATCAACTTCCTGT
>NZ_JASAUZ010000026.1 GCF_030162935.1 Comamonas halotolerans
ACTTCGCCTTGTCGTCCGCCAGTACTGCCTGCGGCTTCACGCCTCGTCTCAATCGCAAACCTTCGGTTTGCTGGGTAGTGTTAGCAGCTCTTAGTTGCATGCATCCAGTCTGAGGCGAACCACGGAAATTGCTGCATGGCTGTGTACGAAATCACTTCCACTGCGGAACTGACCTTTTCCGAGGTGCGAAGATGAAAGTACGAAAGTAGCCTTGCAGCCTGGTGCAGACGTTCGAGGCACTTGCCTAACCACTGCAAGCCTTGAGAGGCAACGGCACAAAATTGCGTAACAGCAGCTGTATGCGTTGCATTGTTGGAGGGTGACGCAAGGAAGGAATGGCAGGATTTCTTCATCGTCAGGCGGTGCTGGCTGGAGCACGCGCTCTGCCTCAGGGTGGACCTCGATGTCAGGTTCTACATCCAGATCAGGGAGATCCTTCCCAGGGTACCGGCTTTCCCACAGGGTCCATATCTTCGTCTTCAGGGATTGATCCGGGGATTTTTTGCACTCACCTTCACTCCTTGAGCAAAAGAAAAAGTCAAAAAAACCCGCCAATGACGGGTTAAAACCCATTGGCTTTCGGAATGCTTCTGAGCCTTCATACCTGGAACCAACGGTTAGCGGTTGCTTTCCGAAGCAAGCCTTTAGCGGGCCTGATCGGGTTGCTGTTGCTGGCCTGGGCTTTGACCAGGCTGGCGCTGGTTGGGATTTTGCTGTTCTTGCTGTCCCGGACGATGGGTCTGCTGTCCAGGCTGTGGCTGATTAGGGCTTTGCTGCTGTTGCTGACCCGGCTGGTTGGATTGCTGGCCTGGTTGCCATTGATTCGGATTTTGCTGCTGCTGCTGTTGCTTTTGCGGATCCTGGTTCACTTGGTTCTGGCCGGTCTTCTGGTTCACGTCGCTTTGATGATTGGGCTGCTGATTCATAGCTTACTCCTTGATGGTGAACAGCGAGCAGGAGTGCTCGCATGCGTCAATGTTGAAACAGCTACTTGAACCATTCTGTAGGCCCGCAGACCGTTGACGTTAGGGGCTGGCAGGGTTATTGGCAGATAAGATCTGCCGTCTTTGGAGTACTGAAAATAGAAGTCATGTTGCTATAGTTTCTGCGGATTTTCATCTCCAGGAATTGGAAATGAACAAAAAAGCCCGCATGCGCGGGCTGTGTATTGCGGTCTTTGTCAGGCCAAGGTTCGGATCTTCGGTTCACGATCCCAGTAGCGATATTTGGCACCCTCTACAAAGTTTGCAACATCTTCCGGATCGAAGAAGCCTTTGTCAGGTTTCACGCCTGCAGCCTTGAGGATGGCTTGGGTTCCCTTGCACGCAGCGACGGCTTTGAGATGCCCGAAAGCGTCTCGGAACCAGTCTTGCGCTGCGGCATCTTTCGACAATTTTTCCCCGGATTCGATGGGCAGCACCGAGGCTACGGCATCAAATAGTGCCGAAGGAGAACCAGCCAGTTGCCCATCGGCAGCCAAATGTTTGCCGTCGCTCAGCGTGGCTCCTCCAATTTTTGGTGCGATGATTTTGACCGTGGCTTTTTCTGCCTCAATGGCTGCGCGCAGTGCACCGATGCTTTTCGCGTTTGATCCATCATCGACCAGGATGGCAACACAGCGGCCTTGCAGTGTTGGTTTCATGCGGGGGATGATGGCTGTGGCTGGACTCGGTTCAAGATCCATTGGTGCCACGGTCGGTGTTGCTGGTGCGGGTATTTCTGCAAGTCCAAGACCGGTGGCAACCCGTTCACCCAGATTCTTGTCGATGACCAGCAGGTGGCTGACAACGGCGGTGCGGACATGCGGTGTCTGCACCTTGGACAGCTCAAACACCAACGCACTGGCAATGTGGGCCTGCTCAATCTTTGTTTGGCTTCGATAGAACATGCGTGCCTGGCTGTAATGGTCGGCAAAGCTTTCGGGGCGCAGGCGTCCCTTGCTGCCATTGGAAGTTTCCGTAAAAGACTTGAATCCTCGCTCCATGGATGCTCGCGGGCTATCGGGTTGGAGACTTGAGGGCTCGTAAGCGACACGGCCTTTGGGAATATGCATTTGCATGTGCCCGTCACGTTGGTTGTTGGCAAACGGGCATTTGGGCGCATTGATGGGGATCTGGGAAAAATTGGGTCCTCCCAGGCGTGACAGCTGTGTATCAAGGTATGAGAACAGACGGCCCTGGAGCAGAGGGTCATTGGAGAAGTCAATTCCTGGTGGAACATTGGCCGGGCAGAAAGCGACCTGTTCGGTTTCGGCAAAGAAATTGTCTGGCCAGCGGTCAAGCACAAAACGCCCGATCTTGCGCAGTGGGATGATTTCTTCGGGAATGATCTTGGTGGGGTCAAGGTGGTCGTAGGGAAGCTGCGCCGCCTCTTCTTCGCTGAACAGCTGAACAAAAAGCTCCCACGCCGGTGCGTTGCCCGACTCGATAGCTTCAAATAGGTCGCGTCGGTGGAAGTCATTGTCTGCAGCCTGCAACTTGAGCGCTTCATCCCATACGGTGGACTGGATGCCCAGCTCCGGACGCCAGTGGAATTTCACGAAGGTGCTTTCACCGGCTGTGTTGATGAGCCGGAAGCTGTGCACCCCAAAGCCTTCCATCATGCGCAGGCTGCGTGGAATGGCACGATCGCTCATAGCCCACATGATCATGTGCATGGACTCGGGCATCAAAGAGATGAAGTCCCAGAACGTATCGTGGGCGGATGCGGCTTGCGGGAAACCTCTGTCAGGCTCCATCTTCACTGCGTGGACCAGGTCGGGAAACTTCATCGCATCCTGGATGAAGAAAACAGGAATGTTGTTACCCACCAAGTCCCAGTTGCCTTCCTCTGTATAGAACTTGATGGCAAAGCCTCGGACATCACGTGGGGTGTCAACCGATCCGGCTCCCCCTGCGACGGTGGACAAACGCACAAAAATGGGGGTGCGCTTGCCAGTTTGAGTGAGTACCTTGGCTGTGGTGAATTCGGCAAGCGAGTCTGTCAGTTCAAAGTAGCCATGGGCAGCAGTGCCACGGGCGTGGACGATGCGCTCAGGGATGCGTTCATGGTCGAAGTGGGTGATTTTTTCTCGAAGAATAAAGTCTTCAAGCAATGTGGGACCACGTTCATAGGCACGCAATGAGTTTTGGTTGTCTGCAACTGCAATGCCTTGCTGGGTGGTGAGAGTTGGGTGTGCTTTGTCAGCTTGCTGCTGCAATTCACCCGCATTGCCCAAAGTCTCTTTGAGATCTGCAGCTTTTGCGGGTGCTTTCGACTTCGCCATGGTCATCCTCCATTCAATTGAACGAAGGTTTATCCTCGGACGAAGGCCGTCATATGTCAGTAGTCACTGTTCAAATGCCGGGGTGGTCAAAACGACTACATCCATGTACCAATTGGGTGAGAGAAGTGAGCTAGATGGATTCGTCTGTAGTGGCAGCAAGATGCTCTGCCGATCTCTTCTTCAAAGGTCGACCGCAGCCCAGTTTGAACAAAAGAATCGGGTGCACGCCAAGCTCCATGCGCTGAATGACGATGGTGCCGTCGTTGTGCAAGTAAAGTCGGACATCGCTTTCCTGAACGTTGGGTAAGTAGCAAGGATCACGATCCAGGTCTACCCAGCCATGGGCTTCGTCAAGCTCCAGAGTGCGGATGGCAGTGAGAACTTCCTGGCTGGCATGCATGCTCAGATTGGCTTCAACCCAGAGCTTCTTAACCAGTTGAAATGCTTCTTCACGGCAACTGCAGGCCGGAGAGTTTTCCAACGCAGTTAAAAAGCTGAATATTCTTCGCATTTCTGTCTGCCTCCTTCAGTTGAGATTGTTGAAAAATCTATCTGATAAAAGCAAACAATTGTTGAAAACGCAAAAATATTAGGGTTTTGCTTTCAATTTTTCGCGGAGTTCAGATGGATCGACCCACTTTTGCGCTTGCAACAACGAAAAGTGGCGCCGCTCTGCCTGCGGTGCCAACCGAGCAAGTACCTAACTAGTGCTTGAATCTGATTTGAGATGCATAGCCTTATTTGCATCAGTTGGCATTCACTTATTACTCTCTTTTCAGAGTAAGTTTCGTTGCACTTGCTTTCTTGCGTAAATAGAAGAAGTAGATGGTGCCTGACGGTTTTAAGGAAAAACCAATCTGCACCAGCGCTGTCTTGGGCAAGTCATTGCTCCCTCACAAATCTTGCCAACCCAGATACGGTAGCAGGTCGCATTCCCGAC
>NZ_JASAUZ010000027.1 GCF_030162935.1 Comamonas halotolerans
AATCGACCAGGAGTTTGTCCATCGTTAACTGCCTCCTCTACTTTTGACATAGGAGCTAATATGAGGGTACAAGGCTCTTCCTGATGAGCTAAGGATTGTGACGGTGAAGCAAATTTGGACCACAGTCGCAACTAGGCCGCTGCCTTACGTCGCTTAGCCTGGACTGAGCATGCGGCATAGCTCGTATAAATGAATGTGCTGGCAATCAGGTAAACAAGCAAAGATGCCTGCGTCGCAAAGCCTAACGAAACCACGCAGTCAGATGGTGTGCAAAAGGTTTCGGGCACAAGATCATCGTTTGAGCAAAAGCAAGTGAAATAATGCACTTATGCAGATACTTGCCGAGGGCTCTAGCAAGGCCCACTGCAGCAGGCGAAGCTGCAGAAGGTGATGTAGGCCTGAACATTGTTCAACCGTCTGGTGGGGATGCACTTGGTTTGACTTGTTAGATGGGTCTTCTGAGCCGATTCTGTTCAGCCTCCTACGAGCGTGAACAGGCGCATTAACAAGGTGCGTACTTAGAAACGGGGTAAGCATCCCGTAGCTACGAGGCATTTTCTGGGAAACCAATTAAATGCCAACGAAGGTGAGCATCAGTCTGATGTGTTCAGTGGCCTCCAGGCTCTGGGCTGTATCTTCTCTTATTTGATGCTGTGACCTAGCAGGGGCAGGGCGGGTAACCGTCCTGCTTCCGTTGAGCCTTGCAGGCAATCCAGCGCCTCACTACCTCACTCCAATCTCTTGAAAAAGCTTCACAGCCTTATCAAAGCCTTTGAAGCGTCTTCAGCAAGATGATATGGTGTATGGCACGCAGCAGACGTAGCTCCCTTGCCTGATAGTGCGCACTGCGCGGCTCTCTCTGGATAGAGGTTGGCTGCAACGCAAGCGGGGTAACTGGCTTCAATTTCTGCAATGAGACGGTCTGCCTGTACAGGCAGCGCTTTGAGCATTTTCTCCAATTCATGCATGGCAGCCTTTTTGCTCAGTCCCAAGCTTGTGCCTGCTTGCAAAATATTGGCGTGGTTGACTTGCTCAAACCAGCTAGCCTCGCCCAAGTCCAGTGCAAGCTGTGTTTTCGGCCAGACGGTGGCGTTGCTCGCAGGTCCTAGTTTGTGGCTGTTGCAAGCCTTAGACCCGCTAACATAACCATTGATACGTCGTTGCTTCGCCTTGTCGTACGCCAGTACTGCCTGCGGCTTCGCGCCTCGTCTCAATCGCAAACCTTCGGTTTGCTGGGTAGGGTTAGCGGCTCTTAGTGGCTGATATGGGATGAAGTGTTTTTCAGGTGATTAGTACCATTGCCCAGAAGATAGTTAAACGACAGCTAGTGGTAGAGTCGCAACCGCGTGATGGCTTTGGCTGTGCATTGCTTAATAGCCTGTACCAATGTCTCCAGCGTGGCTTGCTCGTATTTGAACGCGTGTGATTTACCAGGCAACAGGCAGGTGTCATTGATATGCTGGCGCTGGGTGCTGCCATCTTTCGTAATTCGACGATCAAAGCGCTTAACACTGTATGCAGGTTCAGGGACATAAAGACGGTGTACTGCAGGCACTGCCAAGCTCGCTGCATGCCACCGCCATAAAACCTTGGCGCATAACCCAGTGCTTTTAAAAAGCCGTATAGGGGACATGCGGGCAGGATACATGCACATTACTGCGCGGAAGGTTGGCGCTGGAATGAAAAACTGCCATCCCACTCGGGCAAGGGCGCTGGTGGCAGAGGAACAATGCTGTTAATTTCAGGGATTCTTATTCTGGGATCTTGTTTTATGGTACTGTAGATACGTTTATAACGCTCTGCTCTTTTGAGATCAATCTCGATAAGGGAGTGATCTGGGATTCCAGTTTTTCCAGATTTAAAAATCTATTCTAAACCTAATGCTGAAAGATAATCTCCTAATGAGACTGCTTTTTGCATGGCAGATAACATCTCTGAAAAATTGTATGAGACTAATTGGTGAAAAAGGCCAAGAGTGCGTGCTGCTATGGGTGAACCTTGTGCTATTGCACACTCAAGCATAGATCTTCCTAAATCCCGCTTCTTAAAATCGAAGACCATCTTTTCGCCAACATAGGCTTGCCCATCAGGGCTGCCCAAGTCTGCACTTTTACGGTAATAGGCCAGTGCGGCTTTTTTGTCCTGTTTTACGCCATAGCCGGTTTCCAGATTATTGGCCATGTTGTAATAGCCAATGGCTGCGCCCAGGGCAATCAGCTTCTCATTCAACTCTGTGACGCGCAGGGCGGGTGCGGGGTGGGTGGTCAGGCCCTGGTAGTACAGAATCTGCACGTTTTGCATGGCTTTCCAATGGCCCAGGGCCACGGCTTGCTCATAGGTGCGGGCAATGGTGTCAAAGTCTTTGGGGCCGGGGGCTTTTTCCAA
>NZ_JASAUZ010000028.1 GCF_030162935.1 Comamonas halotolerans
GGGTCATGGTGTGGATGGCATCCACCTCCGCGCTGCATGCCGCCATCCATAAAACCATGGCGCATAACCCAGTGCTTTTAAAAAGCCGTATAGGGCTAATGCGGGCAGGATACATGCACATTACTGCGCGGAAGGTTGGCGCTGGAATGAAAAACTGCCATCCCATTTGGGCAAGGGCGCTGGTGGCAAAGGAACAATGCTGTTAATTTCTGGGATTTTGACGTGTGGGTTACGCTTGAGCGTATTGTAAATAGCCAGATAGCGATTGGTTCTTTCAATATCTATTGCAATTGGTGCATGTTCCGATATATCTGTATTTCCAGTTTTAAAAATTTTATATAAACCAAATGCAGCCATTGAGTTGCCTAATTCGGTTGATTTTTGCAGTGCTTGAAGCATAAGCCCTAAGTCTTTAGAGACTATAAGATGGTAGTCGGCCAGATTTTTCGCGCCTAAGGAAGAATTTTGCGCAACAGCGCATTCAAGCATGGCTTTTCCAATATCATCTTTATTGAAACCAAAAATGAGCTTGTTGCCCACATAGGCCTGCCCATCAGGGCTGCCCAAGTCCGCACTTTTACGGTAATAGGCCAGTGCGGCTTTTTTGTCCTGTTTTACGCCATAGCCGGTTTCCAGATTATTGGCCATGTTGTAATAGCCAATGGCTGCGCCCAGGGCAATCAGCTTTTCATTCAATTCTGTTACGCGCAAGGCGGGTGCGGGGTGGGTGGTCAGGCCCTGGTAGTACAGAATCTGCACGTTTTGCATGGCTTTCCAATGGCCCAGGGCCACGGCTTGCTCATAGGTACGGGCAATGGTGTCAAAGTCTTTGGGGCCGGGGGCTTTTTCCAGGGCGCGGGCTTTGTCAAACAGTGCCTGCGCCTCGGGGGTGACGGGGATGTCTGCATCGCGCGAATGCACGCAGGTAAAGCTCAAATCAGGTGCGGGCGATGGGCTGGGCGGGGTCATGGTGTGGATGGCATCCACCTCTGCGCTGCATGCCGCCAGCCATAAAACCATGGCGCATAACCCAGTGCTTTTAAAAAGCCGTATAGGGGACATGCGGGCAGGATACATGCACATTACTGCGCGGAAGGTTGGCGCTGGAATGAAAAACTGCCATCCCATTCGGGCAAGGGCGCTGGTGGCAAAGGAACAATGCTGTTAATTTCTGGGAGCTGTGCACCTGGTTTTTGATCTAGGACATCTGAAATTTTCTTATAGCGTCGTGATCTTTCAAGATCAATAGTTATAGGAGCATGCTCGGAAATGCCTGTATCACCACTTTTGAAAATTCTATATAAACTAAATGCGGCCATTGAGTTGCCCAATTCGGTTGATTTTTGCAGTGCTTGAAGCATAAGCGCTAAGTCTTTAGAGACTATAAGATGGTAGTCGGCAAGATTTTTTGCAGCCAGTGCAGAGTTTTGAGCCACGGCACACTCAAGCATTGACTTTCCTAGTTCGCGTTTCTTGAAATCGAATATGAGAATATCGCCAACGTGCGCTTGCCCATCAGGACTTCCTAAATCAGCAG
>NZ_JASAUZ010000029.1 GCF_030162935.1 Comamonas halotolerans
TGAATCGCACCGGGTTTGGTGGAGGCTAGTTTGTTGAAGTGCAGGCGTTAGCCTGCACGGTATTGGCAACTTGCCGCCAGTAGTTTGCCTCAGCTTCCGCTGGCGGTATATGCCCTATGGATTCCAGCAGCCTGTCATGGTTGAACCAGTGCACCCATTGCAGCGTTGCCAGCTCCAGTGATTCCCTTGTTTTCCACGGTCCTCGTTTGTAGATGACCTCCGTTTTGTACAAACCGTTGATGGTTTCGGCCAAGGCGTTGTCGTAGGAATCGCCAGTGCTGCCCACTGAGGGCATCAGTCCAGCTTCTTCCAAGCGTTCGGTGTAGCGAATGGACACATACTGACTGCCCCTATCGGAGTGGTGAATCAGTTCCGTATCGCTTGAAGGTCGTCTGGCGTACAGCGCCTGCTCCAGCGCATCCACTACAAAGTCCGTGCGAATGTGGCTGCTGACCCGCCAGCCCACTATGCGACGGGCATAGACATCAATCACAAAGGCCACAAACATTTGCCCTTGCCATGTTGATACATAGGTGAAGTCTGCGACCCAAAGTTGGTCAGGGCGCTGGGCTGTGAACTGTCGGTTGACCAAGTCTTGCGGGCTTGGCCGAGCCACATCTTGGCGTGTCGTACGTACCTTCTTGCCTCGCCTTGCCCCTTCAAGGCCCAGCTTGCGCATCAGGCGTTGCACTGTGCAGCGGGCAATGGGTAGGCCCTCTCGGTGCATCTGCTTCCAGACTTTGACGACACCATACACCTGCCAATTGGCATGCCACACCCGTTGAATATGACTGCAACGTTCTTCATCCGATTGGCTGCGCTTGCAGCGCAGCCAAGGGCAGTTTCTTTGTTGAACCCTGCGCCTGTAGCCCGATGGGGCAATTTGCAGCAACTTGCAAATTGGCTCGACCCCATAGGCATCACGATACTGGTCTACAAAGTCAATTAACTCTTGATGCGACGGTCCAGCTCCGCCTGTGCAAAAAAAGCGCTCGCAGCCTTGAGGATGTCATTGGCTCGGCGCAGCTCCTTGTTCTCTCGCTCCAGTTGCTTGAGCCGCTCACGTTCATCCGTCGTCAATCCTGGTCGTTGGCCTGCATCAATTTCTTTGCGCTGCACCCATCCATGCAAGGTGCTGACAGAGCAGCCAATCTTGGGGGCTATTGATTCACATGCGCCCCACAGTGATGCGTAATCCGCTTGGCATTCCTGCACCAAACGTACGGCACGTTCACGTACCTCTGGGCTAAAACGAGCAGCTTTAGTGTTCATGACTCAATCCTCTCAGGAGTTGAGCCTCCACGGAAGCAGGTGCGATTCAA
>NZ_JASAUZ010000030.1 GCF_030162935.1 Comamonas halotolerans
GCTGCGCGCTCCTGCCCGGGCGTGCCATCAAACACCAGCTGGTTGTAGCCTGCACCTCCGTTGCCGTTTTGGCTGCTGTGCAGCTCCTGGGTTTTGATGCCGCTGTACACCGCCCTGTGCGCGTGTTCTGCGGTGTCTCCGGCAAACCAGGCGGGCGCATTGCCCGTGGCCTTGGCCGAGCCCACCTGCTGGCGGTTGATCTGGCTGTTGGCTTCGCCTTCTCCGTTGTAGACCGCGCCCACCACGACCGGGCGGTCAATGTCTCCACCGATAAAGTCCACCAGCACTTCCTGGCCGATGCGCGGCACGCCGGTGTAACCCCAGTTGTCTCCCGCAACTGCACTGCTCACGCGCACCCAGGCGCCCAGCGTGTCGTTGGCCGGTGCGTTGTCCTGCCCGCTGGGGTGGCCCTGGCTGCGTTCGCTGCCGCTGCTGCCGCGCTGCCAATGGAACTGGACTTTGATGCGATGGTCGCGGTCACTGTGTACGGGCTGGCCTTGCGTGCCCACCACGATGGCAGTCTGGCTGCCGTGCACGGTGGGCCGCGGGTGCAGCAGCATGCCAGAGCCATCGCGTGCCAGGGGACGGTATGCCGTGGCCGCACGTATGGCGGTGAAGTGGTTGACATAAAAAGGCACTTCGGCTCCTGCATTGCCCGTCTGGGCAGCGCTGGGCTGGGGGCCATCGAGCGCACGGGCCACGGCCTGGCGCAGGTCTTCATCAAAGTTGTTGCGGGCGCTGTGCCTGAGCTCGAGCACCAGAAAGCGGCGCTCGTCCTCTGTTTCGCTGGCGTGGGCGTAGTGGTCTTCAAGAACAAAGGTGCTGGCAGGCGCGAGCGTGCGCACCGAGGATGTGCCCCTCCAGGTGCGGGCACGGGCGCTCAGCGCCTGCGCAGCATTGGCCAGCATGCGCTCGCCCTGCTCACGCGTGGCCCATTGATACAGCCCAGCGTCGTCGCTCCAGGCCAAAGGTGCCACGCCAGTGCCCAGATGCACGGCACTGTTTTGCAGCGGACGCGGGTCCACACTGCGATAGTCCCAGCTGCTACGCCCTAGCTGGCTGGTTTGCAGCTGGCTTTGTGCATGCCACAGCTGCAAGGTATCGCGTGGCTCCGTGACATCGCTGCGATGAAACGCTATGTGCGTCTGTCTGCCCGGCTGGTGCGCCCCTGCATGGTCGGCCAGCACCAGCGTGTGGCTGCCCAGATCACCCGCCGACTGCCCGCCGTCCTGGTGTTCAAACCAGTAGTAAATGCCTTCATCGGCCAGCAATCGCGTCAGGAAAGCCAGATCGCTTTCGTGGTACTGCGTGGTGGTGCCC
>NZ_JASAUZ010000031.1 GCF_030162935.1 Comamonas halotolerans
GGTAATCCCCCCGTAAAACCAACGTCTTGAGAAGTAGAGACCTCCCAAGGAGAATCTGTACTATGAAGAAGTCACGTTTTACAGACAGCCAAATCATCGATGCGCTCAAGCGTGTAGAAGCTGGCTTGGCAGTGCCTGAGCTGTGTCGAGAACTGGGTATCAGCGCAGCTACGTTCTACAAGTGGCGTGCCAAATTCGGTGGCATGGACGCATCCCTGATGGCTCGGATGAAGGAGCTCGAAGAAGAAAACCGCCGGCTGCGCAAGATGTACATCGAGGAAAAGCTCAAAGCCGAGGTGGTGGCTGAGGCGCTCGCAAAAAAGTGGTGAAGCCATCTCGCAGACGCGAGATGGCAAAGCTTGCAGTTGCGCAACGTGGGCTGACCATTCGCTTGGCTTGCCAAGCGTTTCAAATCAGTCAAGCCTGCTACCGGTACAAGGCTCAGCGCAGTATCGAGGACGATGAGATTGCGCATTGGCTACTGCGCTTGACGGACAACAACCGCAATTGGGGCTTTGGTTTGTGCTTGCTGTATTTGCGCAATGTCAGAGGCTTCCAATGGAACCACAAGCGGGTGTATCGGATTTACCGGGAGTTGGAGCTCAATTTGCGCATACGGCCACGCAAGCGCTTGGACCGAGCCAAACCTGAACCACTGACAGTGCCTGCCAGCAGGGATGTTGTATGGTCAATGGACTTTATGCACGACCAACTTGAGGATGGCCGCAGCATCCGGCTGCTCAACGTGATTGACGACTTCAACCGTGAAGCTTTGGGCATTGAGGTGGACTTCTCATTGCCTTCGCTGCGCGTGATTCGGGTGCTGGAGCAAATCATGCAGTGGCGTGGCCAACCCCAAGTAATTCGCTGTGACAACGGCCCTGAATACATCAGCGCAACACTGCAAAACTGGGCGAGTGCCAAAGGCATCCGATTGGAATATATCCAGCCTGGCAAGCCTCAGCAAAATGCCTATGTCGAACGTTTCAATAGGACCGTTCGCTATGAATGGTTGTCACAGTACCATTGGCGCAATCTGGATGAAGTTCGAGATTGCGCCACGCAATGGATGTGGCGATATAACCATGAACGCCCAAATATGGCATTGGGCGGCATCACCCCAAAACAGCGGCTTGCCATGGCCGCATAGCTCTACTTCTCAGAGCGATGGTTTATGGGGGGATTACCA
>NZ_JASAUZ010000032.1 GCF_030162935.1 Comamonas halotolerans
CTGGGCTGCTCCACCGGTGCGGTCACCGTCCACGCACCGGTGGTGGCGTCCGTGGGCACCTGCACGGTGGTGCCATCGGGCCAGGTCACCGTCACCGTAGAGCCCGGCTCACTGACCGTGCCCGAGACCGTGGGCTTGTTGTCGCCATCGGCATCGCTGATCGCAACCGTGGTGCTCGGCGCTGTGGTGTCCACTGTATAGCTCTGCGAGCCCGTCACCGGTGCGCTGGCGTTGCCCACCGCATCGGCAAACGTGGCCTCGGCCGTGACCGTGGTGTCCTGGGCTGCGGCCAGATCCGCACCCGGCACCTGGGCCGTCCAGGTGCCATCCCCGTTGTCGGTGGCTGCATACGATTGACCGCCCACCCACACAGTGACTGTTGTGGAGGCTGCATCGGCAGGCACATTGGCCAGCGTCACGTTCACGGGCACAGTGGCGCCTGCTTCCGTGCTGTTGACCACGCCATCACCGGCAATGACGCCCACAGTCACCGTGGTGCCTGCTGCGCCCGTGTCAGGTGGGGTGATGTCCGCCGAGGTCCAGGGTGCGCTGGCACCGGGGCCCGCATTGCCAGCCGCATCGGTGACCACGGTGTTCACAGTGCCGTTGGGTTGCTCGGCCGGTGCGGTCACTGTCCACGCACCGGTGGTGGCGTCCGTGGGCACTTGCACCGTGCTGCCATCGGGCCAGGTCACCGTCACTGTGGAGCCCGGCTCACTGACCGTGCCCGAGACCGTGGGCTTGTTGTCTGTATCGGCATCGCTGATCGCAATCGTGGTGCTCGGTGCTGTGGTATCCACCGCGTAGCTTTGCGAACCCGTCACCGGTGCGCTGGCGTTGCCCGCCGCATCGGCAAACGTGGCCTGGGCCGTGACCGTGGTGTCCTGGGCTGCGGCAAGATCCGCACCCGGCACCTGGGCCGTCCAGCTGCCATCCCCGTTGTCGGTGGCTGCATACGATTGACCGCCCACCCGCACGTTGACCGTGGTGGTGGTCGCATCGGCAGGCACATTGGCCAGCGTCACGGTCACCGGCACAGTGGCGCCCGCTTCCGTGCTGTTGACCACGG
>NZ_JASAUZ010000033.1 GCF_030162935.1 Comamonas halotolerans
CTTGTATGTTTAAGGGTGTCGGGGTGAGGGCCAAGAGCCGCTATCGGCTGTTCACACAGACCGACCGTGTTAGACCCCTCCCACCCCACCTTTTAGCGTCGATAAGGAACTGAGCAGCGCACTGTCATCTGGCAGTGCGACTGCCGATCTGAAGGCAAGCCAACGCACTCAGGTGGAGCAGAACACCCCGACAGAGACATTTTCTTTGTTGGAGTTGCTTTTATGCAAATGAGCTTTATTGGTGTAGATGTCGCTAAAGCACAGTTGGTCATCAGCATTGATGAGCAAGTGCCCATCGTTGTGAAGAACACGGCCTCGGCCATCTCTGTGTGGTTGTCTTCATTGCCCAAAGATTGCTGCATTGCGATGGAGTCCACAGGGTGCTATCACCAGCAACTGGCACATCTGGCGCAACATGCAGGCTTTGCGGTGTACGTTCTCAACGCCCGCGATGTTTACTTCTATGCTAAAGCTTTGGGTGCGAGGGCCAAGAGCGATGCCGTGGACTGCGTAGTCATTCGGCGCTACGTCCAAAAGCACCATCACAGTTTGTATCCTTGGCAACCTGGCACCAAGGTACAGCAGCAGTTGCATACCTTGCTGACTCGTCGAGCACAAATGGCAGCCCATCAAGCAGCAGTGCGTCAGACACTCAAGCAGGTAGATGTTCTGCAGCCTGATATGGACGCACTCATGCAGTCGTTCACCTGCTTGCTCAAGGCCATAGACCTGCAAGTGCAGCGCTTGATAGAAAGCGATGCGGCTTTACTTGCAGGCAACCAGCGGCTACAGAGCATCACAGGCATCGGCCCTCAAACAAGCGCCTTACTCACTGCTTTGTTCAGCCGTCTGCACTTTACAAACTCTGATGCCCTGGTTGCCTACAGCGGACTGGATCCACGAGCGCATGACTCTGGCACCAAACGGGGTAGACGTCGTTTGAGTAAACGTGGGCCTGCACTGCTTCGTCGGCAGA
>NZ_JASAUZ010000034.1 GCF_030162935.1 Comamonas halotolerans
ACCGAGCTCCAGCACCGAGCGCACTTGCGCGCTGGGGGCATGCAAGCGGGCGTGGTTCCACGAGGCTACGCTGATGCTGGAGGCAATTGCTTGGCGCTGTGCCTCCAGGTGGCTGATGCTGTCGCTGCTTTCTGTGGCATCGATGCGGTGAAAGCGGATGGGGCTGTGTGCATAGCTGGGCAGCTCATTGCGCGCATCAAAAATGACCAGCCGGTGGCGAGAGGGGGCTTGTGGCGCATCGCCTGTGCTTGCCTGCTCCTGCTCGTGTTCAAAGCGCAAGCTCAGGCCTTCATCGGCCAGCAGGCGCAGCACGAAGTCAAGGTCGCTCTCGTGGTACTGCACGCGTGTGGGATAGGGCTTGAAGGCTTGCTGGGCCTGTATCTGAAAGCAGGCGTTGGGGTAATCGGCAAAAATGTCCGCCAGGATGTCTGGCAGCGTTTGCTGACCCCAGACATAGCTGTCACGGCGCTGCGCAAGTGCCGCAAGCCAGGGCCTCAGATACAGCCGGTGGCAGGCAAGGCCGCCGTCGCCGCCCAGGGCATCGCAACCTGTCAGCATGCCGTGCCAGGCCCGATAGCTGCCATCGGCTTTAAGCACGCGCAGTGTCAGCTCCTGGCCAATGAGGGTGCCCGGGTCAAAACCTGCATCGGCGCACAGGGTGTCAATCTCGAATGCAAACAGTGCATTGATGCCTTCGCGACCACTCATGCGCTCGACAACCAGAGCCGGAGCTTGTGCACCATCAGGCAGCTGCAGCTGCAGCAATCGAGCGTGCTGGCGGGGCAGTGTGGCGCTAAGGTTGCTGTGGCTCCATAAGGTCTCGGTGATGCTGGGCATGGGCGATCTGAATCAGGCTAGGGAAGGGTGATCGTCAGGTTGGCCTGCCGGGGGCCAAGCTGGATGATGTTCTGGTAGGTAGAAAGCGTGTCACGTGAGGTAGTGCCAAGGTGCGTTGACAAGCCAACGAAGGTGGCGAGGCCAATCAGCGAAAACACGGCTGCAACCACCCATTGAGGTGCTTCGCGTTTGAGAGCGTGGGAAATCAGATCAGGTAGCTGCCAATGTGGGGCGAAAGGTGCACGCTGACCCTTGATGCTGGTGATTTCATCGCCCAGGCGTGCGCTGAGGTAGGCGAGTTTTTCCTGACCATCAAGCATGTACTTGCCTTGAAAGCCAAGCAGGAGGCACATATGGAAGACTTCCATGGCTTGGACGCGTGGCGCTCCAAGCGTGCGCTGTTCTTCCAGCAGGTTGAAGAAATTTTCTCCGGCTAGCTGCTCGCCAAACAATGCCAACTGTAGTGGGCGACGCTCCCAGTCAGCATGTATGGGTGCCTCTGGGTTGGTCAGTATGAACTCGTCAACACTCGCACAGAACGCGTATTTTGCTGCGTATATCTCTTCGGCGCTGACACCTGCTTTGCGCGCATTGCGTTCAAAATCACTCAAGTAGCGCTGTATTTCTTGAAAAAAAGCGTCTGCTTGTGCAGGCGTGTTCTTGTTCTTGAGCAAGAACAGCATCACAAGCCCGTCATAAAGCAGGTCAAGCAAGCTGGTGGGGCCTTGACGAGACTCTCCTGATCGTGATGGTGCTAGCCCTGGGGGCAGTCCTGCAATGAGTGAGGGTGGTGCTTTGGTGTTCATGATGTAACAGCAATGAGTTCGATCTGGAGATCAGGAATACCGTTTGGCGTGTAGATGGCCACGCTTTGTGCTTGAAGCATGCGTTCGTAAAGCGGGCTGCGGGCGTCAAGCAAGAAGTAGCAAGCTCCAGGCTGAACTGGGATGGCTGGCGGTACTTGTGGCGCGTAGCTCAGTCGGACCCCTGGCATGGCCGAAAGTACGAGTTTGTCGACGTCATCTGGCGCACCCAGCTTGAGGCGCATCGGGATGGCCTCCAGCAATTCAGCACTTGGCATGCTTGCTTTGGCACTGAGATAGAACGCTGTCTTGCTGTCGATTTTTCCGGAGTCCAAATGGCCCACATGAAAGGAGCGGCGCGTTTCGGTCAGGGTGATAGCGAAATAGCGTGTCGAAATCACTGTGTCCAGCAGGTCGCGCAGGAGCACGTCGAGCGCAGCAAAACCGGGCCCAGGGTTGTCATGGTCGTAAGTGGGAAGGTCGGCCAAGGTGTGTGCCTTGGTGAAGGTCATCAAGCTTCCTGCCAGTGACAGCAGCTCTTGGAAGAGGCGCTCCGGATGCAGCGCAGGCTGGCGAAACAGGTGTGAGAGTGAAGCAAATGCTGCATTGGCGGTGTGTAGCAACCAGAACGACGCTATGTCTCCTGAGCGGAACTCGATGATGTTCTTGCTCGGCTCTCGGTGATAGCCATAAAGCGAATTGACTTTAGCCTGCAGCATGTCAAGCAGTCTTCGCAATTGCTGGTAGATCACCGGACTGGCTTCAATCGATGCAGTGGGAGGAACAAAGGAGGTGTCAAATTCGAAGCCACCGGAGGTGCTGCGCCGGATTCGTACAACGGGTAGCGTTATGAGTTGGTCGCGAGGCTCGCTATCTGCAATCAGACGTACGTTTTTGCGAAGGTAGATGACTTCAGCATTGATGGCATTGGTGAAGAGGTCGCTGCAGTTCGTCGGCTCATTGAAATAGCGCGTCATGGCCGTTTCGTTTGGGCTTGCGCGTTGTCCGCTGCTGTTGTTACCAAGTTCTTTGGTGGGAGGGAGGGCGAGATAGAAGGTGAATTCAGCCTGATCGGGAGGCAGAGATTCCAGCGCAATTGCAGGTGGGAGCCTGTCGGCTCCTGGCGCAGAATATGGCTCGCCATCCGGGAAAATGACGGACAGCTGCGTGGCGCGCAGCATGCCGCTTGCAAGCGCATCAAGATCAAAGGAAATCGAGCGCACGCCTCGATAATATGGGTGTAGAGAAAGCGCCGTATGGTGTAGACGAGACTCGTGATATGCGTCTTGTCTCTGAAAATGTTGGGGGCGCAAAAAAAGGCCTTCTCCCCAAAGAATTTTTGATGTGTAGCTCACGTTTGGAAAAATTACGCTGTGAAATATTTCACGAGGTTGAAGGACATTTGACTGAAAGAAGGCTTTTCCAGTCTGTGTTGGCCTGCAATTTTTGATTTGGAGATTGCGAAGCCTGGATGCTACCGCGGGTTGCAGTCATCGCACAAGAATGAATGCCGACTAATATTCCAGTCTTCTCTGATTTCTCCGCATCAAAAATAATTCGCCAACGCTGCGGTGACGGTGAATAAAAAAGAGTGACGATGCCAACGTATTTTGCCTGTCGTGGAACTTTTGTTATCACATCGTAGCTTTGGCCAGGAGACAGTGTGACCTCTTCCACTGCTACCAAATTATTTGCAAGTAATTCACGATCTTTGTCAGGTTGAATGAAGGCGTCATAAGGAGCAAGCCAGAAGGCGTTGGCGTCTTTGAGGTGATAGATGCGTACAACAACAGCCTGTGCTCTTTGTTTTTCATCGGAGTTGAGGTTGTTGCCCGCCTGTATCTGTAGCGGTATAGGGCGCGGGGGCTTCTGTTCCTCCGGGACTTCGGTTTGGGCGATGCCCATGATCTTTAGTGCAGCACTCCCAACAGCCGCTACAGGGGTCGAGCAACCTGTGAGCAAGGCAGTGGAGATGGAAGCAATTGTTAACAAGTGTGCTGTTTTTTTCATGGTTTGTATTTAGTCGCCGCGGCAAATCGCACTTTTGAATTAATCGATTTTATAAAGCACTCCAGTGCTTCCGGCTATCTATTGCTTCTGCTGGATCCTTATATTGGGATAGATCAATTTTTTCTAATTTCATTGAAATATAACGGTGCAAAAATCTTGATTTCAGTCAATTTCGACACAGAGAGCCTGCCATATTGGCTTTCTTGGATGCTTGCTAAATTAAATTAACAATATGTAAGGGATTTAGACTGAATTTATTTGTTAATCAAGGTTAAATATTTTTGATGCTGGGCAATTATTTTGTCTAAATATTGTTTCTATATGTTTTTTTGTGAATGTATTGCAACAAAAGAAGAGAGTCTCATATGTTAGATTCCTTCCTGTTCACGCTTGAGCTGCTGATGTTTAATCAAGTATTTAATCTGCGCCGAATTTCTTTCTTTAATTTGAAAGGCGATTCTTGCTGAATGGTTGATTATTTTTTTTCAGCGCAAATCAAGATAGCAAGCGTTCTTTTATTTGGTAAGTGGTGAGATTAAATTTATGTTGAAGCTGAAAATTTCCTGCGTAGCTCCAGTCTTGCTTTGTGCTGGTCTTTTGAGTGGCTGTGCAACGACATCCATTGATGGATCCAATTCGGCAGACCAGATTTATGCACAGAGGATGTCCGATGCAGATGAGTTGATGACGACCGGCAAGCGTGACGCGGCCATTCTGGCCTACGAAAAAATTGCGGCTGATAACCCAACACAGGGCGCACCATGGGCAAAGGTCGCTCAGATTCATTTTGAACAAGGCCACTACAGCCAGGCCATCGTCGCTGCTGAGGAGACGCTGCGACGTGATCCTGCCAATCGCGAAGCAAAGAGCGTGACTGCGGTTGGGGGACTGAGACTGGCTGTTCGCTCATTGGAAGAGTTGCGCAATGACGCTGAACTGGCCGGAGATGCCAAGACAGACGCTGTGAAACTTGCACTGATGTTGCGCGAGACCTTGGGGCAGCCCGTATTGGAGCCAGCCAAGAAGAAAGCACCTGTTCGCCGTAGCCCAGTTCAACGTGCACCTGCTGCTCCAAAACCTCAGCCAGCTGCTGCGCCAAAGCCTACTGGTAATCCGTTTGGCAACTTGCAGTAATTGCATGTTTTGCAACTGACGGTCTAACTAGGGTAAGCCTGCATTCTTGAAGAGATCTATATGGCAACTAAAAAACAAAGCATTCAAAAGCGACTGCAAAAAGTTCGCCCCCCTCGGGTGCAACTGACTTACGACGTTGAGCTGGGTGACGCGATTGAGAAGAAGGAGTTGCCTTTTGTGGTGGGGGTAGTGGCCGACTTGGCGGGGCAGTCCGAAAAAGATTTGCCCAAGCTTAAAGAGCGCAACTTCGTCAACATTGATAGAGACAACATTGATGATGTGATGAAAGGAATTGCACCTCGCGTTGCGTTCAAGGTCCAGAACAAGCTTGATGAGTCGTTGGGTGGATCCATAGCTGTGGATCTGTCTTTCAACTCCATGGACGATTTTTCGCCTGAAGCGGTGGTGTCACAGGTTGAGCCTTTGCGCAAGCTGCTCGAGGCTCGCTCCAAGCTGGCGGATCTTCGTAATAAGTTGGCGGGTAATGACAAGCTTGAAGAGCTTTTGGCTGATGTCTTGAGCAATACAGAGGCGTTGCAGACGCTGAGTTCTTCCAAGAAGCAAGGTGAGTGAGGAAAAATTATGAGCAACCAGACTGTTGCAGCCGCTCAGCCTCAGGTGGAGTCCGTCGCAGAAATCGATATGCTCGATCAGATTGTCGAGCAAAGTAAAGTTGCCAAATCTGATGCAGAGCATGCACGTGCCCGGGATATTGTGAGTGAGTTAGTGGCACAGGTGCTTGATGGCAATGTGCTGGTGTCCGACAACTTATCGGCGACCCTTGATGCACGTGTTGCAGAGCTTGATCAACTCATTTCTGATCAGCTCAGCGCTGTCATGCATGCACCTGAATTCCAGAAAATGGAAAGCACATGGAGAGGGTTGGACTATCTGTGCAAGGAGTCCAATACCGGTGCCATGCTCAAAATCCGTGTGATGCATGCTACCAAGCGTGATCTGGTTCGAGACTTCAAATCAGCCATCGAGTTTGACCAAAGCGCGATGTTCAAAAAAGTCTACGAAGAGGAGTTCGGCACATTTGGTGGAGCGCCTTTTGGAACATTGATTGGTGATTACGAGATCACGCGCCAGCCAGAGGATATGTACTTCTTGGAGCAGATGTCGCACGTTGCCGCGGCTTGCCATGCTCCGTTTATTTCTTCTGCTTCGCCTGAATTATTGGGCTTGGAAAGCTTTGCCGACCTGGGGCGTCCTCGTGATATGGCGAAGGTGCTTGATACGGTTGAATACACAAAGTGGAAGTCATTCCGGGAATCTGAGGACTCGCGCTATGTGGGCCTGACTCTCCCGCGTTACTTGGGGCGGTTGCCATACGATCCCAAGCAAGGGACTGTGGTGGATAGCTTCAACTTCGTGGAAGACGTTGATGGCACAGACCATTCCAAATACCTCTGGTGCAATGCTGCTTGGGCGTTTGCCACGCGTTTGACCGCTGCATTTGACGATTTTGGTTGGTGTGCGGCAATCCGTGGTGTGGAAGGTGGGGGCTTGGTTGAGGATCTACCTACACATACCTTCAAGACCGATCAAGGGGAAGTGGCTCTGAAGTGCCCGACAGAGATAGCTATTACTGACCGCCGGGAAAAGGAGCTCAGCGATCTTGGTTTTATTCCGCTGGTTCATTGCAAGAACACAGACTACGCGGCATTTTTTGGCGCGCAATCTGTGCAGAAGCCCAAGAAATACAACACGGACAGTGCAAACGCCAATGCGGTGCTGTCTGCCCAGTTGCAATACATCTTCTCAGTCTCGCGTGTTGCTCACTATTTGAAAGCAATGATGCGCGACAAGATCGGTAGCTTTGCTTCTGCCCAGAACGTGGAGAGCTTTCTCAATAGATGGGTTTCTCAATACGTTCTGCTAGACGACAACGCAACCCAGGAGCAAAAAGCGCAATTGCCTTTGCGTGAGGCATCTATTCAGGTCATGGAGGTGCCAGGAAAACCTGGTGTCTATCGCTCCGTTGCATTCCTGCGTCCCCACTTCCAGCTTGACGAATTGTCGATTTCCTTGCGACTCGTAGCTGATCTGCCAAAGGCAGCTGGCTGATTCTCGGTTGCTATTTGCGCGTAAGTGCGCGTGGCCTTTTTCCCCGGCAAGTTCCACTCATGGACCCTGCCTTTCCTCGAGCGTTTGTTTGTTTTTTTGTTGATTAGGAGATATGCATGAAGGACATCTACGTTAAGTTCAGTGGCCCCAATATCAATGGGGAATCGCAGGACAAGGACCACAAGGACTGGATTGAAGTCGATTCGTGGTCACACAAGATTGTGCAGCCTCGATCTGCCACGGCTTCGACCTCTGGTGGTCACACCGCCGAACGTTGTGAGCATGGTGAAATGGTCTTCACAAAGGCTTTGGACGTTGTCAGTCCTTTGCTTTATCAGCACGCTTCCGGTGGTACCACGTTTGACGAGGTTGCTATCGAGTTCTACCGTGCTGACGGTGAAGGCAAGCGCGTACGCTATCTGGACATCAAACTCAAGTATGTCTTGATCGCCAGTGTGACCCCCTTGGTGAAGACGGAAGGCGTACCTACCGAGGACTTCTCGCTGAAGTATGCGGCTGTGCAGTGGACTTACACACAGCAGAAAATCGGTGGTAACCAAAGCGGTAACTCCAAGGGCGCATGGAGTCTCACTAAAAACGATAAGACTTACACAGTCTAAATCGCTACAACCTGGGGTCAGTGCAGCCAGACCAGTCAAGTGCTGTCGTTGCTGCATTGAAGTCCCAGGTTTTTTTATGGCAGGGATGTTGCGAACATGAATGGTTTCGAACCCGGACTATTCGATAAGCTTTTTGTTGATGAAGTGAACTCACCTTCAGCAGTCCTTAGGAGGATGTCGGTAGAGGAGATGAAAGTCGTAGTGGCTCGAGATCTGGAGTCTTTGCTCAACAGCCGGATTAGCTTGGGGGAGGACGACTTTGAGCTGTACCCGCAATGTCGGTTATCGATTCTGACGTATGGAGTCGCAGATTTTGCGGGTATGAGTCTGGCCAACTATTACGACCGCATCAACATTTGCAAGTCCTTGCAAAACGCTATCGCTCGTCATGAGACTCGTTTGTGCCAGGTAGAGGTTTCTTTGGTTGGTACGAAAAGCGCAGTAAGCAGTGTTTTGTGCTTCAACATCTCTGCCTTGTTGCAGCTGCCTGGAATGCGCGAACCGGTCAACTTTGATGCCATGTTGCAGCCAACCACTCTCCAGTATTCGGTTTCCAAGGCTAGGCCTAAACCTAAGCCTGCAGGCCATTGAAGCACAGGCAATTAATACCTCATTTTTAGATGCAAGACCTGTTGCCTTTTTATGAACGTGAACTGGCGTTCTTGCGCAAGCAATCACAAGTCTTCGCAGCCAATTACCCGAAGATCGCAGCTCGTCTCACACTATCGCAAGATGGGAGTGAGGATCCGCATGTCGAGAGGTTGATTCAGTCGTTTGCCTTGCTGAGTGCCCGTATCAGCAAGAAACTTGATGATGACTATCCAGAGTTTACGGAAGCATTGCTCGATGCACTGTATCCACAGTACTTAAAACCTTTTCCAAGTTGTTCCATTGCGCAGTTTGGACTACCACCTGATGTGAGTGCGAGTCAGCCCTCGTTGGTGCCTCGACACACTGAGTTGCTTTCGCATGCGGTTCAAGGTGTGCCTTGCCGATTTCGTACAGCGTATGACGTCGTACTGTCGTCGTTGAAGGTGACACATGCCCGCTTCCAGCCGCTTGCTGTAGGGGCAGGTAATGTAGTTTTGCCCAGACATGCGACTTCATGCCTTTCCTTGACCATTGGTGCCGGTGAGAGCAGTTGGACAGTGGCCAAGCAGGATAGTTTGCGCGTCTTTGTGGATGCAGAGACATCCATGGCGTCTTTGCTTATGGACGCATTGCTAGGCAATATTTGTGCTGCTTATGTTGAGGCAGACGCCAGTGGTCGGTGGAGTGAACTGGAGCATGTGCCATTGCGTCCCGTAGGCTTTGGTGAAGATGAATTGCTAGTGCCCCAGTCAAGTCGCAGCCATCCCGCGTTGGGCCTGCTGGCAGAGCATTTCGCATTTCCTGAAAAGTTCTATTTTTTTGACATCGATATTGCGGCACTGCGCCGTTGCCTGCCCAGTGGTAAGGTTGTGACGCTGCACTTGGCTCTGCAAGGCTTGCGTGTTGGTTCTCATGCATCCGAAATGTTGCAAGAAACTTCTGCGAAGCATTTCCAGACGGGCTGTACACCGGTGGTTAACCTTTTCGAGAGGCCTGGCGATCCTATTCGCTTGTCGCATACCACTAGCGCCTATCCGGTGGTGGTGGATGGTCGCAGTGCCTCCGCTTTTGAGGTCTACAGCATTGACAGTGTCCAGTTGGTTCGTCAGACCGTGCAGGGCGATTGTGTGGTGCAGTTTCAGCCGTTTTACTCACTCAAGCACGGTCAGACGCCACAGCGTGATGCGCATTACTGGCTGTCACGACGCAATACCGAGGTGGCCGGGCGCAGCCCGGGCTATGAGACGGAGATCTCCCTGTTTGACGCAGACTTCAATGCGATGGATTTTCAGAGTGAAACACTCAGTTTGATGGTGACTTGCACCAATCGGGATTTACCGACGATTTTGTCATTTGGTCAGTCTGACGGCGATCTATTTTTAGAGGGCAACTCCCAGTCCGGCCGCATCAAGTTGTTGCGTCGACCAACGGCCACCTTGAGGCAGCAGCGCGGAAAGAGTATGCATTGGCGCTTGGTTTCGCACCTTGCGTTGAGCCACCAGTCTTTGGTTGATGGAGATGCTTCGGCGTTGCGTGAGCTACTGTATCTGTATGACTGGAGGCGATCGTCTGTCTCCATTCAGCAAATTGAAAGCCTGGTTGATATCGCGCATAGGCAGAGCCTGCAGTGGTTGCCGGGACAACCTTTTGCCACCTTTGTACGTGGCATCGAGGTGATTTTGCGCATTGATGAATCACGATTCGTCGGCAGTAGCTTGCAGGTATTTGTGGCGGTGCTGGATCGCTTTTTCGGGCTTTACGTCAACTTAAATAGTTTTACGCAGTTGGTCGTGCTTTCGGCCCAGCAAGAAGAAAAGGAATTGGCGCGATGCAAACCTCGCAGCGGCGACTCCACGCTTCTGTAGCGCAACGGCTGCACAAGCAGTTCTATCGCTTTGAGTTTTTCCAGGCGCTGGTGTTGCTGGAGAAGTTGTTGAAGCGCCAGGGAGTGTCGGCGCGTGATCTGGCAGACAAGATCAGCTTTTCCAATTCCACATCTTTGAGTTTCCCCCCTAGTGAGATTGAGGCATTGCTGATCTATGACGAACAGGGGAAAAGGCTGGATGCGCAAACGGATTGGCACAACGTCCGTATCGGCCATGTTCAGATTACACCTGCCTTTTTTAGCCTGCTTGGCGCCCATGGGGCATTGCCTTCTGCTTATACAGAGCAGCTATTGCGGCGCCAGCAAGAAAGCAAGCAGCGCGTGGCCACGGCATTTCTGGATATTTTTGTTCAGCGAGCCGTGCACCATTTTTATCGGGCCTGGCGTAAATATCGGCTTGCTATAGGCGATGAGCAGCAGCAACGACGTGATTACCTTCAGGCACTGATTTGGTTAGGCGGTGGAGGGCGAAAGCTCGAAGATTCAGCACAGCCTTATGCAAGCGATGGTGTGTTTGATGAGACCTTGGGGCTTTATGCGGAAGCGACAAGGCAACGCCCTTTATCAGCAGCTTATTTGCAGCGGGTTTTGTGTGAGCATTTTGATTGCCCTATCCGAATCGAGCAGTTCGTGGGCAAGTGGTACCAAGTTCCTGCGCATCAGTGCACATCTCTGGGCTCAACCAATGCAGTGCTCGGACACACAGCTTTGGTTGGGCAAAGTGTTTGGCAGCGCGATTTGCGGCTGCGGTTGTGGGTTGGTCCTTTGGACAGGCGTGCTTTTGATGCTTTTTATCTAGGACAGTCCCATGCGCGTGCGTTGTCCCGGATGCTTAAAGCGTTGGCAGGTGTGACCTATGAGTATGAGGTGCGCCTGATTCTTGATCGGAAGGCAATTGGCCCGGTTTTGTTGACGGCGCAAGGCGATGCACGCCTCGGTTGGAATTGCTTTTTGTGTGATGAAGCTGGTAGCGCTGTCGATCGTAGCGATGCCATGTATGAGTTGGAACTGCTGGCATGAGCCGTACAGATAAACAGTGCCGTGCTTGCAGCAGATATGTAATGAAAGGACAGGCGAATGCAATGCCAGGCAGTGATTTTTTCTCGGAGCGATAAGCAAAAGAAACACCCGGGTTGTGCAAGTCAGTTTGTCTCATGCCTTTGACAAGACAAGTGCTTTGTTCCAGCCAGTTTCCCATGATTAGATGACTTCGCATACCTATGACCACATCGTTAAAGACCCTGATTACCAAGCTGAACGGCGTTTCTCGCCTTGCAACACAACGTGCCGCTAATATTTGTATGGCGCAAGGACATTACGAGGTGGATCTCGAGCACTTGTTCCTTGCTTTGCTCGAGCATGCTGATAGTGATTTTGCAACCATCCTCAAGTCTTCTGGTGTCAGTGCCAGTGGGTTGCGAGCTGACCTGGAACATGAGTTGGCAGGATTCAAGAATGGGAATACGCGTACACCAGTGTTTTCTCAATACCTGCAAAAGTTGCTTCAGCATGCGTGGCTTCTGGCATCACTTGATGAAGGTGCAGCGCAGATACGTTCGGGCCATTTGTTGCTGGCATTGTTGACGGAGTCTGATCTGGCCCAATTGGCGCTACGTGGCTCTACGCGATTTGCCCAGATTAGCAAAGAGGATCTCAAGCATCGGTTTCATGAGCTCACGCGCGGTTCAAGTGAAGTCCAAGATGCGAGTCATGTGGATTCACCAGTGAGCTCTGGAGTCGTGGATACAGCGTCTGCTGTGCATACGCCAGCGCTGGATCAATATACCAACGACCTTACAGCGCATGCGCGCGATGGCAAGCTTGACCCAGTGATTGGGCGGGACCCGGAGATCCGCCAAATGATTGATGTGTTGATGCGCCGAAGACAGAACAATCCCATCCTTACCGGCGAAGCTGGAGTGGGTAAGACGGCAGTGGTTGAAGGCCTCGCACTTCGTATTGTTGCAGGGGATGTGCCAGAGCCACTGCGTAATGTGTCATTGCGCGTACTTGACCTGGGATTGCTGCAGGCCGGTGCTAGCGTGAAAGGAGAGTTTGAAAATCGACTCAAGGGTGTGATTGATGAAGTCAAAAAGAGCCCGACACCCATTATTTTGTTCATCGATGAAGCACATACCATGATTGGTGCAGGCGGAGCTGCTGGGCAAAGTGATGCAGCAAATTTGCTGAAACCACCTTTGGCGCGCGGTGAGTTGAGAACGATTGCCGCAACGACTTGGGCGGAGTACAAAAAGTATTTTGAAAAAGATGTTGCTCTGGCGAGGCGCTTTCAAGTTGTCAAAGTCGATGAGCCAAGCGAAGAGCTGGCGGCAGCCATGCTGCGCGGCATGGTGTCATTGATGTCCAAGCACTTTGGGATCACTGTGATGGACGAGGCAGTGACAGAGGCCGTGAGGTTGTCCAACCGCTACATCACTGGACGCCAGTTGCCAGACAAGGCGGTGAGCGTGTTGGATACTGCATGTGCCCGTGTGGCATTGGGGCAAAGTGCAACGCCAGCGCAGATAGATGATGGCCGGAAATTGATGAGCCGTCTGCAGCAAGAAATTCAGGCGTTGCAAGCCGATATGCAGCGTGCCGGAGAAACTCTTAAGTCTGTTCAGCGGCTGGATGAATTGACGCAACGATTGCAGCTTGCACAAGATCAATTGGCGCAGGATGAAAGCCGCCTGGCAAGTGAACAAGTGCTGGTTCAGCGCATTCAGACCTTGCGTGCGGCAATGGCACAGTCCGCCCCCACGACCAGCCAAGATAGGTCGGAGTTGCACGAGGCTTTGCAGCAATTGCGCACACTTCAAGGCGAAAGTGGCATCGTGCCGTTGCAGGTTGATGGCCATGTGGTGGCTGAAATTGTTTCTTCTTGGACAGGCATTCCTTTGGGGCGCATGGTCAAAGACGAAATCAGAACTGTGCGTGGACTGGCCCCGCTGCTGGCAGAAAGAGTCATTGGCCAAGATCATGCACTTGAAGCAGTAGCTCAGCGTGTACGTACTGCCAGTGCAAGGTTGGAAGACCCTAACAAGCCACGTGGCGTCTTCATGTTTGTGGGTCCTTCGGGAGTGGGTAAAACGGAGACCGCATTGGCGCTGGCCGATATCTTGTATGGCGGAGAAAAGAAGCTTGTCACCATCAATATGAGTGAGTACCAGGAGGCACACAGTGTCTCTGGCCTAAAGGGCTCACCCCCTGGTTATGTCGGCTATGGCGAAGGCGGCGTCCTAACAGAGGCTGTCCGCCGTAATCCCTATAGCGTGGTGTTGCTGGACGAGGTGGAAAAAGCACACCCTGATGTGCTGGAAATGTTTTTCCAAGTCTTTGACAAAGGGGAAATGGATGACGCAGAAGGCCGTTCCATTGATTTCCGGAACACGCTCATCATCCTGACTTCCAATGTGGGCTCAACGCAGATCATGCAGACCTGTCTGAACAAGCCAGCGCAGGAGCTGCCTGAGCCTGATGCTCTGGTTGAAACTCTGAGGCCGGTGCTCTTCAAGCATTTCAAGCCAGCGTTTTTGGGGCGAATGAAAGTCGTTCCGTATTACCCCATCAGTGATGATGTGCTTGAAGGCATCATCAAGCTCAAGCTTGGCCGTATTCGCGATCGTGTGCAAAGCAGCCACAGCGCACGTTTTGAGTGGACAGAGGCTGTTGTGGACACCATCTTGGCCCGTTGCACCGAGGTGGATTCTGGTGCCCGCAATGTCGATCACATCATTAACGGCACCTTGCTACCCGCAGTAGCTGGCGCTGTGCTTGATCGCATGGTGGATGGCCAAGCGATTGCTCGCGTTAAAGTGACTGCAAGCAAGGGCGGCGACTTCAAATACAAGGTGGAGTAAAGGCTTTGAGCTGGGATACGGATGCCTTATTACCTTGAGAAACCAGGAGCTGGGCAGCGCTTGGTCTTGGTAATGAGTAATAAAAATAGGGAGCGAAGGCGCGCACCGTCTGCATGCAGTTGCTGACAGTGCAAAGGGCCTGTCGCTTCCTCTCTTCTCGGGACATTGCGTTGCGGGTAAATCTGTTTGGCAATGTCTCGTGGTATGCAGGCGGCGCTGTGTACTGGTGACCGCCTGAACTTTCCCAGCTGCCAGTACAGTTTCTGACTGGTATCACCCAGCCCATGCGGCTGGTGCTCGACGCCTTTTAGACAGCCATAGGGGCAGAGATGTGGGGGTGGTGTTGATACCCCTCAAGCGCAAAGTCAGAAGGCTCCATTTTTTCCAACCATTCAGGCTCATATTTACCGGTGAGCGCATAGTCAGGAATGCGATCTGAAAGGACGAGCTGAGGCAAGGGGTAGGGCTCGCGCGTCAGTTGCTCCTTGAGCATGTCGACGTGGTTTTCATAGATATGTGCGTCACCGATGAAGTAGGTGAACCATCTCGGTTTGTAGCCTGTCAAGCGCCCGACAAGATGCAGCAGCGCAGCTCCTTCTGCCACATTGAAGGGTGTGCCAAGCCCCACATCGTTGGATCGAAGATATAAGCAAAGCGAGATTTCTTTCTTCTCTTTGTTGACGAGGAATTGGTAGAGAAGATGACATGGAGGCAGTGCCATCTCATCAAGCTGAGCCCAGTTCCAGCCGTGAAAGAGAATACGGCGGCTGCCCGGATCTTTGATGATGGTGTCAAGACATTGGCGGAGCTGGTCAACGGCTTTGTACAACAGCATGCCAGACGGTCTTCCATCGGCTCCTTCCAGAATGCCGATTTGTTGAAAGCCGCGTGTGATGGCGTCTGCAATCTGGGCATGGCCTTGAGGTTGCGCGGGGTCAATGAGCTTGTATGCAGGCCACTCACGCCACTGAACCCCGTATACAGGACCCAGATCATCTTCCCGCAGCCTGTAAGGGTTGGCCAACCATTGCGCATTTTCGTTTGCGTTCTGGTCCCATACCTTGCAACCTAGTGCACGAAAATCTGCAGCGCTGCGCGATGCACGCAGAAACCCGGCCAATTCGCCCATGACAGACTTGAACGCCAGCTTCTTCGTAGTGATGGCAGGAAAACCTTCCTGCAAGTCAAATCGAAGCATTGCACCCGGGATGCTGAGGGTGCGTACGCCCGTGCGGTTGTCTTGCCAACTGCCGTTGTCAAAGATGTTCTGTACGAGGTCAAGATACTGTTTCATGGGCCAATGTGACAAATTGAGAGGGGAATCGTATAGCAAGCTCGGCAAGAAGCGGTGTGATGTCCTTGGATGGCCCCGACCCAGACTTGACCACTACGGTCTCTGGTACTTCCTAAGCCTCAATGTTCGTGGATTCAGGAGGCACTTTTGCTTACACGGTGTGCCTAGAGATGGCGCATAAAGTCATCATATTGACGCAACAAATGAATGAGAAAAAACTGTGCCGGATGAGCACAGGCAATCTGCCATCGGGCGCGGTGGGGTGCTTGCCTTCTGGATGGATTGTTCACGCTGGATATGCGACGTCGGCGGACAGACATCGAATTGGTTTGTTTTAACAATGCGCGTATTCTTATTGTGAGATCTGCGAAAAATGTGTGCACTTTGGTGCATGAAGTGATGTTTTAAATGTGCTTGTGAGCATCTAACGTGGGAGAGAGCCTATGAAACGTTTACTCAGTCCTTGGCATGCCTTGGCTGTTTTGACCGCAGCAGGTGTTTTGGCTGCCTGTGAGCCTGCGCCGCCTACTCCGAGGGCTAGCTCTGCGGCGGGGGGGAATGTGCAATCAGCACCGCCAGCCGAAGCAAATACCGATGCAGTGCAGGGCTTGGGAAGTGACGCAGCGCTTGTTGCAGAAAGTGCGCAGAAAGCGGATGCCTTGCCTAGCCATGATCAGCCTGGCAGCAATGCTTCTCCCCTTGGGGAACTCAAGCAGTATCTGGGCTCCTACCCCAGCGATAGCAATGTCAGCTTTTTGGAGCAGGGTGTGCTGGCCGAGCGGCTCAAGCATTTGATGGGCAAGGAGTACCCAACTTTGTTGTCAAACCTGCGCACCGTCAGCCCGCTGACTGAAGAGGCGGGGCGTTGGTTCATCACGGGCAACAGACCCCATGAAGGTGGTACCGAAGCTGCGGCTGTGGTGGTGGACGCAGCGCAAAATGCAGTGCGTGTGTGGATGTTGCATGAAGGCAAAGTCTCGGAGTACCAAGACCCCAGTCATATCAATGTACCCTGGCCCAAAGATGTGCAGACCATGGTGGACAACCAAAAAAGCCTACCCAAAGGTTGAGGACTCGATCCAAACAACAAAAAACGCCACGACATTGCGTGGCGTTTTTGTTTGGCGGCTGTAGAGAGTTCAAGCTCTGAGAATACAGCCAGGGTTCATGATGCCTTGCGGATCGAGTGCCTGCTTGATGGCGCGCATCATGCCCAGTGCTACGGGTGATTTGTAGTGCTCCAGCTTGTCGGCCTTGAGTGCGCCAACGCCGTGCTCGGCGGAGAATGAACCTCCAAATTTGGCGACAGCGTCATAGACCAAATCATTGACCAGGCCTTCTTTCTCCTGCAGAAAGGCTTTTCCATCCTGACCTTCTGGTACTTGTACGTTGTAATGCAGATTTCCATCACCAAGGTGGCCAAAGTTCACCAAACGAACACCTGGAATCTTGCTGTAAAGCACTGCATCAGTGTGCTCCACAAAGGCGGGAATTCTGGACGCTTGAATGGAAATGTCGTGCTTGATGTTCAGGCCTTCTTCGGCTTGAGCCAGCGGAATGCTCTCGCGAATGTGCCACAGATCGTGCGCCTGGGACATGCTCTCGGCCACCACGGCATCCAGCACGCAGCCGTCTTCAAACGCCAGTTCCAACAGATATTCAAAGCGCGCGCGGGCATGGGCTTCGGATTCGTTGTCGGAGTTTTCCAGCAAAACGCAATAAGGGGCATCGGCCAGATCGGCAAATGGCACGCGCAATTGCGGCATGTGTTTGACAACGAGTGAGAGCGCAAATTGGCCCATCACTTCAAAACCTGTCAGGCCTGCAGAGAGGTGCTGGTGGGCCAGCCCCAGCAAGCGCACGGCGGCGTCCATGTTTGGGACTGCTGCAAAGGCCGTGAGTTGTGCCACAGGTTTCGGAAATAGCTTCATGGTGGCAGCGGTGATGATGCCCAGCGTGCCTTCGCTGCCAATAAACAAGTCGCGCAGATCGTAGCCTGTGTTGTCTTTGCGCAGGCCTGTCAATCCTTCCCAGATATCGCCTTGCGGGGTGACCACTTCCAGACCCAGACACAGCTCACGCGTGTTGCCGTAACGCAGCACCTGCGTGCCGCCAGCGTTGGTGCCCAGGTTGCCACCCAGTGTGCAACTGCCTTCCGCTGCCAGCGACAGCGGAAAGAGAAATCCAGCTTTGTCTGCAGCTTCTTGCAAGGTTTGCAAGATGACGCCAGCTTCCACTGTGACCGTGAGGTTGTCGGGATCCAAACTGCGTATGCTGTTCATGCGTTGCAGGCTGAGAACCACCTGCTGTCCAGAGTTGTTTGGTGTGGAGCCGACCGACAGCCCTGTATTGCCGCCTTGGGGCACGATGGAGATGCCGGCCGCAGCGCAGGCTTTGACTACGGAGGCCACTTCGGCGGTGCTGGCCGGGCGTACCACGGCCAAGGCTTTGCCATGCACACGTTTTCGCCAGTCCTGTTCGTAGGCGCTCAAGTCGCCGTCGGTCAGCACATGGCTGTCGCCCACAATGCCGCGCAAGGTGGTGATGAAATGCTTGCTATCCATCGAGGTTCTCAGAATGGTGTGAAAGGGAAATTCAGGTCTGCTGAGTTGCTGTTTTTGCAGCTTTCTGGCGCAGACGCACATGCAGCGTACACGCGACAAAAAGCAGCAGGCACAAGGCAATTTCCAGCATGGCCAGGTAGTTACCGGGGGCTTGGTCGCTCCATGCGCGTACCACCCCTTCGGTGAAATAAAGCCAGACCACCAGACTGACCCAGCGGTAGGTATACATGCGGCGCTTGAGCAGGCCCGCGAGCGGAATACACAGGGGCAGTGCCTTGAGCACCAGCCAAGAGCCTCCGGGACGCAGCGGTGCCAGCCATAGCTCCCAGGCTACGCTGAGGACAATCAGGCCAAGCAGGCTGCCAACGGCCAGCCATCGGGTGGCAGCCACATCGCTGCCTGGAAGGTTGTTGCTTGCAGAATTCATTGGGATGGCATCATACGGCCCATGCCACTGACCTTCCATCGAGCGCGACAGCGCGCGCGTCAATTTAAAGAAACGCTCAAGTCTTTTCCATGGCGCAATACATTGCACACTCTGAAAATGCGCTTCGGAGAGGACCAGCTCGGCTTGACGGCCAGCAGTCTGACTTTCACCACATTGCTGGCGTTGGTGCCATTTTTTACAGTATTGCTCTCGGTATTCACGGCTTTTCCGAGCTTTGGACGTTTGCAACAGACGCTGCAACGCTGGCTGGTGGAGAGTTTGATTCCTGTAGAGATTGCTGAGCAGGTGATGGACTATCTGATGCAATTTGCCAGCAAGGCGAGCCAGCTTGGTATCGTGGGTCTGGCCTTTTTGCTGCTTACGGTGGTGAGTCTGATTTTGACCATGGACAAAACGCTCAATCACATCTGGCGTGTGCAGCGCATGCGTCCACTGGGTCAGCGGCTGTTGATTTACTGGGGTGTGATCACCTTTGGCCCTTTGCTGATGGGCCTGAGCATCGCCACCACCTCGTATGTGTTGTCTGCATCCCGAGGGTTGGTGGCTGGCTTGCCTGAAGGCTTGCAGATGGGCTTTAACTCTTTGGAGTTTTTGCTGCTGTCTGCAGCCATGGCTGCGCTCTATCACTTTGTGCCCAATACACCAGTCAAATGGCGGCATGCGTGGGCGGGGGGGCTGTTTGTTGCGGCTGGCATGGCATTGGCCAAGACTGTGCTGGGGCTGTATCTGTCGACGGTGCCTACGTACTCGGCCATTTACGGCACGTTCGCGACGCTGCCTATTTTGCTGATCTGGATTTACACCTGCTGGGTCATCTTTTTGCTGGGAGCCGTAGTTGCGGCGTATATGCCCAGTTTGTTGGTGGGTACGGGCCGTGACTTGCGCCGAACCGGCTGGAAGATGGAGCTGGCTTTAGAAACCATTGCCGCCCTGGAGCCGCTGCGCACGCAAGCGCAACGCGGCCTGCCTTCCATGGCGCTGGCCAAACGGTTGCGGGTGGATCGCTTGCAACTGGAGCCTGCGTTGAGCGCGTTGACCACTATTCGCTGGGTGGGGGCTATGCCTGATACAGGTACCGCTTACCTGGAAGAAGGGGAGCCACGTTATGTCTTGTTGGCAGACCCCGATCACACGCTGCTAGCGCCGTTGATTGAGCATATGTTGCTGACCCATACGCCAACTACAGAGCAGCTGTGGCAAAGCGCAGGCTGGGAGCATTGTCTGTTGCGTGACGCCCTGCCAAAGCTGCCGGGCACAGAGTCCCCAGCGGGAGAAGACAGCACTGCTGCAAGTTTGAATGTACCGCGTTAAAATATTAATGTTTTAAGGTTTTTACCCTTGATAGGTAAGAACTTTATGCTTCTATTTTTGAAGGTTTGTGGCCTTGGTGAAGTGATTGCATTTTTGACAAATGCGGGCGCTTGCCAGGGCCATTGCATTTGGACGGCGTGAATCGTATTTTTGTGCAGTGACGGCAAAACGAAATGTTCGTTGCAGCACTGCTGCAGATCGCCTTGGGTCCAGCC
Organism: Comamonas halotolerans; assembly: GCF_030162935.1. Lineage (GTDB taxonomy): Bacteria > Pseudomonadota > Gammaproteobacteria > Burkholderiales > Burkholderiaceae_C > Comamonas > Comamonas halotolerans. Next base: position 19,643 of record NZ_JASAUZ010000034.1, read on the forward strand.
TTCGGACAAACTTCATATCTACCTACAAACATTGCCAGAGCATGGCTCTAGGCTGCGCTTTGGTGCATTTATTTCTGGTGATTGCTTATGAGCGCATCTATCTCTCAGCCTTGGTTGCAACCTACCTTGGCCCACGCGCTGAACGCACGCGTGGCTGCTACTCCTGACCTACCTGCCTACCGAGAATTCGCGGGTAAGGATCAACCATGGAAACAGCTCAGTTGGCGAGAAGCAGGCGTACAAGTCAATCGTTTTTGCCGTGCTTTGCAGGGCAGTGATGTTGCGCATGGAGACCGGGTAGGAATTTGGCTACCCAATAGTGTGAATGCCATGTGCATGGATCAGGCGGCTTTGCAGATGGGGGCAATTGCAGTGCCCGTGCATACCACGGACAACCCCGCCAGCATTGCCTACATTTTTGACAACGCCGAGATCAGTTTGCTGGTGGTGTCCACGCGAATCCAATGGGAGCGCTTGCAGGCTACGGAATACCCCATGGCCACACTGCGCACTGTCGTGGTCACGGAATGGGCAGAAAGTGCAGCGTCTGCAGTGGGGGGGCCTCGTATCATCTCACTGACAGACTGGTTGCAGGAGGGGGAGGCGTTGGCTGCTGTGCATGTACCTCCCTTGCCGCAAGCCAGTGATGTGGCTGCTATCGTCTACACCTCGGGTACGACCGGCAAGCCCAAAGGCGTGATGTTGACGCACGCCAACGTGATGGCTGATGTGGGCGCATTTGTGGATCGGTTGCAGCCTGATGAGTGCGATCGGTTTTTGTCGTTCCTGCCACTTTCGCATACCTTCGAGCGTACCGTGGGTTACTACCTGGCGATTGCCTGTGGCGCCTGTACTTCTTATGCCCGCTCGGCTGCATTGCTGATGCAGGATATGCAGACAGAAAAGCCCTCCATCCTGGTGTGCGTGCCGCGCATTTATGAGCGGGCCCATGCCAAGGTGCTTGAGAAAGTTCTGGCAGGCTCGCAAGAAGAGCGTCAGGCTTACTTTGCTGCGGTGGAATGGGGTTGGGCCAACTTTTGTGCGCGGCAAGACATCACAGATTTGCACAAACACGATGCATCGCTGATTGGTGCCCCCAAGCCTGCGGCATATGACACCATTGCCCAGCAAATTGCAGCACTGTTTGGTGGCTGCATTCGCATGGCAATCACTGGTGGCGCAGCCATTCCTCACAAAACAGCCAAAGACTTTTTGGCCCTCGATGTGCCCTTGCTGCAAGGCTATGGCATGACCGAGACCACGCCGGTGATTTCAGTGGTCACTCTGGACAGCAACGATCCAGCCACAGTAGGCGCACCTTTGCCCTGTGTGGAGGTGCGCATTGGTGAGCAGCGTGAGTTGCAGGTGCGCGGTCCGATCGTGATGAGGGGCTACTGGAAGCGCCCTGAGGAAACTGCTGCGGCATTCACGGAAGACGGCTGGCTGCGCACCGGTGACCAAGCTGAATTGGTGAAGGGGCGCATTCGTTTGATGGGCCGCTTGAAGGAAATCATTGTCACTTCCACCGGTGAAAAGATTTCTCCTGCGGATGTGGAGTTGTCACTGCTGGGCGATCCGCTGATTGAGCAGATCATGGTGTTGGGCGACCATCGCCCTTTCATAAGCGCGATAGCTGTGCTCAACGAAGAAAACTGGGGTTTGTTTGCTGCTGAAAATAGCTGGGATGCGAGCGACCCGGCAACGCTGCGCCAACCCATGGTGGTGCAGACCGTGCTCAGGCGCTTGCAGGCGCTGAGCACAGACTTTCCCAGCTATGCACAGCCACGGGCATTGCTGTTGACCACAGAGCCTTGGAGTGTGGAAAACCAATTGCTCACTCCGACCATGAAGGTCAAGCGCAAACAGATCTTGGAGCGTTATGCCCTGGACATTGATACCTTGTATGGCAAGCGTCGTTCGGCATAGGGTCTGCTTCATAAGCGCGTAAAAACGGGTTGGTCAGCCCGTTTTTTTATACATAGAGTTTGCGTACTATTTATCTTCTGCGCATTTGCATGCGTTGCCGAGCCTGTGCCGGGGGAAGCATGGGGAGTGGCCATCGCTCGGCCAGCCAAGCCAAAGTGCGTACGAGCCGCAGTTGCCAAGGGCGCAGCGCCAAAGCTTGTAGCGGTGGCATCTCTCGCACTGGTGAGGGTGTGATGTGCACTGCGGCCTTGACCAGTAGCAACTGCAGGGGGCGCAGGGGGCCAGGTAGTATCGGACTGTGGCACATGATGTCGATAAATTCAGCCAGGATGGGATGGCCTTCCAGCGTGCTGCTGGTGTGCGCCAGCAATTGTTCCCATTGCTGCCAAGTGTTGGGCAAGCCATGGGCACCATACAGGCTCGCAGATGCTTGGCCCTCAGCAAAAGCCTGGTCTTTTTCATCCGGTGTCATGGGCCGGACAAAGCAGCTATAGGCTTGGGTGAAACCAAAAATGGCAGTGGCTTGTACCCAGTCGAGCAGTTCTTGGGTATTGGCGCTGTAGGCTTGCCCGTCCGGTGTTGTGCCGCGCACTTTTTCGTGCATGTGCACCACGTGTGCAATCATGGACTCTGCCTGCGCACGTGGCGCGTAAACGGTGACCATGGCGGCATAGCCAGTGCGGTGCAGGCGGCCCAGAGGGTCGCTGCGAAAGCTGCTGTGTTCCCACACCCCGGTGCGCACCCGCGGCTCGGCCAGCTCCAGAAGGACAGCACTCACACCACCAATAAACAGCGATACAGGGTTGGAGAAAATGCGCCATGAGACACCGTCGGCTGGAGCAAGTGCCGGGGCGTGGGCTGGTTGTGTGAAATCAATCGCAAGGCCGGGAGGCGCTTGCATCAAGCGTAAAAGGGCGCGCAGCAAATGGCGATACTCCGAATGGGCGAACGCCTAATATGCCGGTTTCGCGCATGAGCTGTCCGTAGGCGCAAGCCGCGTTACAGGCGGATGCGCCCCCGCCAGATATCGGCATACATTCTCCAGTCACCCATAAAGCTGTAGAGCGGGCGTTTGAAGCTGGCGGGCTTGTTGTGCTCGAAGGCAAAGTGACCGATCCAGGCCAGTGCATAACCCAAAAAGAGGCCGAGCACAATAAACCAAGGCTGGCGCAGCCACAGTGCCAGCACCAGACAGAGCAAACCAAGGGTGCTGCCTGCAAAGTGCAGGCGACGACAAATTCGGTTGCTGTGTTCGCTCAGATAAAACGGATAGAACTCGGTAAAGCTGGTGAATGCCTTGGCATCAACCGGTGTTGTAGTGCTGGACATGCAGGCCTCCATCTTTCGAGTGGACGAGTCCACATACTTATAGAGACAATGGGTGTTCATGTCTCGCGGCAGTGCAATAAAGAAAAGCCCTGCAAAGCAGGGCTGGATTGCTCAACAGGATTGGCAATTAACCGTTGAGGAAGTTGTACAGGGCAAACAGGGTTTCGTCGGGAGACTCCGTCATCTGGTTATGGCCCATGGGCAGCATTGCAAGCTGTACAGTTTTTCCCGCTGCCTTGGCTGTAGCGATCAAGCCTTGGGCTGCCTTGGGTGGTGTCATCTGGTCTTGCTGGCCCAGGGCAAACAAGATCGGGCATTGCACTTGCGCAATGGCTTGCTCGCCGTTGGCGTATTGGTCGCAGGCGCTAAAGCCTGTGTGCAGCAAATTGGTGTTGCGATTGCTGGCCAGCACGCGTTGGCCCAGCGCCATGCCTGCTCCATATACCCAGCTGCCAGCCCCGTTGGGTGGAGAGAGCGTGGCGCGTGAGAAAGTGTTGATCATGGCGATGGCTTTGTCAGGCGTGCGCAGCGCGCTGTCCAGCAATGCTGGCGAAACCTTCATGGGAAAGGCGGTGCCCACCAAACCCAGGTGGGTGATGCGTGAGCCCAGTTGTGCCGCAGCTTGCAGGGCAATAAGACTGCCCCAGCTGTGCCCGATCAGCGCGGCTTTTTCCAGGCCTGCTGCATCCATCAAATGTTCGATAAAGGTGGCTGCTGCTTCGACCGACGTGGGAGCATCGCCTTCACTGCGGCAGTGGCCAGGCAGATCAATGGCCAGCACATTCCAGCCGTGGTTGGCCAGATAACGGCTTTGCAATGCCCAGACGCTGTGATCGCACAGGACACCATGAATCAGGATGACAGTGGGTTGATTCGTATCGAATTGCTTTCCGCCGGTGTAAGCGTAAATGTTTACACCTTGCACGTTAATTTGCATTGTTGTCTCCAAAAAAGTTGGATGGGCCTGTTTTAGAAATCTGCAATGAGGCGTTTGCCCATCGTGACTGTTTGATCTTCGATATAGCCGAGGTGGGTGTAGAAATCGAGTGCTTGTTGGTTGCCTGTGCGCACCTGCAAAGAGAGCTTGGGGCATCCAAGCCGCGCCAGGAGCTGTTCAGCCTGCTGCATCAGAGCGCGGGCCTGTCCCCGGCATTGGTGGCTGGGGTGTACTGCCAGATAGTTGACCCAGCCGCGGTGTCCGTCATAGCCCACCATGATGGAAGCCATGACCTGCCCTGCAGCATCGCAACCCACCAAAAAAAGTTCGGGTGAGACACTGAGCTTTCGCTCTATGTCCTTATAGGGATTGTTCCAGCTGCGAGTCAGGTCGCAGTCGCTCCAGAGCTGCATCACGGTTTCGGTATCTGCCAGCGCAAAGCAGCGGACATCCATTACGCGGCCTTCTCGGCGGCTTTCAGTGCCCGTTTGAGATCGTCAATCAGGTCGTCGGCATCTTCCAGTCCAATCGACAAACGAATCGTGCCTTGTCCAATGCCGGCTTGTGCCAGTGCTTCATCGCTCATGCGGAAATGGGTGGTGCTGGCTGGGTGAATGACCAGAGAGCGGCAGTCCCCTACATTGGCCAGGTGGCTGAATACCTTGAGTGTCTCGATGAACTTTTTGCCTTGATTGCGGTTGCCAGCAATGTCAAAACTAAAGACGGAACCAGCGCCGCGTGGCAGCAGTTTTTGAGCCAACGCATGCGAAGTGTGGGTTTCCAGCATGGGGTGTCCAACACGGCTGACCAGCGGGTGGCTGGCCAGAAACTGCACCACTTTCTCGGTGTTCTTCATGTGCTTTTCCATGCGCAGCGGCAGTGTCTCGATGCCTTGCAAAATCAGCCAGGCGCTGTGTGGGCTCATGCAGGCACCAAAGTCGCGCAGACCTTCGCGGCGCGCACGCAGCAAGAAGGCGCCGGTGGTGCTTTCCTCGGTGAACACCATGTTGTGAAAGCCGTCGTAAGGCTCGGTCAGCTCTGGAAATTTGCCGGACTTGTCCCAGTCGAACTTGCCGCCATCCACCACGATGCCACCAATCACCGTGCCGTGACCGGAGAGAAACTTGGTGGCTGAGTGGTAAACGATATCGGCGCCGTGCGCAAAGGGCTGGATCAGCCATGGAGAAGTGAGGGTGGAGTCCACCAGTAAAGGCACTCCGGCTTCATGCGCAATCGCAGAAACGGTGGGGATGTCCAGTACATCCAGGCCAGGGTTTCCGACGGTTTCGCCAAAGAAAAGCTTGGTGTTGGGCCGCACCGCAGCGCGCCAGCCGTCAATGTCTCCGGGCTGCACAAAGGTGGTTTCAATGCCGAAGCGGCGCAGCGTGTAGTGCAGCAGATTTTGTGAACCGCCATACAGCGCTGTGCTGGCCACGATGTGACTGCCAGCACCCATCAGCGTGGCAATCGACAGGTGCAGCGCTGCCTGCCCGCTGGCTACTGCAATAGCGCCCACACCGTTTTCCAATGCACAGACGCGCTGCTCCAGCACGGCATTGGTGGGATTGCTGATGCGACTGTAGACGTGGCCGGGGCGCTCAAGGTTGAACAGGCTTGCTGCGTGATCGCTGGATTCAAAGACGAACGATGTGGTTAGATGAATGGGCACGGCGCGTGCGCCTGTGGCTGGATCGGGTTGGGCGCCTGCGTGCAGGCTCAATGTGTCAAATCCAGGATCGCTGTAACCAGGCATGCAATATCTCCATCTTTTTTTGTGAATGGCGTGAATGCTGGCACAGAAGCGGACGTTGGTCTGCACTATTGGTGACGGCTTGCTAGGGACTTAGGCATTCAAAGTGCTTTGTTGTGCAATTGCAGGCACTGCTCGGCAGTCTTGTGCGGATGCTGTGGGGATGAAGATGCGCCTTTATGCGAGCAGGCAGGGCTGTTGATGTTGGGTATCACGCTGCTAGCTAAATGTTCGCTTAGTTGCGCACAAACGCCTGTACGCTTGCGTTGTGGGCTATATTTGTGTGACAGCCGCTGCATTGGGTAGCAGCGGCCTGATTTTGGAGATATACCGAAATGAAAGTGAGCGACATCCTGCTCCTCAAGGGCAACAGTTTGTATGTGGCGCAGGCCGATGATGCCTTAGCTGACGCTGTAGCGTTGATGGCTGAAAAGGACGTAGGCTCACTGGTCGTGATTGAGCACGATGATGTGGTGGGCATGCTGACTTTCCGAGAAGTGATTCAGGCCATCGCCAAAAACGGAGGCAACCTGGGCACGACGCGTGTGCGCTCGGTGATGGATGATGCGCCGCTGACATGCACATCAGAGACAGAGCTGGATGAAGTGCGTCGCATGATCCTGGACCATCATGCGCGCTACATGCCGGTGATGGACAACCGCCAACTGACAGGTGTCGTGAGCTTGTACGATGTGGCCAAGGCAGTGGTGGATAGCCAAAACTTTGAAAACAAACTGCTTAAGGCTTATATCCGTGACTGGCCAGAATCGGAAGACAGTACCACGCAGCAAAGCTGAACATCTGTCTTGCGCTTGGCCGTCCAAGCCAAATATGCAAGGTTTGTGCAGCACACTCTTTCCACATGCACTGATTGCGCAGGTGCGTGAGGCTGCCATTGCGAGCTAGGTGCTGCATGCTGCATCTGATGGAGTCTCGTTCCCCTGGCAGTGGAACACAAATGCAGACAGGCAAGCCCCCATCGGCAGTGCAACTCCTTTGAGCTGCGTTGAGTGTTGGAGTGCAGCAGCAATGTACCCAAAACCTTTTTTCATGGTGTTTGGTAGGAACAGCCCATCAGGCGTGTAATTCTGTCTGTACATGCACATGCGGCGTTTTCACACGATCCAGCATCTTGAGCCATTTCATGGTCATTGACCTTGCGCCAGTTAAGGCCACAGTGTCTGAGACACCATTGTTAAGCTCTATGCGCACGTCTTTCATGCTCACCACAATGTGCGACTGCAGACTTGGGTAGTGATCTGCTCTAACGCCTGATACATTGCGTGAAGCAAATGGTTCTGCGATTTTCCCATGGACAAACCCTCCAGCATCTGGCGCTTAAGGCTTCAAAGTGCTTGGTAAAGCTGATATCGCTCAGCGCTGGTCGGTGTGGGCGTGGTAGGGGTGCCGACGGAGGGTATTTATGGTGGCAGCAGTCCCCACCAAAGGGGCATCGGGGTTTAAGCAATCGAAGTCTTCCGTTGCAGAATCCCCGGTCCAGGTGGTGCTCGCGAATATATGGGGAAATCTCTGGGGATGTTGCAAGCACACTTGAAGCGTCCGCTTGCGCTGCACATCTTGCCGTCTTGCAGCCCATAGCCTGGCAAGTGGCTTTCAGGAATTTTTTGCAAATACAAGCAAGCCGTCAGTAGTGCGCCAAGGTGTTCTTTCTTTGCGCGGGCATAATCCACGGCACTATGAGCGGCAATACATTCGGAACACTTTTTACTGTCACCAACTTTGGTGAATCGCATGGTCCAGCCATCGGCTGCGTGATTGATGGCTGTCCTCCGGGCATGCCGCTGTCCACTGAGGATATCCAGGCTGACCTGGATCGCCGCCGACCAGGTACCAGCCGACATGTGACCCAGCGGCAAGAGCCTGACCAAGTTGAAATCCTGTCGGGTGTTTACGAAGGTGTTACCACGGGAACGCCCATTGGCCTGCTCATCCGCAATACTGATCAACGCAGCAAAGACTATGCAAATATTGCGGCGAGCTTTCGCCCAGGTCATGCGGATTACGCCTACTGGCACAAATATGGAGTTCGTGATCCACGTGGTGGAGGTCGCTCATCGGCACGTTTGACGGCACCAACAGTCGCCGCTGGTGCGGTAGCTAAAAAATGGCTCAAAACGCACTTGGGCACCGAGTTTCGGGCATGCATGACGCAGCTTGGCGAGTTGCCTATTGGTTTTGAAGATTGGGCGCATGTGCGCAACAACCCTTTCTTTGCACCAGTTTCAGATGTGCAGCAGCTTGAAGACTATATGGATGCTATGCGCAAAGCGGGGGATAGCTGTGGTGCACGAATTCGTGTGCAGGCGACGGGAATGCCCGTGGGGTTGGGGCAGCCCTTGTACGACAAACTTGATGCCGACATTGCATACGCCATGATGGGGTTGAACGCGGTCAAGGGTGTGGAGATTGGTGCCGGGTTTGGCAGCGTGGCGCAGCGAGGCACTGTGCACGGCGACTCACTGAGTCCGGCAGGCTTTCGCACCAACCATGCGGGAGGAGTTCTGGGAGGTATCAGTACTGGTCAAGACTTGGAAGTGTCCATCGCTATCAAGCCCACCAGCTCCATCTTGAGTCCGCGCGAATCGATTGATGTGCATGGGCAAAGCACTGACGTGATCACCAAGGGACGCCACGACCCTTGTGTGGGCATTCGTGCAGCTCCTATTGCAGAAGCATTGCTGGCCTTGGTCGTAATGGACCACGCTTTGCGCCATCGGGCGCAGTGCGGCGATGTACAGCAGATCGTTCCACCGATTCCGGCATCTGCCGCTTAAGGGACCTGCGTCCAAGCTTGGATTTGCTGGTACAGATCCAAGCTTGGTGTGCATGAAGGCACTGCGGCTGGAGCTTGCTGTGCTTGGTCAATAAAAAATGCCGCAATTGCGGCATTTTTTATTGTGAACATCGTCACGACTCAGGTGCGAACCTCATCCACCAGATGTTTGAAGTCATCAATGTCTTCAAAGCTGCGGTAGACGCTGGCAAATCGGATATAGGCAACTTTGTCGAGCTTGCGTAGCTCTTGCATTACCAGCTCTCCGATGCGGCTGGAGGGGACTTCTCGCACACCTGCAGTCAGCAATTGCTCTTGCACACGCTCAATGGCGGCATCCACCTGAGCCGAAGCGACGGGGCGCTTGCGCAAAGCGAGTGTGAAAGAGTCTTGCAGCTTTTCATGACTGAATTCAATGCGGCGACCATCTTTTTTGACCACCGTTGGAAAACTCACATCGGGGCGTTCATAGGTGGTAAAGCGTTTCGCACAGCCCAGGCATTGGCGCCTTCGTCGAATGAAGGCCCCTTCTTCGGCCACGCGGGTTTCCACAACTTGGGAGTCTGGATGGCTGCAAAAAGGGCACTTCATAGAGCTGCAAATTACTTGTAAACAGGGAAGCGGGCGGTCAGCTTGGCCACCTCTTCACGTACGCGTGCCAGATTGGCTTCATCGTTGGGGTTTTCCAACACGTCAGCCACCAGATTGGCGGTGATGCGGGCTTCTTCTTCCTTGAAACCACGGGTTGTCATTGCGGGGGTGCCGACACGGATGCCGCTGGTCACGAATGGTTTCTCGGGGTCGTTAGGAATGGCGTTCTTGTTGATGGTGATATGCGCTGCGCCCAGTGCTGCTTCAGCAGCCTTTCCGGTGATGCCCTTGGCGCGCAAATCTACCAGCATGACGTGGCTTTCTGTGCGACCAGAGACGATGCGCAGACCGCGTTCGGTCAGCGTATCAGCCACCACCTTGGCGTTCTTCACGACTTGCTCTTGGTAAGCCTTGAATTCGGGAGACTGCGCTTCCTTGAATGCAACTGCCTTGCCAGCAATCACATGCATCAGAGGGCCACCTTGCAGGCCGGGGAAGATGGCACTGTTCAAGGCTTTTTCGTGTTCAGCCTTCATCAGGATCACGCCACCACGGGGGCCGCGCAGGCTCTTGTGTGTTGTGGTGGTGACCACATCTGCAAAAGGCACAGGGTTGGGGTACACGCCTGCAGCGATCAGGCCGGCGTAGTGGGCCATGTCAACCCACAGGATGGCACCAACTTCTTTGGCGATTTTGGCAAAACGTTCGAAGTCGATGCGCAGCGCATAAGCCGAAGCGCCAGCCACGATGATGCGAGGCTTGTGCTCACGGGCCAAAGCTTCCATCTGTTCGTAGTCGATCTCTTCCTTCTCGTTCAGGCCATAGGCCACGGCGTTGAACCACTTTCCGGACATGTTCAGCGCCATACCGTGAGTCAGGTGACCGCCTTCGGCCAGGCTCATGCCCAGAATGGTGTCGCCAGGCTTGGCAAAGGCCATCAACACTGCCTGATTGGCTTGAGAGCCGGAGTTGGGCTGCACATTGGCCGCTTCTGCGCCAAAGATGGCCTTGATACGGTCAATCGCCAGTTGCTCGACCACGTCTACGTGCTCGCAGCCACCGTAGTAGCGCTTGCCCGGGTAGCCTTCGGCGTACTTGTTGGTCAGTTGAGAGCCCTGGGCTTCCATCACTGCGGGGGAGCAGTAGTTTTCGCTGGCGATCAACTCGATGTGATCTTGCTGGCGCTGGTTTTCAGCCTGAATGGCGGCAAAAACTTCGGGATCGACGATCTCGACGGTATTGGTGCGTTGGAACATGATTTGGCAGTCCTGTGAACTTGTATTCCCTTGAAAAGGGCTGCCCAGGCGAACGGCTGAAACGCCCGATCAGTCTGGGCGGTACGCTCCCCGGTGGTTGGCAAAGGGCCTATGAGAAGTCTTTTGCAGCGATTCCACGTCAGCATGGCATTGATAAAACCCTGCCATACCTATCGCCAGTTGCGTACCTTGCAAGTGTAGCCTAGCGAGCCGCATCCAGAAACAACAAAGCGCAAGTACAGCAAGGCTTGATGGCCATTGCAAATATTTGCGCTTTGTTGCGTATGTGCAGCCAGGGCTCAGAGATTGGAGCTGAGTGCTACCTGGGTTTGCTCTGGCACATGGTTGTTGGCAGCTAGGGATGCCGTTGCCATTTCGGCATCAACTGCCTCTTTGATCGGGGTGATCATGCGCTTGGCAATCAGTGCGGGTTTGGCAGAGGTGGTAGGCGTGCTGTTGCCAGCAACATGGCGCAGACGGTTGTGTTCAGCCAGTACCTTGGCTGCATAGCCTCCATCGGTTTGCAGATTGGCTGCGCCGACGTAGTACTTCAGCGCGCCCTCCACTGACCCGGTGATCTGGACGTATTCTTTGAGTATGGCGGTGCCCACGCGCAGGTTGCTGATCGGATCAAATGCTGCGTGGTTGCCGCCAAAGTTGTCGTACTTTTCGGTATGAACACGGGTCATCACCTGCATCAGACCCTGTGCACCGACAGAACTTTGGGCAAAGGGGTTAAAGCTCGACTCCACAGCCATCACGGCAAGAATCAGGGTGGGGTCGAGCTTTTGTTGTGCACCTTGCTTGTAGGCTTCAGCCACGATGGCTGCAATAGGTTCCGGCGCAACTCGGTACTTTTTGCTGATCCAGAAAGCGACGGCTGCCTGATCTTTAGGCAATTCCTGCGGGTTGACGGCCGTTGTGCGTTCAATGGCTTCAGGCTCGGGGGTGAAGCCTACAACATTAACGTAGCGATCTTGAAGCCAGGTACGCAGCTGTGATTCACCTTGGACACGCCAATCAGGCTGTGTCAGCAAAGCGGCGGCGGCTAATGCCACGATCAGACCGATCAGGGCAAAGCCGTTGTGGGTAATTTCAAGAAAACCTTCGGTGATATCTGACGCGATTGTGCGTATAGAAGTCAGCCAGTTTCCTGGGTTGGACATGGCGTTTCCTTTCTTGAGGCGTGGGCGGAGTGACCGTACGAGGTCACTTCGAAGATCCAGCCTGAATCCGATAGCTACTGTTTCATGCGCTTACTCAGCGCCTAGAGGGCATGAACGTTCCCCTTTAGGGGAAGTGAAGTAACAACGATGAGCTAAGTCTTGTGATTTGAAGTTGGCGGATTCTAAGGATCGTCTAAATTACTAGTCAATACTTAAGATTGTATTTTTTATTTCTTTTGGAAATTATGAGTATGTGTTTATGTACATGTCATTGGTTGTAACTGTCGGTAATTTCTCAGTGTGCTGCATTTGTCAATGGGTTGACTGCTATGAAACTAAAGACATGGCTGTGTTTTTTTTGAATTAATTTATGAGTTTGATAGAAGAAATGTTTTTCGGACAAGCGGTCATATCAAGTGGTGTGCACTGCATACAGGAAACAGTGTCAATTTTTCTGAGCTTGTCACCGTCTTGCGGTGGTGAACGTTAAGGTCTGAAGGCTGGTAATCACCGATACGGGTGGCGATAACGATGACAAAGATAAAACATGCTGGGTGGGGCAAAGGAGTGGGTCGTAAGGCTGCAATGGCAGTTGGCGCTGTATGCATCATCTGGGGGGGCTTGTGGCTGGGCATGCCACGGGTTGTTGCGCAACAAATCCAGGATAAAGCTTCGGAAGCGCTGGGCCGTACGGTGACTGTGCGTGGTGTTGACGTGTCGCCATGGGCGTTGGCAGTGACAGTGCATGGCCTGGAGGTCGCAGGCTTGCAAGGTCGGGCACCAGCACTTTCTATAGAGCGCACATATATCAATGCATCGCTGACCAGCTTGTTGCGCTGGGCGCCTGTGCTGGATGCTGTTGAAATGGATCAGCCGGTGGTGCGTGTCAGCCAGGAGGCAGATGGCAAATGGGATTTTGCGGATGTGTTGGAAAAACTTCAGCAAGATTCGCATCCGGATGATCCTGCAGCAGGGCCGACGCGGATGGCGCTCTATAACATCCAGATTCGTGATGGTCGTTTTGAGCTAAACGATAAAGCAACTGGTGTTTTGCACACCATAGAGGCTTTGCAACTGCAGTTGCCATTTATCAGCACGCTCTCTTCGCAGCGCGAAGTCAAGGTTCTGCCTCAGCTTTCCATGCGTCTGAATGGAAGCGAAATAGCTTCTCAGGCTGTGAGCACCCCTTTCGATGCGACGCAGAGCACGCAGGCCAAATTGGAAATCAAGCAGTTTGACCTGGCTACATATGTACCTTATCTACCAGAGTATCTGCCCATACGACTGCAAGAAGGCGAGTTGGATGCATCCTTGCTGGTCAATTTTGAACAGAAAGACCAGCCCACGGTGCAGCTGCAAGGTAGTACGCTGCAGTTGTCGAACCTGAAACTTCAAGATCGCGATAAGCAACCGCTGGCTGGATGGGGGCAGGTTCAGGTGGAGCTGGGGGATACACGTCCTTTGCAGCAGCAGGTTCGAGTTACCAATGTGACTCTCAAACAGCCATTTGTGCATGTGCATCGAAGAGCTGATGGAGTGTTGCTTCCCATGGCGCCTGAGGCTGCTTCTGCTCGGCAGGGTTCAGGTGCAGCGCTTGCGGCTGAGAGTTCTGCTGCCAGTCCAGAATGGAAACTATGGGTTGATCGCTTTAACGTTGAAGGCGGCTGGGCGAATTGGCGCGATGATTTGGGACAAGCTGGTGCCAGCTTGCGGATGGATCACCTGCAATTGCACGCGCAAGACTTGAAGTGGCCGATGGGTACAGATGCGCAATGGCAACTGAGCGCGCAACTGCAAAGCGAAGACCGGACCTCGCGTGGCAGTGTTCGTAGCACGGGCAAGGGGGGCTTGGAGAGTGGGCATGCGACATTGATCGTGGATAAACTGGATGCCCAGGCGCTGCAGGCCTATGCCAAACAGTGGTTGAAGTTGCCAGTCGGGGGATTGGCATCTTTGACGGCTGGCATTGCTTGGAAGCAGGGGCGCTTGCACGCCAAGGTTCCTTCATTGGCGATCGAGTCGGTATCCCTGGGTCAGACCAAAATACCAGAAGTAGCCTGGACAGGTTTGCAGTTGCGTAACCTTGAGCTGGATACTCGGGACCAGCAGGTGCAGGTGGAGCATATTGCGCTGAATGCACCGACTGCACGTGTCCAACGCAATGCCCAGGGCCGCTGGATGTATGAGCAATGGTTGCAGCCCGTGGTGGGTGCACCAGCCAAGGGCAAAGAGACAGTGGCATCGCCTGCCGGAAAGCCGTGGCAAGTATTGGTGCAGGACATGGAGCTGGCGGCAGGGCAGGTGGAGTTGACCGATGCATCACTAGGCAGCATGCCTTTGGCCATCAAATTGACGGATGTCCAACTGCGAATGCAGAACGTGGACAGCATCAAGGGCACAGCGCAAACGAAGCTGTCTGCACGCATGGCAGAGCGTACGCGACGTGGTGGTTGGGGCAAGCCGGGGGGCTTGTCTTATGAGGGAAGTTTGCAACTGGATCCATTGCTCACCAAAGGTCGTGTGCAACTCAATGCTTTGCCACTACAAGCCTTTGAGCCTTATATGGCTCCTTATATGAATGTGCGCCTTGTGCGCGCCTTGGCCAGCTTTGATGGCAATGTGCAGTATGCGCAACGTCCCAAAGGGCCGCAGTTGCAGTTGCAGGGGCAAGGCCGGGTTACTGATGTTCATGTGCAAACTGTTGCTGGCGATGAAAAAGCCTCGCAAGCTGTGCAAGGGCCTCATGCATCGCCAACGTTGGGTGCGGAGGACCTGTTGCGCTGGAAGCAGCTGCGATTGCAGGGTGTGCAGCTGAATATGCAGCCAGCGCAACCGCCACACGTTCAGGTACGCAGCACGGAACTGCAAGACTTTTACGCGCGCGTGGTGGTGCTGCCTGAGGGCCGCTTGAACCTGCAGAATCTGGTTAAAAGTGATGCGCCTGCTGAAGATGAGGGTAGTGCAGAGTTGGGCAAGCCTTCAGAAGAGGTGCTGAAAGTAGAGGCAGCACCAGCAGAGCCTTCTGCGCGGATAGATATGGGGCCGATTGCCTTGCACGGCGGGGTGATCAAATTTTCCGACTATTTCATCCAGCCGAACTACACCGCTGACCTAACGGCGTTGAATGGCAGTTTGGAGGCATTCTCCTCCCATCCAGTGGCGCCGGGTGAAGCGCCTGCCTTGGCCAAGTTGACGCTTGAAGGCGTGGCGCAAGGAACTGCCCGGCTCAATGTGGATGGTGTCATCAATCCACTGGCACAGCCCTTGGCGCTCGATGTGCGTGCGCAGGTGCAAGGCTTGGATTTGTCTCCCCTCACGCCTTACTCTATTAAGTATGCGGGGCACGGTATTGAGAAGGGCAAGCTCAGCATGGATGTGCGCTATGAGGTGCAGCCTGATGGACAGCTCACGGCAAGCAATCAACTGGTGCTGAACCAGCTCACTTTTTCAGAGCCTGTAGAAGGTGCTCCGGCGTCATTGCCCGTGCGTCTGGCGGTGGCATTGCTGGCAGACAGCAATGGTGTTATTGATCTGAACTTGCCCATCAGTGGCTCTCTCAACGATCCACAGTTCCGCATTGCGCCTGTCGTCTTCAAGATCATTGGCAACATCATTCGCAAGGCGGTCACGGCACCGTTTAGTTTGTTGACGGGTGCCTTTGCTTCGGACGATGAGAGCAGTGGCATCAACTTTGCCCCCGGACAGTCCAGGTTGGATAAGCAAGCACAAACCAATCTGCAGCAACTGGCCAAGGCAATGAACGACAAGCCGCAGCTCAAGCTGACATTGGTAGGGCAGGCTGATCATGTAGCTGAAGAGCAGGGATGGAAACAGGCCCAACTGGAGCGTCGGGTGCAAGGCACCGATGCGACAGAGGATGGAGATGCCGATAAGCCTGTGCGTAGCGAAAAGCAAAAGCTTGCTGCTCTCAAGCGTGTGTATCGAGAGACAGTCAAAGACCTTCCTCGCAACATGCTTGGCTTGAGCAAGGATTTGGCTCGTGAGGAGATGGAAGCCCTGATCTTGCAAAACATGGTCATTCCTGCCACCGCCTGGCATGACCTGGCGTCAGAGCGGGCGCAAAATGTGCGTGATTATCTGTTGGTGCAAGGTGTAGACCCAAAGCGCGTGTTTTTGGGCGCTGTGGGCGCAAAAGCTGCAGGCGAGCCCAGCCCGTCGGTGTTATTGAACATTTCTGTCCAGTGATACTTTGGGTCTTTTCAATTAGCGGCGAAAATACCCGCTAAGCATTGCACAGGCTTTT
This sequence comes from Comamonas halotolerans, assembly GCF_030162935.1. Lineage (GTDB taxonomy): Bacteria > Pseudomonadota > Gammaproteobacteria > Burkholderiales > Burkholderiaceae_C > Comamonas > Comamonas halotolerans. The sequence continues at coordinate 35,656 of NZ_JASAUZ010000034.1, forward strand.
TGTGAGTCTTGTGCCATATACATAGCCCTTCATGCCTTGGGCATGAAGGGCTGTTTTCCTATTTCATGATTTCTAAATTATCCGCAGCAAAATGTCCGACGCACCTGAAATGAATCCTTCCACAGCCAAGCACTCCGAGGCACATCCTCTAGATGCACTGACTGGTGGTGCGTTTTCGGCCGCCACTTCGGGTGAACGTGCCGCCCGTATTCGTGATTGGCTGTCTGCACAGCCGACTGACGCGCAATTGCAAGAAGTTTTTAAAGAATTGAGCGTGCGCGATAAAAGCGTTGCGCGCCTGGTTCGTGAGCGCATGGATGACATTCGTCGCGCCAAAGATCAAGAAGTGATCGCCGTGGAGTGGGCCGAGAAGGCCAATGCTCTGTTGGCTGCCACTACGCTGAATGTTGCGGAAGCGGTGTCCTGGCAGCGTGATGCCGCCAAGGCAGGAGCTCCTTTGTCGCGCGAGCCGTTGTCTGCGCTCAAGCAGCAACTGGTGGAGCGTGTGAAGACGATTGAAGATTTGCAGCATCGCGTACAGGTACAACGTGAAGCAGCAGTGCTGCTGGCGCAGCGCATTGAAGTACTGTCGACCAAGCCTTGGCGCGATGCGGAGGCTGCGCAAGAAGGTCTGCGTGCTGATGTTGCCCATTGGCAGGCACAGGCTGAAGAGTTGACCAACGATGCCAGCTGGGCCAGTGTGGACGCTCGCTTTCCGCCGCAGTTGGATGCGTCGCGTGCGCAACTGTTGGTGGTTTGGGAGGCTTACCAATCTGCCCTGGCGCTGACGCAGGCTGCGGCAGCAGACGAAAAAGCCGCGCTGCCTCCGGTGCCGGTCTGGGCGGATGAAATCCGTGTAGCTCGTGGATTGCCTTCGGAGCTGGCTGCGGCACCAGTTAAGGCTGTCATCAAGGCGGTCAAGCCTGATAGCGCACAGAAGCAACAGGCTGCAGCACAGGCGCTGTCCCCTGCGTTGAAAGTGTTGCAGGCTGCCCCTGAAGGCAAGAAGGGCCAGGCTATTCAGGCTGTGCGCGCGGTACTCAAGCAGCATGGCCGTTGGCTGGATGAGGCCACAGCGCAGCAGGTGCACGAGCAATTGCTGGCTGCGGGAGATGCGCAGGGCTGGCAGCCACAGACAGTAGACCGCTTGCGTGAAGAGTTGATCGCCAAAGCCGAGGCCTTGCTGGCGCGCCCAGACGGACAGACTTTGGGGGGGCGCAAGTTGCAAGAATCGCTGCGCCAGTTGCGTGAGCAATGGAAGCTTGCAGACCAGGGTGCTGCGCCGAACCATGCGCTTTGGAAAAAGTTTGATGAAGCTTGCAACAATGCTTACAAGCAGGTGGAGGCCTGGCTGGAGCGCGTGCGTGCAGAGTCAACGCAGCATAAAGCCTCGCGTGTCGCTTTGATCGAGGAAATCAAGGCGTGGGCTGCGGCCAACGCCAATGCTCAAGACCTCAAGGCAGTCGCACGCACACTGCGTCAGTTCTCCGAGCGCTGGCGCGAAGGTGGTCATGTCGGTGAAAAAGTGTTCGCTGAATTGCAGGCATCTTTCAAGCAAGCCATGGCCTTGGCGGAGGCTCCCTTGCATGCGGCGCAAAAAGCCAGCCTGGATCGTCGCCATGCCATGATTGAGGAGGCGCAGGCATTGTCGGACGCACCCACTTTGCGGATCGATGCTGTCAAGTCTTTGCAGCAACGTTGGCAGGCCGAGGCGCAGGCTGTGCCTCTGGATCGCAAGCACGAGCAAAAGTTGTGGGATGCTTTCCGCAAGCCTTTGGATGATGCATTCAACCGCAAAGGTGCAGAGCGAGGTCGTGCGCCATCGCTAGAGAATCTGCCCGCTCACGATCGTGCTGTGTTGGAGGCCTCGAAGGCCTTGCAGGCGGCCAATGCCTCGGGTGACGTTCAGCAGATTCGCGCAGCCATGTCAGCGCTGGAAGAAGCTGTGCGTCATCAACCGCAAGAGTCGACAGTGGCGAGTGAGCCAGAGGCTGCTACGGAATCGACAGCCTCTGATGCAGCCAAGCTGGAGCGTCCTGTGGTTGCGGTACGTGGTGATGACCGCCCTGGTGCCAAAAAAGAGGCGGCTGCGACATCGGCACGCGATGCACGTCCAGCACGTAAAGATGCGCGTCCCATGCGCGCTGAGCGTAGTCCTCGCTTGGGTGATGCCGCTTTCCGTGCGCAGCGTGATGCCATGGAAAGTGCACAGTTTGCATTGCGTAAACTGGCGGCACAGGCCCATGGCGAGGCCTTGAGCAAGCTGGTGGAGGCGTGGAGCAAGCGTGATGCGCAGGCTGTGCCTACGGCTCAGGAGCTGGGTGGCAAGGTGACGGCACAGGTGCGCAATGCCTGGTCGCAGGCGGTGGCTGCACCGGTTGCCAGCGATGCCTCTGAAGCCATGCTGCGCTTGGAGATCGCCTCTGATACGGCAACGCCTGCAGAGCATATGTCTGCTCGCCGCATGCTGCAGCTGCAACTGCTCACGCGCCGGAATGCTCCCGCTCCTGCCGAAACCTGGGCGGAAGATGTTGCTGCGGTGCTGGCTTCCAAGCACAGCGATGCGCAAGCACGTCGACTGCAGAATGTGCTCAAGCCTTTGTTGCGAAAGTAACTGCTGATTGCGTGTGGGCATTCGACGTTTGGATGCCTACACCGAGCTCTTCAAGCCAGCACCATTTTCAGGTGCTGGCTTTTTTTCTTCTGATGAGAGAGGTGCGCAACAAAAAAAGCCGTTGTATTTGCATACAACGGCTTGATGTGTCTGGTGCCCAGGAGAGGACTCGAACCTCCACGGAGTTACCCGCTAGTACCTGAAACTAGTGCGTCTACCAATTCCGCCACCTGGGCAAAGCCATATTGCTTTTTCTGGGAGTGTGGTAGCACCCGGCAATCTAGCTTCGTGGCATACATATATATACATATGCCGGATCAAATTTTGGTGCCCAGGAGAGGACTCGAACCTCCACGGAGTTACCCGCTAGTACCTGAAACTAGTGCGTCTACCAATTCCGCCACCTGGGCAAAAGACAAATTGTTACTTTATAAGTGAGGTAGCACTCAACAACTTGCTTTTGTTGATGCCTGCCGAACAAGCAAGCATCGCAAATTTTGGTGCCCAGGAGAGGACTCGAACCTCCACGGAGTTACCCGCTAGTACCTGAAACTAGTGCGTCTACCAATTCCGCCACCTGGGCTGATATTTACTGAATACCGTTAGGGTCTTTCAATAAATTTCATATTTCGCTGAAAAGAGTAGTTTACTTCCAAACAAAACGTTCACTTGGTAATTTGTGAACTTTTTGTTTTCCAACACTGCAAGCAGTTGTCGTTAAACTTGGTGCCCAGGAGAGGACTCGAACCTCCACGGAGTTACCCGCTAGTACCTGAAACTAGTGCGTCTACCAATTCCGCCACCTGGGCTTTTCAGGAAAGATTTAGATTGTATAGCAAAAAAATGGACCCTCGCACCAACTCTCGCACTTCACTTAAAGAGATTGAAGGGATTGTGCAAGGGCATCGAGACGGGCATGGCTTTGTCATTCGTGACGATGGCGATGCCGATATTTACATCCCCGCCAATGAAATGCGTGCTGTGCTCCACAAGGATCGGGTACGCGTCAATATTGTTCGCCAGGACAAGCGCGGTCGCCCAGAGGGGCACATTGTTGAAATTGTTGATCGCCCCACCAAGAGCTTGATCGGACGTCTGTTGCAGGAGAGTGGCGTTTGGCTGGTGGCACCGGAAGACAAGCGCTACGGGCAGGATGTGCTGGTGCCGCAAGGGGCTACCGGAAGTGCGAAAACCGGCCAGGTCGTAGTGGTGGAGTTGACTGAGGCACCAGCCTTGTTTGGTCAGCCAGTGGGACGCATTGTTGAAGTGCTCGGGGAAATGGATGACCCGGGCATGGAAATTGAGATTGCCGTGCGCAAATACGGCGTGCCACATATCTTCTCGGATGCGTGTCTGGAGGCAGCCAAAGCATTGCCCGAGAAGGTGATGGCCAAAGATCGTAAAGATCGCATCGATTTGCGTGATGTGCCGCTGTGCACCATCGATGGTGAAGATGCGCGTGACTTTGATGATGCGGTGTACTGCGAGCCTGCCAAGGTCGGTCGTGGCAAGGGCTGGCGTCTGCTGGTGGCGATTGCAGATGTGAGTCACTATGTGCAAAACGGCAATGCGATTGATGTGGATGCCTATGATCGCGCCACCAGCGTGTACTTTCCGCGTCGCGTGATACCCATGCTGCCTGAGAAGCTCTCGAATGGACTGTGCTCGCTCAATCCGGACGTGGATCGCCTTTGCATGGTCTGTGACATGCTGGTCACGGCCAAAGGTGAGGTGCATGCCTATCAGTTTTATCCCGGCGTGATGCACAGCCATGCCCGCTTTACCTATACCGAGGTGGCGGCCATTCTGAGCAATACACGCGGTCCAGAGGCTGCGCAGCGCAAAGCACGTGTGCCTGATCTGCTGAATCTGCATGGCGTGTTTCGCTCGTTGCTGCAGGCGCGTCACCAGCGCGGCGCAGTGGACTTTGACACAGTGGAAACCCAAATCGTCTGCGACGAAAATGGCCGGATTGAAAAAATCGTGCCGCGCACTCGCAATGATGCGCATCGCTTGATTGAAGAGTGCATGCTGGCGGCCAATGTGTGCGCGGCAGACTTTATTGAGCAAAGCGGGCGCACAGCGCTATTCCGTGTGCACGACAAACCATCAGCTGAAAAAATAGATTTGCTGCGTGGCTACTTGAAGGCCACGGGGGTGAATATGTCGGTGAGCGATTCGCCCAAGCCTGCGGAATTTCAGGCGATTGCGGATGCCACCAAAGACAGGCCCGATTCGCAGCAAATCCACACCATGCTGCTGCGCACCATGATGCAAGCCATGTACACGCCAGACAATGCGGGGCACTTTGGTTTGGCGTTCGAGGCTTATACGCACTTCACCAGTCCCATTCGTCGTTACCCGGACTTGCTGGTGCACCGCGTTATCAAGTCCATATTGCTGGACGCGAAGTACAAGCTGCCTAAATTGCCGACTCCGGGTGAAGCGCAGGAGAAGCTGGCAAAACGCTTGGCCAGCCGGGTGACGGAGCCGCAAATCAAGCCGCGCAGCAAGCTGGCGCAGGCGGAAATGGCGGGTTGGGAAGCTGCGGGCCTGCATTGCAGCGCTAATGAGCGCCGGGCAGATGAAGCCAGTCGCGATGTGGAGGCCTGGCTCAAATGCAAATACATGCGCGACTATTTGGGCGAAGAGTTTTCGGGTACGGTCACTGCGGTCACAACGTTTGGCATTTTTGTGACGCTGGATGCCATGTATGTGGAAGGTCTGGTGCACATCACCGAGCTGGGAGGTGACTACTTCAAGTTCGATGAGCAGCGTCAGGAGTTGCGTGGCGAGCGCTCGGGTGTGCGCTACACCATTGGTACACGCCTGCAGGTGCAAGTCAGTCGTGTGGACTTGGATGGTCGCAAGATTGACTTCCGTATCGTGCAAGACGATGCAGCTGCTGCACCCATGCGCAATGGAGCGGGGCGTCAACGTGATGCTCGCCGTGAACGACGTGATTCAGATTCGTCACCATATGTTGAGCCAGCTCCTCGAGCGCGTTCTCAGGACAAGAAGCGCGCCGCTTCCAAACAGCACAAGACTGCGGGACAGGCAGGAGCTGCTTGGGCTGATCCTGCAGCAGTTGCTTTTGGTGCTGTGCATGGAAAGAAAAACGGGGCTGCAAAACCAGCAGGCAAGGCAGCAACCAAAGCGGCGAGAAAGCGCCGCTAACACCTTGCTCTTGCGCAAGCATTGCTGACCAGTGCTGCTTGTGTGGAGTTTTCTGGCACTTCAATGGTTGGATCTAGGTAGCTGGATCTATTGAGGCGCTGGATGATTCTGTGCAGATGGCTTATCGTGAGCAGTGAATGCTCTGAAGTTGGGCTTTGGCCAGTTCGGAGGCAGTCAGTGCCTGGGTTTGAGGCCATTGGTCTGCCAATGCGCCGTGCTCCCATGCTGCGTCGGTGGCGGCTGTGTGTGCGCACATGCCGGGCTGCCAGCGTGCCGCGAGAAGTCCTGCCAGCACATCGCCGGTGCCACCTATCGCCAGGCGTGCATTGCCGGTGGGGTTGATGTGCGGGGTGAGCTTGGGACTAGCAATGACGCTTCCTGAGCCTTTGAGCAAAACCGTGCATTGCATGCGTTCGGACAGGGTTTGAGCAGCTTGCATTCGCTGTGCCTGCACCTGTGCCGTGTTTTGCTCCAACAGGCGTGCGGCCTCGAGTGGGTGTGGGGTAAGCACGGTGCCTAGGTTGCGGGAATGTCGCGAGCGCAGAGTGGCTTGCAAATCTTCGGAGCTTGCCAGTGCGTTCAGTGCGTCAGCGTCCAAAATCAGTCGCGGAGCGTGCTCAAGCACATCGCGCAACCAGGCACGGATAGCTTGTCCGCCACCGCAGCCGCATACAACAGTGCTGTTTGCAATTTGCGCGCGGGTTGTTGCGGCATCCAGCAGCATCAGGTCGGGTAATGGTGCGTAGATGGTAGGCTCTGTGTTGCCTAGCAGGTGCACCAGAGTGCGGCCTTTGCCATGGTGCAAGGCGGCGCTGGCAGCCAGAATCGCTGCGCCTGTCATTCCTGGTGCGCCGCCAATGATGAGTGCATCACCAAAGCTGCCTTTGTGGCTATTGTGTGGGCGCTGTGCATCGGGTGGCGCAGCACTAAGCCAGGCATCAGGTGTATGTTGCTTTAGGTGAGTACTGCACTCCAGGTCGTCCCACCAAATGCTTCCGCAGGCATCGCGACCATGGTTGGTGAAGAGGCCGGTTTTAAGGGTCAGCAAGCTGAGAGTGTGTCGGCTCGACGGAGCCCAGCTTGTGCTGGGAGCGTAGCCGGGCAACCAGGCACCATGGTCTGTGTCAAGGCCGGTTGGTAGGTCAACAGCCAGTGAGTGGGCAGGGCTGAGGTAGCTGTGCTGCAGCAACAGCTGGATGCCGGTGGAGACTGGGGTGGTGCTGGCACGTTGCCCCAAGCCGAGCAGGGCATCCACGATGACATCGTTGTTGCTGAGGCGGGGGATCTCTGAGAGGGTGAGCCACTGGATGGGCATTTGCTGGGCGAGTTGCCATGCCTGAAGGGTGTCTATGCTGCATTGCTCGGGCGTTCCAAGCCAGTGCACACCGACTGACAGGCCGTGCAGGGCCAGATGGTAGGCGGCGATCAGACCGTCGCCTCCGTTGTTGCCGGGACCGCACAGCACCCAGGCTTTGCGGGCGTGAGGGGCGATGGCGCATGCAAGCTGGGCAACGGAGCGGCCAGCGCGTAGCATCAAGCTGGGCTGCTGGGGCTGTGCCAGTGCGGCGTGTTCAATGTGTTTGCTGCTGCGCGCATTCCACAGCGGCTGAGGAGCGGTGTTGTGCCAGTGAATGCGATGCAGCATGGATGAAGGCTCCTAAAAGCGCAAGGGAGAGAAGGCTTGCATGTCGATGGCGGGTGCTCGCTGGAGCAGCATGTCGGCCAGTGCGCGCGCGCAACCTGAGGCCAGGCTTGCGCCATGGCTGCCATGCGCCAGATTGACCCAGATACCGGCATGACCGCTGTTGCCCAATGCAGGCAGACCATCGGGTAAATAACCGCGCACGCCGCGCCAAACTTGTACTTGAGCCGAAGAAAGCTGGGCGCCACCTGGGAACCAGTCGTTGAGTAACCGATACATCCGTTCCAGGGTTGGCTTGTGGTGCGGGGCATCGGCAGGGCTGGCCATTTCCAGGCCTGCTGTGATGCGAATGCGCTGACCCATGCGGCTGATGATGGCTTGCTGCGACCAATCCATGATGGCTGCGCGTGGAGCATGCAGCGAATCCCGCACTGGAGCGGTGATGCTATAGCCGGCTATGGGCATCAGGGGAAGTTGAAGACCCAGTGTAGAAAGCAAATGCTGGTTGGCGCCGGTACAAAGCACCACTGCATCGTAGGGCTTCATCTGTCCGGCGATTTCCACTCCCGTGGGCTGATGGTGCAGTCTTTGAATGGACGTACCTGTAACGAAGCGCACGCCTATCTCTTGCGCTTGCATGCGCATGAATTGTGTCCACAAGCGTGGGTTGATGGACTCGGCTTCGGGAAAGTGCAGGGCTTTAAGCCAGGCAATCTCCTGGCCAAGCCCCGGCTCCAGAGTTTGTGCTTGCTGGGGGCTTGCAAGTTGGATGGATGTGCCCTGTGCTTGGAGCAAATCAAGTTGCGCATTCCAGAACTCGACCTCCTGTGGTGTGCGTAGGAAAACCAGTGATCCAGATTTGCGCTCGGCAGCCATGTCGGTGTCAGCACAATCTTGCCAGCGCAAACTCGCGCTGTAATTGCTGAGGGCATGCAGTGCTTGACTGAAAGCATGATTGCCGTGTTCTGCAGCATTTTTCTCGTGCTTTTTCCATTGCCGCATCCAGCGCCAAGTGGCGGAGCCAATCATGCTGGAAGCCTGAAGCAGTCCGTTGCCATTTTGCATTTGCTGCAGGTCCATGCCCGCGCCTGGAGCCGCAAGGCTTTGCGCGGCACTCGGTGAAAGCCAGCCGCTTGGTGCAAAGCTGGCGTCTTCAGCGGCGGCATTCATTTGTTCGTAGACGGTGACGTGGTGTCCGTCTCGGGCAAGCTCCAAGGCTGTGGAAATGCCGGTGATGCCGGCTCCCACGATGGCGATATTCATGGCATATAGGCGCTATTGCGAAAGTAAGGATTTTGACGTGCAAAGCACAGCAACCATAGGACCATTCGCAAAGAAATCTCAAGTGACATGTTGTCGCTTGGACAAAGCATGAAATTGGTAAGTCAATGGCTTTGCAAGAATCTTGGCTGTCTTGTGCTAAAATTTTTCGGCTTTGCGGTTGGTTGCTTGGAATTGTTCTGGGCAAAACTAGCAAAGTAAATCGCAAATCAGCTCCCTCAAGGTGTTGCACGGCCATGAGGCCCGCAAAATCGAGCTGCATTTAAGACCCAACCTTTTGGAGAAAATCATGTCCGTTACCATGCGCGAAATGCTGGAAGCAGGTGTCCACTTTGGTCACCAAACCCGTTTCTGGAACCCCAAGATGGCTCCGTTCATCTTCGGTCACCGTAACAAGATTCACATCATCAACCTGGAAAAGTCCCTGCCTATGCTGCAGGAAGCCCAGAAGTTTGCCAAGCAACTGGCTTCTAACGGCGGCAACATTCTGATGGTTGGTACCAAGCGTCAGGCCCGCGAACTGGTGGCTGAGCAAGCTCAGCGCGCAGGTGTGCCTTTCGTGGACCAGCGCTGGTTGGGCGGCATGCTGACCAACTTCAAGACAGTGAAGACTTCCATCAAGCGCCTGAAGGACATGAAGGCTCAGCAAGAAGCTGGTCTGGAAACTCTGTCCAAGAAAGAGCAACTGATGTTTGCTCGTGAGCTGGAAAAGCTGGAAAAGGATATCGGCGGTATTCAAGACATGAACACCCTGCCCGATGCTATCTTTGTGATCGACGTTGGTTTCCACAAGATCGCTATTTCCGAAGCCAAGAAGCTGGGTATTCCATTGATCGGTGTGGTGGACTCCAACCACAATCCCGATGGCATCGACTACGTGATTCCTGGTAATGATGACTCTGCCAAGGCAGTTGCTCTGTACGCTCGCGCTATCGCTGACGCTATCCTGGAAGGCCGTGAAGCCCGTCTGAACGACGTGGCCAAGGTTGCTGCCGGCGAAGGTGCTGACGAATTCGTCGAAGTGGAAGATTCCGCTGCCTAAGTCCTGGCTGCGCGACCTGTCGCGATAAAAAAGCGGGGCTCAAGGTAGCCCCCTTTTTTTAAGCTGAAATCCTGTAACGATTTGAACTGAATACGGAGAAACAAGATGGCTGCAATTACCGCAAGCATGGTGGCTGAACTGCGCGCTAAGACTGATGCGCCCATGATGGAATGCAAGAAGGCTCTGACTGAGGCTGATGGCGACATGGCCAAGGCTGAAGAGCTGCTGCGTGTGAAGCTCGGTACCAAGGCTGGCAAGGCTGCATCGCGTGTGACCGCTGAAGGCGTGGTGACTTCCTTCATTGATGGCAACGTAGGTGCCCTGATCGAAGTGAACAGCGAAACAGACTTCGTCTCCAAGAACGACAGCTTCCTGGCAATGGCCGCTGCTGCCGCTCAGTTGGTTGCCAAGCACAACCCAGCAGACGTAGAGGCACTGGGTGCCGTGGCATACGAGCAGGATGGTTTTGGTCCCACCCTGGAAGACGTGCGCAAGGGCCTGATCGGAAAGATCGGTGAAAACATGTCTTTCCGCCGCTTCAAGCGCTTTGAAGGCAACCTGGCAACTTACGTGCACGGCTCGCGCATCGGTGTGATCGTTGAGTTCGATGGTGATGCTGCTGCTGCCAAGGATGTCGCGATGCACGTGGCTGCCATGAAGCCTGTGGCTCTGACTTCTGCTGATGTTCCTGCTGAACTGATCGCCAAGGAGCGTTCCGTTGCTGAAGGCAAGGCTGCCGAATCCGGCAAGCCTGCTGAAATCGTCGCCAAGATGGTAGAAGGTTCTGTTCAGAAGTATCTGAAGGAAGTTTCCTTGGCTGACCAAGTGTTTGTGAAGGCTGCTGATGGCAAGCAAACCGTGGCTGCCATGCTCAAGGCTGCCAATACCACCGTAAAGGGCTTTACCCTGTACGTTGTGGGTGAAGGCATTGAGAAGAAGGCAGACGACTTCGCTGCTGAAGTGGCTGCCCAAATGGCTGCTGCCAAGGGCGCTTAATCACCGCCTGGCCTTGCTGCTCTCGACCGATTCCCAATCCATAACCACGCACAATACCGGAGTTACCCATGACACAAGTTCAACCAGCCCACAAGCGCATTTTGCTTAAGCTGTCTGGCGAGGCGCTCATGGGGGATGATCAGTTCGGCATCAACCGCGCCACCATTGAGCGCATGGTGTCAGAGATCGTTGAAGTCGCTAAGGTTGGCGTGGAAGTTGCCGTGGTGATCGGCGGGGGCAATATTTTCCGTGGTGTGGCAGGTGGATCGGCCGGTATGGATCGCGCTACCGCCGATTACATGGGAATGCTGGCAACCGTCATGAATGCGCTGGCTTTGGCAGATGCCATGGACAAGCAAGGTCTGACGGCGCGCGTCATGTCTGCCATCGGTATCGAGCAGGTGGTGGAGCCCTACGTACGTCCCAAAGCGCTGCAGTACCTTGAAGAAGGTAAGGTAGTGGTGTTTGCCGCTGGTACGGGTAACCCTTTCTTCACCACTGATACAGCTGCAGCGTTGCGTGGTGCAGAAATTGGTGCGGAAGTGGTTTTGAAGGCCACCAAGGTGGATGGCGTATACACTGCTGACCCAGTGAAGGACCCCACGGCTACCCGTTACACCAAGCTGGCTTTTGATGAAGCGATTGGTCGTAATCTGGGCATCATGGATGCTACGGCTTTTGCTTTGTGCCGTGACCAGAAGTTGCCGATTCGCGTTTTCTCCATCGTCAAGCCTGGCGCATTGCTGCGTGTGGTAATGGGTGAGGACGAGGGTACACTGGTACACGCTTGATTAATTTAAAGCGACCTGAGGCCTTCCTTGTGTAAGCATGGAAGGCCGTTTGCTTTCAGAGGTAAGAAATATGACGATTGCTGAAATCAAGAAAACCGCCGAAACCAAGATGGGACAGTCCATCGAGGCATTGAAGAACAATCTGTCCCGTGTGCGTACGGGGCGTCCCAGCCCTCAGTTGCTGGATGTGATTCAGGTGGAGTATTACGGCTCCATGGTTCCGCTGTCACAAGTGGCAAACGTGTCGCTGCTGGATGCGCGTACCCTGAGTGTGCAGCCATGGGAAAAGAACATGGCCTCCAAAGTGGAAAAAGCGATTCGTGAAAGCGATCTGGGCTTGAACCCTGCTTCCATGGGTGAACTGATTCGCGTGCCCATGCCTCCAATGAGCGAAGAGCGTCGCCGGGAAATGACCAAGCTGGCGCGCAACGAGGGCGAGGCTTCCAAGGTGGCTGTGCGCAATCTGCGCCGTGATGCCAACGAAGCAGTCAAGCGTCTGGTGAAAGACAAGGAAGCATCGGAAGACGATCAAAAGCGTTCGGAAGCCGAAGTGCAAAAGCTGACTGACAAGCACATTGCAGAAATTGATGCTCTGGTCGCGGCCAAAGAGCAGGAAATCATGGCTGTTTAAAGCGCTGGTGCTAGCGGGGAATAGAGTTGACCCAATCCATTGTTATTCCCCGCCACATTGCCATCGTTATGGATGGCAATGGGCGTTGGGCAAAAAAGCGTTTTTTGCCACGTTTGGCGGGCCACAAGCAAGGCGTTGAAGCCTTGCGCAATTGTGTGCGCCATTGCATTGCGCGTGGAGTGCGGGTATTGACAGTTTTTGCCTTTTCGTCTGAAAACTGGAATCGCCCGGAAGAAGAAGTTTCAGGCTTGATGAGCCTGCTGGCAGGTGCGCTGGGACGCGAGGTTCCCAGTCTGCACAAAGAGGGCGTGCAACTGCATTTTGTGGGCGAGCGCGATAGGTTGTCCGAAAAAGTCAAGGCAGGATTCGTGCAGGCAGAGAGCTTGACGGCATGCAATGAGCGTCTGGTGTTGAATGTCTGTTTCAACTATGGTGGCCGCAGCGATATCGTGCAAGCTGCTGCGCGTTTGGCGCAGCAGGGGCAGATGATCACGGAGCACACACTGAATGCAGCCATGGGCATGGCGCATGTGCCGGATCCGGACTTGTTGATTCGTACGGGTGGTGAATTCCGGATAAGTAATTTCTTGCTCTGGCAGGCGGCATACTCGGAGTTGTATTTCAGCCCCGCGCTATGGCCAGACTTTGGTGCCTCGGAGCTGGATGCTGCCATTGCCGACTACGCTCGCCGAGAGCGTCGTTTCGGCCAAACATCTGAACAAATCTCGCAGTTGCCGACTTCGCAGGTGACTGTTTAACAAGGGAGAGACTCCCATGCTATTGCAGCGTGTCATCACGGCTTTGGTGTTGCTGGCCATTTTGTTGCCAGCAATGTTTGCGTCAAACCCAATTGCTTTCAACGTCATTGTCGTGGTCATGCTTGTCGCAGGAGCCTGGGAGTGGGCCCGCTTGAACGGGCTGCGAGCCGCTGGTGCCGTGGTTACTGGTGCGATCATGTTGGTGATATGCCTGCTGACCTGGCAGTTGGGCTGGTTGTCCAAGTCCTACACCACTTTGTGGGTGGTGGCCGGAGGCGCATGGGTACTTGCGAGTGCCTTGTTGATCAAGGCTGGTGTGTCGGCATGGAGTCGCATTCCTTTGGCGCTGCGCTGGGTCGTCGGTTTACTGGCTTTGTGGGTTGCCGGTTTGGCCATGGTGCAGGCACGTCAAATTGGCATCAATTTCTTACTCTCGGTCCTAACCCTGGTATGGGTGGCAGACATCTTTGCGTATTTCTCTGGTCGTGCTTTGGGTTTGCGGTTCACCAAGCAAAAGCTGGCACCATCGATCAGTCCCGGTAAGAGCTGGGAAGGAGCCTGGGGCGGCGCTCTGGGTGTGGTACTGATGGCTTTTGTCTGGGTCTGGATGGATGTGGCTCAGCGTGCGGAGATTGCGAGTTTTTATTCACGTCTTTACGAGCAGGGTGCTTGGCTGTTGTTGGTCGCGGCCTTGTTCATGGCGGCTATGAGTGTGGTTGGGGACTTGGTGGAGTCTTTGATCAAGCGCAGTGCGGGATTTAAAGACAGCAGCCAGCTTTTGCCAGGTCACGGTGGTGTGCTGGATCGTATTGATGCCTTGCTGCCTACATTGCCTCTGGCCATGATGCTGACTTCTTTGGTGCAGTGATGAAACAACGTTTGACGGTGTTGGGCTCGACGGGCTCAATTGGAACAAGTACTTTGGATGTCGTGCGTCGACATCCTGATGACTATGAAATTTTTGCACTGAGTGCAGCGACCCAAGTTGAACTGATGTTGGCGCAGTGTGCTGAGTTCAAGCCGCGCTATGTAGTCATGGTCGGTGCAGTCCATGCGCAGCAGTTGGCTGATAAATTGAAGTCCAACGGTATCGCTACGCAAGTGCTGACTGAGTCGGATGCGCTGGAGCAGATTGCCGCACACCCGGATGTTGATGCCGTGATGGGGGCCATTGTGGGTGCAGCGGGTCTGTCGCCCTGTTTGGCCGCTGCCAAGGCTGGCAAGCGCTTGCTGCTGGCCAACAAAGAAGCATTGGTGGTGGGTGGTGCGCTGTTCATGGAAACAGTCCATGCCAATCAGTGCACACTGCTGCCAATTGATAGCGAGCACTCTGCCATCTTCCAATGTCTGCCAGAAGATCGCAGCACCTGGAAGTCACGTATCGACAGCTTGCTTTTGACTGCATCAGGTGGCCCTTTTCGCCAACGAGATCCCGCTACGCTGGCTGAAATCACGCCGGCACAGGCTTGCAAGCACCCGAATTTTTCGATGGGGCGCAAAATTTCGGTGGACTCTGCCACCATGATGAACAAAGCGCTGGAAGTGATTGAGGCGCGTTGGTTGTTTGATGTAGAGCCTGATCAGATCAAGGTTGTCATCCATCCACAGCAAATCGTGCACTCCATGGTGCAGTTCAAGGATGCATCCATACTGGCGCAACTGGGTACACCAGATATGCGCGTGCCGATCGCATGTGGGCTAGCATGGCCGCAGCGTATTGAAAGTGGCGTTGAGCGCCTGGATTTTTCAACGCTTGCCGCATTGACATTTGAAGAAGCAGATGCCCGGCGTTTCCCGGGTTTGCATCTGTCTTGGCAGGCATTGAAAGCCCCGGAAGGCACGACCGCTGTGCTCAATGCCGCCAATGAGGTGGCTGTTGCGGCCTTTCTGTCAAACCAGCTGAGATTTGACCGCATTCATGCTCTGAATCTGGCAACGCTGGAAAAATTGCAACCAGCACGTCCCCATTGCCTGGAGGATTTATTGGCTTTGAACGATGAGGCACGAAGCGTTGCGTCAGGAATGCTGTCAAAGCTTGCCGCTTAATATGGCGCATTCAACCGCAGAGGTGTTGATTTCATGCTGACATTGCTTGCGTTCATCATTGCGCTGGGCTTGTTGATAGCCATTCATGAGTACGGACATTACCGTGCTGCTGTCGCGTGCGGTGTCAAGGTTCTGCGGTTTTCGATTGGAATTGGCAAGCCGCTGATCAAATGGCGAGGACGAAACACCGAGACCGAGTTCGTTTTGGCTGCACTGCCATTGGGTGGTTATGTGCGCATGCTGGACGAGCGTGAGGCGGCTGTCCCTGAAGCTGAGTTGCACCGCTCCTTTAATCGTCAGCCTTTGCGCAAGAGGGCTGCAATTGTGGCCGCTGGGCCGCTGGCCAACTTGCTGCTGGCCATTGCGCTTTACAGCGTGGTGAACTGGGTAGGGATGGAGCAACCTAAGGCTGTGCTGTCGGCTCCCCAGTCCGGAACGTTGGCTGAGCAAGCGGGTTTGCAAGGTGGTGAGGCTGTCCAGTCCGTGCAGATCGGGCAAAACGAAGCTGTGCCCGTGGAGTCTTTTGAAGATCTGCGTTGGCAGCTCACGCAGGCAGCACTACATGGACAAGACATATCACTGTCTTGGTTCAACACCGAAAGTGCCAAGCAAGGTCAGAGTCTGATTGCTACTTCCACGCTGTCTGGTGGCAATCTGGATCAGGCCGCATTAAAGCGCATTGGTATTGATGTACCTTGGACGCCTGCAGTGCTTGGAGAAATTTCCAAGGACATGCCTGCAGAGGCGGCTGGCTTGCTGTCGGGGGATGTGGTGCGCAGCGTCAATGGTCATGCCATCAAGGATGGGGCCCAGCTCAGGGCGCTGATCAAACTGGCAGGAGCAGACAGAGATTGGCAGACACAGGTGTGGGGTATTGAGCGAAACAAACAATCGCTAACCATTTCAGTGGTTCCGCAGCTGGAGAGCACGCCTGAGGGACAGATTGGCCGCATCGGAGCGTACGTGGGTGGTGACCCCGAGATGGTTCTTGTGCAAAAAGGCTTGTTCGACGGGGTGCTGTCAGGGGTGATCAAGACCTGGGAAATCTCAGTTTTAAGCGTGCAAATGATGGCAAAAATGCTCATTGGGCAGGCTTCTCTAGAGAATTTGAGTGGTCCTTTAACCATAGCGGATTACGCTGGCAAGTCTGCAAGCCTGGGGCTGACCCAATACGTATTGTTTTTGGCGCTCATCAGCGTTAGTCTCGGCGTCCTGAATCTGTTGCCGCTTCCTGTATTGGATGGCGGGCACCTGATGTATTATCTTTGGGAAGGTGTCACAGGGCATCCCGTCAGCGACGTTTGGATGGAACGTTTTCAGCGGGTCGGCATTGGCCTTTTGCTAATGATGATGTCCATCGCTTTATTCAACGATATCAGCCGCCTTTGGGGCTAATCAACTTTGTCACTTTGCCGAACTTTGAAGTTGGCGCCTGCATCACAAATGAAACTCTCGAAAAATAGTTTTGGCGTTCGTACGGTTACTGCCGTCGCGGCCTTGCTTTGCGCAGCCCAGGCCGCGTGGGCTTTGGAACCATTTAAGGTTCAAGATATCCGTGTGGAAGGCCTGCAGCGCGTTGAGGCTGGAACGGTCTTCGCATCCATGCCTTTGCGGGTCGGGGATGATTACAACGACGACAAGGGGGCTGCCGCGATTCGCTCCTTGTTTGCACTTGGACTGTTCAAGGACGTCCGGCTGGAAGCAAATGGCAACGTGCTGGTGGTGGTGGTGGAAGAGCGCCCAACCATTGCCGGTGTTGAATTTGTCGGGACCAAAGAATTCGACAAAGAGGCTTTGCAGAAAGCCATGCGTGACGTTGGCCTGGCTGAAGGTCGCCCTTTCGACAAGGCACTTGCTGACCGTGCGGAGCAAGAGCTCAAGCGCCAGTACATCAATCGCAGTCTGTACGGCGCTGAAGTGGTGACCACGGTGACACCTATTGAGCGCAACCGTGTCAACTTGACCTTCTCGGTGACCGAGGGTGATGCAGCCAAGATCAACGACATTCGTATTGTTGGTAACAAGGCATTTAGCGAGTCGACGCTCAAAAAGCAGTTTGACCAAGATACAGGTGGTTGGCTGAGCTGGTACACCAAGTCTGACCGCTATGCGCGCAGCAAGCTGAATGCTGACTTGGAAACCCTGCGCTCCTACTATTTGCAGCGCGGTTACCTGGACTTCCGTATCGACTCCACACAGGTTGCCATTTCTCCGGACAAGCAAAAGATTTCGCTGGTGGTGAACATCCATGAAGGCGAAAAGTTTGTGGTCTCGGGTGTTGAGCTTGAAGGCAACTACCTGGAACGTGACGACGAGTTCAAGTCGCTGGTGAAAATTCGCCCAGGCCAGGCCTACAACGCAGATCAGGTAACGGAGACAACCAAGGCCTTTTCGGATCACTTTAGTAACTTTGGCTTTGCGTTTGCGCGGGTAGAAGCTGTACCGGAAATTGATCGCGAGAACAATCGCGTGTCTTTTGTCTTGCGTGCGGAGCCTTCGCGTCGTGCCTATGTGCGTCGTATTCTGGTGACAGGCAATGACCGCACGCGCGATGAAGTGATTCGTCGTGAATTCCGCCAGTTCGAGTCTTCCTGGTATGACGGAGACAAGATCAAGCTGTCGCGCGACCGCGTGGATCGTTTGGGCTACTTCACCGAGGTGGATGTTGATACGCAAGAGATCCCAGGCTCTCCTGACCAGGTGGATCTGGTGGTTAATGTGAAAGAAAAACCCACCGGCGCAGTGACCTTGGGTGCAGGTTTTTCGAGCGCTGAAAAAGTCTCTCTGAGCTTCGGTATCAAGCAGGAAAATGCGTTTGGCTCGGGAAATTACCTGGGCCTGGACGTCAATACCAGCAAATACAACCGTACCCTGGTTGTCAGCACGACGGATCCTTATTTCACACAAGACGGTATCTCTCGCACCATCGATGCGTACTACCGTACATCTCGCCCATATTCAGGGGACGTCTATGTAGGCGATGATCTCGTGGATGCGGAAGACCTGTACAAAATCGTTTCCAAGGGGGCGTCGATCCGCTTTGGGGTGCCTTTTAGTGAAATTGATACGGTGTACTTTGGCGTAGGTGTTGAGCAGACGTCGATTGATGAAGGCGTATACATGCCGATTCAGTATGCGCCTTTTGCAGATAAAAGCACAACGGCAATACCGTTGACCATTGGTTGGGGACGGGACTCCCGCGACAGCGCTCTGGCGCCTAACTCGGGACGTTATCAGCGCTTTAATGCGGAGTGGTCGCCCGGTGGAGACCTCAACTACGTCAAGGCCAATTACCAGTTCCAGCAATATCTGCCTGTCACCAAGGCTGTCACCTTTGCGATGAATGCGGAGCTGGGTTGGGGTAAGGGTCTGGGGGGCAAGAGCTACCCCATCTTCAAGAATTTCTATGCCGGTGGTCTGGGCTCTGTTCGAGGTTTCGAGCAGGGTAGCCTGGGCCCACGGGCGAACCAATACATTGGCGTGGATGGCGCCATTGAGAACTATGGCTCGGGTAGCTACTCATACTTGGGTGGTGCCAAAAAAGCCGTAATGAACTTTGAATTGATCGCTCCATTCCCTGGCGCGGGCAATGATAAGACCTTGCGATGGTTCACCTTTGTTGATGTTGGCGGCATCTACGGCGAAAATGATCCTTTCAAGGCTGATGAGTTGCGTGCATCTGCAGGTATTGGCTTGAGCTGGATTTCTCCGTTAGGGCCATTGCGTCTTGCATGGGCTACCCCGATTCGTAAGAAAGAGGGTGATGAGCTTCAAAAGCTTCAATTTCAAATCGGAACGTCTTTCTAATGAAAAAAATGTATCGCACACTGGCACTGTCCGCCTTGCTGGGTAGCATGGCTCTGACAACTTATGCCCAAGAATTCAAGGCTGGCTTTGTCAATACGGATCGTATTTTCCGTGAGGCAAATTCTGCGAAGGCTGCGCAAACCAAGTTGGAACAAGAGTTTTCCAAGCGTGAGCGCGACTTGGTGGCCGCAGGAAAAAATCTGAAGTCTGCTTCGGAAGCTTTTGAGCGCGACGCTCCCACTCTGTCGGAGAGCCAGCGCATTTCCAAGCAGCGAGATCTGGTTGATCAAGACCGTGACTTCCAGCGTAAAAACCGCGAATTTCAGGAAGACCTGAATGCGCGCAAAAACGAAGAGTTGGCGCGTGTACTGGAGCAAGCCAACCGTGTTGTTCAGCAAGTGGCCGAGTCTGAAAAGTACGACGTTATCTTGCAAGAAGCGGTATATGTAAACCCAAAGCATGACATCACTGACAAGGTGATCAAGGCTTTGAACAACGCATCGAAGTAAACCGACAAGGACATCATGTGATTGTTCAACTTGGACAAATCCTTGATGCCTTGGGTGGGGAACTAGTCGGGGGAGCGAGAGAACAGGAAATTTCTCGCATTTCCCCGCTGGAGACGGCAGATGCTGGATCCATCAGTTTCCTGAGCAATCCAAGGTATGTTGCCCAGATGGCCGCCTCCAAGGCGGCCTGTGTCATTGTTGCGCCTGGAATGCGAGAGGCTGCTGCAGAGCGCGGTGCTTGCATTGTTGTTGCAAATCCCTATGTTTATTTTGCCAAGCTAACCCAGTTTTGGCGCGCAAAAAGACAAGGGGGAAAGCCTGTTGGTATTCATCCCAGCGCTGTAGTCGATGCCTCTGCAGAGATCGCAGAAAGTGCTTATATCGGCCCTCAATGCGTGGTTGGTGCCGGCGTAAAGATTGGTGCTGGTACGGTGCTGAGCTCGCGCATTACGGTTGCCGATGATTGTGAGATTGGTGAGCGCTGCTTGCTGCACCCTGGTGTCGTGATTGGCGCTGATGGCTTCGGCTTTGCGAACGAAGCTGGGGCGTGGGTGAAAATCGAGCAACTGGGCCGAGTTTGTGTGGGTAATGATGTGGAGATAGGTGCTAACACCTGTATTGACAGGGGGGCACTGGATGACACCATCATCGAAGATGGTGTGAAGCTCGATAATCTCGTTCAAATCGCACACAATGTGCATATCGGTGCGCACACGGTCATTGCAGGAAATGCAGGAGTGGCCGGTAGTGCACGACTGGGTCGCAATTGTTCAATCGGTGGTGCGGCTAATATCCTGGGGCATCTGACGATTGCAGATGGAACCAGTATTTCACCGACTTCAATGGTGACGCGCTCGATTCATCAGCCTGGTTTGTACACTGGCATCTTTCCGCTGCAGACAAATGAGCAGTGGGAGAAAAATGCTGCATCATTCAAACAATTGCACGCGCTACGAGAGCGCATTAAAAAGCTGGAGAAAGCGTTAGCGGCGCAGAACAGCAATAACGGAATTTGATAATGGATATTCACGCAATTCTCAAGCAGCTTCCACACCGTTACCCCTTCTTGTTGGTGGACCGAGTGATTGAGCTTGAGAGCAATCAGCGCATTCGTGCGGTTAAAAACGTTACGTTCAATGAGCCATTTTTTCAGGGGCACTTCCCGGGGCGTCCGGTCATGCCGGGTGTGTTGATGCTGGAGGCTTTGGCGCAAGCAGCTGGTCTACTGGCTTTTGACGCCATGGGACAAGTGCCTGATGAAAACAATATCTACTATTTCGTCGGTATTGACTCTGCGCGTTTTAAGCGCCCTGTTGAACCGGGAGATCAGCTGATCTTGGAAGCTTCGATCGACCGCGTGCGCGGTGGCATCTGGAAGTTCAAAGGTGTTGCGCGTGTGGGTGATGAGGTGGCTTGCGAAGCCGAGCTCATGTGCACCATGCGCTATGTGGGTCCTGAGAAGCAGGCTTGATGAGCGCAAACATTCATCCAACCGCCATCATTCACGAGGGTGCCAAGGTGCACCCTTCCGTGTCTGTGGGGGCCTACAGCATCATCGGTGAGCATGTCGCCGTGGGTGCAGGCACTCGCATTGGCCCGCATTGCGTGATTGAAGGGCGCACCACTATCGGTGCAGATAACCACATATTCCAGTTTGCTTCTTTGGGCGCCCAGCCCCAGGACAAAAAATATGCGGGGGAGCCTACGCAGCTGGTGATTGGTGATCGCAATACCATTCGAGAGTTCTGTACCTTTAATACGGGTACCAGCCAAGACGAAGGGGTGACGCGTGTAGGCAGTGACAACTGGATCATGGCTTACGTGCATATTGCGCACGACTGCGTGGTTGGTAACAACACCATTTTGGCCAACAATGCCACTTTGGCTGGTCACGTGCACCTGGGCGACTGGGTGATTCTTGGTGGACTGACCGGTGTGCACCAGTTTGTGAAAATTGGAGCGCATGCCATGGCGGGATTTGCCAGCCGTGTGGCCCAAGACGTCCCTCCCTTCATGATGATTGAGGGTAATCCTCTGGCAGTGCGTGGCTTCAACATTGAAGGTCTGCGACGCCGGGGCTTCTCGCCCGAGCGCTTGCGAGCCGTCAAGCAAATGCACAAATTGCTTTATCGCCAGGGCATGACGCTGGAAGCAGCGCAACAGGCTATTGGTGAGTTGCGGGCAGAAATTCCAGAGGCAGCGCAAGATATTGTCATGATGCAGTCGTTCCTGGCTGCTTCAACCAGAGGTATTGCACGCTAAGGCCATGTCTTCACTAGAGATTCCGCAACCACGCGTTGCCATGGTGGCCGGCGAGACGTCAGGAGACTTGCTCGCCGGTTTGCTTTTGGATGGTCTGCAACGCCAATGGCCGCAAGTGCCCAGCTATGGCATTGGCGGCACGCACATGCAGCAGCGCGGATTTGAGGCTTTATGGCCCAGCGAGCGTCTGGCAGTACATGGCTACAGCTTTGAAGTCTTGATGCGCTTGTGGGACATTTTGTCGATCCGCAAACAGTTGCGTGCCAAGCTTTTGCAAGAGCGTCCGGATGTGTTTGTGGGTATTGATGCGCCAGATTTCAATTTGGGATTGGAGCGCGATCTTCGCGCGGCGGGTATCAAGACTGTGCACTTCGTCTGCCCTTCCATCTGGGCATGGCGTGCGGAGCGCGTGCACAAGATTCGCGCAGCAGCTGACCATGTGTTGTGCCTTTTTCCATTCGAGCCTGCGCTTTTGGCGCAACATGATATTCCTGCCACATTTGTGGGGCATCCTCTGGCGCAAGTGATACCGATGGAGCCTGACCGGGCTGCTGCGCGTGAGCGTCTGCGCTTGGTGCAAACACAGCCCGTGCTTGCGCTATTGCCTGGTAGCCGCAGAGCTGAGGTGCAATATATTGCCAGGCCATTCATGCAAGCTGCTGCATTGCTTAAACAGGCGCAGCCCAATCTGCAAGTTGTCTTGCCTGCAGTCCCTGCATTGCACGACAGGCTGGTGGCGCTGTCACATGAGTTGGGTGTAGCAGGGTGGCTGAAAATTGTGCGAGGTCAATCGCATGATGTGCTGGCCGCGTGTGATTGCACCTTGATTGCCAGTGGCACAGCTACGCTAGAGGCGGCTTTGTTCAAGCGCCCCATGGTGATTTCTTACAACATGCATCCTTGGAGCTTCAAGCTCATGCAGCGTAAGCAATTGCAGCCTTGGGTGGGGTTGCCGAATATTTTGTGTGGCGATTTTGTGGTTCCAGAGTTGCTACAAGAGCAAGCCACGCCGCGTGCATTGGCTGATGCTGTTGCGCAATGGCTGGATGACAGTTCGCATGCACGTGCCAAAGTCCGGACCGTAGAAGAACGCTTTAGTGCTTTGCACCATGCATTGCATAAAGACACCACAACCTTGTCAGCCCATGCCATCCAAAAAGTCATCGCTTCCTGAGCAAAGCTGCCTGCAATGGCATGCCCCGGGTTTGATAGCGGGTGTAGATGAAGCAGGCAGAGGCCCGCTGGCTGGTCCTGTGGTGGCTGCCGCTGTGATTCTGGATGATTTGAATCCGATTGAAGGCCTGGCAGATTCCAAAAAACTCACGGCCAATCGCCGTGAAAAGCTGTTTGATGAAATCCGTGCCAAGGCTTTGTGCTTCTCCATTGCAGAGGCTTCGGTAGAAGAGATTGATCGCCTCAATATCTTGCAGGCCACCATGTTGGCGATGCAAAGAGCGGTCAATGGACTGCGTCTGAAACCTGCTTTGGTGCAGGTCGATGGCAACCGCATTCCTTTACTGGATGTGCACGCAGAAGCCATTGTCAAAGGCGATGCCAAAGTGCAGGCCATTTCCGCTGCGTCCATTTTGGCCAAGGTGCACCGAGACCGCTGGTGTGAGGCGTTTGACCGTGCTTATCCCGAATATGGTTTTGCAGCACACAAAGGCTATGGCACGGCAGCGCATTTGCAAGCACTCAACAGCCTGGGTGCTACGCCGGAGCATCGCCGCAGCTTTGCACCAGTCACTCACGTTATTCATAGATTTGCAGTGGTTCAAGCTGCAGTCACAACTGTATGAACATTACAGAAATCAGCTCGCGCGATAACGCGTTTGTCAAAGAATTGCGTCGCTTGTCCCGCGAAAGCGGTATGTACCGCAAACTGGGCTATTCGTGGCTGGAAGGCGATCACCTGTGCCGTGCGGCACTCACGCGCGGTCTCAAGCCCAAGGTGGCTGTGTTTGCCAAATCTTTCTGGTCGCAAGTGCCTTCCGAATGGGCGACGGCAGCGGCTAAAGTCGTCGTTCTGGACGATGCACTGTTTGCCGATATTAGTGGTTTGGAGTCGCCTGCCCGCATGGGGTATGTGATGCCATGGGCTGCGGATGTACAAGTGCTGGCTGGTGTCGCCACGATTGTCTTGGATCGTGTGCAAGATGCGGGCAATGTGGGTTCGATTTTGCGCTCAGCTTCCGCATTTGGTTTTCAGCAAATCGTGGCCCTCAAGGGGACTGCAGCCTTGTGGAGCCAGAAAGTGCTGCGCGCAGGAATGGGGGCGCATTTTGCGCTTCATCTCGTGGAGGGGGTGGAGCCTGCAGTCCTGCAGCAGTTGCAGGTGCCGCTGCTGGTCACGAGTTCACATCGCGGTGATCTGATTCATGCAACGACGTTGCCTTGGCCGTGCGCCTGGGCGATGGGGCATGAAGGGCAGGGCGTGGGAGAAGCCGTGGAGGCTTTGGCTGCGCAATATGTGCGTATTGCGCAGCCGGGCGGGGAAGAGTCCCTGAACGTGGCTGCTGCCGCAGCGATTTGCTTGCATGCCAGTGCAGTAAGTGCTCTGAAGTGATGAAGCCCCAAACTGGGGATTAATAAACGGCTGCAAGCAAGGTGGATATAATGAGAGGCTTTTCAGCATTATTTCCTTACGCCTAGCGACGCTTTCCTCGCCATCCACATTGCAGACAAGCAACTTGCTCTTGACGCTAGGTCAGGGGCTCGCGCTGGGCGTAACCGTACTTAAAACCGGAGAACCCAGTGCTTTTGTCTCTTAAGGGAAGCTTCCCATCCGCCATTCTGGCGCTCGCAGACGGCACGGTCTTTATTGGCAATTCCATTGGTGCACAAGGCACCACGGTAGGTGAAGTGGTGTTCAACACCGCCATCACGGGCTATCAAGAAATCCTGACGGATCCCAGCTATTGCCAGCAGATCGTTACGCTCACATATCCCCACATCGGTAACTATGGTGTGAACGCAGAGGATGTGGAAGCAGACAAAGTCCATGCCGCAGGTTTGATCATCAAGAACCTGCCATTGCTCGCCAGCAACTTCCGCATGGGCGAGAATTTGTCGCAATATTTGGTTCGCAACAACACCGTTGCCATTGCCAACGTTGACACCCGAAAGCTGACCCGACTGTTGCGTGACAAGGGGGCGCAAAACGGCGCCATCGTAGGTTTGGCCGCAGGCGAAGCGGTCACTCAGATCAAGATCGACGAAGCACTGGCCGCAGCCAAGGCCGCTCCAGCCATGAAGGGTCTCGATCTGGCCAAGGAAGTGACCACTGCAACCGCTTACGAATGGGATCAAACCGAATGGAAGCTGGGTGAAGGCTACGGCAAGCTTGAAAACCCCAGGTTTCACGTGGTGGCCTATGACTTTGGCGTCAAGAGCAACATCCTGCGCATGCTGGCCGAGCGTGGTTGCAAGTTGACTGTGGTGCCGGCTGAAACGCCCGCCAAGGATGTGCTGGCCCTGAATCCTGATGGTGTGTTCCTGTCCAACGGCCCCGGCGACCCGGCGCCTTGTGACTACGCCATTGCTGCGGCGCAGGAAATCATGGCGGCCAAGAAGCCTTTGTTCGGAATTTGCCTGGGGCACCAGATCATGGCCTTGGCCTCGGGCGCCAAAACTTTCAAGATGCAAAACAGCCACCACGGTGCCAATCACCCGGTCAAGGACTTGGATACTGGCCGCGTCAGCATCACCAGCCAGAACCACGGCTTCGCGGTCGAGCTGGAAACCTTGCCAGCCAATCTGCGCGCCACCCATGTGAGCCTGTTTGACGGCACGCTGCAAGGCCTGGAGCGTACCGATGTGCCTGCCTTCTGCTTCCAGGGCCACCCCGAAGCGTCGCCCGGACCTCATGACATTGCCTATTTGTTCGACCGCTTTACCGCGTTGATGGAGAACCACAAAAATGCCTAAGCGTTCCGACCTTAAAAGCATCCTGATTATTGGCGCTGGCCCTATTGTGATTGGTCAGGCCTGCGAGTTTGACTACTCCGGCGTGCAAGCCTGCAAGGCATTGCGCGAAGAAGGCTACAAGGTCATTCTGATCAACAGCAACCCAGCGACGATCATGACCGATCCCGCCACAGCGGATGTCACCTACATCGAACCCATCACCTGGCAGACGGTCGAGAAGATCATCGCCAAGGAGCGTCCTGACGCCATCCTGCCCACCATGGGTGGACAGACTGCGCTGAACTGCGCGCTGGACTTGTGGAAGCACGGCGTGCTGGACAAGTACAAGGTGGAGCTGATCGGTGCCAAGCCTGAAGCCATCGACAAGGCCGAAGACCGCCTGAAATTCAAGGACGCCATGACCAAGATTGGTCTGGGTTCTGCACGCTCGGGTATTGCACACAGCATGGACGAAGCCTGGGAAGTGCAAAAGCGCGTGGGCTTCCCCACGGTGATTCGCCCCAGCTTCACGCTTGGCGGTACTGGTGGCGGCATTGCCTACAACTCGGAAGAGTTCGAAACGATTTGCAAGCGCGGTCTGGAAGCATCGCCGACCAACGAGTTGCTGATCGAAGAGTCGCTGCTGGGCTGGAAAGAGTACGAGATGGAAGTGGTGCGCGACACCGCGGACAACTGCATCATCGTGTGCTCCATCGAAAACCTGGACCCCATGGGTGTGCACACGGGTGACTCCATCACCGTGGCGCCTGCCCAGACGCTGACTGACAAGGAATACCAGATCATGCGCAACGCCTCGCTGGCGGTGCTGCGTGAGATTGGTGTGGATACGGGCGGCTCCAACGTGCAGTTCTCGGTGAACCCCAAGGACGGTCGCATGATCGTCATTGAGATGAATCCCCGTGTGTCGCGCTCTTCGGCGCTGGCTTCCAAGGCAACCGGTTTCCCGATTGCCAAGATTGCAGCCAAGCTGGCAGTCGGTTTCACGCTGGATGAGCTGAAGAACGAAATCACCGGCGGTGCCACACCTGCCTCGTTCGAGCCCACTATCGACTATGTGGTCACCAAGATCCCACGTTTTGCGTTCGAGAAATTCCCGGCTGCCGACAACCGACTGACCACGCAGATGAAGTCCGTCGGTGAAGTGATGGCCATTGGCCGTACTTTCCAGGAATCCTTCCAGAAGGCATTGCGCGGTCTGGAAGTGGGCGTGGACGGAATGAACGAAAAGACCCAGGACCGCGAAATCCTGGAAAAGGAACTGGGTGAACCTGGTCCCGACCGTATCTGGTATGTGGGCGATGCGTTTGCGGCTGGCTGGTCGCTGGACGAGGTGCACAACATCACCAAGATCGACAAGTGGTTCCTGGTGCAGATCGAAGAGATCGTGAAGATCGAACTTGAGTTGGACCAGTTGTTTGCCGCCAAGGGGGAAGGCGCGCTGGCATCGCTGGATGCCGAAACCCTGCGCACTCTGAAGCAAAAGGGCTTCTCGGACCGCCGTTTGGCCAAGCTGCTGCACACCACCGACAAGGCTGTGCGTGAAGCGCGCAAGGCGCTGAATGTGCGCCCTGTGTTCAAGCGCGTGGACACCTGTGCGGCAGAATTTGCCTCCAACACTGCCTACATGTATTCGACCTACGACGAAGAGTGCGAAGCCGCGCCTTCCGACAAGAAGAAGATCATGGTGCTGGGCGGTGGCCCCAACCGCATCGGTCAGGGCATCGAGTTCGACTATTGCTGCGTGCATGCCGCCATGGCCATGCGCGAAGATGGCTACGAAACCATCATGGTCAACTGCAACCCCGAGACCGTGTCGACTGACTACGACACCTCGGACCGTTTGTATTTCGAGCCACTGACGCTGGAAGATGTGCTGGAAATTGTGGATGTGGAGCAGCCCGATGGCGTGATCGTGCAGTATGGCGGCCAAACTCCGCTGAAGCTGGCGCTGGGTCTGGAGCGTGAAGGCGTGAAGATCATTGGTACCACGCCTGACATGATCGATGCGGCAGAAGACCGTGAGCGCTTCCAGAAGCTGCTCAACGATCTGGGTCTGCGTCAGCCCCCCAACGCAACAGCACGCACTGAAACCGAAGCTCTGGAAAAGGCTGCTGGCCTGGGGTACCCCCTGGTGGTGCGTCCTTCCTACGTGCTGGGTGGCCGTGCGATGGAAATTGTGCACGAGCAGCGTGATCTGGAGCGCTATATGCGCGAAGCCGTGAAGGTGTCCAACGATTCGCCCGTTTTGCTGGACCACTTCCTGTCCAACGCCATCGAGTGCGACGTGGACTGTGTCCGCGACAAGACCGGGGCTGTGTACATTGGTGGCGTGATGGAGCACATCGAGCAAGCAGGCGTCCACTCGGGCGACTCCGCATGTTCGCTGCCGCCTTACTACCTGAAGGCAGACACCGTCGCTGAAATCAAGCGCCAGACTGCGGCCATGGCTCAGGGCCTGAATGTGGTCGGCCTGATGAACGTGCAGTTTGCCATCAAGGAGGAAGACGGCCAGGACATTATCTATGTGCTGGAAGTGAACCCCCGTGCTTCGCGTACCGTGCCGTTCGTCTCCAAGGCTACGGGCGTGCAACTGGCCAAGGTGGCCGCACGCTGCATGGCGGGTGAAACGCTGGACGAGCAAGGCGTCACCAAGGAAATCACGCCGCCATATTTCAGCGTCAAGGAGGCCGTGTTCCCGTTCGTGAAGTTCCCTGGTGTGGACACCATCCTCGGCCCAGAGATGAAGTCCACCGGTGAAGTCATGGGCGTGGGCAAGACCTTTGGTGAAGCCTTCGTGAAGAGCCAAATGGGTGCCGGCGTGCATCTGCCTGAGCAGGGCAAGGTGTTCCTGTCTGTGAAAAACAATGACAAGGCACGTGCCGTGGCTGTGGCCAAGGAATTGGTGGGCATGGGCTACGAGCTGTGCGCTACCCGTGGCACTGCGGCCTCGCTGGAAGAAGCAGGTATTGCGGTGCAGGCCGTGAACAAGGTGGCAGAAGGCCGCCCACACATTGTGGACATGATCAAGAATGGCGAAATCGCCATGGTCATCAACACCGTGGAAGAGCGTCGCAATGCCATTGCCGATTCGCGCCAAATCCGTACCAGTGCGTTGCTGGCGCGTGTGACCACCTTCACAACCATCTTCGGCGCGGAAGCAGCCGTGGAAGGCATGAAGGCCATGCGTGGCAACCTCGACGTGCATTCCGTGCAAGAGCTGCACGCGATGTTGACGCACTAAGTCACATTCGTCGGGTTTTACTGAGGGGTGACTGGCCGTAAACACGGCATAATTCACTCCTGAACCTAGGAACACCGCCGCGCGGCTCACTGCGCGGCGGTTTGCTTTTGGGGTGTCCCAAACCAGCCACGTCGTGTGGCGCTCTGGACATGCCCTTGTGGCGCGACTGTGCAGGTTTGCACGTGTACGCCCAGCCGTATGTGGAGAAACTGACATGGCAACTATTCCAATTACCAAGCGTGGTGCTGAAAAGCTCAAGGCCGAGCTGCAGCGTCTGAAGACCGTGGATCGCCCAGAAGTGATTCAGGCCATCGCTGAAGCGCGAGCCCAGGGGGACTTGAGCGAGAACGCCGAGTACGAGTCGGCCAAAGATCGCCAGGGCTTTATTGAAGGCCGCATCATGGAAGTCGAGGGCAAGCTCTCGGCGGCGCAAATCATTGACCCCACTGAACTGGAAGCCAATGGCCGCGTGGTGTTTGGTGCGACCGTAGATCTGGAAGATGAAGACACCGGCAATCAGGTCACCTATCAGATCGTGGGTGAAGATGAGGCAGATTTGAAGCACGGTCTGATCAACATTTCCAGTCCGATTGCACGTGCCCTGATTGGCAAGGAAGAGGGTGATACCGCCGAGGTGCAAGCCCCTGGTGGGGTACGCCGCTACGAAATCGTGGCCGTCAAATACCTCTAAAACTACACGTACTCAGCAGATGAGGCCAGCCACAGAATCACTCAAAATACCTCTGCTCTTGGCGGTTTTGTGGATGCTGGTGGCCAGTGTGAGTGTGTTGGCCGCGCCAGTCATCGTTGCCACCGTGCCATATTGGCACGATGCACGTAGCTATCTGGCACAGCTTGGGTTGTGGCAGGCATGGATTTCGATTGCCGCCTGTGTGGGCCTGCTGGTGATATCCAGACGCAAGCATGCTGAGAGCGAGGAGGCATGGGCGCAAGGCGCTGTGTTGATCTATGTTTTGGGTGGGGTGTTGACCGCGATCTTGCTTAACTACGGAGTTTTGCCGCGCTGGTTGGTCAATTCGGCTTCATTGCTGCTGATGACTCAGGTGCTGGTGCTTGCGCTGTTGCACTGGTGCTGTGCGCTGTTGTGCTTGCGCAGTCTGCTGCGCTATCGCAAGGAACGTATGGGCGCATGAACACCGTGAGAAAAACCGCTGGGCGCAAAGCCGCAGCGGTTTTTTTATGGGTGCTTTCAAACGAGCTATGCGGGTGCTCAGGTCGCTTGAAGGCTGCTGCCCATACGTGCCAGAACTTGACTCCAGTGTGCGACTTCCTGACGGATGAAGTCTGCATATTGCTCAGGACTGGCGCTGGGCGCAATGTCTACCACCAGGGATTGCAACTGTTGCTTGACCTCTGCTGTCTGCAACGCGGCATTCAGGTGCTGGTGCAAAGTGCTGGCGATATCTGCCGGCGTTTGGGCCGCAGCGAACAGGCCAAACCAGCCTTCGTTGCTGACTGTGGAATGACCCGCTTCACGCAGTGTGGGTAGTTGGGCGTAGAAGTGGCTGCGTGCGCGTGACGCTGTGGCCAGAGCGATCAGCTTGCCCGATTCAAGATATGAGCCCAATGCGCCTGCTGTGACAAAGAAGGCGTCTACACGGCCGCCTGTCAAATCCTGCAAGGCAAAGGGGCTGCCTCGGTAAGGCACATGCAAGCCCTCGATTTCGAGCGACGAAGCCATCAAATGCCCCAGCAAATGCGCACCAGAGCCGACGCCAGTGGATGCGTAGCTGAAGCTGCCTTTTTGCTTCCAGATGCGCAGCGCTTTTTTCAATGTTTGGGGTCCGTTGGCGGGCACCACCAGCACAGATGCTGTGTTGCCAATCTGGCCAATCGGCGTGAAGCCGGTGATGGGGTCGTAAGGGCGCGGATTTTGCATCAACGGGGAGAGCACGTTGGGTGCAATCTGCCCCAGCAGCAGCGTATACCCATCATTTTTGGACTGTGACACCAGTTTGGAGCCGATGGTGCCACCCGCGCCGGGCTTGTTGTCCACAATCACCTCGCGTGCCAAGCTGTGTGACAGCGCTTGGGCGATCACGCGGGCTACGCCATCGGTGGCTCCTCCGGCAGGCCCGCCGACGATGATGGTGACGGCTTTTCCGGGTACTGCTGGCAAGGTGAGCAGCGGTGCTGCTGCATGCGCAGCATGCAAACCCCAGGGGGTAGCCACAGCGCTGGCTGAGGCAGCCAGCGACCAACGCAGCCATGTGCGGCGAGAGGTGAGAGCGGAGTGGAGAGAGGCAGTCATGTTGGGAAAATCAGGTCGTGGCTAGCCTGGCTCTGCCCAAGTACGGCGTACTTCAGCAGCAGGGTGGCAAGTGTGGAAATGAAGGGTTCGCTCAGGCGGCTGCAGTGGCGCCAACCTGGGTGCGATGCATGTAGCGGCGTGCACTTGCGTCAAAAGCGTCGCGGCGGTGCAAGGTGACGTTGTTGTTCCAGGCCACCAGGTCGCCGACTTGCCATTGCTGACTCCAGGTCAGGTGCGGCTGTGTGGCGTGCGCCCACAGAGCGTCCAGCAAGGCTTCGCTGTCTTCGAGGCTCAGGCCTTGCACGTAGGCATTACGACGGCGGCCCAGGTACAGGCTTTGCCGTCCGGTGCTGTTATCTACACGCACCAGAGGATGCACTGCGCCCACGGTCAGGCGTGGGTCTGTGTTGTCTGCAAAACCAAGGCGCAACTGACCAGCACTATTGCGGCTGGCATCGTGTACGCAATGCAATCCAGCAATTTGCTCTTTCAAATCGGCGGGCAGAGTCTCATAAGCGGCGTACATATTGGCAAAGTGGGTGTCGCCTCCGCTGTCAGGCACTTCCCGGCCCAACAGCAGCGCTGCCTTGGGCGGATCGGGTTTGTAGGTCATATCTGCATGCCAGACAGCCTCACCATCACCCAGCGCGCCAATGGGCTTGCCTTCCTGTTTGAGATTGGAGATGACAGCCACTTCCAGCGGTAGCTCAGCGGTGCTGGCATGCCATTGAGCTGCTGCTTGAGGACGTTGGTCCAGAGGGCCAAAGTAAGCGGAAAAGCGGATGTGGTCTTGCACACTCAAATGAGATTGACCACGAAAACGCAGTACCAAGTGTGCATCCCAGGCGGCTTGCAAGGCCTGTACTGTGGCTGTGTTCAGCGGCTTGGACAAGTCCAGTCCGCTGATATCGGCTGCCAGGGCTTTTCCAGAAGGCGTAATGGTGAATGGAAAAACGAATGAAGAAGTAGAAGAAGCAAGCGCGGCAGACATGGAGCAGAACAGCAAATCAATCAATGGATGCTGATCCTAGGGAAAACGCTTTATTCCTGGAACAATTAATAAGTAGGTTTTTTATTTCCAACTTATCTTTTGAGGCTGGATTGCTTGCAATCTAGGCCAAAGCTTGCTGCCCGATGGCCTGTAAAAAGACTTCACCGTCGGACAAGCTGAGGTCGGCTGCGCGCAGGGTGGCCTGCAACATCGGATCTAGCTTGTGGCAGTGGCGCAAATCGGCCACATGGTGGCCGTTCAACTGGACGGCCCAAAGCGTGGACATGCCTTCGACAGCGGGTAAGTAATCGCTCAGAGGTCCGTATGGATGCAGCAACTCCAACAGGGTCATGCCATCTGCCAGCGGTAGTTGCAGGCGATGGGGCGCCTGCATGTCATCCCCAGGGGCAACGCTGTCTCGCGTCAATGTAATCAGCATGAGAGTTGCTCCTTATCTTTGCCCCGGCGCGCAGCGACTTGCCAACGTGTAGCACCAGAAAGATGCAAAGGCTGCGTACGCTGAAGCAGCGTACAAGCGTTAGAGGTTGCCCACCATCTGCTTGGCAACCACCCATTGATCGAACTGCTCGGCCGTCAGGTGCCCGCTCGCAATCGCGGCATCACGCAGGCTGCTTCCTTCCTTGTGCGCCTTTTTGGCAATCAAGGCGGCCTTGTCGTAGCCGATGTGAGGGTTCAATGCCGTCACCAGCATGAGCGAGCGGTTGACCAGCTCTTCAATGCGAGCCACATTGGGTTCGATGCCCACAGCGCAATGGTCATTGAAGCTCACCATGCCATCGGCCAGCAGGCGCACGCTTTGCAGGAAGTTGTGCGCCACCATGGGGCGGAACACGTTCAGCTCAAAGTTGCCCGAGGCGCCGCCAAAGTTGATGGCTACATCGTTGCCGAACACTTGGGCGCAGAGCATGGTCACCGCTTCTGACTGTGTGGGGTTGACCTTGCCGGGCATGATGGACGAGCCGGGCTCATTCTCGGGGATGGAGATTTCTCCCAGCCCGCTGCGCGGCCCGCTGGCCAGCCAGCGCACATCGTTGGCAATCTTCATCAGGCTGGCGGCCAGTGTTTTGAGCGCGCCATGGGCGTGCACCAGCGCGTCACAGCTGGCCAGCGCTTCAAACTTGTTGGGCGATGTCACAAATGCATAGCCGGTCTGCTTGGCCAGCTCCTGCGCCACGCCTTCTGCGTAGCCCTTGGGGGCGTTCAAGCCCGTGCCCACTGCGGTGCCGCCCAGTGCCAGTTCGTGCAAATGTGCCAGCGCGGCGCGTACATGCTTTTCACTGTGATCCAGTTGGGCCACCCAGCCCGAAATCTCCTGGCCCAATGTGAGCGGTGTGGCGTCTTGCAAGTGGGTGCGGCCAATCTTCACGATCTCGGCAAACGCCTCGCTTTTGGCCTGCAGCGTGGCGCGCAGTTTGGCGATGGCGGGCAGCAGCTTGCTTTCGATGGCTGTGACGGCTGCGACGTGCATGGCAGTGGGGTAGACGTCGTTGCTGGATTGGCTTTTGTTGACGTCGTCGTTGGGGTGGATCAGTCGCGCTTCGCCGCGTTCACCACCGAGGAGTTCGCTGGCGCGGTTGGCCAACACCTCGTTCACATTCATATTGGTTTGCGTGCCCGAGCCAGTTTGCCAGACCACCAGCGGAAATTCATCGGGGTGCTTGCCGGCCAGCACTTCATCGGCAGCAGCGTTGATGGCTTGTGCCTTCTGTGCATCCAGCAAGCCGAGTTGGTGATTGACGGTGGCGCTGGCCTTTTTGACCTGAGCCAGCGCGAAGATGATCTCACGCGGCTGCTGTTCTCCGCTGATGTCGAAGTTCTGGAGTGAACGCTGGGTTTGTGCGCCCCAGAGTTTGTTCGCTGGAACAGCGATGGGGCCAAAAGTGTCTTTTTCGAGACGAGTCGCAGTCATGGTGCAAAGCTCCGTAAAGGTGCTGCGGCATGGGTTGCTGGAACCGGGTTCTGGCTGCCTCTTCTTGCCGCTCAAGGGGTGAAGAAAGTCTGATGTTAACGCAGTGCCTGAGAGTAATTCTCAATCACTCCCATCGATGTGCCCCTATTGCCAAGTCCTATATAAGACTTGTAGGTCTTTGCCTCGCTTTCCGTTCCAGAAGGGCTGATAATTGACGGGATTTTTTGCGCGCAACCGGCGCTACAACAACCAGAGAAGCTCCACGATGACCACCTCCATCCGTCAGCAGGACCTGATCGATTCGATCGCAGGTGCCCTCCAGTACATCAGCTACTACCACACGCCGGATTTCATCCAGCATTTGGCCCGTGCTTATGAGCGCGAGCAAAGCCCTGCCGCCAAGGATGCCATGGCGCAAATCCTGACCAACTCCAAGATGGCTGCCACCGGTCAGCGCCCAATCTGCCAGGACACTGGCATTGTGAACGTGTTCCTGAAGGTTGGCATGGACATCCAGTGGGCCGACTTCACCATGGGACTGGAAGATGCCATCAACGAAGGTGTCCGTCGTGGTTACAACCATCCAGACAACACGCTGCGTGCTTCCGTGGTCGCAGACCCGCACTTCAAGCGCAAGAACACCAAGGACAACACGCCTGCCGTGATCAATGTGCAGATCGTGCCCGGCAATACCGTGGAAGTGACCGTGGCGGCCAAGGGCGGCGGCTCCGAGAACAAGTCCAAGATGATCATGATGAACCCCAGTGACGATCTGGTGGACTGGGTGCTCAAGACCATCCCCACCATGGGCGCTGGCTGGTGCCCACCCGGCATGATCGGTATCGGCATTGGCGGCACCGCGGAAAAGGCGACCTTGCTGGCCAAGGAAAGCCTGATGGAAGACCTGAACATGTATGAGCTGCAGGAAAAGGCAGCCAGCGGTGCAGAGTTGGATGATGTGGAAAAGCTGCGCCTGGAGCTGTACGAAAAGATCAATGCGCTGGGCATTGGCGCGCAAGGCCTGGGTGGCCTGACCACGGTGCTGGACGTCAAGATCAATATGTACCCCACGCACGCGGCTTCCAAGCCTGTGGCAATGATCCCCAACTGTGCGGCCACTCGCCATGCCCACTTTGTCCTGGATGGCTCCGGCCCCGTGTTCCTGGACCCTCCATCCATGGACGTGTGGCCCAAGCTGGACTGGGCACCAGACTACAACAAGTCCAAGCGCGTGGATCTGAACACGCTGACCAAGGAAGAGGTCGCTTCATGGAAGCCTGGTGATACCTTGCTGCTCAACGGCAAGATGTTGACCGGCCGCGATGCTGCGCACAAGCGCATTCAGGACATGCTGGCCAAGGGCGAGCCACTGCCAGTGGATTTCACCAACCGCGTGATCTACTACGTCGGCCCTGTGGATCCTGTGCGTGACGAAGTGGTTGGCCCAGCAGGTCCCACCACCGCTACCCGCATGGACAAGTTCACCGACATGATGCTGGAGAAGACCGGTCTGATCGCCATGATCGGCAAGTCCGAGCGTGGGCCAGTCGCCATTGAATCCATCAAGAACCACAAGTCGGCCTATCTGATGGCTGTGGGTGGTGCAGCGTACCTGGTCTCCAAGGCCATCAAGGCTGCCAAGATCGTGGGCTTTGAAGACCTGGGCATGGAAGCCATCTACGAATTCGATGTGGTCGACATGCCCGTGACTGTGGCCGTGGATGCCGGCGGCACCAGCGCTCACATCACTGGCCCTGCTATCTGGAAAGAGAAGATTGCAACGGGTGAGTTCAAAGGCATCAGCGTCGCTGGTGCATGAACTGCGCAGTAGCAAATAAGCTGCTAATGAAAACCGCCTTCGGGCGGTTTTTTGTTGACTTGAAAGCTACCGCCAGCAAGCATCCAAGCACGTTGCTTGCCCACATTCGTGTGGCTATGATCCATGCATTTGTGGGACATGCTGCTTCGCAGCAGCAAGACGCAGACAAACCAGATCGGAGAGCGTTATGGAAACCCAAGAGCTGCATCGAGGTCGCCTGATTGATCACATTCAGCTGGTCGTGCGAGATTTGGCTGCCAGCCAAAGATTTTACGAAGCAGTGATGGCTGCGCTGGGTGTGCCTCTCGGCGGAGCCGGCGATGGATACTTCTGGGTGGATGAGCTGTTTGTCACTGCCGCCGACAGCCCTGCCGCTCTGGGGGCGCTCACAGGCCGGCATCACCTGGCATTCCAGGCGCGAGATCCGGACATGGTGAGCAAGTTTTACCAGGCAGCACTGGCGCATGGCGGCACAGACAATGGTGCGCCGGGTGAGCGGGCCTATCATCCGGGCTACTACGCAGCATTTGTTCTTGATCCAGACGGCAACAACATTGAAGCGGTCTACCATGGGCCAGCGAGTCGAAGTGCCGCCTCAGTGCACATAACGTTCTGAACGGAGTGGTCTGAAGACCCAGTCACTGGCTTCGCTGCCTGCCAAACATGGTTGTGTGCCATAGGCCATAGGCTGTTGTGGTCGGAATGGCAAAGACTCCTTGTATCTTGGCGTGCTTTTCTATGCCAGCATGTATGGCATGAACCGTATGCACGCTCCTTCCTGCGAAAACAACCAGGCACCGATTTTCGAAGTGCTGCAGCACGCCTTCGCTGATCGCAAGCATGTCCTGGAAATCGGCTCTGGTACAGGTCAGCACAGCGTCTACTTTGCTCCTCGTTTGCCGCATCTGATCTGGCAGACCAGTGAGCTTCCTGCGCTGCATGCAGGTATTGCCGCATGGCATGCGCATTTGCCCTCACCCAACTTACGCTTGCCTGTGGAGATGGACTTGTCCTGCAGTCCCTGGCCGCAGACAGAGAGTGGTGCATTCGATGCAGCCTTTACCAGCAATACCTTGCACATAGTGGCTTGGCCGTTGGTTGAGCGGCTCTTTGCCTTATTGGGGCAACATTTGCCTGCAGGCGGTGTATTGGTGGTCTACGGTCCGTTCAACTACGGGGGAATGTTCACCACTGAGAGCAACCGCGCTTTTGATGCGTGGCTGAAAGCACGTGATGCATCCAGTGGCATTCGCGATTTCGAAGCAGTTCAGGAACTGGCCGCGCAGCATGGCTTGCACTTGGCGGCAGACCATGCCATGCCTGCCAACAACCGGTGCTTGGTGTTTGTAATGAGTTGACCAACAGCATGCTTGGCTTATTAAGGAACCTTTGAAAAACTCGCGCACACATGTGCACCGGGAGGCAGAAGCATCCGGGCCTAAAGCGTGAGTTTCTGAAGAAGATGCAGCAGTTCTTTCTCTGCAAAGATCTGCTTGCGTCGTTCCTGTGAGGGGTGTAAAGGGTGGACAGGCGTTGTTGCAAAAAGCTTGTCCGCCAAGTTGTAGGCTTGGTGCATGAGTCCGTCCTGTAAGCTTCGCACTGGAAGCAATACAACGCCTGCCTAAAAGCCCGAGACTCGTTGACGGTATGGCTGGCTAAGCGCATGTGCTGGTTTGCCGCTGACAACGGCAAACGCGGGCGTAGCTGAAGTTCTCGGATGCAGCGACTCAATTTTGTTGGCCGCTCAAGCACCTGTTTGGTTTGGCGCTCAGACAAACCACTTGGATGGTGCAATCGGTGCGGCAACTGTGTGGCATTACATAGTCAGTTCCAGACTTCAGCACACGATGCAGACGACAACTTGATCTGAATTTGCAGGTGCCTTACACATGCAGTTCATCAGGACTGCTCCTGCTGATGGATTCAACAGGGATCAAGTGTTTGGGCGTAGGCGAGAGGAAGTGCAGAAAGCATGAGGCTGTGCGCCGTCGCCAGTGCCGCTAGCATTGCTGCAATGCCAAGCGTGTGGCTGCGTTTTTGTGCAGGGCAATCCTCATGGCAGCATCCTTGGCAGATGCCTGCCATGTTGCCAGAACCACCTTTATCACCTCTCGGCCATGAAGCACAGGTCGCTTGTTTTTAAGCAGCCAATCATCCGGGACACTGACAGTGTTGAAGATACAGATGATTTGATTCACTTCAATATTACTACTGACCATTCGCACAAATATACATGCTTTTTGGAGCCTACATATGATTGAAGTTGATTCGGCGCCTTTTAGGCATCGACGGAGTTTTCTGCATGGTAGCCAGCCACTATGGAAGGCGTTCTGGTTGCTTTTTGTGGGGGGCACCTGCTACTGGGACTATTCCTGTTAATACTGATGTTTGGCTTGATTTCAGTACAAACTGGGATATTTAATTTAAATGAGAAATTAGAATTGCTGTTTATATTTTTTGTCGCAGTATTGGTTTGTGGACTTTATTTTGTTTTCTGTACTCTCGCGGTTTGGCGCTGTGGTGCTCAACATCCATCACAACTTTGGCGTTGGGCTTCTCGAGGTATGCTATTGCCGTATGGGATGTTTTTCTGGGCGCAAGTTAGCGTGATGGGTTTTTTTATTTTAGGTATTTATTTATGATGCACTGAAGAGCAATATGTTGAATATGGCAATGGAAGTCGACAGTGTATTGCGTGGAATTGGAGTTAATTAGGCAAGGTTGGTGGATTTTAGTCAATAGCTTTCCTATAATCGACTACTTTGAGAATAAATTTTCCTCCGCTCTCTTCTAGGGAGCTGTCTGTAATAGGTCTTGACACAGTAAGCTATCCAATAGTACATGCGTAGTTTGCTTCGTCATGTGGTCTGTTTCTTCGCCGCAACCACGGATAATTGCGAAAAATTTTTCTCCTTTTTTTGCTGTAAGACGTTCCCAACAGGTAATGCCAGTGCAGAGCATGTAGCTTCGGCTGGGCCTTGAAAAGAGATGGGGGAACCTTCATTGTGTGACTGACTCAGATTCGCTTTCCCTTATTTTTGGAACACTGCATGACACACGATGAAATTCGAGCCACTCTGACCCTGTGTTTGCTGGCATCGTTTGCCGACGGCGAAAAACATGATCGTGAACGCGAGCAGATTCGCCAAGTGGCAGAGGGCCTGGCAGGTGATCAGTCCATTAATCTGCCAGGCCTGTACCAGGATGTTTTGCTGCGGCGCGTGAATATGGAGTCTGCAGTGGCGCAGCTGCAAAGCGCAGAATCTCGTCAGCTGGCCTATGAAATGTCAGTGTGTGTGTGCGACGCAGACGGGAATACCAGCCCGAAAGAGGAGTCGTTCTTAACGCAGCTGCGACAGGCGCTGGCGCAGGGCTCGGGGACAGCAGCTTCGCCAGCAACAAACGCGGCCATTACGACTGCACCCGTGGATGTTGCATATACCCAGTTTGATGCGCAGGCCCATGCCGTGGCTGATGCACCCGTGCAGGTGGCTGATGCGCCGGAAGCGGTGGTTCATCTGCCAGCAGATGCCAATGTGCCCCATCCGCAGGCTGTCGATAGCTTGCCCCAGACTGCAGCACAGCAGCGCTCAGGCACATTGTCTGTGCAGGAGATGGACAGCAAGATCTTGAAGGTATCCATCCTGAACGGTGCCATTGAATTGCTGCCCGAGAATTTGTCTACGCTGGCCATCATTCCGCTGCAGATGCGTCTGGTTTACCAAATCGGTCAAAGCTATGGCTATGAACTGGACCGTGGCCACATCAAAGATTTGCTGGCAACTCTGGGGGTGGGGCTGACATCGCAGTACCTGGAGGAGGCTGGGCGCAAATTGCTGGGTGGTTTGCTCGGCAAGTTGGGGGGAGGGTTGTTAGGAGGGCTGGGGAAACAGGCTGTGAGCAGTGGCATGAGCTTTGCCAGCACCTATGCTTTGGGCCATGTGGCCAACCAGTACTACGCAGGTGGGCGTATTTTGAGCACTGACATGCTCAAGGATGCCTATCAACACGTGATGCAGGATGGGCGTCAACTGCAGGCGCGTTATATGCCTCAGATACAGGAGACTGCAAGAGGCTTGAACACTGCAAAAATCCTGTCCATGGTGCGCGGTGGCTGAAACATAGGTTGGTAGCTGATGTCTTGTGTGCCGACATGAAGCCATCCTGCTTCTAGATGACGTGCACGGCTTCTTGGATGTGCCCTATAGAGTGCGCTACCTTGCCAGGAGAATTGCCATGCCAACTTCTAGTTCCCGGCCTTTTCAACGCACATGGCGCATGGTGCGTCTGGCGATTGTAGGGTTGGGAGTGTTCTTGCCTTATCTGGCGGGCGATGCTGCGGGATATTGGCATTACGGCCTCACTGCGAATCTTTTCTTATTCGCCCTTGGGGCCGTTTTGTGGCTGCCTTTGCTGGGGTTGACTTGGTTGTACCGTTTCCCTCATGCCATGTGGCCCTCCTGCATTCTGGGGCTGGGGTTTGCGTTGTGGTCGCATGCGAGTGTGGATCGCGTGTCAGATGTGCAAAACGGCCTGGCCGTGGTCTGGATTCCTTTAATGGCGCTTGTGCCTGCCGCTGTGGGTGCGCTGATGGGCTGGGGGCTGGATATCCGTGCTCGCCGTAAAGCGGCACTTGTGGCTTAGCGCTGAGAGTGCTGTGAACATGTGAGCTGACGTAAATGCTCTACGCTCATGGGCTAGCTGCATCTAAGATGTGCGCGGGATTTTGCTTGGCAGATTTCGCGCCAGTGCGCAGCGCGCTCCATGGGTACAGCTGTTGCTGCGTGAGAAGCATGCGCTGAGGTGCGCATCGATTTCAAAGAAAAAGGACTATGGCAGCAGAGGGTAAAAGAGGTTGGCAGCGCTGGTTTTGGCAGCATGATGCCACTGGCGGACAAAAATGGGTCATCAGTTGCATGGTGGTGACTATGTTGGGTGCCATGGTGCCCATGCTGTTTGTGCGTAGCTTTGTGCCGAGTGCGCGCTGGCAGCAAGTGTCCTGGGTGGTGGTGGCGCTGCTTACGCTGGGCGCATTGCTGGGCATGTGGTATTTCTACCGCAAGGGGCAATGGGCTCCTTCTGGTCCATGGCTGGGAGCAGGGCCGGTCAAGCGCGTGCTGCTGGGTGTGGGCAGCATAGCTTTCATGGTCTTGATTTTCTGGATGAATGTGGCGCAGACTTTGCCGATTGTGATCACCAAGCTATGGTCGGTACAAGTGCAGGAGCCTGCCATGGTGAAAACCTACAGGAGTTCTGGGCGCTACAGTTGCCGCTATCAACTCAAGGTGGAAGACATCCGCTATATGTTCTTTGAGTTCTGCATTGACAGTGAAAGCTATGACGAGTTGCCGTCCGAACCCATGCCGGCGTTGCTGCAGGTGCAGCGGAGTTTTTTTGGGAAAGATGTGGTTAGCTTGCGCCTTGCAGTTCCAAAGTCGCAATGAGTGTGTATGAGCGCGGGGCAGGAGTCTGGCAGAAGCTGGTTGCCTGTTACAGCCAGGGCATTGCGACGTAGCTGGTTGCGCCAAGTCAAAGCGGGAGTGTGCGTGCAACAGCGTGCTTGGGTAGTGGTATGAGGCTGAGTGCAGTCTTGTGGCAGTGCGCAGTGAGAGAGCGCGCTTTGGAGGCTTTGGCAAGGTGCTAGATCAAGCTTTGGTGAGCTTGTCGCGATGACTGGTAAAGCGCAAAGATGTACAGATAATGAAGGCGTTACATCTTGTTATTGGCCCTGGATCTTCCCATGCATTTGCGTTTTCTTGCCCCTTTGCACTTTTGCTTCAAAACCGTGCTGAACGTAGCGCTGCTGTCAGTTGTGCTTGGGCAAGCAGCCTATGCGCAACAGGGAAAAAACATTTCTCAAGCTGAACTGCAGGCTCGGTTGCTGGAGGCGAAATCAAGTCCTGAACTTGAGCAAAAACTTTACGTACTGGGTAAAAAAGTGGCTGCAGTGTGTGTCAATTGCCACGGAAACCAGAACGGTCAAGCGATTTTGGAGGTGCCTTATCTGGATGGCCAAAATCCTGCTTATCTGGTGGAACAAATCCGCCAGTTTTCACAAGGCCTGCGCAAAAATGAGTTCATGGAAGGTATCTTGAGAGCCATGAATCGTGATGAGATGGTCGGGATGGTGCTTTTCTATGAAAAGGAGCAGCCGCCTTCACGCGCTCCCAAAGATGCCGCGCTGCATGCCAAGGGCAAGGCCTATTACGAGCGTATCTGCTTTAACTGCCATGGCGCAGATGGCCGTGGCAATGAGCGGCTGCCGCGCATTGCAGGACAGCACGCAGGGTATGTAGATCTCACACTGAAGCGCTATCGCGACGGCAGTAGCGTACGTTCCGATCCGAACATGGCTTTTGTCACCAAGGTCATGAATGACCAGGATATTCGTGCGGTGGCCAGCTATCTGGAAAGCATGCCGTAATGCTTTGCTTTCCCGACAACAAGCCCCTGCAAGACATCAGTGCGCAGGGGCTTGTTGTTTATGGGACTGCATAGCCGGTCAGCACAAGCGCATACTTGCCTCTTTGGCACCTCTTCTTGCGAGACCTTTTTTCCCATCATGACTTTGGCGACTTCGGCAATTGGCGTTTTTGACAGCGGTATTGGAGGTTTGAGCGTGCTGCAAGCACTGCGCCACGAATTGCCATATGAAAACTTCGTCTATCTGGCAGACAGCGGCAATGCACCTTATGGTGAGCGTGGCGATGCATTTGTGGCGGAGCGTACCCATGCCATTGCGCAGCACCTGACCAAGCAGCATGACATCAAAGCGTTGGTGATCGCTTGCAATACCGCTACAGCGGCAGCGGTGGAATCCTTACGTGTTGCCATGCCACAGTTGCCATTGATAGGCGTTGAGCCAGCGATCAAACCGGCTGCTGCCTCCAGCCAAACCCATCATGTGGGGGTGATTGCCACGCGCGGAACTGTGGAGAGTCGTCGCTTCAAAAAACTGCAGGCTGATTATGGTCAGCATGTGCACTTTCATGTGCAGGCCTGTGATGGCTTGGCGCGTGCAATTGAGCAAAGCACCCAGCAGCAGGTACAGACCATCGCAGATGGCTCAGAAATTGAAACACTGTGCAAACGTTACCTGTCTGCTTTGGGCGCCTTCGGTTTAAAGACAGGGGAGATGGATACGCTGGTGCTGGGGTGCACGCATTACATCTTTATCAAGGAGGAACTGCGCGCAATTCTGGGGCCGGATGTGCAGCTCATAGACACTGGGGCTGCTGTAGCGCGGCAGACGCGACGCTTGCTGGACAAGG
The DNA here is from genome assembly GCF_030162935.1 of Comamonas halotolerans. Classification (GTDB taxonomy): domain Bacteria; phylum Pseudomonadota; class Gammaproteobacteria; order Burkholderiales; family Burkholderiaceae_C; genus Comamonas; species Comamonas halotolerans. Next base: position 78,663 of record NZ_JASAUZ010000034.1, read on the forward strand.
CGCAGATGCTATCCCCACCAGAGTCTATGAATGCGCCGACCGGCGCCTATGCGCAGGCTGCGCAAATCCGCTTGATGACAACAGGCGCTTTGTCAGCACTGCAAGCAGCGGCGTGGCGCTGGTTGGATGTACCCGGCAGTTGTTGTAGCGAGGTGAAGGTCTAAGAGCCAGAGGAGTTTCATTCGCTCCATGTGGCGTGCAGTGTCAGTGTTCCCAGCTTGGCAGAAGGCTGCATCGGGTGTGCAGGGTCAGATTCATCACAGTCAATCCATTGCTGCCGTGAGCGGACGGTGTGCCACTACTTCTTTCATCACCAAGGTGGATGTCATGCGGTGCATGCCTGGCAGGGCTGTCAGCCGCTCGTCGTAAAAGCGCTGAAATGCGGGCAAGTCACGCGCGACCACGTGAAGCAAATAGTCAGGCTCGCCAAATAGGCGCTGGGCTTGCACCACGTTTTCCAGTAACGCCACAGCTTCCTCGAACTCCGCTACGGCTTTGCTGCCAGTGAGTGTGACAAAGACCAGTGCCGCAAACTCCAGCCCAAGGGCTGAGGCATCCAGTTGTGCCCGATAACCACGAATGACGCCAGACTCTTCCAGCGCCCGCACCCGGCGGTGGCAGGGGGAGACGCTCAGACCTACGCGTTCGGACAGTTCGGTCACTGTTAAACGCCCGTCATTTTCTAGTTCGGCAAGAATTTTTCGATCCAAGGCATTCATGGGGTGGATTTTCCCTCAATTGGGATTTTTTGAGGGATTTATTGGAAGCACATTCTCTGGTGCTCTTCATATCCTTGCTGCATATTCAAAACCATGTGGGTGTGTGGTGTCAGTGTCTGCAATGGCTGCTTTTTGGGTTGTTTCTTTGTTATTGGTGATTACGCCGGGTGCTGATTGGGCGTATGCCATTTCGGCGGGGCTGAGAGGACGCTCCAAAGTGGCACCTGCAGTTTCTGGGCTCGCGCTCGGAGCCATATTGGCCACTTTGGCAGTTGCAGCAGGTGTTGGAGCCGTAGTCGCCGAGCATCCGATGGTGCTAACGGTTATCACAGGGCTGGGGGCTGGGTATTTGCTGTGGCTGGGAATTTCCATGCTACTTCGTCCTTCAGAGGCTGGTGTTGCGCAGGGGCAGACTGGCGATACGCCTTGGCACTGGCTGGCGAAAGGTGCCTTTGTGAGTGGTATGAACCCCAAACAACTGTTGCTGTTGCTGGCGTTGCTGCCCCAGTTCGTGCAACACACTGCACAGTGGCCTGTGAATGTGCAAATTGTGGTTTTAGGTGTGTTGCATGCCGCAAGTTGTGCGGTTGTCTATATGGGGGTGGGGTTGGGTTCGCGGCATGTATTGGGCGCACGACCTACTGCAGCCCAGTGGGTTTCACGGCTGTCGGGAGTATTGATGGTAGGTATCGCCATCATGCTGCTGGCGGAACGCATTTTGCAAACAGCACCAGTTGTGTAAGCTGGTGTTGTATCCAATGCAGCACCTACAAAAAGTCACCGGTCTCCTGAGCGCTAATGGTAGGCACAATGATGGTCACTGGGGTTTCACTCCCGGCAGAAATTCAATGCCCGTGCGCTCCACCAGCTCCGCATAGCTGATGGGCTTGGTCACTTTTGCATTGTCCTGGTTGGGTTGCCAGTGCGCCCAGGCGCGGTTGGTGGTGGCGTCATACACCAGTTTGTACAAATAGGCAGGTACAGCCACCTGGTTGCTGCCTATGGTGACTGGATTGGTCTCATACACCGGGCCGGTGATGATGAACACATCCCCTTTGGCGCGGCCCGCATAAAGGCGTGTGTCGTTTTCAATGCGAGCCCAGGGGCCGCCGTTTTGCTTGATGGACTGGGGAACCATATTTGCCAGGGAAAAACTTTGTGCCATGGCTGTGGAGTTGGGCATGTCTGCGGCGGGAGCCATATGGCCACGTGAATAGCCTGAGCGCTTGTAGTCACTCAGCTCTGCACGCTCGGTGCTGGGCAAGCGGGCATCGGCATAGAACTTGTCGCTGCGCTTTTCATCGGCATCGGCGACCAAAGCACGGTTCATGCGCTGGGCAACAAACATGGGGGTGCGTGTGTTGCCATTGTGCATGATGGCAAAAGCCTCAAAACACAGGTCTCGGAGCTTGGCTTGTGGTGCGACTGCAGGTGGTTGCCCTGCTGCAAAAAACTGTCGGCAATCCTGGAAAGCTGCGTGTGCTGAGGCGGTGCTTGCCGCATTGCTTGCTGGCGCGGCCGTGGGTTTGGGAGATGCATTGCCCAAGCAAGCCGAGAGCAACGCTGCACCTACGATGGATGCTGCTACAGCGCGTGCACTGCGCGCTGAGAACTTTTGAAAAATCACTGGAATCCCTTGCAACCTTTAAGGTTGATGTTCACAAATCAATAGCAGGGATTGGAGCAGCTTTTGAGTAAAAGTTCCGATGAACGGTTATCTCTTCATGCATCTACACAGCGCACTGCCCCCTGAGGCAGACATGAAGTGCATGTCTGTGTTTCAGTTGTCAGTTGTCGTCCATGCTGGCACTCCAGCGGTCATTCCACTGGTTGCGTGCGCGTTCAATATGGCGACGGTCCCTCTTGCTGGGACGTCCATCGTGTTGTAAAGCAATGGTGCTGGCCGGCTCTGGCGCAAGGCGGCGTTGTTCCGCCAGTTGCTCGCGCAGTGCCACACTGTCGGCGGTTTCTTGGTAAAGCTGCTGCGCCGTAGGGGCTGGCCCGCGAATGGCGCTCAAGCCAAGCACTTTGACGGTTTTGGGCACATCGCCTTGGCGCAGGGCAATAGTGTCTCCTACGCGAACTTCGCGTGATGCCTTGGCTGACGCTGCATTGACGGTCACCCTGTTTTTGTTGATTTGCTCCACTGCCAAGCTGCGAGTCTTGTAAAAGCGGGCAGCCCACAGCCATTTATCCAGTCGCATGGAAGAAATATCACTCATGTACATATTTTGCTTGATGCGCAAACGATGGGTATTCCATCGCGCTGCCTGGCGCAAAAATGCGGGTTTTTACCGACTGCAGATGTGCCGATGAACGGGATGATGCGGCTTGCCAAACAAGCTTGATCCTGCGCAGAACAGCACCTGGCAGCCGGTGGCAGCCTTTGTGTTGGCTGACTTGGCAACACAATCACAAAGAAGGTGCGAGACATGACAAAGCAAGACTCAGCAGTGCCTGTGCAGGCACTTGAGGAAGACGGGCGGCTTCCAGAAACATCACCTGGCAAAGCATGGCAAACCGGCGTAGGTGTGGTTGTGGCATTGGTGGCATTGGTGCTGGCGTGGGGAACTTGGCTGCTGCCAGCGCAGGAGCAACTTATCGACGGTGGTGCACGCTTGCTGCCAGGGTTATGCGCAGGCGTGCTATTTCTGTGTGGTTTGTGGCTGGTGTGGGAGGCGCGCCATGGGGGCTGGCGCAATTCGGAAACGCTGTTGGGGCTTGTCGGCGTGCAAATAATGCCTTGGGTGTGGGTCAGTGCCGGGTTGCTGCTGAGTGCATTGTTGGTCCGGTTCAGTGGTTTCATCGTGGCTGCAGCACTGTGCTATGTGTTTGCGTTGCAAGGCCTGCGTTTGGCAGCTCAGCCGCATTGTCAGGTTTGTGGTAAGCGCTTGCTATCGGATATTGCCATTGGGTTGCTGATTGCGGCAGCGGTCTATGGGGTGTTTACGCGTATTCTGGGCATTGCATTGCCCTCAGGGTGGTCGATATGGAAGTGATGCTGGCTTTGTGGCAGGGATTGCTGGTGGCCAGCACTCCGGAGAACCTGGCCTGGGCTTTGGCTGGATGTGTACTGGGAACGGCGCTGGGTGTGTTGCCGGGGTTTGGACCATCGGTGGCGGTGGCGCTGCTGTTGCCCATGACTTTTCATGTGGATATCACCCAGGCCTTTATCTTCTTTATCGCCATTGCCTGTGGCGGTATGTATGGCGGCTCCACCACATCGATTTTGCTCAATACCCCCGGCGAAAGTGCCAGCATGGTCACAGCTATGGAGGGCAATCGCATGGCGCTTAACGGGCGGGCAGGGGTTGCACTGGCTACGGCAGCGATAGGCTCTTTCGTTGCAGGCACTTTGGCTGCACTGTTTGTAGTTTGGGCAGCGCCCTGGGTGGCCGATGTGGCACGAAAGCTGGGGCCTGCAGAGATTTTTATGCTGATGGTCATGGCGTTGGGCGCGGTGAGCGCAGCCATTGGTAAAAGCACTTTGCGTGGCATGACGGCCCTGTTCATTGGGCTGGCTCTGGCATGTGTGGGCAAAGAAACGGTCAGTGGTGTGGAGCGCCTGACGGCAGACTTGCCGTTGCTGCATGACGGCATTGACATGGTGGTGGTGGCGGTAGGCTTGTTTGTGGTGGCTGAGGTGTTGCATGCAGCCATGTACGAAGGGCATGCCCGTGTCACCTTGAATACCGTGGGGCGGGTGCGCTTGTCGCGCTCGGACTGGAAACGTTCCTGGCGTCCATGGCTTCGCGGCACGATGATTGGGACACCTTTTGGCTGCGTGCCCGTAGGCGGCATTGATATGCCAACTTATCTGAGCTATGCCTCCGAGCGCTACGTGGTGCGTGAGCAATACCGTGCAGAGTTTGGCCGCGAAGGTGCCATTGAAGGAGTGGCGGGGCCCGAAGCTGCCAATAATGCTACGGTGACTGCTGCGTTGATTCCTTTGCTGACCATGGGTATTCCCACCAGCAATACCACGGCGGTCATGCTGGGAGCATTCCATAACTATGGGCTCGAGCCTGGACCACAGTGGTTCACCAGTGGACACAGCTTTGTGTGGGTACTGATCGCTTCGCTGTTTATCGGCAATGTGATGTTGTGGGTGCTGAATATGCCGATGGTGCGTATGTGGACGGTGTTGCTGCGCATTCCTCGTCCGCAGTTGTATGCCACCATGCTGGTGCTGGCCACGGCTGGGGTGTATGGCATGCGCCAAAGGGTGGGTGACCTGTTTTTGCTCTTCGGCATGGGGCTGCTGGGCGTGGTCATGCGGCGCTTTGATTTTCCGCTGACACCGTTGGTTGTGGGCCTGGCACTAGGGCCGTTGGCCGAGGTGCAGTTGCGCCAAGCGCTGGCGGTGGGCAACGGGAGCTGGGCAATTTTTGTTCAACGGCCCATTTCGTTGATGCTGTTGCTGATTGTGATTGCGCTGGTGGTAGTGCCTCGGTTGTTGCAGCGGTGGGCGAATTACCGCATGGCCCAAGCGCGCGCGATGGCGCTGGAAGAACAACAGCAGCATTGACTGTCGTCCATCCGTGTTCAGCAAAAAAGGCCTTGGTGAATGCCAAGGCCTTTTTTGCTGTGAGCGTTGCTGAGTCTTAGTGGAGCATCATTGGCTCTTCTGCTTGTGCTATTGAAGTTGCAACGGCTCTGGGTGCCGCAGGCGCTGGGGCCAACTGGGGTGTTGTTGCATGCACTGCTGCTGCGGTGTGCGCTCCAGTTTTGAATGTGGCGACCAATTGGTTCAGCTCTGAGGCCTGATGGCTCAGGCTCTGGGCTGCCGCAGCGCTTTCTTCCACCAAGGCAGCGTTTTGCTGGGTGACCTGGTCAAGCTGTGCAATCGCATCGCTGACCTGGCTGGTGCCCTGACTTTGCTCCTGGCTGGCATTGCTGATTTCCTGAATCAGGGTTGAAACACCCTGCACCTGGCGCACCACGTCTTGGATGGTTTGTCCCGTCATATCGACCAGGCGGGTGCCTTCGCTGACCTGGTTCACGCTTTGCTGGATCAATTGCTTGATCTCTTTGGCGGCTTCCGCGCTGCGACCAGCCAAGGCTCGCACCTCGCCGGCCACTACAGCAAATCCCCGGCCTTGCTCGCCAGCGCGGGCAGCTTCCACGGCAGCGTTGAGTGCCAGGATGTTGGTCTGAAACGCGATGCCATCAATCACGCCGATGATGTCGGCAATCTTGCGCGAACTGGCAGAAATGGTTTCCATGGTCCGCGTGACCTGCTCCATCGCCAGACCGCCTTGGCTCGCAGTCTGTGCTGCATCACGAGCCAAAGCGGTGGCTTGCTGCGCGTTGTCGGTGTTGTGGCGAACCGTGGAGGTCAGCTCCTCCATGCTGGCTGCAGTTTGCTGCAGGTTGCTGGCTTGCTCCTCTGTGCGTTGTGACAGGTCGTTATTGCCGGTGGAAATTTGAGTGGAGCCCGTGGCAATCGATTCGCTGCTTTCACGAATGCGGTTGACGATGCCAATCAGGTTGCTATTCATGCTTTGCAGAGCCTGCATCAAACGACCCAGCTCATCGCGGGAGGTGACTTCGATGTGTGAACTCAGGTCGCCCTGGGCCACGGTTTCGGCCACTCGGACAGCACTGTCCAGATTGCGGGTGATCGTGCGGATAATTAAGGTAGCGCCGATAAAGGCCAGCACCAGCAGTGTAGCCAGAGCCACTGCTGCCAGGGTAAAGGTTCTCTTGAGGGCGGTCTGCGCTTCTTCATAGGCAAGGTGGGCCTGTTGTTCCTGCATGGTGGTCAACTGATGCAAGTTGGCAGCCAGAGGGCTGACGCTGGGGAAGAGTCGATATTCGATGAAAGAGCCCAAGGAGTCGTGGTCTTGCTGCTCAAACAGGCGCAGCAAATCGTTGATACGGGGAGTGATAGCTTCTATCAAAGTACCCACGCGGTTCACCACTTCTTGCTCTTCGGACATGATGTTTGTTTGCAGATAGGCGCTCCATGCCGCTTCCGCATTGGCTTTAATGGCCGCAAGGTCATCTTTGCCTGATTCCGCCAGGATTTGCTGGTTGTAGACTTTGTTGCTGATTTCCACCAGCTTGATGCCATAGCTGTCAGAGATCAGCTTCAGGTGCTGCATGGGTACTACGTTGTTTTCGTAGATGTTCGCCAAACGCTGGTTGCTGGTATTGAGTTGGTGAACCAGTGCGGCAGTGATGCTGACTGTCAGTATCAACAACCCCGCAACCAATAGCCATAGCTTGGTGCGAATACTCAGATTCCTCATTGCTTGCATGTCTAAACCCTGTGTTTTTTAAAAAATCTGCACTTCTGGAGGGTGTGCATGAGTGCTTGTCTGACCCATGGTCTTCAGCGCTTACATGGCCGAAATTGTGGCAGATTGTTAATGATGTATTTATAAAGTTACAAATTTTGGGTCGCGCAGGCGAACATCGTGCAGGTATCGGTGGCTGCGATTGACGTGGATATCCAATGCTGGAGCGCAAAAGAAAAGGCCGCATTAGCGGCCTTTCAAGGGGAGCTGTTGGAATCAATCTGGCATGGAGCAATGACCCCCTTGCACGGCCTGACCTGAGCCAGCAGCAATCAAGGGCGCTTCAAAGCGTAGATCAACGGGTTTGGAAGTGTGGAAGTCCCAGGCCAGAAAGGCCACGAGTACCACCCAGAACGCAGTGCGCAGCACAGTGTTTGATTGCATGGTGTGCGTCCTTTCTTAAAAACCAAAGTGGCGGCGGATGCGCAAACCAAAAATGGTGCCGGCAAATGCCAGCGGTACCCATATCCAGCCGTGGATAGAACCTGTAGAGATGCCGGAGAACATGGCCCCCACGTTGCAGCCAAATGCCAGGCGAGAGCTGTAACCCAGAACCAGGCCAGCCACCAGCGCCACCGCCCATTGTGTACCGCTCAGAGGCTTGGCATTGGCGGGATTGTTGGCGCTCACCCACAGGGCACCGGCCAAAATACCGATGTTGGTGATGGAGGTTACGTCGAGCAGCACTGTTTCGGTCAGGCGAGCTGCATTGCCAGGCTGGCTCCAGAACCAGGTGCTGCCCACATCCATGATGCCAGTGGTGTTGGCAATTTTTGCCGCCCACAAACCAAAGCCGTAAACCACCCCCCAGGGCTGACCGGCGATCACCAGATTGGCAGTGGCCAACAATGCCAGCAAGATGGCTCCGACTATCCACTTGCGTACAAATAGAGGCTTGGGTGCAAGCCCAGCCTTCAGGTTGAAACGCTTGCAGTAAAAGCTCACTGCGGCTGCAACCAGCGCCAAGCCTGCCAATGTGGCGGCCAGGGCCACATCCCAGCCCCATTCGGTGACCAGGCCAACCGGAGCGGTACGACCCAGGTCCAGCCACCAGCCCAGATGCACGCTGCCCAGGAAGCTGCCGATGGCAAACACGGGCAGGATGGCCGTATTCATCGGTATGCCCATGCCTGCCTTGTACAGCGTGCCGCTGCCGCAGCCATCAGCGATCTGCATGCACAGACCAAACACGAAGGCTCCAACGATCAGGCTCACGCTGGGAGGGCCCAGTGCTGCGGTCAGTTCAGGGAAGTGGCCCAGCAGCGGCATGGCCATGCAGGCAGCGAGTGCCAGCAGCAAGAGTTGGCCGAACACACCAGATGGGTCTTTTTGCTCCACCAGCATGCGCCAGCCTGTCGTAAAGCCAAAGCGCTTGCCTGCCAGCACGGCACCCAGGCCAATACCCACAGCGAACAGTGCCGCCTGGCGCACAGATACTGACCACAACAGCCAGGCAAAGAAAACGGCCATGAGGATGGCCAAAGGTAATCGCTTCATTAGAAGACTGCCTCTCTTATCAATAGGTTCAGCCAGAGCGGTTAGCATGCACTACAGCGATGCTTCATATGCCCAGGCTTTCATGCAAAGTGTTTGCAAGTGCCAACTCATGCTCTGGTGTGCTTGTTTTCTCAATAGGTATTCAGTTGAACTTCCGCTCCCACCACTGCTTGGTGGAGCGCAGCAACTGCTCACCTCGTCCCGGCGCGTTTTGCAGTTGGGGGTAGTCGGGCTGCTGGGTCCAGTCCACCATGGAGCCCGCATAGAGCTTTACATTAGGCATACCTGCAACTTCACTCATGCCAAACCAGTCTGTGGCCGCCCAGTGGCCGGTGTTGCAAAAGGCGACGGCGCCCTGGCCCGATGGCACCTGAATTTGGGCGGCGATGGCCTTGGCCTTGTCTGTGTCGACAAACCGGGTGGTGCCAGGCACAAACCATTGGTTGAAATCGAGCTGCACGGCTCCTGGCAAAGTGCCTGCAAGCTTGGCGGCAGGGGCTTGCGTTTTGCCCTGGTAAAACGCATCAGGGCGCGAGTCGACCAGCACGGCATTGCTCAGCTTGATGCTCTGCGTGATGTCTTCGCGTGTGGACAGCCAGCTGGCATCAAAGCTGGGGGCGTAAGTGCTGGGAGTCACTTTGACGGGCTGTTTGGACAGCGCCAGTTTGGTCTCATTCCACGCTTGCATGCCGCCGTTGACAATCGACAGCTCCTTCAAGCCCAGTGACTTGAGGGTCCAGTACACGCGAGCCATGGCGCCAAAATCAGTGGCATCCTTGCCAGTGGAGACGACCACGGCATGTGTCTGCGCGGTCAACCCGAGTGATTGCAGCAAGGCTACCAGTTTGTCGTGGTCTGGCAGCTCGCCTGGATTGGTGGCTGGGCCGCGCCACTTGCCATAGGGTGCGTTGACGGCACCTGGAATATGGTTCTCGGCAAAACTCTTGGGGTCGCGGATATCCACAACCCGTACTTCAGCTTGCGTGAGCAAAGGCGAGAGTTCAGTGGGCGTGAGCAGGGCGGGTGCAGCCAGTGCCCAGCTACTGGAGCCCACGGTCAGGGCCAGAGCGAGGATTTGATGGTTCTTCATAGTAAGCATCCGTGCAAGGACAGGTGCGAAAGCCATGGATGTGGCAAAGGCGGTATTGTCCCTGGATAGAAATATGCCTACAACGAAGAATTCTTTGCTTGCATATAGCTAACTGAAATTTGGAAATGCAAGTTTGCACCTCCCCCAACGTCTGTGGAAAGGGGAGTGGGTTCAATCGCGCACGCCCAGAGCGTAGTCCACCAGATCAGCAGGGTAGTGGGGGTTGTCACGCAAGACGCTATCGTCAAGGTCATACAGAACGACCAAAGCCCCTACTTCCAGAGCCCACCAGCCCCAGGCTTGCGGGCCGGTGAGACGCTGCTGCCTGGATTGCTCTTTGGGAGAAAGCGCAAAAAACCGGTCGTAGTGTTGCTCCAGGTAGGGCTGCAGAGGCTCGGGGAACACATCGCCGTATTGATCGAGAAAGTCATTCAAGCCTGAAAAAGGGCTGGGGTGAAAGTACTCGTCCGAAGCCTCTTGCAGCCCAGTGGCTGCAGCGCTGAGGTAATCCAGTAAGCGATCTGACTGAAAATGCAGCAGGTGCTCCACAATGGCTGGAATTTCGCCTTGTTCATCGAGTAGCACGGCCATGGCTAAAAGCTGTAGTGCAAATTGGTACTCGGAAGTCTCTGCACGGATGGCCTGGCTGGTATGCGCGCAGCCGCTGTTACGGGATTGCTGTAGCAGGTCGGCATAGTCGCGCCAGACGGACGTCACCTGCAGATACAGTGGGCGCAGCACGGAGGCCGGTGCGCCGCGGTCCAGTGCCAGCCGCAGCAAGGTGGATGCAGTCTCTGCTGCGTTGTCCCATTGCATGCAGGCATCTTGCAGCTCATAACTGTCCATGTCGCTGCTGGGCACCCCGTAAGCACCATCTGCAACAAAGCTTTCCAGCATGGCCAGGTTGTCTTCCCAGTCTTCTTGCCAACTGCCAAGGTGCAGTTTGCGGCGAGGTTCACAGCACGACCAGTCAATGGCTTGGGCGTCAGCAATCAGGTGAGGCAGGTCGGCGTAGTTCAGCATGGTCGCGTGTTGGTATGTGCAGATGTGCTCAGTATAGATAGGCACAGCTCAATCTGGATGGGGCGTTGGGGGCGCAATGAGGTGATCCACCAATGCGCGGGCAGCGGGGGGCAGTGCGTCATAGCTGCGCATGCACAGCAGCAACTGGCGCTGAGCCCAGGGTTCGTCCAATGTGATGCTTTCAATTGAGAGACTGCCCCGGTACAAGGCTGCGCTTTGCCTTGGCAGCACGCCTACGCCCAAGCCTGCAGCAACCATCAGGCACAACGCGTCGTAGCTGGTGACTTGAATACGCAAGCGCAATGGCATATCCAGCTGAGCAGCGCTTCGGGTGAGCAGACCGTTGATGGCGCTGCCCGTGTGCGCACCGACAAAGTCATAAGTCAGCGCCTCGCGCATGGAAATGCACTGGTGCGCTGCCAGAGGATGGCCAGTGGGTGCAATCAAAATCAGCTCGTCTTTTTGATAGGGAACGTATGTCAGGTCATTGCCGTATGTGCCTGTATTCAGAATGCCGAAGTCGGCATTGTTCTGTGCCACAGCCAAAGCGATGTCGCTGCTGATTTTTTCCTGTAGATGCACTTGTACCTCAGGATGTTGCGCCATGAAGCTTTGCAGCTGTGTGGGCAGAAACTGAGTGATGGCCGAGATATTGGCCATCATGCGCACGTGGCCACGAATACCTTTGCCGTATTCACGCATCTGGAGGGCAATGCCATCCATTTCTCCAAGTACGTTGCGCGCCAGGTTCAGAAGGGTGTAGGCGGCAGGGGTGGGATGAATGCCGCGATTGCTGCGCTCAAAGAGGCGTACGCTGAGTTGGGCCTCCAAGTCGCTAAGTCGGCGGCTGGCTGCAGATGTGGCAATGTGCTCGCGCGAGGCGGCGCGGGCAATGGCCCGTTCTTCCATGACGGAAACAAACAGGCGCAAAGAGATAGGGTCGAGACGCATGCGGTCATTTTGCTTTGCCATTTGAGCAATACGCTCATATTTGTGTAGCTATATTTATAAGGGTATTTACTGATTTCTCCTGTAGCTATGCTGGAATGCGATGGCGGTTTCGCCAATAAGTGTTTTGGCTGTCTAGAAAGGCTTTGCATCATGTCTATTGAAAGCGTGCCAACACAGGCGTGCTGATGGAAGAGATGTGAAGATGCAAGAGAAGATTCAACCCGAGCTGGGAGTGCAGGCTGGAGCCTTGAAGGGCGTGCGGATTGTGGAGATGGGGCAACTGATTGCAGGCCCTTTCGCAGGCAAGACATTGGGTGAATTTGGGGCCGAGGTCATCAAGATTGAGGCACCAGGCGCAGGTGATCCGCTACGCAACTGGCGGCTGCTCAAAGAAGGAACCTCCGTTTGGTGGCAGGTTCAGTCGCGCAACAAAAAATCGGTGGCACTGGATTTGCGCCAGCCTCAAGGTCAGGACTTGGCGCGCCAGTTGCTCAAGGAAGCCGATGTGCTGATTGAGAACTTTCGCCCCGGCACCCTGGAAGGCTGGGGCATGTCGCCCGAGGAGCTGCATGCGCTGAACCCGGGGCTGGTCATTCTGCGTATCTCGGGCTATGGTCAAACGGGGCCGTATCGTGATCTACCGGGTTTTGGTGTGGTTGGTGAAGCCATGGGGGGGTTGCGTCACCTGACGGGAGAGCCTGGGCGCGTACCGGTGCGTGTAGGGGTTTCAATTGGTGATACTTTGGCAGCTCTGCATGGCACGATTGGCGTGCTGACGGCGCTGTACCACCGCAAAGTCAACGGTGGTCAGGGGCAGGTGATCGACGTGGCCTTGCATGAAGCGGTGTTCAACGTCATGGAAAGTCTGATTCCTGAATACAGTGCCTTTGGCGCAGTACGTGAAGCGGCTGGCAGTGCGTTGCCGGGAATTGCGCCGTCGAATGCCTACCCTTGCTCCGATGGCTGGGTTTTGGTCGCGGGCAACGGGGACAGCATTTTCAAGCGCCTGATGAGCACTATCGGGCGCGAAGACCTGGGCTCAGCACCTGACTTGGCCAACAACGCCGGTCGTGTGGCGCGGGTACAGGAGATTGATGCGGCTATTGCCGCGTGGACACAAGACCGCAGCATTGATGCAGTGCTGCAAGCGCTGGGAGAAGCTCGTGTGCCCGCAGGGCGGGTCTATACCGCCAAAGATATTTGCGAGGATCCGCACTACCGTGCCCGCGACATGATCTTGCAGCAATCCACCCGTGATGGTTACAGCGTTGAAGTGCCAGGTATTGTGCCCAAGCTGTCTGGCACACCGGGCACGATTCGCAGCAGCGCGCCCAAGCTGGGTGATGACACCGATGCGGTGCTCGCAGGCATGGGTTTGAGTGCACAGCAGATTGCTCAGTTGCGAGAGCAAGGAGTGATCCAATGAGTACGCTATCTGTGTGGCAGGGTGCAGGTCGCCGTATTTACATTCAGGAAGTCGGGCCACGCGATGGCTTGCAGATGGAGCAGGCTTTTGTACCGACGGCACAGAAAATTGCCATGGTGAATGCGCTGTCGGCAGCCGGCATGGCCAAGGTGGAAGTGACGGCATTTGTCTCGCCGTCAGCCATTCCGGCGCTGGCCGATGCGCAGGATGTGCTCAAAGGCATTGAGCGGCCTGCCGGCACGGTGATGACATGCCTGGTGCCCAATGTGAAGGGAGCGCAGCGGGCAATGGAGGCGGGAGCTGATGAGCTCAATCTCGTCATGTCCGTGAGCGAGACGCACAACCTGTGCAATCTGCGCATGTTGCGTGAGCAGTCTTTTGCTGGGTTGCAGGACGTGATTGCGGTGGCGCAGCAAGGCTGCGTGGCGGTGAATGTGTCCTTGTCGTGCAGCTTTGGCTGCCCGATGGAGGGCGAGGTGCCTGTTGATGAAGTGTTTGCCTGGGTGCAGCGCTTTGTCGATATGGGCGTGCAGGGCATTACCTTGTGCGACACCACGGGCATGGCCCATCCTGCGCAGGTACACACCATGGTCAGTGCGTTCAGGGCGCGTTGGCCGCAAACCGTGCTGACCTTGCACTTTCACGATACCCGGGCCATGGCGCTGCCGAATGTGTTGGCGGCCATTGCGGCGGGAGCAGACCGATTTGACGCATCGGTTGGCGGGATGGGCGGTTGCCCATATGCGCCTGGGGCCAGTGGCAATGCCTGTACCGAGGAACTGGTGCATGCCCTGCAACTCATGGGCTATGACACTGGCGTTGATCTGGCTGCGCTGACGCGGGTGGCTGCTGATCTGCCACGCTGGATCGGCCATGACATTCCCAGTGCCATCGTCAAGGCCGGCCCTGTGTCGCAATTGCATCCGGCGCCCACCTCATTGCCAGGAATTCGCGCACGTGCGCAGGAACGTTTGCAGGCTGCGTAACGGGGGCAGCAAACCTGTATCGCTAGGGCATTGGCCCATGACAAAAATCCAAGGAGAAACAATCATGAACATGAACCGCAAACAATTTGGCCGTGTTGCGCTGGCTGCAGGTCTGGCACTGAGTGGCTGGAACGTTGTGGCCGCCAAGGACAACTACCCCAGCAAACCCATCAATATGGTGGTGCCTGCGTCAGCTGGAGGTACCACCGACCTGGCTGCCCGCATGACAGCGCAAGCCCTGGGGCCAGTTCTGGGACAGACCATCGTGGTAGAGAACAAAGGCGGTGGTAACGGCAATATTGCCGCAGCCCAGGCCAAGCGTGCGGAAGCTGATGGCTACAACCTGCTCATGCAGTATTCGGGCTTCCATGTGATCTCCCCTCACCTGGGCAAGAGCAGTTGGGCGCTGTCTGATTTTGTGCCTGTAGCGAATGTCTTGTCCGCGCCGCAAATTGTGGTGGTGCGCGGTGATTTGCCGGTCAACACCATGCAGGAGCTGGTGGCGTATGCCAAGGCCAATCCAATGAAGCTCAACTACGCCTCATCGGGAAACGGCTCCTTGCAGCATGTCACGGGCGTGCAGCTCGAACAGGCAGCAGGCATTCAGATGGTGCACGTGCCCTACAAGGGAACGGGTCCTGCGTTGCAGGACTTACTGGGTGGGCAGGTGGACCTGACATTCGGAACGGCTCCGCCCTTCATGGCACACATTCAGGCAGGCAAGCTCAAGGTGCTGGCCGTGACTGGCAAAGAGCGTCTGCCTAGCTTGAGCAAGGTGCCAACTACTGCCGAGACGGGGCTGCCTGCAGTCAATGCGACATCATGGTTTGCCTTGTTTGCTCCGGCGAAAACGCCACAAGATATTGTGAGCAAGCTGGAGGCAGACGTGCGCAACATGCTCAGTGATCCTGCCTTCCAGAAGAAGGCGCTGGATCAAGGTGCAACGGCTGACTTCAAGGACAGCAAGGCTTTGGGGGCAATGGTCAGGCAGGACTGGGAAATGTGGGCCAAGGTGGTCAAGGAGGCCAACATTCAGGCTGATTGAGTGATCGCTATCCTGCAAAGAAAAAGGCACCGCAAGGTGCCTTTTTTGATGCCAAAGAGTCGCAGCCTAGGAGCCGCTATCTCGGAGCAAGTCGCACACCGCTCAGCAAATCTAAGATTTGTATGTGTTGCAGGTGGAATCAGCGACCTAACGAGGGTCGCCTTAACAGGGGCTTAATGCAGCTCTTTGCCTTTGAGCTCTGGAATCAGGAAGGCGGTGGCAATCATGTCAATCACATAAATGGCGGCCAACAAGGCAATGGCCATCTGGAAACCGTAGCTCATCGCCACGGCACCGACCACTACGGGGCCAAAACCACCGATACCGCGGCCAATGTTGAACAGCACATTCTGCGCGGTAGCGCGTGCCTCGGTAGGGTAGGCCTCGCTCATCACAGCACCGTAGCCGCCCATCATGCCGTTGACAAACATGCCCAGGACAGCTCCAGCCCAGAGCATGGCTGTCGGATCGGACAGCTGTGAGTAAGTGATTACCATGATGACCGACCCCAGCTGGAACAGCAGAAAGCTGGGTTTGCGTCCGATGCGGTCAGCAAGCTGCCCAAAGATCCAGATGCCGGCCATCATGCCGACGATGGTGACTGCAGTCCACATGGACGATTTGGTCAGGCTGAATCCCAGTTGCTTGGACAGGAAGCTGGGCATCCAGATCATGATGCCGTAGTAGCCGAAGTTCTGCACGGACGTCAGAACAATGACTCCCAGACTGACCTTGGCCGTGGCCTTGTCTTTGACCAGCAGCTTGAAGGCTTTCAGGCGTGACGCTTTTGTCTCTTTGGGTTTGCGGACAAAAACTTGGGGCTCGTGGATTTTGTTGCGGATCACCCAGGCCACCAATGCTGGAATCACACCCACCAGGAACATGCCACGCCAGCCAATGACGGGCAGTAATAGAGGGGTCAGCAACGCTGCAGCCAGCACGCCAACTTGCCAACCCAGGGCTACATAGGAGGAGACACGGGCGCGGTGCCTTGCTGGCCATGCTTCAGCCGCCAGTGCCATGCCGATACCAAATTCACCACCGAGTCCAATGCCGGCGATGGTACGGTAGATCAGCAGGTCCCAATAGCCGGTAGCGAAGGCGCACAAACCAGTGAACACGGCAAACAGTACGATGGTCCAAGTCAGCACACGAATGCGGCCATAGCGGTCAGAAAGGGCACCAAACACAATGCCACCGAAGACGGCGCCAATCAGCGTCCAGGTCACAAGTGAACCAGCCTGTCCGGGTGTGAGATTCAGATCTGCGGAGATGGCGCTGAGCATGAAGCCCAGGATCAGCAGGTCGAAGCCGTCCATGGCATAGCCGACAGCGGATCCGATCAAGGCTTTCCAGCTGTAGCCGTTGACTTCAGTAGGCTGCCCAGCAGGCGAAGAGGGGGAAATGGTCATGGCTGTTGTTGTCCTTGTTTTTGATAGTGCACCGTAGGGTGCTCCCACAAAAAGCAAATACCCCAAGGTGCAAAGACCTCGGGGCCAAGAACTCAGCCACGTAGTGCAGGCGATGACGTTGTCTGCCCGCGCTAAAAAGCCTGCAAGAATGTGCAGGCCGTAGATTCGGAGCGTGATTCTATGCAGGCCTGCGACAGGAGCGCAGCAAGACTTCAATCAACCTTGTACGGTGCCAGCCAATCCATGTCTCTCCAAGCGCAAATGTTTGTTTTATGCGATTCGCGTTCAGATTGTTGGATGGCTTCTGCATGAATGTGCTTGATCAGGCTCGCAAATAAACACTAAAAAAACAAGTTTGTCATCAAATTGCCTGCATGGGACAAGCAAGCTCTAGCAAAATGTGCAGTTTGTCAAAAATGGTTGCCACGCCACCGGCGATGTAGCCTTGTTTATGAAGATAGGTATGTCCCAATACGAAGAACTCTTGGCGCGCAAGCGCGAGCTGGATAAAACCATTGAGCAAGCACGGCGCACGGAAAGTGCCGCTGCACTGAAGACCATCCATGAACTGATTGCGACTTTCGGCTTTACGGCACAACAAGTCTTTCCTTTCCAGCCTCAGGAGAAGAAAAAAGTACAGGCCAAGTACTATGACGCTGCGACAGGAAAGTCATGGACTGGCCGCGGCAAAATGCCGAAATGGCTGGAAGGCAAGGATCTCTCGGACTACGAAATTCCAGCCCCCAAAGTAGTGGAGTACAGCCGTCCCATCGACAGCAATAATCCATTCCCCATTCAATAAGAAAAAGCCCGGAAGCCTGTCGCGAAGACATTCAACCGGGCTTTTTCTCCTTGTGACGAGGCTTTATGCTTGCACGGGCCAGCCCTGCATATGCTGCTGCGTAATGTCTCGTAGTGCCGTAATCCAAGCGTTATGGTCGTTCAGGCAGGGAATGAAGTTGTAGGTCTTGCCACCGGCATGTATAAAAGCTTCACGGGCTTCCTGGTTGATCTCTTCCAGCGTTTCAATGCAGTCGCTGGTAAAGCCTGGGCACATGATGTCCACACTCTCCAGACCTTGTTGCGCCATTTTCACCAATGTTGGCTCGGTGTAGGGCTCCAGCCACTTGGCTTTGCCAAAGCGCGACTGGAAGGTCAGCACATACTGATCGTCGCTCAGGCCTAAGCGATGTGCCAGCAAACGCCCCGTGGTGATGCATTCGTCGCGGTAGGGGTCGCCTAGTTCATAAGTGCGTAGAGGCACGCCATGAAAGCTCAAGAACAGCTTTTGAGCACGTCCATTTTCGCGCCAGTGCTTTTCCACGGTTTGTGCCAAGGCATCGATATAACCCTTGTGGTCGTGGTAACGCTGCACAAAACGTAGCTCAGGAATATGCCTCTGGGTTTGTGCCCAGGCGTAGACGGCATCACACACGCTGGCCGTGGTGGTGCCGGAATACTGCGGATACAGCGGCACGATCAAGATGCGTGTCGCGCCTTGCGCTTTGAGTGCATCAAGCTGCGACGCTATGGAGGGGTTGCCGTAGCGCATGGCATGGCTTACCAGCACGTTAGCGCCTGCGTCACCCAGCCAGCCACGCAGCAAAGTGGCTTGGCGCTCCGTGAAATACATCAAAGGTGAGCCTTGGGCTCCGCCCTGATCCCATACGGTGGCGTACTTGGCAGCCGAAGCTTTGGGGCGGGTGCGCAGGATGATTCCGTGCAAAATGGGCCACCATGCCAGCTTGGGGATTTCCACCACACGGTCATCTGCCAGAAATTGCGCCAGGTAGCGGCGCACGGCAGAGGGCGTGGCGGCGTCGGGGGTACCCAGATTGCACAGCAAAACACCGGTGCGTTCGGGTTGACCTGCGGGAAGCTTGGGTTCGGGAGCAAAGCGAGACAGCATGTCTGCCATTGTGACAAAAGCTGGCCGTCATACCGAAGAGCACAACTGCGTCCTTAGTCCATTTCAGTATTCTTGATTCATGCTTGACTCATCTCAAATTCGTGCCATTACCCTTGATCTTGATGACACCTTATGGCCGATCTGGCCAACGATTCGCCGGGCCGAAGAAGTTTTGCTGCTATGGTTAAAAGAGCATGCGGCGCGGACTGCACAAGTTTTTTCGTCCGCAGAGGCCTTGCGATCCATTCGACTGCAAGTTGAGCTTGAGCGTCCAGACCTGCACGGTGATTTAAGCGGGTTGCGTAAGGCGTCGATTGCGCTGGCACTGCGACAAGCAGGTGATGATGAGAATTTGGCTATCCCTGCGTTTGAGATATTTTTTGCCGAACGACAGCGTGTTCAACTTTTTGACGATGCTTTGACGGCGCTGGAATTTCTGTCACAGCGCTGGCCGGTAGTTGCCGTGACCAATGGCAATGCAGATGTGCACCGCGTGGGCATCGGCGAATATTTCCAAGATAGTTTCAATGTGACGCGCACGGGCTTTGCCAAGCCGGATGCACGCATGTTCCATTGCGTCGCACAGGCCTTGCAGTTGCCGCCTTCGGCCATTCTGCACGTAGGAGACGATGCCAAGATGGATGCGGCGGGTGCGAGGAATGCGGGTATGCACGCTGTTTGGCTCAACCGCAGTGGCTTAGATTGGCCTTTAGACGATCAGCATCCCCCCGCTACGGTTGTCAGCTTGTTGGAGCTGTGTGAGATCTTGGCCGACTGACTGAGTCACTGCTCTATGGGGGTAAGGAGACCGTGTATGCCGCAGACTTTGTTGCGTTCCCCTCGGCTTGATTTGCCAATGCCCCAGCGCGTTGAGTTGCTACAGCCTTTGTCTTGGCTTGCTTTGGCTTGGCGCGATATCTGCCGTGCTCCGTGGCTGAGTTTGGCGCACGGGCTTGCGCTGGCTCTGTTTGGTGCGCTGATCCTGCTGGTAGGGCACAATCGCTTTTGGTTGATGGCAGGCGCACTTTCCGGTTTTCTGGTGATTGGGCCAGCTGTCGCCACTAGCTTGTACGCTATCAGCCGGGCCCTGGAGCGTGGTGAAGCGGCGGATTTCGGGCTGGTGCGACGTACCTGGACGTATTGGCAACGTGGCAGCAGCAAGCGCAGCAATGACTACTGGTGTCTGGTGCAGTTTGGCCTTTTGCTGGCTATCTCGGCAACAGGCTGGGTGGTGGTTTCTGCATCGCTCATCACGTTGTTTTCTCCGGTGCGTATTGCGTCGCCCATGGACTTTGTACAGCATGTCATGCTGGCTTCGGACAGCACATTGTTTTACGCATGGCTGAGTTTGGGGAGTTTTCTGGCGGCCCCTATTTTTGCGTCCAGTGTGATTTCCATGCCTTTTTTGCTGGATCGCAAAGTCTCGTTGCCTCAGGCCGTTTGCACTAGCTGGTTGGTGATTTTGCAAAACCCTATCGCTATGGCGTTGTGGGCGGCGCTGATTGTGATTTTTACATTGTTGGGCTTGGCTTCGTTATTGCTGGGTCTGGTGTTTGTGATGCCCATGCTGGGTCATGCCAGTTGGCACGCCTACCGTGATTTGGTGGATGCATCGGACTTTGCGCTGCGGGAGGCAGCGCCGTAGCACAAGCTCCGTGGTTTCTAGGACACGTGTCGTGATCTTTGGTTATACAGAAGAACAAATCTCGCAATTTTTTATGACCTACGGTGTGGGGGCATTCATCCTCTTCATGCTGTTCATCATTGGTCATTTGGCATGGGAGTCCAAAGCAGGAAAGTTCGGCACTTTTGTGCTGTTCCTGGGCTTGGCTGTGGGCTTTATCGGCTTTGTGGCCAAGGCCGTGATTCAGTGGTATCTGGAAATCTGAATCTGCCCGGTCAAGCCGGGCAAGAGGCTTGCTTGGTGGTTGTACTACAGCTGCTGAAAGTGTTGCTGCACAGCATCGGCAGCTGCATTGCCGCTGCGCACGGCACCTTCCAATGTGGCTGGATATGGGCCTTCCACATAGTCTCCGCAAGCCCACAAGCCGGGTCCTATCTGCGTGTCAGGGCGCTGAACCTGCGGCGTGCATGCAAACGTGGCGCGCTTATCGATAACTGTTTTTAGCGGCTGCAAATCAGGCAGCTTCAGTTCTGAGCGTGCCTGCGCTATCACTTGCGATTCCAGCAATGCTCTGTCTCCATGGCTGGCGCTGACCACCAGGGCGATAACACCGGGCGGGCCACCAAGCTGGGCTTTGTCGAAGGCAAACTGGGCAGGTGCGTGGCTGTGGCTGCGCAAAGCCACCATGGGCGCAGGCAGCAACGCGCGGCGACTTGGTATCTCCGGCGAGTAGGCATATACCGTGGCAATGGCTGTGTGCGGCAATGCTGAGGCCGTGTCAGCCCACTGCCTGGCGTGTTTTTGCCAGGGTATGGGAAGCTGCACCGTCTGTACCAGCCGGGCTGCTTGTGCCGAGGAAGTCGCAAGCAGGACCGCATCAAATTGCTGGCCCTGAATATGCCAGGTGGCGGTGTCTTCTTGCAGCACGATGTCATCGATACGAACGCCAAGGTGTAGCTGTGCACCCTGTCGGTTGAGCCACTGTGCTGCCGAGGCAGGAAAGAGCGTACTCAGGTCCGTGCACGGAATCAGTAGGTTAGATCCACCCTGACCGCTGAAAAGTCCATCTTGCAGCACACGCAAAAAAATGGCTCCGCTGGCTTGGTCCGCTGGGAGGTTGAGCGCCGAGATGCAAAGAGGATCAACAAATTCGCGCATCAACCGTGCCGGCAGCCCTTGGCAAATATCAGCGACGGTATCGGTGCTGGCGCAGCAGAACTGGCGCTGCTGCCAAGTGTGGGCCAAGCGCAGCAAAGCCAGCTTTTCACGCCAACTCCATCCTTTGGCCCGAGCAATACCCAGCACGGCATCCCATGGGGGGGGCAAGTCAGGGAGTTGCAGGCCTGTGCCATCTGCACAGCGCAAATCCAGCGGTAGTCGCAACATGCTGGATGCAGGGCTCACGCCAACGGTTTGCATGAGTTGCAGGCATGCTTGATAGGCTCCGATAAGGATGTGCTGCCCGTTATCGACAGTCCATTGTTGCCCCTGAGGGCCTTGGAGCTCTAAGGCTCGGGCACGTCCACCCCAGGTGCGGCTGGTCTCCCACACCTGGACATGGTGTTTCCGCGCTTGCAGCTGCACGGCAGCAGCCATGCCAGCCCAGCCGCCACCCACAATGGCAATACGCAAAGGCAAGGAGTTGGTACCCACAGCTACATACGGCCCAAGGCCTGCATCTTCCATGCCAGCCAGAGTTTGCGCAGCGGCGTCAACCCAATGCGCTGGTGCAGGACCTGGAAGTTTTCAGCTTCAATTTCACGCAGCAAGGTGCGATAAATGCTGGCCATCATCAAGCCTGGTTTTTGAGCACGTCGGTCAGCGTCAGGCAAAAGTGCAAATGCCTCTTCGTAGAGCTGGTGTGCGCGCTGGGTTTCAAAGCGCATGAGCGCGGTAAAGCGCTCGGAGTATTCGCGCTTTGTAATCTCGTGTGCCCTGACATCAAACTGCTGCAAATCGCTGATGGGCAGGTAGATGCGGCCACGCATGGCGTCTTCACCCACATCACGGATGATGTTGGTCAACTGGAAGGCTTGCCCAAGCTTGTGTGCATAAGCGGTAGTCGCAGCTTCGGTTTGACCAAAGATGCGTGCGGCCACCTCGCCAACTACACCAGCCACCAAGTGGCAATAGCGTTGCAGGCCCGCATAGTCGAGATAGCGTGTCTGCTCCAGATCCATCTGGCAACCTTCAATCACAGCCAGCAGATGGCGTTGTTCGATCTGGAATGGCGCTGTGTGCGGCATCAAAGCCTGCATGACAGGATGGCTGGGCTTGCCGGCAAAGGCTTGAGCGACTTCTTGTTGCCACCAGGCAAGCTTTTGTGCGGCCACACCGTGATCTTGTACCTCGTCGACTACGTCATCCACCTCACGGCAAAACGCATAAAACGCTGTGATGGCGGCTCTGCGGCTGGTGGGCAGGAAAAGAAATGCGTAATAAAAGCTGCTGCCCGATGCAGCAGCTTTTTGTTGGACGTAGGTTTCCGGAGTCATATGGTGTGTGATTGTCCCACGGCTGGCATTTGGCGCGGCAATTCGAGGAGAAGAGGCTTGAGCTTGATGTGAATCAGGTGAGTGGTTCTAGATGCTGGGGTTTGGCGAGCATGCCATCTAAGATTGTCTTGTTGCAATCAGATACATAGAACAAGATGCTCAGTTTCAATTCCCTGCGATTGACGCAGCGCTTCATGCTGGTCTTCGTTGCTTACTTTTTATCGATGGCGGTGGTCATTGGAATGAGCTGGTATGGCTTGATGAGTGCGCGTGACAGCTTGGGCGCATTGCACAATCAATCCTTGCAACGCATCTTGTTGGCAGACTCGATCAACGAAAGTGTGGCGCAATCGCGTATGCAAATGCTGTTGTCTTTCCAGCATGCGCCTGACAGCGCGTTGGCCAGTCTGCACGACCATCCAGTCACGGAGCATCTGGACATCGTCAAGCACAGTCTGAATTTGGGTACGGAATGGCAAAAAGAGCTGGATGCCATGATTGATCCCGGGATGGACAAAGACATGTTTGCCGAAGCTGCTCGTGTGCAAAACGACTGGAATAGCAAACTGGGCACCTTGGTGCAGCAAATGGAGTCGGGTGATTTCAGTAGTGATTTGATGTCGCGCTTCCTGACTTTGGGGCGTGAAGAGGGTGACATGCTGGTTGCTCTGGTTGGTGCTTTCAAGGGCTTGCAGGTCACGCAGGCCGATGAGGCATATCAGGCGGCACATGCGCGTTACAACATCAGTATTGGCGTGTTTGCATTGTGTGTGCTGCTGGGTGGATTGCCTGCAAGTTTGCTGTCCTACTCCTTGTTGCAGCGCATGAAAACAGGCTTCAAGCAGGCCCATAACGAGGCCAAAGCCATTGCTGCAGGTGATATCTCACAACAGTTGCATGTGAGTGGTAAAGACGAAATCTCGGAATTGCTGCTGCAAATGGAGGACATGCGCAGGCATTTGCACGAGATCATCTTCAGCGTGCGTAGCGGTGCCGAAGCCATTGCCGGGGCATCAACCCAAGTTGCGGTGGGCACTAGCGATCTGTCCATGCGTACCGAACAGCAAGCCGCTTCGCTTCAGCAGACAGCTGCGGCGACCGAAGAGCTGTCCAGCACTGTGCAGCAAAACGCGGACAGCGCTGCACGGGCTAGCGAGTTGGCGAGAGGCGCCACGGATGTGGCTGCGCGCGGCGGCCTGATGGTCTCGGAGGTGGTCTCCAGCATGGAAGATATCAACACATCGGCCAAGAGGATAGAAGCCATCATTGGTGTGATTGATTCGATTGCTTTCCAGACCAATATCCTGGCTCTGAATGCTGCTGTTGAAGCCGCGCGTGCCGGGGAGCAAGGCCGTGGCTTTGCCGTGGTTGCCAGCGAGGTGCGCTCTTTGGCTGGCAGGTCAGCGGAGGCGGCCAAGGAAATCAAGGCCTTGATCAATGATTCCGTGGAGCGTGTGCGTACGGGCAGTGAGCAGGTACATCGGACCGGGGAAACCATGGAAGACATTGTTCAGAGCATTGCCCGTGTGTCCGATATCGTGAGTGAGATCGCGGAAGCCAGTCTTGAGCAATCCAAAGGCTTGGCGCAGATCAACGATGCGGTGGCTAACCTTGATGATGTCACCCAGCAAAACGCTGCTTTGGTGGAGCAGACTTCTGCAGCCTCCACGGCCTTGCAAGAACAGGCGAGGCAGATGGCGCAGATGTCGGCCAAGTTTGTCTTGGAAGCCGGAGCAGTGTCGAATGGCTTTGCCGGTCACGCGCAGCATTTTGCCCATCAGCCCAACATTAGGCAGGCGGCTTTGCGCAGCATGCCGGCACCTGCTTTGTCGAGTCAATGAATTCAATTAGAGGCAGCGCTGCTGTGGCGCTCCAAAGCTAATCTTACCGAAGCCGGCGTGATGCCGGCTTTTTGATATCTGGCTGAAGGGCTGTGGGTTACATCCAGAGTGCGCGCCACATCATGCGGGGAACATCTATTTTTTGGATGGTGTGTCGCGTATGCAGATTGTTGCCTTGTTGTTTGTCGACTTTGTCCAGAATGCATAACCCACCTTGCACCACCAGACGCAACTCCCATCCGATTCGCCCTGGTAGGTGATGTACCAGCGGGGCGCCAGTTTGCATGAGCGCGCGAGCCCATTGCGCATTGCTGGCTAGCAGTGCCTGGATGGCTGGTGTGACCTTTTGCGCAGCCAGTGCGGCGCGTGTGACGCCAAATTGCGCGCAGTCTGTATCAGTCAGGTAATGCCTGCCGCGCGGGATGTCTTCGCTCAGGTCTTGCCAGAAGTTGATGAGTTGCAGAGCGGTGCAAATCGCGTCACTGCGTGTGAGCGCGTCAGGCGTGTTGATGCCGTAGAGGTGCAGCAGCAAACGTCCCACAGGATTGGCCGAGCGGCGGCAGTAATCCAGCAGTGCGGTACGGTCTGCGTAGGTGCTTGCATCCCGTGTCTTTTCAATGTCCTGAATAAAAGCGCTGATCAGGTCATCAAGCAAAGCGACAGGCAATTGGTGTAGCTGGATGTTGTATTGCAAAGGGCCAAAAATGGCTGCCCAGGTGTTCTGGGGTGCTGCACCTTCAGCAACTGAATACAACTCCTGGCGGTAGCTGCGCAGTGTTTGCAGCCGTTCTTGGGCGCTGGCTTGGCCTTCGTCTGCGATATCGTCCGCAGCACGAGCAAAAGCGTAGATGGCGGCAATGGGCTGACGCAGATGGGCAGGGCACAGCCACGAGGCTACGGGAAAGTTCTCGTAGTGTGTGACGGGGGCAGCACGGGGCTGCGTGGGGTGGGGGACAGGGGCATTCACCAATGCATTGTCGCTTGACATCGCGCAAGGCCTTACCTAGATTGCTAACCAATCAGTCAGTAATTGATTTCACCATGCATTCTTCTGTTGTCGTGTGGCCCTTCAGGGGCCTTTTTGTTTGTGTCCTCACCATGGGACTGTTGGCTGCATGTTCGCGTCATGATCCTGCCCCTGAGCCCATTCGGGCAGTCAAGCTGATAGAGGTGGGGACGCAGGCAAGTACCGCCACAGTGGAGTACGCGGGGGAAGTTCGGGCACGTACGGAGTCGAGTCTGGGCTTTCAAGTGGCAGGCAAGCTGGTGCAGCGGCTGGTGAATGTGGGTGACGAAGTGCGCAAGGGGCAGTTGCTGGCAGAGCTGGATGGGCAGGACTATGCACTGGCTGCGCAGGCTGCGCAGGCGCAAGTGGCAGCAGCAAAAACCCAGCGCGATCTGGCGCAGGCCGATTGGGAACGGTTTTCAGCCTTGAAAGATCAAGGGTTCATTAGTGGCGTTGAACTGGATCGGCGTCGGGCGACCCTGCAGTCTGCGCAAGCCCAACTGGAGCAAGCGCAGGCGCAGGCCACAACCCAGTCCAACCAGAGCAGCTATACCCGCCTGGTGGCGCATGCAGCCGGAGTGGTGACTGCGGTACAGGCAGAGCCTGGGCAAGTCGTGGCGGCGGGGGCGCCCGTGGTGGTGGTGGCGCATGAAGGAGCGCGTGATATTGTGATTTCTGTGCCGGAGAGCGTGCAAGGCACAATCAAGGAAGGTCAGGCGGTGCATGTGCGAATCTGGTCACAAGCTGAACGTATGGAGGGCGTGGTACGCGAAGTGGCGGCCAGCGCTGATCCGGTGACGCGAACCTATACCGTGAAAGTGCAGGTGCTTGGAGGAGGGCAGCCTCCATTGGGTGCAACGGCTTATGTGCAGATGGAGCAATCCGGGCGTGTGCCTCACTCCGCGATCAGATTGCCGTCGACGGCGGTGCTGGAGCAGGAAGGGGTATCCAAGGTCTGGGTGTTTGACGCACAGACCTCCACAGTACACGCTCATAAGGTGGAACTGGCAGGGGTGGAGGGCAACGATGTTGTGATTGCCAGCGGTGTGCAGACAGGCATGCAACTGGTGTCCGCCGGTGTGCATGTCTTGGCGGAGGGGCAAAAGGTCAGTGTTTACCAGCCCCGTTATCCAGAAGTGCGCTGAATCTGGAGTCTGTCATGACCGAAAAGAAACTTTTGCCCGAGAAAGAGGGCTTCAATCTTTCGCGCTGGGCGTTGCAGCATATTCCGCTGACGCGCTATTTGATGGTGGTGATCTTGCTGTTAGGTGGTGCCGCCTATTTTCAGCTTGGGCAAGACGAAGACCCGCCCTTTACTTTCCGCGCCATGGTGGTGCGCACGTATTGGCCAGGGGCCTCCGCGCAGCAAGTGGCTGAACAGGTGACGGACAAGATTGAGCGCGTGCTGCAAGAAGTGCCTTACGCGGACAAGATCAGCAGCTACTCCAAGCCAGGAGAGTCGCAAGTCATCTTCCAATTGCGTGACAACTCCAGGCCTCAAGAGGTGGCAGACCTTTGGTACACCGTGCGGAAAAAAGTGGGAGATATGCGCTATAGCCTGCCGCAAGGTGTGCAAGGGCCTTTTTTCAATGATGAGTTTGGTGATGTGTATGGCGTGATTTATGGCTTGTCGGGGGAGGGGTACAGCTACGCAGAGCTCAAGACCTTTGCTGACGACGTGCGCCAGCAGCTATTGCGGGTGAAAGATGTTGCCAAGGTCGAGTTGTTTGGGGTGCAAAGCGAGCGAATTTTTGTGGAGCTTTCGCAAAAACGTCTGGCAGCCATGGGACTTGACATTAATCAGGTGGTCGGTCAGCTGAATCAGCAAAACGCGGTGGAAGGCGCGGGAGTGATTCAAACCCCTCAAGAGCAGGTGCAAGTACGCATTGCCGGGCAGTTTGATGCGGTGGAGCAGGTGCGCGCCATGCCGGTGCGTGCCACGTCCGGGGTGCAGTTCAGGCTTGGAGACATTGCCGACATCACTCGCGGCTATGAGGACCCGCCCAGTGTCAAAGTGCGCCACGATGGGCGAGAGGTGATTGCGCTGGGCATTTCGATGACCAAAGGGGGGGATATTGTTGGCTTGGGCAAGACCTTGCATGCAACAGTAGCGCATATTGCGCAAACCTTGCCAGTTGGCGTGGAGCTGGTCAATATTCAGGATCAGCCCAAGGCGGTGACGGAGTCGGTCAATGAGTTCATCAAAGTCCTTATAGAAGCCGTGGCGGTGGTGTTGGCCGTGAGCTTTATCAGCCTGGGTCTGCACAAGCGTGAGGGGGCCGCCGTCTGGTGGCGGCGTTGGTACATCGACCCCCGCCCCGGACTTGTTGTGGCCGTGACGATTCCACTGGTGCTGGCAGCCACGTTTCTGGCTATGTGGTACTGGGGGATTGGTCTGCACAAGGTGTCGCTGGGTTCGTTGATCATTGCGCTGGGTTTGCTGGTCGATGACGCCATCATCGCGGTGGAAATGATGGTTCGCAAACTGGAAGAAGGCTACGACAAGCTGCGCTCAGCGACGTTTGCCTATGACATCACAGCGATGCCGATGCTGACCGGGACATTGATCACAGCGGCAGGTTTTTTGCCAATTGGCATGGCGAAATCGATGACGGGCGAATACACCTTTGCCATTTTTGCGGTCACGGTGATCGCGTTGGTCGTCAGTTGGGTGGCTTCGGTGTACTTTGTGCCATATCTGGGCAGCATCTTCTTGAAGGAGCCCAAGCGCAGAGCGCCAAAGGATGGTTTTGCCCCAGATCCGCATGAAGTGTTTGACAGTCCTTTTTACCAGCGCTTTCGTGCTGCGGTGTATTGGTGTGTTGCCCATCGCTGGCTGACGATTGGTGCAACTGCCTTGGTGTTTGGCTTGGGCATGTTCGGCATGTCCCGTGTACAACAGCAGTTTTTTCCGGACTCCAACCGACCTGAAATCTTGGTTGATGCCTGGTTTGCAGAAGGTACATCATTTGCCGGCAACGAACAGGTGGTGCGACATATGGAGGCCTACCTTAGGCAGCAGGCCGGGGTGGAAGGCGTGACGGTATGGGTGGGCTCTGGCGTGCCGCGCTTTTATTTGCCCTTGGACCAGGTTTTTCCGCAAAGCAATGTTTCGCAGTTCATCGTCATGCCGCAGAGCTTGAAGGTGCGTGACCAGCTGATGAAAACTTTGTCCACCGAATTGGCTCAGGCCTTTCCAGAGGTGCGGGCTCGTACCAAGTTGTTGCCCAGTGGACCACCTGTTCCATATCCTGTTCAGTTTCGTGTGATGGGGCCAGATGCCACGCAATTGCGCTTGCTTGCAGACCAGGTCAAAGAAGTGATGCGCAAGAACAACGATATGCGCGGTGTGAATGACAACTGGAATGAGTCAGTCAAAGTCATGCGATTAGAAATTGACCAGGAAAAAGCCCGAGCTTTGGGCGTGAGCAGCCAGTCCATTGCGCAGGCCACGCAGACATTGTTGTCAGGCACCACCATTGGTCAGTTTCGTGAGGGTGACAAGTTGATCGACATGGTTATGCGCCAGCCTCTGCAAGAGCGTGACGCTATGGACGACCTGGCAGCCACTTATTTGCCCACCGCTTCTGGAAAATCCATTCCATTGGCACAGATTGCCAGTCCAGTGCTTGGCTGGGAGCCTGGAGTTCTTTGGAGGGAAGCGCGCACTTACGCCATCACAGTGCAAGGTGATGTGCGTGCGGGCTTGCAAGGTGCCACCATGACACAGGCGCTGCAGCCTGAAATGGACAGGTTGCAGGCGCAGTGGCAGGCGCAGGGGCTTGCGGACTACCGTATCGTGGCGGCAGGTGCCGTGGAAGAAAGTGCCAAGGGTGCCCTGTCCATTGCAGCGGGCATCCCAGTGATGCTATTTCTGGTGTTTACATTGCTGATGGTTCAACTGCATAGCTTCAGTCGTGCATTGCTGGTGTTTATGACTGGGCCCTTAGGTATTGCCGGTGTGGCGGCGGCTTTGATCCTGCTGGATCGTCCATTTGGCTTTGTGGCCTTGCTGGGCGTTATTGCGTTGATGGGCATGATTCAGCGCAATTCGGTGATTTTGATTGATCAGATTGAGACCGACCGTGCCCGCGGTGTGGCGACGTGGGATGCCATTGTGGAGGCCGCTGTGCGTCGCCTGCGGCCTATTGTGCTGACAGCGGCTGCGGCAGTCCTGGCGATGATCCCATTGTCGCGCAGTGTCTTTTGGGGGCCCATGGCGGTTGCCATCATGGGGGGGCTGATCGTTGCAACCGTGTTGACCTTGTTTGCGCTGCCTGCCATGTATGCAGCATGTTTTCGGGTCAAGCGCCCAGAAGTTGAATACGCAGAAGAAAAATGATGCCAAGGAGTGTGCGGCGGCCTTTTTTCGAGGTTAAAATCGCTGATTGACCTATGACTCAGACTTGAATTTAGCTCTGTAGTTATCAAGACCGCGCGGGTGGCGAAATTGGTAGACGCACCAGGTTTAGGTCCTGACGGTGGCAACACTGTGCGGGTTCGAGTCCCGCCCCGCGCACCACATTCCAGTGAGACTATGCGGAATACGGTGCAGGCTGTGAACTGCAGTCGGCACAGTCCACTATTTCCCCAGAATTAGGAATCACCATGGCCGTTACAGTTGAAACCCTTGAAAAGCTCGAGCGCAAAATTTCGCTGAGCTTGCCTCTTGCTGCAATCCAGAGCGAAGTTGAAGCGCGTCTGAAGAAGGTTGCGCGTACTGTGAAGATGGACGGCTTCCGTCCCGGTAAGGTGCCCATGAACGTTGTTGCCCAGCGTTATGGTTACTCTGTGCAGTACGAAGTGCTGAACGACAAGGTGGGTGAAGAATTTGCCAAGGCCGTGCAAGAAGCCGGTCTGCGCGTTGCTGGCCAGCCTCGCATTTCCGAAAAGGAAGGCGCTGCTGAAGGCAATGCCGAGTTTGAGGCCATCTTCGAAGTGTTTCCCGAAGTGAAGATCGGTGATCTGGCTTCTGCAGAAGTTGAAAAACTGACTGCCGATGTGGACGAGTCCGCAATCGACAAGACCTTGGACATCCTGCGCAAGCAGCGCCGCACCTTTGCTCAGCGTGCAGCCACTGAAGCTGCCGTGGACGGTGATCGCGTGACGGTTGACTTTGAAGGCAAGATCGACGGTGAGACTTTTGCCGGCGGCAAGGCTGAAGGTTTCCAATTCCTGGTTGGCGAAGGTCAAATGCTCAAGGAATTTGAAGATGCAGTGCGTGGCATGAAGGCCGGCGAATCCAAGACTTTCCCCTTGGCATTCCCTGAGGATTACCATGGTAAGGACGTGGCAGGCAAGACAGCTGACTTCCTGGTGACCTTGAACAAGGTTGAAGCAGCCAATCTGCCCGAAGTGGACGAGGCTCTGGTGAAGTCGCTGGGTATTGCTGACGGTTCCGTGGAAGCACTGCGCGCAGACATCAAGAAGAACCTGGAGCGTGAAGTCAAGTTCCGTTTGCAGGCGCGCAACAAGCAAGCCGTGATGGATGCTCTGGTTTCCGTGGCTGAACTGGATCTGCCCAAGGCTTCGGTGCAAGCCGAAGTGGCTCGCCTGATGGAAAGCGCTCGCGCTGACCTGAAGCAGCGTGGCATCAAGGATGCTGACAAGGCTGAAATCCCTGAAGACATCTTCATGCCTCAAGCCGAGCGCCGCGTGCGTCTGGGCTTGGTGGTGGCTGAATTGGTCAAGGCCAACAAGCTGGAAGCCACTCCTGAGCAACTGAAGGCGCATGTAGACGAACTGGCTGCTTCCTACGAGAAGCCTGAAGAAGTGGTGCGCTGGTATTTTGGCGATCGTCAGCGTTTGGCGGAAGTGGAAGCTGTTGTGATTGAAAACAACGTGACCGAGTTCGTTTTGGGCAAAGCCAAGGTAAGCGACAAGGCAGTGTCGTTCGATGAACTGATGGGTCAAGCCTAATTAGGCACCCTCGAGCAAGGCAAGCCGCTCATCGCTCGTTAGTGATTGGGCGGTTTGGCAAAAAAGTTCTGGATCCGGGGCTTGTGCTTTTCAGCACAAGCCCCATTTCATTTCTTGGTTACAGTATTTGTTCTGTTCCCCCGTTTGGAGAAAACATGAGCGCATTGGATATGCAAGGCTTGGGCATGGTGCCCATGGTGGTTGAGCAGTCGGGCCGCGGTGAGCGGTCTTATGACATCTATTCCCGCTTGCTCAAAGAGCGCGTGATTTTTTTGGTTGGTGAAGTGAACGACCAGACCGCGAACTTGGTGGTCGCTCAGCTGCTGTTTCTGGAGAGTGAAAACCCTGAGAAGGATATTTCCTTCTACATCAACTCTCCTGGTGGTAGTGTGTCGGCAGGCATGGCGATTTTTGACACCATGAACTTCATCAAGCCAGATGTGTCCACCTTGTGCTGCGGCATGGCTGCTAGCATGGGTGCTTTCCTGCTGGCTGCAGGCGCCAAGGGCAAACGTTTTGCTTTGCCTAACTCTCAGGTCATGATTCATCAACCTTTGGGTGGCGCGCGCGGTCAGGCAACAGAAATTGAAATTCATGCACGTGAAATTCTGAAAACACGTGAGCGTTTGAATGTAATCTTGGCGGAGCGTACCGGCCAGCCACTGGAAAAGATTCGCCACGACACAGAGCGCGATTACTACCTGTCTGCGCAGGAAGCCAAAGACTACGGTCTGGTTGACAGCGTGATTGAAAAACGCGCCTAACCATTAGCGCTGATCAGCAGCAAACGGCGCTTTCCCCTTCGGGTAGCGCCGTTTTTACATTGCTATCATCCTCTCCTCTTATTGACGTAAACAAGGCGTAGCCCCCATGGCCGAGAAAAAAGGCACAACCAGCGAAAAAAACCTTTATTGCACCTTCTGTGGCAAAAGCCAGCATGAGGTCAAAAAGCTGATTGCTGGTCCGTCCGTCTTCATCTGTGATGAGTGCATTGATTTGTGTAATGAAATCATTCGCGATGAGGTACCGGACAACAGCGCGCGCGAGGCACGCGGTGATCTGCCTACGCCTGCTGAAATCAAGTCCAATCTGGACAACTACGTGATTGACCAAGAGCAGGCCAAGCGCACACTGGCGGTGGCGGTGTACAACCACTACAAGCGCCTCAATCACAAAGACAAGGCGGGCAAGGATGATGTGGAGCTGTCCAAGAGCAACATCCTGCTGATTGGCCCCACCGGGTCAGGTAAGACCTTGTTGGCACAAACACTGGCGCGTCAGCTTGATGTGCCGTTCGTGATGGCTGATGCCACGACGCTGACTGAAGCTGGTTATGTGGGTGAGGACGTTGAGAACATTGTCCAGAAGTTGCTGCAAAGTTGCGAGTACAACGTAGAGCGTGCACAACGTGGCATTGTCTATATTGACGAAATCGACAAGATTTCACGTAAGTCAGATAACCCCAGCATCACCCGTGATGTGTCCGGTGAAGGCGTGCAGCAGGCTTTGCTGAAGCTGATTGAAGGCACCATGGCCAGTGTGCCTCCTCAAGGTGGTCGCAAGCATCCCAATCAGGACTTCTTGCAGGTCGATACCACGAATATCTTGTTTATCTGTGGTGGTGCTTTCCAGGGCCTGGAAAAAGTCATTGAGAACCGCACCGAGGCATCGGGCATCGGCTTTGGCGCTTCAGTGCGCAGCAAGGCCAACCGTTCTCTGACCGAGCTGTTTCAGGACATCGAGCCAGAAGACCTGATCAAGTTCGGCATCATCCCTGAACTGGTCGGTCGTATGCCCGTGGTGACGGCGTTGACCGAGCTGAATGAAGAAGCCTTGGTGCGCATTCTCACGGAGCCCAAGAACGCACTGGTCAAGCAATACAACAAGCTGTTGGCCATGGAGGGCGTGGAGCTGGAAGTGCGTCCTTCAGCGCTGTCGGCTATTGCGCGCAAGGCCATTGCTCGTAAAACAGGTGCTCGTGGTCTGCGCTCGATTCTGGAACAGTCGCTGCTGTCGACCATGTTTGACTTGCCCAACCTCGAGAATGTCGAAAAGGTGGTCTTGGAAGAGTCCACCATTGAAGAGGGCAAAGCCCCCTTGCTGGTCTACCGGGAAGCTGCAAAAAAGGCCTGATTGATGGGGTGTGGCCTGTTTTGTGGCAGGCCCATTTCGCTGCAAGCAGTAGTTTGCGGTACAAAAAATTGATGAGTCCTGGCACAGGATGCCGGGATGGAGAAGGAGTTCTATGTCAGAACCTACTGTTTTGAGCAGTGAGGCAGCGTTGGAGTTGCCGCTGTTGCCTTTGAGGGATGTGGTGGTCTTCCCGCACATGGTGATTCCACTGTTTGTGGGTCGTGCAAAGAGCATCAAGGCGCTGGAGCTGGCGATGGAGGCAGATCGCCGCATCATGCTGGTGGCCCAAAAGACGGCATCCAAGGATGAGCCTGCGGTTGATGATCTGTTTGAGGTGGGAAGCATTTCCACCATCTTGCAGATGCTCAAGTTGCCGGACGGCACCGTCAAGGTGCTGGTAGAAGGCCAGCAACGTGCCAAGTTGCTGAGTGTGGAGGATCAGGACAGCCACTTTGTGGCACGTTGTGAAGCCATTTCTGCGCAAGAGCCGACCAGTGAGCAAGCCAGCGAAATTGAGGCACTGCGCCGTGCGGTGTCGCAGCAGTTTGATCAATACGTCAAGCTTAACAAGAAGATCCCATCTGAGATTCTGACGTCGATTGCAGGCATTGATGATGCAGGCCGTTTGGCAGACACCATTGCCGCGCATCTGCCTTTGAAGCTCGATCACAAGCAGATCGTATTGAATTTGTCAGATGTGAAGGAGCGCCTTGA
Source organism: Comamonas halotolerans (assembly GCF_030162935.1). Taxonomy (GTDB): domain Bacteria; phylum Pseudomonadota; class Gammaproteobacteria; order Burkholderiales; family Burkholderiaceae_C; genus Comamonas; species Comamonas halotolerans. Next base: position 112,755 of record NZ_JASAUZ010000034.1, read on the forward strand.
AAATCTGTTTGAGCAACTCGAACGCGAAGTCGACATTTTGAATGTCGATAAAAAAATTCGTGGTCGTGTCAAGCGCCAAATGGAAAAGAACCAGCGTGACTTTTATCTGAATGAGCAGGTCAAAGCCATTCAGAAGGAGTTGGGCGAAGGCGAGGATGGCGCCGACCTGGAAGAGATCGAAAAGAAAATCAAGGCAGCCAGGATGCCTGCCGAAGCCCGCAAGAAGGCGGAAGCCGAGCTGAAAAAGCTCAAACTGATGTCACCAATGTCGGCTGAAGCGACGGTGGTGCGCAACTACATTGATGTGCTGACAGGTCTGCCTTGGAGTAAAAAAACCAAGATCAAGCACGATCTGGCAAATGCCGAGGAAGTTTTGAATGCAGACCACTTTGGCCTGGAGAAGGTCAAGGATCGCATTCTGGAGTACCTCGCGGTGCAGCAGCGCGTGGACAAGGTCAAGGCGCCTATCTTGTGCCTGGTAGGGCCTCCAGGCGTGGGCAAGACTTCGCTGGGTCAGTCGATTGCCAAGGCCACAGGGCGCAAGTATGTGCGCATGGCTTTGGGTGGAATGCGCGATGAGGCTGAAATTCGTGGTCACCGTCGTACCTATATTGGAGCCATGCCTGGCAAGGTGCTGCAGAGCCTGGACAAGGTTGGCACACGCAATCCCTTGTTCTTGCTCGACGAGATTGACAAGCTGGGTATGGACTTTCGGGGGGATCCTTCCAGCGCATTGCTGGAGGTGCTGGACCCTGAACAAAACAATGCCTTTGGTGACCACTATGTAGAGGTGGACTTCGACCTGAGCGATGTGATGTTTGTGGCTACATCCAACTCCATGAACATTCCACCGGCTTTGCTGGATCGCATGGAAGTGATTCGTCTGGCAGGTTATACAGAGGATGAAAAGCTCAACATTGCCAAGCGCTATCTGCTGCCCAAGCAGATCACCAACAATGGTCTCAAAGAGGGGGAGCTGGAAGTCAAGGATGAGGCGATCCGGGACATTGTGCGCTATTACACGCGTGAAGCGGGGGTACGCTCGCTGGAGCGAGAGTTATCCAAGATTTGCCGCAAGGTAGTCAAAGGATTGCAGCTCAAGAAGCTTAAACCCAAGGTAACCGTCAAGTCTGCCAACCTTGATGACTATTTGGGTGTGCGCAAGTACACCTATGGCCGCGCAGAAGAGCAAAATCAGGTTGGTCAGGTGGTCGGCTTGGCATGGACTGAAGTTGGTGGTGATTTGCTGACGATTGAAGCGGCCACCATGCCTGGCAAGGGCAACATCCTGCGCACAGGCTCCCTCGGTGATGTGATGAAGGAGTCTGTCGAAGCTGCGCGTACTGTGGTGCGTAGCCGTTCACGTGCTTTGGGGATTGAAGATAGCGCGTTCGAAAAGCGCGACATCCATGTGCACGTTCCAGATGGTGCCACACCCAAGGACGGTCCTAGTGCGGGCGCTGCAATGACGACAGCATTTGTTTCGGCGTTGACTGGAATTCCTGTGCGAGCGGATGTGGCCATGACAGGTGAAATCACCTTGCGTGGTGAGGTGACCGCAATCGGTGGATTGAAAGAAAAGTTGCTTGCCGCGTTGCGTGGTGGTATCAAGACGGTGTTGATCCCTCATGAAAACGTGAAGGATCTGCAGGAAATTCCAGCGAACGTGAAATCAGAGTTGGAAATCATTCCGGTACGCTGGATTGATGAAGTCTTGAAGATCGCTCTGGAGCGCATGCCTGTTGCTTTGGAGGATGAGGCGCCTGTTGTGGCTGCCAAGGCTGTGGCTGGTAAAACTGTGGCCAAGAAAACGAGAGCGGTGAAGCATTGATGAAAATTTGTAGCGCAGTCTTCTGGAGCATCAAAAAATTGCGCTACAATTCAATTCATCGCAGCGATGCTTGATTTCTGTTGTAGAATTTAAGGCTTCGCAAGATAAGCGGGAATAGCTCAGTTGGTAGAGCGATACCTTGCCAAGGTATAGGTCGTCGGTTCGAACCCGATTTCCCGCTCCAGGTTTTCTGGAGCTTGTCTGTGATAAGTTTCATGGTTTCCAAGCAATTGGAAGCACAAGCGGGAATAGCTCAGTTGGTAGAGCGATACCTTGCCAAGGTATAGGTCGTCGGTTCGAACCCGATTTCCCGCTCCAGGTTTGAGGGGTTAACATAGCTCCTTGGAATGGCGCGATAGCAAAGCGGTTATGCAACGGATTGCAAATCCGTCTAGTCCGGTTCGACTCCGGATCGCGCCTCCAGAATGCGGGAATAGCTCAGTTGGTAGAGCGATACCTTGCCAAGGTATAGGTCGTCGGTTCGAACCCGATTTCCCGCTCCATTTATTTATGCCTATAGCATTCTGAGCTTGTTGGTGCTAGGGACTAAGGAGCTTCGGCTCCTTTTTTCGTTAATGCAATCAGGCGCAATATGTGCGCTGCATTTTGCGTACGAGCGCCAATGCTGCTGATTGTGATTTCACTAGACTGTGGACACCTGCACACACTGCTGTTGGCTCTAATTTTTGGCACGTTTTGCGCAAAGAATTCATGTAGCAAGCTGTCGCCAGATGATGGTCCGGTGTTGCATTACTCGTCCGCAACAACGAAATTTTCAAGAGTGTCAAATGCGTGCGTTGATAGACGCTCCCGCCTGACCAGTCTTCAGAGCACAATGGTGCCCTGTACGGATGGGCAAACTCGGTCGGGATGCGCGCTGTATGCAATGAGGCAAGTGGCTGTGTGTTAGCCGAGCTTGATTTGGTGGGCTTGAGTAGATGAAGGGGCCAAGCGCAGCAGGTCTTGGAAAACCTTCATGGAAGAACTTCTACCCAATATCAGGTTGGCTGCATTGGGATCCGCTATCTTCCCTTGGCAGATTTCTGAGTGTGTCGAATCTTTTCCCGAGAGTTCACAGGACTGAGTGATTTCCACTGGAAGCGGGTGATTCGAAAGGGATATGGTGCCTCGGGCCGGAATCGAACCGGCACGCCTGGTTATAGGCGGCAGATTTTAAGTCTGATGTGTCTACCAATTTCACCACCGAGGCTGCAACTCTGATCAACAGACTGACAATCCTCTAAGCATAACCGATATTCCTGCTCACAAAAGCTTGAACAATGTGAATCACTTTGCGGTTTCGTAGCCGCTTCATAAAGACATAGTCATACTAGGCGCCCTTATCCACAATAGAGATGGAAGCAGTGTGCTCGGCCTAGCGTTTGTGCAGATATGGGTAGACCCTGCGCTATGGGTGATGTGCGCACTGGTACGGTGTTTGCAGCGAAAAGAGTGGCGCATTTACGCAGTACATCAACTGCACGTTAGTCGTGCATGAAGGTTTGCGGTGGTACTAAGCAAAGAAACATAGCCTCGGCTGACGCGCAGGAGCTGTGCCTGATGTGTGAACGGCAAGCTATGGTTGCGTTTAGTCGTTGCTTGTCGCTAAGCAATCCTGCTTTGCTCAGCGCTCTTCACCAGAGAACTTTTTCAAACTCTGCAGCCCTAACTTGATCTGTAGCTCTTTGTTGTCAACTACAGGTGGTGCTGCAGCAAACACATCAGCAATTTACTCTGGTCGTAGCTGCTTCCAACGGGCAACCTAGCTGGGATGAAGCTCAGAATGCGGAGCCAGCTCAATGACGGGATGCGCTACCGCGCAGCGCGGTCTCGAACGCCCGCTTGGCATTCAAAGAGGCGCGGTGTTTGCTGCGCGATTTGATAGTCTTAGACCTCGCCAAGACCGGCCAGATATCAGGTCATTGTGCGGGAAGAATGTTCTTAAGCTACGTAGTCTAAAAACGAGGTTCTTCAAACGTGAAGCTGCCAGAGTTTCAGCAAAAGCTGCTTGATTCAGGTGTTGCTAAACTCAGTCGAGACCAAATTGCGTCTACTTTCAAATGCAATTCATCATGACCTGAGGTTTTGGGCTGGAGGGAGTTTCATGGCCTCCAAATCAGGGTTGAACAGAGATTGGTTCGTGGCTTCCGCCAATTCGATGATGTAGCCAGGTGCTAGCAGCAGGCGACCTTGAGCGCCCATGATGTTCGGTGTGCGTTTTTGCAGGATGGGAATCCCGTTAAGTCTTGCTTTTTCATAGACTGCATCAATCGAGTCCACCACGTACATGGTTTTTGTCTGCTGAATGTAGTCAGGCAAGGTTGCCAAATTCTCATTTTCGATGACCACTAGCGATACGTCGCCCAACGCTGACTGCAAGCCAACTACTTGCAGGTTGTGGTATTCCTTGAGGCGGAATTCGTACTCAATCTTGCCATCAAGATAATCGAGGTAGTTCCGGATGTATTGCGGAGCTTGCTCGGGTGTCAATATCACTCTCTCATAAGGTCCTGAGACCAAATGACCGGCGAATAAGCTATGTTCAACCAAGCTCCCTTTGTGAATAGCGGGAGGTGTAGTGCTGGCTGCGTATGCCAATGGTGCCCCGATGGCTGCCAATGCGCCGACTTTGAGTGATTGACGCCGCTGAGATTGGAACGATGTAGACATGTTTTCTCCTAACTGGTTAGGGTGTGATGTGCGCTTGCAACCAAAATGCGAAAGTTGCACAGCGCAAATTGGTTTAGATCTCTGGCTTTTGGGTCAAGGGCATGCCATTGAGCAGGTAGCCACCATCCGCTGCCACGATCTGACCAGTGACAAACGAGGCTTCATCAGAGCTGAGCCACAGGGCCAGATTTGCAACCTCAAGTGGATCTGCTCCCCGGTGCATGGGCGTGGCTTGCCGAGAATGCTCAGCAAAATTCGAGATGATGGTTGCGGTTTTGTCGCTCATCGGCGTGATGGTGTAGCCGGGAACCACGACGTTCACGCGAATGCCAAAGGGGGCGTACTCCATGGCGACCACTTTGCTAAGTCCAATCAGACCAGCTTTGGAGGCGGCATAGGCCGCAAGATTGGCTGCGCCAGTCATGCCGCCGATGGACGATGTGTTGACGATGGCGCCGCTGCCTTGCTTGAGCATTTGACGTGCCTCCGCACGCATCAGCAAAAAGTTGCTGGTCAGGTTGACTGCGATGATGCGGTCCCAGTCTTTCTTTTCAGCATGCACGATGGGGGCGTGTACACCACTGATGCCTGCATTATTGAAGGCCACATCCAGCCTCCCCTCTTGAGACACAATGCCGCCAATCAGACGTTCCACATCGTCTTCAAGGCTGATGTCTGCATGTTGAAAACGCATGTACAGGCCTTTTTGCAGTGCTTCCTGGACGAGAGCCTGGCCGCCTTCATCATTCAAGTCGGCTCCTATGACTTTTGCACCGCGCTCGGCGTAAGCCAGCGCTGCTGCTTTGCCGATACCGGAACCGGCGCCAGTGACAAGGACAACTTTGTTTTGAAATGCTTTAGTCATGTGATGCTCCTGTGATTGGAAATGAATCAGCGAAGTGCAGTGCCAGCCCTGGACGTGGCCATGCCGCTTGATAAAGACGACCCGTGCCTGAGGCTGTAATGAATGCAGAGCGCATATCGGGGCCACCAAAGCAGATATTCGTGACGGTGGCGTCATGGAGCGGAACAGGCGTGAAATCGAGCACTTCTCCCTCGGGCGAGATGGTGGTGATGCCTCCCCGGGGCATGGTGGCAACACTGACGTTGCCTTGCGCATCTACAGCCAATGAGTCCAAAAAAGTGAATCCGCCCAAGCCCACCAGCAGGTTCGCACCATGACCCGGACCTGTTCGTTGCAGCTCTCCGGGGGCTGTGACATTCCACCACCAGATGCGACCAGTGATGGTCTCGGACACGTATACGCGTTTGCCGTCTGGTGACAGACCCACGCCATTGGGTGTGAATAGCGGTGTGACCAAGCGCTTGACCATGCTGCCATCAATGCGGCCGTAGCTCAGCGATCCCAGATCCATATCGTGCTCGCGACGCTGTCCATGGTCTGTGAAGTAAAAACCTCCTAGGCCATCAAAAACCAAATCGTTTGGCGCTTGTATGGGGCCATCGTCGTAGTGCGTGTAGAGATCGCGCACCAGTCCATTAGGAGCGATGGTTTGTATGCGTCCACCAATAAAGTCGTCAGGTTGCGGCCCTGGTGCGATCAGACCATCGCTTTCTTCCCATGACATGCCCCCGTTGTTGGCAACGTAAACAACCCCGTCCGGCCCCAGGGCTGCACCATTGGGGGCTCCAGCGACTTTGGCAACTATCTGTTTGCGGCCATCGGCAAAGAGTCTTGTCACTGACTGGCTGAGCAGCTCGGTCACCAGTACTGAGCCATCACGCAGAGCTATGGGGCCTTCAGGAAACTTCAGGTCCTGTGCAAAAACTTGGATTGTCATATGTACTCCTTATTTGTTGAAATGAACTTAGGATCTGCAAAGGTGCTCCCCAATGTAGGAGTCCGTATTGATCCGGTCAGTTTTTTTGTAAATTGCTAGGAGCAGCCGGGTTAAGCGCTCAAGCAGCTATGTGATGAAGACAGATCAGATAGCGGTGTCAGAAATTTCTAGGCAATGGAGTTGCCACACCGGGAGCCATCACAAAGGTCTTCATCGCTGCGCATCTCAAGATGAATTCGTTTGCATGACTGTCAGTCTATTTTTGGAGGGCATCTTTCGGCGCACCAAAAAGAGACGTGACTGTTCCAAAATCGATTTAAATCGCTTGGTTTTTAGAACCTCTGCCTGCATAGGTTTTCATGCATGAACTGAGGTTTTTCAGGATCTGGCTTGGAATAGAGCCAGGTTGAAAGCGCACGCAGTTGCTTGTCAAGCTGGCCGCAATACAACTCTGCCATCAAGCATCAGCTTCTTTGATGGTTTGGAAGGGCAATAGCGTGTCCTGATTTGCAGCTTTAAGACCTGCCAACACAACCATTGATACGTCGTTGCTTCGCCTTGTCGTACGCCAGTACTGCCTGCGGCTTCGCGCCTCGTCTCAATCGCAAAGCTTGGGTTTGCTGGGTAGAGTTAGCGGCTCGACAGGAATAATGAAAGTGCATCCAGAAGTTGGCACCAAAGAATGTGCGAATACGCAGGCGAAAATCGCTGGCACGCATCACAGTGTGGAAAGCTGCTGCTAGTGGTAGGCAGGGGGACAAAGATATGGATGGCTTGAAGCTGCCGGTCGCCAGACCTTGTGGGATAAAGCATGGCCGTAATAGCGGCAGGGAAGTGCACGATTGTTCGTTACGACACGTCCCAAGTGAACGCACAGCACATCTGAGCTGCTTTATCGAATTGATTTAATTAACAGAATCTTTTCAGCAGGCAGCAGCGCAATGGGCGTGACTGGATTTGTGAGTAAAACCACTTCTTCTACTTAAGTAACAGTGGTCTGGTGAGACATCGCTCAAAGAATACGTGAGTGCGCAAAGAAAGTTTTGTGAAAAACATTCCTGTGATCTCGAGAAAACAACTTTGATAATGCTTGATTATCTTGATATCACCACTTGATTACGTCCTAGGCTTTTTGCCCTGTAAAGGGCCTCATCTGCTCGAGCAATTAGTTGTGTGATCTTTTCAGTGCCATCGAAAACGGCAAGACCAAAGCTGCAGGTGACTTTTATAGTTGTATCGATGTTCCAAATACATTCAGCTTCAGCCACAGCTATGCGCAATCTTTCTGCCATGATGTACGCATTTTCAAGATCTGTATTGCACAAAACGACTAAGAACTCTTCGCCACCGTAACGGCCTAAGAGATCTTCCTTGCGCAGGTGGTTTCTAAGTGTTTTTGCAAAATTCTTAAGCACGGCATCACCAGCAGCATGTCCATGTGTGTCATTGACTCGCTTGAAGAAATCGATATCAGCCATTAGCACACAGGGGGGCGTGCCTGGGCTATCTATCAAGGCTTTCAGTTCTCTCAAGATGGAACGTCGGTTTAAAACTTTCGTGAGTTCATCAGTGGTCGCCAGTACCGTCAAGTTACGCTCGCGTTCCACAAAATCCTTCACATCGGTAATTGCTAGGATAGCTTTGCGTTCTTCTCCATTGCCATAAGGGCTCACTCGCATGCTTACATGTAGCTCGTTCCCTGATCGGTTGAAAATCCGATCATTATCGTTTCGATAGCGCTGTCCTGTTTCCAGCGCCAAAAGGGTTGGGCAAGCTTCGGTGTGCAGGGATTCACCCTGAGGTGTCTTGTGGATTTTTTCGTGTAGGTTCTCACCGATTAGATCGGCTGCACTCCATTCAAGCAGGCGCTCGGCTTCAGGATTAATCCAGCATACACGGCAGTGATGATCAACCAGCAACAGGCCAAGGTCTGCCTCCTGGGTCACCAGTTCCAACTGCTCCTTGCTCTCAACGAGAGCACGTTGCAATTCCCGTGCTCGCCATCTGGTCAAATGCCCCAGGAAAAGCATGGGTAGACCAATTGCCAGGGCTACTGAGAGCTGTATGGCCCAGCTTTTAATAGCAGCAGTAGTAAGTTGTCGGCATTCCTCATTCTTTGAACGAAATCCAAAAATCCAGCGAGGTGATTGAGCTTCTTTGAAATCAGTGCTGTACCAATGGTAATAATGGCATTGCTCATTGAGTTTGAACTGACCTTCATTTTGGGTAAGAATGCTTGACCATAAATCAGGGTTGTGTTGCTTCAAGTTCGATTCAGAGGGAGACGGTTGGAGGGTGAATTGCCAATCACGAAAACCACCTCCGGTAATCCAGCCACCTGTACTGTTTAGGACAATCAGCTCTGAATTGGCGCCCAGCATCGTCTGTAATCCCTCTAGCAGTTCTGCAACATTTAGATCGATAGTGATCAGGCCGTAATACTTTTCATTTCTTTCAACTTTGACAGTGGCGCTAATCGTGGGCGTGTATGGTGGCTCGACGTTTCCATTTTTAACGTCAAGATTGATATTGGAATAGTAAATATCTTGAGTGTCTAATATATTTTTAGTTTCCTGATGATTTTTATCCTGATTTTCTTTGAAAGTTTTTTCTGATGACTCCCATCGACTGATGTGTATCAGCTCTTTGCCTCTCTTATCTATGTATCGAATTTTCTCGAGATATGGATGTAGCAAAAGAAGTTCAACTAGTGTTTTTTTTGTAAAGGAAAGGTTTTCTGCAGAAGGATTATTTAAAAAATTTTCTAAAGTGTAAGATTTTGCGATAGAGATGGCATTATTTTTTGATTTTTCAAAGAATGCATCAGCACGTACATGCATCAGTGTAAGAAGATGCTTGTTCATAGAGTCACGCACCTTGCGATCTCGCTTCAAGAGGTCGTCTTGGTGGTAACCAAGGAGCAGCCCTGCCATGAGAAGTAGCAGCAATGAATGAAGCGCCAATTTTGCATATTCACGTTTACCCATAAGCTTTTCGTCCTTGTTCTGAAGTGAATATGTCTGGTACTACGCTAAAATTTCAGTACTTGACGCTAGGAAGATCAAGTCTTATGCCATCATCTTACCACCGAGAAAGCTGGGTGATTGATGATCTTGGAGTTGGATATTTCTGAACGTATTTTGATACGGATGCTATTGAAACTTGTCAATGCTTCATGAATCAATTGAAATTAATTCATGCTTTCAGTGAGTGAGAAATGGAATTTTTTGTTAGGCTTGAGGTTGATATTTGAATAGACTAAATTTGTGTGGTTGACCCATATAATTTAAGTTTTGTTCAATTAAGAGTGCATATGAATTTGCTACGAAACTCAGAATAATCACGGATTGATGCTTTCGAGCTATCGCGGCCCTTAACCGCAGCGTAGGCAATGCTTCACGCCGTTTAGGCGTGAGCACACATAGCCAGCACAAGTGGGGCGCTCACAGCTAACAACTGCTGTTGCAGCGTCGGATCAGCTTGGTCGGAGCGCAGAGCGATGGCACCTTAAGCACAGCTTCAAACGAGTGACCAAATTGTGTGATGTGGGCTGCCTGCGCACAGCTTGCGAGGTGTCGACGGCTCATTCAGACCAAGCTGCCAATTTGCAAGTCGTAAGTGGCAAGGGTGGCAAGCGGTAGCCAAGCCTGAACTGGCGAAAAGCTTGCTTTGACAATGCTTTTGCCAAAAGCTTTTTGCAGTTGTTAAAGTGGGCTCGTATCTGCAGGCACATCTCTGTTACAAGGCAAGAAGCATGCAATGGCATGTTTAGCAACATTGAGACGTTTTAAACCTCACCGAAGACATCGGTCTGTCTGTCTGTCCAGGGACAGTTCAGTCTGACAGTATTTTTGAGAAGTTTTTTGGGAGCTGTCTTTGGTAATGCTGACAGTCTCAAAGCAGGCACTGAAGCGATGCACACACATTCAATGGTTGCGTGCGAAAATAGACGTCCATGATTGATGGGGGTGCAGCATGCCTTGCGCTGCTGCTTTAACTGAAGAGAACAATGTCTAGCTACAACGCTCCTTTTGAAATTCACGTTCACGGCCAAGTGCTGTTGCGCGATGATGTGACTTTTGAGCAGTTGCAGGATGCGCTAAAGCCGCTATGGATGTACGCTGGGGCGCGATCCCTGGCTGCGGGTGCCGCCAGCGCCTATGAGGAAGAGCCTGGCATCCAGTTCAACAGCAAAGAGCACACACTGCAAATGTGCTGGACGGTTTCAGGCGATGAAGATTTCCGGCAGGCGCTGGATGATGTCTGCATGGGCCTTAATGAACTAGCTCAGGAAGGCGCAGCCATTGAGGTGACTTTCTATGATGCTGAGTTTGACGAAGAAGAGGGTGATCGCTCCAAAGAGGCACGTGACGACTTTGTGATGTTGTTCGTTGGGCCTAACCCTGCTGCCATTATGAAAGTGCAGCGCGATATGTTGGTGCAGGACGTTATTCAAATGATGGAACGTCACTTTGAAGCGTCAGAACTGGTGGGCGTTGTTTCTGAAATCGATAAGCTCTTTATGCAGCGCTTTGACAGCCTGTTGAGTTCTTTGGAGATTGGCAAGTTGCCCCCTAGCGGTGGAAGCAATGGTCCCCGCGGAGGTGGCGGCCATAGACCACGTCACTTGCACTAAAGCGTGCTTCACATCCATGTAAACCGGCCAATGTGCCGGTTTTTTTAGGTGGCTGGGGCTATGGGGCGCAGCACATGTGATTGAGGGGCTTTCGCGCTGCTGCACATTAACGCTCATGATTGCTCAGTGAACTAGGTGCAGCATGCTTAGTCAACAAAAAAGCCCTGCAAAGCAGGGCTTGCTGGTGGGCGTTGAAGATTGTTTACATGCCCAGCGATTTCAAGAGTGCTTCGGTTTCCGTATCGGTGCTGCTAGTGCCCACTTGTGTGGGAAGCGGAATAGAGTGTGCATTTGCTTGCGCAATGATGGCATCAGGGTCAACCAGTTCGTCGGCATCAAAATCATGCAGCTTGATGAATTCTGTGCTATCTACGGCAAACTCCAGGTAGAAGATATTGTTGTTGGCGGTATAGAACGTTACCCGACGTGCTTGTGGGTTGTCCAGATTGGCGTCCACACTGAGTTGCACCTGCTTGTTGAGCACCAGCATTTTGGGCTGATTTTGCGTGATGTGAGTCTGAAGTTCACGGCGGATTTTTCCCGTGAAGTCACCAACGACTTGGTTCATCAGCTCGCCCATCACATTGCTTACATCGTCCGAGGTGTGCGAGCTGGCCAGATCACTCTCAGACATGCCCATGTTCAGCAAATAGCTGCGATACAGCTCCATGGCGGCTGCGGCGGACAAGTTGATGATGACCAGCCCTGAAAAACCTCCGTCAAACAGGACGAAGCAGCCAATATCAGGCTTGAGATAAGTCTTTTGGATGCGCTGGACCATGCCGGAGTACTGCACCTGTGAGGTGGTGGCCACATTGAGGACACGGGTCACCGAGTTGCACAAGCTGACCAGCAGCTCATCAGTGCCTTGCACCGGGACGTTATTGACATCGCGCATAGATCAATTGGTCGTTAAAAGTAACAAAACGAAAGTGATTATGGGCGCATTGGAGACATTTGGTGCATCACAAAGAAAAAGCATTGGATGTTGCCACCCAATGCTGTGCGTAGACACAAATATTCCGGGCAGGCCTTATTGAGACTTGGCTGCTGCAAGGGCTTGTTCCACCCAGCCGTCGAATGTCTTTTGGTGCGCTTGGATCCAGCCATCTACATGTTTGTTGATGTCAGCTATGGAGTTGGCGCCCTGGCGCATGCGCATGTTTTGTGCGTTGATGTCATCCAGGGGGATTTCCATCATTTCAAAGAGTTTGGCGGCAGCAGGGTTGGCTTGTGCCCATGCTTTGTTGGCCAGAATGTATTGCTGGTTGAGCTGAAAGCCGTAGTTTTTACCGTTGGGCAGCTGCGTATTGTCATCACCGCTGGCGTTTGGAATATTGGGCACTTCCAGCCATGTCACTTCTTTGCCCGGGCGCAATACAGTGTTGACCCAAAACGGTGTCCAGACATAGTAAAGAATAGGTTTGCCTTCTTTGTAGCGGGTGATTGAGTCGGCTATCAAGGCTTGATAGTTGCCTTGGCGATGGGTAATGTGTTCGCTAAGGCCCAGACCTTGCAGATGCTTGTTAATTGCCAGCTCACAGCCCCAGCCAGGGTTACAGCCCGTCAAATCGGCTTTGCCATCTCCATCGCTGTCGAACAAAGCGGAGAGCTTGGGATCTTTGAGCTGGGTGATGCTGGTGATGCCATATGCATCAGCGGTTTTCTTGTCGATCAAATAGCCTTGTACTGCATTGCGCGAGTAGGTGCCTGCGCGATAAAAGGCTTTATCACCGCCGTTGTTTTCATAAAAGGCGCGGTGCAAAGGCATCCAGTGTGTGGCCGTGAAGGTGGCATCTCCGCTGGCTACTGCCACGTGTTGCGTGCCATTTTCCAGGTCTTTGAGGGGAAGTACCTCATAACCGAGGCGCTCGAGCGCACGACTGACCAGCAAGGTCTGAAATGCTTCTTCATCAACAGTGCCTTTGATAGGCTGGACTTTGATCCCTTTGCCAGGCAGTGGTTGGTCTGCAGCAGCTGCTGGCAGGGCATGGCTCCAGAGCATTGCGCTCAACAATGCACTGGCCGTCCACCATTGTGTAGTTTTGAATTGGGTGGTTTGAGGGTTTGGGTGTGTGCTGTGTGGCACGGAGTCTCCTTTCCTGTTGTGGGTGCCTACCCCGAATCAAGGCGATGGAATGCCGCGATGGGCACAAAAAGAAAAAATGAAAAAAAGGCGCTCGCAAGCGGCGCCTTAATGATGGAGTGCTGCTTTACTTCTTGGCTGCAGCCAGTGCCTGTTTGATCCAGCCATCAAAAGTCGCTTGATGAGCCTTGATCCAGCCATTGGTGTGGCGCTCGATATCGGCAGGTTTGCCTTGGCCCTGGCTCATCATGTGATTTTGGGCATTGATGTCAGTGACAGAGATTTGCATCACTTCAAACAGTTTGGCGGCAGCAGGGTTCTTATCGGTCCATGCCTTGTTGGCCACGATGTGCTGCTTGTTCACGACGAAACCATAGTTCTTGCCATTGGGCAACTTGGTGTCTGTGCCTTTTTGTTCACCGGGCGCTGAAGAGAAAGGAACTTCCAGCCAGACCACGTCCTTGCCAGGCTTGAGTTCGTTACTCACCCAGTAGGGTGTCCATGTGTAGTACAGAATGGGTTTACCTGCTTTGTAGCGCGCGATGGTGTCGGCAATCAGTGCGGAGTAGGTGCCTTGCTGGTGTGTGACGGTGTCGCGCAGCTTATAAGCATCCAGGTGGTGCTCAATCATGGCTTCGCAGCCCCAGCCAGGGTTGCAGCCAGTCATGTCCGCCTTGCCATCGCCATCGGTGTCAAACAGTTTGGCAATCTTGGGGTCCTTGAGCTGGTCGATATTGGTGATCTTGTAGGCGTCGGCCGTTTTCTTGTCGATCAAATAGCCTTGGGCGGCATTGTCGGAATAAATGCCCTTGCGATAGAGCTTTGCATCGCCGCCAGAATTCTTGTAGTAATCAGCGTGCAGGGGATTCCAGTGCGAGGCGATGAAGGTGGCATCACCGTTGCCAATCGCAAGGTGTGCTGTGGGGTATTCCACTTCTTTGATGGGTTGCACGTCGTAACCCAGTTTTTCCAAGGCTTTCATGACCAGCAAGGTCTGAAAAGTCTCTTCTGCAATCGAGCTTTTGAGCGGATAAACCTTTACCCCTTTGCCGGGTAGATCATTGGCGTAAGCACTCATGCACGTGAGCGCCAGAGCACTTGCTGCCACGGCGGTCAGGGTGCGGGCGGTTGTACGGATCATGGATGTCATCGTCGTCCTCCAGGTAAAAATCAATGTAAGGGTCTGCAAACGCTGCCAAAACAGCGTTTGCAGTGGTGCATCAGGCTTGTTTCTTGGGTTTGAACAGCAGTCCCAGTGGGCCGCGGTGCCACCAGCGCTCTCCGCCGCGGTGGGGTTGGCCCATGGCTTGGGTAATGCGGTCCAGCACAATGGCCAGCAGCACAATTCCCAGGCCGCCCACGGTAGCCAAGCCCATGTCCAGACGGCCAATTCCACGCAGAACCATTTGGCCCAGGCCACCCACGGCGATCATGGATGCAATCACCACCATGGAAAGGGACAGCATCAGCGCCTGGTTGATACCTGCCATGATGTTGGGCATGGCCAAAGGCAGCTGAACCTTCCACAGCAACTGCCATGGGGATGCACCGTAAGCGCGGCTGGCTTCAATCAGGTCGGGGCGCACTTGGCGAATGCCCAGATTGGTCAGACGCACCAAGGGTGGCAACGCAAAAATGATGGTCACGATCACGCCGGGAACATTACCAATGCCAAACAGCATGACCACAGGCACCAAATAGACGAATGCCGGGGTGGTCTGCATGGCATCGAGAATGGGGCGGGTCCAGCGCTGAGCGCGGTCGCTGGACGCAATCAAAATGCCAAGTGGCAGTCCAATCACGATACAGAATGCCAAAGAGGTCAGCACCAGGGACAGCGTCACCATGGCCTCAGGCCATATGCCCAGCACAGCAATGGCTATCAGCGAACAGGCGGTGCCAATGGCCAGACCGCGACCAGCAAACTGCCAGGCAAACAAGGCAACCAGCAGTGTCAGCAAGGGCCAGGGAACTGCCAACATGAGCTGCTCGACACCTGACAAGGTGGCGTCGATAGGAGCCCGAACAGCCTGGAAGAAAGGACGGAAGTTTTCCACCACCCACTCAAGGCCTTGGTTGATCCAGCCTTCAAGCGGCAGACCATCAGCCCACAGTTGTTCCCACCAGTTCAGCGGCGTATCGCTCGTGTTGGTGGCTCCAGCCAGCCAGTCAGTGCCTGCGCCCGTATCGGGAGTTGTAGGTGTTCCCCAAGGGTCGGCAGACGCAGATTCGGCGGTGTTTACAGTACTTGCTGCCCATGGGTCTGTGCTGGCAGTGGCAGGCTCTGCTGCAGTTGCCCAAGGGTCGTTGTTTGCAGTCACTTCACTCATGCTTGTTCTCCTTGTGGTTTGGTGGATACGCTGTCCGAATGCTCTTGGAGCATGGAGGGCGAGTCGGTTTCACCAGTGGGGAACAAAGGGTTGAGTGTGACGGGAGGGCGTACTGGCTGCGGTGGCGGTACGGGCGGTGTATCGCGGTCCAGGAAGCGCAACATGGTGGTGCGACTGATTACGCCGAGAAACTTGCCGTCTTCGGCCAGCACAGGCATCGGGCAGGGCGCAGTAGCCATCGGACCAAAGAGCTCGGCCACAGGTGTTGAGGCCTCGCAGGTCACGACATTGTCGATAAATGCGTGCTTGAGGCCGAGCATGCCCTCATGGCCATGCAAGGCATCACGCAGCGATTGGGCGGAAACCACTCCCATGAGACGCTTGCGGGCATTCAAGACGTAGGCGTGATCGCGATCGGAATCATCGATCAAACGTAGCGCTGCACGGCAGCCGCGATCGTTGTGCTCGGAGATGATGGTCAGTGCCTGACGCGCAATGTCCGAGGCTTTGAAAACTGCTGCTGCGTCCACGCCCTTGATAAAGCTGCGGACATAGTCGTCAGCAGGACTGCGCAGGATATCGTCAGGTGTGCCCACCTGGATGACTTGGCCATCTTTCATGATGGCAATGCGATCACCAATGCGCATGGCCTCATCCAGATCGTGCGAGATGAAGACGATGGTGCGGCGTTTGGTTTCCTGCAAACGCAGCAACTCGGACTGCATTTCAGTGCGAATGATGGGGTCGAGCGCTGAAAAAGCTTCGTCCATCAGCAAGATGGATGGGTCTGAAGCCAGGGCACGGGCCAAACCAACACGCTGCTGCATACCACCCGATAGTTCATCGGGGTAGCTGGCGCCCCAGGCACCAAGGCCCACTTGCTCCAGCGCTTCTTGTGCAGCTTGCTGACGAACGGATTTATCGACACCAGCCATCTCGAGGCCGAAAGCGGTGTTGTCCAGCACAGTCATATGCGGCATCAAGGCAAACGACTGAAAGACCATGGAAATGTCTTTGCGGCGCAATGCACGCAAATCTTTGTCGCTGAGGCTGTTGATGTCTTGGCCGTCAACGACGATACGACCGCTGGTTGGCTCGATCAGGCGATTGAGCATGCGCACCAGCGTGGATTTGCCGGAACCCGACAAACCCATGACGACAAAGATTTCTCCAGCTTCAATGGTGAAGTTGGCATCGAACACGCCGATCGATTGACCTGTGCGTTCGAGAATTTGTTGCTTGGAAAGCCCTTGGCGCACCAGGTCCAAGGCTTGCTTTGGATGTTCACCAAAGACCTTGAAGACGTTTTCGATGCGAATTTGTTTGGCCACTGGTTGTCCTCCCTTGATTTTTTCTTTGGGGGGTTAAACACAGTGCAGCCGCGTCACAAGCGGTGCTTGGACGGCCTACACGCGAAGCCAAATGTCATGCCAACCGATGCGGCGACCTTGCCACATCATGGAAAGTCGCGAAAAGAGGGTGTGTCGGGCCCGAATGGCAACGTAAGTGCGCAAGGGCCACGAAGAAAGGGCAGAGGCAGCGCACTCTGTGTGTGCGTCACTTAATCCAAACGGTTCCGTGCATCAGTGCCAGACATCTGGCGCTGTGGTGCTGCAACTGCGGATACAGCGCTTGCACCAGATGAATCCATGCAAGAAATGCATGGATTACCTGCATGGCAGGTTGTTAATGAGGTGCGTATTCTAACTATTGGCTATATGGTTGTCAAGAATAAATTTCAGCATTCATGAATGCAATCCATTGCATTCGTAGACATTCTGGTCTCAGATGTAGGCAAAAGATGACAAAAATAGAAAACCGGCCCAAAGGCCGGTTGAGATGGTGTCGTGGGCGAATTAGTGTGCGGGAGGATGCTGGCTGTGGATTAGCTTGTCGGTATAAGCGATGGCCAGGGCGCTGAGCAGGAACACCAGATGGATGATGGTTTGCCACATCAGGACTTTGACATCGTAGTTGCCCGCATTGATAAAGGTTTTGAGCAGATGGATAGAGCTGATGCCAATGATGGACAGCGCCAGCTTTACCTTCAGTACCGATGCATTCACGTGGTCCAGCCATTCGGGCTGATCAGGATGACTGTCCAGGCCCAGTCGGCTGACAAAGGTTTCATAACCGCCAACGATCACCATGATCAGCAAGTTGGAGATCATGACAACATCAATCAGGGCCAGCACTACTAGCATGATGATGGTCTCGTTCAGACCTGTCACTGGAGCATCGGGTTTGTAGCCGATATTGTTGACCAGTGCCTGCAAGGCCTCCTGGCTGCCGAATGCAGCCTCTATCAGGTGCCATAGCTCTACCAAGAAATGCCAGACATAGACACCTTGCGCTGCAATCAGGCCTAAGTACAGGGGAAGTTGTAGCCAGCGGCTGGCAAAAATCAAGCTGGGGAGGGTACGCATGGAGGAGTTGCAAGAGGGAGGTGCAGGTGACTCGGTATTCGGGTCCAGGGAAGCCATAAATTCAATCGAAAACAGATGTAGCCAAGCCGCGCAAAAATTGCGCAGGGGCGGCATTTTAGGGTGATGATCTAATGGTTAACCCTGTCTAAGTCCTTAGTTTTCCTCGGAATTGTCTGACACGCAGTCAGTGGTATGTAAGTGCTGGGGCTGACATTTGCTCTCAAACTATGACACCTCAAAGAGCAAGGAGACAAAGCCATGAATGCACCCGGTTCCTCGATTGAATCTGTGTTGGTGGAAAGCCGCGTGTTTTCCCCATCGGAAACCACCCAAAAGGCAGCACGTATTTCCGGGATGGCGGCCTATGACGCTTTATGCGCAGAGGCGAGCCAGGACTATGAAGGCTATTGGGCAAGGCTGGCGCGCGAAAACATGGTCTGGACCAAGCCTTTCACACAGATTCTCGATGAAAGCAATGCGCCGTTTTACCGCTGGTTTGCCGACGGTGAGCTGAATGCCAGTGCCAACTGCCTGGACAAGCACATGGGCACAGCAGTTGAGCACAAGACGGCCATCATTTTTGAGGCTGACGATGGACAGGTTACCAAGGTCAGCTATCGTGAATTGCTGAACCGTGTGGCGCAGTTTGCCAATGGGCTCAAGTCGCAGGGCGTTCAAAAAGGCGATCGGGTTCTGATCTATATGCCCATGACGATTGAAGGTGTGGTGGCCATGCAGGCCTGTGCGCGTATCGGCGCAACACACTCCGTGGTGTTTGGCGGGTTCTCGGCCAAAGCGGTTCAAGAGCGCATCGTGGACGTGGGCGCAAAAGTGGTCATTACCGCCAACTATCAAATGCGTGGCGGAAAGGAGCTGCCTCTTAAAGCGATTGTGGATGAGGCCTTGAGTTTAGGCGGCTGCGAGGCAGTGCAGCGTGTGCTGGTGTTTGAGCGCACGGCCACGGCTTGCGCCATGGTGGAGGGGCGTGACATCACGTTTGATGGGCTGCTGGATGGTCAGAGTAACGAATGCGCGCCAGTGGCCGTGGAGGCAGAGCACCCGCTGTTCATCCTCTACACCAGCGGCTCTACCGGCAAACCCAAGGGCGTGCAGCATGCCACCGGTGGCTACATGCTCTGGGCCAAGCAAACGGTGGAGTGGACTTTTGACATGCAGCCCAGCGACGTGTTCTGGTGCACGGCGGATATAGGCTGGATTACAGGGCACACTTATGTCGCCTATGGGCCGCTGGCTGCAGGCGCTACACAGATTGTGTTTGAAGGCGTGCCTACCTATCCGCATGCTGGTCGCTTCTGGGAAATGATTGAGCGTCATGACTGCACCATTTTCTACACCGCACCTACGGCTATCCGCTCACTGATCAAAGCAGCAGAAACTGATGAAAAGGTGCATCCCAAGAACTGGAATCTCGGTAGTTTGCGTATTCTGGGCAGCGTGGGAGAGCCGATCAACCCTGAGGCCTGGATGTGGTATTACCGCAATGTGGGCGGGGAGCGTTGCCCGATTGTGGATACCTTCTGGCAAACCGAGAACGGTGGTCACATGATCACGCCACTGCCAGGGGCTACACCGCTGGTGCCAGGCTCTTGCACCTTGCCTTTGCCGGGCATCCAGGCGGCTATCGTGGATGAGACTGGTAATGAACTGCCAAATGGTGCGGGTGGCATGCTGGTGGTAAAGCGTCCATGGCCCAGCATGATTCGCAATATCTGGGGGGATCCGGAGCGTTTCAAGAAAAGCTATTTCCCTGAAGAGCTGGGCGGTAAGACCTACCTCGCTGGAGATGGTGCAGTGCGCAGCGAAGATCGTGGCTATTTCCGGATCACGGGGCGTATAGATGATGTGCTCAATGTATCAGGGCATCGCATGGGTACGATGGAGATTGAGTCGGCACTGGTTGCAAAAACCGACTTGGTGGCAGAAGCTGCAGTTGTGGGGCGGCCAGACGATTTGACCGGAGAGGCGATCTGTGCGTTCGTGGTGCTCAAACGGCCATTGCCCTCCGATCCAGAAGAAGCCAAGGTGCTGGCCAATGAGTTGCGTAACTGGGTAGCCAAAGAAATTGGTCCTATTGCCAAGCCCAAAGACATTCGTTTTGGTGAAAATCTGCCTAAAACGCGTAGCGGCAAGATCATGCGCCGCCTGTTGCGCTCCATTGCCAAGGGCGAGGCCATCACCCAGGATACCAGTACGCTGGAGAATCCGGCCATTTTGGAGCAGTTGGCCAAAACCAATTGAGGTTTCGCCTGCAATGGCGCTCAAGCAGCGCTTTGAGAAAAGCCACCAGCAGGTGGCTTTTTTTCGCCTGTAGGAATTCAAGCGAATCCCAAACGCGCACTGAACTGGCGCAAACACAACAGATATTGAGGTACAAATCAGCCTATAGCGTAAAGGAAACAGGTATGAAATCTCGCATTGCATTACTGGTGCTAATCATCGTGTTGATCGGTGTACTGGGCTTTTTTAACTTCCCTTATTTGGCGCAGACAGTGCCTATGTCATTGGGTTTTACGAGCATTGACGCCCCGCTGGGTTTGATCTTGATGGCATTGACTGCTTTGATGGCAGTGGTGTTTGTGGCCTATGTCATTGCCATGCAAGGTGCATGGTTGCTGGAGGCCCGTGCGCATGCCAAGGAAATGGCTGCGCAGCGTGAACTGGCGGACAAGGCTGAAGCTTCTAGGTTTACGGAGTTGCGGGTAGCGATTGAAAGCCTGCATCGCGAAGAAGAGCGTCGCTTGCTGGAGCGCATGGATGTGCTGGAATCGCATCTGCATGCGCGTGCGCAAGAAAGTGACAACTCGACTGCGGCCTATGTGGGGCAGCTGGAGCAGCAATTGCGTGCAAATCCCAAAACTATTAACGCTCCGGAGCGAGCAGATCAGCCAACCATTGATCCCCTGGACATCTCACCGCGCAATACGCAGTTTTGAAGTTGAAGTGGGGCGGCGTTGTATGAGACAGGGCGCCTTTTGCGTAAGGCTTTACATGCTGAATTGAGTACAGTCTCTCGTAGAACATGGAGCATGGAATACGCAGAGCCTCCCAAAAACAAAAGCCACCGAAAGGTGGCTTTTGTTTTTGGCTTTCAGCAGGAAGGCTTGGCTATTTCAGACTCAGCACCCAAGCGGCCAGTTTCTGGGCATCAGCTTCACTGACTTGGTTATTGGCAGGCATGGGCACCGGGCCCCACACACCGCTGCCACCCTTAACAATTTTGCTGGCCAGCTTGCTGGCGGCATCACTTTGGCTGGCATAACGATTGGCGACGTCTTTGAATGATGGTCCAACCAGTTTTTTCTCCACTGCGTGGCAAGCCATGCAGTTTTTTGCCGTTGCCAAAGCCTGGTTGGCCATAGCTGGCGAGACCACACTCAGGGTCAATGCAATAGTGATCAAAGAATGCTTCATCGCTCAACTTTCTTCTGTGGGCTTTTTCTGGCAAGCATTGTAGAGTGCAACGTGTGAATGCAGCTTATCGCCTCAGTGAAGGCATGGTGAAGGAGGGTATCTAACAATGTGGTTGCTAGGCACGGTATCTTTGGTGGCGTTGCTGCGGGTGTTGGCACATCTGCAGGTGGTGGATGTGGCAGGTATTTCCGCACTGTCTTGGTGGTGGGTCATCGGTGGTTTTGCACTGAGCGCAGCATGGTTTGCTTATGCCGACTTTTCAGGTCTCACGACGCGCAAAGCCATGGAACGCATGGGCGAGCGCAAGCAAGCACGTATCCAAAAGCAGCGCGACGCGCTGGGTGTGCGCCGCAAGCGCTGATGTCTGCATTCGCCAATTGCGAAGGTCGTAGGCCGTGGACTGTGGGGGAAGACGCAGCAGCTTGGCGCATGGGGTGGGCCATAATGATCGGATGGGTCGAAAGTGCCCGCTACCGAGACATTCATTCCTCCAAGAACTAGCTCCACCATGCCTGCTTACCGTTCCAAGACTTCTACCGGCGGCCGTAACATGGCCGGTGCCCGCGCCCTGTGGCGTGCCACTGGCATGAAAGATGGCGACTTTGACAAGCCCATCATTGCCATTGCCAACTCCTTTACCCAGTTTGTGCCGGGTCACGTGCACCTGAAGGATCTGGGGCAACTGGTTGCCCGTGAAATCGAGGCGGCAGGCGGTGTCGCCAAGGAGTTCAATACCATCGCTGTGGATGACGGTATCGCCATGGGCCACGATGGGATGTTGTATTCGCTGCCCAGTCGCGACATCATTGCGGACTCGGTGGAGTACATGGTCAATGCCCACTGTGCCGACGCACTGGTATGCATTTCCAATTGCGACAAGATTACCCCCGGCATGCTCATGGCCGCCATGCGCCTGAACATTCCCGTGATCTTTGTCTCCGGTGGCCCGATGGAAGCGGGCAAGACAAAACTAGCCAACCCCACCACCAACGTCATTGAGTTCAAGAAGCTGGACCTGGTGGATGCCATGGTGATTGCTGCGGACAAGAACTACACCGATGAGCAGGTCGCGCAGGTTGAGCGCTCGGCGTGTCCTACCTGTGGTTCGTGCTCGGGCATGTTCACAGCCAATTCCATGAACTGCCTGACTGAAGCATTAGGCCTGTCGCTGCCTGGTAACGGTACGGTCGTAGCCACGCATGCTGATCGCGAGGCGCTGTTCAAGCAGGCTGGCCGTCGCATTGTCGAGTTGTGCAAGCAGTACTACGAGCAAGAGGATGCTTCGGTATTGCCCCGTTCTGTAGGTTTCAAGGCGTTTGAAAATGCCATGACCCTGGATATTGCCATGGGCGGCTCCACCAATACCATCCTGCATTTGCTGGCGATTGCCCAAGAGGCTGAGATCGACTTCACCATGGCAGACATCGACCGTTTGTCGCGCGTCGTACCTCAGCTGTGCAAGGTGGCACCCAATACGCAAAAGTACCACATCGAAGATGTGCACCGTGCGGGCGGCATCATGGCCATCCTGGGTGAACTGGCGCGAGCAGGCAAGCTGCACACCGATGTGCCAACCATACATGCCAAGAGCATGGCGGATGCGCTGGCGCAGTGGGATGTGATGGTGACCCAAGATGAAGCTGTCAAACAGTTCTACCTGGCTGGCCCGGCAGGTATTCCCACCCAGGTCGCGTTCAGCCAGAACACCCGCTGGCCCAGCCTGGATCTGGACCGTGCAGAGGGTTGCATTCGTTCCTATGATCACGCATTCAGCAAAGAGGGTGGCTTGGCCGTGTTGTTTGGCAACATTGCGCAAAACGGTTGCGTGGTGAAGTCGGCAGGGGTGGATGAGTCCATCCTGGTGTTTGAGGGCAATGCCCACGTGACCGAGTCACAAGATGAAGCCGTGCAGAACATTCTGGATGACAAGGTGGTTGCGGGTGATGTGGTCATCGTGCGCTACGAAGGTCCCAAGGGGGGGCCTGGCATGCAGGAAATGCTGTACCCCACCAGCTACATCAAATCCAAGGGCTTGGGCAAGGCCTGTGCGTTGCTGACCGATGGCCGCTTCTCGGGTGGCACATCGGGGCTGTCAATCGGTCATTGCTCGCCGGAAGCTGCGGCTGGTGGTGCAATTGGCTTGGTACAGAACGGTGACCGTATCCGTATCGATATTCCTAACCGATCGATCAACGTACTGGTCAGCGATGAAGAGCTGGCGCGTCGCCGCGAAGCGCAAAATGCCAAGGGCTGGAAGCCTGCACAGCCACGTCCTCGCAAGGTGTCGGCTGCGCTCAAGGCGTATGCCAAGTTGGTGACTTCGGCGGATACTGGCGCGGTGCGTGATTTGTCCAAACTGGACGACTAAACCATCTCTGCGCAGCGCTAAAAGCCGCCTTTCATAGGCGGCTTTTTTGCGTCCGTGCAGCATGGCTGTGGGCGAGGTTGACAATCTCATCCACATGGATGACAAGCTTGCGCTGTTGTATGCAGCTTGCAGAATTCTTCGAGACGATCAGTACATCAGTACTTGAGAGCCTTTGTTTGGCCTCGTTAGCAGGTCATTTTTAGTAATGTTTATCTGAATTGGTTGTGAAAGGCTGATGTGATGTTTCATCCCCGGTTGTGGCATCGTACTTTGCGCATGCTGACTTGCGCCATGTTGGCTAGCGTGGTGGTGCCAGCCTGGGCGCAAATCAAAGAGTTTCCACAGCATCCCATCAAATTGGTTGTGCCTTTTGCGGCTGGAGGCTCAACTGACATCGTGGCACGTTTGGTTGCCGAGGGGATGCAAGCGCAGCTTCAGCAAACGGTGTATGTGGAAAACAAAGCAGGGGCTGGTGGAATGCTGGGGGCGGAGCAGGTCGCGCAAGCCCATGCCGATGGTTATACCGTAGGGCTGGGCTCTATCAGCACCTTGGCCGTTAACCCTGTTGTGCTCAAAGCAGCAAGAGTGCAACCGCTGCGTGATTTCAAAATGGTGCTGCCATTGGCATCTATCGCATCGGTGTTTTCTGTGACACCTTCAATTGGGGTGATGAATTTTGAGCAGTTTCTCAAAGCTGCACGTCAGCAAGGTGATGAATGGTCGGCAGGGTCTTCGGGGGTGGGCTCTATTGGCCATGTCATCTTGGAGGCGCTGAATGCCGAGCTGGGATTGCGTCTGCGTCATATCCCCTTCAAAGGTATGGGGCCGGTGGTCCAGAGCGTTTTAGCGGGACAAACTCAGGTTTTGAGTGACCAATATCCATCTTCCGCTCCACATATTCAAGCGGCTCGACTGCTGCCTTTTGCGGTGGCAGCCCATGCACGCTTGGCTGATTTGCCACAGGTGCCGACCTTGCAAGAGCTTGGCTACCCGCAACTCAACGCGTTGGCAATTACCTGGTTTGGTCTGGTCGTGCCAGCATCTACGCCAGATGCCGTGGTCATGCGTCTGAACCTAGCAGCCAACGCAGCGCTACAACAACCACAGCTGCAAGCACACTTGGCGAAGCTGGGAGTTGCATCCATGGGCGGCACGCCGCGGGATTTGGAGGCAATGGTCGAACAAACTACGGCGCAAGTGCAGCAGTTGGTCAAACAGCGTGGTATCACAGATGGCATGTGACCTCAATGTGCTCGGTTTGGAGAAGTTTGTGGCTCCACTAACGCTGCGATCCGCTGCTTGTAGGCCGAGGTCTCAGTTGCGAATGTGGGGGTGAAAGCTGTGTTGATAATGAAGTCGCACGAGTTGATTGTTTTACCTCTGTGCTAGTTGTTGACTCTCACTGAATCCTGTTCATGAAAACTGCTTCTGATTGGCTGGCACGTAGTCTGGATAAGCTGCGTGGCGTATCTTCACAACCCGATGCGAGCGCAGCGCAGCGCCCATTGGAGGAGCGTTTGAAAGCCACGTTACGACGTGGTCAGGAAGCCCTGCCGCCTCATGTACTGAGGCGTTTGATGGACGACCTGCAAGCGGCTGCTAGTGAGCAACTCAGTGAAGTGGAGGCTGCCAAGCACGCACAGACCGTCATGGACTGGTATGAGGGTGCAAATGATGCACAAAGGGAAGACCTGTGGCTTTTGATGTGCCAGGAGTTTGGGCCAGATGTTCAGCGTATTCACGCAGTACGTCAGCAACTGGAGCAGGCGAGTAACTCCACGGAAATGGCTCAGGCAGAAATAGCGCTGCGCAAAGTACTGGTGTCTGCACGGACTCGGCTGCTACAGCGATTTTCCGTCCCGACAGGGGGGATGCGGTTTCTGATTGATATGCGTGCCCAGCTATTGAAGCTTCCCAAAAGCGATAAGCGTTTTGTTGCTCTGGATGCAGAACTGGAGCACTTGTTCTCTAACTGGTTTGATGTGGCATTTTTAGAGTTGCGCAAACTGACCTGGGATTCACCGGCCTCTTTGCTGGAAAAGTTGATTGAGTATGAAGCGGTGCATGACATCCGAAGCTGGGCAGATTTGAAGAATCGGGTGGATAGCGACCGCCGTTGCTATGGTTTCTTCCATCCCAAGATGCCTGATGAGCCACTCATATTTGTGGAAGTGGCGTTGGTCGAGCAGATGTCTGCAGCGATTGCCCCTTTGCTGGATGAGCATGGGGCACGCGCTAATCTGAGCAAAGCTAACACGGCTATTTTTTACTCCATCAGCAATACCCAAATCGGATTGCGTGGTGTGAGCTTTGGTAATTCGCTGATCAAGCGCGTGGTTGATGACTTGTTGTGCGAGCTGCCAAAACTGCGCAGCTTTGCAACTTTGTCGCCTATTCCTGGTTTTCGGCAATGGTTGCTCAAGCACGGAGATTCCGTAATTGCGCAGTGGTCGCCCAAACAGCAAGCTTCCGTTGAAAAGGCTTTGGGCGTGGAGTCGCCCGTACAGGCTGCGCAGTTGGTGCAGGCCAGTGAAGATTTACAGCAGTGGAGCGAGACACATGTGCTGCGCAAAGCCTTGATGGGGTGCGCGGCGTATTACTTGAGCAAAGGTATGGACAAGGGGCGCCCACTTGATCCTGTTGCACGTTTTCACCTTGGCAATGGTGCGCGGGTTGAACGTATCAACTGGGCGGCAGATTTGTCTGGCAAAGGTCTCAAGCAGTCGCTGGGCCTGATGGTGAATTATTTATATGATCTCAAGCGTCTGGACAAGCACAGAGAAGCATTGGCAAAAGGTAAAGTGCCAGCTTCTGCGGAGGTCGAGGCCTTGTGCAAAGATTGGTGAGCAATGTTCTTGTAGTGTTAATTTTGGGTGTCTGTTGACGGACATACCACATAAAAAAAGCGCCTTCAAAGGCGCTTTTTTTATGTGGTGCAATACTGAAAACAAGGTTAAGCAGCCGTGCCCATTTGTGCTTGTAGGTAATTGGCCAACCCCATCATATCGATCAGACCCAGCTGCTTTTCCAGCCAATAGGCGTGATCTTCTTCGGTGTCTTTCAACTGTGCCAAAAGCAAGTCACGCGACTGAAAGTCTTGGTGTTTCTCACACAACACCATGGCCGCACGCAGGTTGTCGCGTACCTGGTATTCAACGGCCAAGTCTTTGCGCAGCATTTCTTCCACAGTTTCACCTGCAGTGAATGCATGGGGCCGCATGTCTGGTTTGCCACCCAAGAAGAGCACACGGCGCAAGATGACATCAGCATGCTGTGTCTCTTCTTCCATCTCGTGGTTGATACGCTCGTACAAACGCATGAAACCTTGGTCTTCATACTGGCGCGAGTGAATGAAGTACTGGTCACGTGCAGCCAGCTCGCCGCGCAGGAGTTCGTTGAGGCTGGCAATGACTTCTGGATGGCCTTGCATGGTTATTTTTTTCATTGAAGTGACGGATGCTTGCAGTATCGCGGCAAGCGACAGGAGGTTCAATCATCTGTGTGCAAACCCCTGATTTTGCGCATTGCATGCATGCGAAACGCAGAATCATTCGCGATTGACGCTGATCGTCACTGTATCTATGTATGTGTGAGGGCGTGCGGCTGCGGCACAATGCACCCATGCTGATGTATCCACAGATTGACCCTGTCGCCCTGCAGTTAGGGCCTATTGCCATCCACTGGTATGGCCTGACCTATCTGGCCGCCTTTGGCCTGTTCTTGTGGCTCGGCACACGCCGACTCAAACATCCTCCGTTTAACCGTTTGCAAGGCGAGGCGGCGTGGACACGCCGTGATGTCGAAGATTTGCTGTTTCAAGGTGTGGTTGGTGTGATTGTGGGTGGGCGTTTGGGATATTGCCTTTTCTATAAGCCTGCCTATTACTTAAGCCATCCCTTGGAAATTTTTGCCGTCTGGGAAGGCGGCATGAGCTTTCATGGTGGCTTGCTGGGAGTTATTGCCGCCATGATCTGGTTTGCCTCCTCGCGAAAGCGCTCATGGCTGCAAGTGGTGGATTTTGTTGCTCCCTGCGTGCCGACGGGGCTGGCTGCAGGGCGCATAGGTAACTTTATCAATGGCGAGCTATGGGGGCGCTTTGCAGATCCCTCTTTGCCATGGGCCATGGTTTTCCCACAGAGTGGCACCATGCAACCACGGCATCCTTCGCAGATCTACCAGTTTTTGCTGGAAGGTTTGCTGCTGTTTGTGCTGCTTTGGCTGTACGCACAAAAAGAGCGGAAACCAGGCCAAGTGGCTGCTGTGTTTCTGATGGGTTACGGGAGCTTGCGTTTTATTGCCGAGTATTTCCGGGAGCCAGATGCCTATTTGGGCATTCTTTCACTGGGCCTGAGCATGGGGCAGTGGTTATGCTTGCCGATGGTGTTTGCCGGTGCGGCGATGTGGGTCTGGGCTCAGCAGCGCAAAGCCAACTAAGTGTTTGCGAGCGGCTGCAATCAATAAAGAAAGAGGGGGAGCGTGTTAGAGCGGCGTGCATACTTGCAATGGTTGGCTGCAATGGCTGTCGCAATGCCTGCTTGCACGCAAGCGAGCACAGCGCAACGAAAGAGTTCCACGTGGCCGAGTAAACCGGTGAACTTGATTGTTCCCTTTCCCGCAGGTGGCCCCAGCGCCATATTGGCCAAGCAACTTGCGCAATCGTTTGAGAGAACCACCAATCAGGTTTTGCGTATCCAGTATCAAGGTGGCGCTGGAGGGCTGCAAGGGGCAAATTTTGCGGCCAAGGCAGAAGCCAACGGGCAAAATATTTTCATCGGTGGCAGCCACCTAGCAGTGGTGCGTGCTTTGCTGCGCAATGAAGAGTTTGATCTGATTGAGGATTTGCGTCCGCTGACCTTGCTGTGTGAAGTGCCTCAGGTGGTTGTGGTCAACCCTGCACGCATTCGATCACGTACGGTAATGGAATGGCTGGCCGACTTGGCACGCAAACCCGGGCGCTACCGAATGGCCACTGCAGGGATTGGCTCATCAAGTCATATTGCTTCGGCAATGCTCAAGCATGAGGAATCTCTGCAATATGAGTTTGTGCACTTCCGCGGTGCAGGACCGGCCATGCAAGATTTGCTGGCGGGCTCTGTAGACATGATGATCGATGGTCTTATCTCGTGCCTTCCCCACATTCGGTCGGGTCGATTGAAAGCGCTGATGGTCACGGGTAAGCAGCGGGCGTCAGTATTGCCGGACATACCGTGTGCCCAGGAAATGGGCGTTAACGTGCTGGACACGGTCACCTGGTATGGCTTATTTGCCCCCATACAGCTTACCGAGCCTCAGGCGCAAGCCATGTACGATGTTTTCATGCGGATGGGCCAAGACCCCACCATGCTCGCTAATTTCGAGGCCATGGGCATACGTTGGGGTGGACTTTATGGAGATGCATTTGCCTCCATGGTCCAGCAAGACACCATGCAATGGGCGCAGCGTGTGAAGAGTATGGGATTGGGTAATATTTTTACAAAAAATTTGGAAGAGAGCGGAGTGTGAGCGGTCAAATCACAGCCCAACCCTGGGCCGATATGCAAGACAGTGGGACTGGAATCTGGATAGTCGAGATTGACAATGCGGACAAGCTCAATGCGATGACCCGAAACATGTGGCGAGAGTTGAAGTCGGTGTTTACGGGACTGCAAGTCAATCCTGAAATTCGTTGCGTGGTGATTCGTGGGCGTGGCAATGCTTTCTGTGCAGGCGGTGATATCTCTGAATACCCTGCATTCCGCTTTGATGCGCAAATGCTGGAGCAGTTTCATGAAAACGATGTCTGGGGAGGCTTAAGTGCCATCTTGGCCTGTGATGTCCCTGTCGTTGCCTGCATTACAGGTGCATGCATGGGCGCCGGTGTTGAAATTGCCAGTTGCTGCGATGTGCGTTTAGTCGCAGAGGGCGCCAAGTTTGGTGCACCTATAGCTAAATTGGGTTTCCCCATGGCCCCCAAGGAGCTGCACTTGGTTGCCTCCGCTGTTGGACAGCATATGGCTAGGCGCATGCTGCTGGAGGCCGCAGTTTTTTCAGCTTCCGAGATGGCATCTGCGAACTGGTGTGCCAATCCGGTTCCAGCTGATCAATTGCAGGCGCTCACTTTACATACTGCACAGCGCATTGCCAGCTTGGCACCGCAAGCAGCACGCTTGAACAAGCAGACTTTGCGCAACTTGGCTTGTGCTGAGCCAGTGATATCACCCTACGCCTATGCGGACTCGGTGGAGCATAGAGAAGGTATTGCTGCTTTCTTGGCTAAACGCATCCCCAGTTTTTGAATGTCAGCGCCTTCACGGAGCTTGATCTTAGACAGAATGCCGGTATGTCTGATGCGAACCAAACTTTAACTACGACTGCGCAATGGCAGTCTTACACGCAGCCTGTCAAACTGCTTTTTTCAGTACTCCCCGTGTCAAGAGGGGCTTGCGTTTTGGTGATGCTGGCTTGCGCTCCAGCGCGAGCCATGCTGAGTGAAGCAATAGACGCGGCCGGTGCTCAAATGCTAGCGGTTGATGTTGGTACCGCGCAATCTGAAGTCGGGAGCATCATTGAGCAGAGAAAGCCTGAAATCGTCGTGTGCGCACCGGAAGTGTTTGGCTGGGTGTCCAAACTCGCGTTTCTCAGTGAATGTGCAGCGATTTACACATGTGATGCCGATGGTACGGGAACACTGCTCGATCGTGCAGCGCACCATGCAAAATAGCAAGGCTCAAACTTTGGCGATGTTGTGCTGACACGTCCAATTTCGTCATAAAAAAAGGGATCCTGGGGATCCCTTTGGGTAGATGTGAACGTCATTAACGCAGCACCAGAACAGGCACCTGCGAGTGTGTCAGTACATGCTGAGTTTCGCTACCTAGCAGCAAACGCTTGATGCCCTTTCGTCCATGCGAGGCCATGATGATGAGGTCGGCTTTTTGCTTCTCTGCAGCACTGATTATGGACTCTGCAATCAGGTCTGACTTGGCGATGCTGGTCTTGACGCTGACTCCCAGCTCTTTGCCTTCAGCCTTGATCTTGTTGAGCACGTCTTGGGCTTGCTCTGCCCACTTGGCTTCAATGCGTTTGATTTCCGACATATCCACCGATGCACCACCTTCAAGGTAACTACGGGGGTAGCGCGGGATCACCTTCAGTGCAACCAAAGCAGCGCCGCTCAACTTTGCCATTTCAAGGGCATGTTTAACAGCTTTGTCAGACAGCGGAGAGCCATCGGTAGCAACCAAAATACGTTCATACATCTTGTTGATCTCCAGGTTTTTTCGACTGAGGTGATGACTCAAAGCATAGAGTACGCGCTCCTGCTTGTCTTGATGTAAGTCAATATTTGAATGTGGCGTTCTGGATACGCTCTTTACCATGTCCCAAGATTCCCAACAACCGCCTCTGAGCACAGAGCGTGGTGGCTTCAGCGCACACTTGCCCATGGCTTCTGGTGCAGTGAATTTACTGGATGATCCTGCTGAGTGGGATAGCTTCGGTAAACCATATGGGCTGGCTATAGCGGATTCAATGCAGCTTGCTCCCGAAAATGTCGAAGTTTGGGACTCACAGGTTGCTTTGGATGGCATGTACTGCTCGACCTGTGCGCTGACTATCGAGGATGCGTTGCGAGCAGTGCCTGGAGTGCAGCAAGTAGAAGTCAGTGTTGCTGCCAAGCGCGCACGTATAGTCTGGCGGCCAAACCAGGTACTGCCTTCGCAATGGATCAAGGCCATTGAAAATGCTGGTTACCGGGCAGTTCCTGCCCACGATGCACAGGCCTCTGAAATTCGCAAAGCGCATAACCGCAAGGCTCTGTGGCGATGGATGCTCGCTGCATTCTGCATGATGCAAGTCATGATGTACGCATGGCCTTCCTACAACGCCAATCCAAATGACTTATCGATGGAGTACGAGCGCCTGCTGCGTTGGGCATCCTGGGTGATATGTATTCCTATGTTGATTTTTGCCTGTGGGCCGTTTTTCCGCGGTGCTTGGCGGGACCTCAAACATCGTCGTGTCAGCATGGATCTGCCTGTGGCGATGGGAATGTTCATCACCTTCATTGTGAGTACGGTTGGTACGTTTGCACCGGAAGGTGTGTTTGGCAAAGAAGTTTTCTTTGACTCTTTGACCATGTTTGTCTGTTTTTTGCTGATCGGACGCTGGTTGGAAATACGCTTGCGTGACCGAACAGCAGGTGCGCTGGATGCGGTGCTCAATCGCATGCCCGACAGTGTGGAAAAACGCATGCCCAATGGTGGTTTTGAGCGTGTTGCCATGCGCCGTATTAATGCCGGTGATGTTGTTCGCGTGTTACCGGGGGAGGCATTTCCTGCGGATGGCCGGATTCTGAAAGGTCGTACTCAGGCCGATGAAGCATTGCTGACAGGAGAGTCTCGCCCCGTCTCGCATGGTGAGGGTGATCGCGTCATTGCAGGCAGCTTCAATTTGACGGCCGCCGTGGAAATTCAGGTGGATCACATCGGTTCACAGACCAAATTTGCCCAGATTGTGGACCTTATGGAGAGTGCCGCAACGCAAAAGCCGCGTCTGGCGCAACTGGCGGATAAGGTTGCCGCACCATTTTTGGTGGTTGTACTCGTTTTGGCGGCTGCTGCAGCGATCTATTGGTGGCCTACCGATCCTGGGAAAGCTTTGATGGTTGCTGCAGCGGTGCTGATCGTAACGTGTCCTTGCGCACTGTCACTGGCTACACCGGTGGCCATGCTGACGGCTGCAGGAACGCTGGCGAGGCATGGGGTCCTGGTGCGTAATCTGCAGGGTTTGGAGGCACTTGCGTCGGTCGATACACTGGTATTTGACAAAACGGGTACCTTGACGCGGGATGGCATTCAGGTGGCTGGCATGAGCGCCGCAGTGGGGGACGATGCATTGGCATGCAAAGGGTTGGGGGCTGCCATCGCTATGCATTCCAGACACCCGGTTTCTAGGGCAGTTGCCGGTTTTGGCCAGTCCTGGGCGGCCAAATGGAAGGTGCTATCTGTTGAAGAAATCAGCGGACAAGGGTTGCGTGCGCAAGTTGTGCCGTTAGGGGATGCGAACTCTTCAGCAATGTGGGTGCGTTTGGGTTCACAGCGCTTTGCAGGTACATCTGATTTGCTCAGTGATGCTCAGGCGGTATATCTGGCAGTGGAGATTTCTCCCCATGAGATTCGGTCGCTTGCTTTCTTTGAACTGCACGAAGGCGTTCGCCTGGAGGCGCAGTCAGTATTGGCACATTTACAACGCAATGGCGTACAGGTGCAATTGCTCTCAGGTGATGGTTATCAAGCTGTCGTCCGTGTTGCTGAAGAATTGGGCATTGCCCAGTACCGAGCAGAATGTTCCCCACAAGAAAAGCTTGAATTTATCAAGTCACTACAGCAAGTGGGTCATCGCATCGCAATGGTGGGCGATGGACTCAACGATGGGCCGGTGCTGGCTGGAGCAGACGCCTCTTTCGCGTTCGGGCGAGCTGTACCTCTGGCTCAGGCGAAGTCTGACTTCGTTGTTCTGGGTGACAATTTGCAACTCGTGCAGCAGACTGTCGGATTGGCGCGCAAAACGCTAAGAATTGTTCGGCAGAACCTCTTCTGGTCAGCCTTCTACAACGCTGTATCTATTCCCCTGGCAATGATGGGCTGGATGCCTGCATGGCTGGCTGGTTTGGGGATGGCTTTGAGTTCTTTGCTGGTGGTTCTGAATGCGGCCCGTTTAGCCAAACCATTAAAGCTGAAGCCAGCTGCAGCACAGCTGTCCCAGCCATCCTTGATCAACTCTGCCCCCGTAGCCTAAGGAAGGATGTGTTGTGGAAATTATGTATCTCCTGATTCCACTGTCCGTTGTTTTGGTCCTGTTCATTGCCGGAGGGCTTTGGTGGGCTGTGTACCGCGGTCAGTTTGAGAGCGTCGAACAAGAGGCCGAGCGCATTCTTCGAGACGATTGATGTTTGTCAACAACGTAAAAACCGTAACAGTGAACACTTTCGACTGCATATTAAGAGGTGCCCGATGGATTCTCTAAAAACCAATGCTGCACACTACAGTGATACCGTAGTCAGGCAGTTTTCAATCATGGCCGTCGTGTGGGGGGTGGTAGGCATGTTGGTTGGCGTGATAATCGCCGCCCAACTGGCTTGGCCCGAACTCAACTTCGGTATTTCTTGGCTCAGCTTTGGACGACTGCGTCCATTGCATACAAACGCGGTGATTTTTGCGTTCGGCGGAAGCGCCTTGTTCGCAACAAGCTACTACGTGGTGCAGCGCACCTGCCAGACCACGTTGTTCCTGCCAAAGCTGGCTGCCTTCACCTTCTGGGGTTGGCAGTTGGTGATCGTGGCTGCAGCGATCTCCTTGCCTCTGGGGTTTACCACTGGCAAAGAATACGCCGAGCTTGAGTGGCCCATCGACATCTTGATCGCCTTGGTCTGGGTGTCCTACGCCATCGTGTTCTTTGGCACGATTGGAACCCGCAAGGTCAAGCACATTTATGTGGCCAACTGGTTCTTCGGCGCGTTCATCCTGACTGTGGCCTTGCTGCACATAGTGAACAGTGCAGAAATTCCTGCTGGCTTTATGAAGAGCTACTCTGCTTATGCAGGTGTGCAAGATGCCATGGTGCAGTGGTGGTATGGCCACAATGCCGTGGGCTTCTTCTTGACCGCAGGCTTCCTGGGCATGATGTACTACTTTGTGCCTAAGCAAGCAGGCCGTCCAGTGTATTCATACCGCTTGTCAATCGTGCACTTTTGGGCGCTGATCTTCACCTATATGTGGGCAGGTCCTCACCATTTGCACTACACCGCGTTGCCTGACTGGACCCAGTCCGTCGGTATGGTGTTCTCACTGATTCTGTTGGCTCCCTCTTGGGGCGGCATGATCAACGGTGTGATGACTCTGTCTGGCGCATGGCACAAGTTGCGCGAAGACCCCATTCTGCGCTTCCTGATCGTTTCGCTGTCTTTCTACGGTATGTCTACCTTTGAAGGGCCAATGATGTCGATCAAGACAGTAAATGCCCTGTCGCACTTTACTGACTGGACTGTGGGTCACGTTCACTCCGGTGCATTGGGCTGGGTGGGCCTGATCTCGATGGGTTCACTGTATTACCTGATTCCTCGCTTGTTCGGCCGCAAGGAAATGCACTCCAAATCCGCGATTGAGCTGCACTTCTGGATGGCCACAATCGGCATCGTTCTGTACATCGCTGCAATGTGGATCTCTGGTGTGATGCAAGGTCTGATGTGGCGCGCTGTTAATGCCGACGGTACTTTGACTTACACCTTTGTGGAGAGCGTGAAGGCTTCTTACCCCTTCTACGTGATTCGCACGATCGGTGGTCTGCTGTACTTGATCGGTATGTTGATCATGGCTTGGAACGTTGTGAAGACTGTGGCTTCGGGTCGTTCTGTGAAGGTGGCAGTGCCTGCCGTTAACCCAGCTCACGCCTAAGTACGAGGAGCCGCAAATGTCTGTAAACAACAAAAAAGGTTTCACCCACGAGAAAGTGGAAACCAGCAACTTCTTGATGATCGTCCTGATCTTGCTGGTGGTCGCAGTGGGTGGCCTGGTGGAAATCGTTCCTTTGTTCTTCCAAAAGTCGACTACGGAAGCTGTGCAAGGTGTTGAGCCTTACCAGCCGCTGCAGTTGATGGGACGTGATGTCTACATCCGAGAAGGTTGCTACAACTGTCACTCTCAGATGATCCGCCCCTTCCGTGCTGAAACTATGCGCTACGGCCATTACTCGGTAGCTGGAGAGTTCGTGTACGACCATCCCTTCCAGTGGGGCTCCAAGCGTACAGGACCTGACTTGCACCGCGTGGGCGGTAAGTACAGCGATGAATGGCATCGTATTCACCTGAACAATCCACGTGATCTGGTGCCCGAGTCGAACATGCCTGAGTACCCATGGCTGAACACCAATATGGTGGATCACGCCGTGGTGGCACAACGCATGAGCGCTTTGCGTACGGTAGGCGTGCCTTATACCGATGAGCAAATTGCTGGTGCAGCGGAGCAAGTCAAGGGTAAGACCGAGATGGAGGCAGTTATTGCTTACCTTCAAGGTTTGGGTACAGCGCTTAAGTAAAAAGGAAAGGACGGGCTATGGATATCACCACCATGCGCATTGTTGCAACATTGGTTTCGATGGTGTGCTTCATCGGCATTTGGTGGTGGGCGTATGCCCGCCGCAACAAGGACCGTTTTGAAGAAGCGGCACAGTTGCCGTTTCAGCAAGACTGATTTCCCTACCAGAACGAGAACATCCCATGAGCGATTTCGTAAATAACTTCTGGTCGGTCTATGTCGCTGGCATTACTGTTGTGGGCATCATTGCCTGCCTCATCTTGCTCATCATCACTGCCCGTAAAAAGGTAGTGTCTGATGGAGACAACACAACCGGCCACGTGTGGGACGAAGACCTGCGCGAATTGAACAATCCGATGCCACGTTGGTGGGTCTGGCTGTTTGTCATCACCATCATATTTGGCTTGCTGTATCTGGTGGCGTACCCAGGTTTGGGGGCGTATACCGGTAAGCTGCAGTGGAGCCAAGTCAGTGCTTATGAAGCTGAAGTCGAAAAGGCGAATGCTGAATTGGCACCACTGTATGCGCGTTTCTCGGCAATGAGCACAGAAGAGATGGCCAAGGATGGCCAAGCCATGGCAGTTGGGGAGCGACTGTTCATGAACAACTGTGCGCAGTGTCACGGCTCTGATGCGCGTGGCAGCATAGGCTTCCCCAATCTGACCGATCACGACTGGCTTGGTGGTGGTGCCCCAGAGAACATTAAGCAGACCATCACGGAAGGTCGCATGGCCATGATGCCCCCACAGGCTGAAGCCATTGGCACGCCGGAAGATGTTCGCAATCTGGCGCACTACGTGCTGAGTCTGTCGGGCAGCCCGCATGACTCGCTGAAGGCATCGCTGGGTAAGACTCACTTCACCGTCTGTGCTGCATGCCACGGTATGGATGGGAAGGGCAATACCTTGCTGGGTGCGCCGAACCTGACTGACGATATCTGGCTGCACGGTTGGGGCGAACAAAGAATCGTGGAGCAGATTACAAACGGCAAGATGAACGAAATGCCAGCGCAGAAGAGCAAATTGACTCCTGCACAGATTGACGTGCTGACTGCTTATGTCTGGGGTTTGTCCAACAAACCTTCGGGTAATTAATCGGCGTAGCGATTGCAAAGGCGGCACTGTGTGCCGCTTTTTTCATTGGTGCGATTTAGGGGGTGTGAGTGATGAGTTCCGAGCAAGAAAAACCGCAAAAAATCATTCCTATCAAAGCGGATAGCCAGGAAAAGACTGTTTCATTTTTTGAGGCGCATAAGAAAATTTATCCGCGCTCTATCAGCGGTAAGTTCATGAATTGGCGCTGGGCCATGGTGTGGCTGACACAGTTGCTCTTTTATGGCTTGCCATGGCTGGAGTGGGGGCAGCGTCAGATGGTCTTGTTTGACCTGGGCGCGCGTAGGTTCTATCTGTTTGGCTGGGTGCTGTATCCGCAGGATTTTATCTACCTTACAGGTTTGCTCATCATCAGTGCTTTATCACTGTTTCTGTTCACGGCAGTTGCGGGGCGTCTTTGGTGTGGGTTTACCTGTCCGCAAACGGTATATACCGAGATTTTTATGTGGATCGAGCACAAGGTTGAGGGTGACCGCAGTGCTCGAATTCGCTTGGACCAGGGAGGCTGGACAGCTGAAAGAATTTGGAAGAAGTCGCTTAAGCAGCTGCTGTGGATTTCTATAGCACTATGGACTGGCTTTACCTTTGTCGGCTATTTTGTTCCTATCCGAGACTTGGGTGTAGAGCTATTGGCTCTGCAAGGAGGTTGGCAGATATTCTGGGTGCTGTTTTACGGTTTTGCCACTTACGGGAACGCCGGCTATATGCGTGAGCAAGTGTGCAAATACATGTGCCCCTATGCTCGTTTCCA
This sequence comes from Comamonas halotolerans, assembly GCF_030162935.1. Classification (GTDB taxonomy): domain Bacteria; phylum Pseudomonadota; class Gammaproteobacteria; order Burkholderiales; family Burkholderiaceae_C; genus Comamonas; species Comamonas halotolerans. The sequence goes on from NZ_JASAUZ010000034.1 coordinate 150,270, forward strand.
AAGTGCCATGTTTGATAAAGACACGTTGATTGTGAGTTATGACACTCAGCGCGGTGAGACTCGTGGCCCTCGCAAAAAAAATGTGGATTACAAAGAGAAAGGTCTGGGCGACTGTATTGATTGCAAACTGTGTGTGCAGGTCTGCCCTGTAGGCATTGATATTCGTGATGGCTTGCAGTACGAGTGCATCGGATGTGGTTTGTGCGTGGATGCATGCAACAACGTTATGGATAACATGGCGTACCCGCGTGGCTTGATTCGTTTGACCACAGAAAATGCATTGAGCAAGTCTTGGACAAGCGCACAAATCTTGCGTCGAATTGCACGTCCACGTGTATTGATTTATTCGACTATTTTGTTGGGTTTGACCCTGGCAATGGTGATTAGCCTCGCTGTCCGTGAACCGCTGAAAGTGGATGTGATTCGCGATCGCGCATCTTTGGCTCGTATTGTCTCTGGTGGCAAGCTTGAGAACGTATATCGCCTGCAAGTGATGAATGCAACGGAGCAAGCACAAACTTACTCGGTCTCTGTCAAGGGATTGAGTGATATCACAATGGCTGAAGGTTCTCTGGTGGATGTGGAGCCAGCACAAACGCGTGGAGTTGCTGTACGGGTGCAAATTCCTTATGGAACTACCGGTCCGGGTTCGTATCCCATTGAGTTCGAGATTGCGGCTCAAAGTGGGAAGGGGCATGTGAAGGAAAAGTCGGTCTTCTTGGTGCCTCGCTGAGAGAGTGTTGGAATGGTGTGCGAGGTGCAAGCTTCGCACATATGGATAAATTCAAAGAGAGTTAGGTATGACGCAGATTGCAAAGAAGCAGGAAACCCCTTCAGGCCCATGGTGGAAGTATGGTCACATGTGGCTGGTGCTGGGTGGGCCTGCAGTTGTTGTGGTTGCAGGGATAGTGACCGCCATGATTGCCACCAATGGGGCAGATCCAGTGGTTGATGAAAATTATTACCAGAAGGGTCTTAACATCAATCAAGAACTGCGTAAGTCTGAAAAGAGTCTTGCACCTGCAAATGCCGCGCGCAACCACGCTGCTACACCAGATGCGGACTTGCCTGATCTCACCCCTAAATAAGTTTGTGCTTCTATTTTTATAGCATTTGAGCATGCATAAACATGGTTTAGGAGTCATAACCCCTGACGAAAAGCTGCGGGAGGTGTTGATCAGCAGAGTTTTTAATTGAGTGTTTGTCCCACTCCGCTGAAAAGCAGTGGGTGCTCACAATGTGTGCGTACTTCATCTCAAGGAGAGCACATGTGGAAAAGATATCTGATGTGGATTGGCTGGCCAGCTTTCTTGGCAGCAGGGGTGATGGAAATGCTGGTTTTTGCGATGTTTGATCCTCGCGATATGTTGTGGCTTGGGCAAAGTGCAGAGATCACACCAACCACTGTCTATACGCTGGCTTTTTTTGTTTTCTGGGGTGTTTTTATGGTGGCAGGATATGTGATGGTTCTTTTATCTTTGCCTCAAACTGAGCTCAATGCCACACATTCGCTGTCATGATGCTTGGCGGTCTGATGCCCATTTCTCCCGGCGATCAGGTCGAAAAAAAAACCTCCCGCTTCGCTAGGGGAGGTTTTTTTTATGAAGACGACCAATAGGGCTTACTTATTGCATTCGTGCTGACTATTGACCAAGCGCTGCAATGCTGCAGTGTTCAAAATGCGTACGTGCCGTTGCTTGACTTCAACAATGCCTTCTTCCACAAATTTGGAGAATGTGCGACTGACGGTTTCAAGCTTCAAGCCTAGATAACTACCGATTTCCTCGCGCGTCATGCGCAAAACCAGCTCTGACGATGAGAAGCCTCGGGCGTGTAGACGCTGTACCAAATTCAAAATAAAGGCTGCCAGGCGCTCTTCCGCACGCATGCTGCCAAGCAAAAGCATTACGCTGTGTTCGCGCACAATTTCACGGCTCATGACTTTGTGTACATGGCTTTGCAGGGCCGTTACTTCGCGGGAAATTTCTTCCAGGCCATCAAAAGGCATAACGCATACTTCTGCATCCTCCAGTGCTACCGCATCGCAGGTGTGGTGGTCATTCACGATGCCATCCAAACCAATGATTTCGCCCGCCATCTGGAAGCCTGTTACTTGGTCGCGCCCATCTTCAGTTGCCACGCAGGTTTTGAAAAAACCAGTGCGGATCGCGTACAACGACGTGAATGCCTCTCCGTTGCGAAACAGCGTTGCCCCTCGTTTGACTTTGCGGCGGGTGGCCACAATGTCGTCAATGCGCTGCAGCTGCTGCTCATTCAGACCCACGGGCATACAGAGTTCGCGCAGATTGCAGTTGGAGCAGGTAACTTTAATGGTTGGAGGAGTCATGTACTCAGAAGCCAAAGTGACTTGGGTGAAGGCACGGGCTGGTGCGGTTAAAGAAGATGAAGGATTGTCGAAATGGGTGAAGTGATTGCGAATGATGTGAGTCAAATTGTGACACCAGTTCTACAGCGGCATGTTGACTCATGTCAAGGATAAACGTTGACAATTGTTGCAAAGTCGTGGAATCAAGGAAAAAGATACATGACCGTTGTCACCCCAGAACTTTTGCGTCGCTATGACGTACCAGGACCACGTTACACCTCCTACCCTACAGCGGATAGGTTTGTTGAGGCGTTTGGAGATAGCGACTATATCTTGGCGCTGAAGCAACGCAAAGTTGCAGCGACTGCCAAGCAGCCAATGTCGCTGTATGTGCACATCCCCTTTTGCGATTCTCTGTGCTACTACTGTGCATGTAACAAAATCATCACCAAGCACCATGAACGTGCAGTGACGTACATGCGCTATTTGGAGCGCGAGATTGATTTGCATTTGCAGCACTGTGGCCGCGGTCAAGTGGTCAGTCAGTTCCACGTGGGGGGGGGAACACCTACTTTCCTGAGTGACGATGAACTGCGCAGTCTATGGCTCATGTTGCGTCAACGTTTTGAGTTTGATCCCGCTGGGGAATACTCGATTGAAGTTGACCCGCGAACCGTAACGCGTGAGCGTTTGGCGGTGCTCAAAGAGGTTGGCTTCAATCGTTTGAGCTTTGGCGTTCAGGATTTCGACCCTGATGTGCAGAAGGCGGTGCACCGTGAGCAACCGGCTCAGCAGGTCTTTGATCTGGTGGCTGCTTCGCGAGAGCTGGGCTTTCAATCCATCAATGTGGATTTGATTTACGGTCTACCCAAGCAAAATCCAGAATCTTTTGCTCGGACGCTTCAGCAAGTTGCTCAGTTGCGTCCAGACCGTATTGCGCTGTATGCCTATGCGCATTTACCGGAACGTTTCAAACCGCAGCGCCGAATTCATCAGGAAGATCTGCCATCTGCACCCGACAAAGTCGGCATGCTGGCTTCTGCCATTGAGAGTTTTATCGCGGCAGGGTATGTGTATGTGGGAATGGATCACTTTGCACTGCCTGATGACGCGTTGGCTGTTGCCAAACGCCAGGGACGGTTGCACCGCAACTTCCAGGGCTACAGCACACAACCTGATTGCGACTTGATTGCATTAGGCGTGTCAGCGATTGGTCGCGTGGGAGCAACTTACAGTCAGAATGCGAAAACGCTCGAAGAGTATTACGATCTGCTGGATCAAGGGCGCTTGCCCGTGGTGCGTGGATTGGCGCTGAGCCGAGATGACTTGATTCGTCGTGCCGTGATCATGACCATCATGTGCCAGGGGGAGGTGCTTTATGAATCGATCAACAGTGCTTGGTTGATTGATTTCACCAAGTACTTTGCTTCAGAGATTGAGATCCTGACCTCACAGCAAGATGAGGGCTTGGTGGAAATCCTGGACGACTGCATCAAGGTGACGCCTAAGGGCTGGTTCTTTGTACGCGGTGTGGCCTTGGTGTTTGACCGCTATTTGCAGGCTGACCGCAACAGAGCCAGATTCTCGCGGATCATCTGATCCTTATGACACTTTCTTTGCTTTGGACTGCATTTTTCATGGGGCTCGTGGGTGGGCCCCATTGTCTTGCCATGTGTGCTGCGCCTTGTCACGCAGTGATCCAAGGGCATGGACAGTCATCCGTGCAAATGCATGCCAGAATTGCGCAGCCTGTATGGGCGTTGAACTGGAGTGCCAGCCAGTTTCATGTGGGGCGTTTGCTGGGTTACGGTTTTCTGGGTGGGGTTGCTGCCTTGGCTATGGAGCAGGTGGCTTGGTTCTCAGACCAAACTTCGGCATTGCATCCTGTCTGGGTGGGTATGCACCTGGCTATCTTGGCCTGGGGGTTGCTGATGCTGTTTCAGGGGCAGCAACCTGCATGGTTGGAGCGTGCGGGGCGGTCTGTATGGGGTAAGGTACAGCCAGTTCTTTCATTGCGTGGTGGAGCGCTGTTTACAGGGGTGGCATGGGCTTTCATGCCCTGTGGCTTGCTGTATTCGGCGGTGCTTGTTGCTGCGCTTTCAGGGGCCGCCTGGAGCGGCGCTGCAAGCATGCTGGCCTTCGGTCTTGGCAGCGGACTTTGGCTATTAGCTGCACCGGTTGCTTGGCGCTGGCTGAGTGGGCGGGTCAGTCGTTTTCGCACAGAGTGGGGAACGCGTATCGCAGGACTGATGCTGGTTGCGGTATCTCTGGCAGCGTTGTGGATGGACTTGGTCTACAAGCCGTCCATGTGGTGCCGCTGAGGCAATGGTGCTTGTGTGGTGTGAAATTCGCTGCAGTGCGATTGAAGGTGTCTGCAAGACCACCGAGCCGTCAACCTGAACCGGGGGTTCAGGTGGGCGAGAGCAGCCTAGCGTTGGGTTCGTCTGACGCGAGACGATCACGCTTGCTAGGCAATATATCAAGCCCGTGCTCAATGAGCATTGGTTCAAGGCAATATAAAGCCCGGCGGGTTGCAGACAATTGGATTTTACAGGTTTTCCGAAGAAGTTGAGGTCAAGTCCTCTTGCCTGGCATTGTCTAAATCTATGTTAGACAACAGATCTTGTGCAGCGGTAAATGTAGCAGCCTGCTTGGCAGAGGCGTCTTCAAACACGTCAAGCTGCTGGGGTAACTCTGGTACTGGCAGTCCCTCACTCGCTTGAGCAGGCTCTTCGACAGGTTCTGCCAGAACCTGATTCATACGTTCAACAATTTCGTTGGCAATTGCCTGGTCATGCGCAGCTTGTGCTTCCAGCGTCTGCAAACGCTCCATATCAACATCAAGCGATGCATCGACACCTGTATCCACGTGCTCGGCACCATGCGTGCCCTGGTGCGTGGCCAGTTTTTGCTGTAGTGACTGCAACTGGTTGCGCAGTTCCAGGTTTTCAAAGGCCAAATTCACAGCCAACAGCACGCACACACGTTCACGTGAGCGTAGCTTGGAGGTGTCGCGCATTTGTTGGAACTGTTGGTCCACACGTTCCACGGCTTCCAGGAGTTGTTCTTCCTGTCCATCTGGGCAAGTGAGCAAATACTCTTGGTGCAGGATCTGGGTTTCTATCTGGCTCAAGAGGACTCCTTGTTGGCAGGTAGCCGTTCAATCAAATCATCCACGCGCGCGCGCGCAGCCTTCAGACGTGATCGCAAAGAGTCACGTTCTTTGTGCAAAGCATGAATCTCTTCGGCGAGTAAGTTATTCGCGTGTTGTAGAGCCTCGTACTTTTCCAGTAACAGCTCTACACGCTCAGCAACGGGATCAAGAATGGATGGTTTCGTCATGGATTGCTGTAATTGTAGGACTGCCCATTTATAGGGAATTGCAAATTTATGGCAGATCGGCAGATTTAGCTACAAAAGCTTGTTTCAAGCTGTCAATTTCAGCGGTTTTTGCCTATTAGATTGCTTGCTCCAAGTTCTTTACGTGCGCGGAGGGAGCGCGATGGCGTTTGACGTGATTAAAATCCCTGGCTCATATGTTGGTGCTCGCAGCTTGGTTCACAAGTCTGCAGTTCAACGGGAAGCAGGGTGTTGGTGTTGACACTTCAACATCACTAGCCTGCGCTGCCCCCGCAACGGTGAGTTCTTGGCGCAAGCAATTGCCCCAACCCATCATCACAAGCCACTGAATGCCTTGAACAAGCATTTGGGAAGGCGATGGCGTTGAAGAACCAGCCCGGATACCGGCCAACATCGGTGTGCCCATGCAAGTGGGCATGGTTTGCCCATTGCTGGCGGGGAGGCTGGCACGGGCGGATTCTCATATTTTTCAAATGAGTTTGTTGGAACAACAGCGTTGCTGCGTTGCTTCGTCTTCACGCAAGGTGCAGGCTGTGGTGGTGATTGCCGCATGCATGCCAAGCGCGCTCTGGGCTGCGCAATCGATGGATGAGGTCGTGGTGGCGGCCACTCGTACTGAGCAACCGCTTTCCGATGTTTTGGCGGATGTCACGATTGTGGACCGTGAAACTATTGAACGAAGTGGTGCTTTGGCACTGGAAGATATCTTGGCCAAGGTGCCAGGTGTTCAGATCACGCGTACGGGTGGTGCAGGTTCGGAGACCCAGTTTTTCTTGCGGGGGGCGCACAAGCAGCATACGGCGGTGTACATCGATGGCATTCGCATTGATGCACAAAATGGCTCCGGTGGCGCGCCATGGGAGACACTGCCTGTGGATGCGATTGAGCGGGTCGAGGTGTTGCGCGGTGCTGCCGGCGCCGTTTATGGCTCAGATGCCATGGCTGGTGTTGTACAAATCTTCACCCAGCGCGGCGAGGCTGGCTTGCAGCCCTCTGTCTCGATAGGCGCAGGTCGTTATGGCACGCGCAAAGCCAGTGCTAACGTGCGTGGCGCGCAAGGTGCCTGGGACTTCGCGTTGGGTATGTCGTATGCGGAGAGTGAAGGCTTCGATTCCAAAACTGGTGGCACAAGGCGCAATGTGGACAAAGACGGCTACCTGCGCAAAGCAGCCAACGCACGGCTTGGCCTTCAGATTGACGCAACGCACCGCGTGGATTTCACTGCTTTGACGACCGACTCCAATGCTGGCTATGACAACCGAGTGCAAGGCAATGACCGCAGTATTCGCAACACCGATGCATACGGGTTGAATTGGGAAAGTCGCTGGTCGTCTGCCTTGAGCACGCGTATTTCAGCCAGCCAGTCGCGCAATGTGTACAAAACACGGACTGCCACGATGTACAGCACAGAGACGGTGTTGCGCAATTTCATGCTCCAAAACGAGTGGCGCAGCCAGTGGGGCGTGTGGTGCCTGAATCTGGAGCGGCGCGAAGACCAGTTGGAAAACGCAGATTTTGCAGGTTCTGGTGAACGTGACCGTCAGCAAAATGCTGTGGCATTGGCCTACGGTCAAAGCTGGGGGGGGCATAGTGTGCAGTTGGCGTTACGCCACGATAGAGATAGTGATTTTGGCAGCAAAAACACCTATTCAGCAGCCTACGGCTGGCAGTTTGCCCCCATGTGGCGCGCAACGGCTTCGGTCGGAAGCGGGTTCAGAGTGCCGAGCCTGTATCAGCGCTTTTCACAAAGTGGCGATGCAAGTTTGCAGCCTGAAACCAGCCGGAATGCGGAACTGGGCTTGCGTTGGCAAAACAGGGGCGACTATCTGGGCGTGAGTGTTTATCGCAACAAGGTCGACAATCTGGTCACTTACAGCGCAGGCTTGGGTAGCTGCGGTGCAGCAGGCTGCTACCTCAACGTGCAAAGAGCCGTGCTGGAGGGTGTGAGTGTCTCCGGTGCGCTACGTACCGGAGCGCTGAAGTGGTCGGGCTCTGTGGATTTCCAGAATCCTCACAATGCCCAGACAGGGCATTTGCTACAGCGTCGCTCCAAACGCTATGCCACGCTGGCGGTTGAAACGATGGTCAAGGGCTGGACCTTGGGTGCGGAGATGCAGGCAGCAAGCCGTCGCTACAACACGGATACGGAGAAAAAGAAATCCCTGGCTGGCTATGGCTTGCTGAACTTGGCGGCGTCCACGCAGCTGGGCAAAGATTTCACATTGAATATGCGGCTGGATAACCTGGCCGATCGAGACTATGTGCTGGCGGCCGATTCCTCGTCCAAGGGCGGGAATTACGCAACCCCGGGGCGCAGCTTCTATGTGGGTCTGAAGTGGACGCCTCAGTAATGCATGCTTGTGAAGAAGATCCTACGTGCCGCAAAAACACCAATAGCTAGCTTTTCCATACCATGACAGTTGATACCCCTCATCACCGTTGCGTGGCGCTGCTGGTTGCAGCGCCTGCTTCAGGCCAAGGTAAAACCACGGTTACTGCTGCCTTGGCGCGCTGGCACACGCGGCAAGGGCGCCGTGTGCGTGTTTTCAAGTGTGGACCAGACTTTCTAGACCCTTATTGGCACCAGCTTGCCAGTGGTGCCACAGTGCATAACCTGGATGCCTGGATGGTGGGCATGGATGAGGTGCGTGCAAGTCTGGCTGCCGCAGCAGCGCAAGCCGATGTCATCTTGATCGAAGGTGTGATGGGCCTGTATGACGGCAGCCCAACAGCGGCGGATTTGGCAGAGCAGTTGGGGATCCCCGTGTTGCTGGTGCTGGATGCAGCGGCCATGGCAGCAAGCTTTGGTGCCGTGGTGCTGGGAATGCAGCAGTACCAAAGTGGTCTGCCATGGGCTGGTGTGCTGGCCAATCGTGTAGGCAGTGCCATGCATGCACAGATGCTGCAAGCCAGCTTGCGCGAGCCCTCATTGTGGCTGGGAGCCTTGCAACGTGTTGTGCAGGGGCAGGAAGTGCAGTTGCTGCCAGAGCGTCACCTGGGATTGGTGGCCGCGCACGAGTTGCCTGATGCCATGGCGCGACTCAATTTGGTTGCCGATGCGATAGGGCAAACGCCACTGGGGCTGATGGATTGGCAAGAGTGGCAGCGTTGGGCGGTCGATTTTCCGAATGAACCCCATGGGGCGGTGCCGCGAATTGAGCCGTGGCTTCAGGGAAAAACCGTGGCTGTGGCTAGTGATGCTGCTTTCAGCTTTATTTACCCTGCCAATCTGGATTGTTTGCAGGCCATGGGAGCAAGTTTGGCATTTTTTTCTCCTTTGGCTGGTGATCGCTTGCCTGCGTGTGATGCGGTCTGGCTGCCAGGGGGCTATCCGGAATTGCATACCGAAAAATTGCTTGCCAACTCAGTCTTGCAGGCAGATCTGCAAGCCCATGTGCAGGCAGACAAACCTATCTGGGCAGAATGTGGCGGCATGTTGGCCTTGGCAGAAAGTTTGCATTCTGTACAAGGTCAGAGTTCGCCAATGTGGGGCATCGTGCCGGGCGCGGCGCATATGCAGCCACGTCTGGCCGGGCTGGGCATGCAGCAATGTGCGCTGCAGGGCGGGGTGTTGCGCGGGCATACGTTTCACTATTCGCGTTTTGAAAGCTCTGCAGTGCAAGTGGCTCGAACCAGCAGGCCCAAGCAACCAGCACAAGAGAAGCTGGGCGAGGCAATCTATCAGCATGGCAGTGTGCACGCGAGCTATTTTCATGCCTGGTTTGCATCGCATCCGCGAGCAGTGGCGGCACTGTTAGGTGCAGAGCCTGTGCAATGGGGTGAGCGGGCTACATCGGCATAATTTGCAGGTTTTATGAATACTTTGAACAACAGCACCATGCAGCCTTGGCAAGAGCTGATTGTGGGCGGACAAAAAAGTGGCAAAACCCGCCGTGCCGAGCAGGCTGCGCGCGACTGGTTGGATGCGGGTGTTGGTCACAATGCAGTTTATCTGGCAACAGGCCAAGCCTGGGACGCTGAAATGCGCCAGCGTATTGCGCGCCACCAGGCAGACCGTGCACAGCGTGTCCCTGGTATGCAGACAGTGGAGGCCCCCCGCCAGCTTGCACAGGCCTTGCAGACGCACAGCAGTCCCAACACCTTGGTGGTGGTGGATTGTCTGACGCTGTGGCTGACCAACTGGATGATGCCCATGGAAGGCGCAAGTGCTGCAAATGGTGCATGGGCTACAGAAGAATGGAGTGTGCAACGAGCCTTTTTCTTGGAGGTGTTGCCACGTTGCCCTGGGCCGGTTGTGGTGGTCGGCAACGAGATCGGCATGGGGGTGATTCCATTAGGCAAAGAAGTGCGTGCCTTTGTGGATGCCCTGGGTGCCTTGAACCAGGACGTCGCGCGAGTGTGCAGCCGCGCGACATTGATGGCAGCGGGTTTACCGTTGCAGCTTAAATGATGAATCTTTTCCGCCGCAGCCTCGGTGCTGTCACTGTGCTTGCTGCTTTGGGGTGGGGATGCGCGCAGGCAGCGGATGTGCCAGCAGCTGCGTTGAAGGACGACAGGGGGCGGGTCATGGCAACAGCAAAGTCACCGCAGCGCATTGTCAGTTTGCTGCCATCCCTGACGGAAACCATCTGTGCCTTGGACGCTTGCGACAGGTTGGTGGGTGTGGATCGCTTTTCGAACTGGCCAGCATCGCTGCAAACCAGGTTGCCTATTCTGGGAGGTGGCATGGACCCGAATGTGGAGGCCATCGTGGAGCTGAAGCCTGATGTGGTCCTGCTCTCCAATGCCTCGCGCGTGGTGGAGCGCCTGGAGGCTTTGGGCCTGCGTACCATCACGCTGGAGACGCGTACCCAGGCCGATGTGCACCGCGTGCTGCAAAGCATTGGCGTGTTGCTGGGCTTGCCGCCAGAGCGGGCAGAAAGTGAATGGCAGCGTGTGCAGGCGGGGATGGATGCGGCAGCGCAGTCCCTGCCTGCAGGTGTGCAAGGTGCCAAAGTGTATTTTGAAGTCAGCCGTGGGCCGTATGTGGCAGGGCCCTCCTCGTTCATCGGTGAGGTGCTGACACATATGAAAATGGCCAATGTGGTGCCAGAAGAAATGGGCCCATTTCCGCGCTTGAACCCGGAGTTCATTTTGCGTGCACGCCCCGATGTGATTCTGATGGGCAACCACAGCATGCAAGTTGCACATAGCTACCCAGGCTGGGCCACGCTGGAAGCCGTTCAAAAGAAACGAGTGTGTGCATTCAATGCCGAAGAGTCCGGCATCATCGTGCGGCCAGGCCCGCGCATGGATGAGGCTGCCCGCATCATTGCCCGCTGCTTGGCGGAGAAAGCGCCTCGTCGTGGCGGTTGAAGCACGTATGTCCAAGGGTGCGCAGCGCAGTTGTTGGCTGGCTGCGCTGTTGTTGTTGGCTACCGCGATTTTGCTGATGCTGGGCGCCAGCGTTGGGAGCACGGGGTGGGAAAGTGTGTGGCGTATGCAAAGCGACGCGGTGGCGTTGCAGATCGTCTGGGATATCCGTCTGCCACGCACTTCAGGAGCCTGGCTGGCTGGTGCCTTGCTGGGTTTGGCGGGGGCTGTGGCGCAGGGTCTGTTTCGCAATCCCTTGGCAGATCCGTATTTGCTGGGTAGTGCCTCGGGAGCCGCTTTGGGTGGTGCCGTGGCCATGGTGTTGAGCGGTACGGCAGCCATGGGGATGGAGTGGATGCAGCGCCTGGGCATGACCGGCATGGCTTTCGCTGGTGCAGCGTTTGCCGTGTTGCTTACCTTGTTGATGGCGCAAGGCGTGCAAAACAGCTTGCGTCTGTTGCTCGCGGGCGTGGTCGTGGGCGTGGTGCTCGGTGCAGTGCGTGATATGTTGGAGATGCGCTACCCCGATATCTTGCAGCCCATGAAAGCCTTTGGATTGGGCAGCACGGCTTTTATCGGCTGGGCTTCGTGTTCTTTGCTGGCGGTTGCGTGGGCGGTATGTGCGGTGGCTGCCTGGGGCTTGTCACGTGTGCTGGACGGGTTGACCTTAGGTGAATCCACCGCTGCCAGCCTGGGCCTGCCGCTGGCTCCCATGCGTGCGGGGCTGATTGCAGTGATGGCCTTGGCGACCGGCACAGCGGTGGCGCAAACCGGCTTGATTGCCTTCGTGGGATTGGCAGCACCACATTTGGTGCGCAGCATGGTCAGTGTGGGCCATGCACGCAGCATTGTGCTCAGCAGCTTGATGGGCGGCGTGGTCTTGCTCACTGCCGACATTCTGGCGCGCTGGGTGATGGCACCGGAAGAGCTGCCCGTTGGAGTACTTACAGCGCTGCTGGGTGGCAGTTATTTGCTGTGGCTGATGCACAGAGGCCATGCTGCGCGGCAGGCAAGGGGGTGAGCCATGGCTGATGCAGCTAAAAATTCCAGATGGGCCTTTCAAGCTCGCGATGTTATTGTGCGTGCAGGTGCGCACCGCCTGCTGCAAGGTGTGGATGTGCAGATGCCAGCGCAGCAATGGACGGCCATTGTGGGGCCTAATGGGGCGGGCAAATCTACATTGCTACGAGCTTTGGCGGGCCTGCATGCTCGTAAAAACTGGCAAGGGCAGGTGCAACTGCTGGGTAAAGCATTGAATGAGTGGCCTGCCAAGGCGCGTGCGCGCAGCTTGTCTTGGCTGGGGCAGAACGAAGCGGTGTCGCAGGAACTGAGTAGCTATGACGTTGTCATGCTTGGGCGCATGCCGCATCAGGCGTGGCTGGCGCCACCCAGCGCACAGGACCATGCCGTGGTGCAGGAGTGCATGCAAGTGAGTCAGTGTTGGGATTGGCAGCATCGGCCCTTGGCAGAGCTTTCAGGGGGGGAACGCCAGCGCGTGCTGCTGGCACGTGCCTTGGCCGTGCAGGCACAGGTGCTGCTGATGGATGAACCTTTGGCCAATCTGGACCCTCCGCACCAAAGTGCATGGATGGAAACCGTGCAAGGTCTCGTAGTTAGCGGCCACACGGTGATCAGTGTGCTGCACGAACTGGGGATTGCGCTGCAGTCTGACTACATGGTGGTTATGCAATCGGGCCATGTATTGCACCAGGGAAATACGCGTGATGCTGGCACGCATGCCGCGTTAGAGGCCGTGTTTGACCATCGTATTCGCATCCGCGAAGTCGACGGCATGTGGATGGCTTTGCCCACAGTGGGCAAAGCTGTTTGAAATCTTGGAACGAAAACCATAGTCAACACTTGGATTTGCTAACAACACCCCTGGTACGTCGTTGTTTTGCCTTGTCGTACCGGCGTACTGCCTGCGGCTTGGTGCCTCCTGACGGTCGCAAACATTTGGTTTGCTGGGTGGTGTTGACGACTCTTGGAAGTTGGCCCCCAAAGCTATGCAAATTGAAACACCTCCTTCTGAAAAGCCCTACGAAAAACCTGAGGGCGAGCGCCGCGGGCTGGTCATCGTCAACACCGGCGATGGCAAAGGTAAAAGCACGGCAGCCTTTGGCTTGGCGTTTCGTGCCACGGGGCGGGGCAAAGCCGTCAAAGTGTTCCAGTTCATGAAAGTGCCAAGCGCGCGCTTTGGTGAACATCGTCTGGCCGAACAGGTGGGCTTGCCGGTCGAAGGGCTGGGAGATGGTTTTAGCTGGAAAAGCAAAGACCTGGATCGCTCGGCTGAACTGGCACGCGAGGGCTGGGGAAAAGCCAAGGCAGCTATTCTGTCTGGCGCGTATTTTCTGGTTGTGCTCGACGAGATCACCTATCCTTTGATCTACGGCTGGCTGCCGCTGGAGGAGGTGATGGAGACTCTGGCAGCGAGACCCAAAGAAGTGCACGTATGCCTGACGGGGCGCCGATGCCCTCAGGAAATCATTGATATGGCCGACACTGTGACCGAGATGACCATGATTAAGCATGCATTCAAGGCAGGAATTCCTGCGCAACGCGGCATTGAAGACTGACAATGCAGCCATGAGCGATACACACGACCTTCAGCACTACGACACCATTGCGGCCACGCCTTTTTCTGCGCAAGAGCGCGCGGCAGTGTACCGCGCCATCCATGAGCGGCGCGATATGCGCCACTTTGTGCCCGGTACGGTGAGCGATGAGGTCTTGCTGCGTCTGCTGCGTGCGGCGCACCACGCACCCAGCGTGGGCTTTATGCAGCCGTGGCGTTTTATCCGCATCCGATCTCGAAGCATGCGCGAAGGGATTCATGCGCTGGTGGAGCAGGAGCGCTTGCTCACGGCGCAGGCTTTGGGTGTGCGCCAGGAAGACTTTATGCAGCTCAAGGTGCAAGGCGTGCTGGAAGCCGCTGAAGTGCTGATCGTGGCACTGCCACCGGGCAGAGAAGCCCATGTCTTTGGCCGCCGCACCATGCCGGAGATGGACATGGCCTCTGCAGCCTGCGCGATCCAGAACATGTGGCTGGCTGCGCGCGCCGAAGGGCTGGGAATGGGCTGGGTGTCGATTTATGACCCGCAGGCCTTGGCGCAATGGCTGCAAATGCCAGAGGGCAGCTATCCACTGGCCGTTCTGTGTCTGGGGCCGGTGCAGGCTTATTACGCGGAGCCCATGCTGCAACAAGAGAAGTGGGCCGCACGCGCACCGCTGGAAGACATGTTGTTTGATGAACGCTGGGGCCAGGCACCTTCGGTGGCATCACCTGATCAGAGCCAATGAGCGGAATTGATCTCACATCTGTGCTGGCTGTGGCATTGAGTCCGTTAGCTTGGATTTACCAAATGTGGGGCGCAGAAGGCGCCTCGCAAACGTTCTGGGCGCAACACCTCATGGCGGCGGTCATGGCAGTGCTGGTGGCTTTGTTGCTCGATCGTCTATGGGGGGAACCGCCCGCCTGGCTGCATCCGGTAGTGCTGATGGGAAAGTTGCTGGGGTTTGCAGGCAACTGTATTGCGCCCCACACCGAGAAAACCAGAGATTTCACGTCTTTGGTACTGGGCGCGCTGGCCTGGTGGGTGCTGGCAATCCTGTTTTTCGGAGTGTATGCCTTGTGCCAATGGCTGCTGCCACCTGCACAGTGGTGGTGGCATGGTCTTGTGGTGGGTGTTTTACTCAAGCCCATGCTGTCGTGGCGCATGCTCAAAGACGAGGTTCTGGCTGTGGAAACCGCTTTGCAGCAATCCCTTCCGGCAGGGCGAGAGCGTTTGTCGTGGCTGGTCAGTCGTGACACCATGCAACTCGACGCGGGTACGGTACGCGAAAGTGCAATTGAAACACTGGCAGAAAACCTGTGTGATTCGGTCATTGCGCCTTTGTTCTGGTTTGCCTTGCTGGGGTTGCCGGGGGCTGCGCTTTACCGCCTGAGCAATACGGCGGATGCCATGTGGGGCTACCCTGGCTGGCGCGGTCAGGGTGAGCAGCGCCGCTACTGGCAATGGGCTGGCAAATGGGCAGCACGGGCCGATGACGTGATGAGCTGGCTTCCTGCACGTATCACAGCACTGTTGCTGGCCGTGGCGGGGCGCGGCGTGTCTTTTCGAGTCTTGCGGCGCGATGCCGCTATTACGCCTTCACCCAATGGAGGCTGGCCCATGGGCGCCATGGCGCAGGCCTTGGGTGTGCGACTGGGCAAGCCCGGCGTGTATGTACTGAATCCGCAGGGACAGGTGCCGCAGAGCAATCATGTGCAGCGCAGCGTGCGGCTGGCAGGTAGCGCTGTAGCCTTGGTGGTGTTTCTGGGGGCAGTGCTGGCAGGTGCAGCAGTGGTGGCCTATGGCTGAAGCGTGGGTACATGGTGGCACCGATGCCTTGGGCATTCCGGCGCACGACTTTTCCACCAACCGCAATGCCTGTGGACCCTGTCCCCAGGCCGTGCAGGCTTTGCAGGATGCGCATTGCGCGCAGTATCCCGACCCCAGCTACACGGCTCTGCGTGAACAATTGGCGCAATTTCATGGCGTCAGCGCGCAGCGCATCGTGGTGGCAGGCAGTGCCAGCGAGTTCATCCATCGCATCACCATGCACGCTGTGCGCCAAGGCGCAGCCTGCGTGACTTTGCCCGAGCATCACTATGGTGACTACGCACAGGCTGCGCAGGTATGGGGGCTGCTTGTGGCAGACCGCGCCCGTCGCGCTGCTGGCCCAGGTTTGCATTGGGCCTGTGCGCCTTCCAGCCCTTTGGGGCAAGAAGACATGGTGTGCACGCTGTGGGCGCAAACCAGTGTTGATGCTGGATGGCGTGTATTAGACTGCGCCTATGCGCCGCTGCGTTTGGAGGAAGCCTCGCAAGCATTTCCGCTGGAACACATCTGGCAGATGTGGACGCCCAACAAAGCCTTGGGCATGACGGGTGTGCGCGCTGCCTATGCGATTGCACCGCTGCACACGAGTGCTCAAGAGTTGCTTGCATTGCGGCAATTGGCACCTTCATGGGTGGTGGGTGCTCACGGCGTGGCGATGTTGCAGGCATGGACCACCGCGGTGGTGCAGCAGTGGCTGCAGCACAGCTTGCAGCAACTACAGACATGGAAAGCGCAACAGCTGCAGATGTGCGAACGCTTGGGTTGGCAGCTGATACCTGGGCATCAAGCCAATTACATGGTGGCGCGCTGGCCTGAGGAATTGCAGACACAGATGTCGGCCATGCTGAACGATCTGCGCGCGCAAGGCATCAAGCTGCGCGACTGTGCCAGCTTTGGTTTGCCTGGCTGCGTGCGCATGGGTGTTTTGCCGCAGGCCTCACAGCAAGCCCTGGAGTCGGCATGGAAGGCGTTGGAATTGACTGGTGCGTACACGCCAGATCAGCCTGCGGCTAGGATGGCGTATGAACGCTGAAATTCTCAAACTGCCTTTGGTGCGGGTGGAGCGCTATGTCACGCCGCTGCGTGAAGGTGGCTCCATGCCGGCCATTGTGGAAGCGGATGATCTGGGCACCTATGTGTTGAAGTTTCGAGGTGCCGGGCAGGGCGTGCGCGCGCTGATTGCGGAAGTGATATCGGGTGGCATTGCGCGTGCCCTGGGCCTGCCGGTGCCAGAGATTGTGCTGGCGCATCTGGATGCTTTGCTCGCGCGCACCGAGCCCGATCCTGAAATACAAGATCTGATCCGGGCCAGCGAAGGCACGAATGTGGCGCTGGATTACCTGTCGGGCGCGGTGAATTTTGATCCAGCCGTGGATGTGCTGGATGCTGACTTTGCCTCACGGGTGGTGTGGTTTGACGCGCTGGTGAGCAATGTGGATCGCACTGCACGCAACACCAATATGTTGATGTGGCGCCGCGAGCCCTGGCTGATTGACCACGGAGCCAGCCTGACGTTTCACCACGCCTGGAAGGGCGAGGTGGCTGATCCGGGTAAGGCTTTTGCGCCGATTGCGGAGCATGTGCTGCTGCCCCATGCGACAGCCTTGGCACAGGTGGATGCTGAGCTGGCTGCACGCTTGACACCCAGTGTGGTGGAAGCCGTGGTAGCTGCTGTGCCGGATTGTTTCTTGCAGCAGGCTGCCGATGGCATTGACAGCCCGCTGCTCCAAGATGTTCAGGCCCATCGCGCGGCCTATATAAGTTATGTCATGGCCCGTTTGCAAGACCGTGGCCGTTGGTTGCAAGGGGTGATGGATGCACGCGGCTGAGCTGTATGACTACGCTATCGTGCGTGTGGTGCCGCGTGTGGAGCGCGAAGAGTTCATCAACGCAGGTGTGATTCTTTCTTGCCAGCGCACAGGTTTCTTGCGGGCCGCCATTGCATTGGATGAACAGCGCCTGCTCGCACTGGACCCGCAGGTGGATATGGAGACGGTGCGCCGCCATCTGGCCGCCATGGTGGCGATTTGCGAAGGGAAAGCCGAAGGAGGCCCGATAGCGCAGCTGCCGTTGCGCGCACGCTTTCATTGGCTGACCGCCAAGCGCAGCAGCATCATCCAGACATCGCCTGTGCATACCGGCCTGTGCCATGAAACAGGGGCTGCGCTGGAGCGCATCCTGCAGCGCATGGTGTTGCCTCTGTCGAAGGAGCAATAAGCATGTCTGCGCGCTGCATCATGGTGCTGGGTACCACCAGCAATGCTGGGAAAAGCTGGGTGGCTACGGCTTTATGTGCCTACTATCGTGCGCAGGGTCTGAGGGTGGCTCCGTTCAAGGCGCAGAACATGAGCAACAACGCCAGGGTGGTTGCTACGCTGGATGGGCAATGGGGTGAAATTGGCACGGCCCAGTATCTGCAGGCGCTGGCCGCAGGTGTGGAGCCTGATGTGCGCATGAACCCTTTGCTGCTCAAGCCTGAAGCGGACACACGCAGCCAGGTGGTGCTGATGGGGCGGGCCGATGCGACTCTTTCAGCCATGCCGTGGCGTGAGCGCAGCCGGCATGTCTGGCCGCATATTGCGCAGGCACTCGATAGTCTGCGCGAGCAATATGATGTCCTGGTGATTGAGGGCGCTGGCTCGCCTGCCGAGATCAACCTGCACGACAACGATGTGGTCAATATGCGTGTGGCCAGACATTGCCAGGCACATTGTCTGCTGGTGACCGATATTGATCGTGGTGGTGCTTTTGCCCACCTGTATGGCACCTGGGCCTTGCTGCCCCCGCAGGAGCAGGCGCTCATCAAGGGTTTTGTGCTGAACAAGTTTCGCGGTGATGCCAGCTTGCTGGCGCCGGCACCACAGATGTTGGAAGACCTGACGGGGGTGCCCACGGTTGCCACCATCCCCATGCAATACCAGCATGGCCTGCCCGAAGAAGATGGGGTGTTTGATGCGCATGCACATTCGACAGGTGTGGTGCACACCACGGTAGCCATTGTGGCTTATCCGCGCATGAGCAACCATGATGAGTTTCAGCCTCTGCTGAACGTGCCAGGCGTGCGTGTGATCTGGGCACGTAGTCCAGCGCAGCTGCAAGATGCTGATTGGGTGATTCTTCCGGGCTCTAAAGCGACGGCAGCCGACTTGGGCTGGATGCGTCAGCAGGGACTTGACGCAGCAGTGTCAGCGCATGCCCATGCGGGCAAAAAAGTGCTGGGTATCTGTGGGGGGCTGCAGATGCTGGGTGAGGCACTGATTGATCTGCACGGTGTGGATGACAATGCGGCAGGTCTGGGCTTGCTGCCATTGGTGTCGCTGTTTGAGCGCGAGAAAACTGTGCGACGTGTGCGTGTGCATCTGCCAGCCTTGCAGGGCAGATGGTCTGCGCTTTCAGGGGTTGACCTGGAGGTCTATGAGATACACCACGGTCAAACTCAGCTGCGCGCTGATATGGAGGCGCAGCAGGCCTTGCGCTCACAAGAGCTGGTTGCCGGACTGGTGTGGCAAGGTGCGCAAAGTCATATCTGGGGCACGTACTGGCATGGCATGTTCGAGAACGCCAGTTTTTTGAGGGCCTTGTTTGGTGCACAGACACCTTCGCTGGACGATGTATTTGCACGGATGGCAGCTGGGGTGAAACGCTGGTTTTGTGTGTCAATGTAAGCGCGTACTCTGTATGTAGGTGTGAGACTGCAATCTTTGGCGCGTTGAGCCGATAGGCTGAGATTTGTCGTGCATTGCATGCTGTGGTCATTGTTTTTTCCAAGGAGGAATCTTCGATGACACAACCATGGAACACTTCATTGCGCCTGACTCTGTGTACTGCAGCATTGCTCGGTTGCGCTACGGTATCTGCGCAAACCCAGTCAGCGCCGGAAGTTGCACCTGCGGTTGCTCCTGGGCCTGTGCATGCACCGCATCATCCTGCCAAGCAAGCTCATCCTCATCCGCGTGCGCCCAAGCATCATGGCTCGGGAAAATATGCGACTCCCCAGCAGCATGAGGCTGCCGCTGTGGCCGGTGAGCGCAAGCGTGGTGTGGGGCCTGCCAACCCGCAAACAGGCGATGAATTGACCGAATACCAGCGCAATGCATTGCGCCGCTGCGAAGTCTTCAAGACGGACGATGATCGCCGTGCGTGTGTGGAGCGTGTGCGTCAGCCGCAAATCAGCGGTAGCGTGCAAGGGGGCGGTGTGATTCGTGAATACACCCAAACTGTGCAGGTGCCTCAACCTGCACAGCCCGCAAATCCACCGGTGCAATACAACGGGCCACCTCCAGTGCAGCAGCCCCAGGTGTTGCCACCGCCTGTAGAACCCATTCGCTGATAACCGGCTTTTAGCCGTAAACCAACCCGGCCTTGCCGGGTTTTTTCATGGCATGGGTTTGATGTGGGACGACTGGCTGAAGCGGCTGATGAGGGCATACTTGCTGCCAAGGCGCTTCGGCGCCATCTTTCTTGCGTAAAAGATTGCTTGTATGTCCTTTGTTATTCCTGAAATTGTTTCCATCCAGAATGCCGGTTTTTCTGCCCACGTGCAGGGATTGCTAGATAACAAGACCAAGCCTGTAGGTTCACTGGGTGTGCTGGAGCAACTGGCACACCGTATTGCCTGCATTCTTGGCACCGACCAGCCTGTGCTGCAAGCGCCGCAGATGGTGGTGTTTGCTGCAGACCATGGTCTGGCGGCGCGAGGCGTATCAGCCTATCCGGTGGATGTGACTTGGCAGATGGTGGAGAACTTCATGGCAGGAGGCGCGGCGGTGAGTGTGCTGGCACGTCAGCACGGTATTGCCCTGAATGTGGTGGACTGTGGTGTTGCGCGCGACTTTCCCCCGCGTGAACAAGACCCCGAGGACAAGCTGCCCAAAGCGGGGCAACCGCGTTTATGGCGTCGCAAAGTAGCCTATGGCACGCAAGACTGCAGCCAGGGCGTGGCCATGAGTGAGCAGGAGTGTGCCTTGGCCATGCGCAACGGTGTGGAGCTGGTCAAGAGGCTCCCCGGCAATGCCTTGCTGCTCGGGGAAATGGGGATTGGCAATACGTCCACGGCTTCGCTGTTGCTGGCCAAGCTCTGCGCAGTTCCCGTGGAGCAAGTCACAGGCATGGGCACAGGTTTGGACACAGAGGGCGTCAAGCGCAAGGTGGCAGTGTTGCAGCAGGTGCTGGCAGTGCACCAAAGCGTGACTGAGCCATTGCAGGTGCTGGCAGCGATCGGTGGGCTTGAGGTGGCGACCATGGTGGGCGCTGTATTGCAAGCTGCGAAGGAGCGCCGCGTGATTGTGGTGGATGGCTTTATCACCACGGCTGCAGTGCTGGTGGCCAGCCGCTTGCAAGCGGCTGTGCTGGAGCGCTGTGTGTATGCCCATCGCTCAGGTGAACCGGGCCACAACATGATGCTGCAGGCCTTGCAAGCGCAGCCATTGCTGGACTGGCAATTGCGCCTGGGTGAGGGTTCGGGCGCAGCCACGGTCTGGCCATTGCTGACGGCAGCCTGTGCTGTTCTGCGTGAGATGGCCAGTTTCAGCGCTGCAGGTGTGGCAACCAAAAGCGTTTAAGGAACCGTTTGCTTCTACAAAAAAGCGTGCCACAAGGCACGCTTTTTTTGCCACCGTGATAGCCTCAATCCAGCCGGATCGTGGGGCGCAGGCGTGCGTTCATCAAATCCACCAGCCACAGCAAACCACCCCGCCAAAATCCGTACAGGCGTGCCTGGTGCGAGCGATACAGCCAGATATGACTGAGCATGGCCAAGCGACCGCGAATCAAACCACCGTTAAACAGACCAAATTTGCCCAGTGAGCCGTAGGCATCGTAATGGGCCAGTGATACCAGCGCACCAAAATCTCGGTAAGCGAAGCCTTTGCCTGCATAGGTCTGGCGGCTGGCAAGCACTTTGGGTAGCAGCTCAATCAGATAGCGTGCCTGCTGGTGCGCCACCTGGGCAGTTGGTGGCAGTGGCTGCTTTTGACCGGGCAGGGTGTAGCTGGCGCAATCTCCCACAGCGTAGATGTCTGGGTCAGCGGTTTGCAGATCTTCATTGACGATCAGCTGGTTGCCACGTGTGGTTGGCAGGCCCAATGTGGATAAAAAGTTGGGTGCTTTCACGCCGGCAGCCCACACGCTCAGACCTGCTGGCACCAGCTCTTCACCATCCAATATCAAGCCATCTGCACGTGCAGCCTGCACCTTGCGGTTCACCAGAACGCGAACACCCAGTTTTTCCAGGCGCTGTTGCGTGGCTTGTGAAATTTCTTCAGGAAAGCCTGGCAGGATGCGCGCGCCCGCTTCAATCAGCACAATCTGGAATTTGGCTGCCTTGCCCAAGGCGCCATAGGCTTCGGCGCTTTCGGACAATTGCACCAGCTCGGCAGCCAGTTCGACACCGGTGGCTCCAGCCCCCACAATGGCCACTTGCAGGGTTTCACCTTCGGTCATGCCACGCAGCATGCGCAACCGGATTTCTCTGTTGAAGTCATCGGCTTTGCGGCGCGAGTCGATCATGTAGCAATGCTCAAGCACACCGGGTGTGCCAAAGTCATTGGCACCACTGCCCACTGCAATTACCAGCTTGTCGTAGCCAATCTGGCGTGCAGGCACGACTTCACGGCCATCCTCGGACATGATGGGGTCGAGGGTGATGGTTTTGGCAGTGCGGTCCAGGCCTGCCATTGCCCCAGGCTGGTAAGCAAAGTGCGCATCAGTGGCTTGGGCCAGATAAGTGGTCTGCTGTTGGGCCAAATCTCGGGTGCCAGCGGCAATGGTGTGCAGCATGGGCTTCCAGACATGGGCAGAGTCAGCATCCACCAAGGTGACGGAGGCAATGTTGGCATCACCGAGTTTGCCGAGCGCTGAAGCGATCTCCAGTCCTGCGACACCGCCGCCCACGATCAGCACGCGAGCTGCTTGGATCTGTGTTTGATCACCCATTCTGATTCCTTGCCTGTTGTGTGAAATTTCTTGTGGCTTTGCAGTTGTGCAAAGCGCTGATTGTGGTTCCTTTTTTTGATAGCGCTACTTGTTGATGTTCATTGGCTTTTCTTTGATTTTATGTCTTACATGAGAGTGCTACCCAATGCATAGCTGCAAATTGAACATTGGTGCAAGCAGGCGTGCTTGGTACATCTTTTGGGGTGCAATTGCTCGTGGAAGTCCATAAAATTTTTCTGGGTATTGGGCTGTTTTAGAAATGCGTTCAAACGCCAGCTCTGCAGCAACTCAAACATCGTGTTGAGTATTAGTGTGGCTGGTTGGTGGTTGTTGCGGGTACAGGCAGCGTGCTGATGGCTTGTAGGCCTACGGTGCCTGTGGATGCGCGGCAGTTACGCAGCTCAAGCTGGCCGCCGAGCGCTTGCACTATTTCCTGGCAAATCGCCAGTCCCAAGCCCGAACCATGCAGGCTGTCACCTGCAGAAAACGGTTGATAGAGGCGCTGCTGCAGCTCGTCGGACAAGCCAGGTCCCTGGTCTGTGATGCGCAGTTGCGCTTGCCGCTGGCTGGCATCCATATTCAACACCACCAGCAAGGCACTGCCAAGTGGCGTATGGCGAATGGCATTGTGCAGCAGATTACGCACCAGTTCACTCAGCATCCATTCGTGGGCTTTGACCTGCACCGGTGTGTCCGCCTGTAATTCAAAGTCCAGCATTTTTTCAGCAATCAGCGGTGCCAGATCAAGTGCCACTTCACGTACCACGGCATCCCAGTACGTGATAGGTGCTTCCTGCTGGCGAAGCTGCTCAACTTTGGCCAGCGACAGCATCTGGTTGGCCAGATCAGTGGCACGATCCACGGTAGCCTCGATTTCCTGCAGGGCTTCTTCGGCTGGCAGATCACCACGGCGTGCCGATTGAACCTGCACCTTGAGTACCGCCAACGGGGTGCGCAACTGGTGGGCGGTATCGCGTACAAAGCGTTTCTGGTGTGAAAGCAGCAGACGCAGACGCTCCATGACACGGTTCATGCCATCGACCAAGGGCTGCAACTCGCGTGGCACTGCGCTGAGTTGAAACGGTCGCAAATCATTGCTGGGACGCTGGCCTATGGCATTGCCAACGTTGCGAACCGGGCGTGTGACGCGTTGAACCACGATCAAAACCGTGGCGGTGATCAGCAGCAACAGCACCCCATGCTGCCAGATGGTTTCACGCAGCAACCGCCAGGCAGGCATGCGGCGCAGTTGCAAAGTCTCAGCCACCTGAATGACTGCCATGCCCCGGCCGGTAGCACTGGCAACGGGTTGCAGCAATGCTGCAATGCGCACAGGTTGCTCACGGTAGGTGCTGTCATAAAAATCTACCAATGCCGCATAAGGTGGTTGCGCCGGAATTTTTCCATTCCATGTCGGCAGGTCTTCAAAACCGGAGATCAAGCCACCATCCATAGTGGAGACGCGGTAATACATACGTGTTTGCGTATCGGCTTCGAAAGCCTCCAGCGCAGAGTAGGGAACCGTGGCTTCAATATGCGCGTGCTCGTCGTAGCCATCCACGGTCAGTTGTTCGCTGATGGTTTTGGCGGATGCCAGCAGGCTGCGGTCATAGGCGGTGTGAAGCACCTCCAGGGATGATCGGTAGTCCCACCAGATGTTGAGCGCGATGCAAGTTGTGACGGGCAACAAAATGCCGGCCAGCAACTGCTTGCGCAGTGACCATGTGCGGAGTGGTGTGTGCAGACTCATGGCGTGAGCTGTGAGGCCGCAGGTTTGAGCAGATAACCCAGACCACGCAGTGTCACCAGATCCACGCCTGTGCCAGCCAGTTTTTTGCGCAGGCGATAGACCACAACTTCAATGGCTTCGTACTTCACATCAACTTCGCCTGGAAATACCAGCTCATACAGCCGCTCTTTGGCCAGAGCCTGCCCGGGCCGGGCAAGCAAGGCCTGCATGAGTGCACGTTCGCGTGGCGTGAAATCCATGGTTTCACCAAGATGGTAGATAGCCCCGCTGCTGCGATCCAGTCGCAAATGACCTAGCACCGTATCCTGGCTCTCGTTCGGGCTGGCTTGTGTGCTCGGCGCTCGGCGCACCAGAGCCCGCAGGCGTGCTTCCAGTTCATCCAGATCAAAGGGCTTGGGCAGATAGTCGTCGGCTCCGGCATTGAGTCCCAGTACACGGTCACCCACAGTGCTGCGGGCCGTGAGGATCAGCACTGGTGTGGTGGATTTTTGGCTGCGCATTTGCTCCAGCACTTGCAGACCATCCATTCCAGGCAGACTCAGATCCAGCACGACGGCATCCGGTTGCAGCTCTTGCCAGCGCTGTGCAGCCTGATGACCATCGGCGCACAGGCTCACCCTGATGCCGCGGCGTGTCAGCGCGCGCTCCAGGCTGGCACGCATGGCATTGTCATCTTCAACCAAAAGAATGTGCATAGATGCACACGTTAGCACTGCGTCATGCGGCATTGCGCAGAGATTTGCCTCGGGTTTTCACCAGCTTTTACAGACAGCCATTTGACAGGACTGCGCCGCATCATGGTTGCCAGTGGTGCAGATTGTGATGTGCACCGCCCATCCTGACATTTCATAGCAACACAGGAGACAAAACAATGCGACGCGATACCTTTTTGAAGAGCATGGCCGCCATGGCAGCAGCGGGTTTGCTGCCACATACAGGCTGGGCGCAAGCAACAGCCATGAAAATGATGCTGCCAGCCAATCCCGGAGGCGGCTGGGACACCACAGGCCGTGCATTGGGCAAGGCTTTGCAAGATGCCGGCGTGGCTTCATCAGTCACTTACGACAACAAGGGCGGCGCTGCTGGCGCGATTGGACTGGCGCAGTTTGTCAACGGTAGCAAGAACGATCCCAATGCCCTGATGGTGATGGGTGCCGTAATGCTGGGCGGCATCATCTCCGGCAAGCCTCCTGTGACGCTCAAGCAGGTCACACCTTTGGCACGAATCACCAGTGAATACAACGTGTTTGTTTTGCCCACCAACTCGCCTTTCAAGAGCATGGCAGACGTGGTCACGCAACTGAAAAAGGACCCTGGCAGTGTGAAATGGGGCGGCGGCTCCAGAGGCTCGACCGAGCATATCGCTGCTGCCATGATTGCAAAAGCAGTAGGCGTTGATCCCGCCAAGATCAATTACGTGGCATTCCGAGGGGGCGGAGAGGCTATTTCTGCCATCCTGGGTGGCAATGTCACAGTGGGAGGCAGTGGCCTGAGCGAGTTCGCGGAATACATTTCCAGCGGCAAGATGAAGCCCATTGGCGTGACGTCTGCACAACGTCTGGCTGGTGTCGACATTCCTACGCTCAAAGAGCAGGGTATTGATGTGGAAATTGGCAACTGGCGCGGCGTTTATGGTGCTCCGGGTTTGAACAGGGCGCAGCGCGACGAACTGGTCGCCAAGCTGGAAAAAGCCACCCAGAGTGCTGCCTGGCAGGAAGCGCTGAAAAAGAACGACTGGATGCCCGCATGGCTGGCTGGTGATGCTTTTGCAAGCTTTGTTGACAAGGAGTTCGAGACCTTGCAAGACACCATGACCCGCGCAGGCATGGTGTGATCCTCGAACACCTCACAACAGCGTTTGTGGGGTGTGCAATTGATGGACCTTGTTTAATTCGTAAAGGAGCTCTGCATGTCTGAGAGCTTTGATTCCTCGCCGCCAGATGCCGAGTTCAATATCAGCGCGCCACCTGCGCGCTGGCAAGCCGCTGTGGGTGTGGCGGTGATTGGTGTGGCGGTGGTCATGGGCGTAGGCGCCGCAATGATTGCCGGCGATGCGGGTTACGGTGGTGCTGGACCCAACTTCTTGCCGTGGATGTGCACGGTGGTTCTGGCCATTTGTGGTATCTGGCTGGTGTGGGAGGCGCTCTCGGGCGGTTTTCGCCATGCAGCGCCGCCCAGCGGCAGCCAGCATGCGGATATTGGACCCTTTGTATGGGTGTCTGCTGGTTTGCTGCTCAATGCGTCCCTGATTGAACATCTTGGCTTTGTCGTCAGTTGCACCTTGTGCTTTGTTTTGGCCGTGCAAGGTTTGCGCCGTGCCCAAGGACAAGCCAACACCTTGAGCGGCAAGTCGTTGCTCAAGGATGTGTCCATTGGCTTGCTGATCTCAGCGCCAGTGTTTTGGGCTTTCACGCAATTTCTGGCTATTAACTTGCCAGGTCTGACGGAAACGGGGTGGCTGTAATGGAGCTCTTTGACGCTTTGATGCAGGGTTTCGCTGTAGCTGCCACGCCGGTCAACCTGCTGTGGGCCTTGCTGGGTTGTGCTTTGGGTACCGCTGTGGGGGTGTTGCCAGGAATTGGCCCTGCGGTGGCGGTGGCGATGCTGTTGCCGATCACGGCCAAGGTGGAAATCACCGCCTCCATGATCTTCTTTGCCGGCATTTATTACGGGGCCATGTACGGGGGCTCCACCACTTCTATCTTGCTGAATACACCGGGCGAGACGGCAAGTATGGTCACGGCCATGGAAGGCAACAAAATGGCCAAGAGCGGGCGGGCAGGCGCAGCCTTGGCTACTTCTGCAATTGGCTCGTTTGTAGCTGGCACAGTAGCAACGGTGGTGGTGACTTTGTTTGCACCATCGGTGGCTGATTTCGCGGTGCGCCTGGGGCCGCCGGAATATTTCATGTTGATGGTGCTGGCATTCACGACAGTGAGCGCAGTGCTGGGTCAGAGCAGTCTGCGCGGTATGACGGCGCTGTTCATTGGCCTGGCCCTGGGATGCATCGGCATGGACCAGATTTCTGGTGCAGCTCGCTACACCGGCGGCAAGATGGAGTTGATGGACGGTATCGACATCGTTCTGGTTGCAGTCGGCCTGTTTGCGGTGGCCGAAGTGCTGTATGCCGCTTTGTATGAAGGCAAGGTGGTGGAGACGCAAAACAAAGTCACGCGGGTGCATATGACCCGACGGGACTGGAAGCGCTCGTTGCCGGCCTGGTTGCGCGGGACGGTCATTGGCACGCCGTTTGGCTGTATTCCCGCAGGTGGTACGGAGATACCAACATTCTTGAGCTATGCCACTGAGAAAAAACTTGCCAAAGGTGAAGACAAGGCCGAATTTGGGAAGAAAGGGGCTATCGAGGGGGTGGCGGGACCTGAAGCTGCCAACAACGCGACGGTGACGGCAGCGTTGATTCCGTTGCTGACCTTGGGTATTCCCACAAGTAACACCACGGCAGTATTGCTGGGTGCTTTTCAGAACTATGGCATCAACCCAGGGCCGCAATTGTTCAGCAGTGCCGGGGCCTTGGTATGGGCCTTGATTGCTTCGCTGTATATCGGCAATTTGATGCTGCTGGTGTTGAATTTGCCGATGGTGGGTCTGTGGGTGAAGCTGCTCAAGATTCCTCGGCCTTACCTGTATGCCGGTATTTTGATTTTTGCCACGGTAGGTGCTTACGGCATGCGTCAAAGCACATTTGACCTGTTTTTGCTGTATGCAATTGGTCTGCTGGGCGTAGTGATGCGACGTTTTGACTTCCCTACGGCACCAGTGGTGGTCGGCATGATCCTGGGCCCATTGGCGGAAGCACAGATGCGCAATGCCGTTGCGATTGGCGAGGGCAGCTTCTGGATCTTCCTGCAGCGTCCTATGTCTCTGACATTGGTGGTGATTGTGCTGCTGGTGTTGATCGTGCCACGCGTTTTACAGAGTTTGTCGCAAAAGCGGGCTGCCCGATTAGGGCCGGAAGTCACGCTGTAGCATTGGGTGACTCTTGAAAAAAGCCCCGACAAACGGGGCTTTTTTTGTTTCAGGCCATGGTAATCAACCTGCAGTGGGTAGCGTCATGTAGCCCATCATGGGCCAATAGGTCAGTGCAAAGATGACCAATAGCGCTGTGGCTGCAAGTGTCAGCACAAAGCCGGTGCGCACATAATCTTTGATATCAAAGGTGTCGGTGCCGTAGGCCAGCATGCCTTGGGGTGAGTTTACAGGCAGGATGAAGCCAAAGCTGACCACAAACTGCAGCAGCATGGTCATGCCGATGGGGTTGATGCCCGGAGTTTCCACAGCCTGAAGCACGCTGATGATGATGGGAATCATGGTTGATGCCAGACCCGTAGCGCTGGCAAAACCCAGGTGAATAACGATCAGGAAAAGCGACAGCAGCATCAGGATGGCAAATGCGGTGGCGTTGGCCAGCCCCAGATGGTTAACAATCAGTTGCGCCAGCCATGGAGCAGCCTCGGTTTTGAGCAAAGCTGAGCCCATTGCAATGCCGATGGCAAACAGCACGACAGTTCCCCAGGGAAAGCCCTTTTGTGACTCTTTCCAGCTCATTACGCCAATGCGGGGCATCAGCATCAAGGCAATCGCGACGATGGTGGAGGAGGTGGTGTCGATGTTGTGCAGCACCCCTTCAGTTGCCCAAAATCCCAGCAAAATCAGTGTGATGGCCAAGAGTTTCCACTGGTTGAGCGTCATCTCTCCAAGCGCGACCAGTTGCTGGCGTACGGCTTCGCGTCCACCTTCAATGTGATCCATCTCGGGCTTGAGCATGTGCGTCATGATGAAGTACAGCAGCACGGTCAAGCAGGCAGAGAAGGGGGCTCCGGCAACAAACCAGTCACCCCAGGTGATGGTTTCACCAAATTGGCGCTCGATAAAGCCAATGGCCACCATGTTTTGCGCAGCTGCGGTTTTGATACCAATGTTCCAGACGCTGCCTGTTTGTGCCGCTGTGATCACTACCAAGGCGGCAAACTTGCTACGCCGATCTGCGCCGAATGCGGTCAGAAAACCCAGCATGATGGGCATCAGACATGCAACCCGTGCTGTGGCGCTGGGCACCAAGAAAGACAACAGGAAACCAACCAGGATGGCCCCCATGACCACGTGTTTGGCGCGTGCTGGGACATAGGACAGCACTTGCAGTGCGATGCGCTGGTCAAGACGGGTGGCCGTCATGGCGGCGGCAATGAAGCAGGCCGCAGCCACCAGCACCACAGCGCTATTGCTAAAGCCACCCAAAGCATAGGGCAGCGCTGCTTTGGTGCCCATCATCACAGCGTCAGCACCTTCTTTGCCTGGGACGGGGCTGATGGCGAGCAGGCCGATCATCAATGCACCAATCACCAGTGCAGAGACTGCGTAATCCAGGGCTTCGGTCATCCACACGATCACAGCGAAGGCCAGAATGCCCAGCATCATCTGCCCTGCCTGGGGCAGCCCGGCGATCGGGGGCATGAAAACAACGAGCAGCAACGCGGCAATCGCCGCAGCAAAGCCAATTTTGGGCATCAGCTTGGCAGGGGCGGCAGTAGCTGCTTGGGGAGGGGAAGCTGAGGTGCTTGGCATAGATAGTCCTTCTTGGTCTTTGTGTTTATGTGACAAAGACAATGTAGAGAGACTAGGGTTATCACTTATTGTTCTGGGTCAAGACTTAACAAGCATCAAGAGATGAGAGACAGTTCATGACATTTTGAGCGGTCATTGACTAGCTTGGGGTGACTGGCTTTTAGGCTTGAAATCGCAATGCGGCGCCACCAGACATTCCCAGCATTTGGGCTTGCGCGCCTGGCAGACATAGCGGCCCAGCAAGATCAGCCAGTGATGCGAGTCCACCGCAAATTCGGCGGGTATACGCTTGAGCAATTGCTTTTCGACTTCCAGTGGTGTTTTTCCCGGTGCCAAGCCTGTGCGGTTGCTGACACGGAAAATGTGAGTGTCGACCGCCATGGTCGGCTGACCAAAGGCTACATTGAGCACCACATTGGCCGTTTTACGTCCGACACCGGGCAGTGCTTCCAGGGCTTCGCGGGTGTTGGGCACTTTGCCGCCATGCTGTTCGACCAGAATGCGGCAGGTTTCCATCAGATGCTTGGCCTTGCTGCGGTACAGGCCAATGGTTCTGATATAGCTCTCCAAACCCTCCAGCCCCAGATCCAGAATCGCTTGCGGTGTATTGGCTACAGGAAAGAGTTTGCGGGTGGCTTTGTTGACGCCCACATCGGTAGCCTGCGCTGACAGCAGCACGGCAGTGAGCAACTCGAAGACCGTGGTGTATTCCAGTTCGGTTTGCGGCGTAGGATTGGCTTCGCGCAGGGTGGCGAAGAAGGGCGTAATCTCAGTTTTTTTCATGGCGTGCTTGGCGTGGGCATGCGGCAGTTTCTCAAGCTGCCTGACTCAGGTCAGTGCTGAGTTTTTGTTCGGGCTTATCAGACTCAGTGCCCGTGGTATGCGGCCACTGCGAAGTTCAAGGCATAGTATCGCTGCTCATGCAAGGGATTTTTCAAGTTGCTTGGTGCTCGTTTGGGCTGTTCCGCTGTCACCAGCTTGAAAGTGGCGCAAGCGCTGTAGATGATCGGAAATGTTCGATCAGCACGGGGCAACAACTTGCACAGCGTGGTTGGTCAAACCTTCGGTGACATTGGTCACAATGCTGTGAAGCAGCAACATTGTTGGCCCGATCTCTAGTAAGCATCAGGCTGCCGCCATATGGGTTTGCGCGGCCACCTTCGGTTGTTTCTCGCACCATCTCGCAAAGGTGAGATAAAAGCCGGTGACAGGCAGCGTGTGCTGAGCTGCATGGAAGGAGCACAGTGATAAGCAGGGACGTCAAGCGGTCAGTTTGCAACAGCTACCATTCGGGCTGAGTTGGGCCAACGTTTTTAGAGAAGGGAGGATGCATGATCGATTGCACTTTGCAAGGCAAAGACAGTGCATGCTTTCATCTTGCATCCCAATCCTGCCGCTCGACATCTACAAGACTGCCCCCGCTTCAGGTGCATTTATAAAAACAGAATAAGCAAAGCATTGAAGTGACGATGATTGAGATTCCATGAATTCATGCATGGTGAAACACAGTTTCAGATATTGATAAAAATGAAATTGATTGCTCGAATGGGCTATTGGGATTTTTTGTAATTTGAAGTACAGATTTACAAAGTATTGAATTGAAAGAAAGGGACTTCGATGCATTTTGCAAAACGTTTGGATAACGTTGAAACCTCCGCCATACGTGAGTTGTTCAAGTTGCTGGGCAAGCCTGGAATCATCAGCTTTGCAGGTGGGTTCCCAGACAGCGCCATGTTTGATGTGCAGGGGATTCAAGAGGCTTCCAGCAAGGCCTTGGCTGAGAATGCTGGGCTGGCGCTGCAATATGGCGCAACCGAAGGTTTCGGGCCTTTGCGTGAGCAATTGGCAGCTTTTATGGCCACCAAAGGTGCCAATGATGTGTATGCCGAGAACCTGATTGTGACCACCGGCAGTCAGCAAGCGCTGGACTTGCTGGGTAAATGCATGATCAGCCCTGGCGACAAAGTCATTGTGGAAGGCCCTACTTTCTTGGCTACGATCCAGTGTTTCCGCCTGTATGGTGCTGAAGTCATCAGTGCGCCCGTAGATAGCAACGGCGTGGTGGTTGAAGAGCTGGAAAGACTGATTGCCGAACATCAGCCCAAGCTTGTCTATTTGATTCCCACCTTTGGCAACCCCAGCGGAGCAACACTGAGCCTGGAGCGTCGCAAGCGCGTGCTGGAGCTGGCAGTGCAGTACAAGACCTTGGTGGTGGAGGATGATCCCTATGGTGATCTGTATTTCGATGCTCCGCCACCGGCCAGTCTGCTGGCTTTGTCCAGCGAGGTATTGGGTAGCCGAGAGTGGCTCGCGCACTGTGGTTCGCTGTCCAAGGTGCTCAGTCCTGGCCTGCGTATTGGCTGGTTGATCGCCAATGCAGAGTTGCTGGGCAAGGCCGTGATGTGCAAGCAGTTCAGTGATGCGCACACCAGCACTTTTGCCCAGGCTACCGCTGCACAATATCTGCTGGCGGGAAATATGCCTGCAACCTTGGCCAAGGTGCGCAAGGTCTACGCTGCACGTGCCAAGGCCATGATGGATGCCTTGCGCTCCGAACTGGGTCACGCTGTGTCATTTACCGAGCCACAAGGCGGTCTGTTTCTGTGGGTGAAGCTGACAGGCGAGGGCGGTAAGCTGGCCGATGCGAATGTCCTGGCCAAGCGTGCGATTGAAGAAGGTGTGGCATTTGTGCCGGGGGCGCCTTTCTTTAGCCAGCATCCTGATACATCCACGCTGCGCTTGTCGTTTGCCACTGCTGATGAAGACAAGATCCGTGAAGGTGTGGCCCGACTGGCCAAGGCGATGGCAGCATGAGCGAGTCC
This sequence comes from Comamonas halotolerans, assembly GCF_030162935.1. Lineage (GTDB taxonomy): Bacteria > Pseudomonadota > Gammaproteobacteria > Burkholderiales > Burkholderiaceae_C > Comamonas > Comamonas halotolerans. The sequence continues at coordinate 182,739 of NZ_JASAUZ010000034.1, forward strand.
CAAAGTCTGGAAGCGCTGGAAGCGCGGGTGATGGACCTGGAGGTAAAGGCCAGTTATGCCGACGACTTGCTTGAGCAGTTGAACATGACCATCTACCGCCAGCAGCAGCAACTGGATGTGCTGATCAACGAAGTACGGCAGCTACGCCAGCAAGTGCCCGAAGGTGGGCAGTCTGCACCGCGCAATTTGCGTGATGAGTTGCCGCCGCATTACTGAGAGTTGGCCGGTATTTAGGTAGAAAGCAGATAGGACGGCGCTTGACGCAGAAGATGAGCATCACAAGACAGCAATGATTCTTGTGTGCTTTGAAATCTGTGCCGAGCGCTTTTCTTTGTTGTGCCTACTCTTCCAGCATCTGCACCAACTGCGTTTCGATTTGCAGTTGTTTGGCGTTGTTGGAGAGGCTGGATCCTTGTACCAAGAAGCTGTCTTCCACACGCTCGCCCAGCGTCGAGACTTTGGCCAGCTCCACACTCAAGCCATGCGTTGCCAGGATACGTGCCACGGAGTACAGCAGGCCTGCGCGGTCACTGGCGGAAATATTGAGCAACCAGTTTTGGGCTTTCTCGTCAGGTGTGAGTGTGACGCGAGGCACCATGGGGAAGCTGCGCACGCGTCGCGAAAGGCGGCGCTTGATAGGCTCGGGCAGTGGTTCTTTGCTCTGGATGGCCTGAGGCAGACCGTTTTCAATCAGGGTGGTCAGCTCTCGGTAGTGCATATGCAGTTGCTCTGACGAAATCTGGAAGGTGTCCAGTGCATAGCCATTGCGTGCCGTATGGATGCGCGCATCGACTACAGCCAGACCGGCTTTGTCAAAGTAACCGCAGATGCGGGCAAACAGATCTGTCTGATCGGGCGCATACACCAAGACCTGAACACCTTCTCCTGCCAATGACTGGCGGGCGCGCACAATCGGTGTGGGGCTACCCACATGGCGCGAGAGATGGCGCGTGTGCCAGGCAATGTCAGCGGGTTCATGCCGCATGAAGTAGCTCACGCTCAGTGTGTCCCACAGGGCCTTGTGCGATTCATGAGGCTGGGCTGAAAGCGCCAGTTGCACCAAGGTATCCCGTTTGCGCGCTTCCACCAAAGATTGCGCATCAGGTGCCCGTCCGCCCAGAACGCGCATGGTGTTGTGGAACAAGTCTTCCAGCAACTTGGCTTTCCATCCATTCCACACCTTGGGGCTGGTGCCACGAATATCGGCCACAGTCAGCAGGTACAGTGCAGTGAGCTGGCGCTCATTGCCCATACGCTCGGCAAACGCGCGAATCACCTCGGGGTCCGATGTGTCCTGCTTTTGTGCCACGGTACTCATTTGCAAGTGTTCACGTACCAGAAACTCCACCAGCGCGGCATCGTCGTCGCTCATGCGGTGCTGGCGTGCGAAACGTCGCACTTCAATCGCGCCAATTTCGGAATGATCTCCACCACGGCCTTTGCCGATATCGTGAAACAGGCTGGCCAGATATAACAGCCAGGGCTTGTCCCAGCCACTGGCTAGCTGTGAGCACAGCGGGTATTCGTGCGCATGCTCGGCCATGAAAAAGCGCCGCATATTGCGCAGCACCATCAGCGTATGCTGGTCCACGGTATAGACGTGAAACAGGTCGTGCTGCATCTGACCTACGATGCGCCGGAAAGACCACAGATAGCGCCCTAGCACGGATGTTGCGTTCATCAGGCGAAATGCGTGTGTTTGCCCGCTAGGCGCCTGAAGAATCTGCATGAAGGTCTGGCGGTTGACCGGATCCTGTCGGAAGCTGTAGTCCATCAGATCACGCGCACTGTACAGCGCACGCAGTGTGCGGGAAGACAAATCGCGCAGGCCGGGGGATTTTTGATAGGTCAGGAAAGTGGCCAGAATCGCTTGAGGATCTTTGAGGTAAAGATCGTCGCTGGACACTTCAATCAGGCCATCCTTATCAAAAAACCGCTCATCAATGTATTTGAGTTCGGCGTTGTTGGGGTAGAGATGCTCCTGGATGTTGAGCAGCAAGATTTGCTGCAGTTGCATCACGGCCTTGGCCGCCCAGTAATAGCGGCGCATCAGTACCTCGCTGGCGCGCACCGGCTTGGTCTTGCCAACAGGCGTGTGGCTTTGAATGCCAAAAGATTCGGCTACTGCCGTTTGCAGGTCAAAAATCAGGCGATCCTCATGCCGGCCTGACAGTGCATGCAGTTTGGCTCGAATAAGGCTGAGCGTTGCCTCGTTGTGTTCCAGTTGGGTAGCTTCAAATTCTGTAGCGATTCCGGAGGCTGCAAGCTCGCGCCAGGTGCGCCCAAGGCCTGCTGCTTGAGAGACCCACAAAATCGTATGTAGATCACGCAGACCGCCGGGAGACTCTTTGCAGTTGGGCTCCAGCGAGTAGGGTGTGCCTTCGTGTTTGATGTGGCGTTGGCGCAGTTCCAGGGTTTTGGCAGTAAAAAAGGCTTTCGGGTTAAGGCTGGCGCGGTATTGCTTTTGAAACTCAGAAAACAAGGCCTTGTCACCGTCAATCAAACGTGCTTCGAGCATGGCGGTCTGGGTGGTGACGTCGTTTTGCGCTTCGGCAATGCACTCGCTAATGGTTCTTACGCTGGAGCCAATTTCCAAGCCAGCATCCCAGCATGCACCAATGAAACGCTCCAGATCTTCTTTCAGTGCAGCGTGCTCATCCGTGCGGGCTCCAGGCAGCAGCAGCAAGACATCTACGTCAGAAGCTGGAAACAGCTGATCACGTCCGTAGCCACCCACGGCAATCAGGGTAACTTCATCGGGCAAGCCGGATGTGGCGCGGATTGCGCACAAATGCTTGTCGGTCAGGCGTGAGAGCTTTTGCAGTACCCCGCGGATGCTGCGCGTGCTGGAAGCAGGGGTGCGTAGACCATCGCTGATGGCATTCTTTTCTTGGCGATAAGCGCAGCGAAGGCTGCTCAGTTCGGTGTTCATGGCGCAATACGACTCGTCAGACGAGACAGATAAATAGGGATGAATAAAAACCAAGCAAGAAATATGCGCACTGAAACAGTGCGAGCGCATGAGGCAGCCAGTTTGCACCAAGTAAAGCCAGGTGCGGCAAAGAAAAAGGCAGCGTGCGAATGCAGGCTGCCTGAGCGGTCAGAAGCTGTAGCTAAACATTAGCAGCGAATGCTCTTGATGAAATCGGGAGGTGTGGGGGAGCCGTCTGACCAGGTCAGGATGTCGTAACCGGTCTTGGTGACGGCCATCATCAACTCCCATTGGGCGGACAGGCTACGGTCCTTGGTGATGATGGTCCAGCCATCATTGCCCAGTTCCTTGACCTCACGTTTGCCCAGGTTGAGCATGGGCTCGATGGTGAAGACCATGCCTTCTTCCAGCACGGTACCTTCACCGGGCTTGCCGTAGTGCAGCACCTGGGGTTCTTCGTGGAACTTCTGGCCAATGCCGTGGCCGCAGTATTCGCGCACTACAGAAAGGTTGTGCTTTTCTGCAAAGGTCTGGATGGCGTGACCAATGTCACCCAGCGTGGCTCCCGGTTTGACCTGCTGAATACCCAGCCACATGGCTTCAAAGGTCAGTTTGTCCAGGCGTTTGCCCGCAATTGTGCCCTGGCCGATCTGGAACATGCGGCTGTTGTCGCCGTACCAGCCATCTTCGGTAATCACAGTGACGTCCACATTGATGATGTCACCCTTCTTCAAAGGCTTGTCATTGGGGATGCCGTGGCAGACCACATGGTTGGGTGAGGTGCACAGGTGGCCCGGATAGGGCGGATATCCCGGAGGCTGATAGCCGATGGTGGCGGAGCGGGTGCCTTGCTTGGCCATGCATTCGGCACCCAGGCGATCGATCTCTGCAGTGGTGATGCCGGGCTTGATATGGGGGGTGATGTAGTCCAGCACTTCTGAAGCAAATCGGCCTGCAACGCGCATGCGCTCAATTTCTTCAGGGGTTTTGATGGTGATGCTCATAGCCTCACATTATCCCACTCGTGCTCAAACCATGCCGATTGCTCCTAGGGACGACCCTGAAGGGAATATGCAGAGCGCAGTACAATCGGAGGCTGTCTCCCACAGCGACAAGCTGTGCAGGCCATCGGTGTCCTCAGGGCTCGAACCTTGGGGGGTGAGGTGTGCCACCGCACAGTGCAACGCTGTGCCGCATTGCCTCTCCAATTTGCCCAAAAGGCCGCCACGTGACCTTGCATCTGACTCAGTTTGAGGGCGGAAACGCGCTCAGCTCGTTCCGCGCCCAGCAACTCCTGACCGACCTGGTCGCCATTCATCCCAAGATCACGGGCATCAGTGCCCGCTTTGTGCACCTGGTTGCGACCGAAGCCCCACCGTCTGCTGAACAATCTGCACGTCTGGCGGCCTTGCTTGCATATGGTGATCCGTATGAAGGTGCCTCCGAGGGAGTCGCTTTGGTGGTGACGCCGCGTATGGGCACAATCTCACCATGGGCCTCCAAGGCGACCGATATCGCTCGCAACTGTGGTCTGGAAGTGTTCCGTGTGGAGCGCATCACTGAATACCGCATTCAGCTCAAGTCTGGTCTGTTGGGCGGTACGCCTGAACTGGGGACAGAGCAGACAGCACAAATTGCCGCTTTGCTGCACGACCGTATGACCGAGTCTGTGTTTGCCTCCCGTGCTGAAGCGGAGAAGTTGTTCACCACACTGGCGGCGCAGCCCATGGAGTTTGTGGACGTGCTCGGCGGTGGCCGTGCGGCGCTGGAAACTGCCAACAAGCAGTGGGGCCTTGCTCTGGCTGATGACGAGATCGAGTATTTGGTCAATGCCTTCAATGGCCTGAAGCGCAACCCCACTGACGTGGAATTGATGATGTTTGCGCAGGCCAACTCCGAGCACTGCCGTCACAAGATCTTCAATGCCAACTTCATCATCGATGGCGTAGCGCAGGACAAGTCGCTGTTCGGCATGATTCGCAACACCGAAGCAGTTTCGCCGCAGCACACCATCGTGGCGTATGCCGACAATGCCTCCATCATGGAAGGCCATGAAGTGGAGCGCTTTGTAGCGAGATTTGATGCGAATGCAGATGTTGTGAGCGCACCTAGCTATCAAAAGCAATCTGCCATCAACCACGTGCTGATGAAGGTGGAAACGCACAACCACCCCACGGCCATCTCGCCATTCCCTGGTGCTTCCACCGGTGCAGGTGGAGAAATCCGCGACGAAGGAGCAACAGGCCGCGGCTCCAAGCCCAAGGCCGGTTTGACAGGCTTCACGGTTTCCAAGCTGTGGGGTAGCGAAGTGGGCAAGCCTGAGCACATTGCCAGCCCGCTGCAGATCATGATTGAAGGCCCTCTGGGTGGCGCGGCATTCAACAACGAATTTGGTCGTCCCAACCTGACCGGTTACTTCCGCGAATACGAGCAGCAAGTCGGTGACATCACCCGTGGCTACCACAAGCCCATCATGCTGGCTGGTGGCCTGGGTGTGATTGATGCGGATCAGACCAAAAAGATTCTGTTTCCCGCAGGCACTTTGCTGATCCAGCTCGGCGGCCCTGGCATGCGCATCGGCATGGGCGGTGGTGCTGCCAGCTCGATGGCGTCGGGCACGAACGCGGCAGAACTGGATTTCGATTCTGTACAGCGTGGCAATCCAGAAATTGAGCGCCGTGCACAAGAGGTGATCAACCATTGCTGGGAGCAGGGTGACAAAAACCCGATTTTGGCCATCCATGACGTGGGTGCAGGTGGTCTGTCCAATGCCTTCCCGGAGTTGACCAATGACGCAGGCCGTGGTGCACGCTTTGATTTGCGCACAGTGAACCTGGAGGAGTCAGGTCTGGCGCCTAAGGAAATCTGGTCCAACGAATCGCAAGAACGCTATGTGATGGCGATTGCGCCTGAATCACTGGCGCAGTTCACTGCTTTCTGCGAGCGCGAGCGTTGTCCCTTTGCCGTCATTGGCGTGGCTACCGAAGAGCGTGAGCTGATTTTGGAAGACACCGCCGTCGAATCCGGTGACCAGAAGTTCCCCGTGAATATGCCCATGGACGTGCTGCTGGGCAAGCCACCAAAGATGACCAAGGACGTGGCGACCGTCAAGCGCGAGCTGCCCGCTATGGACTTGAATGGTCTGCCGCTGGAAAAGGCGGTGATCGAAGTGCTGGCACATCCCACGGTAGCGTCCAAACGCTTTCTGATCACCATTGGCGACCGCGCTGTGGGTGGTTTGACACACCGTGACCAGATGGTTGGCCCCTGGCAAGTACCTGTGGCCGACGTGGCCGTGACCCTGGCGGACTTCAAGGGTTTCAAGGGTGAAGCCATGGCCATGGGTGAGCGCACACCGCTGGCAGCTATCAATGCACCTGCATCGGGCCGCATGGCTGTGGCCGAAGCCATTACCAACATGTTGGCTGCGCCCATCGAGCTGTCCAGGGTCAAGATGTCGGCCAACTGGATGGCCGCTTGTGGTGAGCCTGGTGAAGACGCTGATCTGTACGCCACCGTGAAGGCTGTGGGCATGGAGCTGTGCCCCGCCTTGAACATCTCCATTCCCGTGGGCAAGGACTCTCTGTCCATGCGCACGCAGTGGAGCGACAACGGTGTGACCAAGAAGGTCACATCGCCTGTGAGTTTGTTGATCACCGGCTTTGCCTCGATTGACGATGTGCGCACCACGTTGACGCCCCAGCTGAACGCTGAAGTCGAGGATTCGTCTTTGGTATTGATCGACCTGGGCCGTGGCAAGAACCGCATGGGGGGCTCCATCATCGGTCAGGTGCTCAACCAGTCGGGCAATGAAACGCCTGATCTGGACGATGCCAAGGACCTGATTGCGCTGGTCGATGCAGTGAATGCGTTGCGTGCGCAGGGCAAGATTCTGGCCTATCACGACAAGGGTGATGGCGGCTTGCTGGCTACTGTGGCTGAGATGGCCTTTGCCGGTCATGTGGGCGTGGCGCTGAATGTGGACATGCTGATCACCGAAGGCGATGGCATCTCCGACAGCCGCATGGATTCTGGTGAAGGCAAGAACTGGGGCAAGCAGGTCGCGGGCCGTCGCGAAGAGCAGACCCTGCGCGCGCTGTTCAACGAAGAGTTGGGTGTGGTGCTGCAAATTCGCACTGAAGACCGCACTGCTGTGATGGATGAGCTGCGCAAGCACGGCCTGATCCAGTGCTCCACCATCATTGGCAAAACCCGCCCTGATTCTTCCACCGTGGATGCTGGCAAGGGCGAGCTGCAGATCTGGCGCGATGCCAACAAGGTGTTTGGCGCCACGCTTTCCGATCTGCACCAGGTGTGGGACGCCGTGAGCTGGAAGATTGCACAGCAGCGTGACAACCCAGCTTGCGCTGACAGCGAGCACGCTGCGGCGGGTGTGCCGCAAGACCCCGGCATGCACGTGCATCTGACCTTCGATCCTCAAGAGAACGTGGCTGCGCCATTCCTCAACCTGCAGGCCAAGCCCCGTGTGGCTGTGCTGCGTGAACAGGGTGTGAATTCGCATGTGGAAATGGCCTACGCCTTTACGGAAGCGGGCTTTGAGGCCGTGGACGTGCACATGACCGACTTGCAGTCGGGTCGTGCGCAGCTCAAGGACTTTTCCGGTGTGGTGGCTTGTGGTGGGTTCAGCTACGGTGACACGCTGGGCGCGGGCATTGGCTGGGCACGCTCGATCACGTTCAATGAGCGTTTGTCAGAGCAGTTTCAGCAGTTCTTTGGTCGCGGCGATACCTTTGGCCTCGGTGTGTGCAATGGCTGCCAGATGTTTGCCGAACTGGCCGATATCATTCCCGGTGCGCAAGACTGGCCTCGCTTCACCCAAAACCAGAGCAATCGCTTTGAAGCACGTCTGAGCATGGTGGAAGTGCTGGATTCTCCCTCCATTTTCCTGCAAGGCATGGCTGGCTCGCGTTTGCCTATCGCTGTGGCGCATGGAGAGGGTTATGCCAACTTCAAGTTCCGTGGCAATCCAGAGCAAGCAATTGGCGCAATGCGTTATGTAGATAACTTTGGCCAGCCTACGGAGCAGTATCCTTTCAACCCCAATGGCTCGGCCGGGGGGCTGACTGCGGTGACCACGGCTGATGGCCGCTTCACCGCCATGATGCCCCACCCCGAGCGCGTGTTCCGCAATGTGCAGATGAGCTGGACATCGGGTGACAAGTCTGAGTTCAGCCCCTGGATGCGTGTGTGGCGCAATGCCCGCAAGTGGCTGGGTTGATCAACGGCTCTGGGCAATTGATCTTTTGGAAAAGCCCCAAGGTTTTGCACCTTGGGGCTTTTTTTAAAAAGGATACGCAGAATGTGTAGCAGCGCTTAGACAAATCACTGCGTAGTCATCCCGGTGCAGCAAATCCTGTTGTCTGGCAAGAAGTACCCACATATAGTCACGCAAGCGGCAAAGACAGCACTGAGCATGGTGAATCAGCGCTTGCACGCACAAGGATATTCATGCAAAAGCATGCGCTGGCTGGACTTCGGCAACCATCTCTCAGACTCACCATCATTGGCATCATTTTTGTAGTCCTTTTGCCAACTCTGGGGGTTGTGACTGCAACCTTGTATGGTGCTAGCCGATCCTTCCAAGAAGCAGGTACGAGGCAGTTGCTAGAAACAGCGCGCACGGTAGCGCGCTCAACCATCAGTGAGCTGGACCTGACGGCCAACGTGCTTCAGCATCTTGCGCAGTTGCAAGCGGTGGGTGAGGATGTACAGCTGCGTCGCCACATGGTTTCCAGTTTTGCGCACGGAGAGCTGGAGACCCATCTGCTGGAGAAGCGCAACGCACAGTGGCAAAACATGTCTGACACAGCACTGGATGCCACGGTGCAGCAATTGCTTGTGCAAGCAGCTCAGACTGGTCAGCTGCAGGTATCAGACATTCTGATGCCAGCAGATGCAGAAGCTGGCATGAAGGTTGTGTTGGCGATACCCAGCAGTATCTCTCCGTATGTGGCTCAGGTGGCTACATTGACAACTTCTCCAGAACATTTGCTCAATGCGTTGGCACGCCATGGCGATGGCAGCGTGTCAGTCATCTTGGCCATAGTGGATGGGCAAGGGCGCATATTGGCGCGCTCGGTTGATAGCCAAAAATTTATCGGGAAACCTGTACCGGATTGGCAGACCTTGGTGCAGCAGCCTGGAAGTAGTGGCTCATTTACAGCGCAAACACTGGAAGGGGGGCAAATTATCTTTGCCTTCCAGCGTATTGAAGGAACGCCAGGATGGGCTGCCGTTGTAGGGGAGTCAGCCCACAGCTTTAACCAACGTTCGCAGCGCCCTATTCGGGTGATGCTGAGTGCTGCCACCATCGCGATTTGCCTGGCGCTGCTGTTGGCCATGCTGCTGGCAAGAAAAGCATTGCAGCCTATTCGATCACTGGCTGCCCGGGCTCAACGTATCGCTGCGGGAGAGAGCAAGGATGCGCATGGGTTAGCCCAAGTACCTCCTGCCCTGGTGGCTGAATTTGAAGTCTTGCGACGTAGCCTGGATCAGGCAGATCAGGTGCTGAAGCGTTCTTTGCAAGAAAGTCAGCGGGCGGAATCCGAGGCGCAGACACATTTGGCGGTGTTGCAGGCGGCAGAGGAGCAGGCACGGCTGGGCCACTGGTCGCTGAATGGGAAAACAGGTGAGATCACGTGTTCTGAGATGCTCTCTGTGTTGTTTGGTGATCCCGCTAAAACCGTTGTGATTCAGCTGGAGGATTTGCGCTCCAGGCTTCAGCCGGAAAGCTATATGCTTCTGCAAGCAGCAGTGCAGCAGTGTCTGGAAGATGGTACGCCCTTTGCCATGGAGGTCGATCACTCTCGTCGAGATGGCAGCACCTATGCTGCGTATTTGCGGGGTGCAGCCGAGCTTGATGCGAGTGGAAAGGTGATTGCCATCAATGGCACCTTGCAAGATATCAGTGAGGGTAAAGAGCAGCGCGAGCGTTTGGCTGCGCTGGCTGATAACTTGCCATCCGGAGTCATTTTCAGGTTCCTGCGGAGTCATGAAAGGCGCCTGCTTCTGCAGTTCTTAAGTGCCGGGCTTGAGTCCTTGACGGGCTTATCTGCCAATGCAGTCTTGCAGCACCAGGGCAGTTTGATACGGGCCATTCGGCCATCACATTTGCGTCAGTTGCTGCGGGTATTGCAAGGGGCTCAAGATGCTGGGCATGTGCTGGATGAGGTGTTTGCATTGCGTACCCAGGCAGGCAACGAGATATGGATTCATTGCCGTGCTGCGTTGCGCTACCCTGGATCAGGTGGGGCTGTATGGGATGGCATCGCGCGTGATGTGACTGCCGAGCGAGCAGCTGAGGACGCATTGCGAAGTGCCAAAGAAGCTGCGGAACAGGCTGAGCGGGCCAAAAGTGATTTTCTGGCCACCATGAGCCATGAGATACGCACTCCCATGAATTCAGTGATTGGCATGGCACGCCTGGCCATGCGCACGGAGCTGAATCCGCTGCAGCGTAATTACCTGGAAAAAATCAACGAATCTGCCAATGTCTTGCAGGGCATCATCAATGACATCCTGGATTTCTCCAAGATCGAGGCTGGTGGCTTGGTGCTGGAAGGGGCTCCATTCAAACTGGAGGCAGTACTAGATACCGTGGCTGCTGTCACGACTTTGAAGGCTGAAGAAAAAGGTCTGGAGATCACCTATGCCATGGCTCCGGGCCTTCCTGTGATTTTGCGTGGCGATGCGTTGCGATTGGGTCAGGTGCTGACTAATTTGGTCAGCAATGCCATCAAATTCACGCAGACCGGTGGCGTGGTGGTGAGGGTAGAGCATCGCAATGAAGCATCTGGTGCGATGCTGCACTTTTCTGTCACGGATTCGGGTATTGGTTTGGATCAGGATCAGTTGCGTTGCCTGTTCCAGCCATTTAGTCAGGCCCAGCCAGACACCTCTCGTCGATATGGTGGGACGGGGCTGGGTTTGGCAATTTCCAAGCGCTTGGTGGAAATGATGGGAGGAAGTATTGGCGTGCACAGTGAGAAAGGGGTGGGGAGCACTTTCTATTTCTCGGTACGCATGGATGAGGTCGATACTGCGCAATCGCATCACCACGCAGCGCACGGGAATGCGCTGCAAGGGCTGCGAATTTTGATTGCCGATGACAACAGCATGGCGCGCAAGGCGCTGGCTGAAATGGCGGAAGGGTTCGGCATGCAGGTCAGTCTGGTCTGCAACGGTCAGGAAGCATTGGAAAAGTTGCACAGCCATGCAGTGAAGCAGCAGGCCTTTGATATCGTGGTGCTGGACTGGCACATGCCTTTGATGGATGGCGTGGAAGCTGCGCGTCATATCAGAACTGATGCGCAACTGGAAAAAATGCCTGCAGTTTTGATGGTGACTGCCTACAGGCAAGAAGCCATGCTGGAAGCAGCACAAGGGGTGGATTTGCAAGGGATCTTGCTCAAACCGGTGACCCAATCTGCCATGTACAACACACTGCTTGGTGCGTCATCAGAGAACATGCAGTTAGAAATGCAGCGTGAATCCGCCATGGCAGGTTATGCGCCAAGTGATTTGGCCGCATTTGCGGATTTGCACGGTAAACGCGTTCTGGTGGTAGATGACAACGCTCTCAATCGAGAAGTGGCTACAGACTTCTTGCGTCATGTAGGTATTCAAGTCATCACTGCAGCTGGAGGTTGGGATGCTATTCGCTGTCTGGATGCGCAGGATGTGGATGCGGTGCTGATGGACATCCATATGCCGGATATGGATGGCCTGGCCGCCACTCGTGAGATTCGCCGCCATTTGCGCTGGAAGGATTTGCCCATCATTGCATTGACAGCTCAAGCGCGCAGCGAAGACGTGCAGCGCAGCCGCGAAGCAGGCATGGATCATCATCTGACCAAGCCGATTGATGAATCAGCACTGTACAGTGCATTACAGCAATTGTGCACAGGCACACGAGTTCAGGATGGCGGCAAGCTTACGGAGATCAGCACAGCAAAAGGAGTTCAAATGGCGAGTGATGTCGAAAGTGGTGCATATGCAAACCTGGCGAAATCTCCTGCTCGCCGTGCGCAATTGTTAAGAGGTTTTTTGCAAGATTTCGAGACCTTGCCGGAGCGCTTTGACGAATTTTTGGCCTCCAGGCAATGGTCAGCGCTTGCGGGGCTGGTACACCAGATAAAAGGTAGTGCGAGCTATTTGAATGCTACGGCACTTTGTGATGTGGCTGACACCATCGAAGTGGCAGCACGTCGTTGTGATGCTGCGGTCGTTAGTCAGCATGCGGGCGCCTTTGTCAAGTTGATGAAGGCTTGTCTGGATGATGTACGCGATGCGCTTGAATTCTGGCAAGCTCAGCAAATGCAGGTCAGTGCTGATGCTGCTATTTTGGAGCCACAGGCTGTGCTGGCATTGATAGCACGTGCACGTCCACTTGTGGCAGCAGGTAATTTTTCAGCACAGCATTTATTGGAAGAGTTGGTGCAAGGAGCCCAGCTTTATCCTTGGGCCGAGACTGCGCAAGCCGCTCTGGATGCGTTTGATGATCTTGAAAACAGTCTGGCGTTGCAATTGCTGGCGCAGATTGAGGCACAGTGCAATGGTCTGCGCCGTGCAGATACCTGATATCTGCAGCAATCCCATGCAAAAGATCAACACGGTTAAAGCCGGAGTTGTGCGATCCGGCATTTCAAAGAGATATTCCCACCAGGAAAATATGTATCAAAGACAAAAAGCGCTTCTGAATTAAAAACTCAGCCATTCCATCAGTTTCCCTAGCCAGCGCAGCAAGGCTAGCAGAGCTTCGAGAAAGTTGGTGGGCGGGTGATCGGACAGCCAAATCATGCTGCTGCATTGTGCCGCGATGGTAGCTTTTTCGTGTCAGTAAGAACCTCCTTTGATGCTGGATTTCTCAATAAGAAAATCAAGCGTCCTGCACCTTTCCAAGGAGCCGTCATCACGATAATTTGTGAAGCAATACATTCCGCACTGGGTATTTACGGCAGTGTGGGATGCATGCAATCTTGCATGAAGGCCGGTCAGCACTGAGCATAACTGCGGTGCGTGCTGCAGAGATGGCTGAATTGATAATGCGTTTGTACTAGCAGCAGGCGAGGGCTGGGCTAGCGCAGTTTGGCAAGCAGTCAATGCGATCAAAAAAAGATTGGTCAAACAGACCATGCCTTTACCGGACAGGCAAATGGGTAAGTCGCTCACCACCAATTATTGAAGGTAAAAAATAAGCCAGATAATCTTGGCAGTTGTACCTATATAGCGCAGCAGTTTTTGCGTTGAGCGCAGATCAGAACGGCCAGATTAGGTATTACAACGGGCCTGAGAGAACGACTTGCTGCAATGGCAGCGGTCGTTTGCGGGGGTCTTCCTACACAATGGCTGCACATCTCGTTTGAAGATGTATTCATTCTTTTTGGAAAGTGAAAAATATGGCAGGTGCCGGACTATTGATGCTGCTCGATGACATCGCTGCGGTGCTCGACGATGTGGCGATGATGACCAAGGTGGCAGCGCGCAAATCGGTGGCTATGGCCGACGACGTAGGTGTGATGAGTAAAGTTGCGATGCAAAAAACAGCCGGAGTCTTAGGGGACGATCTGGCGCTGAATGCTGAGCAGGTTGCTGGTGTCAAATCAAGTCGTGAGCTGCCTGTGGTGTGGGCGGTTGCTAAAGGTTCGCTGCTCAACAAGGTAGTGCTGGTGCCGGCATTTTTGCTCATCAGCGCATTCATTCCATGGCTGATTACCCCGCTGCTCATGGTTGGCGGTGCGTTCCTGTGCTTTGAAGGAGTGGAGAAAATTCTGCACTCGCTGCACAAGCGCAAAACGTCACATGTACCCGGGCAAGACTATGAAGCGGCCAAGGCCCAAGGCGTCGCTCAGTCCTCGGTCATGGGCGCGCGCGAGGCGGGAATGGAGCCCGCTGCCTACGAGAAGCAGAAAGTCAGTGGCGCTGTGCGCACCGACTTCATTTTGTCCGCAGAAATTCTGGCGATTGCGCTGAGCACCGTGGCAGAGCAGCCGCTGGAAAAACAAGTCGCTGTGCTTGTGGTGGTCGCCCTGGCAATTACCTTGTTTGTGTATGGGCTTGTTGCTTGCATCGTGCGTATGGATGACGTGGGTCTTGCGCTGATGCGTAAGGAAAGCGGTGCTATGCAGGCTTTGGGAAGAGGACTGATTGCGTTCAATCCCTGGCTTATGAAAGGTTTGTCGGTGGTAGGCACTGCTGCAATGTTTCTGGTGGGCGGCAGCTTGCTGGTGCACGGTATTGCCCCTATTCAGGCGTGGGTGGACAGCGTGCTCATTGCGCAAGGTGGCGTGGTGGCATTTGTACTTCCGCTGTTCGTGCACGTGCTGGTCGGTGCCGTGATTGGCGGCGTGATTGTGGCTCTCGTTTCTATCTGGAACCGAATGCGTGGTACGACATCTGGCCACTGAATTGCTGCTTGTTGCTAAATTCCAACAATTCAGAAAAGAGTGAAATGTAAGCAGGTGATGCATTGACCTAGGGCAAATGGCGGCTTGTCACGGAGTGTTGCAATAGATGTCACGGGGGTTGTCCCCGGACTCAATTCATCATCCATTATGAAAAAGACTCTGTTGGCCGTGGCCGCTCTGTGTGCAATGACTTCCGGTGCTGCAATGGCGCAGCAGCAAGATGGCAAATGGCAAGTTCGTGTTCGTGCCGTGAATGTTGATTTGAAGTCTGCAGGCTCCAATGGCCTGAGCGTGAAGGACAAGACTATTCCTGAAGTGGATATCAGCTACTTCTTCACACCTAATTTTGCTGCTGAACTGATCTTGACATATCCCCAGAAGCACGATGTGCGTTTGAAGGGTGTTGGCAAGATTGGTACTGTCAAGGAACTGCCTCCTACACTGCTGGCTCAGTACCACTTCACTAACTTTGGTGCCTTCAAGCCCTACGTTGGTGCTGGTGTTAACTACACACGCTTCTCTAGCGTAGATCTGGATGTGCCAGGTGCTGACATCAAGCGCAGCAGCTGGGGTGGCGCTTTGCAAGTGGGCTTTGACTACGCACTGGACAAAAACTGGTCCATCAACTTTGACGTGAAGAAGGTGTACATGGACACCAAGGAAAACGGTCTGGGCCTGGGTAAGGTCAAGCTGGATCCCGTCTTGGTTGGTGTGGGCGTCGGTTACCGCTTCTAATTTCCAGCTCTCCTCCAAGGGGCTTTTCAAACCGCTGTGTTTCACAGCGGTTTTTTTGCGTTCATTGATTATGTGGAGCAAACAAAAAATGCCTGCGAAAGCAGGCATTTCATGGACGCGACATATGTAGTAGCGGTTTAAGGGCGTTTACACCTGCTCAAGCGCTTGCTGCAGATCCGCAAGCAAGTCGTCAATGTGTTCAATGCCAACAGACAGGCGCACCATGCCCTCTGTTACGCCAGCTTTATCCAGTTCTGCGGCATCGAGTTGTCGGTGCGTGGTGGAGGCTGGGTGTGTGGCAAGGGACTTGGCATCACCAATATTCACTAGGCGCGTGAACAGTTGCAGCGCATCCAAAAAGCGCGCACCTGCGGCACGGCCATCATCGCCCTTGAGGCTGAATGACAGAATCCCTGAGGCACGGCCTTGCGATTGTTTTTGCACAATGGCGTGATCGGGGTGGTCTTTCAGCCCGGCGTAACGTACCCATTCCACTTTGGGGTGTTGCTGCAGTGTTTCGGCAATTCTCTGGGTGTTCTCGCAGATGCGATCCATGCGCAGCGCCAGCGTTTCAATGCCTTGCAGGATCTGGAAGGCGTTTTGCGGTGAAATGGCTGCTCCCATATTGCGCAGTGGCACCACACGGGCGCGGCCGATAAAAGCGGCTTCACCCAGCGCTTCGGTATAAACCACGCCGTGGTAGCTGACGTCGGGCTCATTGAGCCGTTTGAAGCGTTCTTTGTGCTGGGCCCATGGGAATTTGCCGCTATCGACAATGGCGCCCCCCACGCTGGTGCCATGACCACCGAGGTATTTGGTGAGCGAGTGCACCACGATATCTGCACCAAACTCAAAGGGGCGTAGCAAATAGGGGGAGGGAACGGTGTTGTCCACGATCAGTGGCACTCCGTGGGCATGAGCGACATCGGCCAGGGCTCGAATATCGGTCACATTGCCGAGTGGGTTGCCAATGGACTCAATGAAAACAGCCTTGGTCTTGGCATCAATCAGCGCAGCAAAACTGGCTGGATCGCGTGGATCGGCAAAACGTACTTCAATGCCTTGCTGTGGAAAGGTGTGTGCGAACAGGTTGTAGGTGCCGCCGTACAGGGTGCTGGCACTGACGATGTTGTCGCCCGCTTCGGCCAGTGTCTGGATTGCGGCAGTGATGGCAGCCATGCCCGAAGCGACAGCCAGTGCTGCAATGCCGCCTTCCAGAGCGGCCACACGCTTTTCCAGCACATCGGTGGTGGGGTTCATGATGCGTGTGTAGATGTTGCCGGGCACCTTCAGGTCAAACAGATCAGCGCCATGCTGAGCACTGTCAAATGCGTAGGCCACAGTTTGATAGATAGGGACTGCAACGGCTTTGGTCGTGGGGTCTGGGCTGTAGCCTGCATGGACGGCCAAGGTTTCAAGGCGCATTTCTTTTGTCTCCAATGGTTGGTCTTAAAAACTTCCATTGTGAAAAAGAAAGACTTCTCTGCCAACGACGCAAACGCTATGTGCTTATGCCAAATCAAAGCCTGAGAGATGACGCGCAACCATTGCCGGCAAGCTGGGAGGAATCCGTGAATCCGTACTTCAAGCACCAGGTTTTATGGGGGCGCATAGTAAGGCTGCGCGTTGTGGGCGGGGACGCTGCTGCATTGCAGGCCGGGGCTCCAGAGGTGAGGGGCGTGGAGGCGGTGATGTGGCTTGTGTGGCCTGCCAAGCCGACAGCGCGGCATACACCATGGCGGGGCCGTGCGCATCGTTGGCAGCGTAGCGTATCTGCGCTTCACTGAGTGTTTTGAGCGACCAGTTGCTGGTGGATTGCTTTTTGGATTTGTGAAAGTTTTGACGTAAAACCAATGCGATGGCAGCGCGCACACCGGTGGATGGCCCATAGCCGTATTGCTTGAAGATTCGATCAAGGTCCACCACATTGGCCAGCTCAACGCCCAGGCGTTTGGGTAGGCTGGACTTGTCGTTGTCCAGCCCAAATCCCACTTTGGCAATACCAGCGTGGGCAATGACCTCGCGTGCCAATTGCAATGCAGCATGGTGGTGCAACTGCAAAATCCACGCAGCGCCTGGTGTGGCAAGCTGTACTACATGTGGGCCGGTATCGACTTGGTGGACATGAAACAGTGGCTTGCTTTCAGTGTCGAAACCCAATGCTGTTTGGGCGAGCAAAATCCTTCGTGCCGCTTCAAATTCGGCACTTGTGGCGGGTACGGCAATGGCGCTATCGGCAAGTGCTGCATAGTCAGGCAGCAGTTGGCTTTCTTCTTTGGAAGGAGGTTTAAGGCGTGGCATGGATGCAATCAGAAGCGAGCTGATTGTCGCAGCCGTGCAGTCCATGCTTGCGGATGGGGGCTTTGGCAAGCAACAACGGTGGGCTTTTGCATTGCTTTAGCTAACACGCTTTATTGATACTGGCTGTAGCCAAAGGTGCTGCAACTGAAGTTTTGAGACAAGGCACTGTATCGGGAAAGGCCTTTGCTAGGGATTTTCTTGCATTGCCTTTGTCCTGAAAACGGTATTCCTATGCACTGCCTAAGCATTGGTAGCCGGTACTGCCGGCTGTACATCGATGGCATCACTGGCTGTCGACGGTGCCACGTCTGGCTGCCAGGGCAAGGCATTCCATGGATGGCTGTCACTTTGCAGCCATTGCGATACATCGGCCTGACTAAATTCGACTCCCAGTATGTCTGAGCGGCCCAATGCCACCCATTGCTGGCGGCCTCGGGCATAAGCATTGCCAAATTCCAGCCATCCGCCAAAGCAGTCCCGAGCACGGCGGGCATTCAGGCGCAAGATATCTTCGTGCAATCCTTTGGGCACCCAGCCCATCATGTGGGCACAGCGCACAAAAAAAGCAACGCGTGCGCATGCAAATGCCATCGAAGCACGAGGATCGTCACTGGAGTGGGGTTGTTGCAAATCCAGTTTGAACCAGCGTTGGCGCAATTGATCGGGAAATTGTTTCTGGATTTGCACATCGTCCAGATCGGTACGCAGACCCAGGTGATGCAGCAACATGGGGCGTAGCTGTTGCGCAAGATGGTCATCGGGCGGCATTACTTGCTCGTCGGCAATTCCACCGTGCACGCAGTGAAAGGCCAGGGGATGCGCCAGCGCCAGGGCAATGTTGAGTTCTTCGCTGCCAGCACGGTAGTTGTTGACATGACCTTCGCTGCGCATGCGTTGGGCACGTCCCAAAGCTTTGTGAATCAGCCATACCAGTAGCAGGAACAGACCCCATAGGCCCCACCAGCCCGCTAGCCAGAAGGCCAGTGCCGCCAGGCATCCGAAGATCAGCAGTGGAGGAAGCAGCAGCTTCATGCCAGTCCTCCTTGAGTGTTGTTGGCAGCGTTACGTTGGCGAGTCAGAGTCAGGGTGTCTTGCAACGCGGGTGTGATGTCCATTTTCTCCAACGTCTTGGCAGACAAGCCATCGTTCCTGGCCAGCGCCATCCATTGCGCCAGAGGGCGCAGCGTTGGCAGTTGGTTGATCAGTTCAGGATGTTGCTGCATTAGCCATAGCTGCTCGTCATCTTGCTGCAACTCTGCAATCGATTTCCAGGGGGATGCGCTAATGGTCAGCAAATGCGTGGGCAGGCGTACCAAACCCATGGCGAGGGCGTCATCTGGCAAGCTGTCGTCCAGCGGTAGATGGTTGAGCAGATGCAGTACATCAGCCTGATAACGTGCGATGGGAGGGCGATTTTGTTTGCCTTTGATCTGTTCAACCGCTAACAGGCCATTAGGTTGCACAAAAGCATTGATGGTGATGCGTGGGTGGTTGTTGCCTGTGCGAAAGCTGAACAAGCGCATCTGGCCCTTTTGGCAGGCTGTGGCATATCGTTCACCGTAACCCCCACGCAAGTTCTTGCGGTTTTCAAACTGACCAACGCAGTGCCCCATCTCCTGGCTTTCATAAGCCATTTCTTCGCGCAGTTGCGGGCTTGCGGACAGAAACTCCACAAATGTTCCGTTCGGGGTGCGCAGCATGCCCTGGACGGCTTCGGGCTGGTGGTCGTAGTGACCTGCTGCTTTGCGCTTTTCAAATGCCAGGTGTTCCAGCGTCCAGCGTGCAAGTGCCTGAGGGGCATTGATACGTTGCAGCTTGCCTTCCAGGGAAGTCCCTGCGCGGCTGGATAGAAACTCGACCAAGCGCGTTTCGAGCAGCAGTACTGCGCGGCTATCTGGATCGATCCACCACAGAGAGGCAGGTTCGTCATGGACAGGAGGCATCACTGGCAGCCTCTTGAGTGCCCAAGCAGGTGTGTTCTGCGGCATCAAGCGCTGCAAGTCGCTCTGGCTGCGTAATGCTTGTACTGCAGGTGCTTCGGCCTGCAGATTGCCAATGATGTGCCGGTAAAAGTGGTTGCCCAGCCATGCCGCAATTTCAGCACTATCACCGCGTACGATGCTACGAGCCTGGATGCGCGCCTTGATGTCCGGCGCATTCACCACGTCTCTGGCTTGGTAACTGAGTGCAGGCGTGCCAGAACTAACGGCTGCTTTCACCACAGTTTCCACCAAGGCTTGCTGTTGGTTGCAGGTGCGGAAAGTGCTTCCTCGCAGCGTTGCAGGTCTTCGGTTGCACGCTCGGCTTCAAAGTCATCATTGGCCTCTGGAATCAGGCTGACCGCTGTCTGCAAAAAAGGCAAGGCTTGTGAATTTTGGTCACAGCCCATCAATACCCGGCCCATGCGGCGCTGCAGAGCGATATTGCGCAGGGAGCGCACTTCCTGCATCAAGGCTGGCAAGCGCGGGGCAACCAATTGGGCGTGTGTGTTGGTAAAGAAGTCCAGCATGATCAGCAGGCATTCGAGATAGGCTTGGCGGTCCTCGGGATCGTCCTCATCGGCGTTTTCCTGCCACCACAATTCAAGGCGTTCCAGCCAGATGCTGATTTCTGCAGGACGGTCCAGGTGGTAGAGTGCCTCGGCCACCCAATTGAAGTACTTGTAGGGGTTGTGGCGGCCATAGCCGTGTTCGCAGGCAAAGTGCCACAGTGCTTCGGCGGTGCTGGCAATACCCGCATAGTCGTCCGGCATGATGTAGCACCACAGCAGACCATGCAGATGCTCGGCAAAAGGGCTGGTGGCCAGACCTTGCTGGTGAAGCTCAATGGCTGGTGGGTAGTTGTCACTGTGGCGCAGTTTGATGGCCAGGTTGTTGCACAGCATCGAGTAGACGTGGATGTCCGCATCCTTGAAACTGCCGTGGCCGGTTTGCCAGAAATGCTCGAAATGTGCAAGGCCCTGTTCATAGTAGTGCTGCACCAACGGCTGACGCAATTCGTGTGCGGGCAGATTTTTTTTGCCACCCATATAGGGTTTCATGTCATCGTCGTCATCCAGCGCCACGCCCATGGCATAGCTCCACTGGCCAGAGGGGGCTGTGGGAATAGGCATTTGCAGTGCCGCTTCGCCGTGTATATGAAAGCGTGCAGCCCACAGCATCAGCACCACTTCGGAATTGCACAACTGGGGGCATTGGGCGCAACCTTGCTCCAGCAGTGGTAATGCCTTGTCCCACTGCTTGCGAGTGCGTGCCAGCTCCAGGCCCTTTATCAGCGTGACGATGCTGTCGTTGGGAGATTCTGCCAAAACCATGTCCAGATACTGCTGGGCAGACTTTGGAGGTGCAGGTACGCGCTCTCTGCATTCGCGGTCTATGCAGCACCACGCCAGAATACGTGCCCAGGTCGCACGGTGCGCACTATCGCTTTCAATGCATTCGTGGGCGACTTTCCAGGCCATTTGCAAGCTGGCTGGGCGGCTGTGGAATGCGCTTTCCATGGCAATGGGGGCCAGCTCGTCCAGCATGCCTGCTGCATATAGCCACTCCATCCAGGTGGCAACAAATTCATCGCCTTCATATCCTGAGAGCTCATAGCGTGCCTGTCGCCCAAAAGCAATCGCCTGTTCCATCTGTCCCTGCTGTGCGCAGGCCAGAGCTTGTATGCGGGCGGTATAGATAGCACGGTGCTTTTGCACCGCGAGGTTGGGCCGTGTTGTTTCGGTGCGCTGCAGATGGGCCTGGCTGACAGCCGCCCAATGTGCCACGCTGGCGGGCACGGATTGCTGCAGTGTGTCACCAAGCTGGGCCCAGTCATCAAAGTCAGCATAGGAATCGTTCTTGCTGAACTGAGCCATGCGATCCACTGCAGCGTGTGCATGGGCCAGAGCTGCGTTGGCATCGCCACGTGCTTGTGCCCAAGCTGCTTTGCTCAGCCAGGGTTGTATCAGGGTCGAGAAATCAGCTTCTCCATCGGGATCCAAACGTGCAGCCAGACTTTCAACGGCGGTATCAGCCAATTCATAGGCCTGACAGGCATCTACCAGGGACATCCAGTGGTGGTATGGCGCAGCGAGGTCTTCACCTTCGAGTTGCTGCAGGAAGGGCAATGCAGCGCGAAGTGCCTCTTGGGCTGCTGCACGGTCGTGGCTGGACAAACTCTGCGCACGACTGAGTGCAAGCTGCGCCTGTGTCTGCAGCAGTTCAACGCCCTGGAGGTTCTGCAGAATCTGGCCTTGATGGGTGTCCAGAGTGTGCACCGCCGTAGTGGCTTGGTTTGCATACATCCAGGCGCTGTAAAGACGCTCGAGTTCCTGCCAGGTTTGAGGGGCGAAGGACTGCTGGCCCAGCAACTCGGCCAGCGCATTGGCACGGTCGCTTTGGCTGATGCTGGCAGAGTGGCTCTCTGTGAACAGCTGATCCAGCGCATTGTCAATATAGGAAAGCAAGGCGTCGCCTTGTAGCGGAGCGTGAGCCGCTGGATGGTGAGCTGTCTGAGGCATGCAGTCGCAAGAATGTGAAAGCGCAGTCTCTGCAAATTGTGAGCAAAAACGCCTTTGTGATGGGACACTGCGCAAGCTTCTGGTGGAAGCAGCCCAGCGCCAAAATCCTAACGATGAATGAACAGTTTGTGTGAGCGATGTGTCACCAAGTGTGACGTTTGGCTGTTACAAAGCTGACATTCATGAACAGTGGTTCAAGTTGGGCTGATGTGTGCTGAATTTTTAAGGAAGAGTAGGTACTTACCTATGGATGGATCGTTCCAATAGGATCTTTGCAGCAAGGAGGTTGTGAAGTGTGTTCAGACTCACTCAAGCTTCGCAGAAGCCAAAGCGCACAAGCTCTGGATTTGGAACTGCGAGCGGATTGCAAGGTCGGGTGACTCTTATCCCCGCAACATGTGGAAGCACTTGTGGAAAACTTTGAGTAAAACTCGTACAGGCCGCGCCATATGGTGCTTTGCATGGATTGCACAAAAAATGAACGATCCATTGCAAACTGCTCTTTCAAGGGTTTTTACCAATACGTGAGCGCATTTTTATTGATGTGAAAAAGCCCGCCACCTTGTTGGTAAGCGGGCTCTTTTTCAGGTGCTTCATGGCACTTCAGGCCGTTGGCTTGGGGACTGGGCGCGTACGGTAGAACTGCATGGGAAATTCTTTCATTTCCTTGTGGTGCTGGTTGATCACAGACTTCTTCATCTTGCCCACCACGTGCATTTCACAGGGTTTGCAGTCAAAGCGCAGGGTCAGCTTTTCCTTGCCATTGATGAGCTGCAGCGGTTCGGCCTTGATGGTGCCCTTGACGCCAATCACGCCTTTGGCCTGCTTGGGGCACAGGCTCATGGAAAAGCGTACGCAGTGCTTGGTGATCATCAGCGAGACTTCGCCTTCCTCCTCCTTGCTCTCATAAGCTGCATCAATCACTTTTACGCCGTGCTTGACATAGAAGTCATGCGCTTTATGGTTGTAGACGTTGGCCAGGTAGGTGAGTGTTTCCTCAGGAAAGGGTACGGGAGGCTCCACGGGAGTGGCGCGCGGCAGACGCACAAAGCCAGTGGCTCGGTTTGCCTCCAGTGACTCCAGCGCTTCGCGGCGCAATTGGTTCAAGGCTGAGGCAGGCACGAACCAGGGCTGGCTGATGCTCAGGCTGATATCGTTGACGGTAAAGATCGATGCTCCAAAGCGGCCCAGTTGCTCACGCAGCGTGGTTTCAGCCTTGCTGGCATCGGTTGCTGCTTGGTGCTCTTGCGCAATCTTGGCGTGGCCCACAAAGCCATCTTCGTCAGTCAGCGTCAGTGCAAATCCTTCAGCTACTTCTTTGAACTCTGCCCACAGACCGATGCGGCGATCGCTCGACTTTTTATCGAGCATGCGCACCCAGTTCATGTCGCGGTTGCGGTTGATCTCCAGACCTTTTCGCAAATCCTTGAATCCACCAATCGGATCTTTGGGGAACACACGCCAGATGCCCTTTTTGGCATTCACGCTCTCGGCACGGTTGATGTGCACGCCCACGAGTTCCTTCTGCAGATCGTAGTAGCACAGACCATCGCCATTGTTGAAGATGGCGGTCTTGTCGTTGCTCTCGAACTCAAACCACTTGTCACCCACCTGTGTCACCCATCCCACGGCCCGGCCTGGGGTCTTGGGGGTGTCGAAAGCGCCGATGTCTTGTTTGCGGCCGTTGACGAAATAGTCGGTGAACTCACGGTTGAAATTCTGGTCCGGGTCTGGGTTGAAGGTGAACGTGGTGGTGCCGGAAGACGAGCGCGCCAGCGGGTAGTCGGAGTATTCGCGCTCTTCAATGATGCCATCAAGCAGCTTGCGGTAGTGGGCCGTGATGTTCTTCACATAGGCCATATCTTTGTAGCGGCCTTCGATCTTGAAGCTGCGCACACCGGCGTCGATCAGCGCACGCAGATTCTCGGACTGGTTGTTGTCCTTCATCGACAACACGTGCTTTTCATGCGCAATGATGCGGCCACTCTGATCCAGCACTTCGTAGGGCAGGCGGCAGGCCTGGTTGCAGTCACCGCGGTTGGCGCTGCGTCCGGTGTGCGCATGGCTGATGAAACATTGTCCCGAATACGCCACGCACAGCGCACCGTGAATGAAGTATTCGATGGTGGTACCGGCATCAAGCACATCGTGCACGGCTTTGATCTGCTTGAGGTCAAGCTCCCGGGCCAGCACGATTTGCGAAAGACCGCTGTCCTGCAGGAACTTGGCTTTCTCGGGTGTGCGAATATCGTTCTGGGTGGAGGCATGCAGCTGGATGGGGGGCAGGTCGATTTCGAGCAAACCCATGTCCTGGATGATCAGCGCATCGGCACCAATGTTGTACATATCCCAGGCCATTTTGCGTGCGCCTTCGAGTTCATCGTCGCGCAAAATGGTGTTGAGCGTGATGAATATGCGGCTGCCAAAACGGTGGGCATGCTTGACCAGGCGCTCCAGATCGCGCGTCTCGTTACCTGCCGTGGCACGTGCCCCAAAGCCGGGGCCGCCGATATAGACGGCGTCCGCACCATGGTTCACCGCCTCGATACCGATGTCGGCGTTGCGGGCAGGAGATAAAAGTTCGAGTTGGTGGGGCAGGAGAGACATAGGGGACGAATTATCCCTGCGCTGCGCATTTTGTGGGAGGCACAGGGCCAATAAACCGCCGTGACGGCATGTGAGTGAATGCGTTCCATGTATTGCGTCACCCAGCCGATGTGGCGAGCAGGGGGCCTAAGCAGCTGTGCTTTCTTGCGACCAGGCAAACACAGGGGGCTGGCGCTGTGCAATGCGGGTATTGCGTGCTTGAAGCAATGGATCAAGCGTTTCGGGCTGCGGGATGATCCAGTACGCGCCCTCGGCGATGGCATCGAAGACACGGTGCGCGAAAGTCGCACTGTCCAACCCGTGGGCATCAAGCATGTTGCGCATCTGCTGGTGGAAGTCTTGGGAGGCATCCATGGGCGCCTCGTTGAAGATGCCCGTTTTGACTGGTCCTGGGGCCAACAAAGAGACCTGTATGGCCGAGTTCAGTGCCGCCAGCTCTCCGGACAATGCCTCGGTCAGTGCCACCACGGCAAATTTGGTGGCGGAGTAAGGCGCCATCAGCGGGCTGGGGAGAAAACCACCGACCGAACTGGTGTTGATGATGCGTGCGGCGCGGTTGGCTTGTAGCAGGCGTGGCACAAACGCACGCAGCCCATGAATGATGCCGTTGACATTGACCTGCCAGGCCTGTTGCCACTTGTCGTCACAGATCTCCCAACTGCGGCCAGTGGACAGGACGCCCGCATTGTTGAACAGCATGTCGACTTGACCAAAGCGCCTATAAGTTTGCTCGGCCAGATTTTCCATTGAAGCGGCCTGTGTCACATCGGTGGGGACTGCGAGCGCGTGTTCGCCCAGCTCCTGCGCGATGTGATTGAGGCTTTGCGCATCGCGGTCAGCGAGCACCACATGCATACCTCGGGCAATGGCCTCGCGTGCCAGCCCGGCCCCTATGCCGCTGGCGGCTCCAGTAATGACTGCAACGTTCATGAAAATCCTTGTGGAGTGTGCTATGGAAAAAACGATAAATATCTGCCTGTCATATCCATTTCATGCAATTTTTCAATCAAGCAAGAGATTTTGAATAGTCCATATGAATTAATTGAAAACCATGGTTGACCTAAAAATAGGAGGGGCACAGTAATATGTTCTGAAACAAGGGTAAATACCAGAGACTGTGAATAAGGAGTGACTTTGTAAAGAGGGGAATTCATAAATAATAAAAAAACCATTTCTTATAAAAATGCAAAAGGATCTTGAGTGTATGAATGAATTCATCTGAGGGCCTTATCCCATGCAGTTATTAAGTGGTTTGCAAAACAAGGTGGTATTGATCACTGGCGGTGCTTCAGGCATTGGCCGAGCCTGTGCAGCGTCTGTTGTAGCCTGCGGTGGCCTGGCTGTGTGCGCTGACATGCAGGAAGGAGAGCCCTTGCCGACTTGTTGTGTCTTTGAGCGCCTGGATGTCACCAACTGGGAGATGACGCAGTCAGTGGTTGCACGGGTGTTGCAGCAGTACGGACGGATTGATGGACTGGTGACGTCCGCCGGGATTTCGGCTGTAGGTTATTTGCAGCAGATGGACTTGATGCAGTGGCAGCGGGTGCTAACTGTCAACCTTACGGGCAGCATGCTGAGCATGCGCGCTGTGGCAGCGCATATGCAGCAACGAGGGCAAGGTTCCATGGTGGCAATTGCCAGCATGAATGGCATGTTGGGCAATCCGAGCAATGTGGCGTATTGCACGTCCAAGGCGGGAGTCATTCAACTGGTGCGCAGCGTTGCGGCCGATGTGGGGCGTTACGGCGTGCGCGTAAACAGCATCAGCCCCGGTCTGATACGCACCCCAATGACGGCCATGCTGGATGCCATGCCAGCGCGTTCGGCTTTTGAAAAGCAGCATTTGCTGGGCCGCTGCGGCGAGGCGCGGGAAGTTGGAGACGTTGCGGCTTTTCTATTATCAGATTTGGCATCTTTTATCACCGGTGTCAATTTGCCCGTGGATGGCGGATTTACTGCAGCCAAAGTTATTGAATTATTTTGAGGAGAAACCATGATATACGATGCACTGGTGATTGGCTGTGGCATGTCCGGAATTTTGAGTGGCATCCATTTGAAGAATGCTGGAAAGAAGTTCTTGATTGTGGAGAAAGCCCATACCTTGGGTGGGACATGGCGCGATAATAAATATCCTGGCTTGACCTGCGATGTTCCATCCCATGCCTATACCTATTCTTTTGAACCCAATCCTGAATGGACACGTGCATTACCACCTGGTAGTGAAATTCAGCAGTATTTTGAGCAGGTTTTTGATAAATACGGCTTGGTGCATGAGACACGTTTTTACTGTGAGGTGACTCAGGCTGATTGGTGCGATGATCATTGGTTGCTTCACGATCAATCCGGGAAGCAATATCGTGCGAGGGTCGTGATTGCCGCCACTGGGGTGTTGCACCATCCGCACTACGCGCAGATTGAAGGTTTGTCCTGCTTCAAGGGAGCCGTACTGCACAGTGCGCGCTGGGACCATTCGGTGACGCTGGATGGAAAAAAAATTGCCATCATCGGCAATGGTTCAACCGGTGTTCAAATGGTTTCGGCTTTGGCAGAGCGTAGCCATGTACGGCATTTTCAGCGAACACCGCAATGGATATTTCCGGTACAAAACCCTGAATTCACGCCTGAGCAAAGAGCACAGTTTCGCAGTGACCGAGATTTGCTGCTGTATCTGCAGCGTGAGCCCACCTATCTGGCCAATGTGGAGCGCTTTACCCAAGGCGTGCTGGATCCGAACTCTGAGCAAATCAAAGAGATTCAGAAAATCTGCCAGGACAATCTGGACCAATCTGTGGCAGACCCTGTCCTTCGCGACAAACTGCAGCCCCAATACCGAGCAGGCTGTAAGCGCCTGATTTATTCACCCGATTATTACCGCGCTATTCAGCACCCCAATTCGCAGCTGATCACCGAAGGTATAGCGCATGTGGAGGATCGGGGCATACGCACCATCGATGGTGCGCTGCACCCCGTGGACGTGATTGTGCTGGCCACCGGATTCAAAACTGATCGCTATGTACGGCCCATGGCGGTGACCGGGTTGAAAAGTCAAACGCTGGAGCAGGCATGGAGCGATGTGCCTACTGCCTACCAGTCAATATCGGTGCCAGGTTTTCCCAATTTCTTCTTTTTGAATGGTCCGACCTCGCCGGTCGGCAACTTTTCATTGATCGACACCACGGAAATGCAATGGGGCTATGTCAGCCAGCTCATGGACAAGCTGACAGACCCTGTGGTTGTCGGTGTGTCGGCCAGGCAAGAGGCACTGGATGCCTATGACAGAGAACGCACGCAGGCAGCCCAAAACTCGGTGTTTGGCTCGGGCTGCAACAGCTGGTACCTGGATAAAAACGGCATCCCCAATACCTGGCCGTGGTCGCAGTCACGTTTTCGAGAAACGATGCGCGCCCCTGTGTGGGAGGACTATGTGCTGCACATGCGCGAGGCCATTGCCGCGTAGCCGCTGTGATCACAACGCCATAAGGATCAAAGAGATGACACACCAACAAGCGGTTCTTCCCTGCATAGCCAGGGATTTGGCCCAAGTGCTTGAATCCTTTCAAGGCATGGCTGAGATGGAGTTCACGGCGCATGCGCTGCCAGCATTGCGAGCCGCAATGGAGCAGCTTCAGCTGCCTAGCCCCTCTGTGCCTTTGCATGTGGTCGAGGACATGCAGATTCCCCGCACCAGCGGCGGGCATATGCAGGCACGCCTATACCGTTCCACGCCTGATGAGAAGGCGCCCATGATGGTGTTTTTTCATGGAGGAGGCTGGTGCATCGGCTCACTGCAAACCCACGATGGACTGTGTCGCCATCTGGCTTATCTGACGGGAATGAACGTGTGTTCAGTGGCCTATCGCCTAGCTCCGGAACATGTGTTTCCTGCCGCACTCATTGATGCATATGACGCCGTACGGTGGCTGGCAGCACACGCAAGCACTTTGCACTGTGATCCACAGCAACTCATGGTGGCAGGTGACAGCGCTGGCGGAAATCTGGCCATGGCCTGCAGCCTGCGAGCCAAGCACGACGGATGGGCAGGCATTGGCCAGCAATTGCTGCTGTACCCTGTGTGCGATGTGCAGGCAAAGACGGATTCCTATCAGGCGTTTGGCGATATCCCCATGCTCACCTCCAGCAATATGCAGCGCATGTGGCAACTGTATTGCCCGGAAGGCGCGGTGCATTCCTGGGCTTCGGTGGGGTTGGCGCCAGATCTTCAGGGCTTGCCTCCGACGGTGTTGGTTACGGCGGAGCTGGACATCCTGCGCGATGAGGGCGAGGCAATGGCTCAGCGTTTGATGCAGGCCGGAGTGCCCACTACCCATATTCAAGCGCAAGGCATGGTGCACGGTTTTGCCAATTTCAGTGCCATGGTGCCCTCAGTGGAGGCGGTGCTGCGTCAGGCGTGCGCGGCGTTGCTGCCAACGCGCCCATTGCCACCCTAGCGCGGGGGAAAGGCTTGCGACAAGCCGAAGTTGCCTGCGGGATAATGTGCGTCCATGCAGGAAACCGCGATGCCAGAGCCTCTTGAGAACCCACACGACCATTGGATGCGCCATGCCTTGCAGCTTGCGCAGCGTGCTGCTGTGGCCGGGGAGGTACCGGTGGGTGCCGTGGTGGTCAAAGATGGGCAGGTTGTGGGCGAGGGCGCGAATGCGCCTTTGTCTGGCAATGACCCGACAGCCCATGCAGAAGTGCTGGCGCTGCGTGCAGCGGCGCAGAAGCTGGGCAACTACCGTCTGGATGGCTGCACGCTGTATGTCACGCTGGAGCCATGCGTCATGTGCAGCGGTGCCATGCTGCATGCACGTGTGGACACCGTGGTATATGGTGCAACAGAGCCCAAGATAGGGGCGGCGGGCTCCGTGCTCGACGTGTTTGCCTATCCGCAGATCAACCACCAGACGCAGGTAGTGCGTGGCGTAATGGCAGAGGAATGCGCAGCAATTCTGTCCACTTTCTTTCAGCAGCGCCGTGTGCAGCACAAGGCTCTGGCACAGGCCAATCACCCGCTCAAAGATACGGCGCTGCGCAATCCCGACAACGCATTTGCAGACATGGGAGATTGGCCGTATGCGGTGCAGTGGCACCGCGATCTGCCCGCTTTGGCCGGGCTGCGCATGGCCGTGGTGGATGAAGGGCCGCGTAATGCAGCTGTGACCTGGCTGTGCCTGCATGGTGCTGCCAGCTGGGGTTACAGCTTTCGCCATTTGCTGCCGCATTGGTTGCAAGCCGGACACCGTGTGGTCGTGCCGGATCTACCCGGGTTTGGCCGCAGTGACCAGCCCAAGCGCGACAAGGCGCACAGCGCCAGCTGGCATATGGATGTGTTGCAGCAATTGGTGCAGGAGATGGATTTGCGCAATGTGGTGCTGGTGGGGCATGGCGATGGCGCAAGATTGGGCCTGTCTGTCGCGCAGGCCATGGCGCAGCGATTTGTCGGGGGCTGGTTGATGGACGTCTGGCCCGATGCGCAGCCACCAAAGGCTTTGGTGCAATGGTTACAGGCGGCAGCCAACAAACCGCACTGGGACGTGGCACAAGGCATGGAAGAGGCCGGTTGGGCAGGCGCACTGGATGAGACGCAGCGTGCGCTGTTTGCGGCGCCGTTTGTGCAGGCAGGCCACAGGGCTGCATTGAAAGCCTGGCCCAGGGTGCAAGCGCAGTTGCCCGCGCTGCCCGTTGATTTGCTGGCCGACTGGTTGCAGCAAGGGCGCTGTCTGATCAGCCACAGTGCCAACAACCGTCTGCTGCCTGTAGCGCAGTGGCAAACTGCATGGCTGGGCACAGTGCCTGCTTTGATGCAGCACAAGCAGGCCTTGCAACAGACCCCGGTGCCGCCTATGGTTCCCGCGCAAGCTGCTGCCAGTACACGGCAGGCTATGGAATACTTTGCGCCATCAGCCAGGACGATGGCGTCCTAGCACTCTCAGAAAACACTTTACGGAGCATGTCACCTTGCTGTGACATGAAGCGCTTTGGCGACTTCCAAACAGAATAAAGCTGCTGCTGCCACTTCTGCACATGCAGAGGAACATGCACACGATCACGCCCAGCATGAGCAAGGACGCGATGCACATGACCATGCGCACAAGCACCATGACTGCGGGCACACGCATGCACAGGGTGAACATTGCTGCCACGAGCATGGGCACCAGCATGCACATGATGACGCCTGCTGCGGTCACGACCATACCGTTGGCCCCAAGCACATCTACGTGTATTCGCCGTCTGGTGCCGTGCGTGACAAGGCCGCTTTCAAGCGTGCGGTCAAACGGCTGGAAGGCATGGGCCATCAGGTGGAAGTGGATGCCGATGCGCTGAGCAGCCACCAGCGTTTTGCAGGCGACGATGCCACGCGCCTGGCGGCCATTCACCGCGCTGCGGCCAGCGGTGCCGATGTGGCATTGATCTCGCGTGGCGGCTATGGCCTCACGCGCATCTTGCCGGGGATTGACTATGGTGCAGTGGCCAAAAGTATTGAGCAAGGCACCCAGTTTGTGGGCCTTAGCGATTTCACTTCCTTTCAAAATGCCTTGTTGGCGCAGACAGGTGCCGTTAGCTGGGCGGGCCCAGCGCTGGTTGCCGATTTCGGTCAAAAAGACGAAGTGGACGACATCATGCTCGACTGCTTTGAAGATGTGCTTTATGGCTATGGCGAAGGCGCTGGCTGGCGTATGCCCAAGCAGCCTGAGGGGGCTGTGCCTGATGATTTTTATGTCGAAGGTGGTGCCACACTCTGGGGGAGCAATCTGGCTGTATTGACGTCATTGCTGGGTACGCCTTTCTTTCCGCAGGTGCAAGGCGGTATCTTGTTCTTGGAAGACGTGGGCGAGCATCCGTACAAGATCGAACGCATGCTGACGCAGTTGTTGCATGCTGGCGTGCTGGCCAGGCAAAAAGCCATCGTCCTGGGGCAGTTCACAGAATTCAAGCTCACCACGCATGACAAGGGCTTCAAGCTGCAAAGCGTGATTGACTGGTTGCGTACCCAATTGCGTATTCCGGTGCTGCAGGGCCTGCCATACGGGCATGTGGCTACCAAAGTGGTTTTGCCTGTGGGTGCACAGGTGTCACTGTCGGTCGAAGGGCGTGATGCGCTGATTTACTGGGGCCACACCCATTAACTGCGTCATGGCTGCAAGTACTTGTACCGCGAGTACCTGTACCTCTGGTGCTTATCTCTGATAGGTATTCAACACAGAAAAGGCAGATGCATGGGCAAAGCCGCTTTGCAATGGACACAAGACATGCTGGCGCTACTGGGCAAAGAAACCGATGCGGTGCTTGCCGAGCGCTGGGGTACTTCGGCCAAGACAGTGAATCTCAAGCGCAACGCATTGGGGATTGCGGCCTTTGGCATGGTGCAGTGGACCGATGAGATGCTGGCTGCGCTGGGGACCGACAGCGACGCTGAGCTTGCCAAGCGCTGGGGCATGAGCAAGGCCAGTGTGGTGGCAAAGCGTCAGGCGCTGGGCGTACCCTCCATCACCGAAAAGCATGGCGGTGCGTTTGTTTGGACACCTGAAGCTGTGGCAATGCTGGGCACAGCCTCAGATGCCAAGGTGGCTGCACAATTGGGCGTGACGCGTTTGACGGTCTACAACGCACGGGGGCAGCGCCATATTCCGGCTGCTGCACGTGGTAAAGGCGGCCTGCCTGAAAACAGCCACCCAGATAAAGCAGACTGAGGTTTCAGCGGCGACTCGGCCATTGCACACCGTATCTGCTCCAGGATTGGATTGCGCAAGGGCGGTGCAGGGCTCATGAAGTTTCTGGCATTGGTGCTGCCTGCCGCATCTCTGGTGTCTGATGGTGTTTTTGCACATGTGCCAGCACATTGCTCACCAAGGCATTGCGGTGGTTGCGCGGCACAGCAACGGCCATTCCCACACAAAATGCAGAAGGCGTGTCGTTGAGCTGAAGATAGGTGACGCCGGGCATCAGGGCGCGGCAGGCCACACCCGCCACCAGTGCCACACCCACACCTGATGCCACCAGGCTCAATATGGTGTGTACCTGCATGGCTTCTTGCTCCACCTTGGGCGAAAAGCCAGACAGCTGGCAGCGCGTGTACGCCAGCGCCGCCAGGCTGGGTACGCGTGATTTTGCGTAGAGGATGAAGGGCTCATGGGCTACCTGCGACAGTGCAATGCATCCACCGGGCGAATGTGCCAAAGGACTTTGGCTGGGTACTGCAAGCACAAAGTCATCGCGCTCCAATGCGATGATGTCCACGTCCTGAGAGCTTAGAACAGGGAAACGCAGAAAACCGATGTCCAGTTGCTGCGTCTGAATGCCATCCAGAATTTCCAGCGAGGTCATTTCACGCAGGTCCAGCTTCAGCTTGGGAAAGGCTTGTCGTAGTTGGGGAATCAGTTGCGGCAGCAACTGGTAGGTGGCAGTGCCAATAAAGCCCATACGCAGCAGTCCCTCCAGACCACGCATGGCTTCCTGGGCTTTGAGCTTGCATTGCTCTGCATGGAAGAGTGCAGAGCGTGCATCGCCCTCAATGGCTTTGGCCATGGGCGTAGGGATTAACCCGCTGTTGTGGCGTTCAAACAGTTTGCCGCCTAACTCTTCTTCCAGGCGCCTTATGGATACCGACAGCGGTGGCTGCGCCATGTGCAGCAAGGCTGCTGCGCGGTGAAAGTTCCGTGTCTCCATCAGGGTGACCATTTGCTGAAGTTGGCGCAGGTTCATGGTGATATCTAAAAAGTATCAAAAAGTCTTTATTTAATATTGGACGAATCCTAGGCCCGCCTTCTAAATTTGTCTCACCAAGCCCGTCACGCAGAGGACAGGGTGTTCAAAAACATGGAGACAAAGATGACAAATCGCAGAGCCCATCTGGGCTGGTTGGTGGGTGCTGCCTGGCTGGCTGCATCCGTAGTGGCGAGCCCTTTGGCTTGGGCACAGAGCTTTCCGTCCAAACCCATCAAGTTTGTGGTTCCGTTTGGTCCTGGCAGCGGCACAGACACTTCGGCCCGCTACTTTGGCAAGAAGCTGCAAGAGCTGACAGGCCAGCCTGTGGTGGTGGAAAACAAACCAGGAGCCAATGGTTTTCTGGCGGTCAAACAGGTGCTGTCAGCACCTGCTGATGGCTATACCGTTTTTATCGGCAGCAATTCCACTCTTGCGGTCAACGCTGCGTTGTTCAAGCAATTGCCATATGACCCGGTGACCGACTTTGCGCCACTGACCATGATGATGCGATCGCCCGCCATGCTGGCAGTTGCACCGAATGCACCTTATGCCGATCTGAAGGGTCTGATCAGCTACGCCAAGTCCAACCCTGGGAAGGTGAACTTTGGAGCAGGTTCAGCGGGCTATCAGCTGATGGGAGAGTTGCTCAATGACACCGCAAAGATGGAGTCTGTGCACGTTCCGTTCAAAGGCGCTGGAGAGACAATGACGGCACTGGCAGGAGGCACTGTCGATTACGCCTTTGCTGAAGTCACCGCGGTGCAGGAGCTGGCCAGGGGTGGACGCGTCAAGGTGCTGGCAGTGGCATCGGATGTACGTGTGCCTACGGCGCCTGAAGTACCCACAGCCAGCGAAGCCGGTCTACCTGGTTTTGAAGCGTACACCTGGGTGGGTGCCATGGTGAGTGCAAAAACGCCACCAGCTGAAACGGCCAGGTTGGCGGAGCTGTTCACGGCCATATCCAAGACCCAGGAGACCCGTGAGTTTTACGAGCGCATTGGTGCCATTCCGATGACGGGCGGTCCTGCGCAAATGCATGCGTTTCAGAAAAACGAAATTGCGCTTTGGAAGCGCATCGTGCAACAAGCCAAGGTGCCGCAGCAATGAGTCAGCCTGAGCATGTACAGCCAAGCGCTCTTCAGCATGTGAAAGTGCTGGACCTATCGCGTGTTTTGGCTGGACCATGGGCTGCGCAGACGCTGGGAGATTTGGGCGCGGAAGTCATCAAGGTGGAGCGCCCCGTTGTGGGTGATGACACCCGCGCATGGGGGCCGCCTTTTGTGACTGATGCGCAGCAGCAGCCTACGGGAGAGTCTGCCTACTATATGTGCACCAACCGCAACAAGCAGTCGGTTACGGTGGATTTCACCCGCCCTGAAGGCCAGCAACTGGTGTGCCAGCTGGCCCAGCAGTGCGATGTGTTGATCGAGAATTTCAAGACTGGTGGTCTGGCCCAATATGGGCTGGATTACGACAGCTTGCATGCGCTGAATCCGCGTCTGGTGTATTGCTCGGTCACCGGGTTTGGGCAGAACGGCCCATATGCGCAGCGTGCTGGTTATGACTTTCTGATTCAGGGCATGGGCGGCCTGATGAGTGTGACCGGGCAGGCGGATGGCACGCCAGGCGAAGGTCCCATGAAAGTGGGTGTGGCGCTGACCGACATTCTGACGGGCCTGTATGCCAGTACAGCCATCCTGGCTGCCTTGCAGGTACGCGAGCACACAGGGCGAGGTCAGCATATTGATCTGGCTCTGCTCGATGTGGGCGTGGCTTGTCTGGCCAATCAAAGCATGAACTATCTGTATGGGCGCCAAGTGCCCGAGCGCATGGGCAATGCGCATCCGAATACGGTGCCGTACCAGGATTTTCCGACCCAGGATGGTCACATGATTTTGGCGGTGGGCAACGATGCGCAGTTCGCCCGCTTTTGCCAAGCCATTGGTGAGCCTGAGTGGGCACAAGATGCGCGTTTTGCGCGCAATGCGGAACGATTGGCGCATCGTGATGACTTGATTGCACGTATTCGCGCAGTGACAGTCACGCGCAGTACGCGAGACTGGATTGCCTTGCTGGAGCAGCACGCTGTGCCATGCGGTCCGATCAACACGGTGCGGGATGTATTTGCCGATCCACAGGTGCGGGCGCGAGGAATGGAAATTCGCATGCCACATCCGCAGGCTGGCGATGTACCTTTGGTGGCCAGCCCGATTCGTCTGTCCGACACACCGGTAACTTATCGCCATGCGCCACCGCAGCTGGGGCAACACACGGATGCGGTGCTTGGCCGCATTCTGGGTCTGAGCGCAGAGACATTGCAGATTTACAGAGCACAAGGAGTTTTGGGATGAGCACGCTGGATTCATTGGCATTGACGCGCATACCCGCAGAGGATGAGGCGCTGCGCACCGAGGTGCGTGCTTTTTTGCGCGAAGCCACGCAGGCTATGCCTGCCCACATTCGTGCGCGTTCATGGGGAGGCTACAACACCGAATTTAGCCGCCAGCTGGGAGCCAAAGGCTGGATTGGTGTGACCTTGCCCAAGGCATATGGAGGCGGTGGGCGCAGCGCGTTTACACGCTATGTTCTGGTGGAGGAGTTTCTGAATTTTGGTGCACCGGTGGGCTCGCACTGGATTGCCGACCGCCAGAGTGCACCACTGATTTTGAAATACGGCACTGAGGCGCAAAAGCAGTTCTACATTCCCAAAGTCTGCAAAGGTGAAGCCTTTTTTTGTATTGGCATGAGTGAGCCCAATTCCGGCTCGGACCTGGCCAGCGTGAAGACCCGTGCCGTGCCTAATGCGCAGGGGTGGCTGCTCAACGGGCAGAAAATCTGGACCACCAATGCCCATCATTGTCAGTACATGATTGCCCTGGTTCGAACCTCTGGCACCGCAGAGGACCGCCACAAAGGACTGTCTCAGGTGATTGTGGATTTGTCGCTGCCAGGTGTGACGGTTCGCCCCATTGAAGACCTTTCGGGCGATAGCCACTTCTGTGAAGTCTTTTTCGACAACGTGCAACTGGGCACTGATGCCTTGATTGGTGCCGAAGGCCAGGGCTGGGAGCAGGTGACCGCCGAGCTGGCATTTGAGCGCAGCGGGCCGGAGCGCTTGTTCTCGTCGATTGTGCTTTTTGACCAGTGGTTGCAGTACGTGCGCACACCCGCGGGGAAGACGGAATCTGCCCAGCGACTGGCAGGCAAGGTACTGATCCAGCTGGCTCCCTTGCGTGCCATGTCGGTGGCTGTGCAGCAAAAGCTGGTGCAGGGCGGAAGCCCGATTGTGGAAGCCGCGCTGGTCAAAGAGCTGGGCACGACGCTGGAGCAAATGATTCCAGCGGCCATCGCTGAAGACTTGTTTGCGCGCGAGACTGAAGACGTGCCGGTGGAGCTGCTGATGACACTGAAATACATCACAGAGGCTTCGCCCTCGTTCTCTTTGCGTGGTGGCACGCGCGACATCCTGCGCGGAATGATTGCCCGTGGCCTGGGCTTGCGCTGAAAAAGGAGATACAGCAATGCATATGAATGACAACGATCTCTTTGCCGATGCCGCCCGTGAAGTTCTGGCAGAGCAATGTACGCCTGCGGTGGTGCGTGCCATCGAGGAGGGAGGGCGCAACTCGGCTGTCACGCTTGCTCTGTGGGAGCATCTGGAGGCTACCGGCCTGGCAGACGCCTTGTTGAGCGAAGACGATGGCGGTGCTGGCTTGAACTTGAGCCAGGTATTTGGCGTGCTGGAACAATGTGGAGCCCACGCCTTGCCATTACCGCTGGCCGAAACGCTGCTTGCCCGGGCATTGATGGTGCATGCAGGGGCGCCGCGTGTGCCTGGCAGCATTGCCCTGGCGCAAGCTCAGGTGCAGCCAGATGGCAGCTGGCATTGCGCACTGGTGCGCAACGGTGCAATGGCACAAGCAGTGCTGGCACAGGCGGGTAGTGCATGGCGCTTGCTCAGGACGGCGCAGGCACACAGCACACCACAGGCCAGTGCCCTGGATGCCACGCTGACATGGACTGCTGCTCAGGTGGAGACTTCGTCCGTGGTCGCCATGAATGCAGCGCTGCAAGTGCGCACTTTGCAGGCTGCGGTGGTGGCAGCGCAAATGGCTGGTGCATTGAATCAGGTGTTTCTGCGCACCTTGCAATATGCCAACGAGCGTCAGCAATTTGGTAGGCCCATTGGCAAGTTTCAGGCCATTCAACACCAGTTGGCAGTGATGAGCGAGCATGTGTTTGCTGCACGCATGGCTGCGCAGCTAGGGTGCTGCGGTGAGGGGGTTGTGCCCGACCGTTTGCGTGTGGCCACGGCCAAGGCACGTTGCAGCGAGGCCGCCTTGGTGGTGTCCGAGCTGGCGCATTCCATTCACGGAGCGATTGGTTTCACCGAGGAGTACGACCTGCAGCTATTCACGCGCCGCCTGCATGCATGGCGGCAAACAGCGGGTAGTGAAGCCTACTGGTACGGTGTGGCCGGTGAGGCCTTGCTGGCGCATGATGGGATGACGCTGGACGTGGTGCGTCGCATCACCGACGTGCAAACCCTGCAGTGAAAATGATGAAGATGAAAGCTGCTGCAAGCAAAGCACTCACTGTTTTCATCCATCAAGACAGCTCATGCATGACGTATGGCGCATGAGACAAACCAAGGAGACATTGACCATGGCATTTTTGAATATTGAGCGCGACGGCGGCATCTTGACCGTCACCATGAACCAGCCGGAAACCCGCAATGCCTTGACCGGCAACACCGCCGTTGAGGAGTTTGTGCAACTGTGTGACGAGGTTCGCAAGGACACTTCGGCCAAGGCCATCATCCTGACGGGGGCGGGGCCTATCTTCAGCTCTGGTGGCAATGTCAAAGACATGCAGCGATTTTTTGACGATGCCTTGACGCCCGATCTGATTCGTGAGGAGTACCGTAATGGTATCCAGCGTATTCCCAACGCTTTGTACCAGCTGGATGTGCCCGTCATCTGTGCCATCAATGGCCCGGCGATTGGCGCTGGTCTGGATCTGACTTGCATGTGTGACATACGCATTGCCAGTGAGTCAGCCACCTTCGCGGAAAGCTTTGTGCGCGTGGGCATTGTGCCTGGAGACGGTGGTGCCTGGTTGCTGCCACGCGCAGTGGGTATGGCCAAGGCCTCGGAAATGGCATTCACCGGTGAAGCCATTACGGCGCAAGAGGCGCTGGCTTGCGGTTTGGTGAGTCGTGTGGTGGCTGCAGAAGAGCTGTTGTCCACAGCGAAGGCCTTGGCGCAAAAGATTGCGGCCAATCCCGCTGCAGTCATGCGCATGACCAAGCGTTTGCTGCGTGAAGGTCAGAACAGCAGCTTGGCTTCGCTGCTGGAAATCTCGGCAGGCTACCAGGCGGTTGCACACAAAACCGCTGACCATCGCGAGGCGGTGACGGCTTTTGTAGAAAAGCGCAAACCGCGCTTTGCCTGAGTGCAGCAGGGCGGCGCTCCACAGACTGGCGGATACAAGCTACGGTTGAAGTGGCAGCCTAAACAAGAAAAAAGCTGTTGAAGGTAAAAGCAAAAAACCGCCAAGCATGCGTTTGGTGGTTTTTTCTCGCAAGCGCCATGTTCATCAGGCGGATTGGAATGTGTCTGAGGCATTATTTCCCAGGCAGTCCACAGACAATCTCAAGATCCTTGACATTGCCGGTGTTGGTCTTGGCAAACGGCGCAAAGCGTGCGGTGTCTGCATTGCGGCCATATTGCAGCCACTGATTGGGGCTTCGCTTAGACCTTTGAACTCACAGCCTTGTCTGTTCAGGGGGCATCAGCAGTTTGCGAATACTGATAGAGTTGTGCCCCTTATCCAATATGTGCTTTTTAGTGTCAGCTTGTATCTTTGTAGCCTGCGACATGTTTTTGGGCACAAGTTTGCAGTAACGCCGGTGTCTTTGCCATTTTCCTCACTGTTTTCCACAAGCTGATGCAATTTGAATGCGTGGCTTGTGCAGATCTTCATCAGCCTTTAATCATTTTCTTTGTAGCTTGGCCGTTGTCTTTGTGACTTTGATGCTTTTCGAGTCGCGGTTGCGCTGCTACATTGGTTCTTGAATCTTGTGCTGCATGTCGCTGAGATGTGCATACATTTTCTCCCCCTTCCAATTCTGAACATGTGTGTCTCACATGTTTGGGTTCCTCATTTACCCCAAGGGACTTGTCCCTGATCTTTTCGAATGCAGCTTCGGGCTGTATCGGCAACCAAGAGAGTGTTTTATGAACAACAAACTGTATGTAGGCAATCTGGCTTACGCTGTACGTGACAATGATCTGGAGCAAGCCTTTGCGCCATTTGGTGAAGTCACTTCTGCCAAGGTCATGATGGAGCGTGATACAGGTCGCTCCAAAGGCTTTGGCTTTGTGGAAATGGCAACAGCTGAACAAGCGCAAGCGGCCATCGCAGGTCTGCATGAGCAGCCTTTGGGAGGTCGCAACATGATGGTCAACATCGCTCGTCCTCGTGAAGAGCGCCCTGCGGGCGGCGGCTTCCGTGGCAACAACGGCGGAGGCTTCCGTGGTGGCCGTGAAGGTGGCTTTGGTGGCGGTGGTTTTAACCGCGACCGCTACTAAGCTGACCATGTCTAGCAGCAGTGCCACAGGCGTTAAAGCGTGATGGTGCGTGCTGCAAGCATTGCAAGAATCTGCCCTTGAGGCAGATTTTTTTTGGATGAAGTTACGCAGTTACTGCGCAACTGTTGGCCGATGTCTGGTTTGAAATGCGGCGCTTGCATCTGGCAATGAAGACCGCATGCTGGTATCAGCATACCGATGGATAGTTGCGGTCATCCTGCTTAACGGTTCAGGTGTGTCTGGATCAGTTCCAGACAGTGCAATGTCTGTTCTTTATGCGGCATGTGTGCGCAGCCAGCCAGCAGATGCATGCTGCTCTCACCTTGCACGCCTTGGGCAATCCTTTGTGGGTGTGCTGCAGAGCCGAATTCATCCTGTTCACCGTGGATGATCAATGCCGGGCAGCGCACCTTGCGCAGATACGTGTCCAGGCTCCACGATGCAAATGCGGAAGACAACCATGTATCTGTCCAGGCATGCAGCACCCAGCCGGCTTTGTCACCGTGGTACCTGGCCAGGCGGTCCAGAGCTCCTGGCTCGGAAAACTGTTTTTTGGCAGCACGAATCCCAAGAATGGTTCGTGCTTCCACAAAGGCTTGAGCAGAAAGGGTGATCAGACTTTCACAGCGCTGCGGGTAATGCGCAGCACTGCATACAGCCATTCCTCCTCCAACGCTGTGCCCAAGCACAACAAACGTGTGTAGCCCCAGGTGCTGCAAAACCTGAGCAAGGCCTTGGTGTGCTTCATCTGCAACAAAGCTCATGGGTAGCGCATCGGCATGTGCACTGGAGCGACCAAAGCCCAGGCGGTCATAAGCGACCACCATGCGTCCCGTGGCGCTAG
Organism: Comamonas halotolerans; assembly: GCF_030162935.1. Lineage (GTDB taxonomy): Bacteria > Pseudomonadota > Gammaproteobacteria > Burkholderiales > Burkholderiaceae_C > Comamonas > Comamonas halotolerans. The sequence goes on from NZ_JASAUZ010000034.1 coordinate 223,387, forward strand.
CCAATTGGGATGGAAAGTCCCGCCACAACGCAACGCAGCCCAAAGAGTCATGCATCAGCACGATGGGGGCTTTTTGCGCGCCATCGGGCAACCAGATTTGCGCAAACAAACTCCCATCAAGAAAGGGAATGGTGTGCTGTTCAATATGCAATGGTGTCATAAGCAAACCACGTATAAAAATGGTTGTTTTCTTGCTGGCAACAATAGCGGAACATCAACCAGTTAGGTGCCTATTAGCAGTTTCGCGGTTTGAGCTCCCCATCACACCAGCGTTGCACCGCCAAAAGATCATGAGCGTCTGTGTTCTGATCCGTCACACAGCATGCCTGCTCTCTTGTGTGAGCGCCAGCATGGTATTTGCTGGCTGTCAGCGCAATGATTGACATCGCCAGGGCCGATTGCTTTTTGGCGACAGCTTGCAAAGAGCCTGGAACGTAGACTTGCAATGTGAACTGCACGCAGGTTGCAAGTTATTGGCCTGAAGCACGCAGCCCACCGCCAGTTAGCGCATGATGAACGTCAACGCGGGCCTTCCCATATAGGGATAGGCTACTTTTTTGTCTGCCCTGTGCACCTTGTGCAGACCGTGTTTACGATTTCCCCACGGATAGCGATAAGTTCTCAATGACTCATAACACCCACGCTACGGACCCTTCGATCCCCCTTTTGCGGCCACGCTACGGCCTATGGAATCTTTTATTAGGCATAGGTTTGATTGCTGCATTTCCCTTGGCTTTTGTATTGCCTCAATGGACAGGTTGGGAAAATGGACTTTGGGAAGACATACAAACCTTTACGTTGATCGCTGGCTTTTTCGCAGCCATTGCTGCGGCGCGCACACTCAAGGCGCAAAGCGTTAAAGCATTTTTCATTATCGCGGCCTTGTTCTGGATGGTTTTTCTGGGGCGTGAACTGGCTTGGGGTGCAGCATTTATGCCCCCCCTGGAAATGACCGAATGGGGTCCTTCCTGGCGCTCCAAATTTTTGCCTTATCGCCCTGTCATTTCCTATGTGGTAGGTGCCCTGGCGATTGCAGCCTTGTACCTGTTAGTACGTTACAGCGTCTGGAATCAGGTATTGCGGCGCCTGGTATCTGAAAGAGCTGTGCCTGGCACGGCTTTGGCGCTGTTCGTGGTGTGCATGATCATGTCTGCCAATGCGGAAGGCCATGGCTTTATTGATTTGCAGGATTGGTATGGCTACCAAGTCATGGTGGTGGAAGAGTTGATGGAGAGCCTGGCTTATCTGGCATTGCTGCTGGCGCAAACCCAGGTCGTCTACCACCTGCGTATCAAGCCTGTTGCTTGATTGAAAGAATTCGCTTGCCAAGAAGCCCCGGATCAGGGGCTTTTTTGCATGCCAGTCCACTGCTGTACAAATGCATGGCGAAAGCTGAGAACCCAGGCCAGACGTTCTGCGCCAAGGCGATGGCCTGCTGCCGTTTGCATGCTCTCAGGCAATGTGGCCAGCTTGACGGCAATGTGATCCAGCGTATAAGAGCTGTCATCCAAGGAGCGCATCAGTGCCAGAGGATCACTTGGGTGTGCAAGGGCTCGTCCAAGTTGGGCGCCCACGCTGAACATCCGTGCAATACCAACTGGCCCTAGTGCATCAAGGCGGTCGGCGTCTTGCACGATCCGGGCTTCGATGGTTTCGGGTGGAATACCGGCAGAGAAACTGTGTGCCTCAATGGCATGTGCCACAGCGGCAAGTTTGTGTTCCGGAAATCCTTGTCCGCGCAAGTCATGCATCGCTTTTTGGGCTGCCAAGCGAGAAGCTTGTGCGCGTTGTGGATGATTTTTGGGCAGATTCACGCAGTCGTGCCACATGCACGCTGCGTGCACTACCTGGGCATCAGCCTCGGGGTGTTCTCGCATCAGTATTTGTGCGGTGGCCCAGACGCGTTGCAAGTGCGTTGCGTCGTGGGCAGGGTCATTCAGACAAGATGGTGGCTGCATAGGAGACGCTTGAAACTAAATGAGTTTCCGAAGTTGCTGGGAGGCGGACTCATCCACAATGGCTACCGGCAGGCGCAACATGGTGGAGATTTTTTGCTGTGGCGAGAACAAGACGCCGGGTGCCAGCAAAATGCCCTGCGCTGCCACTTTGCGGGCCAGCATCTCGGTGTCCTGACCTGTATCTACCCAGACAAACATACCTGCCAGCGGCTCCTGGTGCACGTTCCAGCCCAAGGTTTCCACCATGCGCAGACAGCGGTGGCGAGTGTCATCCAGGCGTTCGCGCAGTCGCTGGACATGCTTGCGAAACTGGCCCTCTGCCAGGATGCGGTGTACCACGCGTTCCCCAAGTTCCGGACTGGTCAGGCCGCTGAGCAGCTTGGCATCTGTCAATGCACGAATGCGCTCGGGCTGTGCGGCGATATAGCCCACGCGCAGACTGCCAGCCAGTGTTTTGGAGAAACCACCCACCAAGATGACACGGCGTAATCGGTCCAGAGTGGCCAGCCTTGTGGGGTGCTCCACGAAGTCGGCGTAGGTATCGTCTTCGAGAATCAAAAAATTGTGTTGTTCTGCCAGACGCAATACGTCATACGCCACGGGCAAACTCAGCCCGAAGCCTGTGGGGTTGTGTACCACCGAGTTGGTGATGAAAAGCTTGGGCTGGTGGGCATGTGCAAGCTGTTCCAGCACCTGAATATCAGGTCCGTCGCGCAATCGAGGCACAGCTAATACATGCACGCCCATGGAGCGCAGCAGCCCGTACATTAAAAACCAGGCAGGGTCTTCAACGAGCACGGCATCGCCCGGGCGCAGCATGCTGCGCAATACAAGGTCCATGCCATGGGTGACTCCGGTCACGGTCATCAGCTCCAGTTCTGGGTCGATGACCAGGCCTTGTGTCATCAGGTGAGCTGCCAGCTGCTGCCGCAAAGGGGCATAGCCTTGGGGTGTTCCATAGCTCAGCAATTGCATGCCCGCGCTGCGGCCTACGCTGCGAACTGCTGCGTTGAGCATGTCTGGGTCCAGCCAGCTGGCAGGCAGCATACCTGTGCTGCCATCAAAGCTCACTTCGCTGTACTGGCGAAAGATGCTGCGCAGCAAAAAAGGAGTGTCAAAAGCGGCATCGGGCTCCAGCGTTGGCGCTTGGCGGGTACTGCTGCGGCCCATAGGCAAACGCTGCGCATTGACGAAAAAGCCAGCTCCGGGGCGTGAAGTCAGCAACCCTTGCGCGACCAAGCGGTCATAGGCTTGCACCACGGTGTCGCGGCTGATGCCAGCGCTATCAGCCAGCTGGCGCACCGACGGCATGCGTGTGCCTGCGCGCAGGCTATGGCTGCTGAGCAGTTGTTGGCAGTGCGTGACCAGTTGCTCCGCCAATGAAGGGGCGCCAGCTAGGCGTACGGGAGTCCATCCCAAGTCGTTGTGGGGCTGACTGTGTGCCAGAACTGGCTGGATGTTTTTTGCCATACAGTGCTTTTATTGATCTGTTTGACCGTATGGTAACTGTATGGTTGATGCGGCCTACCATGCAAGCCCAGATTATTTAAAAGGTGTTGGTGATGAATTCGCTGCTGGCTGTGCCCAATCTTGCCGTGTTGCTGCCTTTGACGATGTTTATTTTTGTCAGTTCCATCACTCCAGGCCCGAACAATGTGATGCTGACTGCTTCGGGCGCCAACTTTGGCTACCAGCGCACGCTGCCGCATATGCTCGGAATCAGTGTTGGTGCATCGGTACAGTTGTTGTTGGTGGGAGGTGGCCTGGGCACGGTGTTTGTGCAGTTTCCCCAGTTGTATACGGCGCTGCAATATGTGGGCGCGGCGTACCTGATCTGGCTGGCTTACAAGATCGCCACTTCGGGGCGGGCAAACTCGGCCAGTGCATGCAGCAAGCCCTTTGGCTTTTGGCAGGCGGCAGCGTTTCAGTGGGTGAATCCCAAGGTCTGGCTGATGTCGGTAGGTGTGGTTGCTGCCTACACCAGTGCCCACGCCTACTGGGCCAGCCTGTTGCTGGGCGCAGCGGTGATGCTGGTCGTGAATTTCCCTTGTATCAGCGTGTGGACCTTGTTTGGCAGCGTGATTGGTCGGTGGCTGCAGTCACCTCGTGCGTTGCACATCTTCAATGGTGTGATGGCGGGGCTGCTGCTGCTGTCGCTATACCCTTTGTTTGCCAGCGTGCATTAAAAAAGCCGCCGTGCAGGCGGCTCGAGAGTGGGGCACAGCAGCATGCCCCCTCCACCGCAGGGCTTGTTTTCAAGATGCGCTGGAGGTGTCGATATGCGCAATCACCGACATACCCGGACGCAGACGCTGAACCAAAGGCTGGTCGGCATCGAAAGCGATTTTGATGGGGAGGCGCTGGACCACCTTGGTGAAGTTGCCCGTGGCATTGTCGCCCTTGAGCACGCTGAACTCCGAACCCGTTGCGGGCGCGATCTCTGTCACTGTGCCTGTGATCTGCGCTCCGTCCAGCGCATCCACCAGCAAGCTGGCATGTTGGCCAATGCGAACATGGGCGGTCTGCGTTTCCTTGAAGTTGGCAATTACCCATTGCTGAGGGGGCACGACATACAGCATCTGGCTGCCTGCGCTGACATACTGGCCCAGGCGCACGCTGACTTCGCTGACCTGACCATCGCTGGGAGCATGAATGGTGGTGTTTTCCAGATTGATTTCAGCCTGACGGACTTGGGCTTGGGCCATTTGCACGGCAGCTTTCAGGGCTCCACGATTCACTTCCGTGGCTTTGATGGCTTCCTGAGCAATTGCGATATCGGCGCTGGCTTTGTCCATATTGGAGCGAGCAAGCTGGGCGGTGGCTTGTGCCTTGTCGCGCTCGTTCAGCGAGACTGCACCACGCTCGGCCAGAGTGTTCAAACGCTGCAGTTCAGCCTGCGCGCGCTGAGCTTCTGCACGGGCTGCGCTGAGGCTGGCATATCTGGCTTTCAACGCGGCTTGGTTTTGCGCCTGCGTCTGTGCGGCGTTGACCAGCTGCGCCTGTGCACTGGCCAACTGTGCCTGGGATTGAGCCAAAGCTGCGGCGTAGCTGCGGGTGTCAATTTTGACCAGAGGCTGCCCAGCCACCACATGCTCATAGTCTTTAACCAGAACTTCCGTCACATAGCCGTTGACTTGAGGCGCAAGCACAGTGACTTGTCCGCGCACATAGGCGTTGTCAGTGGAAATATCGCTGGTTTGAAACGGACCAACGTTCCAGGCACGCATCACCAGCAGGATACCTACCGTGGCAATGCATAAGGCGATCACTGCGCTGCGTAGCGTGGGGCGCTCTTTTTTTGGGGTGCTGGATGGTGTGGCATCAGCAGTCGTTGGGGCAGCAGGGGTTGAAGGTGTTGTAGGGGTAGCGTTCATGGCGATGTTTGTTATGACTTGTTATGTGGAGCCTGAAAAAGTGGGCGACGTTCAGCGTGCAACTCCTGGGGCCGCCTGCTCGTCGTCAGGCGGTGTGGCAGTGTCGGGCTCCATGGCTGCATCCGTGCCTACTTCATGCGGGTTGCTGGCTGTCTGCCGCGCTGCGCGTGCAGCAGCAATTTTGGTTTGGCCCAGCAGCAAGATGGACCAAAGCAAATACGCCAGCGCTACATAGGCCACAACGCGGAACACATCGTTGTAGGCCAGTACATGTGCTTCACGACGCACGATTTGGGCCAGTTGCGTGGTTGCTTGCGCGCTTCGCAAAGTGGGATCACCGATATGTGGCGCCAAAGCTTGCTGGTGGATTTGCAGGCGCTGTGCCACCTGGGGATGGCTGGGGTCGATTTGTTCCACCAAGGCTGCGGAGTACGCCTGCTGGCGGTAGGTTTCATAGGTGCCCAGAACAGCAGATCCCATCAAGCCCCCCAGGCTTTGGGTGATGGAGATGGTGAGAATGGCCGTCAGCATGAAGTGCGCGCCGTTTTTGATGCCTTGCGCAACGCCCACCAGCATCAATGGCCCCATAAAGAGGCCCGAGCCCATGGCCATCAAAAATTGGCTGATGAAAAAATTCTGTGGTCTGTCCAGGCTGGTGCGGCCAAAGTCCATATACGCTCCCACGCCCAGCAAGACAATGGCAGCCATCAGCTGAATGCCCACGGTTTGCAGCCCGAAGGTGGCCGACGACAGCACTATGCCCAGCAAGGTGCCTAACAAGATCACGGCAAACAGCGGCTGCATTTGATCGGGGGTCATGCCCAGGGTGCGCATCAGGCCCACCACGCCGTAGCTTTGCTCTGTGGTGAGAAAGCGCAGCACGATGGCACCTATCACAAAGCGGATGGTGGCGCCCTGGGTGAACCAGCGCGTCAGAAACATCGGATGAGGGCGGTGATGCTCGATGTACAAACCTGCGCTGAGCAAGCCAATGGCACCAATCAGCAACCAGGCCAGTTCCGGAGCATCGAACCACCAGCGCGTGGTGCCTTGCACCAGCACTGCCACCAGCAGGCCCACTCCGGGGATGAGCAACGCCATGCTCAGAAAATCAAGCCGCTCGAAAGCTTTGATGTGCACACCGGCAGGTAGCTTGAGCAGTACCACGGCTGCGAACGATAGCAGCGCCAGGCCCGCTTCAAGCATGTAAAGGTTGTGCCATTGACCATGGTCGAGCAGACTGGGTGAAAGCAGCCATGCCAATGGTGTAGCCAATTGACTGATACCTACACCCAGCACCAGCATCTTGAGTACGTAGGTACGTGGAAGCGCTTGCAGCATGTAAAGCGTTCCCAGGGAGGTACAGGCCGCAGCAGCCAGCCCGCTGGCCCCACGCAGCCACAACAGGCTGCTGCTACTGCCCAGGAAAAGATGCAGCACGCATAGCAAGGCATACAGGCCAAGGCTGATTTCGGTGAACAGGCGCATGCCATATTGCTGGCGAAACTTGTAGACCAGCAAATTGGCTGTCACATTGAAGGTGACATAGGCGCCGGTGAGCCAGGCAGCTTCCAGCGTGGTCAAACCCATCTGCCCCTGGATGGTCGGCAAATTGGCGGAAAACAGGGCGTTGCCCAGACCCCCCGTGATACCGACGAGCACCGCCACCAGCGCGTAGCACACCCGTTCCAGCGGATGGTGATGCGGCATTGCCGGTGAACCCGGAAGCGCAGGCTTTTCGTGCTCTTCCCAATCAGGAGGGCGGCGCAAATAGATGGTGGGGGCAGCAGTCACAAATTTTCAGCTTGAAAGCGTTAATCAGGGCGAAGACCGCGTCGGATGATTTGCAGCGCTTGCCGTGCCAGACGCAGCCGTTCTGCCTCGGTGTCGCCACGCAATGCAGCGCCCAACATGCCTGAAAGCAAAGTGATGTCCGAGGTTTGAATGTCCTTGCGGACCAGCCCATGCGCCTGAGCGCGTTGCAGAGCCGGGGCAAAGATCTTGCGTACCTGCAGGCGTGCGGGTTGGAAGCGTGCGTCATGCATGCTGGTTGTGCGCCAATAGTCCGATATGGCTGGCGAGCGCACGATGCGTTGCGCCAGATACTCCAGCAAGGTGAAAAACGCTTCGGGTGCATCGGACAGCGATGTGGCCTTGGCTTGCAGGCGCTCCACCGAGCGCTCCATCAGTGCGAGCAATATGGCGTGACGGTCTGGATATTGACGATACAAGGTGGCTCTACCAACGCCTGCATGTTCCACCACCAGCTCCAGTGGAGCGTTCACGCCGTGTGTCGTAAATACGGCATCTGCCGCATCCAGCAATTGGGCGCGGCGTGTTTCGGCATCAGGACGTTTGACAGGTGAAGACATGGATGCAGAGTATCGGACAAATTTGTCCGTTTATCTGATGCCAGCAGACGCAACCGCGACAGCAGTAAGGTATTGGCATGCAAAGTAGAGGCGAGTGAACAGGCTGCAAAAATCTGCAGGGTTGAGAGGCGGAGCACGGACGCACAAAAAACTATGGCCTTGTGCAGCCGATGAAGCAGGGGGGCAAGGTTTTATGTGTCAGCAACGCATTGCTTGTTTGCTTGAGCGTGCCAAAGGGCCGCTAGCTCCACTGCATAAACCGCAGGTCTGCGGCTGAGAAGAGGCCCGAGGTCGCACTCGGCGCAGAGGTGCGACGCGGCGAGGCAGCGTTGTATCAGTGGGTGATGAGCCTAAGTCTGCCCATGCACTTCAGCAGGCGTATGCGCCTGTATTGCAGTGGGTTTAGGCAATTGCGCATACAGCTTGTGCAGTGCATCCATAACTTGTGGTTGCGCACGGCGCATGAAACCTGCTGCGAATTGGTGGAGCAAACGGTTGATTTCCTCGCCAGCGAGGTGGCAGGTCTGACGTTGCTGTAGTGGAGCGTCTTTCTTGATACGCTGCACACATCGTTGCAGAAGGTAGGTGAGCGTCGCAATGTCGGCACAACCCGCAGTCCATGCCAGCCGTGCCAGCTTTGCGGCGTGTTCCGCAGTGTCTGGAGCCAGCACTGCGTTTTCATCTGCCAGCCAATTGCTTAGCTGTGAATCCAGTTGCTCAGAGAGTGTCTCGGCTGCCTGAAGAAAATCAAGGTCAGGCTCTGTTGGCGGAGTGGATACCTGTTCACCCTGAAGTGTTTCCGCAGGCTGAATTGCTGTTGCGCTTTGCAGCCCAGACGGCATCGGTGCCGGAGAGGAAGGTGCATGCTCAGCGACGTCCACGATAGATTCATCAGCGGTGAGTGACTGATTGCTGAGTGTTGGTGAGCGGACCACTGGTGCGCAGTGCTGCTGCACCAGGGCAAGCATGGTCGGCAGACTTTGTTCACGTTGTGCTGCAGTCTGCGCAGCTTGCGCACAAAAATACAGCAAGTCACGCACAAAATTGGCTGCGGCCGTTTCTTGCCCTTTGGCATAACTGGTGTAGTAGGCCAGCAGGCGCGAAGCCTGGCGCTTGGCGTAGATATCCTGATCCAGCAAGCCATATTCCAGAGCTTGCAGCCAGGCTGCTGCCAACAGCCAAGTGCTGCCATCTTGCGCATGGGCGGCCAAACCCAGGCTTTGCTGATAAAGCGCGCTGCAAAAAGATGGGTCGCTGGTTCGCAGCAGGCCAAGCACATGCTGATCAATCTGGCTGCGTACTTCACCACAGGGAGCCAAGGCATTGACCGCAACTGGTGCAGGCAGGGATGTCAGCTCCCAAGGCGTATCCCACAGATCGGCAGGATGCGCCGTGTCTTTGCCACTGAGTTTGGTCAGTTCCCGGTAACTGGCGAACAGCGCTTGGGACGACGCTGGTGCGCCAGCCTCCATGCTTTGGAGAAACACCAGGGCGTCGCTTGCGGCCCGTTTCAGCAACTCACCACTGTTCTCGCGCAATGCAGCCTCGTCACCGTTTTGGTCCTGCAAAGGGCCTTGCATGGCACGCATCAGCTTGATCAGGCTGCGCAGTTCCAGAGCTGCCAGGGACTGGTCGATTTGCCTGAGCAATTCCAAGGCTTGCGAAGCCTGTGCCAAGCCGCGGGGAGGCAGCATCTGCATCAGCTCTTGCACCATCGCGGTCAACGGCGGCAGTAACAAAGGGCAGAATTTTTGCGGGGCCTTGGTTGATGGCAAAGGCGCTGTCTCGGTCATGGGCGATGCATGCAAGGGCTGTGGTGTTTAGGTGAGTGCAGGGGACTTATTCGGTGAATTTGCCATTTTCTTTGCGGCGTTGGCGAACACCTTTACGGATGAACAGCTCCACACCATCCAGCGTGAGAAATGGCAGGCTCATGTCGGTGCTGATATGGGCCTGCAGGCGCTGGGGTAACGTGTCCAAAACCGCCTGCACCGTGTGGGCGGCTGGTGAGCTTGTGTCGTGCTGGGTGCTGAGAAAGTCTGCCAAATACGTGCGCATGCCTGTCTCCAGCGCTTCCAGGGTGGCTGGCGCTCCCAGGTATTCAGGCTGATTGCTGCCAACAACTTCAGTGCCGTATAGATAACAGCCAATGTAATCACGGAAGGTCTCGCCTACGTTAGGACCTTTGGTGAGTTTGCGCAGAAGATCGGTGAGCCACATAACAGCAGGGTTTCATAGTGGGCATCGCAAAAAACAAGAGCAGTTTACGCATGCCAATAAAGGAGTGCAGCCTGAAATGTACTGCAATGCCTTGTAAAGATGACGTAACCTGCTGCTGAATTAGTTTCTGCAAAAGTCTTCGATCATCTGCGCGATGATTTGAGGCTGGTCGTGGTGAAGCATGTGTCCGGCGTCATCGACCTGGGCAATTTGGCAGTGCTGCACAGCTTGCAAACGCTCATGGTACTCGGCAAGGGAATAGCGGTTTTTCCACCACTGGCTCATGCTGTCTTCGCTTGCTTCTATGGCCAGCACAGGTGCAGTAATGGCGGCGTAATGTGCCAAAACTTCGTCTACGCGAAACAATTGCGCACTGACCACCTTGTGTGCGTTATCGCCAAGAATGGCCCAGCGGCCTTGCGCATTGGGGGCCGACCACTGCTGCGCAAGCCACATTGCCTTGTCAGCGCCGAGGCGCTGATTGGTCTTTTGCAAGCGGGCCGCTACTGCTTCAAGGCTTTCATAGGTTTTCAGTGCCAGGGCACCGGTGTGCAGTGCCTTGAGTTCGTCCAGCCATGTCTGGGTGCGTTGTGGGGCTTGCGTGGGCTGGGTGGCTGGCAGGCCAAAGCCTTCCAGATTGACCAAGCGGCGAATGCGGGCCGGGCGTGCGCCTGCATATAGCATGGCTACATTGCCCCCCATGCTGTGGCCCACCAGATCAATGGACTGGCCCTCGGGCACGTAGTGGTCCAGCAGTGCATCCAGGTCACCAAGGTAGTCGGCAAATGTGTAGTGGTCGCATGGAGTTGGCGGCATGCTGTGCCCAAAGCCACGCCAGTCAGGCGCAATGATGTGACGACCTTCGTAAAACGCCTGGCTGAAGGCATCCACGACAAACTGGTAGGAAGCTCCCACATCCATCCAGCCATGCACCATTACCAGCGAAGGCACACCTGCTTGCGGCAGCCCCCAGGTATGGACGTGGTAGTGCATGTTGCGAATGGGCAGATCTTCGGTAGAGGAGGGGCGCAAAGGTGTATACATGCAGCACATTATTCGGTGACTTGGTGTTGACCACAGTCAATATTGCGACCCGACAACCTACACTTGGTAGCTATGAATAGCCCAACGATGACACCTTTGCGGCTGGGCCGCAGCGATTTGCAAGTAACTCCCATTTGTCTGGGGACGATGACCTTTGGCGAGCAGGTCTGCGAAGCAGATGCCTTTGCCATCATGGATCGCGCACTGGAGCGTGGCCTGAATTTCTTGGACACCGCCGAGATGTATGCCGTGCCCGCTCGCAAGGAAACCTATGGTGCGACGGAGTCCATCATTGGCCGCTGGCTGGCAGCGCGTCCGGGTGTCCGGCAAAAAATAGTGCTGGCGAGCAAGGTGGCCGGGCCTTCACGTGGCATGCCTTGGATTCGTGAAGATCAGGGAATGACGGCGGCAGACATCGTCGCTTCCTGTGAAGGCAGCCTGCGTCGGCTGCAAACCGAGGTGATTGATCTCTACCAGATCCACTGGCCCGAGCGCTACGTTCCATCTTTTGGCAATCTGTACTTTGACCCCAGCCTGGATAAAAGTGCCACCAGCATCCATGAGCAGTTGCAGGCGCTGTCCAAGCTGGTGGAGCAGGGCAAGGTGCGCGCGATTGGTCTCTCAAACGAAACACCATATGGTGTGCATGAGTTTGTCCGCTTGGCCGAGCAATACGGATTGCCACGTGTTGCCAGTGTGCAGAATCCATATGGGCTGCTCAACCGCAGCTGGGACAATGCCATGGACGAAAGCTGTCACCGCCTGGGGGTGGGTCTGCTGGCCTACTCGCCCCTGGGAGTCGGGTTGCTGACAGGGAAATACGATGCGCATGGCTACAGCGGTCCACACGCACCGCAGGGCACGCGGCTGGCCTATCCGTCGGTGCAAAAGCAGCGCTGGGGCCGCCCCGAGGCATTGGACGCGGCACGGCAATACAACCAGCTGGCTCGGGACCAAGGGTTGACGCCAGTGCAACTTGCGCTGGCTTTTTGCTACCGCAGCTGGCGTGTTGCCAGCACCATCATTGGGGTGACCAGCCTGGCGCAACTGGATGAAAACCTGGATGCATGGAATGTCCAGCTCAGTCCGGAATTGCTGAGTCAGATCGATGCACTGCGTTGGAAATTCCGTGATCCTGGACAGTAACCATGGCGAAAAAAGACAAAGCGCATGTGAGCGAAACACCAGCCACTCAGCTGCTTAAAGCGCATAAGGTGGCGTTCACCGAACACCCCTATGACTATGTGGAGCACGGCGGTACGGGCGAGTCTGCCAGGCAACTCGGACTGGATGAGCATGCGGTGGTGAAAACCCTGGTCATGCAGGACCAGGATGCCAAGCCCTTGATCGTGCTGATGCACGGGGACTGCACCGTTTCAACCAAGAATCTGGCCCGTCAGATTGGTGCCAAGAATGTCGAGCCCTGCAAACCAGAAGTGGCCAACCGTCACAGTGGTTATCTGGTTGGAGGCACTTCTCCGTTTGGGGTGCGCAAGAACATGCCGGTGTACATTGAACAATCCATCCTGGATTTGCCACGCATTGCCATCAACGGCGGTCGGCGTGGTTTTCTGGTGCAACTTGACCCGCGGGTTTGTGTGGAGCTGCTGGGTGCCAAGCCGGTGCAGTGCGCGCTGGCACAATAAGGGGTTGGGCACAGCGTTTCGCAAAGCGGCGCACAGCATTGAAATATTCTTGATTTGTGTAGACCACAAGCCTTGCTGCCGCTGCTAGATTCCGCCTGCGTCTTTTGGGGCATCACATATCGAGATAGATGTGCCCCAGACCCTGGATAACAAAGCTTGCCCTGAAGGCAGGCAAGGATTGCAGTTTTGAATTCCGTACTACCTGTGTTGGCCACTGTTGTGGCGTATTTGATTGGTTCGCTGTCTTTTGCAGTGATCGTGAGCTCTGTGATGGGGCTCAATGATCCGCGCACCTATGGCAGCGGCAACCCTGGTGCCACCAATGTCCTGCGTTCCGGCAGCAAGGCTGCGGCGGCGCTGACCTTGCTCCTGGATGCGGTCAAGGGGCTGGTGCCTGTTTTGCTGGTCAAGTACATCGGACCTGATTACGGTTTGCACGAGGGCACTTTGGCATTGGTAGCGATTGCGGCTTTCCTGGGTCACCTGTTCCCGGTTTTCTTCAAGTTCAAGGGAGGCAAGGGTGTTGCCACGGCGCTGGGTGTGTTATTGGGCATCAGCGGCTGGCTGGGGCTGTTCGTGCTTCTGACGTGGTTGGCCGTGGCTTTCACCACGCGTTACTCCTCCTTGTCTGCGCTGGTGGCCGCTGTAATGGCTCCGGTGTATTACGTGCTGCTGGGTGGTAGTCTGTGGGTCTATGAAAAGCCGGTGCTGCTGGCGGTGCTTGCCATGTCAGCTTTGCTGCTGTGGCGCCATGCGGACAATATCAGCCGCTTGCTCAAAGGGCAGGAAAGCAAAATCGGCAGCAAAAAAGACAAGGGCTCTTCGGCACCTCAAGCCACTCCCAAGCCTCAGGCAAAGAAGAAAGCCAAGCGCTGATTGCTTCGCCATAAATAAAAACTTGCGAACGGCCTGTTTCTTGATGGAACAGGCCGTTTTTCCTTGATGGATAATTTGCTGAGTGCAAATTACCTTGGCTTGAAAATAGATAAGAAGAGCTATATCTGCCAGCGCTATTTTTTTCTCCTGCTGTGAAGATATTCAAATATCGCGCTGATGCCTGCTCAGTCCAAAAAACATTCAAATCAAATGTAGCCATCTTGGCTCTGAAGTATGGTTGCTGGGATTTTCTTTATAAATATCAATTTTTAATAAAATCCTATTTCATTGAGTATTTTCTTTTGCGTTATCCATGTGCTGCTTGATCGTCTGGTATGTGCGCTGGTAGCAGCGTCTGAAAATATTTTATTGTTTTTCGAGGAAATAGACATAGATCAAAAATTTATGAATTCCTGCGCCGAATGAGAAACTCTTTGTAACCAAGCTATGTTCTTTTTGCGCATCAATATTTAAAAAATAATTACTTCAGCGCATTTCTTGCGCTAACGCTTTGTGTTTATTAAGTGGATTGGGTATTAATAGAAAGGTTTTACGCCACGCTTTTTCCACTTCATCTCCAACGGCTTGCCACCGTTTGCTGTTCATGTTTGAGCCCTCACGCAACCACGCTGAGCTTGCCAGTTTGCTCGCCCCCGCCTCTTTCAGCGCCAATGCGCGCCTGTATCGCTTGCAATTGGTTCCTTCAGGCTCCGGTGCTGCGCTGGAGTCCACCGTGCAGGCGCTGCAGCCCGAAGCCTGGATTGCCCGCGAAGCACTCAGCGAAATCGGTGAAACCCGCCTGCTGTGCCTGAGCCTGGAGGCCGACTTGCCCTTGCACGATCTGCTGGGCCAGGGCCTGCTGCTGCACACCGTCTGCGCTGATGGCAGCCTGTACACCCGCAGCGGCTTGCTGCGCAAGGTGGAAGCGCTGGAGGCCGATGGGGCTTTGGCCCGCTACCGCCTCACCCTGGTTCCCTGGCTGTGGCTGGCAACACAGCAGGCACGCAGCCAGATCTTTCAAGACCGCAGCATCTCCCAGATCATCGAATTCGTGCTGGCCCCCTATACCCGCCAGGGGGCAGTCTGGCATTTAAGCGGCGATGCCCGCGCCCTGATCCAGGATGCCCCCATCCGCAACTACTGCACCCAGTGGCGTGAGAGCGATTACGCATTCCTCTCGCGCATTCTGGCCGAAGAAGGTCTGGGCTGGCGCGTGCAAGCCAATCCAGAGGTGCAGTGGGGCCATGAAATCATCTTCTTTGGTGACAGCAGCCAGGAAAGCGCCACCCCGCCAAACCTGTCCTCGCCCACGCGCTTTCACCGTCAGGCGGCCCAGGAAACCGAAGACGCCGTGCAGTCGCTCATCCGCCAGACACGCATGGGCGTCAAGCGCATCCATGCAGCCGCCTGGATGCCCGATGCACACCGGCTGCAAGACGCGCAAGCGCGCCGCCTGAACCCGCCTGCGCACACCCCCGACATTGCTTATGACCATCTGCTGGGCCAGGACGACCACAGCAAAGGTCTGGACAGCCACCGCGCACTGGAGCGCACTGCCGTGCGCCTGATGCAGGGGGTGGAAGCGTTTAGCGACATGATGGCCGGGCGCTCCAGCGTGCGCACCGCACAGGTTGGCACCCGGCTGACGGTGCAGGAAGCGCCCGCGCTGGGTCTGCCCGACGCTGCCCCCACCCTGGTGCTTGAGGCCCTGGAGCAAGCGGGCTTTAACGACCTGCCCACCAACTCGGCACAAGTCATTGAAGCACGCCTGGGCACAGCCCGGCAGCACCTGTGGTTTGAAGACAGCGGCATAGACCTGAACGTGCTGCCCGGCACCCCGGGGCTGATGGACAGACCTGGCACGCAGCAGCAACCCCAACGCGCATTTGGGGCCAGCGCTTCGGGTGCTGGCGCTTTGGCTGGCGATGCTTTTGCAATTGATGAGGCCCTGTCCGCATCCTGGCAGAGCCCGCGCAGCTACCCCGATGCGGCCCTGATCGCGCAGGCCCAATCCCATGGCTACGCCAACCGCTTCAGAGCCATCCACGCCAGCACCCCCTGGCGTGCCCCACTGCAAACGCCCAGCGACAGCGCACCCAGCACGGGCCTGGGCTCCAGAGCCTTGGCCTTTGGCGTGCACAGCGCCATCGTTGTCGGGCCTGACGGCTCATCCACGCCCAACGGCCCCGATGAAATCTATACCAACGCCCGTGGCGACATACGCATCCGCTTTCACTGGCAAAGCGAGTTTGTGCAAACCCAGATGCCCGATGCCCAGCAAGTGCGCAAAGACAACCGCAACACCCGCTGGGTGCGGGTGGCCCAGCGTCAGGCGGGCCCCGGCCTGGGCTGGCAATGGCTGCCCCGCATCGGCCAGGAAGTGCTGGTCAAGTTCACCGACAACGACCCCGACCAGCCCATCGTCATCGGCACCCTGTACAACGGCCAGGGCGCGGGCGGCATCGCTCCCACCCCCGGCGGCGCTGCCGCCAGAAACACCAGCGATGCCGCCGAGCTGTTTGCCCAGGCCAACGACACCACCCCCAGCGCCCAGCACAACCTGACCGCAGGCATGGGCGGCGGCCATGCACCGGCCTGGCATGCTGCATCTCCAGGCGCACAAGGCCACCGCAACGCCACAGCCCTGTGGGGCTTCAAATCCAAAGAGCTGGGCGGCAAAGGCTACAACCAGCTGGTGTTTGACGACAGCAACCAGCAGCTGCGTGCGCAAATGGCCTCCAGCATCCAGGCCTCACAGTTGAACCTGGGCCACATCATTCACCAGCAAGACAATTACCGGGGCGGTGTGCGCGGCCAGGGCTTTGAGCTGCGCACCGACGGCTACGCCGCCTTGCGCGGCGGCGCAGGCGTCATGCTCACCACCTACCACGGCCCGGGTGGCATTCAGCTGGAGCCC
Source organism: Comamonas halotolerans (assembly GCF_030162935.1). GTDB lineage: Bacteria > Pseudomonadota > Gammaproteobacteria > Burkholderiales > Burkholderiaceae_C > Comamonas > Comamonas halotolerans. Next base: position 239,794 of record NZ_JASAUZ010000034.1, read on the forward strand.
ACGGCAGACTTTGCCGCTGGCATGGCCATGTTCCAGCACCTGAACACCCTCTCGCAAGGCTTGAACGAATCAGCCAGCACCCACCAGACCGTGCGCCTGCCGGGGCAGATAGGCAGCCACCAGGACCAGCGCAGCGCCATGGACAACAGCCACGCCCCGCATGCTGCCATGCTGCGCTCGGTCAGCACCACGGTGGATGCCAACTCCAGCGACACAGCCCTGGCGCAAGCGCCCGAGAAATCGCCCGCCACAGGGCCAGACCGCGTGCCCCACACGGGCGATGCCATCATTGCCGCCGCTGCCCAAAACGGCCTGGTGGTCATTGCCGGGCAGCACATGCAAGTGGCGGCGGGTGAAGACATCACGCTGGCCTCGGGAGGCAGCATCAACGTGGCCATCAACGCCCAGGCACGCATGCATGCGGGCCAGGCTATCGGGCTGGTGGCTGCGGCGGCCAAGGCCGACCACGAAGGCACAGGCCTGTCCATCATTGCCGCGCAAGATGCCATCAATGTGCAGGCTCAAACCGATGTGCTGCAACTCAACGCCCAGCAAACCCTCACCGTGCAAAGCGCGCAGGCGGGCATGGACATTGCCGCAGCACGCAAGCTGCGCATTGCCACCGCGCAGGGCGCAGCCATCACCATCGAAGGCGGCAACATCACGTTTGAAGCGCCGGGCAGCATTACCTACAAAGCGTCCATGCGCACATTGCAAGGGCCTACCAGAGGAAGTTCTAAACTGCCGCAGTTTCCGCAGAGCGTGTGCATTGAATGCCTCATGCGCCGTGCAGAGGAGCGCACAGCCTTCATCAGCCAGGGAGTCTGAGTCCGATGCGTGACCTATCTCTTACTCAAGTCTGGCTGGACGAACAAAGCCCAGCCCAACCACAAGAGCTGTTTGTGCTGGTGGATGCAGCCATGGATCGCAAGCTGCCCCAACAACTCCAACGCGCTGGATACCCCAGCGCGGCGTTGCTGGAGCACCTGGGTTCAGGCGTTGCCGAAAGAGGCCCACAGCTTTTTCATATCTACAGTGCATCAGCCTTGCAAGACATTGCGGCACTGCGCTATGCCGCTTCACCGGCCTTCACCGTGATATGCGCCAGCGTCGGTTTGCCCGAGCTGCATAGCCACCTGAAGAGCTTCAAACAGGTGCATCTGGAAGGCGGGCTTGAATTGGGGTTTGCCTTTTGGGACCCGGCTATTCTGGGCACACTCCTCGGGCAGGCAGACGACACCACGCTTCATATCGCCGGCCCCGTACTGGATGCGCAGCAAATGCAAGCGTTCTTGCATCCCATTACTGCATGGTGGTACTGGGATCGTGAAGACTTGCCGCACCGCATAGATCCACCAAGCAAGGCCGCACCGCACGACAGTGCGCCGGTCATTCAAGCGTTGCGGCTGACACAGGCTCAGGAAGACCTGCTTGTCGAAGCCAGCGTGCCCGACCAGATCATCTACCACATAGAGCTCAATCAACCCCACCTTTTTGACAAGCGCTTACCGGCTATCAACCGCTACCGCTTTGTCCGTGCAGTGCTCGGGCCTGCACGCCAGCTAGGGTTGAGTGGCCTGCGAGACCTGGTCAACTTCACTGCCATGTGCCTCATCTACCGCCAGCGCATGCAAACTGATCCAGCTATTGCGGTGCTGCTCGACCAGGTGCGCCTGGGCGAGTTGACGTTGGATCAGGCCATTGAACAAATGCCCGAATAGTTGGCCAATGCATTGAAATGTCTGACGAAATCTCCCATGCCCATACAACACAGTCGCCGTCAAACTCTTATCACTGCTTTGAGCACGCTGACGGCGAGTGTTGCCGCATGCCGCCCAGACTCCCGCAATGCAGAACACTCAACAACGCAGAGCGCAGACAAAAGAACCGATTTTGCATATTTTGATGTGGCAATTTTCAACTATCTCAACCGTCCAATATTTGATGTCAGGTTAAACAAAAAACACATTGGATTAGCCAATACCTTTAACAGTGGTCATGGTTTGATGACAGGTGTCAAAGTTCCGCTGGGGCCCCAGACGGTCAGTTGGCGACTAGGTGGCCCTAAAGGTATGGAAGGCAATGGAGACACCGTGCATGCAGCCAATACTTTGGTATTTGTTGCACCACCTGAAGAACATCGTTACTTGGGTGTTCATATCTACCCAGATAACACTGTTCAGATTATTTCCGAGGCATTCTGGCCTGTGCCTACTGAGCGTGGTTCAGAAATAAGGCGGCAATTAAAAATGCAAAACAAGAACCACTAAATGAAAAATTTTCAATGCATAAAAATATTATCTTTAACTGCCTGCTTTATCTAGCTGATTGAATTTTATGTCTATAAATATCAACCGCCGCCAAACAATTGTCACTGCATTGAGCATGCTGACTGCTAGTGTGGCGGCGTGTCGCCCAACATCCCAAAACCCTGAGAGTAAATCCATGCAACCCTCTGACGGAAAAACTGATTTTGTATATTTTGATGTGGCAATTTTCAACTACCTCAATCGTCCAATATTTGATGTCAGATTAAACAAAAAACACATTGGATTAGCCAGCACCTTTAACAGTGGTCATGGCTTGATGACCGGCGTAAAAGTTCCACTCGGCCCTCAAATGGTCAGCTGGCGCTTGGATGGACCTGAAGGTATGAAAGGCAATGGAGATACCGTGCATGCCACCAACGCCTTGGTGCTGCTGGCACCGCCTCGCGAACATCGCTACTTGGGTGTTCACATCTATCCAGATTACACCGTGGAGCTTATTTCTGAGGAATTTTGGCCTGAGCCCACTGAACGTGGCTCAGAAATACGGCGGAAATTGGAAATAGAAAACAAGAATAATTAAATGAAAACCCAAAATGTACAAGATTGAGTGATATTTATATCAACAAGTTTTCTACCATGTTTATCAGCAGTGCTCGTCGCAAATTACTTATTGTTGCATTAAGCATGCTGATGGTAAGTGTTTCCGCATGTCGCCCATCCCCTAAAAATTCCCAGAATAAATCAATACAATCCACGGATTCAAAAAGTTCTTTGGTATATTTTGATGTATCAATTTACAACTACTTAGATCGCACAATATTCGATGTTTATCTCAACAAAAAAGATATTGGCGTGGCCAGCGCATTTGGTGGCGGAGCGTTAATGACGGGGGTTAAAGTTCCACTGGGACCTCAAACGGTCAGTTGGCGCTTGGATGGCCCCGAAGGTATGGAAGGCAATGGAGATAGGGTGCATGCAGCCAACACTCTGGTGCTTGAGGCTCCACCCGCGACACACCGCTACCTGGGCGTGCATATCTACCCGGATTACACCGTGGAACTTCTTCCAGAAGAGTTTTGGCCAGAAGCTACAGAGCGTGGTCGAGAGCTCTATCGTCAATGGAAAGTGAAAAATGGTAAATAAATCTAAGTTATGGGAATATAAGTCTAGCCTAATAAAGCATGCGAAATGATTATGGATTTTTTTCAAAATAATAAATATTAAATAAGAATTATGTGCAAATTGCTAGTCAATGATTATAACTCAAAGAAAAGGTGTCGTTATGCGCTGTTCGCAATCTTTGGATTTATAGGTGTTGGTCTAGCAGCGTGTATGGTTAATAACGGCGAGAGTGACATCCAAGACATTGCTAAGAGTCAATCCGAGAATAAAAATATCGTATATTTTAGCATCAATCTCTATAGCTACCTGGAACGTCCAATATTTGATGTCACTCTTAATGGCCGCCATATTGGTGTAGCAGGTGGGCAGCCGCACAGAGGCAGAGGCGGAATTATCACAGGTGTGCCCGTGCCACTGGGTGAACAAAAAATCACATGGAGATTGGATGGCCCTAAAGGAATGCCAGGAAATGGTGAAACAGTGCATGCCATTAATACACCATTTTTAGAGTTACCAGATTCAAAGCTTACCTACCTTGGTGTGCATATTTATCCGGATAATTCAGTGGAGCTAGTACCCGAGGAGTTCTGGCCTGAGAAAACTGAGCGTGGCATGGAAATTAACAGGCAATGGGAGCAAGATAATGAGTAGCTGTTCAATGCAGCAAGCGGCTGCAAGCACACGAGATATCAAAGATACACCGCCATCTTCAGCACAGGAATGCAGCGATGTTATTCATATTTCTGTATTCTTTGATGGAACAGGTAACAATAAAGATATTGATGACGATCTTGAAAAACTGAGTAATCCAGCCCGTATATGGCAATCAGCAGACATGCTTTCTGCAAAAAAAGCACCTTATTATGCAATTTATATTTCTGGGGTTGGGACTCCATTTAATGGAGAACCACTTTTCGCAGGTGATCAGCATCTTATAGATATTGAAGATAAAGATGCCGTCGGTGGTGCATTTGGCGCTGGAGGGGGGCGTCGGATTAATCATGGTCAGCAGCAAGTCAACGATGCACTGCGTAGTGCACTGCTGAGCCGTGCAGAGCAATTGGGGGGGCAGGTGCAGCGCCATGCCAATGCAGCCAAAAAGCAAAGCTTTGAGGATGTGAATCTACACCTAAAAAAACACCGTTTGATCAAGCAGATTAATGTTTCTATTTTTGGCTTTTCGCGCGGTGCAGCTTTGGCGCGTGCTTTTAGCAACCAATGGCTTTGGAAGTGTGAAGATAACCGGGGGAAACTGTTTTATGAAGGCCACCCGATTCGCTTTGTATTTCTGGGCCTGTTTGATACGGTTGCCTCTTTTGGCCTGCCCGCCGCAAACTTGGCCAATGACTGGAAATATGGCGGTTTCAAAGGCCGTGATCTGGTGGTGGATGACCGCATTGAGCGCTGCGTGCACTATGTGGCCGCGCATGAGTTGCGCTTTTCATTTCCGGTAGATTTGATTCGCAAAGATGGCAAGCTCAACAGCAAATGGCTGGAGAAAACCTACCCCGGAGCGCACTCAGACGTTGGTGGCGGCTATGAGCCATTGAATCAGGATATTAGCAACAACTATGCGCGCATTCCCATGCGCGACATGATGAACGAAGCTCTCAAAAAAGGAGTCAGGCTTGTTCGGTACGAAGACATCAAATCCAGAAGTGAAAAAACTTTCCAAGAGCTCTTTGAATGCAAGCCAGCCACAGAAGCTGCGTATCAGGCTTATGTAGCTGCCTGCAACCCGAGAGGCAGCATTGAAGATTGCGTTCAAGCGCATATGGCCACGCTTTACAGCGCGTTTGGCACGCTCAAACGCCAGGGCGGTGAAAGCGTTACCCAGCGCGAGCACCGCGAAGGCAAATCCTGGGCTGGCGGGCGTGGCGATATGAGTTCCGAGATAGAAAAATATGAACGGGCAAAGCAGAATTTTGAAAACCCCAATCTCATTCAGGCGGTCAACCCCGGTTACATGATTACCCAGGGTGCTTACACCATGTGGATCAAGCCGCAAGACTGGCAACTGAAAGCCTGGTACAGCACTGCGCCGCGTGGTGTGATGGATTTCATCCACACCTATGTGCATGACTCCAAAGTAGGTTTTATGAGCAATGCAGAGCCGTTCAGTTATTTCAGCCAACGCGGTATCAGTGAATCGAATCGCAGTGTTTATGGCTGGATTGAGCACAATGTCAACCGGCCCGTAGATCAGGCGGTAGAGACTGCTACCGATTACGCCTCAGAAAAAGTTGAGCAGGCCAAAAAGGTGGCGAGTGAGACCGCAGACAAGGTGCAATCTGCCGCCAAGGAAACGGCTGAGAAGGTGTCTCAGACCGTGGATGACGCTGTCGAATACGCATCAGAGAAAGCTGAGCAGGCCAAAAAAGTAGCGAGTGAAGCCGCTGACAAGGTGCAATCTGCTGCCAAGCAGGCTGCAGACAAAGTTTCCCAGACCGTTGATGAGGCCGCAGATTACGCATCCAAAAAAGCGGCGCAGGCCCAAAGGGCAGTGACTCAGGCAGCAGAAAAAGCGCAAGCCACGGCCAAGCAGGCAGCGGAAACAGTGCAATCGACCGCCAAGCAAGCAGCTGAGAAAGCGCGTCAGACGGCAGCATCAGCCTCCAAGGCTGTGGGCGAAGCAACGCAAAATGCGATGAATCAGCTTGAAGAAGCGTGGAATAACTTGAGTTGGTGGTAAGCGGCGTGTGTAGTGGTGCAACCATGATTGGCTAGCACCTCCCAGATACATGGTTGCCAAGCCTTATCGTGACCGCAAATTTGCAATTTACGGGGTTTCGGTGCCGGCTTCTTTTTCTGTTTCTCGCAGGGTTGCTCATCACCGTCGAGGTGCTTTCTCTTGAATTCAATGGGCTGAATTCATTCTGCCCATTGATTTGCGCAACTTCTTCACTTGGGAGCAGGCGCATCCGGCTGCCGCCATGGTGATGCCTTGGCAAAAGCCTCCAGCGTTGCGCAGTGGGCATCTATGGCTTCAATGCGCGGCCAGCGTGATAGCTCTACCTTGAAGCGGCGGGCGCTTTCCACCTGGGGAATCAGATAGACATCAGCGACTGTTGGGGCGTTGCCCCAGCTGAAGGCGCCGCGATGGGGCTGTTGCGCCAGCAAGGCCTCGTAGGCATCAAAGCCAGCGGTGATCCAGTGACCACACCATGCATTGACAGCCGCCTCATCGGCACCGAATTGCTGGCGCAGATACTGCAGGATGCGCCGGTTGTTGACGGGGTGGATGTCGCAAGCCACCAGCGCCGCCAGCGCACGCACCTGGGCGCGGGCATGGGGATCAGAGGGCAGCAGGGGCGGGGCTGGATAGCGCTCTTCCAGCCATTCGATGATGGCTGGTGACTGGGTCAGCACTTCGCCGCTGTCCAGGACCAGGGCAGGCACCAGACCCTGTGGATTGATGGCGGTGAACTCTGCTTGCAGGTGGTCTTCGGCCAGCAGGTCCACAGGAATGTATCCGGCTGCCACCCCTTTGAGGTTGAGCGCAATGCGAAGGCGGTGCGAGGTGCCACTGCGAAAGTAGTTGTAATGCTTCATTCACTGCCTCTCGCGCTCAAACGGGCTGCTTGGCGGGCAGCACAGTGCCCCGGCATTCACCAAAACCGATGCGTGCAAAGCCTTGTTTTTCACACCAGCCGCGCAGCACGATGGCATCACCGTCTTCAAGGAAGGTGCGCTTTTCGCCATTGGGTAACTGGATGGGGTGCTTGCCGCCACTGGTCAGTTCAATCAAGGCACCAGCCTGATCAAGGGTGGGGCCGGACAGGGTGCCGCTGCCCAGCAGGTCACCAGGCTGGAGGTTGCAGCCATTGACCGTGTGGTGCGTGACCATTTGCGCCATGGTCCAGTAGGCATGGCGGTAGCTGGTCAGGCACAGGCGTGTTTCAGACTTCGGGTTCTGCTCGCGCATCTGCCGGGTTTGCAAGCCTACCTCCAGCTGGATGTCCAGGGCGCCCTGGTTGCGGTTGGCCTCGCTGTCCAGATAGGGCAGGGGCTGTGGATTTTCTGCAGGGCGCTGCAGGGCGGCGCGGTAGGGCGCCAATGCTTCCAGGGTAACCACCCAGGGAGAAATGGTGGACGCAAAGTTCTTGGCCAGGAATGGACCCAGAGGCTGATATTCCCAGGCCTGGATGTCGCGGGCTGACCAGTCGTTGAGCAGGCAGATGCCGAAGACATGATCTTCGGCCTGGTCAATAGAGACAGGACTGCCCAGCTCATTGCCCTGACCGATGAAGACGCCCAGCTCCAGCTCGATGTCCAGCCGCTTGCTGGGGGCCAGCACGGGGGCATCTGCATCAGGCGCCTTGATCTGTCCGCAGGGGCGCGCAAACGCCTGCCCTGAGACCGCAATGCTGGAAGCGCGGCCATGGTAGCCAATCGGCACCCAATGGTAGTTGGGCATCAATGGATTGTCAGGGCGAAAGAGGCGGCCGATGTTGGTGGCGTGGTAGATCGAGGTGTAGAAGTCGGTGTAGTCACCGATCTGCGCTGGCAGGCCGTATTCAACATCGGACTGCGCCACCAGGCAAGCCTGCAAGGCGGACTGCTCAGCCGCCCCCTCGCGCAAGGCACGCGACAGGGCCAGGCGCAGGGCGCTCCAGTGGGTTTTGCCCAGCGCCATGAGGGCGTTGAGCGTGGGCTGGCAGGCCGCTTGCAGGGCCTGTGTGGCATCTCCTGCAAAGACGCCAGTGCGGGCTGCTGCTGTCAGGTCCAGCACCTGGCTGCCAATGGCAACGCCCACGCGCATGGTCTCGTTGCTACCCTTGCGCCTGAAGCTGGCAAAGGGCAGGTTTTGTATGGGGAAGTCGCAACCGGCCTGGTTGGCGCAGGCTACCCAGCTACGCAGTTCGGGGTCATGGGTTTCGTTCAGGAGTGTGGTCATCGTTGGCACTTCAAACACGGGGCATAAAAACACAAGCCGCAGTGGCCGTGACGGCGCGCACTGCGGGTCAAATCAATAAATGCTGGGGCAGTCTTACTGCTTGCCCAGGCTGCCGTCATGCATCCAGGCAGCGTGCCGAGGTGCACGCTTGGTCTGGCTCCACTCCTCGAGCATGGCCCATTTCACTTCATCGAGCTTTTGGTACATCTCTGGAGTGCCCACTTCGGCGGCTAGCTCAATACGGTGGCCATTGGGATCAAAGAAGTAAATGGAGTGAAACAGGGTGTGATTCACCGGGCCGATGACGGAAATACCTGCCGCCTGCAGACGTTCCTTGGTGGCAACCAGCACGTCCATCGATTCCACACGCAAAGCCAGGTGCTGCACCCAGGCCGGGGTATTGGTGTCGCGGCCCATTTGGGGCTGTGTGGGCAGCTCAAAGAATGCGAGGATGTTCTCGTTGCCTGCATCCAGGAAGATGTGCATATAGGGATCAGGCGCTTTGGTGGAAGGCACTTCGTTTTCGGCAATGGCCAGCACGAACTTCATGTCCAGGTGCTGGGTGTACCACTCGACGGTCTCTTTGGCGTCTTTGCAGCGGTAGGCGACATGGTGGATTTTTTGAATCAGCATATGGCTCGCCTTCTCTTCCTAGAAAGTGTGTGTGAGCCCGACAGAAATGGCTCGAGCATTCTGGTTGGGTGCAGTTTCGTTTGCTGAGAGGGTGCCTAATGGAACCATGGAAGCGCCGTCGCGATTGCGGCTATACACACCCATCAGATAGACACTGCTTCGTTTGCTCAGGTGGTAGCGCCCGATTGCGGCCAGTTTTTGGCTCTTGCCGATAGAAGCTCCGCTGGCGTTTTCTGTTTGAGACGCGGACAGGGACACCCGATATTCCATGGCATTGCGGCGCATGGTGCCGCCCACCAGCCAGCCGTCTTGCCTAGTACCAATGCCTTCGCTGCTGCGGGTATACATGCCCATGAGGACAATCTCCCCCATCTTGTAGCGGCCACCCAGCACATATTCCTTGATGTCGTCCTTGGAAGCGTTTTTCATCCGGCCTGCTGCCAGACCGATCTCGGCATTACCTACTCGGTAGGCCAGACGTCCGGCCAGATAGTCGCCATCTGAAGCGTTGGATGTGCCTGATGCGTTCTCACCCATGGCATACATGAACTGGCCGGTGAGCGCTCCCTGCGCAGGCAGCCAGTATTCCACCGCATTGGAATGTCGCAGTCCTGCAGGGCTGTAGCCATAAGTGGCCAGTGAAGACTGGGCTGCCTGGGATGCGCCCACACCGCCTCCCATAAAGGGATCGTAGGCAATGTATTGCCGATAGGTCGGGTTGAAGTTGCGGCCCAGACGCAGTTCACCCCAGGCTCCCTCCAGCCCCACCCATGACTGGCGATTGAATGTGAGAGGACCTGCGGAGATGGCACCGGATGCCTGGTTGTTGGTATTGCTGGCAGAGCCAGTGCCGGTATCGTGAGCCAGACCCGCTTCCAGCGCGAAGTTGGCCTTCAGGCCCGAGCCCAGGTCCTCTGTCCCTCGAAACCCCAGGCGAGGGGCCGAGAGATCGCCCGAGCGCAGCGCCGACTTGCTTTGAACAGCCTTGGCATAAGAGACACTGGCATCCAGAATGCCGTAAATAGCGACGTTGGATTGCGCATGCGCGCTAATCATCGTGCCCAGCAGGGCGGACACGGCCAGGGCCGTGCTCTTCACAGGAAATTTCACGAGATTGTCTCCTTGTTATATGCGCAGCCTTTGAAGGCGCGTTGTTGTGTCGCAGGTTCTCATTCCAAAGTCAGCGCCCAGGAACCTGCGTGGTGGTGGGTGGGCTGTAAATCGCAAGCGCAAGAACTCCTGGCTGAAGACTTGTGCCATTCAAAGCTTGGTACGCCCGCATCGATGTGCCGGACGCCATGAAAAGAAGTTGGAATGCCTGCACGAACGTACAGGCCGGATATGTTTAGCGGTTCACGTCAATCACCACTCGGCCGCGCACCCTGCCTGCCAGGATTTCCTGCGCCAGAGCTGGCAGATCGGTCATGGGTGCGACGGTGGTCAGCGCATCAAGCTTTTCCAGCGACAGGTCGCGTGCCAGACGGTCCCAAGCCTTCAGGCGCTTGGGGATGGGAGCCATCACCGAGTCCACGCCCAGCAGTGCAACGCTGCGCAGAATGTGCGGCAGCACGGTGCCTGGCAGATCCATGCCCCCGGCCAGACCACATGCCGCCACGGCGCCGCCATACTCGACTTGCGCCAGCACATTGGCCAGCGTGGTGCTGCCAACGGAATCCACGGCGCCCGCCCAGGTCTCGCGCTGCAAAGGCCGTACGACACCTTGCAGGGTTGCGCGGTCAATGCACTCTGCCGCTCCGAGGCCATGCAGGTAAGCATGGGTGTCGGCGCGCCCGGTAGAGGCCACCACGTGATAGCCAGCCTTAGCCAGCAGCGCCACAGCGACAGACCCCACGCCTCCCGCTGCACCCGTGACCAGTACCTTTCCAGCACCGGGTTGCATATGGCCCCATTGCTCGAGTGCTTCCACGCACAGCGCTGCGGTGTAGCCGGCTGTACCGATAGCCATGGCCTGAAGGGGGGAGAATGCTGCGGGCAAGGGGACCAGCCACTCGCCCTTGACACGCTGAAAGCGTGAGAAGCCGCCCCAGTGCAGTTCCGACAATCCAAAACCGTTGAGCACGACCATATCTCCCGACTGCCATTGGCCGGTGCTGCACTCCACCACCTTGCCAACGAGATCGATCCCTCCGACCATGGGCAGCGAACGTGCCACTTTGTTGAGGTTGCCGCTCAGCGCAAGGCCATCCTTGTAGTTCAGCCCGGAATACTGGATTTCTACCAGGGTGTCATGGTCTGGCAGATCGCTCAGTGAGAGCTGCTTGAAAACTGTGACGGCCTTGCCTTCGGCTTCTTCAATAACGACTGCGGGAAAAGTGGAATTCATGGAGTCTCCTTTAAAAATATTGTGTTTTCAAATGCTCAAAGCTGCGCTGGCGTCTGCGTTCAGACGTGCGCCACGCACGGTGTCGATCAACTCTTGAATACTGTCTTGCAGTAGTTCATCGCCGCGCCAGGCGACGTGACCATCGGGGCGAACCAGCACCCAGTTGCGTTGATAAAGCGCGCGAATTTCCGGCTGTTCAATACATTCCACACGCAGGGGCATGCCTACGACCTGAGCCGCTTGGAGCAGGGGCTTGCTTTGTGCCACATCTGTACCGAAGCACAGCAGCACGAAATCCTTGCCAAACAAATCAAGTGTCGATCGGCCATCGGGTAACCAGGCATGCGGAGCACGGTGACCTGGGCGTGCCGTTGGCTCGTAGAAGCTTGGATGGTCTCCTGTGTTGGGAGAGCCATCGGGTATCACGATCGGCGACTTGTCATAGCGGTAGCCCAGCGCAATACCTTGCGAGCACCATTCCTGGTGCAGCGACACCTGCAGTGAATCGCCAATATTGCGACGCGCAGCCTGGCCCAATGGGCCTTCGTCTGCCACATTGCCCATGCCAGCACCCACCCATGCGTTGTAGTTTTGCGTGGCACTTCCGAGATTGCGCAAGGCCACGGGGCGGCGTTCCAGCGTATAGGCTTGCAGCAGATGTTTGCCGCCCCAACCATTGATGCAGGCTGCCAGCATCCAGCTCAGATTTGTGGCATCGCCTATGCCGGTATTGAGGCCGTGTCCACCTGTTGGCGAAGTGGTGTGCAGCGAGTCACCAGCCAGCATGACACGCCCTTGCCCGTAGGTGCGAGCCAGCGTCTGCGCTCGGCGCCAGGGCACCATGCGCTCCACGACATATGGGATGTCCAAGCCACCAAATGCCCGACGAATGACTGGCGTGATGTCGTAGGTGTCCGGATTGAGCGATGATTCCGCACCGACCACCGTAAATCGCCACAGGCCACGGCCATCCACCGACGTCATGTTCGCCCAAGTCCCTTCGGGGCCGATGAACATGAAGCGCTCAAGACTGCCAAAGTCGTGGTACTGCCCGAGGTTGTCGATACGCAGCATGGCGCTGAGCGAGAAGTCCATCTGCTTGATCAGGTCGAAGGGAATGCCCAGTGCCTTGCGAATACCACTGGCCACCCCTTCGCATCCCACCAGATATTGCGAACGCACCTGGATGTTCTCGCCACTGTTCAGGTCGCTCAGCCATGAAGTCACCCCATCGTCATCCTGCTCGAAGCGCTCAAAGCGCATCCCATAGCGCAACTGCGCATGGGGATTGGCCTGCACGGCACGCGCCAGAATGGGATCGAACTGGTTCTGCGCACAGCGGCGCATCATCTCCGGTCCTACCGCGGGAGTTCCGCGTTCACGCGCAGAAGGCACCTTGCTGCGACCAATGTAGTGCCCATCCAGTGCTGTGCAGTACACGGTGTCACGTGCCTCGTCGTCGGGGTAGGCTGCAGATATCTCATCGACCAGTCCCCAGCGGCGGCAGTACTCCATGGTTCGTTCGTTGTGGGTGCCAGCCTTGGCCTGGACGACCAGAGCCGTTCCAGCCTCCTGTTCTGCAACCAGACACTGCACTCCCTGATGCGCCAGATCCAGGCTCAGGGCCAGGCCCACGGGGCCTGCACCTGCGATCAAAACCGGTATTTCAATCAGTTGACTCATTTTTTCTATTTGCTTGATTCACAAACCCGCAGGGGGTCAAACACTGGCCTTGCGCGCGCTCTGTGCAATGTCCTGCACAACGACATCGCTCAAACCAATTTCGCGCAGCACTTCTTCGGTGTGTTCTCCCAGACTGGGGGCATGTCGACGCACCACAGGGGGTGTGACACTCCAGCGCGTAGGCGCGCGCAGCTGTCGAATCACTCCTTCTGTCGGGTGCTCTACCAACTCAAACATGCCCACGGCATTGAGGTGCGGATCCTGAACGACGGTGTCCAGGGTGTGCATGGGTGCTGCAGGAATATCGGCCTGCCGCAACACCTCCAGCCACTCCTGTGTCGTATGCGCGCGCATACAGTCGGCCAGCTCTGCATAGAGTTCTCGCGCATGCGTGGTGCGGCTGCGTAGGCTCTGCACACGGGGGTCCGTATCGAATCGGTCGGGTTGCCCCACGGCCTCGAAGAAAGAGCGCCAGTGCTTGTCTGTATAGACAACTAGGCAGATGAAGCCATCCTTGGTGGCGTATGGGCGCCTTTCTTTGGTAAGGGTGCGCTGGTAGCCCATGGGACCTTCCGGCGGGTCGAAGGTCTGCCCTCCCATGTGATCCCCTACCGTAAACTGCGTCATGGTCTCGAACATGGGGACTTCAATGAACTGCCCGCGCCCGCTGCGCTCGCGCCATTGCACGGCAGCCAGCATCGAGATGGCTGCATGCAATCCCACAACACGGTCGTTGAAGGACAGCGGCACGTAGTGCGGCTGCTCCGAGCCTGCCTTCACCAGCATGGCGGGCATGCCGGTGAGCCCTTGCATCAAATCTTCGTAGGCAGGGCGGCCGGCATAAGGTCCATCGCTGCCGAAACCCACCAGGCTGATCCAGATCAGTCGGGGATTGCGCGCGGCCAGGTCTTCATAGGAGATTCCCAGACGTTCCAGGGCGGCGGGGCGGACATTGCAGATCAGTACATCGGACTGAGTGGCCAGCTCGATAAGCGCGTCCACGCAGACGCGCTGTTTCAAGTCAAGCACGATGCTGCGCTTGTTGCGATTGAGGTGCAGGAACAAGCAACCCATATCGGCATTGCGCATGGGGGGGATCTGGCGCGTGGTGTCTCCCTGGGGGGATTCGATCTTGATGACGTCCGCACCAAGATCCGCCAGGATCTGCGTGGCGTAGGGGCCCATGACCACATTGGTCATGTCCAGAATGCGAAGCCCTTCCAGAGCCATGGCTGGCAGACCAGCAATTGAGTGGGGGTTAGGCGCAGTGTGAGACATACTTATCCATCCAGGAGTCTGAGAACTGTTGTTTCTGGGCTTGCTTGAGGCCATGGGGGCCGTCGGTTTTGAGGATGTCGTCAAACAGTCGACCATCAGGGGCACGCGCCAGGCGACTCAAGGATTTGGTCGCCAGATCTGCAGCACGTCCGGCCAGTCGCCCTGCTGCGCGTCCACCCGCTTCTGCGGCACGGTTGATTGCCTGCTTGTTCGCGCACTGAGCCTCAATCGGCAGTCGCGCCATGCGCTCGGCCAGCGCCAAGCAAGCCTCTTGAAGGCTTGCTGCGGGCAGTTCGACGAGCGCGAGCCCGATGTCCACCGCAGTCGCTGCATCGATCAGTTCCCCGGTGAGGATGAGAAACTTGGCCCAGGAGCTTCCTATCATCGGCACAAGTTCCGAGCCTCCAGGATGGCCGAAGCGTCCTTCAGGCAGACCAAAGCGTGCATCACTGCCTGCGAGGACAAAATCGCACTGTGCAATCAGTCCCATGCCTGCGCCCAGGCATGGTCCGTTAACTGCTGCGATCAAGGGTTTCCGTGTCTGACGTACTGTCGTGTGGAACTCGTCCACCATGGAGATCAGTAGCTCGTCCTGCAGCGGGCCTTCGCCGGGAGGCAGACCGGAAAGGTCGCCGCCTGCACAGAATACCGGGCCATGGGCACGCAGAACAATCGCACCGATATTGCTGTCTGCGTCTGCTTGGCGCAGTGCGCGCGCAATGTCGTCACGGCTGGAGCCTGGTCCAAAGCCCAGAGCGTTGCGTTTTTCGGGGCGATCGAGAACGACATGCGCCACTCCGGACTGTTTGAGGAGCTGTATGTGTTTGTATTCACTCATATCCACAAAACCGTTCACTCTGGCTGAATGTTGTAGACGCGAACCAGCTCGCGGGACTGTTTCAGGTTCTCGCTGACCATGCGACCCAGCGTCTCGTGTTTGGTGATGCGCGGGACATAGCCTCCGTCAACGACCTTCTTGTGAAATTCCGGTGCCTGCAACGCCTTGCGAATGTCTTCACGCAGCTTCCCCAGCACATCGGCAGGAGTGCTGGAGGGGGCAAAAATCGCATACCAGGGGTCCAGCACAAGGTCATAGCCCTGGGATTGCAGCGTGGGTGTATCGGGCAAGGTTGGCCATGGTTTTTCGCTCGTCACACCAAGCGGGCGCAGGCGCCCGTTCTCGAAGAACGGTTGCATTCCTGCCAGCGTTCCCAAGAACAGATCAATTTCTCCAGCGACAAGTGCACGGGTGATCGGGGATGTGCCCGAGTACGGCACTAGTGTTGCCTTGATACCCAGAACCGACAGCATGCGTGCCGTATCCAGATGCTGCTGGCTGTTGGGGATGATGGCAACGTTGAGCTTGTCAGGGTTGGCCTTGCCATAGCTCACCATGTCTTTGAGCGTGGAGGGCGCCTTTTCAGGGGCGATAAGAAAGTATGGAGTAGAGGCAACCATGGCCACGGGGGCCAGATCGCGCTCCACATCGAAAAGTGGCGCCTTGCTCAGAGCGCCATGGGCCGAGATGGCAATGTTGGCCATCAGCAAGGTATGACCGTCTGGGCGCGAACGCGCTACAGCCTGTGTACCTAGGGCCGTGCCAGCACCGGGCTTGTTTTCAACCACCACCGGCTGCCCCCAATGGGTGGATAACAGCGGGGACAGGTTCCGCGCAAAGAAATCTAGTGGCCCCGCCGCCGGGGTGGGCACCACGAGCGTGACGGTTTTAGCCGGGAATGTGTCTGCTGCCGTGGCATTCCCATGAGTAATAAACCCCAGGGCTGTCACCGCCAGTACGCTGCACAGCTTGCACAGGCGATGCCTTGCATTTTTGTGATAGGTCAACTTTGTCTCCTTTGTGTATTTATGCAACGCATGCTAGGAAGCGACGGTTAATATGTCTAACTGATTATTTTTATAAAACTCATCAGGAATGCTTATGTTTTCATTTAAGCAATTGACTGTGTTTGACGCCATTGCGCGACTTGGCAGTGTCCGTGAAGCTGCCGATGAGCTTGCGATGACACAACCCGCAGCCAGCATGTCTTTGCAGCAGCTGGAGGCATTTCTAGGCACAGAGCTTTTTGTCCGGGTGAACAAGCGCCTTGTTTTGAGTGAGCGCGGAAAACAGTTGCAGCCCATGGCTCGCTCCCTGCTCGTGGAGGCGAGAGAAATCATGACGGCCATGAATTCGGAAACCCACAACGAGCAGATTCGTGTGGGGGCCAGCCCGACCGTAGGTGGCTACTTATTGCAGGATATCTGCAGCGAGTTCATGCGCAACCATCCACAGGTACGCTTGAGCATTTCAGTGCTGCCGGCTTTTGATGTGATCAGCCGCGTGGATGAAATGGCGCTGGACATCGGCCTTATTGAATTTATTACCGTCCGATCAACGCTCCAGATGAGAAGGTGGCGCCAGGAAGATCTCGTCGTTTTCTGCTCTCCACAGCATCGACTAGCGGCCAACAAAAAGTCTCTCAAGGCCACTGATCTAAGTGATCAGCGATGGTGTTTGCAGCACCGTTTCAGCGACACTCGTCGTCAATTCACGCTGGCTCTGCTGGAGCACATCGATGCCATGGATATCGTGCTTGAGAGCGACAGCCTCAGGGTGTTGAAGAAAGCAGTTGCTTCCAACATAGGCATGGGCTGTCTGCCGCGCCCCTGTATTGCTGGTGGACTTGCCAGCGGACAACTTGTCGAGTTGCCTATTAAAGATCTTTCGCTGAGCATTCCAATTTCCATCGTTACACGCCAAGCAGTGCGTAAAACAGCACACCATATGGATTTCATTCAGACCGTATTGGGATCCAGTCAGAGCGCATAAAAGTAAAAGTTACCTTTCTGGCATCAAGTTGTTTCATCACAAGGTGTTCATTTCAAGGAGCCAACGACCTCCATGCAGCAATCAACAGTCGGTCAGACGAGCTGTTCGCCACGCTGCAGCCGTGGCCCAACAGATATCTGATGGTGAGGCATGGATGAAAGCAATGATCGATAGCGTCATTCATGCCACCATGATGGTGGACTGAAGTACACCCAGGCCTGACGTTCGATCCGTAGACGATTGTTGACCTGAAGCCAGCCGTTGGGGATCGATGCCTTGGCATTCGGGATGGCTGCAGTCTGGCTGAGGCCAGCGGTTCGACCTCCGTACATGAACTGCTGCAATCGCTGCAAGGCAGAAGTTGGATGTCTGAGCTGTTAGGTCAATGCCCACGCTGCCATTGACAGGGCAATGGTGATCAATACCCCCCCTGAGATGAACTCCAGGTATGGCAATGCTGATGCAAAGCGCTTAAGGACGAATTGATTGCCTACAAACACGGCCACTGCCAGGTCCCATAGCAAAACCACCCCAACCATCCAAAGTCCGTAGAACCATGCTAGATGCGGCTGCTTTAAGGGGCCAGCCAGAGCAGCAGCCAGACTGCCATAGAACAGTGCATTCTTGGGGTTTAAAACACCGGACAATAAGCCCATGCCGAAGGCTTTACTCCATTGCACACTATCCAAATCTGCGATTGAAGGTTGCAGATGAGGCTGATGTTTCCTGGCAGTGCGCATAAAAAGCTGGCCCAAGTACAGCAAGTAAGCAATCCCCAGCCACTGCACAGCAAGCATGACGGTACTGTCATGCTCAAGCATGCCGATGCCAGAAAAGGCGAGTGCAACAAAGAGCCCATTGGCAAGTGCTATTCCTAGGCATGCTCCGCTTGCGCTTCTCCAACCTGATCTGAGCGTTGTTCTGGTTATCAAAAAGAAATCAGGTCCTGGCAGCAGCAGTGCCATAAAGTGCGCGAGCGCAACCATCGCAAATTGTTCCATCACAGCATTCCGTTTATCTGGGGCTGCAGTGTGTAGAACCGGTTGGAGGTTGTATTGAAGAAAATTGCAGGCTATGCCCGGTAGTTGCCTGGCGTGCTGCCTGCCAGGCTTTTGAAGACTCGCTGGAAATGCGCTTGGTCTGAGAACCCTTGCGCGTATGCAACGTCAGCTAATGCTTGTCCGCAACGCAGCTGCTCCCGTGCAGCATTGATCCGCGCATTTTGTTGCCACGAATGAGGCGTCATGCCTGTAAGTCGCTTGAATGCCCGAATCAGCTGGGTGCGGCTCAGTCCTGCGAGGCGCGCCTCTTCATCCCAGTCGATTTCAGCAGAAGGCGTTCTCTGGATTTTTTGTAGAACAGCCTGCAACTCTAGGCTTACGTATCGCACTGAAGCTGCATTGGGCATTTTTTCCCATGAGGCTGCCTGGCAAGATTCAATTAAGCCGGTCAGCGCATCATGCTTGCGCTGCATCGGCGCTTGGCTGAACAAGAGATCTGTCAGGGCACAAAATCGAGAGTAAAGGCCTGCATCGTTGCTGATGAGAATTTCTCGCGCTGTATCTGTCGTGAACGCAGATGGTTGTTCAAGCTGGCAGGCTTCGGCAATCCAATAAGGATCAAGGTAGAGCATCTGAAAGCTCCACGCCGTCGAAGGCAGTGGATTGCAGGCATGTCTGAAGTTCGCAGGGATCCAGACAACAGATCCTGCTGCTATCTGCTTGGCCATGTTGCCGTTGTCGATCAAGACGCTGGTGCCGATATCAACTGCACCAAAAGACACGGTTGAGTGCATATGCGGCTTGTAGCAAGCTCGACTATTTACTGAGCGCCGGGCCTCCAAATAAGGCATTGCGCAATCACGCCAAAACTTATCCTCTGTATGCATTTTTGAGATAGTACTTCGATTGCAAAGCGCTGCGAGTTCACTATCGTACCTGCGCACCAAGCAGAAGTTGGGACGAAATGCAGTTTGCGCTTGCGCATCCAACCGGTCAATGCAACAAACTTATCAGGTGCAGAAGCACCAACGCGGTGGCCCTTATGCACTGCAAATTTTTGTCAGTGCCTTCATTTTTCACAAGAAAGAAGCAAAGACGCAGGCATGCACTGCTGGATGTATTCCAGAAAAGATACAAACCATGCCAATGCCGCGGCATGTTTGCGGGAAACACGTATCTTTTTTGAGATTAGCATGTGTCCTTAGCAACCTTGAAAGCCTGCACAGTGCATTGCATGCAGGCAAGTGGATATGGAACTGCAGTCTCTACAGCCGCTGGCGCAGCAATTGTTTGCCGATATTCGTGGGCTGACGTTTGATGGTGTGGGCGTTACACGAGCCAGTTACGGCGAAGGCGAAAATGCCTGTGCTGCGCACCTGGAAAAATTTGCGCGTAGTGAAGGCCTGGATGTGGCCGTGGACCGCGCTGGCAACTTCATCTATTTTGATCCTGCGGACATACGTACCGATGCAGCCATCTGGTCTGGCTCGCACTTGGACTCAGTGCCGCAAGGTGGCAACTACGATGGTTTGGCCGGTGTGGTTGCCGGATTATTGGTGCTGATTGCGGCCAAACGCCAGGGGGTGACCTTGCCTGCGCCATTGAAAGTCATTGGCTTTCGGGGGGAAGAAAGCGCCTGGTTTGGCAAGGCGTATATGGGCTCTGGTGCGCTGTGGGGCAAGCTCAGCAGCGCAGATCTGGCGCTGAAACGCCGAGGCGATGGTGTCAGCCTGTATGACGCGCTGGCTGCTTGCGGGGCTGATATGGGCGCCATTGGCCGCCAGGAAAGACTGCTCAACCCTTTCGAAATTCGCGCCTATGTGGAGTTGCATATCGAACAAGGACCAGTCATGGTGGCGCGTGAGATCCCGGTAGGGGTTGTCAGCGGCATCCGGGGCAATGTGCGACACAACAAGATTGAATGCTTTGGCGATGCGCAGCACTCGGGTGTGGTGCCACGCTGGCTGCGCAAGGATGCGGTTTTTGCAGTGTCGGACTTGATCGTGCGACTGGACAATCACTGGCGTGCTTTGCTGGAGCGTGGTACCGACCTGGTTGTGACTTGTGGCGTGTTGCAGACCAACCCGGCGGAGCATTCCATTTCGCGTGTGCCAGGATATGCGCATTTCAGCTTTGAGGCACGCAGCAAAAGCAGCGATACGCTGGAGGCTTTCTACCAGTTGGTGCAGGCCGAGATGGCATCGATTGAGCGAGAGCGCGGTGTTAAGTTCGCGCTGGATAGGCGCTTGTTGAGCGAGCCCGCCGTGTGTGATGCGCAATTGTGTGATTTGATGGCCAAGGCCTGCCGTGATCGAGGCATTGCACATGAGCGCATTCCCAGTGGGGCAGGCCATGATGCTGCCTTGTTTGCCAATGGTGGCGTGCCATCAGCCATGGTGTTTGTGCGCAACCAGAATGGCTCGCACAATCCTCATGAGGCCATGGAGCTGTCGGACTTCATGCTGGGCACACAGGTGATGGCGGACACCATCGCCGCGATTGCGCCGCAGCCAGCCTCGCTATAGTCGCAGCCATGACGATGCCCAGTTTCACTTCACAGATTGATTACACCGCTATGGGTGATCGCCTGCGTGCCTATCGCATGGGCGCAGGCTTGCAAGCTGATGAAGTGGCCGAGAAGCTGGGGGTGTCGCGTGCGGTGATCTACCGCATGGAAAAAGGCGAGATCGTAAAAATTGAAACGCTGGAGCGGCTGGCTAACCTGCTAGGCAGCAGCTTGCCGTCACTGCTGGGTGTGGAAAGCGAGTACTACGCCTCTGCGGTGGCGCTGTTTGAACGCATGAGGCAGTTGGAGGCCAGCAGCGATCGCATCATGGCGCATTTTGAGCCCATCTCGGTGCTGCTCATGTCCGAGCAATACCTGGACTTTCTGGCGCAGATGCTGCAGGAGGCTTTGCCGCAGGATGCGGATCAGCAGCTTCACGCCCGGCATACCGTGCGCACCATGGATTTGCTGCGTGAGCGCAAGCGCAGCTTCGAGCAACGCAAGCCACATATTGTGAGTCTGGTGGGACTGCGTGATCTGGAGCGCTTTGTACAAACCGGCCTGATTGGCCGGCTTGATCTGCCCGAACAGCTGCGCAAAGCACGCCAACAAGCTGCCTGCCGTGAGGTGGAACGCATTGCCGCACTGATGGACAGTGAGCCCTGGTACGCACAGATTGGATTGGTGGATGACGCGATGCCATCGTCTACGTACCAGGTGTTGATCGGTACCAATCATCGTGTGCTGATGCAAAGCCCATTTCGGCTGGGCGAGCTGCCGAACGTGAGAAACGGCATTGCCATGGTGACTTCCTCGGCAGAGGCAGTAACCTTGCATGAACAAATGACGACCCAGCTGTGGGCTGGTGCCAGCAAAGGCAAGGAGGGGGCAGCACGTCTGCGCGCCATGCTGGAGCGGGCCTACAGCGAACATGAGTGAAGAGAGTTTTGAAATGACAAACCCCATGAGTCAGCAAGCTGCGGCTTGGTTGTTGGAAGCCGGTTGCGTGGAGGTGCGCACTGATGCTCCATTTGTATTGCCTTCGGGCTGGGCCAGTCCCGTGTATATGGATGCCACACGCCTGATTTCGCTGCCCACAATCCGCCGCGAATTGATGAAGCAAGGTGTGCAGCGTTTGCTGGATGCGGGCGCTTTGCAAGGTCTGAGTGCAGTGGCTGGTGGCGAGTCCAGTGGTATCGCATTTGCCGCGTGGTTTGCTGAAAAGCTGGATATGCCGCTGCAATACGTGCGCAAGCGTGCCGTTGGCAGCCGTCAGGTTGAAGGCATGGTGGAGCAAGATGGCAAAGTTTTGCTGGTGGACGATATGGTGTCTGCAGGCCAGTACAAGCTGAGCTTTATTGACGCATTGCGTGCGCAGGGCGCTCGTGTGGAAGACCTGTTTGTGGTGTTTGATTACGCCTGTTTTGGCTCTGATTCTGTGCTGGCGCAGCATGGGGTGCGCGTGCATGCGCTGTGCAACTGGCAAGATGTGCTGGCGATGGCTTTTCAGCGCGGTGGCTTCTCGGTGGAACAATTGGCAATCTGGCAGGCATTTTTGCAAGATCCGGCCAAGTGGTCTCTGGCGCATGGAGGTATTGGTCAGTAGGCGCTTGAGTGCCTGCCTGCCTGCCGAATCAAAGCGGCAAACAAAAACGCCTGCTCAATCAGCAGGCGTTTTTTTGCATATTAAGTGGCGGTAATGTTTAGGCAGCAGTCACGGCCTGTACATCATTGGCTGCGCTGGCGAAAGCCGATGCCACAGCATCAGGGCCCATGCCCAGACCTTCTGCACGCACGATGCGTACGTCGGTAATGCCAAAGAAACCCATCACAACCTTGAGGTAGCTCTCTTGGTGGTCCAGTGCTTGCAAGGCTTCGGTGGTGGAGTACACGCCGCCGCGGCTGGATGCAATGATGACGGTCTTGCCCTTTGCCAGACCTTCAGGACCTTCGGCGGTGTAGCGGAAAGTGCGGCCAGGTTGTGCCAGACGGTCAATCCATGCCTTCAGTTGGGAAGGAATGCTGAAGTTGTAGAAAGGTGCACCAATCACGACCACGTCGGCAGCCAGGAACTGGCTCACCAGTTTTTCGGACACAGCGTTTTCAGCAATTTGTTCTGCACTCAAGCCTTCGGTTTGGCCGGTACGGGGTGTCATGGCAGCCATGGTGAAGTGGTTGGGCGCATCAATCACCAGATCCAGGTATTCCACCTGCGTGTCAGGATGCTTGTTGACCCAGGTGTTGACAATCTGTTGTGTCAGTTTGCGCGAAGCAGAGTTTTCACCAGTGATGGACGAGTCAATGTGCAGCAGTTTCAAGAGAAGCTCCAAGGTTTGTTTTCAATGGGTGGAAGTATGCATTACATCCATTTGTTTGATTAGTCTTTAATTTTGCGATAGATTGTTCTGAATTTGGAACAATTTAGGGTGATGTGGATGCAAGATCTGAATGACATGCTGTACTTTGCCGAGGTGGTGGAACGTGGTGGTTTCGCCGCGGCAGGGCGAGCCCTGGGTATTCCAAAGTCACGTTTGTCACGCCGCATTGCAGAACTCGAGTCCCGTTTGGGAGTGCGTTTGCTACAGCGCACCACGCGCAAACTCTCACTCACCGAGGTGGGGTCTGCCTTTTTGCGCCACTGTCAGGCCATGCGCGATGCTGCGCAGGCAGCGCAGGATACAGTAGAGCAGGTGCAGAGTGAGCCGCGCGGGACAGTGCGTGTCAGTTGCCCTGTGACCTTGTCGCAAACGGTTCTTGCCCCTTTGATTCCACACTTCTTGGCACGCAATCCGCATGTGCGCCTTGAAATGATGGTGGTGAACCGGCCAGTGAATGTGGTCGAGGAGGGCATTGATGTGGCGTTGCGTGTGCGTGCTTCACTGGAAGACAGCGCCAGCATGGTGGTCAAGCGCTTGGATGTCACCCAGCAAATTCTGCTGGCCACACCGCAGTATTTGGCGCGCAAAGGCACGCCACAATCTCCTCAGGATTTACTGGAGCACGAAGTGCTGTCCATGTCGGCATTTGAAGGGGTGGCGCACTGGCGTTTACGCAGCGATTCAGGCGCGGAGGTGCAAATTCAACCGCATGCACGGTATGTGGCCGATGATTTGATGACCCTGAAACTGGCCGTGCTGGGAGGTGTGGGCGTAAGTAATTTGCCAGACTATATGTGCCAGCAGGAAATCGCCAACGGTGAGTTAGTGCGTGTGCTGCCGCAGTGGCAATTTCCACCCGGCATTGTGCATGCGGTGTTTAGCTCACGTCGAGGCCTGACGCCAGCAGTACGCAGTTTTCTGGATTTTCTGGGGGACTTCATGCCCGGCAGGAGCAGTCGCAAATGATTTTTTGAAAACGAAACACTTGCTGGCTCCTCGTCTTGTGCACATGAGGTTGCTCAGACTTGATGGCTGGCAGCAGTCATAAATTCCAACAAAGCGAACGGGAGACATATGCAGTCGTTTATCGACAAGGTTGTGGTCATTACGGGAGCTGGCTCAGGCATGGGGCGTGATTACGCGCTGGAGTTTTCTCGTTTGGGTGCCAAAGTGGCACTAAATGACTTCAATGCCGAGAGCCTGGAAGAAACCGTGCGCTTGCTGATGGCGAAGGGGATAGGGGCGCAACGCGTATACGCTCAAGCGTTTGATGTGAGCAATCGGGCACAGATGTTTGATTTCGCGCAGCAAGTGCAAGTTCAACTGGGAGCTGCACATGTGGTCATCAACAACGCAGGTATCAGTGGCAAGGGAAAATCGGTACTGGAGATGCCATTTGAGCAATTTGAAGCGGTCATGCACATCAACTTCAATGGTGTGCTGCATGGCACGCAGGCATTCTTGCCCCAGTTGCTCTCCAACGAGGAAGCAGCACTGGTCAATGTTTCGAGTGTGCTGGGACTGATTGGCATGCCCGCCAATGCAGAATACTGCGCTTCGAAATTTGCGGTACGGGGCTTCACTGAGGCGTTGATGGTGGAGCTGATGCAAACTCATGTGAGCGTGCATCTGGTACATCCGGGCGGCGTGCGGACCGGGATTGCTGACACCACCGAAAAGGGGCGCAAGTTTGCAGAGAAATTCCTGAAGACGCCTTCTGAAGAAATCGTCAAAGTGGTGATTGATGGCATTCGCAGGAAAAAGGCGCGCATTGTGTATGGACACCAATCGCGCAATGCATGGCTGCTGTCCTGGGCAGTTCCGCTGGGTTTGCGCACCCGCTTGTTGCAGCGGACCAAGCGCAGTATCAAGTGATTCATCGCATTAGAGCGTGCACTTCTGGCTTGCAAGTCCATCGAAAAAGACCGTGTATTCGTTGCGACAGCTACTGCGAAGCGGTGAAGAAGTTGGATTAGAATCAAGGAATAGGAATTATTCTTATTAATTGTTGGTGCTCCAACTGATAATTCTTGTAACTTCACACCGATTGGTGGAGCGCTGTAGTTTTGCGGCGCGATTTTCTCTGACTGAAAGCTTTTCAAAATGAAACTTTGGAAGACAGCTCTGTGCATGAGCCTGGTGGGCGCTGCTACCCTGGCCCAAGCGGCTCAACCTCAAGCCGTGACCGTGTATTCCTCGCGTATTGAGGCTTTGCTCAAGCCCACACTGGATGAGTACACCAAGCAAACAGGCGTGAAGATCAATCTGCTGACCGACCGTGGTGGCTCTTTGACAGAGCGTCTGGCTGCCGAAGGTGCCAGCTCTCCAGCGGATGTGTTGATTACGGTGGATATGGGCAATCTGTACAACGCTGCCCAGCGTGATCTGCTGCAAAAGATTGATTCGCCTACGCTCAATGCCAATGTGCCAGAGAACTTCCGCGATCCAGGCAGCCGCTGGTGGGGCCTGTCGCAGCGCGAACGCACCATTTTCTACGCTGCTGACCGTATCAAGCCTGAGCAACTGAGCACTTATGAAGACCTGGCTGACCCCAAGTGGAAGGGAAAGCTGTGCCTGCGCACTTCCAAGCAAACCTACACACAGTCGCTGGTGGCGATGATGATTGCCAAGCACGGTGTGGAAAAGGCCGAAACCATCACCAAGGGCTGGGTGAATAACCTGGCGGGCGATGTATTTACCAACGATGCCAGCTTGCTCAAGGCGATTGCAGCAGGTCAGTGTGACGTGGGCATTGCCAATACTTACTACTTTGGCCGCATCCTGTCCAAGGAGCCTGACTTCAACAAGCAAGTCAAGCTGTTCTGGGCCAATCAGGGCAAGGACGAGGGTGGTGCTCACGTGAATCTGTCGGGTGCAGGCGTGGCCAAACATGCGAAGAACCCAGAAGGCGCGCGCAAGCTGCTGGAATGGCTGTCTTCCGACAAGGTTCAGACTGCTTACACCCACGGCACTTATGAAAGCCCCATCAACAAGAATGCGGAAGAAGACCCAATCGTCAAGGCCTGGGGTGACTTCATTCCCAGCCCTTTGAACGCTGCCGACATTGGCTCACGCCAAGCTGAAGCGATCAAGCTGCTGGATCGTGTAGGCTATCGTTAATCGGTTCTCTTCATTAGGTTAGCTACTTGTCTGCTGTAGACCATACCGCGCCAGCCCTCCGCTGGCGCGGTTTTGCTTTTGCGCTGCCCATTGCGTTGCTCACCATCATCCCTTTGCTGGCGGTGGTGTGGATGGCTGTTACGCCGCAACCTGATATCTGGCAGCACTTGTGGAAATACGTGCTCCCGCGTGTGCTGGGCAATACCTTGCTGCTCATGCTGCTTGTGAGTGTGGTTGTGCTTGCAGTGGGCGTGCCCCTGGCATGGCTGACCGTCATGTGTGATTTTCCGGGGCGCAGGTTTTTTTCCTGGGCTTTGGTGCTGCCCTTGGCAATCCCGGCTTATGTGCTGGCTTTTGTGCAAATGGGCTTGTTTGAATATGCCGGCCCTGTGCAGAGTTTCTTGCGTGAAGTCATGGGATCGAGCCGGTGGTTTCCGGATATTCGCGGCAGCTTGTGGGGTCTGGTCATGGTCTTGGTCATGGCGTTTTATCCCTACGTGTATCTCATGACTCGCAGCGCATTTCTCACCCAGGGTCATCGCAGCATGGAAGCTGCGCAGGCGCTGGGTCTGAGCCCTGTAGCCGCCTTTTTCAAGGTGGCGCTGCCTTTGGCCCGCCCCTGGATCGGTGCTGGCCTGGCGCTGGTGCTGATGGAAGTGCTGGCGGACTTCGGCGCGATTGCCGTTTTCAACTTCGATACGTTCACCACGGCGCTGTACAAGTCATGGTTTGATCTGCACAACATTGGTGCTGCCGCGCAGCTGGCGGCGATTCTGGTGTTGGTGGTGTTGCTGTTGGTGGCAGCCGAGCAGCGCTCTCGCAGTGCACAGCGTTTTCACGTGAGCAATCCGCAGCAGCACCGCGTAGTGCTCAAGGGTGGCCGTGGCTGGGCTGCCAGCTTGCTGTGCTTGCTGGTGTTTTCTGCTGCGTTTGCAGTGCCCATGGTACAGATCGTGTGGTGGTCGCTGGAGGTATGGGAAGACGTTTTGAATAGCGATTACTGGGGCTACGCCTGGAACACGCTGTCACTGGCGTTGATCACGGCGGCCATTGCCTCCGTATTTGCATTGCTGCTTTCCTGGATTCGCCGCCGCCACAGTGACGGGCTGACCGGCTGGACGGTGCGGCTGGCTGTGCTGGGTTATGCCGTGCCCGGTGTGGTCTTGGCGGTAGGTGTGTTTGTGCCAATCGCCTGGCTGGATGAAAAGCTGATGGCTCTGGTTGAGCCTTGGGGCATTGAAACCTTGGGCATTTTGAAGGGCAGCCTGGCAGGCATGTTGCTGGCATTGGCCGCACGCTTTCTGGCTGTCGCCTATAACGCCACGGACGCGGCCATGCAGCGCATCACACGCAGTCAGGAGGAGGCCTGTGCTTCATTGGGTCTGAGCCCCTGGCAAACGCTGCGACGCCTGCATTTGCCGCTGTTGCGCACGGGCTTGCTATCAGCTTTCCTGATGGTGGTGGTGGACGTCATGAAGGAGATGCCCATCACATTGATGATGCGCCAGTTTGGTTGGGACACCCTGGCGGTGCGCGTGTTCCAGCTGACCTCGGAGTCCATGTGGCAAGAAGCTGCGCTGCCAGCGCTGGCGATTGTGCTGGTTGGCCTGCTGCCGGTGATTTTGCTGGTGTTGCAAACTGAAAAAACGCCGTCCTCGGCCGGTTGAATAATGCCGAGGTTTTGTGATGCTTGAAGTTAAAAACGTTTCATTGGGCTATGGTTCCAACATCGTTGTGCAAAACGTCAACATGCGTTTGGCTCAAGGTGAGATCGGCTGTTTGCTGGGGCCATCGGGCTGTGGCAAGACCACTTTGCTGCGTGCCATTGCCGGATTTGAACCCGTGCGCGTCGGGCAGATTGATTTGCAGGGACAGGCTGTTGCAGCGCCCGCGCACAGCGTGGCCCCACAGTTGCGTGACATTGGCATGGTGTTTCAGGACCATGCCTTGTTCCCCCATCTGAATGTGGCGGATAACGTGGGGTTTGGCTTGCACCGCATGAACAAAGCTGTGCGGGCTGGCAGGGTGCAGGAGATGCTGGAACTGGTAGGCCTGGAAGGTATGGGGCAACGTTGGCCGCATGAACTATCAGGTGGTCAGCAGCAACGTGTAGCACTGGCCCGCGCCTTGGCGCCTAAGCCCAGCTTGCTGCTGATGGATGAGCCGTTCTCCAGCCTTGACACGAGCATGCGCGAGAGCATTGCACGCGAAGTGCGTGCTATTTTGAAACAAGCCCAAGCTACGGCGTTGATGGTCACACATGACCAAAATGAAGCCTTTGCCATGGCGGACAACGTGGGTGTGATGGCGCGTGGTCAGCTCATGCAATGGGGCAATGCAGTCGAGGTGTATTGCGCTCCTGCCACTCAGGATGTTGCGTTGTTTGTGGGTGAAGGCACTCTGGTACATGCGCAGGCAACAGCAGGCGGGCAATGGCAAACTGCTTTGGGCTTGTTGCCAGCAGGTCACCCACACTATGCCTCGGCACAGGGCGTACGTGTGCTGCTACGGCCTGAGCATGTGACTCTGGTTGATAAAGGTGTGAGTGCCAAAGTGCGTGAGCGTACCTTCCGAGGGAGCCATTTCGTATTCGAGCTGGAATTGCCAGATGGGCAATTGGTGCTGGCCAAAGCCTCCCTCAATGCGCTTTACAGTTCCTGCGAAAGTGTCGAGATAGGTTTGGCTGCAGACGTGTAAATCCAAGATCTTTATCTCTGGCTGATCAAAAAAGCGCTCTATGCATCTCTGTATAGGGTGCTTTTTTCATGGTTTGTTAAGAGATGATTGAATCAAATTGGAAGGCCAGCTTGGATGGCCAAATGCGCTGATTCTTTGTAGCCAAAGCGCATGCTCAAATGTGTTTGCGTAGCATGGGCAAATGCTTATGCGCATAAGAAAACAACGAATCAATTGTTGGGATTTGCGCAGCAGACTCGCACAATCGGCGCCCCAAAGGAGAGTTCGCCATGTCTAGTTCTGCACCTCGTATCATCATCGTTCCAGGTTGGCGTAATTCTGGCGCTGAGCATTGGCAAAGTCTGTGGGCGCAGCTATTGCCAAATGTGGAACGTGTGGAGCAGGACGACTGGCTCACTCCGAAGCGAGCGGATTGGGTGCAGACTCTGGAGAGGGTAATACTGGCGCGGCCGGAGCCAGCCATTGTGGTGGCACACAGCCTGGGCTGTATTACAACGGCCCATCTTGGGGGCGAAGCGGCTGCGCGAATCCAAAGCGCTTTGTTGGTGGCTCCAGCGGACCCCGAGCGCCGGGCGCATCTGGCTGACTTTGCGCCAGTACCTTACCAGCCCCTTCCGTACCGCAGTGTGCTGGTGGCAAGTACGAACGATCCATATTGCCCCATTCGGCTGGCCGGTGCTTATGCCCGCTCCTGGGGGAGTGAGTTTGTACGCTTGCCCAATGCAGGGCACATCAATATTGAATCGGGACACGGGCATTGGCCGCTGGGCTGGGCCTTGCTGCAATCACTGGTGGAAGACATGGCTTGGGGTAAGGGAAAGCAGATGGTTGCGGCTTGATTTTTCTGCTGAAAATCTTGTGGATCCTTTGTGGGAAAGGATTTGATGCTCTAGTTTTCTATATTCCAAATTTGGATAAATTTAAAAAAATATATTCTTTTGAGTTTTAAGTGCTCGTCTTCACAATTCGACGGATCTCTTAAGAAACACACATCCGTGTAAGGCGACGAAACCATGACATCTTTGAAACTCAAGACTCTGTTGGCAACGATTGCGCTGGCTGCCGGTGGCATGGCTAGCGCTCAAGACCAGTTGCTCAACGTTTCTTACGACGTTGCTCGCGAGTTCTACAAGGACTACAACCAGGCTTTTGTGGCGCATTACAAGAAGACCACTGGCAAGGACATCAAGATTGATCAGGCCCATGGTGGTTCCAGCGCACAGGCGCGTGCGGTCAACGACGGTCTGCCTGCGGATGTCGTGACTTTCAACACCACTACGGATATTGAGTTTCTGGCCAATAACGGTGTGGTTGCCAAAGACTGGGCCAAGCAGTTTCCGCACGATGCATCGCCCACCACATCCACCATGCTGTTCCTGGTGCGTAACGGCAACCCCAAGAACATCAAGGACTGGAAAGACCTGACGCGTCCTGATGTGAAGGTGGTCGTGGTGAACCCCAAAACCGGCGGTAATGGCCGCTATGCCTATCTGGCAGCGTGGGGCTCTGTGCGCGAGAGCGGCGGCACCGACGCACAAGCTCAGGCCTTTGTGAAGGATCTGTACAAGAATGTGCCCGTGTTGGGCAAGGGTGGTCGCGATGCCACGGCTATCTTCTTGCAGCGCAACATCGGTGACGTGCTGATCACGTTTGAATCCGAGGTGATCTCGGTTGACCGTGAATTCGGCAAGGGCAAGGTGGAAGCTGTTTACCCCTCAAGCTCCATCATTGCCGAGAACCCTGTGGCGGTGGTGCAGCGCACTGCTGAGAAGAAGGGCTCTGGCGCTTTGGCCAAGGCCTATCTGGACTATCTGTACACCGATGAGGCGCAAGAGATCGCGGCCAACCATGCGCTGCGTCCGCGCTCTGAAGCAGTGCTGAAAAAGCACGCCGACGTGTTCAAGCCGCTCAAACAGTTCACCGTGGCCAAGTACTTTGGCTCACTGGGTGAAGCGCAGAAGGTGCATTTCAATGATGGTGGCAAGTTCGACGAACTCTACACACCTGGCAAGTAATTCGCGCACGCTGCGCGATTGATACCACCGCATAACAACGATATTGGCTGACAGGGAAACCATGGCTTCTGCATCTCCCGCCAGCCCAGGTCTTGGCGCTACTGCCCCGGCTCGCCGTGGGCGTGGCGCCAAACGCGTTCTGCCCGGCTTCGGGTTGACCTTGGGCTACACACTGTTTTATCTCAGCATCATTGTGCTGATTCCGTTGTCCGCGCTGATCTTCAAGACGTTTGAGTTGACGTGGGATCAGTTCTGGCAGGCAGTAAGCGCCCCCCGGGTGGTGGCTTCTTACAAACTGACGTTTGGCGCATCCTTCATGGCTGCATGCGTGAACCTGGTGTTCGGCTTGCTGATCGCCTGGGTGCTGGTGCGCTACAAATTTCCAGGTAAAAAAATTGTGGATGCGCTGGTGGATCTGCCTTTTGCGCTGCCAACGGCGGTGGCGGGTATCTCGCTGACTGCCTTGCTGGCCGGCAACGGCTGGGTGGGGCAATTTCTGGAGCCGCTAGGCATTCAACTTGCGTTCAATCCCAAAGGTATTGTGATTGCGCTGATCTTTATCGGTCTGCCATTTGTGGTGCGGACCGTGCAGCCGGTGCTGGAAGATTCAGAGAAAGAGCTGGAAGAGGCGGCCACCAGCCTGGGCGCATCGCGCTGGCAGATTTTCTACAAAGTCATTCTGCCCAGTATCTTGCCGGCCTTGATAACAGGCTTTGCCATGGCGTTCGCGCGGGCGGTGGGGGAGTACGGTTCGGTGATTTTCATTGCGGGCAATATGCCCATGGTGTCGGAAATCACGCCGCTGATCATCATCAGCAAGCTCGAGCAATATGACTACACCGGTGCAACTGCGGTTGCCGTGGTGATGCTTTTGATTTCTTTTGTGCTGCTGCTGGTGATTAATGCCTTGCAAGCTTGGCAGCGCCGCCATGCAGGAGCACCAGCATGAACGAAAACACCGGATTCTCGGCCTGGCTGGCCGAGCACTTTGGCATCGCCTTTCCTGGCGTAGGCATCAATGAATTTCTGAGCCAGTGGGTGGTCAGCCATTTCGGCATCATGCTGCCGGCCAAACATTACCTGCTGCTGCAAGTGGTGGTGGGCATATTGAGCGTAGTCATTGCTCTTTACCGTTTGACGGCACCCAAGAAGGGGAGCAAGCCTGAGAAGCTCTCCATCACCGAGCCGCGCTGGGTGCGTTGGGTGCTGATTGGCACGGCCCTGACTTTCATCCTGCTGTTTCTTGTTCTGCCACTGGCAGCGGTATTTACCGAAGCATTGCGCAAGGGCGTGGAGGCTTATTGGGAAGGGCTTAATGAACCGGATGCATGGTCGGCCATCAAGCTCACCTTGCTGACAGCGGCGATTGCCGTGCCCTTGAACCTCGTGTTTGGCGTGGCTGCTGCCTGGTGCATTGCCAAGTATGAGTTCAAAGGTAAGGCATTTCTGACGACCTTGATTGATCTGCCGTTCTCCATCTCACCCGTGGTAGTGGGCTTGATGTATGTGCTGGTCTTTGGCGCACATGGATGGTTCGGCGAGTGGTTGTCCAAGCCGCATACATTCCAGCTGAGCTTTCTGATGTTCACGCTGCCTGAGTTCACCATTCCGGAAATCAAGATCATTTTTGCGGTCCCGGGCATTGTGCTGGCCACGCTGTTTGTGACTTTCCCATTCATTGCTCGCGAGCTGATTCCCCTGATGCAGGCTCAAGGCAATGATGAAGAGCAGGCAGCCACCGTGCTGGGGGCCAGTGGATGGCAGACCTTCTGGCATGTCACGCTGCCCAACATCAAGTGGGGGCTGTTGTACGGCGTGATTCTGTGCAATGCCCGTGCCATGGGTGAGTTCGGGGCAGTGTCTGTGGTCTCCGGCCACATCCGTGGGCAGACCAACACCATTCCACTGCATGTGGAAATTCTCTACAACGAATACCAATCGGTTGCAGCCTTTGCCGCAGCGTCTTTGCTGGCATTGCTGGCACTGGTCACCCTGGTGATCAAGACCTATGCCGAATGGAAGCATGAACAACAAGTGAAGGCGGCAGCGAACATGCCTCCTGAGCGTCCCACACCACTGGCCCAGACCTGAGCGTGCGGCGCATTTGAAAGAGACAGACCATGAGTATTGAAATTCGCAATGTGAGCAAGCAGTTTGGAGATTTCCATGCCTTGCGCGATGTGAGTTTGGACATCAAGTCCGGAGAGCTGATTGCCTTGCTGGGCCCTTCGGGCTGCGGCAAAACCACGCTGCTGCGCATCATCGCGGGACTGGAAACTGCCGATGTTGGCACCATCCACTTCAGTGGTGAAGACACAACCGATGTGCACGTTCGTGACCGCAATGTGGGTTTTGTGTTCCAGCATTACGCTCTGTTCCGCCATATGACCGTGTTTGAGAATGTGGCCTTTGGATTGCGGGTGAAACCACGCAAGCAGCGCCCCAGCGAAGCGCAGATCAAAGAGAAAGTGATGAATCTGCTCAAGCTGGTTCAACTGGACTGGGTGGCTGATCGTTTCCCTTCCCAGCTCTCGGGTGGCCAGCGCCAGCGTATTGCGCTGGCTCGCGCCTTGGCGGTGGAGCCCAAGGTGTTGCTGCTGGATGAGCCGTTTGGTGCACTGGATGCCAAGGTGCGCAAGGAGCTGCGCCGTTGGCTGCGTCGCTTGCACGATGAGTTGCATGTGACTTCCATTTTTGTGACGCACGACCAGGAGGAAGCACTGGAAGTGGCGGATCGTGTGGTGGTAATCAACAAGGGGCAAATCGAGCAAGAGGGCACGCCACAAGAAGTTTGGGAAAACCCCGCAAGCCCGTTTGTGTACGGTTTCCTGGGTGACGTGAACCTGTTCAAGGGCCGTGCCAAAAACGGCCAGGTGTTCCTGGACGAAGGCTTGCAGTTGGAAAGCAGCGAAGCACAGGGCGCCGTGGACAAGAGCGCATTTGCCTACGTGCGTCCGCATGAGCTGGATGTGGCGCGTTACTCTCCTGGCCAGAATACTGATGGCAATGGTCGTACCACGGGCTTGGTGATGCAGCTCAGCCGTGCGATTGTGGTGGGACCAATTGCGCGCCTGGAACTAATTGCTGCAGATGAGCCCCAAGCTAGAGACAATGCTGAGTCCGAGCATGTGATTGAGGCCCAGATTCCCGCCGAGCAATTCCGTGAAATGGGGTTGCGTGAAGGTGAGACATTGGTAGTCACTCCGCGCCGCGCCAAGGTATTCTTGGATGAAGCAGCAGGCATCTAAATCGCTTCTGGTAAAAGACAGGGCGGCGGGATGCCGCCTTTTCTTTTGCCCAAAAACGAGATTTTTATGCAGGTTCTGAACTGGATGACTACTGCCCCGCGTCGTACTTTGGCGCTTATCGCCGCCACCTGTGTGGGGCTGGTGGCTTTTGGGCTGTATTTGCAGCATATGCAAGGCCTGGAGCCATGCCCGATGTGTATCGTTCAGCGATATGCACTGGTGCTTGTGGCGGTGCTGACTGGGTTGGCGAGCCTGAATGGTTCACGGGCGTGGTGGAAGTCTTTCGCAGCATTGGCGCTACTGGCATCGGGGTTTGGCGCTTTTGTCGCGGCACGCCAAAGCTGGCTGCAATGGTACCCACCAGAGTTTGCCAGTTGCGGGCGTGACTTCTACGGCATGATTGAAAACTATCCCATCAGCCGCTCCATTCCCATGATTTTCCGGGGCTCGGGAGACTGCACGGCCATTGACTGGACGTTCCTGGGAGGCTCAATTGCCAACTGGTCGTTTCTTTGCTTTGTGGGCTTTGCTGTGGTGCTGCTGATAATCCTCCTCAAAGGGGGCAAGCGCGGCTAAACGTTGCGTCAG
The DNA here is from genome assembly GCF_030162935.1 of Comamonas halotolerans. Taxonomy (GTDB): domain Bacteria; phylum Pseudomonadota; class Gammaproteobacteria; order Burkholderiales; family Burkholderiaceae_C; genus Comamonas; species Comamonas halotolerans. The sequence continues at coordinate 274,404 of NZ_JASAUZ010000034.1, forward strand.
ATCCAGCTCCAAGCCCCGGCCTGCATTGCATGCCGGGGCTTTTGCTTTGTCCGACAATGGCAGCCTTTGCGAGTTCTTGGTTTCCGGCATGCCTCAATACATCCTCTTTCACAAGCCATTTGGCGTACTGTCTCAGTTCACGCCCGAGGACGGTGCACGCTCATTGGCTGAATTTGATTTGCCCAAGGGGGTGTATCCGGCTGGGCGCCTGGATAAGGACTCCGAAGGTTTGCTGCTGCTGACCGATGATGGGCCTTTGATTGAGCAACTGCTCAATCCGCGCAATGAAAAACCCAAGACCTACTGGGCGCTGGTTGAGCGTGTACCTGACGAAGCTGCATTGCAGCGCATGCGCCAAGGCTTGCGCATTGAGGACTACACGACATTGCCGTGTCGGGCGCGACTTCTGGAGCCTCAGCCTGAAGTGGAGCCACGAGACCCGCCGGTACGCGTGCGCAAAAGCGTGCAAGACGTTTGGATGGAAATTCAGGTGGTGGAGGGCAAGAACCGCCAGGTACGAAAGATGACGGCAGCGATTGGGCACCCTACCTTGCGGTTGATACGACGTAGCATCGCCAATCTGCAATTGGGTGATTTGCCACTGGGGCAATGGAGAGCCATTGCACGAGAAGATATTCAGTGGGGCGCAAGTACTCTCACTGATAGTGGTGTGCCGGTGCGCTATGGGCGTAGCAGCGCGAGGCAGACTGCTGCTGTGCGAAACCCTGCATCGACCACTCGCAAGCCTGGAGCGTGGTTTAACAAGAAGGCTTGAAATCGTAGCGAGCCAACCACTTTTCAGCGCACGATACCACCTGCAAATGAGTGCCTGGGCGAATTTGAAAACGCAGTTTGCTGTGTCTGGGTGAGCGTGGTTTTTGGTAGTTGCATTGCGCACCAGACAGAAAAAAAGCGCCTCGAGCCAACGAGTGCACTTTTTGGGGAGAGGCTGCAAGATTAATCTGATTCGACGCTATTGGTGCTGAATGACGGACCTGTGGTGCCGGGAATCCAGCCGGGATAGGTTTCCATGATTTCTGCAAACAATGCGGAGTCGATCCAGCGCTGCAGCCAGTCCTGAAGATGGGGCCAGGGTTGCTCAGCCCACTGGGCTTCATCAATGCGTGCGAACTGACGCACAAAGGGGCGCAGCGCCATATCTGCCAAGCTGGGGTTCAGGCCAAACAGATAACCTGTATCCGCCAATTGCTCATCGAGCGCGGCCAGCCAGGTCAGCGCATCGGTTTGCGCCTGATTGACTTCTTCGGCGTTGTAGCGCTCAGGGTATTTACAGCGGTCCAAAGCCTGCTTGAAGAAGCTGTCGTTACGGCTGATGAGCGCCAACATTTCTTCCAGATTGCCTTGGGTGGGAACCAACCAGCCGTCCGGATCGTTGCCTTGTAACGCATGCAGCATGATGTCCAGACTTTGCTCAATGACTGTGCCATCTTGCAGCACCAAAACAGGCACTGTGCCCTTGGGAGATGCATCCAGCAAAGCTTGGGGCTTGTTACGCAGATTGATTTCACGCAGCTCACAAGCCAACCCTGCATGAACCAAAGCCAAACGTGCACGCATGGCATAAGGGCAGCGTCGGAAGGAATACAAAATGGGTAAGGCTGGAGCAGTCATTCAATCAGGTTGCAAAAGTGAAAAGGTGGACGCGTACCAGAGGCACGCAAACAAAGTAGGGCACTGTACCTGTTTGCATGAAAGTTTGTCGTGCTGGGGCGGAAGCCGTAGCTTGTGAAGTTGCCGCAAATAGCATGACAAGTCGAATGCTGTAAGGCCGCGGGGGAGAGCAGGAGTGGATGGAGGCAAAGGCTGGTGCACCATGCAAGCAGTCAGTGAGGTGGTGCTCAACGATCAGCAATGCTTTCAGGTTGGGTGTTCAATCTGTTGTCCTGGACCAGGCTGATGGCTCTACTCAATGTTTGGCAGATGCGTACGCTCACGGAAGCTGCATGACGAGTGTGGGGTGGGTGCGAGCAGTAACAGCAGAGCAAAACACAGTTTTTTCTAAAAAAGCAGGGGATTATTGATTTGCTCCTGAAAAACAAGTTAGAATTTCAGCTTCTGGAGAGGTGGATGAGTGGTTTAAGTCGCACGCCTGGAAAGCGTGTGTGGGTTAATAGCCCACCGCGGGTTCGAATCCCGCCCTCTCCGCCAGATTTCGATAAAGCCCTGAATACTCAGGGCTTTTTTCGTTTCTGGGCCTGGTTTGTAAGTCCGCTATGGACAAGCATTCGATTCTGGAGCTGGTGATGCCCGTCCGTACTGACGGCGTATTGATATGGCTGCTATTCCCCCCAGAATTCCCTGCAGGAGCTTCATCGCTGAAAATTTGGCCTGCACTCACTCATGTACTTTTAGTCTACGTGTCATCCCCAGCACTTCAAGGATTCATCCTGACCCGCAATTGGCGAGACACTGCTGCGGGCACTGAACTCGAATACTGGCTCGCCACTGAAGCAGGGCCGTTGAAGGTGGTGCTTACGGGCCAGACATCGGTGGCATTTGTTGAGGCACAGCACAAGGCAGTGGTGCAGGCGCAGCTTCTTGGAACTTCAGATGTGTACCTGCGTGAGCTGGAACTCAAGAGCTTTCAAAACGAGCCTGTCATAGGAATCTACGCCAAGCATTTCCGGCACCTGGGTCGATTGGCGCGTGCGCTTGCGCCTAAGGGCGTTCCATTGCTGGAAGCGGATGTGCGCCCTCATGAGCGTTATTTGATGGAACGCTTTATCACCGCGAGTGTGGAGGTGCGTGGCGGTCGTATTGAAAATCGTGTTTGTACAGATGGCAAGCTTGTTCCAGCTCCTGATTACAGGCCTCGTTTGAAGGTTGTATCGCTAGACATAGAGACAAGTCAGCATCAGGAGCTCTATTCCATTGCGCTGGACGGGATGGGCGAGCGCGTTGTCTTTATGCTCGGCCAGCCACCTTGTGCGTCGACCGTGCCAAAAGATTTTGTGCTGCGCTACTACCCAAGTAGAAAGGCCATGATTGAGGCACTCAATGACTGGTTTGAGCATCATGACCCGGATGTGATCATTGGCTGGAATGTCGTCCAGTTTGATCTGCGCGTTTTGCAAAAAAATGCGGATGATGCCTGTGCTCCTTTGCTGCTGGGGCGTGAGCGTAAACCCATCGCATGGCGTAACCACCCGGGAAAGCAGGAATATCTTTTTGCGCCGATGCCCGGTCGTGTCTTTATTGATGGCATTGAAGCACTCCGGGCTGCAATGTGGAGTTTTTCATCTTTCAGCCTGGAGAATGTGGCGCAGCAAATTCTGGGCGAAGGCAAGGCCATTGGCGATGCGTACGACAAGATGGCAGAAATCGAGCGTCGCTACCAGGAGGACAAGCCTGCGCTCGCTGCATACAACATCCGAGACTGCGAGCTGGTGCTGCGTATTTTTGACAAGGCAAAGCTTTTGTCATTTGCCATGGAGCGAGCCCATACGACGGGCCTGCAGCTCGACCATTTCGGTGGCTCCATTGCTGCCTTCAGCCATCACTATCTGCCGCGCATGCATCGCTTGGGCTATGTGGCCCCTAACGTAGGAGACATTCAGGGGAAGTCATCTCCGGGTGGCTATGTCATGAATTCCAGGCCTGGTTTTTACGACTCCGTTTTGGTGTTGGATTACAAGAGTCTCTACCCTTCCATCATCCGCACCTATCTGGTAGATCCGGTCGGACTGGTCGAAGGAGAGAGGGCCACTAGCGCCGATCATCCCATCAGGGGCCCATTGGATACGCACTTTTCACGTGACAAACACTGTTTGCCGGGCATTGTGACCACGCTTTGGAAAGCGCGTGACGAGGCCAAGCGCAGTCATAACGAGCCACTGTCTCAAGCATTGAAACTGGTGATGAATTCGTTTGCTGGAGTGTTGGGGGCTACAGAGTGCCGCTTCTTCAATCCCAAACTCATCTCGGCCATTACCTTGCGCGGTCACGAGATGGTCAAGGCGACCCGTGACTTGGTAGAAAGGCGCGGGTATGAGGCCATCTATGGAGATACGGACTCTATTTTTATCTGGCTCAAACGCAGGCATACGAATGAGCAAGCGCATGCGGTAGCGGCCGAACTTGTCAACGACATCAACGCTTGGTGGGCCAAAACGCTGCGGCAAGAGCAGGGGCTGGAGAGCTTTCTCGAAATTGAGTTCGACACGCACTACAAGAAGTTCTTTATGCCCACCATCAGAGGCTCTGATGTGGGAAGCAAGAAACGGTATGCGGGCTTGAGCGTCGATGCCGACGGCAAGGAAGCAATGGTTTTCAGAGGGCTGGAGATGGCGAGAAGCGACTGGACGCTTCTTGCACGTCAATTCCAGGAGGGCTTGCTTGCGCGCGTTTTTCAAGGTGTCCCATACCAGGACTTTGTGGCCGAGTATGTGCAGGACACTCTTGCAGGCAAGAAAAATGACATGCTTATTTACCGCAAGCGATTGCGCCACAGCCTCAATGCATACGTAAGAAATGTTCCTCCACAGGTAAGGGCCGCAAGAATCGCTGATGAATACAACCGGCGAATGGATCGGCCCCCACAGTATCAAAGCGGTGGATGGATTCAATACGTGATGACTAAAAATGGCCCCGAGCCACTGGAAGCGCTCTATTCGAAAGTGGACTATGAACACTATCTGACAAAGCAGCTCAAGCCGATTGCCGATGCCATCTTGCTACCACTGGGAGATAGTTTTTCAGCTTTGATTTCACCTCAAAAGCATCTGTTTTAGATGCAGGGGAAAGCAGTGCTGGATGAAGTGGATGAGGCAGGAATGCTGCGGTTGCTGTCTGTCAATTCCAGAACATGGATGACTGATCGTTGCCGAGTAACAGTCATCGCGCGTGGTTGAAATCTAAGATGCTGGCGCAGTGCCAAGTAGTCCGCAGAGAAGTGGCACTGCCCTGCACCGCATGCATCGCTTAAGCAGGAAAGCTTGCGTCAAAAATGTGTAGCAGCGCATCACTGGCACAGAGCGGAAGTTCTCGGCTTATGCCTTTTCTTCCGAGGAGACAACACCCTTTAACACAGCAGTATGCTGGCCTAAAGTGGGTGCGGCAAAAGGCACTGGACCAGGTGTTCGGCTAAAGTCCCAGGGGCCTGAAAATCCCCGATAGCTTCCAAGCGTAGGATGGCTAAAATTCTCAATGAGGTTTTCTGCCAGCACTTGAGGATGATCGAACATATCTTCTACTTCTCGGGCGGCAGCACAAGGTACTTCATCGCCGAACAACTCTTCCCACTCTAGAGCAGTGCGTGACGCCAGAGCCTGACGCAACAATGGCACCAATTCGGCGTGACGCTGAGCGCGTTTACGCACAGTATCGAAGCGCAGATCGGACGCGAGATCAGATAAGCCTACCTTGTGACACAGTGCTTCCCAGAAATGCTGTGTGTTCGCAGAGAGGTACAAGTACCCTTGCTTGGTCGGATGAAGGCCAGTGATGCCGCCCGAGCGCATGTCACGCCCTCCAACATCTCGCGGCTCGCCTTCTGCCCAGATTAGCCGAGCCGATTGCATAGTGAGCGCGGAGCGCAGCAGTGACACACCAACATGCTGGCCCCGGCCACTCAGTGTGCGCTCGTACAGAGCCGAAGCCACACCACTGGCCACCAAAGCGGCTGCATAGTAATCAACTACTGATCCATACAGAATCTCAGGTGTACCTGCCTCGCCTTGCATGGCGCACATGCCAGTCATGGTCTGAAGTACTTGGTCATAGCCAGCTTTCGACTTCATGGGACCCTGCTTCCCGTAGCCTGTCACGCTGCAGTAGATCAAGCGAGGGTTCAACTCCATCAATTGATCAAAGCCTATCCCCAGCCGCTCTGGTACTCCTGGCCGGAAGTTGTGTACCAGCACGTCAGCATTGCGCACCAAGCGCATTAACGTGGCGTGTTCTGATTTTTGTTTAAGGTCCAGCACCATACCCCATTTGCTGCGGTTGACACCAATGAAAGCACGGCTCTCTGCTTCGAGGGTAGAAGGGTATTTGCGTAGGTTATCGCCCACAGGGGGCTCAATTTTTATAACCTCAGCACCTTGATCGGCTAGCAAAGAGCAGCCATAAGGGCCTGCGATGTAGGCGCTAAGATCTAGCACACGCACGCCGCTGAGTGGGCCACGGGGCCCTTGGCGATGGAGATGGGAAAGCGTCATGATAGATTGATATATTGGCTTTCGGTCCCTATGGGATAAGTGCTGAAAGCCATGTTTTTCGAAACTTAGTCCAAAGTGATTTGTCGTTCTTTGGCTAGCTCTTGCCAGCGCTTAATGTCCTGGCGAATGGTTTCGGCAAACTGCGAAGGCGTAACAGGTGTGGCAATGGCACCTTCACGCAAAAAGCTAGATCGGATTTCAGGTTTTGCCAGCACCTGATTCACAGCTTGGTTAAGCTGATTCACAATGGCATCAGGGGTATTGGCTGGAGCCAGCAGCCCCCACCACAGATCAAAGGCATATCCCGGAACTGCTGTAGCCATAGGCGTGAGGTCAGGCGCAACAGGACTTGGTTCTGGGCTGGTAATACCTATAGCGCGTAACTTGCCATTGCGAACCATAGGCAAGATAGAAGGCCCGCTAGAAATCATCAGTTGCACCTGATTGCCGGCTACGTCAGTGACTGCCTGCCCTTGCCCCTTGTAGGGAACATGGATGATGTCAAAACCCGGCACCATAGTGCGCAGCAGTTCTGTTGCGAAATGATTGACGCTGCCTGTACCCGAGCTTGCATAGTTGTACTTTCCTGGGTGAGCCTTTATTTCTTGTATCAGCTCTACGGGTGTTTGAGCCGGAAAGTCTTTATTCACCGCTACTACAAACGGCCCCTTGGCAAACATAGCTATGGGCGCAAAGCTTTTCACAGGGTCAAAAGGCAGCTTGCTCTGCGCGGCGGCATTGGTGGTTATGCTCGAAGACACGGCTACCACGGTGTATCCATCCGGCGCCGCCTTGGCCACCTGTCCCGTGCCAGTGTTACCGCTGGCGCCTGGACGGTTGTCTACGATCACAGGGTGTTTAAGCAAATCGCCCAGTTCCTTGGCAACAAGACGCGCAAAAACATCGTTCGATCCCCCCGGTGGATAGGGGACAACCATGGTAATAGGCTTCTGAGGATAAGAGTCTGCAGCCTGGACTGGGCTGGCTAGCAAGGCTAATGCTGAGGTGATGGCGAGAGAAAAGCAGCGGCGAGAAGTTTTCATGAGTTGTCTCCTTGGTTGTTATGGGGAATCTGGTGCGCAACATCAGCCGGTGAGCAAGCCGCTGGCGCGCGCGCTGGCAATAATGGCCTGGGCGCGCAGTACAAAGGGGCGGTCAATCATCTTGCCGTCCACTACAAAAGCGCCCGTGGAACTGGCTTCCGCCTTTTCAGCGGCTTGTAGCACGCGCTGTGCATGAGCAATCTCAGTTTTGGTCGGCTGGTAGACGCTATTAGCCAAGGCAATCTGGCTAGGGTGAATGCAGCTCTTACCAATAAAGCCCAAGCGACGGGAAAGCTCGGCCTCAGCACGAAAACCTTCTGAATCGTGAATATCTGCAAATGCCCCGTCGTAGGCGAAAACATTGGCTTCTGCGGCAGCCATGCGCACCGTAAATAGCGCCTGCTGTAGGGCGCTGGGCTCCCGCCTGTGCACTCCATAGGGCTCGAAAAGATCGCCTAAACCCAATTGCAGGCCTACTACCGCCGGATGTGCACGAGCTAGTGTGGCAGCCATACGCAATGATTGAGGGGTTTCAATATTGAGCAGCAAACCTGGTAGTTCAGACAAACCATTAGCCAGTCCGGCATCAGCGATGCACGCTGCAGCTTGCACTACCGCATCAGGGCTGTCTGGTTTAGGCAGATTGACCAAATGCAGGCCGGGCCGAACGACGGCAGCTACGTCGGCGGCAAAATGCACTGTGTCCATTGCGTTTACGCGCACGATCAAGGTCTTGGAAGTTGCCTTGGCTTCTGGACTTTCTAAAAAAGCTTTTAGCATGTCTCTGGCCTCTTCCTTACGAGGCTCAGCTACAGCATCTTCTAAATCGAATGACAATGCATCCGCATCGCTGGCTAGAGCCTTAGCGAAGAGTTCAGGACGCGAGGCTGGAACAAACAGTTTGCTTCTCATGCGGTCATTGTGAATGGCGTGCAAGAAAAGAAAAACACATCTAATATTGTTTCAAACAATAGAAAAATTATGGAAACAGCCTATCTCGAAAGTTTTTTGCTGGTGGTGGAAACAGGCTCCTTAGCTGAGGCAGCACGACGTTTGAACATTACTGCTGCAGCGGTCGCTCAGCAGATCCACAGCTTAGAGCGCGAATTTCATGCACCGCTTTTGGCTCGCGCAGGGCGTACAGTCCAGCCCACGCCTGCAGGCCACCGTCTTGCACACAGCGCCCCCCTGCTTCTTCGGGAGCTGGCTAATGCCAAAACGCATGTAAATGAAGCTGGCGTAGCCGGAGAGCTGCTAATAGGCACTATCAATACAGCGCTGCACAGTTTGCTGCCAGATATCCTGTCAAGCTTTGTCACTCGCTGTCCGGATGCCAAGGTATTTCTTGAATCCGGTACTACTCAACAGCTTTATCAGGCCGCGCAGCAGGGGCGACTGGACGCTGCCGTATGTCTGTATCCGTCTTTCGCTCTGCCTAAGACGTTCGATTGGGCACTGCTACGGGAAGAACCGCTGGTTCTGCTGGCCCCCCGTTGCATGGCAGGGCAAGAACCTCATGAGTTGCTGCGTAGTCAGCCACTTATACGCTATGACCGTTCGCTGGGTGGAGGCCAAATGGTGGAAAGCTATTTACGGACTGCTCAGATAGCTCCACGGGAACGTTTCGAGCTCAGTTCACTAGTTGCTATAGCGCTTATGGTAGAAAAAGGTCTAGGCGTGGCTCTGGTGCCTGACACGGCGTTGGCTATGCCTGAGGGCCAAGGTGTAGTCCGTATGGCTTTACCCTTGAAACAAGAAAAGGTCAGGCGCTTTGGCGTAATCTGGCTGCGCGCATCGGCACGGCTACCGCTCATTCATCACCTGGTTGAATGTGCTCGAGCTGTAGTAGCAGAACGTGGCGGACCGCAAGCATCACCCCGTTAGGGATCTTTTAAAGAAGCCGCTTGGGGATGGTTCCTTTGGTCATAAGCAGCCCTTGGCAACTCTGTGCTGAACGACTGTAACCAGCCTTAATCTGACTAAGCTTAGCGGTAGAGATCGGCTAGGCACGATACACAGAGATGCGATTCAAACTTGTGATTAAGGCAGCGAGAAAATCTGCTCTTTGTTCTAAAGCTCAGCGATATCGCTGCTCCAACTGATCCCAAAATGCCTTGTTGACCAGCCGTTGCCGCTCGGCAAACGGTGCCACGATGGTTGGGTCTTCTTGCACCTTATGATCATCGCGCAGCAGGGTGAGGCACTTTTGCATGCCGGCTACAGCACCTTGCAGGGCGGCGTTGGCGTACAGCACAAATCCAAACCCCAAGGCTCCCAGTTCGTCGGCGTTGAAAATAGGAGTTTTTCCGCCAATGACCATGTTCATGAGTTGCGGTTGTTTCAGTCGTTGGGGCAGGGAGCGCACTTGTTCGGCGGTGGTGACTGCTTCTACAAACAGTATGTCTGCTCCGGCTTCTTCAAAGGCCTGGGCGCGTTCGATGGCTGCTTCAAAGCCGTGCACGGCTGCGGCGTCGGTGCGCGCCATGATGAGGGTGCCGCCGTCGCGCCGGGCGTCTACGGCGGCTTTGATCTTGCCCAGCATTTCGCTGGTGGAGATGACGTCTTTGCCGTTGAAGTGGCCGCAGCGCTTGGGGCTGACCTGGTCTTCCAGTTGAATACAGTCAGCGCCTGCGCGTTCAAGGGTACGTACAGCGTGGTAGGTATTCACAGCGTTACCGAAACCGGTATCTGCATCAACCAGTAATGGCACTTCCACGGTGTCACGGATACGGGCGGTGTGGTCTGCTATGTCGGTGAGCCCCATGAAACCTTGATCGGGCATGCCAAACCACATATTGGTGACGCCTGCGCCAGTGACATAAATGGCTTCAAAGCCCAGATCTTCAATGATTCTGGCGGACATGGCGTTGAAGGCGCCCGGAACGATGACGCCGCGGCGTGCTTGAGCGAGGGACTGGAGTTTCTTTTTAGGGCTCATGGTGTTGTCTCAGAAAATTCTTGATAGCAAGCGCTCAATTTGATGAAGCTAGAGCTGGAGATTGATTGGGCTGGCAGTGCTTGTGCTTGGCGAGGGCTGCTCATCAATCAGTTCTGCCGGTACCCGCACCCAGCCTTCCATCAGGATGCGGGCGCTGCGGCTCATGAGAGCTTTGGTGACCTGCCATTGGCCGTCCATTTGCTGAGCTTCTGCCCCAACGCGCAAGCTGCCGCTGGGGTGGCCAAAGACCACTGCCTTGCGTTCACCGCCTCCTGCTGCGAGGTTGACCAAAGTGCCGGGAATGGCGGCCGCAGTGCCGATGGCGACGGCGGCTGTGCCCATCATGGCGTGGTGGAGCTTGCCCATGGATACGGCGCGCACGACCAAGTCGATGTCTTGCTGGGCAATGATTTTTCCGCTGGAGGCGGTGTAGCTTTGCGCGGGTGCCACGAAGGCGATTTTTGGGGTGTGCTGTCGGGCAGTGGCTTCTGTCAGGCCGCTGATCAGACCCATCTTGAGCGCGCCGTGGGCACGGATGGATTCAAGGGTGGCTAAAGCGGCCTTGTCTTCGTTGATGTCGGATTGCAATTCGCACCCTGTGTAGCCCAGCTCGGACGCATTCAAGAAGATGGTTGGAATGCCTGCGTTGATCAGTGTTGCGTTGAGTGTGCCAACACCGGGCACGTGAAGCTGCTCCGCAACTTGGCCTGTTGGAAACATGGCAGTCCCTGCGGTACCGTCACCTTCATCTGCGGGGTCTAAAAACTCCAGCGGAATTTCTGCTGCAGGGAAGGTGACGCCATCCAGCTCGTAACTGCCACTTTCCTGCACTTGTCCATGAGTGATCGGCACATGTGCCAAGATGGTTTTGCCAATATTGGCTTGCCAGATACGGACGGTGACTGTGCCATCATTCGAAATACGATCTGCAGGTAAAAGCCCCATGTGGATAGCACAAGGCCCGACTGCTGCGCTGAGATTGCCGCAGTTGCCGCTCCAGTCCACAAAGGGCTGGTCAATGGAGACCTGTCCAAACAGGTAGTCCACATCGTGCCCTTCGCGGGCGCTGGCGCTCAGGATTACTGCTTTGCTGGTGCTTGAAGACGCATTGCCCATGCCATCAATTTGTTTGCCATACGGATCAGGGCTGCCCAAGGTGCGCAGCAAGATGGCATCGCGCACAGTACCGGGCTGCTGCGCTGCGGGCGGCAGATCCTGCAATTTGAAGAACACGCCTTTGCTGGTGCCGCCACGCATATAGGTTGCGGGGATGCGTGTTTGTGGCGCATAGCGTTTGGTCTTTGTCATATTGCCTTTGTTTTTTCGTTGCGTTTCGCTCATTCAAGCGTGCGTTTCCAGCACTTTTTGTGGAGAGCTGCTTCTTGTGTGCTCTGCCAGAAAGTCTTGGGCAAAGCGTTGCAACACACCACCCGCTTCATAGATGCTGACTTCTTCAGCGGTGTCGAGGCGGCATGTCACCTGCACGGTATCTCTGGCGCCTGTGGTTCTGTAAATGTGCAGTGTCAACTCGCCCCGCGCCTGGCGCTGTCCCACTACGTCGAAGGTTTCAGTGCCATCCAGTGCCAGTGTGTGTCGGGTGGTGCCTGGCAAAAATTCCAATGGAAGCACGCCCATGCCAATCAGATTGGTGCGGTGAATGCGCTCAAAACCCTCTGCCACAATGGCTTCTACGCCTGCCAGTCGAACGCCCTTGGCAGCCCAGTCGCGGCTGGACCCTTGGCCATAGTCGGCACCAGCAATGATGATCAATGGTTGCTTGCGCTGCATATAGGTCTCAATGGCTTCCCACATACGCATGAGCTTGCCTTCAGGCTCTACACGCGCGAGTGAGCCCTGGCGCACTGAGCCATCGGCGTTGACGGCCATTTCATTGCGCAGCTTGGGGTTGGCGAAGGTGGCGCGCTGCGCGGTCAGATGGTCGCCGCGATGCGTGGCATACGAATTGAAGTCTTCTGGTGGCACACCCATCTTGTGCAGGTACTCGCCAGCTGCGGACTCCATCAAGATGGCATTGGACGGAGAGAGGTGGTCGGTGGTGATGTTGTCGGGCAGGATGGCCAAGGGGCGCATGCTGCGCAGTGTGCGTTCACCAGTCAAAGCGCCTTCCCAATAAGGTGGCCGGCGGATATAGGTGGACTGTGGGCGCCAGTCATACAGCGGTTGGGCTTGCGGGCCGCTGTCAGCCTCAATTGCAAACATGGGCTCATACACTGCCTGGAACTGTGCTGGCTTAACGGCTGCACGGGCAACAGTGTCGATTTCTTCGTCAGTGGGCCAGATGTCTTTGAGGCGAATTTCTCGCCCCTGAAAGTGGCCTAGCACATCGTTTTCGATATCAAAACGAATGGTTCCTGCGATGGCGTATGCAACCACCAGCGGTGGTGATGCCAGGAAGGCCTGTTTGGCCGATGGATGAATGCGACCATCAAAGTTACGGTTGCCGGAGAGCACAGCCGTGGTGTACAGATCGCGTGTTTGAATTTCTTGTTCAATCGCTGGGTCCAACGCCCCACTCATACCGTTGCAGGTGGTGCAGGCAAATGCCACCACGCCAAAGCCCAGGGCTTCCAGGTCATGCAGCAGGCCCGCTTGTTGCAGATAGAGTGGTACGGTCTTGGAGCCGGGTGCCAAAGATGTTTTGACCCAAGGCTTGCGTTCCAGCCCCAGGTTGCGTGCATTGCGAGCCAGCAGGCCCGCGGCAATCACGTTGCGCGGGTTGCTGGTATTGGTGCAGCTGGTGATGGCGGCAATGATGACTGCGCCATCAGGCATTTGGTCATCGGTTTCTGTCCATGCTCCAGCAATGCCCATGGTCGTCAGGTCAGTGGTGGCTATGCGGGCGTGTGGGTTGGAAGGGCCTGCCATATTGCGCACCACGGTGGAAAGGTCGAATTGCAGAGTGCGTTCGTATTCGGCTTGGGCGAGGGCGTCAGCCCACAGGCCTGTGTGCTTGGCATAGGTTTCAACCATTTGCACTTGTTCAGGGGCGCGGCCAGTCAGGCGAAGGTAGTTGATGGTTTGCTCATCAATCGCAAACATGGCTGCCGTGGCACCGTATTCAGGTGCCATATTGGAAATAGTGGCGCGGTCACCTACGCTGAGGCTGCGGGCACCTTCGCCATAAAACTCCAGATAGGCGCCCACAACTTTTTGTTTGCGCAGAAACTCGGTAAGAGCCAGGACGATATCGGTGGCCGTGATGCCGCGTTGGCGCTGCCCACTCAGTTGCACGCCAATGATCTCGGGCAGGCGCATCCAGGATGCGCGGCCTAGCATGACGTTTTCAGCTTCCAGACCACCCACGCCAACTGCAATAACGCCCAGAGCATCGACATGGGGGGTATGGCTGTCGGTGCCTACCAAGGTGTCTGGGTAGGCTTCGCCGTTGATGGCGTGGATGACTGGGCTCATTCGCTCCAGATTGATCTGGTGCATGATGCCGTTACCTGGAGGAATTACTTCCACATTCTTGAAGGCACGCCTGCACCAATCGATGAAGTGAAAGCGGTCTTCATTGCGACGGTCTTCAATCGCGCGGTTTTTGGCAAAAGCCTCAGGATCATTGCCATCGCATTCAACCGCGAGTGAATGGTCCACGATCAATTGCACGGGCACTACAGGGTTGACTGCTGCCGGGTCGCCTCCTTGTGCGGCAATTGCGTCGCGCAGGCCAGCCAAATCTACCAATGCGGTCTGCCCCAAGATGTCGTGGCAAACCACCCGGGCAGGAAACCAGGGAAAGTCACGATCGCGCTTGCGGAAAACGAGTTGGTTCAAGCATTCGGTGAGGATGGCAGGGTCACAGCGGCGCACCAGGTTTTCTGCATGCACGCGGCTGGTATAGGGAAGCTTTGCCCAGGCTCCGGGCTGGATGTTTTCGACCGCAGCTTGCGCATCAAAATAATGCAAGTCAGTGTCAGGCAATGGCTTGCGGTAAGTAGTGGTTTGTGGGGTGGGCATGATTTTTTGGGAAAATTTGATTCAGCAGGTCAAGGCGCCAGGGTGAGAGGCTTGATGGGCTGGAGCTGGCACCGCAGCGTATCCAGCGGGTTGTGTAGACAGGCTGGAAACAGCAGCAGGGCCCAGCGCCAGTTGCAGCCGGGCTTTGGCAATGCCCAGCAGATGCTGCGTCAATGGAAAAGTGGCTTGCGGGCAGGAATGCTTTTGTTGTTCGAACAACTCTTGCAAGCGCAGGCACACTTGCTGCGCCTCATGAATCTCGGCTTGGCTCATCAAAGTCACTCTCATGCCCCGCCGTGGCAATGCTGTGAGCAGGCCTTCATGGCACAGCAACTTCATGGCTTCGCGCACAGGGGTGCGGCTGATGCCGAACTCCTGCGCCAATTGACCTTCGTTGATATCGCAGCCCGGAGGCAGTTGATGACTCAGAATGCGCTCGCGCAGCTTGTCTGTTAGAGCGATGGACAGTGAATGGGGCTGTACTGGAAGAGCATGCATGACTGTGCTTTGACAATGGACCACCGCTGTTATTGACGATCTTGGATCGGGGTGAAGGCCAAGTCATCTGGGCCGATGTAGTTGGCGCTGGGGCGGATGATCTTGTTGTCTTGGCGTTGCTCAATAATGTGAGCCGACCAGCCACTGGTGCGCGCAATCACGAACAGAGGCGTGAACATGGCGGTGGGCACACCCATCATGTGGTAGCTGACTGCGCTGAACCAGTCGAGGTTGGGAAACATTTTTTTGACTTCCCACATGACGGTTTCCAGACGCTCTGCGATGTCGTACATCTTGGTGCTGCCAGCTTCATTGGACAGCTTTTTGGCCACCCCTTTAATGACAACGTTGCGGGGGTCGCTGACGGTGTAGACCGGGTGGCCAAAGCCAATCACCACTTCTTTGGCTTCGACACGGCGGCGAATGTCGGCTTCTGCTTCGTCGGGGGTGTCGTAGCGTTTTTGAATCTCAAAAGCCACCTCGTTGGCTCCACCATGTTTGGGGCCACGCAATGCGCCGATAGCGCCAGTAATTGCAGAGTACATATCGCTGCCAGTACCTGCAATCACGCGAGAGGTGAAGGTGGATGCGTTGAACTCATGCTCTGCATATAAGTTCAGCGATGTATGCATGGCGCGAACCCAGCTGTGCGAAGGCTCCACTCCGTGCAACAGGTGCAGGAAGTGGCCACCAATGGAGTCGTCATCGGTCTCCACTTCAATGCGGCGGCCCGAGTTGCTGAAGTGATACCAGTAAAGCAGCATGCTGCCCAGGCTGGCCATAAGTCTGTCAGCTATGTCACGGGCACCTGGCAGGTTGTGATCGTCTTTTTCGGGGAGGGCGCAGCCTAAGGCAGATACGCCGGTGCGCATCACATCCATGGGATGGCTGGCGGCTGGAAGTTGCTCCAGAGCCTGCTTCACACTGCCAGGCAGTCCACGAAGGGCTTTGAGCTTGGCTTTATAGGCTTTGAGTTCTGCCTTGGTGGGAAGCTTTCCATGCACCAGCAAATGTGCAACTTCTTCAAATTCGCAAACTTCGGCAATGTCCAGAATGTCATAGCCGCGATAGTGCAAGTCATTGCCGCTTTTGCCGACAGTACATAACGCGGTATTACCTGCTGTGACGCCGGATAGTGCGACGGACTTTTTGGGTTTGAACGCTGCGGGTGAATCTGCCAGATGACTCATGGGTGTCTCCGTTGATGGCGATTGTTAGTGCTGCCGTTGTGGCCGTATGATTGGTCTTTGTTCGCAATTTACGCAAAACAAATTGGCTGGAACAGGACTGAATTTGCTAGACACTGCGAAGAAATAATCATTTTTTTGCGAATCTTGCGAATAACAAATATCAAGGAGACCCTGGAGATGGCAAAAATTTTTATGGGAGTGCGCCTGCGCAGCCTGAGAGAGGAGCGCGGTCTGACGCAGGCTGCATTGGCCAAGGCGCTGGATTTGTCTGGCAGCTACCTGAATCAAATCGAGCAGGACCAACGCCCTTTGACAGTGCCGGTGCTGCTCAAGATCAACAAAGTCCTGGGCGTAGACATTCAACTTTTTTCGGAAGACGAAGAAGCAAGGCTATTAACCCAGCTGCGTGACGCACTGACCGTGCTGCCGCCAGAGCTGGCGTCTGTACCTATGGCAGAACTACGCACGATGGCTGCGAAACTGCCGCACATGGCAAAGGCGATGCTGGCAATGCATCAGCGGCATCTGGCAGACAGAGAGCAAATCGAGTATTTTTCCGCTTCTCGCTTGGGAGATGAACGGGCTGCGCAGATGGGGGCGACAGACACAGGCAGCAGTGCTGTATTGCCACTCGCGCAGCCGATGCCCTATGAAGCGGTGCGTGACTTTTTCTTTACCAAGCGCAACTACTTTGATGCCCTCGACCGCGCAGCGGAAACCTTGGCCCTGCAAGCACAGGAGCAAGGGGGGAACCTGCTGGAGTGGCTGAAGTACCGGCTGCAGGCCCGCTACGAGGTACTGGTGCTGCCGATGCCTGCAAACGCTGGAGAAGAGGGCAGGCAAAGTCATCGCTACTTTGATCCGCAAACACGTGTGCTCTATATCTCAGGGCATTTGCGTGCAACACAGCAAGCGTTTCAGATGGCGACACAGCTGGCTCTGCTGGAGTTTGCGCCTCAGATTGAGCAGGAGTTGCAGGACATTGCGTGGCAAAGCCCGGCAACCCAGCGGCTAGCGCGCATAGGTCTTGCAAACTATGTGGCTGGCGCATTCGTACTGCCCTATAGACAGTTTTTGCAATCTGCTGAAACGGCGCACTACGACCTGGATGTGCTTTCCAGAAAATTTGACGTGGGGGTTGAAACCGTATGCCACCGTCTCTCGACCTTGCAGCGTGCCGAGGCACCAGGTATTCCGCTGTTCTTTGTGCGCGTGGATAGAGCAGGCAATATCAGCAAGAGACAGTCAGCCACCCATTTCCACTTTTCTAAAACAGGCGGAACATGCCCGCTGTGGGTGGTGTATGAAGCCTTTCAGCGCCCTGGAGAAGTGGTGCCACAACTGGCCACCATGCCTGATGGCCGAATGTATTTTTGGATAGCTCGCTCTGTGACACACCCTGGAAAATACTGGGGTGCACCGCGTAAAACTTTTTCAATCGGTTTGGGCTGCGACGTGCGCCATGCTGCCCAAATGATCTACGCCAAAGGTTTGAATCTCGGCAATACCGAGGCGGCGACTCCTATCGGGATGGGCTGCAAAGTCTGTGAGAGAGCTGCTTGTCCGCAGCGGGCATTTCCATTCATCAGCAAACCCTTGCAAGTCAGCGAGAACGAAAGCAGTTTTATCCCTTATGTGTCAATTGATGAGCATGCCTGATACAGATCTGCGGAGGTGCGGGTTTTGATTTCACTTGGACATCATTGCGCGAATTACGGTGGGTATAGCGCGCGATCAGGCTGGCGCCAGTTATTCACCCCATGCAGGCTTCATGTCTTCACCTCAAGCACTTGCTCAAAGCCTCAGAAGATCATGCGTTTGCCGTCGAAGAGCATGGGCGGTGTACCGGCAGAGGATGAGGCCATTCGAGGAGCCGCCATCATCTTCTTCATGGCAGCATCGCGCAAGTGGCTTTGTCCGGCCATTCGATCCACGCAAAAGCTACCGTTTCTTCGCCCGTAGCTTGAACTGAGCGGCGAAAGTCAGTGATTTTTCCAGCGGGGTGCATCATCTCCTTAACCCTCGATGACACGGATTGCACCCAGCTCGATGAACTTTTCCTTGCTTGCAGTGGGAACGGCGATCACGAAACCATTGATGTGTGACATGTTTCACTCCAGCCAAGTTGACCTGGCTGCATTGGCAAGAGAGCCGGCACAGAATGCCAGCTCGGTCAGCTCATGCATTGCTGACAGCGTAGATCCTTTGATCATCCAGGTTACGCTCAAGCACACATGCAAGCATGGACTTCCTAGGTGGTTGCACTGGCCAAAGGGAGTAGCTTGAGTCTCCAAAGCATGTTTGCTCACGAAAAAATGCCGATGTTAGTCAGGAGCAGCTTCTTGCCGAACTCAGCAGTACAGTCTTGGCGGACTGTTCATCCAGAACTGTTATAGGGGTGAGGTCCTGCCGGATTTACAGTCCGGCAGAACCAGCGTTTAGCAATGGATTCTGTGGCTCGTCTAAGCAACTTCTGCGCTAGCTTCGGCCTGCACCTGTACCTGTCGGCGCAACGTTTTGGCGGCAGCGACCATGTGTTTCAGGGCAGGAATTACCTCGGGCCATTGGCGGGTTTTCAGGCCGCAATCTGGATTGACCCACAGGCGCTGCGCGGGAATGCGGTCGGCAGCCTTTTGCATCAAGTTGATGATGTGGGCCTGCGTTGGAATATTGGGTGAGTGTATGTCGTAAACACCGGGGCCAATTTGGTTGGGGTAGTGGAAGTTTTCGAAAGCGTCCAGCAACTCCATGTCAGAGCGTGAAGTTTCAATGGTGATGACGTCGGCATCCATATCGGCAATGGAGGCGATGATGTCGTTGAACTCCGAATAGCACATGTGCGTGTGAATCTGGGTTTCATCGGCCACTCCGTTCGCCGTGATGCGGAAGGATTCCACGGCCCAGTGCAGATATTCTTGCCATTGAGATTTGCGCAGTGGCAGGCCTTCACGTAGCGCAGCTTCGTCGATCTGAATGATGTGCACGCCTGCGGCTTCCAGGTCCAGCACTTCCTGGCGAATGGCCAGGGCCAGTTGGTAGCACGATGTGGAACGTGGTTGATCGTCACGCACAAAGGACCAGTTCAAAATGGTGACAGGGCCGGTCAACATGCCTTTCATGGGGCGGCTTGTCAGCGATTGAGCGTATTTGATCCATTCCACCGTCATTGCCTTGGGGCGGCTGATGTCACCAAACAAGATTGGTGGCTTTACACAGCGAGACCCGTAGGACTGCACCCAGCCAGACTGGCTGAAGGCATAGCCGTTCAACTGCTCACCAAAATATTCGACCATGTCGTTGCGTTCGGCTTCTCCATGCACAAGCACATCCAGGCCCAGTGCCTCCTGATCATGCACACAGCGCTCAATTTCTGCTCGCATTGCAGCTTGGTAGCCCGCTTGGTCTAAGCGACCCGCTTTGAATGCGCTGCGTGCATGGCGGATTTCTGCAGTTTGCGGGAAAGAGCCGATGGTGGTGGTGGGGAAGAGCGGCAATTTCAGCAATGCAGCCTGCTTGGGTGCACGTTCTGAATACGCGTGCTTGCGCTGTCCCAAGGCAGGGGTAATTTGTGCCACTGCAGCTTGTACAGCGGGATTGATCACTCGTGGTGATGTGCGGCGTGCCTGCAGGGCAGCTGCGTTGGCAGCCAGATCCTGCTTCACTGCTTTGCGGCCTTGCTGCAACGCCTTGCCCAGCACGCGCAGTTCTTCAAGTTTTTGCAGCGCAAAAGCCAGCCAGGATTTCACTTCCGTATCCAGCTTTTGTTCGCTGTTCAAATCCACGGGCACATGCAATAGCGAGCAAGAAGGTGCAACCCAAAGGCGATCGCCCAAGCGCTCGGCCAAGGGCTCCAGCCAGTCCAGCACATTGTTCAGGTCTGTTTTCCAGATGTTGCGTCCGCTGATAACACCTATCGACAGAACCTTGTTGCCAGGAAGCAGGCCAATGAGTTGTTGCACATCCTCGCGGCTACCGTTGATTGCATCCACGTGCAAGCCGGCCACGGGCAGGTTGGCAGCCAGATGCTTGTTGTCCAGGAGCGCGCCAAAGTAGGTTGCCACCAGCAGTTTGACGCGGCAGGCTTTGAGCTGGTGGTAGGCCACGTTGTAGGCATGCTGCCAGTCTGCATCCAGCTCAGTGACCAGCAGTGGTTCATCAATCTGCACCCATTCCACGCCCTGCCCAGCCAGGCTTTCCAGCAGTTCGGCATATACCTGCAGCAGACGGGGCAGCAGCTCCAGCTTGTTGCTGCCATCCTTTGCTTTGCCAATGGCCAAGTAGGTAATAGGGCCCACGATCACGGGTTTGGCCTTGACGTTCTGCGCTTTGGCTTCGTCCAGTTGCCCCAGTAGTCGGGTGGCGTCAAGCTTGAACTGTGTTTGCGCCTTGAACTCCGGCACGATGTAGTGGTAGTTGGTGTCAAACCATTTGGTCATCTCGCCTGCAGCAACGCCACCACCGCAGCAAGCTGCATGCTCGGCGTTTTGTGCGGAGCGCCCACGGGCAACGCGAAAGTAATTGTCCAGGGCATCCCCATGCAAGTCCTGGACACGATCAGGCAGATTGCCCAGGGTAAAGCTCATGTCCAGCACTTGGTCGTAGAAAGCAAAGTCGCCGACGGGCACCAAGTCAAGGGCTGCTTGTTGTTTCCAATGGCGTGCGCGTAGCTCGCTGCCCAAGGCTTTCAGCCTGTCGCGGGAGCTTTCGCCCTTCCAATACGCTTCGAGTGCGAATTTAAGCTCTCTTTGAGCCCCAATACGTGGAAAACCCAGGTTGTGAATCGTCGCCATGCTCTTCTTTCTGCTTTGTTGGTTGGAATGGCGCGAATCGTATTTTTATGAACTCATGAAGTAAAATGGTCTTATCTCACATATAAATGAATTTTAAACATAGGTATGCTCGATCGCATCCATCTGTCCATCATCCAGGAAGTCGAAAAGCAAGGAACGCTGACGGCAGCGGCGGACAAGTTGTGCCTGACGCAATCTGCACTCAGTCACAGTATTAAAAAGTTGGAGCAACAGCTCGGAACTGCAGTTTGGGAGCGGGATGGGCGCAATGTTCGTCTCACGCAAGGCGGCAGCTATTTGCTCAAGGTCGCCAACCGCGTGTTGCCGCAACTGGAGTTGGCTGAGCAAAGACTCAGGCAGTACGCACAGGGTGAGCGGGGGGCGCTGCGCATAGGTATGGAATGCCACCCTTGCTACCAATGGTTGCTGAAGGTGGTGAAGCCTTATCTGAAGGCCTGGCCTGATGTGGATGTGGATGTGCGGCAAAAATTCCAGTTTGGTGGAATCCGTGCTTTGCAAGATTACGAGATTGATCTCTTGGTGACACCTGATCCGGTCTATGTGGCTGGATTGCAATTTGAGCCAGTGTTTGACTACGAACAGGTACTGGTTGTCGCAGCAGATCACCCCTTGACTCACGTGAAGTACGTGCAGCCCGAGCAGCTCAGCTCGGAAGTCTTGATAACGTATCCCGTGCCGATTGAGCGGTTGGATATCTATAGCCAATTCCTGCTTCCCGCGGGGCTGATGCCCAAGAGACACAAGACCATAGAGACCACTGACATCATGCTGCAAATGGTGGCAAGTGGTCGTGGAGTGGCTGCCTTGCCCCGCTGGCTGGTCAATGAATATCAGGAGCAACTTGGTGTAGTTGCGGTTCAAATTGGTGCTCAAGGCATTGCCAAGAGTATTTACTTGGGCAGCCGTGTGGTGGATAGTGATATTGCATATCTTCAGGCATTCATCCACGAAGCAAAAAGCAAGGTAGCTCGATGAGCTTGTGCGAGGTCAGAACGAAATGCGTCTTCCCGAAAGCTATGGCTATCTAGGCCCACTACTGCTGGATTCGTTGGCGAAGTACGGCAGCCAGCGCTTGGCCGACTCAAGCGCTCATTAGAGAAACAGCTTGCGTATGCGGGCTGACAGCATATCAATGCCACTGACCGTAACGACGATGATGAGCATGACAGCTGCAGTTTCTTGATATTGGAAGCTGCGAATGATCTCCCAAAGCACCACGCCGATACCACCAGCTCCGACCATGCCAACCACCGACGCCGAGCGAACGTTGGCTTCGAAACGATACAGCGTGTACGACATCCAGAAGGGCATGACCTGGGGGATGACGCCATACACAATTTCATGAAGCGCGGAGGCTCCTGTAGAGCGAACGCCTTCCACGGGGTGCGGGTCAATGGATTCCACAGCCTCCGAAAACAGTTTGGCCAGTGTGCCGGTGGTATGGACCCATAACGCAAGTACGCCAGCAAAAGGCCCCAGGCCGACAGCCACCACGAACAGCATGGCAAAGACCATCTCGTTGATGGCACGGAACGCATCAAGTACTCTGCGTACAGGTTGATGGACCCATGCAGGGACGATGTTGGATGAGGCCAGCAGACCCAGCGGAATGGCAGAGAGCACGGCCAAGGCTGTGCCCCAGATGGCAATCTGCAGCGTGATCCACATCTCGGACACGTACATCCGCCAGTGGTTGAAGTTGGGCGGAAAGAACTCACCCAGAAAGTTCGTCATGTTGTTGGAGTCCCGCAGCAACTCCATGGGGCGCATGTCGGCACCGTTCCATGAAATGGCCAGCAAAACGCATATGGCGCCCCATCCGAGGTACCAGGCAAGGCTTTTCTTGGGTGTGGCTTCTTGGGCCAGCATCTTCAACTGCGTTGAATTCAAAGTCGATGTCATCGGGTCGGTCCGGATGTAAAAACGCCCATCCGCAAAGATGGGCTTTGTGGTCGAGACAGGGGCTTATTGCAGCGCGGAAAGTTGCTTGTCGATGTCGGCGAGTTTGGTGCTCTTTTCTGCGACATCCAGTGTGGTGTCAGCCTCAATGGTGTTGCGCTTGGCGAACAGGTCCAGTTGGCGGATAGGGACGAGGTGGCTGTTGTCCGCGGCCTTGAAGCCCGACAGCTTGCTGATCTTGTAGACCACTTCCTTTTCCTTGGGGTCTGTCTTGGCGTAGTTGTAGAAGAAGTTGCGAATCTTTTCCTTGGTTGCCTCGGGCACTTGCTTGTTCATGACCAGAGGATCCAGCGGGATCAAAGGTGAAGTCCAGATGACGCGGATTTCCTTGAATTTCTCTGGCTGTCGGTTGGACACGCGGTCAAGGGTTTCACTGTTGGCAGTGGCGACATCCACCTGCTTGTTCGCCACGGAAAGCGCATTCGCTTCGTGGTTGGCATTGCGCACTACCTTGAACTGGGACTTCGGGTCAAATTTGTTCTTTGCAAACACGTAGTAGGCGGGCACCAGAAAACCTGAAGTCGAGTTCGGATCGCCGTTACCAAAACTTAAGGACTTGGCATTCTGGAGGACGTCACTCACGGAGTTCAGCGGGCTGTCTTTGTTCACGATCAGGTGTGAGTAGTAGCCCTGGGTGCCGTCAGCATTGACCATCTGTGCAAACACTTCGCCATTGGCGCGGTCTACGGCTTCAATGGCGGATTTGTTGCCCAGCCAGGCCACTTGCACTTTGTTAAAACGCATGCCTTCGATGATGCCTGCGTAGTCGGACGCGAAAAAGGCTTTGACCTTCAAGCCTGTCTGCTTGGTGAACGCATCCAGCAGCGGTTGCCAATCTTCTTTGAGGTTCTGCGAAGCTTCAGTGGAAATGAGTCCGAAGTTGATTTCCTCTGCCCAGCTGGCGTTGACCGCCAAACCGAGAGCTGCGATGACGAGGGTCTTCTTGATCATGGCTTTTCCTGAATAAATGAAGGGAAAGAGTTTGGGGAAAATCAGGCTGTCTGCGCCAGAGGGGCGGCCCAGATGGGCGCGGCAGGATGCGTTGCAGGCGCAACTGGAGCGCCATGGTGACTGAGAGATGCGCTGCCATTGAGAATTTCGCTTGACTGCATGCCATAGAGGCTGCGCAGCAGCTCGGGAGTCAGCGCCGAGGATGGGCCGTCATACACCACGCGCCCCTGATGCAGTGCCACAACCCGTGGGCAATAGCGAATGGCCATGTCAACCTGGTGCAAAGACACCACCACGGTGCAGCGGTCTTCGCGGTTGATGCGGGTGAGTATTTCCATGACCTTGCGCGAGGACTCAGGGTCCAGCGAGGCGATCGGCTCATCGGCCAGGACGACACGTGCGCCTTGCACAAGGGTGCGTGCAATTGCCGCGCGCTGCTGTTGGCCGCCGGAGAGTGTGGAAGCACGCTGAGCGTGGCATTCCGCAATCCCCACGCGAGCAAGCGCTTCCAGGGCCAGTTGGCGCTCGCTGGCCGTGAACCAGCGTGTCCATGAGCGCCACCAAGGCATGCTGTGCAATCGCCCGATGAGCACATTCATCAATACAGGAAGGCGATCAACCAGATTGAACTGTTGAAACACCATGCCCACTTCTGAGCGGGTCTTGCGAACATCACGCTGTATCTTTCCATCGGACTGCACGCAGTGGCCTGCCACCTCAATCAGGGAGCCGCTGGTGGAGTCCGCAGCCATCAGGCCTGCGACGTGCCGCAGCAGCGTGGATTTGCCCGAACCAGAGGCACCGATAAGCGCCACCATTTCACCCTGGGCAATGTCGATCTGAATGTTGTCCAGTGCACGTTTGCCGTTGGCAAAATGCTTGTTGAGATTTTGGATACGGAGTGACATGTTTGGCCCTCTGAAAAATTGTCTAGACAGCTTGTTCAGTGTTAGCGATCAATGTGAAATCGCTTTGACAGAATTGCGAAGCTTTTATGAATGCGGTGACTCCACAGTTCACATCACACGCTTGCCTTCGCGCCAGACGCCACGCACCAGAGCCTGGCGCTTGCCTTCGGGCAGGTCGATGAAGCGCACCTGAATCAGGTCTGCGCGCAGGCCCTGTTTGACTTCGCCGCGATCCACAAGTCCGCAGGAGCGTGCCGGATTACTGCTGACGGTGGCCACGGCCTGCGGCAGCGTCAGAATGCCGTCGTCCACGAGCCGCTGCACCGCACTGAGGAGACTGCCGGGAACATAGTCGGAGGAAAGAATGTCAAGCAGGCCTTGGCGAGCCAGTTCGCTGGCAGCGACATTGCCTGAGTGCGAGCCTCCGCGCACCACGTTGGGGCCGCCCATGACCGTGAACATGCCCCGCTCATGCGCTGCACGCGCTGCCAGCACCGTAGTGGGAAACTCGGACACCGTGGCGCCTTCTGCATAGGCCTGTTGCACATGGGCTTCCGTGGTGTCATCGTGGCTGGCCAGAGCGATGTTGTTGGTGCGGCAATGGTCGACAAAATACTCACGATGCGGGCGTGCGTAACGCTCTTGCAGCTCTGCCGAATACTCGACCTGCCTCAGAAACTTATCAAGGCTCCATCCCTTTTTGCCTGTGTAGTAGATCCGCGCCTGTTCAATGTCTTCCCACTGGCGCTGTCCCGGGGTGTGATCCATGAGGGAGATCAGCGACAAACGTGCGCGATTGCGAAATGGCTCGAACAGATCAATGGTGTTGGGGGCAGGGAGCTCACAGCGCACGTGCAAATGGTGATCGGCTCTGAGCAAGCCTTTTTCTGTGCAGCCATCAATGGTGTCAAGCACTCTGCTCCATGCGGTGCCGCGCAGGCTGTCAGGGTCTGCATCACCTACGCCAAGCGCGTCGAACACGGTGGTGATGCCGGCTGCCACCACCTCGGCGTCATGCGCCAATAGCGCTGGCATTTCTGCCCACTGCACCTTGGGGCGCGGCATGAGATGGCGCTCGAAATTATCGGTATGGATTTCCACCATGCCGGGCATCAGGTAGTCGCCTTCCAGGTCATGTCCCGACGGCACCGAAGTCTGACCTGCATCAACGCTGGCGATGCTGCCCTTGTCGACATGCACGCTGCCGCGCACCACCTCTTGCCCCAGTACGATGTGCCCGTTGAAAAATACGTTGGAGCTCATGCATTCCCCCGGTAAAGCGACATGTCAACGTGACGTGTGGACACCGCAGCCCCTACGTCGGGATCGTGGAAAATTCCCAGCACCGCAGCGCCGCGTGTGACCGCTTCGTTGATCATTTCGACCACGGTACGGGTGTTTGCCGGGTCGAGCGATGCGGTGGGCTCATCCACCAGAAGCAAGGGGCGCGGCTTGATCAGGCTGCGCGCAATGTTGATGCGCTGTTGCTCACCGCCGGAGAAGGTGGCTGGCGGAAGGTTCCACAGGCGCTCGGGAATCCGCAGCCGCTCAAGCCAGCGCGCTGCTTCCTCGCGAGCTGCTGCAACGGCCTCAGGATTTGCGGTGCGGCCTTCAAGCAAGGGCTCTGCCACCACATCCAGCGCCGACACGCGAGGTATGACGCGCAGAAACTGGCTGACGTAGCCCACGGTGCTGCGGCGCATTTGCACCAGATCGCGGGCGCTGGCCTGCGTTACATCGATGTTTGCACCTTCTGCAGTCCGCACAACAATGCTTCCGGCGCTGGCACGGTAGTTGGCGTACACGAGCTTGAGCAGCGTGCTCTTGCCCATGCCGGATGGGCCGTCAAGCACCAGGCACTCACCCGGGGATGCCTGGAGATCGACATTGCTGAGCACTTGCAGCGTGGCGGCGTTTTGATGGTGCAGGGTGAAGCGCTTGGCCACCCCTTTCATGGAAAGTACAGGATGTGTCATGGCTGAAGCACTGAAGAGACAAGCAGTTGGGTGTAGGGGTGCTGTGGGTCATCGAGCACCTGATCGGTGAGGCCAGACTCGACAATGCGCCCCCGTTGCATGACCACCATGCGGTGTGCCAGCAAACGCGCTACGGCCAGGTCATGGGTCACGATGACCACGGCGAGCTGCATCTCCTGGCTCAGGTGGCGCAGCATGTCCAGCAGGCGCGCCTGTACCGATACGTCCAGGCCCGAAGTTGGTTCGTCCATGAAAACCAGGCGTGGATTGGTCACCAGGTTGCGGGCGATCTGCAGGCGCTGGCGCATGCCGCCGGAAAAATTTTTCGGCAGGTCGTCAATGCGGACTGCATCAATTTCCACGCGCATCAACCACTGTGTGGCGCTGGCTCTGAGTTGTGCGTAGTGCCTGTGGCCCAAGCCCATGAGCCGCTCACCGACATTGGCACCGGCTGAAACTTCCATGCGCAGACCATCGGCAGGATTCTGGTGCACAAAACCCCAGTCTGTGCGGGCCAGCAGGCGCTGACGTGCAATGCTGAGCGCATGCACGTTGTCGCATCGGCCATCGCGCATCTGGTAGTCAACGCTGCCACTGTCAGGGCGTAGTCGCGCCGAGATGATGTTCAGGAGCGTACTTTTGCCGGAGCCCGATTCGCCGACGACAGCCAGTACCTCGCCGGGCCAGAGTTCAAAAGAAGCATGGTGCAACGCGGTGAAATCGCCAAATTTTTTGGACACATTGCGCACGCTTAACAAAGGGGTGGGGTGGGATGTGGAAGTCATGGTGAATCTCGCTCACAAGGCGGTGTGCATCTCGTCCGGCGCATCTGCGTGAGCGTTCGCATGTGCATCCGCTTGTGCATGTGCAGGCAAAGGAGAGGGGGGCTGCATGGATTGGCGTTCCTGGCAGTAATCCGAGTCGGAGCACACATGTATGCGCGAGCCCTTGTCATCGGTAATCACCTCATCAAGGAAAGAGTCCGCCGCGCCGCACAGCGCGCATGTGTCATTCCAGCGCTGCACTTCAAACGGGTGATCCTCGAATCCCAGGCTTTCCACCTTGGTGTAGGGTGGAACGGCATAGATGCGCTTTTCACGGCCCGCACCGAAGAGCTGTAGCGCAGGGTTCATGTGCATCTTGGGGTTGTCAAACTTCGGTATGGGCGAAGGAGACATCAGATAGCGGTCATTCACCATGACGGGGTAGTCGTAGGTGGTGGCAATGTGTCCATAGCGCGCAACGTCTTCATACAGCTTGACGTGCATGAGCCCGTATTCCGCCAGCGCATGCAGCAAGCGACTCTCGGTGGAGCGGGGCTCCAAGCGTTGCAAAGGCTCGGGTTGCGGCACCTGATAGACAATGATCTGGCCTTCGCGCAGCGGCACTTCTGGAATGCGGTGCCGCGTCTGGATGATGCTCGCCTCTGTGGTGCGCGTTGTCACAGGCAAGCCCGTGGTGCGCTGGAAGAATCTGCGAATGTTGACGGCGTTGACCGTGTCGTCCGAGCCTTGGTCAATCACTTTCAGCGTGTCTTTGCGGCCAATGACTGCTGCAGTGACTTGTATTCCACCTGTGCCCCAACCGTAAGGGAGCGGCATTTCGCGTGAGCCGAAGGGCACCTGGTAGCCCGGTATGGCAACAGCCTTCAGAATGGCGCGCCGAATCATGCGCTTGGTGCGTTCGTCAAGGTACGCAAAGTTCACGTTCGAGTCCGTGGCCTGCGTAACATCTTCAAAGCCAAGCAGCGTCTCATCAATGGGGGCGTTCATGATTGTTCCTCGAGGGTGTTCACATCCTTGACGCAGGTCTGGTTGCGCATGCGGCGCACCAGGTCCAGCTCAGCCTGAAAGTCCACGTAGTGCGGCAGCTTCAAGTGCTGCACGAAGCCGGATGCCTCCAGGCTGTCGCTGTGCGAGAGCACAAACTCGGGCATTTGCGCTGGAGATTCGATGGATTCGCCCAGCTCTGCCGCGCGCAGGGCGCGGTCCACCAGGCTCATCGCCATGGCTTTGCGCTCGCTGTGGCCAAATGCCAGGCCGTAACCGCGTGTGAATTGCGGGGGCTCGGTTTTGCTGCCTGCAAACTGATTGACCATTTCGCATTCGGTGAGCTCGATATCGCCAATCGAAATCGTGAAATCCAGCTCTTCAGGCGCAAGCTCCACCGCAACTTCACCCACGCGGATTTCGCCAACGAAGGGGTGTGTGTGCGAGTAGCCGCGCTGCGTGGAATAGGCCATTGCCAGCAAGAAACCTTCATCACCTCGCGCAAGGTTTTGCAGGCGTGTGGCCCGGTTGGCAGGAAAGCGCAGCGGCTCGCGCGTCAGGTCCTGTGGTGCGGGATCACCTTCTGGCACAGGGTGCTGCTCGATAAGCCCTTCCTGGTTGAGCAGCTCAACCACGCGCGGCGGTGGTGGCTCGATGTGTTCAGTGCACGGCGCATGTGCCAGCGAATCGCGCTGCGCATTGGCTGCCAGCGAAAAATCCAGCAAACGTTGCGTGTAGTCGTAAGTGGGGCCAAGCACCTGTCCGCCCGGCAAGTCTTTGAACGTTGCCGAGATGCGGCGTGCAATCGCCATGTCACTGGTGCGCAATGGCTGGGTTTCACCAAGACGTGGCAGCGTGGCACGATAGGCTCGCAGCAGGAAGATGGCCTCCACCAGATCGCCACTCGATTGTTTGATGGCCAGAGCGGCCAGATCTCGGTCATAGACAGAACCTTCTGTCATCACGCGGTCTACAGCCAGCTTCATCTGCTCGCGGATTTGCGCAATGCTCAGCTCTGCCAGAGCAGTGTCTCCCCGGCGCTGTTCGCTGATGAGTCGGTAGCTATTGAGAATGGCGGTTTCACCGCCTTTGACGGCAACATACATGTCAGACGGCCTCCGAAGAAAGCACTTGGGTGGTACGTGGCAGGCCCAGCACGTGGGATGGGGAAGTCAAAAGCACATCCACGCCACGCGGAAAAGCGGCATGATTGTCAGCCCACTGCGTGACGAAATCGGCAGGTAAGCCGTGGGCGCTCAACGCAAGCGTCTGTTTGATTCCAGGGCCACTCAGCGTGAAGTGCTGCGCAGACTTTTGGCTGGAGTGATCCAACTCCATCACGCAGGTGGCCGAGTGGTCCGGGTATTCGTCAGAGCCAGCCTCCAGCTCGGCCAGTGATGGCCATGCATCACCACGGGCCAGCCATAAGAACTGGGCCTGCGCAGGATCGTCAACAAGGCGGCAGCCTGTGTGAAAGCGCAACCAGGTTGGGGCGTCGGATTGCGCGATGGACGAGGAGACCCACAACGAGGTTTCGCTGTCGAGCAATGCCAAAAGCAAAAGTGCGCTGCTGTTGTGACCTGCGTTGGGAAGCTGCGCGATGGCCGGGATCTCCACCGCTTTGCCCGGCATGGAAAGCGCCTGCAAGGCGCACCGGAAAATTTCCTGACTACCCGCTACGCCGTCGTGAAACCCGGGCACCACGTTCTGAAGGTCTTCGGCTTTCATTCCTGCTCCTCGTCGTTGTCGTCTTCTCCTGCCTCGCGTGCCACGGTGAAGAAATCGACCTTGGTTGCATGTGCGCGCTTTTGGCGCTCGGCTTGCTGCGCGCGCAGGTACGAGCGAATGGGCTCCAGTAGCTGTTGTGACAGCGTGGCGTGGTGCTGCGGGGTTTGCAGCAAGGCGTCTGCAATGGCGGCCAGTTGCACATGTCGATGTGTTCGGCCCAGGATATAGGCAACACCCACGGAATCGGCGGCTTCTGGTGTGCTGCAGCGCAGGGTGCAGCGCGTGACGGTGACTTCTCCCAGGTTGAAGCGTGCGCCAGTGCCACCAGCGCGGCCTTGCAGCATGTACAGCCCGGTCTCGGGCTGCCTCAGCCATTGCAGCGTCAACTGCGACTGCAGTGGCGATATGGCCCGCTCAAGAAGTTGGAGGGGAGATCTGGCCAGCAAGGCCATCCACTCGGGCCGCGTCGCTTTTTGCGAGCGCCCATCTTTGTCAAATGCATGAAACATGATGGTGCTACTTTCCAAGTTGTGTAGACAACTTTGTCTGTCGCATGCACTTTAGATAGCCAACATTTAGTTTTCATGACAAACAAATCCATCGCAGAAAATTCTTCGCTGGCCTTGCCGCTGCCAGAGAGTAGTTTCTGGGCGCGCATTGCCAACGAGATTGCGGACTCCATACGCCGTGGCATTTATCCGCCAGGTCAGAAGCTCCCTTCTGAAACTGCACTGGCACAGCACTACGACGTCAATCGACACACCATTCGCCGCTCGCTGGCAACACTGGGTCAGCTGGGGCTTGTGCGCTCCACGCAGGGCAGTGGTACGTACGTGGAAGACTTTGCGGTCGACTTGATCCTCGGTAAGCGCACACGCCACCGACAGAGCCTGAAACAAGCAGGTCTCAAAGGTGGCATGAGCGTGCTCAGTGTCACCACAGAAGCCGCCGATACCGGGGTTGCGCAGGCATTGCAAATACGTCGGGGAGGGCGAGTGCTTCACCTGGTTGTGCTTGGTGAAGGCGGCGGTCATGTATTGCACATCAGCGACCGTTACTTTCCACTGCCGCGTTTTGCAGGGCTGGAGCTGCATTTGCAAGAATCGGGGTCGATCACAGAATCATTTCTACGGCTTGGTGTCGAGGACTACACGCGCAAGGAAAGCCGCATATCGGCCCGGCTCCCGGATACCGAAATCGCCAGCTTGCTGCAGCAACCTGCAACACGCCCCGCGCTTCAAGTGACCAGCGTCAACGTAGATACCGAAGGCATCCCACTTGAATTTGCACGTACCTGGTTTGCGGGCGACCGCGTCACGCTCACGGTGAATCATGAGCACGATGAATGAATTGGAAAAAGCACATCGCATCGCAATTTATTTCGCGCCTGCGATGGAGACCGAGCTATGGCGTAAAGGCAGTCAGTGGCTTGGCCGCTGCGCTGCGACCAGCACAGCAATGCCCCAGCCTATGGTGCCACCCTTTACCGCCAAAGAATTCCAGCAGCTGACGCAAGAGCCGCGTCGCTATGGCCTGCATGCCACGCTCAAAGCACCATTCCGCTTGTCTGAAGGTGTCTGCGTGGACAACTTGCTCGACGCCATCAGCAAGATTTGCGCGACACACAGGAAGATTGCACTGTCTCCACTGCGGGTATCACGCTTAGGTAATTTTTTAAGCTTGCGGCCATCAGAAGATCAGGCCGAAGTAAATGCGCTGGCCAGTGACTGCGTGAAGTCGCTGCAGCCTTTTGCCGCACCGCTGACCGAGGAGGAGTGGCTGAAGCGACGCCGTGCAAACCTGTCAGCCGAGCAGGATCTGCTGGTGCAGCAGTGGGGTTACCCATGGGTGTTTGAGCACTTCCGCTTTCATATCTCTCTCTCAGGCCCGCTCAAAGCACTGGCGCAGGCGCAGTTGCTTGCCTTGCAAAGTGAAGCGGAACGCTATTTCCACCACTTGGCACCTTGCGTTCTGGACAGAATTGCCGTGTTTGCAGAGTTCGCACCTGGGACAGATTTCCAGTTAATCACGCAGATGGAGCTGGCAGTATGACAGGGCGACTTATCTATGTGATTGGCCCATCGGGTGCGGGCAAAGACAGTGTTTTGCAGGGGCTTCGCTCACAGTGGCCCGGTCATATTCCTGTGCATTGGGCCTGCCGTACCATCACTCGCCCTGCAACACCCCATGGTGAGTGCCATGAGGCAGTGGATAAGGCTGGTTTTGAGCAAATGTCGCTCTCCAATGCTTTTGCGCTGCAGTGGCGCGCCAATGGCCTGGCGTATGGCGTAAGGCATGAAGAGGTACGCCGCGTCATGCATGGGCACTGGGTTTTCGTCAATGGTTCTAGGGCTTATTTGCCTGAGCTTCTACAGTTCGCCCCGCAGGCAACAGTGGTGCATATCAGCGCGTCGCCAGAAGTGCTCAAGTCACGATTGCTCGCACGTGGCCGTGAGTCCGAAGCAGCGGTATCGGCACGCATGCAACGTGCAGTAGAACTTGAGCTGCCACCTACTTCCATCCAAATCATGAATGACGGGGTGCTTGAGGACGCAGTCATCAATCTACGCAAGCATTTGATGGCTGAGCAATCCAAGGGTGTAGCTGATTGAAAAATTACTTATTCTTCGGGTAGGCATTGTTGCATAAATCAACCTGCCGCAAGCTGTAGGCTTGCGACATGAGTCAGCCATCTAAGCCTAGTTACCGCACCACGAACTGGAAACAGTACAACGCTTCCCTCAAGACTCGCGGTTCCTTGTCTGTTTGGCTGGACAAACGCATGGCGTGGTTTGCCGCTGACAGCGGCAACCGCGGGCGCAGCCAGAAGTTCTCGGATGCAGCCATTCAGTTTTGCTTGACGCCCAAGAACCTGTTTGGCCTGGCACTCAGGCAAACGAAGGGTTTGGTGGAGTCGGAGCTTCATCTGTGTGGCCTGCGGTGGCAAGTGCCCGACTTCAGTACCTTGTGCAGGCGCCAGCAAGATTTGGATGTCCAGATTCCGTACAACGGCAGTAAAGCAGGCTTGCACCTGCTGGTAGATTCGGCAGGAATCAAGTTCCTGGGTGACGGTGAATGGAAATGCAAAAGCATGGACCTGAACGCTGGCGCCAGTGGCGCAAGCTGCACATTTGCATTGATGCCAAGACCATGCAGATTAGGTCTATCTGCGTGAACTCCAACC
>NZ_JASAUZ010000035.1 GCF_030162935.1 Comamonas halotolerans
TGCGCCGCCGCCAGCTTGATCGGGCCCTGGGCCAGCACTTGCACGTCTTCGCCGCTGCTGGTGATGGTGATGTTGTCCTTGGCTGTCCACTCCAGCGGGCCTTGGTGCGCCTGGATGGAGACGGCCCCGGCCTGGGCGATGGTTTTGATGCCGCCCTTTTGCGCGTACAGGCCTGCACTGTTGCCTGCTGCCATGGCCAGGGTGCGCCCTGCCGCTGCGTGCCAGTCTTGCTGGCTGGTCCAGTGCAGCGTCTGGCCTCCGTACACCATGGCGCTGGCTGGGGTGGCTGCGTTGAAACTGTTGGCCGCATCAAACACCATGGCCGAGCGGGCAAATGCCGGCACGGGCTCGCTGCCTTCTCGCTGCCCTGGCGCTGCAATGGTGGCGCTTTGGCCGTTGAGGCTGTCCGCAAGTTTGCCGTTGACCTGGGGGTTGAGGTCATCTATCAAGTCTTGCAGCGTTTCGGTGGCCGATAGCGGCAATCCCTGGGCCTGGGTGACGCTGTCGCTGATGCGCTGCGCGGTGTCGTGCGCGGCCTGGAACTGCCCCACTGCAGCCATGGCATCGTGCACGGTGCCTGTGGCCTGGGGCTGTGCGGTTGAAGAAATCAGCAGGCCTTCTCCTGCACGCACCACTGTCCAGGCGTCGCTGCGCAATTCTGCGCCCGTTCCACGCCACGCCCCGCGTGCGCTGCTGTCTGGCGCATGTTCAATGAGGTGTCCCAGATTGAGCTGGCTGCTGGTTTGCGAGGAGCCCAGGCGGGTGCGCCCTTGGGCCGGCGCATCGTCGGCCAGCCACTGGTTGTAGCCGCTGCCGTCCATGCTGGTGGCATGCCAGCCT
>NZ_JASAUZ010000036.1 GCF_030162935.1 Comamonas halotolerans
CAGTCACTGTGCGGGTGGACGGTCAATCGTATGCAGCCACCGACAACGGGGATGGCACCTGGACGGCCCAGGTGCCGGGTGCGGATCTGGCCGCAGCCCAGGACACCACGGTCACGGCCGAGGCGACGTTTGCCGATGTGGCAGGCAACGCCAGCGCACCGGTGACGGGCTCGCAGAGCTACACGGTGGATATCGCAGCTCCTGATACGTCGACCACCACGGTCAGCGTGGGCGTCATTGCCGGTGATGGCGTGGTCAACAGCACGGAAGCAGGCGCCACTGTGCCCGTGAACGTGACGCTGGCCAATGTGCCTGCCGATGCAGCCACCACCACGGTCAACGTGCGGGTGAATGGTCAATCGTATGCAGCCACCGACAACGGGGATGGCAGCTGGACAGCCCAGGTGCCGGGCAATGTGCTGGCCAATGCCCAGGACACCACGGTCACGGCCGAGGCCACGTTTGCCGATGCGGTGGGCAACGCCAGCGCACCGGTGACGGGCTCGCAAAGCTACGCGGTGGATACCACAGCACCGAGCACCACGGTTGCGATCAGCGATGCCGATGGCGACAACAAGCCCACGGTCTCGGGCACGGTCAGTGAGCCGGGCTCTACAGTGACGGTGACGTGGCCCGATGGCACCACCGTGCAAGTGCCCACGGACGCCAGCACCGGTGCGTGGACGGTGACCGCACCGGTGGAGCAGCCCAACGGCACCGTAAACACCGTGGTTACCGATGCGGCCGGCAATGCAGGCCCCGGTGACAACGCCTCCTGGACTGCAGATACC
>NZ_JASAUZ010000037.1 GCF_030162935.1 Comamonas halotolerans
CCCAGCTTGTCGGCCAGGGGCGTGATGACTTCGTTGAACTTCTCGGCAGAGCCCAGCGCACGACCACCGGAGACGATGATCTTGGCGGCAGTCAGCTCGGGCCGGTCGTTCTTGGTCACTTCGCGGCCTACAAAGGAGCTCTTGCCAGAATCGGCCACAGCGGCCACGGTTTCCACAGCGGCAGAGCCGCCTGTTGCTGCGGCTGCGTCAAAGCCGGTGCCACGCACGGTGATCACCTTGATGGCGTCGGCCGACTGCACGGTGGCAACGGCGTTGCCCGCGTAGATGGGGCGCTCGAAGGTGTCTGCAGACACTACAGCAGTGATGTCGCTGATCTGGGCCACGTCCAGTTTGGCGGCCACGCGGGGCGCTGCGTTCTTGCCCGAGGCGGTGGCGGGGAACAGGATGTGGCTGTAGTTGCCCGAAATGGCCAGCACTTGCGCGGCCACGTTTTCTGCCAGGCCGTCTTTCAAAGATGCGCCATCGGCGTGGATCACCTTGGTCACACCTGCGATCTGGGCCGCAGCTTGCGCAGCAGCAGCGGCGTTTTCACCAGCCACCAGCACGTGCACATCTCCACCGCAAGCCACAGCGGCAGTCACGGTGTTCAGGGTTGCGCCCTTGATGGAGGCGTTGTCGTGTTCAGCGATTACGAGAGAAGTCATTTCAACTCCAAAAATTCTTTACGTTCTTCAAAAGCG
>NZ_JASAUZ010000038.1 GCF_030162935.1 Comamonas halotolerans
CGACAGCGCTGGAGTCGGGCAAGGATCACAGCCTGACGAGCACGCTCACCGACGAGGCGGGCAACACCAGTGCGCCAAGCGATGCGCTGGTCATCCACGTGGATACCAGCCAGCTGAGCCTGACCATCGAGCAGGTGCTTGACAACGAAGGCAACGCCCCGACAGCGGTGTCTGACGGAGGCCGCACCAACGACAAGACCCCGACCTTCGAGGGCCAGGCAACAGCGGGAGCGACCGTCACGATCTACGAAGGCAGCACCGCGATTGGCAGCACAACAGCGGATGCCTCAGGCCACTGGAGCGTGACACTGCCAGAGCAAAGCGAAGGCGTGCACAGCTACACAGCCCAGGCGCTGAATGCAGCGGGCAATACGGTGAGCGCCCAGTTTGCACTGGAAGTGGACACCACACCTTCCAGCGTGCCAAGCATCGAGAGCGTCAAGGACGATGTGGGCACGGTGCAAACGGACGTGGCCCATGGAGGCATCACGGACGACACGACCCCGACCCTGGTGGGCAAGGGCACAGCGGGCGACACGATCCGCATCTACGACAACGCCAGCCTGGTGGGCACCACCAAGGTGCAGGCCAACGGCGAGTGGAGCTACACCGTCAATCCGGCACTGACCGTGGATGGTGAACACAAGTTCACGGTCACCAGCGTGGACAGCGTGGGCAACGAAAGCGCTGCCAGCGCCGAG
>NZ_JASAUZ010000039.1 GCF_030162935.1 Comamonas halotolerans
CAATGGGCAGGCCTATGTGGGTTACAAACTTATTTTTGATTTCAACAAAAATGATATTGGCAGGGTCATGCTTGAATGCGCTGTTGCGCAAAATTCTGCCTTAGGTGCAAAAAATCTGGCCAGCTACCATCGTGTGGTATCTAAAGACTTAGGGCTTATGCTTCAAGCACTGCAAAAATCAACCGAATTGGGCAACTCAATGGCTGCATTTGATTTGTATCTCATTTTTGATCGTGGTAACACAAGTATTTCCGAACATGCTCCAATAGCTATTGATCTTGAAAGATCACGACGCTATAAGAAAATTTCAGATGTCCTAGATAAAAAACCAGGTGCACAGCTCCCAGAAATCAACAGCATTGTTCCTCTGCCGCCAGTGCCCCTTCCCGAATGGGATGGCAGTTTTTCATTCCAGCGCCAACCTTCCGCGCAGTAATGCCCATGTATCCAGCCCGCATGTCCCCTATACGGCTTTTTAAAAGCACTGGCTTATGCGCCATGGTTTTATGGCTGGCGGCATGCAGCGCAGAAGTGGATGCCATCCACACCATGACCCTGCCCAGCCCATCGCCCGCGCCTGATTTAAGCTTTACCTGCGTGCATTCGCGCGATGCAGACATCCCCGTCACCCCCGAGGCGCAGGCACTGTTTGACAAAGCCCGCGCCCC
>NZ_JASAUZ010000040.1 GCF_030162935.1 Comamonas halotolerans
TGATGGGCAGGCCTATGTGGGTTACAAACTCATATTTAATTTTAAAAAATTCAATATTGGAAAATCCATGCTTGAATGCGCTGTTGCACAAAATTCTGCCTTAGGTGCAAAAAATCTGGCCAGTTACCATCGTGCGGTATCTAAAGACTTAGGACTTATGCTTCAAGCACTGCAAAAATCAACCGAATTGGGTAACTCAATGGCTGCATTTGATTTGTATCTTATTTTTGAAAGCGGTGATACAGGCATTTCCGAGCACGCACCAATTTCTATAGATCTGGAAAGAGCAAAACGCTACGACAGAATTTCCAGAGCACTAGATCGTGTACCTGGCACCCATATCCCAGAAATTAACAGCATTGTTCCTCTGCCACCAGCGCCCCTTCCCGAATGGGATGGCAGTTTTTCATTCCAGCGCCAACCTTCTGCGCAGTGATGCCCATGCATCCGGCCCGCATGTCCCCTATATGGCTTTTTAAAAGCACTGGCTTATGTGCCATGGTTTTATGGCTGGCGGCATGCAGCGCAGAAGTGGATGCCATCCA
>NZ_JASAUZ010000041.1 GCF_030162935.1 Comamonas halotolerans
CTTGGTCCGTGGGCTGCCAGTACATGCGCACTTGCACGCGGTGGTCTCGCTGGGTGTGGATGGCGTGGCGGGAGTTTTCCTGGTTGCCCACAACCTGTGCCAGCATGCCTTCCGGGGCGCAGGGTTTGCTGCGTGGCGCGGAAACAATGGCCGCCTTGGCGTCCAGTGCTTCAAAGCAGTTGCGATAGCTGCCGTTTTCTATCTCCGGGCGCTGCAGCAACTGGGCGACTTGCGCACCGAGGTTGTTGGCTGCTTCGTGCCAGATCTGGTAGCAGCGCAGTTGGAGCTGGTTGCCGCTGTCTTGCCCGTAGCGGCTGTGGCCGCTGATGGCAAATCCTTGCGCTGGGGCGAGGTCTCGCACACTGCTTTGGCCGTGCCAGCGCTTGGCCTGCCCTTCAAAGTGATGCAGCCATTGGCTGGCGTGGTTTTGCGCATCGTCCAGGCTGGTGTAGCGCTGCGCGCTGCGGGATAGGTGCTGCTCCAGGCTGGGAAGCTCC
>NZ_JASAUZ010000042.1 GCF_030162935.1 Comamonas halotolerans
GCTCAGCAGCGTCAAGCTGATGGACGATGTGGGTGCAGTGCGTGATGAGATCACCAACGGCACGGTCACGGACGATGCCAAACCCACATACTTTGGTGTGGCGGATGCCTCGCAAGTGGCCAAGGTGCAGATCCTGGACAAGGGCGTAGTGATTGGCGAAGCCATTGTGCAAGCCAATGGTGACTGGACGTTTGAGCCAGAGACACCGCTGGCTTCGGGCGATCACAGCTTCCAGCTGCGTGCAATCGATGCGGCAGGCAATGAGGGCACGCTGACCAACGCACTGACGTTTGAAGTGGCCGGCAATCCGCCGACACCACCGACCATTGTTGGCGTGCAGGACGACGTGGGCACGATCAGCAATGTGCAAAAGGGTCAGACCACGGACGACACGACGCTGACGGTGAGCGGCACGGCGCAGGCAGGCACGACCGTGACACTGTACGACGGCACACAGGTGCTGGGCACAGCAGCAGTAGACAAG
>NZ_JASAUZ010000043.1 GCF_030162935.1 Comamonas halotolerans
GCTACACACAAGCCAATCGTCTGTTGCGTCTGCGTACGCCACTGGGTGAAGACAAGCTTTTGGCCGAGCGGCTGGAAGGCCGTGAGAGCATGGATGCGGGTGGCTTTGCATTGATAGTGGATGCGCTCAGCGACGATGCCCACATACCGCTTAAAAGTCTGCTGGGCAAAGCTGTGCGTGTGGACCTGCAGACGGCCCAGGGGGGACCGCGTGGCTGGCACGGCTATGTCACCAGTTTTGCACTGTTGGCCAGCAACGGAGGCTTTGCACGCTATCGCCTGCGCATCGAGCCGTGGCTGGCTTTTTTGCGTTGGCGCAGCGACAGCTTTTTGTTCCAGCAGCGCACCGTGGTCGAGATCGCCGACAGCCTGTTTGCCGACTACCAGGGTGCAGCCAATGTGGATGCGGCATGGCGCTGGGCGCTGGCAGACAGCTATCCCAAGCGCA
>NZ_JASAUZ010000044.1 GCF_030162935.1 Comamonas halotolerans
ACTACACACAAGCCAATCGTCTGTTGCGTCTGCGTACGCCACTGGGTGAAGACAAGCTTTTGGCCGAGCGCCTGCAAGGCCGTGAGAGCATGGATGCGGGTGGCTTTGCGTTGATGGTGGATGCGCTCAGCGACGATGCCCACATACCGCTTAAAAGTCTGCTGGGCAAAGCCGTGCGTGTGGACCTGCAGACGGCCCAGGGGGGCCCGCGTGGCTGGCACGGCTATGTCACCAGTTTTGCACTGTTGGCCAGCAACGGAGGCTTTGCACGCTATCGCCTGCGTATCGAGCCGTGGCTGGCTTTTTTGCGTTGGCGCAGCGACAGCTTTTTGTTCCAGCAGCGCACCGTGGTCGAGATCGCCGACAGCCTGTTTGCCGACTATCAGGGCGCAGCCAATGTGGATGCGGCATGGCGCTGGGCGCTGGCAGACAGCTATCCCAAGCGTA
>NZ_JASAUZ010000045.1 GCF_030162935.1 Comamonas halotolerans
ATTTGAGGGGGGGTGAGATAAAGAACTGGGGGATCCAGGCGCTCCTTTTTCATGAAGTCTCGGATTTCTGGCCCAGATACAGGCGACCGTCCACAAACACATTCACCACACCTTGTTCAAACTGTGTCCAGCACTCATTTTTGGTAAGCGGTGCAGTGACAATGACTGCGACTTTGTCATTGGGCGTGGTTTCGCTGGAGAAGTCCACGCTCAGGTCTTCATCGGCCAGATGGGCTGAGGCAAAGGGGTGGCAACGCTCGGTATAAAAGAGGTTGCTTGTGGCATGGGACCATAGAGCCTCGCCGTTGGAGAGCAGGAAATTGAACGTGCCGTGCGGTGAGATGCGCGATGCCAGCTCTTGCAGCGTGAGGGTGAGCTCTTCAATGCTGGGTACGCCAGCGTGCGATTTCCACAACTCTTGCATGATCCAACAAAATGCCAATTCACTGTCAGTGCTGCCAATAGGGTGAAAGTGCGTGTGCAGTTTGGGCGCGAAGTTCTTCAAATCGCCATTGTGGGCAAATACCCAGTTCCGTCCCCACAATTCACGCACAAAGGGGTGGCAGTTTTGCAGACTGACCACTCCTTGAGTAGCTTTGCGGATGTGGGCGATGACATTCTGGCTTTTGATGGGGTACTGGCGAATCAGCTGTGCAACAGGGGAGTCAATGGCGCGCTCGTGGTCCACAAAATGACGCAGACCTTTGTCCTCGAAGAACGCAATGCCCCAGCCATCAGTGTGATCACCCGTATTGCCCGCACGCTGCGCAAAGCCGCTGAAGCTAAAGCGCACATCGGTGGGGGTGTTGCAGTTCATTCCTAGCAGCTGGCACATAGGCGCGGATTCCGTCTCAAGCAATCAAAGGTATATAGCCTAACGTGCTTGTAGGTGTTCTTGTGGCAAGCTACAGCTTAAGAAGCGGTTTTGCTGCTGGGAGAGCGTAGCTGGGTTGCTGCGGCGAAAGCCAGCAAGCACAGCACGGTGAGCATGACAAAGCTTTCATGAAACGCGGCAACGCGTGCCTGTAAGTCAGTCAAACTTGGATTGGCGGCTTGTACCGCCAGACGCCATTCAAGAACGATGCCGCACAGGCCTACACCAATGGCTCCGCCCAGCATACGAATAAAGCTGATGGTGCTGGCACCTTGGGCGATGAGTGCTTTGTCCAGTGGGCGCATGGCGCCCAGATTCAAGCTGGGCAAGATAAATCCAAGGCCAACACGACCGACCACAATAAAGCTGGCCAGCAGCCACAGTGCCATGCTTGGTCCTGCCCACAGCATCAGGCCAAAAGAAATTGCCAGCAGTAGCATGCCGATGCTGACCAGCCAGTGGGTGGGCTGCTTATCAGCCATGCGGCCTACCAGAGGAATGGTGATGGCCAGTACGATGCCTGCAGGCAGCAGCAAGTTACCGGCATAACTGGCCGAAAGTCCCATGCCCATTTGAATAAATAGGGGCAGCAGATAGGTGGAGCCAAACATCGCCGTGCCATAAATGAAAGCGACGATACAACCCATGACAAAAGGCTTGTAGGCGAACAGTCGCAAATCCATCAACGGTTTGCGCTGGGTGTGCAGCAAACGCCGTTGCCACATGACAAAACCAATCAGGCAGAGCAGTGAAATTGCCAACAGGAATGCGGCATGGACATGGTTGTGGTGGAAGGCGACCAAAGCATTGAGCATGCCGAGGGTACCCACAGTCACCAGCCCCAGGCCCAGCACATCGAGCTTGTTTCCGCTGGCTTGTGCAGTCCCGTCGGGGGATGAGGTCGGTACGAATTTCCAGGCCAGCCAAAGAGAAAGCAGGCACGGCGGCACCACCATGAAGAATGTGCTGCGCCAGCCCATCCAGTCCACCAGCATGCCCCCCAAAGCAGGCGCAATTGCAGGTGCCAGCACCACACCCATGCCAAACATACCACCAGCACGTCCTTGTTCTGTAGGTTTGAAAGCGCGCAGGATGATGACGGCCGGAATTGGCTGGATGATGCCTGCGGCAACCCCTTCTGCCAGGCGAGACAGGAGTAGCAGTTCAAAGTGCTGGGCAATGCCGCCAGCAATGCCGCCGGCCATGAGCAGGCCAATAGCGTAGGCGTACGTGGCGCGATAGCCAAAGCGCGAAAGCATCCATGGCGTTATGAGCATGGCTACGGTAGATGCCACCATAAATGCCGAAGTGATCCACTGCGCCCGTTCTTGTCCCAGGTGGAAATAGTCGCTGATAGCAGGGATGGCGACATTGACGCTGGTGGATGGAATGATGGATGCAATCGTGCCTACCATCAGCGCCATCAGCAGCAGCCAGCGGTAGTGTTCGCCATAACGTGTTTTCAGAGCGTCAGTGGGACTGGGGGCGAACAAGGACATGAGAAACCTAAACTCAAAAAAGGCGAAAGGGTTCGCAGCCTACGCGTTTACGTATCGCTTGGCATGTCAGTTGGTGACACTTGTCCACAGTGCGCGCAGATACACGCCTTGCCACGTGACTCAGTAGGAATTTTTTCCAAGGCCTGCGGGGCAATCCTGGATTGCATGCACCAGCACGTTTCGGCAGGCAAGCCTGCTGCGACAGCGCATTGGTTTGCTTGACCACACAAGGGGCAAGCCTGAGGATTGATTGCAGATAGCATGGGGCAGCAGTGTAGGTGCGAGCGCGCAAGTTTGAGTGTTCCAGGGGGAATAGCGCACGCCTGAGCCTGGGTGGGACAGAAGTAGCAAGCCTGCCCCGGGCTCCCTCCATGCACTGGATTGGATACTGCTTATTTTTTCAATTGATGCCACTGTGCTTTCAGCGCAGTGCAGTGGTCTTTCTCCGGTACCGCGGGGGTACGCACGATGAAGTCGCTGTCTTGCGGTACAGATTGTGGCTTATCGCCCGCCTGGCCAATGGCAACGGTGGCATGCACATGAGCAGGGAGCCAGGTAGGAATGCCAATGCTGCGCAGAACATGGCCACGGCCTGCAATCAGTACCACCGTTTTAGCGGGCTGCAAGAGGCTGGTGGCTGTTTGTGCCATGCGAGCATCTTTGGCTAGCTGAATGCGCGCCATGGGCGCAATCTGGTGCTCAGGCAGCAGATCACAATGGCCGGACCGAATGGCATCGCGCTGACGGTCCCATGCAGTAGCAGGCAGGTGACTGTCCCAGAGGGTTTGTTGCATCACCTCTTTCATATGCATGCGCGGCAGATTTCCCCCGAATATCGGCACCCCGGCGCGCACGGCAGCCATCACGGATGGGCCATAGGCTTTCCACGGCCAACCCTCGTCATTCCACTTCAGGGTTTGCTGTACCTCAGACTCTGTTGCAGTGGCAGCTAGGCCTTGAGTGTCATAGCCATGGTCCGCCATCTCCAGTACTACGGCGCCTAGCTGCTGGCGTTTTATCAGGCCCTGGATAGTGGCCAGCTGCCATTGCTGGTGTTCGGGAGCGTCGTGTTGCTCGCCCAGAAGCAGGATGGCAGGCAAGGAAGCTGTGCTCAGATGCTGCTGCCATTGCACGGAGTCCATGAAGGATGGCATGTGCACAGTGCTGCATGCGGCAAGAATCCATCCACTGACAAGAGCGGAAAACAAGGGGCGAAGCGCATGCATGATTTTGATCCTCAGCTTTGCCAAATTTGCCTGTGGGTATGAAGCGCGCATGGTATCAATGGACCTGGGACCTATGCGAGGGCTCTGTGATGTCACGTGGAAGCGGACGTTCGCACGGATGCTTGTGTAGGGTAGCAGCCCTTTCGTTCGAAGTGCAGCTTCGTTATAGACCGAATCCGCAGCAAGGTAGCGCCGCCCGGGTATGCCAAGAGCCAGGCTTTCGCCCATCTTGCTTTCACCTGCGGGCAATGTGTTGGGTGAAGTATGCGTAGGTGGGAGCCTTCAATGCTGTTTTGGGCGACTCAAACAATCCAGCCACACTCTCTGAATGCCACAACCATATCCCTCAACTGGATTGACGTATCAAGGTGCGTAGCTCTGGGGATCATTGTGCACTCTCTGGGAGAGATGCTGCCATTTTCGGTTTCTGGTTGATGATGTGCAGAAAGATGGGGTGCAGAACTTTGCTTGCTCCACGCTCCCAAACAAAAGGCACCCGAAGGTGCCTTTTTCCAAATGCACGGGTCTCTAACCCTTATGCATGAAGTGCCAGAAGCGTCGCGCTTTAAGCACCAGCCTTGACCTTCAGACGCCATGCGTGCAACAGTGGCTCGGTGTAGCCAGAAGGTTGGGCCACGCCCTTGAACACCAAGTCCAGCGCCGCTTGCATGGCTGCTCCTGTGGGGTTGGCAGCCAGGCTTTTGTAAGCTGCATCACCGGCGTTTTGCTGGTCCACCACCTTGGCCATGCGAGCAAAGGTTTCTCGCACTTGCGCCTCGGTCACCACGCCGTGCAACAGCCAGTTGGCAATGTGCTGGCTGGAGATGCGCAATGTGGCGCGATCTTCCATCAGGCCCACGTTGTGGATGTCTGGAACCTTGGAGCAGCCTACGCCCTGATCCACCCAGCGCACCACATAGCCCAGAATGCCTTGGACGTTGTTGTCCAGCTCTTGCTGCTTCTCTGCATCGGTCCATTTGGGATCCTTGGCCACAGGAATTTGCAGCAGGTCGGCCAGAATGTTGGCGCGTTCGGTATCAGCGCTGGTCTTTTCCAGCTCTTTTTGCACATCGGCAACGTTGATCTGGTGATAGTGCAGGGCGTGCAGGGTGGCTCCGGTGGGCGAAGGCACCCAGGCGGTGTTGGCGCCAGCTTTGGGGTGACCAATCTTCTGCTCCAGCATGGCGGCCATCAGATCGGGCATGGCCCACATGCCCTTGCCGATCTGAGCGCGGCCACGCAGACCCATGGTCAGGCCAACCAGCACGTTGCTCTTTTCATAAGCTTGCAGCCAAGCGGATGCTTTCATGTCGCCCTTGCGCACCATAGGGCCTGCATGCATGGCCGTGTGCATTTCGTCGCCAGTGCGATCCAGGAAGCCGGTGTTGATAAAGGCCACGCGGGCCGGTGCCGCAGCAATCGCGGCCTTGAGGTTCACGGAAGTGCGGCGCTCTTCGTCCATGATGCCCAGCTTGACGGTGTTTTCCTTCAGGCCCAGCACCTGTTCCACACGCGCAAACAGCTCATTGGCAAAGGCCACTTCGGCGGGCCCGTGCATTTTGGGCTTGACGATGTAGACGCTTCCGGTGCGGCTGTTGCGGATGCCATTGGCTCCCAGGCCCTTGAGGTCATGGATGGCAATGGTGGTGGTGATCATGGCATCCATGATGCCTTCAGGAATTTCTTTGCCCTCAACACCCCACAGAATG
The DNA here is from genome assembly GCF_030162935.1 of Comamonas halotolerans. Classification (GTDB taxonomy): domain Bacteria; phylum Pseudomonadota; class Gammaproteobacteria; order Burkholderiales; family Burkholderiaceae_C; genus Comamonas; species Comamonas halotolerans. The sequence goes on from NZ_JASAUZ010000045.1 coordinate 5,309, forward strand.
GCGGGGTTGGTCATCAGGTGGCCCACATTGCGCACAAACATCAGCGAGCGGCCATGCAGCTTCACGGGCTGACCATTGGCGCCGGTGTAGGTGCGATCGCCGTTCAGGCCGCGGGTCACGGTTTTGCCGCCCTTGTCGAATGACTCTGTGAGTGTGCCCTTCAGGATGCCCAGCCAGTTGCTGTAGCCGAGCACCTTGTCTTCAGCATCGACGGCCGCGACAGAATCTTCCAGGTCCAGAATGGTCGACACAGCTGCTTCCACCACCACGTCGGACACGCCAGCTGCATCGCTTTGGCCGATGGGGGTGGACTTGTTGATGATGATGTCAATGTGAAGCCCGTTATTTTTCAGCAGCACCGAAGAGGGCGCTGCGGCATCACCCTGGTAACCGACGAACTTGTCAGCGTCTTTCAGGTGGGTGGTGCTGCCATCTTTCAAGGCGATGGTCAGCTTGCGGTCTTCCACCTTGTAGGCGGTGGCATCTTTGTGCGAGCCTGCAGCCAAAGGTGCGGCCTGGTCCAGGAAGTTGCGTGCAAACTCAATGACTTTGGCACCACGCACAGGGTTGTAGCCCTTGCCTTTTTCTGCGCCATTTTCTTCACTGATGGCGTCGGTACCGTACAGCGCGTCATACAGGGATCCCCAGCGGGCGTTGGCTGCGTTCAGGGCGTAGCGTGCATTGAGGATGGGAACCACCAGTTGAGGGCCAGCCATGGTTGCCAGCTCTGCATCGACGTTTTCAGTGGTGGCCTTGGCATCCTTGGGTTGTTCGACCAGATAGCCAATCTGGGCCAGAAACTTTTGATATCCCGCCATGTCTGCGATGGGCCCAGGGTTGGCTTTGTGCCAGGTGTCCAGTTCTGCCTGAATGCGATCGCGTTCGGCCAGCAGTGCAGCATTTTTTGGAGCCAGATCGCTCACGATGGCATCAAAGCCCTTCCAGAACGTGGCTGCATCCACGCCTGTGCCGGGCAGCACTTGCTCATTGATAAAGGTGTGCAGTTCGTTGGCAACTTGCAAACCGTGGACTTGGGTGCGTGCAGTCATGGAGGGTGCTCCTTGGATCATTGATAAGCCATGGCTCCATAGCTTGGAGCCTTCGCTGCCACTGTATTGCAAATCCAGGAGTTAATAAATCGTGCAAAAAGTGCAGAACTGATGACTTTTATGCAAAAGTGAGCAACACTTGTGCTGTCATGCAGGGTGCCTGCGATCTTGAAAACATAGCTTCTAATGCTGTCGTTATCAGCGTTAGAGCCAGTCTGATGCATAAGTTGTTGCTGCCATGGACAAGCTCAAAGCCTTTGAATCCTTTGTTTCTGTTGCCACCAAAGGCAGTTTGACAGCAGCCGCCAAGGCTGAGGGCGTGGCGCCTGCCATCATGGGGCGGCGTCTGGATGCCCTGGAAGAGCATTTGGGCGTCAAGCTCATGGTGCGCACCACGCGGCGCATCAGTCTCACCCATGAAGGCAGCGCCTTTTTGGAGGATTGCCAGCGTTTGCTGGCCGATGTGGCCAATGCGGAGGCCAGCGTATCTGCAGGAGGGGTGAAAGCCACGGGACATTTGAGACTGACGGCACCTGCAGGTTTTGGCCGTCGCCATGTGGCCCCGCTGGTACCGCTGTTTCATGACATGCACCCCGATGTCACCATTTCGCTCAATCTGAGCGATCGCGTAGTTGATCTGGCTGGAGAGGGCTATGACTGTGCGGTGCGGGTGGGCGACTTGCCGGACTCATCCTTGATCAGCGTGCGCATGGCAGACAATCGACGCCTGTGTGTGGCGACGCCTGCTTATCTGCAAGGCCATGGCACACCCAAGCATCCGTCAGAGCTGGCGCAGCACCGCTGTCTGACGCTGTCCAGTGATGCTTCCCAAACCCGGGGCTGGGCGTTTCGTCTGCCCAGCCGCGATGGGGGGACGGAGGTTGTGCACTTCAAACCTGCCGGGCCGCTGGATTGCTCCGATGGGCAGGTGCTGCATGATTGGTGCCTGGGTGGCTGGGGCGTGGCCTGGCGCAGTACCTGGGAGGTGGAGGCAGAAATTGCTGCGGGCCGACTGGTTGAGGTGTTGGCTGACTTTGCTGCGCCGCCTAACGGTATCTACTTGGTATTTCCACAGCGCAAGCACATGACTTTGCGGCTACGCTTATGGATGGATTATCTCAAGGGCCAGTATGAGCGCCCTGAGTTTTGGAGCAAAGGCGTACAACGATGACCCTGGAAGCAATTTTGGCCAGCCTGCATTTGCTGGCTATTTTGACCTTGGTGGTGTTTCTTTCCAGCGAGGCGGCTTTGTGTCGCGTGGAGTGGATGAGCGAAGCGGTGGTGCGCCGCTTGGCAAGGCTGGACATGATTTACGGGCTGGCAGCGCTGGCACTTTTGCTTACGGGTATTGCGCGCATAGTCTGGGGGGCAAAAGGGCTGACCTGGTATGTCTCGCAGCCTTTGTTTCACCTGAAGATGTTGCTGTTTTTTGTAACAGCCGTCATGTCTTTGCGCCCCACATTCACCATACGCAAATGGGTGAAAGCCTTGAATGTCGCAGGTACTTTGCCACAGCCAGAGTCGGTGCGCTTTGTGCGCAAGTGGATCATGGTGCAGGCGCACATCATTCCTGTGATTGCTGTCATCGCAGTGTTCTGGGCACGCGGGATGTAAGCGCATGGAAGCCACAGCTTGGGCAAGCTGTGGCCTGGGCACGTAAAATCGCCCGATGCTCTCCGTTAAACAGGATTTGCTCGCAGCTTTGGCTGCTGAGCTCGAAACATTGTCGCCCGGCGCAGGTGCGCGCGCTGCGTTTGAAAACCCCAAGGTGGCTGCCCATGGCGACTTCGCCTGTACAGCGGCCATGCAGTTGGCCAAGCCAATGAAGGCCAATCCCCGAGCCTTGGGCGAGCAGCTCAAGACTGCGCTGGAAGCGACCGCGGCTTTCCAGAAGTGGGTAGATGCCATTGAAATTGCAGGCCCCGGCTTCTTGAACATCCGTCTCAAGCCTGCGGCCAAGCAGGAAGTGGTGCGTGAAGTGCTGGGCCAAGCGCAAAAGTTCGGCTACCAGGCAGATCGTGGCGAAAAAGTCTTGGTGGAGTTTGTGTCTGCCAACCCCACCGGCCCTTTGCACGTGGGTCATGGGCGTCAGGCTGCCATTGGGGACGCCATCAGCAATCTGTATGTCACCCAAGGCTGGAGTGTGCACCGCGAGTTCTATTACAACGACGCCGGCGTGCAAATTGACACCCTCACCAAGAGCACGCAGCTGCGCGCCAAGGGCTTCAAGCCCGGTGACGAGTGCTGGCCGACCGACAGCGAGAATCCGCTGGCCAAGAATTTCTACAACGGTGACTACATTGCCGACATTGCGCAGGCGTTCCTGAACAAGGAGACCGTCAAGGCCGATGACCGTGAGTTCACTGCCAACGGCGATGTGGACGATTATGAAAATATTCGTAACTTTGCCGTCGCCTATCTGCGCAATGAGCAAGACAAAGACCTGCAGGCTTTCAACCTCAAGTTTGACCAGTACTATCTGGAATCCAGCCTCTACACCAACGGTTATGTGGAAGATGCGGTCAACCGCCTAATCGCCAATGGGCACACCTACGAGCAAGACGGTGCGCTGTGGCTCAAGTCCACCGACTACGGTGACGACAAAGACCGCGTGATGCGCAAGACCGATGGCAACTACACCTACTTCGTTCCCGATGTGGCCTATCACATCCAGAAGTTCAAGCGTGGCTTCACCAAGGTGGTGAACATTCAGGGGACAGACCATCACGGCACTATTGCCCGCGTGCGCGCTGGTTTGCAGGCTGCGGATGTGGGCATTCCTGCCGGCTATCCTGACTACGTGCTGCACACCATGGTGCGCGTGGTGCGCAATGGTGAAGAGGTGAAGATCAGCAAGCGTGCCGGCTCCTATGTGACCTTGCGTGACCTGATCGAATGGACCAGCAAGGATGCCGTGCGCTTCTTCCTGCTCAGCCGCAAGCCTGACACCGAGTACACCTTTGATGTGGATCTGGCCGTGGCGCAGAACAACGACAATCCGGTGTACTACGTGCAATACGCGCATGCGCGTATTCAGTCGGTACTGCGCGCCTGGCAAGAGGCAGGCGGCGCCGGCGTGACGGTGCTCAAGGATGTGGATCTGTCCGCGTTGCAAGGCCCGCAGGCTCAGGCGCTGATGCTGCTGCTGGCCAAGTACCCAGAAATGCTGACTGCAGCTGCGGCTGGTAATGCACCACATGACGTGACTTTCTACCTGCGTGATTTGGCTTCCGCCTACCATAGCTACTACGATGCAGAGCGTATCTTGGTGGACGACGAGGCCGTGAAGTTGGCGCGTCTGGCACTGGTCGCTGCAACAGCGCAGGTGCTGCACAATGGCTTGGCAGTGCTGGGTGTGAGCGCACCTGAGCGCATGTAAGCTCAACAACTAGCAACGTGACAGGCGGTTTTATGGGTAAGCAACAACGTGGTGGCACCATTCTTGGGCTCATCATCGGTTTGATTTTCGGCTTGGGTATTGCGCTGGGTGTGGCGGTGTACGTCACCAAAGTGCCAGTGCCTTTTCTCAATAAAGGGGATGCACGCAACACGGAAGCCAGTGAAAGTGAGCGCAACCGCAACTGGGATCCCAACTCCCCTTTGCGCGGATCTTCGCCTGCGCTGCCTCCACCGGTGGTTGCCCCTGAGCCTCCCAGCGTTGCTGTGACGCCTTCGCAGCCGGTAGACCCTGTAGCGAAGCCGCCTGCATCCTCCGCAGATCCTCTGGGCGACCTGGCAAATGCGAAAGTCAAGGCTGCCGAGGCCAAAGCCGCCGCCGAGGCTAAAGCAGCTGCCAGTGCAGCTGCACCTGTTACGGCCGCCACTGCGGATGGCTCCAGCTACTTTGTGCAAGCTGGCGCTTTCCGCACCCAAGGCGATGCCGATGCTCAGCGAGCCAAGTTGGCCATGCTGGGGTGGGAAGCCCGCATCAGTGAGCGTGAGCAAAATGGACGTCCTGTGTTCCGCGTGCGTGTAGGTCCATTTAGCAAGCGTGGTGATGCCGAACAGCTCAAACAAAAGCTGGACGGAGCGGGTGTGGACTCAGCTCTTGTTCGTGTGCGCCAGTGAACTTTTTGAGCTTTCAGCGCTCATACATCCCCTCATATCTCGATAAGGAGCTCTTTTGATGCAACGCCGCCAGTTCTCTTTGGCTGCAGCCACAGCTGCTACCACCATGGCTTTCGGTGCCAATTCTGCGCTGGCGCAACAGGCTGCGCCCAAGGAAGGCAAGGAATATCTGCGCCTGTCTACACCCGCTCCGACCGAGGCCCCTGCCGGTAAAGTCGAAGTGGTGGAGTTCTTTTGGTACAGCTGCGGGCATTGCAATGCGTTTGAGCCCACATTCGCAGCCTGGTTGCAAAAAAAGCCTGCCAATGTGACGGTGCGCCGTGTACCTGTGGCCTTCAATGCCAGCTTTGTGCCTCAGCAAAAGCTGTATTACACCCTGCAAGCCATGGACAATTTCGAGGCCATGCATCTGAAGGTGTTCCACGCCATCCATGTAGAGCGCAACCGTCTGGCCAAGGATGAGGACATCTTCAACTGGGTGGCCAAGCAAGGTGTTGATGTGAACAAGTTCAAGGAAATCTACAACTCGTTTAACGTATCCAGCCAGGTGCGCAAAGCTACGGCGCTGCAGCAAGCCTATGACGTGGAAGGCGTACCTTCCATGGGTGTGGCAGGGCGCTTTTACACCGATGGACCTCGTGCTGGCAGCATGACCAATGTGCTGAATGTGGTGGAATATCTGGCGGCACAAAGCGCCAAGGCTTGATAAGCCAGCCTGAACATTGCTCAGCGGTTCATTCCGACATAGCCCGCCATGTGCGGGCTTTTTTGATGGAAAACAAGGATGCGTGACTACAATGTCCAGCAAGAAACGTGCCTTTGCCATGACACCTAAACTCATCACCTGCCTTTTGTTGACAGCCCTTAGCGGGGTTTACGGCGTTGCACACGCGGAGCGCGCTGACCGTGACAAACCCATGAATATCGAAGCGGATGCTTTGCGTCATGACGAGCTCAAGCAAACCAGCGTCTTCACGGGCAACGTGGTGATGACCAAGGGCACCATTGTGCTGCGCGGCGCGCAGCTTGATGTGCGCCAGGATGCAGAGGGTTATCAGCACGGCACAATCAAGGCAGACACGGGCAAGCGGGCCTACTTTCGCCAAAAGCGTGACACCCCGCCAGGGGCTCCCGATGAGTTTGTCGAAGGAGAAGGCGAAGTCATCGAGTACAACGGCAAGACGGATGATGTGAAGCTGATTCGCCGGGCGCAGCTACGCCGCTATACCGGAGGCAAGCTCAGCGACGACATCATGGGCAGCATCATTACCTATAACAACTTGACGGATGTTTTCACCGTGGATGGCGAAAAGCGCACCAACCAACCCTCATCGGCGCCTGCTGGCTCAGGGGGGCGAGTGCGAGCCATTTTGGCACCCAAGGCCAGCTCTTCCACGCAGCCATCGACTGCACCTGCGCAGCCCTTGCAGCCTTCCAGCGAATTGAATTTGCAAGGTAAGTAATGACAGACCACATCCAAGACAGCGCAGGGGGCAGCAAGCTTGAGGCGCGCCATCTGGCCAAGTCCTATGGCAGCCGAAAGGTGGTCAAAGATGTTTCCATGACGGTGCAAAAAGGTGAAGTTGTGGGTTTGCTCGGCCCCAATGGCGCAGGCAAAACCACCTCTTTCTACATGATTGTGGGACTGGTGCGCAGTGACGGAGGGGATGTCTTTATAGATGGGCACTCTGTGGGCAGCATGCCTATTCACCAACGTTCACGCCTGGGCCTGTCGTATCTGCCGCAAGAGGCTTCCATCTTCCGCAAGCTGAATGTGGAAGACAACGTGCGTGCAGTGCTGGAGTTGCAGCGCGACGAGGCGGGCAAGGCTTTGTCCCGAGATGCCATTGAGCAGCAACTCACCACACTGCTGCAAGAGTTGCGTGTGGAGCATTTGCGCAAGTCACCATCCCTGGCGCTCTCGGGCGGTGAACGACGCCGTGTGGAAATTGCCCGCGCCCTGGCAACGAATCCGCGATTCATCTTGCTGGACGAGCCATTTGCCGGTATTGACCCGATCGCGGTGATCGAAATTCAGCGCATTATTGGTTTTCTCAAAGAGCGCGGTATTGGCGTGCTGATTACCGATCACAATGTACGCGAAACACTGGGTATTTGTGACCACGCGTTCATTATCAGTGATGGCACAGTGCTGGCACAAGGGACACCGCAGGAAATTGTCGAGAACCCGGATGTGCGTCGGGTTTACCTCGGCGAACACTTCCGCATGTAACCCTCTTTCGCGGTGTCATAAAGAACAACAAGGTCAGAGAGAGTAAGAGGGGTATAGCGTGAAGCCAGGTTTGTCACTGCGGGTCTCACAGCATTTGGCGCTCACACCGCAACTGCAGCAATCCATTCGCCTCTTGCAGCTATCAACGCTGGAGCTTTCTCAAGAAGTCGAGCAAATGCTCGACGACAACCCTTTCCTGGAACTGTCCACCGACGATGTCCCCCGTGAAGAGTCTGGGGTGGATCGTGCAGATGCCGCACCCGAGCACGACGCATCCGCCGTTGATGAATCGCACCATGCCTCAGCCGACAGCACGGTCACTGCGCAAGACAGTGCGGAGCCGGACTTCTCTGGTGCAGACAATGATCTGCCCAATGACTGGGAAGGCGACGGCAGTGTGGACATGTCATCGTTTGACGAAGGTGAATGGGGCAGCGAAGCCCCAGCGCGTGGCAGCCGCCATGACGAGGAAGATGCGCCAACGGCGTTGGAGTTGGCGGGGGCACATGAGTCGCTGACGGACTTTCTGCACCAGCAAGCAATGACCTTGCGCTTGTCGGAGCTGGATGCCTGTGCGCTACGGTTCTTGATAGAAAACCTGAACGATGACGGCTATCTGGAAGATTCGCTGCAAGAACTGGCCGAGGGGCTGGCGGGCTCAGAAGATCTGGAGCAACTGGAAGAGCTGGTGCACCGCTTCACTGTAGCACTGCGCTTGTTGCAGTCCCTGGAGCCGGTAGGGGTTGGAGCGCGCGATTTGTCAGAGTGTTTGCGTCTGCAACTACAGCATATGCGTAACCAGGGGGATGACAGCGAACTGGTTGATATGGCTTTGTCCGTGTGCGCCCAACCCCTGGAAATGCTTGCACGAAGAGATGTGCGCAAGCTCATGCAGGTCTGCGGGTTGCCCGAAGCCAAGGTTCGCGCTGCTTTGGGGATGATTGCGCGGCTGGAGCCCAAGCCTGGACGCCGCTTCGCCGATGTAGAGCGCCATATCATCGTGCCCGATGTGATTGTGAAAAAGTCCAACCGCCGTGGTGCAGACGGCCTGATGCAATTCAGCGTGCAGCTCAATCCGGATGTGATGCCCCGGTTACGCGTGCATGAGATCTACGCGGGGGCGCTGCGAGGCCACAAGGGCAGTGAAGGGCACGCCGGTTTGCAGCAACGTTTGCAAGAAGCACGCTGGTTTATCAAAAACGTGCAGCAACGCTTTGACACCATCTTGCGCGTGTCCAAAGCCATCGTGGATCGGCAAAAAAACTTCTTTGTACATGGCGAATTGGCCATGCGTCCGCTGGTGTTGCGCGATATTGCCGATGAACTGGGCTTGCATGAATCCACTATCAGCCGGGTAACCACGGCCAAATACATGGCGACACCGCACGGGACCTATGAGCTGAAATTTTTCTTTGGTTCGGGTTTGGGCACGGAAACTGGAGGCAATGCTTCCAGCACGGCGGTGCGTGCCTTGATCAAGCAATTTGTGTCGGCAGAAAGTCCGAAAAAACCGCTATCGGACAGCCAGATTGCAGAAATGCTCAAAGAGCAGGGCATTGAGTGTGCCCGCCGCACGGTGGCGAAATACCGAGAAGCGCTGAAGATTGCGCCCGCCAATTTGCGAAAAGCGTTGTAAGCCAAAGGATCAACCCGTAGCGACAATGTTGGTTTGTGCTAACTCGCTGGCTAAGCTGGAGGCTGCCCGATAAAATCGCGCGGACATCCATCACGAAATGCGCTACCTCCGGGTGGCGCTTTTCTTTTCCCGGCTAGTGTTAACCAGTTGAGCGCGAGCAGCGCTCGGAGTACTACCATGCAACAACGTCGTCACACTCTTTTGGCCATTGGTGCCGCTACTTTGGCTGCTTTCGGTGCTTTGGCACCCGTAGCCCATGCCGAAGAAAAGCCCAAGGTGGCGCTGGTCATGAAGTCGCTGGCCAATGAGTTCTTCCGCACCATGGAAGATGGTGCCAAGGCTCATAACAAGGAGCACAAAAACTATGTGCTGGTGAGCAACGGCATCAAGAATGAGACGGACACGGCTGCCCAGATCAAGATGGTCGAGCAGATGGTGGCTCAGAAGGCACAGGCAATTGTGATTGCACCGGCTGACTCCAAGGCACTGGTGCCCGTGCTCAAGAGTGCGGTGGACAAGGGCGTGATCGTGGTGAACATCGACAACCGCCTTGATCCCGAAGCGCTGAAGGAAAAGGGTCTGAACATTCCTTTCGTCGGTCCCGACAACCGCTTGGGCGCGAAGATTGTGGGCGAACATCTGGCCAAACAGCTGCAAGCTGGTGACAAGGTCGGCATTATTGAAGGCGTTTCCACCACCACCAATGCGCAGCAGCGTACAGCTGGTTTCAAGGATGCCATGGACGCCGCCAAGATGACGATCGTAGGTGTGCAGTCGGGCAATTGGGAAATCGCCAACGGCAACACCGTGGCGGCAGGCATGATGCGCGAGAATCCTGATCTGAAGGCACTGCTGGCAGGCAATGACTCCATGGCGCTGGGAGCTGTGGCTGCGGTAAAGGCTGCAGGCAAGACTGGCAAGGTGCTTGTGGTGGGCTATGACAACATCCAGGCCATCAAGCCCATGCTCAAGGACGGCCGTGTGCTGGCTACAGCCGACCAGTTTGCCGCCAAGCAAGCGGCTTTCGGTATTGATGTGGCATTGAAAGCCATCAAGGACAAGACGCCCCAAGCCCAGTTGCCAGCCGAGGTGAAAACCGACGTGGTTCTGGTGACCAAGTAAGAGGCGGGTCATGTCACACCCCAATCCAGCAGATCGCGCCAGCGTGGTCATGCGCCTGCAAGGCATTGGCAAGGACTACGGTGACAGCACCGTCCTGGATGGCGTCAGCCTGGATCTGCGCGCGGGCGAGGTACTGGCGTTGACGGGCGAAAACGGTGCGGGAAAGAGTACCTGCTCCAAGATCATGTGCGGTCTGGTCGCACCCACGCGTGGGCAGATGACGCTCATGGAGCAGCGATTTGCGCCGGTCTCACGCACTGATGCCGAGCGTCAGGGCGTTCGCATGGTGCTGCAGGAGCTGGGGCTGGTGAATACGCTCAGCGTGGCCGAGAACCTGTTGCTGGATCGGTTGCCTCACCGTTTTGGCATGGTTGATCGCCACCGACTCAACGAAATGGCGCGCGCGCAATTGGCCAAGATGGGGCTGGACCATATCGATCCTCGCACCCAGGTGTCCGAGTTGGGCATCGGCATGCAGCAAATGGTGGAAATTGCCCGCAATCTGCGCGATGGCAACCGGGTGCTGGTGCTCGATGAACCCACTGCCATGCTGACGGCCAAGGAAATCGAGCACCTGTTCACGCAGATTGATCTGATGAAGGCGCAAGGCGTGGCCTTGGTCTACGTTTCGCACCGCCTGGAAGAGTTGCAGCGCGTAGCCGAGCGCGTGGCGGTGCTGCGTGACGGCCGCCTGGTCGATGTATTGCCGATGCAGGGGCTGTCCGAGGCTACGCTGGTAGAGCGCATGGTGGGCCGTCATGTGGAAACGCTGGACGAAAAACCGCGCCGCAAGGCTGGCCCTGTATTGATGCGGGCGGAAAACATGTCGCGTGGCGAGGTGGTCAAGAACGTGAGCCTGGAGCTGCATGCTGGCGAAGTGCTGGGTGTGGCAGGTCTGGTGGGTGCAGGCCGTACCGAGTTGCTGCGTCTGCTTTACGGCGCAGACAAGGCCGATAGCGGCAACATTGAACTGACGGGGCAGCACCCTGACCAGCAAGCGCAAACCGTAACTCCCAACTGGCGCAGCCCCATGCAGGCGGTACGTGCAGGCATTGGCTTGATTACTGAAGATCGCAAGGCGCAAGGGCTGTTGCTGCCGCAGTCGATCCGTGTGAATACGTCGCTCAGCCATCTGGGCTCGGTCTCGGGTGGTGGCTGGCTCAACCGTTCGCGCGAAGCACAGCTGGCCAAACACATGGTCCAGCGCTTGCGGGTGCGTGCCTTCAATGCAGAGCAACCTGTGGGCACGCTCAGCGGTGGCAACCAGCAGAAGGTGATTTTTGCGCGTTGGCTGCACCGCGATTGCCCTGTGGTGCTGTTGGATGAACCTACCCGTGGTGTCGATGTGGGCGCTCGCGCGGACCTGTATGCCGAAATCAACACCATGACCAGCCAGGGCAAGGGCGTGATGGTGGTCTCCAGCGACTTGCGTGAGCTGATGGAGCTATGCGACCGAATCGCCGTGATGTATCAAGGCCGCATCGTGGCCACTTTTGAACGCGGTGCATGGAGCCAGAAAGCCTTGCTGGCCGCCGCGTTTGGCGATGTAGCCGATGAAGCCTCTGCTGCTGCAGCGGCCTAACAACAATATTTACGACCCATGTCTTCTACTTCTACCTCTACTCCACCCGCAGCACGCAGTCCCTGGCGCCAGGAAATGGGCACCTATATCGGCCTGGTTGTGGTGCTGATTGCCATGGTGGCGTTGTTCAGCTCCCTGTCGGACTATTTCTTCACCAAGGACACCTTGCTGTCGATTGCCAATGAAATTCCCGCCCTGGCGGTGATGGCCGTCGGCATGACCTTTATTTTGATCATTGCGGGCATTGACCTGTCCGTGGGCTCGGTGCTGGCGCTGAGTGCAGCGGCAGCGGCAGCGGCCATGCTGCAGTGGGAGTGGGGAGCCTGGGGCGCAGCCGTGCTGGGCTTGATGGTGGGTGTGGTCTGTGGAGCCATCACTGGCGGCATTTCGGTCGCCTGGCAACTGCCCAGCTTCATTGTTTCGCTGGGCATGCTGGAGGCGGTGCGCGGCGGCGCCTACCTGGTGACCGATTCGCGCACCCAGTATGTGGGCGATGCCATGGGTGGCCTGGCCACACCGTGGGTGGCAGGCCTGTCGGCATCATTTTTCATCGCGATCGTGGTGGTCATCATTGGCCAGCTGGTGCTGTCGCGCACCGTGTTTGGCCGCTATGTGGTGGGTATTGGCACAAACGAAGAAGCCATGCGTCTTGCGGGTGTCGACCCTCGTCCCATCCGCATCACCGTGTTTGCCGTCATGGGCTTTTTGGCTGCCTTGGCGGGTTTGATGCAATCGGCGCGTCTGGAAGCCGCGGACCCCAATGCAGGCTCTGGCATGGAGCTGCAAGTGATTGCTGCCGTGGTGATCGGCGGCACCAGTCTGATGGGCGGCCGAGGTTCCGTCATCAACACCTTCTTTGGAGTGTTGATCATCGCCGTGCTTGAAGCTGGCTTGGCACAGATTGGCGCCAGCGAACCCAGCAAGCGCATTATTACCGGGGCAGTGATTGTGGTGGCCGTGGTGGTGGACACTATTCGCCAGCGCCGCAGCGCGCGCAAACATTGATCGCTGGAGCGCTGCTTTTATGACGCAATCTTCCAAGACCCGTATCGTTGTGCTGGGCAGTTTGAATATGGATGTGGTGCTGCGTTGCGACACCATACCCGCTCGCGGCGAAACCGTGCATGCGCAGGACCTGAGCTACATCCCCGGTGGCAAAGGCGGCAACCAGGCGGTGGCGTGTGCGCGCCATGGAGCTGATGTGGCGCTGGTGGGCTGCGTGGGCCGTGATGCACATGGCGAGGTTCTGCGCAGCGCACTGGCTGCCGATGGCGTGGATGTGACCCATGTGGCGGTGCGTGATGGCGTCGCCACAGGCTCGGCAGTGGTGATGGTGGAGGCCGATGGCAGCAACCGCATCGCAGTGATTCCCGGCGCGAATGCGCAGGCGGATCTGCCTGTGAACTTTATCGAGGTGCTCACGCATGCAGACTATCTGGTGGTGCAGTTTGAAACACCGCTGCAAGTGCTGGACCGCGCGCTCATGCAGGCGCATCAGGTGGGCTGCAAAGTGGTGTTGAACCCTTCTCCAGTGAAGTCTGTGCCCAGTGCCTGGTGGCCCCTGCTGGACACGCTGGTGGTCAATGAGCACGAAGCGGCAGAGCTGTCGGGCATGGCCGTGACGGATGCGGACACCGCACTGCGCGCCGCCCAGCATTTTCTGGCGCTGGGTGTACAGCAAGTGGTGGTGACCTTGGGCAGCCAAGGTGCCATGGCGCTGAATACCCAAGGGCATAGCGTGCATCCTGCGCCCAAGGTGCATGTGGTGGACACGACCTCGGCAGGGGACACTTTCCTCGGCACCATGACTACCCGTCTGGGCGAAGGTTGCACGCTGGCACATGCGGTGGAGTGGGGCATTCGTGCTGCCAGTCTATGCATTGGTCGTGCAGGCGCACAACCATCCATCCCGCAGCGCGCTGAAGTGGAGCAAGCATGAAAAAAACCAAGCTGTTGAACGCAGCGCTTTCGCATCTGGTGGCGCAACTGGGTCACAACGACTTGATAGTGGTGGGGGATGCGGGTCTGCCCGTGCCGCCCGGTGTGCCCTGTATCGATCTGGCGGTGATGCGTGGCTTGCCGTGCATAAATCAGGTGCTGGAAGCGCTGGAAAGCGAAATGCAGGTCGAGCGCCTGGTGCTGGCCACCGAGTCGCTGAATGCCCATGGTGGTCAAATGCCTGCGTGGCTGCCTGCTGCCTGGCGCGATCTGCCTACGGAGCAGGTCTCGCACGAAGTGTTCAAACAGCGCAATGCGCAAGCGCGGGCGGTGATCCGCACGGGTGAGTGCACGCCGTATGCGAACGTCATGCTGGTTGCCGGCGTGGCCTTTTAAAATCTTTCTTTTCGATAGAAAGTGCAAACGCAGCCCGCGAGGCTGCGTTTTTGCTTTCCGTCAGAGTCAACCAACAGCCGCACAAGGGCAGGGTGACTCGCGTATGCTTGGCCTTCTGCTATGAATCAACTGCATCTGTTTTTACCCTGCGCCGCTGGCGTTGAGGTCTATCTGGCCGACGAAGTGCGCGCCATTACCGGCGTTGGCAAGGACGACGTGCTCACCGGGCGCGGCGGCGTCATGGTGCGTGGCATGTGGCGCGATGCCATGCTGCTCAACCTTTACAGCCGCCTGGCCCAGCGTGTACTGGTCGAGCTTTCGTACACCGAGTACCGCAGCGAGAACGATCTGTACCGCGCCGCCAGTGAAGTGGCGTGGGAAATCTGGTTCACGCCCAAAGAAACCTTCAAGATTGAAGTGACGGCCCAGCACAGCCCTCTGACCAGTCTGAACTTTGCAGCGCTACGCATCAAAGACGCCATTGCCGATCGCTTCCGCGCCAAACGCAACGGTGTGCGTCCCAGTGTGGAGACCAACCGCCCCGATGTGCGCGTGCACATGCACCTGACCACCGACAGTTGCACGCTGTATATCGATACGTCGGGGGAGGCACTGTTCAAGCGTGGCTGGCGCGAAGACAAGGGCGATGCGCCCCTGAAGGAAACCCTGGCGGCAGCCATGATTGCTGCCACGGGCTGGGACCCGCATGGACCTAATCCGCAGCCGCTGTACGACCCCTGCTGTGGTTCGGGCACCGTGGTGATCGAGGCTGCACAGATTGCGCGAAAGATTCCGGCAGGCATCTTGCGCAGTTTTGCCTTTGAGAAGCTGGTGCCTTTTCAGCGCCATGTATGGGAGCAGATCCTGGATGAGGCAGAAGCCAAGATTCTGGACGAAAGCCCGGTGCCCATCTACGGCTCCGATGTGTCGCACCGCATGGTGGACTTCGCTCAGCGCAATGCCGAGCGCGCTGGTGTGGCTGAAACGGTGAATCTGCGTGGCGGTGATGCCCTGCAACGCATGCCGCCTTGCGAGCAGCCGGGCATGATGCTGCTCAATCCTCCGTATGGTGAGCGCATTGCCGCAGCCGGCAGCTTTGGCCGCAATGCTGCAGAGCGTATGAATGTGGTGGAGCGTGCAGGCCGCGAAACCGCGCAGACCGAAGATGGTGGCGAGTTCTTCAGCCAGCTGGCCAGCCACTGGAAGAAAAATTACAGCGGCTGGAGTGGCTGGATGCTCACCCCAGACCTGAAATTGCCGGGCAAGATGCGCCTGAAAGAATCGCGCCGTACCCCTATGTGGAATGGCCCGATCGAGTGTCGCCTGTTCCGCTTTGACATGATCAAAGGGGCAGTCAAACCCCGCAAGGAAGGTTCTGCTGACAGTGGAGCTTGCGCATGAAAATCTTCCTGAAGTGGCCTGCATGCAATGCAGGCTACGCGGGGGCTCAGCCGCGGCCCATGGTGCTGGACACCAATGTGGTGCTGGACATGCTGATCTTTGATGACCCGCACATTCCACCCATTCGGGAGTTGGTTGCTCAGGGTGCCGTGCGCTGGATTGCCGATCAGGCACAGCGTATCGAGCTGGAGCGCGTGCTGCACTACAGCCAGATTGCCCCGCGCGTGTCGTTCTACGGCAAGACACCGGAAGGCGTGATGGCTGCATTTGATGCTGCGGTGGAATATGTGGACGCAGCGCCCAAGATTCGCTTTACCTGCACCGACCCTGATGACCAGCATTTCCTTGATCTGGCCAGCCAGCACAAGGCGCTGCTGGTCAGCAAAGACAAGGCGGTGCTCAAACAGCGCAAGCGTGTGGCGCAGCACTATGGTGCCACGGTGGGCAACATCCTGATGCTGGAGTCGCAAGCACATGCATTGGCAGCCTGAAGATGGCTCTGCCTAGCTGTGGTGCACGTGATGCTTGGTTTTTACGACAGATCAGGGGGATGGAGTGTGCTTGGTCATGGCAGCTTTTCGCTGACCCGGCGACAATGGCGGGATGACCATCTCCACATCCACTTTTACCAAGCCCACGACCTTGTCCACGCTCGACACGACCCGCATTGACGACACCCGAATCAAGGCCGTCCGCCCTTTGTTGACTCCTGCCCTTTTGCAGGAATGGTTGCCCGCGAGTACACAGGCCCAGGCCTTGGTGGAAAGCAGTCGCCAAGCCATATCACGTGTCTTGCATGGCCAGGATGACCGCTTGATTGTGGTGGTGGGGCCATGCTCCATCCACGACCATGCCCAAGCCATGGAGTATGCGCGTCAGCTCAAGGTGCAGGCTGATGCGCTGTCGCAAGATCTGTTGGTGGTCATGCGTGTGTACTTTGAAAAGCCGCGTACCACCGTGGGCTGGAAGGGGTATATCAACGACCCTTATCGGGATGGCAGCTTCAATGTGAACGAAGGGCTGAAGCTGGCGCGTCAACTGTTGCTGGACGTGCTGGATCTGGGATTGCCCGCAGGCACAGAGTTTCTGGATTTGCTCTCGCCACAGTTCATCAGTGATCTGGTCAGCTGGGGCGCCATCGGTGCGCGCACCACCGAAAGCCAGAGCCATCGCCAACTGGCCAGTGGCTTGTCCTGTCCGGTGGGCTTCAAGAACGGCACTGATGGTGGCGTGAAAGTGGCTTGCGATGCCATCCTGGCGGCGCAGTCATCGCATGCTTTCATGGGCATGACCAAGATGGGACAAAGCGCCATTTTTGAAACCCGTGGCAATCAGGATTGCCATGTGATATTGCGCGGTGGAAAGCAACCCAACTATGCGGCGGCTGATGTGCAAGCTGCGTCGGAGCTGCTGGAAAAAACCGGTTTGCGTCCGCAAGTGATGATTGATTTCTCCCATGCCAACAGCAGCAAGCAGCATCGTCGTCAGATTGATGTGGCCGCCGATGTGGCAGCGCAAATTGCGGGAGGTGATGCACGGATCACGGGCGTGATGATCGAGAGCCACCTGAACGAAGGTCGCCAGGACATTGTGGATGGACAAACGCTGCAGCATGGTGTGTCGCTCACCGATGCCTGCATCAGCATGGAGCAGACCATCCCTGTGCTGCAACATCTAGCCGCCGCCGTGCGTGCACGCCGCAACGTGAAGCGCTAGTCGCTGAAAAAAGAAAAGCCGCATGCAGAAGTGAGCTGCATGCGGCTTTTTTGTGCCAGAGATTTTTAAATTTATTGTTTGAGTTTAATTTTTTTCTCAATTTTAGTGTTCGCTTTTTCTTCTTTTTTACGTCGATTGAAAACTTGTTTCATATAACGCACATCACTGGGTGAGAGTTGCTTTTGCGCTGCGACGAATTGCTCTTGCTCCTCTTCGCGAATGTGGTGCAGGTATTCATCACGCAAGGCTGTAAAACGGCGCATCCATGCTGGGGATGCCATGTCGCGTGCAGCCAGATCGGCCAGCATGTCATCGATCTCTTTATGCTCGCTGACCGCGTGGCGTGCATCATCCGTGGTCGCAGGATTGCGCATCACCGTGGACCACAGCGCTTGCTCTTCAGCGGCAGCATGACTTTTCAGCTCCAGCGTGAGTTCATGAAAGAGCTTTTCACGGTCTGGTGATTTGGCTGAGGTGTCGCACACCATGGCCAGCAGGGCGCGATGGCGATCATGGTCCTGCACGAGACGTCCAAAGATGTCGGGGTCACCGCGGAACTGGGTGGCTGGCGTACTGCCGATATTTGCAGCGACATCTGGCGCCAAGGCTTTGGCTTTTGCAATAGCGGCACGTTTGGCTTCCATGGGTTTGCTGGCTTTTGCCAAAGCTTTGGTGCGTGGTGCAGGCGCTGTCTTTGGGGTGGCTTTGCTACGTGGTGTAGAAGTTGGCATGGCGTCTTGTTTTCAAGTTGCAACAGCCCATGTTGTAGCCAAGGTTGCCATCCACCGAGGGTGGGAAGAGGAGGTGCAGCCCTGTAGGAAAGGGCTGCACGCAGCCGTGCTCAATACTTGTTGGAAAAGTTGGCGCTGATGCGCTGCTTCAGATATTCGGCAGCGGTGATATCAGGGTATTGGCCGCCTGGGCTGGAGATCAGCACATCCTCATCAGCTTGGCAAAAGAACGCCAAGCTGTAGCGCGCGCCCTGGTATTCATGGGGGGCAGGGTTTTTGACACGGTGGAAGTTGGAGGGCAGGCGATCATCACTCCAGCGCATCAACATATCGCCGATATTGCAGGTAATCACCCCCTCGGCTGGCTCGACCGGGGTCCACGCCCGGCCTTCCATGTCTTTTCCAGGAAGCACCTGCAGACCACCCTGACCAGGACGCTGGAACAGCAGCGTCAGGCAATCGTAGTCGGTATGAGCGCCAGCACGCCAGATGCCTTTGGGAGTGTCGGGCGTCTGGGCAAAGTAATGCAGCATGCGCAGTGTGCTTTGGTAGTGTGGGCTGGAAGGGTTGTGGGCGCGTGTGAAAAAGTCGCTGGCAAACCCGAGCTTGTCGGCAAAGCATGAAAGCACTTGCATGCCTACCTTCCAGCACTGTGCTTCAAAGTCCAGCACAGCAGCTTGAAAGCCTGGCAGACTGTTCTCGCTGGGCCATTTGCCCTGCAGGCGGGGGCGTGTGATTTGGTAGGACTCTTTCTGATCGGCTGTTCCGGTAGAGGGGCGGATTTGCGACAAGCTTTCCCAGCCGGCATTGCGTGACAGAGGCCATTGCGCTTTGCGTTCTGGCGATTGGGCGAAAAAGGCTTCTGACAGTTCGAAAGCTTTTTGCACCGTCTCTGTGCTGATGCCATGGTTGTAGATTTGAAAGAAGCCGATTTCAGTGGCTGCGCTCCAGAGCTGCTCGGTGATTTCTGCTTTGCGCTTCGCGAAGTCGGACATATCAATGCGGCGGATTTCGCGTTGCACCGTGGTGCCTTCGCTGCCCATGGTGGATTCTTTGCGCAGTTCTTCCAGTGCGTATGCGAGAGTGTTGTTGGCGGGTGTGGTCGGCATATGCGGACTTCCTGTATGCATGAGGTTGGAACCTGCTGAAAGTCGGCGAGTGCACAAGTGTGGTGCATCAGCGCAGACCTTCAGGCCTGGCGTGCTGCAGGTTGCAGCACGTGCTGAGCAATTTCCGGCCTCGACCACGCAGCCAAGGGTGAACGCTTCTACTCGTGCGCCCAATGCGATGCCAGAACCGTGCCAGTTTGGTAATTGGATGTCTGGCAAGTTCATGGCACCGTGCTGGCACAGGATGTGCATGCGCCTTCTGTGAGTAGAAGCGTTCAGCGCATGTATGACTCGCTGGTCATGCCGCCCGGAAATTGCTCAGCCCCCAGCGCCTGCAAGATGGCTTTGGACGGGGTGGGCCCAGGCTGCGTCCACACGCTCCATCGTGCTGAGCAGGCAAGCAACAATGAAGGAGTTTTGCCATGCAACGCCGCCAATTTTTGCGCACCGTCTCATCCTTGTCTGCTGCCGCCGTTCTGCCCGCTACAGTCTGGGCGCAGTCCAGCACCAAAGCGCTGACTCCCGTGAAATTCACCCTGGACTTCAAGGTCACCAGCCAGACTTCGCCTTTTTTCCTGGCAGCCTCCAAGGGGTATTTCGCGGAGGAAGGCCTGGATGTGCAAATCGATGTGGGTGCGGGCTCGGTAGCCTCCATCACGCGTGTGGCCTCGGGGGCCTACGATTTGGGCCTTGGAGATATCAGCTCGTTGATTGAGGCACATGCCAATGGCGCTATGCCGGTGCGGGCGGTCTACCAGTACTACAACCGTGCGCCGTTCACCATCATCGGACGCAAAGACAAAGGCATCACCACCCGCTGGGAGAGCTTGAAAGGCAAGAAGGTGGCCGCCGCCGCAGTGGAGGCAACACGCCGCTGCGGGCCGATGGTGGCTGAACAGCAAAAATTCGACGAGCCCTTCTTTCAGTGGGTCACCACCGACTTCAGTGCGCGTGACAATGTGATGGTTCGTGGCGATGTGGATGCCGCCACATATTTCCACGATTCGGCCATCACCTTGCTGATGCGCATGCCTGAGGAGCAACTGAGTGTGCTGAGTTACGCCGATGCTGGCGTGCACCTGTATGGCAATGCGGTGCTGGCGAGTCAGAAAATGATGGCTGAAAAGCCCGATGTGGTGCGTGCTTTCCTGCGGGCAACCCGCGTGCGTTGCAGGAGACTTTGACCAATCCTGAGGCTGCGCTGGCAGCTGTGCGTGCGCGCGAGCCGATGCTGCGCGCAGACCAAGAAAGCGCTCGCTGGGCGATCACACGCACGTATCTGGCAACAGCAGAAACTGCGCGTTTAGGCTTGGGGCGTGTGGACATGCAGGTGCTGCAAGCGCAGATCCATCAAGTGCGCAAAACGTTTGCGCTGAAACATGCGCCAGCTATATCGACGGTGTGGAACCAAGGCTTCTTGCCGGAACTGGTCACCACCGGGAGTGCCGCATGATCGGGTCAGCGGGTTTGCCCAGCGGGTGGATACAAGAACAGGCAGTGGATGAGCGCGATGGCATGTACCTGCGCCAGGCGATTGCGCTGTCGTGCACAGCACGTGAGCGGGGGAACAGGCCTTTTGGCTCATTGATTGTGGGCTTCGATGGTGAGGTTTTGGGGCAGGGCTGGAACAGCAATGCGGAGACAGGCGACTGCACGGCGCATGCGGAGGTGCAGGCGATCCGGGACGCTTGTCAGCGCCACGGCAGGGACGTGATGGAGCATGCCACCCTCTATGCCTCGGGAGAGCCCTGTGTCATGTGTGCTGGCGCAATTTTCTGGGCCAATATCCGGCGTGTGGTGTATGGCATCGACGACCAGCGTTTGCGTGTCTTTCGCGGTGAACGACTGGATCAACGTGATGTTGAATGGTCTTGCCGAGATGTGTTTCGTGCAGCGCCGTTCCCTATAGATTGCATAGGGCCTGCGTTGATCGAGGAAGCGCGTGCGCCGCACCTTGGGGCCTGGAAGTGAGCTGGCCAGCGCCATTAGCTTGTCAAGCTGTGGCGCAGAAACCACCCAAGCACTTCTGGGCCGCTCATGCTGCGTTGTGAGCTCTGTGGACTCATTACCTACAATGGTGCGATTCTTGCAGTGCAACGCTGCCCAGCCCGGGACGACCTGGGCTGGTAATTTTCCAAGAGGGACGGCCCGCATTGAATTTCAAATGCAAGGAGTCTCTTATGGCTTGGCTTTTTCTCGTTGTGGCAGGTCTGCTGGAAGTGGTGTGGGCATACACCATGAAGCAGTCGCATGGCTTCTCACGCCTCACACCCAGCATCATCACCATCGTGGCAATGATTGCCAGCTTCGGCTTGCTTTCAATGTCCATGCGCACCCTCCCTCTGGGCACGGCTTACACCATCTGGACCGGTATCGGTGCAGTGGGCGCGTTCGTGGTGGGTATCACTGTGCTGGGTGAGCAGGTGTCGGTGATGCGAATTGGCGCGGCTGTACTTATCGTCAGTGGCTTGATATTGATGAAGCTGTCTTCTGTGGACTGATGGAGCGACGGTCATCTGACAATGACTGCCGTTCCGCTGGCTGAGACCATCAACATGCTGTGTGTGGTTCCCAGAATCTCGTAGTCCAGATCCACTCCTACCACCGCATTGGCGCCAATTCTGGTGGCGTGGGCCTGTAGCTCGGTCAATGCCACTTCCCGTGCTTTTTGCAACTCTTTCTCGTTCGATCCTGACCGCCCGCCTGTCAGATAGCGGATGCCGGCAAACATGTCCTTGAATACATCTGTACTCAAGATGACTTCGCCTGCAACCACACCGCAATACTTGGTGATGGTCTTGCCCTCTACGCTCGGAGTGGTTGTGACGATCATGGTCTGCCTCCTGGAAGGTTTGAAGCATGCTCCACGGAAGCGGTAGATCGGCGCTGTAGGAGTGGCGCCTGAAAACATGCGCAAGCGCGCTTTTTTACACGAATGGTTTCATATTTGCGCTTGTGTCCACTCCTATCTTCACGAGGCTCTTATGTGCTGCATTGATATCCGCAACTTTGCGCCAAGTATTCGCATTCATGTCACACGACGGCAGCCTGTTGAGCCGGATCAAGGACCTCAGCCCATGCCGCCAGGCGAAATGCCTCCTCAATAGGCACTATTTTTTCGCCAGATTGTCATACGCGAAGAGACTTTTCTCCTGCCAAACGCCACGCAGGAGAGGGGCCGGATTGGCGCTGGGTGATCGCTCTTTGGTCCCAATTTTGAATGCTCTGGCTCGCTATGTTTTTATGAGGCTGCCCGAGTATGCTGGCGAGCTATTTGATGCACATCCAGTGCTGCTATGTGGCTATTGCCCTTTTTTGCCACATGGGTTTTGTGCATGGCAATTCAAGCCTTGTCCAGTTACTGCATGGAGTGTCGTACAGACAAAGGGACGATGTCTCTCGGCGTGATGCCGCGTAGTTTCTGGGGCTGAGGGGCTTCATCCACAGCGTGAACGTACGGTGGCGCGGGTTCAGTTGAGCAAATCGCATCGGGATGTGCAAAAAATATGCATGTGGTTTATACTTACGTCTACGGGTTATCACTTAGAGGTTAACGCGTAGTTGTGAGACAGTTGAGATGCATGTCCACAACCCATTAGTTAGGCATCTCGTACACAGAAAGAACTGTCATGCGTCAAGCCATCAACTCCCTGATCGAATTCATCCAAGAAGCACGCGCTGCACATCTGGATATCGCGAACCAGTAATCTGGTGTTGATTGCAGCCAATGCGGGCTGCCTAAATAAACGTATATGAAGTGCCCTCCAGCAATGGCTGCAGGGCATTTTTGTTTGCGCTTGCGCATTGACTTTGCGTGTGTGGGCAGCAGCTATGCACAGAGCATGGCAGACTTGCTCCATGTCAGAATCCACCTTGCTTGTTGCGGACGACCATCCGCTATTTCGCGCAGCCGTGCTGCATGTACTGCGCGAGCGTTTTGCACAATACAAAACGCTGGAAGCAGCCAGCGCGGCTACGGTGAGCAGCACCTTGCAGGAGCACCCCGACGTGGAGTTGGTGTTGCTGGATCTGACCATGCCTGGTGCCCGAGGTTTCTCCACCTTGCTGCATGTGCGCGGAGAGTATCCTGAAATTCCAGTGATCATCATTTCATCAAATGATCAACCACGTGTCATCCGCCGCGCTCAGCAGTTTGGTGCGGCAGGTTTCATCCCCAAGTCAGCACCTGCGGAAGATATTGCCAGCGCCATCGATGCGGTGCTGGACGGTGGAAGCTGGTTTCCTCCAATGGCAGCCGAGCGCTCGGAAGCGGATGCTGATCTGGCTGCACGCTTGGCGCAACTGACGCCTCAGCAGTTTCGCGTGCTGCTTTGCCTGGCGGATGGCCTGCTCAACAAACAGATTGCCCACGAACTGGGCCTGGCCGAGAACACGGTCAAGGTGCATGTCACCGCCATATTGAAAAAGCTGGAATGCTACTCACGCACGCAAGCTGCGGTCCTGGTCAAAAGTCTCGAAAACGACAACGAGATTTGAATGCAATGCCTGTGCGCCTCCGAGCGCACTGTTGAAAATTACTTTTCGATAGCGCAGTTTGTGTCGAACGAGGCAGTGATCGCTCTCAAGCGTTGCTTTCAAGTTGCTGCAAAGCACTAAAAAGAACGATGCACATGAGCAAGTGACTTGCTGCTCAGTCTATGCGCATGCGGCTGAAGATAAAGGTGTGCTCAGCGAATCTGGATCTAGATCTGTTGTAGCCATAAGGCCATAAGGCCGGTCGAGAGCACGCCCAAATGCCAGCGACGCAGGCGTTGCCAAGTGGCGCTGGCACGCTCCGTCCATTCATACAACACAGCGCCCGCAGCAATGGATAGAAGTACCGCCACCAGCATTCCGATACTGTTGGCTGCAACGCTATTTGGCCATTGGGAATGGACTTCTGCATTCACCAGCAAACTCATGGGAAAGTGAATCAGAAAAATGGAGTACGAGCGCTGGCCTATCCATGTCAGCGGTGCAATTTGCGCATGGCGCAAACTTTCAGGCCAGCGTAAATTGCCAGCAATGGCCAGCACCAAAGCGCTTATGAGAGCCAAGGCAATGCGGTCACGCCAGGCCACGCTCAGTGCGATGATGCCAAAGGTCGCAATTGCCACGATCCAGAGGGTACGCTGTGCACGGTCTTCGCTGTGTGTGGCCCACCAAGCCATCATGCCAAGGCCATAGGCACCTAAGAAATACAAGAACCACACGTCCAAATCGGGGTCGAGGTTCCATACCCATAGCGATGCAGCAGTGGCCAGCGCAATGCCCGCTTGGCCCCAGCCTGTCCACCGAGTTTGCTGCTTGCACAGCCATAGCCACAACAGGCACAGCACATACAGCTGAAAATCAATGGCGACATACCAGACACCCGCAGAGATGGACTCAAAATCGGCAATGCTGTGCAAAAGCAGCAAGTGCGCTATGACACTGGACCAAGTTGGTGTGTCTGATACCGATTCGTGCTGAAAGCCCAGGCCGCGTACTGTCTCGTTAACCACAATCGCCATCAGCAATGCGGCGCTGTAGGGCAGGCTCAATCGCACAAATCGCTTGTTCAATGCGGGCCAGAATTGCGGGTGCTTGCCCACCCCCTGTGGGGCCAGAGCCGCGGCAGCAAAGTAGCCTCCCAGTACCAGAAAGACCTGTACTGCCATGCGTCCGTACTCGTCCAGCCATTGCAGCAGCCCAGGCAATACAGGGCGCAGCATATCGGCCATTGGGCCGTAAAAAGCAAGGTGGTGACACACGATCACAAGGCATGCCACAGCCTTGACCTGGTCGAGGGTTGTATTACGGGTGTTCATGAAGCGCGCAAAAGGTATCTCTATCCAACGACTCAGTGATACCGAGCGCTGACAGAGTGGCGCTGCTTTTGGTCACAAAACGCAAATTGGCCGCCAGGTTTGGATAAACAGGGGCTGCTCAACCCAGCATCAGCCGTGTGCCATGGCTTCGATCCTATGCGGATAGGGTGAAGCACAACGCAGTACTAAGGATGCGCAGGATGAGTGCCCAAAGCTTGCTCCACCAGCTGTACAGCTGTTGGCAGCGGCAGACGGGTAGATCGGCTCTCAGGGATCAGTCCGAGGCAACGCAAATGGCGGTTGCAGATGAACCATATTTCATCGCGGTCGTTGGAGAAAATGAAATAGGCATCCGATGTTTCTGAGGGGTTGAAGAGCCCCATGGCGCGATAGGCCGTATTCAGGCTGAAGCCACTTTCTAGAGGCAAGGGTTTGGGGCCATGGGGCAATTGCTCCACGCGCAGGTACATTCCTGGCTCCAGGCTCAGCATACACAGCACTCCAATGTTGGCTCTTGTGGCACGAATAGGAACAAAGACAAGTGATGCCTGATTGTTTGCTGGGCTCTGACCGCAGTGCATCGGATGCGGCAAGCATGTCTTTGTCGGGCGAGCTGTTGCCGCCGTGTCAGGAGGGGCTGACACGCCAGCGCTGCGCAGCGCCGGAGTTCAGGCGCGATACTGCGTGCTCAGAATCCACCACGCCAACCCGCCGACCAGCAAGGCCAGCACGATGGGGATGGCGTTCAGAGCGGCGAGCCAGATGTTCCACTGTGCGCTGGCACTCTGGCGTGCTCGCTGCCAGGCGATGATGCCTGTGACAAGCGCTGCCGGAGAAAACACCAGTGCGGGCAAGATGAGAAACATCAGCGGTAAAGTGAGAAAAGACAGAGACAGCGAGATCCAGCGCATGTGGCAGGCTTGTGGTTGTTGGTGACTTGGCATGATAGAGGTGCAGGCGCTCGTAGCGCAGCCAGCCCGTCATAGGCCATTGCCATGAGGTGCTGGCTGGATGATGAACCTGCCGGGCTTGCTTAGTCCTCGCGAATCCGTAGC
This sequence comes from Comamonas halotolerans, assembly GCF_030162935.1. Taxonomy (GTDB): domain Bacteria; phylum Pseudomonadota; class Gammaproteobacteria; order Burkholderiales; family Burkholderiaceae_C; genus Comamonas; species Comamonas halotolerans. The sequence continues at coordinate 31,155 of NZ_JASAUZ010000045.1, forward strand.
AGTGTCTGACTCATCAGGGCGCGTAGCGCAGGGGGGCGCACAGGTTTGGCCAAAAAGCCCCAGCCTCGCTCCGCAGCCTGTCGGCGCAGGGATGCATCACGCTCGGCCGTTACCAAAATGACGGGTGGGGTCTGTTCCCAGCGCTCGCACAGCTGTGCATAGAGATCAGGGCCATAGAGGTTGTTACCCAAATGCACGTCCAGCAGCACCAACTGCGGCACCTGTTGCGCGTTGGCAAGTGCCAGCGCATCATGCGGGCCACCCGCGTAAGGGACGGCACAGCCCCAACGCTCCAGCAAAGCCTGCGTGGCTGCACAGGTTTGCGGATCGTCGTCGATATACCAGGCCACACCGCCTTGCAAGGGTGCATCATCGAGCTGTACAGGGGCGCTGGGGCGCTCGGCGGGTTGCAGGCTCTGGGCATCGCCCAGTGGCACTTCCACCCAAAAAACGCTGCCTTTGCCCAGCGTGGAGCGCAGGCCCACTTCATGCCCAAGCAATTTGCCCAAACGCTCGACAATTGCCAGCCCCAGGCCTGTACCGCGGTCATCCGCGTGGCCTTCATCAAGGCGTCGGAATTCCTCAAAAATTTCCTGCTGCAAGCTCTCCGGAATACCCGGGCCCTGGTCATGCACCTCAATGCGCACGCGGCTGCCTTTGCGGCGGCAGCCTACCAGGATGTGTCCCTTGCGCGTGTAGCGGATGGCGTTGGAGACAAAGTTCTGCAAGATGCGGCGCAGCAGCGCTTCGTCGCTGCGCACCACGTAGCTGCTGGCGCGAGTGCGTAGCTTGAGCCCTTCATTCTCGGCCAGCATGGCAAAGTTGTTATGCACCACGTGCAGCAGAGAGTCGAGTGCAAAGTCGCGCACGTGCACTTCCAGTTGCCCCGACTCCATGCGTGCAATATCAAGCATGCTGGTGAGGATGGCGTCCTGGGAAGCCAGCGCTGCTTCGATGCTGTCGACCACATGACGTCCTGCGTCGTCGTGTACATGGCTGGGCAGCAAGCTGGTGAACATGCGCGCGGCATTGAGCGGTTGCAGCAGGTCGTGCACGGCAGCATTCACAAACCGGGTCTTGTAGCGGTTGGCCTGCTCTGCGTCTTGACGGGCGGCATCCAGATCACGTGTGCGCTCGGCCACACGTTGCTCCAGCGCGTCGGCCAGTGAACGCAATTCGCGGGCCGCATTTTTGTAGCTGGTGATGTCGGCATAGCTGGTGACAAAGCCTCCATCAGGCAATGGATTGCCGCGAATCTCCAGCACTGTGCCGTCCCCTTTCTCGCTTTCATGCAGATGGGGTTTGCCGCTGCGCAAATGGCGCAGACGTCGTTGAATGGCTTCTTCCAGAGGTGCGTTGCCAAGCAGGCCACGTTTGGCGTTGAAGCGCAGCAGGCTTTCAATCGGGGCGCCAACCCGCAGCATTTCCGGCGGGTAGCGGAACAAAGCGATATAGCGAGAGTTCCAGGCCACAAGATTCATATTGGCATCGATGATGACCACCCCCTGGGGCAGGTGTTCGAGGCTGCGTGACAGGCCGGTATCAGCTTGCTGGGCCGCTTGCACCAGGCCGTCCTGGGCGGTACGCAACTCCTGGGCGTGCTGCTTGAGCACGGTCTCAAGCTCTTGGCGGCTGCGCAGACGCAGGCGGTTGATGCGTTGTCTTTGGCGCACAAACAGCACCAGCAATCCTCCTGCCAGCCATAAGCCGGCCGCCGCCGCAGCAGCCCACCAACTGGTGGTGGCGCTGGAGCGGGTGTCATGCAGCAGATGCATCTTCCAATTGCTGTTGGGCAATTCCACGCTTTGCAGCAGCATGTTGCGCGGAAGTTCAGGGTCTTTGACCGTGACCAGTCGGCTACCGTTTTCCAGTGTTTTGCGGACTTTGAAGTGCAATGGTGTGAGTGATTCCGACTGGTACTGGCGTGTGGCTGCCAGCTCGGCCTTGGCCTGCTCGCTCAAAGGGTGCAGCAAGCGGTAGCGCCACGATGCGCGGCTGGTCAGAAAAGTCACGCCGTAGGCATCCGAAACTACAACGATGTCACTGGTGCTCGGCCATTGGCGTTCCAGCTCATGCAGCGCAATCTTGATGGCGATCAGTCCGATGATCTTGTCGTGGTTGTCGTAAATGGCTTGGGAAAGAAAATAGCCAGGCTGTCCGGTGGTGGTGCCAATGCCATAGAAGCGGCCACTGCCGTTGGACAGAGCGTCCTGCACATAAGGCCGGTAACTGTAGTTTTCGCCCACGTTGTTGCGTGGCTCGCGCCAGTTGCTGGCTGCCACGGCAATGCCGTTCAGGTCGATCAGTGTCAGCGTGGAGGATTGGCTGGCTCCGTTTGCACGCTCCAGCTTCCGGTTGAGATAGTCCACATCATAGTGATTGAGTGGACGCTGCAGCGCAGCACGCAATTCAGGGTCCAGGGAGAGCACTTCGGGAAGCGTGCGGTAGCGGTCCACGCGCTGTGTCAGTGCCTGGGCGCGTACCGAGAGTTGGCGCTCGAATATTTCGCTCTCGTTGATCAGCGCTTGCCGCCATGTCAGCCAGCCCACGGCAAGCATGCTCAACAGCATGCCGATGATGAGGATGGCAACAGTCCAGATGGGGCGACGGCGAAGGTGGGCGAACATGCTGCAAGTGTGCCCCGGATCACCAGTGCGTGCCTGTCTTGTTGCTTGTTGTGTGGTCCCGCGAATTCGTATTTCTACGTATAAAACAGCTATTTCCCTTAGGTGGTGCAGGCAACTAATACCAATAGGTTATCGGCATTTGGACAGCCCAGCAGTACAAACCCGGCAGTCGCACTTTCGTGGTGCATTTGTGTTTGGATTTCCGAAAGATTCTGTATGCATGCCGTCCAAGCCGAGGCAATAGCCAAGCTCAAACTTCCTTTCTATCGCCAGTTGTACTTTCAAGTGGTGGTGGCCATTGTTGCCGGTGTGCTGCTGGGCTACTACGAGCCTGCTTACGGCGCGGCGATGAAGCCATTTGGCGATGCATTCATCAAACTTATCAAGATGATCATTGCGCCGGTGATCTTCTTGACCATCGTGACCGGCATTGCGGGCATGACGCAGTTGAGCACCGTGGGCCGTGTGTTTGGCAAGGCCATGGCCTACTTTCTGACTTTTTCGACCCTGGCATTGGTTGTAGGTCTGGTGGTTGCCAACGTGGTGCAGCCCGGCGCAGGCATGAACGTCAATCCTGCAGAGCTGGATCAAGGTGCGGTGAGTGGCTATGTGGCCAAAACCCATGACATGACCTTGACCAACTTCTTGCTGGATGTCATTCCCAAAACCCTGATCAGTCCATTTGTGGGCGACAACATCCTGCAAGTGTTGCTGGTAGCAGTGCTGTTCGGTGTTTCGCTGGCCATGGTGGGTGAAGCGGGCAAACCTGTGCTCAATTTCTTTGAAGCGCTGACCAAGCCTGTGTTCAAGCTGGTGAGCATCATCATGAAGGCGGCTCCCATCGGTGCTTTTGGTGCCATGGCGTACACCATCGGCAAGTTTGGCTTGGGCTCCCTGCTGAACCTGGCAGAGCTGGTGCTGGCGTTCTATCTGACGTCTTTCCTGTTCGTGGTGGTGATTCTGGGAGCTGTGGCTCGCGCTTGCGGCTTTTCAGTCATCAAGCTGATCCGTTACCTCAAAGAAGAGCTGTTGCTGGTGCTGGGCACTTCGTCGTCGGAATCGGCACTGCCTTCTTTGATGGAAAAGATGGAGAAAGCTGGTTGCAAGAAGTCGGTGGTGGGGCTGGTCGTACCAACGGGCTACTCCTTCAACCTGGATGGCACCAACATCTATATGACACTTGCGGCTTTGTTCATTGCGCAAGCTACCAATACTGATTTGACGCTGGGTCACCAAATCATGCTGCTGCTGGTGGCTATGCTGTCGTCCAAGGGCGCTGCAGGTGTGGCAGGCGCAGGCTTTATCACCCTGGCTGCAACGCTGGCAGTGGTGCCCGAAGTGCCAGTTGCCGGTATGGCGTTGATTTTGGGCGTGGACCGCTTCATGTCAGAGTGCCGCTCGCTGACCAACTTCATTGGTAATGCCGTGGCGACCGTGGTGGTTTCGCGCTGGGAAAAGGGCGTGGATATGGACCGCCTGCATGCAGCACTGGACGGACAACCTTTGCCTGCAATTGCCCAGGCCAATGCCTGATATCTTTTGATATTTGTATTTCCCGCTCGATGAAAAGGCCTCGAAAGAGGCCTTTTTTATTGTGGGGCCCAGTGCTTCACGGAACAAAGCTGAAGAACAGGTAGACCGCAAAGATCATCAGGTGAACCAGACCAGGCTGGAAGGTCGTATTGCCTGTGCGCAAGGACATGGCTGTAACAAAAAGCGTGAGCACAAGCAACACAGTGGATTTCGCATCAAGCCCCAGTGTGAGAGGCCAGCCCATGATCAAGGCCACGATGGCAACTGCTGGAATGGTCAATCCGATGCTGGCAATGGCAGATCCAATGGCCAAATTCAGACTGATCTGCAAGCGGTTGTCTCGGGCTGCACGCATGGCGGCGGTGAATTCGGGCATCAGCACAATCGCGGCAATCACGATGCCCAAGATGCTAGCTGGTGCGCCCCAGCGTCCAAGCAATGCTTCCAGGGTGGGCGAAATGCCTTTTGCGCTCAAAACGACAGCGATCAAGGCCAGCAGCAAAAAAGCCAGGCTGGTCAGCGCAGTTTTCGTGCTGGGCTCATGGTGCGAGTGGCTCACCTGGAGTTGCGCCGGTGCTTTGATGGGTACGAAGTACTCCCGGCGGCTCATGGTTTGAAACAGGGTGAAGGCCGTGAACAGCACCAGGGTGATGAGGGCTACAAAGCCCAGTTGCTTGCGCGAGTAGACAGGGCCTTCAGCACTGATGACGTAATTGGGCAGAACCAGGGCGATGACGACAATGACTGTCGTTGTGCACAGTGCATCTGTGACCCCCTCCAGATTGAACTGTTGAATGCCGTTTTTTCGCCCGCCCACCAGCAAGCTCAAGCCGATGATTCCGTTCAGAATGATCATGACGGCAGCAAAAATGGTGTCACGAGGTAGTGCCATGGCTTCTTGCTGATTGCTTGCTGAAAGCATCATGGAAACAATCAGGGCCACTTCAATGATGGTGACGGACAGGGCCAGTACCAATGTGCCAAACGGCTCTCCCACTTTGAGGGCAATTACTTCGGCATGGTGTACGGCGGTGATCACGCTACCCAGCAGACCCGCACAAAGTAGTGCCTCCACACCGGGCATTTCGGGCATTGACCAGTACATCAGCAAGACGACCCAACTTGCAAGGGGAATCACCCGAGTCCAGGCGGGATTGTGGTTGCTAGTTGCGAATGCCATACGCCATCCTCATCACGAAAAGACCCATGGTGCACGAAAGTGTTGCCTTAATGTGTCTTGCAATAGACGCTGAAAGTGTAGGTAGGTGCGCTACGGGTCGCTCTCAGGTAGAGAGCAGGCTTGTGCACACAGTGCCGAAATATCGGCAGAAAGCATGGCGAGGGCTTGGCAGTTGTATGTACAAAGGCTCCTGATGGAGCGAGGTGGTAATGCTTGATTTATACCCAGCCCGTGCGAAGGCTTCAGGGCAGGTCGGCCCGTACCAACTCAAATGCCATGCGGATGCGTTGTCCATCGCGCCCGAGCTTGCGATCCATTGGCAATCGGCCTGCCCAAGCCATGCGGGCGATGGAGGTGTGCAGCACTTCACGGGCTGCCGGAGGCAAGGTCTGCGTCCAGGCTCTCCAGTGCTTGCGGGCTTGTGCCAATGCGTCAGCGCGCTCAAGAATCCAGGCGGTGGAATGCGCAAAGCACAGTGCATCGCGCGCTTGACAAACTGCCAATGGCAAATGGGCCGACGGGTCATCTTCAAAATCGATGTAGCCAATCACGCCATCGGGGCAGCGCACAAGGTTTCGGGCAAAAGCCTGGCTGAGGGTGGTTCCGGCTTTGTGCACCTTGCTGATTGATTGCAAGCCTTGCTTCCAGAGTGCTAGCACTACGTTGGGGCCCCGAGCTATCGCAGCTTCCATTTCGTTGCCCAAACTGGGCGTGGGCTCGCCGGGAGCACCCAGGTGGCGCATCACAAAGCCATCTTCGGAGGCGGCCAGCACCTGCGGAGCACGCAAGCCACGTGCTGCAAAGTCTTGCAGCCGCTGCACCTCGGTGGCCACCGCCACCTTGCCGCCTGGGTTGGGAACGGGGCTGAGTACCGGCATTTTGAAGGCTTTGGCCAATGCTCCCAGCAACCGGTAACGCCAACTGGGATTGAGTGCCCCTGCGCGCTTGACCCACAAGCTTTCACCGTTTTGCTCATAGCGCATCACGCTGCGCGGCTGGCTCAGTACATGGGCTTGCAAAAAAGCGGAGTAGTCGAAAGCGTTGGAGTCGGGCACAGGCACATCTGGCAAAGCAAGCGGGGCACCAAGCCAGAGGCTTGGCGGGCTAGGTGCTGATTGTGCCCTGTTCTCTTGCCATGGTCGCCGAGGGCTTGAGCGGTGGTGGAGAGATTTGGAATGTATGTGCGCTGGCACGGTTCCAGTACATCTTGAATACGTTGTGCTGCTCATCCAGCGATCCCAGCAAAGCTCCGGGTTCTACGCGCAGGACGGTGTTGGCCAACTGGTGCACATGGGAGTCGTTGGTGCGTCGCACGATGTGGTGGGCGGTGATCTCTCCGGGATGGTGTAGGCCCGCCGCCTGCACCAGCTCTTTGAGCGCGTGCATGGTGCTGCGGTGAAAGTTGGCAACGCGTGTGGCCTTGTCAGGCACCACCAGTGCTTTCTGGCGCAGTGCATCTTGCGTGGTGACGCCTGTTGGGCAGTGGCCGGTGTGGCAAGTCTGAGCCTGAATGCAGCCCAGCGCGAGCATGAACCCGCGTCCGGAGTTACACCAATTGGCACCCAGAGCCATCATGCGCGCAATGTCAAAGGCCGTGATCACTTTGGCTGCGGCACCAATTTGCACGCGGTGGCGCAAATTCACGCCGACCAGCGTGTTGTGCACCAGCAGCAGGCCCTCTTGCAGGGGCACGCCGACATGGTCGGTGAATTCGACAGGTGCCGCACCAGTTCCGCCTTCCGCACCATCAACCACGATGAAGTCGGGCGTGATGTCGGTTTCCATCATGGCCTTGACCATGGAAAACCATTCCCATGGGTGCCCGACACAGAGTTTCATGCCTACAGGCTTGCCCCCAGAGAGGCGGCGCAGCTTGGCAATGAACTGCATCATCTCCACCGGTGTGTGAAATGCGCTGTGGCTGCTGGGGCTGATGCAGTCCACGCCGACGGGTATGCCGCGTGCCGCAGCAATTTCGGGCGTCACTTTGGCGCCCAGCAGCATGCCACCATGCCCCGGCTTGGCCCCCTGGCTGAGCTTGAGCTCAATCATTTTGACTTGGGGGTCGGCAGCGTTAGCCACAAAGCGCTCTTCGCTGAAGGTGCCGTCTGGATTGCGGCATCCAAAATACCCCGATGCCACCTGCCAGATCAGGTCACCGCCGTGTACGCGGTGGTGCTGGCTGATGGAGCCTTCTCCTGTGTCGTGGGCAAAACCACCAGTACGGGCCCCCAGGTTCAATGCCAGCACAGCGTTGGCGGATAGAGCGCCAAAACTCATGGCAGAGATGTTGAAGACACTGGCGTGATAAGGCTGGGTACATGCATCTTGTCCCTCCATGGGTTGCCCTGGCGCCCCACCAATCCAGACACGAAAGTCCTGGCTATCCAGCTTGGTGGGCGTCATGGAGTGATTGACCCACTCGTAGCCATGCGCAGACACATCCAGCAAGGTGCCAAAAGGGCGGCTGTCGGGCTCACCCTTGCTGCGTTGGTAGACCAGCGAGCGTTGGGCGCGTGAAAACGGCAGTGCTTCGCGGTCACCCTCAATGAAGTACTGACGCATCTCCGGGCGGATGTACTCCAGCAGGTAGCGCATATGCCCGATTACCGGATAGTTGCGCAAGATGGCATGCTGCGACTGACGAAGATCTTGGAGACCGATCACCGTCAACACGGCAGCAACGATGGGCAGCAGCCACCACCAGCGTCCCCAGAGCAGCGCGGCGACCAGCCCCAGTACAACGGCGACCATGCACAGCGCCAGTACCGTGTAGCGAATGGGAAACAGACCGCGGGAAAAGGATGAACCATGAAGCATGCAGACAACTCCTGTGTAACGGGCACGGGCTTGGCGCGCGGGCTACACTGCCAGCTATCGGCCGCGCATGCATCCGCATGCAGTCCCGCCCCTTTGCATTGATTGTGCGAATGACGGCGTTATCGCCACGCAGGAGACCGCCGAATTCGTACATGGGCATAAGCCCGCTAACTGACTATACGCCATGGAAAACCAACACATTGACGCTCCTGAAGTTGAGGCTGCGCTGAGCACTGAAATGCTCGAAGAGCTGGACAACATGCTCGAAGAGATGCGCACACGCGCCGAAGAAATTCCCCAGTGGGAGTTCTGCGATGGTTTCTTGACGGCTGTGATTTGCACACGCCGCGAGATTCCTGCCGCTGAATGGCTGCCCATGTTGCTGGGCGATGGCGAAACCCTGCAAGTTGCTGATGGCCAGCCTTTGCCCAAGCTGGATGCCTTCAAGGATGAAGCGCAGCAAGCACGTTTTCTGGAGCTGGTGCAGCTGCGTATGGACGAAGTGCGCAGCCAACTGGATACCGAGATCAAGTCGCTCGAAGATCAGGCAGCGTTCCAGCCCGAAGTCATGGACACCCGTGGTGCTCTGCTGATGCTGCCAGAGGCGGAACGTGCGGAGCTTGAAGACGAAGAGATTCCTTCACTGGGCCAGGTATGGGCACTGGGCTTTATGTTTGTGGTGGAAAACTGGGCCGAAGAATGGGCTGCTCCCCGCGACAAGGAAGCTGCACAATGGCTGGATGCAGCCATGGAGTTCATTGTCAACCTGACCGAGGACGATGATGGTGAACCCACGCTGAATCTGTATCACGAAAACGGCCCTGCCTCGACCAGCCAGGATCGTCTGGATGCCTTTGGTGAAGCCGTCTGGGGCGTGTATGACCTGCGCCAGTTGTGGCGCAGCATGGGCCCCCGTGTGGAGGCGGTGGTCAAGGGCGAGCAACCCGGACGCAATGACCCCTGTACTTGCGGTAGCGGCAAGAAATTCAAGAAGTGCTGCGGTGCTTGATGCGCTGAGCAATAGTTGAGGGCGCAAGCCTTCAATCTCAGACAGAGCTGTGGGTGCTGACCATGCGATTTCAGGCGTTGAGTTGCTGAAATCCGACATGGCGCTGCGCTGGCAGCTCTTTTTTTGTTGGGTGCCCGCACTAGGCAATGTACGCGTTAAGGCATGCATATCCTGAGTGATTTATGCCATAGACACACGCTCAAGGAGCTGAAGGGGAGCGGCTGTTGTTGCGGATATGTCTGTTGTACCGCTGCAGTTTGCTCGGGGCATGCTCATGGCCCAAGCATTGGGATCACGCAATGCGTAATATCGCGCCCTAGCTGCAGCGAGAGCGCTGTCCCCGTGTCTGCCATGTCTGAACCATGTCCCTGCCTTTGATAACCCGTTTGCGTGCTGAATGGGCGCCGAGCATTCCGCGAGAACTTCTCGCAGGTGCTGTTGCCACTTTTGCGCTGATTCCGGAAGTGATCGCTTTCTCGTTTGTGGCAGGTGTCGACCCGTCAGTCGGGCTGTTCGCATCGTTTGTCATCAGCATTGTGATTGCGTTTTTTGGTGGGCGGCCAGCCATGGTGTCCGCCGCAGCCGGATCGGTGGCGCTGGTGGCTGCACCGTTGGTGGCTTCGCACGGGATTCAGTATTTGTTTGCTGCCGGCCTGCTGGCAGGGGCCATGCAAATTGTCTTTGGGCTGTGCAAGCTGGGTGTGTTGATGCGCTTTGTGTCCAGTTCGGTGCGCACAGGTTTTGTGAACGCTTTGGCGATCATGATTTTTGCAGCGCAATTGCCGCATCTGACAGGAGCCAACCTGCCTACCTGGGCCATGTTGGCGTTGGGCCTGCTCATCATCTATGCCTTGCCATGGCTGGGGCAGAAATGGGAGTTGAAGGCACTCACGGTGATTCCCTCACCATTGATTTGTGTGTTGGTACTGACCGCTGTTGCCGCGTTATTGAGGCTGCCTGTGGCAACAGTGGCTGATTTGGGCAAATTGCCCGACGCTTTGCCGCTGTTTGGCTTGCCCGGGGTGCCCGCCTCCATGGAGACGCTGCGCATTATCTTGCTGCCTGCGCTGGCCATTGCCATGGTGGGCTTGCTGGAGTCGGTGCTGACGGCTGCCGTGGTGGATGAAATGACCAATACGCCCAGCGATAAAAATCGAGAATGCACTGGCCTGGGCGTGGCCAATATGGCGTCCAGCGTATTTGGTGGTATTGCCGGGTGCGGCATGATCGGTCAAGCCGTGGGGAACGTGAAATATGGCGGGCGAGGGCGCTTGTCCACCCTGTTTGCCGGGGTGTTTTTGCTGGTGCTGATGGTGTTGCTTAAACCATGGGTGTCGCAGGTGCCGGTGATAGCGCTGGTTGCCATTATGGTGATGGTGTCAGCCTCTACCTTTGACTGGAAATCGCTTGGCAATGTCGTTCGCTATCCGCGCCTGTCCAGCGTTGTGATGCTGGCTACCGTGGTGATCACTGTGGCCACACACAATCTGGCGGCTGGCGTGATTGCGGGTGTGCTGCTGTCCGGCGTTTTCTTTACCTTCAAGGTGGCGCACATGTTGCAGGTGACGCACGAAGACGATGCCCACACCGGACAACGCACTTGGTATGTGCGCGGGCAGGTGTTTTTTGCATCGGCCGATGCCTTGGTGGAGAGCTTTGATGTGCGCGCAGTGGCAGGCCAGCCTGTTTGCATTGATGTGCGTGAAGCTCATTTCTGGGACATCACGGCCATCGGTGCTCTGGACAAGGTGGTGGAGCGCTTGCAGCAGCATGGCTGCATGGTGGAGCTGCGCGGAATGGATGTGCAGAGCCAGCGTTTGGTAGAGCGCATCAAGACTTGAATGATTGGAGTGCGAGAAAAAAGCCCGCAATCGCGGGCTTTTTTTGATGCGAAATATGGGGCCTGTCTAGCTCAGCAGGTCTTCAGCAAAGATTTGCCAGCGACCGTCCTGTTTGCGCCAGTATTGGCGTACCGTGGTGGATGCATTCTTTGCGACATGGAGATTCACGATGCGCACTTCGCCAGCCTCTTCTTTCCATTGGTAGATGGACATATCCTGAACCGTTAGTTGGGAAAGCGGGCCTAGAGAACCCATGCGGGCGCGGCGCTTATCCAGTGTTTCGGGGCTTGCGAGATCGCGACTGTACAAATTGCCTAGACTTTGCGTGTTCCCCTGGCGCCAAGCAGCTTGCCAGCGCTCGATTTCATTTTTGAATCCATCTTTCTGGTTTTGCTGCATGAGCCATTGCGGTGCCACCCAATCCAGTTTTTCTGTAATCAACACGGGGGTGCGCCGGTCGATCAATGCCATCAGATAAGCGATGTCCGGATTGGATAGCACTACACACCCATCGCTGGCCTGGGGTACGCGCGAGAACTGATCGGAAGGAACGCCGTGCAGCCAGATGCCACTGCCTGTACGCCCATGCAAGCGGTCCCAGTCATTGGGGTAATTTACGGTGAGTGCGCCTTGTCCATACAGGTCAGGGAGACGTTCCCGTGGAATCTGGCGCCCCACGAAGTAAACCCCTAAAGGCGTGCGTTGATCGCCTTCCAGGCGTTTGTGCACGCCATTGCGTCCGATCGTCACGTAGAAGTTGCCGATCAATTCCAGACCCTTAAGGCCGCTAGCGAAAACATAAAGGCGAGATTTGCTGGTATCCACAGCAAGCACATGGCGCACAGACGTGCCCAGGTGCATCAGATTGCTGGGTACCTTGCCTGGAGGTGGCAGATCAATTGTTGCCTGACGCCGGCGTTGTATTTCATTGTGCAGACCTTGGTAGAACTCTGGCGGCGCAATGTCCTGGTCTGCGACCCCCATATTGCGTTTGCTGGGTTCGGTTTGCGATCTGGCCAGCTGCTCGCCCATCGGTGTCTCACCAGAGCGCATTCGTAGCATGTCGGCATACAGCAGTTGGGCAGCACGGAAGTTGGGCACTTCTTCCGTCAGTTCGGAGACAGCACGGAAGGCTTCATTAATCTTGCGGTGCTCGATAAGCGCCAGGATTTCAACGAGGCGTTTTTCTGCGTGTGTCTGCTGTGTGGTATCTGCGTGCGCCATATGGCCCCAGACGCAAAATACCAATACGCAAAGGAGCAGCAGCACGCGCACAGCGCGCGAGCTTGCACCTAGCTTCTGGCAAGGAGAGAAAGGCAACATTAACGACCAGTTTCCTCACGGATGATGCGCCATCTTTCGCCCTCGCGTTGCATGCGCAACGTCTTGCGGGTGGAGGCCTTGTACCCGCCCGATGCATAGTGCTGGCGGAAGCTGGCGTCCGCGCGGTCACCCTGAATCGCCACTTTCAGATTTCGCACCTCTACCGTGATGGCTGGCTTGCCAACAATGCGCGCTTTGCGCTCGGTTTTCCACTCAGTCAGTGAAGAGCCTTGGGGGTCAAACTGACTGCTGTATGCCGCGTAATAGGCATTCATGTCCTGGTTTTCCCAAGCCTTAGCCCAGGCGGCGACCGCTTTTTCCACAGCTGCCACGGCACGCTTGCTATCGTCTGCTTTGCTTTGTTCTTTGGCGACGGCCACTGCAGGCTTGCTCTCGGGTTCGAGCTTGCGTTCAGGCTCAACGCGTGGTGAGGAAGCAGCGGGTGGCGTGGCCTCGGCAGTTTTTGCAGGGGGAGGCGTCACGAGTGCGGGCGTGGAAGTTGGCTTGAGCCCAGGCGCTGCCTGTGTCACAGTGACGGCAGGCGCAGTGGATGGGGGGACTACCGCTGCAGTGACAGCCCCGGAAACTGGTGAAGTCGGGAAGATTTGCTTAATGAGCGAGAGCTTGGGCTGAATAGTTTGGCGGCTGCCATCCAGTTGCAGGGCTTTGGCGTAGGCATCACTGGCCATGCGCGCATACAAATCCCCCAAGTTTTCATGCGCTGTGGCATAGCTGGGGTTGGTGCGAATGGCCTGCTCCAGGACTTGTGCGGCTTTGCGCTCCTCTCCCTTGGCTGCATGCAATACGGCCAGGTTGTTATAGGGCTCGGGCAAATCGGGATAGTCTTGCGTGAGTGAGGTGAAGACCTGGATCGCTTGATCGTACTTGCGCTGCTCGGCGGCAATCACGCCTTGCAAAAAACGCATTTGCACGTCATTGGCATTTTGTTTGAGATGGCTTTGTGCACGTTTGGCAGCCTCTGAGAGCTTGCCTTGCTCCAGCAATCTGCTTACCTCTTCACTGGCCGAAGTCTGGGACCAGGCACTGCCTCCTGCCAAGGTTAGTGTGCACACCATGCTTGCAGCAGTGACAAATCTTGCAAGACGACGGCAGTGATCGGTGCCAGAGACCAGGGAAAGCACGGGCGCGAGAGACATGTAGGGCACTTTCAACGAACAGTCGGTGGTTGGCTGCATCTTTGCTTTGAAGCTGGATGCCAAAGCTGAAAATTTTATGCGGATTCGGTTGATTGACTCTCTATCCAGGGTGTTTTAAACGGAATATCCAGCATCTACTGCGAGGATGTGGTGGAAATGGATAAGCAAGGCATTTTTAAAAGTGGAAATAGAAAATCCAAATCAATATTTGCCTGTTGTTAGATTGTAAATATTTGTGTGGTTTTTGACTTATTGTTTCGCGAGTTCTTTTCCTACAAGTTGCCAAGGCTCACTTTGTTAAATTCTGTGACCAACTTGAAATACTAAGTTGCTGGTTTTTTGAATCTGAAAGTTTATTTAATGGAAGGTGGCTATCATGAAGAAAGCTATTCAAAGATTTTGGAATGATGAAGATGGTGCAACAGCCATTGAATATGGTTTGATTGCAGGTCTGATTGCGGTGGTGATCGTGAGTGTTTTGACCACTCTAGGCACTGACCTGAAAGCTACTTTTCAGAGCATTATTGATGGATTGAAGGGTAAACCAGCTTCTTAATAGAAGTGTGAACTCTTTTGCATTTGTCAAGCTGATATGTCTGCTGCTGTTAATCACAGTGGCAGTCATTGATTTCAGGCATCGTAAATTCAAGAATCATATTTTCTTGTTGATGCTGCTGGCAGGCAGTGGTTTTCTGATTCTTACTGCAAGTCCGTATGGCATTGGGTGGTTGCAGAGCTTGTTAGGCTTTGCTTTCGCATTTTGTGCATTCATATTTTTTTATAAATTACGCTGGATGGGTGCAGGGGATGTGAAATTCGCTGCTGCGCTTGGCTTTTGGTTAGGTATTTCGAGCGGTTTTTTATTTTCTTTTATAGGTGCATCACTGGCAGCAATGCTGCATGCCATATTGGTTATGAATTGGGAGAGCATCACCTTGGCCATGAACGCATGGAGTAAGTGGATAAAAATTCCAACGAAAGTCGGTGTAATTTACAAGCGAATTCCTTATGCAGGCTATATGGCTGTTGCTGCAATTGCCTGGATACTGGGGGGAGCAGAAAACGTGGTTTATGTGTAAGGATGATCCTGCATGCCGCTGCTGTTTCTGGATGCTGATTCAAATTAGAAAAAAAGAAGCTAATCATTACATGAGAAACAAATTGTACGAAGGGCGAGATTCATGAGGCTCACCAAGATATTGGCAGGTTGTCTGTTGGTGCTGGCGCTTGGGTTGGCTGTACTGGCCTGGATGATGAGTCGGGATGTGCCGCGTGATGTGCATCCGGTAGAAGCTTCGTTATCCCCTTCGTTAGCCGCAGAGATGCTCAATAGTAAGCAGCCGGTCAAATATTCCGTGGTGGCTGCCAGTAGCACCATTGCTGCAGGGCAGAAGATCTCGGCCGCAGACCTGGAAGTCGTGGAGAAAACGGAAAACGTGCCAGGTGCTTTTGCGCATACCGATGACCTGGTAGGAAAAACCACGCTGGTTGCGTTTACACCTGGGCAAGTATTGCAAGAGCAGTTTTTGGTGGCAGGTCTTTCACTTCAATTGGAAAGCGGCCAGCGTGCCGTTTCTGTGGCCGTCAAAGAACCCATGGCTGCAGGTCATCATATTCGTCCGGGGGACTTTGTTGATGTCTTCTTCACGCTCCAGGATGAGGCCCAGAAGATCAAAGTTGATACGCAAACCCGCCTGCTGATGGCACGCGCCCGTGTCCTGGCTTATGGCGCCAATTCGGTGGAAAACCCTCCGCAAACGCTTGCGCAGCGCAAGGCTGAGCAAGCTAAAGAAAGCAACCAGCGCTCTGGCAGCCGTGAAGAACAGCGAGGCCGTGCGGAAATTGCAAATACTGCCGTATTGGCCGTGCCTTTGAATGATGTGCAGCGCTTGGCGCTGGCCGAAAAGTACGGCCAACTGACGTTGGCATTGCGTCACCCCGATGACTTGGAGATGCCTGATGCCACGTTGTTTGCAGCCTTGCCTACTGCGCTGAGGCCGTTGCCTGTCAAGGGGGGGGCTGAGAGCGCGCTGAACGGCATGGACCGTGCGTATGCCGGCTTGCGTTTCTCGGACCTGGCCGATGGTGGTGGCAAGCCGAAGACGGTGGCCGCCAAAGCGCCACGTAGCGCAGCCAAGCCCGGCGCGTCTAACTCCGGTGGTCAGACAGTGGAGTTGGTGAATGGCACCAGTGTTCAGACCGTGCGCTATTGAGCCTGGGCAAGGGAATGTCATGTATCTGAAAAATCACTATTTCGTCGCTCAAGCGTTTCAAAAAAATCTTCTGCGTGGCGCACTTGCTTTGGTCATGGCAACGGGTGTTGTGCAGGCACAAGATTTCACACGCACCTCATCCTCTGCTGTGGCACAAGCCCCGATTCCAGAAACAGGTCAGTTGATTTACCTGAGTGCCGGCCGACAGCAGACACTGGCGCCGGATTTTGTGCCGTCACGTATCGCCATTGGTAATCCTGCAGTCCTGGATGCCAAGGTGTTGCGCAGCAGCGCCCAGCCGGGGAGCACCCATTCTCAGATTTTGTTGACGGGCAAGGGCACAGGCAGCACTTCGTTGATGATCTGGTCCAAGCAAGGTGGAGAGCCCGTGCAATGGAATGTTCAGGTGGTCAGTGGTGCCCCATTGGTGCTGGATAGGCGCCTGAGCAGCATGCAGGAGCATGCACAGGTACGCAGCTATTACCAGGCAGGTCTGCCTCAGGGGGGCGCCCTGATCGACCGTTCGCAGATCGCCGTCAAAAGCAATACTGTGCAGGTGGATGTGCAGGTGGTCGAGTTTAAAAAGTCCGCAATGAAAAAAGTGGGCCTGAATTTCAGCAGCAATGGTGCCAACGACAAAGGCTTCAGCTTTGGGATGTACAGCCCTTCCACAGGAGGGACGCAGTCACCGTTTGCCGATGCGATGAATTTGGTACTGGGTTTTGGGAATGCGTTCAGTGGTGCCGGGCTGGGGGCACGTTTAAGCTTGCTGGAAGGCAATGGCCTGGCACGCGTGTTGGCCAGACCTACGCTGGTGGCTCATTCAGGACAAAGTGCCAGTTTCTTAGCAGGTGGCGAGCTTCCCATTCCCGTGAGTGCCAACGATGGCAATATCGGAATCGAGTACAAGGAGTTCGGCGTCAAGCTGCAGCTCACACCAACGGTACTTTCTAACGAGCGTATTGCCCTCAAGGTGGCACCAGAATCTAGCGATCTGGATTTCAACAATGCGGTGGCTATTGGTGGTGTCGCGGTACCTGCCATTCGCACGCGCCGAGCGGATACCATGGTCGAGTTAGCTGATGGTGAGAGCTTCATCATCGGGGGATTGGTCAGCCGCAGCACCTCTTCCAACGTTAACAAGGTCCCCGTGCTGGGGGACTTACCAATTTTGGGAAGCTTCTTCAAAAATCTGAGCTACTCCCAAGATGAGACGGAACTGGTGATCGTGGTGACGCCAAGTCTGGTGCAGCCGTTGCCAGCTGGCACCAACCTGGAAGCCCATATGCCAGGTGCCACCGCCGAACGCCAGCAGCGTGCTCAAGTGTGGGTACCCTACCTGATGGGTGTGGGTGCCAATACAGCGGTTCCAGGTTTCTCTTACTGATTGATTTGATGACGTATCCAGAGACGCCCGCTTCTCACGGAGGAGACCTGACGCCTGCCACCAATGCGGTTTCATTGGAGCAAATGCTGTCCCTGCGTCATAACGCTGTGGCCAAGCTGTCTTCGGAAGCTATGTCGTCCCAGGCGCAGGAAGCAGCAGTGCAGACGAAGGCACAGGGACCGGAGTTGCCCTTGATCGTGGTGGTGCACGAAGAGATGGTGTGCGGTAGCTGTGTCAAAACAAAATTGCAGTGCGTTGCAGATGTTGTCAGCCTTGCATGGCTTTCGTTGCAGGCATCTGTGGTGGAGCAGGTGCATCTTCGGCGCCCTCATGCCGTGATGATCCAGTTTTCGTCCAGTACCTTGGATGCGGCTATTGTCTTGGCCAAACAGCTGCAGCAGAGCTTGCCGCATCTTCCGATTTTTGCATTGGGTAGTACGCAGGATTCCCAGTCTATGTTGTCGGCATTGCGTGCAGGCGTGCAGGATTTTGTGGATGTGGATGGCTCTGAGGCAGATTTGCGCCGTAGCTTCAAGACGCTGTTGGTGCGAGGCAAACAGCCCGAGGTTGTGACGTCAGGTGGTACAGCGCCTATGACAGCCATTTTGTCGGGGCGTGCAGGTATGGGCAGCAGCTTGCTGGCGGCGCACCTGGCCGTTTTTTTGCAGCGTGCGCTGAAGATGACACACACGGGCCAGAAGGTCCAGGAGCAGGAAGCACTGGGCGCCTTGCTGCTGGACTTGGGCGCGCCGCTGGGCGATGGTGCGTTGTATCTGGACCTGGTCAGTGAGTTCAGTTTCGCAGATGCTGTTCAGAGCCTGGGACGCTTTGACCGCAAACTGGCTTCGGCAGGTCTGACCCAGCACGACAGTGGATTGCGCTTGCTCTCGCTGCCCCGGCAAAGTGACTTGCTGTGCGAGGTGGCTTATGACGAAGCGGATCTGCTGGTGCGACGCCTACGCGAGTATTTTCAGTACATCGTTGCGGATCTGGGGGGCGTGAGCCAGACCAATCTGGCGATTCGGGTGGCATCCAAAGCCAGCAAGATCTGGGTGATCTGTGACCAGAGTCTGGCCAGCGTTGTCTCGACCACCGAGCTCTTGCAGCAGCTGGAGGTGCAGCAGGTCAGCCGCAGCGTGATGGAGCTGATTGTGTGCCGCCATGACCGCAACCTGGAGTTGTCGGCACAACACATTGCAGACCAGTTGCAGCTACCGCTTTTGATGACCATTCCCGAGCGGCGCTTCGAGCTTTTGCAGGCAGTCAATCAGGGGCAGTTGTTGTCACCCACTGCGCGTCGCGAGCCCTATGGGCAAGCGATTCAGAAACTGGTGGACATTCTGCTGAACAACGAAGGCCAGCGTATTGCACCGAAAAAAAATGTGTTGACCACGCTGCTGCAACGTGTGAGAGGGGAATAAATGTCCAAACATACGTATGCACAGACCACGCATGAGCCGTCCAGCAATTTTGAAAAATCGGCACTCTATGCCGATATCAAAGAGCGTGCCCATGAGCATTTGCTAAACCGTATCGAGGAGCTGGGCGCCGCGTTCGGGCGCTTGTCGCAAACTGCGGTGGCACATTTTGTGAAGGTGGAACTGGACAGCTTCATTCGGGGGCACACCATTCCGGTGAATGAGCAAGAAGTCATGCAGGTGGCGCGTGGACTGACCCGTGAACTCACGGGCATGGGCCCCTTGCAGGAGTTGCTGGATGACCCTGCCGTAGAGGATATTCTCATCAATGGCTACCAGAACGTCTATGTGTCACGTCGTGGTGTGCTGCAGCGTGATGCCTCTGGCTTTAAAGACGACGAGCATGTGTTGCGCATCATTCGCCGCATTCTGGCACCGCTGGGGCGCCGCCTGGATGAGTCCAGTCCCATGGTGGATGCCCGGCTTCCAGACGGTGGGCGCATCAATGTCGTTATTGAACCACTGGCCATCGATGGTATTTCGGTGTCCATCCGCAAATTTCGCAAGGAGCCACTGACACCAGGTGATCTGATTGCCTTGGGTGCCTTCAATAGCGATATCGGAAGAATCCTGGAAATGGCCGTGCAGTCGCGGTGCAATATTTTGGTCAGCGGCGGCACCAGCTCTGGCAAGACCTCGTTACTCAATGCTTTGGCCAACTTCATTCCAGAAACTGAGCGTGTCGTCACGATTGAGGACACTGCGGAGTTGTCACTGAACCATGAGCATGTGGTGCGCCTGGAAAGTCGCCCAGGTGGTTTTGATGGTGTGGGTCATGTGGGCATCCGTGATCTCTTGCGCAACAGCCTGCGTATGCGACCAGACCGCATTATTGTGGGTGAGGTGCGTGGAGGTGAGGTGTTGGAATTGCTGCAGGCCATGAATACCGGCCACGATGGATCAATGGGCACGATACACGCCAGCTCTGCTCGAGAGTGCCTGTATCGCGCAGAAATGCTGGCAGGCTTTGCGGGTTTTCAGGGCAGTGAAACCAGTTTGCGTCGCCAGATTGCCAATGCGGTGGATTTCATTGTGCAAATTGGACGTTTGTCCAATGGCAAGCGCCGTTTGCTGTCGTTGACGGAAGTGACAGGCATGACGGACAGCGTGATTGCGACTCAGGAGCTGTTCCGGTACGAGCCGCAAATTGACAGCAATGGGCAGGAGGTCGATCACTGGGTGACTTTGGGGATTGCGCCGCACTCTGCCAAGTTACAGGCGTGGTGGCGCAATCAACAGAAGTTCCAAAGTGGGTCCTGATATGCCCGTAATCACTGTCTGTGAATGGAGGGCTTGACGATGTTTCCTCCGATTGTTATTGGTTTGGCAGCCGTGGCCTGTTTGTTGTTGGCCTTGGGTATCGGCCTGTGGGCATATGGTCAGCGACAGGCTGAAAGTAAAGCCCAGAGTGCACACATGCAGCGTACGATTGAACGCCGGATGCTGGCCGCAGCGGGCAACGCCAATCCAGCAGGCGGCATGTTGACCTGGCAGGCCGAAGCCCTTCAGGCGAAGCCGGTTTATTGGCAAAGCTGGTTGTCTGTTATCGGGGCCCAAGCCAGGGGCATCAGCCGCAAAGCGGTGGTTGGCTTGATGGCGGTGGGACTGGTTGTATTTTTGCTGGCTTGGCTTAAGGCCGGTGCTTCCATGGCCGTCATGGCGGTGTTGATCTTTGCCCTTGGGAACACGTTTTTTTTCTGGAAAAAGCGGGAGAACAAGCGGAAAAAGATGCTGGAGCAGTTGCCTGGATTTCTCGACAACATGGTGCGCCTGATCACCATTGGAACATCCCCGCATGCAGCTTTCCAGATGAGTGTGGACAGTGTGCCTCAGCCATTGGGCGATGCCTTGCAGCAGGCATCCGCAGTACTGTCGGCAAGCTCCAATCTGGGCTATGCCATGGAGCAATTGGAAGACTCTTGGCGGCTGCCAGAGTTTGGGCTGTTGGCCGCAGTGTTTCGCATGAGTACGAAATATGGCGGACGCGCCGATCTGGTGCTAGAGCGGGTGGCGGCCTATATCCGCGACAAGCATTCCGCAGAGCGTGAATTGCATGCCATGTCCGCCGAAGTGCGCTTGTCTGCCTGGGTGTTGTCATTGCTGCCCATTGTGGTGGGCGGGCTCATCATGTTTGTCAACGATGGATATTTTTTGCGGATGTGGAACGACGAAAGTGGCCGCCGGATGATCATGCTGGCTGCGGGGTTGGAAGTCGTGGGTGTGGCATTGTTGTATCGCTTGGCCAGGCTGCGCTGAAAAAGAGAGGGCATGCAATGACTGCTTCGCAGGTTTTTATTTTCAGCTTGAGCTTAGGCGCTCTAGGTATCACCTTGCTGGCGAGTGCCTTGCTGTGGCGCGTGTGGCGAATGCAAAAAGCAGGTACGCGCATGGAAGAAGCGCTCAGGAGTTACACGGCAGAGCGTACTGTCGTGGATACAGCGGTGCCAGATGGAGCATTGTGGGGCACACCCGCAGTACCCGCTACGCAGGGAGGTCAAGAGGAACTGTCTGGCCTCCCCAAGCTCCAGTCACCATGGTTGCAGACGGGGTGGGCGCGAGCACTGTTGCCGGATGAAGATAGGGAACTCCTGGGGCAGGCTGGTATTTCCATGCAGGGCGAAGGCGCGGTGGTCTATGTGGTCAGCCGTGTGGTCTTGGCCGTTTTGCTGCCATTGCTGGTGTTGAACGTGGCAGATCTGTCTGGAGGCAGAGCATGGGGGGCCGCTTTTTTCGGTTTCGGCATTGGTGTGATGCTGCCGAAATGGGTGGTGCGCTCCAAAGCCCTCAAGCGCTGCAAGCAGGTGGGGGAAGAGCTTCCTCTTTTTGTCGACATGCTGCGCTTGCTGCAAGGTGTCGGACTGAGTATTGACCAGAGCTTGCACATCCTGGCCACTGAATTTAGCCGTGTGCTGCCTGTGACGAGTGCGGAGTTGGTGTTGGCCAATCAACTCTATGCCACAGGGCGTAGCCGTGAACAGGCTTTCCAGCGGCTGATTGTGCTCAGTGGTGATGATGACATGGTATCGGTTGTGAATCTGCTGGTGCAGGTGGACAAGCACGGTGGTGCTGTGCAGGAACCTTTGTCGCAATTTGCACAGCGCCTGCGTGAAAAGCGTCAGGCTTCTTTCAAGGAAAAAATTGGCACTATCACCGTCAAGATGACGGGTGTCATGGTGCTGACCCTCCTGCCTGCATTGATCGTGATTACTGCGGGTCCTGGATTTACGGCCGTGATGCGCACGCTGGCAGGCACGAGATGAAGGTGAAGCCATCCATGGATAAAAAACAAGGTGTGGCAATGGCTAGATTTGTAGGCATTGCTTTGACGGCGTTGCTTGTGGGGTGTGCTGCCAAAGCACCACAAGGCTACGGAGTGGCAAAAAGCACTGCTTCACAGGCGCAGGCGCAGTTTGCTGCTGCAGAGCAATCCACCCAGGTGGACACGGCCAGCGCCTACCGGGGGCTCATTGAGCAAATGCAGCAAGCAGGGCACTGGTATGCCTCGCTGGCGCATACGGAAGCGTATGAAAAACAGCATGGCAGCAGCCCGGAAGTGCAACTGCTGCGTGCAGACGCCTTGCGCAATACCCAGCAGTATGAGTTGGCCAGGAAAGCTTATGTGCCGTTGCTGAGGTCTTCACAGGGCGCACGCGCATACCGTGGTCTCGGCTTGCTGGAGGCAAGCCAGGGCCGCTATGACGCGGCTATTGGTGCGCTAGAGCAGGCACGCAGGCTCAACCCCATTGATGCCAATAGTCTCAGCGACATGGGCTATGCCTATATGCGCAACGGCCAAATTTCGGAGGCCAAACTACCCATCATGCAGGCCGCACAGCTTGCGCCCAGCAGTGCGCGGGTTCAGCTCAATCTGGCTTTGTTCTGGCTGGTCAGTGGCGAGGATGCGCTGGCCAGCCAAGTGATTCAGAAGTTGCAGCAGCCGCAGGCCAAATCCGGTAGCACGGCGATAGGGCACGCTGCGCTGCAAAGCTTGCACGAGCAGGTGGCTATTGTGAAAAGAGCCGTACAGGCTCGCCATAGCGCACCCAGGCAGCAGCTCATGGGCAGTGCCACTGGGCAGGTGGTGCAAGTCTCCGTAGCTACGGTGGAAGAGGCAACCGCTGTGAAGGCAGAAGTAGACAAACCTTCCCCACAAACTAAGGAAAAGTGATGAGAAAAAGTCTTCGTTTCGCATTGGTCATGGTGCCGGCTTTGTGGCTGACAGGTGTGGGTGTCTCTTCCGCGAACGACCAGCAGGTGCAGGAGGTTCCATCTGCGCAACCCACTGCGGGGGCGAGTACGGCAGCGGCAGAGAGTTCTCAGCAGCCGCAGCGTATTGCAGTGGGACAGGCGACCGACAAACTGTTTGCTGCACAACGTGCAATGTCCGCCAGCAAGCCACGTCCGATTGATGGTGAGCAGGCTGCACGCAGCTATGAGCGCTACCTCAAAAGCTTTGAGCATCCGATTCCTGAAAAATTTGATGCCGATGATTTGAGTACCAAGAAAGACTAAATCCGTCACGCATAGATATGAAACGCAATCCAGCCCCATGGAGCAAGCTGCGGCAACACGGTGTGTATGCCGTGGAGTGGGCCATTGTGTTCCCGGTTTTTTTCATGCTGATTTATGCATTGATCAGCTATGGCCTGACCTTTCTGGTGCGGGAGTCTATGCAGTTGGCCGCTGAAGAAGGTGCCAGAGCGGCCTTGCGTTACCAGCAGACACGTGCGGATCGTTTGGAACAGGCACGCGCAGTGGTGCAGCAGAACTTGGCTTGGTTGCCGCAAAGGTTGACGGCGGAGGGCCTGGTGATGGACGTGGATGTGTGTCGTCTGGGTAGTACACAGGAGTGTGCACCGAATCTGATTTGTGGTTCGGTTGTGAATAGCCGGTGTTTGGTCAATGTGCAGTTGGAAATTGCCTATGCGCAAGCACCATTGGTTCCCGCGATTCCTGGGTTGGGCTTGCTGTTGCCGGCAACATTGACCGCTTCCGCCAGTGTATTGGCGGACCCGGGAGGGCTTTGAAATGACTCGATCCAAGTATGCGCGTGGTCCATGGCATGCGCAGCAGGGTGCTGCTGCGGTGGAATTTGCCCTGGTGCTGACGCTGCTGATGCTGATATTTGGTGGTGTTCTGGGTTTTTGGCACATGCTGCAGGCGCAGCAAAGTGTCTCGCGAGCAACGGGCGATGGTGCGCGCATGTTGCAGCAACTAGCGCAGGGCGAGTTTGAGAATTTCAATTCAAGTGTTGGTTCAGGCCAGGCATCTATTCAGGCGATGGTGGCGCAGACGGTGCTGCAAAGTTTGAAGGGGGCAGGCTTGCCTGCTTCGGAGAAGGCCCAGGTTCAGGTGATATGGGGTACGCGTCAGGTGTCACTGCGGGTCGCATACCCCTACGAATTATTTGGCAGTTTGCTGCCGCGATTAGGGATGCCCAAGCACTTGCAAGCTACATCTGTTGTCAACCTGAGCCCTTCGCCCTGAGGTGAGTCCGATGTGCCAGCCATCCCCCCGATCAAAGCACCAGAAAGGTAGTGTGCTGGTGCAGTTCGCTTTATTGCTTGGTGTGATTGTGACCATTTTGGGCGTGATCGATCTAGGCTACCTGTTCTATGCCAAACGTGAATTGCAGCGCAATGCTGACCTGTCTGCGCTGCATGCCGTGCAGTACCTTGACTTTTCAGCAACCGGAGATCTGCGAGCCGCACCCTGCGAAAAAGCAGGACTGGAGAGCATCAATGCAAACTGGCCGGACACAGACCCAATCACCGCGATGGGCAAGACTGTGACCTGTGGCGAGTGGAACCCAGGTCGCTATACCGGGCCACAGCATTTCAGCGCAAGCTCCAGCGAGGTGAATGCGGCGCGTGTGGTGTTGCAAGGAAAATCACCTACATTTTTTCCCGGTACATGGAGCCGGGAAATCACTGCCCAGGCCATTGCCAAGCGTGGAGAGCCGCTGGCGGTTTTCTCCGTGGGCAGCAAGCTGGTTTCTGTAGGTTGCCGGCAGGAGCTGGCGCCTCTGATACAGATTTTGAAAATTGTCGGGGTGGGTGATCCCTGCGTGACCGTGAATGGTTATGACGGACTGGCCACGGCCACAGTGTCTGCGAGTGGCCTGTTGCGGGCCCTGGGTCTGCCGCTGGAGGCAGATTTGACGGTGCTGGACATCAACAACTTGTTGGTTGCCGAAAAAGTGTCGCTGGGCGCTATTTTGGATGCGGCCGCAACACTTGGCGGTCACAGCGAGTTGCTGGATGTGAATGCCGAATTGTTGCGGATGCTGGGTCTCAAGCTGGGCATTGATGCGTTGAATCTGGAAGTGCCTCTGGGTTCGGGGGTGAACGGCCCTGGCATCTTTGCTGGCATCCATGCGCCAGATGCGGCGACGGCATCGGCTTTGGATGTGCAGGTGGGGGTGCTAGACATCATCACGGCAGCAGTCGGTGTGGGAACTACGGGGCGTGGTCTGTCCATTCCAGGTCTGTCGGTCAAAATTCCGGGTGTTCTACCCAATCTGCTGCAAGTCAAGGCCGGTCTCATCGAGCCGCCATCAATTGCGATTGGCGGCGTGGGCGCAAAGGCTTACAACGCGCAGATTCGTCTCTACATTGATGTAGACACCGGTGGTGGCGTTCTGGGAGGGCTGCTGCAGTTACTGGGTACAAAGATCAAGCTTCCCATCTTTGTCGATGTCACGCGCGCCAAAGCAACGCTGACAGAGCTGTCCTGCAAAGTGCCACTCAAAGACAGTACGGCAAAGATTCAAGTGGATGCCTCCGTGGCGCAAGCATGCATTGGCAAGGTAGACGGTGATCCGTTTTCTACACGGACACCTATTTGCGAGTCGATCCAGAAGGAAACGCTGATCAGTGCGCTGGGGCTCATCAAGATCCACAACAAGATCGAGATTGATGCGCTGGAGGACAGTTACCTCTCCCCAGAACTCCTGGCGGGTGAAACCTGGAGCTCTCCCGGCAATAGTTTGAATCTGGGCACCACTTTGTCGAATCTGGTGAATGAACTGCTGCGCTTGTTGGGCGAGCTGCTGGGAGCACCAACAGATGGCAACTGGAGTGCTTCTGAAAACGAGGCATCTGCTCAGAAGCTGGCCAATTATTACCTGGGCATTGGCTCGCAAATACACCCCAATGGCGCCATTCCCAAAGACCAGAGTTTGGGTTTGTTGGGTCCGGCAGGTGCCTACGACGTTGGGCGTTTGCGTGACCGGCTGAAAGCCGATATAGATCGCACTTCGCAGTCGTGCCTTTTACTGCAGATTCTGTGCTGGCAAAACAACGAGTGGGCTGCATGGGCCAGTGACATCCAGTCTGCCAATATCGCATCGGGAAGGGCCTGCTGGGGGAGCACCCCTGAGGGCTTTGTGACTGTGGGAGCAGCGGGCAATGCGACCGATGTTTCGCGCTTTAACCAGTGTGTGGCGCGTGAGCTTAAGGAAGCGTTGCTCGAAACACCCAATTCCAAGCCCAACTATCTGCAGGTGCTGCTGAGCCCGCTGACCGAGTTGTTGCACAGGCTTTTGGATCCCATTGGCAACTTGCTGGCGGGGCCGCTGTTGCGTGATCTGCTGGGCATAGAGTTGGGCATTAACGATGTCCACGTGACATCGGTGGGTTGTGGGGGCGGTCAGTTGGTGTACTGAGCGTGCCCACTACATCAGTGCTGGATAGGAGCGGTCAACCAATCAGTTGCAGCAAGCCTTGCAGTGCATGGTGGCTGGTCTGGGCGCGAACAGCTGCTCTATCGCCTTCCCATTGAATACAGGCGGTGTGAACAGTGTTGCCGATTGCCCAGCCAAACCACACGGTGCCTACTGGTTTCTCAAGGCTGCCACCACCGGGGCCTGCAATGCCAGTGACTGCCAGTGCAACATGGGCGTTGGAGCGCGACAACGCTCCGGCGGCCATAGCGGCTGCGACCTCCTGGCTTACCGCGCCATGCTGTGCGATCAACGCTGCAGGCACCCCCAGCATGTCTGTTTTGGCGGCGTTCGAATAGGTCACAAAGCCACGCTCAAACCATTCGCTGGAGCCTGCGAGATCCGTACAGGCGGCGGCAATCATGCCCCCGGTGCAACTCTCGGCGCTTGCCATCATCCAGCCGCGTGCACGCAAGAGGTCTGCGAGTTGCTGTACTAAGGGGGCCAAAGGAGGGAATGGCTGGGGCATGGGCAGCTACCTTGCGCAGTCGGTTGTGTCAGCGGCGTTCATGCAACTTCATGTCCTGCGGCCATGAAATCGTGTGGCTGCTGGAGAATCGCTCGCTCGTTGCCGGAGGTAGCGTTTTCTCCCACAGTACTGTGCCCGGTTGTCCATTCCAGGCGATATCGCTGGGCTGCGGTTTGTAGCTGGATTCCACGCGGATGTCTTGTTGCTCCGATACCGGCGCAGCATCCAGTACTTGCAGATTGATGGCTGTGCGGTGGTTATTGCGCACTTCCCAGGTCCGGTTTTCCACGCGTTGCTGGCGTTGTCCGATCAAACCTGTATGTCCACGCAAGGTTTCGGCGGGCAAGGCTCGGACCGAAACGCGCTCATCCTTGCCAAAACCGATGCCATTCTGGGCGGTGGACTGTGCATCCAAACGGCTGGCACCGGCATAGGCACCGTCGCGGTACAAGCGCATGGGGCCACTGGGCCAGATGCCATCCTCTGGCAGATCAAAGCTGGCAATGAGATAAGCGGCCGTGTCCAGCGCAGGCGTGGTGCGCACCAGCAGGCGTGCGTTCAACTGCTGCTGGCCCAGGCTGAAGCTCAGCTGCTCTGCGTTGGAGGGAATGGAAATGCGCTGAGGCAGTGTAAAAGTGGTGGCATGGCTGCCCTCGAAGACGCTGGCATCGAAATCCGGAGCAGAGGCCGTAGCCATTTCTGCGCCGCGTAACATGCGTGCGACTGGGGCCGCAGGTGCGGGCTTGCGCAACTCTGCGTCGGGGCTGCGGTTGGCAGGTGCGGCTTCGCTGATGCGCCAGGGGCGAGGCAGTGGGCTGTTCGCAGCGGAGTTGGGCTGACCAGTGGACAGAATCAGTGCCACATCGCGCCAGTCTTCGCCAGTGTTTTGCGATACCTGGGCAGTCCGTTCCAGTGTCAGTTTTTGCTGCTCCACATTCAATGCGGCGCGGTAGCCAGGCTGCCAACTGGGACCGCGAACCTGGTAGCTCAAGGCCAGGTTGCCACCTTGTGGCGCAGAGACTGTAATTTGCACGATGCTGGCCTGGGCTGTGGCTCCACCGGTGCGTTCCTGGTCGGCCAACAGCGGATCCAGTTGAGCCTGTAGTGCTTCCTGCTCCCGGTTGATGGCGTGCTGGCGCTGGGCGACCGACTGTCCGGTGCGGCGTAGTGCGTCCGCAGTGGCAGAAATTTGCGAGGCACTGGTAGGTTGCTCAAAGCGGTTGAGCCAGGCACCTGCCTGCTCCAGCCCTTGGGCCTCTGCTTGCAGCGCTGCAATCTTGTCTTCCAGTTCGCGAACACGGCTTTGCTGGCTGTGGGCGCAGCCAGCAATCAATGCACGTGGCTGCTGGCGCACTGCAATCTCGCCGACCGCAATGCGGTCATTGGTGCGCACTTGCAGGGTCTGGGCATCCAGGCCGGCGGGCAGGCAGGCAAAGGTGGCTTGCTGAGCGCCTGCAGGTATTTGCAGGGTACGTTCAATGGACGCACTGCCGGGGTACACCGTCACCTGGGTGATGCGAGATGTCTGGGCATAGGCTGTACCCATGCCGACGGCCAGGACTGCCAGCAAGCGAAGAGATGGAGACGTTGGCATGAAGCAGGGGTGTCCTTAGAAAAATAAGTGGCGCCAGAAGGCAATCACCAGCAGCGTACAGAACGCAGCAACCAGATCATCAAACATGATGCCCCAGCCGCCTCGTGGCCCCAGACCCTTGAACAGTTGATCGGCCCACTTCACAGGCTGAGGTTTGACTGCATCGAAAAAGCGGAACAGTGCAAAGGCGATCAGTTGCCCCCAAAAGCCCATGGGCATGGCCAGCCACAGGATGAGCCACATGGCCACCACTTCATCCCAGACGATGTGCCCGGGGTCTGCCACGCGCATATGGCGCGCAGTGATGGTGCAGGCCCACCAGCCAACAGGAATGCTGGCTGCAATCAGCCAGCCTATTTGTGAGGGTGTCAGCCAAAGCTGCAGCACCAAGAATGCCAGCCATGCCCATAATGTTCCGACAGTACCCGGTGCCACACGACCCAATCCGGAGCCAAAACCCAAGGCAATCATGTGTGCCGGGTGCTGCAGCATAAAACCGAGGGTTGGCCGCGTGCGCGAACCCGCGGAAGTGTTTGCTGCGGGCCCGAACGTGGAGCGAGCGGATGCTTCAAATTCGGTGGAGCGCTTGGGCTCCACGTCGGTAATAGGTTCCATGCGCAGATTGTAGAAGTCGTGCTGCCCGTGCTTCAGGCGAAGTGGTCAAAAGAAGCGAAGCGCAGTGGAAGCTGCTGACCTCCGGGAGCCATGACACGGATGCCGCGCTCGGCTTCAATGCGACCTATACAGGTCACCGGCACACCTGCTTGCTTCGCGGCTTCGCGCACTGCGGTCTGGGCGCTGTCGGGCGCGGTGAAACACAACTCATAATCGTCACCGCCAGCCAGCGTGCAGGCATCAATGCGGCTGAGGGCGAGTGCAGCCATCATGGAGTGGCGGCGTGCCTGCATCAGGCCGCGGGTGATGTTGGCATCAATCCGTGCGCCGACACCGCTGGCTTCGAGGATGTGGTTCAAATCGCCCAGCAGTCCATCACTGATGTCCAGGCAACTGCTGGCAATACCGCGCAGGGCCATGCCCAGTGCCACGCGGGGTGTTGGTTGTTCGAGGCGTTGGCGGGCCTGCGCCAGCACCATGGGGGGCAGCGCGTGCTGGCGTAGCAGAGCGTCCAGCGCAATGCGCGCATCACCCAGACTGCCACTGACCCAGATGTCGTCGCCGACCTGGGCGCCGCTGCGCAGCAGGGCCTGGCCTGCAGGCACTTCTCCAAAAACGGTGATGCAAATGTTCAATGGGCCTTGCGTGGTATCGCCCCCTACCAACTCGCAATGATGCTGGTCAGCCAGAGCAAACATGCCTTCGGCAAAAGCCTGACACCAGGTGGCATCCGCTCGAGGCAGTGACAAAGCGAGGGTGAAGGCCAGCGGTTTGGCGCCGCTGGCAGCCAGATCGCTCAGATTGACCGCCAGTGCTTTGTGGCCGAGAAACTTGGGGTTCACATCCGAAAAAAAGTGGCGCCCTTCGACCAGCATGTCGGTGGAGACGGCCAGCTGCATGCCGGGTGCAGGTGCCAGCAGTGCGCAATCGTCGCCTACACCCAATGGCGAGCGGCGCGCGTTGCGCTGGAAGAATTTGCGGATGAGTTCGAATTCGCCCATGATGAAAAGTGGCCGTTTAGGCAGGAGCAGAGTGCATCTTAGATCGATGGAGTACGGGAAGGATTGTTCTACATGCTTGAGCAGCTATGTTTTGGGCAAGGTTAAACCGCTTGTCCCCGAAAGCGCAGCGATGCCTGTCGTGTGACTTCACCGAGCAATTGCTCCTTGGCCTGCCGCTCACGCAGCCAGCGTGCATCATTGTGACTGTTCATCACATCGGTGCGAAGCATTTGTAGCGCTGGCGCTGCGCCGTGGCGGGCCGCATGCTGGGTGATCTGGTCCATGGTCTGCAGAATGTGCTGAGACAAAGGCATGTGTTGGCCACTTCCGGGGTCGACATAGACAGCATCCAGACCAAAACGGCAGGCTTGAAAGCGGTTGTAGGTATAGACGAGATAGTCGTCTTCCTGGGGAGTGAACGGTTGCGTTTCCAGGAACCATGCTGCAAGCGCCTGCACATAACCGGACAGGGCAGCAGCGCGTTCAATCGTCAGTGGTGTATCGCAGACACGAATTTCAATGGTGCCGAATTCGGGTTTCGGCCGGATATCCCAATAGAAATCCTTCATGCTTTTGACCACGCCAGTGGCGGTCATCTTGTCGAAGTAGGTTTCAAACTCTTTCCATGTCAGCACACAGGGGGCTCGGCCAGACAGCGGGAAGGCAAAAACCGAGTTCAGACGTGCCGATTCAAACTCAGTGTCTTGGCCTTGCACATACGGGCTGGAGGCCGACAGCGCAATAAAGTGCGGGATGTAGCGGCTCATGCGGTGCAGCATGAGCAAGCCTGCGTCGGCATCGGGGCAACCAATGTGGATGTGCTGTCCAAAAATGGTGAACTGCTTGGACAGATAACCATACAGCGCCGACAACTCATGAAAGCGTGCCTTGTCGTAAATGCGTTGCTGGTGCCACTGCTGAAAGGGGTGGGTACCTCCCCCGACGACCGCGATGTTGAGTTTGTCGGCACTTTTGACCAGCGCATTGCGAATGGGGGTGAGCTGGCTCAGCACCTCGGCAGCACTTTTGCAAATGCCGGTGGAGATTTCGATCATGCTGCTGGTCATCTCTGGCACCACGCTGCCGGGCAGCGCATGTTTGCCCATCAGGCGCAACATGTCGGTGGCGTAGGGTGCCAGATCGTAGTCATTGGTATTGACCAGCTGCAACTCCAACTCGACGCCCAGGGTCAGCGGTTCGGACTGTTGAAAGGCTTCTAAGGGCATCTTCAGTCTCCGTTTGCAGGTTGTGGGGGTGTGCTGCGATCCACTCGAAGGGATCCTTCTCCGGCACGTCGCAGTGCAAGGGTAGCCAGGACAGCGCCCAGCAGCTCCAAAAGCAAAATGGCAGGAAGCGCCGTTCCCGTGATGGTTTGCGCCGCTTCTGGCGCTGCCTGCGCAAACTGCGAGGCAATCAGCAGAGCAACACCCGACATGGGGGTCATGGCGCATGCGACCCAGACGGCTTGACGCCAGCTGGCCCCCGTGCCGATATTGCCCACGCCTACTCCCACGGCCTTGGCCAGCAGGCGGGCCACAATCAACGCAAGCACGGTGATGGTGACCGCGCCTGACCAGGAGGCTTGCGCGGCAATGGTGGAGACCAGTACAAACATCAGCATGGTGAGCAGTGATGAGGCAGTACCTAGCTGACGCGGCCAGGCCCAAGGTCGTCGGTGCAGCTGTTTGAGCAGCATGCCGCCGAGCAATGCAGCCAAGGGGGCTGAGCCACCCAGATGCGCCGCAATCGCAGTGGCGGCGGCAATCAATGCCAGCATGAGCAAAGAAGTGTTTTCGCTGGTGGGGCTCATCAGGTGCAGCGCCAGACGCATGGTCAGGCATAGCAAGGCAGCGACGGTGATTGATACGCCCAACACCACGAGAACAGGGGTGATGTCGTGCCATAAAGAGGCGCTGGGGCGTGCAAAAATTTCTGCTTTGGCGCTACCCAGAGTCAGCGCGTACAGGGTGGACAGAGTGGCCAATGCCATGGCACGGTCGGTGACTGGTCCGACAGATCGGGTGTCATTGATGACACGTGCCAGCACGACGGGAGATGAAGCCATGGCAATCAGGGCCAAAGGCGTTGCTGTGGCAGGTGGAATGTCCAGCCACCGAAGTGTGAAGTACACCGCTATATAGGTCAGAGCCGCTTCAACCAGACTTTGCACCAGCACCATGGGGTTGTGCTTAAACCAGCGCAGGGTAATGCGCCCCCCACACTCAAACAGCACCATGGCCACACCCAGCTCAAGCAGGAACAACACTGGCCCTTGCAGCGGCCAGGTTGTTGCGCTAAAGCCGAACAAGCCCGCCAGTGTGCCGACCACGGCGTAGCCAAGCACCTTGGGCATGCGCAGGTGGCGCTGGAACAAATAGCCCACCAAAGCGGCCAATGCCAGCAACAATGACCAGTGCAAGGTGTCAAAGCCCGCTGACGGTTTGAGCCACTGGGTCCAGAAGTGGAGGTCTTCGGTCATGCCTTCATCCTTATCGGTGTCTCCTTGAGTCAGAGCAGCGCAAGCGCTGCATGCGTACAGTCTGCAACCATCAAGGCTTGAAGAAGCTCAGTGGTCGTTTGCGCAGACGTTGTCGAATTGCTGCATAGATGCGGGAGCGCTCTACGCCGGTGACGTTTTGTGCACGCAGTGCCATGCGAAATGCGAGGTAAAAGCTCACCATGACATTGATGGCGCCATTGAAGGGCAGCATGGCCACTGCCCACCAGAATGCGTCGTCATGGATGATCTCCCACCCGAAGGTGGCTCCTGCAACGCCAAGCTGTCCAGAAGACAGTGTGACATGTCGCACTTCCAGGCCCAAGCCGAAAAACCCTGCAATCGCGGGTGACAGCCCCAGCATCAATCCCAGCGAGATATTGGCGGCAAAGCCCGAGATATTGTTGCGCCAGAAGATGCTCCAGCGCTTGGCGCGCTGGCTACCCAGGAGGCTGGTGATGGTGGGGTTGTAGCGCATGGCGGAGTCCATGCGGTTGAGCACAAACCAGTTCTCGGCCCAGCCCGCAATCAAGCTGCTTAAAAACAATAGCACACCGGTGAAGGCTGCGAACAGTACCGACGGGCCGAGCAAGCTCAGAGAGTCCAGAACCTGGATGGCGTGGGCTTCATCGAGCGGTGGTTTGCTAAAGACATAGTTGAAGAGCACAGCCAGTGCCAGGGCCGCAGGAAAGACTACCAGCACGTTCCCGAG
Source organism: Comamonas halotolerans (assembly GCF_030162935.1). Classification (GTDB taxonomy): domain Bacteria; phylum Pseudomonadota; class Gammaproteobacteria; order Burkholderiales; family Burkholderiaceae_C; genus Comamonas; species Comamonas halotolerans. The sequence continues at coordinate 64,334 of NZ_JASAUZ010000045.1, forward strand.
AATTGCCGCGACCTGGGTGCGTGTGAGATTCGCTACCTCATCCACAAAGCCTTCAATGGCGCCTTGCTCATTGATGTCTTTGAGTTTGGAGGCCATGGCCGGAGCGGTCATGGCCGGTTGTTTTGTGGCTACTGTGAAATGTAGCAGTTGAATCAGCACAAAGCTGATGGCGTAATTGATGCCAGCCCAGAAGCCACCCCAGAACGCTGAGAAGGCGAGTGCGGCCAGGCCGAACTTCACCATGGTGGTGACCGACATGACCAGGCCACCACCTGCGGCCTGGCGAACCATCTGCAGATACTCTTTGCCGTTGCGGGTGATGTAGTGTTCGCCCGTTTCTGCACTGCGCTCGGTGACCTTGGCGGCCAGCAGTGAAGTATTGGTGGAAATCAGTGAGCGAAGACTGCGGCGCTCCCGGGCAACGCTGACAAAGCCAGCCAGCAAGCGCATGGCTTCTTGTTCGGGGTGTTCGCTGGTCAGGCAGTCCAACAACTGGCGAATGCGCACAATGCGAGTGCGAAGCTGGCGCACGCGGAACACCAGTCCGACAGAGATGCCATCGTCGCCGAAATGGTTGTAAACCGTGCCAATGGCAGCGCGGCACGCGTCCAGACGCTCGCGCAAACGCTTTTCTGCTTCGATCAGGCGATCCGGTGTGCGCAAGCCGTGCAGCACTTCAATGCGCAGGCTTTCAACATCGCGAATCAGGTCATGAAATGGGCGTGCATCGCGAGCCTCTTCACTCATGCGCAGTCGCAACTCGGGGGCAAAACCGTTCGACAGGATCTGGCCAGCGCAATACGTGATGGCGTTGAGCAGTGCATGCTTCCAAAAGCTGGCACCCTGACCGTCCTCGGGAATGAGCAGCGCATCCAGCCTCTGCAGCAAGGGCTCGGGCAACGCTGTCAGCCAGCGGGCATCAAACTCGCTGGGCATGGCAATGGTGAATAGCTCCGATGCATCAATGGTCTCTGGAGTGCCTGGTAGCAGCTTGTTGCGAATGCGCTCAGAGACCTCATTCATCATGGCCGTGCGCGGGGCAAAGCCCAGGTCAGCGAGCAGGGTGGTGATATCGACACGGTCGATAAAGGTCAGCCACCAGGCTTGCAAGCGCTGTCGTGCTTCACTGTCATTTTCCAGCGCGGATACAAAAGCCTCAACACGAGACAGCGCCACTTCAATAGAAGGCTCAGAAGCACGCACCCATTCCAGGACGTGGATCAGCCACAGATGGCGTTCGGCAATGTCGGCGCTCGGGTCTAGTTCCGCGAGCAGACGGGGCAAGTCATGTTTTTTGCTGCGCATTCAGTGCAAAGTGCGAGAGGAAGGCTGTGGGATGGATGGGGCGCTGCCCGAAGACACACTGGCATCCAGCACAAACAAGGGAATGAGCGCCTCGAAGGTGTCGCCATGTTCCGTAATACACAGGTAGCGACCCTGCATGTTGCCGGTGGCAGTGCGTAGCTCGCAGCCGCTGCTGTAACTAAAGCTTTCTCCGGGTTGCAGCAAAGGCTGGCGGCCCACAACGCCCAGACCGTGGACTTCTTGCTGTTCCTGGTTGGCATCGGTGATCAACCAGTGCCGGGCAATCAATTGAGCGGCAACATCGCCCGAGTTGGTGACGGTGATGGTGTAAGCAAAGCGATAAAGCCCCTGTTGGGGCATGGACTGCTCCGCCTCGTAATGGGCGTGTGCTTCAACCAGAAACTCATACATAGGCATGTGGCTATGGTAACTGCGACAATTGACGGCATGAACCCCACGTACCGCATCGCCCCCTCCATTTTGTCTGCCGACTTTGCCCGTTTGGGTGAGGAAGTGCGCACTGTCATTGCATCCGGCGCAGACTGGATTCACTTTGACGTGATGGACAACCACTACGTTCCCAATCTGACATTCGGCCCCATGATTTGTCAGGCTTTGAAGCCCCATGCAGTGACACCCGACGGCCAGCCCGTTCCGATTGATGTGCACCTGATGGTGCAGCCAGTGGACGAACTGGCTTCGGCCTTTGCCAAGGCGGGAGCGGACTACATCAGCTTCCATCCCGACGCTTCGGCCCACGTGCATCGCAGCATCCAGAACATCAAGTCCCATGGTGTGAAGGCCGGTCTGACCTTCAACCCCGCCATGCCCCTGGATGTGCTGGACTGGGTGATTGAAGACCTGGACCTGATCTTGCTGATGAGCGTGAACCCGGGCTTTGGCGGCCAGAGCTTCATCGACAGCACCTTGCGCAAGATTGAGGCTGTGCGCAAGCGCATTGATGCATGCGGCAAAGACATTCGCCTGGAAGTTGATGGCGGAATCAAGGAAGGCAATATCCGAGCGGTAGCCAACGCTGGTGCGGACACGTTTGTGGCGGGCAGCGCTATTTTCGGCAAGCCGGACTACAAGGCAGTGATTGACCAGATGAGAGCGAATCTGGCAGCCTGAGGCTGGTTGTTTGCAGTGCCGTGAGTGCTGCAGCGCGCTGTGAGGCCTGCTATGCGCAGGCCTTTTTGTTGGGAAAAACGCAGGTTGCTGGTGTCTGTGCGGCACACACAGCAGCAACTTTCTGTGAGGTGGACAAGATGTCTGTGAAATTGAAGTTGGATGGCGTGCCTGCCATCGGCCCACTGGATGCCGTGATTGTGGATCTGGACGGCACCATGGTGGATACGCTCGGCGATTTTGCCCAAGCCCTCAACCGCATGCTGCAGGATCTGGCTTTGCCGGCTGTACCCGCATCAGCCATTGAAAACATGGTGGGCAAAGGTTCGGAGCATCTGATTCGCTCGGTGCTGGCTTATGTCGGGGCGGCAGATATTGAAGCGGTTTATGAAACTGCTTGGCAGCGTTACCAGCACCACTATCTGGACATCAATGGACAGTATGCGCAGGTGTATCCGGGGGTGATCGAAGGCCTGGAAAAACTGCAAGCAGCAGGCCTGCGCATGGCATGCCTGACCAACAAGCCGTTGTCCTTTGCCCAGCCTTTGTTGCAAGCCAAGGGCTTGGCACCGTATTTCAGCCATGTGTTCGGTGGTGACTCCTTTGCCAAGAAAAAACCTGATCCATTACCGCTGCTGAAAACCTGTGAAGCTCTGGGCACGGCTGCTGCACGCACCTTGATGCTGGGCGACTCCAGCAACGACGCACAAGCTGCACGCGCTGCGGGTTGTCCGGTGGTGCTGGTGAGCTATGGTTACAACCATGGTGAACCAATTCGCAGTGTGGATGCGGATGGTTTTGTGGATTGCTTGACCGAGCTGCACATGCTCTGAGCGGTGGCCTTGGTAAACCCTGGATTTGGCCGCTACTGGGGTTTTGTTTAGTATTCGCAGTCTTTGCCTTTTCAAATGATGAATTTCGCCTGGGGGAGAAGCTGTTCACCCCTGGTGCGTTGTGACCGGGAGGACTTCACGACATGCAAGGTTTGCACCTGACCGCTGATTTGTATCAATGTGCTTGTGACGACGGACTGATGCTGGATGCACAGACGATCGCCAGCTTGTGCCGAAGGCAGACAGAGAGCTCAGGCCTGACCTTGGTGGATGATCGTTGGGTGAAGTTTCCGGACTGGCAGGGGCAGCCCGGCGGTGTCACCGGTACGGTGTTGCTGGCAGAGTCGCATCTGGCCATCCATACCTGGCCTGAAACCGGCAATGTGACAGTGGATGTATATGTCTGCAATTTTTCGGATGACAACTCCACGAAAGCACAAGCCTTGATGGATGGCGTGGTCAACGCATACGCCCCGAAGCACGCTGTGCGTCAGCAGCTGTGGCGCGGTGATATCGCCACCGATGGAGTGGGCCAATATCCCTGGGCGATGGAGCAACTCACACCCAATGCGGCTTTCGGGTTTCGCGCCAGTAATGTCACGCGGCGACAAACTGCTTTTCAGACGCTGGAGATGATGGATACCGACAGTTTTGGTCGTGTGATGCGTCTGGATAACTGTTTCATGACCAGTGAGCGCGATGAGTTTTTCTATCATGAATGCATGGCACACCCTGCAGCCATGGCCCATCCACAGCCACGCAGCGCATTGATCATTGGCGGGGGTGATGGGGGGCTGGCCGAAGAGTTGCTCAAGCACGCCACCATGCAGCGTGTGGTGCTGGCTGAGCTGGACGAAGCGGTGATCGAGGCCAGCAAGGCAGAGCTGGAGAAAGTGCATCGCAATGCGTGGGATGACCCGCGATTGCATGTGCAAATCGGTGATGGCATGGCGTTCATCGATAGCACTGCAGAGCGCTTTGACCTGCTACTCATGGATTTGACGGATCCGGACACGCCTGCAGGCTCGCTGTATGAAGCGGCTGCTCTTCAGCGCATGAAAGGTGTACTGGCACACGGTGGGGCATTGGTCCTGCATCTGGGCAGCCCAGTGTTTCATCCTGAGCAAGTGCAGCATTTGAGTCAGACTTTGCACGGTCTGTTCCAGCATGTGCGCTGCTATGGGGTGTATGTGCCGCTGTACGGAGCTTACTGGGGCATGGCCGTATGTTCAGACACCATCGATGCGCAATCCGTGACTTCTGAGGTGGTGCAGCAACGTCTGAGTGAGCGTGGCGTGCAGGATCTGCAGTATTACAACGCAGCGGTGCATGGAGCCTTGTTTGCACTGCCCAATTACTACGCTCAATTGGTGGGGCGAGCCTGAGTGGTTGGCCTGCACTGCAGGCCGCGGTGGTCTGGAGGTGCAAGGCTCACACGGTCGATCTTCCTATTCCACGGACCTATGCAGCAACTGTGCTTTCAGGCGACTGTCCGCGGGTTGAGGGCCAAGCCATATGCCAAGCATTGCTTGATAGAACGCGGCCTCAGGAAACTGCCCCGTGTCGGGCTGGCCGTTGATGCTCAGCTGCATGCCCTTTTGGGGAATCCAGTCAAGGGTGAACGAGTCACCGGCCTTAAGTCCTTTGTAGCGGTTGAACACCTCGCTCATGCGCATCACCCCGGGAATGAGCAGGGACAGCTGGCGCTTGTCCATATTGTTTTCCATGCCGTGTGCAAACAAGGTACCAAGCTCGGAGGCATTGATGTTGCGCAACATGTGCACAGAGATGCGTTTAGGGCCTGAAAGTTGGCCAATTGCTTGTAGCGAATCGGTGGGTTTTTCCAGATAAAGCGCCGCAGAATAGAGTTGGGAATCGCCCTTGGTGCGAACTCCCACACCGTTGCGATGCAGTGTCTGGCCCTGCACCTCTATGGTCTCTGGATGTGCGGCAAGCTCTGCTGACTCTGTAGTTTGAGACCAACTCGGCAGCCCTGTCGCGCAAAGTATCAAGAGCAGTCTTGCAAGCACAAGGCGCAGCAGGCGGAATCCAGGGGCAGCGTACGCAGTCAGCATGAGAGTTCCTTGCCAAGTTTTTTGGAAGTGCACGAGCGTGCTTTTGGACGTTTTATTGTGCGTCGCAGGTCTGGCGTGTACAAGCGCTTGTCAAGCTTTGGCAGGAAAACCACGTGCCATGCTGCGTCTAAAGGTGAAGTGCACCATCGTGGCTGAGTAAGGAAGAGGCCTTGGGTGCAATCACCAGATGCGCTACACTTGCCCACTATGTTCATTCATCACGTGTTCATCACAGGTTGCGCGGACCGGGGAGCCTGGCCCTGGCGTAAGCCTGCATCTATGACCGTTTGATGGCGCCCGCCAGCACGGGTGCACCCATGTCCGCCACCGCTGCGGACGGTTTGAATGAATTGCAGCGCCTGCCTTTTTGCTGTCCTCAGGACTACGCAGTGCGATGCCCCGACTGGGAAACCTGCTCTGTGATTACAGAACTTGAATTCAAAAGCTTGGCCAGCCAAGGCTACAACCGCATTCCTTTGGTGACTGAGGCGTTTGCCGACCTCGAAACCCCACTCTCGCTGTACCTCAAACTTGCACACGCTCATGGCGATGGCAAGCACAGTTTTTTGCTGGAGTCAGTGGTGGGTGGTGAGCGCTTTGGGCGCTACAGCTTCATTGGCCTGCCTGCCCGCACTTTTCTGCGAGCCAGTGGTTTTGGAGCGCAGGCCAAGACCGAGGTGGTTACAGATGGCACTGTGGTGGAAAGCCATGCTGGCAATCCGCTGGACTTTATTGCCGCCTACCAGCAGCGCTTCAACGTGGCGCTGGTTCCCGGGCTGCCGCGTTTTTGCGGTGGTTTGGCGGGTTATTTTGGCTACGATGCGGTGCGCTACGTGGAGAAAAAACTCGAGGCCACCTGCCCACCGGATACCTTGGGCACACCCGACATCATGCTGCTGCTGTGTGAAGAGGTCGCCGTGATCGACAACCTCTCGGGCAAGCTGTACTTCATTGTCTATGTGAACCCGGCAGAGGCTGAGGCATACAGCAAAGGCAAAAAACGCATGCGCCAGCTCAAAGAGCAACTGCGTTATTCGGTCAGCGTACCGCAGATCAAGGGGGGGGATAGCCACCCCGCCGAGCGTAGTTTTGCCAAGTCCGATTACTTGGCAGCTGTGGAACGCGCCAAGGAGTTGATTGCCGCCGGGGAATTCATGCAGGTGCAGGTGGGGCAACGTATCCACAAACGCTATACCGAGTCGCCCTTGAGCCTGTATCGTGCCCTGCGTTCGCTCAATCCGTCGCCATACATGTACTTCTACAACTTCGGTGACTTTCAGGTGGTGGGCTCCAGCCCTGAAATCCTGGTGCGCCAAGAAAAGGTGGACGAGGGTGAAAAGATCACCATTCGCCCCTTGGCAGGGACGCGTCCACGGGGAGCCACTGCGGAAAAGGACAAGGCCACAGAACTGGAGTTGATGGCTGACCCCAAGGAGCGTGCAGAACACGTCATGCTGATTGATCTGGCGCGAAATGACATTGGGCGCATTGCCAAAACTGGCAGTGTCAAGGTGACCGAAGCCTTTGTGGTGGAGCGCTACAGCCATGTCATGCACATTGTGAGCAATGTGGAAGGCGTGCTGCAAGATGGTATGACCAGCATGGATGTGCTCAAAGCTACCTTCCCTGCAGGCACGCTCTCAGGAGCCCCCAAGGTGCATGCCATGGAGTTGATTGACCAGCTCGAGCCCACCAAGCGCGGCATTTACGGCGGTGCGTGTGGCTACCTCAGTTTTGCAGGCCATATGGACATGGCGATTGCCATTCGCACGGCCGTGATCAAGGACGGCTATCTGTATGTGCAGGCCGCCGCTGGCGTGGTGGCCGACTCTGTGCCCGAGATGGAGTGGAGAGAAACAGAGCACAAAGCCCGTGCGGTGCTGCGCGCGGCAGAACTGGTGGAGGAGGGCCTGGAATGAGCCGCGCTATCGATAAAGTGAAGGACTGCAACTGCATGGCTGAGGTGCGTGCAGGCGTGAATGCGCTGGACGACATTCTGGTGCCACTGCTGGTGGAGCGCAGCGCCTATATGACGCAGGCCGCCAAGGTCAAAAACGATGCAAGCCTGGTGCGCGATGAAGCGCGTATCCAGGCGATTGTCGACCGCGTACGGCCCATGGCAGCTGCGCATGGAGGCGATGCCGACCTGATGGAGCGTCTGTATCGCGCCATGATGGAGTGCTACATCGACTACGAACACCAGGAGCTGGCACGCTTGCGTGCACAAGGCTTGCAACCCCGAGGAGATGTCGCATGAAGCTCTTGATGATCGACAACTACGACAGCTTTACCTACAACATCGTCCAGTACTTTGGTGAGCTGGGCGCCGATGTGACTGTGGTGCGCAACGACGAGATCACATTGGATGAAGTGATCGCTCTGGTGGCGGACCAAGGGATTGAGCGCGTGGTGATTTCGCCCGGTCCCAGCTCGCCGGCAGAAGCCGGTATTTCGGTGGCAGCGATCCAGCACTTTGCAGGCAAGCTGCCGGTGCTCGGCGTGTGTCTGGGCCATCAGAGCATTGGCGCGGCTTTTGGTGGGGACATCATTCGTGCGGGCCAGCAAATGCACGGGAAAACCAGCGTCATCAGTACCGATCAAAAAGGCGTGTTTGCCGGTCTGCCTGTTCAGTTCACGGTGAATCGCTACCACTCTTTGGTCATCGACAAAAAGACGTTGCCTGAGTGCCTGGAGATCACTGCCACCAGTGAAGACGGTGAGATTCAGGGGGTGCGACACAAGTCACTGGCTGTGGAGGGTGTGCAGTTCCACCCGGAAAGCATCTTGACCGAGCATGGCCATGCCATGTTGAAGAATTTTTTGGACCAGAAATAACCTCCCACCAAGGCCGCTGTGCATCAAGCTCGCGGCCTTGCTTTTGAAGTGTTGCTCCCAGTGCAATGCGGTTTTACACAGGATGGACGTTCTGACAAACCGTAAACGCCAGCAGCTTGGAGCGCATTTCCCAAGGATTTGAAAATGATCACTTTTACCGCCCAAGAAGCGCTGCAGCGCACGATTGAACACCGTGAAATATTCCACGATGAAATGCTGGCGCTGATGCGTCAAATCATGCGCGGCGAGCTATCGCCCGTGATGACCGCTGCCATCATCACGGGATTGCGCGTGAAGAAGGAAACGATTGGTGAAATCTCCGCTGCTGCACAGGTGATGCGTGAGTTCTCCAACAAGGTGCATGTGCACGACAAGAGCAATTTGGTGGACATCGTGGGCACTGGTGGCGATGGTGCCAACACCTTCAATATTTCTACGTGCTCCACCTTCGTGATCGCCGCAGCAGGTGGCAAAGTCAGCAAGCACGGCGGGCGCAGTGTCAGCAGCAAATCCGGCAGCGCAGATGCCATGGAAGCACTGGGTGTGAACATCAACCTCAAGCCTGAACAGATCGCCGATTGCATTCGCGATGTGGGCATCGGCTTTATGTTCGCGCCCAACCATCATCCTGCAATGAAGAATGTCGCTCCCGTGCGCCGTGAGCTGGGCGTGCGCACCATTTTCAATATTCTGGGTCCACTCACCAATCCGGCCAGTGCCCCCAATATTTTGATGGGCGTGTTCCACGAAGATCTGGTAGGTATTCAGGTGCGAGCACTGCAACGTTTAGGTGCGGAGCATGCGATGGTGGTTTATGGCCGTGACGGCCTGGATGAAATCAGCTTGGGTGCAGGCACGCTGGTGGGTGAGCTCAAGGACGGCGTGGTGCGCGAGTACGAAATTCACCCCGAGGATTTCGGTTTGCGCATGGCAGGTACACGTGCGCTGAAAGTGGACAACCCCGAAGAATCCAAAGTCATGCTCATGGGCGTGTTGCAGGGAGAGAAGGGGCCAGCGCGCGATATCGTCTGTCTGAATGCAGGAGCGGCACTGTATGCGGCCAATGTGGCCAGCAGCATCGAAGACGGTTTGCAGCGTGCACAGGCGACCATCGATAGCGGCGCTGCCCTCCAGAAGTTGCAGCAGTTGGTGGCCTACAGCACCCAGCTGGCAGCATGACCTCACCATCGGTGCGCGAGGCGCTGGCGCCTCTGCAGCAACGGGTGGAGCTTGAGGACGTGTGGCAACTGCCGGAGTATGTGCAACTCTCACCACCTGACTGGATGCTGCTGCCGCGCGTGCTGGTTGCAGGCATTGCTTGCGTGCTGCTGTGGTCTTTCGCGGAAGGTGCAAGTAGTACGGAGCTGGCGATTGCCTTGACCGTATTGGCACTCACCACTGTGGTGGTGATGCGCATGCGTCGCCGGCGCAGCCTGCCCTTGGGGGAAGGTAGTTTACGGGCCCATCAAGGGCGAGGCTGTTGTGTGGATGTGGCGCAGCGTTGCGTGCGCACGCAAGGCGTTGAGCCTCCTCAGCAATGGGTGCTGGATGCTCCACAGGAGTGGAGTGTGGGCGTCATCGCTTTTACCGATCGGCCACGTATGCGCCACGGTTGGCGCATTGAATTACGCCATGTGCGCAAAGGGCCGGTGGTGCGTTTGTGTACAGTCCTACACGTAGGGCATGCGGTACTGCAGCCTGAAGCGGTACAGGCGCTGGCCGATACGATGGTTGAGCGTTTGGGCATTCGACGTGCAGCCTTAAGCAGTAGCTCTGGAAAGCTTCAACGATAGAAAGCGAGGCAGTGTTCTCGCAAAGGAGGCATAGTGCGCCGCTCATGTTCAGCTCTTCCCAATACTCCGCCTATTGGCAAGCGCTGTTCTTGAAGGGCCAGCACGCAGCCAATATGATGTGCCTCAATGGATGCTGTGGTAGCTAGTGCACGATGCAATTGTGAGCACTGTGATGGGCGCCGAGACGGACGCCCACAGTCATCGGCGTATCTGTAATTGCTGGCGCGTTCCTGCGCTGTGACCAATGACCCAGCTTCAAACCCATGTTCTGTCTATTTGGGCGCAAACGCTGCGTCATCAAGCCTTGTGGCATTTGCCACAAGAGGTGCGGTGCATGCAGCATGCCTCACAGATGTCTTCGTTGGAACTGGAGCTGCTGATCATCGCAGCTGGTGTATTGGCTTTCTATCCGATGGCGGTGCACGGTGTGCTGCTGTACTTCTTGCTGTTCTTGGCAACAGTGCTTGTTTATGGCGTTGTGCAGTGGCGTCAAGGGCTGCGGCACGCGGCCATTGCTCGCTTGGAGATGGAGCCGTCGTACCAAGGTCAGGCGCATTGGAAAGGGTGTGTGGTGGACTTGCCTGCGCAGAGTATTCAGGCGCTAGGGGCGCAATCAGCTTGGGATGCGGATGTACGTGAAGCACAGGCGTGGAGTTTGGGTGTGCATGCGATTGGGGGGCGGCGCGAGCTGTTTTATCAGATTGAACTGCGTCATGTGCGCAAAGGCCCCGTGGGTATCTTGTGCACGCTGCACTGTTCGTTCCGCCCGCAGCGCGTAGACTTGCTGGCGATTGATGCGCTGGTAGATACGATGGCGGAGTGTTTGGGGGTTCGGCGCTCAGGTTCACGCATGGCGCCATTGTCGGCGCGCTCTTCTCATCAGACAGAGGCAAGCAAGTACTGAGTGAACGAACAGGTGACGTGCAGTCGGTGCCACGTCAAGTTACATTGCATGATCTGCAACGGCAACTCGAAGTCAAAATCTCTTTGTTCTAGCCCCTTTCGTCTCAGTTATGGGGGAAGCGCTGTTTTCGTAAGGACAAGTGCGTGAGCCAGAGCTATGGCCTTCCTTGCTCGGTCTCTCGGCAGAAACACCGACAATAGCGCCCAAAGTGGAGCGGTGCAAAGGAACCGTGCCGACACAACAATCAAGGAAAAACATGTCTGACATTCTGAAAAAAATCTGCGACGTCAAAGTCCAGGAAGTAGCCGCAGCCAAGAAAGTCACCTCGCTGGCAGACATGCGCCGCGATGCGGAAAGCCGCGTGTCGACGCGCGATTTTGTAGGTGCTATCCGCGCCAAAATAGCCAAAGGCCAGGCGGGTGTGATTGCCGAAGTCAAGAAGGCCAGTCCCAGCAAGGGCGTGATTCGCGCTGATTTTGACCCTGTGGACATCGCGCAAAGCTATATGGTCGGAAATGGCAAGATCAGTGCAGCGTGTCTGTCGGTGCTGACGGATCGCCAGTTTTTCCAGGGCGAGCCTGATTACTTGAAGCAAGCTCGTGCCAGCACTTTGCTGCCCGTGCTGCGCAAAGATTTCATGGTTGACCCTTACCAAATTTATGAGTCACGTGTGATGGGCGCAGACTGTGTGCTGCTGATTGCCGCGTGCCTGGACGATGCGCAAATGGCCGAGATGGAACAGATTGCGTACAGTCTGGAAATGGCGGTGCTGGTGGAAGTGCATGATGCACAAGAGCTGCAACGCGCATTGAAGTTGAAGACACCGCTGGTGGGCATCAACAACCGCAATCTGCGCACATTTGAGGTGGATATTCAAACCTCTATTGCGCTGAAGAAAGACGTGCCAGCAGATCGTCTCCTGGTGACTGAGTCCGGTATCCTCACCCCGGATGATGTCAAAACCATGCGCGATGCAGGAATTAACGCCTTCTTGGTGGGCGAGGCCTTTATGCGCGCCCCAGAGCCTGGTGAAGCGCTGGCTAAGCTGTTTGCATGATGGCCTTGCGTTTGTCTTTGTGAGATTTTGATGAAAATGTCTTCGCCATGACCGAATCCTCCGCGTTAGCCCCTACCCAGTTGTTGAGTGCCAAGCCTGCCGACTGGCATGTGGCTCCGGGTTGGCAGGCCGTAGTAGATGCGTTTTTTGCCTCCTCCAAAGGCCTGCAGTTGCTGGGCTATTTGCAGCAGCGCTTGGATGCGGGGGCGGTCATTTTTCCTCCTCAGCCATTGCGTGCATTGGAGCTGACAGCACCTGAGGATGTCCGCGTGGTCATCTTGGGGCAGGATCCGTACCATGGCCGTGGGCAAGCTGAAGGCTTGGCATTTTCCGTAGCCCCGGGTGTGCGTTTGCCGCCTTCGCTGCAAAACATCTTCAAGGAAATACAGCGCGATCTGGGTGTGCCATTTCCTCCGTTCCCACAACCGGGGGGAAGCTTGGTCAAGTGGGCTCAGAACGGAGTGCTCTTGCTCAACACATGTTTGACCGTCGAGGAGGGGCAAGCCGCCAGTCACAGCAAACGCGGCTGGGAAGTTCTCACCGATGCCATCATTTGTCAGGTGGCCGAACAGGGCCGCCCAACGGTGTTCATGCTCTGGGGGAGTCACGCCCAATCCAAGCGGGTATTGATCCCGGAAGATCGCGGACATCTGGTGTTGATGAGCAATCACCCGTCCCCCTTGTCCGCTCTGCGCCCTCCTGTGCCATTTATTGGCAATGGGCACTTTGGACTGGCCAAAGCGTTCAGGCAGCAGCATGGGTATTGATGCGGCACTTGCAAAAAATAATGCGCCTTCATGGCGCATTATTTTTTAAACAAACTGTCTAGTCCTTCAGACCAGCGGCTTGACGTAATCGTTGAATTTTTGCAGCCTGTTCCTGGTTTTGAGCGGTTGTGCGCAAAGCATGGCGTGCAAAAACAAACAGCAGCAGTACAAAACCTGTCGCGACTGTGGCTCCAATTGCAATCATGGCCTTGCGGGGCTTGACGGACGCTTCAGGCAGAGTGGGTTGTTGGGCCAGGTTTTCGGTGGTTAAACCTTCTATCTGTGCTTCCAGAGTCGCAATCGCGCGCAGACGAGCGCTGTTTGCAGCCAGAAGCTCTCCATAGAGATTGGCATTTCCTTCGGTAATAGATTCTGATTGAGCGACCAGTTTTGTCATCTGGGCCTCGAGATTTACACCAGCCTGTAATCGCTCCTGCTCTGCCTTCAGCTGTGCTTGCAAGCGCTCCATGTCCCTGGAGCGAGGGATGGTTAAGGGAAGAACATGCTTCCAGATGGTGGTGTTCAGATCTCGGGCGGACTCAGGAGAGTTCCCCTGAGTCTTCAGGGTGACAAGCTGGTCGTTTTTCCCTACAGAAACACTGATGCGCTGCTCCAGCTTTTTGAAGCGCTGCTCGGCACTCGCATTGGGTTCAAGACCTATGTCATTGGCTACCGCCTCCAGGATGTCCGCAGACTTGATATAGCTGGCAAGCACTTGACCCGAAATATCCAGGCCAGGTTTGCTGGGGCTCAGGATGGACTGGCTTTCATAGGTCTTCGGGATGGCAAATGCAATCCCGAGTGCAGCCAAGCCAACGATCAGGGGAACTAAAACGAGGAGCTTGAGATTTTCTGCGACGACAATGAGTAAATCCAGCAGGTCAAATTCATCGCTGGAGGAGTGTGGGGCAGTGGGGTCCGCCATAGATGTAATGAGATAGGCAGTAATTTGATCCAATCTAGCATGGCAGCAGGCAAAACTAACGACGTTGATACACACTGATCCATATGTTTACAAATCCACACAGGGCAATCACGCTTATCCCCACCAGTGAAATGCTGTCTGGCACCTGCTCAAAGAACAACCATCCCATCAGCATGGCAAAGCCAATTTGGCTGTAGAGAAACGGCGAAACAACAGATGGCGTGGCGTGAGCATATGCCTGAAGAAGAAGCAAGTGACCAATACCACTGCATACGCCCATCATTACGACTGCAACCCATACCTGCCAGTTGTGTACGCTTTCCCAGATCCAGGGGATGAATGGTGCCGTGGCAATGACAGGTAACCAGGTTGTATACAGCTGTGTGGTAGTGGGCGGATCCAGCCGTGCCAGCCTGCTGCCCAGCAGTTGGTAAGTGGTGCCGCAAAGCAGTACGCCAACGGGTGCCAGAGCCATCCAGCCCAGGGGCATGCCGTCCTGTTCTGGACGCACAATGGCAATGACTGCCAGCAAGCCAATCACCAGCAATCCCCAACGCATGGAACTTACTTTTTCTCCAAACAACAGGGCAGACGTCACCACAATCAGCAAAGGCCCTGCCGACCACACAGCCGTAAAGTTCGCCAGGGGCATGTTCTGGATGCAATAGAACGCAAAAACGGTGGTCATCACGCCACTGAGTGCACGGCTGATCTGGAATCGAGGGTGTTCGGTTCGTAAGGCGCCTATCCCTTGGCGCGGAAGCACCCATGCAGTCGTAACCAGCGCTTGAGATATAAAACGTAGCCAAACTACCATCAGCATGGGCAGGTACTGACCGGTAAATTTGGTGCCACTGTCCAGCAGTGCGAACAAGGCGCAGGCCACAACGGTCAGGCCAATGCCTGTGAGCGCGGCTTGTGCGGATGAGGAGGTGGGCTGAGCCCCTTCTGCGGAGGACATGCCGTCCACCCACTTTCTAAAACAAAAAAACCGCCGGACTGGCGATAAAGTCGGAGCCAAAAAAGCTGCCAGCGCAATCATGCGCCATGCATGCACTGCGGGCGCATTCTAGGTGTCAAGAGCTGCCGGTTGTTTTCCAAATCGACTAGCCCTCCTTCTGACTTTGCGCAACTTTATATGTCCATGTGACTGGTGTTGAGAACGATTCTCATACAATATCTTGGTTCGTGAAGTCGCACGCGGAAAAGTTGCGGCAAAGGAAATTGAAGATGATTGCTCTGTGGAATCGCCGCCAAACGGTGGCTGGTCTGATGTTGGCTTTGACTCTGCCTTTTGCTGCAGCCCATGCTGCAGAAACTATCAAGGTGCAAGACAACACGGGTGTAGTGCAAGTGCCGGTGAAGCCCAAAACCGTGTTGGTCTATGACTATGGTGCGCTGGACATCATTCAGACTTTGGGTGGTCACGTTTCAGGAAATCCGCAGCAGGCCCTGCCACCTGCACTCAAGCAGTTCGCTGATGAAAACAAGTACGCCAATATCGGGACGCTGTTTGAACCGGACTATGAAAAGGTCAAAGCACTCAAGCCCGACCTGATCATTGCGGGCAATCGCTCTTTGCCCAAGGTGGACGAACTCAAGAAGTTCGCGCCGGTGCTGGATGTGACCATCGACAATCAGAACCAGATGGCCCACGTCTTTCGCAACATCCGTAGCTTGGCTGCCATTTATGGCGTCCCAGACAAGGGTGAGCAGGAAATCAAGGAAATTGAAGCTGCCATTGCCGATGTGAAGGCGAAGGCTGCAGGCAAGGGTGGGGCATTGTTCCTGATGACAAATGGTGGCAAGCTCAGCGTGTATGGGCCAGGCTCGCGCTTTGACATGCTGTACTCAGTGTTTGGAGTCAGCCCAACGAAGGACAAGATTGAAGTTTCCAAACACGGTCAGGCCGTGTCGTTTGAATATCTCCTGAAGGCCAACCCAGACTGGCTGTTTGTGCTGGACCGAGATGCTGCTGTCGGCCAGGATGGTGATGCAGCCAAGAAGCTGTTGGACAACAAGCTTGTGCATGCGACCAAGGCATGGCGCAATCAGCATGTGGTTTATTTGAATGCAGCCAATTGGTACACCATGTCGAACGCCAGTCCGACGGCACTCAAGGAGAACCTGAAGCAGTTGTCTGATGCATTCTCCAGGTAATCACACTCCCGCCGGTCGCAATGCGCTGGCGTGGACAGGGGCCCTCGCGGCCCTTTTTGCATTGGCGCTGTGGAGTCTTTCGGTTGGCGTGAGTGATGTGTCGTGGAACACGTTGTGGAGCAATAACGAAGACGACATGGTTGCGCAGGTGCTGATGTTCTCGCGGCTGCCCCGCACGCTAGCGCTGATGCTGGCGGGCAGTGCCATGGCTGTGGCAGGTTTGCTCATGCAGATGCTGGCGCGCAACCATTTTGTCGAGCCCTCCACCATGGGCACAGTGGAATCTGCCACCTTGGGCATGCTGTTTTGCATGTTGTGGGCGCCTGGTCTGCCCGTGTTTGCCAAGATGGGCGTAGCTGCGCTGACAGCCATGGCGGGCACGGCCTTGTTCATGGCAGTGCTCAGCCGTATCCGCTTGCGATCTGCCTGGATTGTGCCGCTGGTGGGTTTGATTTTGGCGGGCGTGATTGAGGCAGGCAGTACTTTTTTGGCCTACCAGCACGACATGATTCAAGCGCTACGCGCGTTTTCCAACGGTGATTTTTCGGTGGTGGTGGAAGGCAGGTACGAGTTGTTGTGGCTGTCGCTGGGAGTCACCCTGGTGGCTCTTGTCATGGCAGATCGTTTCACGGTGGCTGGGTTGGGAGAGTCGTTTGCCACCAATCTGGGCTTGAATTACAAGCGGCTGGTGCTGCAAGGTCTGGTGGTGGTGTCGGTGGTGACAGCATGCATTGTGGTCACGGTGGGCTCCATCCCTTTTGTCGGTCTGATTGTGCCGAATGTGGTGCGCCTGATGGTGGGAGATAACGTGCGCCGTAGTGTGCTGTGGGTGGCGCTGGCGGGGGCAGCCCTGACACTGCTGTGTGACCTGTTTGGCCGCTTGATCATTGCACCCTATGAGATTCCTGTCGGCACGGTCATGGGTGTGGTGGGCAGCGCCATGTTTTTGCTGATTTTGTTGCGCCGTCGCGCAAAGCAAGGTTGATGCGATGGGGCAAGATTTGTATATGCCAGCAGAGTCAGGGTGGTGGAGCAGGCGCAGTACCCGCTTGAATGTGCTGGTGGTGTTGACGGTGCTGGCCATCATTGCCTTCATGACTGTGGGTGTTGAAGCCGACTGGGCTTTTGTGCTTGAACATCGTGGCACCAAGGTTTTGACCATGCTGGTGGTGGCTTGTGCATTGGGCATGTCCACCGTGGTATTTCAGACTGTCACGCACAACACCATTCTCACGCCAGCGGTGATGGGACTGGATGCGTTGTATCTGTTCCTGCAGGCCGTGCTGGTGCTGGTGCTTGGCTCTGTGGGCGTGGTGAGCCTGGGTGTGCTGCCCAAGTTCGCTGTGGAAATTTTGCTCATGGTTGCGCTGAGTGTGGCATTGATGCGCTGGTTGTTCACCGGGCATGCCAGCAGCCTGCACCTCATGCTGCTGGTGGGCATGGTGATGGGCATTCTGTTTCGCAGCATGACCAGCTTTGCCATGCGCATGATTGATCCCAATGAGTTCGCCACCTTGCAAGACCGCATGTTTGCGAACTTCAACACCATCCATACACAGCTTTTGGCACCTTCGCTGGTGCTGCTGGCCGTGGGCGCCGTGTATTTCTGGCACCAACGCCACGTGCTTGATGTCTTGGCCCTGGGGCGCGATGCGGCAGTGAACCTGGGTGTGGATTACCAGCGCCAAGTGCTGCATCTGCTGGTGGTGATGTGTGCCATGGTGGCGGTTTCCACGGCACTGGTGGGGCCGGTCACATTTTTTGGGCTGCTGGTGGCAAACATGGCTTACCAGTGGATGGGTACGCGTCGTCATGCATGGGTGCTACCCGCTGCAGTGCTCTGGGGCTGTGTTTTGTTGCTGGCAGGACAGGTGGTACTGGAGCGCGTGCTGGGCTTCAACTCGGCGCTGTCGGTGGTGGTGGAGTTTGTGGGCGGATTGGTCTTTATCTACCTGCTCATGCGCAAAGGCAAGTAATGATCGAGACTGAAAACGTAGTCAAAACCCATGGCAGCACCACGGTGCTGCATGGCGTCAGCGTAACAATTCCGGAAAAGCAGTTCACGGCCATCATTGGCCCCAATGGCGCAGGTAAAAGCACTTTGCTGTCGATGGTGAGCCGCTTGGCGCCCATCACGTCCGGAACCGCATATGTGGCGGGCCTGGATGTGAGCAAAACAGCCAGTGATGCGCTGGCCAAGGTCATGGCCATTTTGCGGCAGGATAACCAGTCGGCGCTGCGCCTGACGGTACGAGATCTGGTTGGCTTTGGCCGTTTTCCCCACAGCAAGGGTCGCATGACTCCTGAGGATGTGCAGCATGTGAATCAGGCACTGGATTTTTTGCAGTTGCAAGAACTCGCTGACCGTTATCTGGATGAGTTGTCCGGCGGACAGCGTCAGCGCGCTTACATCGCGATGGTGTTGTGCCAGGACACTCCTTATATCCTGCTGGACGAGCCACTCAACAATCTCGACATGGCGCATGCGGTGAGCATGATGAAGCTGCTGCGCCGTATGGTGGATGAGCGCGGCAAGACCGTGGTGGTGGTGCTTCATGACATCAACTTTGCCAGCTGCTATGCCGACCACATCATCGCGATGAAGAGCGGTCATGTGGCCAATCAAGGACCGCCATTGGAAGTCGTGCGTGATGAGGTGCTCTCTGTGCTGTATGGCATTGAGGTCAGCGTGCATGAGATCAAAGGGCAGCGCCTGTGCCATTACTTTGCCTAGCGGCTAGTCAAGGCACGCAACCGTAGGCCTCG
Source organism: Comamonas halotolerans (assembly GCF_030162935.1). Lineage (GTDB taxonomy): Bacteria > Pseudomonadota > Gammaproteobacteria > Burkholderiales > Burkholderiaceae_C > Comamonas > Comamonas halotolerans. Next base: position 82,882 of record NZ_JASAUZ010000045.1, read on the forward strand.
CACAGGGGACCTTACATGGAGTGCGCTTCCAGATATCTTGGTTTTTTTGATGCAAAAGTTCTGAACGCCATGCCGATAATTTTTCAACGCTGGCGTAAACACGCCCCTGCCGCTGTAGCGGCTGTTATGGCTGCAACAGTGGTGAACGTGGTAGCTGCGTGGTCTCCGGAGGCTCAGGCTTACATGGTTGGAAACAGCCCTGGTGACGGAGCACCGCTGGTGTTGCAAAAAACTTTGCAGGGTGATGCCCCCCGCTCCGGGCAGGTGGTGCAGCTGCAAGTGCCAGAAGGTCATGTGGTGCAGCTGCGTTTTCGGGGCGCGGGGCTGAACCTGGATCTGCAGGATGCAAATGGCCAGCATCTGCGCCGCCTCGCAGAAGATGGACGTGGCGTGCAAACCGCTATGTGGCTCAGCCGTGGTGCACAGCAGGAGCAGCTGTGGCTGTCTCATGCCGATCAAACGGAACCCATGCACACCTTTGAATTGGAGGTGCTTAAAACGTGGGCTTCTGAAGGTATGGAGCAGCCAAAGTCTGAAGAAACACCGATGGGTCCGCATTTGCAAGCTTTGCAACAGGCGCTTGCCCGTGGAATGGGGACAGACGCCTTCTGGGCCGATGTGCAGCAGCAAGGTACACCCCTGGTAGAGCCTTGGGAGAACGGTCAGCAGCTGGTCACTTTTTTGTGGCGTGATCAGGGGAATACCAATGTGCGGCTGTTTGGCAGCCCCAGCGGTGACCACAACCCGTTGCGCAAACTGGCGGGTAGCGATGTCTGGTGGACCAGCGTAGTCATGGATCCACGTGCCCGCCTCAGTTATGCGCTGGCCCCAGATGTTCCCCAAATTGACAATGCAGCGCAGCAGCGACGCATGATATTGAGCACTTTGCAGCGTGATCCATTCAACCCGCATACTTTCCCGCAGCGGCTGCAATGGAGCGCCAAGGACATCTACCAAGGGCGCTCCGTGCTTGTGTTGGAGCAAGCTCCTGCCCAGCCTTGGGTGTCTCAGGCAGGCGTTCGCCAAGGTCAGCTGACACGCCACGTGGTGCACAGTCAGGTTCTTGCGAACCTGCGGGATGTGTGGACGTATGTGCCTGCAGACGTTGCGCCTCAGGCCTTGTTGGTGCTGTTTGATGCGCACGCATTTGCGGGTGACGTACCTGCTACGCGCATTCTGGACAATTTGATTGTCAATGGCATGTTGCCCGCTACGGCGGCTGTCATCGTGGGTAACGCCAGTCCTGAAGCGCGCGGGGAGGAATTGCCGCCGAACCCCAAGTTCGCTCGTTTCATGGCTGAGGAGCTGATGCCCTGGGTGCGGCAGCAAGGTCTGGGGCAATTGGCACGCCATACCGTGGTGGCGGGCAGCAGTTATGGTGGCTTGGTCTCCAGCTACCTGGGGCTGATGCATCCGGAGCTGTTTGGCAATGTGCTGAGCATGTCAGGCTCTTACTGGTGGGCACCAGACGGTGAACAGCCTGGCTGGATGCAGCGAGCATGGAAGAATTTACCAACGCCTATGCCGCAGGTGAATTTTTACCTAGATGCCGGGTTGTTTGAAGGCGGCCGCGGAGGGCGGGCGGGCATCCTGGAAACTTCGCGCGAACTCGGTGATGTGCTGCGTGCACGCCAGATGTCTGTGGTCCAGCGCGAGTGGGTCAGTGGGCATGACTATGTGCAATGGCAAGGCTCGCTGGGCTGTGGCTTAGTGGCGTTGCTTGCACCGCAGAATCTGATTGATGCGCGCATGCAAAGCTGTCAGGGAGTGTCTCAATAATCATGGCTTGCAAAAAGGCGGGAAGATGATTCACTCAAAGGGTGGATACATGCTGTAACCCCACGCTATTTGGGGAGCTCGAGACGCAGCCGATAGACTGTTGGCATGCATGTTTTTTCCGACCCGTCGTCGCCTTCCGCTCCCTTCTCATCCCCTGCTTCTGAGCGCCTACGCTCGCCACAACCACCTGCTTCACAGCGGGGCTTGATGGTGATGGGGGCGCTCCAAGGTCTGGCCTTGTTTGCAGTGATGGAGTGGGGTGATGGACTGTTTGGTGCCGTCGATCGCAGCTGGCTGGCCCTGCTGATGTTGCTGGTGGTGCAGGTGCCGCTGTTCATGGGCATGGCGGTTAGCCGATGGCACCAACCCGCATTATGGGCAGGCGGCGCTGTGATGGCATTGGTGGTGTTGCTCATGGCGGGCTGGACACTGTGGCGCAACACGCACAGTGACGTGGGCTACGAGGGCGCTTTGCTACGTTTGGGGGTGGCCATGGCGCTGTGGTGGTTCGTGGCTCTGGCATGGTTCCAGGCCTATCTGGAGCAAGGCAGCTGGCGTATTCCTTACCAGCGCTTGTTTGTTTACGCATGGAATAACGCACTGGTCATGGCTTTGGCGGCTGTGTGCGTGCAGCTGATTTGGCTGGTGCTCTGGCTATGGGCCGGCTTGTTCGCGCTGCTCGGTGTACAAGCGTTCATGCAGCTCTTCAGTGAATCATGGTTCGCCTTTCCAATGACTGGGCTGATGGTGGGGCTGGGTGTATGGGTTGCGCGTACGCAAGAACGCCCGATCCAGATGGCCCGCCTTGTATTACAGGCTCTGGGGCGCCTGGTGCTTCCGCTGATGGCTTGGGTGCTGGTGCTGTTTGCTCTGGCACTGATGCTGACTGGGCTGGAGACGCTTTGGGCTACGCGTTTTGCAGCAGTCTTGTTGATGGGGGTGCTGATCTTTCACATCTGGCTGGTGAATGCCGTATATCAGGACGGCAGTGCAGCGCAGGGGCCTTACCCTCAATGGGTGCAGCATCTGGTGCAAGCCAGTTTGTTGACCATGATGGTGCTGGCCACGCTGGCTTGTGTGGCAGTGGGGCTGCGTGTCCAGCAGTATGGGTGGACGGCAGAGCGCTTGTGGGCCGCTGTGGGCAGTGGTTTGCTGTGGCTGTATGCCACGGGCTATGCCTGGGCTGCTGTGCAAAGCTGGAGACGGGTGCAGGAGAGGCCATGGCTGGCAGCCATCAGCCCGGTCAATCGCGGGCTTTCGCTGGCAGTGCTGGCTGTGTTGCTGGCGCTGCAAACGCCTGTGCTGGATCCGGATCGACTGGGCGCGCGCAGCCAGTTGGCGCAGTTGCAATCCGGTGCGCAAAGCATCACCCACGAACGCCTCAAAGACCTCAAGTTCAACCATGGCCCTTATGGGGAGGCAGCTCTGGAAGAACTGGCAAACTCCCCCTTGGCGCAGACCGAGGAGGTGATGCTCTGGGTGCGCCAAATTAGTGACAGCGCATCGCGCGATGATGTGCCATCTGTTCACGAGGATAGCGAATGGGTGGATGTACCGACTGCGCAGGCGCGTATTCGCACGGTGACTGGACCTGAGCCGGATGCGGACTGGTGGCCATGGTTGCTGGATCAAGCGCACAGCCGGCATTGGGCGAGTGAGTGCCTGTTCGATAGTGCGGAATGCGTGCTGCTTTCACAGGACTGGGACAACGATGGGCAGATAGACCACTTGTTGTGCTCTCTGGATGATCCTGTTACGCCCGCTTGCCGATTGACTGCGCGGGCGCCCATGACCGGACAGTCCGATCGCGGTGCATGGGCAGATGAAGGCGCGGTGGATTGGGCTTTCCCAGAGTCGGTTGATGAGGTCAGCCGCTTGATCGATGCCGTGCGCAATGGACAGCTACAGCCCCGGCCACTGCGCTGGCCCTCGTGGGAGGCAGATGTGGGGGATGCCCAGCAAGGCCTGTCCAAACCCTGGCGAGGACAACTGCAGAGACATCGCTGAGCCACCGCCCCTTGAGAGTGCGTACTGGCCGCACAAGGTTTTCAATGCTGAAATTCGACGAAAACCTTGAAAGCCAGACGGTGCATGCTTTTTTTGGGAGCGGATGATTTAGCGCTTGCGCTCCAGAATCATCGAGTCGCCATAGCTGAAGAAACGGTAGGCATTGGCAATCGCATGCTCATAGGTGTGCATGATGTGCTTATAGCCAGCAAAGGCGCTCACCAGCATCATCAGCGTGCTTTTTGGAAGGTGGAAGTTGGTGATCAGACAGTCCACCACACGGAATTCAAAGCCCGGCGTGATGAAGATATTGGTGTCGCCAGAAATCTGCCCCGTGCGTGCCCAGGACTCCAGCGTGCGCACGCTGGTTGTTCCCACAGCGATGATGCGGCCACGACGCTGTCGGCAGCGCTCCAGCGCAGCCAGGGTCTTAAGAGGGATGTTGTACCACTCGGTATGCATCTGATGTTCGGACAGGTTTTCAGTCTTCACAGGCTGGAAGGTTCCCGCGCCCACATGCAGCGTGACAGCGGCTGTTTCCACGCCTTTGTCTTTGAGTGCTGCCAGCACTTTATCGTCAAAATGCAGCGCAGCCGTGGGCGCAGCCACTGCCCCAGGGTGGCTGGCAAACACGGTCTGATAGCGCTCGGTGTCTTCAGCCTCGTCCGGGTCTTCGTCACTGTTTTGGTTGCGGGCAATGTAGGGCGGCAGAGGCAGATGGCCAAACTGATCCATCAGCTCCCAAGGTGTTTCACCATTTTCTCCTTGCAATGAAAAGCGAAACAGGGGGCCACTTTCATCGGGCCAGCGACCCAGCAAGGTGCCGTCAAAACCGCCTTTGCCCAGGCCACCGTGCAGATGTACTTTGGCCCCAGGCAAGGGCTTTTTGCTGACTTTCATGTGAGCAACGACTTCATTGCCTTGCAGTACGCGCTCAATCAGCAACTCCAGCTTGCCGCCAGAGGCTTTTTCTCCAAATACGCGGGCTTTGACGACCTTGGTGTCGTTGAACACCAGCAGGTCGCCTTCGTGCAGCAAATCAGGCAGTTCCTTGAAGATGCGGTTGACCAGTTCAGGCGTCCGAGCGTCGAGCAGGCGTGATGCGCTGCGCTCGGCTGCAGGGTGTTGGGCAATCAGGTGCTCGGGGAGCACAAAGTCAAAATCACTAAGGGTATGAGCGCGTGGGCTGAGAGACATGCGAATTCTTGAGGGCTGAACAAGGCCCGTTCCAAGCAAAAACCAAAGACCGGAATTCTCGCAAATATGGGGCTTGTCGCGCAGCCAGTTGCATCCATATCCCTGATGGAATTGGGTAACTAGCGGGTCCTGCTCAGGCATCTTTTGATGCGCATCACGAATGGTGAGAATAGAATTATTACACTTGATTACAAATTCTCTGGCGTAGCAATTTCTGGGCACGAACTATCAATCATGGACACCGCATTCGTATGGGATCAGCACTTTGTCACAGGCCTGGCAGCCGTGGACGAGCAGCACCATGTGTTGGTGGACTTGTTCAATGCGCTGACCCAGGGCCTGTTCTCCCAGTGCAGTGACCGTGAAGTCGTTTTGGCGGATACCTATGCCAGGCTGCTGGCTTATACCGAACTGCACTTTGAGGAGGAGGAAGCGCTGATGGCGGAGTACGGGCTGGATCCACGGCACGTCGAGAGTCACTGCATGATGCACCGGCAGTTTGTTGAGCAGGTGGTCATGCTTTGGGCGCAGCGCACCACCATGACGGATCCAGCCACGACTTTGGTGGGCTTTCTGACATCCTGGCTGGGCCTGCATATCCTGGGCATTGATCAGTCCATGGCGAGGCAAATCCAGTCGATTGTGGAAGGTATGTCGCCAGCGGATGCCTATGAAAAAGAGCGGGGGAACCATGACAATGGTACGCAAGCCCTGCTCAAGATGATTGGCAAGCTCTATACCGCCTTGACGGCTCAGAACGCCCAGCTGGCCCTTGCCAACCAGACGCTGGAGGCACGGGTGATGCGCCGTACGCGTGCGCTAGAGCAGGCGAATGCCCGATTGAGAGCACTGTCCAATACCGATGCGCTGCTGGGGATTGCCAATCGAGCGTACTTCAATGAAAGACTGGAGCAGACTTGCGCCGTTGCAAGGCGCAGTGGAAATCCGGTAGGCATGGTGCTGATCGATGTGGACTATTTCAAGCGCTACAACGATTTTTACGGCCACGTGCAAGGTGATGCCTGCTTGCAGGCAGTGGTGAAAGCCTTGCAAAGCTGTGTCCATAGAGAAACGGATCTGTTGGCGCGGTACGGAGGCGAGGAGTTTGCCGTCATCTTGCCCGAAACGGGCATGAATGGAGCGTGGGAAGTGGCCAGGCGCATGGTGCTAGCAGTTCAGGCGATGGGATGGACGCATGAAAACTCACCCATCGCTTCTGTAGTGACTATCAGTGCTGGTGTGTGCAGCCTGAAACCAGCGGCAGAGGGTGCCAAGCGGCTGGTGAGGGAGGCTGATGTCGCTCTGTATCGCGCCAAGGGTGCAGGACGAAACTGCGTGAAGGCTGCAGGGCAATTTGCGTCAACCTAAACAAAATTGTTGATATGCGAAGAGGCTCGCATCAGTAAGCGGCAGGTACAGAATCTGTCAAAAAAGCGCTCAAGGCTGGGTCATCATTGTCAAAAATTGTCGGTGGCGAAAATTTGCTGCATGGTTGAGTGCTTCTGGCTTGGTTTATCTTGCCTTCGGTATGGGCAGGCAAGCGAGGGAAACACGTACCATGCATGGTGGTAGCCTTTCCATCCTCATCCATCCAGCAGCGCCTCTCAACTGTTCACGATTCATGCCTTCTATGTCGACAGCCAGCACCAAAAAGACTGCACCCAGTGCCGCACAGCAAGCGATGCACAAGTTGGGTCTGGTGCGTGATATCGACCTTGTGCTGCATTTGCCGTTGCGCTATGAAGATGAAACCAAGATAACGCTATTGCGCAATGCAAGGGATGGCGACACCGTTCAAATCGAAGCCACGGTGACGCAGTGTGAGGTGCAACTGCGTCCACGGCGCATGCTCAAGGTGACGGTGGACGACGGTACTGGCACATGCGTGCTGACGTTCTTTAGTTTCTACCCGTCGCAGCAGAAAACCATGGCCGTCGGTACGACACTGCGGATCCGTGGCGAAGTGAAGGGCGGTTTTTGGGGGCGCCAGATGATGCACCCGGCCTTCAAGGCGGCAGGTGGAGAGTTGCCTCAGGCTCTGACACCTGTTTATCCGACCGCTGCAGGCTTGTCTCAACCCTATTTGCGCCGAGCCATTGCCAGCGCCATGCAGCGTGTGAAACTACCGGAAACCTTGCCGCCGGACACCCCTCCTCCTGTGATGAGTTACTGGGGCGAGCATGGTCTGCAGCCGCTGATGAGCTTGCGAGAAGCCCTGGCTTTTTTGCACCACCCCACACCGGATGTGGCGCTGGCCACGCTGGAAGACCATTCGCATCCGGCGTGGCAGCGTTTGAAGGCGGAGGAGTTGCTGGCACAGCAGCTCTCGCAATACCAGGCCAAGCAAGAGCGTGCAGCGCTGAAGGCACCGATGCTGCAGGTGCCAGAGCCTGAAGCTGGTGCACTGACTCTGGTTGAGCAGTTTTTGCAGCAGTTGCCATTCGGGTTGACCAAGGCGCAACAGCGCGTGTGTCGTGAGATTGCGCAAGATATGGCCCGCCCCATGCCCATGCATCGCTTGCTGCAGGGAGATGTGGGCTCGGGGAAAACGGTAGTGGCCGCCATGTCGGCCATGGTGTGTATTGCCGCGGGATGGCAGTGCGCGCTGATGGCTCCTACAGAGATTTTGGCTGAACAGCACTTTGGCAAGCTGGTGGGCTGGCTGGAGCCCATTTTGGAGCCTTTGGGCAAGAAGGTGGCATGGTTGTCGGGTGCTCAGAAGAAGAAAGAGCGTGCAGCCATGCTGGAGCTGGTGTCCAGCGGACAAGCCGCACTGGTGGTTGGGACGCATGCAGTCATTCAAGAGCAGGTGCAGTTTCACAACCTGGCGTTGGCGGTGATTGATGAACAGCACCGTTTTGGAGTCGCACAGCGTTTGGCCCTGCGTCAGAAGTTGGCGCACCAGGGGCTGGAGCCGCATCTGCTGATGATGAGTGCCACACCCATTCCGCGTACTTTGGCCATGAGCTATTACGCGGACCTGGATGTCTCCGTCATTGATGAGCTACCGCCCGGGCGAACCCCCGTCGTCACCAAAGTGATCTCGGACAGTCGCAAAGACGAGGTGATTGCACGGATCGGGGCACAAGTGGCTGCAGGCCGTCAGGTGTACTGGGTGTGCCCCTTGATTGAAGAGAGTGAAACGCTGGATTTGTCCAATGCCACGGCCACGCACACTGACTTGAGCGAGGCATTGCCCGGTGTGACTGTTGGGCTTTTGCACTCGCGCATGCCACAGGCAGAAAAAAAAGCGGTGATGGAGTTGTTCACTGCTGGCATCATGGGAGTGTTGGTGTCTACGACGGTGATTGAGGTGGGGGTGGACGTGCCCAATGCCTCGCTGATGGTCATTGAGCACGCTGAACGCTTTGGCCTGAGCCAGTTGCACCAGTTGCGTGGTCGGGTGGGCCGTGGCGCGGCAGCGTCGGCTTGTGTGCTGTTGTATTCGGTCAATGACAATGGGCGACTTTCCGACACCGGTAAGGAGCGGCTGCGAGCCATGGCGCAAACCAATGACGGTTTTGAGATTGCACGGCGAGATCTGGAGATTCGTGGACCAGGGGAGTTTCTTGGGGCACGCCAGTCGGGTGATGCGCTGTTGCGTTTTGCAGATTTGGATAAGGATTACGCTTTGCTGGAGTGGGCCAAGGAATTGGCTCCCGCAATGCTGGCGCGCCACCCGCATTTGGCGCAACAGCACATACAGAGGTGGCTAGGCTCGAAAGCGGAGTTCCTGAAAGCGTAGGACACGGGCTGAAATGGGCTTGTGGAGCATGTGCATTCGTGCTCCCGAGCATCTACATTCGATTACATAAATGCACAATAGCCGATCGCTCATCAAGAAGCACAGTAAAACCCCATGACGCTTACAGAACTGAAATACATTGTTGCCGTTGCTCGCGAGAAGCACTTTGGCCGTGCGGCTGAGGCATGTTATGTCTCGCAGCCTACCTTGTCAGTAGCCATCAAGAAGCTGGAAGACGAGCTGGATGTGAAGATTTTTGAGCGCAGTGCCGGCGAGGTTTCAGTGACACCTCTGGGTGAGTCGATCGTGCGGCAGGCACAAAGCGTACTGGAGCAGGCCGCTGAGATCAAAGAAATTGCCAAGCGTGGCAAAGATCCGCTGTCGGGCGTGCTGACACTGGGTGTGATTTACACCATTGGCCCTTATCTTTTGCCCGAACTGGTTCGTCATTCCATCAAGATGACGCCGCAGATGCCTTTGATGCTGCAGGAGAACTTCACGGTGAAGCTCCTGGAAATGCTGCGGACGGGAGAAATTGATTGCGCCATCGTTGCAGAGCCTTTCCCGGATACGGGGTTGGCCATGGCGCCACTGTATGACGAGCCGTTCATGGCTGCGGTGCCCAATACCCACCCTTTGGCACGGCAGGAATCGGTTACGACCACCGAGCTGAAAAACGAAACCATGCTGCTGCTAGGTGCTGGTCACTGCTTCCGTGACCATGTGCTTGAAGTGTGTCCGGAGTTTGCCCGCTACGCCAGCAATGCGGAGGGCATTCGTCGCACGTTCGAAGGCTCATCGCTGGAAACCATCAAACATATGGTGGCAGCAGGGATGGGCGTGACTTTGGTGCCTCGACTGTCGGTGCCCGAGGATGCATTGGCTACACAGCGTCGCCGCGCAACAGATGATCCCCATATCCGCTATTTGCCGATTCGCGATGAAGATGGACACCAGCCTCCAAGTCGCCGCGTGGTGTTGGTGTGGCGGCGTAGCTTTACCCGCTATGAAGCCATTGCAGCATTGCGCAACGCAGTCTATGCCTGCGAGCTAACGGGCGTGGAACTGCTTACCTGAGCGCTTTTCCCACCGTTGCCATAAGTCATAAAGCTGGCGCTGCCATATGTATGTGTATGCGCTACAGTAAGACCCATGCCCATCCAGTGCGCGCCCTGCGTGGCGGCGCTGGTTTGAAAATGACTGAGGAGAAGCATCATGGCTAAAGAAACAAAGAAACCAACTGTCAAAGCTGCACCAGCACCCGCTGGCATGCCGATCAAGATTGGCATCAGCACCAAAGACCGTGAACTGATTTCGGAAGGCTTGTCGCGTCTGCTGGCGGACACTTACACGCTGTATCTGACCACTCACAATTTCCACTGGAATGTGACGGGTCCCATGTTCAACACGCTGCACACCATGTTCATGGAGCAGTACACCGAATTATGGAATGCGGTAGATCCTGTGGCGGAGCGTATCCGCTCTCTGGGGCACTTTGCACCAGGGTCATACGCTCAGTTTGGCAAGCTGACCAGCTTGCCTGACGTGCCGGCAACTCCTCCCAAAGCGACGGACATGATCCGCATTTTGGTGGAAGGCAATGAGGCGGTGGCGCGCACAGCGCGTGAGCTGTTCCCATTGGCGGACAAGGCCAGCGATGAGCCCACTGCAGACTTGCTGACCCAGCGTCTGACCGTGCATGAGCAAAATGCCTGGATGTTGCGGTCATTGCTGGAAGAGTAATCTGCACACCTTGTGCAGAGAAAGCCAAGGCTTGAATCTTTGCACCTAGCATGCACAACGCCCGCCTTGAGCGGGCGTTGTGCTTTGTACGCGACAATTTAGACATGACCAGTTCCACACACCACAACGCAGCGACTGCTGCGCGACGCTCCAAGCTCTCGCTGTATCTTGACCTGATCCGCTGGAACCGCCCGGCTGGCTGGCTGGTGCTGGTGTGGCCCACCTTGACGGCTTTGTGGTTGGCTGCAGATGGTTTCCCCGGCTGGCATTTGCTGCTGGTGTTTGTGGCTGGAACGGTGATGATGCGCAGCGCAGGATGCACCATCAACGATATTGCTGATCGCGACTTTGACAAACATGTCAAACGGACCACACAGCGCCCTATCACCAGTGGTCAGATCAGCGTAAAAGAAGCTGCCATGGTTGGCGTGGTGCTCACACTGGCGTCGTTGGTCTTGGTGTTGACCACACGCTGGGAAGCAGTGGCCTGGTCTGTACCTGCGGTGCTGTTCACCATCCTTTATCCATTCACCAAGCGTTTTTTCGCCATGCCACAGGCTTTTTTGGGCATTGCGTTCAACTTCGGCATCTTGATCGCCTTTGCTGCGGTGACTGGAGAGGTGGGCAGGGCAGCATGGATTCTGTGGCTTGCCAATATGTTCATGGTACTGGCGTATGACACGGAATACGCGATGGTCGACCGTGATGATGATTTGAAAATTGGCATGAAAACATCGGCCATCACTTTGGGGCGCTTTGATGTTCTGGGCATCATGGGCTTTTTCTTGTTGTCCTGGGCGCTGACGCTGTGGGTGGTGTGGCCCTATGCGCTGGGCTGGCCATTTTGGTTGGGCATGGCCGCGGCGGCGGGGCAGATCGTCTGGCATTTCACGCTGATCAAGGATCGTACGCGCGAAGGCTGCTTTGTGGCTTTCAGCAAGAGTCACTACATCGGCATGACCATTTTTGCGGGTGTGGCATTGGGGTTTGCTCTGCGCTGAAGAGAGCGGCTGGCAGTAGCGATGTGGATGGCCACAGCAACTCCGGCTTTTGTCTTGAAGTGGAATCCAAGGGCGCAAGCGCTATTTTTGTACCCTGACGGGTTTGTTTGAAAGTGCGAAGATGCAGCGCAGACAGTGGCTTGGTGTCGCAGCAGCGGGCGCGGCGATTTTGGCAGCCACAGGAGCCAGTATGACGATGACCAGCAACCTTCATGATGCAGTTTCGCAAGCGGGCATTACCACGTTGAAACCTTCAGCACGCATGCCAGTGCTGTTTGTTGGACACGGTAGCCCAATGAACGCCATTGAGGACAATGCTTACCGGCAAAGCTGGCAACAACTGGGGCAGCAATTGCTGGCGCATGCGCATCGGCCACAACTGGTGTTGTGTATCTCTGCCCACTGGATTACGCAGGGCCAAGGATCACTGCTGACAGGAATGGCGCAGCCCAAGACCATCCATGACTTTGGTGGTTTCCCGCAAGAGCTGTTTGCGCAACAGTACCCGGCGCCGGGAGCGCCGCAGGTGGCGAAGCAACTGGCAGCGCAGTTGCACAACCCTTACAACCAGCAAGCTTTGGGCGTGGATACGCATGAATGGGGGCTCGACCATGGCTCCTGGAGTGTGCTCAAACCCATGTTCCCGGACGCGACGATTCCAGTTGTGCAGCTAAGCATGGACTACAGCCGTCCCCCAGCAGAGCATTTTGCGCTGGGCCAGCAATTGCAAGCCTTGCGCGAGCGTGGTGTGCTGATTGTGGGCAGCGGCAATGCCGTGCACAATCTGCGCGCTTTACAGCGCACGCCGTCGCCTTTGCAGGCCTATGACTGGGCCATCGAGTTTGACCAGATGGTGGCTGACAAGGTTCAACAGCAAGACTTGGCTGGTTTGGCAGACTTTCAGCGGATGGGCGCTGTGGCGCAGCTGGCGCATCCCACATATGACCATTATTTGCCGCTGCTGTATGCGGCCGGTGCGGTGGGTCAAGGCGAGGAAGCGCAGTTTTTCAATGCGGACTTCCAGATGGCATCCATCTCCATGCGTTCCATGATCTGGGGCGCTTAGGGAAAGAGTCGCGGGTCGGGGTTGGGAAGGCCTGCAGCATCGAGTCAGCCCGAGCAGCATAGAAAAAGCCCCGCCAAGGTTTAAGTTGCGGGGCTTTTTGATAGTTGATGGGGCAGTTGCTTACTTGCCAAACTCTGCAGCCAGCTCTTTGGCGCGGGTTTCTGCCTTGCGCAGCGCATCAATGAAATGCTGTGGCAATCGGGTTTGCTGCATGTGGGTGATGGCAGCATGGGTGGTGCCGCCCTTGCTGGTGACACGCTCACGCAGCACGCTGGCGGGTTCATCCGATTGTGCAGCCAGTTCGGAGGCACCCTGAAAGGTGGCAATGGCCAGCTGGTAAGACTGCTCTGCCGTCAAACCCATGTCGACACCAGCCTGCGTCATGGCTTCGAGAAACAGGAATACATAAGCAGGGCCGGAACCAGACAAAGCGGTGACTGCATCCAGTTTGTCTTCAGCATCCACCCACACAAACTGGCCGGTGGTGCCGATCACGCGCTCAATCAGTGCCTGACCCGGTGCATCCACTTCTGGGCATGCAAACAAACCGGTCATGCCCTTGCCCACCAGCGCAGGGGTGTTGGGCATGGCGCGCACGATGCGGTGAGTGCCCAGCCACTGGGCAATGCTGCCGGTGGTGATGCCTGCCGCCACGCTCAGATGCAAGGCGTGCGTGGTGTGTGGAGCAACATCGGAAGTGGCATCCTTGAACGTCTGGGGCTTGGTGGCCCAGACTACAAGGTCAGCCCCAGCCAGCGCTTCGGTGGCGCTGGGCAGCGCATCAATGCCGAACTTGGCCTTCAGTGCGGTGCGTGCTGCTTCAAAGGGTTCCACCACGGTGATGTGGTCTGCAGGCAAACCCCGTCCAATCAAACCGCCAATGATGGCGCTGGCCATATTGCCGCCGCCGATGAAGGCAATGCGGGTGGAAGGTGTCTGGCTCATAACAATGCTTTCGAAAAGGTGCAAATCTCACAAATAGACGCGGCTTGCAGCCGTGGAACAGATTTTCTGTGTGTGGGCGTTCAGGTGTCTGTCACGGCATTGCAAGCAGCATGCTTTGCGCACAGTGGGCTATTGCGCGGTGGTCTGGCGTACGGCCCGCTCCCAGCGAGCCATTAACTCGTCGGCTCGGGCTTTGTCCATGGTGGGGACAAAGCGCCGTTCTGCCTTCCAAAGCGAAGACAGTTCTTGCGTGCTCTGGTACACGCCTGACGATAACCCCGCCAGATAGGCTGCACCAAGTGCCGTGGTTTCCACGCAGGCAGGACGCACCACGGGTATGCCCAGCAAATCGGCCTGGAACTGCATCAGCAAATTGTTGACACAGGCACCGCCATCGACGCGCAATTCGCTCACAGCTGCACCGCCATTGGCCACGGCATCGCGGCTCATGGCCAGCAGCAGGGCTGCGCTTTGGTAAGCAATGGATTCCAGGGCTGCGCGGGCAATGTGGGCCAGTGTGGTGCCGCGTGTCAAGCCGGTAATAGAGCCGCGCGCATCGGGCTCCCAGTAGGGGGCTCCCAAGCCAGTAAATGCTGGCACCAGCATGACGCCCCCTGAGTCGGGCACGCTCTCGGCCAGCTGCTGCACCTGGCCGCTGTGCTCAATCGCTTGCAAGCCGTCGCGCAGCCACTGCACCACGGCTCCGCCCACAAATACGCTGCCTTCCAGTGCAAACTGGGGCACAGCGCTGTCCTGTGCTGCGGAAGTGGTCAGCAAACCGTTGGCCGAGGTCTGAAACTGGCCGCCGGTGTGCATCAGCATGAAACAGCCCGTGCCGTAGGTATTCTTGGCCATGCCCGCTTGGAAACAGGCTTGGCCAAAGAGGGCGCTTTGCTGGTCGCCCGCCACCCCGCCGATGTTGATGGCTCCGCCCAGCACTGTTTCATCGGTCTTGCCAAAATCAGCGGCGGAGGGGAGTACTTCAGGCATCAGGCTGGCAGGAATATCCAGCAGGGCCAGCAGATCGGAATCCCATTGGTTGGCGTGCACATTGAACAGCATGGTGCGGCTGGCGTTGGAGACATCGGTCACATGGCGCTTGCCGCCCGTGAGTTGCCAGATCAGCCAGCAGTCCACCGTACCAAAGGCCAGTTCACCGCGCTCAGCCGCTGTGCGTGCGCCAGGAACGTTGTCGAGAAGCCACTTGAGCTTGGTGCCTGAGAAGTAGGCGTCAATGCGCAAACCGGTCTTTTGCAGGATGGTGTCACTGTGGCCTGCTTCGCGCAATTGCTGGCAGGTGGGCTCGGCACGGCGGTCTTGCCAGACGATGCCGTGATGGATGGGGGCCCCGGTTTTGCGGTTCCAGACAATCGTGGTCTCGCGCTGGTTGGTAATGCCTACGCTGCGAATGTCGCGAGCGGTGAGTCCTGATCTGGCCAGTGCTTCCTTGGCGGTGGTGAGCTGGGTGCGCCAGATTTCGCGGGGGTCGTGCTCGACCCAGCCTGGGCGCGGGTAGATCTGGGGCAGCTCCTGCTGTGCAGAAGCCACGATTTGCCCTTGGGTATTGAAAACAATAGCGCGAGAACTTGAGGTGCCTTGGTCTAAGGCGAGCAGGTAAGTGGTCATATGCGGTGTGTGCGAAATCACAGGTTCAGGACAAAACGGGCTGCTTGGGGCTGCTCAGACCAGCCTTGTCGGGCATAAAAGCCTCGTTGGTATGAATCTCGGTCTCGATTGTTCACCAGCCAGATGCGGCTGCAGCCTTTGCTGCGCGCTGCGTCGACAGCAGTATCCAGTAATTGGGAGCCAACACCCAGGCCACGGGCGCTGTCTGCAATGAAAAGCTCGCTCACATAGGCTTCCCAGCTTTGCAGAATGGCCAGGGGGAGCCAGTGCACGGCGCAGTAGCCCAGGAGTTGCCCTTGTATGTCACAGGCGACCATGTGCAAATGATGTTCGCTGGGCGCAAGCAGTGGCGCGATGTGCTTTACATGGTCATCAGCGGTACCGTTCTGAAAGCTCGCAAACCAGCCAATGCTGGCCAGCAGGCTTGAGAGTGCGCGGGCATCACTTGCGCAAGCGGGACGGATGTGCACGGCAGCGCTCATTGCGCCACCACGCATTGCACCTCTGCCTCTTCCAACAGGTGGGCAAAGGGTGCGGGCGGAGGGGAGTCGGTGAACAGGCGATCAATCTGGTGCAGGCTGGCCAATTCCACCATGGCTTGGCGCTGAAACTTGCTGTGGTCAGCGGCCAGCCACACTTCACGAGCCTGCTGGATGATGGTTTGTGCCACCTTCACCTCGCGCAGGTCGTAGTCACGCAACGTTCCATCACTTTCAATAGCGGAGATACCGATCAAGGCAATGTCCACCTTGAACTGACGCATGAAATCCACGGCGGCCTCGCCGATGATGCCGCGATCCCGCGTGCGCACCACACCACCGGCCACGATGACTTCGCAGTCGGCGTTGCTGCTGAGGATGGCTGCCACATTCAGGTTGTTTGTGATGACGCGCAGGCCACGATGGTGCAACAAGGCTTTGGCAATGGCTTCGGTGGTGGTGCCAATATTGAGAATCAGTGAGCAACCATTGGGTACGGCCTGGGCCACTGCCTTTGCAATGCGTGCCTTGCCGTCAGCGTTGAGCGTTTCCCGGCGCGTGTGCGCCAGATTTTCCACCGTGGCACTGGGGACACGTACACCGCCGTGAAAGCGCACCAAAAGCCCAGACGCAGCCAGCTTTTGTACATCGCGGCGCACAGTTTGCAAGGTGACACCCAAGGTCTCGGCCAATTGCTCTACGGTGGCAGATTGCTGATTACGTACTTCTTCAAGCAGTTGCAGCTGCCGAGGGTTGTTGTTGCTGTTCACGGTGCGCTCGGATGAAAAAAAAGGAAGGTGAATGATCGTAAAACCGAAATCAAAATATTGGAAATCGAAAAAAACCAATCACAAACGAACAAAAAGCATGACAATATGTGCTATCTAATCGGGCATATGCTCACGTGCGCGGCATGCGAATGCGATGCGCACTCGCTGTTGCCTCTTGCTTACCCTCAGTCACCAGCCCAGCCTGAAGTGCCATGACGATTGCCACCACTCCTTTGACCACTGACCGTGCGGAACTATTGGTTCGCTTGTCCCAGCCCGAAACCTATGATCTGCTGATTATCGGTGGTGGAGCCACCGGTTTGGGGACTGCTGTTGATGCTGCGGCACGCGGCTTCAAGGTGTGCTTGCTGGAATCGCATGACTTTGCCAAGGGCACTTCGTCACGCGCTACCAAGCTGGTGCACGGTGGAGTGCGTTATCTGGCACAGGGCAATGTGTCGCTGGTGCGTGAGGCGCTGCATGAGCGCACCACGCTGCTCAACAACGCGCCGCATCTGGCACAGCCTCTGGCATTTGTGATGCCGTCCTACAAATTGCTGGACACGCCGTTTTACGGCGCGGGCCTGAAAATGTACGACGCACTGGCTGGCAAAGATGGTCTGGGGCGCACCGAGTTCCTCAGCAAGGACAAAACCCTGCGTCTGCTGCCCACCGTGCGTACTGACAGTCTGAAGGGTGGTGTGAAATACTGGGACGGTCAGTTCGACGATGCCCGTTTGGCACTGGTGCTGGCGCGCACGGCTGCTGCCAAGGGGGCGCTGCTGGTGAACTATTGCCCTGCGAAGGAGCTGCTGCATACCGGTGGCAAGGTGTCAGGAGTGATCTGTGAAGACGCCGAAACCGGTACCCGCTATGAAGTGCATGCCAAATGTGTGGTGAATGCAACGGGTCCGTGGGTGGACCTGTTCCGCCAGCAAGATGCAGAAATGCTGGGCAAGCCCGTCAAGCCCATGGTGGCACCCAGTCAGGGAGTGCACGTGGTGGTCGATCGTGAATTTCTGCCTTCCGATCATGCACTGCTGGTGCCCAAGACGGCCGATGGCCGTGTGCTGTTTGCTGTGCCATGGCTGGGGAAAGTCATTCTGGGAACCACCGATACGCCGCGCCATGATCTGGCGCGTGAGCCGCTGGCGTTTGAGCAGGAGATCGAGTTCATTCTGAAGGAGGCGGGCAATTACCTGTGCCGTCGTCCTACGCGCGCCGATGTGCGCAGCATCTGGGTGGGTATGCGTCCCTTGGTCAAGCCGCAGGACGATGATGGTGAGAACACCAAGAAGATCAGCCGCGAGCACACGGTCATGACCAGCAAGTCGGGTCTGGTGACAGTGACTGGGGGCAAGTGGACCACATACCGAGCCATGGCCGAGGATGTGCTCAAAGAGTGCTTTGATCAGAAGCTGCTGCCCGCCCGTGCGGCTGGTGTGACGGTAAAAATGCCGCTCGTGGGGGCGCCCAAGCCAGAGCAGGTCAAGCACCGCATGAATGGCGCACAAGGCGAGCACATTTATGGTACAGAGGCTGCAGCTGTGCACAGCTTGGCAGGAGCGGATAAGTTCCTGGCTGATGGACTGACCGAGGCTATGGTGCGTTTTGCTGCGCGCTACGAATATGCGCGCACCGTGGAAGATGTGCTGGCACGCCGTTGCCGCATGTTGTTCCTGGATGCTCGTCTGGCAGCCAGTGTCGCACCAAGCGTTGCGGCCATTTTGCAGCAAGAGCTGCCCGGTGTGGATGTGAAGCTGGCTGACTTCCTTGCATTGGCCCAGCAGTACATTCCACCCCAGGCATAAAAAATCGGTTGTGGCGTGCATGCACAATGCATGCGCGTTACAAACAGTAGTAGTGTTGCAACTGGATGGTGTGGCTGAATTGAAAACTTGTTTGAAATCATTGTGATTTCAACGTTTCTTGCTACTATTTTCCAAATCATCGATAAGTGCTGCGCATTCCCTGTGAATGTGGTGGTTTTCGGTGTCTAAGCAGTTGACGCGCAAGGAATTTCTTGCAATAATCGCCTGCTTCACGTCTAAAAGCGTGAAACTTTCTGCCCAGCGGGAAGCCTTTTGGAATGGTCCAGAAGGTGGACGACGGGCCCAAGACTGACCGGCTGCTTCGTTCGGCCCTTGAGAAGTTCTCTGGGGCTGTCCGGGTCTGCTGGAGCAAGTTGGGAATATTGAAATGATCCAAACAGAATCTCGTTTAGAGGTTGCCGATAACACGGGCGCGAAGTCTGTTCAGTGCATTAAGGTGCTGGGCGGCTCTCATCGTCGCTACGCAAGTGTTGGTGACATCATCAAAGTGAGCATCAAAGAAGCCGCTCCCCGTGGCCGCGTCAAAAAAGGCGAGGTTTACAGCGCAGTGGTAGTTCGTACAGCCAAGGGCATCCGCCGTGGCGACGGTTCTTTGGTGAAGTTCGATGGCAATGCCGCTGTTCTGCTGAACGCGAAGCTGGAGCCCATCGGCACTCGTATTTTTGGCCCCGTGACACGTGAACTGCGTACCGAGAAGTTCATGAAGATCGTGTCCTTGGCACCTGAAGTTCTCTAAGGAAGCACTATGAACAAGATTCGCAAGGGCGACAAAGTCATCGTGCTGACTGGCCGTGACAAGGGCAAGCAAGGCGTAGTTGCTTCGCGCAAGGACGACTCTCACCTGGTGATCGAAGGCGTGAACCTGGTTAAGAAGCACGTCAAGCCCAACCCCATGAAGGGCACCACCGGCGGTATCGTGGAAAAGGCCATGCCTATCCATCAATCCAACGTGGCTATCTTCAATGCAGCGACTGGCAAGGCCGATCGCGTGGGCATCAAGGTGAACGCCGACGGCACACGTGTTCGCGTGTTCAAGTCCAATGGCGCTGAAATCACCGCCTAAGGAGTAACACATGGCACGTTTGCAAAAACTGTATCGCGAAAAAATCGCGGCAGAACTGAAAGAAAAGTTCGGCTACACCTCCGCTATGGAAGTGCCCCGTCTGACCAAGATCACTCTGAACATGGGTGTGAGCGAAGCCGTGGCCGACAAAAAGGTGATGGACAACGCCGTGGCAGACCTGACCAAGATTGCAGGTCAAAAGCCCGTGGTGACCAAGGCCAAGAAGGCTATCGCCGGTTTCAAGATCCGTGAAGGTCAAGCAATTGGCTGCATGGTGACCCTGCGTGGCGTTCAAATGTACGAATTCCTGGACCGTTTCGTGACCGTGGCCCTGCCTCGTGTGCGCGACTTCCGCGGTATCTCGGGTCGTTCGTTCGACGGTCGCGGCAACTACAACGTTGGCGTCAAAGAACAGATCATCTTCCCTGAAATCGAATACGACAAAGTGGATGCTCTGCGTGGTCTGAATATCAGCATCACGACAACGGCTAAGAACGACGAAGAGTGCAAGGCACTGCTCGCAGCGTTCAAATTCCCCTTCAAGAACTGAGGTGGCGCATGGCTAAGAAAGCTTTGATCGAGCGCGAACTGAAGCGCGAAAAGCTGGCAGCTAAGTACGCTGCCAAGTACGCAGAACTGAAGGCAATCGCCGGCGACGCAAAGCGTACCGACGAAGAGCGTGATGCAGCCCGTTTGGGTCTGCAGAAGCTGCCACGCAACGCAAACCCAACTCGCCAACGTAACCGTTGCGAAATCACTGGTCGTCCACGTGGCACATTCCGTCAATTCGGTCTGGGTCGCGCAAAGATCCGTGAACTGGCCTTTGCTGGTGACATCCCCGGTGTTACCAAGGCTAGCTGGTAAGCAAGCAGGAGAGATACAAGATGAGCATGAGTGATCCTATCGCCGACTTGCTGACCCGTATTCGCAACGCCCAACTGGTGTCCAAGGCCACCGTGTCGGTTCCTTCCTCTAAGGTGAAGGTTGCCATCGCACAAGTGCTGAAGGACGAGGGCTATGTTGACGGTTTTGAAGTCAAGACCGAAGACGGCAAGTCTGAACTCGTTATTACCCTGAAGTACTACGCTGGTCGCCCTGTGATCGAGCGTATCGAACGTGTAAGCCGTCCTGGCCTGCGCGTGTACAAGGGCCGTGACGCTATTCCTCAAGTCCAGAACGGCTTGGGCGTGGCCATTGTTACCACCCCTAAGGGCGTGATGACAGATCGCAAAGCACGTGCTACCGGTGTCGGCGGCGAAGTGCTGTGCTATGTGGCCTAACGGACATTAAGGAGAAATACTGAAATGTCTCGCGTAGCAAAAGCAAATGTGACCATCCCCGCTGGCGTGGATGTGTCTATCAATGCTGACTCCATCAAGGTCAAGGGCAAGGGCGGTGAACTGACCCAGGCGCTGAACCCTCTGGTGACCATCAGCAACAACGAAGGCAAGCTGTCGTTTGCCCCTGCTAACGATTCCCGTGACGCTGACGCGCTGGCCGGTACTTTCCGCCAGTTGGTCAACAACATGGTGAAGGGCGTAACCGAAGGCTTCGAAAAGAAGCTGAGCCTGATCGGCGTGGGTTACAAGGCCGCCGTGCAGGGCAGCAAGCTGAACCTGAACGTGGGCTTCTCGCACCCTGTGCACTTTGAAGCTCCCCAAGGCATCACCATCACTACCCCCACTCCGACTGAAGTCGTGATCAAGGGTGCTGACCGCCAAGTGGTGGGTCAGCTGGCTGCTGAGATCCGCGCCGTTCGTCCACCTGAGCCTTACAAGGGCAAGGGCATCCGCTATGTGGGTGAGAAGGTCGTGATCAAAGAGACCAAGAAGAAGTAAGGAGCTGCAATATGTTGACCAAGAAAGAGCAGCGTCTGCGTCGTGCACGTCAAACACGTATCCGCATTGCACAGCAAGGCGTGGCACGTTTGAGCGTGAACCGCACGAACCTCCACATCTACGCCAGCGTCTTCTCCGAAGATGGCACCAAGGTGTTGGCCACAGCTTCGACTGCCGAAGCCACTGTGCGCGCACAACTGGGCGCCGCTGGCAAGGGTGGCAACGTGGCTGCCGCCACACAAATCGGCAAGCTGATTGCCGAGCGTGCTAAGGCTGCCGGCGTTGAGAAAGTGGCTTTCGATCGCGCTGGTTTCGCATACCACGGCCGCGTGAAGGCCTTGGCAGAAGCCGCTCGCGAAGCGGGCCTGCAGTTCTAAGCGGAGCGGACAAAAATGGCAAAGTTTTCCCCCAAGGTGCAAGACGAAGGTCGTGACGACGGTCTGCGCGAAAAAATGATCGCGGTGAACCGCGTCACCAAGGTTGTGAAGGGTGGTCGTATTCTCGGCTTCGCTGCACTGACCGTGGTTGGCGACGGTGATGGCCGCATTGGCATGGGTAAGGGCAAGTCCAAGGAAGTGCCTGCAGCTGTGCAAAAGGGCATGGAAGAGTCCCGCCGCAACATGATCAAGGTATCGCTCAAGAGCGGTTCCATTCACCACTCTGTGGTGGGTCATCATGGTGCTGCTCGTGTGGAACTGCACCCAGCTCCCAAGGGTACCGGTATCATCGCCGGCGGCCCAATGCGCGCTGTATTCGAAGTGGTCGGTGTGACCGATATCGTGGCCAAGAGCCATGGCTCTTCGAATCCTTACAACATGGTTCGCGCCACACTCGACGCTTTGAAGAACTCCACTACCCCTGCGGAAGTGGCTGCAAAGCGCGGCAAGTCGGTTGAAGACATCTTCACCGCCTGATCGGAGTCCAGCACATGACAACACAACAAACTGTCAAGATTCAGCTGGTTCGTAGCCCCATCGGCACCAAAGAGTCGCACCGTGCGACTGTGCGTGGCCTGGGTCTGCGTAAGCTGAACAGCGTCAGCGAACTGAAGGACACCCCTGAAGTGCGCGGCATGATCAACAAAATCGCCTACTTGGTGAAGGTTCTGTGAAAGGATTGATGATGGAACTCAATAGCATCAAGCCCGCAGCAGGCGCCAAGCACGCAGCACGTCGCGTGGGTCGCGGTATCGGTTCTGGTCTGGGTAAGACTGCCGGTCGTGGTCACAAAGGTCAGAAGTCGCGTTCGGGTGGCTACCACAAGGTAGGCTTCGAAGGCGGTCAGATGCCCCTGCAACGTCGTCTGCCTAAGCGCGGCTTCAAGTCCATGACTTTGAAGTTCAACGCTGAAGTGACCTTGGCTGCTCTGGAGCAGCTGGGTCTGGCCGAAGTGGACGTCGCAGCACTGAAGCAAGCAGGTCTGGTAGCCTCCAACGCCCTGGTGGTGAAGGTTATCAAGAGCGGTGAGCTGACCAAGGCTGTTAAGCTGAATGGCATTGGTGCCACAGCTGGCGCCAAGGCTGCCATCGAAGCTGCCGGTGGCAGCATCGCCTGATTAAGTTCTGAAAGAGACATCCGTGGCTACTAGCGCAGCTCAAATTGCAAAAACCGGCAAGTTTGGTGACTTGCGTCGCCGACTGGTTTTTCTGTTGCTTGCGCTGGTCGTATACCGTATCGGGGCACATATCCCCGTGCCGGGTATCGACCCAGCGCAGCTGCAGCAGCTGTTCAATGGCCAGCAGGGCATTCTCAACCTGTTCAACATGTTTTCGGGTGGAGCGCTTTCGCGCTTCACAGTGTTCGCATTGGGGATCATGCCGTACATCTCGGCATCGATCATCATGCAGCTGATGACTTATGTCGTCCCTACATTTGAGCAACTGAAAAAGGAAGGTGAGGCGGGTCGTCGCAAGATTACCCAATACACCCGCTACGGCACACTGGCCCTGGCACTTTTCCAGTCGTTGGGTATTGCCGTGGCTTTGGAAAGCTCTCCTGGTCTGGTGTTGGATCCAGGCTTTGGCTTCCGCATGACTGCGGTGGTCAGCCTGACTGCTGGCACTATGTTCCTGATGTGGCTCGGCGAGCAGATCACTGAACGTGGTCTGGGCAATGGCATCTCTATCCTGATCTTCGCTGGTATTGCCGCAGGCTTGCCCAGCTCGATTGGTGGATTGCTGGAGCTGGTTCGTACCGGTGCCATGAGCATCCTGGCCGCGATCTTCATCGTCCTCGTTGTGGCAGCAGTGACGTACTTCGTCGTGTTTGTCGAGCGTGGTCAGCGGAAGATCCTGGTGAATTACGCGCGCCGCCAAGTCGGCAACAAGGTGTATGGTGGTCAGTCTTCGCACTTGCCACTGAAGTTGAATATGGCAGGTGTGATTCCTCCCATTTTCGCTTCGTCGATCATCTTGCTGCCAGCAACCGTGGTGAATTGGTTCAGTGCAGGGGAATCCATGCGCTGGTTGAAGGACATTGCTGCAACGTTGACCCCCGGTCAGCCGATTTATGTGATGCTCTACGCCGCCGCAATCATTTTCTTCTGTTTCTTCTATACAGCACTCGTGTTCAATAGCCGCGAGACCGCTGATAATCTGAAGAAGAGTGGTGCTTTCATCCCCGGTATTCGTCCCGGCGACCAGACTGCCCGCTACATTGACAAGATTTTGGTGCGTTTGACACTGGCTGGCGCCATCTACATTACATTTGTATGTTTGCTGCCTGAGTTCTTGATCCTGAAGTACAACGTTCCGTTCTACTTCGGTGGTACGTCGCTGCTGATTATTGTGGTGGTGACGATGGACTTTATGGCACAGGTACAAAACTACATGATGTCGCAGCAGTACGAGTCCCTTCTGAAGAAGGCCAACTTCAAGGCATCAGGTCACTGAGATATGTGAAGGGCATTCCTCCTGGAGTTTTCCAGGAGGAATCCAATAACAGGCAAGTATGAGTGCTCTGCACTTTTTCACGGTCACAGGCAGTGTCCAGGTCGAAAGAGTGAATACGGATGCAAAGTTTTAGGAGAATGAAATGAGAGTTTCGGCTTCGGTCAAGAAAATCTGCCGCAACTGCAAGATCATCCGCCGCAAAGGTGTGGTACGCGTGATCTGCACAGACCAGCGCCATAAGCAGCGCCAGGGCTGATTGAAAGTATTAGAGGACTAATATGGCACGTATTGCTGGTATTAACATCCCGCCCCACAAGCATGCTGAAATCGGCCTGACCGCCATTTTCGGTATCGGTCGTGCGACTGCTCGCAAGATTTGCGAAGCTTGCGGCATTGATTACTCCAAGAAGGTTAAGGACCTGTCGGACGCTGATCTGGAAAAGATCCGTGACGTGCTGGCTCCCATGACTTTGGAAGGTGACCTGCGTCGCGAAACAACCATGAACATCAAGCGTTTGATGGACATCGGCTGCTATCGCGGTTTCCGTCATCGTCGTGGTCTGCCTATGCGCGGTCAACGTACACGCACCAATGCCCGTACTCGTAAGGGTCCGCGCAAAGGCGCAGCGGCACTGAAGAAATAAGGGATTGAGAGATCACTATGGCTAAGGCACAAAACAACGCTGCAGCACGTGTACGTAAGAAAGTTCGCAAGAACATTTCTGACGGTATTGCACACGTGCACGCTTCGTTCAACAACACGATCATCACCATCACCGACCGTCAGGGTAATGCTCTGTCGTGGGCTTCGTCGGGTGGCCAGGGCTTCAAGGGTTCGCGTAAGTCGACTCCTTTTGCAGCCCAGGTTGCTTCGGAAGTGGCTGGTCGTGCTGCTATCGAACAGGGCATCAAGAACCTGGACGTCGAAATCAAGGGTCCCGGTCCTGGCCGTGAATCCTCGGTTCGCGCCCTGGGTGCTCTGGGTATCCGTATCACTTCCATTGCGGACGTGACACCGGTTCCCCACAACGGCTGCCGCCCTCAAAAGCGTCGTCGTATCTAATTTTTGTAAGCCCACCGCCACCCGGGTTGTTTTTTAGCATCCCGGGTGGCTCCCGTGTGTAAGCACGGTAGATGAATAAAGGAAACTCAAGTGGCACGTTATATCGGCCCCAAGGCCAAGCTCTCTCGCCGTGAAGGCACCGACCTGTTCCTGAAGAGCGCTCGTCGCTCCATCGCGGACAAGGCTAAGTTTGACACCAAGCCCGGCCAACACGGTCGCACATCCGGTCAGCGTACCTCTGACTACGGTCTGCAACTGCGTGAAAAGCAGAAGGTCAAGCGCATGTACGGCGTGCTGGAAAAGCAATTCCGTCGCTACTTCGAAGCTGCTGACCAGAAGAAGGGCAACACCGGCGCGAACCTGCTGGGTCTGCTGGAAACTCGTCTGGACAACGTGGTCTACCGCATGGGCTTTGGTTCCACTCGTGCTGAAGCACGTCAGCTGGTATCCCATAAGGCGATCACTGTGAACGGTCAATCCGTGAACATCCCTTCCTATCTGGTGAAGGCTGGTGATGTGGTTGCTGTGCGTGAAAAGTCCAAGAAGCAAGCCCGTATTGTTGAAGCCCTGCAACTGGCTCAACAAGTTGGCTTCCCCGCTTGGGTTGAGGTGAGCCTGGACAAGGCTGAAGGTACTTTCAAGCAAGTGCCTGACCGCGATCAATTCGGCGCCGACATCAACGAATCTCTGATCGTTGAGTTGTACTCGCGTTAATCGTAGTTTCGGTTGAGCAATCAACCATCCCGTTCCTAAACCGCGAGGCATCGCGGTTTAGGTGCTTCACCAGCCTTACCGGTGTAACGAGCCGGGGGTATTGAGAGGAAGTCTGCATGCAAACAAATCTGCTGAAACCCAAGACGATTAATGTTGAGCAGCTTGGCCACAACCGTGCCAAGGTGACGCTGGAGCCTTTTGAGCGTGGCTACGGTCATACGCTGGGCAACTCGCTGCGTCGCGTATTGCTGTCGTCCATGGTGGGTTACGCAGCGACGGAAGTCACGATTGCTGGCGTGCTGCACGAGTACTCGTCCATCGATGGCGTGCAAGAAGATGTGGTGAACATCCTCCTGAACCTGAAGGGCGT
Organism: Comamonas halotolerans; assembly: GCF_030162935.1. Lineage (GTDB taxonomy): Bacteria > Pseudomonadota > Gammaproteobacteria > Burkholderiales > Burkholderiaceae_C > Comamonas > Comamonas halotolerans. Next base: position 109,010 of record NZ_JASAUZ010000045.1, read on the forward strand.
GGTGTTCAAGCTGCACAACCGCGACGAAGTGACTCTGAGTCTGCGTAAGGATGGCGAAGGCGTAGTGACTGCGCGTGACATCCAGACTCCCCACGACGTCGAGATCATCAATCCTGACCATGTGATCGCCAACCTGTCGCAAGGCGGCAAGCTGGATATGCAGATCAAGGTGGAACAAGGCCGTGGCTATGTGCCCGGTAACGTGCGTCGCTACGGTGACGAGTCGACCAAGTCGATCGGTCGTATCGTGCTAGATGCATCGTTCTCTCCCGTTCGTCGTGTGAGCTACACCGTGGAATCTGCACGTGTGGAACAGCGTACCGATCTGGACAAGCTGGTTGTCGAAATCGAAACCAACGGCGCTATCAATGCTGAAGACGCAGTGCGTGCATCTGCCAAGATTTTGGTGGAGCAACTGGCAGTGTTCGCTCAGCTGGACGGCGAGTTTGGCGAAGGCGGCATTCTGCAGTCTGGCGGCAACCGCTCGAACGCACAAACGTTCGACCCGATCCTGCTGCGTCCTGTCGACGAGCTGGAACTGACCGTTCGTTCTGCAAACTGCCTGAAGGCAGAAAACATTTACTACATCGGTGATCTGATTCAGCGCACCGAGAACGAGTTGCTCAAGACACCTAATCTGGGTCGCAAGTCGCTCAATGAAATCAAGGAAGTTCTGGCTTCCCGTGGTCTGACTCTGGGCATGAAGCTCGAGAACTGGCCACCAGCAGGCTTGGAAAAGCGTTAATTCGCTGATCAAGCTATAATCGCTGGCTCTTTGCCTGTAAGGGTGAAGAGCCAGAATTTTTACCCAAGTGCACCGAGTGGTACCTGATACGGCCACCCGACCAAACTATTTAAAAGGAAAGCACCATGCGTCACGGAAATGGCCTGCGTAAACTGAACCGTACTTCTGCTCACCGCAAGGCGATGCTGCAGAACATGATGAATTCTTTGATCGAACACGAAGCGATCAAGACCACCGTACCCAAGGCCAAGGAACTGCGCCGCGTGATCGAGCCCATGATCACTCTGGCCAAGGTGGACACCGTGGCTAACCGCCGTCTGGCATTTGACCGCCTGCGTGATCGCGACAGCGTGACCAAGCTGTTCAACGTGCTGGGCCCTCGCAACGCAAAGCGTCCTGGTGGCTACACACGCATCCTGAAGATGGGCTTCCGCGTGGGTGACAATGCTCCTATGGCTTTCGTTCAATTGGTTGAACAAGCTGAAGAAACTCAAGCAGCAGAATAATTCTGTGCTATAATTTGGACATATCGCGAGGTGGAGCAGTCTGGTAGCTCGTTGGGCTCATAACCCAAAGGTCGTTGGTTCAAATCCGGCCCTCGCAACCAAATCAAAAACCCTGTTGAAGCAGTTCAACAGGGTTTTTTGTTGGGCATTCTAATTTTGCCCACATGCCGTGATGCATCGGCTTTTGCCATCACGGTGCAGGTCTGGGGTGTGGTTAAGCCTGTCGAGTCTTCCAGTGTTTGTGTTGTGGTGATTGCAGGCCCCCATTTTGCATAGCCCATTTTGGGTAGGGTAATGCTGCGAACAGCGGCCCCTGAAAGCAAGTCACCTTGCTTGAGTGCGCTCAGGTTTAGCGTGAAATCCGTCACTTCAGCTCATGAACTCACATGACAAGCCTTAGCGTGCATTGTTGAGGTGTGGGCTGTCGAGGAGCTTTTCGATGGTGTCACGTACCGTGAAAAGCTCTTGCTTGAAAGTCTCCAGCTGCGCTACCAAGCGTACGGTGGGCGCCAGAATCATCAGGGCATAAACGCCGCGATAGGTGCTGATTGCGACGGAGATGCCACTGGCGCCGTTGATGACCTGATCCATATCCACAGCGTAGCCTTGTGCACGAACTTGAGCAATGCGCTCCAGCAGCGCTTCACTGCTGATTTCAGACTCTTGTCCCGCGTCCAGCCGCCACTGCAGGATTGATGCTTCATCCATACGTGCAAGAAGCACCTGACCTGGTGCGATGACATGCAACGGCGGAGCAATCCCAATCTGGGGCACAACGCGCAGGACTTGCTCGCCCACTACGGAATCCACCACATGCAGCTTTTGCATCTGCAGTCTTGCCAGGCAGACGGTTTCTTGAAGCTTGATGGAGAGTTGTTCCACATAGGGCTTGAGCAATGGCAGCACATCAGAATTGGTCTGGTACAGCATTTGTCCCAAAGCCGGGCCAATGCGGAAACCGGAGGGGCCTGCAGGCTCGACCAAGTGTTCTGCCACCAAGGCATTGATGATGCGCTGCACTGTCGAGCGCGGCAAATCTACAGCGCTCGCAATAGCTGCCAAGCTCATACCGTGGGGCTGGGCTTGAGCGCTCAGCGTGCGCATGATTTTGCTGGTTCGGGCAATGACCTGAATCCCTCCTTGTTGGCGGTCATCGTTGTCGCAAGCAGGTGAATCGATCATTACAAGTCGTGGAAAGAAAGTTGTTCAAAGTTTTTTGCAAATCCCAAGTTTGAAAGCTTATCGCCTTCCGGGCGAACAAGGTTGTTACGAAGCATTGCAAAGCTGATTTCATCACAAAGTGATACACTGCATCGCATTGCGGTACAGATGGGCGGCAATTCTCTTCAAGAATGCCGTCCTTTTGTCGTCTAACTTCTGCCAGCGCACCGCTGGTCTTTCAAAGAGAGTGAATTCATGAGCGTGAAGCTTCCGAGGGCGGCGCGTACGGCTTTGGCCGTGGCCGCAACAGCGATGTTGATTGCATGTGGCGATAAAGCTGGCGATCAGGCTAACCCGCAGGGGCCTGCAGCGGTGGGGGTTTATGAAGTGCAGACACAGGCGGTGTCTTTGGGGGCAGAGTTACCAGGCCGCACCGTTGCCTCGCGCGTGGCAGAAGTGCGCCCTCAGACCAGCGGAATCGTTCAAAAGCGCTTGTTTGAAGAAGGCACGGTGGTCAAAAAAGGGCAAGCGCTCTATCAGATTGACCCAGCCACGATGAATGCACGTCTGACCAAGGCACAAGCGCAGTTGCAAAGTACAGAAAATCTGGCAAAACGTTACGCTGTGCTGCGCGAGAAAAATGCCATCAGCCAGCAGCAATATGACGATGCGCAAAGTGCCTGGCGCAATGCCCAGGCCGATGTGGAACTGGCTCGCATTGACACCGTGTATGCCAAGGTTCTTTCACCGATTACAGGGCGTATTGGCCGCTCTAGCGTGACAGAGGGTGCGCTGGTTGGTGTGGGACAGGCCGAGGCGATGGCGACCGTGCAGCAACTGGATCCGATTCACGTGGACATGCAGCAGTCCATGGTGGAGATTTTGCGTTTGCAAGCGCAAAACTCGAACGGCAAGGGCAATGCTCAGGTGCAGCTATTGCTGGAGGATGGCAGCGTTTATCCCCAGGTGGGTACGCTCAAGTTCAGTGAAATGAATGTGGATGAGACCACCGGCTCTGTGACCTTGCGGGCCACATTTGCGAACCCGGATGGAGTGCTGCGTCCAGGCATGTTTGTACGTGCGCAGATTCAGACAGCAACCAAAGAGGACGCATTGCTGGTGCCGCAGCAGGCGGTGTGGCGCAACTCGCAGGGCAAGTCGATGGTCTGGGTGGTGGGAGAGGACAGTATAGCCAAGCCTCGGCCTGTGAACGCAGTGCGCACTGTGGGCAATACATGGCTGGTTGAAGGCGGGCTGCAAGCTGGTGAAAAGGTGATTACCGAAGGCTTGCAGAAGCTGCGCGGAGAGATGCCTGTGCAAGCTGTGCCTGCGACCAATGTGGATATCGTGACCGACCTTTACGCAGTGGCCCAGGGCGCTTGAAGGGAACGGTATGTCTAAATTTTTTATCCACCGCCCCATTTTTGCGTGGGTGCTGGCCATTGTGGTCATGCTTGCAGGTGTGCTGGCGATCAAGAGCCTGCCCATCAACCAGTATCCGAATGTGGCACCGCCTGCAATTTCCATTTCTGTGACTTACCCGGGGGCCTCAGCACAAACTGTGCAGGACACGGTGGTTCAGGTGATTGAGCAGCAGCTCAACGGTCTTGATGGGCTGCGCTACATCACTTCGGCGTCCGAGTCCGATGGCTCCATGCAGATTGTGGTGACGTTTGAGCAGGGCACCGACCCGGACATTGCGCAGGTGCAGGTGCAAAACAAGCTCAATCTGGCAACGCCCATGCTGCCGCAAGAAGTGCAGCAACAAGGTATTCGCGTGGCCAAATACCAGATGAACTTCATGCTGGTGGTAGGCCTGGTATCCGAAGACGGGAGCATGAATTCGGAGGACTTGGCAGACTATATTGCCTCCAATATGCAAGACCCGATTTCGCGCACCAAGGGAGTGGGCGACTTTCAGTTATTTGGCGCACCGTATGCCATGCGCATCTGGCTGGACCCTGCCAAACTCAATGCACACCAGCTCACGCCTTCGGATGTGATTCTTGCTGTACAGAGCCAGAACGTGCAGGTTTCTGCCGGCCAGTTGGGGGGCTTGCCCACCATGAATGACAAGGTGCAGTTGCAAGCCACTGTGCTGGGCAAGACACGCATGAAAACGGCGGAGGAGTTCCGCGAAATCATGCTGAAGGTCAAACCCAATGGTGCACAGGTCCGGCTCAAGGATGTGGCTGATATAGCTCTGGGAGGCCAGTTCTCGGCAATCTCCGGCAAGTTCAATGGCAAGCCGGCGGCAGGCTTGGCATTGCGTTTGGCCACGGGTGGCAACGTGCTGGAGTCAGTCCAGGCTGTGCGCGAGACCATTGCCAAGTTGGAGCCCAACTTCCCGCCCGGTGTAGAAGTGGTCTACCCCTACGACACCTCGCCTGTGGTGCAGGTGTCGATCGACTCGGTCATCCACACCCTTCTGGAAGCCATTGGCCTGGTGTTCCTGGTGATGCTGCTGTTCCTGCAAAGCGTGCGTGCCACCATCATTCCCACGCTGGCGGTGCCCGTGGTGTTGCTGGGCACCTTCGGAATCTTGCTGGTTGCGGGCTTCACCATCAATTTGCTCACCATGTTTGCCATGGTACTGGCCATTGGTTTGCTGGTGGACGATGCGATTGTGGTGGTGGAGAACGTGGAGCGCCTGATGCATGACGAGCATCTGTCGCCGAAGGAGGCCACCATCAAATCCATGGGGCAGATCTCGGGTGCCCTGGTGGGTATCGGTCTGGTGATTTCTGCGGTTTTTGTGCCCATGGCGTTCATGGATGGTTCCACCGGCGTGATCTATCGCCAGTTTGCCATCACCATTTCGGCGGCCATGGGGCTTTCGGTGCTGGTGGCATTGATCTTCACGCCTGCACTGTGCGTCACGATCTTGAAGGCACCAGAGCACGGTAAGAAGCCAGCGCGCTTTTTTGCATGGTTTAACCGTGTTTTTAACCGCGGAGCCACTGGCTATGCAGTTGGTGTAGAAGGAATCTTGAAGCGTAACAAAGGCTTTTTGCTGGTCTATGTGCTGCTGCTGGCAGCCTTGGTGGCACTGTTTGCCCGCATTCCCACAGCCTTCTTGCCCGAGGAAGACCAGGGCACGATGATGGTTCAGGTGTCATTGCCTCCGAATGCAACGGCAGCGCGGACCGACCAGGTGTTGCAGGCAGTGAGCCAGCATTTGCTGGAGAATGAAAAAGACACCGTTTCGAGCGTGATGGCGGTCAATGGCTTCAACTTTGCCGGTCGTGGTCAGAACAACGGTCTGCTTTTTGTAGGGCTGAAATCGTTCGAAGAGCGCAAGGCTCCGCAACAGCACCTCAAGACCCTCTACGAGCGTACTTGGCAGTTCGTGAACCAGATCAACGACGCCATGATCATTCCGATCATGCCACCTGCGATTGTGGAACTGGGCAATGCCACAGGCTACGACTTCTACCTGCAAGACAACGGCGGTGTGGGGCATGAAGTGCTTATGCAAGCACGCAACCAGATGCTGGGAATGGCGGCGCAATCTCCAAAGCTGGCGATGGTGCGTCCGAACGGCTTGTCTGATGAGCCACAGTATCAAGTCGAGATCGATGAAGAAAAGGCCCGGGCGCTGCAGCTGAGTCTGGCGGACATCAATTCCACCATGTCGATTGCCTGGGGGTCTGCCTACATCAATGACTTTATTGACCGGGGGCGTGTCAAAAAGGTGTTCTTGCAGGGCAAGGCCGATGCGCGCGTGGGGCCTGAGGACTTCGACAAATGGTATGTGCGCAACAGCATGGGCAAGATGGTGCCTTTCAGTGCCTTCGCCACAGGCCAATGGGTTTATGGACCCGCCAAGCTGGAGCGCTTCAACGGCGTTCCGGCAGTGCAAATCGTGGGCAGCACAGCTCCAGGCGTGAGCACGGGTGAAGCCATGGCGATTGTGGAAGGCTTGGCCCAGCAGCTTCCTCCTGGCGTTGACCTCGTGTGGACAGGTTTGTCGTATGAGGAAATCAAGGCGGGTAATCAGAGCGCCTGGGTCTTGGCTTTGTCCATGCTGATGGTCTTTCTGTGTCTGGCAGCCCTCTACGAGAGCTGGTCGATTCCATTCTCTGTGATGCTGGTTGTACCTCTGGGTATCCTGGGTGCGGTGCTGGCCACACTCAGTCGCGGGCTCACCAATGATGTGTTCTTCCAGATCGGCATGATTACCACCATGGGGCTGGCCGCCAAGAACGCAATTTTGATTGTGGAATTTGCGCGCGAGCTGCATGAAGAAGAGGGTAAGCCGTTGTTCCAGGCCGCTGTTGAAGCTGCCCGCCTGCGCTTGCGCCCCATCATCATGACCTCCATGGCCTTTGTGCTGGGTGTGCTGCCGCTGGCTATCGCCACTGGCGCATCCAGTGGCAGCCAGCATTCCATCGGCACCAGTGTGGTGGGCGGTACCTTGGCGGGCACCTTCCTGGCCATCTTCTTTGTGCCGCTGTTCTTCTTTGTGATCGGTAGCATCACGCAGCGTTTTCGCAAGGTAAAGCCTGCGCAGAACGTGACCTCTAGCGAGGGCAACAACGTATGAAATTTCACACCCTGACCGGCGCTTTGGCGCTGGCGGGGCTGTTGAGCGCATGCTCCATGGCCCCGAAATATGAAACACCCGCAGCACCTGTGCCTGCGCAATGGTCATCGACCGCTGCAACCACGGCTGAAGCCGTCGCACCGGTGCATTGGGAACAATTCTTTGGCAACGCGCAACTGCGAGAAGTGATTGGTCTGACACTGGCACATAACCGCGACTTGCGTGTCGCCGCATTGAATGTCGACGCTTTCCAGGCGCTGTACCGTATTCAGAAGGCTGATAGCTGGCCAGCGATAGGAGTACAGGGGACAGGCAGCAGGCAGCGTTTGCCTGCCGATGTGGCTAACGCACCCGATGCGGTCATCTCCAGCACCTATACCGTGGGCCTGGGCGTGACCTCGTATGAGCTGGACCTGTTCGGGCGTGTGAAGTCGCTCAACGAGCAGGCCTTGCAACAATATCTGTCGATGGACAGCACGCGCAAGGCGACCGAGCTGAGTCTGGTGGCAGCAGTGGCCAGTGCCTGGTTGAGCTGGCAGGCAGATCAGCAAATGCTCAATGTGGTCACGAGCACATTGGCGGCCAATGAGAAAGCGCTGGAGTTGATCGTGGCGCAGGTGGACAACGGCATTGCCACCGATTTGCAGCGTCACCAGGCGCAAAGTGCTGTAGACAGCGCACAGGCTCAACATGCCCAGTACACACGTGCGGTGGAGCAAGACCTGAACGCGCTGCAGTTGTTGGTGGGCACGGAGCTACCAGAATCAATACGCAATGCCAGGGTGGATGCTCAAGACTGGCAACTGGCAGCATTGCCCGTCGACCTGCCTTCACGTGTCTTGGCCCAACGACCAGACATTTTGGCCGCCGAGCAGCAACTGAAAGCTGCAAACGCCAACATTGGTGCGGCCCGTGCGGCGTTCTATCCCAGTATCTCGTTGACTGCGAGCGCGGGTACGGTGAGTAGCGACTTGTCGGGGCTGTTCAAAGGCGGCTCCGGTACCTGGAGCTTTGCGCCGCAGATTCATATTCCACTGTTCAGTGCAGGCCGTCTGGCGGCCAATCTCGATTACGCAACGCTGCAAAAAGACGTGCGCGTGGCGCAGTATGAAAAAGCCATTCAAACTGCCTTCCGTGAAGTAGCCGACGGTTTGTCGGCCCGCAGCACCTATGGCAAGCAGTTGCAGGCGAATCAGAATCTGGTGCAAACCTCGGGCAAGTACCTCGATTTGGCGCAGTTGCGCTATGACGCCGGTGTGGAGGGCTACCTGACCGTGATTGATGCCCAGCGCAATTTGCTGAGTGCGGAGCTGGGTACGGTGCAAACGGCTTTGCAGCAAGCGTTGAGCGAAGTGAATTTGTTCAAGGCACTTGGGGGCGGGATGCTGGAGGCAGAGCCCGACAAATGATGCGTTGAGCGGTTTTTTCTGCAAAGTTCTTTTTCAGGCTTTATAACGAAAGTCACTCTGGTCTTGCTGGAGTGACCTTTTTTGTTTTCAGTGCGCCAAAGAAAAGGAAGCAAAAGTGAGGTGAGTTTGCAGCACTGCTCGGTGAAGCTCGCTGTGTTCTTTAGCATCTTTTTACTTAACAGTTGCCGGAAATAGGACAGATATCCAGCAAGGAGACGCGACGCTTGTGTGTGCAGGTGAGGGCGATCGATTCCTTGCTGCCGCTCGTGTTTCGGCGTGTATGTCTGCTGCGCAGAAATTTCGGCAGTTCTTACATGCAAGTCAAAGTAGCAGTTCCAGGCACAAAGTAGTCACCCCAGGCACCTACATCTGCTGATCCTCGAATGCTATCTTCTGTTAAGCAGTGGACAGTATGCGCAGGCTAGTCGAGAAGGCGCCGAATGTCCGCTATTACGGGATAGGAAATGGCGCTATCGACCCAGAGCAGACAACTGTTCTCTTGTGAAGCCTGGATGAGCAAACTAATGGACTAGGTAAGCCGCCAGGAGAATGCGGGCCGGCTTGAGCGCAGGGTTAGCTACTATTTTTTACCACCACCACCCGCTGGCGCGTTACTGCGACCACCACCAGACGGATTGCCCGTACCGCTTGGCCAACCACCACCGTTGCCTTGAGCACGCCCCCCACTGCTACCGCCGCCACCACTTCCGCCCGAGCGTCCACCACCACTATGACCACCGCCTGTACTTCCACCTTTGCTCATATACAAACTCCTTGCTGGGTGATTGAAAAAGCATATTTCCAGCCGGTACAAGAAATACACCGAAAGAATATTGGCTAACTAGATTAAGAAGACATGTGGTGTACATGTTTAGTTCGCTTAACACTGTATGAGTGCGCAGCTCGAAAGACAAATTAGTTGTTGCCATGTTTAGACAAACCTAAAAATTTCGATCTAAGCCTTTGGTGAATACTGAAAATGACAGTTGCTGGCCGTTCTGCGACTGTCGCAAATCACCCAAAGCGGTCACTCTTCAGACGACGTAGCAACAGAATCTGGATGATGTTGTTGACCGTGTCCAGCGCACACGCCAAAACGGTAGATCCTCGTGCGTCGAGTGCATAGTTGAAACGTGAAAGGTTTATTCCTTTACGTGTTCGATACTGTGTTCTTCGGTAATTGCATTCGAGCCACATCAAACTGGACAACCAGTCTTTTTCTGCAGCGCTCAATGCTTCCCGAAGCCCTTGGTTGAGATTGCCGAGAAGACCATACGCCATACGCGTGGGCTGATGATCATTGCTTGCCAGGGACTAAGCCGTAAAATTGGATGGATGGCGGGACTGGGTTCGCTGTGGTGGCTCAATTTCACGCTGCCACGTCTGCAACCATGCAGTAATTGCCTTTTGTAGCAGCCGCTACCAATTCGCTTGTGAGTTAGCGCAATGGGTGGAGCATTGGCTGGCAATATCCGCCAGAACTTGCTGCGTATGCGCTACTTGCCTGGAAATACGCTCTACCAAAGGTCATGTGGTTGGCCCGGGCGTCGCAGACGCTGCCACTTGTTGCGCATTCCGGCGGATTGGGAGGCTATGTCAGTTCAAAGTGTCCTAACTAAGCAAACGTGCCAATCTGCTGCAAGTGGGCATGGGGATCCATTGGTATTTCCGTGGTGAGCAATGACGGACAGCCTGAAGTCGAAACTGAAATAGGTTTGCCAGAATTTCGCTTCTGCCCGTTTCCGATATTTGACCTTGGAGGTCATGAAGCGGCTTTACAAGCTCAGGCACTTTTTCATCCCTGCAAGGGTTTCCCCAAGCTGCCACAATGGCGCCCCTTTGTTTGATTGGCGCGCCTGCCCTTCATGGTTTCCCGTGCTTGTGAAATAAGGTTTTCAGATCTGCTTAATCTGAAAACCTTATTTTTCCAGCGCCTGCAGCTCATGTTCCGGCAGTGCCTGAGTGAGAGATTTACGAGATGCAGATACTTCCCCACACCACGCTGGGCATTGATTTTGGTACGTCCAACTCCGCCATGTCTTGGCGCCTGGCTAGGCAGAGAGCGCAGTTGGTGCAGTTGGAGGGGAAGGCGACTGCGATGCCCACAGCCTTGTTCTTCAATTACGAAGACCGCAGCACGCATTACGGGCGTGATGCCATGCAGCAGTACCTTCAGGGAGAAGAAGGGCGCTTGATGCGTTCCCTCAAAAGCCTGTTGGGCAGCAGTTTGCTGCAAGACAAGACGGCGGTGCACGGCAAGCTGGTGAGCTACCAGGACATCATTGCCATGTTTCTCAAACACCTGGCGGAACAGGCGCAGCAGCACATGGGTGGTTTGCCTGAGCGCGTGGTGCTGGGCCGCCCCGTTCACTTTGTTGATGGCAACCCCGAGCGCGATGCGTTGGCGCAATCTTCGCTGGAAGCGGCTGCGCATGCTGCGGGTTTTCAGGAGGTGGCATTTCAGCTGGAGCCGATTGCTGCAGCGCTGGACTATGAGCAACGTTTGAGCGAAGAGGCTTGCATTTTGGTGGTGGACATTGGCGGCGGTACTTCAGACTTCACCGTGGTGCGGCTGGGGCCTCAATTTGCAGGCAAGCATGACCGTGCACAAGATATCCTGGCTACCACCGGCGTGCACATCGGTGGTACAGACTTTGACTACAAGCTCAATGTGGCGCAAGTGCAGCCCTTGCTGGGGCTTGGGCACGTGGGGCCTAGCGGTCGTGAAGTGCCCAGCCGGGTGTTCTATGACCTGTCGACCTGGCATCTTATCCAGTGGCTCTATACCGCAAAGTCCATGCGCGAAGCAGAGGCGCTGCGCACTGATTACACCGATCGCAAACTGCATGATCGTCTTATGCGCGTATTGAACGAACAGGCAGGTCATCGTCTGGCTGATGCGGTGGAGCAGGGCAAGATCAGTGCGTCCAGAATGGCGGCCGATGCGCTGATGGATTTGGGCTGGATTGAGCAGGGCTTGAACGCGCAGATCACCGTGCAGGGCCTGGCGCAACATTTGCATCTGTTGCTGGCTGATGTGGTGAAGTGTGCGCAGGACTGTGTGAGCAAAGCAGGCTTGCGCAAGGAGCAGATTACGGCGGTGTATCTGACGGGTGGTTCCTCCGCCTTGCAGACGTTGCGCGATGCGTTGCAGGTGGCGTTTCCAGATACGCCACAAGTAGTGGGCGATCTGTTCGGAGGCGTGGCATCGGGACTGGCTTATGCGTAAGCCCTGAACGATGCGCGCTTTTGTTTGGGCAGCAGTGTTTGGGATGGTGGCCGGTGATGTCTGTTCGCGCAGGCTCCGGCCATCCTAGACAAAGCAGATGCTAAGTAAAAAAAGCAAGAATTACGTGGTTTCACTTTCGCGCTTTATCTCTAAAGCGCGTTCATAGAGCGTATTGCGATTGCCACCTGTGATTTCAGCGGTCAACTTCACCGCTGTCTTGGTTGGCAGTTCCGACAGAAGCAAACGCAACACGCGCTCGGCCTCGCCGCTTTCTTGCTGCACTTCGACGGGGTGCAGCACGATCACAAACTCGCCCTTGCTGCGGTTGGCTTCGGCATCCAGCCAGGTGGTCACATCTTGCGCGGCATGGGTGGTGACTTGTTCAAACTGCTTGGTGATCTCGCGTGCCAGCGTCACTTTGCGTTCGCCCAGGACAGCCAGGGCTTTGGCCATTTCCTGAATGCGGTGGGGCGCTTCCAGCAGGACCACGCAGCGGGCTTCGCCAGCCAGCTTTTGCACGGCAGTCTGGCGCTCGGCATTTTTTGTAGGCAAAAAGCCGGCAAATACAAAGCCGCCATCGCCTTGACCCGGTGGCACGCAACCGGCCACGCTGATGGCGCTGGTGATGCTGCTGGCACCAGGTAATGGCATGCTGCGCAGACCGTGCGCACACAAGGCAGCGCACAGGCGGGCACCAGGGTCACTCACTCCAGGTGTGCCGGCATCGCTGACATAGGCAATGCGCTGCCCCTGCTGCAGGCGAGCGATGATGCCTGCAGCGGCTTCGGCTTCATTGTGCTGATGCACTGCCAGGAGCTGATTTCCCGGACGCTCCAGGCCGTAGCTGCGCAACATACCTTGGGTGTGGCGGGTGTCCTCGCAGGCAATCGCATCCACGATTTGCAGCACATGCAGGGCACGTAGCGAGATATCAGCCAGATTCCCGATGGGCGTAGCTATGACATACAGGACACCCTGAGGATAATTTTGCGAAGCAGCTGCATCACGCGCTGCTGTCAATGCCGAAGCGAAAGAGGCACTCAATGTTCTTCCTTGGGAAAAAGTCCAGGCCCGATGGGGCATCTACAAGCAAAGCCCGTGGGCAGGTGGCTGAAGACAAGGCCTTGGGCTATTTGCAAGCGCAGGGCCTGCAACTGATTGCCCGCAATTATCGGACGCCTGGTCGAGGGGGTGGGGAAATTGATTTAATCCTGCAAGAAAGGGACGGCACTGTGGTGTTTGTTGAAGTGCGCAGTCGCAGCCATGACAGTTTTGGCGGTGCTGGGGCCAGCATCGGGTCCGCCAAGCGCCAGCGTATTGTGTTCGCCGCAGAACATTGGCTGCATTGCACTGGTTATAGTGCGGCATGCCGTTTCGATGTGGTGCTGCTTGATGGCCCGCATCTACAGTGGCTCCGTGCTGCCTTTGATGCCGTTTAAGGCGCTGCCTGGAACTTCTTAAAGTTGACGCAGTCGCACACGGTGTTAACCGAACGCTACAAAATTAGATAAGGCGCACAGTTATCATCACCATCCCATGCTTGAGCAACAAATTCAACAACATTTCATTGACAGTGCGGACTTGAAATACCAGTCCGCGCAAGCATTGAGCCTGCCTATCTCTTCGGCGGTACAGGCTTTGCTGGCTTGTATCACTGGCGGCGGAAAAATTCTGGCTTGTGGTTCTGGCGCTTCGGCCAGTCAGGCGCAAATGTTTGCAAGTCTTTGCGTGAGCGGTTTTGAGCGTGATCGCCCTGAATTGGCAGCTGTGGCGCTGACGTCTGACAGCGGTTTCCTCGGCTCGTTGTCTGGGGCCGCAAGCTTGTCCAACCACTATGTGGCGCGGCAAGTACGGGCATTGGGGCAAGCCAGTGATGTGTTGCTGTTGATCTCTATCACGGGTCAAGAAACGAGCATGCTGGAGGCTGTGGATGCCGCACACGAGCGTGACATGATGGTGGTGGTGCTGACTGGCCATACCGGAGGAGCTTTGGCAGGCCGGGTCAGAGAGACGGATGTTTTGATCTGCGTGCCGCATGAGCGGCCAGCGCGTGTGCGCGAAGTGCACGATCTGGTGCTCAACTGCCTATGTGATGGCGTAGACACTCAATTACTTGGCGAACAGGAGATGTAATGAAAGAGCAATGGCGGCGAGCAGGTTTGGCCATCGTGGTAGCTGGGACGCTGGCGGGAAGCTTGAGTGCTTGTGTGCCCCTGCTGGTGGGAGGCGGCGCTGTCACTGGCGTGCTGGTGGCTTCGGATCGTCGAACTTCGGGCATGTATCTGGAAGACGAACGCATTGAGCAAAAAGCTGCAGCGCTATTGCGTGATATCCCAAAGAACGGTGCCCGAGTCAGTGTTACCAGTTTTAATCGCTTGGTATTGATCACGGGGGAAGTGCGCACTGAAGAAGAAAAAGCAGCTTTTGAGAACGTGGTGAAGGGCGTGGACAATGTACGCACCGTGATCAACGAGCTGGAAGTTGTACCGTTTATCTCCTCCATTACCCAGCGTAGCAAAGACACTTTCATCACAAGCAAGGTCAAGGCCAGCATTCTGGACGCCAAGGACTTGCAAGCCAACACCATCAAGGTGGTGACCGAGATGAATGTGGTTTATCTCATGGGGCTTGTGACGCCGCGTGAATCCAAGCGTGCTGCAGAAATTGCGCGTGGCGTGAATGATGTCCGCAAAGTGGTGCGTGTGTTTGAAACTATCTCTGAGGAAGAGCTGGCCACCTACCGCACGCGCAGCGATGAAGCGCCGGTTGAGCAAGATCCTGCAGCGCAGAACTGAGACCATTGACCACTTAAAAAAAGCCCGGATCCTCCGGGCTTTTTTGTGGCACGAAAAATGCCTTCAGATAATGCGGAAGTGTTCGGTGCCAGCCGCCAAGTCGGTATTTTTGGCGCGTTGGCTGTGTAGCTTGATTTGCAGGCGCAAGTCGTTCACGGAGTCCGCATTGCGCAGCACATCTTCATAAGATACTGCGCCACTTTCATACAGGTCAAACAGTGACTGGTCAAAGGTCTGCATGCCCAGTTCACGGCTCTTCTTCATGATCTCCTTGATTTCCACCACATCGCCCTTGGTGATCAGGTCGGAAATCAGCGGGGTGTTGAGCAGTACTTCCAGCGCAGCAATACGGCCTTTGCCTTCTTCCTTAGGCAGCAGGCGCTGAGAGATCATGCCGCGCAGGTTCAGCGACAAGTCCATGAGCAATTGCTCGCGCCGATCTTCGGGGAAAAAGTTCACGATGCGGTCCAGCGCCTGGTTGGCGTTGTTGGCATGCAAAGTGGCCAGGCACAGGTGCCCCGTTTCCGAGAACGCAATGGCGTGCTCCATGGTTTCCCGATCGCGGATTTCACCCATCAGAATCACATCAGGGGCTTGGCGTAGCGTGTTCTTGAGAGCGATCTCCCAGCTGTCGGTATCCAGGCCTACTTCTCGCTGGGTGATGATGCAGTTCTTGTGAGGATGCACAAATTCAATGGGGTCCTCGACCGTGATGATGTGCCCCTGCGAATGCTCGTTGCGCCAATCCACCATGGCAGCCAGCGAGGTGGATTTTCCCGAACCTGTGGCGCCCACCACGATGCACAAACCACGTTTGGTCATGGCCACTTCTTTGAGCACCTGGGGAAGCCCCAACTGATCAATGGTGGGAATATTGGTGGGGATGGTACGTAGCACCATCCCCACACGCCCTTGCTGTAGGAAAGCATTCACCCGAAATCGGCCAATCCCTGCAGGGGAGATCGCGAAATTGCACTCTTTGGTGCGCTCAAACTCCGCCACTTGTCTGTCACTCATGATGGAGCGTGCCAGTGTCAGCGTATGTGCTGCCACCAAGGGTTGATCCGTCAGTCGAATGACCTTGCCGTCGGATTTGATGGCGGGAGGAAAATCGGCGGTGATGAACAGGTCACTGCCCTTGCGTGCCAACATCAATTTGAGCAAGTCATTGATGAATTTGCTGGCCTGATCGCGTTCCATATCGCTGTCTCCAAATGCAGGGGCTTAGCCGGGGAAGTTTTCGGGCGATTTGGCCTTGCTGCGCGCTTCGGCGGCACTGATCCTGTTGCGTCGTACCAGCTCAGCCAGGTTCTGGTCCAGGGTCTGCATGCCCACATTGCTGCCAGTCTGTATGGCCGAGTACATCTGGGCCACCTTGGATTCGCGAATCAGGTTGCGAATGGCACTGGTTCCCAGCATGATTTCGTGGGCTGCGACACGACCACTGCCATCTTTTGTTTTGCACAACGTCTGGGAAATCACTGCTTGCAGAGACTCCGAGAGCATGGCCCGGATCATCTCTTTTTCTTCACCCGGGAAGACGTCGATGATACGGTCGATGGTCTTGGCTGCACTGGACGTGTGCAGTGTGCCAAATACCAAGTGCCCGGTTTCGGCTGCGGTCATGGCCAGCCGAATCGTTTCCAGGTCACGCAGCTCACCGACCAAGATGCAGTCCGGGTCTTCGCGCAATGCGGAACGCAATGCAGCAGAAAAAGAATGCGTCATGGGCCCCACTTCACGCTGGTTGACCAGACATTTCTTGGAGTCATGCACAAATTCGATCGGGTCTTCCACCGTGAGGATGTGGCCGTGCTGGTTGTGGTTCAAATAGTCCACCATGGCAGCCAAGGTGGTGGATTTCCCGGAGCCCGTCGGGCCCGTTACCAGGACCAGACCTCGAGGCTTGAGTGCCAGGTCTGCAAAGATTTTGGGAGCGTTCAGGTCGTCCAGTGTCAAAATCTTGCTTGGAATCGTGCGGAACACGGCTGCGGAGCCACGGTACTGGTTGAAGGCATTCACGCGAAAGCGTGCCAGGCCAGCTATCTCAAACGAAAAGTCCACCTCCAGGTTCTCTTCGTAGGCCTTGCGCTGGCTGTCGTTCATGATGTCGTAGACCATGGCATGCACGGTTTTGTGGTCCAAAGGCTCCACATTGATGCGACGGACATCGCCATGCACGCGGATCATTGGAGGAAGGCCTGCAGACAGATGCAAGTCTGAAGCCTTGTTTTTGACACTGAAAGCCAGCAACGTGGTGATGTCCACAACAGTTCTCCCTCTCAATACCGCACTGCTTGCGCACTTCTTTGGCGCGACTCGCTGTGAGCGGTTTTATGGTTTGGTACGCTTTGGATGATTATGACGATGATTGCCAGCAAGCTCTTAAGCGTTCGCGCCCAGATTAACGACACATGTCAAAAGTTCGGCAGGCAAACCTCCGATGTTGCGTTGTTGGCGGTGTCCAAAACATTTCCGGCAGAGGCTGTGCATGAAGCCGCCATGGCGGGACAACGTGCTTTTGGGGAAAACTATATTCAGGAAGGTGTCGACAAGATCCTTGCCTTGCGGGCCATGCCGGATGTGCCTGCGCTGGAGTGGCACTGCATCGGCCCGATTCAAAGCAATAAAACCAAGTTGGTGGCCGAACACTTTGACTGGGTGCATACCGTGGATCGCGACAAGATTGCGCAGCGTTTGAATGCGCAGCGCCCAGATGGCTTGCCTCCACTACAGGTTTGTATTCAGGTGAATGTCGATGGTGGAGCCACCAAGTCTGGTTGCTCGCCGCAAGATGCGCTACAACTTGCCCAATTGATTGCTACGTTACCCAGGCTACAGCTGCGTGGCGTGATGAGTATTCCTGATCCCCAGCCGACAGAGCAAGCCATGCTGGACGTTCATCGCCGTGTGGTGCAAGTGTTTGCAGACATTCGTGCAGCAGGTATTTCAGGGCTGGAGCAGTGGGACACAATCAGCCTTGGGATGACTGCAGACATGTCGTCTGCCATTGCTGCGGGCAGCACCATGGTACGGGTGGGTAGCGGCATTTTTGGTGCGCGTGATTACAGCGCCAGGACCTAGGGACATCAGGGTGCGCAATATTTTGAGATGGCGCAAACCATATATACACAACGGCATATGCTGTGCATATGAAAAACGAAAGCTCACTCGCCCTTGAAAAAGGGGCGTGCTAAGCTGTTTTCCATAGCAACATGGCCGCATTGCGGCCTGATTATTTGGAGAAACCATGCCCGGACTTTTGCCCGATATCGATCCTGATGGCCTGCTGGAATTTTCGGTGGTCTACACCGACCGCGCACTCAACCACATGTCTCAACGCTTTACGGGTGTGGTGCAGGACATTCTTGGGACACTCAAAGAGGTGTACGGAGCGCACACTGCAGTTTTGGTCCCCGGCAGCGGCACATTCGGCATGGAGGCGGTGGCACGTCAGTTCGCCAATGGGCAAAAGGTGTTGATTGTGCGCAATGGCTGGTTCAGCTATCGCTGGACGCAGATTTTTGAAGCCGGCAACTTTGGCCTGGGTGGCGGCGCAGTGGTGTGCAAAGCGCGCAAACAAGGCGCAGGCAGCCAAGATCCGTGGGCGCCTTGTGCTGCTGAAGATGTTGCAGCCACGATTCGCGCGGAAAAGCCCAAAGTTGTGTTCGCGCCGCATGTGGAAACGGCCAGTGGCATTCTCTTGCCAGATGACTACCTGCGCACGATTGCCGATGCTGCGCACGAGGTCGGCGCATTGTTTGTGCTGGACTGCGTGGCTTCAGGTGCCATGTGGGTGGACATGCGCCAGACGGGTGTTGACGTGCTCATCTCTGCACCGCAAAAGGGATGGAGCAGCTCGCCTTGTTGTGCCATGGTGATGTTGTCCGAACGCGCTCGCACTGCCATTGAAGCGACGCAAAGCTCAAGTTTCTCCTGCGACTTGAAGAAGTGGATGCAAATCGCTGAAGGCTATGAGCAGGGCAAGCATGCCTATCACACCACCATGCCGACCGACGCGCTGGTGCGCCTGCGTGATGTGATGCTGGAGACGCGTGCCTATGGTTTTGCCAAGGTGCGTGAGGAACAGATTGAGCTGGGTACCAAAGTGCGAGCCCTGCTGGAGGCACGTGGATTTCCCAGTGTGGCTGCAGAAGGATTCAAGGCCCCTGGTGTGGTGGTCAGCTACACCACCGATCCCGGCATTCAAAGTGGCAAGAAATTTCTGGACGTCGGTTTGCAAACTGCTTCTGGCGTGCCATTGCAGTGTGATGAGGGGCCAGATTTCCAGACTTTCCGCATTGGCTTGTTTGGTCTGGAGAAGTGGCACAACGTGGATCGCACTGTGGGCCACTTGCGTGCTGCGCTGGATGCGATGGGCGTGCCACCAGCCAGGGCATGATGCGGGATTAGCACCAAGATAGAAAGCAAATGCCATGAAAAAACATATTTGGGCCTTGTCCGCCGCTTGCCTGTTCGCTGCAGGTTTTGCTCATGCAGTGCCAGAAACCACGGCCAGTGGCCTGGTCTATGAAGTGATCACCGAAGGTACGGGTGCTCAACCCAAGGCATCGGATACGGTGCGCGTGCACTATCGCGGATGGTTTCCAGACAGTGGCAAGGAGTTCGACAGCTCGATTGCCCGTGGTCAGCCGATCGACTTTCCGCTCAACCGGGTGATCCCATGCTGGACAGAGGGCGTGCAAAAAATGAAAGTAGGGGGCAAAGCCAAGCTGACCTGTCCTGCCAGCATTGCCTATGGCAGCCGTGGCATGGGGCCAATTCCAGGCAATGCGACCTTGAATTTTGAGGTCGAGCTGCTGGGCGTGAATGGCAAGTAATTGCGTGTTATCACAGACGGAAGGCGTTCATAGCACTAAGCGCTGCAGCAATGTGACGTGGCGTTTTTATTCGGATAGTCTTTCAGTTGGAGTCACGTAACTTTTTTTGCACCATAGGCTTTTCAGTGATGGAGCATAAAAAAAGGGAGGCAGTGCCTCCCTTTTTTGATGCCTGCAGTCTTAGAACTGGATATTGGCACGCAGCCACAGAGTGCGGCCATCGGGCAGACTGCCCTTGGTGCTGCGTGAGCCTGCAATATATGGGCTGTACCAGGTGCCATTGACCTGGGTGAACTTGCGGAAGTCTTTGTCCAGCAAGTTGTAGATGGTGGCGCTGAGGGACACGTTCTGGTTGACTTGGTACTTGGCGCCCAGATGAAGCAGGCTGTAAGCCTTCAGATCAGCACCCATGGCCTTGTATTCGGCGCTGTTGTAGTCAATGGTGTCTGCGCGACGGCTTTTGCCACGGTACTCGGCTTGCAGCCAGGAGCTCCACTGGCTGTTGATATCCCAGTTCAGGGTTGCGCTGGCCTTGTGCTTGGGCGTGTCGCCCAACTTGCCGGTGACGCGGCCAGACTGGATCAATTCACTGTCTGTCCAGGTGTAGTTCGCGGTCAGCGACCAGGCAGGGTTGAAGACAATCTTGTTGCTCAGTTCCAGGCCCCATGTTTTGCCTTCGTCGCCGTTGGTGTAGAAGGAGCCGCTGACGTCTGGGTCTGTGTAGTCCAGCTGGTTGCAGCCTGCGACGTTGCTCGGGCTGTTTTCCACGCAGTCCTTGCTGATCATTTTGTTCTTGATCTTGTTGTGGAACAGCGTGGCACTACCCGTCCAGCCGTTGAGGTTGTCGAACAGCATGCCGATTTCAGTGCTGGTGCTGGTTTCTGGCTTGAGGTTCGGGTTGCCAAAGCTTTGGGAAGTGCCTTGCCCGCTCATGCCGGAGAGTCCGTCCACCATGCGGTTGATTTTGGGTGCGGCAAAACCTCGGCTGACACCACCCTTGAGTGTGATGTAGTCATTGGTGGCCCACACCAGATAGGCGCGAGGGCTCCAGTGGCCGCCAAACTTGTCATGGTGGTCATAGCGCAGGCCGCCGGTAGCGGTCAGCTTGTCCGTGATGCTCCACTCATCTTCAGCAAACAAGGCCCATGTTTTCTGCGTGAGCTTGTTTTGCCCATACAACTTCACAATACCGTCCTTGGCCGTGTTGTGCGCGTATTGGGTGCCGATAGTCAGCAAATGCTGTTCGGCAATGGGTGTGATCAGCTTGGCATCTGCGATGGTGCTGACGGTCGAGAGTTCACGGTGGCGGCCAGCGCGGCTGCTGTCCATGCCTGGAGTGAAGGCTTCGGAAGGCAGGGTGCGGCCGCGGGTGTCATTGTCCACGTGGCTGATGCTGGCTTCCAGGCGCCCGATATCGAGATTGCCTTTGTAGCCGAAGGCATATTGGTCACGATTGAATTCCAGCTCATCGGTGTAGCCAGAGGCGCTCCCACGATTCGGTGCCTGGGGGTTGCAGTTGCGGTCAAAACCGTCTTTGGTGCCCAGTTCACAATCGCCGTTGCTGAACGAGGTGCGGGCACTTTCTACATCCAGCCAGAACTCATGTGCCGCAGAAGGTGTGTACGTCAGGCGTGCGCCAATGTTGTGCTGGTCACTCTGGGTGGGGCTGGGGCCGCGTGTGCTGATGGTGCCGCCCGCCGAGGATGGCTCCAGATGTGAGCCCTGGCGCTTCATCATGCTGCCGCGCACAGCCAGGCCCAGGCGATCTTGGGCGATAGGGCCATTCAGGTAAAAGCTACCCTTTTGCACGGCACCTTGACCATCGACTTCTGGCACAGAGCCTTCGATCTGTACGCTGCCGCCCCATTTCTTGGCGACTTTGCGGGTGATGATGTTGATAACGCCACCCATGGCATCAGAGCCGTACAGCGTGGACATGGGCCCACGGATGACTTCAATACGCTCAATGGCGGACAGCGGAGGGATCAGCGAGGTCAGGGCCTCACCAAAACCGTTGGGGGTGGTTTCACCAGCTGGGTTGGGGCGGCGGCCATCAATCAGCACCAGCGTGTATTCGCTGGGCATGCCACGCATGCTGATATTGAAACCACCGGTCTTGCCCGTGCTGCCGCGCACGTCAATGCCTTCGACGTTTTGCAGTGCTTCGGCCAGATCGCGGAAGCTTTTCTTCTCCAGCTCTTCACGTGTCACGACGGAAATGGAAGCGGGGGCTTGCTTGAGCTCTTGCTCAAAACCAGATGCAGAGACCACCACTTCAGACATGGTTTGTGTGCTCTCTTGCGCGATGGCGGAAACACAGGCTGCAGCAGCCAATGCGATAAGCGAGGGTTTGGCGAGGAATCGGTTTGCAATAGACATAGCAATTTCAGCCAGCTTCTCCTGGCATTGAGGCAATGGTGTTAGTGGGAAGTTGCAACCCAAAGGCTGCTCAAGCATGTCCGTGTTATTGCTTGTTATGTGGACGAAAGTGGCTGATTATGGCTATGCAAATAGAAACAATTCTCAGTATCTAACTATATTTGTGCATTTTGTCGCTTATGCGATACGCGTGTTTTCTATGAAATGCTGGGAGCTGGCATCCATTCCTACCTGAATCGTCGTCAGGGCATATGCATGGGGCTGCTTGTAAATTGCTAGGCTTGGAGGCCAGGAGAGATTTCCCATGCTACCAAGCCACATAGTCAGTTCTGACCTGCGACGTGCGAAGCGCTGGGCCACGGGCTTGCTGCTGATGGTGAGCGCCGTATTTGTAGGTACGCATTTTCTGCCTGCGACATTGGTGGTGCGCTGTATCAAAGCTGTTGCGGAAGCGGCAATGGTGGGGGCGCTGGCAGACTGGTTTGCGGTGACGGCCTTGTTTCGCCGTATACCTTTGCCCTTGGTTGGGCACCACACTGCCATCATTCCGCGCAACAAAGACCGCATTGGTGCGAATCTGGCCACTTTTGTTCGGGACAAGTTTCTGGATGCCCCCTCGCTGGTGGTCTTGATGCGCCAGCATGACCCGGCTCAGCTGATGGCCGAATGGCTTTCGGATGCACGCAACTCCCAACTGCTGGGCAAACAGGTGGCCCGCCTGGCTGGGGGAGTTTTGGAGATGGTGCAAGACCAGCAAGTGGAGCGCTGGCTGAAGCGAACGCTGCGCACCGCGCTGTCGCATGTCGACCTCAGCCAGTCCGTGGCGGCAGTGTTGGCGGCATTGACCCATGGAGGGCGGCATCAGGCGGTGCTCGATGATGTGCTGGTCAAGCTTTCCCAAGTGTTGCGCGAAGAGCGCGCCCGGATTTTTATTGGTGAAACCATTGTGCAGTGGCTCAAGCGAGAGCATCCCCTCAAGGAAAAAGTGCTCCCTACAGATTGGCTGAGCGAAAAGGGCGCGGATGTCATTGCCCAGGCGCTGGATAGTGTGCTGGCAGATGTCGCTCAGAATCCGCAGCACCGCCTGCGGCAGGCTTTTGACGTGCAGTTGCAGCAGTGGATAGAGAGGTTGCAGAAAGATCCGGTCTACATGGACAAGGCGCAGCAGATTCGCGATTACATCCTGCACGATGAGAAGTTGGGCGAATACCTGAGTGGCTTGTGGTCACGCCTGAGAGGCAAGCTGCAGGCAGATCTGACCAAGGAGCATTCCTGGGTTGCTCGCAAATTTGCCTCAGTAGGTCAGTGGCTGGGGCATTCTCTGATCCAGGATGCAGCGCTGCGTTCGTCAATGAATGAAAGGCTGGAGCGCTGGACCCAGGGGCTGGCGCCGGATGTCTCTGCTTTCATCGCCAAACACATTCAAGATACTGTGCAGCGCTGGGATGCCCAGGAGCTTTCAGCCTTGGTGGAACAACACATCGGCAAGGACCTGCAATTCATCCGCATCAATGGCACGCTGGTGGGAGGGTGCATTGGATTGCTCCTGTTTGCTGTGACGGAAATCGCAAAACGGCAGTAGAGGTGATGCGCCGGATGCTGATGTGGTTTTGTAAATCTCTCTTGCATATTGAATAATAATAATTCTTATTCGTTTTAATTGTGAGGGAGTGATGACTCGATTTCAAATGAAGTTTCCTGCGCTAGCTGCAGCGCTGTTCGCATCAGGTTTTGCAATGGCAGCCCAGGAGCAGTCACTAGGCGCTGTGGTGGTGACCGCCTCAGGTTTTGAGCAGGCGGTAGAAGATGCGCCGGCTTCCATCACTGTGGTGACACGCGAAGAATTGGAAAAGAAGTCCTACAAGGACATCACGGATGCGCTGCGTGATGTGCCTGGTGTTGTTGTGACTGGTGGTGGCAGTTCCAGCGATATCAGTATTCGTGGCATGGCAGCTGGCTACACCATGCTGCTGGTGGATGGGCGTCGTCAAAACTCGCGCGAAACACGTCCGAACAGCGATGGCTCTGGGATTGAACAGGGATGGCTGCCGCCTGTGAGCGCCATTGAGCGCATCGAAGTTGTGCGTGGCCCCATGTCATCACTGTATGGCTCTGATGCGATGGGCGGCGTTATCAACATCATTACCCGCAAGGTTGCCAAAACGTGGTCTGGCTCGGTGAGGGCCGAGACAACCCAGCAGGAAGAAGCTGCCGCAGGAGACATGTATCAAGCAGGCTTTTACTTGTCAGGCCCTATCAAGGATGACGTGATGGGCTTGCAGCTGTATGGCAACAAATCTCGCCGCATTGAAGACAAGTTTGTGGGCGGCTTTAATGAGCAAGACACCTTGAGTGGTACTGCGAAGCTGAGCCTGACCCCCAACAAGGACCACGATATCGTGCTGGAAGTTGGGCGTACGATGCAAGACCGGATTTCTACACCGGGCAAGTCTGCAGCGCTTGAAAGTTGCCGTAGAGGCCGCTGCACCCCGAATTCAGTCTCGGAGAACAATTACGACAAAACCTTGTATGCCTTGTCGCACACTGGTCGTTTTGCTTTGGGCACTACCAATACGTATGTACAGCAGGAAAGCATCGACAATCCTGGCCGTCAGATGTACCTGAAGAACACAGAGTTCAATAGCCAGATCACGATGCCTCTGGGCAAACATCTGACCACGTTGGGTGTTTCTTACAAGAACGAAGACTTGGTGGATAACAGCAACAAGCTGGGACAGATTGAACGCTATCAGTGGGCATTGTTTGCCGAGAACGAGTGGAGCATCTCTGATGCCTTTGCGCTGACGACAGGTCTGCGCATGAACGAAGATGAAAACTATGGCACGCACTGGACGCCACGCGTGTATGGCGTGTGGAAGGCGACCGAGCAACTGAGTCTGAAGGGCGGGATCTCCAGTGGTTTCAAGGCGCCTGGACTGCGATCTGCAGCCGGACAGGTGACGGGTGGTGGCGGAGACCCTGCCTGGATTATCGGCAACCCCGACTTGAAGCCAGAAAAGAGTTTGAGCCAAGAATTGGGCGTGGTGTGGGACAACCGCAGCAATTTGAGCACCAGCTTCATGTTGTTCAATACCGAGTTCAAGGACAAGATCACGGAAATTCGGTCCTGTAGTGACACGGCAAGTGCTGGACAGTCCATTCAGACGGGCAACTGTGTCTATAACGGCAAGAATTACAAATTCCTGAGTGACCGTGTGAATGTGGATAAAGCCAATATGCGAGGCATTGAGGCAACTGCAACATGGTCTGTCAGCGATGCTGTGCGTCTGGCGACCAATTACACCTATACCCACTCGGAGCAAAAAAGTGGTCAGTTCAAAGGTCAGCCTCTGAGCAAGATGCCAAGGCATATGCTGAATGCCACCTTGGACTGGAGGGCTACGGCAGACCTTGGTCTGTGGAGCCGGATGAACTTCCGCAGCAAGACTTCCGACTACCTCAGCCGTACATCGATGGCAAAGGGAACGCCATCGTTCACTTTTGTTGATGTTGGCCTGAACTATCAGGTGGCAAAGAATACAAAGCTGGGCGCAGGCATCTATAACCTGTTCGACAAGCAGGTTGATGATTCGACTTACGGGGCGCAATACGATGGCCGCCGCTATTGGGTGAGCGTGACTGCAGGCTTCTGACGCTGATGGGCCTGCGGGCCTATCAGCAATGGTTTCCTGCTGTGAGCATTACCCAGGCAGACCCTCCTCCGGAGGGCTTCTCATTTTTCAGATTGCACGAAAACTCAGAAGCGTGAGGGCCGTGTGATACGAGGCCGCACCTCTATTGTCGTGCTGCGCAAGCGAAGGGATGAGCCAGTTTGGAGCTGCCTGTGACAGACAAAGTCCAAGGTACCAGCTACTGCGTGCCAGGTTTTAGATATCGCTTGGTATGCCCAGCCAATGCATGCGCTGCTGCAGCCAGAGAGATGGCGCTAGGCCTGGCACCGGAGTCGCACTACCTGTTGCCGCAGCTGCCAGAAAGCTGGTTGAAGGCTGCTCGCACGGGCGAGTGGCCAGTACCTGGTTCAAGCGGTGCACCCGGGCGAGTGTTTGTGCATCGGGGGCCGTGTTGTGTACGAATTGAATCCATCCTGCCCAGCACAGGGTCTGCAGCAATTGGCTGACCAGTGCGGGCTGTTTGGCATACAAGGGGTGCTGCAGCAAATCTGCATAGCAGCAAGGCCCTTGCTGCAAGTGTGTCAGCAGGGGCTGAATATGTGCCATTGGCATGTCCACGGGGCCAATACGGGTGTCCAATCGAAGGCTGTGGCCTGAAGGTGCATCAGGCGCTGGTGCTGTTGGGGTGAGCGTGATGCGCTGGCGCAGTAGTTGCTGGCGGTGCTCGTCAGCTGTCAGCACGTTGCCTTGTGGATGTGCGCGTTGGTAGAGATCGCGTCGCTGATTCTGGTTGCGCGCAATGTCTTTCAGGGTTTCTTGCTCGCGTGCATCTGCGCCTTGCTGTTTGAGCTCCATCAGCAAAGGCAGCACGCCTTGCGGCAAGGATGCTGCATCGATGTTCTCCAGCAATGTGGCGCTGCCAGCCCATTCACATTGCACCGATGCCATATCGGAAATCACGTCGGCAACGTGCAGGCAGTCCCAGTGGTCATTGAGGAATTCGTGGGCTGCATAGCGGGGATCCATGCGTGCCAGGGTGTCAATCTGGCTGGTCAGGCGTGGGTGCTCGGTAAAGTAGCCAGTGCCTGCTGCAGCAGTGCGTTGCAGCAAGGCCAGAGCGGCTTGCACCTGCTTCGTGGAGCTGACCGTGTTGCTGCGCTTTGCATGCAACTGCGCCAGTTTTTGGGCTGCTGCCACAGTGGCGGAGCCGGGGTGACTCATGTAGGCCAGATAGCACACACCGCCCGGCAAGAGCCAGCGCTCTAGCAGTTGCCGCATGATGTGGCGGTTGTGGGGGCTGACCCAGGAATAGACGCCATGCGAGACGATGAAATCACATCCCTTCCATGGCACCTGTTTTTCACGCAATAGTGTTTCGAAATCCGTGCAGATGAACTGCACATTGCCCAGACCTGCTGCCTCAGCCATCGCTTGCGCCTGATGAATGGCTTGCGGGTTGACATCAATGCCGAAGAAGTGTCCGCTGGGATAGGTCGCAGCAGCGATGACGGCACTCATGCCTGTGCCGCAGCCCAGTTCCAGCCATGTAAACGGCTGCTGGATGTCGGGTGATCGTCGGCCCAGTGCCTGCAGTGCGCTGCACATCCACTGAGGCATCAGTTCGCGATGAACATAGTCAGGATAAGCCACATCGGTGACATAGCCGTCAGAGGTACGGGAGGCAGCGAAGGTGTGCATGACCGATCAGCTTGGAAAAAATGGAACCAAGCCTGTAGCGATGCCACAGGCTTGGTCAGCAGAGGGTGAGTCCCACAGCATGAGCTGCAGGGGACTTCAGGCGTACCTTGGCAGCTTAGAAGCGTCCAGTCAGCGAGACATAGTATGCGCGGCCCAGTTCGTTGTAGGTTGCAGCGCCCGCTCCAGAGCTGTTTGATTCACGGTACAGGCGTTTATCTGCCAGGTTGCTAACGCCGAAGTTCAACGAATAGTCCTTGTTGATCTTGTATTGGGCACCAATGCCAAATAGTGCATAAGACGCGACTTCCTTCAATTGTTCCGCAGTGGATGCCTGACCACCGGTTTGCACAGTGCGAGGCTTTTGGCGGCCATAGAAGGTGGCGTTAAGTTGTGTGGAGAACACATCGTTCACGCGCCAATCCAATGTGGAGTTGACGGTGTACTTGGGAATCAGCGACAGAGGTTGATCACTTTGCTTGTTGTGATTCTTGAGCATGTACGTGAAGTTGTTCACCAGCTTCAATGTGCTGCCATCCTTGCCGTCCAATGGAACGGTCAGATTACCTTCAAAGCCCTTCACGACAGCCTTGCTGGCATTCATCCACTCATAGACCTGCGAGGTGCCGACCCAGATGGGGCTGCCGTCGTTCATCTCTGCGTAGATCTTGTTCTTGTAGTCGTTCTGGAAATAGCTCAGGCTGGCATCCAGACCACTGTGGTTGGTGTAGGCCACACCAATTTCCTTGTTGATGCTGGTTTCTGCCTTCAGATCCGGGTTGCCCATGATGTAGCAGCCACCTCCCGCATTCGGAGAGTTGGCAGGGCAGCCGTTACCCATGGTGAAGTACAGGTAGTTGTTATTGGTCTGGTACAGGTTGGGCGACTTGAATGCACGGGCAATACCACCTTTGACCTGCCAGTTGTCATTGGCCTGGTAGGTGGCATTCAGGCTGGGGCTCCAGTTGTTGCCGGATTGGCTGTGGTGGTCAAAACGCAGGCCTGGGGTCAGGATCAGGTTCTCGACGACCTCAAAGTTGTCTTCCACAAACAGCGCAAAAGTTTGAGCATCGGCCTTGCCGCTGCGCTCGCCAGAGGCGCCAATGACGCCAGAAATATCGTTGCCGCCACCGGCGGTTGTCGATTGCGCATTCGCTGCGGCGTCTTCCAGACGCTCATCGCGGTATTCGAAGCCACTGGTAAGCATGTGGCTGGTGTTGCCCAGGTTCAGCGGCGTATTGATTTCACCCGACAGGAAGGTGTTCCTTAGTTTGGAGGTGATTTTGTCGGTAGCGCTGTTGATGGAACCTTCCGGGCCGCCAGCCAGACCGACAGGATTTTGCCAGCGACGTGTGTTTTCATGCTGCAGCAGCAAGCGCGATGTGCCCCAGTCCCATTTGCCGCGGTGATTCAGAGAAATGGTGTTGCGGTTGGTGCGGTTGGTTTCTTTGCCGAACAGCGACTCACGGATAGGCGCGTTGGCATCGATGCTGACCGGCGTTTCGCCAGCGTATTGGTTGGTCTGGCGGCTGGCTCCCAGCTCCAGCTCCAGCACTTGCTGGGGTGTCAGATCCCAACGCAGCATGGTATTGATGTCTTTGTTCTCCACACCTTCACGCCCGGCGGGCGCGATGGCTGTGGTGGTCGCGGAAGTGCGGTTCAGATCAGGGCTGTCAGCGTCAGTCTTGGCGGCATTGCCGTACACACGGAATGACAGGTTTTCTGCAAGCGGTCCGGACAGGTTGAAGCTGCCGCGTTTGGTGTCACCTTCTTTGGAGTCTTCCTGGAACTTGCCATACACGGTGACAGAGCCCTGGAGCTTGTCAGTAGGCTTTTTGGTGATGATGTTGACCACACCGCCAGAAGCACCCGAGCCGTAACGTGCTGCAGCAGGGCCACGGATGACTTCAATGCGCTCAATGGCTTCAACAGGGACCCAGTTGGAGTCGCCACGTGTGTCGCGCTCACCGCTGCGCCCCATCTTGGCTCCGTTGCGAGATTGCACAGGCTTGCCATCAATCAGGATCAAGGTGTTTTCAGGGCCCATACCGCGCAGATCAATCTGACGGTTGTTGCCGTACTGACCAGACGAAGAGTTCCCGGTCAGATTCACGCCGGGCATGGTGCGCACCAATTCGGAAATGTCGTTGGCGGGGGGACGCTCGGTCAACTCTTCCTGTGTGATGACAGACACCCCCAAAGCCTGCTTGAGTTCTTCTTCTGCAGTGGAGCGGACGGTGGTTTCGCTCATCACAGTCTCTTGAGCGTGGACTGCTACAAAGCTGTGCGCCGCGAAGGCAACGGCAGACAATGCGAACAAGCGGTTTTTAGGGTGCTTCGTCATGTTGGTAAGTTTTGATAATGAGAACGTTTCCTATTCAATTGTATGTAAAAAGATGATAATGAGATTGATTCCTAGTTGATCTTTGTGGTTTCACTGATACATCCAGTGACTACACAGACCTTCTTTTTGTTTTTTTATTGAAGGGACCTTGAAATGGCTTTGGGCAACAACCGTATGCAGCGTCATTGGCGAACAGGCGCTGCTCTGTGTGTTTTGGCATGGAGCGTTTCTGGCCATGCACAGTCTGCGCAGAGTGGGATGTCCGGAGCCGGCCAGCCTCAGAACGTGGTGGTTTATGACCTCGCCACACTCGATACCATGCAGGCGCTGGGTATTGCGGTGACGGGTGTGCCCAAGGCGCAGTTTCCGGCCTATATGGCTGGTTATGCCGATGCCAGGTACACGGTGGCAGGGTCACTGTTTGAGCCTGACTACGATGTGCTCAGCAAAATCAAACCCGACTTGATCATCGTGGGAGGCCGCTCTGCCGCCAAGGCAGAAGTGCTGGGCAAGCTGGCTCCCACACTGGACTTCAGCGTCAAACCAGCCACCATGTTGGAAGACATGGAGCGCAATATCGCCAAGATTGCTGGCATGTATGGCAAGCAGGCTCAGGGCGAAGCTTTGGTATCTAGGATTCAGCGGGAAGTTGCGGAGTTGAAGCAGCTCTCCAGCCAGGCGGCGCCCGGTGTTTTGCTGATGGCTGTGAATGAAAAAATCATGCCGCAAGCCCCTGGTGCGCGCTTTGGATTCCTGTTTGATGTTCTTGGGGCCAAGTCTGCGCTGACGGCCAAAGATGTGCCTGCCCGTGGTGGTCCGGCTTACACCTTTGATGATCTGGCCAAGCTGCAGCCGGAGTGGATTTATGTGATTGACCGCAACACGGCGGTTGGATCTGCTGCGGGCGGTGGTGAGATCATTCCTTCCACCAAGGTGTTTGATAACGACAAGGTCAAGGCAACACCTGCAGGCCAAAAGGGGCAGGTGGTTTTCCTGGATCCCAAGGGCTGGTATCTCATGGGCAGCGCTGGCCCTACTGCGTTGCTCAATAACGTGGCTCAGCTCAAACAAGCCTATAGCACTGCACTGAAGCAGTAATCATGCGGCGCGCAGCAGCGCTCCATTCTCGTCCTGTATCACAGCTAGGTATGGCTCCAGCCGTTGAAGGCAGCTGCTTTGCATCTCCATAACCGCTTGGCCAGGAAAGCCCTCGTGAGAGGGCTTTCCTGAATCTGCCAACCGCTTGCGCATGGCGTACGGCGCACGCAAGAGGTCAGGAAGTTGCACGCAGCATCGCTTTCAGTCAGGGGGGCAGCGCTGCGGCCGCTGTGGCGTGAGCAATAGCCACCTCTATCGCAGACCTAGCTGAACACTGCCTGAACCGCGGGTTCAGGCGTTCTTCAATTTCAACGCGCACAGTGCCTGCCGCTATGAAGACTTTGCGCACACTTTTTCTCTCTTACAACATGCCGGACAAAGAAAAAAGGCAACTCGGCGCTCGCACGCAATCTGTCTGGTTTGCACATCGGTTATCTGCTCAGGCCGCAGCACTGGTATTGACACTGTGGATCACGCTCTTTCTCAATCAGGCACTGTGGAAGCATCTTTGGGCGCTGCCTGATTTGGATGATGCCTGGGGTGCGAAGCGGCTGGTGCTTGCCGCCATGCTCGCTTGTGGCTGTTATCTGTGGCTGTTGCTGTGGTCATGGGCCAAAGTGCGGCGCTGGATGTGGTCTGCGACGCTGTTGCTAGCAGCTCTGGTGCAGTTTTATATGTTGCGTTATGGCGTGATGATGGATACGTCCATGGTGCGCAATGTGCTCAATACGAATACCCATGAAGCGTTGGCCTTGCTGACTTCTGCATTGCTGTGGCATGTGCTGGTGTTTGCAGGCGTGCCCATGGCGTGGCTGTGGTTGTGTGTGCATTTCAAGGCACAGTCCTGGAGCCAAGCACTCAGAAGCTCTGTGGCCTGGGGCGCAGCCATGGTGATGGTTACAGCGTTGCTGGTTGCGGTGGGCTATCAGATGACAGCGCCGATGGTGCGGACGCACAAAGCCATTCGTTACATGATGAATCCTCTGGCTGCGCTGGTTTCGGCCCATGATGTGGTGATCAAACCGTTGTGGCAGGAAAGAAGACCGCTGCACGACATTCGCGAAGGGTTGGCTCTGGGTAGAAGCTATGTGCAAAATCCACAGCAGGCGATGACTGAAAAACCTCCGCTGCTGGTTTTGGTGGTGGGAGAGACCACGCGGGGCGACCATTTCTCGCTGAATGGCTATCCACGCTCCACAACACCAGAATTGGCCGCACGCGATGTGCTGAACTGGAGCAATGCGCAGTCTTGCGGAACCAGCACCAATGTCTCGGTGCCGTGCATGTTCTCGCACCTGGGACGGACGCAGTTCAAGCGCCGTGCTGCAGACTATCAAAATCTTCTGGATTTGCTACAGAACGCAGGGCTGGGGGTGAGCTGGCTGGACAACCAGGCAGGCTGTCAGGGTGTGTGCGCGCGGATTCCTTATCTGCAGGCCGACCATGTGGCAACACCCGATGCCATTCAGCGATGGTGCAAGAATGGTGAATGTCTGGATCGTTTGATGGTGGAGGTGCTGGACAAGCAACTGGCGAGCTTGCCAGCGGTGGCACGACAGCGGGGTGCAGTGCTGGTCTTGCACCAGATGGGCAGCCACGGTCCTGCGTACTACCGACGTTCAGCAGCGGATACCAAGCGTTTTCAGGAGGAGTGTCAGAGCAACGAGATCGCCAGTTGCAGCCATGAGGCACTGGTGAATGCGTACGACAACAGCATGGCGGAAACCGACAAGTTTCTGGCGCAGACCATTGACTGGCTCCAATCGCAGGCAGGCCATTACGCCACAAGCTTGCTGTATGTGTCCGATCATGGCGAGTCTTTGGGAGAGGGTGGTGTGTACATGCACGCAGCACCTTACGACATGGCTCCCAGCGCGCAAACGCATATCCCCTGGGTGTGGTGGCCGGGCCAATTGCCATCACGTACCGGCGTGGACCTGGGCTGCGTAGCGAAAGCGACAGGGACACCGATTTCGCACGACAACTACTTCCATACGGTGTTGGGTTTGCTGGATGTGCAGACGCCGCACTATCAGGCTGCGTTGGATCTGCTTGCACCCTGTCGCTCAACGCATGCCATGGAGCCCTTTGACGCTCCAGACAAGCAGCGCTGGCTGGCTCAGAAGCGTTAAAAAGAGCGGTTCGGGCTGTGGTCAGTTCTTGCTGGCATCTTGCTCAGCGGCCGCTTTTTCGTCAGCCAGCAGGTGCTCGCCAATTTGCTTCCAGGCCTTGGCGGCATCGTGTTCGCCAGCAAAGTGGTGGCAGCTGGCGGCTGTCATGGCGATGCGCCCATTTTCAGGGTCCAGGTCAAAAGCCAGTTCACACTGAGCTGCCGCGTTGCTCCACATCACCAAGGCGTTGGCGGATTCTTCTTTCTGGAGTGCATAGGCTTCTGCCATCCACGCCTGAGCGAGCCGAAAAGCGGCTTCTGCGTGCATGGGCTCGGCTTTGTGAGCATGAAAAAAATGTTTGCCCGCTTCCTGCCACAGTGCGCGAGCGCGTTGGAAGTCGGTGGTGGCGGCCTGCTGGGCCTGTGCAACCAAGGCGTTGCCGGATTGCAGGTGCTGTTCAAAACTCAATGCAGTCATGGTGCGAAGGCAGTCTCTCAGAGATGTGCATTGTGACCTGCAGCGTTTAAGCGTGCGCGACAGCTGACTTCTTCGCCCGAGAGCCCGGGTGCGTCGGGCTTACTCGTTTTATGCATAAGCATGCTTGAAAAGCTTCGTTCACAGCAGAGGACGCAATTTCTAGACTGGCTGCAGTCTTGTGATTGTTGGAAGGAATCGCGCCATGTCTGTTGCTTTTGCCGTCGAGGCTCCTGCTGTTGTATCTCGTACCTCTGTGGTTGCTGACCGTGTGGCAGACACGGCAGCGTTTCGCATCATTCCATTGCAAGGCAGTGTGGGGGAGCTGGGCGCTGAAGTAGTGGGTTTGGATCTGTCCCAACCGCTGTCCGCCGTTGATTTTGATCGCCTGCAGCAGGCGCACTGGAAGCACCATGTGCTGGTGTTTCGCGACCTGCGTATCACTCCGGCGCAGCAGGTTGCATTCAGCCGTCTTTGGGGACCGCTGCAAATTCATGTATTGCGCCAGTTTCAGTTGCCCGGTCATCCAGAAATCCTGCAGGTCTCCAATATCCGCGACTCCAAAGGCCACCCTGAAGGCCTGGGCGATGCTGGTCAGATGTGGCATTCCGATCTGTCTTACAAGGAAGTGCCCAGTCTGGGCAGTTTGCTGCATGCGCAGGAACTGCCCTGCGAAGGGGGCGATACCTTGTTTGCCGATCAGCATGCCGCCTACGACGCTTTGCCCCTGGCTCTGAAGCAGCAACTGGCGGGGCTGCAGGCGGAGCATAGCTATCTGCTGCACTACAACGCCAACAGCCCATGGCGGCCCAAGCTGACCCAGTCGCAGATAGATGAAGTCAAACCGGCAGTGCACCCGGTGGTGACCACGCACCCTGGCAATGGTCGCAAGGCGTTGTTTGTCAGCGAGCATTTCACCAGCCGGATTGTCGGCCTGCCGGAAGACGAAAGTCGTGATTTGCTGCAGCAGCTGTTTGCACACAGCGTGCAGCCACAGTTTGTTTACCGTCACCACTGGCAACCGCACGACATGGTGTTTTGGGACAACCGTTCGGTGCTGCATCTGGCAGCGGGCACGCCTGAGCATCTGCGCCGCAAGCTTTATCGCACCACGGTTGAAGGCAGCAAACCCCAGGCCTGATCGCCACCGCTCTTCCCGCATGCGCTTTGAAGTTGCTCTCGCCACGCACGCTGCGAGTGGCTGTAGCCGCGCCTTCTGAAATCCGGCCACTGCTTCTGTATCGAATTGGAACTCTCTATGTCTTTGACTCCGTCTTTCTTCCGTTTACGCCGCACCCTCACGGGCGCATTCGCCGCTTCTACTGTCATGGCTGCCGCTCTCAGCGCTCCTGTGGCAGCCCATGCCAAAGAGGGCGAGCTGCGCATTGCCCAGCAGTTCGGCATTGTTTACCTGCTGCTGAATGTGGCGCAGGAACAAAAACTGATTGAAAAGCACGGCAAGGCACAGGGCGTGGATATCAAGGTGGAGCTGCTGCAATTTTCCGGTGGGCCGGTGATCAACGACGCCTTGCTGGCGGGCAAGGTGGACATTGCCGGTGCTGGCGTAGGCCCGCTGTTCACGCTCTGGGATCGCACCAAGGGCAGGCAGAACGTCAAAGGCGTGGCTTCGCTGGGTAACTTTCCCTACCAGTTGGTGAGCATCAACCCCAAGGTCAAGACGATTGCCGACTTCAGCGACAAGGACCGCATCGCGCTGCCTGCGGTGGGAGTGTCTGTGCAGGCACGTTTGTTGCAAATGGCGGTGGCCAAGCAATGGGGGCTTTCGGAATTCCAGCGGCTGGATAAATTTCAGGTGGCTTTACCCCATCCGGAAGCAGTCGCGGCTTTGCTCAAAGGGGGTACAGAGATCAATGCGCACTTTGGCAGCCCACCGTTTCATCAGCAGGAACTGGCAGGCAATCCTGACGCACATGTGGTGCTGAACTCTTACGACGTTCAAGGTGGTCCGGCCTCGTCCACAGTGCTGTACACCACGGAAAAGTACAAGAACGAGAGCCCAAAAACCTACCGCGCATTCCTGGATGCGCTGTATGAAGCTGCGCAGTTTGTGCAGCAAAACCCGGAGCAGGCCGCCGACATCTATTTGAAAGCCAGCGGTGCCAAACAGGATCGCAAACTGGTGCTGGAGGTGATCAAGGATCCGCTGGTGCAGTTCACCGTGCAGCCACAGCGCACCTTGGGCCTGGGGCAATTCATGCACAGCGTGGGAGTCATCAAGAACTCACCCACGCAGCTGTCTGACTACTTCTTTGACGACCCGCGTGTGACGGGCGGCAACTGATCTGGAACCCAAGGAAAGGAGCCTCCCATGCCACGTCTTGCACATGCCTTCGTTCGCAGCACAGCAGTCGCGCCGGTGAAGCCCTCCCTGGCCCAGCGGTTCTGGCAGCGCTGGGCCGCTGAATGGGAAGGCCCAAGCGGTAGCTGGAGTAGCGATCTGGCAGAGCCGGACGATAGGCTTGCCTCTGGTCGCAGCGCAGGAGCTGTGAATGCGCCTGAATCAAGTGCTGTATCTGCTGTGGTGACACCGTTGTTGCAAATCCAGGATGTGAGTCTGATCTATGCCACCGCCAAGCAGCAGGTGCGTGCCACACACCGTGTGAGTCTGGATGTGCATGAAGGTGACCGCTTTGTGCTGCTGGGCGCATCAGGTTGCGGCAAAAGCAGTTTGCTCAAAGCGCTGGGTGGTTTCATCGATCCAGCAGAAGGGCAGATTTTGCTGGACGGTAAGGCCGTGTATGGACCAGGGCCGGATCGCGTGGTGGTGTTTCAGGAGTTTGATCAGCTGCCTCCGTGGAAAACCGTGCGTGAGAACGTGATGTTTCCCTTGCTGGCCTCGGGGCAGTTGGGCCGCGAGGCAGCCCGTTCCCGCGCCGATGCGGTGATCGAGAAGGTGGGGCTTGCGCAATTTGCCGATGCGCATCCGCACCAGCTCTCTGGGGGGATGAAACAACGTGTGGCCATTGCCCGCGCACTGGCCATGCAACCGCGCGTGCTGCTGATGGACGAGCCGTTTGCTGCGCTGGATGCGCTGACACGCCGCCGCATGCAAGAGGAGTTGCTGGCGCTGTGGGAAGAGTTTCGCTTCACGCTGGTTTTCGTGACCCATTCCATTGAAGAGGCGCTGGTGGTGGGCAACCGCATTGCCATCCTCTCACCCCATCCAGGGCGGGTGCGAGCGGAGATCAACAGTCACCAGTTTGATTTGTCCAGCCAAGGCAGTGCGGCATTCCAGGCGACGGCACAGCGCATTCACCGTTTGCTGTTTGAGCCCGCCCCTGGGGTAACGGTCATACCTGCCACACAGCCCATGCCTTCAGCGGTGGAGCGAGAAGCTGAAGCCACCCGTGCTCCCGCCTGGGTCTCGACTCCTGTCAGCTTGTGAGTGTAGCCATGTCTGTTTTGCCTTTGCCTACTGCAGCTTCTGCTTCTGCTTCTGCACAAACTCACTCCCATCCTGCATCCAGTGAGCATGCAGCGGCGGTACCGCCCATTCGTGCCGAATATGAGCGTGCCTTGCCGCCGCTGGGGGATGTAACTCCAACTCGTCCACTGGCGTGGACAGCGAGGCTTTGGAGGCTGGCCGCCGTGCGCCGTTTGTTGATCCTGGGGTTGCTGGCGCTAGCCTGGCAGGCACTGGCAGTATGGCAAGACAACGAGTTGCTATTGCCCAGCTTTACCTCGACGTTGCAAGCTCTTCTGGATGGCTGGGGCAGCGGTGAATTGCTGGGAAAAGTTGCTATTTCGCTTGGTGTGTTGGTGCAGGGCTATCTGCTGGGAATTGTGGGGGCACTGGTGCTGACCACGCTGGCGGTGTCGACGCAGCTGGGGCGAGATTTGCTCACCACGCTCACCAGCATGTTCAATCCATTGCCAGCCATTGCGCTGTTGCCGCTGGCATTGTTGTGGTTTGGGCTGGGCCAGGGCAGCTTGCTGTTTGTGCTGGTGCATTCGGTTTTGTGGCCGCTGGCACTCAACACCTATGCGGGCTTTCAGGCTGTACCCGATACCTTGCGCATGGCCGGGCGCAACTATGGGTTGAGCGGTGTGCGGTATGTGGTGCAAATCCTCATCCCGGCCGCTTTGCCTTCCATTCTTTCTGGGCTCAAGATCGCCTGGGCGTTTGCATGGCGTACCTTGATTGCAGCGGAGCTGGTGTTTGGCGCATCTTCTGGCAAAGGCGGGCTGGGGTGGTACATCTTCCAGAACCGCAATGAACTCTATACCGACAAGGTGTTCGCAGGCTTGCTGACGGTGATTGGAATCGGCTTGCTGGTCGAGACTCTGGGCTTTCACACGCTGGAGCGGCTGACAGTACGTAAATGGGGGGCACAGCGTTAAAGCTGTTCAGCACGGCCTGTACGCAAGCTTGTCGCAAAGCGGTTTGCGGTATTTGAAACTGGCAGCAGTGGCGTTTAGTCGCTATAGATGGAGTGCGTGTGGCTGAGCTTGCAGTTTCTGTCGTGCAGCGCATAACTGACCATGTGAAGGTGCTTTGGCGCTGTGCCAGAAGAATTGCTCGCGCTGTGTTAGGTGCAAAGAGGGGTGAGTTTTTGAGCGTGTCTGGATTGTTCCTTGAAAAAATCTTTCCAACTCCAGAAAAAAGACGCAGCAGTTTTGCGGTGTGCCGAATGCCTGTTCGGGGCAGCATTTGGATGCAGTGCCCGTGAAGGTGGCACTGCAAAGCTAGATTTAACCGCCAGCACTGCCAAGCACTGCAGGTTTGCGCCATGCAGTCTAGGATGAAGCTTTCGGGTTAACCCTTGTCTTTTGGGTAATACAGCGTGAGCATCATTCTTCAAAAACCTTTAACTGGCCCCGCAGCATGGCGCGGCGAAGATCTGGCCGGTGATACTTCATGGATTCACCAGCTCAGTCAAGACGCGATTGCTGCGCTGGATTTTGCGCTGGCACACCTGAAGGCCAAAGGCTTGGCATTCCCCCATTTTTCGCAAACAGACTTTCCTTTGTCTGAAAACTTCCGTGCAGCGTTGCGCGCCCATGCGGACACACTGGAAAACGGGCGTGGCTTTCTGGTGCTGCGCGGCTTGCCCGTTGAGCGCTATAGCGACGCAGAGATCAATGCCATCTATTACGGCGTCGGGCTGCATCTGGGCCAGCCTGTACGCCAGAATCCGCGCGGTGATTTGCTGGGTTTGGTGATGAACGTGGGCGACAAGACCAAAAAAACCACGCGTGTCTATGAAACCAACAGCTATTTGCCCTATCACACGGATCCATCGGATGTAGTGGGTCTGCTGTGTGTGCGCAAAGCCAAGGAAGGCGGGCTGTCCAGCTTGGTGAGCGTGGGTGCGATCTACAACGAAATCTTGCGTACACACCCGGAGTACCTGGCACTTTACTATCGCCAGTGGTACTGCGCACACCTGTGCGAACAGGGTGATGAGCCGGGCCTGACGCCTATTTTTAGCTTCCATCAGGGCAAGCTCAGCTGTCGCTATTTGCGCCAGTATCTGGAGCTGGGCCATGAAATGAAAAACCTGCCGTTGAGTCCGGTGGAGATCGAGGCGCTGGACCTGTTTGACCAGATCATCCATATGCCCGAGCTACGCCTGGACATGATGCTGGAGCCCGGTGACATGCAGTTTGCCAACAACTATGCGGTGCTGCATTCGCGCAATGGATTTGAAGACTTTGACGAACCCGAGCAGCGCCGCAAACTGCTGCGCCTGTGGTTGAAGATGCCCAACGCCCGTGCATTGGCGCCGGAGTTCCCTGGACGCAATGGCTTTCCGGAGCAAGTGGCTGCGGTGGCCTGACTCACAGGCCTTTTTACCTGCCCCACGCAGTTGCTGCTACCCAGTGATGGCGATGCGATAAAGCGCATGTCTTGGGCAAGGAATGCGCCCATGAAAGGCCGCCAAGTCTTTGGTAGCCTTTTTGTCAAAAGCGCGGCAGGTCGGGGTGGCTGATTTGCCCGCCACGCACCAGCATCTTGCCGTATTCTGCGCAGCGGTTGTGTGTCGGTATGACTTTGCCAGGGTTGAGCAAACCCGCTGGGTCAAACGCGGCTTTGAGCGCAAACATCTGCAGATTCTCTTCCGTGGTGAACTGCGTGCACATGGAGTTGAGCTTTTCCACCCCCACGCCATGCTCGCCTGTCACAGTACCGCCCATGGCCACGCTGGTCTCCAGAATGTCGGCGCCAAACAGCTCACAGCGGTGCAGCTCATCGGGGTCGTTCGCATCAAACAGAATCAGCGGGTGCAGATTGCCATCGCCCGCGTGGAACACGTTGGCGCAGCGCAGACCGTATTTCTTTTCCATCTCCTGGATGGCCAGCAGAATGTCGGCCAGGCGCTTGCGCGGAATGGTGGAGTCCATGCACATATAGTCAGGGCTGATGCGTCCAGAGGCCGGGAAGGCATTCTTGCGCCCACTCCAAAAGCGCATACGCTCCTCTTCGCTGTTGCTTACGGCAATGGCGGTTGCGCCAGCAGTGCGCAGCACATCGCTCATGCGGGCTATTTCTTCTTCCACCTCTTCGGGCGTGCCGTCGGACTCGCACAGCAAGATGGCTTCGGCGCTCAGGTCATAGCCTGCGCGCACAAAGTCTTCCACCGCGGCGGTCATGGGCTTGTCCATCATCTCCAGTCCCGCAGGGATGATGCCTGCTGCAATCACGGCGGCCACGGCATCGCCGGCTTTGCGCACATCGTCAAAGCTGGCCATGATGCAGCGTGCCAGTTGTGGCTTGGGGATCAGTTTGACGGTGACTTCGGTGGTTACTGCCAGCATGCCTTCACTGCCAATAAGTGCGGCCAGCAAGTCATAACCGGGGGTGTCGAGCGCGTCTGAGCCAAACTCCACGGGTTCCCCTTCAATGGTGAAACCTTTGACTTTCAGGATGTTGTGCACGGTCAGACCGTATTTCAGACAGTGCACACCGCCAGAGTTCTCAGCGACGTTGCCACCAATGGTGCAGGCAATCTGGCTGCTGGGGTCAGGTGCGTAGTACAAGCCATAGGGTGCAGCTGCTTCGCTGATAGCAAGATTGCGTACCCCACACTGCACCACTGCGGTGCGGCTGTAAGGATCGACCTGAAGAATCTGGTTGAACTTGGCGAGTGACAGCGTGACACCCATGGCATGGGGCATGGCCCCCCCGGACAGCCCCGTACCCGCGCCACGGGCCACCACCGGGACGCTCAGTGCATGGCAGGTTTTGAGTACAGCCTGTACTTGTGCATAAGTCTCTGGCAGGCACACTACCAAAGGCCGCTGGCGGTAGGCGGTCAGACCGTCGCACTCATAGGGCGTGGTGTCTTCGGCATTCCACAGCAAGGCATGCGCTGGCACGTGCTGGGACAGGGCTTGCACGACCTCGGCTTGGCGGGTTGCGCGTTCGGAAAGGCTGGCGGATGTCATGGTGGATGACTGTAGGGCAAGCTTGGGCGCAGCGCTGTGATTTTTCTTGCAAGACTGCGTGAAAGCGTCGCGTATGAGACGACGCTGCTTTTCCAGCAACATACAGGGGGTGTGGGGTGAGCCAGAAACGTGGCGAGCAGCTCAGGTCTACATGGTTTTGGCAAGCCATTCGGCAAATGCCTGGCACTCCCAGCGGTCCATGGTGCCGGTGCGCCAACACAAATAGTGCGCGTGAGGGCTGGGCACATCCAGGTCAAACAAGCGCACCAGAGTGCCATTGTCCAGCCATGGTGCGCCGAGCTTGAGGCGCACAGGAGCTATCCCCAAGCCCGCAGAGGCGGCATCGCACAGCAGGCCGACATCGTTGAACTGCGAGCCTTCGGTGGGTTCGGGCCAGTCCAGGCCAGCAGCCTGAAACCATGGCCGCCAGGATTCCAATGGGCTGCGTAGCAGCGGCAACTCTTGCAAGTCTTCGGGCTTTTCGATGGGACCGTGCTGGCGCAAAAAAGTGGGAGAGGCCAGCGGTGTGTAGACATCGCGGGCAATCTCCTGGTGCTCTACATCGGCATAGTGGCCAACGCCATAACGCACCATGAGGTCGGCATCTTCGGCGACAACGTCGAGCAGCGGAATGGCAACTTGCAGCGTGATGTCGATTTCGGGATAGGCCTCGGTGAATTGGGCCAGACGAGGAATCAGCATGCAGCGTGCAAAAGTGGGCGTCACTGCGATTTTCAGGC
Source organism: Comamonas halotolerans (assembly GCF_030162935.1). Lineage (GTDB taxonomy): Bacteria > Pseudomonadota > Gammaproteobacteria > Burkholderiales > Burkholderiaceae_C > Comamonas > Comamonas halotolerans. The sequence goes on from NZ_JASAUZ010000045.1 coordinate 150,125, forward strand.
GTGCGCGGCCGGAGGCAACAGGATGATTGGGAAAGCACTGGAGTGCGCCCAAGCCTTCGCGTACTTGTTGCAGGTAGTTCTGTCCGTCAGTGGTGAGCGAAAAGTCAGTGCGCCCGAACAGTTGTGTGCCCAGCACCTGCTCGAGTTGGCGCACGCGATGGCTGACGGCGCTGGGGGTGACGCTGAGTTCTTCCGCCGTGAGGGTGACGCTGCGCAGGCGAGCCAAGGCTTCAAAGGTCAGCAGACACTGAATCGGAGGGATACGGCGGGCCGAGCGACTGTCAAAAAAACGGGTGGGGCGCTGGCCGTTGTTACGAGGTGTTGACATGGTGCTGACAAAAAAACTGAGCGCAAACGCTATGCTTTAGAAAGCAAAAAACGCTTGTTGCTCTGAACTTCCCTAATTTGGCAATTCGAAAAGTATGAGGCAACAAGCGCAGTACGCTTTGCTTTGATGGGCAGTACGACCTTAGCGGAACACCACGGTCTTGTGACCATTCAAGATGACGCGGTGCTCACTGTGCCATTTCACCGCACGGGCCAGTACCTGACTTTCGGTATCCTGGCCGCGCGTGGTCAGGTCTTGCACGGTATCAGTGTGGTCTGCGCGGGCCACATCCTGCTCAATAATCGGCCCTTCGTCCAGGTCCGCCGTCACATAGTGGGCAGTGGCACCAATCAGCTTCACTCCACGCTCGTTAGCCTGGTAGTAGGGCTTGGCTCCCTTGAAGCTCGGCAGGAAGCTGTGGTGGATATTGATGGCTTTGCCGGATAACTTTTGACACAAATCATTGGAAAGCACCTGCATATATCGTGCTAGCACCACCAACTCAGCCCCTTCAGCCTGGATAATCTCAAACTGTTTCGCTTCGGCTTGAGCCTTGGTGGCAGCCGTCACAGGAATGTGGTGAAAGGGGATGTTATGGCTGGCCGCGAGTTGGTAGAAGTCGCGGTGATTGCTGATGATGGCTTTGATGTCGATCGGCAGCTGACCAGAACTCCAACGGAACAACAAGTCGTTCAGGCAGTGGCCTTGGCGGCTGACCATGAGTACGGTTTTCATGCGTTCAGCCATGGAGTGAAGACTCCATTTCATGCCATAGGGTTCCGCCAGGGCGGCGGTTGCTTCTTTGAGTGCTGCAATGTCGGTGTTTTCACAAGCGAACTGGACACGCATAAAAAACAGGCCGGTGGCACTATCGTTGAACTGGGAGGCTTCTTCGATGTTGGCACCTTGCTCCAGCAAAAAGCCGGAGACGGCATGCACCAGGCCGCGGCGGTCTGGGCAGGAAAGAGTAAGGATGTAGGCTTGGGTCATAGCAACGCAATTGTCGCAGCATGGCCGCAGCTGAGAGTGAATTGAGGAAATACATGCAACAAGAAAGATCAGTTCTGCACCAAGCGTGCTGGCGCGCGTTGGTGCTGTATTTGGTCGCGGGCTTGCTGTGGTTTGGAGCTGGCGATGCTGTGATGCCACTGCTGGTGAAGGACCAGCAGCTATACATCATGCTGCAGCGTGCGCAGGATTACATCTTTGTATTGCTCTCCGGTTGTTACGCAGCGTGGCTGGTTGCCTGCGCCATACGTGCCAACGAGCGCCGTGAAGTGGCGCGGCAAGCCCTGGCGCAAAGCGAAGAGCACATGCGTCTGGCGCTGGAGGCCAGCGGCATTGGCATGTGGGACCTGGACATGGTGTCGCGGCGTCATAGCTTTTCCGGTGGAATGTCCAGCATGATGCGTTATGAGGGGGATGACTTTGCGCGGGACTTTGATCTGCGCTCACGCATACATCCCGAAGATCTGGCGATGGTGAAGGCACAAACCCGCCACTCGCTGCAAGACGGGGTGCCCTTCTTGCTTACGGCTCGTATCAAGGGCTTTGACGATCAATATCGCTGGTTTGAAGCGCGTGGCAATCGCCACTTGGATACAGGCGGTCGGCCGGTGCGTTTTTCCGGGATATTGGTGGACAAAACCAAGCAAAGGACGGAGGAGGAGCGGTTGCGTCTGGCAGCAGCGGTGGTGGATAACACAGCCGAAGGCATTGTGGTGACCGATGTGCACACCAATATCATTTCGACAAATCCTGCGTTTTCGCGCTTGCTGGGCTATGAGGCTTGGGAGCTGAAGGGGAAGCGCCCCTCGACATTCAAGTCCGGCAGGCATGACAAAGCGTTTTATGAGGCCATGTGGGCGAGTTTGCTCAGTACAGGCCAATGGCGGGGGGAGATCTGGAACCGTCGAAAAAATGGCGAGATCTTTCCGGAGCGCATGTCACTCAACGCGGTCAAGGATGCCAAGGGCGAAACGACCCACTATGTGTGTATGTTCAGCGACATTTCGCAGGAAAAAAAGCGCGAGGAGCAACTGCAGTTTTTGGCACACCGCGATGCCTTGACGGGCTTGTCGAACAGGGCCTGGTTTGTGCAGGAGCTGGAGCGTTGTGTTCAAGCAGCACAACGCGAAAAAGAGCAATTTGCCGTCATCTTGCTCAACCTCAATCGCTTCAAGGATGTGAATGACAGCTATGGTCACTCCATCGGAGATGAGGTGTTGCGACACTGCGCTCGCCAAGTGCAATCGGCCTTGACACCAGGAGATCTGATCGCGCGGATGGCCGGTGATGAAATTGTGGTGCTGACGCGCGGACTCACTAGTGCCAAGGATGCTGGCGTCATTGCAGAGCGTTTGATTAATGCAGTGGCGCAGCCATGGAAATCACCCGACGGATTTGCGGTTGTAGCCAGTGTGAGCGCCGGTATTTGTTGCTATCCGCAGCACGCGCAAAATGCGACATCACTGGTACAAGGCGCACATGCGGCGGTATATGGAGCAAAAAGAGGCAAGGGCACGAGCAACCAGTGGTGCTTTTTTAACAAAGACATGACTCGGGCTGCGCGGGAGCGCATTGCACTGGAGTCCCGGCTGCGCAATGCATTGGAGCAAGGGCATTTACAGATGTTCTACCAGCCCCAGATTGACATTGATACTGGAAACGTCGTGGGCTGTGAGGCCTTGATGCGCTGGTTTGATCCCGTAGAGGGCATGATTTCTCCTACCCGCTTTATTCCGGTGGCAGAAACCTCAGGTTTGATTGGTCCTTTGGGCGAGTGGGCGCTGGAAGAAGTCTGCCGTCAGGCGCAGGCTTGGACTGCTCAGGGTTTGCCTCCCATATCGATGGCGGTGAACATGTCGCTGCATCAGTTTTTGCTGACCGATATTGTCGGCTGCACGCGCAAGGCCCTTGAACGCTCCGGTTTGCCTGCCGCGCGGCTGGAATTGGAAATCACGGAGAGTGCTTTGGCGGCGCGCCCCGAAGAAGCCTTGACGGTGTTGCGAAGCCTGAAGGAGCTTGGGCTGCGACTGGCCATTGATGACTTCGGAACCGGCTATTCGTCCTTGGCACATCTCAAGCAGTTCCCGATTGACCTGCTCAAGATCGATCAGGGGTTTATTCGTGACATACCCGACAGCGCGGATGACATGGCCATTAGCAGGGCAGTGATCGCCATGGGGCAGAACATGGGGCTGAAAGTATTGGCAGAAGGAGTCGAAACGGCTGCGCAGCTGGAATTTTTACGCCAGCATGGCTGTAATTATTACCAGGGATTCTTTTGCAGCAAACCTATTACAGGGGCTGAATTCACTCAACTCCTGCAAGGAGAGCAACGCCGTCTCGAGCATGCCAAACTCTGCAGCAACTTCGAGATTTGATGGAGCCTTTCACTCTCACTTTTTCTTGAAAGAGGTCTTGAAGACCTCTTTTTTCGTGGATTAATGAATGACTACAGGGTTTTGCGCCAGTTGGGCGTAGCGCTCCAAGGTGTCCTCGACTTCTTCCTCGCTGGGCGATTCGCGCTGCCATTCCTGGATGACTTGCTGGAACAGTTCCGCCCAGGAACCATCCAGGTAGACCTCTTTGCCAGAGCGCTTGTCCACAATTTCAAAGCCGTGGCGAGGTAATGCCGGGGCAGGAGTTTGCCCGTCCGCCAGCAGCACTTCCGTGGGCAAGCCCAAGTCTGGCTTGAGATGGAGCACCACAAAAGTGTCGGAGTCGTAAAGCATTTGCATGGTGGTCCTCCTTTCTTGACTGTTGTACAGCAATGAATCTGGTGGCTTCCAGATGGGTGTCGAACAGGCAGTTTCAAGGTGCATGAAGGAATTGCTGCATGCAGGCCCAGTATTCCATGAATACGAAAACCGTGCGCGCACGCGCAGTCAGCAAACACTAGGGTTTGCTGTGAGACAGCAGCTTCAAGTCCAGCTCGTCACGCCCATCGTCTTCCAGCATGCGAATGCGTACGGGCAAATACCCCAAACCAGGTGCTAGCCACAATGCCGATTGCACTCCCTCTGCATCATTGTTTTCGGAGTTGTGTTCGAGTTTGATAGCGGCCATGCTGCCTGCGGGCAATTGCAAGGTTTCTGTGCTGCGCACAGTGAATGTCCAGGGAGAAACCCTTTTGCTGCTGGCTGCCTGCACAATGATTTTTGTGCCCTGAGGGTATTGCTGGGGAGCGGCAGCAAGCATACCTGCCACCTGAAAAAACACGCTCATGCGGTCTTGCGTGCCAGCCACGAGTTTCGCAGGATCGCTGCCACGGCTAAAACGTATCTGCCCAGCTTGCGTGTCAAAGCTTGCACTGTATTCCTTGCGGCCCCGATCAATGAATATTTCAGGCTGCAGGCCATGCGTACCTATCGCACCTACGCTGGCCTGACGGCGGCTGCCGACGATCGGAATCTGTACTTCTTGTGCTGCTTCGTAACGTTGGCCTTGTGGCAGCCAGTCAAGCTGGGCCTTGGTTTGATAGGGCAGATTCTTGTATTTGCCCTGCACAGTGAATTGCAGGCGTGCTGCTTCAGGGGCTTTCCAGGCAGGCGTTTTTTGCACAAGCTGCCCTTGGGCGGTACGCACTTCGACAGGGGGCGTGGTGGCTTGTGCGTGTACGCTGGCGGTCACCAGCGTCATGCTGAGTGCCAGACAATGAGACAGGTAGTGTCGCGCCGTGCGAAGCATCAAGAAACGTGATGGCATAGGGGAACCTTAGAATTTATGGCACATACCGTGGGCTGCGCATAGCGGCCCACCCCAATTCTTTCATTTTGGCAGCAGCTTTTGAGGGCTGCTGCCGTATGGCCTTAGCGTCTACAACTCTTAGCTCATGAAACTTGCTACTTACAAAGATGGCTCTCGCGATGGACAACTGATCGTGGTCTCACGCGACCTGCGCCTGGCCCATTACGCCACGGGTATTGCCTCGCGCATGCAGCAAGTGCTGGATGACTGGAGTTTCATGGCTCCTCAGTTGCAAGACCTCTACACCCAGTTGAACGCTGGTCGTGCCGCCCACGCATTTGCGTTCGACCCTACGCAATGCATGGCCCCGCTGCCGCGGAGCTATCAATGGGTGGAGGCCGCAGCCTATCCATCGCACCTGACATTGATTCAGCCTGAAAGCGCATTGAGCCTGACCGAACCCACCATGCGGCAAGGTAGCGGAGACTGCTTTGTGGGAGCCTGTGATGAAGTGGTCATTGGCAGCTCGGCCATGGGCATTGACTTTGGTACGGGTTTGGCAGCCATCACTGCAGAAATCCCCATGGGTGCGACCACAGAGCAGGCGCTTCACGGCATTCGTTTGCTGATGCTGAGCAACACGATCAGCCTGCGCAACTTGATACCCACTTCAGGGGTGTCGGTCTGGAATAATTTGAACAGCTGGCCTGCCGTAGGCTTTAGTCCAGTGGCAGTGACCGTGGATGAGCTGGGAGAGTCATGGCGCGGCGGGAAGGTGCATCTGCCAGTGCATAGCAGCTGGAATGGTCGAAAGGTGGGGATGTGCGATGCGGGAGAGGACATGGCATTTTCCTTTCCGCAATTGCTGGCCCATGTGGCTAAAACGCGCACCATCGGAGCAGGCAGTGTTGTGGGCACTGGTGTGGTGAGCAATGCGGGGGTGCCTGGTGGCAAAGGTAAAGACCGTCGCATGGATTGGCCCAAGGGGTATCACAGCATTGCGGAAAAGCGCGCCTTGGAGTTGCAGCAAAGTGGCGAGGTCAGCACCTCTTACATGCAGTTTGGCGACACGGTCCGCATTGACATGAAAAACAAGGATGGACATAGCATTTTTGGCGCCCTGGAGCACACCATGGTGTCACCTCTGGGTGAGGGCAGCAGCGAGGCATAAGCATTGTTCTTCTTTCATCGCGCTGGCGGAAAGCACCAATAGTTTCTTGGTTGATGTGATTTAACGTGGTGTTGCAGCGTGGCAGGCAGCTTTACCCATGTTATGTTGATGTGGTGAGTAGAGTGATTCCCTTAACAGGAGAGAGCACATGAGCCAATCGTTCAAAAGCAAATCAAGTTCGGCGGCGCTACCGATTCCTGGCAGTGTGTGGCGTGACTCACCACAGCGCTATGGACGAATCAGTCGTTGGTTGCATTGGGGCATGGCACTGTTGTTGGCATGGCAGTTTGCGGGCATGCTGGCCAAAGTCACTTTAGGCCGTGATGCCCCCCTGACTTCCATGTTGTCCGGCGCACATGCCCATGTAGGCTTGCTGCTTTTGGTGCTGATGGTGATGCGAGGGGCGTGGGGACTGGTAAATACAGGGCGCCGCCCTTCCAATGGCGCCGGGCTGGGCGGTGTAGCTGCATGGCTGGGGCATGCCTTGCTCTACGTTTTGATGCTGGTGGTGCCGTTGCTGGCAGCCTTGCGCATGCTGGGCAATGACCGCCCCTTCAGCTGGTTTGGCATCATTCCCCTGAACGATGGCCTGGGCGAGAAGGTCGAATGGATGACGGCTCCAGCCAGTGCAGCCCATGGTTTGCTAGGCTGGATTTTGCTGCTCCTGATCTGCGGCCATGTCCTGATGGTGCTGGTGCACTGTTTGCGCAAAGACGATGTGCCGCAGCGAATGATCGGCCGCGTTTAGCGGCTTTGGGGGCGTAACTGGTGGTGACCAGAGCATCATGATTTGAGCGAAAAATCCATCACATCACCATTGCGCTCTTCAATCCGAATGCGTGCAGGCACAAAGCCTTGTTCAAGGTTGACCCACAACTGCGCATTTTCTGAATCGCCAGCTTGCGCAAGACGCTGCAGGCGCAGCGTGGCCACTGAACCCGCTGGCAGCTCCAGCTGTTCCTGTGCTTGCACCACAAACACCCACATTTGCAGGCGACGTGATCCCAGGGTAGGAATCTCCAGGCGTGTGCCTGGTACGCGCAACTCCGGCATGGCTTTGAGCAGGGCTGCCAGCTGCAGAAAAACGCTCAAGCGGTCTTGGGCTCCAGAGCCGATGGGCGTGGCGGCGCGAGGTGGGTCGAAGGTGGCGTGCTCAGCCAGCCAATCAAAGTGCACCATGCGGCGTTTGGCAAGGCGGCGATCGGAAAACTCTAAAGGTTGCAACCCTTGAGGGGTGATGGAGCCGCTGCTGCGTTGCTCCATCGACCCCAGCAGAAATGCGGAAACCGACTGGCGTGCCTGGTACTGATCGCCTTGTAGCGTCCATTCCAACTCGGCATTGGCGTGGTATTCCATGCCATCCACAAAACCGTGTACCTTGAAGCGCAGCAGCATTTGCCGCTGCAGCGGTGGCGCACCGCCGGGGAAGATGATTGGCACAGCATCTCCCCTGGCATCAAGCGCCTGAAAGCTGGGGCCTGAAGGGGATTTCTCTTGTTGACCCGTCGATTCAGCTTCGGCCTGTGGCGCTAGCGTTGCGAATGGCTCGGCTTCAGGGAGTGATTGGGCTTCCTCTTCTGGTGCAGCGGGATTGTCCTGGACAGTGTGTGATACCGGCACAGGCTCAACGACGTGGCTATTAGCCGCCTGGCGTTTGACGAATTTTTGCTTGGGGGGCATGGTGGGCTGAACGCTGGGCGCCGGAGGCTGTGGCGGTGGCTGCTCCATGCGTGGGGCAGGTGTGACCCAGACCGTATCCATGCGTTGAGTTGCCTCAGCGGTCAAAGACGGCAAGTGTGTGCTCCATTTCCATGGACTAAAGATCGCCGCCCAATGCGCAGCTGCCACAATGACCAGTACAAAAAGAACAGAGCGCTTGCGCATGTCTGGAGCTCAATCCAGTGCTCTTTGTCTGCGCATGGTCATCACCAAGACCGCCAGACTGACCACAGCGCCCAGGCCGCCCAGTACCGGGAAGACCGGAATGCCCAGCAAGCGCACGTCCCAGGCTAGCAATGTGGGGCCAATACCCAGAATGAATGCGCCAGCAACTACAGCCAGAGACAGGCGCGTGGCAGCGCGCTCCAGCGCAGAGGAGACCCGGTGCAGATGGCGCACCTCCATATCGATGCCCACCCGCCCTTGTTTGAGTCGGTACATCAGCAAGCGCAGGGTTTTGGGCACATCAGCCGTCATTTCGTACATCTGCATGGCGGCGGCACGTTGCTCACGCAGCAAGCGCTGTGGCGCATAGCGTGCACGCATCTGTTCTTTCACCAAAGGTTTGGCGGTGCTGATGACATCAAAGTCAGGATCAAGCTGCAGCAGCACCCGATCCGCAGTGATCAGTGCCTTGAACAGCAGCGCCATATCGGCAGGCATTGATATCTGTGACTCACGCGCCAGGTCCATGAACTCCTTGATGGAGTCTCCCAACCGCAAGGGTCCATTGTCGCGGCGTGCGATGTAGCGCTCCACGGCCGATTCCATCAGCGCAATTTCTACGCGAGCATCGCCCGTCCACTCCAGCAACACCATGACCAGTCCGTCCGCATCCCCCTCCACCATGGCCCGCAGCAGCACCAGAAACTGGTCACGCCGATGCGGTGAGAGGTGGCCTACAAGCCCGAAGTCCAGAAAGCCCACGCGGTTGCCGTCCAATGCAAACACATTGCCTGGGTGTGGGTCGGCGTGGAAAAGGCCATCGCGCAGCACCATGTGCAAAAACGCTTGGGCACCGCGCTGTGCAAGCAAACGGCCATTAAAGCTCAGGTCTGCAGCCGCGAGATTGGCTGGTACACCGTCAAGCCAGTCCTGTACCAGCAATTCGGGAGTACTCAAGTCCCAGGCAATGCGCGGGATGACGATCTCGGGCTGCTGCACAAAGGCCTGGGCGACCAGCTCGTTGTTGCGCCCTTCAATGGTGAAATCCAGCTCCTCTTGCAGTGCTTCTCCTACCTGGCGGGCTACATCGGTGGGGCGGTAGCGCTCCAGTTGCGGAAAACGGTCTTCCACCAAAGCTGCAATGTGGCGCAGCAAGCGGGCATCAGCCTCCAGGCCTGCACGAATGCTGGGGCGCTGTACCTTCACGACAACTTCGCGCAAGCTGCCGTCTGCGCACTGGATTTGCGCGCGATAGACCTGCGCGATGGATGCCGCAGCCAGTGGCGTGCTGTCAAAGCGTGTGAAAGCCTGCTCAATGGACATGCCCAGCTGCGCTTCAATATGTGGCTGCATCAGCGCCCATGGCAGCGGCGTGGCCTTGTTGTGCAGCTGTTCCAGTGCCTGCGTCCACTCAGCGGGTAGCAGGTCAGAGCGAGTGGCCAGAATCTGGCCAAGTTTGACGAAAGTTGGGCCCAAGGCTTCTATCGCCATGCGCAGCCGTTCTGGGCGGCTGGCCTGCGCCATGGGGTGAGCGGCGTCCTCATTGGCTGCGCGATGCTCGCCGCTGGTGCGCCACTTGGACCAGCGTGAAAGGCCAAGTGTCTGCACCAGATCGGCCAGACCAAAGCGCAGCAGAGTGCCCACGATTTCCTGCAGGCGGGCACGATCACGAACAGCAACAACAGCGGTATGCAGCATGGCAGAGATTCTCCAGCAGGCTGGAGGCCCAGCCTTTGCTCAGAAGCATAAACGCAGTGCAAGCATAGGCAGGTCAGTCGCGATGCTGATTACGCCGCGGCTTGTGGCGTGTGGGCCCCGCTGTCAGTAGTGCAAGCAAATCTTGCCAAAGTGCTGCCCAGATTGCTGATGCGCAAAAGCCTCAGCAATCTGTGTCAATGGAAAGCTGCGGTCAATCACCGGCTTCCAGTTGAATCCCTCCAAAGCACGCACCATCTCTTGCTGGTGCTCGCGGCTGCCCACGATCAAACCTTTGAGGGTTTGCTGCTTGGTCATGAGTTCTACCGTGGGAATGTGTCCGGCCATTCCTGTCAGCACGCCAATCAGTGCAATGTGTCCGCCCGTGGCACAGGCGCGGATGGACTGGGGCAAGGTATTGGGGCCACCTACCTCCACGACGATGTCAGCACCACGGCCACCGGTGGCTTCCAGCACGGCATTGCCCCATTCAGGAGTGGTCTTGTAGTTGATGACGACATCGGCACCCAAGGTCTTGAGGCGCCCGGCCTTGGCGTCGCTGGAGGTGGTGGCTATGACGCGCGCTCCCATGCTTTTCGCCATTTGCAGAGCGAAGATGGAAACGCCACCAGTGCCCAATACCAGCACAGTGTCTCCGGCCTGGATCTGAGCATCTACCACCAGTGCACGCCAGGCGGTCAGGCCTGCAGTGGTGAGGGTGGACGCTTCTTCGTGGCTATAGCCTTGGGGCGCATGGGTGAACGCGGTGGCAGGCCTGGTAACCATTTCACGTGCATACCCATCACAGCCATCGCCGGGCACGAGCTTGAAATCCGATGGAGCATGGCGGCCCGCCAACCATTGCGGGAAAAAAGTGGAGACCACTGCATCGCCCACGGCGAAGTCTGTCACATCCGCGCCCACGGCGATGACCACGCCAGCACCATCGGACATGGGGATGCGGCCATCGGCAGTGGCATTGAGAGTGGTGGCCACCAGCAAGTCATGGTAGTTGAGTGAGCTTGCGTGCAGTCGCACCTGAATTTCGCCTGCTGCAGGGGCGGCAGGCTCCGGCAGATTGACCGTCTTGATGTTCGTGAGGCCGCCTGGGGCGGCAATCTGCATGGCTTTCATGGCTATCCTTCCAAGAGAGAAACCTAGATGTCTACATCTTGCGCGGATGCATCACCTTTTGCCAGAACCAACATATTTGTGGGGTAGTGTTAAAAATGTAAGTTATGCATGAATGCAGGTCTGGCACTAGTATGCTGCTCTCTGTCGGCGGTCAGACCGTGGCGCAAACTGAAGGCAAATTATGAAACGACTGAACAGCAAGAGTGGCTGCGCCGTGGAGGTGACGCTGTCCGTAATGGGTGGGACCTGGAAGCCCGTCGTCCTGTTCCATCTGCTGCATGGGAAAAAGCGTTTCAGTGAGTTGAATCGCTTGATAGGGGGCATTACTCAGCGCATGCTGACGCTGCAGTTGCGGGAGCTGGAGGAGGCTGGAATTGTGCTGCGAACCGTTCACGCGGAAGTGCCACCGCGTGTGGACTATGAGCTGACCCCGCTGGGGCATAGTCTGCAGCCGGTGCTGGTCGCCATGCGCGATTGGGGCACGGAGTACGCTAGTGGACGCGGACAAGACGAAAGTCTGAGTGAGCAATGCGCTGTGGGCTCTGCGTAAAGCGTGGATTGGTCTCATGCGCACCAACCCGTGCAGGCCGGCAAAAGTGTAAAAACCAGCAGGAGCAATGGCCTGCTGGTTTTACGTCAGATCGTTCAGGCTTGCTTGCCTGCGGCCAGTGACGCGTAGCTGTTCATCAGGTTGCGATAGTCAGGGATATGTTTGCTAAACAGTTCTCCCAGTCCCTGCACGTCGTTGCGCCAGTCGCGGTGCAGCTCGCAGGCAGCACCAAACCAGGTCATCAACTGGGCTCCGGCTTGTTCCATGCGGCTCCATGCGGCTTGCTGGGTCATGGTATTGAAGGTGCCGGAAGCATCGGTGATCACAAACACGTCAAAGCCTTCCGCAATCGCTGACAGCACGGGAAAGGCGACGCACACTTCGGTAACCACTCCGGCAATGATCAACTGCTTCTTGCCTGTGGCTCTCACTGCTTTGACGAAATCTTCGTTATCCCAGGCATTGATCTGCCCAGGGCGTGCAATGTAGGGTGCGTCGGGGAACTGGGCCTTCAGCTCTGGCACCAGAGGGCCGTTGGGGCCATTCTCAAAGCTGGTGGTCAAGATGGTCGGAAGCTTGAAGTACTCGGCCATATCGGCCAGGGCAAGCACATTGTTCTTGAACTTGTCGGGGTCGATGTCACGCACCAGCGAGAGCAGGCCGGTTTGGTGATCGACCAGCAGGACAGCAGCATCGTTCTTGTCAAGACGCACATAAGGCTTGTGTTGAGGCATGGGAATCTCCTTGAGAAGTAGAGTTGGCGAGTAAAAACGCGGGGAAGTAGCCTTGGCGTCAACACGTTGGCGCAGTGGGCTGGCGAAAAAATGGGTTGCGCATGCCACTAAGCGGCTGCTGGCATCAGGCTGAAGCTGGTGGCGTAGACATCGTCAAAAGCTTGTGTCACTTTCTGCAGTGTGTTCATTGCCAAACTGCCCTTTTCTGTCTTGCCGGACAGCAGTTATCCATTCATCCATTGGGCTTCATATTCACAAGCGAGGTTTACGGCTTCTAGCCCGTTTGGAGGTAGAGACCAACGCCGTGGCAGGTGTGGTCAGTCAAAGTGCGCGCCCTTGCCCACTCAATGCGGGTCGGTCGGGCTGTAGGTGCTTTGCTCTGTCTGGCTCATGGTGTACTCCTGTCGGGCTGCACAGCAGCTTGCTGCGCCATAGGTATGTACTTTGACAGTGCAACGATGAGGCGTCCAGGAGTCAATATTTGGTCTCATCGTTCTATTGGAGGAACGATGGATGCAGAACCATTCGGGGATGCGTGCATTTTTATGCAGGCCGTGTCACGAACTCCTGGGCCAGAAAATCGAGCAGCGCACGCACGGCTGGCAGCAGACCTCTGCGGGAGGGAAAGACTGCGTGGACAATGCCGGCGCGGGGATGCCACTGGGGCAGCAATTGGACCAGTCGCCCGGCATCAATATCCGTCTGTACCATTGCAGTGGGCAACATAACGACGCCTGCCCCGTGCAAAGCAGCGCGCCACAGGGCGATGCGGTCATCGGTCACCATGCGTGGCTTGGTCAGAATGCGGGCCTGAGCATTCTCGGGGCCCCAAAGATTCCAGGCAAAGTCTTTGCCGCCCTGCACAGAGCCCAGGCTGGGCCACTCACCCAGATCGGCAATAGTGGGCAGGCCGCCCATGCGGGAGATCAAATCCGGGCTGGCAAGCAGGCACTGGTGACTTTCGCCCAACACCTTGAATACCAGTTCACTGTCGTCCAGGGGTGGAAAGCGCACGCGGATGGCAATGTCCAGGCCTTCCAGGATGACATCTACACGCCGGTTGGTGCTTTCAATGTGCAGTTCCACTTCGGGGCACTGCACCATAAAGCGGCCCAGTGCATCGCCCAGGTGGTAGTCCAGCAGGGCAGGGGGACAGGCCAGGCGCACCACGCCGCGTGGAGCGGTCTGGGTATTGGCAATCAGGGCCTGGGCCGCCTCGGCTTCCACCAGCATGGCCACACAGCGCTGGTAATAGGCTTGGCCAATCTCGGTCACTGCAAAGCGCCGGGTGGAGCGCTGAATGAGCCGTGCGCCCAGCCGTGCTTCCAGCAGCGCAATACGGCGTGACAGCTTGGATTTGGGCTGGTTCAGCGCTCTGCCGGCTGGCGCAAAACCTCCGTGATCCACCACCTGCACAAAGTAGTACAGATCGTTAAAGTCCATCGAAACCGGGAAGTGAAACGGCATGGCGTGATTTAGTGTCGCCGAGCTACCTGGACGGCACAGTCATAGAAGGTGGGCGCACGGCCGATATCGGTCAGATGCTGGTGCGTCAGCTCGTTGACATTGGTGCCGTTGGTGCCGTCCTTGCGCCACCAGATACCAAGACCTACGACAACGCCTGGGCGAGCGCGGCCATTCACCGTGGCATGACAGAGATGTTCGCCACGGTCGTTGAATACGCGCACCAGGTCACCGTTGGCAATGCCGCGGGCAGCCGCGTCGTCGGGGTGTATTTCCAGCTCCGGACGGCCTTCAATGTGGCGCAGTGTTTTGACGTTCACAAAGGTGGAATTCAGAAAATTGCGTGCCGGCGGAGAGATCATGGCCAGCGGGTGCTTTGCACTGGGAATTTCATAGTTGGGAAGGTAATCTGGCAGCGGATTCACACCCAGCGTCTCCAGGGCAGGGCTGACAAACTCGCACTTGCCCGAGGGGGTGGCAAAGCCGCCTTCTGCAAAAGGTGCGTCGGGCAGGTCTTGCTGCGCAAAACCGTGCTGCAGCAGGGCGTTGAAATCGATGGTGCTGCCTTCCAGTGCCTGACGGCACAGGAGTTCGTCGTCGTCCTGAAAATGGGGTGCAGCAAAGGCATCGTTGTAGCGTGCCATATAAGTCGCCAATTCACGAAAGATCTGTGCGTTGCTCTTGGACTGTCCTACGGGTGCAATCGCAGGCTGGTTGAGCAGCACATCGGTGTGGCCGTAGCTGGTATGAATGTCCCAGTGCTCCAGCTGCGTCGTCGCAGGCAACACATAGTCAGCGTAGTCGGCGGTGTCCGTCATGAAGTGTTCGAGGACCACGGTGAACAGGTCTTCGCGTGCAAAGCCTTGCACCACCTTGGCGGACTCGGGGGCCACGGCTACGGGGTTGCTGTTGTAGACCACCAGGGCCTCAATGGGTGCAGCCGTATCGAGCAGCGCATTGCCAATCGTGCTCATATTGATCAGGCGTGGGCGGCGTTCTGCCAGTAGCTGTGGCATGTGCAGGCGCGTGCGATTGGCAGGTGAATGCGAAGACGCCGACAGCAGCAGCCCACCCGCGCGGTGTCGCCAGGCACCCACCAGTGCAGGCAGGCAGGCAATTGCCCGCACGGCATTGCCACCGCCGCGGGTGCGCTGCATGCCGTAGTTCAGGCGAATGGCGGCTGGCCGGGTGTTACCGTACTCGCGTGCAAGCTGGGTGATCTGTTCTACCGGCAGGCCGCAGACCTGGGCAGCACGCTCGGGTGGCCATTCCAGCGCACGTGCCTTGAGCTGCTCCCAGCCCAGGGTGTGCCGGGCAATGTAATCATGATCCAGCCAGTCATGCACGATAAGCTCGTGCATCAAGGCCAGCGCCAGTGCAGCGTCGGTGCCTGGCAGCAGCTGCAGGTGCTCATGGCACTTGTCGGCAGTTTCGGATTTGCGCGGATCAATGCACACCAGTTTGGCGCCATGGCGCTTGGCTTCTTGCGCAATGCGCCAAAAGTGCAGGTTGCTGCCAATCGAATTGCTGCCCCAGATGAGGATCAACTGGCTTTCCGCAAAAAACTGCACATGCATGCCCAGTTTGCCGCCATAGGTGTGCAGCAGGGCTTCGCTGCCCGCGCTGGCACAAATGGTGCGATCCAGCAAGCTCGCTCCCAATTGATGGAAGAAGCGGCGGTCCATGCTTTCGCCCTGCACCAACCCCATGGTGCCTGCGTAGCTGTAGGGCAGGATGGCCTCTGGGTTGCGCTGGGCAATGGTGTGCAGGCGCTGGGCAATATCGCCCAGGGCTTCGTCCCAGCTTACGGGGGCAAACTGCCCGCTGCCCTTGGCCCCGGTTCGCTTGAGTGGCGTGAGGATGCGCTCCGGGTGGTAGCTGCGCTCGGTGTATTTGCTGACCTTGGCGCATAGCACGCCGCCCGTCATGGGGTGGGCAGGATTGCCTTGCACACGGGTGGCAACGCCATCGACCACGGTGGTGACCAGGGCGCAGGTATCAGGACAGTCGTGGGGGCATGCGCCCAGAATTGTTTTATCAGTCATCAAACCAGCCAATTTACTGCCAAGCATCAAGGCTGAGATTTAAGCACGCGAGTGGCCTCAGTCACATCGGTGAGTGCATGTATTTGTAAGCCTGACGGCCAGTATCCATGCAGCTTCATTGGCGAAGGAGAGATAGTTTTCTGGTTTAGAACGATCGTGCTTTTTATGGTTTTTTTCGCTACACTGACCCAATACCAATCACAAGGAGACTGATGATGTCCGATCTCAACGCCACTTTTGAAGAGGCCGTCAAAAATTCCACGACGCTCAGCGAGCGTCCAGACAACGCCACGCTGCTCAAAATCTATGCCTTGTACAAGCAAGCCACCGAAGGTGACAACGAGGCCAAAAAACCCAGCTTTACCGATATGGTGGCCCGTGCGAAATGGGATGCCTGGGAGAAGCTCAAGGACACCACGCAGGACGAAGCCAAGCAGCAGTACATTGAGCTGATCAATTCATTGCGTTAAGCAGCCGCCAGCACAAGCCTGGACGAGCTTGCGCCAAAAAAGGCAGCCATGAGGCTGCTTTTTTTGTGTCCTTGGTCAGGCAAGGTGAGCGGAGGAGTTGGCCACAGGGGCTGGTGGCGTATAGGCAAAATAGCCGCAGCTTCAGTGGGAGGCTACCATGGCGTCAAACTGCGCATTCAGCTTGGCCTCAATCTTTTCCTGGAACATGGCGGCCAAAAAGCCCAGTTGGGCTTCCAGTTTGAGCAGTTGGTCACTGACATGCAACTGCCCTTCCATGCCATTGCCAGCAAAGTGAAGCACATCCAGCTTTTCGCCTTCTTCGTAGCGGCATTGCACGCCAAATTTGGCGCTGGCTTTATCTGCCCAAGTCCGGGCGTGTTGGCGGGCGACAGGCAAGCCCAGCGTGTGCTGGCGTTCAATGAGGATGTGGGACACAGGTGAAATTTCTGAAAACGAGGAATAAGGGCGGAATCATAAAAGTCTGCTTGACTTCAGGCTGGCAAGGGCTGAATACACTTAGGGTTTGGTTATCACTCAGGCAAACGTTGCGCTATGGATTTTTTGACTTGGATTATTGTGGGCTCCATTGCCGTCTATGTGCTGCAAGGTATGGAGCATCGCCGCCGCGTACGCTTGCTCGGGGCTCACCTGGCATCGACCCAAGTGGAGAAGCTCATGGGTGGGCTGATTGAAGGCTATATGCGTGCGCTGGATGAAAAAGATGCTGAACGCAGCAAGCAAGTCTGGGCCATCCTTGAAAATAGCGAGAAAGCGTTGGCAGACCAGCTTCAGCGCCTTTCAGAAACCTTTGCCCAGGAACCTGCACAAGACACGCGCGTCAGCACTTTGCCCTTGGCATTGCCTTACTTTGATCGTTTGCTGCCTTCGCATACGTTCGATATGCGCGAAGCGCTGAAAATGCATGCCCGTGCAGTGCGCGACGCGTGTGCCCCTGATGATGTGGATTTGGCCACGCGCAAGCGGATGGCTTTCACGATGACTGCGGAACTGCTGCTGTTGCAACACACTTGCCACTGGTTCTGCAAAACGCGCACCATTGCTTCCATGCGCCTGATTGCGAGACAGAAGACGCCTTATGAGCAAGTGCTCAAGTCTGTGGCACCGAGCACTTTGAAGGCCTACCAGCGTTTGATTGGCGCAGCGTGACATTGCGGTAACGTGGCGTTTTTGTTGCGTTAATCACCTCAAACTGCTCTTAATCGGAAGACTTCTTTCAAACCCGAGTGCTTTGTCGTATTGACGTGGCGGGCAGCCTGTCCCAAAAATAGCAGCATGAAAAACATGCTTGCCACATTGGAGAATCGGCTTGCCGCACTTCCTGTTCGTGTGACAGTGGAGTTGCCCAGCGGCCAACGTCTTGGCCCCGAGCAAGGGGATGTCCATATCACGCTGCGCTCGCCTGCTGCATTGCTGGCACTGAGCCAAGGGCAGATAGGCTCACTGGGGGCAGCAGTGGTGGAGGGCTGGGTGGACCTGCAAGGCAGCATGCGCAACATCATGTTGGCGGCGCGCAGCCTGCTGCAAGCAGACCCCTTGCGTGGCAACGCCAGTTGGTGGTCGCAGACCATGGCCCGTGCACGCTCCATGGCGCTGCATACGCTGGAGCGTGATGCTCACCAGGTGCAGTTTCACTACGACTTATCCGACGATTTCTACGCGCTGTGGCTCGATCCCCGCAGGGTGTATTCCTGCGCTTACTTTCGCAAGCCGGATATGACACTGGCGCAGGCGCAGGAAGCCAAGCTGGATCATATTTGTCGCAAGCTGGATTTGCAGCCCCAGGAGCGTTTTCTGGACATTGGCTGCGGCTGGGGAGGATTGATTCTCTGGGCTGCGCAGCATTATGGGGTCAAAGCCAAAGGCATTACCTTGTCACGTAACCAGTACAACCATGTGCGACAGCGTATCCGGGAGATGGGACTGGAGGCGCAGGTCCAGGTGGAGTTATGTGACTACCGACAAATGAGCGACCAACCCTATGACAAGTTGGCCTCGGTCGGTATGTTCGAGCATGTGGGCCACGCCAATTTGCCCACGTACTTTCAAACGGTGCGCAGATTGCTGCAACCGGCAGGTATGGCGCTGATTCATGGAATCACCGCAGGAGGTACGCGCAATCGTCAGCTGGGTGCGGGAATGGGGGAATTCATCGGACGCTACATTTTCCCTGGCGGGGAGCTGGTGCATGTCAGCGCCGTGCTGCATGCCATGGCGGATGCAGGATTGGAGATGGTGGATACCGAGAACCTTCGCCCACATTACGCACGTACTTTGTGGGCGTGGTCGGATGCGCTGGAGATGCAGCTGCCGCAAGCACAGCAGATTTTGACGGCACAGACTGATGCAGAGCGCTCCGGTCGCGCGCTGCGTGCTTACCGTTTGTACCTGGCTGGGTCTGCCATGGGGTTTGAGCAAGGCTGGATGGGCTTGCACCAAATATTGGTCACACACCCATCAGGCGATCTGGCCGTTGGGGCACTGCATGGCGCACAATCGAAATATCCATTCCAACGGCAATACATGTACTCCAAAGGATAAGCAAATGGCATACACCTTCCAATCGCGCGCAACGGCTGATCTGATCATGCTGAAGGGTACGGCAGAGCAGATATTGAAACTGTTGGACAAACCTTTGAACGAGTCCGGCATCATCACGGTGGAGCAGATCCCACAAGTGCTGGAGTTGCTGGATAAAGCCGTTCAGGAAGACGAGGCTCGTCGCCAGGCCATCAAAGAAGGGATGGAAGAGCGCGGTGATGGTGCAGACCATGCCTCTGTTGCTGCAGAGGCAGCCCAGCTAGGGCCTGTGAGTTTGCGTCAGCGCGTGGTTCCCTTCTCGGACATGCTGCGCCGCAGTGCGGCAGAAGGCAAGGCGGTGACCTGGACCGTAGGCTGAGGGCCCGGTTGCCGAGACCCGGCGCTTCACCTTCAAAAAAATGCCCGATGCACAAGCGCCGGGCATTTTTATTGAATCAAACCTTGGCACAGCAAGGTCTGAAATGAGTTTGATTAGTCGGCAAACTGGCCCGCGGCCTTGATGACCTTGCCCCATTTTTCAATTTCAGACAGCACAAACTTCTTGTGTTCAGCAGGCTCCACACGCTTGTCGGCAACCACCACTGCGCCCAGGCCTTCTTGCTTGCGCACGAACTCCGGATCCTTGACGGCTTCCTTGAGTGCATTGTTCAGTTTGGTCAACACATCTGCAGGGGTGCCCTTGGGTGCATACAGACCGTGCCAGATGGCCACGTTAAAGTTCTTGATGCCGACTTCATCCAGTGTGGGCAAATCCTTGAGCGCGGGCGACTTCAGACGCTGGGGCGTGGTGACGGCATAAGCCTTCACCTTCTTGCCTTCGATTTGAGAGGTGGTATTGGTGGTCTGGTCACAGAGCACGTCCACGGTGTTGCCCATCAGGTCGGTAATGGCAGGAGCAGCGCCTTTATAAGGCACGGTGGTCATCTGCGTATTGAGCGCACTTTGCAGCATCAGGCCACAAAGGTGTGAAGCCGAGCCCAGGCCAGCGTGGGCCAAGTTGACTTTGTCCTTTTCCTTGGAGATCCAGCCTGACAGCTCCTTGAAGTCCTTGGCTTCCATGGTGGGGCGGGTGATCAGCGTCATCGGCACATCATTGACGATGCCCAGGTATTCGAAGTCATTGGGAACGCTGAACGAGAGCTTGCGGTACAGCGAAGGCATGGTGGACATGCCGATGTGGTTCAGCAGCAGGGTGTAGCCATCAGCCTTGGAGCGCGCCACCTTGGCGGTGCCAATGGAGCTACCAGCACCATCAGCGTTTTCAATCACCACGGTGGTGCCCAGAGGCTTGCGCATGGCTTCAGCCAGATCACGGGCCACGCGGTCGGTCGGGCCTCCTGCAGTGAATGGCACCACGATGGTCACGCTCTTGCCGGCTGCAGGGAAATCCTGGGCAATGGCGCCCAGCGAAAGGGTTGCAGTCGCCAATGCGATAGCGCTGATTTGGAAAACTTGCTTCATGTGTGAATCTCCGATGCTTGTAATGGGTAGCGATGCTAGAAAACGGACGGAGTGCAGAGTCTCAGCACATTCCCTAGGTTACGTGGCAGAAATTCTAAGAACAGGATTTGCTTGATCTGAATCAGCAATGAGCAAGAGTTCCAAATTTGGCATTTGTATTTAGAACGAGTGATTGTGTGTTTAATTTTGTCTAAAAGTTCTCTTTTGTCTTTTTGGTGATTGCTGTGGGTAAGGTGGAGAGGGATGCAAAACTTAACGTTATTCGCAAGTGTGAACAACGTGTTTTTGCATGGTGAAAAGCTGTTTTTGCAATGTAAAAAATCAGGCGTAACTGCGCGCGTCTTCAATGACTTTGCCGTCGTTGGGCAGGCTGCCAGGGGCGACCAGTTGAATCTCAGCACGTAGCTTGGTGACATCACGCATGGCTTCGCTGATCAAACGCGCCAGACCTTCAGAGGTTTCCTGGCTTTCCACCAACAGCGTCATACAGTCGTTGGCCATGGCTCCGCTGACCACCAGCCGAGCTTTGCCTGCTTGCGGAAAGCGCTTGATGACATCCGAAATTTGTCCAGGATGCACAAACATGCCGCGTACCTTGGTGGTCTGGTCGGCGCGGCCCATCCAGCCTTTGATGCGCTGGTTGGTGCGACCTGTGGGGCAGCGGCCAGGCAAGATGGCTGACAAATCACCGGTTCCAAATCGAATCAGTGGGTAATCGGGATTAAGTGTGGTGACGACCAGCTCTCCGACCTCACCTTCAGGGACAGGCTCTCCTGTACCGGGGCGCACGATTTCCACGATCACGTGCTCATCCAAGACAAGACCTTCTCGCGCAGATGTCTCATAGGCAATCAGACCCAAATCGGCGGTGGCATAGCATTGGTAGCCTTCGATACCTTGGGCGCGCAGCCAGTCGCGTAAAGAAGGGGGAAATGCTTCGCCACTGACCAACGCTTTGCGTACGCTGGGAATGGCAATGCCCAGGCTTTGTGCTTTCTCCACAATCAACTTCAGGAAGCTGGGGGTGCCTATATAGCCCGAAGGGCGTAGCTCGGCCATGGCTTGCACCTGCTGCTCGGTTTGACCTGTGCCGCCGGGGAATACGGTACAGCCCAAGGCATGGGCACCGGTTTCCATCATGGAGCCTGCTGGCACAAAGTGGTAGCTGAAGCAGTTGTGAATCAGCTCACCCGTGCGAAAGCCCGCTGCGTAGATGGCACGGGCCATGCGCCAGTAATCAGCGCGTGTGCCCTCAGGCTCGTAAATCGTGCCTGGGCTGGCAAAGACGCGAGGCATTTGGGGGCCAAAGGGCTGGGTATTGAAACCACCAAAAGGGGAGCTTGTCCGTTGAGCCTGCTGCTGCGCGAGCAACTCGTATTTGCGCGTGACGGGCAACTTAGCCAGCGCCGCGCGGCTGTTGATCTGTGCAGCGTCTATGCCTTGGAGAATGGCCGCGAAGGCTGGGGAGTGGGTTTGTGCATGCGCAATATGGTCTGGCAGGGCGGCCATCAAAGCGGCTTCGCGGTCTTGTGTTGAACGTGTTTCCAGTGCGTCGAAATGCTCGGACATGCTTGAATTCCTCGAATGGCGGTGAATGACTGCCTAGTCATTGAAGGTGTGAAATTAAGCCAACCAGCGTTTGCGGCGCTTGTAGCTCTTGACATCGCGAAAGCTCTTGCGCTCACTGCCACCTACACCCAGGTAGAACTCTTTGACATCTTCGTTGTTGGCCAGATCGCTGGCCTTGCCATCCATCACAATGCGGCCACTTTCCATGATGTAGCCATAGTCGGCGTACTTCAGCGCCATATTGGTGTTCTGCTCGGCCAGCAAGAAGGTGACTTTTTCCTTGCTGTTGAGGTCTTTGACGATGTGGAACACTTCGTCCACGATTTGCGGGGCCAGGCCCATGGAGGGCTCATCGAGCAGCACCATGCGTGGGTTGCTCATCAAGGCACGACCAATGGCGCACATTTGCTGCTCACCGCCCGAGGTGTAGGCAGCCTGGCTGGCACGCCGGGTTTTCAGGCGCGGAAAGTAGGTGTAGACCTTTTCCAGATTGGCTGCGATTTCGCCTTTATCCGTGCGCGTGTAGCTGCCGGTAAGCAGGTTTTCTTCAATGGTGAGGTGGGCAAAGCAGTGGCGTCCCTCCATCACCTGTACCACCCCGCGTTTGACCAGTTCAGCGGGAGAGAGGTTGGCGATTTGCTCGCCCTCCAGCGTGATGCCACCTTTGGTGACTTCTCCGCGTTCGCCTTTAAGGAGGTTGGAGATGGCTCGCAGCGTGGTGGTTTTCCCCGCCCCGTTGCCGCCTAGCAAGGCGACGATGCTTTGGTGGGGGACTTGCAGTGAAACGCCTTTGAGCACCAGGATCACGTGGTTGTAGATGACCTCGATGCCATTGACTTCGACCAGTGGGGTGGATGTGGCTGGGGCGGAAGATGTGTGTAGGGGTTCGGTCATACCATCACCTGATGTCTCGACGGGGAAAACTTGCTGCGCTGGTGAGTCAGACGCAGGATGAATGCATTGGGCAAATGCAGGCCCTGTCCGAGTGGTGATTTCACTCAGACAGGGGTGGGCAGCGTTTAGCTGCAGGTACGTGCCTTGATGTTCTTGTCCTTGGCATACCTGTCAGAGTACTCCTTGACCAAAGGATCAAGCAGCGTCTTGTCGGCCTGATACCAGTCCGATGTCACCACCCATTTGCTGCCGTTCCACTGAGCAATGCGTGCCCAGTCCGCGCCCATGTGGTTGTCGCAACTGGTTTTGAAGGGGCGCAAAATCTTGCCAAAGCCCAGCTCGTTCAGGCGTTCCTGGGTCATGTTGATGTTTTCCATGCCCCAGCGGATCTGCTCGGGAGTCATCACCTTGCCCTTGCCATATTTCTCTTGCGCGGCACGAATGCCTTCGACCTGCAGCATGGCAATCATCATGCCGCGTGTGTGTGCGAGGGCGCCAAGCTCTTTGACATCACTGGCTGCGCCTTGGCCCTTGTCGTAGAGCATGGTCTTGACTTCGTCGTGGACCTTGTCACGCTCGGCCGTGTTGTGAATGGTGACGGTGTTGTAGCCCTTGGCACCATCAATGCCTTTGACGTCATGGTCCGAGCCGCCCCACCAAATGGCGTACATCTTTTCACGTGGAAAGCCGGTAGCCTGGGCTTCACGGATTGCAGTGGGCGTCATGACCCCGGCAGACCACAAGATCACATAGTCAGGGCGGCTTTGGCGCACTTGCAGCCAGGTGGCTTTTTGCTCTACACCAGGTGCTGTCACGGGCAGCTTGATGAACTCAAAGCCTTCCTTGGCAGCGCGTTTTTCCAGCAGGGGAATGGGCTCCTTGCCGTAGGGGGAGTCGTGGTAGACAAGGGCGATTTTCTTGCCTTTGAGGCTGCCTTTTTCCTTCTTCAGGATGTCTTGCACGATGGAGTCCGCAGCGGTCCAGTAGGTGCCAAGCAGTGGGAAGTTCCACTCAAACACCTTGCCATCCACCGATTGCGAAAGCCCGTACCCAGGAGTGACCACAGAGATTTTGTCGATGGGCGCTTTTTCGCTCACGGCAAAGGTGATGCCGGTGGACTGTGTGTCAAAGCCTGCAGCACCACCGCCTTTGCCTTTGAGACGTTCATAACATTCCACGCCACGACCGGTGTCGTAAGCTGTTTCACACTCTTCATAGGAAATCTTGACGCCATTGATGCCGCCTTTGGCATTCACCAGCTTCAGATAATCAAGCTTGCCGTCACCCCATGGAATTCCCAGGGGGGCAAACTGTCCGGTACGGTAGGAAAGCAAAGGGACGAATTGCTCCTGCGCCTGTGCAGCAGCGCTGGCGGCAAAGCCCATGCTCGTCAGAGCCAAGGTCGCAGCCAATGTCAGACGATGTAGTTTCATGCTTGTCTCCTTTTGCGGGTGGAATGCCAAGGGTTGAAACGGCCTGCACACCCCCGTGCGCATGCCGTGGGTTCTGCTTATTTGCAGTCTGTGCGGCGGGTCAGCTTCTTTTCCGCCAAATACTTGTCACCGTGTTCCTTCACCAGTGGATCAATCACGCTCTTGTCGGCCTGGTACCAATCCGAGGTGTATTTCCATTCCTTGCCATCCCAGGCGTACACGCGTGCTGCGCTGGAGCCCATGTGGTTGGCGCAGGAGGTGGACAGTGGCTGCATGACTTCGTCAAAGCCCAGTTCCTTGAGGCGCTGCGCGTCGAGCTTGATGTTTTCCATGCCCCAGCGCACTTGCTCGCCCGTCATGACCTTGCCTTTGCCAAACTTCTCTTGGGCAATGCGCACAGCTTCAACGGCCAGCATTTGCGTGATCACGCCATGCACATACAAGACTTCACCCACTTCGTTGCGTGGGCCTGTGCCTTGCTTGGCATCGTGAACATGCTTGAGGATGTCTTGCATGACCTTGGACTGTGTGCCATGGCCGTGGAGTGACAATGCATTGAAGCCTTTGGCGCCACTGGCTACGTCGCGCACAGCAGGTTCAGTACCTCCCCACCAGACACTGAACATCTTTTCGCGGGGAAAGCCTGTGGCCTGTGCTTCCTTCAGTGCGGTGGAGTTCATCACACCCCAGCCCCAGAGCAGCAGGTAGTCAGGGCGGTTCTGGCGCACTTGCAGCCAGGTGGATTTTTGCTCCACGCCTGGAGCTGTCACTGGCATCAGCTGCAGGGTGAAGCCGTGCATCTGGGCACGTTTTTCCAGCAGTGGAATGGCATCTTTGCCAAAGGGGCTGTCATGGTAGACATAGGCAATCTTCTTGCCTTTGAGCTTGTCCATGCCGCCAGCTTGTTTGCCTATGTGCTGAATCAGGATGTCGGCACCCGTCCAGTAGCTGCCCAGAAATGGGAAGTTCCACTGGAAGGCGTTACCGTCCTGGGAAATCGACAGACCGTAACCTTGCGTCATCAACGGGATCTTGTCGACCGGGGCTTTTTCGGTGACCGCAAAGGTGATACCGGTGGCCAGTGGCTCGACTACAGCGACACCAGGACGTGTTTTCAGGCGTTCGTAGCACTCCACACCACGGTCGGTGGCATAGGCAGTCTCACACTCCTCGTAGGTGAGCTTGACGCCGTTCACGCCACCGTCGCGAGCGTTGATCATCTTGATGTAGTCCACCTTGCCGTTGGACCACGGAATACCGTAGGCCGCATACGCACCGGTGCGGTAGGTCAGCTGGGGGAAGAACTGCTCCTTGGCCTGTGCCGCAGCACCGGCTGTAAAGCCAGTCCCTGTTGCTGCTAGTGTGGCCGTCAGAATCAGACGTTGCAGGTTCATGGTTGTCTCCTCGTTGTGGAACGAATGTGCTTGTTGTCGGGGTATCTCTTGTTAATCAGCGCGGGCACTTAGTGGGGGAAAGGCCAGACGCGCATCTTCTGCTTTCCGGTGGACCACAGCTTGGCGATGCCATGTGGCTCGACGATCAGGAACCAGACAATCAGGGCGCCAAAGATGATGAATTCCGCGTGCGAGATGCCTGCCGTGGAAATCGTCATGCCGAACATGCCTGCAAGTGCTGGCAGCAGCAGGTTCAGCAAAATGGGCAGCACCACAATGAAGGCCGCCCCAAAGAAGCTGCCCATGATGGAACCCAGGCCGCCGATGATCACCATGAACAGCAGCTTGAAGGAAATGTCCACAGAAAACGCTGCAGGCTCCCAGGCTCCCAGGTGCACAAAGCCCCACAGCGCACCGGCCACACCCACAATGAAGGAGCTGACCGCAAATGCTGAAAGCTTGGCGTACATGGGACGAATGCCGATCACGCTGGCGGCGACGTCCATATCGCGAATGGCCATCCATTCGCGGCCGATCGCGCTTCGAACCAGGTTTTTGGCAAGGATGGCAATGACCACCAATATGGCCAGACAGAACAAGTATTTGGACTGAGGCGTCTGGATGGACATGCCCATCACCTCCAGGTTGTTCACCGAGACGGAGCCAGAGGGCGAATCGTTGGTGAACCACTTGATGCGCAGAAACATCCAGTCGCTAAAGAACTGAGCGGCCAAGGTAGCAACTGCCAGGTACAAGCCTTTGACGCGCAGGCTTGGCAAACCAAACAGGATGCCAAAGAAGGTGGCGCACAGACCGCCCAAAATGAGTGCCGGAATCAATGGCATGTCGGGAACACGTGCGACAAAGTTGTAGGCGCCGTAGGCACCAACCGCCATGAAAGCGCCGGAGCCCAAGGAGATTTGTCCGCAGTAGCCCACCAGAATGTTCACCCCCAGAGCGGCCAGCGACATGATCACCAGTGGCGTCAGGATGGCGAGATAAAAGTAGTCGGTGGCGAACACCGGCACCACTACAAATGCTGCGGCAATCAGCAGCCACACAGCGATCTTGTCCTGGCGGATGGGGAAGACCTGCTGGTCGGTGCGATAGTTGGTCTTGAATTGGCCGTTTTCACGATAGAACATGTGTGTCTCCTCATTTTTTCAACCGGAGCCAACGATCCTTGAGCAGAGGTGCGCGGTGTGCGCCTCGCTGGAAGATCATGCTTTGCACTGTGTGCAAAGCGCCCTCCGGGCTGACTGTGTTTTCACACACGGTCAATGATCTTTTCTCCAAACAAACCTTGGGGGCGGAACAGCAGGAACACCAGTGCAAGCACATAGGCAAACCAGATTTCGATGCCGCCACCGACGTAAGGGCCGAGGTACACCTCGGATAGCTTCTCCCCCACACCGATAATCAGGCCGCCGATGATGGCGCCGGGAACGGAGGTCAGTCCTCCCAAAATCACCACGGGCAGAGCGCGCAGCGCAACAGTGGTCAGGGTGAACTGCACGCCCAGCTTGGAGCCCCAGATCATCCCGGCCACCAGTGCCACGACGCCGGCCACGCACCAGACAATGACCCAGATGCGGTTCAGTGGAATGCCGATGGATTGCGCAGCCTGATGGTCGTCAGCCACCGCGCGCAGCGCCCGACCCGTGCTGGTTTTCTGGAAGAACACGGACAGGGCCGCGACCAGACAGGCTGCGATCACCGCGGCAATCACGTCTTCCTGGTTGATCATCACACCGCCTTCAAACACCGAGTCCAGGATGAATACGGGGTCCTTGGGCATGCCAATGTCGATGGTGTAGATTTCGCTGCCAAACAGGGTCTGACCCACGCCTTCCATGAAGTAGGTGATGCCCAGTGTGGCCATCAGCAGTGTGGCCGCGTCCTGGTTGACCAGATGGCGCAGCACCAGTCGCTCGATCAGCCAGGCACTGATGAACATCATGGCCGCAGCCAGAACGAAAGCAGCTACGTTGGCAAAAACTTTGCTTTCGATGCCCGTCCACTGCGGCATCCATTCCGCAAAGCGGGCCATGGCCAGGGCGGCGAACAGCACCATGGCACCTTGAGCAAAGTTGAAGACGCCGGAGGCTTTGAAGATCAGTACAAAGCCGAGAGCTACCAGCGCATAGAGCATGCCGGCCATCAGGCCACCGAACAGAGTTTCCAGAAAGAATGCCATGTTGTATGTCTCCCCGCTCAGTGGCTCGTGCCCAGATAGGCGCGGATCACGTCTTCATTGCTACGTACCTCATCGGGTACCCCATCACCAATTTTCTTGCCGTAGTCGAGCACCACGACGCGGTCGGAGATGTCCATCACCACGCCCATGTCGTGTTCGATCAACACAATCGTGGTGCCGAATTCGTCATTGACGTCGAGAATGAAGCGGCACATGTCCTGCTTTTCTTCCACGTTCATGCCTGCCATGGGCTCGTCGAGCAGCAACACCTGGGGCTCCATGGCCAGTGCGCGGCCCAGGTCCACGCGCTTTTGCAGGCCGTAAGGCAATTGACCGACGGGCGTCTTGCGGTAGGCCTGAATTTCCAGAAAGTCGATGATGTGCTCGACAAACTCGCGGTGCGCAATTTCTTCTTTCTCGGCAGGGCCCCAGCGCAGCGCCTGCATGAGCAGATTGCTTTTTATTTTCAGATTGCGCCCGGTCATGATGTTGTCGATCACGCTCATGCCTTTGAACAGTGCTAGGTTCTGGAAAGTGCGTGCCACACCCATTTCAGCCACCTGACGGCTGTTCATGTGGTCAAACTTCTGGCCACGGAAGGTAATGGAACCTTCCGATGGGGTGTACACCCCGTTGATGCAGTTGAGCATGGAGCTCTTGCCTGCACCGTTGGGGCCGATGATGGCGCGGATCTCATGCTCGCGGACATTGAACGAGATGTCCGTCAGCGCCTTCACCCCGCCAAAGCGCAGGCTGATGTTTTGGATGTCCAGGATGACATCGCCAATCTTCTTTTCAGTCATAGCTGCTGGTCTTTCACAGAGTCACTCTCACGCAGCGGCGCGTGCGGCGGGGAAGGTTCTGGCATCAATGATCTGAAGCGTGGCGCTCACGCTGCCGGTGCGCCCGTCTTCAAACTTCACCTGGGTCTCAATGAACTGCTCCCGTTTGTCGCTGTACAGCGCGTCGATGAGTACGGCGTATTTCTCAGCAATGAAGTTGCGACGCACTTTGCGTGTGCGGGTCAGCTCGTCGTCATCCGGATCCAGCTCTTTGTGTAATACCAAGAAGCGTGCAACTTGCGTGTCGGCCATCCCGGTCTCGGTGGCCAGATCGGCATTGACCTGGTTGATGCAATCGGCAATCAGCTCCAGTACCTTGGGTTTGGAGGCAAGATCCACATAGCCGCCATACGGAATGCCCTGTCGTTCGGCCCAATTGCCCACGGCCTCATAGTCGATATTGACGAAGGCACAGACCTGGTCACGCTGATTGCCAAAGCACACGGCTTCTTTGATTTGTGGGAAGAACTTGAGCTTGTTCTCGATGTAGTTGGGCGCAAACATGGCACCTTTGTTGGTCTTGCCCACATCTTTGGCGCGGTCGATGATGCGCAGGTGCCCATCAGCATCCAGCACGCCCGCATCACCCGTATGGAAGTAACCGTTTTCGTCAATCACTTCTGCGGTGGCATCGGGGCGCTTGTAGTATTCCTTGAGCACCGAAATGCCTTTGACCAGCACCTCGCCGTTGTCGGCAATCTTCAGCTCGATGCCGGGCGCAGCCTGGCCTACGGTATTGAGCTTGACCTGGCCGTTTTTCTGGATGCAGACATAGGCGCAGGTCTCAGTTTGACCATAGAGTTGCTTCAGGTTGATGCCGATGGAGCGAAAGAACTTGAACAGATCTGGCCCAATGGCTGCACCGGCGGTGTAGGCAACGCGAATGCGTGACAGCCCCAGTACATTGCGTAGCGGCCCATAGATGAAAAAGTCGCCCAGGCTGTACCTGAAACGATCCCATGCACCCACGGGTTTGCCGTCCAGAATGTCGGCGCCGACACGTTTGGCCAGGCTCATGCATTGTTCGTAGAGCCATTGCTTGGGCTTGGCCGCATCTTCCATGCGGATGGAAACCGAAGTCAGCATGCCCTCAAACACGCGGGGTGGCGCAAAGTAGTATGTCGGGCCGATTTCACGCAGGTCGATGTTGACCGTGCTGGCCGACTCTGGGCAGTTGATGGTGAAGCCTGCCACCAGCCATTGCGCCACGGAAAACAGGTGGTCTCCCACCCAGGCTGGAGGCAGGTAAGAAATGATGTTGTCACTGGGCGTCAGTCCATCCACCTCGACCCCGCCTTGGGCCGCACCAATAAAGCTGGCATGGGTCTGGCAGACGCCTTTGGGTTTGCCCGTTGTACCAGAGGTGTAGAGGATGACGGAAACGTCATCGGTTTTGACGGCTTGCACTCTGGCTTCCCAGGCACCCGGGTTGGCGGCGTCCCACTGTTGTCCCAACTGCTTGAGCTGGGCGGTGCTGATCAAGCCCGTATCTTGGTATTTGCGCAGACCGCGGGGGTCGTCATAGATGATGTGCTGAATGCCAGGCACGGTTTCGCGCACTTCCAGCAATTTGTCGACCTGCTCCTGGTTCTCGGCAAAGGCAAATGCGATGTCTGCATCCTGCATCACAAAACACATTTCCTGTGCCACCGCGTCCTGGTAGAGGGGAATGGGGACAGCTCCGAGGCTTTGTACGGCAATGAACCCCATGTACAGATGTGGGCGGTTGTCACTGATGAAAGCCAGGTTCTGGCCTTTGGACAAACCCAGCGCAGCCAAGCCGCAAGCCATATGGCGCACGTCTTGGGCCACATCGGACCAGGTCTTGGTTTGCCAGATTCCGTATTCCTTCTCGCGCAGCGCCGCAGCGCCAGGCCTTGCAGCGGCATGCTGCAGCAGCAGATGCGGAAATGTTGATGCCATTGCAGATCCCCAAAGTTTGATGCAATCGAGCGCCGAATGAACAAGCGCCCGAAGCGCCTCAAGTTCACGAATTGAAGGCATCGTAGGCAGTGCTTTGACGTTTTCTTGTCTTTGCGACGACTTTCCCGGGAAAGACCTAATCGGGTTTTTACGTGGAAGTTGACGAAATATGACGTGCGTTTACCGGCTTTTGACTTGAATCAGCCTGGCAAGACAATGAGCATGTGCGCTTGTCGTGGCAAACCCCATTGCCACGACAAAGCCGTCGCGCACATGCTTATGCACTATGAGCTTACGCACCTCCTTGTACCAACGTCGGCGCGCTGCTACGGCAGAAGAAATCGACGCCATTCCCTGGATGCATTCCTTGCTGCCGCATGAGCGCGAGCGCGCGATTGATGCCCTGCAGGTCACGCATGCATGCACAGGGGAATACGTGTGCCATGCGGGAAAACCGGTGACGTACTGGCTGGGGCTGGTTGAAGGCTTGCTGAAAATGAGTGCGGACAACGTTGATGGCTTGACGATGACGTTCACCGGTGTGCCCCCTGGCGGTTGGTTTGGAGAAGGCACCTGTATCAAGAGAGAGCCTTATCGCTACAACATTCAAGCCTTGCGTAAAAGTGTGATTGCAGGGATTGGACTGGACACTTTTCAATGGTTGCTGGACAACTCTTTGGGATTCAACCGCTTCATCATGAATCAGCTCAATGAACGCCTCGGGCAGTTCATTGCGGCGCGGGAGATTGACCGTATCAGCAACCCAGATGTGCGGGTAGCTCGCAGTCTGGCGGCATTGTTCAATCCGGTGCTTTATCCGGCCACAGGTTCGGTGCTTCGAATTACGCAGCAAGAGTTGGCCTATTTGGTCGGTTTATCACGCCAGCGGGTGAATGAGGCCTTGGCGACCTTGGAGACACATGGGGCCATCGTGGTGGAATACGGTGGGTTGCGCGTGCTGGATCTGCAGGCTCTGCGGGAAGGGCGTTTTGCTACGACCAAACGCAATAGCGCAGCAGAATCCCTGGTAGCGGGGACATAGTCTGAGCGGCCAGCAAGGCTGTGCAAGCGGGGTGACAATAGCGGCCTAACTCCAAGAGCCGAGCATGTCTTTCAAAGACCATCCACATTCCCGAGGCCCCAAGTCTGACGGTGCCTCCCGTCCCGCCCGCCCCGCGGGTGAACGTTCTGAGCGCCGCACTGGCGCACGCGATGAGCGCTCACCCCGCCGTGAAGGCAGCTTTGGTGGCGGTGATCGCCCCCGTTTCAATGACCGCAACGAACGTGGCCCACGCCCAGAAGGCGGTGACCGCCCACGTTTCAACCGCGATGAGCGCGGCCCTCGCACCGAACGCAGCTTTGGCGACCGTCAGCGCCGTGAAGAAGCTGGCTTTGGCCGCGCGGACCGTCCCCGTTTCAATGACGAGCGTGCACCGCGCCGTGAAGGCGGTTTTGGTGGCGGCGATCGTCCCCGTTTCAACGACCGCAACGAACGTGGCCCACGCCCAGAAGGCGGTGACCGCCCACGTTTCAGCCGCGATGAGCGCGGCCCTCGCGCCGAACGCAGCTTTGGCGACCGTCCGCGCCGTGAAGAAGGTGGCTTTGGCCGCTCGGATCGTCCCCGTTTCAACGACGAGCGCGCTCCGCGTCGTGAAGGCGGCTTGGGTGGCGGTGATCGCCCCCGTTTCAACGACCGCAACGAACGTGGCCCACGCCCAGAAGGCGGTGACCGCCCACGTTTCAACCGCGATGAGCGTGGTCCTCGCTCCGAGCGCAGCTTTGGCGACCGTCCGCGGCGTGAAGAAGGTGGCTTTGGCCGCTCGGATCGCCCCCGTTTCAACGACCGCAACGAACGTGGCCCACGCCCAGAAGGCGGTGACCGCCCACATTTCAACCGCGATGAGCGTGGTCCTCGCTCCGAGCGCAGCTTTGACGGTGAACGAGGGTCCCGGCGCGAAGGCGGGGCCGGAGGAGATCGCCCTCGCTTCAGCAAGGAAGGCAATTTGGGCCGCGATCGGGCACGCAATCAGCCGGTGCGTGAAGAGCGCCCAGACTATGCACGCAATGAAGGTGAAATTCGCCGCTCGTTCAGTGGTATTCGCACCTATCGGGCACCCGCGGCGTTGAAGGGCAAGGCAGCGCCCATCAAGGTGATCCGCCCGGAACACGGCGATGACACCCCCAAGAAGAAGTTCTAAAACCTAGGTCTTGGCGCAGTGATGGGAGGACATTCTTCACGTGCCGAGGACTTGGAAAAGAAAAAAGGGAGCTGCATATACAGCTCCCTTTTTACGAGGGTTGACGTGGTTGAGTGGTCTCAGTCTTCAGCGCGATTGGCCAACAAGCACTTGTAGATCACTGCGCCAATGATGGCCCCCACAATTGGTGCCACCCAGAACAGCCATAGCTGGCTCATGGCAATTTCAGGGCCAAATACGGCCACTCCGGTAGAGCGAGCGGGGTTGACAGAGGTATTGGTGACAGGAATGCTGATCAAGTGAATCAGCGTCAGGCACAAACCGATGGCCAATCCTGCGAAACCGGCAGCAGCGCGCTTGGCCGTTGCACCCAGGATCACAATCAGGAACAGTGCGGTCATGACGATTTCTGTCGTCAAGGCAGCAGTCAGGTTGTACTTGCCTGGGGATGCATCACCAAAACCGTTGGTCGCAAAATTGCCCAGATCCGCATTGAGCTTGCCTGTGGCAATGACGTACAAAATGCCACCGCCAACAATGGCTCCCAGCACCTGGGCAATGACATAGCCAGGCAGTTCACGCCATGCAAAGCGGCCACCCATGGCCAGGCCCACGGAGACGGCGGGGTTGAAGTGCCCGCCAGAAATAGGACCCAGGGCATAAGCGCCCGTGACAACGGTCAGACCGAATGCCAGTGAGACTCCCACCAGACCAATACCCACTTCTGGGAATGCAGCCGCCAGCACGGCACTGCCGCAGCCGCCCAAAGTCAGCCACAGCGTGCCAATGAATTCAGCGGACCATTTTTGAACCGAGGTATGCATACCGGCTCCTTCTTTTCTATATGCAAATTGACAACAATTGGCAGTCCTTCTGCCAATTTCGGCACATGCTAGAGAGGAGAACTCTGAGAGGGAAGCCTGCAACTGTCAAGAAAAATCAAACCGTGGCCGCCAGTGGTGTTGCGTTGACAAATTTCACAATCTGCAGCGGTTCGTACTGCAGCCTAGACAATCAACCTCCGGAAGGATTCCAGAGCACAGCAGGAGAAATATCTGCGATAGCAGCGCAGCCCAAATGCGCCATGGTCAGCTCAAGCTCCGCACGTAGCAAGTGCAGCATATGGGCAACGCCCAACAAGCCTGCCGTGGCCAAAGCATGCATTTGAGGGCGTCCCACCAATACTGCGCTGGCACCTAGAGCCAGGGCCTTGACCACATCTGTGCCAGAGCGCACACCACTGTCCAGTAGCAAAGGCACATGCCTGCCCACGGCCTGGGCAATCGCTGGCAAGACGTCCACAGGGCTGACCACACCGTCCAGAACGCGGCCACCGTGGTTGGATACCACCAATGCGTCGGCGCCCAGCTCCACAGCGCAGCGGGCTTGACTGGGCGAGAGCACGCCTTTGACCAGGAGAGGCAACTGGGTCTGCGCGCGCAGCCAGCGCAAGTCGTCCCAGCGAGGCGCCTGGGCGATCAGTGGGGTGCCGAACAGCATGGGGCCTTGCAAAGCGCTGGTGTGCTGGTTGGGGGGCATGCCTTGAAGGTTGGCTGCCTCAACACCTGCAGGTAGCGTATAGCCAGAGCGTTTCATGCTGGCGTCCACAGTCCAGACAATGGCGCTGTAGCCTGCTGCTTCCGCACGGCGCACCAGTTCCAGGCTGTGCGCGCGGTCGGGCTGCATATACAGCTGAAACCAGCGTGGTGCTCCAGCTCCAACCTCGGCTTGGGCGGTTTGCCCAGCGAGTGCAATTGCTTCCAGCGTGTAGCTGGACAGCGTACTCACCACCATGCCTGTTTGCAAGGCCATGGCCGCTCGCATGGTGGCTAACTCTCCTTCAGGATGCGCCAAACGCTGGTAAGCCACGGGTGCCAACAAAATGGGGCACGCCAGTTCATGACCAAGCAGGCGGGTGCGGGTGTGCGCAGCGCGCAGATCGCCTACAGGTTGAGGCAGCAGGCGCAGTGCGTTGAATGCAGCGCGGTTGTGCGCAAGCGTTATGTTCTGGTCAGCACCTTCTTGCAGGTGCAGCCATGCGCTGGCCTCCATGTGGTGGATGGCATGGGCCTCGTAATCTGCCGCGCATGCGATGTTGGCCGGAATCTGCTTGTGGGTTGCGCGCAGAGGCTCACCCAGTGCGTTGCGAATGCTGCTGTGCATCAGGCCTCCGACCACATGCGCAGCAGGTTGTGGTACGTGCCCGATAGCGCAGAAATCTTGGGGTGATCAGGGTGATCAAGGGTGAGTTGCTGGATGGACTGGTCCAGATCAAACAGCAAGCGCCGCTGGGTTTCAGACCTGACCAGGCTTTGCGTCCAAAAGAACGAAGCGTAGCGCGTGCCTTTGGTGACTGGGTTGACGCGGTGCAGGCTGGTACCAGGATAAACAATGGCATCTCCGGCAGCGAGCTTGACGCTCTGATGGCCAAAACTGTCTTCGACAATCAGTTCTCCACCCTCGTATTCATCGGGGTCGCTGAAGAACACGGTGGTGGAAATGTCACTGCGCACTTTGATGGCGGTGCCCGGTATGACAAAAAGAGCGCTGTCAATGTGATTGCCGTAAGTGCCGCCGCCTTCATAGCGGTTGAAGCGGGGCGGTAGAACGCGCAACGGCAGGGCTGCGGACAGGTAGAGCGGGTTGTGCCCCAGCTTGTCCAATATAAGTTGGCCCATCTTGGCGGCCAAAGGGTTGTCAATAGGGAGTTGCAGATTGGCTTTGACTTTAGCCGCCAGGTGGCCAGCGGTGGCACGTCCATCTTGCCACTGAGCCGATTCCAGGGCCTGGCGACATTCTTGTACCTCTTCAGGTGAAAGAAGGGCGGGGATACGCAGCATCATGGCAAAAACAACCTTTTTTCTACCCGCAATTGCGTGGACTGTTGTGCAAGTATCTACGGAAAAGCCCCGCAGCAGCTACTGCTGGCGGGGCCTGGATATATGAGCTGAACCTGTTCTAGCCCCAGCACGGCAAGTACGCCGCTAGATGCACTTAGTACGTGAACTTGAGCGTGGCGACAGCTGAACGCCCTGCGCCGATATTGGCGTAGTGGGGCGAGCGAACGCCGCTGTAATACACCTTGTCGCTCAGGTTGTAGACATTGAGCTGCAGCGCCAGATTGGGGTTGAACTGGTAGCTGGCCATAGCGTCAAAGCGTGTATAGCCGCTGGCGCCCTTGGTGACCAGGCCGTTATCCACGGTGGAGCGGACATAACCCTGGTTCACACTGCTTTGGGCATAAATACCCAGACCGAGTGTCAGCTTCTGCATGGGTTTGTAACTGGTCCACAGACTGAAGCTGTGCTTGGGCGTGTTGGCAAAAGGCTGGCCGTTGGCAACATTGCCTGCGCCCATGTCTTTTTGCTCGCTATCCATGTAGGTGTAGCCACCAAACACATTCCAGCCCGCAGTGATCTGGCCGCTGAAGCCCAGCTCCACACCGTTGACCACCTTGTTGCCACCCATATAGGTCAAGCCGTTTTCGGTGATGCGCACATTGGAGACTTCGTTGCGAAACAGTGCTGCGTTGAGCGCCAGCTTGTTGTTCAGCAGATCCCACTTGGTGCCCAGTTCGATGGAGCGAGTCTTCTCTGGCTTGAGATCGGCCAGAACATCGGTATTGATGACCAGATCTTCATTGCCATTGCCCAGGCTGGAGCCGCCGGGGCGAGAGGAAGTGCCAATGCTGGCGTAGATGCTGCCGTTGCTGGCAGGCTTGTACACGATGCCCAACTGGTAGTTGTACAAGGTGTCGCTGCGGCTGAGATCATAAGCGGGGGCCGGATTGCGTCCGGTGCTGGCAGGTCCGGAGGTTTTGATGCGGTAGTGGTCCACACGCAATCCTGCGTTGAGCAACCATTGCTCGTTGAATTTGAGCGTATCGAAGCCATACAAGGCGATGGTGTCGATCTGGTTGCGGGTGGCTTGGTCGGGCAGTTTGTACGCAAAGTCCCAAGGCTCGTTGCCATTGGGATTGTTGAGTGATGCGCACCAGGTGCCGATGGCAGTGCAGGTGCCGCCACTTTGCACGGCGGCAGAGCGAACATCCGACTTTTCCTTGGACAGTTCCAAGCCGATGGCATAGCTGTGGCTCACCGTGCCAGTTTGCGCCTTGCCGATGAATTCGGAGACGTTCTGCAAAGTGGTGACTTCGGCCTGGCGTGCATTTCCACGGCGCCATACATAGCCGTTGGCCACATTTCCCTTGCTGTCGTCAGGCTGTGTCCAGAGGTAGTCCTGTTCCGACTTGCTGTAGCGCAGGCTGTTGCGGAACTTGTTGTTTTCCGTGAACTTGTGCTCAACCGAGGCAGTGAACAGATCGCTTTCTTCTTTTTCAAAGTCGCGCTTGGTCAGTCCGTACCAGTTGTCGCGGCTGTTGCCGTACGTGGGGCGTACTTTGCTGCCTCCAGGCAATTTGGCCATGGCGGTGTTGCTCAGTGCGTAAGGCACGCCGCCATCCGGAATATTGTCGGTCTTCAGGTGTTGCCATGACAGTGTGACTTCTGTGGGTGTCCCCATGCCAAATGTCACAGTAGGAGCAATGCCCCAGCGCTTGTTCTCAGGCCCTTTGCGGCCTGCTACATCGGCGTCGTGGGCCATGGCATTCAAGCGAAAACCGGTGGTTTCGTTGAACTTGCGGTTCAGATCCAGAGTGGCGCGCTTGTAGCTGTCTGTGCCCAGGCCCACATCGCCAGCGATGAAGTTGTCGTTCTTGGCTTTTTTGGTGGTCAAGTTGATTGACCCACCTGCACCGCCACGGCCTGCATAGGCCGAATCAGCGCCTTTGATCACTTCCACCGATTCCAGGTTGAAGGCTTCGCGGCTGCCGGCTGCGATATCACGCATACCATCCACAAATGTGCTGCTTTGCGCATCTGCACCGCGGATAAAAGGTTGGTCGCCGCTTGGGTTGCCGCCCTCGCCATTACCGAAAGTGATGCCCGGTGTCGCCTTGAGTGCTTCTTGCAGGCTGGTGGCACCTGTTTGCTGAAGCAATTCCTGGTTGATGACCTGTACGGTCTTGGGTGTATCCAGCAGCGGGGCAGTGAATTTGGCGGAGGGTGCTTCATCGACCTTGACAGATGCGGCGGCACTGTCCTGGACGGTCACGGTAGACAAGGTGGCGTCTTGCGCAAAAGCGGACGCACCCACCACGCACAGACCTGTGGCCAAAGCCAGTTGAGTCAGCTCGCAGTGCAGTCCCGCCTTGTTAGATGTTTTTGTGGCGTTGGGCATGGGGAATTTGAAGTTGGTGCCTCTTGATTTTGAGGTGTATCAATTCTATGTTTGACTGAGAACAATTCTTTTTAACTTTTTTGTTGTTACTCCAATGCGTTGCCTTGGCGCAACGAATCGGAGGTCTTGAATTCTGGGCGTGCAGCCTCATATGCCTGCCTGTGCCAGCCTGCTGGCTTTGCATAATTGGTGTTTACGTAAGACTGCAAAAGATAGAACGATGAGCAAACAGACCCATTCTTTCCAAGCCGAAGTTGCCCAGCTGCTGCATTTGGTGACCCATTCGCTGTACTCCAATCCGGAGATCTTTGTGCGCGAGCTGGTCTCCAATGCTTCGGATGCGTGCGACAAGCTGCGTTTTGAAGCGTTGAACGACAGCAGCCTCTACGGGGATCAGCCCAACCTGGAAGTGCGGATCTCGTTCGATCCAGATGCCAAGACCATCACCATTGCCGATACCGGTATTGGCATGAGCCAGCAAGAAGCCATTGATAACCTGGGCACGATCGCCAAGAGCGGCACCAAGGCTTTTATGGACAAGCTCTCGGGTGACCAAAAGAGCGATGCGCAACTGATTGGTCAGTTTGGTGTGGGCTTTTACTCCGGCTACATCGTGGCTGACAAGATCACCGTCGAGACCCGTCGCGCTGGTCTGCCTGCCAGCGAGGGCGTGCGCTGGGTGAGCGGCGGCACGGGCGAGTTCGAGGTGGAGCAAATCGAGCGTGCCGAGCGCGGCACCAGCATCACCTTGCACCTGCGCGAAGATGCGCACGACTTTTTGAACGGCTGGAAGCTCAAACAGCTGATTACCAAGTACTCCGACCACATCAGCCTGCCTATCCTGATGGAAAAGGAAGAGTGGAAAGAAGGTGAAAACGATCAGCCCGGCGCGATGGTCAAGACGGGCGAATGGGAAACCGTCAACAAGGCCAGCGCCTTGTGGACCCGCGCCAAGAAGGACGTGACCGAGGAACAGTACAAAGAGTTCTACAAGGCCATCAGCCACGACTATGACGATCCGCTGACCTGGAGCCACAACCGCGTTGAAGGCAACACGGAGTACACGCAACTGCTGTACATCCCGGCCAAGGCACCGTTTGATCTGTACCACCGTGAAAAGAAGGCCGGTGTGAAGCTGTACGTCAAGCGCGTCTTCATCATGGACGATGCTGAAGCCTTGCTGCCGGGTTATCTGCGCTTTGTGAAGGGGGTGATCGATTCTTCCGATCTGCCACTGAACGTCAGCCGTGAACTGCTGCAGGAAAGCCGTGATGTGAAGCTGATCCGTGACGGTTCGGTCAAGCGTGTGCTGGGCATGCTGGAAGATCTGGCCAAGCACGACAAGCATGAGGTCCAAGAGGGTGCGGATGGCGTGACCGATGTGGTGGATGCCGATGACAAGGCCAAGGAAGGCAAGTACAGCAAGTTCTACGCCGAGTTTGGCGCGGTGCTCAAGGAAGGTCTGGGCGAAGACTTTGCCAACAAGGAGCGCATTTCCAAACTGCTGCGCTTTGCCTCCACGCAAAGCGACACCACCAGCGTTTCGCTGGCTGACTACAAGGCACGCATGAAGGACGGCCAGGAGGCCATCTACTACATCACCGCCGAAACCTTGGCTGCCGCCAAGAACAGCCCGCAGCTGGAAGTGTTCAAGAAAAAGGGCATTGAAGTTCTGCTGATGACGGACCGTGTGGACGAGTGGGCGCTGAACTATCTGACACACTTTGATGGCACGCCGCTGCAATCGGTAGCCAAGGGTGCTGTGGATCTGGGCAAGCTGCAGGATGAAGCCGAGAAAAAGGCCGCCGAGGAAGCGGCTGAAGCCTTCAAGCCTGTGCTGGCCAAGCTGAAAGAAGCGCTCAAGGACAAAGCCGAAGACGTGCGCGTGACCACCCGCCTGGTGGACTCCCCTGCATGCCTGGTGGTCACTGAAGACGGGATGAGCGCGCAGCTGGCACGCATGCTCAAGCAGGCCGGCCAGAAAGCGCCAGAGAGCAAGCCAGTGCTGGAAGTGAACCCCGAGCATGCCTTGGTCAAAAAGCTTGATGGCAGTGTTCATTTTCACGATCTGGCGCACATCTTGTTTGACCAGGCATTGCTGGCAGAAGGCGGGATTCCTGAAGACCCGGCCAGCTATGTCAAGCGTGTGAACGCGCTGCTGGTCTAGACTCCAGCCGCTTTGAGTGCTGAAAGCCTTGGTAGTGAAAGCTGCCAAGGCTTTTTTACATGCCCAAGATCGTTCCTCAGCTTGCACAATTGAAGTTGCTGCTGATTTCAAATTTTCTTCGAGACACAGGGCTGATAGTAAAGCTGCGTGTGCAATTGGCAGGAACTGCGCACAATGCATCTCATGAGAAAACTATTGCTGTCCATGTCACTGATGTTTTTACTGGCAGGCTGCGCAACCTCGGCAGGGGTCGGGGTTGGTGTACCTGTGGGGCCTTTCAGCATTGGAGTGGGTCTTGGCACAGGTGGCGTGTCTGCTGGTATTGGCACCGGCGTAGGCCCGGTAGGCGTGGGCGTGGGCGTCAATCAGCGGGGGCAGGTTACAGGCAATGCCGGGGTGGGTGCATCCACATCTGTGGGCGGTGCACGTGTGGGGGCAGGCGTTGGGACATCCACCGTGTTGCACGATCCGCAAACGTCTGCTGCACCACAGCAAAAGCTTGCGGTCCCTGCTTCCGGCAATACGACAGCCTCGACGCCGGCTCCTGGTGCGATGCAGTGGCGGGATGCGCAAGGGAATCTCGTGCCAGAGTGTCGCGTGCGCGGAGGCTGTTAATCGTTTCACAAGGCTGAACACGAAGAAGCTATGTTGTGTTTGTGCTGTCTGAAAGGCGCTGAAAAGACCATAAGGTGTCAGATGCCGTGGGCCATCAGCTTGCGGCAGCCGCGCAGGCATTGCGCACTGGTGTGATGCTCCTGCCGCATGAGCATCTGGAACACCAGCATGGAAATTGACGGGATGCCTCCCATCCGTGAAGATGAGATGTCAGCACATCAACTAAACCGCGATATGGGTTAGGCGCAAGTAAGCGTCAAGCTTGCCTGGGACAATAAGTCTGGAGTTGAGCCACGCCAGCTTGAGCAGACTGGAAAATTTGCTCTGCCAGTTCCATGGCTCGCTCGGAATCTGCGGCTTTCAGCGCACCAGACAATGCAGATGACAGGTGGCCGAGGCGCATCAATCCAAATGTAGCGGCAGTGCCAGTCAGCTTATGGACTTCTGCGCGCATGGCTGGCCAGTCGTGCTGAGATGCCAGTGCGAGAAGCCTGCTTGCACGCTGCAGGCTGTCATGCGTGAACTGAGTGATCAGCTGCTGAAGTTTGGCGCTATCAAACAGTTGCGCCAGCGCGTCGATGGCTGTCGCATCAAACTCTGGTGGCAAGGGTGCTGAGAGAGCGTTGTGGCCGCTGCTGGATAGTTCGAGTTGGGGGACATGGCCCAGCCACTGCTGCAGCACACGGTGTAAAGCGGATTCCAGCAAGGGTTTGCTCAAGTGGGCATTCATGCCAGCCAAGTGCATGTGCTCCACGTCTTGCACGGCGGTGTGAGCCGTCATGGCAATGATTGGGAGTATTTCAAATCCTGACAGCTGGCGTATAGCTTGAGTAGCACTGATTCCATCCATGTTCGGCATTTGGATGTCCATCAGAATACAGGCAAAAAAATCGGGACCTGAGGTCTGTAATTTCTCCAGTGCCTCGGCTCCGTCCTCCGCAGTTTCAGTCTGCAGTCCAAGGGCATGCAGCATGCCTTCGGCCACTGCACGATTCAGCGGGTTGTCGTCCACTACCAAAATGCGCAGGCCCTGCCAGAGATCTGTGCTGATGTGAGCCTGTTGCTCCAGCGCATGTGTTTGTGGGCGCGGCACCGTAATGCGCGCTGGCTCGAGTATGGCGGTGAACCAGAAGGTGCTACCAAGTCCCAGGGTGCTGTGTACGCCGGCCGTACCGCCCATAAGTTGTGCCAGTGCGCGGGAGATGGTCAGTCCCAGACCTGTGCCGCCAAAGCGTCGTGTGATGGAGTTGTCAGCTTGCTGGAAGGCATCGAACAGGGTGGGTAGGCGATCGGCAGGGATTCCTGGGCCGGTGTCCTTCACGCTGGCATGCAGCACGATGCGATGTAAGGTACTACTGGCGTCCAGACGCATGGCGATATGAATGCTGCCGCAGGTGGTGAACTTGATGGCGTTGTTGACATAGTTCAGCAAAATTTGCGCAATGCGGTGCGGATCACCACGCAGACTGTCGGGCATTTCACGTGCCATCTTGTAGCTCAGTGACAGGCCTTTCTTGCTGGCTTCTTCCTGGCACATGCTGAGCACATCCTGCACCACATTCTCGAGACTGAAATCAGTGCTTTCCAGCTTGAGCTGTCCTGCGTCAATCTTCGAAAAGTCGAGGACTTCATTGACAATGCCGCGCAAGTGCTGACCTGCGCGCAAGATGTGATGGAGTTGT
This sequence comes from Comamonas halotolerans, assembly GCF_030162935.1. GTDB lineage: Bacteria > Pseudomonadota > Gammaproteobacteria > Burkholderiales > Burkholderiaceae_C > Comamonas > Comamonas halotolerans. The sequence goes on from NZ_JASAUZ010000045.1 coordinate 192,464, forward strand.
TCGCGTTGTGGTTGGGGCAGATCTGCTTTGAGCAGCAATTGCGTCAAGCCCAGAATGGCATTGAGCGGTGTACGAATCTCATGGCTGATACTAGCCTGCAGCGTGGATTTTTCGATGGCACTTTGTTCTGCTTGCCGCTTTGCCTTTTCCAGAGCACGCGATTGCATCATCTCTTTGGTGACGTCCATCCATACACCATTGAAAATTATGCTGCCGTCACTTTCTTGATGCGGGTTGGCTCGGGTGTTGATCCATCGAGTCACGCCATCAAGCATCACGATGGAGACATCGAAATCCACTGGCTCCAATGTTTTTGCACTTTCCTTGAAGCAGTTTTCCGCCATCGAGGTTGCCTTTCGGTCATGGCGGGGAATCACTTGCACCGCTTTTTCGAGGCTGGCGCAGGTCTGGGGTGGCGCCCCCATCAGTTGGGTCCACTGCGGGCTGACAAAGCGCAGGCTTAACGTGCCATCCGGTGACAGTTGCACTTGAAACACTGCGCCAGGCAATGCGCTGGTCATTTGCTGCAGCCGTTCAGTCCATAGAAGATTTTGGTGTTGCACGGCCAGCTCTCGCTCAACTCGTTCGGCCTCTTGCAAAGATTTCCCAAAGTTCTGAAGCTCACGCGCCATTGAGCCAATCTCATCGCCTCTTTCCTGATCACTAATCAGCGTGTCGTAATGATGCAGACTCATAAGTTGCATGCTGCCGATGAGACGGCTTATTGGGCGTGACACGTGACGCAGCGCAATCCATGCCACACATGCAGAAATGAGCACCACGCTGAGCCAGCCCGCCAAAGTGGTGTGGTTGATGGTTTGTTGGGTATGCGCCTCCAAATTTTTTGACGCTGCTTCAAAGACTTTTTGAGCGTCGTTGTGCAGCGTATCGATTTCGACCTTCAGTTTTTTCAGAGCAGGCGTAAAACTCTGACTCAGCGCGAGCAGTGCGTCTTCGTCGCGCCAGCGCAGATGGCTGGTGATCACGCGCTGTCCGCCTGCAAACATATGGCGTGATTGGATCAGTACTTGATCCAGTTGAAAATCATGGTCAGGGAGCAGCGTATAGATCTGATCCAAATTGGCCTCAAAAGCTTTTTGCATTTGCGCCAGTTGCTCTTGCGTGAGATGCAATTGATCTTCATATACGGTTGTCGGCACCATATGCACCAGAGCTGTGGTGTCACCTAGGTGCTGACGTACCAGGCCTAAACGATTGCCAAGGGTTGCCTGTTGTTCAAGCAACTTCTGATACTGCGACTCGATATGCTGTACATGCCATTTCGCATATAACGTGATCATTGCGAAAGCAAGACCCATGGTGGCCACCATGAGCACGATCTTGGTCGTCAAGCTTAAAAGTGGCAGCTTCATGTTGTGCGATGGGTGCAGCAGTAAGGCTTGGAGTTAAGCGCAAGCAGACAATGAAAGCATACGGCTTTCCTTCTCAGAGTGCTGTAAAAAGGAAAGCGGGGTGGCAGGCTGGCACGAATTGGCAGTCATTGCGCAAAGCGCTTGCTCCGAGTACCGTTGCGCAGCAACTTAATGGGATGTGCCGACGCGCCGTGGTTGGCGCTTGGCAGGAAGAAACATACGCTGTGCGCGTTGCAGACCAAGCTCAGATGGAGTCAATGGTCTGCAGTGACCATGCACGTCGGCATTATTTAAGTTGGCGTGGTGATTTTTTCGGGAGCAGGCAAAATTTCCATACGGTAGCCCAAGCCATAAATAGCGCTCAACTGATAGATTTGGCCTGAACCGTGGAATTGGCCGAGTTGCAGCTTGGTGCGCAGGCGCGAGGCATGGGTGTCCAGCGTACGCGATGGTGTAGGAGTGATGTTCCCCCACACGGACTCGGTCAGATGGTTGCGAGAGAGTAAGCGGCCACAATTTTGAAACAAGAACTCAGCCAACTCGTATTCGCGATGCTTGAGCTCAATGGGTGTGTTGTGCAGGTATACCGTGCGAGCAATCGGATCAAGCCGGTAAGGCTCGAACTCCAGTCGCATGGCGGTCACATCGGGATATGCACGGCGCATCAGTGCATGTACGCGTGCCATGAGCTCCTGAACTCGTAGCGGTTTGATCATGAAGTCGTCTGCACCGGCACTGAATGCTGCCACGATGTCTTGTTCTTCATGGCGCTGGCTGGCAAACAGGATGGGTAGTTTGCTACCGCCTGCATCGCGCAAAGCGCGCACGACTTCAATGCCGCTGAGGCCAGGCAGCAGCCAGTCTACGATCAAGAGGTCAAAGCTTTCGCGGCGCATAGCGCGCAGCAAATCCTCCCCTGTCTCGAACAAAATAGTGGCATGCCCCATTTGGTGAATGGTGGCTTCTACCAGCTTCAAAAAAATCGGATCGTCGTCGAGAACAGCAATGCGCATGGCAGTGTTGTAACAAAAAATTTCACATCGTGGTACTCATTCAATGCAAACGAATGCAAACCCGTTGCTTGCGCTTGTATCTATATGTAAATTAAAGCTTTTTTGATAATTTTATGTGACGAGTCAGAGCTGGATTGGAATTTTTGACAAGTAAGTCATTGCTTTCAAAGGCTAGAGCCGTCTGGGCTTTGTATTTGACGGAGTGCTTGAAACGGCAGCTGCTGCTTGACCAAGATGACAGTACATGGCGCGTCACGGACTACGCGCATTGGGACTGTGGCAATCAGGCGTTGCATTTGCAAGCCATGGGTGGCTGCGCCCAAAATCATTACCCCGACATTATTGCCTTGGGCATAGCGCACCAAGGCAAGGGCTACATCACTAGCTTCCAGAACATGGAAGCTGACTCCATGCCCCTTTATCTCCAAGCCTTGTGCCCATTGCTTGAGTCGTGCCAGATGGGTGCGGTGAAGGCGTGTCTCACTGCGGCTGCTGTCGGTGGTGCTGCTGGCTGAAGGAGAAATCACGGTCACAACCGCAAGCCGAGCCCCCGGTCGGGTGGACAAGGAACGCGCCACAGCCTGACGCAGGCTGTAGAGAGTGGCATCGCTGACATCTTTGTGCGGTATGGCCACCATGAGGATAGGCACTTCAGCGATTTGTTGCGAAGGTAAAGGGCTGGGTTGGTATTGAATGCCGGCAGCGCTGATCCAGCGCCGTAGCTTTCGGAAAAGAGGAAGGCCATGCATCCGCATACCGCGTTGGGTGATGGGTACTTGTTCGGGGTTCGTCAAGTCAAAGGCGAGTTCAGCGGCAGTAGCGTAGCGCTGGGCAGCAGCAGGTTCGAGGCAGCGCAAGATGATTTCCTGCATCCAGTCAGGCACATCTGCGCGCAAGGCACGCGGCGGTGTGGGGGCCATCCACATGCGTTGGCGCATGCCACCTGTTGTGCTCGGCGCCCCAAAGGGCAGTTCGCGCGTGGTCAGTTCATAGAGCATGACACCTATGGCAAAAATATCACTGCGCACATCGCCGCGCACGCCCACAATTTGTTCGGGAGAAATCCATGCGGGTGAGCCGACGGCTTTACGCAGTTCTTCGGCCAGCAAGTCTGGAAAGTGTGCGTGCCAGGAGAGCCCAAAGTCCAGCAGTACGGCATTGCCGTTTTCTTGAATCAGTACATTCCCAGGTTTCAGGTCCAGATGGCAGCAGTTTTGCTGGTGCAAGCTATGCGCCGCTTGTGCCATGGCCGCACCGAGTTGGGCAATGGTTTCAATAGGCAATGGCGAAGTGTCATCCAGCCAGTGCTGCAAGGTATTGCCACTGATGTGCTCCATAACCAGATAGGGCAGGCGCACCAGGTCTCCTGCCGCGACAAAACGTGGCACATGAGGGCCGTGCAGCGCTGGGAGTATCTGCAACTCCACCTCAAAGCTGACGATGTTTTCCGCGCCATCACCAGCCGTCATGCGTGGAATTTTCATCACCATGGGAAATCCGGACGCAGTGCTGTGCTGGTGCACATGGGCGTAATGCACACTGTAGATATGAGCCATACCGCCCGCGTGCAGACAGGCGTCCACAACAAAACCGTCTATTTCTGTGCCTGGTTCAAGCTTCTTCACTGTCCCAACTCCAGACGTTGTGCAAAACTGACGGGCATGCCGCTGCGGTGCACTGCGTGTACGGCGGCCATGTGGTCGTAGGCAACGCGATGGAAAGTCATGGTGCAGGCCTTGCTGTCATATATGGCATACATGGCACGCACATCACCGTCTCGGGGTTGCCCGCAGGCACCGACAATGGCCAGCCATTGGCGGTGCATGGGGACAGGAATTGCGACCCCAGGTTGTGGCACAAAGCGCATGAGCTTGGCAGTAGGCGTCAGATAGTAGAGCGCTTGCTGGTGTACATGGCCGCTGAATACGAAGTGAATGTTGACATCTATATCACTGGCAGCTGTCATGCTGCGTTCGGCCATGGTGCTGTTGTCAACGTAGGGCCAGCGCTCAGGTCGGTGTGCACTGGCATGAACTAGCAGTACGTTGCCATGCTGGCTTAACAGCGGCAGTTGTTGCAGAAACTGGAGGTGTGCCGGGGTCAGTTGTGCATGTGTCCAGTGCGCGCCTTGCTCCCCCATGTGTCGAACTTGCGTGGGGGGCTCAAAAGCCAGCTCATCGTGATTGCCGCGCACAATCCAGGCACCTTCTTGCACGGCCTGCATGACGATATCAAGCACTTCAGCTGGACTGCCTCCGTAACCGACCATATCGCCCAAAAAAGCCATTTGTGTGGCGCCTTGTTCGTGCGCATGAACCATGCAAGTTTGCAGAGCTTGCAAGTTGGCATGGATGTCTGAAAACAAGGCCAGTTTCATCTGACGAATATTGCACGTTGAAACTGGCGGGAGGCTTGCAGCGTGCACTGGTAATTACCCGGTGAATACGGGCCAAGGTCATGGAGGCTCGGCGCTCAATATTTTGAGTGGCTGGAAGTCTGGGAGGGTCCTCCAGGCCGCCTATGCCAGCTACAGGTATTTGCTGCGCAGCGTGTGGCTTGCTGGCACACTGCACGACCTATGCCAATGTCCCCAGCGATTCAGACACAAGCCTGCGAAGACCGTGATTTTGTGGAGTGGCACCGTGGTTGTCCATGGTGTGCAGTGTGGGTGGTGCGTGCAGACGTGCCTGAAGTGGCTGCAGGAGTGGCGCAGGCGCGCGCTTGCATTGCACCGTGGCTGCTGTCTCGCTATGAAAGGCAGCCCCACGTCACGCTGGCATACAGGGGGTTGATGGCAGGGAATCAGATGTGCCGGAACGTCGAGTTCGACGCAGTACAGTTGCGGGCCGATGTGCAGGCATTGCAGTCCATTCGGCTGTCCGCGTTTGAGTTGCAGCTGCAAGGTGTGGGGAGTTTCTCAACCGTGCCCTATCTGGCGGTGCACCCCCATGCTGCCTTGCACACCGTGCATGCAGTCTTAGCTGCCCATACGCCTTACCCTGGGTGGAGCTATGTGCCGCATGTCACCGTGGGGCACTATGCCTGCGAAGTGCCATTGGCAGATGTGCTGCCGCGCTTGCAGGATGGGCTGTCGCAGCAGCCTTTGTGTACGGTTCCGGTGCGAGGGCTGTGGCTGGCGCGCTATCGGACAGATGACATCGCAGGTGTTTTAAGCTGGGAGGGGTATTTCGATCTGTACACCCAGTCCTACCATGCGCAGCCAGATGCAATACTCTCCGTTTGAATGTCCCGCTATGCCTCATCCATCAATCGATGGTCAATATGACAGGAATATTGCCGCGTGTTGCATTCGAATAGGGGCAGACCTCGTGGGCGGCATCGACCAGCTGTCGTGCCTGTGCGTTGCCCATGCCCGGTAAATGAATATGCATGCGCACCGCAATCCCAAAGGCCTGGCCGACAGGGCCCAGATCCACTTCGGCATCAACCGACAGGTCCTGGGGAAGGCTGATTTTTTGGCGCGCAGCGACAGCCTTGAGCGCGCCAATGAAGCAGGCGGAGTAACCCGCAGCGAACAGCTGTTCGGGGTTGGTTCCAGTGCCATGGCCTCCTGGCGGCGTATGCTGAATGTCAAGCTTGCCATCATCGCTGAGCGAAGCACCTTCACGGCCACCTGTTGTGTGTACGCGGGCCGTGTAGAGCACCTTGTCCAGTTCCTGGGGCATGTTCATCTCCTTAAAGTGACGCAATACACTGCAATGTAAAGAATGGCGGTGCCGGTGTGCGTAGGCCACATGCCAATGAAAAACGCCCGCTGGTACAGGCCAGCGGGCGTTGATGAGTGATGCTCATCGCAAGATTTAGTAGGTGTATACACCTTGACCTGTCTTGCGTCCCAGACGGCCTGCTGCCACCATCTCGCGCAGCAGGTAGCATGGGCGGTACTTGCTATCGCCAAACTCTTCCAGATAGACCTCCATTACGGCCAGACAGACATCCAGACCAATCATGTCGGCCAGCGCCAGTGGACCAATGGGCTGGTTGCATCCCAGCTTCATGCCGGCATCAATGTCTTCGGCAGAGGCTGTGCCCTCAGACAGCACGTAGAAGGCTTCGTTGATCATGGGCACCAGAATGCGGTTCACCACAAAACCAGGCGCATTTTTCACTGTGATAGGACTTTTGCCCAGTTTTTCCGACAGCGCCTTGACGGTGTCGTGTGTGGCATCACTGGTTTGCAGGCCACGAATGATTTCTACCAACGCCATCATGGGAACAGGGTTGAAAAAGTGCATCCCAATGAACTTGTCCGCACGTTGTGTTGCCGCTCCCAACTTGGTGATGGAGATAGACGAGGTGTTGGTGGCAATCAGAGTCTCTGGGGGCAGGGTAGTGTCGAGCTGCTTGAGAATTTTGACTTTGAGGTCGTAGTTTTCTGTGGCGGCCTCAATCACCAGCTGGGCTGACTTCAGGTCGTCATAGTTGGTCGACGTCTTGATCAAAGACAGCGCTTTGTCTTTGTCTGCTGCAGTGATTTTTTCTTTCTTGATCAGGCGGTCCAGGCTGCCTGCAATGGTGGCCAAACCTTTTTCTACGGCGGTCTGCGAAATATCCACCATCACCACATGAACGCCAGACACTGCACATGCTTGTGCAATGCCGTTGCCCATGGTGCCTGCACCAACGATACCTACGGTTTGAATGCTCATGGTCTTATCTCCCTAATTAATTAATGACTGGCATGCGGGGAAGATGGTATCCAAATTCTTTGACAGAGCGCGTAATGTTGGAGGCATTCTTCAACTATCACTAGAGGCGACGGCGATGGAGGGGGTATTTGACTATGTGGTCATTGGTGCAGGATCTGCAGGCTGTGTGTTGGCCGGGCGCCTGACTGAAGATGGAAAGCATCAGGTGTGTGTGCTGGAGGCTGGAGGCAGCGATGCTTCTGCGTGGGTGCAATGTCCGGCTGGGCTGGCAGGCATGGTCAAAACAGGGCGCTTCAACTGGGGCATGGAAACTGTGCCACAAGCGGGGTTGCAGGGGCGATGCGGCTTCCAGCCGCGTGGCAAAGGTATAGGTGGCAGTAGTTCCATCAATGCAATGATTTACTTGCGCGGCCAACCGCAAGACTATGACTGTTGGGCCACACAGGGCAATCCAGGGTGGGCGTGGGACGATGTCAAACCCTGGTTTATGAAATCACAGCATAACGCTCGTGGGGTAGATGCTTTTCATGCGCAAGGTGGACCCCTCCATGTGATGGATCTGCAGCAGCCGAATGCCTTGAGTCTGGATTTTGTTGCGGCAGGTGTGCAGGCCGGTTATGCCGCCAATCCAGATTTCAACGGCCACACGCAAGAAGGTGTGGGCTTGTATCAGGTGACGCAAAAGAACGGTGAGCGCTTCAGTGCGGCGAAGGCTTATCTCACACCACACCTGCACCGCAGTAATTTGCACCTGCGCACCGGTGCGCAGGTGCTGCGCATTGTCTTGCGACATACCGTCAATGGGGGGTGGCGGGCAACTGGCGTGGAATATATGTGCGCAGGTGTACGCCGTACGGTGCATGCTCGGCGGGAGGTTCTGCTGAGTGCAGGGGCCTTGCTATCACCGCAAATTCTGATGCTTTCCGGCATTGGGCCAGTTGCGCATCTGCGCCATGTTGGCATCCAGCCTTTGCATGACTTGCCGGGTGTGGGGGAAAACCTGCATGACCACCTGGATGCTGTGCTTGTGGCGAATGCACCAGCACTGACGCAGAGTTTTGGTTTGTCTGTTGCTGGCATGGCGCATATTGCCCAAGGTGCCTGGCAGTGGCACCGCCAGCGTACGGGGATGCTAACCACCAATTTTGCCGAAGCTGGTGCCTTCTTGCGCAGCAGTCCGCAAGAATCGCTGCCTGATTTGCAGCTGCACTTTGTGGTTGCCAAGCTGATAGACCATGGCCGCCAAACTGTGTGGGGGCATGGTTTTTCTTGCCATGTTTGTGTGCTGCGACCGCAAAGCCGTGGCACTGTTCGGTTACGCAGTGCAGACCCCTTGGCACTGCCTTTGATTGATCCCAACTTCCTTAGTACTCCAGACGATTTGCAGCGCACCGTGCACGGTGTGCAAATTGTGCGCAGGATTCTGGCGCAGCCAGCGTTGGCACAGCACGGCGCTAGGGAGATGGCGAGTTCTGCGTCCGCACAAACGCCAGCACAAATTGCGCAATGGGTGCGGCAGACCGCAGACACCATTTATCACCCTGTTGGTACCTGTCGTATGGGGCCAGCAGATACCGATGTGGTCGATAGCCAGCTACGTGTGCATGGGGTGCGGGGTCTGCGTGTGGTGGATGCATCGATTTTCCCGCGCATCATCAGCGGAAATACCAATGCGCCGACCATCATGGTGGCGGAAAAGGCTGCTCATATGGTGCTAGAAGCAGCGAAAATTGAAGCTGTTGCTGAAAGTTGTGTGACGTAAGCAGCATTTCTGTGACACAAGAGGTGGCTGTCAATCCCCTTGGAGGCGCTCGTCCGCGGCTGTTGACCGAAATCAAGAAGCGAGGCTTTGCATTTGGTGTCAATCCGGCTTTTCCTCAGAATGCATTGTGGGGTACGTACTGAAACTTATGCATTGAGGTGAATGTGACGGACGAGAAAAAACCGGCAGACACGCTGGCGGATGCCGCTCAGGCTCTGGACGGTCGTATTCGTGAGGCTTTGAGTGCGACGACGATGGGCTTGTCCCCTGCATCCATGGGCTTGGCGGCAATGGATTGGTGGATGCATCTGGCTTTTGCGCCGGGCAAGCAGATGATCTTGGCTCGGCGCGCAGCTGAATTGGCGCAAAAGGCAGTCCAGGCGAGCATTCAACCTCCTGCAGAACATGATGCGCGATTCAAGGATGAGGTTTGGCAGAAGTGGCCTTACTGTGCCATCAAGGAGGGCTTTAAGGCCAGCGACAGCTGGTGGCGTGAAGCAGCGCAAGTGGAAGGCATGACGCAGCACAACCAGCGGTTGGTGGACTTCTATGCCCGACAGTGGTTGGATGCGCTGGCCCCCTCCAACTGGGCGGTGAGCAACCCGGAGGTCTTGGCAAAAGCGAAGGCTACGGGTGGAGAGAGTCTGCGCAAAGGCTGGTCGCTGTATCTACAAGACCGTAAAGCGGCGCGCGCAGCCAAAGTGCTGCCGTCGCAAGCAGTTCTTGCGCCGCTGGCCTTTGAAGTTGGCAAAGATGTTGCGTGCACACCCGGTAAGGTGGTGTTTCGCAATCACTTGATCGAGTTGATCCAATACAGCCCCAGCACGAGCAAAGTGTTGCCAGAACCAGTGCTGATCGTCCCTTCATGCATCATGAAGTACTACATCCTGGATCTGTCTCCGCACAATTCCATGGTGAAGTATCTGGTCGGACAAGGGCACACGGTATTGATTGTGTCTTGGCGCAACCCTGACGCTTCAGATCGAGACCTGAAAATGCAGGACTACCTGAGCGCAGGCGTGCTGGAAGCCATGGCTGCCGTGAAACAGGTGACGGGGGCAGCGCGCATTCATACTCTTGGCTATTGCCTGGGAGGCACCTTCTTGGCAATTGCTGCGGCCGCGCTTGGCCGTCTTGAGCGTAAAAAAACACGCAACGCCAAGGAACAGGCATTGATTCCTGCGGACTTGCCGCAACTTTGTTCAGTGATCTTGCTGGCTGCGCAGACAGATTTCTCCGAGCCCGGTGAGCTGGGTGTTTTCATAGACGAAGCCCAGCTGGCCAATCTGCGTCAAAGCATGAACAAAAAGGGCTATCTCTCTGGCAAGCAAATGGGCGGCTCCTTCCAGTTTCTGTCCTCCAAGGACTTGGTATGGTCACGCAATGCCCGTCGCTACCTTTTGGGGGAGGAAGACGAGAGCTTTGACCTGATGAGCTGGAACTCGGATCAAACCCGCCTGCCTGCGCGCATGCACAGCGAATATCTGACAGCATTGTTCTTGAACAATGCCCTGGCTTCGGGGCAGTACCGTTTCGCTGGCGCTACGGTGGCTTTGAGAGAAATCCGTGCGCCCATGATGGTGGTGGGTACCACACGTGACCATGTTTCTCCATGGAAGTCGGTCTACAAGATTCAATTGCAGACCGATACGCACGTCACCTTTGTGCTGGCTGCGGGAGGGCATAACGCAGGCATTATTTCGGAGCCTGGTCACCCACGTCGCAGCTACCAGATGGGCAGTGTAGAAGATGGCGCAGGATGGATTGATCCTGATGATTGGGTGGCGCAAACGCCCGTGATTCAAGGCTCATGGTGGGAGGCCATGGATCATTGGATCAAGCAGCGCTCTGGCCCAGCCGTGAAAGCCAAGCCTATTCCGGCAAAACATGTGCTTGGCGAAGCACCTGGCGAATACGTCATGGTGCGCTATGCCGATTAAAGCGTTGCATATTCAGCATCCGCTTAAGGATGAAGCTCGGAAGCGGCTTGGGGTATGCAAAACCTATATGTCTGCATTCCAGTTGTAGTGGAAATGATCCGCTGATGCCAACCAGGGGAGGACTATGAATTCGCAAACTACAGCCATTGGCTGGATGGAAAACGTCACCTATGCGGAGTTGCAGCTAGGGCAAAGCGCGAGATTGGTACGCACGGTTGCACTGGAAGATATTCAAGCGTTTGCTGCAGTTTCTGGAGATATCAATCCCGCGCACCTGAACGAGGAGTACGCAGATGCAAGCATGTTCCATGGTGTTATTGCGCACGGAATGCTGGCAGCGGCCTTGATATCGGCACTGTTTGGGACACAGTTTCCAGGGCCTGGCACGATTTATTTGAGCCAGGAGTTGAAGTTCACCAAGCCCGTGCGTATTGGAGATACCTTGACCGTGGTGGTTACGGTGGATGAAAAAGACGACGAGAAAAAGCGCGTCAAGATGGACTGCCTGGTCACCAATCAAAAGGGAGAGGTGGTGCTCAAAGGTGAGGCCAAGTTGCTGCCGCCTACGCACAAGGTCAAAGTTCCCAAGATCCATGCGCCACAAATCCAGTTGTTTGATCCTGAAGCACGGCTCAAAGACTTGCTATCTCGTGCGGATGCTTTGGAGACGGTGCGTTGTGCGGTGGTGCATCCTTGCGATGCGGGATCGCTTAGCGGGGCAATGGATGCAGCTCGTCACGGCTTGATCAAGCCAGTGCTGATAGGGCCTGAAGGCCGTATCCGTCACATCGCACAGGAGGCTGGCATCAGTCTGGATGGCGTGGAAATCATCTCTGTCGAGCACAGCCATGCTGCGGCAGAGAGGGCAGCCGCAATGGCTGCGCGCCAGGAAGTAGAGATATTGATGAAGGGAAGTTTGCACACAGACGAACTGCTCAAGGCTGTGCTGGCGCAGCCAGCCCTGCGGACGGAGCGACGCCTGTCGCATATCTTCCGTTTTGATGTGCCTTTGTATGACAAGCCATTGCTGATCACGGATGCCGCAATCAATATTCGACCCAGCTTGCTGGAAAAAGCCGATATTGTGCAAAACGCCATCGACTTTGCGCGAGTGATGGGGACGGATACTCCCAAGGTGGCGATTTTGTCGGCAGTGGAAACCGTTACTCCAAGCATACCCTCGACTTTGGACGCTGCGGCGCTTTGCAAGATGGCTGACCGTGGCCAGATCAAAGGTGGGCAGCTGGATGGTCCTCTGGCATTTGATAACGCTATTTCCATGGATGCCGTACGCATCAAGGGCATTGCTTCAGGTGTGGCTGGCCAGGCGGATATCTTGGCAGCACCCGATATGGAAAGCGGCAATATGCTTGCCAAGCAACTGGAGTATCTTGCTGGAGCCTCGGGCTCAGGTCTGGTGCTTGGCGCACGCGTACCGATTGCCCTGACCAGCCGTGCTGATGGCCCCCGAGCACGAGTGGCGTCGTGCGTGCTGGCTGTTCTGGCTGCGCATGACAGGCGCAGGCAACAGGCTGCCAATGCCTGGAAACAAGGCTGAAACCCGAAAGGAGCAACAATGGCCATTTTGGCGGTGAATGCGGGGTCCTCCTCGCTGAAGTTTTCCCTGCACCCATTGAAAGATGGTCAGGTACAGCCTTTTGTTCTGTCGGGAACCATTCAGGGGCTGGAACCTCAAGGCTCGCCGTCGATGGACTGGAAGTATCTGGGGCAAAAGCACACCGAAGCTTTGACGACCAAAGATGGGGGCAGTGCTTTTGCGGCTGCGTTGAGCACCGTGCGAGCGTTGCTCCAGCGTTTGGAGGCCACAGACATAGAGGCAGTGGCACATCGCGTTGTGCATGGAGGTGGAGTCTTTACGGCCTCGGTGATCGTGACAGACGAGGTGCTGTCCATCTTGTCTGGCTTTCATTCGCTGGCACCTTTGCATCAGGTGCATAACCTGGAAGGTATTCGCCAGTTTCGTGCTGCATTTCCCAAGGTGGCGCAGATTGCATGTTTTGATACGGCATACCATGCCACCATGCCGGAGGTCGACTATGCCTTCGCGCTGCCCAGGGCTTTGCAAGACCAGGGTGTGCGCCGCTATGGTTTTCATGGCTTGTCGTACCAATACATCATGTCGGTGCTGCAGCAACAAACCATCCGGGGCAATGGCCGCGTGGTGATGGCTCACCTGGGGAATGGCGCCAGCCTGTGCGCGGCCTTGGCGGGTAGCAGTGTGGCAACCACCATGGGCTTTTCTGCATTGGATGGCCTGATGATGGGCACCCGCAGCGGCTCCCTGGATGCAGGGGTGCTGCTTTATCTGATGGAGCAAGGCTGGACCCATGCGCAGATGGAAACGCTGCTTTACAAACAAAGTGGCTTGCTCGGGGTTTCTGGCATTTCTGCCGATATGCGCAAGCTGCGCGCGGATGGCAGTGTGAATGCGCTACGGGCCATACATCAATTCACACATCGTGTGATCCGGGAAACCGGTGCATTGGTTGCCTGCCTGGGCGGCCTGGACGCTTTGGCATTCAGCGGAGGCATTGGAGAGAACGATGCTGAGTTGCGGGCACAGGTTTGCGAACGTCTGGCTTGGCTGGGTATTCGCATAGATGACCAGCGCAACCAAGCTGCTTCAGGCAAAGCGGCTTGTGCCATCCATGCGCCAGATAGCTCTGTGGAAATCTGGGTCATCCCCACCGATGAAGGGCGTGTGGCCGCGCGTGAAGCTGCCGCTTTGCTGCGGCAACAAAGTTGGCAAGCCTCATAGAGGGAGGAGCTTGTTAGTCGTCGTGTCTGCTGGCCTGATGATAAGCACGGATGACCCAGCCTCTGCACCCAGGTGCCGAGGCCGTGGGCGCAGTCACAAGTCTATTGAAAAGCCACTTCGGAAAAGCTGCGAAGTTTGCGGCTGTGCAGGCGTTGAGAGCCACCTTCGCGCAACAGCTCCACGGCCCGCATGCCAATACGCAGATGTTGGTCGACGCGCTCACGGTAGAAGTGATTGGCCATGCCTGGTAATTTGATCTCGCCATGCAATGGTTTGTCGCTGACGCACAGCAGCGTGCCATAGGGCACGCGGAAGCGGAAACCGTTGGCGGCAATGGTGGCGCTTTCCATGTCCAGCGCTACAGCCCGGCTTTGGCTGAAGCGGCGTTGCGGCAGGTTGTCGGGCAACAACTCCCAATTGCGATTGTCGGTGCTGGCCACGGTGCCGGTGCGCATGATGCGCTTGAGGTCATCGTCGGAGACTTGTGCCACATCAGCGACGGCTTGTTGCAGGGCCTGCTGGATTTCGGCCAATGCCGGAATGGGCACCCATAGTGGAAGTTCTTCGTCCAGCACGTGGTCTTCGCGCACATAGGCATGTGCCAGCACATAGTCGCCCAAGTGTTGACTGTTACGCAAACCGGCGCAGTGACCCAGCATCATCCAGGCGTGAGGGCGCAGAACGGCAATGTGGTCGGTGATGGTTTTGGCGTTGGCCGGCCCAACGCCGATATTGACCATGGTGATACCGCTGCGGTCTGCGCGTACCAGATGGTAGGCAGGCATTTGAGGCAAGCGCGGTGGCATGCTGCCTAATGCGTCTATCTCCTCAGTTGGTAATCCTGTACGGCGAGTCACCACGTTGCCTGGTTCAATGAAGGCAATGTATTCGCTATCAGGTTTGGCCATTTCTGCATGGCCAAGACGGATGAACTCGTCGATGTAGAACTGGTAATTGGTGAACAGTACGTAGTTCTGAAACCACTCGGGGGCTGTTCCCGTGTAATGGCGCAGTCGGTGCAAGGAGTAATCAATACGCGGCGCAGTAAACAGGGACAGCGGCAAGGCCCCGCTTGGCTGTGGGCGCCATGTGCCATTGGCAATGCCGTCATCCATGGCGCCCAGGTCTGGCAGGTCAAAGACTTCACGCATCATCTGGCGACGCTGTGCGCTCAGGCTGCCTTCAACGTGGTCATTGTCGGCAAAGGAAAAGTGAATGGGGATGGGGTGGGTACTCAGGCCCACTTCAAACTGGACGCCATGGTTGCGCTCCAGAAGATCCAGCTGGGTGTGCAGATAGTCGGCAAAAAGATCGGGGCGCGTGATGGTGGTTTCATACACTCCGGGGTGGTCCAGAAAGCCATAAGCCAGCCCCGTGTCCGGGCGACGCACGCTGTGTGCTTGGATTCGCAGCATGGGGTACCAGGCGCGCACCACATGGGGAAAATCCTGGCCCGCCACATAAGCTTGCATGGCTGTGCGCAGGCGATCAATCTGCTGCTGATACAAAGTCTGCAGGTGCGCCACCGCATCGGTTGCATGCGTGAACACTGCTGCTGTTGTTGGGTGTGAAGTGGCCATTGAAGGTGGGTAGTTCATACCTCATTGTGGCGCAGGTGTTTGACAATGGTGTTGCTGCCAGCGTAAGGCATCTTCGGCAGTCATGGGGCGGGAGAGATAGTAGCCTTGTATCAGCTCACAACCCAGCTGCTTCAGCAAATCCCACTGTTCTTTGGTTTCAACACCTTCAGCAACCGTGCGCAGGTTCAGGCTGCGAGCCATCTGAATGATGGCCGTCACAAGGCTGACATAGTCTTGATCTTGCGGCGTGTCCTTGACAAAAGCACGGTCAATTTTGAGTTTGTCCAAGGGGTAGCGCTTCAGATAGGCCAACGAAGAGTAGCCGGTACCAAAGTCATCAATGGACAGACGGATTCCCAGCTTCTGTAGGGAGGTCAAAGTGCTCAGCACATGTTCGGAGTGCTTCATCAACGTGGTTTCTGTGAGCTCAATTTCCAGTGATTGAGGATCAATGCCTGTGTCAGTCAGGACCTGCTGTACTTCGGCCAGCAGATTGACCTGGTTGAACTCAATGGCGGACATGTTGACGGAAACCACCACGGGCGGTAGCCCCGCATTGCGCCATTCACGTAATTGCTTGCATGCAGCCCGCATGACCCAGCGATCCAGCAAGGATATGAGACCACGAGATTCAGCAAAGCTGATGAACTCTGATGGTGGCAATAGTCCGCGTTCGGGGTGTTGCCAACGAACCAGTGCTTCAAAACCTTCAAGGCAGTCCCGGCTCAGATCCCAAAGCGGTTGATAGTGCAGGACTAAGCCCAGGTCTTTCTCAATGGCTTCGCGCAGCAAACGATCCTGGGTCAGCCATTTGCTGGGCCGCATATGCATCAGCGCACTGTAGTACTGGTGGTTGCCTTGTCCCAAGTTTTTCGCCATTTCCATAGCGGCGCTGGCGTTCAGCATCAACTCTTCGGCTGAGTTTCCATCTTCTGGGTAGAGGCTGATACCAATGGAGGCAGGTAAATTGGCCAAACCTTTTACCAATGCATAGGGCTTGTTCATCAGAAACTGGATTTCCCGCAAGATACATTCGGGTTGGCAAGCTGTTAATGGGGAGGCTAAAACCACCACAAACTCGTCGGCACCCAGACGAGCGACGATGTCGTCGGGATGCACCTTGCTGCGCAAGCGGCGGGCGGCTTCCACCAGAAGCTTGTCTCCTGCATCATGCCCCATCGAGTCATTGACATCTTTGAAGCGATCCAGGTCTACATACAACACCGCACAGCGGTGGTTGAACTGCGTAGCGCGCTCCAGGGTTTGTTGCAGTTGTCGCATCAAACCCTGGCGATTGAGCTGACGTGTCAAAGGGTCATGAAAGGCCAAAAAGTGCATCTCGGCCTCGGCGCGCTTGCGCTCGGTGATATCTCGCAGCACCATGACACCCAAATCGCCGCCTTCTTCAGGCTGCAGGGTAATGGTGATTTCCACGTCCTGCTCCTGGCCGTTGTGGCGCAAGAGTCGAGTTTCCTGTGCGCTGATGGTGCCATGCTCCAACATGTTCTGAGCACTTGCGCGCAGCACGTGAGGGAGCAAATGCAGCACTGAGCGATCCAGCAATTGATCAAGCTGGTAGCCGGTAAGCGCAATGGCGGCAGGATTGGCGTAAAAGATGCGGCCGTGGCGAAAGAAAATGACGGATTCGCTGGAGGCATTGACAAAACGACGCATGCTGTCGTCTTCCCCTTGTGCCACTGGCAAGGTGTTCGAGGGCGCACGCCCATGCATCGGGAGAATCACTACTGCGTAGACAGCGCCATCTGCCGCAAGGCTTATCAATTGCGTTTGAATGAGCTGATTCTGAGTAAATATTAGCGGTGTTTCTAAGCTTGCTCCATGAGTCTGGGCGCTAGTCAGTAGTTCGAGGCTGCATTTCCAGTTACTCCAGCCGCATGAAGGCAAATATTTCTGGAGCGCTTTACCGTGCAAGTCGTGATGACTTTGCTCAAGAAGGTGAGCATAGGAAGCTGTGGTCCAAATGTAGCGTCTTGAGGGCCAGCTCAAATAGGCTACTGGTGCACCTGTAGCAAGGGCCACGGCATGCAAGATGTCGTGTGGCTGTTCGCTGGGCGTGCGAGGTTGTGCGGTGAGCATCATGGCACCTCGCTGAGGTAGGTGTCTGCAGGCTGCGAACAAACTAAGTAGGCGCCGTTGGAAATGAGGTTCCAAGACCGAGAGGGATGAAATGGAACAAGAGCAATCACGAGCATGGTCTTCCTTGTATACCGCTGCTGACTCATACAAGCTTTGAGATATGGCAAGTTGACAGCCGCCGCTACATGCCGCTCATAGGCTTTTCGCAAAGGATGAATGAAGAGCATTGCAAACACAAAAAAGCTTGCTATGTCTTAGCCAGTAAAACAAGGGTTTAATCCATGCGAGCTATAAATTTGTGGGTATTTCATGATTACTGTTGTTCAGCGTGTTCAAGCTGCACGCGTAGAGATTGCAGGTCGCATTGCAG
The DNA here is from genome assembly GCF_030162935.1 of Comamonas halotolerans. GTDB lineage: Bacteria > Pseudomonadota > Gammaproteobacteria > Burkholderiales > Burkholderiaceae_C > Comamonas > Comamonas halotolerans. The sequence goes on from NZ_JASAUZ010000045.1 coordinate 210,048, forward strand.
GGCAGATTGGTCAAGGCCTTCTCGTGCTGGTGTGCGCGGAGCAGGGTGACACAGAGAAAGAGGCCGATAAGCTGCTGGCTAAACTGCTGAAGTTGCGCATCTTCAGCGATGAGGATGAAAAAATGAACCGCAGCGTGCAGGATGTAGGAGGCGGCTTGTTGATAGTCAGTCAGTTCACGCTGGCAGCAAATACCAGCAACGGCAATCGTCCCAGTTTTACGCAAGCCGCCAAACCGGATGAAGGGCGCCGACTGTACGATTACATGATCCAGCAAGCCAAAAATCTGTACTGTGCGGGCCCGGTGCAAACTGGCGAGTTTGGTGCGGATATGCAAGTTCACTTGGTCAACGATGGGCCGGTGACGATTCCCATGCGTATTGCGCCTGCTGGCGCATAACTTCAGCAAACCCTGTAGGGCTCGATTACAATCAACGTTTCATTTCCTCCTGAGGAGCGTTGCAGCGACCACCCAGACACAGCGGTGGCGTGAGGCTCGGGAGGGCAGCAGTGTGCTTCACCGTGCACTCGCTCCTAGGCAACGACGCTCACCCACGCTTTCTGTGCGGTGAGGCCTGTCAGCCCCAAATCCCCAGAACGTGGTTTTTTCAAGTTGTTTTCCGCACGGAGAAACCATGAGCAATACCCAAGACCGCGCCATCGCGGACATCTCCCTGGCCGACTGGGGCCGCAAAGAAATCCGCATTGCCGAGACAGAAATGCCCGGCCTGATGGCTATTCGCGAAGAGTTCGCGGCGGCACAGCCCCTGAAGGGTGCACGCATCACCGGTTCGCTGCACATGACCATTCAAACAGCGGTGCTGATTGAGACTTTGAAGGACCTGGGTGCTGAAGTGCGCTGGGCATCCTGCAACATCTTCTCGACCCAGGACCACGCCGCTGCGGCGATTGCTGCCACGGGCACCCCCGTGTTCGCCATCAAGGGTGAATCGCTGCAAGACTATTGGGATTACACCCACCGCATCTTCGAATTTGGCGCCGCAGGCACCGACAGCGAAGGCCCCAACATGATTCTGGATGACGGCGGCGATGCCACCATGCTGTTGCACCTGGGTCAAAAGGCCGAGAAGGACCTGTCCGTGCTGGCCAACCCTGGCTCGGAAGAAGAAAAGATCGTCTTTGCAGCCATCAAAGCCAAACTGGCCGTGGACCCCACCTGGTACACCCGCAAGTCCGCTCAGATCATTGGCGTGACCGAAGAGACCACCACCGGCGTGCACCGCCTGAACGAAATGTCGGCCAACGGCAGCCTGCTGTTCCGCGCGATCAACGTAAACGACTCGGTGACCAAGTCCAAGTTCGACAACCTGTACGGCTGCCGCGAATCGCTGGTGGACGGCATCAAGCGCGCTACCGACGTGATGATCGCTGGCAAGGTAGCCTGCGTGGCTGGTTACGGTGATGTGGGCAAGGGTTGTGCACAGGCTTTGCGTGCACTGAGTGCGCAGGTGTGGGTGACCGAGATTGATCCTATAAATGCCCTGCAAGCAGCGATGGAAGGCTACAAGGTTGTGACCATGGAATATGCCGCCGACAAGTGCGACATCTTCGTGACCACAACTGGTAACAAGGACATTATTCGTCACGAGCACATGGTTGCCATGAAGGACCAGGCCATCGTCTGCAACATCGGTCACTTCGACAATGAGATCGACGTGGCATCGATCGAGAAGTATGAGTGGGAAGAAGTCAAGCCTCAGGTTGATCAGATCAAGTTCCCTGACGGCAAGAAGATCACCCTGCTGGCCAAGGGCCGTCTGGTAAACCTGGGTTGTGCCACCGGCCACCCCAGCTTTGTGATGAGTGCCTCGTTTGCCAACCAGACGATTGCCCAGATTGAGCTGTTCACACGTCCAGAAGCATATGAAGTGGGCAAAGTCTATGTATTACCCAAGCTGCTGGACGAAAAGGTTGCCCGCCTGCACCTGAAGAAGGTCGGCGCGATGCTGACCGAATTGACCGATGCGCAAGCTGCTTACATCGGTGTGAAGAAGGAAGGCCCTTACAAGCCTGAAACCTACCGCTACTAATCTGTAGCGGGGCAAGGTCGCCGCACAGGCGGCGACTTTGCCTGCTCTGGCACCTGGCCTTGAGAGACTGGGTCAAGGCTTCTGAGCGCTAGAGCCAAATTTGAGTGAATAAAAGGAACTACGCAATGCGCGCAGATGTATTTTTGGTGGACAACGGTCATGCCACCACCCGTTCACAGGCGCAGCGCCTGATTGCTTCGGGCGTGGAATGGCGCCTGTCGCCACTGGCACCTTGGAAGAAAGTCGTCAAAAACGGTGACGATATCCCTGCTGGCGCTGAGCTGAAACTGCTTGACGATGCCGAGGTCAAATTCATCTCGCGCGGTGGTTTGAAACTGGAGGGCGCGCTGAAGACCACTGGCCTGAAGGTGGATGGCTTGCGTTGCCTGGACGTGGGCCAGAGTACAGGAGGCTTTACCGACTGCCTGCTCAAGCACGGCGCAGCTCAGGTTATTGGTGTGGATGTAGGGCAAGGCCAGTTGCACGACAGCTTGCGTGCCGATGTGCGCGTGATTTGCGTGGAAGGCGTGAATGCGCGTTCCATGACCGCAGAAGTCCTGGAAGAGGCCTGCGAAGAAGTGATTTCGGAGCGTTGGGAAGAGGAGGAAGACAACACCACTCAGCCCCAGGCTCCCTATGCCTGGATGCGCAATGGCGGCGAAGTCGACGAGGACTACGACGATAGCAATGATGCCAAAGATAGCGACATCGAAGCGTTCAAGGTCGAGCGTGCTGCGCTGGCCAAAGCGCGTGCCGAAGGCACAGTGCCGACCGAGCGCCGCCGTAAGGCTGAATACGCAGACGTAGATATCACGCCAGTTTTTGACTTTGTAACGGGCGATGTGTCGTTCATATCGCTGACCTTGGTGTTGCCAGCTGTTGTGCGCCTGCTCAAGCCGCACGGGCATCTGTTGATGTTGGTCAAGCCTCAGTTTGAGTTGCAGCCCGGTCAGGTGGGCAAAGGCGGCATCGTGCGCGATCCAGCCCTGTACAAGGAAGTGGAAGACCGCATTCGCACCTGTCTGACGGAATTGGGCCTGGAAGTGAGGGGTTGGTTGGATTCACCTATCGAAGGCGGCGATGGCAACCATGAATTCTTTGTGCATGCGGTTCAAGGCACAACCGTTAAAAATGAAGGTGAACCGTTGCCGGATCAGCCTGCTGCGCCAGCAGCCAAACGTGTCTCTCGCACTGTTTTGCGCGAACTCAAGCGCATTGATGTGATTGACGACGAAGAAGATGGCTACAACGTACCGGGACCTGCTCGTCCCAAACGCAAAAACGCCAAGTAAGTTCGGCCCATCTTTTGCTCGGCCTGGAGCGAAAAGGGTCGTCCCGAATGATGACAGCGCAAGGTGCACCGCACAGGTTAGCCCTTGCAGTGACAACAGACAGCTTGCCGGGAGGGCAGGCGAGGAGAGTTAACCGTGGCCAATGCACAGACCAGCAGCTTCCCCCTCAGCTTTGAGTTTTTTCCGACCAAAACCCCCGAAGGGGCCGCCAAACACGTGCAAGTTCGTAAGGATTTGTATGCGCGTCGCCCCGATTTTTGTTCCGTAACCTATGGAGCAGGGGGCTCCACCCAACTTGGCACATTCAGCATGGTGCGCGATATCCAGGCAGAAGGCATGCAGGCGGCTTGTCACTTTTCCTGCATTGGCGCTACCAGTGCCAAGGTGCGGGCTGAGCTGCAGGAACTCAAGGATATGGGGGTCAAGCGCCTGGTGGCCCTGCGTGGCGATTTGCCCAGTGGCTACGGTTTGGGTGGGGAATTTCACTATGCCAGCGATCTTGTGACTTTTATTCGCAAGGAGTTTGGTGATTGGTTTTACATCGAGGTGGCCGCCTATCCAGAAACTCATCCGCAGGCTAAGTCTCCAGACGCTGACCTGAAAGCTTTTGCAACAAAAATCCAGGCGGGCGCGAATAGCGGAATTACCCAGTACTTCTACAATGCCGACGCTTATTGCCGTTTTGTTGAAGGGATTCAAGCACTTGGCGTGCAGGCGCCGGTTGTGCCCGGTATCATGCCAATCCTTAATTCCTCTCAACTCATGCGCTTTTCCGATGCGACTGGCGCTGAGATTCCCCGCTGGATTCGCTTGCGTCTGCAGGCCTACGGGGACGATGTGACCTCGATTCGTGCCTTTGGCATGGATGTGGTTACACGCTTGTGCGAGCAGCTGCGTGACCAAGGCGCACCTGGATTGCACTTTTATACGATGAACCAGAGCGCTGCCACTCTGGAGCTGTGCGACCGCTTGGGCCTGTAATGGCTTCTTGAGAGGAACTCGCTGGCTTCTGGGTGGTGCTTTTCATGCGCTCACCGTTAGAAGGGTCAGACCATGCAAGCACGTGGGTGCCAGCCTGTTTCCGAAAGCGCGTCTTTCTTGCCAGTAGCACGTACACGTGCCCTGCCTGTAGTTTCAACGTTGTTGGCGGTGTTCTTGTCGGCCTGTGCGCCGACATCTCCCTCCAAGCAAGCACCGGCTGTAACGCAGAGCAAAGCTGCTCACAGTACCAGCCTCAGCAGCCGTGCGGGCCCAGAGTCGTTAGCGAAAATTGCACCGCCACCAGTGCGCGCCGACAAATTGCAGGATCCTCTGGATGCCATGCATGAGCATCTGTATGAGCTGGAGATGCCGGAAGTGGATCAGCAGGGCATTGCTTCCTGGTATGGCCCTGGCTTTCATGGTCGCAAGACCGCTAATGGTGAGCGATTCAACCAGTATGAGCTGACCGCTGCACACCCTACTTACAAATTTGGTACCCAGTTGTGCGTGCGCAGCAAAAGCACGGGCCAAGCGGTGGTGGTGCGCGTCAATGATCGTGGTCCATTTGCGAAGAATCGGGTGATTGACCTGAGCAAAGCAGCTGCGCAAGAGCTAGGCATGTTGAGCCGTGGCGTCAAGGCCGTCGAAATCTACAAGCTGGACGATGGCCAGGAGGATTGCCCAGAAGCACTGATGCAGGCCAAAGGTTGAATCCGCAAACCAAACATCAAAAATAAAAAAGAGCTGCCAGTGCAGCTCTTTTGTTTGGGGCGGAGGGTTTACTCGCCGAACTCCAAGGTATGGGTGGCGTTTTTATCTTGCGCCAGCAACTTTTGCATTTGCGGCAGGGCCTCCTTGAGCGCTGCGCGCAGTGTAAAGGGCGGATTGATCAGGAACATGCCACTGGCGGGCAGACCTGGGCGCTTGCCTTCGGTGGTGTTGCCCCAGTCGTTGACTTCGCTGCGTATCTTGCTGCCCTTGACGGTCAAGGTGGCGTGCAGCCAGCCCTTGCCAGCTTTATTGGCTAGGGTCTTGAGGCGTTTTGGAAGGTCGTGCGCATCCTGACGCGGAATGATGGGGTACCAAACCGCATAGGTGCCGGTGGCAAAGCGCACCAGAGCATCTTCAATCATGGTCAGCACGCGGCCATAGTCGGTCTTCAGCTCATAGCTAGGGTCGCACAGCAAAAAACCGCGGCGAGAAGGTGGGGGCAAGAAGCGCCTGACACCGTTGAAGCCGTCTTCCATCAGTACCTCTACTTGCTTGCCGGCTTCCAGTTGTGCCATGTTGCCATCGAGAGAGCGCCAGTCCGTCGGGTGGATTTCAAACAGGCGCAGCTTGTCCTGGGGGCGCAGCAGGCTTTGCGTGATGAAGGGGGAGCCAGGATAGGTTTTGACGCCTTTGCCCGGGTTGACGCTGCGCACCGTTTGCACATAGGCGCGCAATGCGGGAGCGAGCTCCTCTTCAGGCGTTCCGAGCAAGCGCTCGATACCCTCTTTGGATTCGCCACTGGTGTTCGCAAAGTCACCGTCCAGACGGTACAGGCCCGCACCGGCATGCGTGTCGAGTACGCTGATGGCGGTGTCTTTTTGTGCCATGTGTTGCAGGGCGGCGATTAAAACCGTGTGCTTGAGCACATCGGCGTGGTTACCGGCATGAAAGCCGTGGCGGTAGCTAAACATAGGTCGTAATTGTTCTCTGTTCGTGCGGCAGTCAGGCTGCAGCGGAGCGGCGGCGCAAAGCCGCAGGGTGTTGCCAGTGTGCGGGGATTACCGCCTGTGCGGTCAAATCCACACCAGCACAAGGTGCTGATGGCGCTATTGGACGCTATTTTGTATAATGGCGGGCTTCGCAGCGATTTTATGGCCCCGCGGCGAAGTGTTGAGGCCTGGTGCCTTGGCAGTCCCCGCCTAAGAGGCTTCCTGCTTTAGCAATAAAGTGAAGAAGAAGCACCGACCGCGGAAAAGGGCCCCTCAAACCTTCTTGAAAGAGAATCTCATGTCTACATTCAGCGCAAAGCCCGCTGAGGTGCAACACGAGTGGTTTGTGATTGACGCCACCGATAAGGTGCTCGGACGTGTCGCCAGCGAAGTGGCACTCCGTCTGCGCGGCAAGCACAAGGCAATCTACACACCTCACGTTGACACCGGCGACTACATCGTCATCATCAACGCCTCCAAGCTCAAGGTCACTGGCACCAAGAACCTGGACAAGGTGTACTACCGTCACTCCGGTTTCCCCGGTGGCATCACTGCTACCAACTTCCGCGACCTGCAGGCTAAGTTCCCTGGCCGCGCTCTGGAGAAGGCCGTTAAGGGCATGCTGCCCAAGGGTCCTCTGGGCTACGCCATGATCAAGAAGCTGAAGGTGTACGGCGGTGCTGAGCACCCCCATACCGCACAGCAGCCTAAGGCTCTGGAAATCTAAGGAGACCTCAATGATTGGTGATTGGAACAACGGTACAGGCCGTCGCAAGTCTAGCGTCGCTCGTGTATTCCTGAAGAAGGGCTCCGGCAAGATCACTGTGAATGGCAAAGACATTCAGCAGTACTTCGGCCGCGAAACCTCCATCATGATCGCTAAGCAGCCTCTGGTGCTGACTGGCAACCTGGAAGCTTTCGACGTGCTGGTTAACGTGCACGGCGGCGGCGAATCCGGTCAAGCTGGTGCAGTTCGCCACGGCGTGACACGCGCTCTGATCGACTATGACGCAGCGTTGAAGCCTGCACTGAGCCAAGCCGGCTTCGTGACTCGCGACGCTCGTGAAGTCGAGCGTAAGAAGGTTGGTCTGCGTGGTGCTCGTCGCGCCAAGCAGTTCTCGAAGCGTTAATTCGTTTCAGACCTTCCGGAAGGCTGTTTCCCCGGGAATGGCCTTCCCACAAAAAAGCCGCCGTTGCCTCAGGGTATGGCGGCTTTTTTGTGGGAATTTTCAAACAGTTTCCGTGTTTTGAGGCGGGCAAGAATGCCCACACTGGGACTGACGTCAAACATTGCGTCTGCCAAATTCCTGAGTACTTTGCAGTACCATTTGAAGCGATTTTCAGAAGAACACTCGGAGTATCCCCATGAGCGCCGTTGCAGAACAAACTACCACTGAAATGCCCGATCCCATCCTTTTCACCGACAGCGCTGCTGCCAAGGTGGCGGATTTGATCGCGGAAGAAGGCAATCCAGACCTGAAGTTGCGCGTGTTTGTGCAAGGTGGTGGCTGCTCGGGCTTCCAGTATGGCTTCACCTTCGATGAAATTACCAACGACGACGACACCACCATGACCAAGAACGGCGTGTCGTTGCTGATTGACGCCATGAGCTACCAGTACCTGATTGGCGCAGAGATTGATTACAAGGAAGATCTGCAAGGTGCCCAGTTTGTGATAAAGAACCCCAATGCCACGACTACCTGTGGCTGCGGCTCCAGCTTCTCGGTGTAAGAACCGGTTGCAGTTCTCTTGTCTGCCAAAAGCCGCTGCATGCCAGCGGCTTTTTTGCGTTATCAGTTCCTGCAGCATGTAAGGAGTCGGTGCAGAGCAGTGATGGAAGAAGTGCGATGAGCAAGCAAACTATCGAAAAAGAGCCTTTGTTGTGGTTGGTGGCCATTGGCTTTTTCATGCAGACGTTGGATGCCACCATTCTCAATACGGCCTTGCCCAGCATGGCGGCATCGTTGGGGGAAAGCCCTCTGCACATGCAGTCCGTTGTAGTCGCGTATGCCTTGACCACGGCAATGTTGATTCCCGCCACGGGATGGGTTGCCGACCGTTTTGGTACACGTCGCATTTACACCGCAGCCATGGCGTTGTTTGTGCTCGGTTCGGTCTTGTGTGCACTGGCTCCTACACTGCAGTTTCTGGTGATGGCGCGTGTGGTTCAAGGGGTGGGCGGCGCCATGATGCTGCCCGTTGGGCGTTTGGCGGTGCTGCGGGCATATCCACGCGATGCATTCATCCGCGCCATGAGTTTTATCGCCATACCGGGGCAGGTTGGTCCGCTGCTGGGGCCTACGCTGGGCGGCTGGCTGGTGGAGTACGCATCGTGGCACTGGATCTTCTGGATCAATGTGCCGGTGGGGGCGCTTGGAGTTTGGGCAGCATGGCGCTGGATGCCCAAAAATGACCAACAACCCAAGCGCTCTTTCGATGGTGTCGGCTTTGCTCTGCTCGCCTTTGGCATGGTGGGTGTGTCACTGGCCCTGGATGGCTTGTCCGGCGTTGGCATGGGGCATGCGCTGGTTGCCGTGCTGATGGTGTTTGGCATGGCCAGCCTGGCTGCTTACTGGATGCATGCGCTACGTAGCCCTGCGCCCTTGTTTGCCCCTGCATTGTTCAGCGTGCGTTCATTGCGTGTCGGTTTGCTGGGCAATTTGTTCGCGCGCCTGGGCAGCGGTGCTGCACCATTTCTGGTGCCGTTGATGTTGCAGGTGGGGCTGGGGCTTTCACCTTTTCATGCCGGCACCATGATGCTGGCAACAGTGCTGGGGAGCATGGTGGTCAAGCGCTTGGCTGTACGCACAGTGCTGCGATTTGGCTACAAGCGGGTATTGCAGGTGAATTCCATTCTGCTGGGTTTGATGATTGCTGCTTTGGGGCTGATCAGTCCTGACCAGCCGCAGTGGCTGATTCTGGTGCAGCTGTTTGTGTTTGGCTGCATCAACTCCATGCAGTTCACGGCAATGAATTCGGTGACACTCAAGGATATGGAAGGTGAGTTCGCGAGCAGTGGCAACAGCCTGCTTTCGATGGTGCAAATGCTGGCCATGAGTATGGGGGTGGCCGTGGCAGGCGCAGTGCTTTCCGGTTATGCCGAGATGTGGCAGGCCAGGGAAGGCTACAAACTTTTGGCGCTGCAAGCCACGTTTGTCACAGTGGGTGTGATGACACTGGCTGCCACCTTGGTGTTCAGTCAGCTTGACGATGATGAGCGTGTGCGTTCAGCTCCGGATTCGGGAGACTGAGCGGCGCGAGTTGCATCGCTAGCTTTGCGTGCACAGCGAGTGTGGTGCCAGTGGTTAAAGCTGTCATTCCTGCTGTTCAAGCAGGGTAAATGGCGCCCAGGATGCGTGGGCCGTGGGCTCCAGTGACGGCGGGAAGGTTTCCTGGCAGGCCCAGCATGCACTGACGGGCCAGCCAGGCGAATGCGGCGGCCTCTACTTGCAATGGGTGAAGGCCCTGTGAAGCTGTACTTTGGACGCTTACCATCGGTAGCAATGTTTGCAGCTGGCGCATTAACTCGGTGTTGAGTGCGCCGCCACCACAGACCAGCAAACGGCTGCTGTCAGGTGCATAGTGCTGCACGGCATGTGCGCAGCTTTGTGCGGTGAAGGCGGTCAGCGTGGCTTGTACATCTTGGGCTGAAGGCTGTGTGGCAATAGATTCCAGCTGCGCTTGCAGCCATGCGGGGTTGAACAGGTCGCGGCCTGTGCTTTTAGGTGGTGGCTGCAGCAAAAAAGGCTCGGTGAGCAATTGCTGCAACAAGGGCGGATTGACGGTGCCGCTTGCAGCCCAGCGCCCCTGGTCGTCGTAAGCAGCGCCAGTGTGCTGCAGACACCACCAATCCATCAATGCGTTGCCAGGGCCGCAGTCAAAGCCGGTGATGGGCGTTTGTGTGTCCGTCTGGGCCGGTAGAACGCTGATATTGGCAATGCCGCCGATATTCAGCACCGCTGTCGCGCAGTCAGCGTGCGCAAAAACACCCTGATGAAATGCGGGAACCAAGGGGGCTCCCTGTCCACCTGCTGCCACATCGCGACTGCGCAGATCCGCCACGACAGTGATCCCGGATAGTTCGGCCAGTAGTGCCGGGTTCTGCAGTTGCAAGGTATAGCCCGTACCATCGTGCTGCAGAGGTTGGTGGCGCACGGTTTGTCCGTGGGCACCAATGGCACGCACTTGAGTGGCAGGGGTGCCACTTTGCTCAAGCAGCGTCTGAACTACTTGTGCATAGGTGCGGCTCACCGCATTGCCTGCCAAGGCCGCACGGTGCAGCTCGTTGATGCCGTGGGGGCTGTTCAAGGCCATCAGCTCTTGACGCAGTGTTGTGGGAAACGGCTGTGTGGCATAGGCTTGCACATGCATGTGCTGCCTTTGGTCCCAATGCACCAAGACTCCATCCACACCATCCAAAGAGGTGCCTGACATAAGGCCGATATACAACTCGTTGGCAGGTGGTGTGGCGAAGGTGGTCATACAGCAAGCTAGGAGTCAGGCAAAGAAAAAGGGCCTCGATTGCTCGAGGCCCTGGAGAGGGTAGCACAGGCTTATTGGGCGCTGGCTTGGCGAATCAGATCTGCGGAGGCCAGTTGCATGTGCATGAACTCGGCGTGCTTGGCAAACTGCTCACGCACTTTTTCTGAAATCTCATTGGCTTCGCTGTCGGCAATAATGGTCTGCGGATCCTGGTGTGTACCATTGACGCGGAACTCAAAGTGCAGGTGAGGGCCTGTAGACCAGCCGGTAGAGCCCACTGCGCCGATGTTTTGGCCTTGCTCAACCGTCTGGCCCTTCTGGACGTCAATGCGGCTGAGGTGGGCATAGACAGTGACGTGCGCGGTATTGGTGTGCTTGACGAAAATCACGTTGCCAAAACCGTTCTGCCAGCCTGCAAACTCAACCACGCCATCGCCCACGGTGCGAACTTTGGTGCCGGTGGGAGCAGCAAAGTCAGTGCCCAGGTGCTTGCGCCATGTGTTGTGAATGGGGTGCTTGCGCATCGAGAAAGTGCTGCTGACGCGTGAAAACTCCACGGGAGAGCTTAAATAGGCGCGGCTCAGGCTGGAGCCATCCATGGCGTAGTAAGCACCACGCTGACCAGGCTCCTGGAACCACATGGCGTTGTGGATCTTGTCCCGGTTCTGGAACTCAGCTGCCAGCACGCGGCCAGCGCGCAGGAACTCTCCATCGGCTTCCAGTGTTTCGTAGATGACGGAGAAGCGGTCGCCCTTGTGCAGACGGTGGAAGTTGATATCCGAAAAGATGTCCGCCACTTGCACTGCGACAGCATCAGGCAGGCCTGCTGCATCCGTAGCAGCAAACAGCGTGCTGTGGATGGTTCCGCCAGTCAAACGTGTGTTGACTTCCAGAGGCGCGCTGGAAACGGTTGCGCTAAATTGGCCTTGTGCATTGCGCTCCAGCACCAAGCGCTGAAAGTTCTGGCTGTTCTCATCTTGAATCCAGCGCACAGTCAGCTTTTGCAACTGATGGTCGTTACTGGTTTCAGCGGAAACCAGTCGGCCACTGCGACTGAAGATGTGCTGGCGTGCCAGCTCATTGCTGCGCAAGAAAGCGGAAGCGCTCGGGTCGGCAATACCAAGGCGTTGCAGCAAAGACTCAGGCGTGTCGCTGGAGCGGGTATGGTCAGTACGGAATAGCGAAAATTCGTTCAGTTCAGTCAGGTCAGCCAGCGTACTGCCATCCACCAGGGATGGAATGGTCTGGGTCAGTGTGCGGACAGGCATGTCTGCAGGGTCTGGACCAAGCGATGCAACAGCAAATGCGCCGCCTCCGGCGGTTAGCATGAGGGCTGCGATGGCGGCAGTCAGGCGCTTCGGGTGACGCTGTATGGACTGAGCCAGCTGTGCGAGCAAAGCACTGCCGGCAGAAACTAGTTTGTTCGTCAAAACATGGGTTCCCGGGAAGTGTGCGTACCTTGAAAACGGATAGGCATGTGAGGCAGAAGGCACGCGTTCTGTCAGCATAGTTGCCATTGCCAAGTATGTAAATGGCTTGCCGACTAGAATTGACCACTGCAATAGAGCCCCAAGTATACCGGGGAGGCTAATCCCCGCGCTGGAAAAAAACCCTTATGAATCAAAATGCTGTTACAACATACCCGGTCACTGAGGCTGTAAGACAAGCGCTTGAAATCACGTTGCGCGGTGTCGATGAATTATTGCCAGAAGCTGACTGGGCTCAAAAACTTGCGCGGTCGGAGGCTACTGGCGTGCCTTTGCGTATCAAGCTGGGGCTGGATCCTACGGCGCCAGATATCCACCTAGGCCATACCGTGGTCTTGAACAAGATGCGCCAGCTCCAAGACCTGGGGCATCAGGTGATTTTCTTGATTGGCGACTTCACCACATTGATCGGCGATCCTTCGGGCCGTAATTCCACACGTCCACCGCTGACTGCCGAGCAGATCAAAGTGAATGCCGAGACGTACTACACCCAGGCTGCAAAGGTGCTGGACCCTGCCAAGACCGAGGTACGCTACAACAGCGAGTGGTGCGACAAGCTGGGCGCGCGCGGCATGATCGAGTTGTCCGCCAAGTACACGGTGGCGCGCATGATGGAGCGCAATGATTTCCATACCCGCTTTACAGAGGGTAGTTCCATCAGCTTGCATGAGTTCCTGTACCCGCTGTTGCAGGGTTATGACTCGGTAGCACTCAAGGCGGACCTGGAGATGGGGGGGACCGACCAGAAGTTCAATCTGATGATGGGGCGCCATCTGCAGGCGGAATATGGTCAAGATCAGCAGTGCGTGCTAACAATGCCTTTGCTGGTGGGGCTGGACGGTGTGCACAAAATGTCCAAATCCAAGAACAACTACATCGGCATCACGGAAGATGCCAACACCATGTTCGCCAAGGTGCTGTCGATTTCCGATGACCTGATGTGGGACTGGTATACCTTGCTTTCGTTCAAGAGCATGGCGGATATCAATGCCTTGAAGGCTGAGATTGAAGCCGGTGGCAACCCCAAGCATGCCAAGGTGGCGCTGGCCAAGGAAATCACCACACGCTTTCATAGCGCCGCCGCAGCTGATGCGGCGGAGCAAGACTTTATCAATCGCGCCAAGGGCGGTATACCGGATGACATCCCTGAGCTGACGATGTCAGGAGCGCCCATGGGAATTGGTGCGTTGCTCAAGCAAGCCAACCTGGCACCCTCGACCAGTGAAGCCAATCGTTTGATTGACGGTGGTGGTGTACGGATTGATGGTGCGGTGATCAGTGATCGTGGCCTGAAGGTGGATGCCGGCACTTTTGTGGTGCAAGTGGGCAAGCGCAAGTTTGCGCGTGTGACACTGGCGTAAGCACAAAGGTCTGCGCAAGCTGTGAAGCCACTGCTGGGGTTGAGGCAGTGGCTTTTTTTATGGCGCTTGGATTGATTGTCTTGTGTTGTTGCGCTGCAGTGTTGTGCTGTGCTGTGCTGGAAGCCAGCCAACTGTGCGCGCGTATCAAGCTTTGTTTTAAGGCGGAAAAGCGAGTCTGAATACTCTGCACGCAGGGGGCTGCAAGGGAAGTCTTGCAAAACGTCCTGCAATTCTTACTAGAACTAGAAGAAGTACATATCTCTAGTGTCGGGACGAAGGGGGCGGCACTTCCCTTTTTGAAATCAATCTCCTGACCATTGAATGTTGTGCCGGGCTCACGTTCATTTACAGATGCTGTCATGCAATCTGCATGCGTTGCGCAGGATAATCGTGGGTTATTGCTGTTTTCAATATCGATTTTTTTATGTCTCAGAACGCACTTCCTCTTGATATCGTCATCATGGCCGCTGGAAAAGGCACGCGCATGAAAAGCAAGACACCGAAGGTGCTGCAAAAACTGGCGGGCCGTGCGTTGTTGCAGCACGTGCTGGATACTGCCGCTCAGTTGCATGCACGCTCTGCCGTGGTGATTACGGGACATGGGGCAGAAACGGTTGAAGCAGCGATTGCACAAGGCCGTAGTGCCCAGGCACTGGAGTTGAAGTTCGTTCGCCAGGAGCCACAACTGGGAACCGGGCATGCTGTGCAGCAGGCCGTACCTGCGCTGGCGGACGATGGCATGGTGGTCGTGTTGTCGGGCGATGTACCGCTGACACAGGCACAAACCTTGCAGGATCTGGTAGCCGCAGCAGACAACCAGCGCATGGCGCTGCTGACGGTCACTTTGCCCAATCCCACAGGCTATGGCCGTATCGTGCGCAATGCCGCTGGTACCGTGCAGCGGATTGTGGAACAAAAAGATGCCAACGATGCTGAGCGAGCCATCAACGAAATTTACAGCGGCATCATGGCTGTGCCAGCCAAGCGTCTGGCACAGTGGCTATCCAGGCTCAACAACAACAATGCCCAAGGCGAGTACTACCTGACCGACATCGTTGCCATGGCGGTAGCAGATGGTGTGGATGTGGTGGCGCATCGAATCAGTGATGAGGTGCAGGTGGCTGGTGTAAACAGCCCTGTGCAATTGGCGGAGCTGGAACGCGCCCACCAGTTGCGCCAAGCCCGACAACTGATGGAGCAAGGCGTGCGCCTGGCCGACCCAGCCCGGCTGGATGTGCGTGATGATGTTCGGGGCAATCCTGCGCAGCTGGTATGCGGCCAAGATGTGGAGATTGATGTGGGCTGCATCTTCACTGGCAAGGTGGAGATCGGTGACGGCGTCAGCATTGGTGCTTGCTGTCACATCAGCAATGCAGTGATTGCTGCGGGGGCAGTGATTCATCCCTTTACACATATTGATGGCGAAAAGCTGGGTGCCGAAGTGGGTGAAGGTGCGCTGATTGGCCCATTTGCTCGCTTGCGTCCAGGGGCGCTGCTGGGCAAGGAAGTGCATATTGGCAACTTCGTGGAAGTCAAGAACTCCACCATGGCTGCGGGTGCCAAGGCCAACCATCTGGCCTATCTGGGGGATGCGACGGTGGGTGAGCGCGTGAACTACGGCGCAGGCTCAATCACTGCCAACTACGATGGGGCCAACAAGCACCGCACCGTGATTGAGGCAGATGTGCACATTGGCAGCAATTGCGTGCTGGTGGCACCGGTCACCCTGGGGGCGGGAGGGACGGTGGGCGGTGGTTCGACCATTACCAAGAACACAGAGCCTGGTGCGCTGAGTGTGGCACGTGGCAAGCAGGTGTCGATTGCCAATTGGCAGCGTCCTGCCAAGCAGCCCAAGGCATAAACCAGGACTCAGCATGTCAGTGCCCACTGCCCTCCCCGCCACACTGGAAGCTGCACAGGCCGTGATTGTGCAAAAGCAGGCTGAGTTGGATCGCCTGCACGCAATGCATGAAGCCTGGATGCGGGCAGTGGCACACGATTTGCGCGCACCGCTACGGCATGTGGTGTCGTTTGCGCCTTTGCTCAAAGAAGCTGTGGAAGAGTTGTCCGATGCTGCACCGCAAGCGATCGAGGCAGTTGCGGACGCTCGCGAGTTTGCGGCAACCATGGAACATGCTGCGCGCAAGATGAGTGCCATGCTCGATGGTCTTGCTACCATTTCCCGCGCCGCCCGTGCCCCCCTGCATTGGGAGGCGCTCGACTGGACGGCGCTGGTGTCGTCTTTGGTGGAGCCGTTGCGAGCTCAGTTTCCAAGCGTGCAGTGGACCTTGCCAACGCAGCCGGTATGGGTGATGGCGGATGCGGACGGACTGCGCCGCATCATGCAGGCCCTGCTGGATAACGCTGTCAAGTTTTCAGCCTGCGAGGCACAACCGCATGTGAGCCTTGCCGCACGCCCTCAGGATTCGGCAGGATGGCAATTGCAGGTGCAAGACAATGGCGTGGGATTTGACGATCAACGCGCCCAGCATTTGGGAGACCTGTTTCAGCGTATGCACCGAGACAATGAGTTTGACGGTGTGGGCTGTGGCTTGGCTCTGGTGCAGACCATTGCACAGCGTCACGGCGCAAGCTGGCGAGTGCAGTCGCAACCAAAGATGGGCTGCACGGTGTTCTTGAACTGGCCTGTGGTGATGTAATTTAGCGGCTAAGGGCAGCAGGCAGAGTTGCATGCCTTCAGGGCGTATGAGGTAGGGGTGCCAGGCGCGGCAAGTGCGGGCTGAATTTGGCGCGTTTGGTGGCAAAAAACGTTTTGACGTTGCGCACATTGGCCTGAGCCGTGAAGAGTCGCTGTGACAGTGCGAGATATGCAGGCATGTCTTTGCAGGCGATCACCAGCATAAAGTCAGGGCCTGGCGAGACACGCCAGCATTGCTGCACGCCGTCTTCTGCGACAGCAGCAGCTTCAAATGTTTCCAGTGCTTCTGCATTCTGACGCTCCAGTGTTACTTCGACCAGTGCTTGCAAGCCATGACCAACCAAGGGCGCGAGCATTTCAGGGCGTGCAATGGCTACCTGGCGTTCTATCAGTCCCAGCGTATGCAGTCGACGCACTCTGCGCAGACAGGTTGGGGGGGAGATGTGCAGCAGTTCAGCCAGCTTCAAATTGCTCAATCCCGCATCACGCTGTAGTAAATCCAGCAACTGTAGATCAGTCAGGTCTAGAACTGTATCTGCGATATTTGTTTCATGATTCATTAAAATATGAAAATTAATTTCAGTGACAATTTGTGCTGAAATTTTATTTCAAAAATAAAGAAAAATAGATCATTAGTTTTTTTGATGTGGTCTTAGCATCGTTGCAGTTTCAATTTTTCCACGGAGTTCCTTCTATGTGTGGCATCGTCGGCGCAGTTTCCACGCGCAACATCGTTCCTTTGCTGGTGCAAGGTTTGCAGCGCCTGGAATACCGTGGTTATGACTCTTGTGGTGTGGCTGTGCACCGCATGGTGACTGGCACACCGATCAGTCAGGGCTTGCAGCGTGCACGCAGCACATCGCGCGTGTCTGAATTGCTGGAGCAGGTGCAGCAGGATGACTTGCAAGGTCTCACCGGTATTGCACACACACGCTGGGCGACGCACGGAGAACCTGCGGTACGCAATGCCCATCCGCATTTCAGCTACGGCCCCGGCGAAACTGTCGATAGTGGCAAGCCAGCCCGTGTTGCACTGGTGCACAACGGCATCATCGAAAATTACGAGCAACTGCGTGCGGATCTGCAAACCAAGGGCTATGTGTTTGCCAGCCAGACAGACACGGAAGTCATTTGCCATTTGGTCGACAGCCACTACAACGGCGACTTGTTTGAAGCCGTCAAGGCTGCGCGCGCACAGCTGCATGGTGCCTATGCCATCGCTGTGATGCACCGCGATGAACCGCACCGTGTAGTTGGTGCCCGCGCCGGATCTCCCATGGTCCTGGGTGTTGGTCAAGACAATAGCGAATTCTTCCTGGCTTCGGATGCCATGGCTGTGGCTGGCGTGACTGACCAAATCGTGTATCTGGAAGAGGGGGATCTGGTTGATTTGCAGCCAGGTCGTTACTGGATTGCAGACAAGAGTGGCCATGCGGTGCTGCCAGAGCAGCGCCCCGTCAAAACCGTGCATGCGCACAGTGGTGCGGTGGAGTTGGGCCCCTATCGTCACTACATGCAAAAAGAGATTTTTGAGCAGCCACGTGCGATTGGCGACACGCTGGAAGGCATTGTCCATATCGCTCCCGAGCTGTTTGACGGCGCTGATGGCACAGCGGCATGGCGCGTTTTCAAGGAAATCGACAATGTGCTGATCCTGGCTTGTGGCACCAGCTACTACAGCGGTTGCACGGCCAAGTACTGGATGGAGTCCATCGCTGGCATTCCTTGCAACGTGGAAGTTGCCAGCGAATACCGCTATCGCACCAGCGTTCCCAATCCCAAGACATTGGTGGTCACCATCAGTCAGTCAGGCGAAACGGCGGACACGCTGGCCGCGCTGCGTCATGCGCAAAGCCTGGGCATGACCAACACCTTGACCATCTGCAATGTAGCCACCAGTGCCATGGTGCGCGAATGCAAGCTGGCCTACATCACCCGCGCAGGCGTGGAAATCGGCGTGGCCTCCACCAAGGCGTTCACGACGCAACTGGCAGGTCTGTTCCTGCTGACACTGGCTTTGGCACAGTCCAAGGGCAAGCTCTCGGAACAACAGGAGCAGGAGTACCTGACCGCCATGCGCCACCTGCCTGTGGCACTGCAATCGGTGCTGGCGCTGGAGCCTCAAGTGGTGAGCTGGGCGGAGAACTTTGCCAAGCACCAGAACGCATTGTTTCTGGGGCGTGGCATGCACTATCCAATTGCCCTGGAAGGTGCACTCAAGCTCAAAGAGATCACCTACATCCACGCAGAAGCCTACCCTGCGGGTGAGCTCAAGCATGGACCGCTGGCCCTGGTGGACAACACCATGCCAGTGGTGACCGTCGCCCCCAACGATGAATTGCTGGAAAAGCTCAAGAGCAATATGCAGGAAGTGCGCGCACGTGGTGGCGTGCTGTACATCCTGGCAGACGCCAAGACAAACATCGAAAATGCAGAAGGCATGCATGTGATCCGCATGCCAGAAAACTACGGTGCCCTCAGCCCCATCTTGCACGTAGTTCCACTGCAATTGCTCTCTTATCACACGGCAGTTGCGCGTGGCACTGACGTGGATAAGCCACGTAATCTGGCGAAGTCGGTGACGGTGGAGTAAATCGCCGTTTTAAGTCCTCGATTGTTATTCTGGATAATTAAAGTCGTAAACTCGCAATTAAAGTCGTAAACCCCACACTAGCATTCATGCAGGTTTTGGGGTGAGGGTTTGTAACTGCAAAGTCGTAAACTGAGAAACATCTGAGCGATTTTTCTTACAGTATCTTAATGTCGAGCTTTCCAACATTGCTTTGAATGCTATGAAAAAGGCGCTCCTTTGGAGCGCTTTTTGTTTTGGCGGCTAGTTGGAGCCGCTAATACTACCCAGCAAACCGAAGGTTTGCGATTGAGACGAGGCGCGAAGCCGCAGGCAGTACTGGCGTACGACAAGGCGAAGCGACGACGTATCAATGGTTGTGTTAGTGCGTCTTAGTCTGTGTGCCCTGCACAAGGCCCCAAAATTCCTTGGTTGTATGTGTTGGGCGTTGTTGCATAAATCAACCTGCCGCAAGCTGTAGGCTTGCGACATGAGTCAGTCATCTAAGCCTCGCTACCGCACCATCAACTGGAAACAGTAAAACGCTTGCCTAAGGATGAGAACTTAGAGAGTGTCATAGGTGATGGAGCTTACGACACCAAGCAAGTCTATGAAGCGTTCATCAGGCATGGAGCTATCCCAATCATTCCTCCACGCAAGAATGCTCTAATTCGGAGGGGAAGAGTCTTTGAGCAGCGCAATTCGGCCATTACTGCATGCAGGCGGTTAGGGCGCAGTATCTGGAAGCGCTGGATTGGCTATCACAGGCGAAGCTTGGTGGAAACCAAGAAGCACTGCATCAAGCGACTGGGCGAGCGTGTGATGTCTCGCACCGTTGAGCGGCAAGTGAACGAGCTGCACATACGAGCAGCAATATTGAATCGGTTTACAGAGCTAGGCCGTCCTCAGACGGAGGCCGTGGCATAGCCACGGCTGGGTTTGGGGAAGCTTGTCCTGAAATTGATTTATGCAACAACGCCTCTAATTGGTTAGGTCAGCTATCTTCGTAGCGTGTTGGTAATTGCGCTTTTCTGCATGCAAGAAGGCCATGAAATCTGTGCGCTCTTGGTATGCGATGCTGAATCCCATGTCTTCTAGCTTATGGACCAGTGCCGGGTCTTGGAGTAGGTCTTCAACTACCTGAGACCAAAAAGTGGCGAGTTCGGCCGGAGTGCCCTGGGGGAGGAACAGGCCCTGCCAGTAAAGAGGATGGAATCCTTTGAGCCCCAGTTCTTGCAGTGTGGGGACGTTGGGCAGCAGATGCGAGCGTTGACCGGATGCAATCGCAAGAGGGCGTAGTTTTTCGTTGTGGATATGGGACGCAATCGGCGCAATGCCAGCGAAAAGCAGATCCACTTGTTGGGCCAATAGGCTGGCGGTAGCGCTTGCACCGCCGCTGTAGGGCACATGTATGAGTTCTACGCCCAGTGAATGCTTGAAAATTTCTCCGGCCAGATGGTGTGAACTGCCTATGCCGGATGAGGCAAAGCTGATGCCTTTTGGGTTGTTGTGAGCTGCTTGGCGAATGTCTGTAACTTGCTGAATCTGTGATTCTTGATTGGTGACCAGAACGATAGGCATTTCGCTGATGCGGGCGACCGGAACCAACTGGTCTACGCCATTGCGTCGCAGCGAAGGGTTGAAGAGCTGGTTGATGAATATTTCTGCTGGCGATGCCAACAGCAAGGTGTTGCCATCTGTACGGGATTTGGTCACATAGGCGGCGGCAATCGCGCCACCAGCACCCACCTTGTTTTCCACGTAGACCGGTCGCTGTAGCTTCTCAGAAAGCTGGGTAGCAATGGCTCTGGCAATGATGTCCATGGCCCCGCCAGCCCCAAAGCCCACTACTAATTTGACAGGTTTAGTGGAACTTGTTGCTATGGCCGGTGAGGCGCAGGTGACGCCGTAGACTAGTAGTATGGCAACGAGGATTCTGAGCAGGGTAATCAGAATCACCAGCAACCTAGAAAAGGGTTGTGCCGCTGATACAGTTGCGCTGGCATTGAACGGGTTCATGGAATCGGGGCGTCAAGCTGATGCTGATCCTGCTACTTAAGCGTATTGCTGAGAGCAGGCGTAGAAGTGAGGGTTGCTCAAGTCTGATTTTCCGTAACGCAGCACATCTCCATCCAGTGTGCGAATCTGGCCACCTGCGGCGGCCAGCACGGCGTGGCCGGCGGCGATATCCCATTCCATGGTGCGGCCAAGGCGAGGGTAAATGTCGGCTTCTCCAGCGGCGACGAGGCAAATTTTGAGGGAGGAGCCTGCGCTTTTGATGGAGCGTACTAGACGACCTTGAAGAAACTGATCCAGAGCCTGGTTGTCACCGTGTGAGCGGCTAGCTACGACATCCAGTCCATCTGTAGGAATATCCCGGCATGTGACGGGCTGGCGCTGGCCGTTGAATTCCATCCATGCTCCCGAACCTTGCGCACCGGCATACATTCGGTCCAGTGCTGGGGCATAGACGACGCCGAGGATGGGGTGACCATCTTCAATGAGTGCAATGTTGACTGTGAATTCGCCGTTGCGCTGGATGAATTCTTTGGTACCGTCCAATGGGTCTACGAGCCAAAAACGTTTGTTGGTTTTGGGGATGTGGCCATTCGCCGCAGCTTCTTCTGAAACGATGGGAGTTTGTGGTTCGAGTGCTCGAAGGCACGTCAGTATGAGTTGCTCTGCTTGCTCGTCTGCTTGGGTCACAGGGGAGGCATCTTCTTTGCTGCGCATTCCAAAATCGGACTGATAAATTTCCATGATCAAGGCACCGGCTTCGCGGGCAATTGTCATGACGCTTTCCAGCAGTGTGTTCTGGTTTTGGGGGTGGCTCACAAAAATCTCCTTCATTTCTGCTGTCTGTGGTCCATTTGGTCTATGCGCCTACGGCGAGATGGTTGGACAGTAAATGCATTCAGGTATTCATCACCTAGCAAGTGAATGTTTAATAGGAGTGCATATGTCCATCGGCAGAAATCTCAGCATTGAGAAAATCAATCAACTGCGTGTGGATGCAGTCAAGTTACGTCTACAGGGAAAGACGCTGAAACAGATCAGCCAAGCCACGCAGTTGTCGGCACCCACCATCATTGCGGCGCACAAAGCGTGGATGAAAGGGGGCTGGCCGGCAGTCGCTATCCGTGAGCGTGGACGCAGGGTGGGAGAGGGGCGCACCTTGTCTGCCGTGCAGGAGCAGGATATTTACGTGCAGCTGGTGAGTACACAGCCGGCTGATCATGGGTTGCCGTTTCTGTTGTGGCAGTTGGATGCAATGCAGCAGCTGATTCAGCAGCGTCTCGGGATGGTTTTGCCAGAGCGCACCACTGCACAGTATTTGCAGCGCTGGAATTTGAGTGCGGATCGCCCCGTCAAGCGCATGAAAGATGCGTCAAGTGCTGCACAACGCTGGTATGCCAGTACCTACAAAGATATCTGTGAGCAAGCCCTCAAAGAGGGGGCGCACATCATGTGGATTGATGACTTTGGCGCACACAACAATTGCCCAGGGAGATTGCGCCATGGCATTTTGCGTGCAGTCAATAACCGCGGGACTGTGCTGTGGCAGCCCTATGAGGGAAGCCTGCGGGCGATGCATTTAGAAGATTTTTTCGACAGGCTGGGGCGTTCCGCTGAACGCAAGATTTTTGCGTTGCTCCCGGCCATGCAATGGCAGCGTGCTGCGACATTTTCTTCGCTGACGTGTGACAGGTGGGACAAGTTGCGCCTGTTTCACTTACCTGCTGAAAACAAAATGGCCAGTCTGAAAAGGTCCCTAGAACAACAAGCAGCACAGCAAGGCAGGGGCAAGATAAAAAGTCAAAAAAAAATCTCCGAACAAACCCTGGTGTCGCAGGCGTTGCCACCTATGGCGAGCATGACGCAGGTGCTTCTAAAACATCAAATCGCTCAAAAAATTGAAGAAGGCGACTTCTACAGTGCAAGGCCTCAGAAACAGAAAACCAAGGAGAAATCTGTGCTGCTTACGCATTTGCAACGGTTAGAAGCCGAGAGCATTCATGCCATGCGCGAAGTGGTTGCCGAAGCCGACAACCCTGTCATGTTGTATTCGATTGGCAAGGACAGTGCGGTCATGCTGCACTTGGCCATGAAGGCGTTTTATCCTGCCAAGCCACCCTTTCCATTGCTGCACGTGGACACCACCTGGAAATTCCAGGAAATGTATCGCTTCCGCGATCAGATGGCTGCCAAGCTGGGTATGGATTTGCTGGTGCATATCAACCCAGATGGCGTAGAAATGGGTATCAACCCATTTAAGCACGGCTCGCAAACGCACACCGACATTATGAAGACCGAAGGCCTGAAGCAGGCCTTGGACAAGTATCGCTTCGATGCAGCCTTTGGCGGTGCCCGCCGCGACGAAGAAAAGTCGCGTGCCAAAGAGCGTATTTTTTCGTTCCGTTCGGATCAGCATCGTTGGGATCCGAAGAACCAGCGCCCAGAGCTTTGGAGTCTCTACAACACACGCAAGAACAAAGGTGAGTCGATCCGCGTGTTTCCTCTGTCTAACTGGACAGAGCTGGACATCTGGCAATACATCTATTTGGAAAATATTCCAATCGTTCCTTTGTATTTCTCAGCACCTCGTCCGGTGGTTGAGCGCGATGGTACGTTGCTAATGGTGGATGACGATCGGATGCCACTGAGGAGTGGTGAAGTACCCATGATTCGCAATGTGCGCTTCCGTACTTTGGGCTGCTATCCACTGACCGGTGCTGTGGAGTCTGATGCCAATACGCTGCCACAGATCATTCAGGAAATGCTGTTGACGCGCACTTCCGAGCGACAAGGTCGCATGATTGATCACGACTCGGCAGCATCTATGGAGAAGAAGAAACAAGAGGGGTATTTCTAATGGCACACGTATCTGATCTGATTTCCGAAGATATCGAGAAATATCTGAAGACACACGAGCAAAAAAGCCTGTTGCGCTTCATTACCTGTGGCAGTGTGGATGATGGCAAGAGTACATTGATTGGCCGCTTGCTGTATGAATCCAAGATGCTTTTTGAAGACCAGATGGATGCGCTGGTCGTAGACTCTAAAAAGGTCGGTACTCAAGGCGGTGACCTGGACTTTGCACTGCTGGTGGATGGCTTGGCTGCAGAGCGCGAACAAGGCATCACGATTGATGTGGCTTACCGCTTCTTCTCGACAGACCAGCGCAAGTTCATCGTGGCTGATACGCCGGGTCATGAGCAGTACACCCGCAATATGGTCACTGGTGCATCGACAGCAGATGTGGCGGTCGTCATGATTGATGCACGCCGTGGCGTGCTCACCCAATCCAAGCGCCACAGCTACTTGGCTTCGCTCATTGGCATTCGCAAGATTGTGCTGGCCGTCAATAAGATGGACTTAATGGACTACTCCGAGAAGGTCTACAACGACATCGCTGCCGACTATCGCGAGTTCGCCAAAAAGATCGGTCTGGAGGACATCACTGCGATTCCGATGTCTGCTTTGCGCGGTGAAAACATCACCGAGCGCAGCGAGCACATGCCTTGGTACCACGGCACGACTTTGATGGGTTATCTGGAAACGGTGGAGGTCGATGAGGCTCGTCAGCAGCGACTGCCGTTCCGCATGCCTGTTCAGTGGGTCAACCGCCCCAACTTGGATTTCCGTGGTTTTGCAGGCCGTATTGCAGGTGGCAAAGTGCACCCCGGCAATGAAGTCCGTATTTTGCCTAGCGGCCGTGTTACCAAGGTGGCCCGAATCGTCACGCAAGATGGGGACTTGCAGCAGGCGGTGGCAGGTCAATCCGTTACTCTGACATTGACGGACGAGGTGGACTGCAGCCGAGGCGATGTGATTGCTTTGGCTAACTCGCCTGCGGACGTGGCTGACCAATTCCAAGTCACACTGATCTGGATGCATGAGCAGCCTATGTTGGGTGGCCGCCCTTATCTGCTGAAAATCGGAGGCAAGATTATTCCGGTCACGTTTGCTGCGCCAAAGTACAAAATCAATGTGAATACGTTGGAGCACTTGGCGGCGAAGGAATTGGCACTCAATGAGATTGGTGTCTGCAATATGTCTGCCAGCCAGCCAGTTCCTTTCGACTCTTATCAAGACAATCGCGAAACGGGCAGCTTCATTCTGATTGATCGTCTCAGCAATGCGACGGTGGGCGCTGGTTTGATTGACTTTGCGCTGCGTCGATCGGACAACATTCACATGCAACATGTGGATGTCGATAAAAAAGCACGTGCTGAATGCCTTGGTCAAAAGCCTGCTCTGTTGTGGTTCACAGGCCTGTCAGGCGCTGGTAAATCGACCATTGCCAATTTGCTCGAAAAACGCCTGTACACGCTGCGTCGTCACACCTATTTGCTGGATGGTGACAACGTGCGTCATGGCTTAAATAGAGATTTGGGCTTTACGGATGCTGACCGTGTGGAAAACATTAGACGTGTTGCAGAAGTGGGCAAGCTGTTTGTGGATGCAGGTTTGATCACCATCACCGCGTTTATTTCTCCGTTCCAAGCAGAGCGAGACATGGCTCGTAAGCTGGTCAATGAAGGCGAGTTTCTAGAAATTTTTATCGATACTCCGCTGAGCATTGCTGAAGAGCGCGATCCGAAGGGTTTGTATAAGAAGGTTCGACGCGGTGAACTCAAGAACTTCACTGGTATTGATTCTCCGTTCGAAGTGCCCACGCAACCTGATATTCATATTTCGACCACAAATATGACTGCAGAACAAGCGGTGGACAAGATCATTGCCGAGCTAACTGCTCGCGGCATCATCGGTGTGAGCGGGTAAGCACTCTCCAACAGCGTGCGCGTCGCATCTTTCAAGAGCGGCGCGCTGGTTTCTCTCTTAGAGCCGCGAACACCAACCACCAAATCGAAGTTTTGCGATTGAGACGAGGCGCGAAGCCGCAGGAAGTACTGACGTACGGCAAGGCAAAGCAACGACGTATCAAGGGTGGTGTTAACGGGGCTTAATGCCTGTGAGCAAGCTAGTCGCAGGCTCTTATCAAAGAGTCAGAACATGGAACATCAAGAGATCAATGAAAAGCTACTTACTGGAGAAGTTTGGGCAGAATTTTGCGATCACCTCAAGCGCTGCGGCGAGCAGATTCTGCGTCTGGAGACACCAGCAGACCCGGCTATTCGTGCCGAAGGATTTCGCTACCTGAGCAGGCTGCTGCGTATTGCACTCGAAATGCATGTGGAGTTTGCCGATCCGGAATTCCCCAGCTTCTTCAAAACCTCGCATGAGACTGCCAAGATCGGTGCAGACAATCCCGATAACATTTATGAGTACGCGCGTCTTCGAGGAGAACTGACTTACCGTATCTACGGCAATCGCGGTACGGTGTCCTATTTGAGTATCAGTACCCAAAAGGGTGGCTATGAGACGGACGGGAAGATGACCGTCACAGGATTTATCGATGCCTCCAAACTGAAGACAGATGCCCATGGCAACTTTGAGCTGATCCTCAGCAAGGAACCACAGCCCGGTAACTGGTTGCCCATGGAAGAGGCCTCTGTATCCGTGCTGGTGCGGCAGACATTTATGGATCGAAAAACGGAAGTGCCTGCCAAGTTGACGATTGAGCGTGTTGGCACCCAAGACAAGCCAGGTCCGCTCGATCCTGTGAAGTTTGTGCAGGCATTGCAGCGTGCTTCCAGCTTTGTCGAAAGCACCTCCAGAATATTCGCAGACTGGGCACAAAGCTATCTGCCCCATAGCAATGAATTGCCACCGGCTGATCAAGCGCACTGCCAAGCAGCGGGTGGTGATCCCAACATCTACTACTACCACTCGCATTGGTCGCTCAAGGAAGATGAGGCGTTGATCATCCATGTCGACAAAGTTCCGGATTGCTCTTTCTGGAATCTGCAAATCAACAACTACTGGATGGAATCGCTGGATTACCGCTATCACCAGATTTGCATTAACAAGCATCAGGCGGTCTATGACGCGAATGGGGGCGTAACGCTGGTGCTAAGCGAGCGCGACCCCGGGGTCCCCAACTGGCTGCAAACCGCCGGTGTGCGCCAAGGCACCATGTGCCTGCGATGGGTTGGTGCCAAAGACCAGTGTCACCCCACTACGAAGCTGATTTCTATTGAACAACTGGCTGAAACCGTATGAATGCATCCTCCATTTCTCAAGCACTCGACGTTGATGAATTGCTGCAAGCAGCGCGCGAAAGAGCCGCAGGCTTAGATTACTTCGGTGACGATAACTATCGACAAGCATTGGAAGTGCTCACAAAGTCGCTCAATACAGAAGCCAAACTGTCCACCACGGGTATTGTCCTGATGCGAGAGCGTTTGGTGAGCCAACTGGCCAATCGTTTGATCGTGGAAGATTACTTCCAGCGCTTCCCAGAAATTGCGAAGATGGAGATCGATGATCCGCTGGTCATCGTGGGCTTGCCACGTACTGGCACGACCATGCTGCAGCGCACGTTGGCAGTCGATTCACGCTTTTACTCAGCAGCTTGGTGGGAAACTCGCTACCCTGCACCGCTAGCTGGCGAGTCTTTGAAAGAGCCGGTGCAGCGCATCAGCCAAGCAAAGGCTGAAGTTGCACAAATGGTGGAAGCTATTCCACAGATTCTGTCCATTCATCCGCTGGATGCCATGCTGTGTGATGAAGAGTTCATGTTGATGGAGCATTCCTTTTTGTGCGCCATGGACGCTTATGCGGACGTTCCCAGCTACACCACTTGGCTTGATCAGCAAGACTTGCGACCTGTATACACACTGCTGAAAAAGATGCTGCAGTTTCTGCAGTGGCAAAAGGCTCAGCGTGGCGAAGCACCGAGTCAGCGCTGGCTGCTTAAAGCGCCTCAGCATTTGCACACGATAGATATTCTGTTGAGCGTTTTTCCGAAAGCGAAGGTCATGCTGACCCACCGTGAGCCTGCACAAACCATTCCGTCGATGTCCAGCATGGCATATACGCTGTGGCAGATCTACAGCGACTCACCTGATGCGAAGTCTGCAGGCAAACAGTGGAACACCCGCATGGCGCGAGGGATCCGCCACACCATGAAGGTACGTGACAGCGGAAATGAGGCGCGTTTCATGGATATCCATTTCGCGGACACCGTGTCCAAGCCAATGGAAGTGCTGGAGCGTGTGTATGAATTTGCGGAGCTTCCGTTCACAGACAAGGCCCGCGCCGCTGCGCAGCAATGGATCAACAACAATGGCCGCGAAAAGCGTTCTAGCCATGATTACAGCTTAGAGGTCTTTGGTTTGAGCGAGCAGCAAATGCAGGCGGATTACGCCAGTTACCGTGCACGCCACTTGAAAGCGGCTGACTGAGACAGTCAGGCTTTCCTATGGAAAAAATCATGTTCAGCCTTTGGAAACCCCAAGGGCTTGCTGTCACTTACTGGCGTGACGCATTGGTGGATCTAGGGGGCAGCTTGGCGCGCATAGATGCCACGCAGGTGAGCGTGATGGTGGTAGATGCCGATGTAGATAAAGTGGCTGCACAGTGCATGACAGCCAGTGCAGATCCCTTGATGGGCATGGTGAGTCTGTGGCTGGATAAAAGCAACATGCTCGACCCTGTTCAAGCTGCTTTGCAAAAGCATGCTGCACGGTTACATGCCTACCACGTGCATGAATTTGTACCGTATCCAGAAAAGCGAAGCATGCGGCGAGCCCAAGTGCAGGCAGACGTTGCGATAGGGCAGCGTACGCCGGGGATGTGCCAAGAGTCGTTGTTTCAGCGCCCAGCATGGCTGGAGCTTGCGCAGTGGATGTACTACTGGCGTGACTGCCATGCTTTTAATGCGTATGCGCTGCAGTCGATTTTTGACTGTCGCCAGAACATCGTGGTGGAGTCGTTGACACCTCAGGCCCAACTGATCCACGCCATTGTGGAGGAGCACTACCCCTCCGATGCTATTGGCAGCTTGGATGGTTTCTATGGTGCTCAAGGCGACGCGAATTTGTTGTAAGAGCGCGAGCAAGCGCTATCGGATTCTGCCTGTCACTTCATGGATTTCAGTTCTTTGGACTGCGTGCTCACCAGTTTTTACCAAGCCAGTAATTAAAAACTGACGATTATTACTAGGAGACAAATGAATGTTGGATCTTGAAGCCATTGAGCTGATCAAGCAACTCAAGGCGCGGTACTTCCGTGCTATAGATACCTGCGACTTGGAAATGTTGCGGAACATACTGACTCCCGATATTAAGCTTGCTTTTAAAAGCCCTGCTTACGAATTCCACCTGGAAGGCTTAGACAAGACACTGGATTTTTACAAGACGTCATTCACTAAAACGCGCTTGGCCATGCACAACGGCCATACACCTGAAATTGAGGTCAACGGCGATGAAGCGAGTGGGCTTTGGTATCTGAACTATGTATTCATCAACCTCGATGACAAAACGCACATGAATGGTGGGGCGATTTACGAAGACCGCTACGTCAAGAGGGATGGCGGATGGCGGATTGCAGAAACTGGCTACAAGACCTTGCTGGAGACGCTGCAGCCATTAAGCGAGCAATTGAAAATTACTTCCAAGCCTATCAACTAATTCATCCGGAGTCTGTCTATGACCAAAGCTGCCAACCTCGTCACCTCCATCAAGGTAGAAATCAATGCCCCTGCCAGCCTTGTGTGGGAAGTGCTTACAGACTTGGACAAGTACGGCGAATGGAACAGCTTCTGTTTCAGTATCCGCTGTGGCATGCAGATCAATGATTTGGTAGAGATGCAAACTCGTCATCCGATCACGGGTGAAACATGGCTTGTCAATGAGTACCTGGTCGCTTGCGAGCCCGAGCAATTGCTGTCTTGGGAGCAGCGACCTGTCCCTGAAAACAAAGACGCTGCGCGCCGTGACCAATATGTGGAAGCAATTGATGAGCAGCGTTGCACTTATTTCACTACGGATCAGTTCTTAGGCCTAAACGCAGACAAGATCATGTTCGAACACGGGGCATGGGTAAAGATGGCTTTCGATCAAGTGGCGCGCGATCTCAAAGTGCGTGCCGAAGCCTTGCACCAAGCTGGTGCAACTCAGGCAGCCTAAGGCGCCCGTATTTTCATAAAAAACAAAACAGGAAGACAAACATGCTGTTGAAAGACAAAGTCGTCATCATCTCTGGCATTGGCCCAGGCATGGGTATCAAGCTGGCACTGCGTGCTGCACAGTACCAAGCCAAGGCCGTGGTGCTGGCTGCGCGCACTCAGTCCATGCTCGATGACACTGAAAAGGTCATCCGAGATGCGGGCTATACCTGTGAGGTGCTGAAAGAGGCTACCGATATTTCTAAGCCTGAGCAATGCAAGCGACTGGCCGAATTGACGGTCAAGAAATTCGGCCGTATTGATGCGTTGATCAACTCCGCCTATGCCCATGGTGCGTGGGCATCGTCCAGTAACTCGTCCATGGACGATTGGCGCAAGGTCATGGAAGTCAATCTGTATGGCTCAATGAACATGACCCAAGCCGTGGTGCCGCAGATGAAGGCACAAAAAGATGGAAGTATTGTAATGATCAACACCATGGCGACACGCCGTCCTAATCAGTTGGAGGCTGGTTACGCAGTCTCTAAGGGTGCGTTGAAAACCGCAGTGCAATATCTAGCGGAAGATCTGGGGCCCTTTGGTATTCGGGTGAACAGTACCTACAACGGCTGGATGTGGGGCACACCGGTCAAAAAATACTTCGAGGCTGAAGCCAAACGCCTAAGCCTGCCCTTGGCCTCGGTGGTTGATGTCATCGCCAAGCAAATTCCTTTGCGCCACCAAATTCCAGACGATGCAGAGTGCGCCGATGCTGCGCTATATCTGGCTAGTGATTACGCACGTGTGGTTACAGGTGCTCAGTTGGATGTCAGCGGTGGACACTATTTACCCTCTTGATAGGTTAAAAAAGGGGTTGTTGCATTGCAGAGACTTCCCATAAAAGCAAGCGCTGATGGGTTTTCTTTTTGGTGAACCTGACTGCCGTGGTGTTCAAGAGGCGTAAAACTAGGAACAGACTGCACATCTACAGACGGTAGTGTGCACATGGTGTGCACCCCCAAGAAACCAACCGCGCAGAAGGGCTCCATTCAAATCTCGTGATGTCGTGCAACTCACAACAACAATCGAGCTTGTCTGCTGCTGGTCTGAACTGTCTATAGCATCTTTGACTCCACGTCTGGCAAGTAAAAATGAGGGATTACCAATGTGGGGCGGCTGCGATCTGTCATTCGAGAGGAAAAGTATGTGTTTACGACTTTAGACGAGCAGCTGATTCAATTGAACTTTTCGAAAGCCGCATCTATCCTAGGGCAGTGTTTACGACATTAATTAGCTGGAATAGCTGGCAAACACCGGCTTGCAGTTCATCAACCTGCCATTCTTGGCACTCCTGCTTCGGGGACTTTGAACACGTTCTGAGAAGGCAGGAGTGTGAAGCTGCATCAATCCATGGATATTGCAGCGGTTTCCGCGACACTCTTCCAGTGTGCGGCGTCCTTGTCTATCTGAGCCTGAAACTCCTGAGGCAGTGAGCCGACGGGAATCAACCCCATCTCTGTCAAACGTTTGTTGAGCTCTGGGGCCTTGACGATGGCAGCGAGTTCTGTACCCAGCTTTTCGACAATGGGCTTGGGCGTAGAGGCAGGCAAGAACATGCCAAACCAGCCATTGGCTCCCAGACCAGGGTAGCCAGCTTCAGTCATGGTGGGCACAGTTGGCAGTGCTGGATGGCGCTGGGCCCCCGTAATCGCCAGGATATTGATCTTGTCTGACTGGATATGCGGGTAGGCAGCGGTTGCGTCGACAAAGGCAAGTGACACCTGTGCGCCGAGCAGCGCCGCCATTTCTGGGCCTGAGCCCTGGTAGGGAATATGCGTGATATCAATGCCTGCCATTCGCTTGAAACGCTCACCATTCATATGCGATGAGGTGGCATTGCCATAGCTGCCATAGTTGAATTTTCCGGGCTCGGCTTTGGCCTGCTGCACGAACTGCTGCAGTGTAGAGATGCCAGAGCTGCGCGGCACCATCAGGAGGTCGGCAGACCTGGCAATTTGAGACACGGGAGCCAAATCGCTGAGCTTGTAGGGCACTTTCCTGTAGAGCGCTGGAATCTGCACAACTGTGGTGATGCCCATGAGCAAGGTGTAGCCGTCTCCCGGTGCTTTGGCGACGGTGTCGTTGCCCAGAATGCCGCTGGCACCGGGCTTGTTCTCGATCACTACAGGCTGGCCCAGGCGTTGCGTTAACTGCGTGCCTATCAAGCGCGCAATGATGTCGGTGCCGCCACCCGCTGGGTAAGGCACAACGATGCGCATGGGCTTGCTTGGGTAGGCCTCCTGTGCATGCGCATATCCCATGCCACACGAGGTGCTGAGTGCAACCAGGGAAAGCCAGGAAGCGATGGCTGTGCGCCGAGTGAATGCCATGGCCGTGTCTCCTTTGAATGATGGGTGATGGCGGTGTTCGCGTTACAGCGTGCGTGCGATGATTTCTTTCATGATTTCGTCACTACCGCCGTAAATGCGGCCGATCCGCGCGTCAGTCCATGCGCGTCCGACTTGATACTCGGTCATGTAGCCGTAGCCACCGTGCAACTGTAGAAAGTCGTCGAGCAGGCGGTTCTGCAGCCTTGTGGCATTGAGCTTGACCATGGCTGCACGTTCGGGAGTGAGGGCGCGTTGCATGTGCAGGCCAATGCAGTCATCCACGAACACGCGCAGCATGGTGGCAAGTGATTTGGCTTCTGCAAGCTTGAAGCGTGTGTTCTGGAACTCGAATACGGTCTGCCCAAACGCTTTGCGCTCTCGTGTGTAGTCCACGGTTTTTTGCAGAAAGCTCTCGATGCACATGGCGGCGCGTACGGCTACCACGAGGCGTTCCTGGGCCAGCTCGTGCATGAGGTATTTGAAACCCATGTTCTCTTCGCCCAGAAGGTTGTCAGCAGGCACTTTGACGTTGTCAAAGAACAGTTCGGAGGTGTCCTGGGCCATCAGGCCGATCTTCTCCAGTTTGCGTCCCTTGCTGAAACCTGGTGTTCCTTCTTCGACGACGATCAGCGATACGCCTTTTGCACCGAGCTCCGGAGCAGTCTTCGCAACGACGATGACAATTTCGGAGTTGATGCCGTTGGTGATGAAAGTCTTGCTGCCGTTGATGACGTAATGGTTGCCTTCACGGGTTGCCGTGGTGCGCACGGACTTCAGGTCGCTGCCCGCTCCGGGCTCTGTCATGGCGATGGCGCCGATGAGCTCACCGGCAGCCATCTTGGGCAGCCAGCGGTCCTTTTGTGACTTGCTGCCATAGGCATTGATGTAGGGCGCAACAATGTCTGAGTGCAAAGGAAAACCAAGACCTGTAACGCCTGTGCGGCCGACTTCCTCGATAAGTATGGCGGCATGACCGAAGTCGCCACCGCCACCATAGGGCTCGGGCAGCATGGTGTTGAGCAACCCTTCTCTGCCAGCCTTGCGCCATACCTCCTTGGGGACGATGCCTGTGCGCTCCCATTGCGCGTGAAACGGCACAACTTCCTTTTCAAAAAAGCGCTGTACCTGCTCGCGGAATTGCTCATGGTCTTCGCGGTAAACGGTGCGGTGTATCAAGTCTTGCATGGTCTGTGTCTCCGTAAAAATTGCCTCAGTCAGGCCAAAGCGTGGGTGTGGAGGGGATGGAACGAAACGAGGAGCGAGGTGCTCATGCGCTTCTGACTGCAAAGCCCGCCTGCGGCTCTTCGCGGAAACGCTCCTTGAGCTTGCGACGCAGCAACTTTCCCGTTTCCAGGCGTGGCAGGCTTTCAACGAAAACCATGCGCTGGGGCAGCTTTATGCGAGCCAGTACCTGGCTGGCCTGGGTGGTGATTGCGTGTGCTGTGGTCAGCGAAGCTTCTGCTTGCGGACGCAGCACAACAACGGCCAGGGGGTACTCGCCAAAATCAGGGTGTGGAACTCCAACCACGGCCACCTCTTGCACATCTGCGTGGCGCATGAGTGCGTTTTCGATTTCCTGTGGGTAGAGGTTGACGCCGCCCGAAAGAATCAGGTCCGCGCGGCGATCACTCAGGAAAAGATAGCCGTCTGTGTCTACATGACCAATGTCGCCATAGGTGATCCAGCCATGCTCATTGATGGCCTGGCGAGTTTTCTCTTCGTCGTTCAAGTAACTGAACTGCCCGCCATCAGAGAAGTACACCTGCCCTATCTCGCCTGCGGGCAGTTCTTGTCCGT
Organism: Comamonas halotolerans; assembly: GCF_030162935.1. Lineage (GTDB taxonomy): Bacteria > Pseudomonadota > Gammaproteobacteria > Burkholderiales > Burkholderiaceae_C > Comamonas > Comamonas halotolerans. The sequence continues at coordinate 243,829 of NZ_JASAUZ010000045.1, forward strand.
CGTCGCCCACTATGTGCAACTTACCAGTGGTTGGGCGGCCCACCGAGCCAGGGCGCTGGCGCCACTCGGTAGCGCTGATCATGGTCGTGCCACAGCCCTCGGAGCCTGCGTAGTACTCCATCAGGATGTCGCCCCACCAGTCGAGCATTGCGTGCTTGACATCAATCGGGCAGGGCGCTGCGGCATGGATGGCCACGCGGTGACTGGATAAGTCGTAGCGGCTGCAAAGCTGCGCAGGCAGCTTGAGCATTCTGCTGAACATGGTGGGCACCCATTGGCTGTGGGTAACGCGGTACCGCTCGATCAGCGCCAGGGCGTTTTCGGCATCAAAGCGCTCCATGATGACGGCCTTGCCACCTAGCTCCAGCACACGCAGCGTATAGCGCAAGGGTGCAGCGTGGTATAGCGGCGCGGGGGAGAGATAAACAGTATGGGCGTCCATGCCCATGATCCGGCCCAGGCCGAGGGCTTCAGGGTCTGTGTGGCCGCGCAGTTGGGCTGACAGCAGGGGTTTGAGCACGCCCTTGGGGCGGCCTGTAGTGCCGGATGAATACAGCAGATCTCGGCCTTGAGGGCGATCGGAAAAGTCGGCAGACAAGACGTGGATGGCTTGCAGCGCTGTCTTCAGTGACGGGGCTTGGGGTGTCGCATCGTCGACGGTCCAGAGTGGCACTGGGTTGCTGTTTGGCAGTGCCGACAGTTGTGGGAGTGTCTTGTGCGAGGCAATGACCAATCGCGCATCGCAGTCCTGCACGATGTAAGCAATCTCCGGTGGCGTGAGGTGGGTGCTCAGTACCGCCGCATAGAGGCCTGCTTGCCGGGCCGCGAGCGTGAGTGCAAGGATTTCCACACGGTTTTCCAGAAGAACCGCGAAACGTTCACCCGGTTTCAGCCCCTGCTCATGGAGCCATTGAGCCATCTGCAAAGCGCTGTGTGCCACATCGCTTGCAGTGAAGTGCGCGCCGGTCTCGGCCATGACCAGTACCACCCGTTCGGGTGCCGCTGCCGCGCGGCCAAAGAAGTCCTGCATACCTGTCACACATTGCTCCTTGGTGCGTCCTCTTGGTTGCTTAACGCAATCTGCAAAGACAGATTTGATGTTCCATAAAACAATTTATGAAATCATTCTTTCAGCCGTTTTGTTTTAAAAATATCGGGTAAATACGCTCTTAATTACAAATAAACGATGGCAAAACTATTTTTAATGGATCATTGGTCTCATAAAAGTATGGAGGCGATATGAATATTCCTGTCATCGTTGATGCCATCCGAAGTCCGATGGCTCGGGCAAAGGCTGATGGAGCTTTGGCTGATGTCCACCCGGTCGATTTGCTTTCCCAGGTGCTCGAGCAACTGATCGCCCGCAACCGTATTGACCCAGGCAGCGTGGACGATGTGGTCTGTGGTTGCGTCAGTCAGTCCGGTGAGCAGGCGGGTACACCGGGCCGTATGGCTTGGCTGGCGGCAGGTTTGCCCACCCATGTGCCCTCCACCACGATTGACCGCAAATGCGGCTCCAGCCAGCAGGCGGTGCACTTTGCAGCCCAGGCCATCATGGCGGGCACGCAAGACATCGTGATTGCCTGCGGCGTGGAATCCATGAGCCGCGTACCCATGGGGAGTTCGCGCATGGGCAAAAGCATCACAGGGCCACGCTTTGATGCACGCTACGCGCCAGGCCTTGTGGGGCAAGGTGTGTCGGCAGATCTGGTCGCAGCAAAGTGGGGACTGTCGCGCAATGCGCTGGATACCTATGCCGCACGTTCGCACCAGCGTGCCCATGCCGCGCAATCCAGCGGTGGATTCACGCGTGAGATTGTGGAAATCCGCACCTGTGCAGGCAGCGTATCCATGGACGAGACCATTCGCCCCGGAACCACGGTGGAAAAGCTTGCCAGTTTGAAGGCGGTGTTTGAGAGCGAGGAACTCTCCAGACGCTTCCCCGAGATTCAGTGGGCCACGACAGCTGGCAATGCTTCGCAGATGACAGATGGCGCCAGCGCCATGCTCATCATGAGTGAGCAACGAGCTTTGCAGCTGGGGCTGCGGCCTCGGGCTCGCTTCGTGGCTTTTGATGTGGTGGGCGATGACCCTCTGTACATGCTGACGGCTCCGATTCCTGCGACGCAGCGGGTTCTGGCCAAGGCAAGGATGACGCTCGAAGACATCCAGCACTACGAGATCAATGAAGCCTTTGCGTCTGTGCCGCTGGCATGGCAGAAGGAATTGAAGGCCGACGGTGAGCGCTTGAATCCGCGAGGTGGAGCCATCGCCTTGGGGCACCCGTTGGGAGCTTCTGGTATTCGCCTGATGACCACCATGCTTCACGCTCTGGAAGACAGCGGACAGCGCTATGGCCTGCAGTCCATGTGTGAGGCTGGGGGAATGGCCAACGCAACCATTATTGAACGACTGTGATGGTGCGCAGTGTTTCGGTAGCTATGGAAAGTCACGAGAGGAAAACATATGAAGCTAGAGCAAGGGATGACAGCACTTGTCACTGGTGGCGCTTCGGGGCTGGGAGAAGCTTCAGCGATTGCGTTGCTGGAGCGTGGGCTGAACGTCGTAATTGTGGATTTGAATGATGAGCGAGGCATGGCGCTGGAGCAGCAGTACCCTGGCCGCTTGCGCTATGTGAAGGCAGATGTATCGGATGCCGAGCAGATGAGCAGGTCTATTGCTGCTGCGGAAGGCTTTGGCAACTTCCGTGCGCTGGTGCACTGTGCTGGCATTGGCGGGACGGTGCGTCTGATTGAAAAGGATGGAAGCCCGGGGTCGCTGGAGAAGTACATCAACATCATCCGCGTGAACCAGATTGGCACCTTCAATACGCTACGTCTGGCGGCGGTGAGCATGGCCAAGAACGATCCCGACAATGGCGAGCGCGGTGTTTGTGTGCTGACGGCCTCGGTGGCGGGTTACGAGGGGCAGATCGGGCAGATTCCATACGCTTCCTCCAAGGCGGGCGTCATTGGCATGACCATTGTTGCTGCGCGTGACCTTGCCTCCAAGTTTATCCGCGTATGCACCATTGCCCCAGGCCTGTTTGATACGCCCATTCTGTCCAAGTTGCCTGATGAGGTACGCCGATCACTGGCTGCCTCGGTGCCCAACCCTGCCCGCCTGGGCCACCCTTGCGAGTATGCGATGACGGCGCTGCACATCCTGGAGAACCCCATGCTCAATGGCGAAACCATCCGCCTGGATGGCGCTATCCGCATGCAGCCTCGTTGAAGCAACGCTCCCTGTGAGCGTTGATATCTCCTGCACGGCATGGCTTTGCAGCATGAAGAGTGCCCTCGGCCGATAGCACGGCCTAGCAGATTGACTGTGCCTGTTTGGCATACGGCTGGCAGCACTGCAACACGGTGAAACTGAGAGAGGATTATTTATGGCATCCACAGTATTGGTAGAAGTGCGCGGCAATGTGCAGATCATGACCTTGAGTAATCCCGAGGCGCGCAATGCGGCCACGCTGGAGATGGCACAGGCGCTGGCTGCTGCGCTGGATGAGCTGGACAGCAATCCGGCGCTGCAGGTAGGCATCCTTACCGGCGCAGGAGGCACTTTTTGCGCGGGGATGGACTTGAAAGGCTTTCTTCAGGGGAAGCGCCCCAGTCTGGCGGGCAGGGGGTTTTTGGGGCTGACGCAAAAACCGCCTAGCAAACCTCTCATTGCCGCAGTCGAAGGTTATGCCTTGGCGGGCGGATTCGAAGCCGTACTGGCTTGCGATTTGATTGTTGCTTCCAGAAGTGCCAAGTTTGGTTTGCCCGAGGTCAAACGCGGCTTGGCCGCTGTGGCAGGAGGGCTCTTGCGTCTGCCCAAGCGCCTGCCATATCACCTGGCTATGGAGTGCATTTTGACGGGGGAGATGCTGGGTGCTGAACGTGCCATGGCACATGGTCTGGTGAATCGTCTGGTTGAGGCCGGTCAGGCGCTGGAATCTGCCTTGGAGCTTGCGCAGCGCGTGGCTGCCAATGGGCCATTGGCGTTGAGCGCCAGCAAGCGTGTGGTGCTGGAGTCGGCAGACTGGTCGCAAGCGGAGATGTTCGACAGGCAAGCAGCGATCACTGCGCCTGTATTCGCATCCCAGGATGCGCGTGAAGGGGCCGCGGCTTTTGCAGAGAAGCGGGCGCCAGTCTGGAAGGGTGTTTGAAGTGAAAAAGTTGGGATCGTCCGGCTATCCATCGGAGATTGCGATTTAGTTGGTAGTGGGCTGCAAGAAGGTCGTAGCGCCGTTAACAAAAGAGGAGACAAAAACATGTCATCGTCTTCACGTCACAGTACACGCCGACAGGTGTGCGCCAGTTTTCTGCTGAGTTTGTTTGCAATGGGAATTTCTTCGCATGCATGGGCGGATGCAGGCTGGCCCAAGCGTCCCATCACCTTTGTGGTGCCTGGTGCGGCTGGCGGTACCACAGACACGCCTGTGCGCTTCATGGCACAAAAGCTCAGTGAGCGGCTAGGCCAAGCAGTCATCGTAGATAACAAACCCGGTGCGGGAGGCTCTTTGGGGGCTGGCGTCGTGGCGCGTGCCCAGCCAGACGGATACACGGTTCTGGTGGGGAACACAGGCTCCAATGCGATCAATTACACCGCGTACCAGAAGTTAAGTTACAAGGCAGAAGATTTCGTTGCACTGACAGACATGATCTCGTTTGCCAACGTGCTGGTTGTTCCGGCGGAGTCGCCCATCAAGAGTGTGGGTGAGCTGATTGCCGTGGCAAAGCGCACGCCGGGAAAGCTCGCGTTTTCGTCAGCAGGTGTTGGGCAGACCACGCATCTCATGGGCGAGCTGTTGCGCCAGAGTGCCCATGTGGATGTGGTTCATGTGCCCTACAAAGGGTCTGCTCCTGCAACCATGGCCATTGTGGCGGGTGAGACACAGTTCATGTTTGACAACCTCACAGGATCGCTCAGCCATATCAAGGACGGGAAATTGCGCCCGCTGGCAGTGACAAGCACTACTCGAGAGCCAGCACTGCCTGAGGTGCCAACGATGACTGAGCTGGGTCTGAAGGAGTTCGACAAAGTGGGGTGGATGGGCTTTTTCCTGCCTGCGAAAACACCTCCAGATGTGGTCAAAAAGCTCACCGAAAACTTGATTGCTGTTTTGCAGGATCCGGTAGTGGTTAAACGCTACGAGGAGCTGGGTGGCCGTCCAGGTGGGATGCCGCCAGAGCAGTTCTCGAAGATGGTGGAGCGTGATCGGCTGAGCTGGGGTGAATTGATCCGTAGTCAGAAGCTGCAACTGGATTGAGGGAGGAGTCATGCTTGAGTCGTTTTCCTTTCGTGGCCAACATGTATTTGTCGCCGGGGGTACGAGTGGCATCAATCTCGGAATCGCCCAGGCTTTTGCACGCGCGGGTGCCAACGTGGCGGTCATGAGCCGTTCCCCCGAAAAAGTGCAGCAAGCGCAGGATGGTCTGCATGCATTGGGTGCGCAGGCAATGGGTATCAGCGCGGATGTGCGTGACCCAGGCGCAGTAGATGCTGCGCTACGTCAAGCGCATGCACAGTTTGGCGAAATCGATGTGTTGATTTCCGGTGCTGCAGGGAACTTTATTGCGCCTGCCGCAGAGCTTTCGCCCAATGGCTTTAAGACCGTGATCGACATTGACCTCAACGGCAGCTTCCATGTGCTGCGTCTGGCCTATCCGCTGCTTAAAAAGCCCAATGCAAGTGTCATCAACATCTCGGCCCCGCAAGGTATCAATCCAACGATGTATCAGGTGCACGCCTGCGCCGCCAAAGCAGGTATTGACATGATGACGCGCGTGTTGGCCATGGAGTGGGGAGAAGTCGGCATCAGAGTGAACGCGATTGCGCCTGGTCCCATAGAGAACACGGAAGGGATGCGTCGCCTGGCACCGTCCCCAGAAGCACTTGCAAAGGCAGTCGCTTCGGTTCCGTTGCAAAGAATGGGAACGCTGGATGACGTCGCGCATATGGCGCTGTTCCTGTCCTCTCCGCTGGCTGGCTACGTCACGGGGGCTGTGATCCCTGTGGATGGAGGCTCATCGTTGCGTGGTGGGCGGGATATGCGCGCATCCTATGTGCCTCGAGCCGCTGGGTAGACAGGGCATGTGGTTGCTTTCCAGGCGGCTGCCAAGCCTTGGGCTGAAAATTTCAGCGAGCTTGGGAGGTGCTCAAAGGTTGTCTGCAACTTGGCTTGGCGACAAAGTGCTGCCTTCCAAGGTACCCATCTCTGGGTCATGCGTGCTGGAGTGCATATTCGGGAGTAAGAAGAAAAAGGTGAAAATCTCAGTTTTTTTGAGGTTGATATGAATGCAAATGCAGAACCGGATAGCAAGCTTGTCAGTGCTCTGGTCCGAGGTGTTTCCATATTACGCTGCTTCTCCAGCAAATGCCAGGAACTGAGTGCTAAAGAGCTGATGGACTTGACCGGTCTGCCCAAGCCAACACTTTTTCGTTTGACTGAAACGCTGTGCGAGCTGGGCCTGCTGCGCTACTCGGACAGACTGTCCAAATACGTGCCTGGTCTTGGACTGCTTAGTCTGTCTTCTCCGGTGCTTACGCGCTTGGCGTTACGCCAGCTGGCTCGCCCGCAAATGCAGGCGCTGGCCAACCTGACCGAAGGACAGGTTCAACTGGCAGTTGGATTTCGCAGTGAGCTTTGCCTGGTGGAGAAGGCCAATTGCCTGGGGAATTCCATTTTTCAGCCGGAGGTTGGTGTGCACACGTCACTGTCGCGCACAGCTTCAGGCCGTGCTTATCTCCTAGGGCTTCCAGCGCAGGAGCGAGAAGCTTACCTTGACGATATGCGTAGCAAGGATCCACAGCGTGCAGCATGGCTGGAGCAAAGGCTTGATGATGCGCGCCAGAGCCTTGCAGAGCATGGCTTTTGCCGCAGCCATGGTGATCTGCATCGCGAGCTGGAGTCCATTGCCGTGGCTATGTCCAAACCACTGGATGGGGAGTTGTGGGTGTTTGCTGTGACATTGCCTGTCTACAGCCCTCTGTGCGGCAAGCTGGAAAGCGAAGTCGGTCCTCGGTTGCGTACCCTGGTGCGTTCGGTAGAAAGCGTATTGGGGACCTCTGGCTTGTCATAACCAGGCCCTTTAATCAGCAACATAACTAAGGAGTCGCCGTGAAGGTTCTTGACAGTGTGAGAGTGCTCGAGATCGGAGGCTTGGGTCCGGGGCCATTCTGTGCCATGCATCTGGCTGATTTGGGAGCGGACGTCATTTCGGTGGTCCGCGAAAGCAAAGCCCAGGGCGTGACAGGCAATATTCTCAATCGCGGCAAACGTTCTGTGTATGCGGACCTTAAGACGCAAGAGGGGCGACAGCTGGTATTGACCTTGGTGGCTGAGGCGGATGCCCTGATCGAGGGGATGCGGCCTGGTGTGATGGAGCGCTTGGGGCTTGGGCCTGAAGTTTGTATGCGCATCAACCCACGCCTGGTGTACGGGCGCATGACTGGCTGGGGGCAAAGTGGTCCTTTGGCGCAGCGAGCAGGCCATGACACCAACTATGCCGCTGTCAGTGGCGCACTTTGGGGGTGCAGCCCCTCCGGTGCGCGACCAGTTTCTCCGTTCGCTGTTTTAGGGGATATCGGTGGTGGTGCACTGTACTTGATGACAGGTCTGCTTTCGGGCCTGCTGCAAGCGAGGGCGACAGGGCGCGGCACTGTGGTGGATGCAGCGATCGTGGATGGTGCTGCGCACATGCTCAACCTGATGCTGAGTGCCCGCCAATCTGGCCTGGTCAAAGATGAGCGCGGGCAGTCGATTCACGATAGCGCCCCGTTTTATGACACCTATGTCTGTGCGGATGGGCATTACGTGACGGTTGGTGCCCTTGAGCCTCAGTTCTATGCTTTGCTGCTCGAACTTCTGGGGTTGACACACGATCCGGATTTTGTCGGAGATCAATGGGACAAGGCGCAGTGGCCGATGCGCCGCGCCCGTCTTGCGTCACTATTTCTGACGCAGCCACGTGCGTACTGGCAAGATTTGCTCGAGCCCACAGATGCATGCTTTGGCGCTGTGCTGAGTCCGCTGGAAGCATCGAAGCACCCGCATATGCAAGCGAGGGAGGTTTACCGCGAGATACAAGGCGCTTTGCAGGCTGCACCGGCACCCCGCTTTGACGCCCAGGCCTATGAGCCTGGAGCGATGTGCGTGGCGGGACAGCATACAGAAGAAATAGTGAAGGCCATGGCGCAACCGGACCCTTCTTCGGCAATATGGCTAGCGCGTTGAACGGGCATTGCCGAAAGAATGATGTTCCGTAAGCAGTGAAGGCACGAGAAAATCCCGGCGAATACTTCTTGCCTGGGCGGTTGAACACAACAGCATATTCAAAGTTTGGACATTGGCAGCGAGCACTTTAGCGTGGTGCGATGCTCTGTTGTGCTGTGGCACACAACCCCTGGTGAATGCAGGCTGCTGCAACGGCTGCCAAAGGTCCAAAATGACAACGCCCGCGTAAGCGGGCATTGCGAACATAAGATGGCAGCAAAAGTATTGCTTTGCGCGGTATGGATTAATACATCGGAAGTCTTTTTTATGCAGCGGCAGCCTGAGGGCTCAGCATGAAACTGTCGAAAAATTTCGAGAGTTCTGCATGGGCATTCAAGGGAAGGACCAATGCCACGTACTGGTCGGGGCGCACCACTACCAGGGCCCCTGCTTCACGGTTGATGTTGCGCAAGGCAAAAATGTCTTGTTGGTTCTTCAGATCCACGGCAAACACCTTCTCCAGGTCATGTAGCTGATAGCGTCCTTTTTGTGGGCGCAGCAGCGGGTGCACCTGCTCCAGATCGACTTCATGCGATGCCTGTTGGAAAATGCCACGTACATCGAAGATCGCATCCACATCCTGGCCAGAGGGGGTGTATTTGACGATCGGGGAATCAGGTGATTGGGCCAGGTACTCGCACAAGGCATGGAGTCCTTGATCGCGCTGTGTCTGGTCCTGAGCTCCGGCAAATGCATACAGGCGCCAGCGGCCATCGGCCTTGGCGACATGACCCAGATGCATGGGTTTGGCGTCGCAGACACGCACCACTGGTGCTGAATGCATGCGCATGCCCACCGGATAGCCTGCCGCCAAGTGCTGGTGGGTGGTGTCACCGCAAACCAGGGAAGCTTGGTACTGTGTACCCACCCCTGCTGTGAAGCGGCCGTGTTGCACAAAGTATTTTTGAAAGACTTTGGGATCAACGCCGCCACGATCACTGAACATCGTCGCCCATTCACGATCGAAATCAATCAATTGCTGTGCAACGACCTGCCGTTCAGCCGAGTATGTGCGCAGCAGCGCAGGTTGGGCTTGGTGACGCAGCACTGCGGCGAGTTTCCAGCCGAGGTTGAAGGTGTCCTGCATCGAGAAGTTCATGCCCTGACCCGCCTTGGGGCTGTGGGTGTGGCAAGCGTCTCCCGCAATGAAGACGCGAGGTTCTTCATCATCGGTGTTGCTATCGTCGTACTGGTGGCAAATGCGCTGGCCAATTTCATAGACCGACCACCATGCGACTTCCTTAACATCCAGGGTGTAAGGGTGCAGAACTTTTTGCGCAGAGGCAATCAGTTGCTCTGCCGTGATGCCGCGCTGGGCCACACGTTCATCTTCGCCCAGCTTGTCCATCTCCACATAAAAGCGCGTCAGGTAGCCGCCTTCACGCGGGATGATCAGGATGTTGCCCTTGTCCGACTGTATTGCGACTTTGTGGCGGATATCCGGAAAGTTCGATACCGCCAGAACGTCCATGACCCCCCACGCGTGGTTGGCAGAGTCGCCCACCAGCTCGCGGCCGATGGCCTTGCGGACGCTGCTGCGCGCACCATCGCAGCCCACCACATAGCGAGCGTGCACAACTTCGGTATGGCCTGTGTAAGGGCCATCCACACGTTCGAGGGTGACAGTGACCGGATATTCAAGGCTGCGGTCAACGCACACGTTCTGCACACGGCGACCATAGTGAGGCTGTAGGCGGCTGGGGGCATTGCGCATGCTTTCCAAATAGAAATCATGAATGCGTGCCTGGTTCAACACCACGTGAGGGAATTCGGACAGGCCGTCTTCCGTGTCTTGTACACGGCCATGGCGTGTGATGGCGTTGGCATCCTGTGCATCTGGTTTCCAGAAGGTGACTTCATTGATCCAGCATGCTTCTTTGACCACACGCTCGCTAAAGCCAAAAGCCTCGAACATCTCCATGGTGCGGCAGGCGATACCGTCCGCTTGGCCGAGTTGCAAAGGCCCTTCTTTCTGCTCCACGATGGCCGTGCGGATATCAGGAAACTGCGCCAGCTGGGCTGCCAGCGTCAACCCGGCAGGTCCGCAACCGACGATCAGGACATCAACGTGGCTGGGGACTGCATAGGCATAGGCACTGGCATCTTGAACGTGAGGATCGCCGGGACGAAACCCTTGGAGGTGAAATTGCATAATAGAACCGTAAACGGATTGGCAGTGAACAAATAATCAGTTCACGTATTATTTTGGCGATGGTCTTTGACGCGACCTAGGATTAACCATGAGTCATCCCTTTGAATCGTTATCGGGTTCTGAGTTGCACAGCATGCCTGGGCATGGAATCAGGCGCTTGCAGCAAATTGCAGTTGCACTTTTTATGCAGGAAATGGACGGAACAGGGCTCACACCGGTGCAATTTGCAGTGTTGCAAGCCCTGGCGCTGCAGCCTGGCGTGGATCAAAAAACACTGGCACATATTGTGAGCTTTGACACTTCCACCATAGGTGCTGTCATTGATAGGCTGGAATCCAAGCAAATGCTCACTCGCAGTCTGAGCCCTGAAGATCGGCGTGTACGTCTGTTGCACCTGACTGCAGAGGGAAAAGCGCAACTGGAGAAAGCATGGCCTGCCGTGCTACGTACCCAGGCGCGCATCTTGCAGCCACTCAATGCGAAAGAGCAGCAAGTTTTTGCTGAGTTGCTGCGCAAACTTTGCGATACCAGTCGGCTGGAAGGTCATTAAAGAATATCGGGGTTTTCCCTTTGGTGCGACGGAAGTTTTTGCACATTGAGAGCGGGATTTATTTATTGAAAAAATGAATATCTGAATCTGAGCTTTTCATCTTGTTGGGTAATGGCTTGTTTTCGAGAATCTTCTCAATTCTCTGAATCCGCACGATCTAACCTTCAAGAAAAAGCACATGGACAGACTCAAAGACAAAGTCGCAATCGTTTTTGGCGCAGGCCCCAACATCGGGGGCACGATCGCCCACTTTCTGGCCCGTGAAGGGGCTCGCGTTTGTGTGACGGATGTCAGCGAAGTGGCTGCCAACGAAACCGTGAAGTTTCTCCAGGACCGAGGCCTGGAAGCGTTTGCGGTGCAAGCCAATGCGCGCAAGGATGCCGATGTTCAACGTGCGGTAGCCGCCACCATGGAGCGCTACGGACGCCTGGACATTTCAGTCAACATGGCGGGCCGTGTGCACTGGAGCCATGTGCTGGATATGCAGCATGATGACTGGGATGATTCGGTGGCCAGCTTTGCAACAGCGGGCTTGCTCACCACCCAACACTGCGCACGCGCCATGATGCAGTCGGGGGATGGCGGCAGCATGATTCACATCCTGTCGACGGCCGCGCATTTTGGTGAAGCTGATGGGGCCGCCTATTGCGCAGCCAAAGCCGCCTTGCTGAGTTTTGTGCGTTCATCAGCGCTGGATCTGGCGCACCTGGGTATCCGCGTCAACAGTGTCACACCATGCTCCATGGAGCATCAGTTGTGGACCACGATGCGCGATGAAATGTTCGATCCCGAGTGGAAGGTGCCTGATCGCAAGGGCTTCTATTCGCGCCAGGAATACCTGGACCAAATGCCGCTGCGCCGATTCCCGCGAGCCTCCGATCTTGCATGGGCCACTGTTTTCCTGGCCTCCGATGAGTCGGCATGCATGACTGGCTCAGATATGGCCGTGGATGGTGGTTTGCGCCACAAATATCCCACATGGTCACCTGGCCGCCACCACCCGCTGAATATCAAGGACTATGCCCGTTCAATCCAGTGGACCAAATACGGTGAACCACAAGGTCCGCTGACGGACTTGCTGGGTGAGCCCGTCTAATTCTTACAACGCACGATGGAGACAACAATGAGCCAAATGGATGAGCGCCGCCTGGCGCGTGCAGCGCAATTCAACCGACTCACGGAAGTGGGGCCTGATACCGACATGGGGCGCTTGCTGCGTAAGTTCTGGCAGCCCGTTGCCTTGAGCGAGAGCGTGGAAGTGGGGGCGGCCATTCCACTGAAGATCATGTGTGAAGAGCTGACACTCTACCGTGGCACCAGTGGCAAGGTGCACCTGGTCGGGGGGCGCTGTGCTCACCGCCGCACTCTGCTGCATACCGGCTGGGTTGATGGTGAGGAAATCCGCTGCATCTATCACGGCTGGCAATTCAACAGCACCGGTGCGTGCGTGAAGCGTCCCGCTGAAGCCGACACGGGCATGCCGCGTACCAAGATCGCCGGATACCCTGTCAAAGAGTACCAGGGGCTAGTGTTTGCGTACATGGGTGAAGGCGAGCCACCTGAATTTGATCTGCCGCGCAAGTTGCTGACAGAGCGCCCTGGCGCGCTGGTCGCCAACGGTATGGAACGCTGGGACAACAACTGGTTCCAGCAGGTGGAAAACTCCATGGATGCCGTACATGTGAGCTTTGTGCACATGGCACTAACCGTGGGTGCTTTTGGCAAGGCGGTGACGACAGGTATTCCTGAGCTGAGCTACGAAGAAACTTCGGCCGGCATTCGCCAGACCGCGCGCCGCAGCAAAGACAACGTGCGCCAGAGTGACTGGACGTTCCCGAACAACAACCACATTACGGTTCCAGGCTTGCAGCCCGAGGACCCATGGCTGGACGTGTTTGTGTGGATGACGCCGAATGACGAGCTCAATACCACTCGCTTCATGATCTACAGCCTGCCGCCAGGAGCCAGCGAAGCCTCGCAAATGCGTTTCAAGACGTACTTTGCCAAGTATGGCAAGTACGACCCTGCCGAGCATCATGACGAGTTGTTCAGCTCACGTGTCTGGAAGAACCCGGAAGACACTTTTGTCGGCTTGACCGCTGCTCAGGACTATCTGTCGATCCGGGGTCAAGAGCGTGTGACCAAGCGAGAAGACGAGATTCTTGGGCGTTCGGACCTGGGCATCGTGACCTTGCGCAAACTGTTCTGGCGTGAACTGGATCTGGTGAAAGCCGGACAACCGATCAAGGCATGGAAGGCGCTCGAAGCACCGCTGGAGCTGCCGCACCAGCCAGGGGAGGAAGACCCCTCCTTGCTGGAAAAAACCGAGGCCTGAACCCCCTGAGCCTTTAGGTATCAACCCTCCACCTTTGCTGGAGGGTTGGTTTTGTCACACCTTCTGAATTGATCGCTTGGTATTTCGATGCTTGACATGACTCCCCACGAAGCACTCCCCGAGGAGCTGCTGATGTTTCGTGAATCCGTACGCCGCTTTGTCGAAAGGGAGTTGATTCCTCTCGAAAACAAGCTCAACGCAGCAGGTTTGCTCGATGAAGAAACCGCGGCGCGAGTGCGTGAGCGCGCCAAGGCCGCGGGCCTGTGGCTGCTGGATGTACCCGAAGAAATCGGCGGCCAGGGGCTTTCGCTGTTGCCGCTTGCGGTGTTCTGGGAGGAAGTGGGGCGCAGCACCGTGGCATCCTGGGTGCGCGACCATGGCTTGTTTGGTCCCATGGTGGGTCCCATCCTGATGGGACTGAATGAAGCGCAGCGCGAGGACTATCTGTACCCCGTCGTGGAAGGAAAGAAGCGGTTTTGCTTTGCACAGACGGAGCCGGATGCGGGCTCCGACCCTTCCGCCATGCGCACGCGGGCGGTCAAGACAGAGACGGGGTATCGCCTCAATGGCATCAAACGATTCATCACGCGAGCAGCGAAGGCAGACTTCGCGCTGGTGATGGCAGTGACGGATCCGGAAAAGGGCGCACGAGGCGGTATTTCCTGCTTCATCGTGGATATGAATACCCCGGGTGTGCAACTGGCGACATCTGAAAAAACCTTGATGGGCGACTCGCCGTGCGAGATTGTTCTGGAAAACGTCGACATTCCGGCTGCCAATCTGGTGGGCCAAGAGGGCAAGGGTTTTGCTCTCGCGCAGGGCTATATCAACCACGGGCGTGTCCGTCAGGGGGCACATGCAGTGGGCGCGGCTGATCGCTGCTTGTCCATGACGGCCAGCTACGTGTCCCAGCGCAAGACGTTTGGTGAAAAGCTGTCCGAGCGCCAAGGGGTGCAATGGATGCTGGCGGATGGCTTCACCGAGGTTTTTGCCACACGGTTGATGGTCTATGACGCAGCACGCAAGGTGGATGCCGGGGTCGATGCAAAACTGGAGACGTTCATGATCAAAACGTTTGGTGTGGAGATGGGATTCCGTGTGACGGATACCTGCATGCAGCTGCATGGTGGCATGGGCTTGACCCACGACACGCCCATCGAGCGCTTCTGGCGTGATTTGCGCAGCTATCGCATCACCGAAGGGCCCACTGAGGTGCTACGCACCACGTTGGCGCGTCAAATCTTGAAGCAGTTCGCCTGAGGAGCCGTAAATGAAAGATGCATTGCAAGGCATTCTGGTCATTGAGCTGGGCACTGTGCTCACGGCGCCATTGGCTGGAATGATGTTGGCAGATTTGGGTGCTCGTGTGATCAAAGTGGAGCATCCAGAGGGTGGCGATCCGTTTCGTCGGCATGCAGGCAAGCTGTACAGCCCCCACTTCAGCGCTTACAACCGCAACAAGCAAAGCATTCAGCTGGATTTGCAATCGGATGCGGGAAAAGCCGATCTGCGCAAGCTGATTGCAAAGGCCGACGTGCTGCTGGACAACTTCCGTGCGGGCGTGCTGCCTCGTCTGGGCTTTGATGAGGCCAGCTTGAAAGCCTTGAATCCTCGATTGGTGCATTGCTCTATCACGGGGTTTGGTGCAGAAGGACCCTACAAAGACCGACCCTGTTATGACGCTGTCGCCCTGGCCATCAGTGGCTTGGCCAGCCAGAAAATCGACCCAGCGAAACCTGTGCTCAACGGGCCTTCGCTGTCCGACAACATTACTGGAATGTATGCGGCGTACGGCATCCTGGGTGCCTTGCACCAGCGTGAGCGCACGGGCGAAGGTGCTCGTGTAGAGGTCAATATGCTGGAGGCATCGATTGCCTTCTCTCCTGAAGGCTTCTCGCAGTTCACACGCCTGGGCTCCGTTCCCAATCCCATGTCACGTGTTGCCATCTCCCAGTCCTATGCCTTCCGCTGCGCCGACGAGCGCTTGCTGGCGGTTCACCTTTCCTCCATGGAGAAGTTCTGGGCTGCATTTGCCAATGCACTGGAGTGCCCGGATTTATTGACGGATGAACGCTTCCAAACGGCACCTTTGCGCACCCAGCACTATCTGCTCATCAGCGACCTAGTGGGGCAGGTATTTGCGCAGAAGCCTTATGCGCACTGGGAAGCCCGCTTGACGGCCGCCGACGTGCCTTTTGCTCCTGTCAAGACCGTGCCTGAAGTCATGCAGGACCCTCAAGTCGCGCAGTTGCAATCGTTCTACACGATTGATCATCCCGAGCATGGCACTCTGACCGCCATCCACCGCCCAGTCAAGATCAACGGGCAGCGAGGACCGACGGAACTGGCAGCCCCGATTCTGGGAGAGCACACCAGCCTGATCCGAAGTGAGTTTGGCCTGGCCTGACCCACACATCCATTGCCACTGACTGCTTAACGCTATTTACGCCATGTCCAAACTCGAACTCTCGCTTGCTATTGGTAACTATGACCGTTGCCGCCCTTTGATTGACGGTGCCGTGCAGATTGACGGAGTCAAGCCCGTCATCATGACGCTCTCGCCCGAAGAGATTTTCTTTCGCGCTTTCCGCAACCAGGAATTCGATATTTGTGAGCTGTCGCTGTCCAGCTCGACCCTTCAGGTCGCCAACGGAAACTTCCCTTATGTGGGTATTCCGGTGTTCCTTTCGCGTGCTTTCCGCCATACGGCAATTTACTGCCGCACGGATCGCATCCAGAAACCTGAGGACTTGCGTGGCAAGAAAATTGGCTTGCCCGAGTACCAACTGACTGCCAACGTCTGGGTGCGAGCCATTCTGGAAGAAGACTATGGCCTGAAGCCTTCGGATGTGACCTGGGTGCGCGGTGGCATTTCGCATGCGGGCCGCCCGGAAAAGCTCAAGATCAAGCTGCCCGATGATGTACGTGTGGAAGATGCACCGGAAGGCGAAACCATTTCCAGCCTGTTGGCCAAGGGCGAAATCGATGGTTATGTCGCACCCCGCGCTCCCGATGTGCCAGAAGGTACGCCGAATCTGGGCTGGCTGTTCCGCGATCCAGTGGAAGCGGCCAAAGACTATTACCGCCGTACCCGGATTTTCCCCATCATGCACATCCTGGGTGTGCGCCGTGAGCTGGCTGAACGCCATCCATGGCTGCCTGGCGCGATTTACAAGGCATTCGAAGAGTCCAAGGTCAAGGCGCTGGAGCATTTGTCCGAGACTTCCGCCACCAAGATCACGCTGCCTTTTGTGGAAGAGCGTCTGAAGGAGGCCCGCGACCTGATGGGTCAGGATCACTGGTCCTACGGCATCGAAGCCAACCGCCACGTGCTGGAGAACTTCTTCAAGCACCACCATGCCCAGGGGCTGTCGCCACGTCTGGTGACACCTGAAGACATGTTCCACCCCGGTACGTTCGAGAGCTTCAGCATCTGAGGTCTGCCATGTCATCGAACAGCGAAACCATCTTGCAGCAATGGCATGCAGCGCGTCTGGCTCCTTTGTGGGACAGCCCAAACGCCCACAAGCCACCACCCAGCCCTGTGCCTGCATATCTGTGGCGCTGGCAGGATATGCGTCCTTTGATTGAGCATGCCTTCCAGGAAACCAATCCGCAGGCTGTGCAGCGTCGGGTGCTGCAAATGCTCAGTCCCGCAGCCCAGTCGCTGGCCGATGAGCATACCTGTGGCAATGTGCTGGCGGCCTACCAGTGTCTGCTGCCCGGTGAAACAGCACGCCCGCATCGCCACACCATGAATGCTCTGCGTTTCATGCTGGAAGGCTCTGGGGTGGTGACTCTGGTGGATGGCAAGGAATGCCCCATGGAGTTCGGTGACCTGGTGCTTACGCCTGGTATGTGCTGGCATGAGCACCGTCATGACGGAGACGTGCCCGTGGTCTGGCTGGATGTGCTGGATGTGCCGCTGCATATGTACATGGGCTCGGTGGTGTTCCAGCCTGGGCCCATCGAGGTTCAGCCCGAGACGATGCCCGAGGCTGCATTTGCCTATCCGAACATCCGCCCCAGCGTCACAGTGGGGCGCACGGATCACTCGCCGGTGTTCCGCTATCCCTATGCCGATGCTGTAGGAGCGCTGCAGCATGCGCCGCATGGTGAGGATGGCATGCGACGCGTGAATTACGTCAATCCGCTCAATGGTCAGGGAGCCATGGCTTTGCTGTCGGCCAGCATGCTGCAGATTGATGCACAGACGCAGTCGTTGCCCGTCAAGAGCAGCTGCAACCAGGTGGTGGCAGTGGTGGAAGGTGAGGGCGAGAGCGTGATTGGCGATCAGCGCATCAAGTGGTCGGCCCGTGATGTGTTCACCATCCCTCAGCATCAGTGGGCGAGCCATCGTGCGCAGTCCTCGGATGCCCGGCTGTTTGTGGTCTCGGATGCCGATGCCATGCAGCGCCTGAATTTGCTACGTGAAGAAATCGGCACCGCTGTGTCGAGCAAGGAAGAACAATGAAGATTTGCTGGTTCAATGAACACCGTCTGGGTGTGGTCGAAAATGGTCTGGTGCACGATGTGACGGAAGCGCTGAAGGCTTTGCCACAGCCTTCTTACCCGCAAGTCGGCGGCGACCTGGTTGTGGCGAATCTTGACGTCTTGCGCGCTGCGGCAACCAGCTTGCTGCCTACATCGCCGACTTACCGGGTGGAAGAGGTGCGTTTGCTCAGCCCTGTCGCACAGCCTGGCAAGATCATTGGGGTGCCTGTGAACTACCAGGCCCATGTGGAAGAAGCGCAGCGCGATGCCCATATCTTCACCACACGCTACACCGGCGGCGTGAAAGAGCAGGGGTTGTTTCTCAAGGCCAACAGTTCATTGATCGGCTGCAGCCAGGCGGTCGAAATCACCATGCCAGAGCGTCTGACGCACCATGAGATCGAGCTGGCCGCAGTGATTGGCAAGAAAGTCTCGCGTGTTACGCAAGCGCAAGCGCTGGATTGCATTGCGGGCTACAGCATTGCGCTGGATATGACCGTGCGCGGTCCGGAGGATCGCTCCTTGCGCAAATCGCTGGATACTTATTCAGTCCTTGGCCCATGGCTGGTCACTGCCGATGAAATTGCTGATCCTCAGCAACTGGATCTGCGCCTGACGGTCAATGGAGAAGTGCGCCAGATCACCAACTCTGCGCAGATGATCATGTACATCGCCGAGCAGATCGAGTGGGCATCAAGCTACTACACCCTCTATCCCGGCGACGTCATCATGACGGGCACCTGTGAAGGTGTGGGGCCTGTAGTGCCAGGAGACGTGATGCATGCATCGATCAGCTCCATCGGTGAAATGCAAGTGCGTGTGGTTGCAGCGGAGCAGTGAATATGTCGGGATCATCCTTGTTGCAACTGCGCGTCCAGTCGATTCGTTACGCCGCGAAAGACACCCATCTGATCGAGCTGGTCGAGCCGACAGGCGCACCGTTGCCTGCAACTGAGCCAGGAGCGCATATCGACCTGCATCTGGCAAATGGCATTGTGCGCTCCTATTCGCTGGTCGAGTCCAGTGAACAGCCCTCCTCCTACACCGTGGGTGTCAAGCTGGACGCCAAGAGCCGTGGAGGGTCACGCTATGTGCATGAGCAACTGCGTGTTGGCAGCCTCATGCCGGTGTCTGCGCCGCGCAATCATTTCCCCTTGACCGAGGATGCGACGCACAGTGTGCTGATTGCCGGTGGCATCGGTATCACACCCATCTGGAACATGTTGCAACGCCTGCAGGCACTGGGCGCATCCTGGGAGCTGTGGTACAGCGTGCGCACACGTGCAGATATTGCCTTCGCTGTGCAGTTGCAGGCACTGGGTGAGCGCGTCCACATTCATGTGGACGAAGAAGCCGGGGCAGTCCTTGATCTGGCGTCGATTGCCCAGGCAGCGCCTGCCCGCGCACATTTCTACTGCTGTGGGCCGACTCCGATGCTGGATGCGTACGAAGCGGCAACGGCACATCTGCCTGCAGAGTATGTGCACCTCGAGCGTTTTGCTGCAAAGCAAGCAGCGGCGGTGGAGGGCGGCTTTGTCATCTCTCTGGCTCGCTCATGCATGGAGCTGACAGTGCCAACGGGCGCCAGTGTGCTCGACGTGCTTCTGGAAAACGGAATTGCCGTTGACTCTTCCTGCAAAGAGGGTATTTGCGGCTGCTGTGAGGTGGCTGTCCTGGAAGGCGATGTAGACCATCGCGATGCCATCCTGACAGAGGCTGAGCGCTGTGCCAACAAGACTATGATGGTCTGTTGTTCCGGGGCTAAGAGTTCGCGCCTAGTCTTGGATCTGTAAGTGTGATGTGCGCCTGCAGATGCAGGTGCACATTGCTTTGTGAGGCAGCCAACATGACATCAACTAGCACTCTTCAATGGGGATCCCACCAACTGCTGGGGCACGCGCCGATGGATGATATCCATCAGGAGTTCGTAGAGCTGGCCACTCGACTTGAGCAGGCAGAAGATGCGGAATTGCCGAACCTGCTACAGGCCATGGAAGTCCACCTTCAGCAGCATTTCGCTGAAGAAAACCAGTGGATGGAGGAGTCCGGTTTTCCTCCGCGCCAATGCCATATGGACGAGCATGCGGCTGTTCTCAAGTCGGTCGCCGAAGTGCGTGAAAAACTGGATGCCGGAGATGTGCAGATCTGCCGATCCCTGATTGAAGCATTGGTGGACTGGTTTCCCGGTCATGCCACACATTTGGATTCTGCCTTGGCACACTGGCTTTCGAAACAGCGCTTCGGCGGAAAGCCTGTGGTTTTGCGCCGTCGCGAGGCGGGCGTAAACAGCGCTACCTGAAGCAAAGCAGCGATGGTGTCTCGTCGCTGGCTGGCGACGATTCTCGTCATCGTTTGCGTGGCTTTTTGGTGGCCGGTGCCTGTTCAAGCTTTTGAAGGGACTGCTGTACCAGATGAATCAGGCAAGTACGCAGAATTTCCTGAAAATCGTCCAGAGACTCGCCAGATGCACCGGCAATCGCATTGCCGTCCTGCATGGCCAGCGTAAATGAGCTGAGTTTTTTGGGCAGGGCTGGTAAATGCTGTAGCAGGTTGTCCGGCAGAATCTGCGCCCACCAATTTGCCAGTTCATCCCTTTGGGTTTCACGAATGCGCAAGAACTGCATGCGTGCAGTTTGTTCCGGCACCGATTTCTCAACACTCAGGATGACACCCAGCCGCCAGAAATCAGCGGCAAAGTAGCGGGGGTGATCTGTTCCGCCAAAAATGCGTGTCACATGCTGCTCAAAGCTTTCGCCTGGTTGAGGCTGGTTGCGCTCTGCAGTGGCCTGGTGCCAGCGAGAAAAGCTGTCTTCAATCATGGCATTGAGGAGCAGATCCTTGCTTTCAAAATGCCAATACACACTGCCAACAGGTAAACCAGACATGCTGGCTACCTTGGCCATGGTCATGCCGCTGTAGCCGTAGGTGGAAATAACGTTAAACGCGGTCTCCAAGATACGCGTACGAACTGCCGCACTAGATCTGTGTTCGCCATGCTTACGGGTGCGGTTCTGAGTGCTTGTCACCTTGGAATTCATGACACATCCGAAGTTATTGATCAAAGAAAATAGGAGGGGCCTTGGTAGGCCCCTCGTTTTCTATTATTTCATTAATTGCTTACATTTAAAGTAAGTACATACAAGCAGAAGCTGGGGCAATTTCTAACTGGCAATAGCCATGGTAGATTGCAAGGCCGAAACGTCTTTTTCCTGCTCCAGATGCTGAATTCGTCGCAACACGTTCTGGGCCTGCTGCTGTGGCATCCTGGCTGCCGTTGTGCAGGCAAAGAATTTCTTTTCGTACTCTGCCGGCGACATTGGATTCTTGGGGTCGCCCTTGGCGTATTGCACGACTTTGGTATAGGTACTGCCTTGCCTGGTGGTGATTTCCAACCGGACAAAGCCAGGTCCACCATCAGGACGCACCAGGGACTTGTCTTCAATGGTGAACATGCGCTGTGTGAGCTGCTTGAGATCAGTTCTGCGCAATGCCTCCTCGGTAAAGTGGTGCAGGCCCACTTCACGGTCCTGGATGGCACAGGCAACTACCCATGGATTGCTGAATTGCGCTTCCACGATGGTTTGCGGGTTGCGTTTCTTCTCGATAGGAGCACCCAGCAGCATCATCTCAGCAGGAGGGCTGTAGATCACGACCTTCTCGATGTCGGCTGGCGCCAGCTGGTGCTGTTGCACCAGCTCGAGGGTGCCATCGATCGCCACATGACCACCTCGACAGCTGGGGTAAGGCTTGGCTGCGATATCGACGCCTGCATAGACCTTGCCCAAATCACCCAGCAGGGCTTCCCTGGAGTAAAGGCCTTTGTGGTACTGCTTGAACAGGCCCTTGACTCCCTGCAGCACATTCTGAGAGCCAAAGACGCCCTGCTGTGCCAAGCGAGCGGATAGCAAACCTCCGTAACTGGCAAAGCCTGAGCCAAAGCGCTTTGCCAGCGTTCCATCTACGCTGGCTTGGGCATTTCCAGACATTTGGTGATAGGCCAAGCCAACGGCGGCGACCATCTGCTCACGGTTGAGTCCCATGATTTTTCCGGCAACCATGGTCGAAGCCAGGAAGCCATACATGGGCGTCGGGTCCCAGCCCACGATAAACGGAGACACGCCCGGTGAACCTGCGCGCGAGAGTCGGCAGGCAATATCGGTGCCGACGGCAACGGCAGCAATCAGTGCCTGGCCACTGACTTGTTTGACCCAGTCTGCAGTGGCGAGCGCGGTCGGAATGACGACACAAGACGCATGCATGAGCGAGGGCTCATAGGTGTCATCAAACTCCAAGGTGGCGGCCATCGAAGCGTTGAGCCTTGCTGCTTTTTCCACCGGCAGCCGGATGTCCGTGCCAAGAACCAGACTTTCCTCCTTGCCTCCGCTTTCCTTGGCCAAAGCCAGGAGCTGGCGCATGCCATCGGCGTTCAGCGCGGGCAGTGCCACGGCGACCGTATCCATGATCTGGATCTTGGTAACATTGACAACGTCTGCGGGCAGATCGGAATATTGGGTGGCAATGCAGTAATCCGCCAAATCAAAAATGGCGTCCGGCATGGCAGCGGCCGGAGTTTTTGCAGCATCGGCCCACGCCAGGTGAGGGGCGACAGCGGTGGCCGATGCCAGCCACGTGGCAATTTGCGAAAACTTTCTGCGATTCAAGTTCATGGGCGTACCCTTTGCTTATTGGATAAAGGCCGTGGGCGGAAATCCGCACAGTGCATTGCGTTTGTCAACGTGCACCACTTCGCCACATGCTGATGTATGCGAGCAACAAGGCACCGACTGGTGGGCCCCAGTCGTAGATGCGAAGCGGCCGGCTGCCCATGGTTGTGGAAAAGGCAATCACAACCAGCGTCCAAATACCTGCAATCGCTAAAAGAATGATGAAGTCCTTGCGCTGGGCCGCATGGGGGGTGTTGACCGGCGTGCTCGACACCTGCGGTGTGGGCATATCGGGTTGCCATGGGAACCTGGGCGAAGATTTCCACTGGAACAGGTGGGCGAAATATTTGCCGTAGGCAAGGATCAGCAACCCGCACAGCAAAAGCTCTTGGGTTCCGGTGAACAACTGTCTCGGATGGGGTGAGATGAAGAGGTTCAGGTAAATAATCTGGAATGCGATGCCAGCCATCACAGCCAGGGCAACAGGGACCAAAATGTTGAGAAGCAGCATGCCCCCTAGAACAATTTCTAGGTACTTGACGAATGGGTAAAAACCCACTTCGTGCATTTCCCGTAAATAGGGTCCAACGGCCCCAGCCTTGCTGAAATCCGGGACTACGCCAAAAACGGCGAAGTTGATACCTGACTTTAGAAAGTGAATGGCGTAGTAATACCTCAGCCACAGGACGATGTATTTCCACGGACCTTTGTCGGCCTCAATCATGCTTTGTCTCCTCAACAGTGGTTGAACGTATGGCTTCTTACTTCTTGCCTTTATCGCGGTAGAGGTAATAAATCAGGCCAACCCAAGAAGCAAAAAATGCCACCAAATCGTAATTACGGATAGGACGGTAGGTTGTGTAGAACAAACCTGTGGAGCCGATAAATGCCGCTGCGGTGAGAAAAAGGCATACAGCAACTGCAATCCATTTGTTTTTGTCCATGATGTATTCCTTTGGTTATTTAATTAGTGATTTTTCGACCAATATTCTCTTTGTATGCTTTTTCACCATCCCACAACCACAGTGGTTCCAGCTTGGGTTTGAGTGCTGCATAAATCCACCCGCTGTAAGCCAGAAGCAATACACCGTTGAGGAAAAGTTCCTGGGGTCCGGTAAAGTACTGTCGCGGCATGGCTGGAGAGGCCACAATAATGGTGTTCAACCAGAAAATGTTCACGGTGGCTGGCATTTCAAGAATCAATCCCAGCAGCGTGAAACGATTAAAGAAAATCATTGCACCGGTAATGATTTCCAGGTACTTGATGATCTGGTATAGATAGATATTGGCGTTCGCTTGTACCCACTCACCACCGATGCCGGGAATATCCGGAACATATCCGGTTGCTGCGTAACGTATGCCAGAGAAAAGCAAGTGGGCGCCAAAATAAAGGCGCAACCACTGAACAATGTAATACCAGGGAGATTGGGCTGCCATGATTTAACCTCTGAAGAACTGAATTTGAAAGTGATATTTAGAAGCGAGTTGTCATGCCCAAAATAACTCCGCTCACATTCGCGCCGGCGTTAGGAGAGGGGCTCTGAAAAACGGGCCATTTGGAGGCGGAGTCCTGCTTCAGATGTGTGACTGCAGCCATGAGCATCATTTTTTTGCTCACATCGTAGGTGTAGGCCAGACCGTAGCTTTTGGCATCTCTTTGATCGCTGCCACTTGAATACTGGCCATATGTCATGCGCAGATTGCCTCGCTGACTCACAGGAATGACGGCACCCAGCAGCGTGACGGATTCGGAGCGGTCATTCATGACCTGGCCGTTGACGCCGAGGGCCGGATCTGTCTTGTCTCGATGGATGTAGGTGAAGTACGGGTGAATCCAGCCTTTTTTATAACTGGCTCCCAGCGCATATTCCGTCACTCCCTCGGATGCGGGGGCGGCGCCAGCAGCTTTGGTGCTTGAAGCTTTCACCACCAGAGCACCCAGTGTGATAGGACCATTGACGTAATCGAGCGACCCTTCAAAGAATTTGGCTCTGTTCTTATTGCCTTCATTGAGGCTGTATGACAGCTTGGCCTGAACGCCGCCCAGACGGGGGGAAATATAGGCAATGGTGTTGTCTGTGCGCTGTGTTGGATTAATCAGGAATCCATTGGAAACACCTCGGCCTGTAGGTGTTCCGGGCGCAGGCGATCCCAAGGTGGTCAAAACACCCCACGCATCCATGGCTGGAAGGAGCATGGGATCAAACTTGGGGAAAAACGCATAAGTCGGTCCTTCCAGGCGACCAAATCTCACCGCACCATAGGTGGAGTTTTCGACTTCAATATAAGCTTGCCGACTCCAGAATCTGCCTGCCATACCATTGGTGGAACTGGTGGTGCCGTTGTCCATATTAATCCCGGTTTCCAGGCGAGAATTGACTTTTGTTCCTTTGCCAAGGTCTTCGCTAATTAAGAATCCGAGACGTGAGCCAGCGCCTCCGACGTGCATGGCTGTTTTGGATAAACCGGAGGTTTTGTAGTGGGCAATTGCAAGATCAGCGGTTCCATAGATGGAAACTTTGCTTTCACTATCCTGGGCGACTGCCAAAGTGCTTGTTAATCCAATCAAGAGTCCAGCTTGCAATTTTTTATTCACGGGTTGTCTCCAAATATTTTATTTACTTATTTCAGGGTGAAGATGCCCATCCTCATGAAAATGAGGATGGGTATAAAGATAATCAGGGATTAAGGCTTATTATTTTTTTTATTAAGCGGCCTGTTTCTGAAAGTTGGCTGTACCTGTGCTGGGGGCGTCAGAAACTTCGGTATGTGTATCCAGTTCTTTGTCGAAACGTTCGCGGCTGAACCAATATGCCAGGCAGCTAATGAAGCAAATGGCAGCAAAGTATGCGGCCACCCATTCTGGGTGCTTGCCGTTGGAAGCTGAGAGCAGCGACGTTGCAATCAGGGGAGACAGGCCTGCTCCCAGCGTGGAGGCAATCTGGAAGGTCAGAGCAATCCCGCTGTAGCGCACATCAGCTGCAAATTTCTCACTGATCCAGGTATTGAAAACACCGCCCATCAGCGCTTGAATGACAGGCATGGCCAGCACCATCGCGAGCAAAAGCGTGTAGAAGCTTGTGTTATGCACCAGCAGGAAGATGGGCCAGATCAACACAATGCCGCCGATGGCGCCCGTCAGCATCAGAGGGCGGCGGCCAACACGGTCCGAAAGTGCGCCAAACAGTGGCAGGGTGAAGATGTTGAAGAAGTTCGCGATGGTCATGGCGATCAAAGCGCTGGGGCGTGAATGACCCACTTCCACTGCGTAGTTGAGCAAAAAGGCGGCGGCAAATGTCGAGAAGGACAATGGGGCCAGGCCACCCAGCACGCCAGACAGGATTTGTCCCTTGTTGTAGCGCAGGACCGTTACCAGCGGAATCGATGGGGTGCTGCTCTTCTTTTCCGCAATTGCTTTGCGTGCAGCTTCGTATTCAGGTGTTTCAGTGACCTTGAGACGGATCACGAGACCAACGACCATCAGCAGTGCGCTGATCAAGAATGGCACGCGCCATCCCCAGCTCAGGAACTGGTCGCTGGGCAGCAAAGAGAAGGGGGTCATGACCAAGGTGCCCAATACTGCACCGGTAGGGCCACCAGCACTCACCAGGCTGACTGCAAATCCACGGCCTTTGGGCTTGGCATGCTCCATGGACATCAAGGTTGCACCACCCCATTCACCACCCATGGCAATGCCTTGCAGCAAGCGCAATACCACCAGCAATACGGGGGCCAGGACGCCAACTTGGGCATAGGTGGGCAGCAGACCAATCAGCGTGCTGGCGGCACCCATCATGACCAAGGTGACTACCAGAACGTTCTTGCGGCCCAGTTTGTCACCGTAGTGACCAAAAACAATGGCACCCAGAGGCCGAGCGAAATAGCCCACCGCAAATGTCGCAAACGAAGAGAGTGTTGCGGCGAGTGGATCTAGCGTGACAAAGAAGATTTTGGGAAAGACCAAAGCTGCGGCAATGCCATACAGCAAGAAGTCGTAATACTCCAGTGTGGTTCCCAAATAGCTGGCCAATATGGCCCTGCGTTTTTGGGTTTCGCGCGCTGCTGCATCAATGGTATTTGTCATAGGAATCAACTGTCTCTTTTTATCAAGTGGGAACGCGATGGGAGTTTTTCTATGAACACCCAGGCAAGAGGCTCCGTCAGGGTCGGCATCGTCGAAACTTATGCTGAGCTTTTACGGAGGGCCGCTTTGGGGGGCTCGCGCAAGTGGCGCGTGGCATCTTTCATTTCTCGCAGCAGCAGCAGCGAGGGCTGGCTGAGTTGCACTCCCTGTTCCTGCAGTTGTTGCAAAGCCTGGAGGTCAGCTTCTCGGTTATGTTGGCGCTGCTTTCGGGCTGCGTGCGTGGCGGCATGTTGCAAGCGCTCCTGTTCGGAGGCGGAGAGTGCTTGCCAGACTTGCAGGTTGATGAGCAGCACTTGAGCACCGTAGGAATGCTGTGTCAGCCATAGATGGCGATGGAATGCCTGTGCATGCTGCTGCAGTGCCAGGCTGACAAAGCTCTCTTGTGCCTGTAGCTGACCGCTGGCCAAAGCGTGCTTGACCTGGTCTGCCGGCAGGCTTACAGGCAGGCTGCCAAGCGCAGCAAAGAGCTGTTGCGATTCCTGCACAGGTACGGTGCGAATTTGCAACTCGCGGAAATCGGTGATCTGCTTGAGCGCACGGTCGGCGGTGATGATGCGAAAGCCGTTTTCCATCCATGCCAAGCCGTGGAGTCCATGTGCATGCAAAGCTTTAAGCATGGCGGCGGCTTCTTCACTGGCGTAGAAAGCTTCAGCCTGCGCGGCAGTTTCAATAGCGTAAGGGCGATCAAAGAGTGCAAAGGCGGGGTCCAGCGCTGCCAAGCCGGACGTGGCGGAGAGCATGAT
Organism: Comamonas halotolerans; assembly: GCF_030162935.1. GTDB lineage: Bacteria > Pseudomonadota > Gammaproteobacteria > Burkholderiales > Burkholderiaceae_C > Comamonas > Comamonas halotolerans. Next base: position 271,177 of record NZ_JASAUZ010000045.1, read on the forward strand.
GGTTGGTGCCTCTCCGGTGTTCTTCTGTAGTGCCTGCAACTGTTGCAAAGGGCTGCCGCTGAGCGGGTTGCGCACCACTTGCAGTGTGGTAGTGCCTGGAGCGGTCTGATTGAAGCTTTGCGCCAGGAGCTGCAGAGCCTGGGGGACGGAATGACTGTCAGGCAGATAGGTTCTGTAATCCGCAACGGTGAGTGCAGAGTTGGTGCTGGCAGCCGGTTGTGCGCATGCGACCGAGGCGGAGAGCGCCGCCAAAGCAGCCAAGGACCATTGACGCCAGCTTTGGTGCAAGGCTGCAGCGTGATGAGCCAATGCTTGCGCATGGTCGCAACACGCGTGCTTGAGCAGCGCAAAGTTCATCGTTGTCTCCGTTCCTGTCGTTCTCCAGAAAGTGATTCTGGAATCTATTTTCTAGAATTCTGAGATTGACATTGAGTCAAATCAACACGAAGAAACACCAACTCTGATATGTCCGAAGCGTATAGATTTTGTGCTAGTGCTTTCTCCCTCTGAAATGGCTGCTGGAGGGGGAGGTTGGACCGCTGTGCAGTAGAGGAAAACCCCTGTGATTGAATACCTGCAGTAGGGGTAATTCGCGGTCTTTTTGAGGGCTGAAATGGCATTTCTCAGCCTCTGGAAAGCAGGTTGGCGGATAGCTGGGCGTCAGGTTCGCTTCAGTAATCGGCGACAAGGTGTTGCGTGTCTGGAAAAAAGGCTGTGCAACTTGCGTTGCACAGCCTTTCCCCACCAGCTTGGCGCAGGTTATGCGGCTTGCTTGCTGCGCAGCAAGTCCAGAGCCACGTCGACAATCATGTCCTCTTGCCCACCCACCATGCGGCGCTTGCCCAGTTCCACCAGAATATCGACCGTCTTGAGCTGGTACTTGGCGGCAGCGTACTCCGAGTGGCGCAGGAAAGAGCTGTAAACGCCCGCATAGCCCAATGCCAGTGTTTCGCGATCGACGCGCACAGGGCGGTCCTGCAGAGGACGAACAATATCGTCGGCTGCATCCATGAGCTTGTACAAGTCCGTGCCGTGATTCCAGCCCATGCGATCAATGGCGGCAATGAAGGCCTCCAGGGGGGCGTTGCCGGCACCAGCTCCCATGCCGGCCAGGCTGGCATCGACGCGGTCACAGCCTTCTTCCACTGCAACGATCGAGTTGGCTACGCCCAGGCTCAGGTTGTGGTGTGCGTGCATGCCTGTCTGTGTTTCAGGCTTGAGGGTGTCCTTGAACGCCTTGAAGCGATCGCGCACGTCGTTCATGCCCAGGGCGCCACCCGAGTCAACAACATAGCAGCATGTTGCGCCATAGCTCTCCATGAGCTTGGCCTGCTGGGCCAGTGCCTGTGGCGTGGTCATGTGGCTCATCATCAGGAAGCCCACTGCTTCCATGCCCAGGTGGCGTGCATATTCAATGTGCTGTTTGGAAACATCGGCCTCGGTGCAATGGGTGGCTACGCGAACAATGCGCACGCCTGCATCGTAGGCATTCTTGAGGTCGTGCACAGTGCCAATGCCTGGCAACAGCAAGGTCGCGATTTGGGCATGCTTGACTTCGCTGGCCACAGCCTCAATCAGCTCAAGGTCGGTGTGGGCGCCAAAGCCATAGTTGAAGCTCGATCCTTGCAGGCCATCGCCGTGTGCAATCTCGATGGAGTCCACTTTGGCATCATCCAGGGCACGCGCAATTTGCTTGACCTTTTCCACAGAATACTGGTGGCGGATGGCGTGGCTGCCATCGCGCAGCGTCACGTCGGAGATATAGATTTTTTTTGCGGGGATCATGGAGACTCCTTAAGCTTCGACCTTGGCAGCCAGCATGCGCGTGGCCATTTGTTCTGCGGTGCGCAAACCTGCGCTGGTCATGATGTCCAGATTGCCGGCATACGCGGGCAGGTAATGGGCTGCGCCTTCGACTTCCAGGAAGATGGACGTTTTCAGACCTGTCAAGGCATCCCCGACACCAGGAATACGGATGGGCTGGGTGATCCGGTCAAACTGGACACGTTGCTTGAGGCGGTAGCCGGGCACGTAGGCTTGAACCGAGGCTGCCATACGCTCAACGGCGTCGGCAACCTTTTGCTCATCGACAAATTCGCTCAGGGTGTAGACCGTGTCACGCATGATCAGCGGCGGTTCAGCCGGATTCATGATGATGATGGCCTTGCCTTTGGCTGCACCGCCCACGACTTCAATGGCTTTGGACGTGGTTTCTGTGAATTCGTCGATGTTGGCGCGGGTGCCCGGGCCAGCACTCTTGCTGGAGATGGAGGCAATGATTTCGCCGTAATGGACCTTGGCCACGGACGAAACAGCCGCGACCATGGGGATGGTGGCTTGCCCGCCGCAGGTGACCATGTTGACATTCAAGGCATCCAGGTGCTGCGCTCCGTTGACGACGGGGATGCAGTACGGGCCGATGGCTGCAGGAGTCAGGTCAATCATGCGAATGCCTGGTTTCTTGCTGCGCAGCAGTGCGTCGTTGTGTACATGGGCAGCAGCGCTGGTGGCATCAAACACGAAGTCAATGTCTTCGAACTCTGGCATGTTCACCAGCCCTTGTACGCCTTCGTGCGTGGTTGCCACACCCATGCGGGCAGCGCGTGCCAGACCGTCGGAGTTGGCGTCAATGCCCACCATGACCGACATTTCAATGTTCTGACCGTGGCGCAGGATCTTGATCATCAGATCGGTGCCGATATTGCCGCTGCCGATAATGGCTGCTTTGAGTTTTTGCGTCATAACACGCTCCTTGCAAGGAAATCAGGGTGCACCTTGTAGGTGCTGGAGGAAAGGCAGATTTAGGAAGCTGGGTTGGGGGCAAACTGGGCAACAACTGAGCCCACGCCACTGATCTGGGCCTCGAACACATCCCCGGCGCTGACCGGCACCATCGGGCCGAGAGCACCAGTCAGCACCAGATCTCCCGCCTTGAGAGGCTGGCCCAGTGTTGCGAGCTTGCGAGCCAGCCAAAGCGCTGCGTTCAGCGGGTGTCCCAGGCAGGCTGCACCGTGGCCCTGTGACACGGTTTCCCCATTGCGGGTCATCTGCATTTGCACCTGTTTGAGGTCGAGGTTGTCCAGTGGCACTTTGACACCACCGAGCACGACCAGCGCGCTGGAAGCGTTGTCGGCCACGGTGTCGGCAAAACGGATGTTCCAGTTCTCGATACGGCTGCTGACAATCTCAATGGCCGGCAGCACGTAGGCAGTGGCATGCATCAGCTCCACCAGAGTCGTATCTGCGCGAGGCAGATCCTGCTCCAGCACCAATGCCACTTCTGCTTCCACTTTGGCTTGCAATGTGCGGTGCATCGGTACGGGTTCGTGGTCGCCGTACAGCATGTCGGCAAAGAGGGTGCCGAAGTCCGGCTGATCGACCCCCAGTTGTTTTTGTACGGCGGGAGAGGTAAGGCCAATCTTTCGGCCCACAATAGGGCGTCCCTGGGCGACGCCATGTTCTACATTGCACTGTTGAATGGCGTAGGCGAGGTTTTCGCTGTCATGAGCGATCAAGTCGCGCAGAGGTGCAATAGGGGTGCAGTTGGCTTCCGCTTCGCGCAGACGTTGCGCCAGCGATTGGACGGTATCAGACATACTCATTGCAGCTCCAGATTCATGGATTTTTGTGATGGTCATCGGATTTGAAAATTTGACCGATGAGTCGTAAATCTTCGACTTTTCCGACTGGAGCTTTGTATTGCAGCATCGGGATGTAATATCTTATATAGGCAAAAATGAGAATAATGTTCATATATGTGCACCATACGGCCATATAGAAACTGAATAAGCGCTCGAATCTCAGATTTAAAACAATCGAGTTATAGAAAACGACCAGACTCAGTGGCAATGCAATGAGTAATGCGAGCGGTACAAATCGATTGAAAACAAGGCAAATGCCAACGAGGAGTTCAGCAATTTTCACATAATCAAACAGGCCTGTCTCAATCATGCTGACCAGCATGACATTCGATAGGTGTAATGTTCCCAATGGCTGTGGGTAAATATTTGGAAGCCCCACCATGGGTAATAAATGGTTGACGCCGTTGACAATCATCCAAGCACCCAGCATGCAGCGGAAAAAGGTGATGATCAAGGTTCCGGTAAACCATCCGTTAATCGGTATGTATTGGTTATCGTTGGAGGTGTTCATGAGATTTGAGTACCTTGGCCTGCGTTAGAGATCAGAGAAGCTATTAAAGGCAATCGATTTTTGAAGTGGTTCAGCGATCCTGGACGGTGCAACGAGTGCCTTCAGGTAAGGCTTGCGTCAGCGCTCGGGTGCGTTCTTGAATGCGGCCATCACGTGTTTTGAAAAAATCGACCACTTCTTGGCTTGATCCATCTGGAAAGTCCAGGCAATGCCAGACTGCAATCTGCAAGCCTTCGGCAACAAAGCGCTTGACGTGCTGTTTCACAAGTTGGCCGTCTTGTTTTTGTGTGTCAGGCACTCCGGTATCCACCGCTTTGGGGGCCATGTATTTTTCGATGGCGAGAGCTGCTTGACCGGATGCATAGCTGCTCGTCATAAACCCGAGCACAATCTCGCGGGGGAGCTTACCGACACCAGGACCGTTATCGCCTGCCCAACGCGGGTTGGATGCCATATGGTGTGTCACTGCAGCAGTGAGGGCCAGGCCCGTTAACACGGCAATCAGGTTGAAAGTCGTTTTTTTGATTTTCATATAGGTGTAGTTCTGAATGTTGAGGCGCTGGGCAGCGCAACCTTGTCTCTGTAAAAAACAAATGCCTAAATGATTTCCCGCATGGTGGTTTTGACTAAATCAGCAGCGGCTTGCACCAGTTTGCTGCTTGGCTGGCGTGTAGAAGTAATCATGCTGATGGTTGCTTCAAGCTGTGGATTAACAATCTTGCGCCATGAAAGTGGCGGATATGATTGCAGTCGCTTCAGGCTGCCGGGCATGATGGAATAACCACCCCCGTTAGAAACAATCTCAGAAGTGGATGCGGTAGAGTCGATTTCCAGCTCGATACGCAAACGCAGGCCCAGGCGTGCAGCAGCGGTTTCCACTGCTGGGCGGGTCCATTGGTTGCTATGGGGCAGGATCAATGGCAGTTCCACCAGCTCTTTCAGGCTGATGTCGTCCTGCGCCGTTTGTGACGGAGGGCCAATCAGATACAGCTGTTCTGTGGCGAGCGGTTCGATCGCCAGGTGCGGAGAGCTGGCAGGGCTCAATACCAGGGCGAAATCAATCTGCCCAAGCAAGACTTTTTCATACAAGGCGCCAGACAGACCTTCGGTCAGACGAATGGAGGCCAATGGAAATTCGGCCTTCAGCAAAGGCACCAAGGTCGGAATCAGAATGCGTCCGATACTGGGAGTCAAACCAATCGCCAGTTGGCCGGTATAGACAGACTCGCTGTCTCTGACCGACAAGATGGCAGCCTCGACCGTATGGATGACCGAACGCGCATATTCCAGGAATTTGGCGCCCTTGTCGGTCAAGCGTACCCCCCGACCATGCCGGTGAAAGAGGCATGCACGCAACTCCAGTTCCAGCGTGCGCACCTGGCGGCTCAACGTGGGTTGAGGCGTGCTCAACAAGTCCGCGGCCTTGATATAGCTGCCAGCTTCCGCCACAGCAACAAAGCTGCGCAATTGGCTCATATCCATCACGATCACTCCATGGCTTGGTGGGAAAAGAACGGAGCTACAGGGCTCCATGTCTGAGCCGTCATGCGGACAGGCATGCGATCTTGGCTTCAATGCGTGCGGCAATGCCTTGCAGCTTTTCTACATACGACAGCACCTGTGCACCAGGCATCGCACTGGGCAGCTCGCTCAAGCGCAATGCAAGCAAAGTTTCGCCGCTGGCGTTCCTGATGGGGACGTTCAGGTGCAGCACTTCGTAGTTGTGCGCAGGGCTGATATGTTCGGGCTCATGCATGTCGAACATGCGTGACACCGTCGCCATGAAGCGGCGCTCCTGTTCTGGCGTGCGGTGTGGGCAGGAGTACAGCTCCAGAGCACTATCGAGCTCCTGCACCGATGCACCACGCAAAGAAATGGACCAGCCGCGCTGGCGCACACGTTGCAGCTGCTCCTTGGCACGCTCTTGGGTTTCTGGGGGGCATTTGCCCAGTCGCGATAGCCAGACTTCTTCGGAGATGGCATTGCTGGCACCGATAAACAGTGCTCCCAGTGGTGGCAGCAAGGGCGCACGCACACCCAAACGGTTGTTGCTGCCCTGTGCGCATGCGTGGTCAGCCACGGCTACGTAGACGGAATCTGTTCCAGAAGGCGCCACCACACTGCAGCCCACATCCAGCTCCCGGGCGATGGCCTCAATGTCTTCACGAGCCTGTTCGGCCAGACGCACTGCATGCAGGACTTCGCGTTCATTGTTCAGCATCAATGGCACTGTGGAGAAACGGCCATAGCCACGCTGGAAGAACAGCAAAGGCAGGGCATCACGTTCCAACCCCATATGCTGCACCGCACCCAGCACGATAAAGTGGTCGCCGCCGTCGACGACATTGGCATATGTGCAGTCAATCCAGCCTACGACGCCGTCTATCACCGGGTTGTTCAAAGGGCTGCGATGCCATTTCACGGTGTCAAATTTGCGATCGCCGGGCGCGGCCAGGGTGCGGCAGATGCCTTCTTGGTCAGCGGCCAGAATATTGATGCAGAAACGGTCCGAGGCTTCCCGCAGAACATTGAATGTGCGAGACGTTTTCATTGGCAGGAATGCCACCAGTGGGGGCTCCAGCGAGACCGAGGTGAAAGTGCCAACCACCATCCCCAGAGGTTCGCCTGTGGCGTCTAGGCCCGTGACAACAGCCACACCGGTGGGGTAGTTGCCAAGCACCGCACGAAACTGTTCGCTATTAATGTGACTTTGATTGTTTTCCATGGCCTGAGAAATCCGGGCAAGCGAGCGCATCAGTACAGGGAGTGGCCGTATCACTCCCTGTACAAGTAGTTGCAGGACGGCTTAGATGATTACGCCTGCGGGCTTGGGAATGCCGTACAGCGAGCCTGCGAAGGCGGCATAGACGGGGTCTTCAACGTTGCATGCATGGCCCAGCGCCACCGACAGATCACGCCATTGGCGCTGGATCGGGTTGGACAGTCGATTGGCATTGCCGCCAGCGCTTTTAAATACGTTGGCAGCGGCATTCGCCGCACGATGCACGGCTCGTACCTGGTGCACGCGAGCACGGGCCTGCATGGCATCCGTGACACGCTCGCCGCGAGCAGCTACGTCGTACGCATGGGTGATATCCGAGAGGATCTGCAGCTTGGCGGCATCGATATCGGCAATGGCAGCTCCCAGTGCAGACATGTGATAAGGGTTCTGCGTAGCCTTGATGCCCATGCGCGAGACGCGATCGCGTGAGTAGTCCGAGAAGTGGCGCACCACACCATCCGCAATGCCGATCGTGGCAGCTGCAATGGCGCCGGGGAACAGCAGGTCAAAAGGAACCTGGTACAGGGCATTGCCGGGGCGGTTCTTGCTGGCGTATTCACGTGAGTTGAGCGCGCCCACAGCCAGGGTACGGTAGTCTGGAACAAAGGCATCCTTGACCAGGACATCCTTGCTGCCGGTGCCACACAGACCCATGACCTTCCAGGAGTCCTGCAGAATTTCATAGTCCTTGCGGGGCAAAATGAAGTGGAATGGTTCTGTGAACTCATTCTCAGGCCCGCCTTCCTTTTCTGCGCGGCCACCCAGCACCACCCAGTCGCAATGGTCTGTGCCGGAAGAGAAGGGCCATTGGCCGTTCAGCAAAAAGCCGCCATCGACACGCTTGGCGCGACCAATAAATGCATATGGAGAAGCGATCCAGGTGTCTTTGTCCTGTCCCCAGACCTCTTCTTGAACACGACGGTCTGCCTGGGCAAATTCAAATGGGTGTACACCGACCACGCCGCTGACCCAGCCGATGGATGGTGCACGTGCAGTCAGCTCCATCAGCACTTCGTAAAAGTCACGGGGATGGGCTTCATCACCACCAAAATCTTTGGGTTGCAGCATGCGTACAACGCCTGCTTCGCGCAGCAGCGTTGCTGCCTGATCAGTGATGAAACCTCGGGCTTCGCTGGCATCAACCTCTTGGGCCACCAGATTGGCCAGGTTGGGCAGGCCTTCAACGACGGGGTGCATATTCAATCTCCAGTGAGAGTAAGTTGTAGTTATTGCGCGGAGGCAGTAGGGGGCGCTGCTGGTTCGATGTCCAGAAAGGGAGAAAGCTCTTTGTGTTGATGCTTGTGTCCCCAGCTGCTGGTGCGGTCGTAATAACGGGGTTCCCAGAGGTCGTGCACCTCCAAACCACCCCAGCCATATTCGATGCGGAAGTTGGAAGGTGACTGCATGTAGAACGACGTCATCTGATCGTTGGTGTGACAGCCCAAGGTGCGTGTGATCGGCACTTGCTGTGCCTCACACAGATCCAAGGCGCGGCCGACATCTTCCAGCGAGTTCACCTCCACCATCAAATGCAGAAAAGCTGCGCGCTGGTTGGGGGAGCGTGCAACGGCCAGCGAGTGATGGCGTCCGTTGACGTGGTAGAAGAACGCGTAGATCGGTCCATCGACCACCGTGTCCGACAGGTGAAAGCCCATGACATCGCGGTAAAAGTGATCGGCTTTTTCCAGGTCGGGAACCGCCAGGACCACATGGCCCAATCCTTGGTCGCCGGTGCGGAAACCGCTCAGTGCACGCCCTGGACGGAAGGGGGTGCGGGGGCGCAGCTGGCCCCAGGCCAGCTCATGCCTTATGCCGACCGGATCCACAAACCAGTAGTAACCGACCACACCACGTGCTGCCGCTTCTTGTGCGCTGGCTTTCTGGGCCTGGATGCCATAGGTGGACAAGCGCTCCAAGATGGGCTGCACGCTGTCTTCGCCCAATGTGGCCCAGCCAAAGTACGACACGCTGTCTTTTTCACCAGGGTGAATAGCCATGCGATAGGCGACTTCGTCAAAGCGCAGTCGTACTGCGCCGTCTTCTCCCGGCGTGACCAGTTCACAGCCCAGAATTTCAGGACCGAACTTTTCCCACTCCTTGTAAGCAGGAGAGGTCGCTCCAAAATATGCAAGTGACGTAATCATGCGATTCTTTCTAGTAGCGCTGCTTGAGCAGCACGCACCTGATGGGGCGTGCTGCATGCACGCCGTGCATTCAGATGGCGTGCATGCGAACCATGTCAGGTGGTGTGCTTAGTGGCCCTGGATGAACGAAGCCACAGAGCGGTTGAACTCGTCGGCATGTTCCAGCTGGACCCAGTGACCACAGCGGGTGACCAGCAGCAGTCGGGCGTCAGGAATTTGGCGAACCAGATGCAGCCCGGCTGTGAAGGGAACGGTACGGTCATCGCGTCCGTGCACCAGCAGGGTGGGCGCCTTGATGTCCGCCAGACGTGTCTGGTCAATGCGTACCATCGGCTTGCCGTGTCCGCTCTTCCAGCCTTCGATGTGATCTGGGCGCGAGAGCAGAATGCCAACGCGCTCGTTGACAAACTCATCGGTGACATGGCGTGTGTCATAGGCCATGGCTGCAATGAACTTGCGCATGGAGTCCGGGCCGGGATGGAAATAGGCGGCTTCAAGTGCTTTGACGCCCTCGCTCAGGCCCACAGGATCAAAGATGCTGGGAATGCCTGCAGAAGAGCCCAGCGTCACGAGGTGTGAAACCAGGTCAGGACGCTCATAGGCCAAGCGGATGCAGGAAGAGCCGCCCATTGAGTTACCCACAATGGCAACCTTGCCCAAGCCAAGGGTTTCGATGAATTCGGCCAGGGCGCCACTGTTATCGCGCTGTTCGTAGTTCACCGACTGGGACTTGCCCCAGCCAGGAAGATCAACGGCGAACACACGGAAGCGTTCCGACAGGTAGGGAATATTGGGGTGGAAGTTGCTCCAGCCAGAGGCGCCAGGGCCGCCACCGTGCACCAGGATCAGAGGCTGGCCGCTGCCTGCTTCATGGTAATGAATGTCCCAGCTTTTGGTCTGAATGCGTTTACTTGTATTTGCTTCGGTCAGTGTTGGCATAAATGTCTTTCGGGAGTGGCCTTGTTTGCCAAAAGATCCAGCAACCGCTCATGAGATGGTTGATTCATTGATTTGGCGCAAAGTGCATTGGCTAAAAACTGTTAGCTTGACCGATGTTAATTGAATGTTCGTTCTAGAATCTTTAATCGAAAACCCTGATATGCCTGCCAGTTTTTCCGTTTGAACGGCATGCTAAATGGTGGAAAGCATTGTTGTTTATATGTTTGTTGCTATGAAATTTTCATTTCGCAATAGATCCCGAAATGACTTCGCTGCAGCACATTCGTCAACAGAGTTCGGGATCCAGTCGGATGCTGCTGCTTGTGCGGTGCATGTCGCTTTGGCCGGCAGTACGGCCGCAACAGAGGCGCTTGACGGGTCGATGCATTGCGCACCGTCACCGCAGATAGTCAAAAAGGATGTGCTGGATAACGCCCGACACAGTTTGTCGCGCAGCGTGCATGCACGAGCATTGCAGGGCCTCCCGTGAGGAGTGCTTATGCGTAGGCATTCTCAAACTTGGTGCAGCTGTCTTTGGCAAAGCAGGTTTTCGCATGTGCTGTAGCTGCTCGCTTGTCGACCGGGGGATGGCGCCTGGAAATTCAGGCTGACCGCAGGCAGCTTCAGCATTGCCCACCTGGCGTGGAACTTGTTATGGCTGGAGCGCTTCAGGCAGCATGTGGCACACCGGCTGACAAGATGAGCGCGTGTAGCAGGTGACCAAGTGGTTTGCTGAAAGCAGGTGGCTAGGTCATACAGGCAGTAAACCCAGCTCCATTTTTCTGGCAGAAATGAAGATGGGTGTGTATGTCTAAAGTGAAGTTGATGGCAATCGCTCACATGGGGCGCTTAGACCCGG
>NZ_JASAUZ010000046.1 GCF_030162935.1 Comamonas halotolerans
GCTGATGACCACCCAGGCCAGCAGCCGCGTGCACCTGGGGGCGCACCGCCAGCAAGACGACAATGCCCGCGGCGCAGGCCGGGGCCATGGGGCCGAGCTGGCAAGCAGCGCGCAAGGCGCAGTGCGAGGCGGCAGCGGTGTGCTCATCAGCGCCCACGCGCAGCCCCAGGGGCAAGGCGAGCTGCTGGCAGGAGACAGCGAGCAAGAGCAACTGGAGCAAGCGCTGGAGCTGACACGCCAGCTGGCCCAAAGCGCGCGCACGCAAAAGGCAGACCTGCCCGAAGAGCCCGAGCCGCCCAGGGACTTGCCCGCTATTGCAGGGCTGGAGCACATCGGCAAAGTGCTGCAGGCGAGCGCGCAGACCCAGGGACAAGCCAGCGAAGGCGCCACAGCCGATGCGCAGGCCAGCAGCGCCATACGCGCCACCGAAGGAGGGCC
>NZ_JASAUZ010000047.1 GCF_030162935.1 Comamonas halotolerans
ACCCTCCTTCGGTGGCGCGTATGGCGCTGCTGGCCTGCGCATCGGCTGTGGCGCCTTCGCTGGCTTGTCCCTGGGTCTGTGCGCTCGCCTGCAGCACTTTGCCGATGTGCTCCAGCCCTGCGATGGCGGGCAAGTCCCTGGGCGGCTCGGGCTCTTCGGGCAGGTCTGCCTTTTGCGTGCGCGCGCTTTGGGCCAGCTGGCGTGTCAGCTCCAGCGCTTGCTCCAGTTGCTCTTGCTCGCTGTCTCCGGCCAGCAGCTCGCCTTGCCCCTGCGGCTGTGCGTGGGCGCTGATGAGCACACCGCTACCGCCTCGCACTGCGCCTTGCGCGCTGCTTGCCAGCTCGGCCCCATGGCCCCGGCCTGCGCCGCGGGCATTGTCGTCTTGCTGGCGGTGCGCACCCAGGTGCACGCGGCTGCTGGCCTGGGTGGTCATCAGTC
>NZ_JASAUZ010000048.1 GCF_030162935.1 Comamonas halotolerans
GGCACAGGCGTGGACATCGCCAACGTCAAGATGAGCATGAACCCCTTTGACGAAATCGCCGTCGAAGAGGCTGTGCGCCTGAAGGAAAAAGGCGTGGTCACCGAGGTGATCGCCGTCTCCTGCGGCGTGAGCCAGTGCCAGGAGACGCTGCGCACCGCCATGGCCATTGGTGCGGACCGTGCCATCCTGGTGGAGACTGATGCCGAGCTGCAGCCGCTGGCCATTGCCAAGCTGCTCAAGGCGGTGGTGGACAAGGAGCAGCCCGGTCTGGTGATTCTGGGCAAGCAAGCCATTGACGGCGATAACAACCAGACCGGCCAGATGCTGGCGGCGCTGGCAGATCTGCCTCAGGCCACCTTCGCTTCCAAGGTGGAAGTGGCGGGCGACAAGGTGAACGTGACGCGTGAAGTGGATGGC
>NZ_JASAUZ010000049.1 GCF_030162935.1 Comamonas halotolerans
GGTCCGTGGGCACTTGCACAGTAGTGCCATCGGGCCAGGTCACCGTCACTGTGGAGCCCGGCTCGCTGACCGTGCCCGAGACCGTGGGCTTGTTGTCGCCATCGGCATCGCTGATCGCAACCGTGGTGCTCGGCGCTGTGGTGTCCACCGTGTAGCTTTGCGAACCCGTCACCGGTGCGCTGGCGTTGCCCGCCGCATCGGCAAACGTGGCCTCGGCCGTGACCGTGGGGCTCGCAGCGCCTGCCAGCACATTGCCCGGCACCTGGGCCGTCCAGGTGCCATCCCCGTTGTCGGTGGCTGCATACGATTGACCGTCCACCCGCACAGTGACTGTAGTGGTGGCTGCATCGGCAGGCACATTGGCCAGCGTCACGGTCACCGGCACATTGGCGCCCGCTTCTGTGCTGTTGACCACAC
>NZ_JASAUZ010000050.1 GCF_030162935.1 Comamonas halotolerans
CCGGGCTGGGAATACAAGTCAGCGAAGCGGCTGAGGCGAGGCGCATGGGCGAAAACAGTAGCAGCGCTACGGCGAGACCATGCAACGACGCATCAGGACTTGTAATCACAGGCCTTAGATCACTTTCGCTTCGTTCTTCAGCTTGTCAACCAAAGTTGCAACGTCCGGAACTTTGACGCCAGCGCCGCGCTTGGCGGGCTCTGCCACCTTCAAGGTCTTGATGCGCGGCGCCACATCCACGCCCAGCTCTTCAGGCTTGATGGTGTCCAGCTGCTTTTTCTTGGCCTTCATGATGTTGGGCAAGGTCACGTAGCGAGGCTCGTTCAGGCGCAGGTCGGTGGTGATGATGGCGGGGGTAGACAGGCTCAAGGTTTCCAGGCCGC
>NZ_JASAUZ010000051.1 GCF_030162935.1 Comamonas halotolerans
ACGTCGGGCGTGGTAGGGCCTTGCAGGTCCAGGGTGTAGCTCTGGCTGGTCTGCAGTGTGGCGCTATTGCCCGCTGCATCGCTGAGGGTGGCCTTGACGTCCACCTTGTGGTCCACATCCGAGACCAGGGCGCTGCCTGCCACCATCACGCTCCAGGTCGTGCCATTGACGGTGGCCGTGTAGTTCGCACCGTTGACGGTGACGATCACGCTGGTGGCCGTCACATCGGCGGGCACACCCGTCAGGGTGCCCGTGAGGGTCACCTGGCCTTGCTGCGCTTCTGTTGCGTTGACCACGTTGTCCGCAGTCACCGTGTCCATCTTCAGCTCGGCAGCGCTCAGGTCCGGCGCTGTCGTGTCCAGCACAATCGTGTGCC
>NZ_JASAUZ010000052.1 GCF_030162935.1 Comamonas halotolerans
CCACCGACCCTGCCGGCAACACCAGCGGTGAAGCCTCGGTCACCGTGGACGCAGTAGTACCTGTACTCTCGATCACTGATAACGTTGAAGGCATTGTTGGTAAAGACGGCAAGGTCACCTTCACCTTCACATTCAGTGAGGCCGTGAATGACTTTGATGCGGCTGATATTCAGGTTACCGGCGGTGTCGCTGGACAATTCACTCAAATCAATTCCAATGTCTATACATTGGAAGTAACACCGCCAGCCAATGGCACCGTGGGTGAAATTGTGGTGACGGTGGCTGCCGGCGCAGCACACGATAAAGCAGGTAATCCAATTCAATCAGTCAGTGCACAGCAGGCCTACGACCTGGTCGCACCTGGCACAGATGCG
>NZ_JASAUZ010000053.1 GCF_030162935.1 Comamonas halotolerans
AGTGCTGGCGTCCGTGGGCACCTGCACGGTGGTGCCATCGGGCCAGGTCACCGTCACTGTAGAGCCCGGCTCGCTGACCGTCCCCGAGACCGTGGGCTTGTTGTCTGCATCGGCATCGCTGATCGCAACCGTGGTGCTCGGTGCTGTGGTATCCACCGCGTAGCTTTGCGAGCCTGTCACCGGTGTGCTGGCGTTGCCTGCCGCATCGGCAAACGTGGCCTCGGCCGTGACTGTGGTGTCCTGGGCTGCGGCAAGATCCGCACCCGGCACCTGGGCCGTCCAGGTGCCATCCCCGTTGTCGGTGGCTGCATACGATTGACCGTCCACCCGCACAGTGACTGTC
>NZ_JASAUZ010000054.1 GCF_030162935.1 Comamonas halotolerans
TAAAGGCAACTGGAGCATCACCACGCCGGAGCTGGCAGAAGGCGAGCACAAGTTCACGGCCAAGGCCACGGACAGTGCAGGCCAGGACAGCCCATTGACAGGTGAATACGCTGTGGTGGTGGATACCACCGCTCCGGCCAAGCCTGCAGTGGTGGTCGCTGACGACAACGTGGGCGAGGTGAAGGGCTCGATCGAGGCGGGTGAGACCACGGACGATGCGACCCCGACACTGAGTGGCAAGGGCCAGGCGGGCGAGACCGTGACGATCTACGACAACGGCGTGGCCATTGGCTTGACCGAGGTGGACGAGCAGGGCAACTGGACGTTCACACCGTT
>NZ_JASAUZ010000055.1 GCF_030162935.1 Comamonas halotolerans
TGCAACACCCCCTGACCTTGAATGAGGCAGGGGGTTTTGTTTTAAATAGAAGCGCTAATTTTTAAGCTTGGTAGCACGTAGTGGCTGCTTGGCGGACAGTTATGCCTGATGACCATAGCAAGTTGGTCCCACTCCTTCCCATCCCGAACAGGACAGTGAAACGACTTTGCGCCGATGATAGTGCGGATTCCCGTGTGAAAGTAGGTCATCGTCAGGCTCTTACAGTGACAAACCCCTGACCTTTGCAAGAGGCAGGGGTTTTGTTTTTCTAGGGCATCAAAGCCGAAGAATAAAAAGAGCGCACGATGTGCGCTCTTA
>NZ_JASAUZ010000056.1 GCF_030162935.1 Comamonas halotolerans
TACAGGTACTGGGACTGAAAAATGAAAAACTCCCTTAAATCGTAGACTTAAGAGAGCTTGGAGTGTGGTGGGTGATACATGGATCGAACATGTGACCCCTGCCGTGTGAAGGCAGTGCTCTACCGCTGAGCTAATCACCCGATTGGCATAGCTGCCAATTCAAAATTGGTGCGTGATACATGGATCGAACATGTGACCCCTGCCGTGTGAAGGCAGTGCTCTACCGCTGAGCTAATCACGCTGATCTGCATTGCTGCCGATTTCAGAAATCTGGTGGGTGATACATGGATCGAACATGTGACCCCTGCCGTGTGAAGGCAGTGCTCTACCGCTGAGCTAATCACCCGATTGGCATACCTGCCAAATCAGAAATTGGTGCGTGATACATGGATCGAACATGTGACCCCTGCCGTGTGAAGGCAGTGCTCTACCGCTGAGCTAATCACGCTGATCTGCATTGCTGCTGATTTCAGGAATCTGGTGGGTGATACATGGATCGAACATGTGACCCCTGCCGTGTGAAGGCAGTGCTCTACCGCTGAGCTAATCACCCATTTGCCAGTGTTCTGACAAGCCCTAGATTATGTCACAGCTTGACTTGCGTTTTCCCAAACACGCCAAATAGTTTTGCCACCCGACGCTTTATCGAGCTCGGCCAGTACCGACTCATGCATCTTCAGCTCTTGCTCACTCGACTTGATCACAGGAAGCTTGAAGCTGCGCAAATCGATGGCTGGAGAAGCCTCACCCGACTCCACTCCTGGCTGCACATCGTCCTCATCCGGCATGACCAAGGCATTCTGTCCTCGCGTCATATTGATGTAGACATCCGCCAGCAACTCCGCATCCAGCAAAGCGCCATGCAGTTGGCGGCCACTGTTGTCCACTTCGAGACGTGAACACAGTGCATCCAGAGAGTTGCGCTTGCCAGGGAAGAGTTCCTTGGCCATCACCAAAGAGTCCGTTACCTTTGCCACATAGGTGGTCACAGGCTTCAAACCCAGCAACGAGAGTTCTTTATTCAGGAATCCGATATCGAAAGGTGCGTTGTGAATGATGAGTTCTGCACCCTGGAGATAGGCCAGAATCTCGTCCACCTTCTCGGCAAATTTGGGTTTGTCACTCAAAAACTCTGTCGTCAAACCGTGCACACGCAAAGCATCTGGATGGCTGTCACGTCCTGGATTGAAGTACAGGTGCAAGTTGTTGCCCGTGAGCTTACGACCCACCAGCTCCACACAGCCAAGTTCGATCACGCGGTCTCCTGTCTCCGCAGACAGACCCGTGGTTTCCGTATCCAGAACGATAAGACGCGACATAAATCAGTGCTTTTTTGTTTACTCTTTGGCGTGGTTGATCGAGTACTTGGGAATTTCAACCACCAGATCAGTTTGCGCCACGATGGCCTGACAGCTCAAGCGCGATTGTGGCTCCAAGCCCCATGCACGGTCGAGCAGATCGTCTTCCTCTTCTTCAGAAGCGTTCAGACTATTAAAGCCCTCACGGACGATCACATGGCACGTTGTACATGCGCAGCTCATGTCACAAGCGTGCTCAATATTGATATTGTTGTCCAGCAGTGCTTCGCAAATCGAAGTGCCCGCAGGAACTTCCAGACTTGCACCTTCAGGACAGTATTCAGCGTGAGGAAGTATTTTGATGATTGCCATATGCTCTGTTTGATCAAGAAATAGATTGAACGCTCTTGCCCGCCAAGGCCTCTCGGATGCCGCGATTCATGCGCTCCGCCGCAAATGCTTCTGTACCCTTTGCCAGCGCTTGCGTTGCAGCCTCCACATGGGCTGCATCGTCTGAAGTCAATGCCTGGCGCAGCTGCGCCATCAAGGCTTCAATGTCCTGGCGCTGCTGCGGACTGAGCACATCGCCATCAGCATCCAGCGCACTTTGTGTGGCCAGCAACATGCGGTCAGCATCCACACGCGCCTCCACCAATGCGCGTGCCTTCATGTCTTCCTGGGCCGTGGCAAAACCATCCTGAAGCATTTTGGCTACTTGTTCGTCAGACAAGCCATACGAGGGTTTGACCTCAATGTGCGCCTCCACACCGCTGGCTTGCTCCCTGGCACTGACAGACAGCAACCCATCCGCATCCACCGTAAAACTCACACGAATGCGTGCTGCTCCTGCAGCCATCGCTGGGATGCCCCGCAATTCAAACCGTGCAAGGCTGCGACAGTCCTGCACCAGATCACGCTCACCTTGCACCACATGAATAGCCATGGCTGTTTGACCATCTTTGTAGGTGGTGAAGTCCTGCGCTCGTGCCGTGGGAATGGTTTCGTTGCGCGAAATGATGCGCTCCACCAGGCCACCCATGGTCTCAATACCTAGCGACAAGGGAATCACATCCAGCAACAGCAGCTCGCCAGCCGCGTTATTGCCTGCCAGCTGATTCGCCTGAATGGAAGCCCCCAGCGCCACCACTTCATCGGGATTCAAGTTCGTCAACGGTGGCTGGCCAAAAAGCTGCTCCACTGCATCGCGCACCGAGGGCATGCGGGTAGAACCACCTACCATCACCACACCTTGCACGTCTTCGACCGCCAAATCCGCATCGCGCAAGGCACGGCGCACAGCCTGCAATGAGCGCTTGGTCAAAGCTGCAGTAGCTTGCGCAAAGTCATCGCGGCTCACGAGTTGGTTGATCTGCGCGCCACTAGGCAGCAGCAATTCAAACACGGCAGTCTCAGCGTCGGTCAAGCGCTCTTTGCATGCCTTGGCAGCTATGCGCAATGCAGCTCGGTCTTCCACCGTTTGCGGGGTGATACCGGTTTGCTCCAACACCCAGCGGGTCAGGGCTGCGTCGTAATCATCACCCCCCAAGGCTGAATCACCGCCAGTAGCCACCACCTCGAACACACCCTGCGTGAGTCGCAGAATGGAGATATCGAAGGTGCCGCCACCCAGGTCGTACACGGCATAAATACCTTCGCTGCCATTATCCAGACCATAGGCGATGGCTGCTGCCGTTGGCTCATTGATCAAGCGCAGCAGATTCAGCCCAGCCAGCTTGGCGGCGTCTTTGGTCGCTTGACGTTGTGCATCATCAAAATACGCGGGCACGGTGATCACCGCTCCGTGAATGTCGTCATTAAAGGTATCTTCAGCACGGTAGCGCAAAGTTGCCAGGATTTCCGCACTCACCTCGACGGGGCTTTTACGCCCTGCACGGGTTTGGAGCTCCACCATTGCATTGGCGCTGGCCTGCTCGAACGCATAAGGCAGCTGCTGTGCCTGCTCACCCAGGTCAGTCAGACTACGCCCCATGAAACGCTTCACCGACACAATGGTGTTGGCTGCATCATCCACTTCATGACTGCGTGCCGAATAGCCGATCTGGCGCTTACCATCAGGCGCGTAACGCACCACCGACGGCAGCAACACGCGACCTTCATCATCGGGCAAACACTCTGCAACGCCATTGCGCACAGAGGCCACCAAAGAATGCGTGGTACCCAAGTCAATACCCACTGCGATACGACGCTGGTGAGGATTGGGTGATTGACCGGGTTCGGAAATTTGCAATAAGGCCATGGTGAATCTGTCTCTGTATGAGCGGCAACGCCACTCCTATGCCCTGACTTGCTACGCAAAGTTCAGAGCGCTGTAACAAGGCTATTGTTCCAGTTGCTCGCGTCGACGGTCGATGTCTTGCGCAAAGCGCTCAACAAACATGAGGGATCTCACAATTTGAACCGCGTCCTGAGCCCCCTCAGAAGATGTCAAAAGTTGCTCGCACTTTTCAAACATGCCACGTTTGACTGACGCTACTTCTGATTCCAAATCATCCAGATTCTCTGACGTGCTGGCATCGTCCAGGGCTTCACGCCATTCCATCTGCTGCATCAGAAAAGCCGTGGGCATTGCGGTGTTGTCTTCAGCACGCACAGGTGCCCCGAACAGCTCACACAGATACGCAGCGCGCTTGAGCGGATTCTTCAGGCGCTGATATGCCTCGTTGATACGTACCGACCACTGCATGGCCACACGCTGCGCCACTCCACCCTCACCTGCAAAACGATCAGGGTGGGTTTGCTTTTGCAAGGCTTTCCAGCGCTCATCCAGCAAGGCTCTGTCCAAGGCAAACTGTTTGGGCAGGCCCAGTAATTCGAAATCGTCAGACTGCAGATTCATGTCAATAAAAAACCGCCAGCAGGAGAGCAAGGCGGTTTTGTTGTTGAGAGCCCCCGTAGGACTCCGTTACGCTTAAATGCGAAAGCTCTCGCCACAACCGCAACGATCACGCTCATTGGGGTTGTGAAACTTGAAGCCTTCGTTGAGCCCTTCGCGCACAAAGTCCAGCTCCGTGCCATCGATGTAAGCTAGGCTCTTCGGATCAATCATCACCTTAACGCCATTGCTCTCAAACACGACGTCTTCGGGATCTTGTTCGTCCACATACTCCAGCTTGTAGGCCAGACCGGAGCAGCCTGTGGTTTTCACCCCCAGGCGCACTCCAATCCCTTTGCCACGCTTCGTCAAATAACGGTTGACGTGGCGTGCAGCTGCATCAGAGAGCGTAACTGCCATGTTTACTCAGCAGCAACAGTCTCACCACGCTTGGCGCGGTAATCGTTCACAGCCGCCTTGATCGCGTCTTCAGCCAGAATCGAGCAGTGCACCTTGACTGGAGGCAGCGCCAATTCTTCAGCGATCACGCTGTTTTTCAGCGCCGCTGCTTCGTCCAGCGTCTTGCCTTTGACCCACTCTGTCACCAGAGAAGAGGACGCAATCGCCGAGCCGCAACCATAGGTTTTGAAGCGCGCATCTTCAATCACACCAGTCTCGGGATTCACCTTGATTTGCAGCTTCATCACGTCGCCGCAAGCAGGGGCACCTACCATGCCAGTGCCTACGCTGTCGTCACCCTTGTCGAAAGAGCCAACGTTGCGTGGATTTTCATAGTGGTCAATGACCTTGTCGGAGTAAGCCATGGTGTCTACCTCTTGAATTCAAATAATCTGTTCGTTGGCGTGCTTAGTGCTCAGCCCACTGGATGGTGCTCAGGTCGATACCATCCTTGTACATTTCCCACAACGGGCTCAACTCACGCAATTTGGCTACGTTTTGGCGGATGGTGCTGATGGCATAGTCGATCTCCTCTTCCGTGGTGAAACGGCCAATCGTCATGCGCAGCGAACTGTGAGCCAGCTCGTCGCTGCGACCCAAGGCACGCAGCACATAGCTGGGCTCCAGGCTGGCCGATGTGCATGCCGAACCCGAAGACACTGCCAAGCCCTTGATACCCATGATCAAGGACTCGCCTTCCACATAGTTGAAGCTGATGTTCAAATTGTGTGGCACACGGTGCTCCAGGTCACCGTTCACAAACACCTGTTCAATGTCCTTGAGACCATTAAGCAAACGCTGCTGCAAACGCTTGGCGTGCTCATAGTCTTTTTGCATCTCTTCCTTGGCAATGCGGAACGCTTCACCCATGCCCACAATCTGGTGCGTTGCCAAAGTACCGGAGCGCATGCCACGTTCATGACCGCCACCGTGCATTTGCGCCTCCAGGCGAACGCGAGGCTTGCGACGAACGTACAGCGCACCGATTCCCTTGGGACCGTAGGTCTTGTGCGACGCCAGGCTCATCAGGTCGATAGGCATGGTCACCATGTCCAGAGGCATCTTGCCAGTCGCTTGTGCAGCGTCGACGTGGAAGATGATGCCTTTTTCGCGGCAAATCGCTCCAATGGCATTCAGATCCTGAATCACACCGGTTTCATTGTTTACCGCCATCACGCTGGCCAAAATGGTGTCAGGACGCAACGCAGCCTTGAAGACTTCCAGATCTAGCAGACCATTCTCTTGAACGTCCAGATAGGTCACTTCAAAGCCCTGGCGTTCCAGTTCACGCATGGTATCCAGAACCGCCTTGTGCTCGGTCTTTACCGTAATCAGATGCTTGCCCTTGCCTTTGTAGAAGTGCGCAGCACCTTTGATGGCCAGGTTGTCAGACTCAGTAGCGCCGCTGGTCCAGACAATTTCACGTGGATCAGCACCGATCAGGTCTGCCACTTGCTGGCGCGCCTTCTCAACAGCCTCTTCCGCCTCCCAACCCCAAGCATGGCTTCGGGAAGCAGCATTGCCGAAGTGTTCACGCAACCACGGGATCATGGCGTCCACCACGCGAGGGTCGCAAGGTGTGGTCGCACCGTAGTCAAGATAAATGGGGAAGTGTGGGGTCATGTCCATGGCTGGCTCTACTAATGTCTGTCCGGAAGCTGCTCGCTACCTCTTAAAACTCAAATTTGCCTGCCGAGCGTGCCCGGCGGGCTGTCTCGTGTGATCAAGACTTGGCGAACACGTTGCCAAGCGCAAACACCGAGTTGGGCGCATTCACACGAATAGGCTTGACCACCGGCGCCGTGGAAATCGCACGACGCACAACAGGCTTGTCTTCAATCTGGATGCCCTTGGCCAACTGCTCGTCCACCAGCTTTTGCAGGGTGACAGAGTCCAAGAACTCAACCATGCGCTGATTCAGCGCAGACCACAGTTCATGGGTCATGCAGCGCCCTGCTTCACCCATGCAGTTTTCCTTGCCGCCACACTGGGTAGCATCAATAGGCTCATCCACCGAGACAATGATGTCTGCAACGGTGATTTCTGCGGCCTTGCGGGCCAGGGTATAGCCACCACCAGGACCACGCGTGGATTCCACCAACTCGTGGCGACGCAGCTTGCCAAACAGCTGCTCCAGGTAAGAGAGCGAAATTTGTTGACGCTGACTGATCGCGGCCAGCGTGACGGGACCATTGTTTTGGCGCAATGCCAAATCGATCATGGCTGTGACCGCAAAGCGGCCTTTGGTAGTGAGACGCATCGTGAGCTCCTTCAGTCAGGCTAATAGTTAACAGAAACATCAATCGCGGCAACCGGATTGACTACCGTCTCCGCCCTTACTCCAGCGCACCAATCTATCGCGCCGAGCCCTTCGTTTAAGTAAGAAGTTTTTTTGTTGTTGTTGAGTAATTACCCCGAGTATACCAGAAACCCCATCAATTTGGTCGGATACATCTAATCGTGATCATCAAAACAAGCTATCAAGAGGAAAAAGCGCTTGCAAATCAAGCTCCAAATAGTTTTTGCTTAAGCAGTGCCAGTTGATCTCGCAAGCGTGCTGCAGCTTCAAAGTCCAGGTTCTTAGCGCGTTCCAGCATTTCTTTCTCCATTTTCTTGATAGCTTTGGTGAGTTCTGCCTCGGACATGTTGTCAAAACTCTCGGAATGTGCTGATGCGCGCTGTTGCTCATCGGCCTGTCGCACACTTTTTTCACTATAGACCCCATCAATCAGGTCTTTCACCCTCTTGACAAGCGCTGTAGGGGTTATTCCATTCTCCTCATTAAAAGCAATTTGCTTGTCTCGGCGCCGCTGCGTCTCGTCCATGGCTTTTCGCATGGAGTCAGTAATGCGGTCCGCATACAAAATCGCCTTGCCGTGCAGATTGCGTGCCGCACGACCAATGGTTTGAATCAAGCTGCGCTCGGCACGCAAAAAGCCCTCTTTGTCTGCATCCAGAATCGCCACCAGGGACACCTCCGGAATATCCAGCCCTTCGCGCAACAAATTGATCCCGACCAGCACATCAAACACTCCCAGCCGCAGGTCACGAATGATTTCCACACGCTCCACCGTATCAATGTCAGAGTGGAGATAGCGCACCTTGACGCCGTTTTCAGTGAGGTAGTCGGTGAGCTGCTCGGCCATGCGCTTGGTCAGGGTCGTGATCAGCACGCGCTCGTCACGCTCGGTGCGCAAGCGGATTTCTTGCAGCACGTCGTCCACCTGATGGGTTGCAGGACGCACCTCGATTTCTGGGTCCACCAGACCGGTCGGGCGCACCACCTGATCCACCACCTGACCCGAATGTGTTTTCTCGTACTCTGCCGGCGTGGCTGAAACAAAGATCACCTGCCGCATGCGCTGCTCGAACTCTTCGAACTTCAACGGCCGGTTGTCCATCGCCGACGGCAGCCGAAAACCGTATTCCACCAGTGTCATCTTGCGCGCACGGTCACCGTTGTACATGGCATTGAGCTGACCAATCATCTGGTGACTCTCGTCCAGGAACATGATGGAATCCTTGGGCATGTAGTCAGTCAACGTACTTGGCGGCTCGCCGGGCGCCGCACCTGAGAGATGGCGCGTGTAGTTTTCAATGCCTTTGCAGTGCCCCACTTCGCTGAGCATTTCCAGATCGAACCGCGTGCGCTGCTCCAGGCGTTGCGCCTCCACCAGCTTGCCCATTTCCACCAGTTGCTTGCTGCGCTCGGCCAGCTCCAGCTTGATGGTTTCCACTGCCGCCAGCACTTTGTCGCGCGGCGTCACATAGTGGCTGCTGGGGTACACCGTGAAGCGTGGAATGCTTTGCTTGATACGCCCTGTCAGTGGGTCAAACAGCTGCAGGCTATCCACCTCATCATCAAACAACTCAATGCGCAAGGCCAGCTCGGAGTGCTCGGCGGGGAAAACATCAATAGTGTCACCGCGTACGCGGAAGGTACCGCGCGAAAAATCCTGGTCATTGCGCTGATACTGCATGCGAATGAGCTGCGCAATCACATCGCGCTGGTTCATGCGATCACCCGTGCGCGTGGTCATTACCATCTGGTGATAACTCTCTGGCTCACCGATACCGTAGATGGCAGACACCGTGGCAACAATCACCACGTCGCGACGCTCCATCAGGCTCTTGGTGCAAGACAGGCGCATTTGCTCAATATGCTCGTTGATGGCACTGTCTTTTTCAATGAACAGATCGCGCTGCGGCACATAGGCCTCGGGCTGGTAATAGTCGTAATAACTGACGAAATACTCCACCGCGTTTTTTGGGAAAAACTCACGGAACTCCGAATACAGCTGTGCGGCAAGTGTTTTGTTGGGTGCAAAAACAATGGCTGGCCGCCCCAGGCGCGCAATGACATTGGCCATGGTGAACGTCTTGCCAGAGCCCGTCACGCCAAGCAGCGTCTGGAAGGCTTCACCATCGTGCACACCCTCTACCAGTTTCTCGATAGCCACTGGTTGATCACCCGCCGGTGGATAGGGCTGAAAAAGCTCAAACGGCGAATCTGGGAAGGTGACAAACGTGCCTTGTGGCACAGAAGCGTTAATTTCTTCTTGCATGGATTTATGTCTTGGGCGCATAGCCCATTGCCGGAGTAAAATGGCGAGCTAACCCTCAAGCCTACCGCAGGAGTCAGTTGGGGGTTTGCTGAAATATTTCTACCCTCAAGGACGACCCATGTCTCTGTTTACCGCCGTCGAAATGGCCCCCCGCGACCCTATCCTGGGTCTGAATGATCAATTCGCAGCCGACACCAACCCCAACAAGGTGAATCTGGGCGTGGGCGTGTACTTCGACGACAACGGCAAGCTGCCTCTGCTCAAATGTGTGCAAGCCGCTGAAAAGACCATGATGGAAAAGCCCACCCCTCGTGGCTACCTGCCCATCGACGGTATTGCAGCGTATGACAATGGCGTGAAGGCACTGGTATTTGGCGCTGACTCTGATGTGGTCAAGTCTGGCCGCGTTTCGACCGTTCAAGCCATTGGTGGTACAGGCGGCCTGAAGATTGGCGCTGACTTCTTGAAGAAAATCAACCCCAACGCCAAGGTTCTGATCTCCAACCCCAGCTGGGAAAACCACCGCGCCATCTTCCAGAACGCAGGCTTTGAAGTGGGCACCTATGCCTACTATGACGCAGCCACCCGCTCCATCGACTTCAACGGCATGCTGGCTGACCTGAACGCAGCCGCTGCGGGCACCATTGTTGTGCTGCACGCTTGCTGCCACAACCCCACCGGCTACGACATCACAGCCGCCCAGTGGGACCAGGTCATTGAAGTGGTCAAGGCCAAGGGTCTGGTGGCATTCCTGGACATGGCTTACCAGGGCTTTGGCCACGGCATCGCCGAAGATGGCGCAGTTATCGGCAAGTTTGTCGCTGCCGGACTGAACATCTTTGTCTCCACCTCCTTCTCCAAGAGCTTCAGCCTGTACGGCGAGCGTGTAGGCGCCCTGTCGGTGGTAGCTTCCGACAAGGAAGAAGCTGCCCGTGTGTTGTCACAACTGAAGATTGTGATCCGCACCAATTACTCCAACCCACCTACACATGGTGGTGCTGTGGTTGCAGCCGTGCTGAACAGCCCCGAGCTGCGTGCTCAGTGGGAAGAAGAGCTGGGCGAGATGCGTGTGCGCATCAAGGAAATGCGCCAGAAACTGGTGGATGGCCTCAAGGCCGCAGGCGTTACTCAAGACATGTCGTTCATCACTACGCAGATCGGTATGTTCTCGTACTCCGGCCTGACCAAGGAACAAATGGTGCGACTGCGTTCAGAATTCGGTGTGTACGGCACCGACACCGGTCGCATGTGTGTGGCTGCGCTAAACAGCAAGAATATCGAACACGTGTGCAAGGCCATTGCGGCCGTGATTTAAGCCTCCTACGTGACAAAGCAATGAAAACCGCCTTCGGGCGGTTTTTTTTATTCCCGTTGTATTGCATCCACCCAGAAATTGTGCGCGGATGCTTGAGCCAGGAAGGCAAATTGAGAAAGGCGGCTTTGATTGAAATCTCACACGAAGCCACTCACCCCCCTGGACCGCCAAGACGTCAGTAAAAAGCGGCATCCACCTACAGGGGGTTTCTTGCAAAAACAAATAATTACACATAGTTTCAGACACATATACAGCCGTAACAGTCAGCCCCATGCAGCTGACGTCCAGGAACGGCTGCAGGCGCTGCACACTGCGCCTTAAAGGTTTCCATAGATGCACCACAGCCTAGTCCCCCACCCCGATAGCAGCCTCAAAAACCTTGCACTCAAAGCCGACCGCATGGTTGTTGGAGTACTTCTACTGGGTGCCGCAGCGGCGATTGCTTTGGGTAAGGTGCATGGCCCTGCACTTTCCGGTGCAATGTTTGCCTGCGGCCTGTTTCTGGCTGGTGTTCTCGCTTGGCGCGTGGCTCCAGGCTCACTCTTCAGCCGCATCATGCTGTCCATCATTGGCATGTTGATGGTGTGTCTACACATTCAATTGGCAATGGGGCTGACCGAACTGCACTTTGGTGTGTTCGTATTTCTGGCTTTCCTACTCGTCTATCGCGATTGGCGGCCTATCGTCGCAGCAGCAATCACCATTGCACTGCATCACGTGTTGTTTGACCGTCTTCAAGCCCATGGTTGGCCCGTCTTTTGCATGAGTGAGCCAAATTTTGGCCGAGTGCTCATACATGCGGCATTTGTTGTCATACAAACTGGGGTTGAAATTGTGATGGCCAAGCGCATGCGGGCAGACGCACAGGAAGCGCAGGAGCTACATGTACTATGTAAACCGACTCAGGAGGGTGAGCTCAATCTGGATGTACGCCCCATCGAGGTGCACAGTACCTCTGCCATAGCGGTACGCGAAGCATTTCTTAAGCTAGAGCAACTGGTTACAGAGGCGCGCATGACCGCCAACGTCGTCCAGCAAAGCAGTGCTCACATTGCGCAAAGCAATTTGGAGTTGCACCAGCACGCACAACAGACTGCTGAACAGCTGCAAGCTACTGCAGCACTCGTTTCCCATATTCAGAACGACGCGCTCACCAGCGCCAAATCATCTGAAACCGCACGCGACCTCGGAGAGCGAACTACCGAGAATGCCCAGCACTGTGCCAAGCTTGTCACTCAAGTAGTCAGCGCCATGCATGCCATCAATGAAAGCTCTCACAAGATCGGTGACATTGTGGGTTTGATTGACTCCATCGCTTTTCAAACCAATATCTTGGCGCTCAATGCCGCTGTTGAGGCTGCTCGCGCCGGAGAGAACGGCAGGGGCTTTGCAGTAGTGGCTACCGAGGTCCGCAATTTGGCGCAACGCAGCGCCAATGCTGCCAAAGATGTGCGCAGTCTGATCCAGAGCTCCCTGCAGCATGCAGCGCAAGGCGCGGAGCTGGTTCATATCGCTGGCGATAGCATGAAAAGCGTATTAACTCACACCAGCAACATGGCGCAATTGATCGAGCAGCTTAGCGAACTTGCTCACTCGCAGGCCCAGTCTCTGCGTCAGGCTGCTGCAGCGCTAGGCAATATAGACACCATGACCCAGGAAAATACACATCTGGTTGCAAAATCATCCCATTCAGCAGCCCAGTTGCTCCAACAAGCCACCAAACTGCATAGCGTGGTCATTGGCGTCAAAACTTTGAATACCTCCCTCAAAGAGGGCCCGCAAGAATACCTCTTGGCAGCGAGCACCAAGCACGCTCCTGAGCAACCCTACCAACCTCAACCAGCAGTCTCCATGCAAACCATTTTCTAAACCCAGGAGAAACTTGCATGGCAAGCAACATCATCACCAGCAACAGCTACAAATGGCGACGCTGGCTGTTTATCTGTGCGGTGGCCGTACAGCTGATCGTTGCAAGTGGCAGCATCGTTCTGATCTCCGCCGTGCGTGTGGTTGTCAGCGGAGAAAGTTTATGGAGCAAGGGCTTCTCTGCATCTTTGATGCACTTGCAACGCTATGCGGAGACCGGGGCCGAGCAAGACTACTCCAGCTTCAAGCAGGCTCTATCCATTCCTTTAGGTGTCGGTGTTGCACGCCAAACCCTGGATACACAGCCCAAAGATCTGGCAGCCATCCGCCAGGGATTGCTGCAAGGCGAGAGTCATCCCGATGACATTAACACCTTGCTGAGCATTCTGCCTTGGGCATGGAACCTCCAGCCATTGGCACCCGCCATTGAAATATGGCGACAAGGTGATCACCATGTGCAGCATCTCCAAGAATTGAGCCAGCGCATTGTTGAACGGCGTCACTCCGCCTCACCTGTAAGCAATGTTGAAATCACCGCGTGGCGCAACGAAATCGACGACATCAACAGCACTGTCATACCGCTGGCCAAGCAGTTCAGCGCCACCTTGGGCTATAACTCACGCCAACTCAGCCAGCTGCTGCTTGGCATCAACATGCTGACCGCATTACTGTTGAGCTTGCTTTACTGGCTCTCGGTGCAAAGAGCGATTGCCGAGAGCGAAAAAGCCTATAACGAGCTGGAAGTTGAGCGTCAGCGCAGCAGCATCACACTGGCAGCCCTGGGGGACGGAGTCATCACACTGGATATGCAGCAGCGCATTCGTTACGCAAACCCGTCAGCGTCAAGACTGCTTGATATTCCGGCCCACTATTTGCAAGATTGCGAAATACAGCACGTTTTGCCCTTTGCGCCGGAATGCATTTCCAAGCAACGGCCTCTGACAGACGACAGCAACATCAAGAGCAAGTTTTCGGATAGCAACGTGCACTGGATCAACCGTCCTGGCAAGGATAGCGTTGCAGTGCGTATCACCGTCACCTCCTTGGAGGAGTCGAACGCGCATTCGGGCAGCGTACTCGTGTTGCATGATGTTTCGCAAGAGCAAAACTATATGCGTATGCTGGCCTGGCAGGAGAGCCATGACGCTCTCACTGGCTTGCAAAACCGCACGGCTTTCGAGAAGCATTTAATGCAGGTTGATGGCAAGCAGCCTTGCAGCTTGCTGCAACTGAATCTGGACCATTTCAAAATGATAAATGCCACCTATGGTCATGCTGTAGGTGATGAGGTACTGCGCCAGGTCTGTCACATGCTGCGCTCGGCCTTGCGCGAAACCGATGTACTAGCCCGCATTGGGGGCGATGAATTCGCCGTTTTGCTCAACAATTGCCCCCCCCACGCGGCGATGCAAACCGCTGAGCGGCTGCGGAAAAGTGTGCATGAGCTGAATGTGCACTGGCACCAAAAGAATCTGCACACTGGCGTGAGCATTGGCGTGGTGCATATCGGATCTCAGCAAAGCCATGATCCGCAATTACTGCTGGGCATGGCCGATAACGCCTGCAAGCACGCCAAGGAAAGTGGGCGCAACCGGATTTCGGTCTACAACCCGTTCAACCGTATCTTCCAGCGCTATCAAGGAGATATGGAATGGGTGCAGCGCTTGCGTTCCAGCCTGGAAAACGATTTATTTTCCTTGATGGCGCAAACCGTGTACCCACTCCAGCCACAACCAAGAGGCATGAAGGGTGTGCACTTTGAGGTGCTGCTGCGCCTACAAGATGGCCAGGGCAAGTACATCGAACCTTCAGTTTTCATCCCGATTGCTGAACGTTATGACCTCATGCCTCAAATCGACCGCTGGGTGGTGCGCAACACCTTAAGGCTGCTGCGCTTGCATTTGTCCGAAGGTGCGAATATCAGCAGTTGCTCAATCAACCTCTCTGGAGCCAGCCTTGGTGACAACGAGCTGCTGGAATTCATTCGCCAAAGCATCCTCGATTACGGAGTTTCTGCCGACAAGCTATGCTTTGAAATTACCGAGACCAGCGCGATTGCCAGCATAGAAAACGCCACCACCATGATCACGGAGCTAGGCAAGCTCGGTTGCCGTTTCTCACTGGATGATTTTGGCTCAGGCATGGCCAGCTTCAAATACCTTCAGCAGTTGCCCGTGGACTACCTCAAGATCGACGGTAGTTTTGTGCAAGACATGCTGAAAAACCCCAGCAACCATGCAATGGTGGAAGCCATCCACCACATTGGCCGGGTGCTTGGCAAATACACCGTGGCCGAGTTTGTCAGTGATGCAGCGACCTTTGAGGCACTCAAGGTCATGGGCGTGGACTATGCACAGGGCTACTATATTGCCCCCCCTGTTCCACTGAATGCAGAGTTCTTTTTGCATGCTGCTGAGCCACCGCCGCAATCTACCCCAGCCAGCAACCGAGTACCTGTTCCACGTTTTTGAATCTTCAAAGAAAAAGCCACCGTTTGAATGGTGGCTCTTTTTGGTTTATCAGCGTTTCGGTTTGCCTGGCTTTGCAGCCTGGCTGGAGCGGGACCTCACCCCAGCACGTGGCGGCAACCCCGTATGCTGGGTCAGCAGTTTGCCCGGGCGAGGTTGCGCAGCGCTTTCCTTATTACGGAAGCGCACATCACCCTTAGGCTCCATCAGAGCCTGCTCATCCACCTTGCGCGGACGCAGTGCCACAGCCTTGCCATCCTTGTTGGTGGTATAGCCCATACCTGTTTTCACACTGGTTGAGCTCGTGCTGTTTTTCTTGCGCGCGCTTTGATAACTACCATCCACCAGTGGCTGGAAGGTAGGAATCAGGTGGTGCTTGCCATTACCGATCAGGTCTGCCCGCCCCATGGTCTTGAGGGCTTCGCGCAGCAACGGCCAGTTGTTGGGATCGTGATAGCGCAAGAATGCTTTATGCAGACGACGTCGTTTTTCACCACGCACAATGTCCACCCGTTCCTCTTGTTCATCACGCATGTCGCGTCGCACCTTGGTCAGCGTGTTGCGCCCGGAGTGGTACATGGCTGTCGCCGTAGCCATTGGGCTGGGATAGAAGGTCTGCACCTGGTCGGCACGAAAGCCATTCTTCTTCAGCCAGACAGCCAAGTTCATCATGTCTTCATCACTGGTGCCCGGGTGAGCTGCAATGAAGTAAGGAATCAGGAACTGCTTCTTGCCGGCTTCCTCGCTGTATTTCTCAAACAGCTGCTTGAACTTGTCATAGCTACCAATACCAGGCTTCATCATCTTGGACAAAGGCCCAGTCTCGGTGTGCTCAGGCGCAATCTTCAAATAGCCGCCTACATGGTGCTGCACCAACTCACGCACGTACTCGGGAGACTTCACCGCCAAGTCATAGCGCAGGCCAGAACCAATCAAGATCTTCTTGATACCAGGCAGCTTCCGGGCACGGCGGTAGATGTTGATCAGGGGGCCATGGTCCGTGTGCAGATTCGGGCAAATGCCAGGAAACACACAGCTGGGCTTGCGGCAGTGCTTTTCGATCTCAGGGCTGGAGCACCCCAGTCGATACATATTGGCCGTAGGGCCACCCAGGTCTGAGATTGTGCCGGTGAAACCCTTGACCTTGTCACGGATGTCCTCAATCTCCTGGATGATGGAGTCTTCGGAGCGGCTCTGGATGATGCGGCCTTCGTGCTCGGTGATCGAGCAGAAGGTGCAGCCTCCAAAGCAGCCACGCATGATGTTCACCGAGGTGCGGATCATCTCCCAAGCAGGAATCTTGGTGGCACCTTCATGACTACCATTTTCATCGGCATAGCTGGGGTGCGGGCCACGCGCATACGGCAGGCCGAACACCCAATCCATCTCCGCAGTGGTCAGCGGGATGGGCGGCGGGTTCAGCCATACATCGCGCGCTGTAACACCCTCACCATGGGTTTGCACCAGGGCACGGGCATTACCGGGGTTGGTTTCCAGGTGCAGCACGCGATTGGCATGGGCGTAGAGAATTGGATCACTTTTGACCTGCTCATAGCTGGGCAGACGCAGCACGGTTTTCTCCCGCGGTGGCTGCTTGCCCTTGCCGCGCAGCGAAAAATTGTGCACAAACTGAACGGGCTGCACCTCAGGCATCGCCGCAGCCGAGCCGCTTGAGCCACAGGCTGCGCCCCCTGTTGTGGCGGCATTGGACGCGTCCTCCTTGGAACAGGTCTGCCCCTGGGTGGCTGCCTGCTCACTGGTGGTCATATAAGGATTGATGTGTGGCTCCACCACACCGGGCTCATCCACGATGGTGGAATCCACTTCAAACCATCCCTCTTTGGCTTGGCGCAGCACAAATGCCGTACCACGCACATCCGTGATCTGCTCCACAGGCTCACGGCGGGCAATACGGTGAGCCACCTCCACCAGAGCACGCTCGGCATTTCCGTAGAGCAGGATGTCACACTTGCTGTCCACCACAATGGAGCGACGGACTTTGTCGCTCCAATAGTCATAGTGAGCAATGCGGCGCAACGAACCTTCAATGCCACCCAGCACGATAGGCACATCTTTGAAGGCTTCGCGGCAACGCTGGCAGTAAACAATGGCAGCGCGGTCTGGGCGCTTGCCACCCACATCGCCGGGGGTGTATGCATCATCAGTACGGATTTTTCGATCTGCCGTGTAACGGTTGATCATCGAATCCATGTTTCCGGCTGTCACGCCCCAAAACAGATTTGGCTTGCCCAGCGCCTTGAAGGCCTCTGCACTCTGCCAGTCTGGCTGAGCAATGATGCCCACGCGAAAGCCTTGAGACTCCAGCACACGGCCAATCACAGCCATGCCAAAGCTGGGATGGTCCACATAAGCATCACCCGTCACCAGGATGATGTCGCAGCTGTCCCAGCCCAGCTGATCCATCTCTGCACGACTCATCGGCAGGAACGGTGCCGTGCCAAAGCGCTTCGCCCAATAGGGGCGGTAGCTGGTCAGCGGCTTGGCATCACGCTGAAAAAAGGAAACATCTATCGGTGCGTTCATCGGGGGATTCGTGCGGGGAAAAATTTAACCCGACAGTGTACTTTTGCACTACCAACATTGGGGGCAGTAGGTATATATCGCTGCAGCCCATCTTTACTTGCGGTACAAAAGCATTGTCCCCTGAACACGAATTTGTCAGCATGAGCATCGTCGTCTTTTATTTGCACAACATCGCCCCCCAAGACCAGCCTCCTGCCTGGCAAGCACATTGCCAGGCCTACAACGATCAAGCCATGAGCGAAGCATTGGCACAGTGCCAAACGCTGCGTGCAGATCCTCGCAATGCGCATGTCTGCATCTCATCGGAGTTGCGCGAGATGGTGGGCATCATGGGCGTGTCTGCCGTGGAGAATGGCCGGACACCAGATGGTGAAGTGTACGAATGGAGCAAAGCAGGTCGCGCTGGTGCAGCACGCCGCCGCTAAAAAACGCCCCCTCTCCCCAAGCCAGCACATTGGCTGCACTTCGGCAACAGCCCGCAAGTTTTACTTCTCTGATTCCACGGCCTTCCAGCCAAAATGCTGCAAATTGGGTAAAGCAGCCTGCGCGGCCGCATAGCCTTGCTCCATCGCTTCATTGGCGCGATGGAAATCCAGCAGACCCAGATGAGAAAGCCGAGGCGCAATCACCAACTCCGGCGGATCGCCTGCCATGCGACTGCGCGTGATGCGCATTTGCATGATATTCACGCTGGTCATCACCACATCCAGCAAAGAGGGGATTTGCACGGCATCTGCCCCGGCAGATGCTGAAGCGCTGCTGGCACTGGGCATCCAGCTACGCAAACCACTTTGCAGGCGGCTGATCCAGGCCGCACTTTGGGCCTCTACCACTTGGGGCGGTTGCGCATCGCCTGCGGCCTCCGTGGCTACCACACCCAGCGGTCGCATATGACGCTGGAGCAAATCAGCATTCAGGTCCACGGCAATCACAATGTCAGCCCCCATGGCACGCGCAAGCGTGGAAGGCACGGGATTGACCAGCCCCCCATCCACCAGCAATCGCCCCTCATGCACCACGGGTGTGAACAGCCCTGGTAACGCAATGGACGCACGCACAGCCTTGGCTATGGAGCCGTGGCGCAGCCAGACTTCTGCCCCTGAATGCAAATCTGTAGCCACCGCAGCAAATGGCATGGCCGCATTTTCAATATCGAAGTCGGCAAAATTGCGTCGCCAGAAATCAATCAGCTTCTCCCCCTTGAGCATGCCGCCAGACAGATTGAAGTCCATGAAGCCGAACACATCGCGCATGCCCAGGCTTTGCACCCATTGTGCAAAACGATCCAGCTCACCGGCCGCGTAGGCTGCACCAACCAGGGCACCAATGGAAGCGCCGCAAACCACATCGGGTTTCACGCAGGCATCTTCCAGAGCCTTCAGCACACCAATGTGCGCCCATCCGCGCGCCGAACCACTGCCCAGCGCCAAACCAATCTTCGGAGTGCGCCGGGTCAGTGCCATTTACAGCTCCTCGCCCTTGAGCAAAGCCAGCAACCCAGCCTCGTCCAGTACCGGCACTCCCAACTCCTGAGCCTTGGTGAGTTTGCTGCCTGCCTCAGCACCGGCCACCACATAACTGGTCTTCTTGCTGACGGAGCCACTGACTTTGGCCCCTGCAGCTTCCAGCAGCTCCTTGGCTGTATCGCGCCCCATGGTCGGCAAGGTGCCAGTCAACACCACTGTTTTTCCGGCCAGAATCTGAGGGGATTTCTCTGCAGGCGGCCCTTCCTGCCAGTGCACGCCACAAGCACGCAATTGCTCAACGACCTCCCGGTTGTGGGGCTGGGCAAAAAAGGTGTGAATGCTTTCTGCCACGACAGGCCCTACATCACGCACCTCCAGCAACTGCTCCGTACTGGCGTTCATGATGGCATCCAGCAAGCCGAAGTGGCGCGCCAGATCTTTGGCCGTGGCCTCACCCACATGGCGAATGCCCAAGCCAAACAAGAAACGGTTGAGCGTGGTGGATTTTGACTTTTCCAGCGCATCCAGCACGTTTTGTGCAGATTTTTCCGCCATGCGATCCAGTGACGCCAAACCCGACAGACCCAGACGATACAAGTCAGGCAAAGTGCGCACCACACCACTATCGACCAGCTGATCGACCAGCTTGCTGCCCAGGCCCTCAATGTCCATGGCACGGCGTGCAGCAAAGTGCAGCAGCGCCTCTTTGCGCTGAGCAGGACAGAACAAGCCGCCCGAGCAACGATGGTTGGCCTCCCCTGGCTCTCGCACAACATCAGAGCCACAAATAGGACACTTGCTTGGCATCTGAAAATTCTGCACATAGGCAGGACGCTCACCCGGAACCCTGCCCACCACCTCAGGAATCACATCTCCGGCACGCCGCACAATGACCGTGTCACCCACTCTCACACGCTTTTTGCGGATTTCAAAGAGGTTGTGCAGCGTGGCATTGGTAACCGTCACACCGCCTACGCTGACGGGTGCCAGTCGCGCTACAGGCGTGAGCTTGCCAGTACGGCCCACCTGAATATCAATCCCTTCCATCAAGGTAGCCATTTCTTCGGCGGGATATTTATGCGCAACAGCCCAGCGTGGCTCACGTGTGACAAAACCAAGCTGGCGCTGCAAGGCCAGGCTGTTGACTTTGTAGACCACGCCATCAATCTCATATGGCAGCGTGGCACGCTCGGCACCCAATTGCGCATGAAATTCCACCAGTTCTGCAGCGCCATAGGCAATGCGCACTTGCTCGGCCACAGGGAATCCCCATGCTTTTAGCTGTTGCAGCATCGCGTAATGTGTAATAAAAACTGGCCCCCCCTGCTCTGGCGGCGTGACCTCTCCCACCCCATACGCAAAGAATGACAGTGGCCGCTGCATGGCAATATGTGAATCCAGCTGGCGCACCGACCCGGCAGCCGCATTGCGCGGGTTGGCAAACAGCTTGCCTCCGACAGTCTCCTGTCGCTCATTGAGCTTGAGGAAGTCGGCACGGCGCATATACACCTCGCCACGCACTTCCAATACTGCAGGCACATTGTCAGCCTTGAGCACCAGAGGAATCTGTCGAATTGTGCGGATATTGTGGGTGACATCCTCCCCCACTTCACCATCACCGCGCGTGACCGCGTGCACCAGCATGCCGTGCTCATAACGCAGGTTCATGGCCAAGCCATCAAACTTGGGCTCAGCCACATACTCAACGGCAGGAGCGCCATCATTGAGCTCAAGCTCACGACGGATACGTGCATCAAATGCTTCTGCTCCAGAGGCCTCATTGTCGGTTTCTGTGCGAATCGACAGCATGGGCACCGCGTGGCGCACGGGCGTCAAGCCATCAAGCACTGCCCCAATCACACGCTGAGTCGGAGAATCAGGAGTGATCAGTGTCGGGTATGCACCTTCCAGTGCCTGCAACTGCTGAAAGACCTTGTCGTACTCACCATCGGGCACCGTGGGCGTATCGAGCACATAGTACTCATGCGCCCACTGCTGCAACTGAGCACGCAAAGCTTCCACCTTGCGCACAACCGCCTGCGGCACAGCAGCAGGCGGTATAGGCGAAGCATCGCCAAAAAGGTCCAAATTCTCGCTCATGCGTATTCAACAAGCAATCAGTTGAACAGGCGACGCGCCAGCACGGAGCCAGCCGACAGCTCACGGCTGTCGAGCTTGTCGTAGAGCTTTTCCAAATCGGCAGCAATGGGATCAAGCACCTGCGGCAGCAGCTGGTAGCCGTTTTGATCGCACAAAGCGCCATCCATGCCTTCACACAGCACCTGCACCACTTCACGCAAACGCGTGAAGGGCTCTTCTTCACGAGGCACTTGTGGCACATCCAGGGTCAGCCACACTTCGTGCACGGCTGTCTGATCCAGGTTGTCTGCCTGCGCTGCCTGACCGTCGTAGACCAGGGTCAGCAAAGGCGCATGACCTGCCACGTTGGAAGGCAATTGCATGCGCCCTGGCATGGGCGCTGGCACAAAGCCTGCACCCATCGCATGTTGTTCGATATAGCCAGGGCTCCATGCTGCGCGGCGTGGGCGCAACACAAAGCTCAACTGGGCGTCGTGTTCACTGGCAAACTGATCCAGCTCCCGGGCTCGCCCCACCTCGTGCAACATATCGGGCAGGTCCACTGCAGCGTTGAGCGCATCTCCAAAGGACTGCACCTTGGCCGCGAACTCAGAGAATTCGATTTCATTCAGTGCACCGAGGCGATTCGCCAGTTGCACACCAGCCTGAAATGCCGAGTAACGCTGGCCTGCACGCACAGTCTCCCACTCGCCCGAGGCTGCATTCAAACCTTCAATACGGAATGGCTTGCTGCCCGCACGACGTGTGGTTGGCAGCACCGCCAACGCTGCATCGCCCGTAATCTGGCCTTCAACGCGGATCGGTGCAATTGCATCAATCAATCCGTCCAGCGCGAGTTTGCGGTCAGCGTTTTGCTGAGCAGTACGCACGACAGGCTCCACCGCAGCCACCCCATCTTCACCCACAGGCTGCACTTGTGCTGCAGGTGCAGTATTGAGCACATCATCAGCCGCAACGCCGTGTTGCTCATGGTCTTGCGCAGGTGCTGCATCCAGCAGCGGATCAACCAAAGCAGTATTGGCATGCACAGGCATATTGGTGACATCAACACCATCCAGTGCAGGGTCAAAGCGCGAATGGTTCTCTGCAAAACGCGTATCCGCATCTGCCCGCTTTGGAGCATTGCGGCGATGCGTCCAAGTGTTGTAGGCCACGATCAGACCCAGCAGGATCACACCCACCACGGCCAGACTGATTTGAAGGGTACTCATGGAGTTGCTCGGTTCCGTTATCCATACTTAAGTGTGCGCCATAGACAGGGCAGATTCCATGTCCACGGCCACGATGCGAGAAACACCTTGCTCCTGCATCGTCACACCAATTAATTGTTGTGCCATTTCCATGGCAATTTTGTTGTGGCTGATGAACAGGAACTGGGTTCCCTTACTCATGCTGGCCACAAGTTTGGCATAGCGCTCGGTATTGGCGTCGTCCAAGGGGGCATCCACCTCATCAAGCAGACAGAAAGGCGCTGGATTGAGTTGGAAGATGGCAAACACCAGGGCGATGGCCGTCAGTGCTTTTTCACCACCCGAGAGCAAATGAATCGTCTGGTTCTTTTTACCAGGAGGTTGCGCCATCACCTGTACGCCGGA
Organism: Comamonas halotolerans; assembly: GCF_030162935.1. Classification (GTDB taxonomy): domain Bacteria; phylum Pseudomonadota; class Gammaproteobacteria; order Burkholderiales; family Burkholderiaceae_C; genus Comamonas; species Comamonas halotolerans. Next base: position 22,510 of record NZ_JASAUZ010000056.1, read on the forward strand.
ATCCAAAATTTCATCGCCAGTGATGATGAGCTTGGCCTGTCCACCGCCAAAAAGCTCGGGGAACATGCGCCCAAAATGCTCGTTGACAGTATTGAATGTGCCTGAGAGCAGTTCACGCGTTTCGTTGTCGATTTTCTTGATCGCGTTTTCCAGCGTGCTCATTGCCTCGGTCAAATCTGCCATCTGGGCATCCAGGAAGGTCTTGCGCTCCTTGGCCAGTTGCAGCTCTTCCAGTGCGGCAAGATTCACCGCACCCAGCGCTGCAATCTCGCGGTGCAAGCGATCAATCTCGCTTTGCAAACCATGCAGTTTCACGTTGCCTTCGAGAATGGATTGGGCCACTGCAGCCAGATCTGCGCCCGCTTCGGTCAACTGCTGCTCGTATTGGGCGCTACCCAACGAGGCCGCCTGTTCCTTGAGCTGGAACTCTGTGATGCGAGCGCGCATGGGGTCCAGCGCGCGCTCAATCTGCACACGGCGATCATCGCTGGCACGCAGCTTGTTGGTCAGATCTTCGTATTCACTGCGTGCTGCCGCCACGGCCTGCTCGCGCTCCATTTTCAGCGCCAACGCATCTTGCAAGCCACCCTGGGCAGCAGCATCGTTCAAACGCCCCTGCTCGGCCTGCGCACGGTCGCGCTCTTCCAGCAAGGCCTTGGTTTGCTGCTCTGCGGTTTCCAGCGTCCGCTGCAGCTCGGCCTGCCGTGCCTGCATGCTGCGCTGACTGAAGGTAGCCTCCTGGGCTCGCCGCTCCAGGGTACGCAGCTGCTCACGGCTTTCAGCCAACCTGCGCTCGGCCTCTATCACCTTTTCATCCAGCTGGGCGTGCAGCTCCTGGCTGTCGGCCAACTGCATATCCAGCTCCTCAAAACGCGCTTCCGCAGCCACCGCACGCTCTTGCAAATCGTCCAGCACTGTCTGTACTTCAGCCACATCGGCCTCAATTTGTGCAGTTCGTGCACGCGCTTGCTCGGCTTGCTGTGTCAGGCGCAACATGTCCACCTGCAGCTCATGCGCAGACTGTTTGGCTTCTGTAGCTTCACGGCGTGCGGTCACCAGACGCTGTGAAGCATCTGCATACGCAGCTTCAGCCTTGACCAAGGCTGTGCGCGCATCTTCGCTGATCATCGCCTGGGCGCGCAACTCTTTTTCCAGATGTTCAATTTCCTGGGCGCGTGCAAGCAATCCTGACTGCTCGGAGTCTTGCGCATAAAAGCTCACGCTGTGCGCTGTCACTGCATGGCCTGTAGGAACATAGATAGTGTCCCCTGCCTGGAGCTGGCTGCGGTGATTCAGCGCCTCATCCAGTGTTTGTGCGGTGTAGCAGCCTGCCAGCCATTCGCTCAGCAAGGCTTTCAAACCAATATCTGACACGCGTAGCAAATCAGCGATCAAAGGCAGTCCATTGCTCCGCAATTGGATGGCCGCATCGGGCTTGGAATAGAAAGCCAGGCGTGCAGGCGGCGCATCCTTGGCTCCTGCGCCCAAAAAGCCCCGCACCATGTCCAGACGACTGATCTCCAGCGCACCCATGCGTTCGCGCAAGGCTGCTTCCAAAGCGTTTTCCCAGCCAGCTTCCACGGCAATCCTGGTCCATAAACCCTGCAGGCTTTCCAGCCCATGCTGTGCCAACCACGGCTGCAGCTTGCCATCGGTCTTGACCTTTTCTTGCAGCGCTTTAAGCGCTTCCATACGCGCGGCCAGCTCGGCCTGCCTTGCAGTCTCTGCATTCAAGGATTGCTGACGGGTACGGCGCTCGTCATCGAGCTGCGGCACGCTGTCTTGCAGTTCAGCCAAGGCTGCTTCAGCCATTTCGGCCATTTCAGCGGCGTCTTCGTATTGCGCCGTGATTTGCTGCAGGCGTGCTTCATCCGGCGTGGTCAAGGCATTGCGATCATTGCGCAAGCGTTCCAGACGGCTTTCGTGCTGACGATTTTGCTCGTTGATGCTGCGCTGCTCTGCAGCCAGAACCTGAATTTGTTGCTGCACCTGCACCACCTGCTGGCGCTGTTCGTTGGCCTTGTTCTGAGTGGCCCGCAATGCATCTTCCAGATCCGGCAAACGCAGGCTTTGTTCTTCCAGCTGCGCGGCCAGCATCTCCGCCAGCTCTTCCGCATCCATGCCATTGGCCGCCAGACTTTCCAGCTCCAGCTGCGCGTCTTCCTTGCGCTGCGCCCACTGGGTTATTTGCTCGGCCAGTTGCTGCATGCGCTGTTCGACGCGCTGACGGCCTTCCACCACGTAGCGGATTTCTGCTTCCAGCTTGCCAACTTCAGCCGTAGCTTCGTAGAGACGGCCTTGTGCCTGGTTAACCTTGTCACCGGCTTCGTAATGCGCTTGGCGTACAGCTTCAAGATCCGCCTCAATATGACGAATCTCCGCCATGCGGCTTTCCAGGTCGTTGACGGCTTGCAAGCCTTCTTGGCGAATCTTGGCCAAATCGCCTTCAGCGTCCTGCTTCTTCAAAAACCACAGCTGGTGTTGCTTGAGCATGACACTGCTTTGCAGGGCGTTGTACTGCGCAGCCACCTCAGCCTGCTTCTCGAGCTTGTCAAGGTTGGCATTGAGCTCGCGCAAAATATCTTCGACGCGCGTGAGGTTCTCGCGGGTGTCTCCCAGACGATTTTCCGTTTCGCGGCGGCGTTCTTTGTACTTGGAAACCCCTGCAGCCTCTTCCAGAAACAGGCGCAACTCTTCGGGACGCGACTCGATGATGCGGCTGATGGTGCCCTGACCAATGATGGCGTAGGCGCGTGGCCCCAAGCCCGTGCCGAGGAACACATCCTGCACGTCACGCCGACGCACAGGCTGGTTATTGATGAAGTAGGAGCTGTTGCCATCACGTGTCAGCACGCGTTTGACAGCAATTTCCGTGAACTGCCCCCATTGCCCTCCGGCGCGGTGATCGCTGTTGTCAAACACCAATTCCACGCTGGATCGACTGGCTGGCTTGCGGTGCGTTGTGCCGTTGAAGATCACGTCCTGCATGCTCTCGCCGCGCAACTCGCTGGCCTTGCTTTCACCCAGCACCCAACGCACTGCATCCATGATGTTGGACTTGCCGCAACCATTGGGGCCCACCACACCTACCAGCTGCCCTGGCAGCAGAAAGTTGGTAGGTTCAGCAAAAGACTTGAAGCCAGAAAGCTTGATGGAGTTAAGGCGCACGGAAGATCAGACGCTGAAGCAAACAAAGCAATGAGAATGACCTGCGATGATAACGCGCGCCGTTACAACTACCTGCGAGCGCATTTCACGAACTTTGTAACAAAAAGGGATATGCCATCTACTTTCTTGACATCCAAGCTCCCAATCTAGCGTTAAGCAGACTGATTTGCCACTGCGGAAGCACCATGAAGTTCAGATACCACATCAGCTTGCGTCTTAACGGTGCGGGAGCCTCCATATTCACGGACCCAGACCTCGAATTTGTCAACGGGCTGCGGACGACTGAATAAAAATCCTTGCCAATAGCTACAACCATTGGCGGCGAGAAAGCACCGCTGCTCCTCGGTCTCGACACCCTCCGCAATCACCTGCAACCCCAAGCTGGTGCCCAGCGCAATGATGGAACACGCAATAGCGGCATCGTTCAAACTGGTGTCAACTTCACGCACAAAACTCTGATCGATCTTGAGCTTGTCCAGCGGCAAACGTTTGAGATAGCTCAGGGATGAGTAGCCCGTACCAAAATCATCGAGCGAGAAGATCACACCCATTGTCTTGAGCTGCACCATTTTTCGAATGGTGTCCTCCACATCCGTCAGCAGCATTCCCTCTGTCAACTCCAGCTCCAACAGACTGGCCTTGGCACCGGTCACTTCCAGCGCTTGCCGCACCTGCTCCACAAAGCCGGGTTGGTAAAACTGGCGTGGACTTACATTGACCGACATGGTCAGCGTGGACAGCAAAGGATCCTGTGCCCAATGCGCCAGCTGACGACAAGCTGCATAGAGCACCCATTCTCCCAAAGGCAAAATCAAGCCCGAGTCTTCTGCAGCAGGGACAAACACGGACGGAGTAATAAAACCCTTGACGGGGTGGTGCCAGCGCAGCAATGCCTCTGCACCCACCACTTTGTCGCTTTGCACCTGTGGCTGAAAAAACAGGTCAAACTCATGACGCTCCAAAGCCAGACGCAGATCTTTTTCCATTTCCACGCGTGCGCTGACCGCTTTTTGCATGCTGGGATCAAAGAACTGAAGAGTGTCACGCCCTGCAGACTTGGCCTGATAAAGCGCCAGATCTGCGCGTTTGAGCAGCTCTTCCACCGTGTCACTTGCACTGCCCAGCACCACAGCCCCCATGCTGACGGTGACGTGAAAGTCCTGCCCACTCAAATAGAAGGGAGTGCGCAAGGCTTGCAAGATCGCACAGCCCACCTGCTCGGTACAGCGCCCTGCCTCCAGCGGATCCACAGGCAAGTCTTCGAGCACCACGGCAAACTCGTCGCCCCCCTGGCGGGCCAGGGTATGCCTCCCGGCAATGCAACTGCTCAGGCGTGTTGCAACCAAACGCAGCAAGGCATCGCCATGATCGTGGCCCAGTGTTTCATTGAGTGACTTGAAGTTGTCAATATCAAGCAGCAGCAAAGCCCCCTTGTTGCCATTGCCGAGCTGGCTGCGCACCAGAGCTTCACTGAGCCGGTCAAGCAGCAAACGCCGATTGGGCAGTTGGGTGAGCATGTCGTAATAACCGAGCCAACGGATTTCGGCCTCTGCTGCCTTGCGCTGGCTTACATCCACAAAGCTCAGCAGGATGCGGCCGCCCAAAAACCGCCCAGACACCTCCATACTCAACTCTTGACCATCCTTGCGACGCAGCAGGTATTCCATCGCGGGCATGTTCACACCGTTGGGCACGACCTCGCAACGCCCAGCATTCAATCGCTGAAGCAAGGCAGTATGTTGCTGCATGTCCACGCACAGATGACGCCACATGCTTGACTCATCAGACAGATCGCTGAGTGCCCAGCCTGTCATGGCTTCAAACTGGTGGTTCACGAACTCGATATCACCCACCGGCCCGACCACCACCAGCCCCACCGGCATGTAACGCAGCATTTCACTGGAATAAGCTTCGCGCGCCTGCAATTGCACCTGCATCAAGCGATGCTCGGTCACATCCAGCAGCAATGCGATATGTCGCCCAAGGGGCTTGCCATCCGCATTCCGCAGGGGAGAAACCCACAATTCGACCCAAATGGTGCTGCCATCCTTTCGCACCATACGGGTGGTGGTCGTAAAGTGTTGCGATCGCCCTTCGGACAGCTGGCGCTCCAGCAGCAGACAATCCTGACGGTCATCAGGATGAATCACGTCATAGATATCCATACTCTCCAACGCTTCCCAGTTGAAGCCGACAATGTCTGAGAAGCGCGTGTTGGCACTGATGTAGCGACTGTTTTTTGCCTCAATTTCGGCGACACCAATTGCAGACTGGTTGAACAACGCCTTGAGTCTGTCGGTGCGCTCGCGCAGCAAATTATGTTTCGCTTTGGAGCGGGTTTGTGCGCGCTGCCGTTGCAGTGACAACAGCAGCACCACAGCAGCCAGTAGCATGGTTGCCGCCAGCGTGCTTGCTCCGATAGTGGCTGGAAATGAGCGCTCTATCTGAGACAGCATGGAATGACTGGCCATGAAATCCAGAGTCCACTGTCGCCCCATGAAGGACATCTGCCTTTGAGCGTATGCCAGAGACTGCGGCTCTGCAGACCAGCCCTGTGATTCATAAACAGTCAGGCTGCGGGAAGCAGGATCACTGGATTGATCCTGAATTGACAGCAAGGTATGCGGCAACATGCCACGTGAGCGCAGCAGCTCAATCAGTGAATCAACCCGCACACTGATACTAAGCACACCGTCCAGCAAGTGATGCTCTGCTTCACCACCTCTTAATGGAACACCGATCAATACCCCTGCACCCCCGATTCCATCCAGCGCATGCGGCTCACTCATCAGCGCTTGAGCCTGCGTATTCACTTGAAATTGCTCAATCTGGGCCTGAAGTTGCGGCTGCTGCTGTGCATCCAGCCCCTTGAGCACTTGTCTCGCAGCAAATGGCCAGACCTCATCCACTATGTAATAGCTGGATTGTTTCAAAGGAACAACTGGCATTGCGCTTTCATCCACACGCAACGCACTTGGAACCTCGTTGAGCAATTTGGCACGGTAAGCCGCATACTCCTGTGCGTCCATTCGCCGCATCAGCATCAACGCCTCCATTCCTGCATAGCGCGTGCCACGCTCTTGCATCAGGCCGAGAGATTTGAACACCTTATCTGCAGCAGCCGGAGTCGCCTCCAGCAAGGGACGTAAGCCCTGCACGTAGTCCGAGTAGACAAACAGCCGCTGCTCCAGCGCTATTGCAAACAGTTTGGCTTGCTGCTCCAGGCGCTCCTGCACCGTCTGCACCTGACGCTGCTCCAGGGCATGCCACAGGCCCAGGCTCAGAGTACTTCCAACTGCAAAGACAGCTACTGCCGGCCACCAGATTTGCAACTGCTGTTGAAGCTTGTAGCGGAATTTCATAGGGGAGGCAGAAAAGTTCAAAAATTGCCGTTTATCCGACAAGCAACTGCTAACAAAGATTACCTGCCCCCTAGCATAACCGCGCAAACGAGCCCAAAAATCCAACATAAAGACAAAATAAACGCTCTAATCCTTGGTTAAATTGGCCTGAGCGCAGCTTGGTGCTCGGCCACAATCTGCTTGATGAGGCGCCAAACTGTCTGAATCCGTAGCAAGCCTTTGGCTTCTTCGGGCATCGACATCCAAAAGGTACGCTCAAATTTGGCCGTCTCTGGCAACACCCGCTGCAACAGCGGATCGCGATCCGCCAAAAAGGCGGGCAATACCGCCAGCCCTGCCCCGGCACGCACCGCCTCATATTGCGCGGCAATGCTTGTACTGCGAAAAACGTAATGCAATGGTTTGTGCAATTGCGCCAGCAACTGCAACTCCTTGGTGAACAGCAAATCATCCACATAGTCGATGAAATGGTGATGCCGTAAATCCTCGCTACCGCGCACCAACGGCTTGTGCGCCAAATACTGTCGCTCGCCATACAGATAGAGGTGGTAGTCAGCCAGCTTACTCACCACAACCGTTCCGCGCTTGGGCCGCTCCAGGGAAATCACAATATCTGCTTCACGCCGCGACAAATGCATCAAGCGTGGCAAAGCCAACAAATCCACAGACAGCTTGGGGTGCTGCTGTGACAGCATCGCCAAAGGCGCTGCCAGCAATTGGCCACCCAGGCCCTCCGTGACACCCACACGAACCAAACCCGCCACCGCGGCAGTCTCTGCCGTTACCTGCTGTGTCAGATGTTCCATGCCACGAGCCGCTTTCTCCATGGCTTGGGCAACTGACAGTAGCTGCCGTCCGGCTTCATTGAGTTTGTGTCCTGACACTTCACGTACAAACAACGGATAACCCAACTGCTGCTCCAGCGCCTGGATACGCCGCGCCACCGTTGTGTGCTCAACCTCCAGGGCACGTGCAGCCCCCGCCAAAGTGCCAGTTTGTGCCAGAGCTGCAAAAAAACGTAGGTGATCCCAGTCCATACACAACAGTGTGCCTGTGCTTTTTTGCAAAGCCAACGTGCGTAAACGCGTATTGCCTTAGCAGTTTTGCACACCTAGGATGTTGGATACAGCTATACACAAGGAGACCAACCATGAATGCCCCTGCGGACAACCAAGTGCTTGCACCCACTGTCAAGCTACTCATCAACGGTGAGTTTGTTGAATCAAAAACCACGCAGTGGCGCAACGTCGTCAACCCAGCGACCCAGGAAGTCCTGGCCCGTGTGCCATTTGCGACTCCTGATGAGATCAATCTGGCTGTCAGCAACGCCAAAGAAGCATTCAAAAGCTGGAAGAAAACCCCCATTGGCACACGTGCCCGCATCTTCCTCAAGTTGCAGCAGCTCATCCGTGAGAACATGAAGGAGCTAGCCGCCCTGCTCACTGCGGAGCAAGGAAAAACTCTGCCAGATGCCGAAGGAGATGTCTTCCGAGGGCTGGAAGTGGTTGAACATGCGGCCAACATCGGCACGCTGCAGCTCGGGGAGCTGGCCAACAACGTGGCCAACGGCGTGGATACCTATACGCTGAACCAGCCCTTGGGGGTGTGTGCGGGCATCACCCCCTTCAACTTTCCGGCCATGATTCCACTCTGGATGTTCCCCATGGCCATTGCCACAGGCAACACCTTTGTGCTCAAGCCTTCTGAGCAGGATCCGATGGTGACCATGCGCCTGTGCGAGCTGGCCCTGGAAGCCGGCGTGCCTCCAGGGGTGCTCAACGTGGTGCATGGTGGCGAAGATGTTGTCAACGCCATTTGCGATCACCCAGACATCAAGGCCATCAGCTTCGTGGGCTCCACCAAAGTTGGCACCCATGTCTACAACAGGGCCAGCCTCAATGGCAAGCGCGTGCAGTGCATGATGGGCGCAAAAAACCATGCCATTGTGCTGCCAGACGCAAACAAAGAGCAATCGCTCAACGCTTTGGCAGGCGCAGCCTTCGGCGCCGCAGGCCAACGCTGTATGGCGCTCTCCGTAGTTGTGCTGGTGGGAGAAGCGCAAAAATGGATCCCCGACCTTGTTGCCAAGGCGCAGACACTCAAGGTCAATGCAGGCACTGAAGCTGGTACCGATGTGGGCCCACTGGTTTCTTGCGCAGCACTTTCGCGCGTGGAAGGCCTGATTGAACGCGGTGTGGCCGAAGGCGCTGTGCTGGAGCTCGATGGCCGCAGACCCCAGGTTGCCGGTTACGAAAAAGGCAACTTTGTCGGTCCCACCATATTTAGTGGCGTCAAGCCCGGCATGAGCATTTACGACCAGGAAATCTTTGGCCCTGTGCTGTGCATCGTGGCTGCCGACGATATCGATCAGGCCATCGACTTCATCAATGCCAACCCCAATGGCAACGGCACGGCCATCTTCACGCAATCCGGTGCAGCGGCCCGCAAGTTCCAGGAAGAAATCGATGTGGGTCAGGTTGGCATCAATGTACCCATCCCTGTGCCCGTTCCGCTGTTCTCGTTCACAGGCAGCCGCGCTTCCAAGCTGGGCGATTTGGGCCCTTACGGCAAGCAAGTGGTCATGTTCTATACCCAGACCAAGACGGTGACTGCTCGCTGGTTTGACGACAGCACCACAAGCCACGGCGTGAACACCACCATCAGTCTGAAATGACGCGCCTGTGCCAAGGCTGATGCAGCCAGCAACGCCGGGCACTGCGCATGGGGTTCTGGGAAGATATGACCCATGAAATACCGTATCTCTCCCTGGATTTGCTGCGCCACCCTGGCAGCAAGTTTATTGATTGCTGCAAAGGCGCAAGCGCAGGCAGGTGCTGTTTGTGATCCACAGAGCAGCAACATCAGCAGCTCCAATGCATGTGCCGTGCAGCGCTTTCAGCAAGCAGACACCGCGCAAAACATCCTCTACGGCGACGTGATGCGTGCCTTGTCTGCCCATGAACGCCCGGCCTTGCGCAAAGACCAAGCCGCGTGGAGCCGCCAACGCATGCAGCGCTGCAAAGCCCAGCATGCCAGCGATGAAGGCCGTGCCGACTGGCCCCAGCGCCTGCACGACTGCCTCACGCAGGCAACTGAACTGCGCCGCCAAGCACTGATGCACTGGCTGCACCAAGAACGAGCACCGGATTCTTGATCCGTTGCTCACTCGGTTCATGAAAACAACAAGGAGACAACGCCATGGACTTTGAACTCAGCGAAGACCAACGCGCTTATGCCGAGACAGCCCGCCAGTTCGCGCAAGATGAGCTGGCCCCCCATGCTGCGCAGTGGGATGAGCAAGCCAGCTTCCCTCGCGAAGCCATTGCCAAAGCCGGAGAACTTGGTTTTTGTGGCCTCTATGCGCCTGAAAACGCAGGTGGGCTGGCGTTGCCGCGCCTTGATGCCACCTTGGTGTTTGAGGAACTGGCCGCCGTAGACCCCAGCACCACAGCCTTTATCACCATTCACAATATGGCTACCTGGATGCTGGGCACCTGGGCCACTGACACCGTTCGCACCGAATGGGGCGAGTTGCTGTGCAGCGGGCAAAAACTGGCCAGCTACGCCTTGACGGAGCCCGGTGCAGGCTCGGATGCAGCCTCTTTGAAGACCCGCGCCGAACGCGTGGGCAATGAATACATCATCAACGGTGCCAAAGCCTTTATCAGCGGTGCAGGCAGCACCGATGTGCTGGTGCTCATGGCGCGAACCGGCGGTGCTGACTCAGGTGCCTCCGGCATCAGTGCCTTTGCTGTACCAGCCAACGCCGAAGGCATCAGCTACGGGAAAAAAGAAGCAAAAATGGGCTGGAACAGCCAGCCCACCCGGGTGATCAACTTCGATAACGTGCACATTCCCGCACAGAACCTGCTGGGCCGCGAAGGAGAAGGCTTCAAGATTGCCATGAAGGGCCTGGACGGCGGGCGCATCAACATCGCCACCTGCTCTGTGGGTGCGGCCCAAGGTGCGCTCACGCAGGCTCAGCAATATCTGCAGGAACGCAAGCAGTTTGGCAAAACCCTTGCCAGCTTCCAGGCGCTGCAATTCAAGCTGGCCGATATGGCCACCGAACTGGTGGCGGCCCGCCAGATGGTCCGCCTGGCCGCTAGCAAACTTGATGCTGGCGCACGCGATGCATCCACTTACTGCGCCATGGCCAAGCGCTTTGCCACCGACGTCGGATTTACAGTGTGCAACGAAGCATTGCAGATGCATGGCGGCTATGGCTATCTGCGCGACTTTCCGCTGGAGCGCCTGCTACGTGACGCACGCGTGCACCAGATTCTGGAAGGCACCAACGAAATCATGCGCGTCATCATTGCACGCCGCATGCTCGAAGGCGATGCACCGTCCGCAATTCGCTAAACCAACATCTATAAATAAAAGTACATTTACCAACGAAAGTCTGCGTTCGCCAGCTCAAACTTCCCTACACCAACACTTTGTTGCCAGCATGCCCTCCCAACCTCTGTCCGATGAAACACTGCATCTGATTGATGCAGTGCGTCATGCACTGGCCCACTGCAATGACGTGGAGGAGCGCACACTGTTTGGCAGCTACTGCTTTTTTGTAGACGGCAAACTGTGTATCGGCGTCAAGGCTGATGAACTGCTGGTACGTTTGCCTCCCGGTGAACATATGACCATTGTGGAGCAGGCTGGCGTGCGCGAACTTGACCCGCGCGGTGGCATGAAAGGTTACTTCTGGATAACCCCTGATGGCTACGCCACGCGCGCGCAGTGGGAGCACTGGATTGCGGAGGCCCTGGCCTACAACCCGCAGGCCAAGGCCAGTCCCCGACGTCAACGCAAAACGCGCACCAGCGTGTTTGAGGAGGATTGAGAGCCCATGTCTATCCACATTGTTCAGCTGGGAAGCCCTCGCCTGCCAAGCGAAGGCCTGCGCATTGGCACGGTACGCAGGCCGCCCCGAGGCGTTCCCAAATCAGAATTTGCCTGCCGTAATTATTTCGATGTCTGGTACCCCGAGCTTGCGCCCAGCCCGGAGGTGATGGCCCCAGGCCAAGCTGCCCAGCACAGCGCTGAGACTCAAGACTGGCAAAAATTTCACAAAGCTTTCCGCAAAGAAATGGCCTCGCCACCCGCCAGCAGGACGCTGGATATGCTGGCGGCCCTCTCGCACCACACTCAATTTTCCATTGGGTGCTATTGCGCTGAGGAAACGCTATGCCATCGCAGCATTTTGCGCAAGCTTCTGCAAGAACGTGGAGCGGACGTCCGCTGCGCGTAACCCCATGCTCAACTGCCAGCAGCGCTGCTACGGCTGGCACACCGCACTTTTCACCTTCAAAGCCTTGCAACACAACCACAGGAGACACAGCATGAGCACAATCGCATTCATTGGGCTGGGCAATATGGGAGCACCCATGGCCATCAATTTGCAAAAAGCCGGATATCAGGTACGCGCTTTCGACCTATCCAAGGACGCCGTCAACAAGGTCGTGGCCCAAGGGGGCATTGCGGCACTGAGTGCACAAGATGCCGTGCAAGGCGCCAAAGTAGTGATCAGCATGCTACCCGCCAGCCAGCATGTGGAAGCTCTGTATCTAGGCAAAGACGGAGCACCCGGACTGCTGGCCAGCATTGCGCCCGGCACCCTTGTGATCGACAGCTCAACCATTGCTGCCGCCAGCAGCCAAAAAGTGGCCAAGGCTGCAGATGCAGCCGGTATTGACTTTATCGATGCCCCTGTTTCGGGTGGTACCGGAGGCGCCATTGCCGGCACCTTGACCTTTATGGTAGGCGCCACCACATCTCAATTGGAACGTGCCACACCCTTTCTGGAGAAAATGGGTGCCAACATCTTTCATGCTGGCAAGGTGGGGGCTGGGCAAACTGCCAAAATCTGCAACAACATGCTGCTGGGAATTTTGATGATTGGCACCAGCGAGGCCATTGCGCTCGGCGTAGCGAATGGCCTGGACCCCAAGGTACTTTCCGAAATCATGCGCCGCAGCTCGGGCGGAAACTGGGCACTGGAAAAGTACAACCCCTTTCCAGGCGTGCATGAAGCAGCGCCTGCAAGCAAAGGCTATACCGGCGGCTTCGGCACCGACTTGATGCTCAAGGACCTGGGCCTGGCTCAAGAGAATGCGGTGTCCGTCAAGGCCAGCACGCCATTGGGAGGTTTGGCACGCGCCATTTATGCGCAGCACAGCATCGCAGGCAGCGGTGCACTGGACTTCTCGAGCATCATTCAACCCATGATGAAGTCCTGAGGCCAGGTTCAGGGAGGACTGCCTGCTTGGCAACAAGCTCTGGCATACCTCCCGCCTTCGTCCTAACAACAGCATCCAGTGCTTGTTGCACGACGCTTGTTGACAAGAGGTGCAGCAAGCCATGAAGTCCTCACGGGACCGCTACCATGGAAAGCTGAACGATGACTGGCCGATGGTCTGAGCCGACATCTGGCCCCCGCCTGCGTTCACGCACGACCCACCCATTGCTTATCAAAATGTGATCCAGTGGCAGCATGGAAAACCAACCACCCCAATTGGGCCACGTTGGAGCAATGCCCGAAGCACGCTGTACATAAGGAGCAATGGCGCGCATGCTTGCACTCCAAGGTGTGGCATTCAAATCGCCCACGATAATTCCATAGGGTTGCAAACTCGCTTCAACAGCAGCTTCATGCAAACGATGTGCCTCATCCTGCGCAGCTGAAGCACTGATCGGCGGCATGCTATGCAAGCTCTGCAGTGCAATCTCTTGGCCCTGCCAATGCAGGCGTACATGCAGTTTTGGCGTGTTCACCGGGTCAGGCTGCCATATGCTGCCGGTGATAGGTATGCGTGCAAGAATCGCCTGCCCAAAAGGCCCCTCTTGCGGGTGCAAGCGACGCTCAGGATACAGCGTGTCAAGCCATGTGCCCTGGGCATGAAGCGCTTGCGCATGAAACGGCGTGAATTCATGCAAGACGATGACGTCTGGAGCCTCTTTACTCGCCAGCCAGGCCCATAGCCGATGAAGATTCTGGTTGTCCAAATGCAGGTTCAGGCTGGCCACTCGCAAGCTTGCGTCTGCCACACCATCACCAACTCGCTCCAGAGGAGCTGCAGGCAACTGTAAAAACCACGCCACCACAATACACCCTAGCGGCACAAGCGTGAGCTTGCGCCCCAACAGCCATGCCAGCATGCCCGCGGGGACTCCAATGAGCAAGACAAGCCATTGCCAGTGCACAGCAAGCCCTAGCAACCATGCCAACTGCGGAGTGGCATGCAACACTTGCTGCATCCATGGGGCAAATGCTGAAATCAGCGCAGCCACAAAGGCCATCCAGCACAGCACGGTCACACGAGTTCGCACACGACTGCGCCACCGTTCAACGAAGCTCAACGCTAGCGTCTCACGCGCCCCCGTGTTCGCTGATGAAGATGCGTCAAACATAAGTGTTATTTTCCGTTTACCGCCTTGGATGCAGTTCCAGCGTGTCATTGCGCATCAAAACATCGAAATTTCGCAAGAAGTTCTGACCCAGCAGTGCATCTTGCGCACTGCTGCCGGTATAGCCTGTGCCGACCGTCAAATTGCGCGCCTGAAACGGCCCCACTTCGATGCTTTGCGCGCGCACCAAACGGCCAGTGCGTGTCCCATTGGCCGTGCGAAACTGCACTTTCTCCCCACCCTCCAGCCCCGCTTGCTCAGCCAGCTCATCGGTCACGGAAATGGATGTAGCGCCGGTGTCCACCATGAAGCGAACAAAATGACCATTCACGCTGCCGTCCACATAAAAATGACCATCCCGGTTGCGCTGTAACTGAAGACTGCCGTCGGCTGTCACCATGGACGCTGCTGGCTGCAAATAGCGGTCCATGGCTACATACATCAGGCCAAGCGCCACGATCCAGAATACGGCCATTCCCGTATGCATGCGCCACAAAGCATTGCGCGCAGCCTTGCCCGATGTTTTCACAACCCTGCTCCCTCTTACGGCAATGACGGTGCCTTCAAACGGCGCGCTTCACCTCCCACTACATTACCGAAGCGCGCATCTTCCGCTTCCCACTGCTCGCGATACGCACGAATAGATGGCAGATCCTGACCCAGAAAATTCCACCAGATGGTGACCTTGTCTGTAAAAGGTTCTCCGCCTATGACCAGCAACCTCGTACCTGGGTCCAAGTGCACATCCACCCCCCGCCCACCTGGGGACAGATACGCCAGCTCATCCTGCACAAAAGTCTCGCCCTCCAATGTGAAGCCGCCCGTTAGCGCGATCAGACCATATTCAAACTTTGTGTCCATCTGCAGTTTCACCTTCGAAGGAAGATCATTGGGGGCTAGCACCTCCAGGCCCAGCAATGGGCTGAACAACTGCGTGGGCGCCGTCCTGGCACCGTAATGCCCCGCCACCAAAGACCAGGAGCACCCCTGTTCACTCCACTGCGGCACTTGCGGATAGTGGGCAAATGCCGGAGCCTGGTCTGCCACGGCATCCGGTAAGGCAATCCACAACTGCGCGGCATGCAAACGCTCACCTGGGCGCAGCGAATCTTCAGTGTGCGAAATACCGTAGCCTGCCGTCATCAAATTAACCTGCCCGGGACGCACCACCTGCTCGGAACCCAAGCTGTCACGGTGCATGATTTCACCTTCGATCATCCACGTGAATGTTTGCAAACGCGTATGCGGATGTGCCCCCACATGCATGCCGTCTTCTGCAGAAAAAGCAATCGGCCCAAGGTGGTCCAGAAAACACCAGGCTCCAATCATGCGCCGCTGCTTGGTAGGCAGTGCGCGAGCTATCTCCATGCCCTCCCCCAAACTTCCCTTGCGGGCAGCGATTCGTTCAATCTGAAATGGTGTAGCGCTCATCGTGACTCCTTGAACAAGCTGCAATGCTGCCTTTGTACCACTTGCATGCCATTTGAAGTCTTCTCGTGCTCAAGCTCTCGTTTGATGTGCGCGAAAACCAGAGAGCCGCTTCAAAGCATGAAATCAGTTCGAGAGCTTGTGCCCGCACTCGCCGCAAAATAAATCTGTCGCCTGCACTGCTTGATGGCATGCAGGACATTGCAAATCTCGTGCTTCAGAAGTCGTCGGTGCTGACTCCACCTCGGAAGGTTGACTTGAGCTATTCGCTGCCTTGACGTTGGCCGTGCGCTCTGCGGCAGCCTGTTTTGCACGCTCTGCAGCAGCAACCGCACTGTCTTTGGCCTCTTTGGCGCGTTGCTTCAACCCCTCCATCATGGAGCCCAGGCCTTGCGAGGCGTGAGAAGCATCCACACCATCCTGAGCCTGCAGGTAGAGCAGATTCACGCCCATCAGCCAAACTTGCATCAACAAGGCTACAACAGCCACCAACAACACGGTGGTGCCAGCCGCAATCCCAGACATACCGCCTGCGCTGAGGTTGCCCAGCATGGCCATTGGGTTCATATACACGCCAGCACTGCCATATTCATATGAGCCAAAGGGAGAGATGACGGAGGCCGCAATCGTGCTCATGATGCTCAATGCTGGCAGAAGGCCCGTCAAAATCAAGGCCATCACCACACCCACAACCACGTACAGCACGATCAGCATCAAAACGACATGAACCAGCCGCTTTTGAGCAATAGCCAGCAAGCTGGCAATAGCGTCTCTAAAACTCAACCCTGACCACACTGCAGGGGAGAACAGAGGAATCACCACGCAAGCTACCGCAACGAACGCAAAAGCGCAGACAAGTACCAAGGCAGGGTGAATAAAAAAAGCCAGCAAAGCCCCTAAATACGGAATCTTGCACAGCCAGTACAGAAATGATGCCAGCAGTGCAAAAGTGGCCCATGCCACCACCAGACACAACGCAAAAAGCAGGAACTTCGAAATGCACTGCATGCCAAACATGACTGCATCCCCAAAAGAGCGCACGGGCAGGTTTCTGGCCTTGTCCATGAGCATCACGCCGACAGCGGAGCCTCCTGCAAAAAACACCACCAGGGCCAGCAGCCCAATCAGCCCAGCCAGCAAGACGCCCACCACTCCGCCCACTGAAAACATGCTCACACCTGCGACTGCCCCCAGTCCCACTGCAAACAAAATGCTTAAAAAGCCCATCAACAAGGGGCGCCACTGCGTCAACCCTTCAGCAGCACGCGCCAGTTCAGCAAATTGGATTCCGCTGGATACTTTGGTATCAATCATTATTGTTCCTCCCCGTCGTTGTGGATAGCAACATCTCAAGCGCCTCCCTGCTCTCGATGCTGCTTGTCAGAAGCCAACTTTCTCAGAGCTCGCCGCGTACTTCTCCCGCCTGGATCACATAGCGCTCAAGTCCCTGCGGAGTTGATGTTTGCGCGACCTTGCGCACATGCACCGGATTACCGTCTTTGGTTTTGAGTACAGCACCAGCGGGGTTAGCGCGCCCCGCTTGCACATCTGAAGGGTTTTGATAGACAGTCACAGAAGCGGTGCCACGGTTATCCGCCAGGGTGTTGGCCAGGTCCATGAAGGTGTTGAAAGCCGCCAAGTGCTCTGCCTTACCTTTAGCCGCCAGAGGAATACGCAACTCCACGGTATCCAGTGTCCGGATGGTGCGAGCCTCTTTGGTTTTGCTGTCTCTGATGGCCACGTTCAGCAAAGTAAGCTCGCCTGCTGTTGCGCGGTGGGGTGCAGGCAATTTGGTGCTTTGCGCTACTGCCTGAGCTTGAGCAGCCCGGGCCGCGGAGATCTCGTCGTCAAACACTTTTTGTACATGTGCCCAGCGCTCCGCCGTGGGAGACGATACCGAGCCACCCGGGCTACAGCCTTGGGTTTGCTGCCCCAAAATACGCGCAAGGCTGCACTGAATGGAGGTACTGCTTCCTCCGGTGGTCGTGCAACCGCTCAATAGCACAGCAATAAGCGCCACTCCAGACAGTCTCCGTATACGCATTGTTTCCTTTCTAGCCTATGGCTTTGTCACAAGGATTTCAATTTGAGGCACTGAAATCAATAGATAGCGCTGCGATCTGTTTGCTGCACTTCAGGGCTATTGGAAATTCTTGGGTTGATCACTTCGCCATTTTTCTGCGTCTGCGGAGCAATTTCAGTCACATCATTTTCAGAATCTGGTACAGCGCTGTTGTGCAAAACTTCGGGCACTGCCTCATTCACTACTGGTGTGGCCGGATTGCCAGACATTTCAGGTTCTTGATTCTGTGCAGAAATAGCACGATTCACATCCTCGGCCACCCCTGCATCATTCGACAAGATAGCTGAAGAATCTCCCCCGGAACGAGAAAGTGCAGACTCCTTGAAGGGGTTGGCACTTTTCATGGCATACCAAGTTGCGACGCACAAAACCATCACCAGCAGAGCAAAAAGTGCAACAACTTTGGGCCACCATCGTTTACTCGACTGTTCTATGGATTCGCGATGTGCCACGAACCCAAGCCTTTTCACCTCTTGCCTCTTTGCACCACCGGACTCATCACCACCGGCCACCTTGGCCCAGCCGCATCGGACACAAAACTTTGTTCTTTCAGCCAATTCATGAGAGCAGTTTGGACAGTTCATATTTCAGCAGTATTTATTGGCATGCGCACATTTCACATGCCTATGGCGCAGCAATATACAAGAGCCCTCCGAAATAATGAAAAGACGCCGAACACAGTCGGCGTCAACTTCGTAACAAAAGTCTATTCAAGGGCTGCAGCTTCACAAACATCATCAAGGTGTAGCCCATCGTCAAATTAAATAGCCAGTTTTGCGGCCAGTGTCTCAATCGCAGACTCGTGCAGTGCAGTGGCCTCAACAGTCCTACGCTGTGGCCATTGCGAAAAATGCTTGGTTTGAGAGCGCTCGTACTGGGGGTCATAGTGCAAGCGCATCAGCTCTTCAAACAAAGCGGGCAAATTCCCTTCGCGTGCCCATGCCTGCCAACGGGCAATTGTTTCATTGCCTTGAATTTCCTTCATAAAGCCCAGGCGCTCGCAGAGCTTGTCCACATGCTCGCCAAGATAGGCATAGTCCCTGAGCAGATATTCCAGCCGCGCATCGGGCGTCGCCTTGATCTCGAACACTTCTGCCTGGCGCATGTGCTGCACCAGCAAAAGTGGCAATGAGACTCTGCCAATCTTGGGACTTTCGCCTTCAATGTAGACAGGTTGACTGAGATCCAAAGTCTGCAATTGCTCGGCCAACAAGGTGTCAAAGTGCTTTTGACTAGGCTGCTCAACCCCTGGCAAGGAGCCCAGCAGCGACCCCTTGTGACGCGCGAGACCTTCCAGGTCAATGACTTGCATACCCTGTGCTTTGAGTGCCAGCAAGACACGCGTTTTGGCACTGCCGGTTGCTCCGCACAGCACTCGCAGCTTCAACTGCGGAACTGTGGCATCTATTTGCGACACCACATGCTGGCGGAACGCTTTGTACCCCCCTGCCAGTTGTTGGGCATCCCAGCCCACCAAGCGCAGCCACGTCACCATGGAGCCACTGCGCAACCCTCCTCGCCAGCAATACACCAAGGGCTTCCAGTTGGCTGGCTTGTCCGAAAACGTTTCCTGGAGGTGTCTGGCAAGGTTGGCAGCAACCATCGCAGCCCCCAGGCGCTTGGCCTCAAAAGGACTGACCTGTTTATAGATGGTGCCAATGGTGACACGCTCCTCGTTACTCAGCACAGGGCAGTTGATGGCTCCGGGAATATGGTCTAACTCAAATTCAGCAGGAGTTCGCGCATCAATGATGGTGCTGTATTGATTAATTTCAGTGACGCGAACGGGTTGGCGATGGGACATCTCAATTTCTAACAGTGCTAGGCGGGCGCTCTGGCTCGACAAACGCAGCCACAGCAAAAAGTGCGGCCAACAGAACAAGGATGGTCGAGCCTCGACACGCCTCTGGGCTAACAGAGATTCCTTATAGATAGGGCTGGATTGTCACCGCTATCGTCTGGTGATGCACATTCACGACCCGACACCTGTATTACCGCCTCTGTCTTACAGCATTCAAGGGTTTGTATTGCTATATGCAATTGCAATCTATGCAACGATATGCATACATTCCCCAGCCGACTACGTCGGGTTATTGGCTCGGGAATGGGTCTTGTATGAGACACATAACTAGAATTCCGCCTACAAGCGTCAAGTTTTAAAAAAGGTAACCCCATGGTGCAACTATCCAGACGCCAGTTCATGCAAGTGACTGGCTCGAGTCTGGCGGCATCCAGCTTGGCAGTGATGGGCTTCTCGCCCACCGCCGCACTTGCTGAAGTACGCCAGTTCAAGCTGGCCGCTACCACCGTCACACGGCAGACATGCACGTACTGCTCGGTCGGATGCGGTCTTTTGATGTATTCGTACAGCGACGGTGTGCGCAACGCCAAGCTGTCCGTCATGCACGTTGAAGGCGACCCAGATCACCCCGTCAACCGCGGCACACTGTGCCCTAAGGGTGCTTCGCTGCTCGACTTCGTGCACAGCCCCAACCGCCTCAAGTACCCCGAGTACCGCGCTCCTGGCTCCAATGAGTGGAAGCGCATGTCTTGGGACGAAGCTTTGGACCGTATCGCCAAACTCCTGAAGGAAGACCGCGACGCCAACTTCGTTGAGAAGAATGAAAAGGGTCAAACGGTTAACCGTTGGCTCACCACCGGCATGCTGGCTGCCTCGGCCTCCAGCAACGAAGCCGGTTACGTCACACACAAGGTAGCCCGTTCCTGGGGTCTGCTGGCGCTCGATAACCAAGCACGTGTCTGACACGGCCCGACGGTGGCAGGTCTTGCCCCGACGTTTGGCCGTGGAGCCATGACCAATCACTGGGAAGACATCAAGAATGCTGATGTGATTCTCGTGATGGGTGGTAACGCCGCAGAAGCTCACCCATGTGGCTTCAAATGGGTCACCGAAGCGAAGGAGCACAATGGTGCGCACTTCATGGTGGTCGATCCCCGCTTCAACCGTTCCGCATCGGTTGCCGATTTCTATGCCCCTATTCGTTCGGGCTCGGACATCGTGTTCCTTGGCGGCATCATCAATTACTTGTTGACCAACGACAAGATCCACCACGAATACGTGAAGAACTACACAGACTTCTCGTTCATCGTGCGTGAGGACTTTGCGTTCGACGAAGGTATCTTCTCGGGCTACAACCCCGAAACCCGCACTTACGACAAATCGTCGTGGGACTACGAGCTGGGTGAGGATGGCTTTGTGAAGGTGGACCCCACACTGCAGCACCCCCGTTGCGTGTACCAGTGGCTCAAGCGTCACTACGCAGGCTACACCCCAGAAAAGGTGGAAAGCATCTGCGGTACACCCAAGGAGAAGTTCCTGCACGTGGCAAAGCAGTTCGCTTCGACCGCCGAAGCTGGCCGCGTTGCCACCATCATGTACGCCCTGGGCTGGACACAGCACACCACGGGTGCACAGATGCTGCGCACTGGCGCCATGATTCAACTGCTGTGCGGCAACATCGGTGTTGCTGGCGGTGGTATGAACGCGCTGCGTGGTCACTCCAACATTCAAGGTCTGACTGACCTGGGTATCTTGTCCGCATCGTTGCCGGGTTACCTGTCGCTGCCTAACGAGAGCGAGCAAGACTACCAAAAGTACATTGACGCGCGCACACCCAAGCTGATGCGCCCCGGTCAAATGAACTATTGGCAGAACACCCCCAAGTTCCACGTCAGCCTGATGAAGGCTTGGTGGGGTCCTGCTGCCACTGCTGAAAACAACTGGGCATTTGATTACCTGCCCAAGCTGGACAAGCAGTACGACATGCTGCAGATCACTGACATGATGGTGCAAGGCAAGGTCAATGGTTACATTGCCCAAGGCTTCAACCCATTGGCATCGTTGGCCAACTCCAACAATGTGCGAAACGGTCTGAGCAAGCTGAAGTTCCTGGTGGTGATGGATCCTCTGGTCACTGAAACCTCCGAGTTCTGGAAGAACCACGGCGAATTCAACGACGTGGACACAGCATCCATCCAGACTGAAGTGTTCCGCCTGCCTACCACCTGCTTCGCTGAAGAAGATGGTGCAGTGGTGAGCTCTTCGCGCGTGTTGCAATGGCACTGGAAGGCCGCTGACGCTCCTGGCGAAGCCAAGACCGACATCGCCATCATGTCCGGCCTGCATCTGCGCATGAAAAAGTTGTACGAAAAGGACGGCGGCAAGTTCCCTGACCCTATCGTCAACCTCTGGTGGCCTTACGCCCAGGCTGCACACCCCACTTCCGAGGAAATCGCCAAGGAATACAACGGTCGTGCACTGGTCGACCTCAAGGATGCCAACGGCAATGTAATCCGCAAGGCCGGAGAGCAACTGGGTGGCTTTGGCGAACTGCGTGATGACGGCACCACCCTGGGCGGTTGCTGGATCTGGGCAGGTAGCTGGACGTCTTCGGGCAACCAAATGGCCCGCCGCGACAACAGCGACCCGACTGGAATCGGCAATACGCTGAACTGGGCATGGGCCTGGCCCGCCAACCGTCGCGTGCTGTACAACCGCGCATCCTGCGACCGTCAGGGCAAGCCTTTCAACCCCAACCGTGTGCTGATCAAGTGGGATGGCACCAAGTGGGGCGGAGCAGACGTGCCTGACGTGGCTGTGGGTCTGGACCCTGAAGTCGTCAACCCATTCATCATGAATCCCGAAGGCGTGGCCCGCTTCTTTGCTCGCAAGGGCATGAACGAAGGCCCATTCCCAACGCACTACGAGGCGTTCGATAACCCATTGGGCTACAACCCAATGTACCCAGAGAACAAGCTGGCGGTTATCAACCCGGCAGCGCGCATTCTGGAATCCACCAAGGGCACTGCTGGCGATCCCAAGGAATACCCACATGTGGGCACCACTTACCGCCTGACCGAGCACTTCCACTATTGGACCAAGCACGTTCAGCTGAACAACATTGTTCAGCCTGAGCAGTTTGTGGAAATTGGTGAAGCGCTGGCCAAGGAGCTGGGCATCGAGACGGGTCAGAAGGTAAAGGTTTCTTCCGCACGTGGTTTCATCAAGGCAGCTGCCGTGGTGACCAAGCGTATCAAGCCTATGCAAATTGACGGCAAGACCATTCATCACGTGGGCGTTCCCATTCACTGGGGCTTCTCGACCACGGGTCGCAAGGGCTATATGGCTAACAACCTGACAGCCTCGATCGGTGATGGCAACAGCATGACCCCTGAGTCCAAGACCTTCTTGGTCAAGGTCGAGAAGGCGTAAGGAGGAATAGCTGATGTCTTCAACCATGTCTCTCGATATCAAACGTCGTTCCGCAACGACCACCCCTTCGCCCAGCGTGCGTGAAGCACACGGCGGCGAAGTGGCCAAGCTGATCGACGTCTCCAAATGCATTGGCTGCAAGGCTTGCCAGACAGCATGCATGGAGTGGAACGATCTGCGTGACGAAGTCGGCACATTGGCTGCCGGCGTGTATGACAATCCAACCGACCTCACGGCCGACTCCTGGACTGTCATGCGCTTCGCGGAATACGAAAACGAAGCCACAGGCAATCTGGAATGGCTGATCCGCAAGGACGGCTGTATGCACTGTGAAGACCCAGGCTGCCTGAAGGCCTGCCCATCGCCAGGCGCGATCGTGCAGTATGCCAACGGCATCGTGGACTTCCAGCAGGACCAGTGTGTGGGCTGCGGTTACTGCGTGACAGGCTGCCCATTCAATATTCCGCGCATCTCCAAGAAGGACAACAAGGCGTACAAGTGCACCTTGTGTTCGGACCGCGTGGCTGTGGGCCGCGAACCCGCTTGCGTAAAGACCTGCCCTACCGGCGCCATCATGTTTGGCACCAAAGAGGCCATGCACGAACAGGCAGAACGTCGCATTGGCGATCTGCAAAACCGTGGTTACGCCAACGCTGGTTTGTATGACCCAGCCGCCGTCGGTGGTACACACGTCATGTACGTGCTGCACCACGCAGACAAGCCATCCCTCTACAAGGGCCTGCCAGACGATCCCAAGATCAGTCCCATGGTTTCCCTGTGGAAGGGCGTGGCCAAGCCTTTGGCTATGGCCGCACTGGGTGCAGCCGCTGTCGGCAGCTTGTTCCACTACATCACCAAGGGCCCGAACGAAGTGTCCAAGGAACTGGAAGATGAAATGGATCGCAAGGATGCTGCAGCCGAGAAGAAGGAGAACGGCAAATGAAACGCAATCCACGCGACCTCGTGCGCTATAACGCATCGGAGCGCGCCAACCACTGGGTGGTAGGCATTTGCTTCATCTTGCTGGCGCTGTCTGGCTTGGCCTTCTTCCATCCAGCGTTCTTCCCGCTGACACAGCTGTTCGGCGGTGGTCCCTGGACACGCATCCTGCACCCTTACATCGGTGTGGTGATGGCAGTGTTCTTTATCATCATGGCGTTCCGCTTCTGGCGTTTGAACGTGATTGAGCCTCGCGATATCGAGTGGCTCAAGAACGTGAACAAGATGATCGATGGTGACGACCACGACATGCCTGAACAAGGCAAGTACAACGGCGGTCAAAAGCTGTTGTTCTGGGGTCTGGTCATCGGAATGGCGCTGATCACTGTCTCCGGCTTTGTGATGTGGCGTGCCTGGTGGACGCTGCCTGTGGACATGGTTCGCGCAGCTTCCGTGGTGCACGCCATTGCTGCAGTGTGGATGATTGGCTTGATCATCATGCACGTCTATGCGGCTATTTGGACCACTGGAACCATCCGCGCCATGTTGTATGGCACAGTGACCCGTGCTTGGGCCAAGCAACACCACCGCGGCTGGTATCGCAAGATGACTGGCGAAAAAGACTAAGTCTCAGGATTTGGTCTAAAAATAGAAGTCACTTAGACGCTTGTTGACTGCCGCCGGTATGCCCAACGCTGGGCGTACCGGCGGTTTCAATTTAGGGATTCCTTTTCATGCAACAACGCATTCTTCAACCAGGCGAAATCGAAGCGCTGGACAAAACCTCCTTCCCTCGCATTCTGCTGCCACAAGTCGCCAGCCTGTTTGCCGAGCGTGCGGCGCGCCTGCGCCAACTCTCCGATGGCAACGCCATTGCAGATTATTTGCAATTTGCAGCCAAGATCGTTGATGCGCAACACAGCGCAGCTGCTGGCGTCGAGTTGCAGCCCATGGACAGCAGCACCATGGAACGCGCTCAACAATTCTCCATGCCTTTGCTGCCAGCTGCCGAGCATGTAGACCCTGCCTGGCACCTGGTTTTGGACGCCATGCTGAATACCCTTGCGGGCAATGAAGGTCTGCCAGAGCCGCTGCAGCCACTGATTACTTCGCTGCGTGAACTCAGTCATGCAGAACGTGATGAGATCGCCAAGCGCCTTCTGGAAAAAGAAGTGGCTGCACGCCATATCGGCATGGCCCCCTTCATCATGGCTGCGCTGCAAGTCACTTACGCCAAACGCGCAGCAGCCCTGAACGTGGCCGATGTGCCTTACACCGATCCTGCAAGCATCTGCCCCGTATGTGCCAGCGAGCCCGTAGCTAGTGTGCTGCGCATCGGCGGTCAGGCCAACGGTCACCGCTATCTGCACTGCGGTACCTGCTGCACCGAGTGGCACATGGTGCGAGTGAAGTGCTCTCACTGCGAATCCACCAAGGGGATTCACTACGAAACCATTGAAGGCAGCAAGGATGTCATTACCGCAGAAACCTGCGACGAATGCGGCACCTATCGCAAGGTGGTGAACCAGGAAAAAGACCCCTTGGCCGAACCACTGGCTGACGATTTGGCCAGCCTGATGCTGGACTTGCTGATGAGCGAAAACACCAAGTTCAGACGATCCAGCGCCAACCCTTTGCTGTTTGTGGCGGTTGCCGAAGAGCAAGCACCCGATCAAGAGCCAGGTTTGGTTGACCCTGCGGCAGAATAAGCATTTGCGCCCATATGCCGAAAGGCCGCTTCGGCGGCCTTTATTTATTGTTCTCTCTGATTGCGAGTTAGCACTTTGAACACTGCCGCACCGCGTCTACCTTCTGTAGACAAACTGCTTCAAACCCCCGTCTTGCAAGGCTTGCAGGCTGAATTTGGTCGCTCCAGCGTGACCGATGCAGTGCGGCATGTCCTGGATGGTCTGCGCCCCCTCCTGCGCGATGGCAGCCTGCAAGCTGCACACATCGAAGAAAACAGCCTGATCAGTGCGGTACGCGAGCACCTGACACAGCGCTTTGCACCGCGCCTGAAATCCGTTTTCAACCTTTCGGGCACAGTTCTGCACACCAACCTGGGACGCGCCTTGCTGCCCCAGGAAGCGGTCGATGCCGTGGTGGAGGCGCTCACCAATCCTGCCAATCTGGAATATGACCTGGAAACGGGTGGTCGCGGTGACCGCGACGATCTGGTGGAACAACTGATTTGCGAATTGACGGGCGCAGAGGCCGCCACCATTGTCAACAACAATGCAGCCGCCGTGCTGCTGGCCCTGTCCACTCTGGCTTCCGGCAAAGAAGTAGTGGTCTCGCGTGGCGAGCTGGTCGAAATTGGCGGAGCCTTCCGCATCCCCGACATCATGAAGCGCGCAGGCTGCCAGTTGGTGGAAGTGGGCACCACCAACCGCACGCATGCCAAAGACTACGCAGAAGCTGTGACGGAACACACAGCCTTGCTGATGAAGGTGCACACCAGCAACTACGAAGTGGTGGGTTTTACCAAAGCCGTCTCAGACGCCGACGTCACCACCATGGCTCACGAACGCGGCCTGCACATGCTGGTGGACCTGGGTAGCGGCACCTTGGTGGACCTGCGCAACTGGGGGTTGCCGCATGAGGTCACTGTGCGTGAGACCGTGGATGCAGGTGCCGACATCGTCACCTTCTCAGGCGACAAACTGCTGGGTGGTCCGCAAGCGGGCATCATTGTCGGGCGCAAGGAGTTGATCGCCAAAATCAAGAAGAACCCCATGAAGCGCGCCTTGCGCGTGGGCAAGCTCACGCTGGCAGCCCTGGAGCCCACATTGCGCCTGTATCTGCACCCGGAAAAACTGGCCGAGCGTTTGACCACACTGCGCCTGTTCACACGGCCGCAGGCTGACATGCAAGCCCAGGCAGAAATCCTGGCTCCGTTGCTGCAAACCGCACTGGGCAATGCCTGGGTGGTGGAAACTGCAGCCATGAACAGCCAGATTGGCAGCGGCGCCCTGCCCGTGGACAACCTGCCCAGTTTTGGACTCAAACTGTATCCAGCCAGCGGCAAGCAGGCAGGCCGCCAGCTCAATCAGCTGGAAGCGCGCTTGCGTGCCCTGCCCCGCGCAGTCATCGGCCGTTTGCATGACGATGCACTGTGGCTGGATCTGCGCTGCCTGGAGGCGTCCATGCAAGCACAGTTCGTGCAGCAGCTGGATGCGCTGAAGAGCACCTGACTTCGCTAAACCACCTGCAATGTGCAACAGCCATGCAGTGGGCCCCTATCACTCATTTATTTTGCTGACTAGAAAGTGTTTGCATGATCATCGGCACCGCGGGACATATTGACCACGGCAAAACCACCCTGGTACGCGCACTGACCGGCGTCGAAACCGACCGCCTCAAAGAAGAAAAGGCACGCGGCATTTCCATTGAGCTGGGCTACGCCTATGCCCCACTGCCTAACGGTGATGTCTTGGGCATCATCGACGTGCCAGGTCACGAAAAATTCGTTCACACCATGGCTGCTGGCGCCGTTGGCATTGATCACGCCCTGCTGGTAGTGGCCGCCGATGACGGTGTAATGCCACAAACGCTGGAACACCTTGAAATCCTGCAACTGCTGGGTGTGAAAAAAGGTACGGTGGCTCTCACCAAAGTCGACCGTGTGCTAGCGGAGCGTGTTGAAGAGGTCAAACTGGAGATCGCGGCCATTCTGTCGGTCAGTGCGCTGCACGACAGCCCCATCTTTGAGACTGCGGCCACCCAGGCCGGAGACCCAGGTGTCCAGCAACTGCGCGAGTATCTGGAAGTGCAGGCGCAGATGATGCCCAGCAGGCCACAAGACGGTTTGTTCCGCCTCGCTGTTGATCGCGTTTTCACCCTGCCCGGCCAGGGTACGGTAGTCACCGGCACTGTTTTCAACGGCAAGGTGGCTGTCGGCGATGTGCTGCAACACTCGGGCAGTGGCCAGGAAGTTCGTGTACGCAGCATCCACGCCCAAAACCAATCCGCAGAAGTCGGTGTGGCAGGCCAACGCTGTGCACTCAACCTGGCCGGGGTTGCCAAGGAAGCCATTGAACGCGGAGACTGGATCGCCGACGCACGCGTGCTGCAATCTACAGACCGTATCGACATTCGCCTGCACCTGCTGGCAGAAGCGCCGCCCATGCAGCAGTGGACTGCAGTGCATGTGCACATTGGCACCCAGCGCTGCACCGCCCATGTGGCCTTGCTGCAGGACTCTGCCATTGAGCCGGGCACCGAAGTCGCAGTCCAACTGGTGCTGGACACTGCCGTTTTTGCCATCCCAGGCGACCGGTTAATCTTGCGCAATGCACAAGCCAGCCGCACGATTGCCGGCGGCATGGTCCTTGACCCCTATGCTCCAGCGCGCAAACGCCGTAGCGCAGAGCGCCGCGCGTATCTGCAGGCCTTGGAGGGCTTGATTGCCACCGGCAACCCTGCTGCCCTGATCAGCCACGCTGGCCATGGCATCAGCTTGTCACAGCTGCAGCGCCTGTCAGGACGCACCATGGAAGGTGTGGAACTCGCCGGCACCGAACGCATTACCCAAACTGATGGCGATGCACTCTTCATTGACACAGCACGCTGGGAGCAGTTGCAGCAGCAAGTGATGGAGGCAGTGGCACGTTTTCACGAAAAATACCCTGACGAACCAGGCATCAATGCAGCCCGCCTGCGCCGCATGGCATGGCCTGGGCTGGTACACAGCCAGCACGACAAGCTGTGGCGTGCACTGATGGATCAGCTCCTGGGCAGCAAGCAACTGTCTAGCAGTGGGGCCTGGCTGCACCTGCCCAGCCACAGCGTCCAATTCACACCCAACGAGCAATCGCTGGTCGAGTTGCTGCTGCCCAAATTGCAGGCGGGCCGCTTTGATCCTCCCTGGGTGCGCGACTTGGCCGCAGACACTGGCACCGGAGAAGAAGTGGTGCGCCAGCTGCTGCGCAAGCTTGCTCGCCAGGGCACGCTGTTTCAGGTCGTCAAAGACCTGTTCTACACAGCCTCCAATATGGATGAGCTGGCAACCATCATCAAAACGCTGGCCAGCGCCACGCCCAATGGCGAAGTCGTGGCCCGCGAGTTCCGTGATGCCACCGGCCTGGGGCGCAAGCGCGCCATTCAAATCATTGAATGCTTTGACCGCATGGGCTACACCCGCCGTGTGCGTGACGCTCACGTGCTGCGTCCTGATGCTCAGTGGCACAGTCAGACCAGGTAAAAACCTGCCCCGTAATTACCCCTGAGCTGCAACCTCTGCGACATCAGTCGCCGCGACCACTCGCCACACTGTCCCTCAATTCAACCAGGACACGTCAGGAGTGGGCTATGGGTGATTTTTCTCGTGATTTTGTCGCTTGCGCAATCGATTGTCTGACGGACTCACACCACCCAGAGCGCCGTCTGTGGCTCACGCAAGCGGCATGTTTGCTCGCTGCCTCAGCAGTACCTTCGGCATTTGCCGATACTGCCGCCAGCTACCCCACCAAGCCTGTTCGCATTGTGGTTCCATTCGCTCCAGGTGGTGCTACCGATGTGTTAGCCCGCGTCACTGGAAACGGTCTTGCCGCACAACTGAAGCAACCAGTGATCATTGAGAACCGTCCAGGAGGCGCTGGTCTGATTGGTGGCGATGTTGTAGCCAAAGCCACTCCCGATGGTCACAACCTCTATCTGGGCACCACGAGCACCATGCTCTCCATGCAGTTTCTATTCAAGAAAATGCCATTTGATCCGCAGACAAACTTTGCGCCAGTCTCACGGATCTGCTGGGCCCCTATTGTTCTGGTCGTCAACTCGGAGCTACCCGTTCACACAGTCAATCAGCTTGTTGAGTACATACGCGCCAACAAAGGCAGACTTAGCTACGGTTCCTATGGCATTGGCTCCCATGCGCATCTTGCATTTGTAACACTGGACAAACTGGCGAATGGAGGCATGACCCATATTGCATACAAAGGTGAGGCCCCCATGACCCAGGAGCTGGTGGGAGGATCTTTGAAAATGGGTATGGGCAGCACGCTTTCCCTGAAACAGCACATCGAGTCGGGAAAACTCCGTGCGCTGGCATTTACAGGCGCTCACCGCGTACCTGCGCTTCAAGATATTCCCACTTTTGAAGAAGCAGGCTTTAAGCAGGAAGCACTGCGTATATCTGGCTGGCTAGGCGTTGTGGCAACCGGTGGGACTCCGCCTGAAATTGTGCAAAAAATTGGACAGGCTTTTCGCTCTGCCCTGACGCAACGAGACGTCAATGCACGTGTCTTGACTGCAGGGTTCGTTCCTTTGAGTGACGATACGCCTCAAAAGTTTGCAAAAAACTGGATCGAAGAAATGGCGATCTGGAAACGCTTGCTCCATGAGGCTGATGTCCAGCCCAATTGATTTCAGCGTGCCATCATTCCCCCTCGCAGACATGATTATTCATGTGTGTGATCGGCAAGCGAAAGCATTTTTACCCTAGAATTGACTTTTCCTTTGGAAGGCAACCGTACCCGGTGGTGCGGCCGGGCTTCAAACCCGGTGGAGGGTGTTAGCCACTCTCGGGTTGGTTCGACTCCAGCTGCTTTCCGCCAGATTCAGGGTTCCATGGAACTCTTAAAAGCCCCGCAAGGGGCTTTTTCATTGATAAGCACATCAGCTTTTGGCTTTTACGCCTATCAACTGCCCACTCATTTTGGCCGTAGGAGAGAACATGGACGAACGGCTGGAAAGCCACTCCAAGCCCCGTTGACTGAAACTGATTGCGCATAAATTTAGAAAGCGAATCACCCATATTCGTCTCTGAAGTGATCTGACTTCGCATCAATCGCTTCTATTGCTTCCTCGTATCCATCCATACCAGATGAAAGCACAGGTCGGGATGGCAAGGCAAACATTGGCCAAGTGATCGCCCCAACCTCCGTCGCTAAATAGTGCCGAGATCAAGCCCACAATCGTCAGCACCCCGAGTGCGGTTGGCGCCATCCAAAGAGACAAAGTTTGTGAAGAACGACTCATGCAGCACTTCCCTCGGTTTGGGCCACGGACAGTGACTCCTTCTTCGACTGCCGATGCTTGTTCCACCAAAGATATAGACCGCTGCCTAGAACGATGATGCTGGCAATATCGAGTAGCGCCCAGATAATTTGCATGGCCCTTCCACCATAGTCACCAAAGTGAAGCGGTTGGGATAAGAGCAGTGCCGTTAAGTACCAAGGCAGTGTGGGGGCTGCAGTGATCTGGCCATTTTGGGCATCCACCAAGACAGGTTGTAACAGCTTGGATGTCAGAGGCTCATTCCCGTGCATGAAGAAGGCGTAGTGATGCGGGCTTGAAAAAGCCGTACCCGGGAAGGCAACAAAAGACAGCTGCGAATCAGGTAGCTCTTTCATGGCTGCATCCATGGCTGACTGTAGTGACGCGCGCTGCTCAACAGGAGTGACTGGCTGACCTTGATAAGGGGCAACCAATGCACTGAGCTGATCATGCTGCCAGTACTTGATCATCAAATCTGCCCAGGTGTTGACCATGCCAGTGGCTCCCACAACGAACAGCCAGACAAGCGTCACGATGCCCAACAAATTATGTAGATCCAGCCACTTGATATGTGCGCGACGATTCCGGCGAACCGTTCCAAACTCCAATTTGCGCATGAATGGCGCGTAGAGCACCACGCCACTGACAATTGCGATCAATAGCAAGAGCCCCATGAATCCCAAAAACAGCTTGCCAGGCAATCCTGCGAATAAATCAACATGCAGTTTCAACATTACCCACATGAAACCTTGATCAAATCGCGGCTGAGCAAGGATTTCAGCAGTGCGTGCATCCACCGCCACCGAGCGAAAATCATCAGTTGGATCAGGTGTCGGTGTCAGAGTTACGAACCAAATATTGGGATCATCTTCTGCGTTAGAAATGTATTGAACAACACGCTCCGGATGCTGAGCATGGGCTACGGCAATGACCTCATCGACATTGGCACGTTTTGTATCTGGGGGCAATTGCGGAGCCTCAACTTCCGTCCCGAGCAAATGCCCTATCTCATGATGGAATATCAACGGCAAGCCGGTGAGACACAGCAGAAGCATGAACACTGTGCATACAAGACTGCTCCACTTGTGCAGCCATGCCCAGATCTTGATGGTTCGATTCTGCATAGCTGTTAGAACGTATATTTGGCAGACAGCAACACGCTGCGAGGTGCGCCGTAGGTGTACTGGCTTGTCGCACTGAAAAATGCTCTGTAACTCTTGTCAAACACATTGTTGATGTTCAACTGCGCTGACAATTGCGGGGAGAACTCATAGCGAGCCATCAGGTTAAACAGTGCATATGAGGGCTCGTTAATGCGCTTCATCTGCTTGAGTGGATTCTCAGCAGTTGTGTAAGTTGCCGATTGCCATGTGAGGCCAGCGCCCAAAGTGAGAGCATTTAACGAACCATTTAATCGGTAGGTGCTAAACAAGCGCAGCATCTTCCGTGGATTCATCGTGTTCACTTGTTTGCCTTCAGCATCGCGCACAGAAAACTGTGTGTAGCCAGCACTGAGATTCCAGCCTGGTTTCAACTGCCCTGTCACCTCAATCTCGGCCCCCTTGCTTTTCGCTCCCTGTGTTGCGCGATAGGCTGTCTCAGGTACACCGCCCAAGCCCGGAATCGTTTCGGTTGTGGCCTGAGCCAAATTGTTCTGTCGAATCTGAAAGACAGCAGCGGATGCATTGAGCTTTCCATCAAAGAACTCCCCCTTGATGCCCGTCTCGATACTTTTACCCAATATTGGATCAAGATAACGACCATTGATGTCGCGCTCTTTTTGTGGCTTGAATATGTCCGTGTAGCTGGCATACAGCGACAGGGAATCATTCAGGTCATACACCACGCCCGCGTATGGCGTGAACTCACTGTTATGGCGAATGCTGTATACGCTGGCAAAAATATCATCGCCCGACTTGCGATAGTTGGTGAGACGTGCTCCCAAAATAATCCTGAGCTGATCTGTCAAGCCCCAACGTGAGGCCAGGTAAACTGACTGCTGCTCAGTCACACTGCTGCCATAGTAGGAAAGGCTTCCCCACACTGGCTCTTGCCAGGATGCATCCCAGTCATTGAAGTCAGGAGCCATGGCTCCTTGTGCGCTTCGGCTGTCTGAATTGAACCTCTGCTTTGAGTACGAATAGCCCAAGGACAAGTCGTGCTTGCGCCCAAAGAGTTGAAATGGTCCTGCAGCTTGGACACTGAAATCGTCCTGCTCAGTGTTCACTTTGTAAGAGCCTGGCCACGCGTACATGCCTAGCCCACTGGAAGCATTCGGGCTTCCCATCAAATAGAGCAGGCGGGAATCTGCTTCACGATTCCCTCGGGCGTAATTGATATCGAGCTTCCAGCCCTCGCCCATTTTTTGCTCAAGGCCTGCGAAATAGGTTTGATAGGAAGTGTCCCAACGCGTCCAGTCTGCAGACGTAGTCTTGGAGCGGCTCCAGTCTGTGGATGAGCCATCGTCATACCAGGCTGGCAAGCCTCCCCACATCGTGCCTTGGGGACTCGTTTTTTGACGGCTCAAACCTGCACGCAACATTGTGCTTGACGTCAGATCAGCCTCGACTGTGGCGAAAATGGTCTGCGACTTATTTCTCAACAAATCAACCCAGCTGTCTGCCTGAGAGTGTTCGCCAACAATGCGTGCTCGCAATGTCCTGGCCTCGTTCAGAGGTGTGCTGATATCAAATAACGCGCGCCTTTGTGACCAATTTCCTATATCCAATTCAACGCTGCCAGTCAGCACATCGCTCATTGCACGCTTTCGCACCAGATTGACTGAAGCAGATGGGTCACCCGTTCCTGATGTCAACCCTGTGGAACCTCGAACGACTTCCACTCGGTCATACATGGCAAGACTGCTAAATAGCTCGCCTGAACTCCAAGCCTGATCCCAGGTAGTGGGAACTCCGTCAATCATTAGTGTGTTCAGATCGAAACCCCGTGCCGTGAATTGGCCTCTGTGAGTTTCATAGCGATTTACAAAGATGCCGGTCGCCTGATTCAGAACGTCTGTGATGTTCTGCATCTTTTGGTCTTCCATCTGCTGAGATGTGAAGACAGTCAAAGACTGTGGTGTTTCTCGAATGCTCAATCCCAGAGGAGTCGAGACCTTGCTAGTTCCACTTGATGTGTATTGGCCTGTGCCCTCCGTGGCATTGAGCGCAGAGTCTGATGCTGAGCTTGCCTCGACCTGCACCTCTGGAAGAACTGGAGAAACTGACTGCGCCAGTACAGCACCAGAAGGTGCTAAAGCAATGCACATGCATACCGGATGGCTCACCAACCGGCGCAGAGCAAATTTTTTCTGAATCATGAATGACCTTGATTTTTCACCAAACTCCGTTGCTGGCTATTGCTTCAAACGACGAAATTGGTTGCCTCTAGTAATTAACAATAATTATCATTATTATTCAAAATTCAAAGCATCATTCATAAACCATTCTTTGAACGCAGTTTCACAACGGTTGATGGGGTACCTTGCCACCGCATCCGTCCAGCAATGTCTGCACAGCACACTGCATAGTTCTCCGCCGAGATGAATGATGGGCAAGCGTTTACAGTTGCTTGGCAGGAGCATCCGGGACTTTGAGCTAACTCGATCACGTGCTCAATGTGCTTGTCTGGGCGGGCTTAGTCCCTGCTAACTTAGCAGCCAGCACACCGAGTTTGCTGATTCAAATTTGTGGACCTATCGAATGCTTCTATCCAACTGTTTCGCACAAGCCCTTCCAGCCCTCACAGGACACTGTGTTTCCTGCTCCGATATCGCGCATAACCGCAAGCTGCTATCCACCCCTTAACTGGCGCACAATGATGGTTTGCATGTGCTCTGCATGCCTCATCTTTCCGTGTGCAAATCACTTTTCTGTGCTGCGTGCAGCCTCTGAAATCACCATGACACAAGCTCCTGAAACTACCGTATCCACTCCCCGTCTCACATCTTTGTCGCATGGTGGAGGCTGTGGTTGCAAGATTGCCCCGGGCGTGCTGGCCAAATTGATTGGTCAAAGCACTTTGCCCAAACAGTTTTTCCCAGACTTGCTGGTAGGAACAGAGACTGCCGATGACGCAGCGGTCTACCGCATCAATGACGAACAGGCGATTGTCGCCACCACTGACTTCTTCATGCCGATCGTGGATGATCCGCGTGATTTCGGGCGTATTGCTGCCACCAATGCGCTCAGTGACATCTATGCCATGGGTGGCTCCCCCCTGATGGCATTGGCAATTGTGGGCATGCCTATCAATGTGCTGCCCCATGAGACCATCGCGGCCATTTTGGATGGCGGTGCCTCAATCTGTCAGGAAGCAGGCATTCCTTTGGCTGGCGGGCACTCCATTGATTCTGTTGAGCCCATCTATGGCCTTGTCGGCATTGGCATCGTCAACCCCAAGCACATGAAGCGCAATGCCGACGCCAAGGCCGGTGACGTTCTGATTCTGGGTAAACCTCTGGGCGTGGGCATCTTGTCAGCCGCGCTGAAGAAGAATCTTCTGGATGATGTCGGCTACCAATCCATGGTTGCGGCTACCACCAAACTCAACCGCCCCGGTGCTGACCTGTCAAAGCTCAGCGGTGTGCATGCCTTGACTGATGTAACGGGTTTTGGCCTGTTGGGGCACAGTCTGGAGCTGGCCCGCGGTGCCCAGCTCACCACCCATCTGGATGCCAAGCGACTACCTCTTCTACCTAATGTGCTGGAGATGGCGGAACAAGGCATCATTACCGGCGCTTCAGGCCGAAACTGGACTTCATACGGTGAAGCGGTAAAGCTGGCATCCCATATCACTGATGCACAACGCGCTCTGCTGACTGACCCTCAGACCTCTGGTGGCTTGCTAGTATCTTGCTCGCCCGACGCCGTAGAGCAAGTGCTGGATATTTTCAGCCGCCATGGTTTTGACGAAGCGGCCATCATCGGTCATATGCAAGCAGGTGCCCCAGAAGTACACGTCGCTTAACCACAAAGATATTGCACAAATAAAAGGCCCCTACTCTTTCGAGCAAGGGCCTTTTTCCTCGAGCTTCAAACGCTGGCACTTAAGCCAGCGTTTTGTACTTCATCCAATGACTGGCTTGCTCCAGTGCATAGGCCACTGCGCTCTCTGCTGTTTCGAAAACTGGAGCAAAGGTAAAAAAGCGCTGGCTGCGTGCAGCGCCTTCTCCGCTGTCGATACTCAGTTGAGAAACAAAACCGGCCCCTTCCGCCTGCTGTGCTTTGGGCACAAACGTAAAACGATCCATGGTGATGTGTTGTGGGTGGACGTTTTCCATCTTCTCAATCTTCCTTTGCAATTTGGCGAATCAGCACCAATACATAGCCGTCCCGGCCATGCCGTACATTAGTCTTTCAAGTGATGACGCAAGCATAAATGGGGGCTGTGTCAGTGCTGTGACATAAAAAAGGAGCAACTGGTGTAGGTGTTTCTTGCACATCCAGCATGAAACATCCTTGAATGCTTGACTCGCAACATCTAGTGCTCATAAAAAGAAGTAATTGCCCCACGCATTCAACCGTGACACAGAAAGGGAGCGAGCATCAACTACGCTGTCACGTCTGGGCGGCGTCAGAAAGAGGACTCTGGAGGCCCAGAACAATCCGGCAATTCACCAGCCAGTCTTCCACAATCACTTCAAGCGGGTTCTGGGGTTTGAGCAATTGCGGCCACTGTCGGATACAGGCCTCAACGCAGCTCTCCACTTGCCACAGAGCTTCTTTGTTGATCAACACCATCTCTGCCATGCTGCTGGGCTCCTCTTCAAACATCTTCAGCCAGTCAGCTTGCTGGAGGGGGTGAGAGCCGGACTCGGCCAACGCCTTTTCGAGACTCTGCATACGCATATCCACATAAGACACCGCAGCAGCCCCGTGCATGCTTTGCCATGCTTCAGGCAACTGTCGCTTGCTTACCTCCCAAGTCTTCATCACCGCAGCCAAGGTGGCCACCACCTGACGTACTTCGGAACTGGTATGCGCAACACCCCCTGTTGTGGAGACCTCAGTTTCCGTCAGCAATGCATGTACATGCTTCAGCAGCTCGTCATCAAAACGGCGGTGGTTCATGCGCAGCATCAGCGACAGACGCTGCGCGGGCATGTCTGTGAACTTGCTGTAGAAAGCGGACACGACTTCCGCCAGCATCAGAATCCGCCCCCATGGAGAAATGGCAGCAGCTTTGACATGCCGGGGATAACCGCTACCGTCCAAGCGCTCGTGGTGTTCCAGCACCGCATCCTCTGCACGGCGCGAATACACCCCTGTTTCGCGCACCACCAGCATGGCAGTTATGGAATGCGCTGCCAATTGCTTGCGCTCTTGCGCAGTGAGCTTGTGCGAAGCATTGGTCCAGCTCGGCGGCATGTAGAGCATGCCGACGTCATGCAGCATTGCCGCTGCAGCCAGCTCAGCGCAATCATTCAAAGAAAGGCGCTGCTTCACCGCCAGGAAGACGGCGGTCATCATCATCAGCACACTGTGTTCAAACAACTGCGGCAGCTGCGCGCGCATCACCGTGATTTTGAAGCTGGCCTGTTGAGGCCAGGGCATGTGCTCCAGCACCTTCAGCACCATGTGTTGCTGCGTCCCCAGATGCGATGACAGCTGACGCCCCAGCAACGAGGATTCAGACAAAAGCATGACCATCGCTTTCAGGCTGGCAATATCCACCGGGTGCTGGGCTTTCAGACACTGATCAATCGGCGCCATCAAGCGATGCAGGCGCAGCCGCTCATACAAGCGATGATCAATCCGTATCCCGGCATCCAGCAATTTCAAACCACTGGAGGCATAGATAGCTGAGCCAGCCACGACTTCTTGCCTGGTAGCCATTTGAGAGACGGCCTGCAAGAAATTCGGGTCGTTGATCAACGATGGACTGCTGAGTCCTTGCACTTCTTCTATGTCTGCTGGCACTGACTGCATGTTCTGCGCTGGAGTTATAACTGGCTTGATACTAGTGGATTCAGTGCAACAAAAAGCCCACCTATGCAGGTGGGCTTGCGTAAGACAAGTACGACGCTACTCAGCGCAGCAGCGTAACCCCCGTTTTGCTTTGTATCTCTTCAAAGCTCACGCCATCTGCCAGCTCCACCAGCTTCAGCCCTTCTGGCGTCACATCCATCACACCCAAGTCAGTAATGATGCGATCCACCACACCTACACCTGTCAAAGGCAAGGTGCAGGCAGGCAGGATTTTGAGATCGGTAGAGCCGTCTTTTTTCTTGGCCACGTGTTCCATCAGCACAATCACGCGCTTCACACCGGCTACCAAGTCCATGGCTCCCCCCATGCCCTTGACCATCTTGCCTGGAATCATCCAGTTGGCCAGATCTCCCTTTTCACTGACCTGCATGGCACCCAGAATTGACAAATTGATCTTGCCACCGCGAATCATGGCAAACGACTGATCACTGCCAAAGATGGACGAGCCGGCAATCGTGGTCACGGTCTGCTTGCCCGCGTTGATCAGATCA
This sequence comes from Comamonas halotolerans, assembly GCF_030162935.1. Classification (GTDB taxonomy): domain Bacteria; phylum Pseudomonadota; class Gammaproteobacteria; order Burkholderiales; family Burkholderiaceae_C; genus Comamonas; species Comamonas halotolerans. The sequence continues at coordinate 60,609 of NZ_JASAUZ010000056.1, forward strand.
GCATCGACCTGATCTTCTGTGGGAAACGGGCCAATGCCCAGCATGCCGTTTTCCGATTGCAGCCACACTTCCTTGTCACCAGTGTGATTGGCTACCAAGGTAGGGATACCAATTCCCAGGTTGACATAGAAACCATCTTCCAGCTCTTGTGCCGCACGCGCGGCCATTTGGTCTTGCGTCCAAGGCATATCAGGCTCCTGCTTTCTCGGTGATGGTACGTTTTTCGATGCGTTTTTCGGGATTCGGGTTGTGGACGATGCGGTGCACATAAATGCCCGGCAGGTGAACATCATCAGGCGCAATCTCACCCACTTCGACGATTTCTTCCACCTCCACAATGCAAACCTTGCCTGCCGTCGCAGCTGCAGGGTTGAAGTTACGTGCTGTCAGACGAAATTGCAGATTGCCGCTTTTGTCTGCACGATGCGCCTTGACCAGCGACACATCAGTGACGATGGAGCGCTCCATCACGTAAGTCTCACCATCAAACTCACGCAGTTCCTTGCCTTCAGCAACCATGGTGCCCACACCCGTCTTGGTGAAGAACGCAGGAATGCCTGCGCCACCAGCGCGCAGCTTTTCTGCCAGGGTACCTTGGGGTGTGAACTCCAGCTCAAGCTCTCCCGCCAGATACTGGCGCTCAAACTCTTTGTTCTCTCCCACGTAGGAAGAAATCATTTTTTTGATCTGCCTCGTCTCCAGCAGCTTGCCCAGGCCAAAGCCATCTACACCAGCATTGTTTGACACCACAGTGAGGTCTTTGACACCACTGTCGCGCAGAGCATCAATCAACGCTTCAGGAATGCCACACAGGCCAAAGCCGCCAACGGCCAGCAATTGACCATCCGCCACCACGCCTTCCAACGCGGCCGTGGCCGAAGGATAGAGTTTTTTCACGTTGTCTCCTTGTTTGCTATCGCTGCTTCATAAGATACTACTTAACCACGTACGTAGTATTTCCTAAAGAGTTGCACCATGGAACTTGATCACCGCCTCGCATTTGACCTAGCGCCTGTCGGTCTGGTGATTTCCCGCAACCGCATCATGGTGGACTGCAACCAGCGGGTCTGCGAGATGTTTGCCATGTCACGCGAGGTGATGGTAGGCCAGTCATTTCAATTGCTCTACCCCACGGCAGATGAATATGAGCGCCAGGGAGCGCGCATGGCCCCCATCTTGAATGCCAAAGGTTCCTATTCAGACAATCGCATCATGAAGCGTGCTACAGGCGAAACCTTCTGGTGCCACGTCAGTGGCCGTGCGCTGGACCGTGACAACCCACATGCCGCAGGAATCTGGAGCTTTGAAGACATGAGCGAACAGCGCCCCGTCAAAGCCGGTTTGACAGGGCGCGAACGAGAAGTCGCAGCCAAGCTGCTGGAGGGGCAGACCTCCAAAGAGATTGGTCGCACCCTTGGAATCAGCCACCGCACCGTGGAGATTTACCGTGCCAGATTGATGCGCAAATATGATGCAAGCACAACGGGCGACTTGGTGCACAAGCTCATCTCTTTGACATGAGAATACTGCTCAGGTCTTTGCATCCTTTTCTTGAACTTTGGCCTGGATCAGCGACCTCATCTGACATACGCAATAGCATGAGACTACTGAGAATGTCTCTGTTTCAAGACAAATATGCGTCCTGAAAGCTTTTATCAGCGCCATTCTCAAAATCAATCAATCGGAATTAAATTTCGATAGTTTTTGATTAAGAATACAAGCAAGCGATCTCATTCAACACGCAGCAAGTCAAACGGACAGCCTTGCTGTGTAGCCTCTTCAGACTGTCCACCATCAAAAGGAAGCTTGCGATGAACCGCCTCACAACCGCAGCCGGCGCACCGGTACCTAACAATCAGGACTCTTTGACCGCTGGCCCCCGTGGCCCCATGCTGCTGCAAGACCTGTGGCACTTGGAAAAGCTGGCGCACTTCCACCGCGAGGTGATTCCAGAGCGTCGCATGCACGCCAAGGGCTCGGGAGCTTTCGGTACATTCACCGTAACTGGTGACATCACCAAATACACACGTGCTAAGGTTTTCTCCGAAATCGGCAAGCAAACAGAACTGTTCGCGCGCTTCTCAACCGTGGCTGGTGAGCGCGGTGCTGCAGACGCAGAGCGTGACATTCGCGGCTTTGCCGTGAAGATGTACACCGAAGAAGGTAACTGGGATCTGGTAGGCAATAACACCCCTGTGTTCTTCTTCCGTGACCCACTGAAGTTCCCCGACCTGAACAAGGCTGTCAAGCGCGACCCTTACACCAACATGCGCTCGGCTGAAAACAACTGGGACTTCTGGACCGGTCTGCCTGAAGCGCTGCACCAGATCACGATCGTGATGAGTGACCGTGGTATCCCCAAGGGCTATCGCCATATGCACGGCTTTGGCTCGCACACCTACTCCTTGATCAACAAAGATGGCGTACGCCACTATGTGAAGTTCCACTGGGTGTGCCAGCAAGGCATTGAAAACCTGAGCGATCAGGAGGCGGCTGCTGTAGTGGCCAATGACCGCGAATCTTCGCAGCGCGACCTGCTGGAAGCCATTGACCGTGGCGACTTCCCCAAGTGGACGCTGAAGGTTCAGATCATGACGGAAGAGCAAGCTCAGACTTACCGCTTCCACCCCTTCGATCTGACCAAAGTCTGGTCGAAGAAGGACTTCCCGCTGATCGAAGTGGGTGTGATGGAGCTGAACCGCAACCCCGACAACTACTATGCAGATGTCGAGCAAGCCTCGTTCGCACCTTCCAACCTGGTTCCTGGCATTGGTCCATCGCCAGACCGTATGCTGCAATCGCGCCTGTTCTCGTACGCTGACGCTGCACGCTACCGTCTGGGTGTGAACCACCATCAGATTCCCGTGAACGCACCACGCTGCCCCACCAACTACTACCACCGCGACGGCGCGATGCGTGTAGACGGCAATTTCGGCCGCACCATTGCCTATGAGCCCAACACCAAGGGCGCATGGCAAGAGCAGCCTGAGTACGCCGAACCCGTGGAAAAGCTGTACGGCGACGCATCGCGCTGGGACTACCGCGCCGATGACAACGATTACTTCACCCAGCCTGGCGATCTGTTCCGTCTGATGACTCCTGAAAAGCAGCAACTGCTGTTTGAAAACACGGCGCGCAATATCAATGGCGTGTCGCAACACATCATTGACAAGCACATTGAGCACTGCACCAAGGCTGATCCTGCCTATGGCGCTGGCGTGAAGGCCGCGCTGGAAGCCCTGAAGGCCGGCAAGCTGTAAAAAGCGACTGCTGCAAAGAGCCGTACGGACATGCGGCTCACGCAGATTGAGCCCTCTTTACCCCATGTAAAGAGGGTTTTTTCTTTACAGTCCTATCTCAGGGACCTCCACTCAGCATCTCCGAAGCAAAGTGCCAGGCGCGAACAGCTGGTAGCACCACTCAGTTGCTGGTGATTGCATCATCCAGTGCAATTTGCATGTGCAAGATGGTGAAGTACAGGCTCACGTCACCTTGCTGGTCGATAAAGGTTCCGATTGCACGCTGCAAACGTGCCGCAATGCACAAACACTCCAGCGCTTCCGGGCGACCCCCGGGAATGCAGGCGGTTGTCAGCAGCGCCAGTTGGTTCTCTCTGCCAAAGTCGTGCACGACCTCCAAGGCTTGCCCGTGCAGCTTTGGGATTGCTTCATTGGCCCAGCTCCACACAAAACTGCCCTCTTTTTCACTACTGGTTCCGACAAGACAAACCGTGGCAACAACCTTGTGCAAAGGAGCCTCCAGCACCAATGTGGCACTGTCCAGATCCCACTGAAAAGCAGGGTTGCCTTGCAGACCGAACTGCCTGGGCCATTGGGCATTTTGAGCCATCATGGTCTCCACCGCCTCGCGGCTCCAGGCAGCCCAGTCTGTCAATTGATTTGTATCACCCATCACGAAATTCCGTTGTTTTTACTGAGCAGCATTGTCAGGCACATGACGTTGTTGGCGCAGGCTCCTGGCTATGCTGAACAGCAGCCGTGTACACCACACCTAACGGAGACAACATCATGGCAGCAGCACGCTACCCATTTCCAGACCTCAGCACCCTGCCCGAAGATATTCGCACGCGCATTTTGCAAGTGCAGGAGAAAGCAGGTTTCGTCCCCAACGTATTTCTGGCCTTTGCACGTCGCCCTGCCGAATGGCGTGCCTTCTTTGCTTACCACGATGCCCTGATGCTCAAGGAAGAAAGCGGTTTGACCAAGGGGGAACGCGAGATGATCGTGACCACAACCAGCGCCGCCAACCAGTGCCTGTACTGCGTGGTCGCACACGGCGCCATCTTGCGCATCTACGAAAAGAACCCTCTGGTGGCCGATCAGGTAGCAGTGAATTACCGCAAAGCCGAGATTACAGAGCGCCAGCGCGCCATGCTGGACTTTGCCATGAAGGTTTGCCTGCACAGCCACAGCATTGAAGAAGCAGACTTTGCAGTTCTGCACCGCCACGGATTTGACGATGAAGACATTTGGGACATAGCTGCCATTACTGCATTTTTTGGTTTGTCCAACCGTATGGCTAGCTTCAGTGGCATGCAGCCCAACCCGGAATTCTTCCTGATGGGGCGCACCCCAAAATCAAAGCCATAGGCGTTTGGCAAACGTGGCAAGCACAGTCATTTCTCGCTGGAAATGAATTGCGCTGCCACGCTTAGGACACCAGCTCGCGCAGAGCTTCCGGCAAAGAGACCGCCTTTTCTCGCACCGTATCAATCCACAGAACCGTGGCACCACCTGCAGCACAGACCACACCAGGCTCACTCACGCGTTCCATCGTCGTCCAGGTGTCAAAGGTTACACGCGCTGGATGGCTTACATACAATTTGAGCAATACCTCGTCGGGGTATTTGAGTTGCCGTTTGAAGTTACAAAACGCATTGGCAATCACAGGTGCCTGACCATTGGGCAGGAATAGAAAGCCGATCTCTCTGAACCAGTCCACACGGCTATGTTCCATGTATTTGAAATACATGCCGTTGTTGACGTGTCCCATCGCATCCATATCACCCCACTTCACTGAGAAATTGGTGCGATAAACCAGTTTTTTCTGTTCTGGAATCTCCAGTTTCATAGCCTTTGCTCCTGCCATTTCGCCAATAGGCTCATCTTGTCAAAGACAGACCTTATCGTTGTGGTATGACAGGCAAAAGGCGTCTACCAAGTGTCACGGATGCGTCTAAAAACGCTTTTTGGACATCCTATCGTGCCATCTACGCCTCAACTTTTTAGGAGGAAGCAATGAGCACGCATAGAATCAGCCGCAATTTGTGCCCGCTTTGATCCACGAGCGTGCCCTCCAGGTTTTTTATATTTCCAAGAGAGACATCCCGATGAACAACGAAGAGATCTTGGCGCAATACGGCCCACGAGAGGCCATGGAATATGACGTAGTGATCGTCGGCGGTGGGCCTGGCGGCCTGGCCACAGCGATCCGTCTGAAGCAGCTTTCTGCCGAAAAAGGCCAGGATGTATCAGTCGTTGTACTTGAAAAAGGCTCGGAACCTGGTGCGCACACATTGTCCGGTGCCATCATGGATCCGATTGCCCTGAATGAACTGATCCCTGACTGGAAGGAAAAGGGAGCGCCTCTGAACCAGCCCGTCACCGAAGACGCCATGGTGTTCTTCAGTGAAAAGGGCTCGCTGCGCACACCCAATTTCCTGCTGCCCAAGTGCTTCCACAATGAAGGCAACTACATTGTGCGTCTGGGCTTTGTGACCAAGTGGCTGGCCGATCAGGCAGAAGCGCTCGGCGTTGAAATTTTCCCGGGCTTTGCCGCAGCCGAAGTGCTCTACAACGATGATGGCTCCGTCAAAGGTATTGCCACCGGCAATATGGGTGTGGGCAAAGATGGCGAGCCTACTGGTGAATTCCAGCTGGGCATGGAGCTGCACGGCAAGTACACCATCTTCGCAGAAGGTGCGCGCGGTCATCTGGGCAAGCAACTCATTGCCAAGTACAAGCTGGACGACGGCAAAGACCCACAGGCTTACGGCCTGGGCATCAAGGAGCTGTGGGAAATTGATCCTGCACGTCACAAGCCCGGCATGGTACTGCACACCGGTGGCTGGCCCATGGACAGCAAGACTTATGGCGGCGGCTTCCTGTACCACCTGGAAGACAACTTGGTCACGCTGGGCTTTGTCACTGGATTGGACTATGCCAACCCCTACCTCTCGCCTTTCGAGGAAATGCAGCGCTGGAAAACCCATCCCAACATTCGCTATTACCTTGAAGGTGACGAGTCGCAAGGCATCAAGCCCGCCAAGCGTATCTCTTACGGCGCGCGTGCGATCACAGCCGGCGGTATTCTGAGCCTGCCCAAGTTTGTCTTCCCTGGTGGTGCCCTGGTGGGTTGCGATGCAGGCTTCCTGAACGCCTCTCGCATCAAGGGCAGCCATGCAGCCATCAAGACCGGCATGCTGGCAGCTGAAGCCGCCTACGATGCCATCGTGGCTGGTCGCCAGGGAGATGTGCTGCAGGCTTACGAAACAGCTTTTGAAAGCAGCTGGCTCTACGATGAACTGTGGAAGGCGCGCAACTTCAAGGCGTGGTTCAAAAAAGGCCTGTCCACCGCCACCATCATGAATGGCGTTGAGCAATTCTTGCTGCGAGGCAGCATTCCATGGACGCTGCACCGCGACAAGCCAGATCATGCCTACCTCAAGCCAGCGGCTGAATGCAAGCCGATTGAATACCCCAAACCCGATGGGAAGCTGACCTTTGATCGACTCTCCAGCGTGTTCATCAGCGGCACCAATCATGGTGAAGACCAACCTGCGCACCTGACGCTCAAGGACGCCTCCGTCCCGGTCAACATCAACCTCGCAAAGTTCGCAGGCCCCGAGCAACGCTACTGTCCTGCTGGCGTTTACGAGTTTGTGGCTGACGAAGAAAAAGGCGGCAGTGCCCAGCGCCTGCAGATCAACGCGCAAAACTGCGTGCACTGCAAGACTTGCGACATCAAGGACCCCACTCAGAACATTGTGTGGGTGACGCCCGAAGGCGGTGGAGGCCCCACTTACTCCGGCATGTAAACACCTGGAAGCATGCTTCATGCAAAAAAGGCTCGCTCCGCGAGCCTTTTTTTATTTCAACGTGCACACAAAACAAGCAGAAAGCACCAAGTTGATGCTCAGCGCAAAAAACATGCGTGATGTAGGAAATCCGTCACATCTAGCTGTATCAGGAGAAAGTAGCACGCAGCCGCTGCTATAGACTTGATCCACGCAAAGAACGGGCGCAGTTGGCCCGTTCTTTGCATTCATCCAGGCCATTTCGGCTTCATAACAACGATGGAGAACACGCAATGAATTTCAAGTCTTGGGCACCTTTGGGTGCTGTCGCTTTGGCTATCGCTTCCATGACCAGCGCACACGCTGCGGACAAATCCGTTGCAGTGACTGCCATCGTGGAACACCCTGCGCTGGACGCCGTACGCGACGGTGTACAAGCTGCGCTGAAAGCTGAAGGCTTTGAATCCGGCAAAAATCTGAAATGGCAGTATCAAAGCGCCCAGGGCAACACTGGCACCGCTGCACAGATTGCACGCAAGTTTGTAGGTGACAAACCGGATGCCATCGTAGCTATCGCTACTCCGTCGGCCCAGGCTGTTGTTGCGGCCACCAAAACTGTGCCAGTGGTCTTCTCTGCCGTGACTGACCCCGTCGTCGCCAAGCTGGTTCCCAGCTGGGAACCTTCCAAGACCAACGTCACCGGCGTATCTGACCTGCTGGCGCTGGACAAGCAAATGGAACTGGTCAAGCAAGTCGTGCCCACAGCCAAACGCATCGGCATGGTCTACAACCCCGGGGAAGCCAACTCGGTGGTGGTGGTCAAAGAACTGCAAAAACTTTTGCCTACGATGGGTCTGACTCTGGTGGAAGCCGCAGCTCCTCGCTCCGTCGACGTGAGCAGTGCCGCACGAAGCCTGGTGGGCAAAGTGGACGTGATTTATACCTCTACCGACAACAATGTGGTGTCTTCATATGAAGCCCTGGTCAAAGTGGGCCAGGATGCCAAGATCCCACTGGTTGCTTCTGACACTGATTCCGTCAAGCGTGGCGCTGTAGCTGCCTATGGCATTAACTACCGCGATCTGGGTGAGCAAACTGGCCGTATTGTGGCTCGCATCTTGAAGGGCGAAGCACCAGGCAATATCAAACCTGAAGTCAGCTCCAAAATGGAACTCTTCGTCAATCCTGATGCTGCAGAAAAGCAAGGTGTCAAGCTGTCTGACGCATTGCTCAAGAGCGCCGCCGAAGTGGTGAAGTAATTCACGCTTTGGCATGAAGGCAGGCGCCAATGGGTTGGCCCTGCCTTTTTTCATTCAATCCCAGCAACCGACTACTTTTGTTCCATGTCTTTGTTTTCGCTGCTCGGTGCCATTGAAATTGGCCTGATCTTTGCCCTCGTCGCGCTGGGTGTGTATATCTCTTTCCGATTGTTGCGCTTTCCTGACCTCACGGTGGATGGCAGCTTCCCGCTAGGAGGAGCAGTCTGCGCTGTTTTGATATCTACGGGCACCAACCCATGGATTGCCACGCTGGCCGCCACGGCTGCTGGAGCAGTGGCAGGCATGGTCACTGGCTGGCTCAATGTGAAGCTCAAGATTATGGATTTGCTGGCGTCCATCCTGATGATGATTGCGCTGTACTCCGTCAATCTGCGCATCATGGGCGGCCCGAACGTGCCGCTCATCAATGACCCCACCATTTTCAACATGCTTCAGCCTGAAAGCATGGATGACTATGTCTTCCGCCCTTTGCTATTGCTGTTCATTGTGGTTGCCGCCAAGTTGCTGCTGGACTGGTTTTTTGCCACGCAGCGAGGCCTGGCTATTCGCGCCACAGGCTCCAATGCCCGTATGGCTCGCGCACAAGGCGTAAACACCGGGGGCATGATCCTGCTGGGCATGGCAGTCTCCAATGGCTTGGTTGGACTGGCGGGTGCCATGTTTGTGCAAACACAGGGAGGATCAGACATCTCCATGGGCATAGGCACCATTGTGATTGGTCTGGCCGCGGTCATTGTGGGTGAATCCATCCTTCCCTCACGCAAAATCATCTGGGCAACCCTGGCCGTGGTGATTGGAGCCATCATCTACCGATTCTTTATTGCTGCTGCTTTGAACAGCGACTTCATCGGTCTGAAGGCACAAGACCTGAATCTGGTCACCGCCGTGCTGGTCACTATCGCGTTGGTGATACCCCAACTCAAACGCAAGCTCAGCCGCAAGCCCTGATGCGTGTTTCGAGAAAGTAGATAGTTATGTTGAGCGCCAAAAACCTCGAACTCACCTTCAACCCAGGCACCCCCATCGAAACCCGTGCGCTGCGCGGTCTGTCGCTAGATATCCCCGACGGTCAATTCGTCACCGTGATCGGCTCCAACGGTGCCGGGAAATCCACATTTTTGAATGCAATCTCGGGCGACCAAAGTGTGGACAAGGGCAGCATCCACATCGCCGGTGAAGACATGACGCGCCGCCCCGTCTGGGATCGTGCGCACCGCGTGGCACGTGTCTTCCAGGACCCCATGGCAGGCACCTGTGAGGACCTGAGCATTGAAGAAAACATGGCCCTGGCCCACTGCCGAGGCTCATCACGCGGCCTGTCTCGCGCAGTAAAGAACGAGCACCGCGCGCTGTACCGTGAACGTCTTGCCACTCTGGGCCTGGGCCTGGAAAACCGCCTTACAGATCGCATTGGACTGCTCTCTGGCGGTCAGCGACAGGCTGTGAGCCTTTTGATGGCAGCCTTGCAGCCTTCCCGCATCCTGCTGCTCGATGAACACACGGCTGCACTGGATCCCCGCACCGCAGATTTCGTGCTGCAGCTGACCGACCGCATTGTGCGCGAGAGCAAACTCACCACCATGATGGTCACGCACTCCATGCGCCAGGCCCTGGATGTTGGCGAGCGCACGGTCATGCTGCACCAAGGACAGGTGGTGCTTGATGTATCTGGAGAGGAACGGGCCAACATGGACGTTACCGACCTGCTGCACATGTTTGAGAAGGTACGTGGTGAAAAACTGGCAGACGATGCACTGCTGCTGAGTTAAGCCTCACAGAAAAGCTGCTTGTACCGTTCGCTGCTCACACCGTAAACGCGGTATGCGTTCCAAATACACCCATTGGCTGCACAATCACATAGCTGCTGAACAGCTCGCAACTTGTGCTCGCATCTGCCTTTATATCTTTTAAAGGCAAAAACTGAGCTACAATTGCCCCCGTGCTACAAAGCAGCGCTGCTTTGTAAGCAAGAAAAATCCAAGCTATCTAGCTTGGATTTTCATTTCAGAGCATGGCTTATGCTGTGTTGCCAGGAAGGGTGGATGAGCGGTTTAAGTCGCACGCCTGGAAAGCGTGTGTAGGTTAATAGCCTACCGCGGGTTCGAATCCCGCCCCTTCCGCCAGATCACTAGGAAACAAGCGCCTTTCAGGCGCTTTTTCTTTTGTACCCATCATTGCACCCATCGATTTTGAATGCATTTGAAATGAACATTTCTTGCTGTAAGCGTGCACCTTTATAGCCAGCCATAGCGCCAATTTGCGCTTTGTTCTCAGCATGTAAAAAGGCCCACACCTCAACATAAGAGGGTGGGCCTTTTGTTTGACACGGCTGATTCTCATCCATCATCCTGGTCGGCAAACCTCCCCACACCCAGCGCATCACGACGGTTCATGGGTAAATAAACGCCCTCCTGCGCCTGCTCAATCCGGCGCTGGCGCATGCGAACACTTTGGGCCAAGTTCATCGGTTTGATGGCGCGTGAAGGGTTCTTTTCGTTGAAGCGCGCAATAGCTTCGCGTGCCTCAACCTTGCCTTCTTCATCCCCTGCCATCGCCGCCAGCGCGTATTGCTCCATGAGTGTGGATCTGCGGGCCACCAAAGCGCGGTCGTGCTTAGTGATTGCTGCCTTTCCCTCATAAGCCAAGCGCACCTCTGATGGAGAAAAGCCCATGAACTGCCCCAGCTGGCCTGCAAAGTCCACTTCGTCTTTGACCACGACGCCGCTCTTGTCCTTCACGCCCTCGCCCCCATAACGTACGGCCTTGAGTGGGTTGCGCAAGAAGCTGGGCAGCATGGATTCAAGGCCGCGCAGATACTCACCCTGTGCCATGCTCTGCACACCGCGCAGCATGTTGGTACCGATACCGGCCACCGGCCCTAAAGCGGCAGCCATTGCCGACTCAGCCAGGCGCTGCCCCTCCAAGCCTTCTTGCAGGTCAGGGAAGATCAGGTTATCCAAGCCTACACGCCCCGATACGTCCCAAGGCGTCAGCCGTGACAAACCATGTGCCAGCACTTCAGCAGGCTTTTGGCCAAAGGTATCGGCCAGCATGTTTTGCAACGCGGTCTGTGCGTCAAACGGTTCATCATCATCGCCTGCCAGCATGGAAGCCACCGCCAGCAGCGTAGACACCATGGGCAAGCCCAAGGCACCGGCAGCCATGCCGTGCATCACCAGCAAGCCTGCCAGCACCTTGCGCGCCTCGGCACGCTCTTTGGCGGTCTGCCCCTGCATGGACTGCTGCGCAGATCGAGCAAAGGCATAAATCATGTTTTGGCTGTACTGTTTGAACAGCAGCAACACCCGCGCCACATTGCCCTGCATGATGCGTGGTCGGTTGTTGCTGCTGTAGTCGAAGTGACCGTCATAGGTCGCCTTGACTGCTTCCTCATACGCTTGGTAGTGGTCACTGCCTGCATCGCGTGCCAAGCGATATGACGCGATAAAGGTCGCGCTGCGGTTGAACTTTTCAGCATGGTGGAACAAGAAGCTGGCCCACTTCATCAGGGGGCGGATCTTCCACATCACGCCAGCGTCTTCGCCCTGGGCAATGCCTGCCAAGTCGTGGGCCATCGTCACATCGATGACGCCAGCGCGCACAGCCTCGTCAAATGCGGCTTTTTCTTCAGTATTGAGGAAGCGAGAAATATCGTTCTTGCCCTGCACGGTCTCCTTGCTGGCTCGCAGCAGCGCCTCACCCGCCTTGGCAAAGCCCCACTTGGCCCCCATCACCGGATAAGCCACCAGTGCAGTTTGCGTCAGATTGACCATAGCCGAAGCGGGTGACAAGCCCAGATGGAATATGAAACCAAAGCTGGTCAGCGCAGTGGACAGCGAGTTCCCGCTCGGATTCATCGCTGCATCATGGCGCTTAACCATCTCGTCCAGCACCTGGCGGGCGCGCACCGAAGGGTACTTAGGGTCATTGTCGTGCAGGGAAATGTACTGGTCCATGTCCGCCAACTCGTCCTGCAGCTGGTCCGAGTAACGCAGCTTGGCCAAATAGCGGGCGCCATGGAAGGTGTTTTGCGCGAAGGCGCGGCGCGCGTCCTGGCTAAAGCCTGCCGTGCCCTTGCGGTGGATGCCATGCTTGGCCCAGCTCAAGTCGGGCATGGAAGCCAAATACAGCTGACCAATGGAGTCCTCCAGCTCGGCACGCTGTTTGGCGTCCATGCCCTGTTTGTCCAGCAAGCCATACAGCTCTTGGATGAAGCCGGAACCCACCGTGTCACGGTCAGCCACAAAGTCTTTGGATTTGAGCACCTTGCCCACGGTATAGCCCTTGCTGGCCGGATAAGGCTGCTCCAGTGTTGTGCGCAGTGCATCAGCCTCTACCATCGTCTCGGCGCGGCTGACGTTGACGGTCTTGCCTTCTATGTTCTTGACCACCACCATGTATTGACCAAAGCGGGCCAGCGGGAAGTACACCCCCTTGATATGGCCAAAGAAGTCACCTTCCATCTGCTTGATCATGTCCGCCTTGCGCTGGCCAGTCATACCGCTGCGCTCGATGCGCTCCTTGATGGCTTGACGCACCTGGCGCATGTGGCCACGGTAGGCGTCACGGGCACGTTGGTAAATATCGCGCGCCTCGGGTGTCAGTGCATCAAAACGAGCCCTGAGCGCCTTCCAGTCGGTCTTGTTGTCGCCTTCCACATAGTCATTGGCCGGGTCAATCTGCGCCAAGGTTGCGTCGTGCATCAGCTCAGCCAAAGCGGCTTCGTCCTTGAGCTTGCCCCATTCTGTGGCCAACTGATCAGCAGCAGCGCCTGCCTCATTCTTGTCAGCATCCATGCGCGCCATCAAATTACTGTAACGCTTGAGCTGGGGTAACACTGGGCTGTAAACCTCCGTCAACTGGCGACGGCCTAAGAACTGCAACCCTATGCCCATGTAATCGGTCACCTTAAAGCCTGCCTGCTTGCGTACGTTTTGTACCGTCATCCCCTTGATGGTGTCCCCCACGGCCTTGCTCACACTCTCCGTCAGAGGTGTGCGCATCTTGTTCAGCTCTGCGGCGGGGTTGCTGGCTGTGCTGGTCACCGGTTGACCAGAAGCCGCAATCGCGGACAACACAAAGCGCTCGGCCTCGCTGTAGGTCATGCGACGAATCGCGTTGGCCACGCTGGTAAATCCCAGCCTATCTGCCACACTGGCCAGCCATGAAGCCAAACCCCGCAGGCGCAGCGAGCGCGTACCTGCTTGTTTTTCGGCTTTTAGCTCTTCGGCCAGCGTTGCCAAGCCTTCTTCGATGGCCAGCGCCTCATAACTGGCTTGCAGCTCGCTGCCGGTAAAGCCCATCTTGGCCAGCTCAGCGCGCTGCTGTGCTGCGATAGGTAGCTTTTTCCAGTCATTTGCATATGATTGGACTCGGTCATCACGCTTTGCCAAATCCAGCATGGATTGCACATACTGCTCAACCGGCAAGATGTTTCTTAACCCACGATGGAACAACTCATGAAAGACCGTCTTAAGTACATCGAGATCAGACCCTACTCCGGACTGAAACACGTAAATGTCTCCACTCCGGAGGGAGACGCCAGAATGCACATCCTCCCCAGCGGTGACAAGTCCGATATCAGCGGGGCTGCCTACGGCGTAGACTGGTGGCGAACCGGGGATGTCCCGAAGAGCCGTATGCACCAGCTGCTGGATGCGTTCCAGCGAAAGCTTGGATTGCGGTGGCGTGGTGCGGCTGCTGAATAACGCTCCGTGACCTGTCTTGCGCATCTCCACAGACGCTGAAACTTGGTTCCCCCGATTTGGTGAGCGCAAAATCTCGCGAGTCTCCACAGACTGAACGAAGTGTTCAGAGCCCGCTTGAATGGAGGGGATCTCATCAGCCGTTGGATTCGGATAAACATCCTCTTGGCGCAAAGCTGATCCCGGGCTTGCATCTGTAGCCATAGCTGTATCAACAGCCTTGGTAGATTTACTGCCTTCAACCAGCGGAACTATACTGTTTGCGCTACTCTGGTCCACGGGATTAAGGGGGGCTGCCTCCAGGGTAGTTCGTGCGCTGGGCCCGGCGCGCTCCCAGAGTGGCTTTTTATTTCGTAACTGGCCTTCACGAATTGGCGTGGCTGCAAAGTCATTCTCTGCAAGCCCATGATCCAAAGCGTTTGGTTCCTCTGTACGAGCACCACTGTCTAACAGCGTCTGCTGCTGTATGTGTTCCAGCGCTGATGACCGCTCTTGCGGTGATGGCGGTACTACCGCATCCAGCAACGCTGCACGCACGTTCTCGGACAAGTCTGCCCATGGCTTGGTGTGCACATTGCCCTTAGCCACAGCATTCAAACCATTGGCCCTCTTGGCGGCAGTTTGACGCTCCACAGCCGCCATGCGCGCCCAGCGCTCAGACGCGTCCTGTTTGCGTTGATCCTCTGTTTGTCCGAGTTCAATGCCTTGTTGCGCGATTACTTGAGCACTCGCTGCGCCTTGCAGCACAGGTAGTTGGTCAACTTGATCGCCATGTTTGAGAGTCGCTGCAGCACCATCCATTTCCCCTTCAACGCTTGCCTGAGTTACTCCTGGGGCGTGCTGTGCAGATGAAACGCTGTGGATCGCTTGGTCAAATGCTGCTCGCGCTGCTGGTTGTGCAACTGTCGTAGCCCGAGTGGCCTTGTCTTGGCGCTCAGGGATCAGCGCTTCCATGCTGCTGTTGTCAGCCATGGCATCCACGGCAGCGACTGGCTGCACAGGATCCGCAGGCAATGCCGCTGGCAAGTTCAACCCCATAAAGGCAGTGCGCGCATCGGCTACGCGGCGCACGCGGGCAACTTCATCTTGTGTCAACGAAGACTCACCAATGGTGCGCAGCGCCTGGTTGACATGCTGGATTACGCGCAAGGTGTTGGGAGCGCCCGCATCAAAGGCATTGCGCACACCGCTGGCAACCCGGCCAGAACGAACACGGGCATCAATCTCCGGGGTGATGTCGCCATGATCAATGGGCACGGCAGCTTGTGGAGATTCCACAGCTTGCGTGGATTCGTCCACGTTCAGTGCAAGCCATGCATCTTCCAGCTCATTACGTACGGCCTGCACACGCTCTGGGTCGGTGTAGTTTGTACCTTGGCGCACGGCCTGCTGGGCATCGGCCAGTGGGTCTGCTACGTTTTGGTAAGGAACACCAACAGGACTTCGACGGTAGATCTTGTGCCAGTTAGCAGGATCGTCTGCCGTCAACTCGCTGGTAGCAAGCGCTGTACTAGGTCGATGGGCCGTCAAGCTGCGCGAGATTGGGCCGTCAGCACCAGCAGGCTTTTCATGCAACTGCAGCAATGCCTCCAATTCAGCGCGGCGGTACCGGCGAACACCTTCAGGACTGTCTAAGCTGTTAATTTCATCGGCCAAGATGATGGCCTGTGTGCGCTCTTGCTCTGGCAGTGCCTGAATGCGTTCATGGATGGAGCGCGGCGTGGGTGCAGCCTGTCCCTCGGGCAAAGCGCCACGCTCCATTTCCTGGGCCACATTGCGCGACAAAGGCCCATCAGCTGGATTGGGTGCGGCTCGATACACGGGAGAGAGCTCAGCATCGACACCAACTTCCGGATTGTCATCAGGATCTATGACCGGCGCAGCAGCTGTGCGCTGTAGCTCAAGCGCTGGCGCTATTGCAGCAGCAGTAGGCTCCGGCTCTTGCGAGCGGTGCTGCCCACGGGCAAAAGCGTTGCTCACGCCACCCAACATGCCACCGGCCACGCCTTCAGCAACAGCTTGGCCTGCCACACCTTGCCATGTTGGCGTATCAAAACCCTCGTTTTGCAAGGCGGTGTTGGAGGCATAACGCTCTTGACCACCTTGAACGGTCTCTGGCACGCCTTCACCAAACGCACCCGCACCAAGGCGGCGAAGTGCTGAAGCTCCACCGGCAGCAGCAACTCCGGTCATACCGCGCGCCACCATATCTTCCACACCGAAGCGGCCAGCCAAGCCACCAAGAACGCTGCCTAACGCAATCTGTGCTGTGTTGTCACCACCATAAGCCTGGGCTTTGTCAGCCGCTGCAGTCGCTGCCTCCTCGCTCGCTCCTGCCTTCAAGTGTCCATCCTTGACCGCTTCGTGAATACTGCCCTTAACGGCCCCCGCCCCTTGCACAGCACCGAGCCCTGTCGCCAATGTCTTGGGAGCGATACCCCTGCGTGCTGCAGCCATCGCAGCAACCATAGGCACCACCGACCCTGCGGCTTGGGCTACTGTACTGACTGGGGCTTCAACAATTCCACCAAGATGAGCGCCGATCTCACGCAACCGGCTGCCTCCCTTCTCTGCCTCACTGATGACAGCAGCGCGGCGCTCTTGCTCAGCTTGACGCTCAGCACTGAGCCAGCCTTGCGTAGCATCCCGCATGCGGCCAAGCCCAGCAGACACGGCATTGTCAGCGCCAGCTGCATCGGCTATTGCCTTGGTGGCACCAACGGCTCCACCGGCAAACGATGCTCCAATGTCCTTGAGTCGCTGAAATCCTGTGGCTTTGGGAATGGGTGTGAACTCAATGCCACCTTGCACCGGATATAGGCTCTCGTCATACGGTATGGGTTGATAGCTTGTGTTCATTTGCGGCTCCCCACTGGTACGTACTGGCCGTCGCGAAACTCGTACTGCTTACCGTCAGATCCGCGGTGATAGCTCCCCTGCGCTGGAGCTTGAGCGGCAGCAGGCGGGGCCATTGGGCGCGTCTCAGCGGTCACCTCGTTGTAGAGGAATGGGTTGCCGTTTTGATCGTTGCCACTACGCCATCTGGTTTGCTCTTGGCCAGACTTGCCGTGCAATGCCAGCAAGCGAGCGCGAGCGCTAGAGACTTGCTCGGGGTTTTGCGCCTTCATCAACGCTTCTTGCGCTTGGTCCAAGCGATTAAGGCCGCGCAAACGCACGCTTTGCTCTTGCGCCTCCAAGCCCAAGCGCCCCATCTCCCACGCGCTGCGGCGCGCATCCCGGCGATCTGCACCTGCTTGTGCCATACCTTCACGCTGCAAGCCTGCATTAACCTTCATTGCCTCCAAGTTGGCTTGGGACTGTCCATCTGTCATGGCTGCATGGTCTGCCAGCAACGCCTTGCTATAGGTATCTGCAGCGGCTTTGCCAGATCCTTTTTTTGCCCAATGCGAGCTGTGAGCCAAACTTGTGGCATCCATCTTCAGCCGGCGCAAATTCTCGCGCGCTGTCCAGTCGTTGCCACTGTGTGCCAGCGTCGGGCTGCGCATTTGCGGTGTTTGCTCAGGGCTGGAGCTGCTTTCCATGGCAATAGAGCCATTGGCGAAGTTCGACCAACTCTGTGCAGGCCGGGCAGTGGCTGGACCTGCCCCCTGGCGCCTTGTGTCATAAGCTGGGTCATAACCCACTCGTTCACCAACCAGCCCCGCTGCTTGCGCATCCTGCACAGACATTCCAACCGGAGAGCGAGAGTCACCCACGCCAAAAGCATTGCCTGCCTGCGAATTGCCATTGAGTGCCAGCGCACCCGCGCGCTCATGGTCGGCGGCACTGGGTTGACCCGTAAAGCCTGGACTGAAATCCATGCCAGCAGCGCTATCGCTGTACTTCCCGCGACCATGTTGATAAATGCCTGGAGCAATGGAGCTACCAGACTGCGGCATAGAGCCCGCGCTATCTGGCTGTGGCTGGCCTTGCTCACCAGATGGAGCGACAGGCGCGCTGGCGCCTTTGTCTGGCAAAGTCCCTGCCTGCGCTGTCCCAGCGGGGAAATTGCGCGCAAAGTCCGCCCCCATGCTCACCGCTTCGCGCACCGCGCCATCACCTGTCGCCATATTTCCCGCAGCATTCCCGATGGCCGCCAAGCGATTCAATCCGGAACTGATGGCACCACCAGTGGACACGGTGCGCCCAACACCCCCCACACCTGGCAGAGCCATTGCCGTGTTGTAAACCTGCCGCCCAACTTCGGTTTGCTTGAGACTGTCCAGCATGCCACTGTCTTGTGCCTTGGGCGCAGCCCGCCCCTCTTCCAGTGGAATTTGTGCGATCAAGTCAGCGCGACTTGGCGAAGCCGTACTGGCTGCGGCAGACGCCTGCTTTTCTTCGTCCTCAACCAGCCCGCCATCTGCGTAGTGGTGCGGCTTTGCTGCCTTGCCTGTGGGCTGGTGTGTGGCGGCCACCAGTTTGCGCAGGCGCTCAACCCCGATCTTGCGGGTCGTGTCAGCAGGCAAGACAAACTCATCGGCAGAAAGCTTGGCCTCGATAGAGTCGGACGTCGAGGTGCCTGGACCTGCGACTTTGCCTCCATGTGCGCGAAGGTTTCGAGTGGACTGGCTGCTGCGCGCTGGCGTCCCTGCAGCCAATGCAAGCAGGCGTTGCTTGGCGATGTTCTGAGGTGCGGGCATTGTGGCTCCTTGATGTAGGTGTTCAGCTCCAAGGGCAGGAAACAGCAAGCCCCTGAAGTCATTGAAGATTCTTCAGGGGCTTGTCAAATTTCACTAACCCTACTCGGGAGTGCGCATCACCATGCGCAGTGAATGAGCGGAGGATTGCGGTCACGGCGTTTCCTGGCCACATTGGCATCCGTCTTGGCACCAAAGATGTTGGTGAAAAGAGCTTCGTGGTCTGCAGCGCGCACTGCATCTTGTGCATCCGCATCGTTTTTAAGCAGCGCGCAGCGGTAAACCCAATGCTTGAGCCCATCATGCAAAGAAACGGGAATCTCAGGCTCCGCATCACTGTCAACCTCCAATGGCTTTAGCGCACCACGGTAGACCGTCATGCGCACCTCGGCCTCCATGGCAGGTGTTGGTACCAAACGAACTCTTGGCCTCCCACTGCCTTGAGTCCCCTCCCAAATGAAGCTATGGGGAACTCCCGTCTGACGCTCCCACCCGGGGCATTCATCATCGAGTTCCTCTACGCAGGTTGGGCGCAACAGACGTGCTGCCACCGTCATGCGCTTGATCTTGATAAGGCTCGAATGAAGTTCATAGCTGTCGGTGCCGATGGCTGTCTGGAATTGACACACGCTGGGCGTGTACCGATCCTCGATCAACAGTGCTCGCTCACATGCCTCTTGCACAGCCTGATTGAGGTAGTGAACGAGCTCGCTGTCCTCCCACAAATAAGTCTTTTGCGTATCACCGAGCTCTGCGCGGAACATCTCAATCATTTGCTTCAATCGCATGATGGTGCTCCCTGCGCTCACATGGGCCCGCTGACTTCTAGCCAGGCAGCATCAACTTCTGCGCGTGTGACCGCAAAGCCCGTCAAGGTTTTCATACGCGCCAGCTGAGGCTTGCCATCCGCAGTGAAGTCCGCTTCATTGGCACCATCGAGCATGCCGTTGAGGACTTCTTTAATCTTGCTGGATCGCTGTAGAGCCAATGCTTCATCAGTAGGCGCGGCAGCTTGCACCTCATCTGTGGCTTGCGCCTCATCCTCCACCTGCATCGCGCCTCGGGCCATCGCTTCAGCCACGAACATGCCCGGCACAGGGACCGGCTGTTGTGTCACAACAAAGGTATGACCACTGGTCAAAGCAATAGGGATCGCACGTCCAAAAGGTGAGAAAAGTGTCTTCATGATTCACTCCCAAAGAAAAGACCCGGTCACTTCAAAGCGCCGGGCCTTCAAGGCGCTACTTGCAACGCCATCCACAACAAGGGTTAGCCCAGCGACGCGGTCGCGCGGCCTTCGGTGATGTACTGCACGGTGATGCGCACCTCACCTTTGGTTGCAGCCGTGCCGGACTGGGCAAGCAAAGCCTTCAAAGGCTCGATGCCCGCGTGCTTGTAACCTGTCAGCGTCAGCGCGGTGCGCCCTGCCGTTCTGAGGTCAACAGCCAATGCGGTGTAGCGGTCATCGTCAGCCTTGTCGCCCAACTTGAGCGTGGCCGTGATAGTGCTGTTCCAAGGGGTCACCACCGTGATGTCCCCACCTGTGACGATGGCACCGCCCGGCACGTCAATGGCGGGCTCTGCGCTGCCGTAGGTGGTCACGTCAGAGTGCTGGATGGTCACTACGGCGGTTAAAGGTGCTTGGCGACCAGAGGTTTTATTGATGGCCATGATGTTGTCCTTATAAGATGAAGTGAAAGCGCAAGGACGCAGCCGCAAGGCCCCGCCCTCAAGCAAAAGCCTTGGCTTAACCCAAGTAGTGGTCGCAAGTGATGATGGCGTGGTCTTCGACGCTGCCAGTCACGCTGGACTCGAATTGGGGCTTCAACAGGCCCAGGAATTTGTCCACGTTGATGCCATGACGCTTGCCATAGTTGAACGATTTCTCGGCCCAGTCTGGCAATCCCAGATCCAGCATGGCCAGCGCCTGAGCACCACACAGCATGGTGCGGGTGCCGTTGACGACACCCCCCTCGCCCCACTTGGAGCCAGTTACAGCACCCTTGGTGTTGTAAACATCGCTGTGCTCATGGATCACGGCACCATCTATGGTCACTGCAGCACCGGTGAACCAAGGTGACTTCTCACCGTCACGGCTGGCCAAGGCCACCAGCGCGTCCTTGTAGTCGGGATCTTTCTTGAGCGCGCCCAGCGTGCCAGGAGCCACCAGAACCACGTAATAGTCCTTGCCACCGCTGCGCAGCGCGCGAATGCGCTGCTCTTTGGCGCGGGTCACCAAGTCAACGATCATGTTGTACTTGGGCACAAAGGCGTTGGTGATGCTGGCGGTGTTGGAGTAGTCCAAGCTGGTGCCAGTCCACATCAGGCCGCGCTCAGCCGTCGGTGCCTTCACATCAGCCGCAAATTCCAACGCCGGAAACTGCGAGTTCGATGCGCGCAAGGCACCATTGGTCTTGAACTGAAAGCTGATGCCTGCAGCTGTGAGCATGGCCAGCTCATCAATGCGCTGGCTCAGCCATTCAGCCAAGCTGTTCTTGCCGGTGCTGCGAAAGTTGATGGTGGTGCGTTGGTCGGCCAACTTGCCCTTGTTGATCACTGCGTGCGAGATCATGTCCAGCTTGATTTCTTGGACGTGCGCTTGCATCGCCTCTTCGTTGCCTTCGCTCTCGTTGTCTCCGACAACACCGTCTTCCTGCAAATCCCCCACCAGCTGGATGATGGCCTTATCCCCCTTGGAGGTCTTGGTCAGCTCCTTGACCACCTGGATCATGGAGTTGGGGTCGGTGCCCATAAAGCGGTTGGCAAAAGAGTTGTGCTTTGCGGTGAGCCACAGGTCCTTGGCCCACACTTTGACTTGAGCTTCGCTCAGTTTTCCAAATTCGGTATACGACATGGCAATGCCTTTTGCAGTAGTTGTTACTTGTTGCGGGCATGCGCAGCCCTCAAGGCGGAAGACATGGCATTGAGGCAGCCAAGCGGCCAAGCCGTTTAACGTCGGACTTGTTGACGGAAGTGGTTTAACGCCGCACCACAGAGGCTGTTTCGTCAAAGTTGAGAAAAGCAACCAGCATGGACGACAGTGCTGGTTGCGGTATCACCGTGGGATAAAGCATCAGGCCAGTGGTTAGCTTTTCATAACCCTAGCCGGTGAGGCGCGGAATCAGCCTCCACGCATTTGCGCCTTTTCTTCTTCGCTGAGCTTCATGAAAGCCTCGTCGCTGATGCTGTCAATGTCATACATGGCAGCACTCAGGGCGCGGTTACCAAAGCCAGCTTGCAGAACTGGCGCCTGTGCAGCTGCCGCCTGAGCGCCACGCTTAATCGAGTTGGCCGTGCGCAAGTCGGCGCCGGGCGCGACCTGGGGGCTCGCTGGTGCTAAGCGTGGCAGCATCTTGGAGGCCTCTTTGAGAGCATCAAACTGCGACATGCCCTTGGCCACCTTGGCTTCAACCACATCGGCCAGTATTTCCAAGATGGGCGCACCGTCGTTGGTGTTCAGCCAAGGATTGGCCGTGAGCAAGCCATCTACTGCATCGTTCCATGCGTTGGCACTTTTTTCCATCAAGCGCTCTTGCTGGATACGCATCACAGCGCGCTGCTCAATGTGCTGGTTAATCTGACGGCGCAAGGCCACGGCTTCCTTGACCTGCCCGTCCAGCATCGCGGTGGTGTGCTTTTCCTCCAGCGCATCCAGCTCTTCGTCAGTGATGCCCTTGGCGCTTGCTTGGCGCAGCTGTTGCAACTCGGCCTGCGTAATGGCCAATGCCTGCTCAGCCTGCTTGCGGCGCTCATTGACCTCGTTAAAACGCGGCATAGGTACGCTGCCAGAGTGAGGCTTGCCATCTTCGCCCTCGTCTTGCTCGGCCACCGCAGCCACCGCTTTGGGCGCTTCCAGAGCAACCTCAGGAGGTGGTGCGGTTTCAGGTGCCGATGCTGGTGCTTGACCATCACCACGATCAAGGTCCTTGAGTGACTCAAAATCATCATCGTTTTGCAGGTCTGCATCGATGACGGTCGCGCCATCACCGGGCAAATCGGTGCCATCATCATGTGCATTAAAGAGGCGACGGTTCAGTAGGTTACGAATCATTGCGGGCATGTTGCTCTCCTGTTGTGGATGGTTGCTTGAACGCAGCGCAGCGTTTACTGCGTGGTCTTCGCGTGGTTCACGCGTGCCGTTCGCGTGGCCTTCGCGTAGTCTTCACGTGAATCTCTCGCGCGCGGGCCAAGGTGCGCATGTCATCCTCGGCCTGCCAGTTGTCTGTATCTCCAGACGCCACCATCTGGTGTTTTTCTTTCGCCATTTCGACTTCTCCTTAAGGTTGCAAACCATCCGCCTCGGGGGTTCTGATGCCGCGATGCATGCCAACGGCAGGGTTGGCTGGGGTTACAGGGTCTGTATTGACTGGCACTTCGCTCGGTACGCTGAGCGCGACAGGCTGATTCACCACCGGCACGATGGGCGCGGCGTCGTGGTCTTGGAAACCTGCTGAGCGCAGAAGGCCATCGGCCAGACCCGATACGGAGGGGTTGCCCGCAATGACCTGCGCGGTCTGCACCGAGCTGTATTGCGACTCCACGCTCTTGTTGGTGGCCTCGACGTTGATCTTTCGCGTCTGGGCTTGGGCGCGCTCTGCCTCCTTGGCGGTGAGACTGGCTTGAGCACGCAGCAACTGGGCACGCGCTGCATCCACTGGATCGACCTCTTGCGGTGCAGGCTGCAAGCCCTGCAAGATTTCGTGCTTGTCCTGCAAGTTGGAGTAGCGCACCACCATGGCGTCATTGATGCGTATGCCTGCTTTGCGCATTTCCAATGCCTGGTTGAACTGGCTGTTTTGGAACGTCACCTGCATCGGCTGCTCAGTGATCACCACGTCGTAGGTGCCCACGGTCACATCGTTGTAATAGCCCCCCGTGGCAGGGTCGTACTGGTTGATTTCCACTGTCTCCACCACGGGCTTGCCGCTGTAGGGATTGGTTTCAGTGATACGAAATACGCGGTGCGCGTCATAGAACGTCTGGATCAGTGCCAGAATGCGGCGCGCCAGCAGCCGACGGGTGAACGCCAGGTTGTCCAGTGGCACGGCCAATTGCTGCTGACCCGCAAACTGACGGCTTTGGATCGCCACCCCAGCCACCTCAGGCCCTGCAGCGCCGCGCAGCACATCTGGCACGGTCACATCCTTGATCGCCTTGTCCGCACGCTCGATCAAGCGGTCCACCCCCGTAGGCACTTGGTTCGGGGTGATCTTCTGCGGAGGTTTGGCGCCCTTTTTCACCTCAATGTGCAAGCCTGTGCTGGCGCCACGCGCTTCCAACTCGCTGGGCTCCATATTCGTGATGGAGTCCTGCTCGGTGATCCATCCGCTATTGGCGGACGTGTTCAGGATGTGCACAAACTGGCTCACCGCCTTGTTGAGCGCTTCTTGGGGTCCGATAGCATCATCCACCATGCCTACCGTCAGGCCACGGCGAAAGTATGCAAAGTAAGGCACCACCGTGAAATCATCGTAGGGGCTTGTCGCGTCATGCAACACGCTCGAGCAAGTGGTCACCAGCCAATCAATGCGGTGCATCATGCGCTTGGTCTCCACCGCCCCATTGGCCAGCGCATCCGCCACAGACTCCGGCGATAGCTGGTCCACTGCACGCACATCGCCCGTATCAGGGAACACCAGACACTTGGTCAGCTTGTAAACGCGGATCTGGCGATCAATCACACGATATCGTGGTGGGCCCTCACCCTCAGAGCCATACGCATCCCCTGCACCCGCAATGCCACCTGTGCCAAACTTGTTGCGCTGCGGGCCATCGTCACCCAAATCCCCAAAGTCATAGCCCGTATCCGCGCTTGCGTCGGCAATCCGGCGCGCCTTCTTGCCATATATGTTTTCAATCTCATCGGGCGTGAGCCAGCGCGAGATGGTCACATCCGACCAGCCTTTAGGATCGTAGGTCTTGGCATCCGGGTCCGGCACCACATCCATGGGATCGAGCGTTTCAATCTGAATTTCGCCATGAATGTTCTTATCGAAGTTCATGCGCACATCAAAGTAGCCGCGCTGCTGAATCAGTCCATCACTGAAGACCTGCGTTTCCTTCCAGTGCAAGCCACACTGGTCGGCCACCTGCATCGCCACCTTGGACAAAATGGTGGCTGTGGCAAGGTCAGCCTCACCACCACGCGGCTTGAACGCGATATCCATGCGGTTTTGGATCTGGTAGCCAATCGCTGTATTGACCGCCCCCTTAATTTCATTGAACTCCAGTGCCGGGCGCTTTTGCGCCTGCACATAGGCGCGATCTTCCGGCTTCCACTGGCGACCACCCCCCAGGTACATTTGTTCGCAGCGCTCTGCCTGCTTCATGTAATCGATATGGCCGCGGCTTTTGCCGTACTGGTAGCGGTCCCAATTGGACCGTGCTTTTGCATTACTCATGGTGACCTCATGCAGTCATAAATGAAGATTGCCCACCGCGCCTGTCCAAGCGATCACGCCAGCTTTTTGCGCGCTGCGCCTTCGGGGTGGGGATGTTGGAGATGAAGGTCATAGCAACGGCATCCCCCTTGTCCGGAGATCGCCCCAGGGCGTCGCGGATCTCGTCTTTGCTGCGCATCTGAATGGCCGCCTTGTTGCCCATGGTCACCACCTTGTAGCGAACCGCAGTGAGGTCTGCCAGCAACTCGGCATCTGGTGGGAGCGCGATAGGGTCTGGGTTCAGTGGGTCCAGGGCCTCGCGCAAGCGCCAGTACATTTCGGCGCGCTTGTTGCGAAAGCGCAGCTGACCCACCTTGTCCATCTCCGTAGATGCTTCAGAGCCCACCACAGACAGCACATTGAGGTTCAAGCTCATCAACCAATCCAGCGCACTCGAACCAATGCCAATGGCATCGACACAGATACAGGCACCGTCGCGCACCAGCGGCACAACAAAGCCCGCCGCTTTGGGCCCATCATTGGTGACCATGCCAGGCGCGCTCACCAGCTTGTCAAACCACTGTCCATGGCGGCGCGCCACGCAAGAGTTATCAAGGCCACCACGTGCAGGGTCAAAGCCCAAGGCCGTCATTGGCCCCTTGCATGTCTTGTCCTCCCAGCGTGCCTGCGCTGCCTTCACCCATTCCGTGGGGATCAACTGCCACGCAGGATCTGCACTGCCCGCATTGAAGTCCCCCTTGAGCATCTGAGAGCGCAATGGCTCTGGCAGACCTTGCAGCTTTTGCTTGTAGCCGGTCGTAATCAGAAAAAGGTTGTCCTCCACGCTGGATGGAATGAAGGTGCGCGACATTGGCTTGATTGCCTCTCCATCAATCAACACCTCATCCGGCCCGCACACCTCTTCATCCTCACCCTTGGCATTGGTGATAAACCAGCGCAGCTCTCCCGGTTTGGCTGGATTGGGGTGCATAGGATCCAGCCAAGGTGCCCAATAGCGTTTGACCCACTCACCTTCTGGCTCTGTAGGCGGGTTGCCAGCACACACCACACGCTGACGGACGCTGGGATCATCGGTGCGCAGCCAGCCAATCAAGGCGCGAAACTGCCCTTCTGTGAAGTGGCATATCTCGTCAAATAGCTTGGCATCGTGGGCGCGCCCTTGGTACTTGATCCAGTCTGCGGGCTCCTTGCAGTGCCCCAGCTCCATGATCCGGCCACCCGGCAAGCGCCAAATTCCCTCTTGAGAGTTGTAGCCATCGCGCGAACCCATGATGTGGGTCATGCGCTCTTCAATGCCGGTCAGCTGCACCGCCTGGCGCCGAAAGATGATGCTGTGCTTTTGCTCTGTGAGAGACAACCCAAGCAGCAAATCTGTTTTACCGCCACCAGCAGATCCACCGTAGAACAAGATATCGGCTTTGCTTTCAAAAGCCGCGCGCTGTGGTCCCTCCTGCGGCACCCAGACGCGACCATCACCAAGCAGCAGCTTATCCAGCTCCCGCTTTTGCTCTGGTGTCATCGCCTTGATCGCTTGCAGTGCTGCCGCAGTGCTCAAGGTCATGGACGAAGGTTGCGTCATGCCTTCCCCTTTGCACCAAGAGCGCCAGCGAGTGCCTGCAGCGCCTGTGGCGTCTCGTTCAACGCGCGCGCCAGGCGCACTGCACGCTCGGCATCCGTGAGCTCTTTATGGATATGCAAGGGGCCTAAGTCCGCAGCTCCCCCCAAAGCCAGCTTGTCGCCATATTTCTTGGGCGCCAGCTTGCTCATCAGCCACTTCTTGTTATCTGCCTCCAGCTTCACCAAGGCCGCAGAGGACTTGTCCACCACCCTGTAAGGCTGGTTGTGCGCATCCTTCATCGGCATCCCCTCCTCATCGAGGAGTGGTACCCAGGCTTTCTCATGCAGCTGCGCCAGCTCATCGGCGTAAAAATCCATCTGCATTTCACGCGCGCGGGTGTATTGGTCGCAAAACGCCTGCTTCAGCGGATCTGCCAGCCAGCGCATTACAGTGGCAATGTGAGGCATCCCCACTGCTTTGCAGATGCTGCGCAAGCTCTCGCCCGCCACCAAGCGTTCACAAATGGCATCACCTAGCGCTTGCGAATAGTGCAGATGATGGCCAGAGGGCCTGATGTTTTCTCCAACGCGAGCAACCGTCTTTCTGGACGATGCTTGGGTCAGCTGTGAATCTTTGCCGCAAGAGGCTTTGTCCGCTCTTTTCTGTGCTTGCTTGCTGGGCGCCGCAGACAGCTTTGCTGGTCGCTCCCAGCCATTGGCATGCGCCTTCTTTCCGATTGCGGTATGCGATACGCCGTGCTCAGCAGCGAGCTGGCGCACCGAAATACGGCTGCCGCTATATGCGCGCTCAATTGCCGCCCAGTCCGCAGACTGAGCGCTATGGGCGGGGATGGTCGATTGCTTGGTGGTTGCCATGACGCAATCATGGAAACTGGCAACTGGAAACGGAAACCCTAGTCGGGGTGTCTAGGATCTGGAGTACGTTGCACCCACCTTGCTCAGGCGCTGAGAGAATCGCTCCAGATGCGGCGAAACACCCTCCCAGGGAATCAAGGGGACGTCCACACCGGCTTTTAACAAGGCTGCGCGGCGCTCCGAGTCCGCAGTGCGCAGCATGTTGGTGACCAAAAACAGCTCTTGTGCCAACAAGTTGGCATCGTGCCCTGCCTGGATGTTTGAATACTGAACCGCATCACCGACCAGCAACTGTGCCAGTCTCCGGCGCTCGCTGGCCGTCAAGGTTTCACAGACATCGCCAAATTCCAACTTGGACGTTCCATCCGGCAAATGCGTCAGGCTGATAGCTCTCGGCTCATCCTCCTGCTCTATCAACGCATAAATGCCAGGACGTACTCGGCGCAGTAACCCTCGCTCATGCAGCTTCTTCAGGTTTTCATCAATGACCTGCAAGGGCAGATCCACTGCTGCAGCAATGTCTTCCCGCGTGGCAAACATCGCCTGCTGCGCGATTTCGGCAACCGCGCTCAACACAATTTGGTAAGAAGACAGGTGCGAAGCAAAGACTTTACGCCACGAAACATTCTTGATGGTTCTCGGAGTGTGGCCGGTTTTGTTCTTATGGCGCGCATTCAAATCAAACACAGCAGACCTCAAAAAGCCATCCAGCTCTTTAGCATCCCAATAAAAAACACCATCTTCTTCACGAATTGCCTGAGGCAGAGCGCGCTTGGCATAAAGAATCAAAACCTCTGACCGGTTGAGATGCATTAATTTGGCCAGCTCATCTGTGCTGATCTCCTTGGGCCGTGTATCGACAGGGCTGCTTTCCAACGGATTCATGCTGCACCGCCTTTCTTGACCACAGACGCTTTGTGTTTCGCCCATTCACAGGCAACCCATGTCACACCTTTGGCCGTGAACTTGGCCTGGTTGTAAGCGTGGGTAGTATCCCCGTGCTCTGCCACACCTGCCTTGGTTTCAAAGCGACCAGCCGCGATGTGTGGGGCGTGCGGTGTCCACTCGCCCGCGAGCTTGTACATGATGTCGCGCTCAGTGAGGAAAGCGCGGAACTCGTTTTCGTTGGCTTTGAGTAGCTTGCACACCTGGCGAAATCCCTTGCTGCCAGTGCTGGCCTGCACATAGTTGTCTACAAACGCCACCTTAGGTGCAGCCAGCGCCAGTTCAGCTACGGCTTGCTGCTCACATTCTTTGGCATCAGCCCAGGCGCGAGCGGCTGCCACAGGATCTGCAAAATTCGGGAGCAAGTGCGCTTGCGAAAACTCCAGAGCAGTCATGCGGTCAAACACCTTCGCCTGTAGCTCGTAGCTGTAGCTCATGGCCATCAAGCAGGCTTCGCGCTTCGGGAAGCGGTAGCAAGGTGCTGAACGGCTAGATCCGTTCGGACCGGGGATTTGGTACGTGGCGGAAAAATTTCCGGCACGTTCACCAAGCACCTCCGGCACTTTCTTCATGAAGTCCGCGTGCTCCAGTTTGGCAAAGCCCGGCGAAGGGAATGCAGCGCCAACAACTTCTGCGCGCGCTCTTCGGTCTTCGTTGATGAACTCAACCAGCTCCAAGCTGGTCATGGTCACATTGCCCACTGCGTTAGACATAGCTTGCAAATGCATTTTGGGATTCCACCCGGTGTTATCTACCGGCTGGAATCCAATTATTTGCATTTGTCAAGAACCTCCAAGCCCTAGCCGGGGAGAACGCTCTGAGGGTCTTAAACCCTTCGATAGACGCCTTGCCACCAAGGCCCATGCAAGCCCCTTGGAAGGGCCTTGGGAATCGAATGCGCCCTCTCTTATTGGTCGCCAAGTCCCTTCCTCAGCCAAAGGCAAAGACATGGGCAAAGGCTTTAAGAAAGGGTTCCCTCAAGGGTTCGTGCAAGCCTTGCCATAAGGGTTCGGAAAGCCTTTCTCAAGGGTTGCCCAAGAGTTTCGAAACGGTTCTACCCATACCCGCTACAAGCTCCACCAACGGTATCGCTGTAACGTTGTGGTCGTTACATGAAACGTTACGGGTAACGGTGATGTAACGAGGGAATCACCCTTGCATGTTGATGCTGTGAATTCCGATTGAGTCCACCACCTGCGCCGGTAGCAACTGAACAATTCACTTGAAATGAACGACTGAGTTTGGCCAAGATCCGCCAGAAAGGACATTTACGTGTCTAATTCCGCGATGCGGTCGATTCAACTGGTCAATGCAACTCAATAATTGCTGATGCACAAAGCAGACCTTGCCAAGACACTTGCCTAGTTAAAATCTGAACGAGTCTGGAGCGACCGCTTTCAGAATTGGTCCTATTGTCTGTTGCTGCCATTAGCCTTGATGTCAATGCTGGACAATGCCCCATGATCAATATTGATGCAATCTAAGTGTTTCTAATGCAAAATAAATTGCAGCTTTTTTTCAAAAAAAACTAGAGGAGATTGTGTGACACAAGCTATCTATTTCGATGAAGCAGGATTTACCGGCAACCACTTGCTTGACCCCAATCAGCGTTTTTTTGTCTATGCATCTGTTGTGACTAACGACGAGGAAGCCAAAGAATTTGTGGAAAGCTTAATTTCTCGCTACAACATTCAAAACGGTGAATTAAAGGGGGGAAGCCTTGTAAGGCATCATACGGGGCGGAAAGCAATTGACGAAATTCTCAAAGAATTCGATGGCCGGCTACTGTTCACTATTGCCGAAAAAAAATATGCACTCGCTTGCAAGCTCTTTGAGTACATTTTCGAGCCGTGTATCTCCGATATCAATACTATGTTCTATGGTTGCGACTTTCATAAGTTTGTTGCAACCATTTTGTATGTAGAGTTTATGGCTCGTGGTGCTGGTGCAGAGCAGATTTTTGAAGAGTTTGAAGCTTTGATGCGAAGCCCCGATGATACCAAGCTGGCATTGTTATTTTCAGCCTCCACACATCCAGAAAATTCGCCGATTATTACTAAAGTCAGAGAGTTTGCTCAACATCGTGCTGCTGATATTAAGGCTGAACTGGATAGTCTCTCACGGGTGACGACGGGAAAGTGGGTATTAGATATTACTTGTACTTCGCTTCATAGTCTTCTATCCCGGTGGGGCACTAAGTACGAAACTATTACAGCAATTTGCGACAACTCGAAGCCGCTTCAACAAGCTGGTGACTTTTTTGATGCAATGATCGGGTACAGAAAACAATTGTTTGGGGGATTTGACGGTGCGAATCGCCCTATGACATTTAACTTATCTGGGCCAATTGACTTTCGAGACTCAAAAACATCACATGGAATTCAGCTTGCAGACGCTCTTGCAGGTGCTGCCGTACATGTTTGGAGCGGAGCCACAGATGATCATGCAAAAAAGTGGAAAGAGAGATTATCCTCAATCGCTAATTTACCAGTCCTGCCTGATGCTGAAGAGATTGACCTGCGTCGACCTACAGTACGTCGAAATTTAATTTTGCTCCATGAGCTTCACCGCCGAGCAATTAATAATCAGAGCCTAATCGAAGGTATGCCTGAAGTAATCTTAATGATCTCACAACGCTTTGGGCTGAAATTGAGGCAGTACTCAATCAACTGATCACATCAAACGTAATCAACAACAGATGGACCTCAGGGATTTACCAATTTTATATAGTCTTTTATCGGCTTCCGTTTACTTGTAGCGGCATTTGATTTGGGAATTGAAGAAATTTTCTATTTTCAATCTACCTTTTGAATTGAGAAAAAAGCACACTTACTGATCATCAGTGCGGGAATCAATTTTCGTGCTGCTTGGGACAAGCGCTATGTGATATTTTCCGGTAGTCCGTCATACGATCTGAGCAGAGACTATCATTGCTAAACTGCTATCGGCACCTAGTTTGTGAATAGCAGTTGCAGGGTGGACAGTGACAGTCGCAACTGGCCAGAAGCGGTCCTAACATGTATCCCTGTAGATGACGGCTTCTGGCTGATAACCGTCATTTTCACCACGAGAGGTAATAGGACACTAGCACCTTCTGGGACTGCAGAAGTGAATACTGGTGTATCCGAGGATCATCTGATTACCCACCAGGAGCAAGGAAACGGATTGATCGGAGCGGCAAACGACGCCGTGCCTGGTCCGTCAGCTTGTCATAGTGCTCGTCCCAAAGGTCAAACAGCTTGTCGAGGCCGATCAGGGAGACGCGGCGTTTCTCCTGGGTTCGCGCCTCAGTTTCGGCGTCTTTGGTAAACCCTCCCGTACAAATGAACAGGCCTACGTCTTCGTCACCCAGCACCGCCATGAAAGAGCGCAGGCCGTCCACGGTCACCGCCTGCTGCTGACGTTTTACCTGCACCTTGATGCGCGGCGGCCTGGTGCCCAGCGCATCCGGCCAAGCCAAGATGTCAACGCCGCCGTCCTTGCCGGGCGGCGACACCCAAGTGACGTGGTAAGACATGGCGCGCAACAAGTCAGCCACCAAGTCTTGGAAATCGTAGGGGTTCATTGACCGCAGATACTGTGACACCTCCGCCCAAGCCTGCTCTTCGGCTTCTTCAAACGTCACACTTGCCGCCTTGGCGTTGTTATCGACGACATCCTCGACGGCGCTGGCCACCGACGCTACGGCTGCCGCATTACCGTCGGCTTCGGGTTGAGCTGCCTTCCATTCCGCGTAAAGCTTGCAAGCAAGCTTGTAGAACGCTTCGGGATCTGGTTGCTCAGCATGTGCAGCTTGCCCCGCCTCAGTGATAGACCAAATACCCTTGTCCTTCACTAGCCAACCTGCCTTGACACAGTCAACCGTAGCAAAGCGGACAATCTTCTCGAAACGACGTGTACCAGAGTCGTAGTAGCCGGCCTCGTAGGGCGTCAATGTGAAGCGATCAGCCAACACTTGCAGAGCTTCGCTGGCGCGCATGCCTTCGGGCGCAGCCATCAAGATACTGAACAGCTCGCGCAGGAATTCGCCAGTGCGACGGCGGGTGATTTCGGCCATGAGACGTTTCCTTTTCTTTTCGATCCGGTACTCAATGCTCTGATGGAGCTATTTGATTCAAGTAAATCAGCGCAGCAGCTTCGCTGTCTTCAATAGCGATTTCAACAGCGCGCTTAGCGGCCTCTAGGAGTTCAGTCGCACGCTGCTTTTGCTCGTAGCGTCTCGCTCATGCAACCCATTTCGGTGCACCTAGACAGGTAGGCATACCCTCTCTCGCGCTCATTTCAGCACCTCCTCAATCCAATCCCACCGCTTGTCCTTGACCATCACAAACCGGCAGCGGCCTTCCGACAGGTTAGCCCAGAGGCCACCAATCAGGCGGTCATCTTCAGCGCCGCTCCATCGATCTGCGCCTTTATATTCAACCGCGAGAATCGGCCCCGGCTGGCCTTCTACCCCTGGCAACTGGCAGAGAAAGTCCGGGTAGAAACGGCCATCAGCCTTCTGCAAGAAGAATGAACTGCCTTCACGCCTAACCAAGTTACGCACCCAGAACTGGATCCGGCCCTGCTGTGCCCACATATCCAACTGGCAGGCACATTCGAACTCTTCCTTGCTGTCGAAGTCACCCACGCGACCATAGAAGTGATTGCGGAAATCGAAATGTCCAAAGCGCCCGTCGTAGTCACGGCTGGGTGCATAGACTTGAGCGTGGAACTCGAAGGCGTATTGATCGGTCACTGCCACCCGCGTGGCCGCATCGTCACCGAATAGCGCCTGCTGGTACGCCTTGCTAACGGCCTGCTTGCGCAGTTCACGAATGCGCGCATCAATCAAGTTACGGATCAAGAACTTCTGCAAGTTCACGCGTGCCAGCGTGAATGCCTCCCGGCGCAGCAAGTCAGCGAGCCACGCGGCCACAAATGCCTGCTTGCTAGCGTGGGTCAATGAAGGCTCGGGCAGGTTGCGGCACAACCAGGTGGCAATGCGAACCTCATCCCAGTTTTCGGGTTGATAAACCAAACCCAGATCACGCTGCAACTCGGGCAGGAAGCGCGACACCACGCGGCCTTCACCGTCGATATCGATCTCACCACCTTCCGACACTTTCAGTGCCGCAGTCAATGTTGTCAGATTATCAGCTGTCGGCACGGCATCGTAGGGAGACAAATCCCACGGATACTCCAGCACCTCCGGATCATCAAACAGTGCCAACTCACCTTGCACGCGTAAAGCCAACTGCGGAACGCGGAAGCGTTCGCCCAATTCGGCGGGCGTCTGAAAAAACTCAATCGCCGTGGTGCGGCTGACTTCAGCGGCCTCCACAATCGCGGTTGCAGCAGTTTCGGAGGTAACCGAGGCCTTGAGCGCTTCGGCCTCATCTTCCGTGAGTGGCGTGCTGATAGTCAGTGTGTTGAGCTTGCTGTCCCAACTAACCTTGTCACGCACTGGTTTAGGCACGCGCTTTAAGTCAGGTTTCTCGGATAACGTAATCGCAACTGGCCGAACGACAACGCGCCCGGCGTGGCCCTCCAAGTCCAGACGTGCCTGTTCAGGTAGCGCAGCAGTAACGAACTCCGTGACTTCACGCCGATCAAAACCTGCCCCCGCTACCAGACGATCCCGCAGCGCACCTGCCGTCTCGGCAAAGTTGCGCGACACCACAAAGGCATAAGATTGGTTAAGCGCCTTGGCCTGTCGATGGCTTGCACCGGGCTGTCGCAACACACGCCCGAGCAACTGCTCTACCGCCGTGGCCGACGACAGAGAGGCCATACTCACCAGAATGTAGGCAAACGGGCAATCCCAGCCTTCAGCCAGCGCCTTCTGGGTAATCACATACTTCACTGGGCAAGCCGGGTCGGCAATGCCCAGCTTGTAATCAGCATCGATCTGCTCCAGCCCCTTTTCCTCTCCTGTGGCGACAACAATTTCGTTGGCTGGAATGCCGTGGTTGGTGATCAGCTCATTCCTTACCTTTTCGAAATCTAACGTCTCGATTCCAGTACGGCGCGGTTCGGACTGTATCAACACCAGGGGGCGCACGTAGGCCGCACCAGCACGGCGCTCTTCATCGGCCAGCTTATGCAGCGCATCGCGTCGGCCAATGGCATCAGCCAGGCATTGCTGCCAGTTGGGTTCAGTTACCAACACCACCGGCAGCTTGATCATCTCTTCCGCCTTCAACTCGGCGGCAGATACGCTGTGCAGCACGTTAGTCGGCGTGCGCTCCAAGTCTGGCGTAGCGGTCAACTCCATCACACCACTGGGCCGGAAGCGCGCCAGCATGTCGAAGGCCAGTTCAGTGCGGCTATTGTGCGCCTCATCCACCACCACGAAGGGACGGCGCAAGCGCAGCACGTTGGCCAACGAATATGGCGTGGTGCGCTCGCTTCCCTCTCCGTCGGTTAGCAACTCGTCGCGCTGCGTTGGTGACAGGTTATCAAAGTGGTGCATCAGAGCACCACTGGACTGGTACACCTTGCGGCACTCTTCCTCTTCCACTTGGAATGCTTGGCGTGTGGCGACGATGATGGTGGTCGAAGTATCCAGCGTGGCGCGGGTGACGCTCTTGGCTTCCTCAAGATCAAGTACCGTGATCGGTCCAGCTTCACGCAGCGCGGCGTGATACGGGTGACTGCGATCCTTCAGTGCCTTGATGGTCTGCTCACGAATCGGCTTGCTGGGCACCAGCCACAGAATTACGCTGTGCTCACAACGTAGCAGGTGAGTGTTGACGAGTTGGACACTTTTCGCAGCTAACCAGGTCTTGCCACCGCCGGTGGGCACGCGCAGGCAGAAGTACGGCATATCAGCCGGAAAACCCGACAATGGGTTGTACGGATTGCCTCGCCCCCACAGACGTTCCGTAGTAGCAGTAAATGCAATCGAAGGGGATGGCAATTCGTGGCAGGCCTTGAAATAGGCTTCTACGCTGTCGAGTACCTGCTGTTGATAGATTTTCGGTGCGAATCCGGACATGGCTTACACCTCCAGCGCGTAAGGGGTTTGCTTGAAGGTGATGCCCTCGCGCGCGGCGCGGGCACCCATGCGATTGGCGGCGGCGTAGATCACTTTCGGGCCAGCAAACTTGGGCAACACATCGAACACAGGTCCTGTGAGCACATTACCGCCCGACACGGATTTATCCTTAAGGATGCCGTTGTAAAGCAGATATATAGCGCGGCCTTCGTGAATACCCAGCAACGGTGAGTCTGCGTTACCGATGAAGCCGGTGCCGGTTTCAGCAAACCAGACAAATTCGGCCAGTTGCGCAAATTTCACATCACTGCGGATCTGACCATCAGCGTTGAACAACGGTTCGACGGAAAGACGACAGAACTGGAAACCGTTGCCGAGGCCTTCGACTGCTTGGTCCTTGGCGTTGGTATAGCCCTGTGCCACCCGTTTGACGCGTTCCCGGGTGACGTTCTGGGCGATGTTTCCATCCATTTCAACGAGAATGAAACGGCGATTGCCGCCGTCTTCGGCGTTTTGCTTGAGCACAGCGTGTCCGGTCGTACCGGAACCGGCAAAGCTGTCGAGGACGATGGAATCCTTGTCAGTGGCAATTTGCAAGATACGCTGGATCAGACGAGTGGGTTTCGGTGTGATGAAGACATCATCAGATGTATTGAAATCGACGATCTCAAGCAACTCCTTCTTCGCTTCCTGTGTGTGTCCTACATCTTTGTAAAACCACATCGTCTGTGGAACTACGCCCGCTTTCACATCTGAAAGAAAACGTTTGAACTGAGGAATGGAGTCGCCCTTCTTTCCCCACCAAATGCGATTGTCGCGATCAAGCTCTAGAAAACGTGTCTTTGAAACAGTCCAGTAACGCCCCTTGGGCGGTGCTTCAATAACACGACCAGACGGGCTTGTAACTGAATACGTGCCGTCACCGTAGTAGTTGCGCGCCGACAGATCGCTGGTTTTCCATACGCCCCTGGAATCGTTGTCGGGATTCTTGTAGGCCGCATCCTGTTCGTTTGTGCGTCCCAGCAAATTAGGTTTCCAATTATCAGCCTTGGCTGCGTAAATAACGACGTAATCGTGATCTTCGGAAAGATGGCGCGCCGAGTTCTTCGGTGAATAGACCTTCTGCCACAGCACGGTTGCCACGAAGTTTTTGGCTCCGAAAATCTCATCCATCAGCAACCGTAGCGTCGCCACCTCGTTGTCATCAATGGATACAAAGATCGCGCCATCGTCGCGCAGAAACTGCCTCAGCAAAACAAGACGCGGGTACATCATGCACAGCCAACGGTCATGCCGATCCAGCGTCTCACCTTCTTTCCCGACCACCTCGCCCAGCCAGCGGCGAATCTCCGGGCTGTTCACATTGTCGTTGTACACCCACCCCTCGTTGCCAGTGTTGTACGGAGGGTCGATGTAGATGCACTTCACCTTTCCGGCATAGCGGGGAAGCAGCGCCTTGAGCGCGTGCAAATTGTCTCCCTGCACAATAAGATTGCCCGAATCTGACGGGCCGCAGGAGAGTTCCGGCACAGGCTCCAGCAAGCGAAACGGCACTTCTTTATGGTGTTTGACGACGGCTTCTTTGCCGATCCAGTTCAACGTTGGCATTCAGCCCAACCTTCAAGCTTTGCGCGATGTCGTCAGGACATCGCTGCGTTGTTCTTCTTCCGCGCCTTCTGAGCGCACCCAACCGTCCACCTCAAATACCTTGAACTTCCATAACCGCCCTACGCGGTGTGCGGGCAGGCCCTTGTGGTCGATCCAACGGTAGACCGAATCGCGTGTGACACCCAGATGCTCGGCAATCTGGTCCATGGAGACCCATAGCTCAGCTGTCATGGCAATACTCCGACGGTAACGATACGGGTGGCGTAAAGTCGGGTTCAATCGTAAAGGCTGCAATTTATCAGGTTGAAGGGCAGCCGATTCGCGTTCTTTGCCTTGTGCACCATCTTTTTCTTGGTTTTCTGATCTTTGTGCGAGAGCATGTTGATGTCCTCGAATCGACAGCCCTCCTTAGAAGGCTTACATGCTACTCCCCACTCTGCTCCACACCGCCAGACGGTTAGACGTATAGCTGGGGCCAGACCCCAAGCTGTAGGCACCACGTACATGGTCCAGCACGCTGTCCCCGCCCCACTACTCAGCTGTATGTATGGCAACATATATAGGTGTTCGAATTTCGAAGCAGTGAGTGTTCAATCAAGAAAAAACCCACATGGCCCAAAAAGCTAGGCTACATGCGGGTTTGTGGACGATTTGATAAGTTTTTACTGCTTCATTTTTCGAAGTAGTGAAAAGGCCACTGCTTCGAAATTCGAACCGATAAATGCATCTTACGCTTCGAAATTCGAACCGATAAGCTTCGAAATTCGAAGGCCGGAAGTGTTTTATGTTTCAGGTTTCATAGCATCCATAACCTGAGCCAAAGTAGAAAACTTCTTCCAATCGTTGGTGGCAGCTATTGGCCCAATGCCCAGCTTTGGGTGTTCGTACACATCAACATCTGTGAAACGGTAGAGCGTGCACATTTTCTGCCCGTAGGCGATACCGCCTTGACGAGTCACTGCAATGAAACCAAGCGTTTGGAGCTCCTTTAGCGCCTTTGCTAGTGTGGAAGATGATGTCCACCCGTAATGCTTGAGATCACCCAAGGTTGCGGAAATGTTGCCATTGTTGGTACCCAGCAGCCTTCGCCGCATCAACAGGAACAGGCTCTGGCTAGCATAGCTAAGGCTACGCCATGCCATCGAGTCGATCAGCTCCCAATAGATACGGACATGCCCCCCTTTGGGGTCTGCTGGCCGTTTGTGTCGGGGCCCCATGGTTTCCTCTTACCTCTTCAATGCAGCAGAGAAATTGGGCACCCAGCAGCAGGCGGCGGTAATAAGCCGCACGCCTGCGCTTCTTGCCTGAAGGTTTCTACCAGATCAGGGTGAGCGGTCTGCATCATTCGCTCGACCAAATGGGCATGCTGCGGCCACGTCAAAGCTTCCTGGCCATAGGCCTCGATCACCTGTTTTGCAGCCTCACATGCCTCCACGAAGTCCACAGTGCATGTCATCTGGGCAAAGGTCCTGGCGTGCTCAAGCGGAGCATACCGGGCAGCCGTTCGCACCAGCTCGGCATGCTGGGGCAAGAAGACCGCCCTAGGACCCATGCTGAAAATGATGCGCTCCAGTTCCCGCTGCGCCTTAATGAACTCGGGGTGCCATGAGCTAGGGTCACGGTTCATTGTTTTCGTCTTTTTCTTCATGCTGCCTCCTTAATGCAGAGGCGACACGGGACCCGTGTACAGCAACTCATGGGCATCTGGCATGCTTTGCAGCTGCTCTTTCAGCTCTTGCACTGAAACACCCAATTGAAGGGAGATTTGCTCAAGGCTGTACACAGGCTGGCCGTTTGCATCCACATACGTAGTCGGTGGCAGGAGGTTCATGGCCTTTGCCTCCTCCTCAAAAGCATCCCTCAGCTTTGAGGGCGCATTCATCATCATCTTGAACAACAAGTCGGAATATTCCGGCTTGGCCAGTTCCTCCTCTCCGTGCTCTGCCGCAATGCGTTTCATAGCCGTGCTGGCCTCATGAAAATTCAGCTGCCGTAGCCACTCTTGGACATCGCCTTGTAACTCGGGCGGTGAATACTTGGCCGCTGCGCGGATCAGATGCGCGTTTTCTGGCAGAAATGGGGCCTCAGGACCTTGCTCGTTAATCAAGCGATTTAATGCAGCCGCTGCGGCAATAAATTCATGACTCCAAGTTTCTGGATGCAGATCCGGGGTGCTGTTCTTATGACTCATACTGCACCACCCTTCTGTGCCAGCTTCTCCGACACAAAATCCACAAAGTTCTGCAACACCACAAACTCATTGACCGCATTGCAGAGGTGGCGCCATATAGCCGTCTCCTTATCTGGCAAGGCCCCCATTGCCAAGCGTGCAACAGAAGCTGCGCGCCACCATTGATCGGTATGGTCATCAAGCGCACACGCTCCAACTACTTCCAGGCTTCTAACGATATCTAGCGCCACCTCGACCGCACTGATAGCGTCGTGGTACTCATCGCGCCACTTAGTTGGGTCGATTGCCTCCTTGATCACCAGTTGCAGCGAATCGGCCACCATCAGGCAAGCCGCGTGCATCACTTGGTGTTTAGTTGGAAGCTGAGTAGCGTGATCTGCCACTTGCATCACATCCGCTGGACTCAAACCATTAATTGAAGATATTCTCTGAGTCATACAGCCACCTCTTCAAAAGACTTCGCGTTGCCGAAGATTGCTTTGTGCATGTGTTCCGCTGTTACCCCATGGTCCATATCCAGATAGGACATCACCTGTGAATTCAATGTGGCAATGCGCATGCCATAGCAGCGAAGAAGCGCTGCCGGCGCAATGTTTCCATCTGCTTCCGCTTCATCAGCCATCAAGGTCACAGCCTCGGCAATTCCACTGATGTCCCATGTGCATTGCAAAGCAAGCATGTGGCGATCATTCTGGCAAAGCTCCGCCTGCACTGCCTCGTGGGCAGCTTTGTTCTTTGTTGTCATACTGCCCCCTCATCAAACTGCTTCGCGTTTCCAAAGATGGCTTTGTGCATGTGGCGTTCGCCTATTTGGGCCACTTCTGATTTCTTGCTCATTTGCCACCCCTAAGCGCAGCAATCTCAGTGACTTTGTTTGTGGCTTCTGTCACCAAATCACTAATGGCCCATAGAACGCGGTCTTGGCAGTCCTCATCTATCGTTCGAAACGCCTCGCCAAGTTCGCCAAATGTCATTGCAATGAGTGCCTGCGCCTTGAGTAGTGCGCACTGTGCGTTGTCAATAGCATCAATCAGGCAAAGCTCCGCCTGAGCCACTGCCTGAGTGGCTTTGTTTTGTGCGTTCATGGTTTAGACCTCCAGGCTCAGATCAAGGCTACGCAAAGCATCCAGCGCTTGAACGGCTTTACGACGAGCACCGGGCACATTAGCGGTGGGCTGGCTCAGATAGAACACAGCCATGCTCAACGCATAGCGTGCATCAGCGTGCAGTTGGATAGGGTCAGGGGTGCCCGTGGCGGGCGTGATAGCGCGGCGGCG
Organism: Comamonas halotolerans; assembly: GCF_030162935.1. Taxonomy (GTDB): domain Bacteria; phylum Pseudomonadota; class Gammaproteobacteria; order Burkholderiales; family Burkholderiaceae_C; genus Comamonas; species Comamonas halotolerans. The sequence continues at coordinate 101,104 of NZ_JASAUZ010000056.1, forward strand.
CTTGTAAGTGGCGGTCATGGTCTGGGTTCCTTCGGGAATCAGAGAAGAAACCACCGTTTGCATTTTTGAGTGCAGCGGGTGGAGTGTGGTGGTCAAAAACACGTCCGAAGCCGTGCGGACATCCTTACGGGTAGCCCCCACCACACCCCGTAACCAATGGGCGAGTGCATACGAACGCACCAGCCCCAAGAATATGGGCGTGACAAAACCCCGCTTGAAGGTGGGGGTTGCAACCGCTTCGGATTGGTGTTTTTGAGTCACCGGGCCTCTCGGCTTGCTTTCAATGTAGCACGAAGTCGATCCACATGTGAATTGGGGTTGCTGATTTTCCTTCAACCCCATCATGTTGTTCACCTGCCCTGCCTCAACCTTCTCTTTGTTGATACCAGTTTCAAAACCGGAAACAGATGGCTTCTCTAGATGGTGTCCGTGGGACGGTACAGAGGAGGCAATAAAAAGGCGCCTGATAGTACCGTGGGGCGGTACAGTAGAAGCTCTCTCTGTACCGTGCGACGGTCCTATAGATCGCCTCTCTGTACCGTGGGGCGGTCTAAGGCATGTAATTTTCACAGCGTCTTTTTCGATGGTTTGAATGCGGTGCTCTGACATCATGCGACTCCCTCGCTTGTTAGGCGCTCAACAATCCATGCCTCGCCTGCTGTGGTGAACAGTGGCTGCGAATAACCAAGCTCGGTTTGCTTCAGTTCGCCTAAGCCCTTGTCAATCACCCATTGCTTGAAAACACGGGCGCGCTTTACGCCCATGCCGTAGAAACCCAGCTCATCCAAGTGTTGGTTGAGCTTTATGGCGGACATACCCAGCTTCTGGGCTATCTGCGTGGCAGTCATCAATGTGGAGCGCTCTACAACCTTGTCAAAGAAGTTCACCTTGGGTGCAGCCAGGGCCAGCGCTTCTTCGGCTTTGATGCGGGCTTGCTCTGACTCAAGCGCCTGCTGCAGCACTTCAAGCTTGCTGAGCTCGCGGACTTGGGTCTTGGTGCGGAAGTAGTCATTGACCAATTGGCGCTGAATCTTCCAGGACAAATCGTCAGTGAACGCTTTCACAACCATGGTGTAGCCCTGCTCAGTCATCAAAATGACCTTGTTTGGTGTGCCTCCCTGAGGTCGTTCAAAACCAAGGCGACGAATTTCGTCGGGCTGGTCAATCTCGAAAAAATCTTGACCTTCAATGAAACGGTGCTTGTGCTCACGGAAGTTGCGGCCAGCTGTCCCATTCGGGCGACCGTGAACCTCGTCAATCTGCGACAACGTGGCGACGCGGTAGCCCCGATACTCAATCACCTGCAGTGCGGTGTTATTGATGACGATATTGGACATTTACACACCCTCCTTGTCACCTTTCTGAGCATCGCGCCAGGCGATCAATTCAGAAACGTCAAAGACGGTGCAGCGAGTAGAAAGTTTGCGGGGCTTGGGAAAGCCTGGGCGTTCTTTGGCCCAGCGCCAGAAAGTAGATACACCTACGCCCAAGATAGCGGCTCCATCTTTGGGGCGGGCTGATTGTTGTGTTTGTCCTGCGAGTCGCATTGTTCACTCCTTTCATCTTGTGTGATGCGATGGAGTGAATTGGAAATTTTAATCGCTACTCAATCTATAGCATTATGCAAGCAGAGTTAGAAGCTTGCCTGCTGGATTCTAACTCTGCTTGCAGAGTTCTAAATCCCATTCCCGGCACCATCTTTGGATAACCTCGGAGCTTTCCAATTGCTCATATTTACCCAGCATGTCCCTAGCAAATGCTGATTTGCTCTTGTACCTTTCAGGATTGCTTTTCCAGATATCCCAACATTCGCGCACTTGTTGCTTTGCAGACTGTTTTGGATCTTTGGCAAGCTTTTCGGATGCTCCTGCCTGAGCATCACGCCTTCTGATTTCTTTGGCGATCCTCTCAGCTATAACAGTTACAGCATTGGCAATATTCCGTAAATCACCTTCAGTTTTATTCAATTCCTCCGCAGACATTTCCTTTATCGCATCAATTCCTTCTTCAATTTCTTTTAGCTTTTCGTAGTAAGTGTTTGCTCCAGCTCGAAAAAAACGCCTTACACGCTCTGAATGCCTGATTACATCACTACGCTTCGCTATAAACTTTTTCCCGTAAATGAGTGAATCTTTATTGAGGTCTATAACTATAGCAAGATCCCCAAGTGCTTCTTTTATTTCTTTGTTTTTTACAATGAGATCTATAAGTTCATCGCACAGAAAACGACTGTCTTTAGACAGACACGCGTTCTCCACACTCGATGCTGTCACTACCCCTCTGATTAGTCCCGATCTTTCACATATAGCTAAAAAATTATCTATTGCATCGTCTACTGTTTGTCTATATTTAGCATACTGAATAAACAATCTGTTTTTAGCAGATTCAATTATTGTGACTTCCTTTGAGAGTTCATTTCTTTTAGGATTTATTGCAACCTGAACTTTTCTCTTTCTCTTTTTATTTAATTTTCTTGAGTTTACACTTTTTTCACACAGAAAAGAATCTATGAATTTTCTATATTTTTTCTCGGGTGTAATTTCATCAAAATTTTCATAGTAAAAATTTTCAGAGCTCATATCTACTCTCAAATTGAAATTAGTTCTCAAGCGAATCTTATGTTTTTTCAAACAGGATTATCTCAACACCTCTATTTAGCCTTTCGAGGCAATCGTTCCACCATTGTGTCATTGCTTTAAAGTTTGGCATAAGTGCAGAATCTCGCCCACTCTGTCATCATCTCTGCACGCTTGGTGAATAAATCCCCGCGCCTGTAGGCCGCCTCCACAGCATTGCCGATGGTGTGGGCCAATGCCATCTCTGCTACTTCACGCGGGTAGTTCGTGCGTTCTGCAGCCCAATCGCGGAATGTGGAGCGCATTCCGTGCGGAACAGCATCCAACTCCATGCGGCGCATAACTGCAGTAAGAGTCATATCGGAAAGCACTCCACCACGCGGTGCAGGAAACACCAACTCAGTGCCTTGTATGCGTGACAAGCAGGCTAAAAGCTCTAAGGCTTGGAGCGACAAAGGGACACGGTGCTCTTTCCCTGCTTTCATTCGTTCAGCTGGCACAGTCCACACGGCTGCATCCATGTCTATCTCTTGCCACGTAGCTCCACGCACTTCACCCGAGCGGGTAGCAGTCAGCACCAGGAACTCCAGTGCACGCGGCGCAATTCCTTTACGCTGTCGCAGCGCAACCATGAAGCCAGGCATTGCATCAATTGCTAGGGCTCTGTGATGGATTACCGGCGCGATCTTTGCTGGGGTTGCTAATAGTTTGTCTAGGTGCCCACGCCAGCGAGCCGGATTCTCTCCTTCCCGGAAACCTCGCACCTTGGCCCAATCCAGCACCTGTTCTATACGGCCACGAAGCCGTTTAGCTGTCTCAGTTTTTTCTTTCCAGATGGGCTGCAGGACATTCAAAACATGAGCTTGTCCAATCTCGCTGACCTGCAACTTCCCTATGGATGGAAAGGCGTAATTTTCAAGCGTTGCAAGCCACTGCGCTCTGTGCTTCAGGTTGCGCCACTCATCGCTTTTAGCATCTATCAACGCCATACCTGCTGCCTCAAAGGTGATGCTTTTAGCCTGTTCGGCTCGCAGCCTGCTTTTTGCCTGTTCACGTTCAAGAATTGGGTCTATACCTTGATCTATTTTTGCGCGAGCTTCACGTGCTTTTTCTCTGGCCCCTGCAAGCGTCACATCAGGAAAGCCCCCCAACCCCATATCGCGCCGTTTGCCACCAATAGTTGCCCTCAAAATCCATGAGCGCGCACCACTGCGAGTGATCTGGAGGTATAAACCGGAGACGCCTCCAACAGCATGCATACCAGGCTCTTTCAACCGGTTAACAACCAGTGCTCCAAGCTCTGTAACTTTTTGACGCATTTTTCTTCCGTCGAACTATTGACCGTTTTTCAGACCCATCAATCCACCCATCAATTAATGAGAGATTAAACACGACTTTAGACGATTACGGGAGACAAATGAATAGCAAAGAGTTTTTTACAGCAAAGGCGAAATGAGACTTTCTGAGGTTTTGCGATTTTCTATATCCGCAGACGCCCCTTCCGCCAGAATTACTGCAAAATCAATTAATTGCATAAAAAACCAGATGGCATCCTCTCATGTATGCCAACACAAAATGCCCGCTTCTGGGGGCTTTTTGTGTTTAACACTGTCAGCAGCCACAGATGCCAAAAGCTGACCACTTTTAGTACGACAAGCGCCTGTGTGAAAACACCGTAACAAAAGATGGGCTGCAACCACAGCTAAGTTGTGCAGATCACCTGTGCAGCACCAAATCATTGCTGCCTCCAAAGCTTGCTCGCATTCCTTCTCTTCTGCAAACAACATGGAGTCAAGTGTGCAGTCTGCGTTTCTGCAACCAGGTCTTGTCTGCAATTTTTGCGCTGCGAATCTAGAAACCTCTTCTGCAGCCTCGTCGGGTGTTGCCCGATTCAGGCCTCGCCGCGCCTCACCTTTCGCTATTTGTTGTTCGCTGCCAAGTGGCACCGCCATCGCACAGAACTCTGGGAGCTAACCGCAAGCTCAAAGATCACAAAAAGCATGTGCAACAAGAACAGTGCCTTGCATGTGCCTGCCTGAGATGAGAGAAAGCGCTGCCTTACCTTGGATTGTTGATAGCACCAACTATAGCGCTCGTATATCTGCACCCTCTCAGCTTCATACGGGTGAGAGACAAACCAAGCCTGGAATGCGCTATGCCCGAACTCTCGTCAAGAAGATACTTGTATCCAATCGGCAGGAGGAACTCTGAAGAGAGCAAGCACAATGCGTGTCATGCGTATTTGGTCACTACACCCCCGCTATCTTGATCCCCAAGGCCTGGTTGCCTTATGGCGTGAGACCCTGTTGGCCCAGGCAGTGCTGCACGGGCACACCAAAGGGTACACCAACCATCCACAGCTACAACGCTTCAAATCCCATGCCCAGCCACGCGTTGCTATTGCAAGCTATCTTCACGCCGTACATGCGCAAGCCATTCAGCGCGGCTACAAGTTTGATGCCAGCAAAATTCTGGAGGCCTCCCAGGCAACACCCATAGCAGTCACCACGGGGCAGCTGGACTATGAATGGCAACACCTGATGAACAAGCTACACAAGCGCAATCCAATGTTGCATGCGCAATGGCATGAGGTGCAGCAACCTGAAGTACACCCCTTGTTTGTACTTGTGCCTGGAGAGGTTTCTGACTGGGAGATACGTTGAAACAGCCTCAGTCATCGGTACGCTTCACAGCGCACCCCTCGGATCGCAACCTTACATTTCCGGCACGATGCTTTCCGCGTAATCGTAGAGCGCACCCAAGATTTCTTCTGCCTGCTCGTCTTCCACCGTTTCTGACAAGGCGTCAATCTCGGCAAACATCTGCTCAGCCGTACGAGCACCTCCCTCACCTTCGATCAAGGCAGCAGCACAGCGCTGCTGCCAGCGGTACTGCTCTTCTGCGGTCAGGCTATCAGGCCAGTTGCGCGCGCGCCAGCGAAACACCAACTCAGGCAGCCGCATATCGTCAAAACCGGTGCTGTCCACTGCCAGCTCCACTGGCGACAATCCACGCAGCTGCGTCAGCCGGCGGCGGTCTGCGGGTCCCACGAAACCGTTGTACAGGTCTTGATCCACATCGTTAGGGCCATGACCATCCAACTTGGCATAGACCTGCTTCCACAATGCACTCATGTCAGGCAAGGCGCGTGCCTTGACCGAGTTATCAATGCACAGCTGCACATCCATGCCCCACTTTGCCGCCATTTCCGGGGACAGGGTTTTGAGGTTGCGCACCACCATGGGTGACTTGTTGATGTGAATGCTCTTGATGGGCAGGCGCGTCATGCCTTCAGGCAGGTCTGCGGCCTTGGTGAACATCCGCAGGCGCAAGGTATCCGCATCCAGACTGGCCAGCTCACTGGGGTCTGCATTCAAATCCCAGCAGACCACCTCATTCTTGTTCGTGGGGTGCTGGGCCAGTGGCCACATCATGGCAATGCAGCCGCGCTGCGGAGCGATCATGCCAGTCACGTGCAGAAATGGTCGTGCATCAACCGGCTGCGCGGGCAAGCCCATTTCGTGAAGCACCTTATCTTTTTTGCGCAGGCCAAAGGCAAATTCAAACAGCTTGGGCTGGTGCTGCTTGATCAAGCGCGCCAAAGCAATCGTGGCACGCACGTCACTGAGTGCATCGTGAGCTTGCTCATGCACCAGACCGTTCGCACGTGCAAGGTCTTCCAGCTTGAACGATGGACTGCCATCTTCTTTGGTCGGCCAGACAATACCTTGCGGGCGCAGCGCATAGACCATACGCACGACATCGAGCAAATCCCAGCGGCTGCAATCGTTTTGCCATTCGCGTGCGTACGGATCAATCAGATTGCGCCAGAACATGAATCGCGTAATCTCATCGTCGAAGCGGATGGTGTTGTAACCCACACCCACCGTACCGGGTTGACTGAAGGCTGTCTCCACCACTCTAGCGAACGCATCTTCAGGCACGCCCTCCTGCAAGCACTGCTGGGGTGTGATGCCGGTAATCAAACAGGACTGCGCACTGGGCAGGTAATCAGGCGCGGGCTGGCAAAACAGCATGATGGGTTCACCGATCTCGTTGAGATCCATGTCCGTGCGAATTGCCGCAAACTGCGCGGGGCGGTCATAACGAGGGTTGGCACCAAAGGTTTCGTAGTCGTGCCAGAGAAAGGTGAGTTCAGCCATGGCATGGAGTATGCCTTCTTGCAGCCCGATGTTGCGCCTTGTGGCGGCAACCCAGCATTACAAAGCCACTACAGCATCAAAAAGCATGACCCAATGCACAGCCACAAGGCGATACCATGGTGCCAGTACATGAAGTGCCAGGCAGCTCTGGTGTGGCATCCACACTCAAAGCAAAGGCGACATCAGGCGCGCCAGAGAGTCACCCAGACGCTGCCAGAAGCTCTGGGGTCTTGCGTAACCCACTCGCCGTGCATGTTTAAGGTCTTCCAGAAACTGTTCGTCCAGTTTGGCAGCGAACTCCTCGCCATACACCACCGCGCAGACTTCGTAGTTCAGGCGGAAACTGCGGTTGTCGAAGTTAGCCGTACCGATGATACCCACCATGTCATCAACCACCATGGTTTTGGAGTGCAGCATGCTCTGGTGATATTCAAACACCTTCACCCCCGCGCTGATCAACTCATCAAAATACGAGCGCGCTGCTGCAGTCACAATTTTGGAGTCTGACTTTTCAGGCACCAGAATGCACACATCCACACCACGCAATGCCGCATTCGTCAGAGCCAGCATGGCGGCCTCAGTGGGCACAAAGTAAGGAGTCGTCAGCCACAGTCGCTTATGCGCCGCGTGAATGGCAGAGACATGCACCCGGTGAATGGCTTCCATGCTGCTGTCAGGTCCCGACGCCATGATTTGCACCACCTGATCTCCATCCGGCAGCTCGGGCAGCAAGGCATTCAGATCACTGGGCTCATTTTTGCGGTTGTAGTCCAGTGCGTAGCTCCAGTCCTCAAGGAACACCGTCTGCAACCAGTTGACCACAGGTCCCTCCAGGCGAACATGCACATCGTGATAGGCCTCGGGCAAGATACGTTTGTCTTCCTCATCGGTGATGTTGACCCCACCCGTGTAGCCAATATGGCCATCAATCACCACAATTTTCCGGTGACTACGAAAATTGATCACCGGCCGAACCCGACGGCCGAACTTGGTGGGATGAAACAACGCAAACTCACCGCCAGCCTCTTCCAGCAAACGGTAGTGCTTGCTGGAAAGCCGTTTGGAACCCAAGGCATCGACCAGCAAGCGCACGGCGACACCAGCCCGTGCTTTTTCGCACAAAAGATTGATGAGCCCCAGGCCGGTCTCATCCGGCTCAAAAATATAGTACTCAAGATGGATATGGTCTTTTGCTTGGCGCACTGCATCCATGATGCTGTCAAACGTAGCTGCGCCCCCAACCAGCAACTCCACCTTGTCGGCAGTGCTGACCGGGAAGTTGGTGGAAGCGGTCACCAGCTTGACCACCTGGTGCAGACGTTCAGGCGCCTCAGGCACTTTTTCCCTCAGCCGCGCAATGCTCCCACGCACCCGCGAGCGGCGGCGACTGCGCAGACGCCGCAAACGCTGTCGTTTCAAGCGCCGAGGGCCAAGAAAATAATAAATGCCGATTCCCACCACAGGAATCACCGCCATCGATAGCAACCAGCTGAGCGTAGCAACCGGGGCACGGCGCTGCAGCAAAATCCAAACGCCCACAACGACCACATACACCGTCCAGAGAATGGACAGTGTCACCATGACATGCTCACGATTGAACCACTGCATGATTGTGCCCACATCACCTCCTGCAAATACTTTGCTGCCAGACTGTATCTTGTTGGCGCCCGCTAAAAACCAATAGACATAAAAAAGCCGACAGCTTGTCGGCTGTCGGCTTTTTGCTGCATGGAATTTACTCCGATGCCGTGGCCTGCTCTGGTTCAGCAGGCTCTGACTTCCCCTCTGGCTTGGGTGCCGGGGTGATATCCAGCAGGACCTCACCCTTTCCTTCATTGGCTTCGTCGTCCCAATCCACTTCCAGACGACCGCCGTCAACCAGACGACCAAAGAGCAACTCATCAGCCAGCGAGCGGCGGATGGTGTCCTGAATGAGACGCTGCATGGGACGTGCGCCCATGGAAGGATCAAAGCCTTTGGCGGCCAGATGCTTGCGCAGCTTGTCGCTAAAGGTCACATCGACCTTCTTCTCAGCCAGTTGCTGCTCCAGCTGCAGCAGGAACTTGTCCACCACACGCAAGATGATTTGCTCGTCAAGGGGCTTGAAGCTGACGATGGCATCCAGACGGTTGCGGAACTCCGGCGTGAACAGGCGCTTGATGTCCGCCATTTCATCGCCAGCCTGCTTCTGCGTCGTGAAACCCATCACCGACTTCTGCATGGTCTCTGCACCTGCATTGGTCGTCATGATGACAATCACATTCCGGAAATCGGCCTTGCGCCCGTTGTTGTCCGTCAACGTGCCGTGGTCCATCACCTGAAGCAACACGTTGAAGATGTCAGGGTGGGCTTTTTCGATTTCATCGAGCAGCAGCACAGAATGCGGCTTCTTGGTGACGGCCTCGGTCAGCAGGCCACCCTGGTCATAGCCCACATAGCCTGGGGGCGCACCAATCAGGCGACTCACGGCATGGCGCTCCATGTACTCCGACATGTCAAAGCGAATCAGATCCACGCCCAGAATGTAGGCCAGTTGCTTGGCAGCCTCGGTCTTGCCCACGCCCGTGGGGCCGCTGAACAAGAAGGAGCCAATTGGCTTTTCTGGCTTGCCCAGACCCGAACGTGCCATCTTGACCGCACTGGCCAGCACTTCAAGAGCCTTGTCCTGACCAAACACCACACTCTTGAGATCACGCTCCAGCGTCTGCAGCTTGCTGCGATCATCGTTAGAGACGTTGGCAGGCGGAATGCGCGCAATCTTTGCCACTATCTCCTCAATTTCGGTGCGAGTGATCGTGCGCTTGCGCAAATCTGCCGCTTTCACGCGCTGGGCTGCGCCCGCCTCATCAATCACGTCAATCGCCTTGTCTGGCAAATGGCGGTCATTGATGTACTTGGCAGACAGCTCAGCCGCTGCTTGCAATGCTTCAGGTGCATACTCCACGCCATGGTGCTCTTCAAAGCGAGGTTTCAGACCTTTGAGGATTTCAATGGTCTCAGGCACGCTAGGCTCCACCACATCCACTTTCTGGAAGCGGCGAGACAGTGCAGAGTCCTTTTCAAAGATGCCACGATACTCGGTAAAAGTGGTGGCACCAATGCATTTGAGCTGGCCGCTGGACAGCGCAGGCTTGAGCAGATTGGAGGCATCCAAGGTGCCACCCGAGGCAGCGCCCGCACCAATCAGCGTATGGATTTCATCGATAAACAAAATCGCATTGGGCTTGTCACGCAATGACTTGAGCACGCCCTTCAGACGCTGTTCAAAGTCCCCGCGATACTTGGTGCCTGCCAGCAAAGCCCCCATGTCCAGCGAATAGACCACGGCCTCTTCCAGCACTTCAGGCACGGTGCCTTCGGTGATGCGCCATGCCAGGCCTTCAGCAATCGCTGTTTTACCCACACCAGCTTCACCCACCAGCAGCGGGTTGTTCTTGCGGCGACGGCACAGGATCTGGATGGTGCGCTCGACTTCGTAGTCACGCCCGATCAACGGATCAATCTTGCCTTCCTTGGCTGCCTGGTTCAGGTTCTGGGTGTACTGCTCCAGAGGAGAAGCTTTTTCCGAGCGCTCGCCCCCCATGCTGGCACTTTCTTCCACCTCTGAGGCAGAGTCGGCTTTGGCAGGCTCTGGAGGGTCACTCTTGCGAATGCCATGGGCAATGTAATTCACCACATCCAGGCGCGTGACACCTTGTTGATGCAGGTAGTACACGGCGTGTGAATCCTTTTCACCAAAGATGGCGACCAGCACATTCGATCCGGTCACTTCCTTTTTGCCATTACCTGTGGATTGCACATGCATGATGGCGCGCTGAATCACACGCTGGAAACCGAGTGTCGGCTGCGTGTCCACTTCTTCAGTGCCAGACACCTGCGGGGTGTTGTCTTTGATGAAGTTGCTCAAGGCTGCACGCAAATCATCAATGTTGGCTGAGCACGCACGCAGCACATCCGAAGCGCTGGGGTTATCCAGCAGCGCTTGCAGCAAATGTTCAACGGTAATGAATTCGTGGCGCTGCTGACGAGCCTCCACAAATGCCATGTGCAAGCTGACTTCCAGTTCTTGGGCAATCATGTACGAACTCCTTTGTGCTTGCGGTTTATGAGACTGTGTCTATACATCAGGGCGAGCACCATTTATTCAATAGGCTCGCTCACAGCTTGCAGCGGATGGCCTGCTTGCTGAGCAGCTTGTAATACCTGCTCCACCTTGGTAGCAGCAATATCACGGGAGTAAACGCCGCAAACGCCACGTCCGTCCAGATGGATTTTGAGCATGATTTGCGTAGCCTGTTCCCTGTCTTTACTAAAGAATTCTTGTAACACCACGATGACGAACTCCATAGGAGTGAAGTCGTCATTGAGCATGACAACCTGGTACATCGGTGGAGGCACAATCTTCTGGGTGCGCCGTTCCATGACGACCGAGTTGCCATCATCCTCATGTTTGATCTGGTCTGGCAATGAAGGGCGATATGGAGGTTGTTGGGTAGCCATGAATTTCATTCTAGCGATCAGCCCAGAGACATTTTTCATAGGTGTATTTGGGCTGACAAAGGGAGATTTCAAGAAACTTCTTGTAGGACAGCGTAAGTTGATGACCTACAGGGGGCAGATTAGGCACCGCGCCAGACTATTTGGCAGCCTTTGCTCCCTGTTTCTGCACGCCAGGCAGCCAAGGCCGCATCACTGGGATAAAACCTGTGCTTGTCGCCCATATCCAGTTCGGCCACCGCAGCGACACCATCGGCTTCACAGCGCACACCCAGGCGAATGCGCATTCCATGGCGCAATTCACCCTCATCGGTGGTTTCAACTTTGGCTGGAAACTCGCGCAGCAAGCGCTGCACGTCGGGCAACTTTTGTGCCGCATCCACTTGCAGATAGCGTGCAAAGCGGCAACGCGCATCAGCGAGACTGAAGACCTTTTGTGCTTTCACACGCAAGCCTCCACTGAAGTGGTCGTGCTGTACACGTCCGCTTAAGACCACAAACTCGTCGTCTTTGAGCAAGTCACTGTGCGCATTCAACGTCGCCTCGTCAATGGACGCCTCCAGCACCGTGCTCTTGTCATCCAGCTTGAACAGGCAGAGCTTGCCGCGTTGACCATTGATGACCCGCAACTCACTGACAATGCCCGCCAACAATTGCGGTTCACGGCTATCACCCAGCTCGCTCAACGGTGTGCGTATGAAGTTGCGCACTTCATGCTCCACTTCATCAAACAAATGACCTGAGAGGTAAAAGCCCACAGCGGTTTTCTCTTGCGTGAGACGCTCTTTGACGCCCCAGGGCAAAACCTCAGCCAACGCAGGCTCCTGATTGCTTGAGCCCTGGGCGTCATCGCCCATCATGTCAAACAGCCCGCCTTGGTTGGCATTGGCAAGCTGGGCATTGGCGTATTCAAAGGCAGTGTCAATGGAGGCAACCAGGGCCGCACGGTCCAGGTGAATACTGTCGAAAGCGCCTGCTTTGATCAACGCCTCCAACGTGCGCTTATTCAGTTTGCTGCGGTCCACGCGTGCGCAGAAATCGCACAGACTCTTGAATGGTCCCTTCACATGGCCGTCAGGGCCAACGCCCTTGCCTTCACGTGCAGCCACAATGGCCTCAATCGCCTGCTGCCCCGTTCCCTTGATGGCCCCGAGTCCATAGCGAATCACTTTGTCTGTGACCGGCTCAAAACGGTGGAAGCCACGGTTAACGTCCGGCATCTCAAAGGTCATGCCCTGCTTGAGCGCATCTTCGTACAACACCTTGAGCTTGTCGGTGTTGTCCATTTCCACGGTCATATTGCCGCAGTAAAACTCAGCGGTGTAGTGCACCTTGAGCCAGGCCGTGTGGTAGGCCAGCAATGAGTAAGCTGCCGCGTGCGACTTGTTGAAACCGTAGCCCGCAAACTTTTCCATCAGGTCGAAAACTTCGCCTGCCTTGTTCTCGTCAATGCCCTGCTTTGCCGCGCCCTCACAGAAGATGGCACGATGCTTGACCATCTCCTCCACCTTCTTTTTACCCATGGCACGGCGCAGCAAGTCGGCGCCACCCAGCGAGTACCCCCCCAACACCTGCGCGGTCTGCATCACCTGTTCCTGGTAAACCATGATGCCGTACGTCTCGGACAACACTTTTTCCACCAGGGGGTGCGGGTATTCAATCTCTTCACGTCCGTGCTTGCGGGCCACGAAGGATGGAATCAGGTCCATGGGGCCCGGACGGTACAGGGCATTCAGCGCAATCAGGTCTTCCAGGCGTGAAGGCTTGGCGTCACGCAGCATGCCCTGCATGCCACGCGATTCAAACTGGAAAACCGCTTCCGTTTTGCCTTCCTGGAAAAGCTTGTACGTCGGGTAATCGTCCAGTGGAATTTCTTCAAACTTGAAGTTTTCCTGCCCCTTGTGGCGCTTCATGATGAATTCGCGCGCAATTTCCAGAATGGTCAGTGTTGCCAGCCCCAAGAAGTCAAACTTCACCAGGCCAATCTGTTCCACGTCGTCTTTGTCGAACATCGCCACTGCCGACTCGCTGCCTGGCTGCTGGTACAGCGGGCAAAAGTCGGTCAGCTTGCCCGGAGCAATCACCACACCGCCTGCGTGCATGCCGATATTGCGTGTCATGCCTTCGAGCTTTTGCGCAAGCTCAATCAGATTCTTGACGTCTTCTTCCTGCTCGATGCGCTGCGCCAGAATGGGTTCGGCCTCGATCGCATAGGTGTATTTGTCACCCTCCTTCTTGGGGTTGGGCGGATACTTCAGCGTGACGTGCAGCCCCGGCTTATTGGGAATGAGCTTGGAGATGCCATCACAGAAGGTATAGCTCATGTCCATGGCGCGCCCCACGTCACGAATGACAGCACGCGCGGCCATGGTGCCAAAGGTTGCAATCTGGCTAACCGCATTGCGCCCGTAACGGTCCTTCACGTAGTCGATCACGCGGTCACGGTTAGCCTGACAGAAGTCCACGTCAAAGTCAGGCATGGATACGCGCTCTGGGTTCAAGAAGCGCTCGAACAGCAGGTTGTAATAAATGGGGTCGAGGTCCGTGATCTTGAGCACATAGGCTACCAGGGAGCCTGCCCCTGATCCACGGCCCGGCCCCACAGGACAGCCATTGTTCTTGGCCCAGTTGATGAAGTCCGCCACGATCAGGAAGTAACCTGGGAAGCCCATCTTCAAGATGATGCCCAGCTCGAACTCCAGCCGCTCCACATACTCCGGTCGCTTGCTGTTGCGCACCGCAACATCTGGGAACAGCAATACAAGACGCTCTTCCAGCCCCTCATACGAAGCATGGCGGAAGTACTCCGCGATGCTCATGTTTCCGGGCGTTGGAAAGTCGGGCAAATAATAGGTGCCAAGCTTGAGGGTCGCACTGCAGCGACGCGCAATTTCCAAGGTGTTTTCGATGGCAGACGGTACATCGGCAAACAACGCCTCCATGTCCGCACTGGATTTGAAATACTGTTCGCGCGTAAATCTGCGCACCCGCTTGGGATTGGCCAGCACTTCGCCCTCAGCAATGCAAACGCGCGTTTCATGGGACTCGAAGTCATCCGGCTTTGAAAACTGAATAGGATGCGTCGCCACAACTGGCAAGTTCATACGGGCAGCCAGTTGTACTGTTTGTGCTAACAGTCGCTCATCCTCCGCCCGCCCGGCACGCTGCAACTCCAGGTAGAACCGATGCGGAAACATGTTGACCAGCTGTAGCGCAACGTCAGCCGCACCCTGGCTATCACCGCGCAGCAATGCCTGCCCCACAGGGCCAGCATTGGCTCCTGAAAGCAAGATCAGGCCATCGCCCAATTCGCGCAACCAGTCCCACTTAAAAAAAGGTTGCGCCTGCACTTTGGAGACATTGCCGGTCCAGCCACGCGCCAGGATTTCCGACAAATTGTGATAACCCTGCTGGGTTTGCACCAAAACCAGCACCCGGCTGGTCGCCGCATCCGGCCCGAAGCCTTCCATGTTGAGCTCGGCACCCAAAAGCGGCTTCACGCCTTTGCCACGACAAGCTTTGTAGAATTTCAGGCTGCCGAACATATTGTTCAGATCGGTCAAAGCCAATGCTGGCTGCCCATCTGACGAGGCAGCGCTAACGACATCATTGATACGACAAGTTCCATCAATGACGGAAAACTCAGAGTGCAGGCGCAGGTGAACAAACATACGCGCCATTGTAGGAACACCCTGCCCCTTGTGCCCCAACTTCTTTACAAGTCCGTATCAATTTCAGGCCGCACAATCCCTGGCGAATCAAATATTTCGCCCTATACAATGCACCACGCATTGCAGACTGCGCCAAGCTAGTTTGATGCAGTCTCCATACTGGAACTTATGACAACCTCTGCTCGAAAGCTGTTCGACATGCCGCGTATTTCAAGTCCTGTTCTTGCTGTTGTTTTTACGGCTGCCCTGATGGCTGGCTGCTCCTCGACCAAAGAAGACCCAACTGCAAACTGGACACCTGACCGTATCTACACAGAAGCACGTGACGAGGTTCAGGCTGGCGGCTTTGACAAGGCCGTGCCTCTGTTTGAAAAACTGGAAGGCCGGGCTGCCGGTACGCCTTTGGCTCAGCAAGCCCAAATTGAAAAGGCCTACGCCCAATACAAGGCTGGTGAAAAGGAACAAGCGCATGCAACACTGGATCGTTTCATCCGCTTACACCCCGCCAGCCCAGCACTGGACTATGCGCTATACCTCAAGGGCTTGGTGAACTTCAATGACAACCTGGGCATGTTCTCCTGGCTGTCGCGCCAGGACTTGTCCGAGCGCGACCAGAAAGCAGCCAAAGATTCGTACGAATCCTTTAACGAACTGGTCTCACGCTTTCCACAATCTCGCTATGCACCCGATGCACGCCAGCGCATGACCTATATCGTCAACTCGCTGGCGCAGTACGAAGTCCACGTTGCACGTTACTACTACAAACGTGGCGCCTATGTCGCCGCCATTGCGCGCGCGCAAACCGCGCTGGCTGACTACCAGGGCGTTCCAGCTTCGCAAGAGGCCCTGGACATCCTGATCAACTCATACGACAAACTGGGCATGAACGATCTGCGCGATGATGCCAAACGCGTGCGAGAGGGGAACTTTGCCGATGCGCCTGACGCCACCGCTACGCCAGCCAAGAAAAGCCCGTGGTGGAAACTGTGGTGAGTCTGAGCTAAGCTGGGCCTCACCCAGGCATGCACAAGCAACGGGAATTTTCTTTAAAAATTCCCGTTTTTCATTTTTGGCACGTAAATTGCCGCTATAGTTGCGGCTTCGAACAAACACAGGCGCGTAGCTCAGTTGGTTAGAGCACCACCTTGACATGGTGGGGGTCGTTGGTTCGAATCCAATCGCGCCTACCAGACATCGCAAGCATTCACCAATGCCTGCAAACAAAGATGCCCGCTTTTTAGCGGGCATCTTTGTTTTTGAAGTTAAAGAACAAACACCTCGCAGTCAATCAAGGATAAAGCTCAGCTTCACTTGTTGGCAGGCTTTTCAAGTTCTGCCTGCCCTGCATAGCGTGCAAATCGCTCAAAGCCTGGGCCGTGCATGGGCTGGCGCGAGTCCCAGGGCCAACCACCAAACTGTGTGCGCTGAAAATCGCGTTTGGCCTGTTGCAACTCTTCAATCGTGTTGGTGACATACACCGTGGAACGAACAACGGGCTCATTCAGTGGCACACCTTGCATGAGCATCATGCGCACCACGCCAGAACCGGGGTTGTTGAGCGGCAGACTGGTCTGCGCAACTACGCGCACACGTCGATTGCCGCCTACGGGCTGACCATCCACCTGCAAGCTCCCCCCTTCATACACAAACAATGTGCGCTGGGTCTGCGTGAGCTGCGCAGCAGGCAAGACCAGCCGTGCACCGGGAGCCAGCGTAATCATCCAGATGGCAAGCTCCGAATGCGGATCAGCCGCCCAGGTATTCTCCGTGGGTGAAAGCGCCTTTATGACAGCGCCGTCTTCGTGCTCATGAGGGCGATAGTGTCCGGCAATAATTTTTACTTCCGCGCCAGCATGCGTGTACTGTGGAATTTGCTCCTTCCACAGCATCTTGTACTCAGGGTGCACCAACTTCTTTCGCCCAGGCATATTGAGCCAGACTTGGAAAAGCTCGAATTCATTGGGCTGCTCCTGGTACAGCAGAGGAAAAATTTCTGCGTGCTGAATACCTTCTCCAGCCGTCATCCACTGCACATCACCAGGGCCATAGCGACCACTATTGCCCAGGGAGTCTGCGTGATCGACAAAGCCTTTTTGCAAGATGGAAACCGTCTCCATCCCTCTGTGGGGATGATTCGGAAAGCCAGGCATACCATCCGCGCCAGCATAGAGGCTGTAACCATCAGGATTTGCATAATCACGCCCCGCCGGATGCCCCACACGCAGGCTTTGAGGCACAGCATATGCGTCATCACCGGCAGGATAGTGCTCAATATGATGGGCGCAGACCAGAAATGGATCCACCCCCTGCCAGGGTTGCGTAAGTTCAATGCATTCCAGAATGGGGTTGTCGCCAATCGGATCAATCATTCTCCAGGCCCTAGGTAGGTTACGAATACTGATGGATAGCGGCATACCCAGCGCCGCGAGCTAATGCCATTTGGTCATCAACACCAAGCCCGTCTGACCCCGTCACTTCACATCAGCCTCGCTGGCAGCAGGTCTACAAATCTCACCGCGCAGCTTTCACAGCATCCATCTTGACTGGCTTGCGCATGCTTCACAAGAACCCTAAGAGTTTCAGGCAGCTCGCTTTGCATCAACCACCCGACGCAAGCTCTCAGTCTTCATCATCACGGCCACCGCACATAATTCAGATGGAAATCGTTCATGCGCATGCCCATGGGGTTAAAACGTCAGCGCAGTTTTCCCTCTGTTATGGCCTTGCAAGATGGCACCAAACGCTTCATGTGCTTGCGCGAAAGGATAAGTTTTGCTGACAGCCCAGCCCAAACGCCCTTGCGCAACCCCATCCACAACATGCTGAAGATTGGCTGGATTACGCTGCACCCATACCGGCTTGATCTGCGCAGAAGAGAGCCTTCTCCCCGCGATGGTTCCCATAAAGCCTTGTTCTGCCACTGTTGCCAACGAGGCCTGTGCCGCCTCTTCAGTACCTGCCATATCAATGGATGCATCAAATGGCTCGGGATGCACGGATTTCAGACGTTCCACCAGACCAGGACCATAAACAACCGGCTTTGCGCCCAGCGAACGCAAGTAATCTTGATTGGCAGCCGAAGCCGTGGCCACCACATCAATGCCACGCTCTTTGGCCAACTGGACTGTGATGGAACCAACTCCACCAGAAGCGCCATGGATCAGCAGAGAGCGAACATCGCCAATTTCATCCAGGATGGTCATCGCAGTTTGCGCTGCTCCCGCCAAGGTGCCTGCAACCTCCCAAGACATAGCCTCGGGCTTGGCAATCAAATTAGCGACGGGCACATCAATGATGGTTGCGTGCGTAAATGAGCCACCCGAGCCCAAGACCTCATCTCCGACTTTCCATGAGCTGATACCAGGAGCATTGATTGCAACAATCTCTCCAGCGAACTCTGTACCAAAAGTTTGTGGCATGGGAGCGTGGCGGAACTCTCCAGTCATGCGCCTGGCATCGATCGGATTGATGCCAGCGACCTTGACCCTGATGCGCGCCACACCTGCCGTTAACTGCGGCAGTTCAACCTGCGCGAACTCAAGAACCTCTGCCTGTCCGTAGGACTTGGCCATCAAGATAGTGCTTTGCATAACGTCTCCTGTTGGTACAAAAACAATGAATGACCTGCATGTTAAGCAGCACTAAAACCCCAAAATGCGCCAAAATTGGCCGCCACTGTTTCATTTTTTATACAAACAAGCATTGCTTGACGCCTTTTCAGAAGACGAGCCAACATAGATATCGACCATGCATGATCTAAACAGCCTGAAGATTTTCTTAGATGTCGTGAGTGCGGGCGGCTACACAGCAGCACACCGTAAGACAGGCCAGTCACGTGCAACACTTAGCCGCCACATCACTGAATTGGAAACAGCTTTGGGCGCGCGCCTTATTGAACGCAGCACACGCAGCTTCAAGCTGACTGAACAGGGCCACATTCTTTACGAACGCAGCCAGGATATCTTTGCCCAGGTGGACGATGCCATCGCCATGGTTGAAAACCTGCAACGCGAGCCCAGTGGTGTCGTTCGCGCTGCAACCCCCCCCTCGCTCATGCACTTGCATCTAGGCAATGAGATCCTGCGCTATATGCAGACCTATCGCCAAGTCCGCGTTGAACTGGAAGTATCAAATCGGCAGGTGGACATCCAGAACGAAGATGTGGACTTTGTGATTCGAGCACGATCACAAATGGACTATCCACAACATTTTGTACCCGTAGTACTTGGGCGCATGAAGCTCAGCCTGGTGGTCCATCCTTCATGGGTCAAGGCTTTCAAGTCAACCTTGAGAGAAACGCTGGAACATGTTCCTACCGTTGCCTGGAAAACCTCTGGCGCACATAGTTCATGGCAATTGATTGCCCAAGACGGCATGGCAGTAGATGTACAAATTCACCCACGCCTGATGGTCAACGATCTAGAGACTTTGCGCGATGCAGTTTTGCAAGGCATAGGCATCGGCATGATTCCGCAAGTCTATGTGCGCGAAGATATTGCCCAGGGACGCATGATCGAGGTCGCTCTTGATCTGATCCCTCCGACAAGCACCATCCACGCCGTGCATCTGGGCCGCAAAGGCATGCGTCCTGCTGTGAGACATTTGCTGGATTGGCTCAAGGGCGTGACCCAGCATTTACGCTAGATACAAGCGCGTAATACCCTGTGCGCAAATTCGATAAACAGTGATAGTCAATCACCCAGGTTCATTAACCCAGAAAACCCGTGATTAAACGGCGTTAAAGCCCACCTGCGCATACAAGCCAGTTCTTCAGCAAAATCCACTGTCCTTCACAAATTCTGCATCGGGGGGATTCAAAAAAAATCTGCTTTTGTGGAGTCGCAGAAATCTCCCAGCTAGATCTTGTGCCAAGAAATGAGAGTGCATATTGGAAGGTAGACACTTCAAATACCAGCATTTTCTTACATTGGAAGAAAGCACACCTTAAATCCTTAGTAAACAGCATGCATTTAAAGCATGCTGAGATGGTATTTTGGAGGCGATGGTTCAAATTCAGTCAAGCATTGATATAAATCAAATTATTGCTAGAACTTTATCGACCCTTTACCCTCCATAACCCAAGCACGCAAAGCCCCAACCATTAGAAAGCTGATAGTACCGATATCTTATTTATTTACTAGGAAATAATTTCCGCCGAGTCATAGCGCACCTCCTCACTTTTCAATTCCTGTGACAGCCTTTTGCTAGGCAATCGGCCTTCTTATTCTGAGTGTCCTGCGGACTAATCGTAGGTCTCGAGAGCGCTTTCCTGGTGCTCCAGCACGGCCATACGCTTCAGGCCTCTCATTATGGTTCGTGGATGAACCTGCAGGTCTGCCGCAATTTCGTTGATAGATGCCTGTTCACTGCTCAACCTACGGTTTACTTCATCAAGTTGAGAGGAAGTCAGTCGGGGCTGTCTGCCAAGTCGCTTCCCATTGGCCTTGGCGGCAGCCATACCCGCTCGGGTGCGCTCACTTATTAGCGACCTTTCAAACTCCGCAAGTGCGGCCATCATGTGAAAAACCAATCGTCCGCCAGAAGAGTCCGTATTTATATGCTCGGTAAGAGAATAAAAGGCTATTCCACGCCGCCCAAGGCTTTCAAGCAATTTGACAAGGTTGAACAATGACCTGCCGAGGCGATCAAGCCTCCAGACAACAAGCGTATCTCCAGGCTTCAAGCGAGAAAGTGCCTTCTCAAGGCCGGGCCGCGATGCAACCCCGCCAGAAATGCCGTGGTCACTATAAATCTTGTCACAACCAAGACTCTCCAGCGCCTGCAGCTGGAGGGTAAGACTTTGCTCTTCGGTAGAAACACGTGCGTAACCGATCATCATTTTCAAGACGATTCCAAAAGTTATCAGCTAAGTTTCTGTAACGCCGAGTGAAAACGTATGTAAACACCAACATACAGGTGTCACAAAGCGTTACCTCAATGCTGAGAAATTGACAAAATGGATCCTTTCCCTACCAGCATTACCGCCACTAGTAAATGACTTAGTACAAATAACTCACTCACTTGGTGGATCTACTCTGACACAGTCGATCCATTATGTACATGACAAATTTATTAACCCGACGATGGAGGTGGACGTCAAATACGAAAGCAAACATTTGTCACACCAGCGAAAAGGTCATAAACGTTACGTCCAAGCAACAACTTTTAGTCCTGGTTGAACTGCGCAACCATGACCATTTGGAGGTTGCCTACGGTACTGCTTTCGCACGTGCAGCCCTGACAGAAATGCTGTTGCGTCTAAACGCCTTTGGAGGCAAGGTTTACAACCTTACAAACAGACGCTTCTTTGTTGATTTGGATACAGATTTTTTATTGACAAAATTCGTCAAATCTGTTTCAAAAAGTGGAAGCAACGTAATTTCAAATCTGGAACTGGCGTTTGCCACAACTCCTTTCGATTACAAAGACACACAAGCTTTGCTCGTCGTCAGCATTGAACGTGTTGCTTTGGATAGATGGAATGAAGCTACAGCCTTGAACCCAGAAATACACGAACTTCGTGGCTTAGACGCCCCCCCCTCCCACCCTGCACCATGTCAATACGGACTCATTTGGCAGTCCAATTACCAAGCCGACATGAAGTTGGCACTCTTTTTCATTGAGTCTTTAGCAAAGCAGCAAGCAAAGCTCGTGCTACAGCCAATAGCTCCCTCGACACATACTAAAATTTCGAGAAACACACATTCAATTTACTGTAATGATGACAACGCATGGATTTATTACGAAGCGTTGGTGCGGTTTGAACAGACTACTGAAAATCCGCCCATCAACGCTGGCACACTGATTCCCGCATTGGAACGCTTAGGCCTTATTCAATGGCTTGACCTGGTCGTATTGTCGTCAGCAATAGAACACCTGCGCAATGACCTGACTCTGCACATCGGATGCAACCTATCATCGCTAAGCCTTATTCCAAAAGCTAGTTGGTGGAATAACGTTTTTGAGAAACTGCAAAGCCATCCTTCAGTGGCATGCAGACTAACGCTGGAAATAACCGAGACAGCACCGATATCTGATTTAAATCTTGCTTTGTCCTTCTTAAAGAAGCTGAGACAACTGGGCTGCCACATCGCTATTGATGATTTTGGTTGTGGGCATACACGATTGGATTTTGTACGTGCAGTCAAGCCCGATTTAATCAAAGTTAGTGGAAAGTTAATCCAATCAGCAGCGGCCGATAGAAATCTCTTAAACGAGTTGAAGTGTTTCAAGGATCTTGCCTCTTCACTCTCAAAAACGGTTATTGCAGAGGGCATTGAAGGGCCAGCCGAGCTGAGTATTGCGGAAGAAATTGGCTTTGATGGACTACAAGGCTACGGTATAGCACGGCCTTCTGAAGAAAGTAAAGTTATCAACCTAAAACTTCCTGGATAAAAGTTATATTTTTTTAAACTTAAACATTATTTAGCAAAAATAATGCAAGAAACGAAAGGAGAGTATAGAGATTATTAATATTATTTGAGTACCCACGATAAAAAATTATATGTTATTAAAAATTTAAAGGAATCACAAGTTGCATACTACTCTCAAATTCAAAACCATTTCAACAATAGCTGCCACATTAAGTGTGCTAGTCACATCTAGCCTCGCATTTGCAGCCAACACAATTACCTTCAATGGTGAAGTGACTGACCAAACTTGCGAAGCTGTCATTGACGGCACGACCGAACCAACTGTGGTGCTTGACAGCGTCCCAGTTGGAGATTTGACTGGACAAGTTGGCAAAGTAGCGGGCGAAACACCTTTTACACTTCGTCTAACAGGCTGCCTAGCACCAGTTGCAGACGAAACTTTCTCCGTACTGTTCCAGTCAACCAACGCCACTGCTGCGGGTAATCTGGTTAACACCGCCGCAAATGGCGCACAAGGTGTTGCGTTGCAACTTCTGGATGCTCCAGCGGGTAATGTAATTTCACTAGCTGGTGGCACAGCTTCTCCTGCAGGAAATATTGTCCTACGCGCAGGAGAGACAGCCACTTCCTATGACTATGCTGTTCAGTATGTATCCGAAGATGCAGTTGTCACAACAGGTCCAGTAGTCGGGACAGTAACGTACACCCTTCGTTACGAGTAATTTTTATTATTCTCTGAGGCAATATCTTGCTTATGCAGGGTGTTGCCCTCATGAAAAGTCGAAGAGAAATAAAATGTTTTACATCATATTAAATAAAATTAAAGTTTTTTCATTTTTTTGTTTTTTACTCTTCTCTTTCACCAGCGTTTCCAACGCTAGTGTAGTAATATCTGGAACACGCTTAATATATAATTCTGAAGACAGTGCAAAAACTATTCAATTGAATAATAAAGATGTATTTCCCAATGTAGTTCAAGCATGGATAGACGTTGGAGATGAAGAGTCATCTCCAGAAAATTCCAAAGCTCCATTTTTCTTGAGCCCAGCAATTTTCAGGATGGACGCAAACAGCGGGCAAAATCTTAGAATAATATTCACTGGCAGCGAATCACTACCTGAGGACAGAGAGTCACTATTCCATCTCAACGTCTTGCAAATTCCGCCACGCGACATTAAAAAATCCAATAAAAATCAAATGCTTCTGATGCTAAAAAATCGTCTAAAGTTATTTTATAGACCCAAAGGCATTTCAGGCAATCCTTCAGACTTATCAAAAAATATTATTTTCAAACTAAATCATAACAATAATATCTGGAGTATTGACGTAGAAAACAAATCAGGCTATTTTGCTTCATTCGGCAATGCGGAAGTTGAATATCAAGAGGGTAGAGCCACCTTAAAACATAGCATGGTAGCTCCGTACTCAAAAAAGACCTGGGAATTTGATACTCCATTTAAAAAACCAGAAGGACCTATAAGCATACGTACCCAACTCATTAATGACTATGGGGCAAGAATAGATTTATCACAAAAATTAGATCATTAAGGTTATTAACAAGGGCATGTCATTTTACTCCACCAAGATTCAATTTATTTTTATTTCCACCCTATCAATAGCCGCCTACATTTCCAAGGCGGAGGCCGGAACATTCAATAACTCTGATTATCAGTTCGATGACACCTTATTAATGGGTTCAAACCTAGGAAAAGGCAGCATCTCTCGGTTTAATCAAGATGATGCATTGGATGAAGGCAGATATCACGTAGATGTTTACGCGAATGGAAAATTCATCTCAACAGATAGTATTTTTTTCAAAAAAGGCATTGAAAATGGAGAATTGGCACCATGCTTTGATGAGAATTTCTATTCTCAAAAAATTGGAGCCAAGCGAAAGATTGAATCAGACTCAATATCCTGCCTGGAGCCCTACGAGCGCCTTCCAGGTGCAACATTTAGCTATGATCAGACATCGCAGAGACTAGAACTCACAATTCCACAGTCAGAATTGAACATTCGTCCAAGCGGGTATGTTGATCCAGGAGACTGGGCTCCTGGAGAAACCATGATCTTCGCCAACTACGATGCCAGCATATACAGGTCTGAGTTCAATGGACTCTCATCTACAAATTCAAATTACGGATATATAGGCCTAAACAGCGGAATAAACTTCGGTCTTTGGCGCCTAAGACAACAATCTAGTTTTAATCACTCCAATTTTGGAAATTATTCATACAACAGATGGAATTCAATTCGCACTTACGTGCAACGGGCGCTACCAAGTTTGCGTAGCGAACTTACACTAGGAGACAGTTTCACGGATGGTCAATTATTTGGAAGTTTGGGATATCGAGGACTAAGAATTTCTTCCGATGATCGAATGCTACCAGCATCACACAGGAGCTATGCCCCAATCATTAAAGGGGTTGCCAGATCAAATGCAAGAGTTGTCATCAGTCAGAATACAAAGAAAATTTATGAAACTACCGTAGCGCCTGGGCCATTTATTATTAATGATTTATATGGAACCAACTACGCAGGTGATTTAGATGTTCAGGTTATAGAGACTGATGGAAGTATCAACTCTTTCACTGTGCCTTTTTCTTCTGTTCCTGAGTCGATGCGCCCTGGCCTTACTCGATATAGCTTTTCTTTGGGAAGTGCTCGTGGACGCGGTACTGACAATGATATATTTTCAAATATAACTTTACAGCGTGGACTAACGAATCAGCTGACAATAAACGCAGGAGCACAAGTAGCTGACGACTACTTGGCTTTACTTGGGGGGGCTGTTTTTGCTACAAAATATGGTGCGTTTGGTTTTAATACTACATTTTCAAATGCACGTGTAGAAAACAATGAGCGTAAGCAAGGCTGGCGAACAGGAGTCAATTACAGCCGAACTTTCTCCAGTACTGACACAACACTGACTTTGGCCGGATATCGATATTCAACTGAAGGCTACCGTGAGCTCAGTGATGTTCTCGGAGTAAGAAAATATTCTCATGATGAAAAAGTTTGGGACTCTGCCAGTCACAAGCAACGCGACCATCTTAGCTTACTAATAAATCAAAAACTTGGTGATTATGGAAGTCTTTATTTCTCCGGCTCCACAAGCTCTTATTATGGAGGGAAAAAGCACAATCGCCAAATTCAGTTTGGATATTCTAATTTTTATAGAAATATAAACTATAGTATTTCTTATACCAAGCAACGAACTACGCAGTACAGTCAACTAGATTACGACCCACTCCGACCAGAAAATATTCAGAATAATTTTAGCAGCCATGGCCGCAGTAACAACGTGTTGGCAATAACATTGACCTTCCCTCTTGGAAGTGGAAGTATGGCTCCATCGTTTCATACTACTGCAGCAAAAAGTTCGGGGGAGAGTTCTGCTACGCAGTACCAGACAGGTATCAGCGGAACCTTAGGAAAGGATCGCAATTTCAGTTATGGAATTAATGCTAGCCACGAAAACAACGGGGTCGGCAGCAACTGGAATGGAAATGTACAACAGCGCTCGCGTTTTGCAACTTTTGGGGCGGGATATGCAGACGGTAAAAATTATCAACAAGTCAATGCTAGCGTCCGCGGTGCTCTCGTCGCACACAGATACGGCCTGACATTTGGTCCATATGTAGGAGAGACCTTTGCGTTGGTTGAGGCCAAAGGTGCTCAAGGAGCTGCAATTCGAGGGGGGCAGGGTGCAAAATTTAATTCCGCAGGCTTTGCTCTTGCGCCTTCACTGACGCCCTATCGCTACAACCCAATCAGTATTGATTCAAAAGGAATCAATGAAAATGCTGAGATGGTTGAAACTGAAAGAAAGATTGCTCCATATGCTGGAGCAACGGTTCATG
This sequence comes from Comamonas halotolerans, assembly GCF_030162935.1. GTDB lineage: Bacteria > Pseudomonadota > Gammaproteobacteria > Burkholderiales > Burkholderiaceae_C > Comamonas > Comamonas halotolerans. Next base: position 127,247 of record NZ_JASAUZ010000056.1, read on the forward strand.
TAAAGTTTAAAACTGTTTTCGGAAAAGCTTTACTCATCAATACACGCATGCCCGAAGGCTCTCCAATACCTTTAGGAGCCGATGTATTTGACAAAAATGGTTCAAATATTGGCATCGTTGGCCAAGGAGGGCAAATCTATATTCGGACTGACGTGGACAAAAGCACACTCAAAGTGAAATGGGGAAACTCTGAGGATGAACAATGTGTTCTAGCATACGACATCAAGGGTAAAACTCAAAACTACGGAATCTTGCGGTTTGATGCGATTTGCATGCTTCATCAAAGCAAGAATTGATGGGTAATTAAAAATGCTTAAACTATTTTCACGAAATTTTTTCTTCATATTTACTGCACTAACATTCAGCATGCCCACGTTAGCCACCTGTTACAGGGTCACGAGTGTAGGAAGTGCAACAACGACGAGCAACACTCAAATTCGCCCAGGGGAAGGGAGTGCCGCATCATTTAGTGCTTGCGATACTTGCAACGGCTCTCTGAGTTTACCAACAGTAATTAACGTCACTGACCCTAGCTTTCAACCTTATCCAACCTTAATTGCAAGTTCTGTCGTTCCATTTATATTATATGGAGATAGAGGTGGCTATGATCCAGAGCGAGTTTTTTATAGATGCGCCCCAGAAGATGCAGTTTATGAGCAATTCTCGACAAATGCCGACAATCTGTACAGCGGTTGGTATAATGGTGGTGACAGTGTTGGTATATCAATCGGTTTGGAATCCGCATATAGAACAGCTTGGCCTAACGTCCTACTTCGGTTGACGCACGTAGAAACGGGTCAATTTTTTACAGATATATGGCATGAGCGCTTGCTTACTGGACTAGATATAGATTCAAGAGGGTTTCAACTAGTCAAAGCCAAAAATTTAAGCGCGATTAAAGCTGAACTTTTTAGTGCTCCATTAGAAAGTACGCGATACTACTCACCCTCTACCCCATCTCAGCTTTATAGCTACACTCAACCAGCAGGATATATTGCGATAAAAGGGCCTGGAATTTCCTCTCCTACTACAGGTAATTCACATGCTGTGGATTATACTGGGTGGGCATCTTACTGGCCAGGTACAATTGGCTTGTACAACAATGTAACGCTTAAACGATACCCAACTTGTGCCGTAACCAACGTGACGCCTCATATATTTTTCCCATCCATTTCTGTGGGCGAAATAAACAATGGAGATTCTCGAGAGGCTACGTTTGAAGTTGCCTTCAAATGCCAGACAGGAGCAACTTCCAGTGTCGCTTCCAATGGTACTGCATTGGGTGTGAAAGCTTCGGCAGGTTCACAAAGCGCTGCGGCCAGCCTTGGCTTAATCAATGCCAATGGTGGATTAAGTTATTTGGTTTCCGACCGTTATGGAACTAGTGGCTTTGCAAATGGTGTTGGTATAGTAATACTCCGTAATGGCCAACAGATCAACTTGCTTGCCAATGAAAACTCGGGACTGGGGAGCGCCAGTGCAAATGAAATGGGCTGGTACCCTGTCATAGGACCATCCTCTGATTTGATCAGCAGCTCTGATGGAATTGCACAATACAGAGAACTATTCAGTGCTCGCTTAGAAAAGCTTCGAACTGGCACCCAGCCACCTGTGACTGCCGGAAAAGTAGAGGCAACCGCTGAAGTGGTGATCCGTGTACAGTAAATACTTATGGTCTGCAGCAGGACTGCATTTAATACTATGTTTTGTGTTGCCTGCATTTGCGGGCGTCACAGCTGAGCGCACGAGAATCATCTTTGATGAAAACGACCGCGAAGGATCCGTTTTACTTGTCAATCAAAACCCCTATCCTGTATTAACGCAGGTATGGGTTGATGATGGAGAAATTTATCCAGACCCCACAAATTCACGTGGACCAGTACTACCATTACCCCCAATATTTAGATTATTTCCTGGGGAGCAACGGACCATTCGCTTAATTAAAACAGGTCAACCCACGCCAAGCGATCGAGAATCTCTTTATTGGTTCAATATATACGAAATACCCCCAAAGAACAATCAGAAAATTGACTCTAACCAAGCAAAGATAACTGTCACCTTAAGAACCCAACTAAAGCTTCTGTACCGTCCGAAAGATCTTAAAGAAGATGCAGAACATGCTCCCAGAAAAATTGTTTTTAGAAAATTTCAGACCAACAATTCAAAGTCTATAAAAATAGAAAACCCCACACCTTTTTATATAACAATCACTGGCGCAAAGCCAAACCAAACCAATAAAAACATCATCAATTCAATATTAATACCACCGTTTGGTGTTATACAAACACCTCCTCTTCACGAAGAGGAATTTGAAAACATAAAAACCATAGATTACAGCTGGATAGATGATGGTGGCAATATAGATAGCCACAGCTTTGAATTTGAAGACTGACTCCAAATTCATTCACAACAAACAACATCTAGGAATATCGAAAATTGAAACAGACTTATATGCTTGTTTTTGTTAAAGCAAAATAAGCAATTAAAATATTTGGACTTATTCCGCAATATACGTTCTAGCCAGAAATTCTCGTGCTTTGATCGATTCAGTGTATCTCTTCAAGCTCAGTGTGATGTAGTTTGAATGGAAGATCTACTTCATCCCAGCAGCACAAAGACTAAATCTTTCGTTTTATGCAAAAAAGGATAGTTGGAGATTTGCACGTAACAGCTAAAATCCATTACGTGCATCAGTCTCATCGTCTATTTAATTTTTAAACAGTCACAGGTAGTAATTGCTGAACAATATCCAGCAAATCACGTTTTTGCACCTTGTTTGATGCATTCACAGGCAGCGTGTCCAGCTGCACCACAAAACGCGGCACTTTGTAATTGGCCATATTGGCACGACACCAAGCAACGAAGGCATCCTTATCCAGTGTCTGACCTGCGCGAGTGACCACGCATGCACAACCGACCTCACCCATACGCTCATCCGGTATGCCGATTACGGCTACTTGCGCCACTGCGGGATGCTCACTGAGCATGCGTTCAATTTCTGCGGGATAGCAGTTAAATCCGCCCACGATGAACATATCCTTGAGACGGTCCGTGATGCGCAGATAGCCACGCCCGTCCAAAACACCTACGTCCCCCGTATGCAGCCAGCCATCAGCGTCAATGGTTTCCGAGGTGGCCTTCGCATCTTCAAAGTAGCCCTTCATGATGTGATAGCCGCGAAGCAGCACCTCACCGGGCTGGCCTGCGGGTACGGCCTGACCATGCTCATCCACGCACTTGACTACTGTTCCCGGAAGCGCTTTGCCACACGTTGATGCCACGGTGTCGACATCATCGGAAGGGTGACAGCACGTCGCACAGCCTCCGCACTCCGTCAGTCCGTAGGCTGTGGTCACATTCGCAATACCAAGCTCTTCGCGCATGCGGCGAATCAGAATGGGAGGCACCGTGGCGGCGCCAGTGACTGAGGAACGCAGTGAACTCAGGTCAAACTCCGCCAGCCTGGGATGACTGAGCATGGACAGGAACAAGGTTGGTGGGCCAGGAAGAAAACTGATCCGGTCGTCCTGAATGCGCCGCAAGATGGACTCAGCCTCGAACACCTGTTCGGGATAGACGGTAGCGCCTTGCAACAGCGCGGCAACCCAACCGGCTTTGTAGCCGAAGGTATGGAAGAAAGGATTGACGATAAGGTAACGGTCACCTTCGCCGAGGCCAACCACCTCAGACCATGCCTTGAACGCAAGGATTGTCGGCTCATGAGCACACATCACGCCTTTGGGCCTGCCTGTGGTGCCGGAGGTGAACATGAGGTCAGCGGTATCGGTGGGCTGCAGTTGCTGCTCACGGGCTGCTTGCTCCTGTGCCGAGGTATGCTGCGCTTGCGCCAGCAACTGTGCCCAGGTCATATCGGCACTGGCACCCAGCTTGTCCCCCAGCACCACCACTTTGTGCAACGAAGCTGGACGCAGTTGACCCAGCAGATCCGGGTAGTAACTGCCCAGAAAATCACCCACGGTCACCAGTACCTTGGCTTTGCTGCGTTCCAGAATATCTGCCGCCTCGGCACCTTTCATGCGGGTATTGAGTGGCACCAGCACGGCACCAGCCGCATGCACACCGCTAGCGGCAATCACCCACTCGCTCTGGTTGGGCGCCCAAATGGCCACACGGTCACCAAACTCCACACCCAGACTCATGAACGCGCGCGCAAGCTGACAACTGAGTGCTCTGAGCTGCGCATACGACATTGTGCGCCCTGCCTCAACCACCGCAGGCCGATCGCCATAACGTGCTGCAGCAGCTGCCAACATGGCAGGCAGTGTCCGGGGCGCTGCGGCCTGTGCGGCTTCAAAAGTAGACATCTCAGACATACTTACTCCGGGAATTTCAAACGTAAAGTGGGGCTGGTGGGCACTGACTGGCACGACAGAATCCAGTGCTTGGCCAGGTCTTTGCTATCCAGCACATCGTTATGACGCATATGCACGGAGCCCTCCTGGATCTGACACATGCATGAAGCACACATGCCTGCCTGACAGGAGAACGGAAAGTTCACACCTGCACGTGTAGCGGCTTCCAACAGGGTTTCGCTGCCACCACAGGTGAATGCATAATCTTGCCCGTCCAGCCGTACCTGCACCTGGGCTTCATCCACAGAGACAGGGGCAGCCGCGGCTTCCTGCGCCATGGCTTGCTGGGTTTCCTCGTCAGGCAAGGAGACAAACCGCTCCACATGCACAGACTCTTCAGGCATGCCAGCCGCAGTCACGGCAGCTTGGGCTGCATCCATGAACGGGCCTGGACCACAAATGAACGCTTGCTGCATGCTTGCTACCCAGGGCTTGGCCCAGGCCTGCAACTGCGCTTGCGACGGCGCCCCTTGCACTGAATCCAGCCAATGCACCACTTGAAGCCGATCCGGATACTGGGAAGCCAAGCGTTGCAGTTCAGCTTTGAAAATGACTGAGCGCTCATCGCGATTGGCGTAAAACAGCACCACATAACCGCTGTGATCCTGCAACACCGTGCGCAAAATGGAAAACACGGGGGTCACGCCGCTGCCTCCTGCCATGAGCAGGAAGTTGCCTGAAAGATCCTTGGGTGAAAACAGACCGGATGGAGGCATCAACTCCACCTGATCGCCAACGCGCAACCTGTCGCAAACCCAGTTGGACCCACGGCCCTGATGCACGCGTTTGACGGTGACGCGAAGCCCCTCATCCAAAGTCGGCGCGCTGGACATGGAATAGCAACGCGGAACATGCCGTCCATTGATCGGCAGGCGCAAGGTCAAAAACTGACCGGGACGGTACTGGAACTGGCTTGCCAGTTCTTCAGGCACATCAAACACCACAGATTTGGTGTCATGGGTTTCCTCAATCACCGCGCGTACTTTCAACGGGTGGTACCGCGCCGCAAGTCCTGCCGCTGCACCGTCCACATTTGGGGGGATGGCTGTCTCCGTCATCTCTCACTCATCTTTCTTAAGAATTCTCTGCCTGTCACCATTGCTGATGTTCAAGCCCATGTCTGTGTCAACAGGTGCATCGCTGCCCTACCCCCAGATGTCTTGAATGTCACGGTCCATACTTCAAGGTTGCGCCATCAGGCCTGCTGCAACTCAGTGGCATCTGCTCCACATACCGCAGCAGCTTCTTGCGCTTGTGCCGCTGCCTTGCCAGCACGGCGCCCTGAGAACACACAGTCCGCCAGCGACAAGCCACTGACGTAGCGCGAAGAGGCCACCCCGATTGCCGTACGCCCAGCGGCGTACAGCCCGGGGATGTCATGACCGCGCCTGTCCTGTACAGCACCCGTATCCGCATTGACCTTGAGCCCTCCGAGACTCAGGATGGCAAGAGGGAACATTTTTTGGGTAATGGAGATATCAATCGCGTAGTACGGGCCAGCTTTGAATTCATGGCGCATGTCCATGGACTTGCCCATGGGATCTTCGAGCTCCCCGCGTGCCGCCGCATTGGCGCGGTCAAACTGCCGTTGCAGCACGCCAGGATCCACCTGTATACGCTGTGCCAAGTCCGCAATACTCTTGCCTTTGATGGCGGTCTTGTACATCAGCATCAAGGCAGGCAAAGACTGGAACGCCCACAGACGCCCGAACAAGCATTGCCAAGTGGCCTTTCGGCGCAGGGATGCATCCAGAATCAGCCACGCTTTACCGCCCTGTCTCTCCACCATTTCATAGCCCAGCTTGGCGCCGTAGACCTGTTCATTGCAAAAGCGCTCACCTTGCGTATTCACTACCAGCCCTTTGGGCCAATCACCGGGGGGCGTGATGAAACGCCATGCACTGATGTTGTCCAGATCTTGCGCGCTGGCACCCACACTTTGGCCCAAGCGCAGTCCAGAGCCATCGCAACCCGCACCACCAATTGGCCATCCACCGTGATAGGCCGGCGCATGTTGCTTCAACAATTGCGGGTTGAACACATAGCCGCCAGTTGACAGCACCACACCCCGGCGTGCACGGATCAAGCGGCGTTGTCCAATTTCACGTTCAATCTGCGCAGACTCCAGACGTCCTTGGTGTGCTTTGGCGGCCTGGTATAAACGCCATCCTGCAACCAAACCATCCAGTTCTTTGTGCCGTTGTGTCTTGGGATGGTCTGCGGGCAAAGCCCAAACTTCCACGCCCAGCACTCGCCCGGTCTGCTCCTCCCGGACCAGCCTGCGCACACTGGCTTGCGTCAGGGTGCGAGCGCCATGCTGCAGCGTGGACTTCTGCAGCGCCCCATACAGCGTTGCCCCTGACTGCCCCTCGGCTATCGTGCGGTGCCCACGAGGCGCAGGCTTGCCCTGGAAAGAAGTCCCATAGGCCGGAACCAGCTCATTACCGGAGTAATAGAGATAGCAGCCATCCGGGGGATACGAAGTTTTATAGCTGGGCATGGAGGCTCCAAAACGTGCGCCTTGCTGCTCCAGCCACTCCAGGTTGGCCACGCTGTCACGGCAAAAGCGTTCCACCACTTCATCGCTCACCACACCATTGACTTCGTGCCTCAAATACTCTGCCATGGTCTGTGGCGTATCAAGAAAGCCTGCTTGCTTTTGATAACGCGTACCTCCGCCCGCATACACAACACCGCCAGACAACACGCTCGCACCGCCGCCGCCAAAGCGGTCAATCACCAGCACATCTGCCCCTGCAGTGCGTGCTTCGATTGCGGCACAAGCACCTGCTGCGCCCCAGCCCACCACCAGTACATCCGCGCTGTCATGCCACTGCACCTCATCGGCTGAGGCCACGCACAGCGCATCCTCGATGGTCACTGCCGTGTCATTACTCCTGCTGCTAGACTGCATATTGTTCCTTACGCAGTGACCGCGCTGGCTGCGCGTTCGGGTTGCACCGACACCGTGGTACTCAGCCACTCAGGATGCTCCAAAGACATGGGTCGCCCCAGCATGCATTCCACGGCACGGTATGCAAACGTCATCGAAGGGCCCAAGGTGGCGCCAGCACCTGGATAGGAAGGCCCCATCACCGAGGCAGAGTTGTTGCCTACGCAATAAAGACCTTCAATCACCCTGCCCTCGTCATTGAGCACCCGTGCATCGCGGTCGGTCAGCAAACCGCCTTTGGTCCCTATCTCACCAGGCCACAGTTGCATGGCATAGAACGGGCCTTTCTCGATCGGGGCCAAGTTGGGATTCTTCAAGCGTGGATCACCGTAATAGCGGTCGAAAACATTTCCGCCACGGTCAAAGTCCAGATCCTTTCCGGTTTGGGCATAAGCAGTCATTTTTTGAGCGCTGTCTCGCAAGCCCTGGGCATCCACACCAATTTGCTGCGCCAGCTCCTCAAGAGTGTCTGCCTTCCAGTACACCTTGTTCAGCCAGGACTTGCGCAGGCGATTGTCCGGAATGGCAGATGAAGGCATCAAGGGCCCCATCGGATTTTTGCTACGGAAATCAGCATCAAAAACAATCCATGCAGGTACGGCGCCATGGCCTTTGGCATGCTCTGCCAGCATGGCCTGCTGAAATTCCGGATAGGGGCAGGACTCATCAACAAAGCGCTGGCCCTTGTCATTGACCACCATGCAGCCAGGCAAGGAGCGTTCAACAAAAATACCGCGGAATGCAGGCTCGCCAGGCACGTCCATCGACGGCACACCCCACGACCACCCCATCAGATCGAGCTTGGCGCCCACCGCCACCCCCGCCTGGTGCGCATCCCCTGTATTGGCGCCCACAGGGGTTGCCGTCCATTCGGCCTTGCTTGGCTTGGTCAGATACTGATCACGCATGGCCTGATTACGCTCAAACCCCCCCGCACCCAGCAACACGCCTCGCCTGGCTTGCACCAGCACACTTTTCCCTTCGTGCTGCACCATCACGCCAGTGATCTGGCCTGCTGCGTTCTGCACCAGTGACTGCATCGGCGCATTGCGCCACATTTCCACCTTGGCGCGATTGGCGGCTGTCAGCAGCCCCGCGATCAAGGCTTGGCCGCCTGTCAACCGGCGATCTCGCTTGGTTTTCTTGCGCCAGCCAAAGTCCAGGAAATACCTAGCAATGATGCGCATGAGCGTAAAGCGCGATTTGAATTCGCGCGACAACATGGAATGGGCTTCCAGCGCGTTCATGCTCATGCGGCCCAGGATCAAGTTGCCAGGCGGGCCTGGACGCATGGTTTGCAGCGCTTCAATGCCCAGTTTGGAGGCATCGAAATCCATAGGATCCATGCTCCGCCCACCGGGCATGGAGCCCTCTATATGGGGGTAGTAATCCGCATACTTGGGCAATGCCCGGTAAGGAATGCCGATTTCCCCCAGGTATTGGGCCATCTTGCGGGCAGTTTCCACATAGGCCAGCACCCGGTCTTGCGCTGCCATGCCACGCACGCAGCGAAGGGTGTACTCAAACGCTGTTTTCAGATCATCTTTGAGCCCGACATTGGGCATATCGTGATTCTGAGGAATCCAGATCCCACCGCCGGAAAGCGCAGATGTGCCACCGAACACATCCATCTTCTCAACAACAAGTGTTTTCAGTCCCTGTTGCTGTGCTCTTACTGCAGCCAGCAAGGCTCCTGCCCCCGAACCTACTACCACCAAATCGTAAACATGGTCTGCCACGCATTGTCTCCTGTCGTTTTCTGTATCGGAGAGCTGCTTGCCCTCTCTTTGTGTGGCTGCCGCATGCACCCTCACCCCCGTGAAGGCCGCCGCGGCAGTGCCTTGCAACGCGGCAATGGCTTAGACAAAAGGTTCTTGATTCGGCAATCCCAGGGTGTGAGCGCCGTAGGCACGCACGTAGGCGTCTGTGTTGTTGGCGATGTGGGTGCGCCCCTGGTGGATATCGCGGAAGACGCGCTCCAGCAGATTGCTCTTGTAGGTACCGCTGGCCGCGCAGGCGCGCAGCAGCTCATTGGCGTGATAGCCCGTCAGCTTGGGCACGGAAGACGCCTGAGCACGCTGTAGCAGGCGCTCTTCCAGGGAAAGCTGAACACCTGTCTTGGCCGCGTTGACAATGCGCGCGTAGTTGCGGAACAGCACCAGGCGCAGCTGGTCCAGAGCAATCGTGGCTTCCGTCACGGCTGTTTGTGCATTCACATCTTCGGCCATCTTGTTGCCATGCTTGCCCACATGGGTCGTCGCGCGGCGCGTGAACTCCTCAATGGCGCCATCCAGTGCCCCCAGGCACGCAGAGGACACCGCGCGCTGGAAGATGTGGGTGAAGGGAATACGGTACAGCCAGCTGGTGTTTTGCACACGGCCGGGGCAGCCCGCATCACTGTGGTCGTTGGTGTACTGAATGCGGTGTGCGGGCACAAAAACGTCTTCCACCACGATGTCATGGCTGCCCGTGCCGCGCAGGCCCAGCACGTCCCAGTTGTCTTCGATACGGTAGTCGCTCTTTGGAACCAGGAAAGTGACATGCTCAAAGCCCGGCGTGCCATCGCGCTTGGGCAGCAGACTGCCCAGAAAGAGCCAGTCGCAATGCTTGGAACCCGTGGAGAAACCCCAGCGACCACTGAAACGGAAGCCCCCTTCTACAGGCACCGCCTTGCCTGTTGGCATGTATGTGGAGGCAATGCGCACACCGTTGTCCTGACCCCATACATCTTGCTGCGCTTGTTCTGGGAACAGCGCCAGTTGCCATGGGTGCACACCTACCACACCGTAAATCCATGCCGTGGACATACAGCCTTTGGCCAGTTCCATCTGCACGCTGTAAAAAACGCGGGGATCCATTTCGTAGCCACCCCAGCGTTTGGGCTGCAATACCCGGAACAAGCCTGCTTCAGCCATTTCCTGGATCGTGATATCAGGAATGCAGCCCTCACGGTCTGCTTGCTGGGCGCGTTCAGCCAGCTTGGGGGCGAGTGCCTTGGCGCGCTCGATCACGGCTACGGCTTCTGGGGTGAGGTAGTCGTCGGAAAGGTGGTAAGCCTCTGTCATTGCGTTCATACATTGTCTCCATGGCAGCACCTGAGTGGTGCGTTTGCTCGGTAGCCAAGGCGTATTGCCTCTGGGAACAAATGCTCTCACCCGCCATGACGAGTCTCATCGTCCGATCAGACTAAAAAAATGCAGTCTCCGGGCAAAACCTAGGCTGCTGCCATGACTAGTCCGTGTGAAGGATTTGCACTTTGGCAATGCCTTGCATGCTTGTGAGCAAGGAGACAAATAGCCATGCAAAACACAGCCCCAACGTTTGATCCCAAAGATTTTCGGCGCGCGCTTGGAATGTTTGGTACGGGTGTGACCATCGTCACCACATGCACCGCAGAAGGAGAGAAAATTGGCATCACGGCCAACAGCTTCAACTCGGTGTCACTGGACCCGCCGATGGTGCTGTGGAGTCTGGCCAAGAATGCGCGCAGCCTGCCCGCCTTCCAGCAAAGCGACACCTGGAATGTGCATATTCTGTCGAACGCTCAGGAGGCGCTGTCGAACCGCTTTGCACGTGCAGGTGAGGACAAGTTTTCCGCGCTATCCCTAGACTCTCAGCCTGGACAGGCACCTTTGCTGCAAGACTGCACAGCGCGCTTTCAATGCAAGACGGCCTTTCAATACGATGGCGGCGACCACATCATTTTTGTCGGTGAAGTCACGGCCTATGACACCAATCCATTTCCTCCGCTGTTGTACGTCACCGGAGGGTATGCCCTGGCATCGCGCCTGTCTCAGCCTATCTCTACCGAGCCGCAGACCGATACGAGCGGCAGCAGTTATACAGAAAACCTGATTGGCTATCTGATGGGGCGCGCCCACCATCAGATGCTCAACAGCCTGCGCCCCTCCATGGACTCCCAAGGTCTGAGCGAAACCGACTTTTATGTCTTGAGCGTGCTGAGCGTGCAGCAGCCGCTGACATCTGAAGAGATTTCCGCACACATGGCCTACACAGGGCATGACGGCGGCATTGCAGCTTTGCAAGCACTGCAGCAACGTGGCCTGATCGAAGCAGTGGCAGGCGGCAAGCTGCAACTGACACGCCAGGGCAACGACGCCATATTGCACGTGATGGCTGCTGCCAAGTCTGCGGAGGCAGCACTTTTTGACGAACTGGGCGAGATGGAAGCCTTGGCCTTGCGCAACTTGCTGAAAAAAGCCATTGCCGCCACCGATCCCGGCTTGCCCAAGCTATGGCAAGCCAAAGCGGCCGCGTAGTTTTTCTTGAGATGGCCACGTGGACTGCTGCTCCAATGCGCAGCACAGCCTGGCTGCCCCCCAAACCCTAACCAGAGAATCCCATGAGTTCCTTCTCAATCCCTGAAGGCCAGTACGTCGATATTGGTGAAGTGGGTGGCGCACCGCAACGGGTGCACTACCACGAACAAGGCAGCGGTGAACCCGTCATTTTTCTGCACGGCGCTGGCACAGGTGCCAGTGGATACAGCAATTTCAAAGGCAACTACCCTGTTTTTGCCGATGCAGGTTTTCGCTGCATTGTTCCGGACCTGCTGGGCTACGGTCTGTCATCAAAGACAGATATTCCTACGCAATATGACCTTGATTTCTTCATTGAAGGCGTCAAGGGTCTGGTGAACAAACTGGGGCTGTCGCAGATCACCCTGCTCGGCAACTCGCTCGGCGGCGCTGTAGCGATTGGGTATGCACTGAAGTATCCGCAAGACGTCAAGAACCTGATCCTGATGGCGCCTGGAGGCGTGGAGGACCTGCAGACCTACCTGGACATGCCCGGAATTGCCAATATGTTTGCCATCTACAAATCCGGCAAAACTGGCAAGGAAGCCATGCGTGCGGTGATGTCCATGCAACTGGTCGATCAGTCATTGCTGACGGACGAAATCATCAACGAACGCGCCCCGATTGCCGAGACACAGACCCAGGCTTCACGCTCGGTTCTGGTGGTTCCCAATATGACGGAGCGCCTGCCTGAGCTGCAGTGCAATGTTCTGGGATTCTGGGGAATGCAAGATGCCTTCAACCCTGTAGGCGGGGCCGACAAACTGGCCAGGGGCATCCAGCGCTGCCGCGTGGTGCTGGTCAACCAATGCGGGCACTGGGTGCAGGTCGAGCATCGCGAGATGTTCAACCGCAGCTGCATTGATTTTTTGAAGAACGGCTGAACCTCCATGCACGACAAGCAATTTATCGAAAACCAGGGCCAACGCCTGTATGAGGCGCTGCGCAGCGCACAAACACTAGCGCCACTGACCGACAGTCACCCCGAGATGACAGTGGAAGACGCCTACCACATCTCCTTGCACATGCTGCGCCTGCGCGAAGCTGATGGCGAGCGCGTGATCGGCAAAAAGATCGGCGTGACGTCCAAGCCCGTACAAGACATGTTGAACGTGCACCAGCCTGACTTCGGCTTCTTGACGGACAGCATGGAGTTTGAAGACGGTGCCAGCGTTTCCCTGCGCGCTGCCGGACTGATCCAGCCCCGTGCCGAAGGTGAGATTGCCTTCATGCTCAAGCACGACCTGCAAGGCCCAGGCGTGAGCAAAGAAGACGTGCTGGCAGCGACCGAATGGGTGGCACCGTGCTTTGAGATTGTCGACTCCCGTATTACGGACTGGAAGATTCGCATCCAGGACACAGTGGCTGACAACGCTTCGTGCGGTGTCTTCGTCATTGGCAAGCAGCATACGGATCCACGTTCGCTGGATCTGGCAGCAGCCTTCATGAAGATGCAGAAAAACGGTCAACCTGCCGGTGAAGGCTACGGCAGTGCCGTGCAGGGCCACCCTGCCGAAGCTGTGGCCTGGCTGGCCAACACGCTGGGCGCTTTTGGCATTCCTTTCAAAGCAGGCGAAGTCATTCTTTCTGGCTCCCTGGCTCCTTTGGTGCCCGCTGCTACCGGTGACCGCTTTGACCTGGTCATTGAAGGCATGGGGACTTGTTCTATTCAATTCACTGAGTGAGACAACATGACGCAAAAAAAGATCAAGTGCGCACTGATTGGTCCCGGCAACATCGGCACCGATTTGCTGATGAAGCTGCAGCGCTCCGATATTCTGGAACCCGTATGGATGGTTGGCATCGACCCAGAGTCAGACGGTCTCAAGCGCGCCCGGGAAATGGGCATCAAAACCACCTCCGACGGTGTGGACGGCCTGCTGCCCTTCGTCAAGGAAGACGGCATCCAGATTGCCTTTGATGCCACCAGCGCCTATGTGCATGCTGAAAACAGCCGCAAGCTCAATGAACTGGGCGTGCTGATGATTGACCTGACGCCCGCTGCCATCGGGCCGTACTGCGTGCCCAGCGTGAACCTGGCAGCCAAGGTGGATGAAAAGGCCATGAACGTGAACATGGTCACCTGCGGTGGCCAGGCCACCATTCCCATGGTGGCTGCAGTTTCACGCGTGCAGGAAGTCAGCTACGGTGAAATCGTGGCCACGGTCTCCAGCCGCTCGGTAGGCCCGGGCACCCGCAAGAACATTGACGAGTTCACCCGCACCACAGCAGGTGCCGTGGAGAAGATTGGCGGTGCGAAAAAGGGCAAGGCCATTATCGTGATCAACCCGGCAGAACCTCCGCTGATCATGCGCGACACCATCCACTGCCTGACCGTGGACACCCCCAAAGTTGCCGAGATTGAGGCATCCGTGGACGCAATGATCAAGGAAGTTCAGAAGTACGTACCGGGCTACAAGCTGGTCAACGGCCCAGTGATCGATGGCAACCGCGTTTCCATCTTCATGGAGGTTGAGGGCCTGGGCGACTATCTGCCCAAATACGCAGGCAATCTGGACATCATGACGGCCGCTGCGGCGCGCACCGCCGAGATGTTTGCCCAAGAAATCCTGGCTGGCCGCTTTGAGCCCGCCGAAGCCACCCCGGCCTGATCTGCAGGAGACCCACACCATGAGCCTCAAAGGTAAGAAAATCACCGTCCACGACATGACGCTGCGTGACGGCATGCACCCCAAGCGCCACCAGATGACGCTGGAACAGATGAAATCGGTTGCCTGCGGCCTGGACGCTGCGGGCGTTCCGCTGATCGAAGTCACCCACGGTGACGGTCTGGGTGGCAGCTCGGTCAACTACGGCTTCCCCGCCCATTCGGACGAGGAATATCTGAGCACCGTGATTCCGCTGATGAAGCAGGCCAAGGTCTCGGCGCTGCTGCTGCCCGGCATTGGCACCGTGGACCACCTGAAGATGGCCTACGACCTGGGCGTGACCACCATCCGTGTGGCCACACACTGCACCGAGGCCGATGTCTCCGAGCAGCACATCAGCCAGGCGCGCAAGATGGGCATGGACACCGTGGGCTTTCTGATGATGGCGCACATGAACAGCGCCGAAGGTCTGGTCAAGCAAGCCAAGCTGATGGAAAGCTATGGCGCCAACTGCATCTACATCACCGACTCTGCCGGCTACATGCTGCCCGATGATGTGAAAGAGCGTCTGGGCGCTGTGCGCCAGGCACTGAGGCCAGAGACCGAACTGGGTTTCCACGGCCACCACAATCTGGCTATGGGCATTGCTAACTCGCTTGCCGCCGTGGAGGTGGGTGCCAACCGCATCGATGCAGCCGCCGCAGGCCTAGGCGCAGGTGCAGGCAACACCCCCATGGAAGTGCTGGTGGCCGTATGTGCGCGCATGGGCATTGAAACGGGTGTGGATGTGTTCAAGATCCAGGACGTGGCCGAAGATCTGGTTGTGCCGCTGATGGACTTCCCGATCCGCATTGACCGCGATGCGCTGACGCTGGGTTATGCCGGCGTCTACGGCAGCTTCCTGCTGTTTGCCAAGCGTGCCGAAGCCAAGTACGGCATCCCCGCACGCGAGTTGCTGCTGGAATTGGGCCGCCGCGGCATGGTGGGTGGTCAGGAAGACATGATTGAAGACACCGCCTTGACCATGTCCCGCGCACGTCAGAAGCAGGTCCTGGCCGCTTAACGCGCCGCAGCAAGTTTTAATTTTTCTTTCCTTCCTTGGTTCAGTCACTGCCGGCGCAGTGCTGAACCTTTTTTTATGCAGCCCCCGCGATCTGTACCTGCGTCAGCATGCCTCTTCGCATATGCCGTCATTCGTGCCGCAGGTACATAAAAAAAGGCGCAGCCATTGCTGCGCCCAACCCTCAAAGCTTTCCGTAGCAGGGCAGCATGGCTGCCTTGTCGATTTTTTACATATAGAGAATCACCAGATCATTGATCACCGATGGACGATCCTGACCCACCACATGGATATTGAGCTCCATGGTCATCTGCACACCGCTCTTGACCTGCTGCACCGCCTTGATCCGCGAACGCGCGCGAATCTTGCAGCCAGAAGGCACGGGGGTTGGAAAGCGCAAGCGATCAGAGCCGTAATTGACCATATTGCTGAAGTCCGTAACTTCAAAATCCAAGGGAATATGCAATTGACTGGCCAGCACCTGCACCAGTGCGCCATGCGCAATGGTGGTGCCAAAAGGCCCTTTTTCCTTGGCCTGCACCGGATCGGTGTGAATCCAGTAGTCATCTCCAGACAGTTGGGCAAACGCATTGATCACATCCTGCGTGACCGTGAACTCGTTGGACCAATCGGTATAGTCCTCACTCACCAAGGACTGCATGGCCGCCAGATCCTTGCACGACACCACACGCCGTGGCTTGGCCGGTGATGCAGACTGTGCAGCAGCTGGCTGCGCATTGTCAGCAGCGTCGGCAGCCATGACCGTCGGGAAGCCACTGTCTGCAGGCGTAAATCGCAGCAAGGTCACCTCACCAGGACGGTCATCAAAGACGGCTCTCACTGGCATATCGACTTTGAGTGCTTCAGGCTCAACCCCCACCATGGTGGAGTTGATGCGCACCCCTTCGTCGAGCTCCACCACCGCCAGCAACTGGGGCATTTCATCCGTGAACTCTGGCAAGGTGGCAATGCGCGCCACGGTAAAGCTATAGAGCCTGCCGTTGCCCGATACCTTCTGCCAGCTCAGGGCCCGCGAGCCACAGTGGGGGCAGTGTGTCCGGGGAAAAAACAGCCAGTGCCCCTTGTCGCAGCGCTGAATGCGCACCTCGTGGGCTTTCAAGCCCTCCCAATACGGCGATGAAATTTCCGTGGGGTGTGGAAGTGGTTTGTTCCATGCCATTTTTTACACTCCTCGCAGCACCAGAGCACCCTGCTCACTCATCACGCCCCCTGTGCCCGAAACATAAGCCAGATCATGGCGTGTCAGTTGTCGTGCACCAGCACGCCCCTGAATTTGGTGAATCGCCTCAATCACCTGGGACATCCCCCCTGCACTGCCCGACTGACCAAAGCTGAGCTGACCACCATGGGTGTTCATCGGAAAATTGCCCTTGAAAGTAAAGTCGTTATTACGCAAGAAGTCCATGCCCTTGCCCTTTTCGCAAAAGCCAGCATCCTCCAGCGACAGCATCACGGTGATGGTGTAGCAGTCGTAGATCTGCGCCATATGCATATCGCTGGGCCTGAGCCCCGACATCTCAAATGCCTTGCGCGATGCCGGTCCAATTGGCGTATGCAGCATGTCTTCCATATAGGTGGGAGACTTGCTCGAAACATGCTCTCCACAGCCAATGATCTCAACCGGGCGGTGCTTGGTACGCTTTGCACGGTCACTGCGCGTCACAATCATGGCGCCTCCGCCCGCAGCAGGCAGGACAATCTCCAGCACCCGCAGTGGCTCGGCCACCATGCGTGAGTTCAGCACATCGTCAACCGTGAGTGGCTGGCCGTAGAACATGGCGTCGGGGTTGTGGCAGGCATTGAAACGCTGGTCCACACTGATGCGTGCCAGTGCTGCTGCATCGTAGCCATGCACTGCGCCATAGCGCTGAGCAATCATGGCGTAACCCGTGTTTTGCGCCATGTGCCCATAAGGCAGATCCATTTCTGCCTCGGGTGCACCATATCGTGTGCTGTGTCCACCAAAACGGCTGCTTTTCATCACCTCCTTGAAGTGATCATCGTGCTCAGACATCGGCGTCATGCGCGCCGGGATCACACACACCACGGTGTTGCACAGTCCCAGCTCGATCGCTGCTGCGGCTCTCCATACCATGGCCACAGAACTGGCTCCGCCCAAGTCCACAACTTCGGCAAAGTTCAGCCGCACTCCCAGGTACTCTCCAGCCATGGCTGGCACAAAACTGCCCGCTTCGTGAAAGTGCGGGCCGCTGGTGATCAGTCCATCCACTTCGGACAGCTCCATCCCTGCATCTTCCAGTGCCTTGAGCGTCAGATCCGCCACCTGCTCCAGATGGAACATGCGAGGCGCTGTCGCATATTTCTCTGGCTTGTACTGCGCTGCACCCACCAGCGCAGCTTTTCCTTGCAATCCCATACACCCCACCTTTTAAAAAAGTACGATTTCATTGTGTTGACCGTCCTACAGCACTAAATCGTCTAAGCAGACTAAGGGAGAGTCTCGATAGATAGGGGCAGGATCTGTTGACAATACGACAACCCGCAGCCTGCAGGCCGGCCCGGCCCAAGCGGGCCCGCTACATACCGGCGAGGCAGCGTCTGCCTGATCTCTTGCACTCCCTACTGAGCACCACGCGCTCAGCTTCATCGACTTGAGCGCTGAAATACGCGCCTGAAACACGGTGAATACCCGTAGTTATGGTTCTGAACGTCCATTCGGACGATGCCCCCAAGCCTGCAAAACAAAAAATGACATCACCAAAGTCATGCCCCATGAGTCCTCTGGCATGGACACAACAAGGAGACAACCGTGAGAACACTCGTAGGCTTGGGCGCTTCGGCACTGATGGCACTGGCCACTGTCGCCGCGTTCGCACATCGCACGCCACCACCGCTTGCACCCACATCGCTGGGTGTGGAACACCTGCACTTCAACGCTCTGACCATGAATGGTGAACGTCTCTTGGCAGCCGGAGCCATGGGCGAGATTTTGTACACCGACAACCAGGGTGGTGAATGGAAGCGTGCCAACGTCAAGCAGGATCGCCAGGCTCTGCTGGTGAGCATGGCCTTTTCCAAGGACAAAAAAGTGGGCATGGCCGTAGGCCATGAGGGCTGGATCTTGCGCACGCAAGATGGCGGCAAGACCTGGGAAGAAGTCGCATTTGACAAAGAAAATGGCGAGCCCCTGATGTCCATTGCCCAGCTACCCTCTGGTGAATGGGTGGCTGTTGGCGCCTTTGGCCGTGCGCTGCATTCACTGGATGGGGGCAACAGCTGGCAAGCCTGGCCACTGCCCGAAGAAGTGCAGGACAAACACTTGAATCGCATCGCCCATTCGGACGATGGTCAATACTGGCTGATTGCTGGCGAGTTGGGTCTTTTGGTGGAATCCAAGGATTTTGGCCAGACCTGGCACACGGTCCCCCCGTTTTACAACGGCTCTTTCTACAACGCCATGGCATTGCCCAATGGGGGCTGGCTCACTTATGGCATGCGAGGCAATGTCTACCGAAAGGCAGATGCACATTCCGCCTGGCAGCAATCGACTGTGGGTGCTCCCGTCTCTTTCTTTAGCCATACCCTGCAAGCAGACGGCAACATCACCCTGGTGGGCCAAGGCGCCACCATCGGTGTGAGCAACAACAACGGGCAAAGCTTCTCTCTACAAAAAGTGCCAGGCCGTGCCACCTTGACCGATGTGGTGCAGTCACCCAATGGCAAAACCTGGATTGCCAGCACCTCCGGCATCCAAACACTGCCTACAGCAGCTCCCGGTGAAGCAGCTGCACGCCAAGGAGCATCCAAGTGACGTTGACAGAACCTACATCCATCTTGCACAAAATGATCGCCATCACTGCACGCTGGCTGATCTCCTGGAGCAAGACCATCATCTTGATCACTCTGGTTGTGACCACTTTGTTAGGCATTTCAGCGCTGCGCACACATCTGGACCCTGGATTCAACAAGCTGATTCCGTTGCGCCATGCCTACATGGAAACCTTCCTCAAGCACAATGCCACCTTCTCGGGTGCCAACCGCATTCTGGTGAGCGTGCAGTGGAAGGGTGAAGGCGATATCTACAACAAAGAATTCCTCGAAACCCTGCGCAACGTCACGGATGAAGTGTTCTTCACCCCAGGCGTCAACCGTGGTCAGGTGTACTCGTTGTTCACACCCAATGTGAAATACATCGAGATCACCGAATCCGGCTACGTGGGTGAGGTGCTGATTCCTTCTCGTTTCGAAGCCAATGCGCAAGGACTGGCCCAGGTACGCTCCAACGTGGCCAAATCCGGTCAGATTGGCAGCCTGGTGAGTAACGACCTGCGCTCGGCCATGGTTCGTGCCGACCTGATGGAAGTAAACCCCGAAACCGGCAACAAACTGGACTACCACGAGGTGGCACAGCGCCTGGAAGAAATACGCGGCAAATTTCAGAATGGGCAGATCGATATCCAGATCATTGGTTTTTCCAAGGTTCTGGGCGACGTCATGGACGGCTTGATGACCGTGATGACATTCTTCGCGGTCGCCTTTGTCATTACCGCCATCATGCTGCGCATGTATGCGCGCTCCACGAATCTCACGGTGGTGGCTTTGCTCGTGGCGCTGCTGCCGGTAATCTGGCTGCTGGGCATTTTGCCGCTGATTGGCTATGGGATTGACCCCATGTCGATTCTGGTTCCATTCATGATCTTCTCAATCGGCGTCTCCCACGCCGTGCAGATGACTGGTGCGTGGAAATTCGACGTACGCGCAGGCATGACCGCCAAGCAGGCGGCTGAAAATGCCATCCGTCAGCTTGCCATCCCTGGCAGCCTGGCCTTGCTGGCCAATGCCCTGGGCTTCATGGTGATCATGATGATCGACATCCCCATCGTTCACGAACTGGGCGTGACTGCTTGCCTGGGTGTACTGCTGATGATCATCACCAACAAAGTCTTCTTGCCTGCGGTGCTGGCACATGTCCGCCTGGAAAAGAGTGCCATGCACACCTCCAACGAGGTGAAAAACGGCCGCAGCCGTCTGTGGTGGAACCTGTCCGCCCTGGCTGAAAGCCGCCCTGCGCTCATCTCTTTGCTCATCGCGGGTGTGTTCCTTGCCGCTGGCACTTACCAGTCCCGCTTCTTGCTAACAGGCGATATCGGCACGGGGGCTCCAGAGTTGCGCGCCGACTCGCGCTACAACCTGGACAACGACACCATTTTGCGCAACTACTCCATCGGCATGGATGTTCTGTCTGTCTACGTGGAAACCAAAAACCTGGAAGAAGCGTGCCTGAACTGGGAGGTGATGAATGCCGTCGAGCGCTTTGAAGCACGCATGAGCCGTGTGGATGGCGTGCAGTCGGTATCCACGGTTGCGGGCATGGCAAAAATTGCGACCTCTGGCAACAACGAAGGCAACCCACGCTGGGCAGCGCTGCAACGCAGCGAGGCCGCATTGCGCTCGGGAGCCAAAGCACTCTCGCCAGATCTGGGCCTGAACAACGAGGGCTGCCACGTGATCAACCTGCAGGTGTTCCTGAAAGACCATGAGGGCTCCACCCTGACCCACGTGGTCAAGGAAGTACAGCAGTTCATCGCCAACAACCCTGTGCCCAACGCCGAGTTCAAACTCGCTGGTGGCAACGCAGGTGTCGCCTACGCCACCAACGAGGCCGTCGAACAAGCCGAAGTGCAAATGCTCGGTGCACTTTTTGCCGCCATCACCTTGCTGTGCTGGCTCACCTTCCGCAGCTGGCGCGCCGTGCTGTGCATCATTGTTCCACTGGCCCTGGTTTCCATTCTGTGCAATGCACTGATGTCGCTGCTGGGCATTGGCCTCAAGGTTGCCACCTTGCCCGTCATTGCATTGGGCGTGGGTGTCGGCGTGGACTATGGCATCTACCTGTTTGAAAGCATGCAACATGAGCTGCGTGCCCGTGCCATCACCTTGCGCGAGTCGTTCTACGAAGCCATGCGCCAACGTGGTAGCGCGGCTATCTTTACCGCACTGACCATGTCCATCGGCGTTGGCACCTGGGCGTTCTCAGCCCTGAAGTTCCAGGCTGACATGGGCATTTTGCTGGCATTCATGTTCCTGGTGAACATGCTGGGCGCGGTGTTCTTGCTGCCCGCCATGGCTTGTTGGCTCAATGTCGGGCAGGCTGAACAAAAAGCCCACGCTCCAAAAACCGACGGACAAGCCTCGTCAACATCGACGTCCAGTGCCACGGACCCTGCAGCGGTCCACGCAGGAGGTGCCTATCTGAAGATGGAACCTCAGGCTTCCATCCATAAAAAGCTGT
Source organism: Comamonas halotolerans (assembly GCF_030162935.1). GTDB lineage: Bacteria > Pseudomonadota > Gammaproteobacteria > Burkholderiales > Burkholderiaceae_C > Comamonas > Comamonas halotolerans. The sequence continues at coordinate 148,835 of NZ_JASAUZ010000056.1, forward strand.
AATTAGCGCTTTGCACAGCTGTGTGCAATGCACCTGAAGGACGCCACTGGCGTCCTTTTTCATTTGCTTGTTGAACGGACAATCCTTGCGCGCCATCTGGCCGCGGAAGTCGCCAAGGCATGTCGTCGCTTGACCAGGAAAACAGCGCCCAATCGACTCACCCTCCTGTCGAATGGATATCGCAAGCACACCCATGTGCCTTTGCTGGCTTGAGGGCAACAAGCTCCCATTGCAGCCCTACGTCCATTGACGAATGCGTCATCCCAAAGCCCAGGGCTTTATCCAGCCGCTTCAGACCTGCTCTGCGCACCCTTGGCACACAAAAAAGCCAGTGCTTGGCACTGGCTCGTCTAATCAGAAGATGATTCGCAAAGGTGATGGGTTAAGACAACCTGAAGTTCAACTTGAGAAACTGCAATAGCTGCCGATTGGCCAATTTACGCGCCGTTTCACTGCGACCACTGACATAGCCCACTTTGACACACTCATCCAATGCTTTGCTGTTTTGCGATCGAATAAGGTAGCGTGTCTGACGATCAGTTTTCGCATCCGAAGGAATCAGCGCCTTGCCTTCGAATGTCGGTATGTCCTTGTCATCAAAGGCAATCATGCATTCCTGCACCTTGGAGCTTGCCATTGTCTTTGCGCCAGCAAGCTGTTCGGTCTTAACGCCATGTTCTGCCTTGGAATACACCACCGAGCTGACAGCAGACCCGGCTTCACGCAGCAAGGCTTCCTCGGCTGCACACGTTGCCAGATAGTGAGTGCCCTCTTCCCGCTCTGCGCGGAAACTTACCAAAGGAGCACCGGTTGTGTGCCGAATCTGCATCTTTGCATAACAAGGGCCAAAAAAGTCCACATGCAAAGCGAATGCAGTCACATCAGGCGCCAGCTTCTCATAAATACGCTCGTCCAGACTCATTCGCGCAGCAACACCCCCCTTGGAGAAGCCCAGCAGGCCAATGCGCTGCGGATCAATGGCAAGGTGCTTGTTCAATGTGCGCAAAGCGGCATAGGCATCCGCAACGGCATCAAATTCGGAAACCCCCATGATTTTCAATTCATCGGGCATCCCTTCGCTGATGCCTCTTGGTTTCAGGTTGTCCAGCACAAAAACGGCAATACCGTTATCCGTCAGCATCTTGGCGGTTTCATTTTCACGACCGGGTATGGCTCCTGCACCACCAGGCAAAATCACCACGGCAGGTACGGGATGTGTCTCGCTGGCTTTCGCGGGCAAAGACAATCTCCCCATCCCCATCGATGCCTCAGCCACGTTGGACTGGCTCAGCAGCACATCCAGGTCATAAGGACTGCTGGACTTGAAGCGAATTTCCCCTTGGGTGTCACTGTGCAACACGGTCGGCGGCATCATTGGCACAACTTTGGGCAAAGGCGGAAATGCATTGAGCAACGGCGATGCTGACGCGGCGCTGCTCCAGGCCAGGGCAGCTACCAGCGCAGCCATGCTCCTAAGCTTTGTGTTCCAAGTTCGCATACTTGCTTTCCTAAAAATCAAAGCCCAAACACCGCGTAAGCAACACGTTGTTTGGGCATAGCGCTCGGTGCTTTAGAACGAGTACTTCATAGTCATGCTCACCTGGTCACGGTCAGCCATGACGTGGTTGCGCAATGGATCATTGGAAGGGCTACCCAGGTAATTCGTGTAAGTCACGTTCACCGAGTAATTGCTGTGACGCACAAAGGTGGCGCCGATGCTGAAGCGGCTGTCGCCTTGGCCGCCACCAAAGGTACCCACCATGGCTCGGCCACGCAGCTGCGCCTGGTAGCTGATAGGCACGGTCAGATCCCAGCCTTCGGTGATGCCTGGGAAACCCAGTGTCAAAGTAGCTGCAGCGACCAAGGAATTGCGTGTCTGGAAGTTCAGGTCATTGATATTGCCCTGCTCGACACTCATCACGCGAGAGCCGGATACTTCCGCAGCCAGCGAAACATCATCCGCAAACCCTGTACGACCGATGTTGTAGATACCGCCCACGTTGGCCTGCACCACATTCGAGCGCACTGGCGTGGCATACGCGCCCATCAACGCTGGCGTACCCTTGCGATAGCTGGCTTCACTGAACAACGAGAACTTGCCAAACGTGGTGCTCAGCGTCGTGCCCAGCATTTGCACGTCATCGAAGTAACGGACTCTGTAGCCGCCTCCACTCATGACAATGCTGGGTGAGCGATCCTTGTAGTCGAGGTAGTACAGACCAACTTCGGTCTCGTTGGTCACGCGATAACGTCCACCGATACCCCATTGCCCGGAATCGCTGGGACGAATATCACCCATTCGCGGCAAATAGCATGTAGGGCCGGTGTTGCCACATCTGGCGCCATGGCCCAGCAAGTTGGTCGTGCTGGTATACATGCCAACGGCAGGCAACAGCGTTTCATGGAAACCGAATTGGTAGTGCGCCAACAATGACAGATTGGGCGTCAGCTCAATCGAAGCCGCAATCTGGTCTTCTGGCAGCAACACTTCCTTGATTTCGGCACCTGGAGACGCCGCCTTGGCCGCATCGCTGGGGCCCTGGGCTGCCGCAATATTGGCGAAGTACATGGACTCACCCCAGTTCACCACCTGGCGCCCCAGACGAATCGTGGCGCGCGACGAGCCTACATTGAAGCCGGTGTAGACATAGGTATCCAGCAAGCGGGCGTAACCGCCGCCGTAACGCTTGGCCTCGGAGGTGAAACGATCAGCCGGACCAGGTGTGCTGATAGGGCCATCATTGTCATTGCGACGGTGGTAGACATCGTCGTAGAACACACTGCCAGTCAACACAATACCCGAGCTTCCCTTGGACAGCTTGCTTTCAAACAGCGCGCCCAGACGGTTCGCTGTCAAAGAGCCTTTGTCAAAGTTGCGGTTACCGTCCGAAGCCAGAATAGGCGATGGATTGGCCACACGCACGCCCAGGCCATAGCTCAAATTCAAGCGCCAGTCCAGGTTCAGGCCATCGCCAAGATCGATGGTCTCCCCAGCCTGAACTGCCCCCATGCCCATCATCAAGGCGGCAAAGGCAACTGGCGAGAGCTTTTTCATATTGTTTTTCATGGTCATCGCTTTGAATGGATAGATCAGTTGCCTGCGTTACGAGCGGCTTCAGGAGTGAACATCGAAGGCACCAGATCGCCCTTGTTCAAGATAGGACCCTTGGGGCGCTCTTGGAACAAGCCATATGCCATGTAAGAGCCTGCATTGAGGTCGTGGAAGAAGGAACTGCCGGCGTGCCATGCATTGATGTCAAACGAGTAGTAAGTGTTGACAATCCCGTGCTGCCACAGCTGACCACGTGCGTCGTACATATCGGAGGCAACGGCCTGGCCGGTGTCTTCGTCCGCAAACAGCACACGCTTTGCATACAGGTGGCGGTAGTTGTCCTTGAGCGTGCCTTCAATCACCCACACTCGGCGCAGCTCATAGCGCATATAGTCCGGATTGGGGTGATTGGGTGTCAGCAGGCTGTCGTACTTGACGGTGTTGGAATGCAGCTTGTAGGTGTTCGCGGGAATGAACATCTCGCGTTTGCCCAACAACTTCCAGTTGTAGCGCTCGGGCGAACCGTTGAAGAGGCGGTCCGAGTCAATGGTCATTTTTCCGCCAGTCCCGGCCATGGGCTGGTCAAAACCATACTCGGGCAACTGGCGAACGCGGCGTGTACCGGGGTCATAGTTCCATGCCAGGCGCTTGTCCTTGCCAAAGTTCACGGGCTCTACCGAGTTGGTCACACCACCTTTTTCACGGTCAGGCAACAATGCCTTGTTCATGGTGTAGGCCATGACACCTTCCAGCTTCTTGCCCAGGTTTTCAGGGTTGCTGGTCATATCCAGATTGCGGTTATCGGTGCGTCCCCAGGTGATGTTGCCCGTGGACATCACGTTGGCCGTATCGCGCACGGTGGCCTCTGTGTGCGCGCGGAAAGGCAGCAAATTGTTCCAGATGGCTTCCAGGCCGTCTTTGGGAAAAGGAAACCCGATAGAGCCTGCATAGCCTGTACGGCCCAGACCATCGGGCATCAGCTCCGCTTCCAGCGCATTCTTTTTGGCGGTTTCACACACGATGTCGGGATAACGGAAATCGCGGTGACCGGGATACACAGGAATGCGATAGGACTTGTACTTTTGCAGCATGGCCTTTTGGCCAGGGCTGAGCTTGTCTTCGTACTGCGCCATGTTCTCTGCCGTGATGGAGAACAGTGGTTTCTCATCGGCAAACAGGTCTGTGGGATGTTTGCCGCTGGCCTTCACATGCCCAAGACTTTCGGGTGCGTTCAACCACTTGCCGGTGAACTCAGGAATCGTTCCCTCCTTGTTCCCCGCCTTGATTGCGCCCACGCACGTCAGCTCCTTACCCAGCTTGTCAGCCTCCGATGCAGGCACTTTGGCCCATACCGACGTAGCCATCAGCAAAGCTGCGGCCACAGCCAGTGGGGTCTTTGTCATCACAAACTTCATTAGTGTCTCCTTAGTTCTGGAACTACTTTTTTGCCTCTGTGAAAATATTCAGACTTGGGCTAGAAATTGACTTCATGCACAAGCACTTCGAATTGGCCAGGCAATGTTGTCTGCGTTGACTTTTTTACCCATCGTCCGATGGGACTAAATCGATTCCCTAAAAATCACAACACCTTGATGCACAAAGAAAAAACCCATCTGCAAACAATCACAGACGGGTCGGATAAGGGTAAACAGGGAGAAGTTTTTGTGCGTCTTTTGGCAGACAAAAACAAAAAGACCTAGTAAGTGTTGAAGTTTAGAAGCGCGCCTTGTTATGAGAGCTAAAGCAGGCAGCAAAATTGGCTGATCTGGCCTGAAGAACCAGGCCTGCCAGAACCCATGGCGGTGGCCATGACATAGCCTCCAGATCCGACCACCTCTGCGCTCGTCCAGTCGTCAGTGGTCACAAGCAAACGCTCAGCTTGATTCGATCAGATGCGCAAATTCTTTTCGAATAGCGGTCTTCAGCACCTTGCCTGCCGGATTACGTGGCAAAGGCTCGGCGCTCACCACAATCTGGTTGGGAACCTTGTAGCTGGCCAGGCGCTGCGAAACAAAAGCCTTGAGCTGCAAGGCGTCCACACCTGATGGTGCAACCACTACTGCCACCACCTGTTCACCCGTATCTGCATGCGGCATGGAAAACACTGCGGCTTCATCGAGCGCTTCATGCTGCAGCAGGCAGGATTCGACTTCTGCGGCGGCAATTTTTTCACCATTGCGGTTGATCACGTCCTTGATACGATCCACGATGGTCAAAAATCCTTCGCTGTTCATCACCCCGATATCCCCGGTGCGAAACCACCCATCGTGCATGGCCTGTGCGGTAGCCTCAGGCTGTTGCCAGTAGCTTTGCATCATGGTCACGCCCTTGAGCCAGATTTCCCCTGCCTCGTCCACTGGCAGGGCCGAGCCATCGACATCTGCAATGCGCACTTCAATGATCGGAGACAGCACCCCTGCGCTGCGTGGGTGCGCTTCAAACATGCGCCCCGAGCTACCAGCGCACACCCCGTTCGATTCGGTCAGACCAAATCCGATGCCCGACATCCGTCCACTGAAATTGTTGAGCACCTCGTCAACCAATCGTGCATGCAAGCCCCCGCCACCAAAACCCACGCCGGACAAATTGCCACTGTAGGCAGGATCCAGGAACTGGGGCAAAGCCATCATTTGCTGCACCATGCTGGGTGCGCCATTGAACTGGGTGATGTTTTCACTACGAATCAACTCCAGCGCCTGCGCCGCATCCCATCGGTACATGAATACCAGACGACGACCATGGCGCAACGCCACCAGCAATTGCGCATGCAGACCGCTGACATGGAACAACGGTACGACTGACAAAGTGGTGGGCTGCAGCTTGCGCGCCATGATCTTGGCGATCGCATCGGGCGAAACCATGGCTGCCATGGCGCTGATGCAGTCGATATTGAACACCGCCTGACATACCGCACGGTGCGAAGAAGCCACCCCTTTGGAGCGACTGGTCGCACCTGAAGTGAACAAAATGACGGCTGTTTCGTCAGGCTGGAGCGTCGCAGCATCCCAACCGCTGTGCCCCTCTGCGATCATCGCGCCCCATTCCGCAGCACCGCCTTCACCGTCCACCACCAGACACTGAATACTCAGCACTGGCAGCTGCGATTGCACACGCGCGAAACGCTCGGCATCGCACACCAGCCAGGTGGGGCTGGTGTCTTGCAAATTGGCCACCAGTTCCTGCGTCAGACCAAAACTGTTGATCGGAACGACCACGGCCCCCAACAAACCGGCAGCCACAAACGCCACCACCCATTCCGGGCGATTGCGCATGGCAATGGCCACACGCATGCCTGCCTGAACGCCCCAGTCTTTTTGCCAACGACTGGCCAGCGCGTCAGCGGCCGCAAACAAACGGTCAAACGTCCAGCGGTCTTGCCCATACACCATGAACTCTGCACTGCCATGCGCGCGCCCTGCATTGAGCAGATCCGGCAATGTCTGGAACGCATTGCGATACGCAGCCACTTGCTGACCGTTGGGTAGTTGCACCTGCTCCAAAGCGAATGGTGCACCTGGCGATGTCAGTTGCACGCGGATAGCTTGCAATTGGGCCCCCAATGTCGGGGCTGCGGTTTCAGTCGGCAACATCTCAAAACCCTTTCAATTGTGCGTAACGGTTGCGATGGAACAAGCCATCGCCCAGACTGCGCTGAAGCACCCGAGCCCGCTTGAGAAACAGGCCAATATCCAGCTCGTCTGTCACACCAATCCCTCCGTGCAGTTGCACCGCCTCATTGCACAGTCGTTCGCACAGGTCCGAAGCTTTGGCCTTGGCAAGGCTGCATTGAAGGGCAATGGCATGCTCGTTACCGGAATCAATCGCCTCCAGCGCTCCCAGTACACAGCTGTGCAGCAATTCCAGCTCGGTATACAGACGTGCTGCGCGGTGCTGCAGTGCCTGAAAGGAGCCAATGGGGACATCAAACTGCACACGTTCTTTGAGATACGCCACCGTGCGCTCGAACACCTCACGTAACAGCCCCAGCGATTCTGCCGCCAGGCAGGCTCGGGCACGATCCAGCACCGCATCCAGCGCAGCACGCGCAGGCATGGCTGTCAAGGCCATGTCGGCACTCAGGACGACCTGCTCAAAATCAACACGCGCAACATTGCGGCTATCCGCGAGCACCTGACGCTGAACACGCACTCCCTGCAAATTCGCGGGCACCAGCCACAGGCCCACTGCTCCAGCGCCAGCAGCAGCCACCACAAACGCATCGGCACCCACGCCATCTATCACAAAGAACTTGCTGCCACTCAGACTCCAACCTGTGGTGGTTTGCTCTGCTCGTGTCTGCAAAGACTGCGGCAGGTGGTGGCCCGAGGCCTCATCCAGGGCCAATGCCACTCGCGCCTTACCTTCAACCAGCAGCGGCAACCAGTGCGCTTGCTGCTGGGCATTGCCTGCACGCAGCAGCAGCTCCGGCGCAATCACCGCCTGCGTCAGCAAGGGCTGGGCTGCCAGTTGACGGCCTATGTGTTCAAACACGCTGCCCAGGCCCAGATAGCCCACAGCCAGACCGCCATGCTCCTCCGGCAGCACGGCAGCAGGCCAGCCCATTTCCACCATTTGCTGCCACACCTTGCTGTCGAAACCCTGCAGGACTTGCTGGTCACGCAGCTGGCGCATGAGGGTTACCGGCGTCTGGGTTTGAAGAAAATCTGCTGCACTGTCCCGCAACAATGCCTGTTCCTCAGTCAAAAGCATTGACATGGTTTTGTCTCCTTGAACAAGTGGTGAAGCAGCGCTTGCAGGATTTCCGCTTGGAGCACAAGCTTGACCACTCTTTTTTTATGGGCAACTCGCACACGACTGGCACGGCTTTGAGCGCGTTGCTGCTTATGCGCGAACTGCGGTTGATTGGCTGACACGTGAACAACTGGCGCAAGCTCAGGACGGCAACCCCAGCACACGCTTGGCGATGATGTTGAGCTGCACCTCCGAGCTTCCACCACCCAAGGTATAGGTTTTGGAGCGCAGCCACGCGCGGCAGACTTCCAGCTCATCGGCGCTGAAGTCCTGCCCCTCCCAGCCCAGCCCGCGCAAACCCATGATGCGTTGCAACAGCTCGTATTTGCTCACTTCCTGCTCGGTCTGAACCAGTTTCATAATGCTGGCAGGGCCCGACACATCCTGTCGCGCCAGTGCTTGCTCGGTCACGCGGCGGTGAGTCAGAGCAAATGCCTGTGCATCCATCATCACGCCAGCGAGCTGGTCTCGCAGTACCGCTTGCTGCGGCAGATCCTGCCCCTGCAGCAAATACGGCAATGCAGTTTGCAGGGCATCGTGCGAAGGCGCACCACCTTCGGTGAACTTGGACATGGCGGCGCGCTCGTGCTGGAGCAGCTTTTTGGCCAGGCTCCAGCCCTCACCCTCTTTGCCTACGAGCTGGCGCACTGGTACGCGAACATCGTCAAAGAACACCTGACAAAAGCTGGACTTGCCGCTGATCAGCTCGATCGGTTTGACCGTCACCCCGGGCAATTTCATATCAATCAGCACAAAGCTGATGCCATCCTGCTTCTTGCCTTCGTTGCTGGTGCGAACCAAGGCGTACATCCAGTCACCTTTGTCGCCGTCCGAAGTCCAGATCTTGCTTCCATTGATGATGTAGGCCTCACCCTCGGCATCGTTCACACGCTTGGCCGAAGTTTTCAGGCTTGCCAGGTCGGAGCCCGCATTAGGCTCCGAAAAACCCTGGCACCAGCGACGTACCCCCTGCATCATCGGAACCAGATGTTCCAGCTTTTGCTCATGGGTACCGGCCTCCAGAAGCACAGGGCCCAACATCCACACACCCAGGTTGTACTGAGGCTGGCGGCAACCCAGCTTGGCCATTTCGACTTCGACAATGCGCGCCTGCTTGGGGCTCAAGCCACCACCGCCGTACTCCACAGGCCACGATGGCGCAAACCAACCGCGATCACGCATGCGCTCAAACCACAGCTTCTGGTCTTCGCTGATGAACTGCAACTGAGAGCTCGCCCAGACCATCTCTTCACCCACAATCGGGCGACGCATGCTGGGCGGGCAGTTGTCTTGCAACCATTGCGCCACTTCTTGCTGAAAAGTCTCCAACTCCGTCATCTGGCTGCCTCCTTACTCGACAAGCGAGAAATAATCAATCTTGTTGTTACCCCGGATGCGTTGCAACTCCCCCTGACACCGCATCCAGTTGAGGTGCGCAAAAGTCTCGCCCAATGCCAGCAACTGGTCCATGGGGCTGCGCAGCCTGGGAAAAAGCACATGCATGATGTCTGCAGCACTGGCCCGCGGATGTTGCCGCAGGTGAGTGCGCACCATGGAAAATTGATCCATATGGTGAGCCACCATCTGGTCCGCTCGTTCTCTGACACCGTAGAACACACCCTGGTGAGAAGGCAGCACCAGCGTTTGCGCATCCAGCTCACGCAAACGACGCATGGACTCCAGCCACCCTTGCAGAGGGTTGCCGTTGGGCTCGAACGGCGTGACCATCACATTCGAGGTAATGCCTGGCAACAACTGGTCACCAGCCACCAGAATCTTGCGGCGTGCGTCATACAGACATACATGCTCGGGCGAATGTCCTTCTCCAACCACCACCTGCCAAGCATCGTCCCCCAGGTGTAGCACCTGACCATGGCGCAGTCGCTCATAGGTCACAGGAGGCACATTCCTAAATGGATCTTTGCGCAGCACCGCAAACATGCGCTGCACCTGCTCATCGTCCAGGCCTGAACAGGCATAGAAGTCTGCATGTGCCTGCGGCAATGGGTCCGGCGGTGGACCCATTTGCAGGCGCAGCATCATGAACTCGCCATAGCTCATGAGCAGGGGAATATTGAAATGCGCTTGCAACCAGGCGGCAGCACCTGCATGGTCGTAGTGGCAATGGGTACAGATCAACCTGGTAGGCTTGTGCCCGGCCAGTTGGCCTGTCGTGAATATTTGCTCCCACAAAGCACGCGTGGCTGGCAGTCCCAGTCCCGTGTCCACAATGGCCCAGCCCGGGCCATCGCGCAACAGATACACATTGATATGGTCCAGCGACATGGGCATGGGCATGCGTAGCCACAACACGCCTGCCGCAACTTCCACCACGCTGCCATCTGCCGCCGGTGGAGAAAACGGGTAGCGCAGCGGTGAGTCCTTTTTAAGCTGCACGCCTGACATGGGACTGGAGTTATGCACGCAATGCCCTTTCGACAGACTCTGCAGTGACAGGCACATAGCGTCCCTGGTGGTCGTCCCGCACAAACAATGGGTCGCTGACCTGTGCCGTGTCATAGCCCTGTTTTTGCAGGTCCACCTTGCGCAGTTTGTAGTTACCCGTCATGTCTGGTGCATCAACCAGCCGTACAAAAAGCGGTGCTGCATAGCGCGGCAGGCGCTGCAGGGCAAACTGGCAAAACGCCTCCGGATCAAAGCTGCGACCTTTCTGCATGAGCAATGCCGCCATCCCGGCGCGACCTCCATGACCCGGCACATGTACACCATAGACGTTGATGGCATCCAGCCCCGGGAAATCACCCAAGGCATCGCTGACCTCCATGGTGGAGACGTTCTCGCTTTTCCAGCGGAAGGTATCGCCAATGCGATCCACAAACCAGACATAGCCGTCTTCGTCACAGCGCAACAAGTCGCCGGAAGCCCACCACGCATCGCCCTCCTTGAAGACATTGCGCAGGATTTTTTTCTCCGTGGCCTCCGCGCTGGTGTAGCCTTCAAAACGCCCTGCGACGATGTCTGGATACTGCATCAGCATGCCCAGAGCCTCACCTGGCTCGTTGACCGCAGCGAGCTGCAAGAAGCCCTGCGCATCGCGCACGTAGTCCCCTTTTTCCTGGTCATATCGCACCAGGCGCAAATTCGTTTTTTCCCAGTAAGGGACTCGACCACAGGCACCAATGCGGTTGTCCACATTCACCGTGCTTGCATTGGCCTCGGTGCTCCCCCAGCCTTCAAACACCTGAAAGTGGTTCCCAAAACGGGCACTCCATTGCTGCCACAGCTCGCTGGTCATGCCCGTGCCGGACATTTTGCGCAATGTATGCACCTGGTCCTGTACATGGGCGGGCGCGCTCAGCAAGAAGCGGCAGATCTCTCCCACATACTGGCAAAACGTGATGCCATAGCGGCGCACATCGTGCCAGAACTCACTGCGGCTGAATTTGCGACGCACCACCACACTAGCTCCTGCACTCATGGCAGTGCTGGTCGCAGACATCGAGGCGGCGGCATGGTACATCGGCAGGAAGCAGTAAAACACATCTTCTGACGTGATCTCCCACAGCGCCCTCATCGTATCCCCCGACATCAGCCAGCGAGCATGGCTGATGACGGCCGCTTTCGGCAACCCCGTGGTACCGCTGGTAAAGATGTATTGCGCAGTTTCACCTGCCGTGAGGCCGTCACGCCAGCTTTGCGGCACGTTGCTGCTATCGGTTTGCAAGGCTGCAGCCGCTTGGAGGTCACGGCCAAAACGGGCGAGCAACAGGGCATCACACGGACGATCGCTATCTGGCCAATGCAGCCAGGTGACACCTGAGGGCAAGTCGGACGTTGCGGCAAAACGCGGGACACACTCTTCGCCAACCACTACAAACTGCGCTCGGGTCACTTCCAGCGCATGCACCAGTGGCTTGCCGCTGACATGTGTGTTCAAAAAACCTGCAATCGCCCCCAGCTTGTTAATAGCCAGCCAGACGAAAAAGAAGGCTGCGCGGTTTTCCAGGGACATGGCCACCACGTCTCCGCGGCGAACCCCCAGAGTTTGCAAAGCACGTGCCACCTGGTTGACTTTGGCATTCACATCACTGTAGGTAAAGCGGGCATCACCTTCGCACAGGAAAATGCGATTTCCCCATTGCACCGCGCAGCTTTCCAGCCTGTCGGCAATCGTGTACGGGTCCGATGCCTTGAAGCGGCTGGCAATTTCAGAACGTTTGTCCATTTTCGCCTGCGTGACATCACGTGGCACCACAGGGGTAGAAGCCTGCACCGTGGGGCAGACCATCGTCTCTGCGCTCATCACTTGTCTCCTGAATTTATATATTTGGCATGTAGTGAGAATGGGCGCGGCAGTCAGTGCGCGCCGGTCAACGCTGAGGTCTGGGCATGCCGAGGCCGAACTGCGCAATCAGCTCACGCTGGATCTCATTGGTGCCGCCGCCAAAAGTGTTAATGGGCGCCGCACGCACTTCAAACTCCAGCTCCCCCATCAGGAACGATGCCGCGCAATTGCCACGCACCAGGGCGCTGCTGCCAACGATGTCCATGAGACGGTGCAAGATTTCCACCACACCTTCGGATCCATAGACCTTGGTCGTCGAGGCCAGCGCCACGTCCATGGCGCCCGCTTCCAGGTCAGCAGCAATGCGGAAGTTCATCAGGCGCATGGCTTCCATGCGCGCATAACACTCAGCCAGACTGCGGCGCACCCAGGGCAGATCGACCGCACGACGCCCGTTTTCGTCTTTGGCCTTGGCCCACTGCAACACCTTGGTGTATTGGGCAAAGACCTTGTCTGACCAGGCACCCAGCCCCAGACGCTCGTGATTGAGCTGTGCAGTGATGAGCTTCCACCCCCCATGGAGCTGACCGATCATGCGGCTGGCGGGCACTTCCACGTTGTCGTAGTAGGTGGCCGCCGTATAGGAGCCCACCGTCTCAATCAGCGTGTGTGAAAAGCCCTTGGCCTTGGTGTCCACCACCATCAGCGTGATACCTTTGTGACGAGCCAGCTCCTTGCTGGTGCGCGCTGCCAGCCAGACATAGTCGGCCGACTCGATGCCCGAGGTCCACAGCTTTTGCCCGTTGACCACGAAGTGACCGCTCTCGAGGTCGCCTTCGAGCTGCGCTTCGGTTTTGAGCATGGCCAGGTCCGAGCCAGCGCCAGCCTCCGAATATCCAATGGCGAAAATGATGTCGCCAGTGGCCATGCCGGGCAGAAACGCCTGCTTTTGCGCTTCCGTGCCATGCTCCATCAGGGCAGGCCCCACGGTGCTGATGGTCACAAACGGCAGCGGCGCACCCGCAATATTGGCTTCCTCAAAAAAGATCAGCTGCTCTGTGGCCGACAGGCCCTGGCCACCGTATTCCTTGGGCCAGCCAATGGCCAGCCAGCCGTCACGGCCCATCTGACGAATGATGCTGCGGTATTCCTCGCCCCCTTCCGCTCCGCGCATGCGCGCTTTGAGCTCCGGGGTCATCAGGGTCTGGAAGTAGTCACGGCACTTCAGGCGCAGCGCATGCTGCTCCGGGGTCAAGTCAATAAACATGGCTTGCTCTCCCTCCGGCTCAGGCTTGATCGCCCAGAATCAGGCCGCTGGTGGGCACGCCGGTACCGGCAGTCACCACCACGTTGTGCACCTTGTCCACCTGATTGGCCGCACTGCCACGCACCTGACGCACACCCTCTGCAATGCCGTTCATGCCGTGGATGTAGGCCTCGCCCAGCTGACCGCCGTGGGTGTTGATTGGTAAAGAGCCACCGCGAGCATGCTGGCCGGCGCGCACAAAGTCCTTCGCTTCACCTCGACCGCAGAAGCCGAACTCTTCCAGCTGTGTCATCACGAATGGAGTGAAGTGGTCATACAGCACTGCTGTCTGGATGTCCCTGGGGCTCAGGCCGCTTTGCTGCCACAGCTGCTGGGCCACCCAGCCCATCTCGGGCAGATCGGTGATGTCCTTGCGGTAAAACGATGTCATGCTCTGCTGGCCTTCGCTCATGCCTTGAGCAGCACCCTTGATGTATACGGGCTTGGCCTTCAGGTCCTTTGCGCGATCGCTGCTGGTGATGACCATGGCCACTGCACCATCCGACTCCTGGCAGCAGTCCAGCAAATGCAAAGGCTCGCAGATCCACTTGCTCTTCTGGTGGTCATCCAGGGTGATGGGCTTGCCGTAGAAGAAAGCCGCAGGGTTGGTCGCCGCAAAGTCACGCACTGCCACTGCCACACGGCCAAAGTCCTCGCTGGTCGCACCATAGGCATGCATGTAGCGGCGGGCGAACATACCCACCCAGGCCGCTGGCGTGTGAAAGCCATGAGGCATGTACCAGCCATAGTTGACGCTGTCGAAGAAAGGCTTGTCACCAAAGTTGTAGTCACCCGTGCCAAAGCGGTACCAGCTGCGCTCATTCATGGCCCGGTACACCACGACGGTCTTGGCAATTCCGGTTGCCACCGCCATGGCAGCATGCAGCACGGGCGCGCAGGCGGCGCCGCCCCCGTGCGGCACCTGCGAGAAAAAGTTCACCTTGCGCGAACCCAGCAGACGGGCAATCTCGTACTCTGGCACCTTGTCCATGGTGTAGGAAGAGAAACCGTCCACCTCTTTGGGGTCGATGCCGGCATCAGCCAGCGCAGTCAGCGTGGCCTCCATGGCCAGGCGCAGTTCGGTGCGTCCCGAGTTCTTGGAGAATTCTGTGGCACCCAGTCCCACAATGGCAGCACGTCCGGAGATATTCATATCAGTCACAGGCAATCCTTTGAATCTTTGTAGTTCTTGTGCGGCGCACCTTAGGCAGGCAACTCAACCTGTACCGTGCCGCTGACGTGCGAGCCCATGGAGTTCACGCCCTTGAGCGTGATGGTCACGCTGTGCGCAGCATCGTTCTTCTCAGTGACTGCGCCTGTGAACTTCATGGTGTCGCCGGGGTAGTTCGGCACACCCAGACGGATCTTCAGATCCATCAGGCGTGCTTCGGGGCCAGCCCACTGCTCGACAAAGCTTTGCACCAGACCATTGGTGGTCAGGATGTTCATAAAGATGTGGGGGGAACCCAGCTGACGGGCCGCATCACGATCGTGGTGGCCCGGAAAATAGTCGCGTGTGGCAATGGCGCCGCCGGCGACCAAAGGCACGGTCACGGGCACTGTCTGCGGTTGCAGCTCATCACCGACTTGAACCGATGCAAAGCGAGGTGTTTGGATGCTCATGTCTCAAATTCCGTTTAGCGATCTTCCGGAAGGTCGTACTTCCAGCCGAGGTTGTCGTTGTCTGCCAGCCATTGGCCAAGCGCTTCAAGGTGATGGTCCGCGCTACCCAGCTCCACAGCCAGAGCACGGCACCAGAGGAAAAAGCGGTGCATGGGATAGGTCACATCCACCCCCATGCCTCCGTGCACGTGCTGCGCCACACGGCCCACCTTCAACCCCATCTCGTTGGATTGCGCACGCAGGCCGTGTGCCTGTGGCGCGCATGGCAAGCCTGTGTCCAGGCGCCACAGCAGCTGATAGAGCGCAGAGCGCTGCGCCTGCATCAGGATGTAGCCATCCGCCATCTGCCCCTGCACCAGCTGGAAGGAACCAATCGGGCGGTCAAACTGTTTGCGCTCGCTCACATACTCCACGGTGCGGCGAAGCTGTTCCTGGGTCACGCCCTGCTGCACGCTGGCCGCACTTGCCAGTGCACGCTCATAAACCCAGCGCACCGCAGCGCTTTCCAGCACTGCCAGCACGGGCACGTTGTTGAACGTCAGATCGGCCACACCCCAGTAATGCTGGCTTTTGCCCGCGGCGCGTTGTACCTGCGCAGCCTGCAAGTCCACCAGCACCAGCCGGTGCTCGCCCTGGCTGTCGGTGGCAGCCAGCAATGCCACCTGGGCCTGATCGGCCAGCAGCACAGCATGTTGCACACCGCGCACGCTCTGCCCATCCAGGTGCAGCTGCGGACCATGGGAGCTGAACAGGTTTTCCAGTGACAACGCAATCAACGCACCGTCCATTCCAGACTGCACGGTGGCACTGACGTCAGCAGCACCAGCAAACTGTGCCAGGGCAGCGATTGCCACCTGCTGCTGCCACAGCGGCACGGCGGCCAGTGCGCGGCCTTGCTGCTCCAGCACAGCCATCAGCTCGGTCATGCCCAGCCCCAGCCCACCTGCAGCTTCCGGCACCACAATGCTGTGCAGCCCTGCAGCCACACATTGCTGCCACAGCTCCTGCATATAGGACTGGCCCGAGGTGTCATGGGCACGCAGCCTGTCGTCGTTCGCAAAGTCGGCGAACAGGCTCTGGGCCATGTCGGCGAATGCGCGCTGGTCTTCAGTCAATTGAAAGTCCATGCTCCACCTCTTTAGGCAGACACGGGGCGAAACTGAGGCAACGTCAGCTCACCATCGTCAAAACTGTTGAACTCCACCTGCACCTTCTGGCCGATTTGCACATCCGCCGGCTTGATGCCCACCAGCTGCGCCACCAGGCGCGTGCCCTCATCCAGCTCGATCAGACCAATCGGATTTGGATGCTCAAACGGAGGCACTTCGGGGTAGTGCATGACAACAAAGGAATACACCTCGCCTTTGCCACTGGACTGCACCGTGTCCCACTCGAACGAATGGCAGTGAGGGCAGACCGGCCCTGGCGGGTGGTGCAGTTCGCCGCACCCCTTGCAACGCTGGATCAGCAGCTTGCCCTGCTGGACACCTTCCCAGAAGAAACGTGAGTCATCACTGACACCAGGTTTGGGACGCTTGATCTTGGGAATGGCCGAAGCGCCCGCACCTGCATCGGCAGCAGGCGTATGCACCTGAGCAGGTGCGAACTTGAAGACGCGGAACATCAGCTGGCCCACATGCTCGTCCGCGCCGTCTCTGGCGCCAATCGAGAAGTAGTCCATGATCAGCGTGACGAAGTAGCCCGTGCCCAACGCCGTGGTCTTTTGCTCGCTGACCGCATCCAGGCGGGTGGTGTAGTAGAGGTCTTCACCCTCCACCACATCGCGGTCAAACGTCAGCTCGGAGTTGACCGCCACTGTCGAGGCGAAGCCATTGGCCTCGATCACCTTGAGCACTTCGTACGGGTTCTCTGTGGTGGAACCCGGTGGATAGTTGTTGAGCGTCGGGCCTTCCATGCACCAGACCTGAAGCATGGCCGGTGGAGCAACCACCTGGCCCTGCGCATTGGTCTTCACCTGCACATTCATCAACTCGCACCACTGACGAATCATGGGTGCGTTGACTTTGTCCCAGGCATTCACACGCCCGTATTGCTTGCCCACGTAAGCGCGGACTTCTTTCATCCATTCTGCTTCAGCCAAGATTGTCTCCTTTGAAAACCTGTTTAGTTCTTGTGCACCTGGTCGGTGTTGGCCGCACTGAGGAAAGCAGGGCTCTCTCCCCCTCCGTGCAGCAGCAAGTTGGTGCCGCTCATGTACGACGCTCGAGGCGATGCCACATACAGGCATGCTTGTGCGATGTCTTCGGGCTCGGCCAGTCGGCCCGCAGGAATCGTCTGAGCGACCGAAGCAATCCCCGCCTCATCGCCAAAGTGCAGATGTGATTGCTCCGTGCGCACCAGGCCGGGGCTGACAGCAACCACCCGCACCTTGGGTGCCCACTCCACAGCGAGGGAGCTGACCAGATTGAGCACCGCAGCCTTCGCTGCGCCATAAGCGGCAGTGCCGGGCGATGGACGCAACGCGCTGATCGAGCCAATGCACACAATCACGCCACCTTCAGGCTGTTGCTGCATGACGGCATTGGCCGCTTGCGAGGCGTGCAGCGTCGAGAACAGGTTCAGGCGCAGCACGCTTTCGTGAAAGCGCGGTGAAACCGTGGCCGCATCCACATGGGGCGCACCACCAGCGTTGTTGATCAATACATCCAGGCGAGCATGGCGGGTTTGCACTTCGGTGATCAGCGCTTTGACGGCGTCAGCCTCTCGCACATCGCAAGCGATGAATTCAGCTTGCCGATCGCCATGACAAGGCAACTGATCCGGCGCTTGGCGTCCGCAAACCACCACCGTTGCACCCGCTTGCAAAAAGGCTTGTGCAATGCCTTTGCCGATGCCCTTGGTACCGCCTGTGACCAAGACCACACGCGATTGAAATTCTTGGGTTTTTTCCGTATTCATGGCCACCAATTTAGGCAGCCCGAGCCCCTGCAGATACGTCCAAAAGGACGATGAATAAAAAGCCTGCTGACCAGAGTATTCCTGGCAGATCAAAGCTCCAGCACACCATGAATACACCGCTTCCCCCCCTTGCACAGCACGCCAACTCCGCGCCAGTCCTGGAGGTTCAACACTTGGATCAGGTGGCTGTGGTGCGCCTGCACCGTCCCGAGGCCACCAATGCGCTAAGCCTTGAATTGCAGGCGGCTCTGTCACGCACGTTCCAGGAACTAGGGGAAAACGATGCGGTGCGCTGCATCGTGCTCACGGGCGGTGATCGGGTATTTGCTGCCGGGGGCGATATCAAAAGCATGGAAGACTGCGGTGCCATTGACATTCTGAAGCGCCATACCGAACGCGTGTGGGCCCCGATCGAGCAATGCCCCAAGCCCATCATTGCGGCTGTCTGTGGCTATGCCTTTGGCGGTGGCGCCGAGCTGGCCATGCATTGCGACATCATCATTGCCGGGGAAAGTGCCAGCTTTGCCCAGCCCGAAGTGCGCATCGGCATCATGCCGGGCATCGGCGGCACGCAGCGTCTGGTGCGGGCAGTTGGCAAATTCCACGCCATGCGCATCCTGCTCACGGGCAAGCCGGTCAGCGCACACGAAGCCTATGCCATGGGATTGGTCAGCCTGGTCTGTCCAGACGATGAGGTGCAGGCTCAGGCTTTGCAAATGGCTCAACATATTGCGCAGCTACCGCCGCTGGCTGTGCAGCAAATCAAGGAAGTCGTGCTTGCTGGCATGGATGCTTCACTGTCCACTGCCTTGATGCTGGAGCGCAAGGCCAATCAATTGCTGTTTGCTACGCACGACCAGAAAGAAGGCATGCGCGCTTTCGTTGAAAAACGCAAACCCGACTTCCAAGGCCGCTAGACAGCAGCCTCCAGAACCTGCAGATGATTGCCTATTCCTCACACCAAGGCACGCATCCACAAAAAACAAAAAAGCAGGCCTTGGCCTGCTTTTTCAAAATTACGCATGCTAAAAGAACTCGGACGTACCGGAGCACATAAGCACGCTGGTGCAGTCACTGTGAGCTGATATTTTGCTCCCCAAAAAACGCACGCATGCTGACAATCCGTCCCTTATCGTCAAAGCGGAAGTGGTCAATCGGAGCAATGGTGGTGGCAACACCCTGGTGCTCAAAACTCACTTTGAAGGCGAACACGGCTTCATTGCACACAGCCCTCACCTGCCCTTCCAGCGCGACTTTCAACTTCAGCTGTAACGACGTGGCGTAGAAGGCGCGTATGGCAGGCAGGCCATGTTGCACCGCACTGCCAACAGGATCTTCGACCGTGGCATCCTCGGCATACAGTGCCACGATGCCATCCAGATCACCGGCATTCAGTGCATCAATATAGCGCTGCACCACCAGCGTCATGTGCTCGGGAGAATTCATGAACGCTCCTCAAAACTGGGTGGGCCGCATCACTGCATCTATGCCACCATCCACATACAACTGGGAAGCGTGCACATAGCTTGCAGCATCGCTGAGCAAAAATGCCACCACCGAGGCCATCTCTGCAGGCGCAGCGCGTCGGCCCATGGGAGGCAGGAACTTGGCAATGGATTCGCTGTAGCGCGGATCCTGCAGGCCCGCCTGCAACAAAGGCGTTTCGGTGGCTCCAGGAGCCACAGTGTTCAGACGCACCCCGCTTTGTCCCCATTGTTGTGAGCGCTTGCGCACGGCCACAGTCAAAGCGTTCTTGGTGGCGGCATAAGCCAGATTTCCACCGTGCTCGCCTGCCTGCTCCACGATGGCACGGGCCCCAGCCTCATCTCCGGCTTCCAGCGCAGCCGCCAGCGGATTTTTCTCCCAGCTCAGCTGTGCAGAGGCCACCGACGAAATCACCACCGCCGATGGGGACTGCCCCTTTTGCAGCAGCGGCAGCAAGCCATCCAACAGATCCAGCGCACCAAAGTAATTCACCGACACCACTTTGCCCACTGCTGCTGTCTGCGCGCCCAGCCCCGCGCACAACACCAGACCGTCCAGTCTTTCGCCACATTGCGCACGCACTGCGCCGAGCGCTTGACCGCGTCCCTGCGCAGTGGACAAGTCCGCAATGATCTCTGCATCCCGAATATCAATGCCAATGACTTGGTGACCAGCAGACTCCAGCAGCTCTCGGGTGGCTGCACCAATGCCCGTGGCACAACCGCTCATCACGATGGTGGACATGTTTGCTCCTTTCAATCTAGGTATGGGTTCCGTTCGCATCAAAACCGAAGGAACTGGGCATCACCACATGCAAACGGACGATGCCGGCGCCACAGCTTCAAAACTAATGTGGCTGACCGCATGGACATGGTGCAATTGCCACATCTGGCGAGGCAAGAGCGCAGTCCACTGCGCAGAGCAAACATAAAACAGGCCAAAGAAGGCACGCAAAAACAGGAGACAACCACAATGAGCAACCCCCACGAGCCCCTGCTTGCGCCGGGCATGATCGGCAACATGGCTTTGCGCAACCGCATTGTCATGGCCCCCATGGGTGAGAATTTCGGTGGCAAGGATGGCATCTGCGGCGAGCGCACCCAGGCCTACTACGAAGCGCGTGCGCAAGGTGGGGCAGGGCTGATCATCATGGGCACAGCCGCCATCTCGTGGCCCACAGGCACAAGTGAGCCGCACCAGCTCGGTATCTCGGAGGACTACTTCATTCCAGGACTGTCCGAAGTCACACGCCGAGCCCATGCGCACGGCAGCAAGATCGCCATCCAGATCAACCACAGTGGCAAGGTGGCTGCACACGACCGTGCCAATGGTCGTGAGATGTGGGTTTCTTCTCTGCCCCCCGAAGCCCCTGTCCCGGAGGCCATGCGCACCATCACGCCCAAAGAGTTTTCAACCTTTGTTGGCGTAGGTCCGTATCCCGACCGCTACCGTGTGATGGACAAGGCCGATATCGCGCAAATGATCGAGTGGTTCGCCGCAGCCGCCTTGCGTGCCAAGCAGGCCAACTTTGACGCTGTTGAGGTGCACGCAGCGCACAATTACATGCTGGCCAACTTCCTGTCACCGTTTTTCAACAGCCGTACGGATGAATACGGCGGTAGCTACGAAAACCGCAGCCGTCTGCTGCGCGAAGTGCTCACTGCCGTGCGCGAGCGCGTAGGCCCTGGCTTCCCCGTGTGGGTGCGTCTGGATGCCGAAGAAATGCACACCCCTGGTGGCATCACCATGGATGAAGCCCTGCAAACCGCCAGGTTGTGCGAAGCACTGGGCGTTGATGCGATCAATGTTTCGGCCTACGCACGCATGCCCACAGGATCAGCCTTCACCGATGCCCCTATTCCGCAAAAGCCCGCGGCCTACCGTGCATTTGCCAAGCAGTTCAAGCAGGCTGTGCGCATCCCCATCATTTCTGCAGGCCGCTGGGAGCTGGACGATGCAGCTGCCGCGCTCAGAAATCATGAAATCGACTTTGTGGCCATGGGCCGCAAGTTGCTGGCTGACCCTGACCTGCCCAACAAGCTGCAAGCCAACCAGGCCAGCAGTGTGCGCCCCTGCATATACTGCTATGCCTGCGTGAGTGAGATTTTTGTGAATCGCGGAATCAAATGCGCCGTGAACGCCCAGACCGGCCACGAAATTGAAGCGTCCATCGTGCGCGCTCAGGCCAGTAGGCATGTGCTGATTGTGGGTGGAGGCCCGTCAGGCATGGAAGCGGCCCGCGTCGCGGCACTGCGGGGGCACCGCGTGACGCTGATTGAGCGCAGCAATCGCCTGGGCGGCACCTTGTTCTTTGCCGCACTGGCCTACCCTGAAAATGGCCGCCTGCTGGACTATCTGGTTCAGCAGATGCAGCATCCCATGATTGAGGTGCGCCTGAACACCACTGCAGACCGCCAGCTGATCGACAGTCTGAGACCCGATGAAATCTGGGTAGCAACTGGGGCCAAGCGTGCTGCCCCGGCCATTGAAGGTGCCGATCAAGACCATGTCTGGAGTGGTGACGAGTTGCGTCGCCTGATGACTGGTGACCGTGCTGACGAGGTGGCCAAAGCCAAGCTGAGCCTGGCAGAGCGCGCCATGTTCAAAGCCAGTGGCATGCTGGGCGTGACCGACAGCATGGCTGCCATTCAAGGGCTGTCCAAGCTCTGGATGCCCCTGGGCAAGCGGGTTGCGATTGTGGGCGGAGGCCTTGTCGGCATGGAACTGGCTGAGTTCCTGCTCGAACGTGGGCGCGAAGTCACCGTGCTGGAACCCGGCGCCCACCCCGGCACCGAACTGGCCATTGTTCGCCGCTGGCGTGTGTTTGATGCGGTCAAGGCCCACGGCACCCTGCACCTGCAAGCGCAGGTCAACCGCATCGAGCGCAAGCACGTGGTGTGGCGTGACAAGGACGGCAACAGCCAGACATTGGCCGCCGACTCCGTGGTACTGGCGCTGGGCGCCGAAGCCGACCACAGCGTGCAACAGACGTTGCAGCAGCTCACCACGGTGCCTGTGCGCACGCTGGGCGACTGCGACAACCTGGGCTATATCGAAGGAGCCATACACTCGGGCCACCGTGCGGGGCGCACCCTCTAAAAGCCGTTTATTCAAACGCAACCTGAGGCATACACAGACATAGCAACGCTGCCGTTAGCGCCTGTTCATCCAACGCTGGGCAGTGTTGAGCCCTTTAGCATGGCCAGCCCAATATGCTTCAAGGCTCGTTTGGAATAAACAGAACTCCTGTCAAAAGTTCGGCGCTTCCACCCCGCCATCCACGCCCAGCACCTTGCCTGTCACCCAGCTTGCGGCTGAGGATGCCAGATACAGCACAGCAGCAGCCACATCTTCAGGCCTGCCAAGACGTGCGAGCGGTGTGGTTTTTTCCATGCGCGTTGTGCGCTCTGGTGTCAAAAATGGCGCCAGCGCATCCGTCATGATGGTGCCCGGCTCCACTGCATTCACACGTATGTTCGGGCCATAGTCCTGCGCCAGACAACGTGTCAACTGGTTGAGTGCTGCCTTTGCAGCCCCGTAGGCACTGAAGTTTTTTTGCGCATAACGCGCAGCCGTGGATGAAATGTTGACCACTGCGCCACCACCTGCTGCCTGCATGGCAGGTGCCGCTTTTTGCACCAGGGTATACGCGGGCACCACGTTGAAGGCCAGAACATCGCCCAGCGCCGCACCATTGACCGTGCGCGGATCATTGGGCCCACCACCTCCCACATTGTTAACCACGATGTGCACTGCCCCCAGCTGCGCCACTGTCTGGACAATGAGCTGCTCCAGATCCTGCTCCTGGCACACATCGCCTTGCACTGCAATGGCCTGCCGCCCCAGCGCTTCAATCTCTGCCTGCACCAAGGCCAAATCCTGGGCGGTACGCGCAAACAAGGCCACATCGGCCCCTGCTTGCGCCAGCATCAGCGCGCAGGCTCGACCAATGCCTTTTCCAGCCCCGGTCACCACAGCGACCTTGCCTTCAAGTGAAAACTGACGGAAAACATTCTGCATTCAGACACCCCTCATGAATGCCGCGCTCTACTGGCGCAGCTTCGGATCGTCATAGTGACCGTGCCCAGCCTGTAGCAGGCACACTCAATGGTTTCTTCCCATACAGCCGCAGGCCTGGGCCAGCATCGGGCAGCATCGGGCAAAAAGAGGCCCATTCAGGGCGTGACTGCAGCACGCAAAGTGGGTAGCAAATGCTCGCCATAGGGTGGAAGCATCCCCCATTCCCGGCGTGGATCATGGTTGCCAGCGCGATAGACCGATCGTGCATGGCTGAACTCCAGAAAACCCTCGTGCCCATGGTAATGGCCCATTCCGGAAGCCCCGATGCCACCAAAAGGCGCATCCTCCAAGGCCGGATGCATGACCACGTCATTGACGGACACCCCCCCCGACAGGGTGTGGTCCAGCACCCAGTTCAGCTCGGCCTCATCGCTGCCAAAGTAGTACAGTGCAAGTGGTCGCTCACCTGCGTTGATCTCGGCCACGGCATCGGCCATCTGCGAGAACGTGCGCAGCACCATGGCTGGACCAAAAATTTCGTGCTGCGAAATCAGTGCCTCCTGCGGTGGGTTGACAACCAGAGACAGGGGCAAGCGACGATCTTCCCCATCACTGCGAGCTGTTTCCACCACACGCACTCCGCGCTGCTGAGCATCCTGCACATAGCTTTGAAGCCGCTCCAGGTGGCGCGCATTGACCACGGGGGTGACATCCGGATTGCCGGCAATGCTCGGGTACATCTGCCGGTAGTGCTGCACCAGCTGCTCCATCAAGGCTTCAAGCTGCGTTTCGTGCACCCAGACGGTATCAGGGGAGACACACAGCTGGCCAGAGTTCAGCGCCTTGCCCACTGCAATGCGCTCTGCTGCATTGGCGATGTCTGCAGTCTCGCTGACCAGCGCGGGCGACTTTCCACCAAGCTCCAGCGTCACTGGAACCAGATTTTGAGCGGCAGCCGCCATGATGGACCGGCCTACAGCCGTTGAACCCGTGAACACCAGATGATCCCAGGGCTGCTGGGCAAAGGCCTGGGCCACATCCACGCCTCCCTGCACCACTGTCAGCACCTGCGGATCAAAGCTTTGCGCAATCGCCTGCGCCAGCACCTGTGCCGTGCGTGGCGCAATTTCGGAAGGTTTGAGCACCGCACGATTGCCGGCAGCGAACGCACAGGCCAGCGGTGACAGCAGTGTGAAGACGGGCGCATTCCATGTCCCTATGATGCCTATCACCCCCTTGGGCTGGTATTTCACCCAGGCAGTTGCACCAAACATGTCAAATGGCTTGACGCTGGGGCGCTCTGAGTCATCCATCCACTGCTTCACATGATCACGGGCATGCTTGAGTGAGGCCAGTGAGCCCAGCACGTCATTGCTCAAAGAGAAAACAGGATGGCGCCCCCCAAAATCCTCCTCCATGGCTTGACACAAAGCATTCTGGTGCTCAACCAGCAAATCAATCAGCTGCTGCAAGCGTTGCACACGCACTTCGGCACTGACTCGACCTTCTTGCACAAAAGCACTTTTTTGCGCCTGCAGCACTTGGGCTATTGGCAATACCGGGGCACTTTGCGTCATTTTTGTCTCCTTTAAGGGCTGTTTTATGTCTTAAGCCCCCATGCTCGTGCCTCAGGATTACCCGGGCTTCGTCCAAAGAGACGATGGCGCGCATGCATCGTCGCCGCACGATGCATTCATGCATACACCAACCACGTCACCCCCCCAGGTCAACTGGCGCACGCATCTAAGCCTTGCCTTGCTGGCTCTGGTCTATATCTTTTCGTTCATTGATCGGCAGGTTCTTTCCATTTTGATGGAACCCATCAAGCAAGAGTTCGGGGCCACAGACACCGAGATGGGGCTGCTGTCCGGCCTTGCATTCGGCCTTCTTTATGCAGTTCTGGGTATTCCCGTAGGCCGTTTGGCCGATAAGTACAACCGCCGCAACATTGTGGCTATTTGCTGCGGCATCTGGAGTCTGGCCACCATGGCATGCGGCTTTGCCACGCAATACTGGCACATGCTGGTCGCTCGCATGAGTGTGGCCATCGGTGAAGCGGGCGGCATGGCCCCTTCCATCTCCGCCGTCTCGGACTTGTACCCGCCCAAAATGCGCTCTTTCGCCATCAGCCTGTTCATGATGGGCCCCAACCTGGGCACCCTGCTCGGCCTCGTGCTCGGAGGCGTGGTTGCCCAATATTTCGGCTGGCGGGCAGTCTTTCTGTTCTTCGGTATCCCGGGCGTCATCCTCAGCGTGATTGTTTACTTCGTGGTCAAAGAGCCTGTACGTGGTGGATTTGAGCCTGAGAAATCTCCCGCCAGCTCAACCAGCACTCCCGTGATCCCCAAGGAATCCATGTTCCGTCAGGTACTGCGTCTACTGGCCATGAAGCCCCTGCGCAATGTGTGTCTGGCCGGTGGCATTGCAGGCATTGCAGGCTATGGCTACGGAGTCTGGGCACCCAGCTTTTTCATTCGCACCCACCAGATGTCGATTGCCGAAGCAGGCTTGGTGTTTGGTCTGTCCAGCGGTTTGGGCGCAGTCTTTGGCGCCATGTTCTGCGGCTGGCTCTCCGACAGACTCACCCAACGCGACGCCCGCTGGCAGCTGGGCCTGGCAGCGCTTGGCACTGCCTGCGCCGTACCGGCAGGCATTGCCCTGTTCTCATGGCCTGCGAGTGACTTCTGGATGCTTGGCAGCATTAAAGTGCCCCATGCCATGGGCTTTGCCCTGGTGTTTGGTTTCTTTGCCAGCTGGTTTGCCACCTTGTCGTACAGCGCGATCAGCCAGATGGTGATGGCTTCCGAGCGCAGCGTGGCAGCAGCCTTGCTCAACTTGTTCATGACACTGCTGGGCGTGGGCCTGGGCCCACTGATCACAGGCGCCCTGAGTGACCACTTCACCGCCATCAATGGCTCAGACGGGCTGCGCTACGCGCTGATTGCCGTGGTCACTTTGCTGAGCTTCACCGTGGTGCTGTTTGCGCTGGCCATCAACCCTTACAAACAACGCCTGCTGCAGTTACGGCAGGCCTGAATACTGACCTGGGAATATCCACAATGACTCAAGCTGTTGTTTTAATTACTGGCGCAAGCCGAGGCATCGGCGCTGCGACTGCCATTCACTTTGCCCAGCAAGGATGGCGTGTGGCCATTACGGCGCGCACGCTCACCGAAGGGGCCCAGCTCGACAACCAACTGCGCCTGCCCAATGGGCAGCTGCTGTCTGGCAGCCTGACGTCCACTGCGGCAGCCATTGAAGCGCAGGGGGGACAGGTGTTCGCGCACACCATGGACCTGATGGACATGCCATCTCTGGATGCAGCCGTTGACGCTGTCATGGAGCACTACGGGCGCATCGATATCCTGATCAATAACGCTGTTTATCAGAACCGTGAGGTCAACGACCTGCTGCCTGCACTGACCATTAACTCCCTGCAACGCGCCATGCAAGGCAACGTGATGGCGCCATTCCACCTGGCTCAACGCGTTTTGCCCTTCATGGTCCAGCAAGGCAGCGGTCGCATCATCAATGTGTGCTCGGGTGCTGGACAGTACAACCCGCCCGTGCCTGCAGATCAGGGGGGTTGGGGCTTTGCCTATGGTGCATCCAAAGCCGCTATTGCACGGCTGGCTGGATGCATCAACACGGAATACAAAGCGCACGACATCAGGTCTTTCAGCGTAAACCCGGGCGTGGTCACCACTGAAGCCGTCAAGGCCACCTTGGGTGACGACGGAGTATTGGCGCAGCGTTACGGCGCCTCCACCCCCCAGGAGATTGCGGCCACGCTCTTCTGGCTCGCGACGGAACAAGCGGCCCTGCCTTTGGCCAAATCTCCGTCCATGATTGATCTGCAGACACTGTACAAAGAGCGATTAGCCGCTGCAGTCTGAACCACCCAGGCGCAGGATTTGCGCAATATCAAACCTTGCCTGCAACTCGTCCAAACAGAGTATGCATACAAGCTGCGCCTCTTGGAAGATGCTTCATCCACAACAAGATCTGGAGACTCCACGCCATGGCAACTACCAAGGACTATCGCATTGGCGAATACACCTTCCCCCGCGGCTGGTTCATGATTTCTGAAACCAAGGCGCTCGACACACACAAGCCCGTGGCCGTGCGTTTTTTTGGCCAGGATTTTGCGCTCTACCGTGGCCGTGAAAGCGGCAAGGTTGTGTTGCTTGATGCCTACTGCCCCCACATGAAGACCCATCTCGGCGCCCCCAACAGCACCAGCTATGTGGTGATTGACGGCGGTGGCAGCAATGTGGATGGCGACGGAATTCGCTGCCCCTACCATGGCTGGCGCTTTGGTGCAGATGGCAAATGCAACGACATTCCCTACCATGATGGCCCCATTCCCGCTGCGGCGGCCGTCAAGAGCTGGAAAGTTCAAGAACGCTACGGTGCTGTCTGGGTCTGGTATGACCCTGAAGGCGGTGAACCCGACTATGAACTGCCGCACTTTGCAGACTGGGACGACGAGACCTTTGTCAACGGCAGCTGGGATTACCTGGGCGAGCTCAACCAGCATCCGCAGGAGGTGGTCGACAATATTGCCGACTACGGTCACCTCAGCCCCATTCATGGCTCGACCGTGATGCGCTTTGAAAACGTATTCCAGGGCCACAATGCCATCCAGCGCCAATGCGGTGGTCACCGTACGCTGGTGGGCGAAGGCGGTGCCAGCAGCGAGCTGCACACCGACACCTGGTATCACGGCCCTGCCATTCTGGTGGCCAAGACCACCGGCATGTTCAATGCGTTCATGATGATCATGCACACCCCTGTGGATGACGGCAAGATCAAGGTATGGCACAACCTGCTGGTACAAACCTCACACCGCGGCAAACCGACCAAGGCCGACGAGATCGCGGCCAAACAGTTCCAGGAAGCCAGCCGTTTGGCATTTGAGCAGGACTTTGAAGTCTGGTCGCAAAAAGCGCCCTGCCTCAACCCCTTGTTCATCCCCAGTGATGGTGCTTTCCTGAAAGCCCGCATCTGGTACAAGCAGTTCTACAACCCTCGTGCCAAGACGCAGGACTATCTGGATCAGTGCGAAGGCAAATACGTGCCTCGCGGTATGGTGCCCTACACTGCCGACGACCAGGAGCCAGCAACGGCTTGATGATCCGATGCCATCTTGGCGACAATAAAAAAGGCTCGTTGAACGAGCCTTTTTTATTGGGGCAGCGCCTCTGAATCAGCTATGTCATGAACGGCTGTGTGTTACCTGTGTCAAAACAAAAATCGCATCACCGCGGCCATGTTCACCATCCAAAGGGATTGCAGCCAGGCACTGGGCCGCAGCCCGGGCCTGCTTCAGGCCTTCGAACCACCACTCCACCACAAAGAGAAAACCATGCTCTGCCGGACCTGGTTCCTGCACGGTATTGCAGACCACACGACAAGCGTGCGCTAAAGCATCTGCACTCCAGGCTTGAGGCAATGACTGCGGAGCCTGCGCCGCAGCAGTCCAAGCGCTGCTGCGCTGGAGAAACCCCAGCAGAATCACTTGCCCATTCTGTGGTCGAACCCCGCCCATCCGCTCTGTGTGTAATACATGCTCCTGGCATACCAAGGCACAGTTGCGTACATAGTCTGCAAACACCCGGGGTTCATCGGGCCGCATGATGCGCAATGTCTCCGGGTCATCCCAGATCAGCGTGCCAGATGCCTGATCGGCCAGCACCATCAGATTCACGCCATCGTGGCTCTCAGACAGCAGCGGCGCCTTGGCATGCAATACACGCGAACACTGCGCAACTGCATGCACCCTCTGACCTACATTGCGGCATTGCCGGCCCAGTGCCGAGTGCTCACGCCAAGCCTGCGCAAACTCCTGTGCCGCCAACTTCGGGTTGCGACGCGCCAAGTAGATCATTTTCCAGACAGGGTTGTGCTGCATACATTCCATCCTCAAAGGGCTGCCGCTGCTGGCGGGGTGCCATGGATCTGCCTATGTGCCTCGGGGTAATGCGCCAAGGCGCGGCCGAAGGCCAAAAAGCTGGGCAGCATCATGCACATCATGAGCACCAAGGCGCCTCGCAGCCCCTGGCCCTGCGTCAATGGGTTCAGAACATCGCTCAACCAGCCTGCCGCAATCGGCCCTACTCCATTGCCCAGCAGCGCTCCCGCCATCAGCACCATGGCACTGGCTGTCGCCCTGCGCTGCGCGGGTACCACCAGACTTAGCGCGGCATACGTCGCAGGTGCCCACCAAGCCGTGAAAAATGCATACACCAGCATGCAGGCAAGAGCTGCCCATATCCAGTCATTGCTCAGACACAGATACGCCAGACCAGCAACCAGCGCCACGCCCACACCAATCAATGGAATGCGAATTTGCCAGCGCACATCCCGCTGCGCGCAGCGGTCCGTCAACCAGCCGGAAAAAAGGCTGCCAAGAACCGACAGCAACGCTGCCAGCGCCGACAGGCCACCCGCCTCTTTGAGCCCCAGATCAAAGCGTCGCACCAGCAGCGCCACATTCCAGGCACCAATCGACAGCCCTGCGAGCAATGCGCAGGCCGCCCCCACAATCAGCCAGCGCGTTACCGGCGCTGCCCAGATCAAAGCCGCTGCAGATTGCGAGGCAGCAGCACTGGCCGGACTGTCTTTGTGCGCACTGGCTGGCGCCATTGTCCGCACAGGCTCCTGGATAGAAAAGCGCAGCACCAGCGATAGCAGCAGCAAAGTGCCTCCGATGATGGCCAAGGTTGCCCGCCATCCCCACCAACTGGCAAACAGTGGCGCCAGCACCAAAGCCAAAAGCGCCCCCATGGTTGCGCCCACGCCAAACACGCTCATCACACGCGAGCGCTCAGACGGTGCATACAGGTCCGCCAGGATCGACATAGAGGCAGCGCCTCCACCTGCATCCGACAAAGCCGCGCCCGCGCGGGAAACCATCAGACCCAGGCT
Organism: Comamonas halotolerans; assembly: GCF_030162935.1. GTDB lineage: Bacteria > Pseudomonadota > Gammaproteobacteria > Burkholderiales > Burkholderiaceae_C > Comamonas > Comamonas halotolerans. Next base: position 179,168 of record NZ_JASAUZ010000056.1, read on the forward strand.
GCCTGTAGCCCATGCTCCCGAGATGGCGATGCACCCACCAATGCCCCTGGACCAGGCGATCAGGCGGCGTCGTTCGTAACGATCTGCCAGCCGCCCCATGGGCAAGCCCAAAATACCGAACGTGAGTGCAAAACCCAGCCCTGTGATGAGACCGATTTGCAGATCTGAAAACCCGAACTCATGCTTGATGGGTTCCAGCAATACGGCCAAAACCTGCCTATCCATGAAAGTGATGGCAGACAAGGCCGTCAGCACGATCAGCACATAGCGGCGTGATGCCTGCGCGTCAGAGGTGTGGGTCATTGGTATTTCTATTGTTGAGCCCTCCTGCATGCCCGCTGCATGCGATGAGAGTCAGCACATCGTGATCGCAAGCGGCTGCGCCAACATCGTCCCAACAGACCATGTGCACATGTAGTTGCACCTCTGTGCTTATCCTGCGGCCTGCGCCTGTCTGTGCGTGATCGGCGTATGTACAGGCAGCGGCGCTTTGCCCAGCACCAGATCGGCCCCTTTGTCTCCTATGACAACAGAGGCAGCATTGGTGTTGCCACAAACAACATGGGGCATGACCGATGCATCCACGACCCGCAAGCCTTGTACGCCACGCACGCGCAAGTCAGGCGTCACCACGGCCATGGGATCCTCGCTCGCCCCCATGCGACAGCTGCCGCAAGCATGGTGTCCAGAGCCCAGGTACATGGACAGCCAGTCCAGCAATTGGTCATCGGTGCGTACATCCGCAGGTGGACGCGTTTGCTGCTGGATCCACGCAGCCAATGCGGGCTGCCGCGCAATCTCCAGAGTCTTGCGAATTCCAAACAGCAAGGCTTTACGATCCCGCTCGTCATGCAGGTAGTTCATCTGGACACGCGCCAGCTCCATCGGGTGGGCACTGCGCAATGTGAGCTTTCCGCGTGAAAAAGGGCGCGTCTGGTACGGCGCCATGGTCATGCCGGGCCAGGCTTCGGTGCGGTAGGTCTTGCCATCGCGCATATAGGCCTCAATATCACCTGTCACAGGCAGTCCGTGAATCTGGATGTCCTGATAGGGCAAGCAGGAATCACTGCTCAGCCACGCGGCAAACTCCGAAGCCGGCATGACCATGGGACCCTTGCGGGTCAGCCAATATTGCATCACCGATGCCAGCATTCCCCAGCCTCGCAAAGACTTGTTCAAACTTGGTGTTCCTGCCTTCATGCGCCAGGACATCGGCACAATGGCATGATCTTGCAAGTTGGCCCCCACCCCCGGCAAATCAAGTTGCACGGGAATGCCCATCTCCTGCAAATGCGCAGCAGGCCCCATACCCGAGAGCATCAGCAACTGCGGGGACTGCAGCGCCCCTGCACACAGCAGCACTTCCTTGTTCACCAAGGCACAATGCTGCCCACCGCGTGCGTCCTGCCAATGCACCTTGTGCGCCCGGCCTGCTTGCAGCTCAATGCGTGTGACCTGCATCTGCGTGCGTACCAGCAGATTCTTGCGGTGCATGGCTGGCTCCAGCGCATTGACGGCAATCGATGATCGCTTGCCATTCTTCACATTCACCTGAAACAGCCCTGCACCACAGGGATGGCCGTTGTTGAAATCTGTGCAGGCTGGCAGGCCCGCTTGCAACGCTGCCTCAACCATGCAGCGTGAAATGGGGTGCGCATTGGGCAGATCGCTGGCCGTCAAAACCCCTGAACGCCCGTGCCAGGGCTGCTTGAACACCGCCGCATCACTTTGCTGGTTTTCCGTGCGCACGAAATAAGGCAAGAGCTCGTCATAACTCCAGCCTTTTGCGCCCAGACGGGACCAACTGTCAAAATCCTCTTTGTCTCCGCGCACATACATCATGCCGTTGATGGATGAGGAGCCTCCCAGACGCTTGCCTCTGGGTAAATCTATGCATCGGCCCCCGGCATAGCGCTCGGGCTCGGTCTTGTGCCCCCAGGAGTATTTGGGGCTGTGCACCATCTGCCCCCAACCTGCGGGCATCTCCACCAGCAAATCCTTGTGCGTGCCTCCTCCTTCCAGAAGCAGTACCTGCTGGCTCTTGTCTTCCGATAAGCGCGCAGCAAGAACACCGCCTGCGGAGCCGGCACCAATCACGATGTAATCAAATGATTCCTGCATATTCGCCTTGAGGTGGTTGCCCTGAAGTTACAAGGCTTGCCAGCCTGCCAGCGCCGATGCAAACCAGCCTCCCCAAGTCAGACTAGGGACAAACGCGCAGCCGTGGCCGCCAAGGCAACAAAAAAGGGCTCCGTGATGGGGAGCCCTTTACAGGAGGTCTGTGCGCGCGTCTATTTGCTACCCAGCCACGCCACACTGTTGAGGAAAATGCGCACCAGCTCGGTTTGGCGGCGCACCCCTGTCTTTGAGAAGATGGAGCGCAGGTGCGCACGCGCCGTGTTGCGGCGGATGTTGAGCACCTCCGCCGCTTCTTCCAGCGACAGACCATTGGCCAGCCGGATAGCCAGCGAGGTTTCAGCCGGTGTCAGCTGGAACAGCTGCTGGGCAAGGCGCACCGAAGGATCGGCTTTGCCATCCGTGTCTCGCATGAACACCGCAGCACTCGGGCGCTGCTTGCCTTCTGTCCACTCATCCGCAGAAATGCTCTGAACCACCACACCCCAGTTCAGCTGACCCGATGGACGATTGACAGACATGGCTTCGGTCATGCACATGCCTAAGGTTTGAGAGTGCGCCAAGGCATCCTTGATCAGGCGCTGCAGCTTCCGGTTGTCATTGGCATAGGTAGCCTCCAGATAGTGATTGCTTACCTTGATGCCATCCCCCATATCCAAGATGGCTGCGGCAGCTGGATTGATCTCAATGACCACACCATTTTGATCCAGGATCACCACTCCCACCATGAGCTGCGCCGTCGCCTTGCTATAGGTGGAGATGACCTGCCGATCACGATTGAGCTCCAGATGCATATTCAGCGCCCGCTTCAAATGCGGGAGCAACATGCGGCCCAGCTCTTTTTCTGCCTGCCCAAAAGCTGCGGCAGTTTCAGGTCGGGTGATCCGCAGGCCATACACACTGCCGTCCTTGGTGACAATATCCACGGCCAGCACGTGATAGACATCGTAGATCTTGCACCACTGGTTGTAGTACTTGTTGGCACGCCAATCCGACTCCGTCATCATGTCCGTGATCGTCACGAAATGGTCCGTGGGGATTCCGTGGAATGGACTTTCGTGACAGAAAGAGTCGTAATGTGCCAAGCCGCGGATGTCGTCGCTTGCGGACAGAATCAGCCCCTCGCTGTTACTGCTGTTGTGGCGAATGATCAACGAGGCAAAGTTGGCTTTCATCTGCTGCCGGATGGCTTCGAGACACGGTGTCCAGGCTTCGGGCTCGGAGGCCGCGTCATACAGCAGATGAGTGATCTCGCTAAATTTCTCAACGGAAATCTGAGTCGGACTGGCGGCTCGGGTGGCAGCCTTCGTATTTAATACAGGAATATCCTTCAGAACACAGGCCATTTTGCTTGGCGTGTAGCCCGAAAATCCCATATGGGCGAATGCACTTTCCATCATGATGAACCCCTTGCTAGAGAAGCGTTTGATGCAGGCAAACTCAGTTCAACTCAAATAAGCCAGCCGCTCCCATGCCTCCACCGATACACATGCTCACCACCGCGTAGCGTGCGCCGCGTCGACGCCCTTCCAGCAAGGCATGCCCCACCAGGCGTGAACCCGACATGCCAAAGGGATGCCCAATGGCAATCGCACCACCGTTCACATTCAATCGCTCATCGGGAATTCCCAGCGTGTCACGGCAATGCAGCACCTGGCAGGCAAATGCTTCATTGATCTCCCACAGATCAATGTCTTTGACCGTCAACCCATGCTGCTGGAGCAGCTTCGGGATGGCAAACACCGGTCCAATACCCATTTCATCGGCCCGGCAGCCCGCAACTGCCACACCACGGTAAATGCCCAGCGGGCTCAAGCCGCGCTCCCGTGCCTGTTCCTCACTCATGACCACGCAGGCGCTGGCGCCATCCGACAGCTGCGAAGCATTGCCCGCCGTAATGAACTGCCCCTCTGGCACCCACTGACCGTTCTTCCACACTGGCTTGAGCTTGGACAGGCTCTCCAGTGTCGTGTCAGCACGGTTGCCTTCGTCACGCGCCAATGTCACCGTCTCGTTGCCAATGACATTGCCCTCTTTGTCAAAGAGCTGCTTGCTGGTGGTCAAAGGTACGATTTCCTCATCAAACAGACCTGCTGCCTGCGCTGCAGCAACACGCTCTTGGCTGCGCAAGGCGTATTCGTCCTGAGCAGCACGGCTGATGCCATAGCGCTGGCTGACGATCTCCGCAGTTTCAATCATCTGTATGTAGGCCGTAGGCTCTGCCGCCAGCACAGCCTTGGACTGTGCCCGATAGCTGTTCTTGTGCTTGTTTTGCACCAGAGTGATGGACTCCAGCCCTCCAGCAACCGCCACCTGCATCTCGCCAGTCATGATGCCCTTGGCAGCAGTCGCAATGCTCATGAGACCTGAGGCGCACATGCGATCAATCACCATCCCACCCACTTCGGTGGGCAAGCCTGCGGTATAGGCACACAAGCGGCCCAGGTTGTAGCCCTGCGTGCCTTGCTGCGCCGCGATGCCCAAAATGACGTCATCGACATCTGCCCCTGCAACGCCAGCCTTGTCGATGGCCGCACGAATAACGTGCCCACCCAGAACAGGGGCCTCGGTGTCATTGAAGGCTCCACGGTAGGCTTTGCCAATTGGGGTACGCGCGGTCGATACGATGACTGCATTTTTCATTTTGTTGTCTCCACAATCTCTGGGGTGAGAACACCCCTTTTTCTTATGAGGTGCCATTGAAGGCACTTCTCAAAAATGTCAACTTTTGTCAAAAAGCACGACAATTTAATCGATCATTTTTCCGCTGAGAAGTACAGGCGGCTTATGGTTTCCACCACACACCCGGGTTTATCCTGACCTTGTACCTGCACCGTGATACGCACATGCACCTGCACTCCTTCGTTGGGCAGCGGCGTTGCAGCAACCACCTCACCTTGTCCACGCACCAGCGCATCCACCAGCACGGGAGCCGGAAAGCGCACCTTCTCGCAGCCGTAGTTGATGCCCATCTGCAAGTTCTCATAGCGCACCAGCTGGGGCAGGAACAGATTGGCCAATGCCAACGTCAGGTAGCCATGCGCCACGCAGGCGCCAAACGGCCCATTCTTTGCTCGCTCCGGATCCACATGAATCCACTGGTGATCCCCTGTGGCATCGGCAAACTGCTGGATGCGTGACTGTGAAATCGGCTCCCAAGGGGTTTCACCCAACTGTGTGCCAACGGCTGCCAGCACCGACTCCACCGAGTCAAATACAGTGATGTTTGCTGTCTCACTCATGGTGCTCATGCCCTTTGCGAGCTGACAGATACAACTTCACCCGTCATGTACGAGGAATAGTCACTGGCCAGGAACACCATCACATTGGCAACCTCCCAAGGTTCTGCGCCACGTCCAAAGGCTTCTTTCTCTGACAGCTTGTTCAGCAGCTCTTCGGAAGCAGATTTTTTGAGGAAGGCATGGATGGCAATGGATGGAGCCACGGCATTGATACGAATGCCATGCTCTGCGGCCTCCAGCGCGCTGCAGCGGGTGAATGCCATCACTCCGGCTTTGGCCGCTGCGTAATGGGCCTGCTCGGTCTGGGCACGCCAGCCAAGCACAGAGGCATTGTTGACAATCACACCCTGACCGCGTGGCTGCATGACACGCAAGGCTGCGCGTGTCATGCGGAAGGTGCCAGTCAGCGTGATGTCGATGACCCTGGCCCACTCCTCATCGCTCATATCCACCACTTTGCAACTGGTGCCCAAACCCGCGTTATTGATCAGAACATCTATGCCGCCGAGCTTGGCGTGTGCATCAGATACAAGCGCCTGAACCTGCGCCTCCTGGCTGACGTCACACAGCTGACCGTAAACCGCCTGCAGGCCCGTAGCTTCCTTGATGGCAGACACCGCTTCTTGCAAGCGACGCTCATGCACATCCGAGATATATAAAGCCTTGCAGCCTTCTTCAGCACAGCGCTTGGCCACAGCAAAACCAATGCCGGCACCAGCGGCAGCAGTGACCAAAACGGTTTTATCTTTGAGCAGCCCATGCGGGGCTACGTATGCGGGAACCTGAGTCATAAGGGGAAACCAAAAGGTAATAACAATGCGTACCGTATCTTCCCCAGCAATACCCCCCCAGGCATCGTCCACCCGGACGATCACGCTATCCCTAGGTCAACCCTGATTGCGACTTCCCTAGCAAACATCTGAGCCCTTGAAAGAAAAAAGGCTGTGCCCTGCTCAACAGGTCACAGCCTCCACAAACAAAGCCTCTGCCAGAAGCTAGATGGATAGGAATGCTTGGTGCCGCATGCAAGTCATGATCCAACTGCCATGTCCATGAACATGCTTGCATACAGCGCTGAATGCTTCCTTTTTCATATTTTTACAAGCTAGCGTGGCATGCCGAGGCTGCGCTCGGCCATGAGATTCATCTGTATCTCATTGGTGCCCGCATAAATCGTGTCGGCACGGCTGACCAGCCATAGCTGCTGGAGCTTGGCGGTATCGTCGTCGCTCAATTGCAGCTCACCCTCGGCACCCAGCACATCCATGGCCAGCTCACCCAGGTCACGGTGCCAGTTGGACCATGCGTATTTGGAGACCGAGGCCACACGCTGTGGTGTGTCGTCTGCAGAGGCACGCAAGGCATGGCTGCGCAGCGTCTGCAAACCCAGTGCAGCTTGCGCGATACGCTGGCGAATCAATGGGTCTCTGGAGGCGCCATTGCGTTTGGCCAGCGCAATCAGCAGGTCCAGCTCGTAGCGGAAATGCGCCTGCTGCCCAAGCGTGGACGCACCGCGCTCGCAACCGAGCAGATACATCGCCACCTTCCAGCCATCGCCCACAGGCCCCAGGTGCAGGCTGGCCTCGGTGCGAGCGCCGTCGAAGAACACCTCGTTGAATTCACAACTGCCCGTGATCTGACGAATCGGACGCACCTCCACGCCAGGCTGGCGCAGCGGCACCAGCAACAAGGTCATACCTGCATGGCGTGCACCACCGGCGGGCACATCCTCGGTGCGTGCCAGCACAAAAATCCACTCCGATTCATGGGCCCAGGAGGTCCAGACTTTCTGACCATCAATCACCCATTCACCGGTTTGCGCATCCTGGCGTGCCTTGGTTCGGATGGCTGCAAGGTCAGAACCAGCACCTGGTTCCGAGTAGCCTTGTGCCCAATAATCACGCCCGGCAAGAATCCCTGGCAAAAAGCGTTCTTTCTGTTCTGGCGTTCCATAGGCCATCAGTGTGGGAGCCAGCAGCGTCTCACCAATATGGCCGATACGGCCAGGCCCGCCACAGCGCACATACTCCTCATGGAAAATGACCTGCAGCTCCAGCGGCAGGTTGCGCCCACCCAGCTCCGCAGGCCAGCCCAGCCCTGTCCAGCCACCGCGTGCCAGCTCCTGTTCCCAGGCCTTCGCAAGTTCAGCGTCATAACCCGGTGAACCCAGCCCTGTGGCATGTTTGAGCGGTGTGAATGCACCGCTCAGGTGTTCTGCCATCCATGTCCGGACTTCGGCCCGGAATGCCTCTTTGACATCTGCGTCGTGCATATTCATACAAGCTCCTCCTGCGGTGCATCGAGCAACTGCTGGGCCACAGCCTCCCGCCACTGAGACACTGGTCCCAGACGCTGGCTGCTGGCCTGTGCACGGCGGAAATACAGATGCGGATCAAATTCCCAGGTAAAGCCCACTCCACCATGCAGCTGAATGCTTTCACGGGTGGCGAACAGTGCTGCTTCTGTTGCTTCCGTGCGCGCCTGTGCCGCAAACATCAGCAACTCGTTGTCGTCAACCCCTGTATCTGCCATGAAAGCTGCGCCATACACGGCGGAACGTGCTGTTTCCACTTTGACCAGCATCTGAGCCACACGATGCTTGAGGCCCTGAAACGTTGCCACGGCCTTGCCAAACTGATGGCGTTCCTTGGTGTAGTTGACCGTCAGGTCAAGCGCACGCTCTGCCACCCCCACTTGCTCCGCTGCCAGCCCTATTGCAGCCAGACTGCGCAAACGGGGCCACAGCGACTGCAAGGCATCGCCCTGGATCAACACATTCGCTGGTGACAAGCGCACCGCCTGGGCGTGCACATTGGCGCTGCTGCGCGTGGCGTCCACGGTTTGCAAAGGCTGTACCTGCAGACCGGCGCTGGTGCCTGGTACTTCCAGCAATGCCACACTGCCGCAGGGCAGCTTGGCCGGCAAAATGAAGACATCCGCATGGCTGCCAGAACCCACCTGCTGCCACTGCCCGCTCAGCAGCAACGCATCGCCGTCCTGCACTGCCTTGGCATCGGCCTGCAATCCCCCGTGCACCGTCATGCCCAGCACACACACCTGCCCGGACTGCGCCAGGCGCTCCACGGTCTCAAGCCCGGCATCGCTGGCCGGCAGCTGTTGCCACAAAGGAGTCAGGGCAACAGCTGCATCAAAAAATGGAATGCATGCCAGGTAGTAACCCATTTTTTCCTGCAGCAGCACCAGTTCCATCCAGCCCAGCCCCATACCACCAGCACGCTCAGGCAAAGCCACGCCCAACCAGCCCATGTCTGCAGCTTCCTGCCACAGCGCACGGTCGATGCCACCGCCTTCCTCCGACACTTTGCGTACCTGCGCCGAAGTACTTTTTTCCTGCAAAAAGACGTCTGCACTCTCGGCAATCATCTTTTGCTCATCATTCAAACGTAAATCCATGAAGCCTCGCCTAGGTCTGTGTTTCATCCAGAGCGGTGAGGGGCTGCTCCAACACAGCCACCGTGAAGGTGGCCGCCGTTTCGGCGTCGCCCGGCCCGCATCTTTTTCTTCAGGTGCCGTACACCTTTTGCGGCGTGCGCCCTTCGGCCACCAGCGCATTCACCACCTCGGTCAGCTCGCTGGGCTCCCAGCGTGCCTGCTTGTCCTTGATCTTTCCAGTGAACCAGCCATCGGCTACTGAAATCTCACCGCCCTTGGCTTCAAAGCAGCGACCCGTGACATGTTGCGACAGCGGGCTGCCCAGCCACACCACGATGGAAGCCACGTTCATCGGATCCCAGACGTCAAAACCGGACTCCGGTTTTTTGACCATCTCGGGCATGGCACCTTCGGTCATGGAAGTGCGCGCTGCCGGGGCCAGACTGTTGACAGTGATGCCATAACGCGCCAGCTCGGCCGCCTGCACCAGAGTCAGCGATGCAATGCCACCTTTGGCCGCCACATAGTTGCTCTGGCCAATCGAACCCTGCAGACCTGCCCCAGAGCTGGTGTTGATGATGCGCGCATCCACAGCCTTGCCCGCCTTTTTCTGGTCGCGCCAATAACGCCCGAAGGTGCTGCCCATGCAGAAGTGACCACGCAAATGCACGCGCATGACAGTGTCCCAGTCTTCCTCGCTCAGGCTCAGGAACATGCGGTCGCGCAGCACGCCAGCGTTGTTCACCAGCACATGCACATCGCCAAAGGCAGCCACTGCAGCATCCAGAATCGACTGTGCGCCCGCCATGGTGGTGATGTCTCCGCTGTTGGCCAAGGCCTGTCCACCTGCCTGCTTGACTTCATCCACCACCGCCTGCGCCGCTTCAGCACGAATATCGTTGACCACGACATTCGCGCCCTCCTGAGCAAACGCCAGTGCGTAAGCGCGGCCCAAGCCGCCACCGGCTCCGGTAATCACTACGGTACGTTGATTGCAAACACCCATGCTGTCTCCTGTTCTTGTGTCTTCAATGGCTAAGTTCTACGTAAGTCGGCAATCACCAGTCTTACGCTTGAAATACGGATAAATCGGGGCGGCGCTGCGCCCATGGCACCGCCTGCTCCAGTTGTGCCGCCAGGCGCAGCAAACGCCCCTCCCCGCCAAAGGGGGCGACAAACTGCGCGCCTACCGGCACGTTGTCCGCGGTCCAGTGCATGGGCAGCGAAATAGCGGGGTGACCGCTCATGTTGAACAAGGCTGTATAGACTGACGTTTTCATCGCCTGCCGCGCAAAGTCTTCATACGACTGCGTCAGCGCCAGCTTGCCCAGCAGCGGAGCAGGCTCACCAGTGGTGGGCGTCAGGATCAGGTCATAGTCATGCAAGTACTGGTCGATGACACGGCCTGCCTGATCAAACTGTGCCCGCGCGGCATAGAGCTGCTCTGCGGTATAGCCCTCAGACACCTGCATATAGCGCCAGTTCAACGGCTCCAGCTCGTCTTCACGCACTTTGCGCCCCAAGAGCTTTTCCCGTTGCGCAATGGTGTATCGCATGCCCACAGAGGTCATCACCCCCAGGCTGGTAAACAGTGCAAGCACATCCAGCCCAGGCAACGCCACTTCTTCCACGATATGGCCCAGTGCGGCACAAGTCTTGGCTGCATGGTCTTGCGCTGCAACGCAATCGGGGTGCACCGGAATGCCGAAATAGTTTTGGCGCCATACCGCTATCCGCAGCTTGCGCTCAGGCTGCTGCAATGCTTGCAAATAGGTGCCACTGACATCCTTGGGGGGCATCACACGGCTGCCGGCTTCGGGACCAGCGGTCAAATCCAGCAAATGGGCAGAGTCACGCACGGTACGGCACACCACGTGGTTGAGCGACAAGCCCATCCAGCCCTCCATATTTACCGGGCCCGTCGGGACTCGGCCACGGCTGGGCTTGAGGCCGACCAGCCCGCAATGCGCAGCAGGAATGCGGATGGAGCCCCCACCATCGCTGCCATGCGCTACTGGCAAGATGCCAGCAGCCACCACTGCGCCCGCACCACCAGAAGAGCCTCCGGCCGAGTGCCTGGGATTCCAAGGATTGGGGGTTGCCCCAAACAAGGTCGACTCCGTGGTGGCTGTCTGACCGAACTCGGGGGAAGCCGTTTTGCCAAAAATATTCAGCCCCGCTGCCTTGTAGCGCTCCACCAGTGTGCTGTCATAGTCGGCCACTGCACCCGCATAAAAGCGGCATCCATTGGTCGTCACCGATCCCTTGACGTACTGGTTAAGGTCTTTGATCAGAAACGGGACTCCCCACATGGGAGCCTGGGCTGTCGCCTGGGCGCGTGCCTCACGCCCCAAAGCCGACATGGCCTTGGCCTTGGCACGTGCCATTTCATAGTCTTGAATCACCACCGCATTGAGCTTGGGCAGCGCTTCAGTACGGGAAATGGCGGCTTCCAGAGCCTCTTTGGGCGTCACATCACCTTTGCGAATGTGCTCGGCCCAGGCCATGCCATCCCAGTCAGGTTCCCCCCTTGCGGGTATTCCCGGCTTCGCAACGGCTGGAGCTGCCGCTACCGCAGTGGCTGCAGCAGCAGTTTTCAGAAAAACTCGACGCTCTTGGTCATATTCGGAATGCACCGCTATCTCTCCTCGGTTGCGTGTCGGTTGCTTCGGGGTGGGGGCAACTGGCAAGCGCTCAGAGGCGCTCGATGATGGTCACATTGGCCTGACCGCCACCTTCACACATGGTTTGCAGGCCGTAACGACCGCCCGTGCGCTCCAACTCATGCAGCAATGTGGTCATCAGCTTGGCACCCGATGCCCCCAGCGGGTGGCCCAGTGCAATCGCTCCGCCGTTGACATTGGTCTTCGCGTGGTCATAGCCGGTTTCCTTGAGCCAGGCCATGACCACCGAGGCAAAGGCTTCGTTGATTTCGACCAGATCGATATCGCTCATCTTCATCCCGGCTTTCTTGAGCGCATATTCCGTTGCGGGAATCGGTGCGGTCAGGTGCCAGATCGGGTCATCGGCGCGCACGCTGATGTGATGGATGCGTGCACGTGGCGTCAGGTTGTAGCGTTTGAGCGCAGCTTCCGAAACCACCAGCACGGCGGCCGAAGCGTCACAGGTGGAGCTGGACACAGCAGCCGTGATGGCTGGGTATGTGGGATCCACAGGCTCCAGCGTGGCCATCTTCTCCAGCGTGGACTGGCGAGCGGTCTCATCCATCTTGAAATCGCCGAAGGGGACAATTTCGCGATCAAAACGGCCCTCTGCTATCGCCCGCAGAGCGCGGTCGTGACTTTCCTTGGCAAACACCTCCATGTCCGCTCTGCTGACACCCCAGTGTTCCGCTATGCGCTGCGCCGCGTAGAACTGGTTGACAGGCGCATCACCAAAGCGCGCCTGCCAGCCCTTGCTCTCTGCGAACGGTGTGGTGAAGCCCAGGGCCTGTCCCGCCAACATGGCCGAAGAGATCGGAATGGCGCTCATGGTTTGCACACCACCGGCAAGCACCACATCTTGCGTACCACTCATTACCGCCTGGGCAGCAAAGTGGATGGCTTGCTGGGAAGAGCCGCACTGGCGATCCACCGTCGTGCCAGGCACACACAAAGGCTGGCCTGCGGCCAACCAGGAAGTACGGGCGATGTCTCCGGCCAGCGCACCAATCGTGTCCACACAGCCGAAGATGACGTCGTCATACTCATCCGCCGGGATGGCATTGCGCTCCACAATGGCCTTGATCACATGTGCGCCCAGGTCTGCACCATGAACGCTGGCCAATGAGCCCTTGCGCTTGCCGGTGGGCGAGCGCAAGGCATCCACGATATAAGCTTGCGCACTCATGCAGCCACCTCTTCAACAACTTCATTTTTTGCAACTATCTGGGCATTGCCAGTCTGGATCAGCACTGAAGGGCGGTCGAAAGTTGCACCCGGTCCAGCGGGTGGATTGCAGCTACGCAGCAAGCCCGTGGTCAGCCGGTCTTTGTGAAAAGACTCATCACCCCATGCAGCCTCGAGCACCCAGGCGTGCTTCATGAACATCTGCAAATCCACTTCCCACGTATAGCCCATGGCACCATGCACCTGCAGGCTGTTGCGAGCAGCCAATGCGCTGGCCTCGCTGCATTGCAACTTGGCGTGCGAGACACGCACAGCCAGATCTGCATCACCTTCTTGCAGCGCGTAAAAAGAGCGATAGAGCACAGGCTTGGCAAACTCGATCTTGGTCACAATGTCTGCCAGATGGTGCTGCACTGCCTGGAAGCTGCCAATCACCTTGTCAAACTGCCTGCGTTGCGCCACATAGTCCACTGACAGGTCGAGCATCCGCTGAGACAGCCCCAGCATTTGCGCCGCAGCAGCCAGTGCACCACGCTCTCCTGCTTGTGCCCAGATGGCCTTCCCTTGCTGGGCATCTGCAATGCGCGTGCTCTCAGCGGGTGTCCACACCACATGACTGAGGCGGCGTGAAGTGTCGTAACTGGGTTTGGCTTCAATCTGGCACTGGCCAGGCAACACCAGATGCAGCTCCAGTCCGTCTTCGCTGGCGTGAGGCAGCAACAGCACGTCCGCCTGCGCTGCATCTGCCACATAGAGGTTCAGCGGATGGCCCACCGCCACACGAGCTTTCCCCTCCGCAATGCGTGGCAGCCAAGTGCTGCGCGCCGGATGGCCCTCTGGCAATGCAGCCAGCATACCGACAGCCACATAAGCCGTATCTGCCACCACATCGGACAAGCCGTAGTAACCAATTTCCTGCAGCAACAAGGCCCAGTCGACATCTCGCAGGCCCATGCCGCCTTCAGCCTCAGGCACGGAAAGCCCCATCAAGCCCTGCTCGGCAATCTTGTTCCACAGATCTGTGCTGCGGCCTGTTTCGGTTTCCCAGATTTCGCGCAGCAACTCAGGGGCTGCTTCTGTCATCAGGAAGCGGCTCACGGTGTCACGAAAGGCGATCTGGTCTTCAGAAAAAGTGAAATCCATGATTGGTACTCCCCGTTTCAAGACTTGGGCAAGCCCAGCATGCGCTGAGCAATGATGTTGCGCTGAATCTCATTGCTGCCGGCGTAAATCGGCCCGGCCTGAGAGAACAGGAAACCCTCTCTCCACTCAGTGGCTTCATCGTCGTCACACAGCTCCGCGCGATTGCCCAGGATGCGCATGGCGGTCTGGTGCATGTCAATATCCAGCTCAGACCAGACAATCTTGTTGGTACTGGCTTCCGCGCCAATATGCGCACCTTTGCTCAGACGGCCAACGGTATGGTAGGAAGACTGGGTATAGGCTTCAGCCCCCATCCACGCACGCAGCACCGCATCGCGAATTGAGGGATCACGGTCTGCCTGCGCCTGGTTGCGCAGGTACAGATCCAGCAATTTCTGGGCAGTTCGCTGATAACGTGCAGGAGAGCGCAGCACCAGGCCACGCTCAAAGCCAGCTGTGGCCATGGCCACATTCCAGCCCTTGCCTTCAGCACCGATCAGGTTCTCGGCAGGCACCACGGCATCGTCAAAGAAGATTTCCGCAAATGCATCCTGGCCGTTGAGCGCCTTGATCGGGCGCACCGTGATGCCCGGGGTATTCAGCGGCACCAGGATGTAGCTCAGACCATGGTGACGGCTGGAGGCAGGGTCGCTGCGGAACAAGCCAAACAGCCAGTCGGCAAAAATGGCGCGTGTGGACCAGATTTTCTGGCCGTTAAGCACATAGGTATCGCCCTTGCGCGTGGCACGGCTGCTGATGGCCGCCATGTCAGAGCCTGCATTGGGCTCGGACCATCCCTGGGCCCACATGTCATCGCAACGCGCCATGCGCGGCAGAAAGCGTGCTTTTTGCTCCGGCGTGCCAAACTCCATCAAGGTGGAGCCCAGCAGCAAAATTCCGTTCTGGTTGACACGCTGAGGCGCGTCGGCAGCCCAGTATTCTTCCTCGAAAATCAGCCATTCGGTCAGGTCGCAGCCACAGCCGCCCAGCTCTTTGGGCCACATCACGGCGCTGTAGCCTGCTTCGGCCAGCTTGGCCTCCCACTCACGATGCTGCTCGAAGCCTTCGCGGGTGTCGTAGCTCTTCAAGCGATGCTTGGGCACGTTGTCTTTCAGCCAGGCGCGCACTTGTGCGCGAAAGGCCTGTTGCGCAGGGGTATAGGTCAAATCCATGCTGTTGTCTCCTTGGGTCGCGCAGCAGGTACTTAGAATTTTGCGTCGCGCTTTTCAACGAACGCACTGCGGGTTTCAGCGGAATCCGGGCTCATATAGGCTTGCAAGGTGAAGCCCTGCTCCCAGCGGTATTTGTCTTCCAGGTTGCCGTCCTCAATGCCTGTCAACGCTTCTTTGGCGATGCGGATCATGGCGGGGCTCTTGGCTGCAATCTTTGCGGCGATCTCCATCGCGGTGGCACGCAGCTGATCGCGCGGCACCACACGCTCTACGGCGCCCAGACGAAACGCTTCCTGCGCGCCAATCATTTCGCCCGTAAAGAACAGATAACGGGTTTTCTGCACGCCAAACATGCGCTGCAAATGGGCCGCACCGCCCATGGCGCCGCGATCCACTTCAGGCAAACCAAACGTGGCGTCTTCCGCGGCAATCACGATGTCCGATGCACCGCAGATACCGATACCACCGCCCAGCACAAAGCCATGCACAGCTGCGATGACCGGCACCCTGTTCAGGTGTACCGCCTTGAACGTGGCGTAGTTGCCCGCATTCACGCTGACGATCAGCTTGTCGTTGGCAGCCAGTTCCTTGATATCCACACCCGCGCAGAAACCACGGTTTTCAGCGCGAATCACGATGACACGCACGTCATCACGCTCACCCAAATGCTGGATTTCCCGGGCCAGGGTATTCCAGCCTTCGGCGTTCAGGGCATTGACAGGCGCACGGTCAATCACCAGTTCGGCTACTCCGTTGTCATGCACCTGAGAGAAAAATTGCGAATTCGACATAAGCGATCTTCAAAGGGTTAAGCGGGTACGGGCTCACATTGCTGCGTCATGGCACTCAGGGCATGGCTGCGTTCCATGGCTTGGCGCACCATGCCCTGAATCACGTCTTCGCAGCTGTCGAGCCTGCCGATCAGCGCAGCCACCTGGCCAGCTGACATCACGCCTTCTGCAGGCTTGCCTTCCACCATGGAGCGCTGCAGCAGCATGGGGGCATTGGCCGCCATCACGGTCTGCGCCACCGAGGATGAGTCCTCGCGCAACGCCTTCAGGAAAGTGCTGGCTGCCTGCCCGGTGGTCATGCCCGTCATGGATTTCCACTGCATGGCCAGACTCAGTGCGATGCGCAAGCGCTTGAAGGGACTGGCTTTTTCCAGCATCTGCATGTATTCGTTGGGAATCATGCGCTGGGGCATGCCGTCCACGAGATAAGAGATGGCGATCTTTTCCGCATCTCTGGTCTGCACATAGCGCTGCAAGGTGGCTTCCGGCACTTTGGAGTCGCTGGTCATCAGAAATCGCGTCCCCATGGCAATGCCTTGCGCACCGTAGGCCAGCGCTGCCAACAGTCCACGCCCGTCGTAGAAGCCGCCAGCGGCCACCACAGGCACGTTGACCGCATCCACCACTTGGGGCAGCAGCACGGTGGTCGGCACGCTGCCCGTGTGCCCACCGCCCTCACCGCCTTGCACGGTGATGACATTGGCCCCCATCTCGATGGCTTTTTGCGCATGTTTGAGCGCACCTACGGTCGGCATGCAAACAATGCCTGCATCACGCAGTCGGCCAATCACGGCCTTGTCAGGGCCACGGCCATAGCTGACGGCACGCAAGCGGTATTTCACGGCCAGATCCAGCAACTGCTGGGCATTGGGCTGGAACATGTGGAAGTTCAGTCCAAAAGGACGGTCATCCGTCAGCCGCTTGACCTTGAGGATTTCAGCCTCGATCTTGTCAGCAGCGATGGTGGCGCCTGCCAGAAAACCAAACCCTCCGGCATTGGTGGTGCCAGCCACCAGATCAGCGCCCGCCACCCAGCCCATGGCAGTCTGGATGATGGGGTATTCACACCCGAGCAAATCGCACAAAGGCGTACGCAAAGCTGCCGTGCTCATTGCGCGGCCTCCTTTTTGTTGGCCTGTACCATGGACTTGGCGTCCTGCCCGCCCAGTTGCCCCATGCCCAAGGTCTGGCTGTGAGCGTGCGCAAAATGGTGATAGCCAAACGCCAGGTCCATGGTGTCGCGCAGGCCTTGCATGTCCTGCGCCTTGTTGACCACCATCTTCGTCAGCGCCATGCCCATGCGCGGCTGGGCCGCCAGGCGGTTGGCAATTTCGTAGGTCTTGGCTTCCAGCTCCTCACGGCTGAAGATGCGGTTGACCATGCCCATCTGGTAGGCACGCTCAGCGCCCATGCGCTCACCCAGCAACAGGAACTCTTTGGCAATGCGCGGATTGAGTTCATGGGCATGGGCGAAATACTCCACACCTGGAATGCCCATGCGTACCACCGGGTCCTGGAAGAAGGCATCATCGCTGGCAATGATCAGATCGCACACCCAGGCCAGCATCAGACCACCAGCCACGCAGGCGCCTTGCACCATGGCAATCATGGGCTTGGGAATGTCACGCCAGCGGCGGCACATGCCCAGATAGACCTCTTGTTCACGCGCGAACAACTGCTCCCCACCGGGCTTGTTGGTATGGTCCCACCACAGGTGCACGCGCTCGAAAGGCTTGTTGATATCACGCCCAGGGGAGCCAATGTCATGGCCTGCGCTGAAGTGCTTGCCGCTGCCGCGAAGCACAATGACCTTCACGCTGTCATCGTCCACCGCGCAGCGGAATGCCGCATCCAGCGCATAGGTCATCTGCGAGTTCTGCACATTGTTCAGTGCAGGACGGTTCATGGTCACCGTGGCAATGCCGCTGTCCACGCTGTAGAGCACGGGGGTGTCCGTCTCGTACACCGCCTTGTCTTCACGAACCACGAATTCGGTGCTTGCAACAGTTGCATCCATGCTCAAGCTCCCATCGCTGTGGCACGCAGGCCGTGGGGGTCCAGCTGCTGCAACAGGGCCAGCTGCTCAGGCGTTGGATCGGGCACCACGCCTACTTCGGCTGGAATGTGCACCGGGAAGCCCGTTGCCTCCTGCACCTGCTCGACGGTGACGCCAGGCATCAGTGCCAGCAAGCGCGCCTGATGATTCGGCCCCCCGAAATCCATCACACACAGATTGGTGAAGATGTAGCGAATGTCCGTGGTCTCTTCCAGCGTCCAGCCTTGCGCCAGACGCGCGGGGTTGTAACCCACCGAGCCCACCATGTCCACCTCACCTTCCACAAACACCTTGCGGCTGTGGTTGGGCACAAAGAAAGAGTTGGCGTGATTGATGGAGTTGCCCGGAAAGCCGCGCACACCCAGCATCATGGACTTGGGCTTGGCGTAATCGCTGCCCACCATGGAGATATTGCCCTGACCAAAGCGATCCACCTGGACCGGCCCCACCATGGCATGGCGCTTGCCACCCCAGACATTGTCAAAAATCCGGGAAAAACCCATCCAGGTTTCGCGCTGTATCTGGTAATCCCCACGAGGGCCTACCGGCGCGGGCTCGCTAAGAAGCCAGGCCTCGGAATCGGTCATCATCAAGTCGGTATTGATCGACTTCATGCACAAGGAGGCAGCCAGGCGCGGAACCAGTCCAATGCCGGTAGCCAGCACCTCTCCATCGTGCTCCCAGGCGCGGGCAGCGGCGCAGATGACACGGTCCACCAATGCAATTTCGGTGTTGGCTGCAGCCTTGCTGCGCTCCATTACGGCTTGATCTGTCATGGTGCTTCTCCTTAGAAAACAGGCAAGGGCAAACGCTGGATGGCCTGCATGCCACCCACTTTTTCCTGGTATTCCTGCTCGCTGCATTGCAGGTACTTCTCGGCGTACTGGCTCCAGCCACCCTCTTCCTTGGCGCTGGCGGTGTACTCCTTGAAGTGTTTGACATCAAAGCCATACAGCGGCGCGCAAGAAGTGGGGTGCGCACCACCGGGCAGATGCACGACACCGGTGGTTTCCGAGCGCTCCCAGAACACCAGGCGCGCATCCTGCTCGCTGGCGAAGTGGCTGCTGTCCACCAGCTCATCGCAGCTCACAAAGGTCTGCTTGGCGGCACGGGCGAACAAGTCATCCATGTAAACATCGGGGCCACTGATCTGGCACACGCCTCGTGCATCGGCACGGTCAACGTGCAGCAGGGCTGCATCCAGAGGCAGCGCTGGCATGGCCACCCAGGCTTTGCCGTCATAGGGTGAGATCACCTGCTGAATGCTGGGGTTGTGCTTGAGCACATCCGTGCCCAGACCAATGCGCGTGGGAATGTAGGGCACACGCATCGCCGCAGCCTTCAGGCCCAGCACCATATGGCCTTCATCAATCTCCATCACCTCCAGCGCACCGCTCTGGCGAGCCTTGCGGAAATAAGGCTCCAGTGGAATGAAGTCCAGAGAGACAAAGGCAAACACCAGCTTCTTGACCTTGCCTGCAGCGCACAGCATGCCTACATCCGCGCCGCCATAGGCAACCACGGTCAGATCTTTCACAGGGCTGCGCAGCAGCTCGCGCACCAGTGCCATAGGCTTGCGGCGAGGCCCCCAGCCACCAATACCAATGGTCATGCCATCTTTCAGATTGGCGATGACGTCGGCAGCACTCATCAATTTATTGGCCATTGCTTCAAACTCCTCTTGTTACTCGGCAGGACGGCCTACGCTGAAGTCGTGACCCCAGAGGCTGACCTTGGTGAATTCGTGGGTAATGTGCTCTTCCCAGTCGATAACTGCCCCGCCATAGCCAAACTCGATATCGAAGTTGGATGGCGTTTTCATATAGAAAGAAATCATTCGGTCATTGGTGTGCTGACCGAGCGTGGCCGACAGCTTCACGTTGTTGGCCTGCATGCGATCCATGGCACGCCCGACTTCGGGCATGTTCTCCACTTCCACCATCACGTGCACACAGCCCGTAGGCGAAGGGAACTCCGCCAGCGCCAGGCTGTGATGGCGCCCGTTCTGGCAGTGGAAGAAATGAATGCGAATCAGCGGGCCGTCATCACCGGCGGGGCGCATGTTGTAGATGTCTGAGAGTTCAAAACCCAGCACCTCGCGCACAAAGCTCACCGTCTTGTCAAAATCGGGGGCCGGCAACACGGTATGGCCCATGCCCTGGTTGCCCGTCACAAAGCGCGAAACCCCCTGAGGCGAGGCAAAGTGTCCGAAGTCCGACTTGAAACCCCAGCCAATCTCATGGCGGTTGCCAGAAGGATCAAGCACCACGGCCAGCTGCTGGACACCGCGTTGCTTGCACAGCTCGGGGCTTCCCATCTCATAGGTCACACCGGCCTGCTGCATGACTTGCAGCGCCTCTTCAAACGCTTGCTGGTTCTGCACCTCCCAACCAGATGCCAGATAGCGGTCCTGGCCGCCAGGCTGCACCTGAAAGCGGTACTGGCGCTCATCCATCTTGATCAGCACATTGCCATCCGGAGTGCGCGTGCTCATCATGCCAAGCACATCGTGGGCGTATTGCTCCCAGCGCCCCACATCGGTGCTCTCGGCAACCACGTATGACAGTCCAGCAATCTTCATCATGATGTCGGGGTCTCCTACCCAAGGGTTGTCGTGATGCAGTGATTCTGGGCATGCAAGACGTTCCAAACATCGTCCGTTGAGACTAACAAAAACGTATTTAATAAATCAAAAAAGTGAGCGCCACCTGTTGATATGGAAAGACATTCAAAGGTGCTAACTCATTTGCACCATGTTCCATTGCGGCAAACCCGAAGCGCTGATTCCCTCGCATGGCAGGCATAAAAAAACCGCCTTGCTGGGCAAGGCGGTCAACGTTGCAAAAGGTGTGCTCTACGCCGTTTGCAACGCAGCAGCGGGATAGTCTGTGTAGCCCTCGTCACCCGGTGTGTACAAGGTATTGCGGTCAAATTTGGCAAGAGGCAAGCCATGACGCATACGCTCCACCAGATCAGGGTTGGCAATGTAATGCCGTGCAAAAGACACCGCCTCACCTTGTCCGGCTTGCAAGGCCTGTTCTGCGCTCAGTGCATCAAAGCCATCGTTGAGGATCAGGTTGCGCCCGAAGTGCTCGCGCGCCAGTGCAAAGGCATCAATGCGCGGATCAAATACCGCACGCATGATGTGCAGATAGGCAATGCCAACCCTGGAGGCCTGACGCATCAAGGCAGCGTGCGCTGCAGCAGAGTCTTCGTCCGACGTGTCATTGAAGGTGTTGCCTGGATTCAGACGCAAACCCACCCGCTGCGCACCAATCGCTTGCGCCATGGCTTGCAGGCATTCCGTCGCAAAGCGGGCACGCTGCTCCACATCACCGCCATACGCATCGCTGCGCTGGTTGGTGCTGGAGTGCAAAAACTGCAGGCACAGATACCCGCTGGTGCCGTGCAATTCCACCCCGTCAAAACCTGCATCCATGGCGCGTTTGGCCGCATCGGCATGGTCTTTGACCGCCTGGCGCACCTCCTCGGTAGTCAGCGCATGGGGCACATCAAAGTCCTGCATGCCCTGGCTGTCAGTCCAGATCTGCCCCTTGGCCTGCAGGTGGGATGCAGACACGCTGCGCACACCTTCAGGCTTGATCCAGCGGCTGCCAATACGCCCTGCATGCATGATCTGCAACACAATGCGGCCACCGTTGGCATGCACCGCATCCGTCACCTGCTGCCAACCCTTCACCTGCGCCGCCGTGGCAATCCCCGGCTGGCGGTTATAGGCTTGGCCTTCTGCGGTCGGCCAGGCACCTTCGGCCACAATCAAGCCTGCAGAAGCACGTTGGGCATAGTGTTGCGCCATGCTGGGCGTGGGCACACCGTCATTGGTCGCACGGTTGCGCGTCATCGGAGCCATGACCACGCGGTTGCGCAACTCCAGCGCCCCCAGCTTGATCGGTGTAAACAACAGCGAATCCATCACAGCTCCTTAGCGCACGCGAATACGTGGATCGGGCGCACCCGCACGCATGGTTGTCAAAAACTGCTCCAGCGGCGCAGGCGCAGCCACCTGGGGCAATGCGTCCTTGCCTGGGCGCTCAGCCCAGAAAGCCTTCCAGCTTGGGAACAAATCATGAAAAGCGCCGTGGTAAGGCTCACGGCCCGGCCAACGCATCTTCATGTCGCCAATCGGTGGCTTGTTCAAGTCTGTGGCATACCAGTAGCAAGGCAGGCGACGGCGGAACAGCCACTGCCCGTCAATGCGCTCATAGTCGTCCCAATACAGCATCTGCATGATGACCCACTCGGCTCCGCACTCATGCTCATTCTTGGAATAGACCACGCCCGTGGCGTGATCGGCATCCACAAACTCGATGATGTGCTGGCCTACGTGGTGGGATGTGCCTGTGAACTGATCACGCAGCGTGGAATCCTGCCACGCTTTGAAATGCGCGCGGCCCACCTTGTCGCGCCCCACACGAATGTCTGGCGCAAACAGATTCACATGCGCATCCATGTCACGCATATCCAGCGACAGGGAGTACTTGCCCACCAGCTGACGAATGCTGTCCAGCGATTCCAGACGGTCAATGCGCTCTTCCAGGGTCTGTGGCCATTGGCTCATTGCCACTCCTTACAGCGCAGTGACCAGAACCGCGGAGCGACCGCCATCCACGGGCAAGGTTGCACCCGTGATGTAGCTGGACTCATCGCTTGCCAGAAACAGCACCGCATTGGCCAGTTCATGCGGCTGCCCCACACGACCCATCGGGATCAGCTTTTCGGTATTTTGGCGCGATGCTTCGTCTGCCAGCATGCCTGCTGTGGCTGGTGTTTCCACCACAGCGGGCACCACCACGTTCACACGAATACCGGCTGCCGCACCCTCTGCCGCAGCGGCACGCGAGAAGTTGATCACCGCGGCCTTGGCTGCCGAATAGCCCGACATATAAGGTGTGCCCAGCGTGCCGCAGATGGAGCTGATATTCACAATCGAGCCCCCGCGCTCTTTCATCAAGCGCAGCGCGGTACGTGTTCCCCAGAAGGTGCCATCCACCGAGGTGCCAAAGTTGGCGTGCCAGTCGCTGGTGGACATGCTGTCAATGCTGCCCCAGGTGAATGCCATGGCGTTGTTCACCACAATATCCAGCCCTCCGTGCTCCTTGGCAGCCTGCTCCAAAGCGCCCACAATCTGGGATTCGTTGCTCACGTCTGCCACCACGGCCGAAGCCTTGCCGCCTGCCGACTTGATCTTCGCCACCACCTCATCCAAAGGGCCCTGGCGGCGGCCACAAATCACCACCGTGGCACCTTCCTGTGCCAACCGCTCTGCTGTGGCTGCGCCAATGCCTGAGCCGCCCCCCGTCACAAATGCCACTTTGCCTTCCAAACGCTGGGTCATGATGTCTCTTTCTTTGTTCTCAATGGGAATGGGAAACGCCTTGGCGTTTACAGGAATGCACTGCCACCGTTGACAGCCACGTTCTGGCCGGTGACAAAACCGCTGTCGTCACTGGCCAGGAACACAGCCACCTTGGCAATGTCTTCAGGCTCTGCCATGCGCCCCATGGGCACGCCGGCAATGATGGCGTCTGACCACTCTTTGGGAATGCCCTGCATCATGGGCGTGTTGGTAGGGCCAGGTACCAGGGTGTTCACGCGAATCCCTTTGGGAGCCAGCTCCTTGGCCATGCCACGGGTCAGCCCCATCAGTGCAGCCTTGGATGCGCAGTAGTGCGCAGGGCCATCACCGCTGACTGCAGAAGTGCTGGAAATGTTCACAATCGCCCCGCCCTTGCCACTGGCCTGCATGGATTTAACGGCTTCACGGGCACAGAAAAACGCGCCATTCAGGTTCACGCCAATCACGCGGTTCCAGGTCTCGTCCGGAATGTCTGCAAACTGATCTACCGAGCCCACACCCGCGTTGTTCACCAGCACATCCACAGCACCCAGATCACGCTGAATATCGGCAAACAGTTGCGCTACAGCCGCGCTGTCCGCCACATTGACGGAACGTGCCACATGACGTCCAGTAGCAGCCCCCTCCAGGGTTTCCTTTGCCGCAGCTTCATTCAAATCCACCGCCACCACGGTGGCTCCTTCGCTGGCAAATTGACGAGCAATTGCGCGTCCCATTCCTTGGCCTGCCCCCGTCACTACCGCAATCTTTCCATTTAAACGCACAGCTATCTCCTGTAGTTGATTGATCTTTGGAGACAAGCGTAAAAACAAATCCGGGAGCAACCATCGTCTATTGAGACTAGGGGCTGTTGAGACTTGGAGCCACCAGCACAGCCAGCAAATCGAATATTTGCAGTTGTGGCTGAGGTCGGTGCCTCAGGCATTGCTGGAGCGACGTTGTTGCACGAACGAACGTCTTCTTGTCTATAGGCTGGCGGTATGAGCCAGTCCAGCAAAGTCCTATACCAGACAACAAGCTGAGAGCAGTGCAAGGCATCACACAAAGCACGAGCCACGTGAACAATTTGGCTGCACAGGTTCGTGCCCGACTTTGGCGCTGCAAGCGGTAAACAAAGACATGGGCTTGCCCAAGCAAATGAGTAACGCCCCACGAGCTTTAAGCACGGCGTTGCAGTGCTTAAAGCTGCTCCTGCGGAAGAGGGGCTTACAGCGCAAACTCATGCAGCAAGCCTACAACTGGCTGCGCAGCAATTTATGCAGCAGCGCCCTCTCCCACCCCTCAACGCGCTTTGGCTTCTGCCAGCGCTTCTTCGGTGCCCCAGTGCGTTAAAAACTCGATCTCATCGACCTTGCTCAGTTTGCCTTCGGCCCGGTAGACCAGGGCGGTCATCACTGCGCCGGTTTGCACCGGGCGGTCTTCAGGCTCGCCCAGGCCGCTGTCACTCTCCCACTCCTTGGGAAAGCGAGGCCACGAGCAAGTCATCTGGCTCAGCATGTGAAAAAAGGTATTCACCAGATCCAGGCCCAGCTCCAAGCGCAGTTGCGCCGCGCTGGGTTTGCCACAGTAGGTGAAATAGTCTGGATGCAGATAGCGGGCAATGCCTTTGTAATGGGCGGGCGCGTCTTTGGGAATACGATCTACGCTGGGGCCCACTTCCATATATTGGCGGATATATTCCCACAAGTGTGCGGCCTCTTGCGAGCCATTGGCTGAGCCCACATAAATGCAGTCTTCGCCCTGAGCCTGCGGATCATCAGAATCAAAAGGCGGGTGATATAAGGCAAGCGGCTTGATTTCTCCTACAGGGTTTGGCCCGCCACTGTCATACAAGGCCAGCAGGCGTTCCCATTCATAGACTTGATTACCACCACAATAGCCAGGCCTGAGCACATAGACCTTGCGGGTCATGCGATTAAAGCGAACCCGCCCTCTGAGGTAAGTGAAATAACAGGTGCGCCACCCCAAGGGGTAAAGAATGCCATAAATCAAGGCTGCACTAGCCAAAGCCAACGGGAAAATCAACAGCCAACCAAACCATATATAAATTTCTCTTTCCTCTGTAAGTTCATCTATTAAATTTGGCAAGAAAAACATTATCTCTTCAAAAATCAATGGGTGAACAGCAAAACAATACCAAGCCCAAATAATAAAAAAAGCTGGTATAAAGCCAAAAAAAATTGTAGCCCCTGCCATCCACTGTTTATCCCACCCCGCATTGCTTAGCTCCAGATAACTCTCATTCTGGGCAAAAATCGCATAATCTGGCAGCCAAACACGTCGAGCCCCAGATCGATGAGTGGGCCATTGCTTTTGCTCATTTAGCCGAATCAATACTCTTGATTCTTCAATGGATTTCTTTTTTGTATAGGAGTATTCATTTTCTCTTGAAAACATAATAATGATTATTCTTTGGAGTTAGGTCATATGAGAGTGATGTAACTTCTTCTCCCACCCCTCATCGCGCTTTGGCTTCTGCCAGCGCTTCTTCGGTGCCCCAGTGCGTTAAAAACTCGATCTCATCGGCCTTGCTCAGTTTGCCTTCAGCCCGGTAGACCAGGGCAGTCATCACTGCGCCGGTTTGCACCGGGCGGTCTTCAGGCTCGCCCAGGCCGCTGTCACTCTCCCACTCCTTGGGAAAGCGAGGCCACGAACAGGTCATCTGGCTGATCAAATGAAAAAAGGTATTCACCAGATCCAGGCCCAACTCCAAGCGCAGTTGCGCCGCGCTGGGCTTGCCACAATAGGTGAAATAATCGGGATGCAGATAGCGGGCAATGCCTTTGTAATGGGCAGGCGCGTCTTTGGGAATACGATCTACGCTGGGGCCCACTTCCATATATTGGCGGATATATTCCCACAAGTGCGCGGCCTCTTGCGAGCCATTGGCTGAGCCCACATAGATACAGTCTTCGCCCTTAGCCTGCGGATCATCAGGATCAAAAGGCGGGTGATATAAGGCCAGGGGTTTGACTTCCAAACTCGGGTTATCGCCATCACTGTCATGCAAGGCCAGCAGGCGCTCCCATTTATAGACTTGATTGCCGCCACAATTAGCTGGCCTGAGCACATAGACCTTACGGGTCTGCCTATTAAAACGAATGCGCCCTCTGAGATAGGTAAAAAAACAAGTATGCCACCCCATGGGGTAAAGCATGCCATAAATCATAGCAGCACTTGCTAAAGCTAACGGAAAAATAATCAACCAACCGACAAGTAACACTGGCCATGCATCTGGCACATAATTACCTCTCATTGTTGGTATAAACAATATAAACTCATTAAACAATAGTGGATGTACACCAAAGCAATACCAACACCAAATAACAAGCAAAAATGGTATAACTCCAAAAGAAACTGTAATACCAGCAACCCACTGCTTATTCCAACCAGGATTACTTAACTCCAAATAATTTTCATTTTTGGCAAAAACCTCTCTCTCAGGCAGCCAGACACCTCGTGCACCAGAACGATTGAAGGGCCATTGCTTTTGCGCTTCCAGCTTTAGCAGGCTACGAGCACTTTCTACAGATTTTCTTTTGGCCCGCACATAATCATTTTCTCGGGTAAACATATTAATAAATATTTTGATCAGGCTCTTTGGTTAAGAAGTTTTTTGCCACCACCCCTCATCGCGCTTTGGCTTCTGCCAGCGCTTCTTCGGTGCCCCAGTGCGTTAAAAACTCGATCTCATCGGCCTTGCTCAGCTTGCCTTCGGCCCGGTAGACTAGGGCGGTCATCACTGCGCCGGTTTGCACGGGGCGGTCTTCAGGCTCGCCCAGGCCGCTGTCACTCTCCCACTCCTTGGGAAAGCGAGGCCATGAACAGGTCATCTGGCTCAGCATGTGAAAAGAGGTATTCACCAGATCCAGGCCCAACTCCAAGCGCAGTTGCGCCGCGCTGGGCTTGCCACAATAGGTGAAATAATCGGGATGCAGATAGCGGGCAATGCCTTTGTAATGGGCGGGCGCATCCTTGGGAATGCGATCTACGCAGGGGCCCACCTCCATATATTGGCGGATATATTCCCACAAGTGCGCAGCTTCTTGCGAGCCATTGGCAGAGCCCACATAGATACAGTCTTCGCCCTTAGCCTGTGGATCATCAGGATCAAAAGGCGGGTGATATAAGGCAAGCGGCTGGATTTCTCCAACAGGGTTTGGCCCACCACTGTCATGCAAGGCCAGCAGACGATCCCATTCATAAACTTGATTACCACCACAATAACCAGGCCTGAGCACATAGACCTTGCGGGTCTGACGGTTAAAGCGAATGCGCCCTCTGAGGTAAGTGAAATAACAGGTGCGCCACCCCAAGGGGTAAAGAATGCCATAAATCAAGGCTACACTAGCTATAGCCAACGGAAATGCAATTATCCAACCAGCCCAAACAAATAATGAGTCAGACGGTCTATAATCATCAATAACCCAGAAAAGCATTATTTGGTCCGTAATTAAAGGATGTATTGCAGTACCATACCAGGCCCACATTACAATCAAAAATGGGATAAAACCAAAAAAAATCGTAGCTCCCGCCATCCACTGCTTATCCCAACCCGCATTACTAAGCTCCAGATAATTATCATTTTGAGCAAAAATCTCATAATCTGGCAGCCAAACACGCCGAGACCCTGATCGATGAGTGGGCCATTGTTTTTGCTCATTCAGCCGAATCAATACTCTCGATTCTTCGATAGATTTATTTTTGGTGTAAGAATATTCATTTTCTCTTGAAAACATAATAATGATTATTCTTTGGAGTTAGGCCATATGGGAGTGATGTAACTTCTTCTCCCACCCCTCAACGCGCTTTGGCTTCTGCCAGCGCTTCTTCGGTGCCCCAGTGCGTTAAAAACTCAATCTCATCGGCCTTGCTCAGCTTGCCTTCGGCCCGGTAGACCAGGGCGGTCATCACTGCACCGGTTTGCACCGGCCGGTCTTCAGGCTCGCCCAGGCCGCTGTCACTCTCCCACTCTTTGGGAAAGCGAGACCATGAACAGGTCATCTGGCTCAGCATGTGAAAAGAGGTATTCACCAGATCCAGGCCCAACTCCAAGCGCAGTTGCGCCGCGCTGGGTTTGCCACAGTAGGTGAAATAATCGGGATGCAGATAGCGGGCAATGCCTTTGTAATGGGCTGGCGCGTCTTTGGGAATGCGATCTACGCTGGGGCCCACTTCCATATATTGGCGGATATATTCCCATAGATGCGCGGCCTCTTGCGAGCCATTGGCTGAGCCAACATAAATGCAGTCTTCGCCCTTTGCCTGCGGATCATCAGGATCAAAAGGCGGGTGATATAAGGCAAGCGGCTTGATTTCTCCAACAGGGTTTGGCCCGCCACTGTCATACAAGGCCAGCAGGCGCTCCCATTCATAGACTTTATTACCACCACAATAGCCAGGCCTGAGCACATAGACCTTGCGGGTCAAGCGGTTAAAGCGAACACGCCCTCTGAGGTAGGTGAAATAACAGGTGCGCCACCCCATCGGATAAAGCATGCCATAAATCAAGGCTACACTAGCTAGAGATAGAGGAAAAACAATTATCCAAGAAACAAGAAGTACTGGCCATGCCTTTTCAACATAATCACCTCTCATTGTTGGAATGAATAATATAAATTCATCAAAAAATAATGGATGTACACCAAAACAATACCATACCCAAATAATAAAAAGAGCAGGTATAAATCCAAAAAAAATTGTAGCCCCTGCCATCCACTGCTTATTCCAGCCCGCGTTGCTTAGATCCAGATAATTATCATTCTGCGCAAAAATCTCATAATCTGGTAGCCAAACGCACCGAGCCCCAGATCGATGAGTGGGCCATTGCTTTTGCTCATTCAGCCGAATCAACACTCTTGATTCTTCAATGGATTTCTTTTTGGTGTAAGAATATTCATTTTCTCTTGAAAACATAATAATGATTATTCTTTGGAGTTAGGCCATATGAGAGTGATGTAGCTTCTTCTCCCACCCCTCAACGCGCTTTGGCTTCTGCCAGCGCTTCTTCGGTGCCCCAGTGCGTTAAAAACTCGATCTCATCGGCCTTGCTCAACTTGCCTTCAGCCCGGTAGACCAGGGCAGTCATCACTGCGCCGGTTTGCACCGGGCGGTCTTCAGGCTCGCCCAGGCCGCTGTCACTCTCCCACTCCTTGGGAAAGCGAGGCCACGAGCAAGTCATCTGACTCAGCATGTGAAAAAAGGTATTCACCAGATCCAGGCCCAGCTCCAAGCGCAGTTGCGCCGCGCTGGGTTTGCCGCAGTAGGTGAAATAATCGGGATGCAGATAGCGGGCAATGCCTTTGTAATGGGCGGGTGCGTCTTTGGGAATGCGATCTACGCTGGGGCCCACTTCCATATATTGGCGGATATATTCCCATAAGTGTGCAGCTTCTTCTGTGCCATTGGCCGAACCCACATAAATGCAGTCTTCACCCTTTGCCTGCGGATCATCAGGATCAAAAGGCGGGTGATATAAGGCCAGGGGTTTGACTTCCAAACTCGGGTTATCGCCATCGCTTTCATGCAAGGCCAGCAGACGATCCCATTCATAGACTTGATTGCCGCCACAATTAGCTGGCCTGAGCACATAGACCTTGCGGGTCACGCGATTAAAGCGAACGCGCCCTCTGAGATAGGTAAAAAAACAGGTATGCCACCCCATGGGGTAAAGCATGCCATAAATCATTGCGACACTAGCCAAGGCCAGTGGAAAAAGCAGCAGCCAACCAAACCATACAAAAATCTCTTCTTCCTCTGCATACGGAATTGTCGCTGTTGGCCACAAAAACAGTACCTCTTCAAAAAACAATGGGTGAACAGCAAAACAATACCAAGCCCAAATAACCATCAGAAATGGCAAAATTCCAAACAAAACCATTAATCCTGCCACCCACTGCTTGTCCCAACCTGCATTGCTTAGTTCAAGATAATTTTCGTTTTGGGCGTAAATCCCTGCCTCCGGGAGCCAGACACCCCGCGCACCAGAGCGATTGACAGGCCACTGCTTTTGCGCTTCCAGTTTTAGCAGGCTACGAGCACTTTCTATAGATTTTCTTTTGGCCCGCACATAATCATTCTCTCTGGTAAACATAAAATCTCTCTTTTTATCAAGCAGGCAGAATATTTTCTTTCACACCGATTGAAGGCATTCAGCTCTTCCTCCCAGCTCCCCCGCGTTGCTAAGCCGAACGGATACCCGCCCACCTCGACCAAATAAAATATATCTCCCCCTTGCCTTCAGGACTCATCAATCCGGTAATTTATGCAGTGGCTCTCCGAGTTGTGCCCGCAGTTCTTCGGGCCAGATCACTTTGCGCATGGTCAGATAGCTGATACGGTTGCAAATACCCCATGCGATATTGAATGGCAGCATGATGGGAAACAGCACAATAAAAAATATCAGAACAAAGCGTGTCGCCCCGGAGCTGCGCCACCACCACATGAATCGTGGACCAAACGGCCCAACGGCCCCCATGCTTTGCCACAGACTGCGCGGGCGGGGAATGCCCTCTAGTTGTTCGCCCTGGGGCAATGCCGGGCCTGTTCCATCCATATAGCGGCGCAGATATTCCCACCACATGGGAATGGTGGCCACCCCCATGGCCGCAGGGCTGCCCACCGTGAACTGATCCAGAATCTGGTGATTCACATCCAGCCCCTTTTGCACCAGCAGCCGCATTTGCGCCTCTCCCAGCTTGAGCGGGCCACGCACCGTCATCAGCAACTGGTGAATGCGGGAAACCGAATGCTGTGTGCCACTCACCTGCACCCAATGATCAACCGAGATATTGTCCCAGTGATATTCCAGTGCCTGCAGCCTGACTGGCCCGAACAGGCGCTGCCATCCACGTTCGGTACTGCCATCAAGCAATGGAACCAGCCGATAAACACGGCGCCGTTTGCGATCAAAAACAATTGGCGTATCTTCCATACCACATAGGTCTGTTTGCATATACCCCCAAGAAAGCTTTAGGAACCAAATTATCAAGATAACAGATAGAAATACTTTAATAATCCCAAACCATTCTCCATCTTGAATTACTTCCCCAAAAAAACCTCCCCAGTAAGGAAATGTTAATATAGCTGGAATCATCCATATTAATGGAAATAAAAGGCCTGCACCTCGCACATTTGCAGCAGCGCCAGGTCTACCCACAGCAATTGCATCTTGATAAACCGCACTCAAATTATCAAAAGTACTGGTCTTTTCATGCGCCCGCCTGCGCTTGGAAAAGCGGTCTGCCAAACCATTCAGGGTATCAGGGTGGGGCTCCATGTTAGAGGTATCGACCACATTCAAAAAAATGCAGCTTCCCTGCGTGACAATACCACCGGTGGGCAGATCAATCAGATCCGGATCTATTTGCGGATCAATTGGGGGAATATCGCTAATGGGTGGATTACTTTCTTTATCTTGGCTCATTGATTTAGCTTGCTTTCTGAAGCAGGTTTCTAATTGGATGCACCCCAGTCAATCCGATTGAACGTATTCAGCTCTTCCTCCCAGCTCCCCCGCGTTGCTAAGCCGAACGGATACCCGCCCACCTCGACCAAATAAAATATATCTCCCCCTTGCCTTCAGGACTCATCAATCCGGTAATTTATGCAGTGGCTCTCCGAGTTGTGCCCGCAGTTCTTCGGGCCAGATCACTTTGCGCATGGTCAGATAGCTGATACGGTTGCAAATACCCCATGCGATATTGAATGGCAGCATGATGGGAAACAGCACAATAAAAAATATCAGAACAAAGCGTGTCGCCCCGGAGCTGCGCCACCACCACATGAATCGTGGACCAAACGGCCCAACGGCCCCCATGCTTTGCCACAGACTGCGCGGGCGGGGAATGCCCTCTAGTTGTTCGCCCTGGGGCAATGCCGGGCCTGTTCCATCCATATAGCGGCGCAGATATTCCCACCACATGGGAATGGTGGCCACCCCCATAGCCGCAGGGCTGCCCACCGTGAACTGATCCAGAATCTGGTGATTCACATCCAGCCCCTTTTGCACCAGCAGCCGCATTTGCGCCTCTCCCAGCTTGAGCGGGCCACGCACCGTCATCAGCAACTGGTGAATGCGGGAAACCGAATGCCGTGTGCCACTCACCTGCACCCAATGATCAACCGAGATATTGTCCCAGTGATATTCCAGTGCCTGCAGCCTGACCGGCCCGAACAGGCGCCGCCAGCCACGTTCGGTACTGCCATCAAGCAATGGAACCAGCCGATAAACACGCCGCCGCTTACGGTCAAAAACAATGGGCGTATCTTCCATACCACACAGGTCCGTTTGCATATAAGACCATAATATCGGCAAAAACCATAAAAATACACCCCAACCGATACTTAACATTATTATTGCATGCCAATACAACTCTTGAAAAGCTTCAACTGTCCATTTTATATACTCGCCTCCAAATACAAAAAATGGAGCCAAACCAATAATCGGAAATAATAATCCTGCACCACGCACTCGAGCATCAGCTCCAACGCGCCCTACTGCTATTGCTTCTTGATAAACCGCACTCAAATTATCAAAAGTACTGGTTTTATCATGCGCCCGCCTGCGCTTGGAAAAGCGGTCTGCCAACCCATTCAGGGTATCAGGGTTGGGCTCCATGGTAGAGGTATCGACCACATTCAAAAAAATGCAGCTTCCCTGCGTAACAATACCACCGGTGGGCAGATCAATCAGATCCGGATCTATTTGCGGATCAATTGGGGGAATATCGCTAATGGGTGGATTATTTTCTTTATCTTGGCTCATTGATTTAGCTTGCTTTCTGAAGCAGGTTTCTAATTGGATGTACCCCAGTCAATCCGATTGAAGGCATTCAGCTCTTCCTCCCAGCTCCCGCGCTTTGCTAAGCTACTCTGATACCAGCTTGTTTTGCCAAAATAAGAGCTGGCAAACCAGGTCTGCAATGGGTCATGGGTATTGATCAGAACATAAACCAGCTCACCAAGCGCCACTGCCGTCAAGGCCCAGCCCACACCCGGAACGCTAAGCCCTGCAGCCGCTACGCCCAGACGAGCAGCAATGCCTGCTCCTACGCGCGCCCCTGCCACTCTAGATGCTTGGCGGGCAGCTACATTGCCAGATCTAATCAATCCGGCTCTTATTGCCGCTTGCAAAAAATAATCAACAGAAACAATCGCTAACGGCACTCCTGAAATCCCAAAAAGAAAAGCACTTATTCGCATAGGCCATACCAAATCCATTCGGCCACTTCTTCCTAAGTCATCCGCTGCACGCAAAGTACTCCAGGCCGTCATAAAGCTGCCCACAGTCCCAAGTAGCGCGCCTGTGCCTCGGAGCAGCAAAACAGAAGTGCTTCGGTTTGCAACACTGGAAGAGACGGCTTGCACACGCTCGGTGCGGAATACCCAATATGTTGCAGACAGCTCCGCCATACCGCCCATGGCCCCCACCATGGCGCTGGTCATGCCTATCCAAGCGTCATTCAATTTACGCGCGTCAGGTGCAGACTTGCCGGCTTCGCTTTGGTAGTCCTTCAGGCCATGCATCAATGCAGTGATTTGCAAAATGACACCACCAATGGCCAAGCGGCCGTCCAGAGACAGCAGTGTTTTACGCCCGGCCTGAATACTTGGGCCGTTTTGTACCTCCGCCATCCATCGGCGTACCTGGGCAGGGGCCTGACTGAGCTTGGCTTGGTGCTCCAGGTAAATCTCGCTGAGTTTGCTTATTGGCAGTGTCAATACTTGGCCATTGGTACCTGCCGCTATGTTCTGGTAACGATAGGCATGCGCCGAAAAAACCACCTCATCTGCGTTCCTGCCAACGCTCCCTCGCAGATTGCTGGGTGGAGCTTCCATCAATTCTGCAAGCGTATTGCTGTTGATGACCATGGCAACCCGCACCTGATGCTTGCCTAAGGCGCGTATGCGTCGTCGTGACATCGGAGCCCCACGGTCAATCATCAACTGGCGCAGTTGCCCGGGACTCAGATTGGCCATCACCACCACGGGTACCGCAACTGCTTTTTGATTCAAAACGGCCTTGAGGGTCTCCTCACTAGCCTGATGCACCAATGTCATGGCCTGAACTTTATTCAGGCGTGCAAGCATCTGTGGGCTAATGCTCGCCGGAGCGGCTGGCACACCTCCACCTGCACCAATTATTCTTTCGAACGTGCTCGCCATCGAATTGGTGGCAGCAGCCCCCAATGCTCCGAGCATTCCCAATGAAAAGCCCATATTAATGTTGGTCAACCAAGACACAGCTTTGCCCATTGCAGGTGTGAGCGGCTGCCCAAGATGCGCCTTGGCTCCTGTGTATTCACCAATCAGGCCTTTGATGAAATCGTAGATTTTGTCGCGCTGCCCATTTCCAGGGTCTGCAAGCAATATGTCAATCAGCGATTTCTGATTTCCTACCATGGCCCGCAGCATGATGGCGTTGGGCATGGCGATATCGGCATCAAGCTGAGAATCGAAAAATCTCTGTGCCTCCCCATCAACGCAGAATGGTTCTGGCGTAAAACTCAGGGCTGCCTCCTCCATGTAAATGCTGCCGGCACTGCACCCAGTACGTGCGTGCATCTCTTGGAGGTTGGTATCCTGCTCGTCAAAATGTTGCGCGAAGTAGTCTCCGAGTGCATTGCTGCGCAAAGCACGATTCCAGTTATCTTCGTAAACCTTCAGGGTATTGAGGTATTGCGCTTGCAAAGTTTGCTGCAGACCTTGCAGCCAGTTACGGCGTTGCTCATCGTCGTAATATTGCGCAAAACGCTCCCATGCCTGATCTGCTTGTTCTTGCGCCCATTTTCTGACACGCTCTTCATGGTCTGGATAAATGACACGGCCCAGTGGCTCTTGGGTGAATGCACTCCGATAGGGAGCCAACAACGCGTGCGCAATGGGTGAGTCGGAGCTGGCCCTATCGTTCAGCACAGCCAACTCATCTTGCGTTAACGCCTCCCACTCTGTGCCCGTAGGCATCGTGCTGGCACTTCTATCAAAGGCTGATTTTTTTCTAAGTGGGCAGACTGCAGTCAGCGCCTCCTCTGCACCAACATCAGGCAACACGCTTTGTTTCAGTGTCTGAATAAGCTTGTTCACCTCAAGTGGCTGGCGCACCTCAGGCCTGAGCAAATGTGTGGTCGATAAATCCGACATCCGTAAGCGCATGGCATTGAACTCAGCAGCAATGCCAACCGGATCACGCAACACAATTGCCAATTGCTTGCCTGCAGTTTGTGGATGCAGCGCAGCGACTTCCTCCATCTCCTGTGCCAACTGCTCTGTCTGAGACATCAGGCTGCAGAATGGAAAATCATGTTGTTGGTTTCCGTTGATGGTCAGGACTGGCAATGCACACTCAAGCACTTGTGCCTTCAACGCATTAGCAGAGGGCACGAAAGAGCCTGGATTGGCCACACCCTGCTTTACATGGATTTCCTGCATAACCTCGGGGTTAGCCTGATTCTGCGCCTTAAGGTTGTCGTTCCACAGGTTGGCACTATAGGCAATCCAGACTGTATCGATGAGATGTGCCTGGGGTATTGGCAGCAGGCGCATACCCAGTGCATTGTGTCCAGTCCGCTGGCAAGGCGCGGGCCTAGGCATCTGAGAAAAGACAGGGTCCGACTGAGCAATGAGGTCCGCATTATTCGAGATGCGGTATACGTGCCAATGCGCCACGCCTTCGGGTGGCTTTGGTATATACATGTGCACATACCCAGGCCTCAGCAAACGCAGCCCATAACGTACATCCTTGGTGCCCGTGGGTATCAGCCCTGCCAGCAAAGTATTTTCATCCACCTTGACCAGTCCGGCACCAGCAGGCGCTACGCGATTGTCCTGGGAAATTGGACTGGGGCGCAGCAATAACAGCGACAGTCCACTGCGATTGCACTGGTCACAACCACTTTGCGTTTGTTTTTCATTGCCGCTCATTTTTCGGCCTCCTTGATTTTTTCGCTTATGGCTTCGCGCATGGCGTGCAAGCCCAAGCCTTGCTGTCCAAGGTCATCCGACATCAAGAGTCGCAAACTCTGCTGTAAAGCATGCTCGCTATACAAAAGACTCAGGCTTGCATATACCACCAAGTCTTTTTCAGCCTGAAGTGCTTGCGGCCATTGCTGTGCGTTGTGTTTAGCCTGCTCCAAGGCCATGGATACTTTTTCCATGCAGCGGCTCTGGTGCTGCTGCCATGGATCAA
Source organism: Comamonas halotolerans (assembly GCF_030162935.1). Classification (GTDB taxonomy): domain Bacteria; phylum Pseudomonadota; class Gammaproteobacteria; order Burkholderiales; family Burkholderiaceae_C; genus Comamonas; species Comamonas halotolerans. Next base: position 215,512 of record NZ_JASAUZ010000056.1, read on the forward strand.
ACATGTCAGCAGAACGTTTTACAAAGCTATGAAGCCAGCAGGTAAGCACTGCATGATGTGCAGAAGCAGACTCCATCCTCTTCCACTCGTCTGCAGCAAAGTACAAGGCTGTCAAATCCGTGCGCTGACCGTGCACTGCAACACTGTTCACCTGAGCGGTCACATTTAAATACAGCCACCGGGTTATTGGATACAGCGCTGCTTGCAATCGCTGTTCGCCCAAGGTGTGCCCCACCCAGGAGAAAACTCGCCTATCAGCAAGACGCAAATAGTGTTTCTTAGCACCAGCGCTGCTTTGCTGTGCATGCAAAGTCATTACAGATGCCAATGCCATCGTCACTTTTTCAGGCCAATGCGCCGATTGCAGCCAGCCACCAATACAGTGCTTTCCGCCCACATACGTCAAAGCCGAACTATCAAGCAAAGAAGCAGTGCAGGACTCCTCCTGAGCCAGTTTTAGACTTGCTTCAAGCCAGTGGTCTTCTTTATTGTTAAGTTCCACCAGATAAGGCTGCAACGCAGCCGGAAGCATGATGTTTTCATCAAGCTTTATGGCATGGATAGGGCGTCCCCAACTACTTTCGCGCTGCACTTGGATGTCGGAGAAATCACCTTGCATGTCCATGCCATGAGAAACGATAGGCTCACCCATGATTGGGTCAATCAATAAAAAAATTGCCTCACCAGCGCGCAAGTTAGCCTTCAATACGTCAATCTGCTTCATGTTTGCCATCGGACTCAGATCGCACTTTCGCCAGTTGCTGCTGCTTTCGCCAACTGCGATGGACATGCTTGTATTGAGGAGCTTGGCAATTGCGCGGACACACTGCTGCTGCCCGGCCCCACGAAGTTGTGTGACCCGGCTTTGAAGGTGACTGCACCCGGCGCATGAATCTGGATGTTGCCCCCTTCGAGCCGGATATAGCCTCCGCCTGCCGTGAGCAGCAGATGCTTTGCCGCCAGCACATTCGCTCCCTGCGTTGTGCTGGCAAGCGTGACGCTTTGCTGCGCTGCCATCTGGCTGGGGCCTTGCTGGCTTTGCACCTTCACCGCACCATCTGCAGCATGCAGCTTGATGCCGCGCTCCGTGTTGGGCTCTGTT
>NZ_JASAUZ010000057.1 GCF_030162935.1 Comamonas halotolerans
CCACCACCGGTGCGTGGACAGTGACCGCACCGGCCGAGCAACCCAGCGGCGCTGTGAACACCGTGGTTACCGATGCAGCCGGCAATGCGGGCGCCGGTGACAGCGTCTCCTGGACTTCGTCAGATACCACGCCGCCTGACACAGGCGCAGCAGGCACCACGGTTACTGTGGGCGTCATTGCCGGTGATGGCGTGGTCAACAGCACGGAAGCAGGCGCCACTGTGCCGGTGACCGTGACGCTGGCCAATGTGCCTGCCGATGCAGCCACCACCACGGTCAACGTGCGGGTGAATGGTCAATCGTATGCG
>NZ_JASAUZ010000058.1 GCF_030162935.1 Comamonas halotolerans
GGTGGTGGCGTCCGTGGGCACTTGCACAGTAGTGCCATCGGGCCAGGTCACCGTCACTGTGGAGCCCGGCTCGCTGACCATGCCCGAGACCGTGGGCTTGTTGTCGCCATCGGCATCGCTGATCGCAACCGTGGTGCTCGGTGCTGTGGTATCCACCGCGTAGCTTTGCGAACCCGTCACCGGTGTGCTGGCGTTGCCCGCCGCATCGGCAAACGTGGCCTCGGCCGTGACCGTGGTGTCCTGGGCTGCGGCCAGATCCGCACCCGGCACCTGGGCCGTCCAGGTGCCATCCCCGTTGTCGGTGGCCG
>NZ_JASAUZ010000059.1 GCF_030162935.1 Comamonas halotolerans
CTTTTGCGGTAATAGGCCAGTGCGGCTTTTTTGTCCTGTTTTACGCCATAGCCGGTTTCCAGATTATTGGCCATGTTGTAATAGCCAATGGCTGCGCCCAGGGCAATCAGTTTTTCATTCAATTCTGTGACGCGCAGGGCGGGTGCGGGGTGGGTGGTCAGGCCCTGGTAGTACAGAATCTGCACGTTTTGCATGGCTTTCCAATGGCCCAGAGCCACGGCTTGCTCATAGGTGCGGGCAATGGTGTCAAAGTCTTTGGGGCCGGGGGCTTTTTCCAG
>NZ_JASAUZ010000060.1 GCF_030162935.1 Comamonas halotolerans
CGCGATAACGCCCGGGTGGTTGCCTGCTCCGTCTTCTCCGGCGCTCCAGGGCGGCAGATCCTGCGCGGTGTGCAGCTGCTGGCTGACCACGGGGCGGTCAATATCGCCGTCGATAAAACTCAGCTGCACTTGCGCGCCAATGCGTGGCAGCACCAGTGCTCCCCAGTTGGGCCCGGCCATGGGGGAGACCACACGCAGCCAGACACTGGGCGTGTGGCTGCCTGGGCGTGAGGGTGTGCCAGCGCCTTGCTGTGCGGCCTGCTGCCG
>NZ_JASAUZ010000061.1 GCF_030162935.1 Comamonas halotolerans
AGCGATAACGCCCGGGTGGTTGCCTGCACCGTCTTCTCCGGCGCTCCAGGGCGGCAGATCCTGCGCAGTGTGCAGCTGCTGGCTGACCACGGGACGGTCAATATCGCCGTCGATAAAACTCAGCTGCACTTGCGCGCCAATGCGTGGCAGCACCAGTGCCCCCCAGTTGGGCCCGGCCATGGGGGAGACCACACGCAGCCAGACACTGGGCGTGTGGCTGCCTGGGCGTGAGGGTGTGCCAGCGCCTTGCTGTGCGGCCTGCTGCGG
>NZ_JASAUZ010000062.1 GCF_030162935.1 Comamonas halotolerans
GGCCACGCCGTTGTCGTAAATCGTCACGGTCTCGCCCGCCTGGCCCTTGCCACTCAGTGTCGGGGTCGCATCATCCGTGGTCTCACCCGCCTCGATCGAGCCCTTGACGTCGCCCACGTTGTCGTCAGCGGCCATCACTGCAGGCTTGGCCGGAGCGGTGGTATCCACCACTACGGCGTATTCCCCTGTCAATGGGCTGTCCTGACCTGCACTGTCCGTGGCCTTGGCCGTGAACTTGTGCTCGCCTTCTGCCAGCTCTGGTT
>NZ_JASAUZ010000063.1 GCF_030162935.1 Comamonas halotolerans
AGCCACGCCGTTGCCGTAGATCGTCACGACTTCACCCGCCTGGCCCTTGCCTGTGAGTGTCGGGGTCGCATCGTCCGTGGTGTCACCCGCCTCGATCGAGCCCTTGACGTCGCCCACGTTGTCGTCAGCGGCCATCACTGCAGGCTTGGCCGGAGCGGTGGTATCCACCACTACGGCGTATTCACCTGTCAATGGGCTGTCCTGACCTGCACTGTCCGTGGCCTTGGCCGTGAACTTGTGCTCGCCTTCTGCCAGCTCCGGCT
>NZ_JASAUZ010000064.1 GCF_030162935.1 Comamonas halotolerans
TGTGGTGTCCTGGGCTGCGGCCAGATCCGCACCCGGCACCTGGGCCGTCCAGGTGCCATCCCCGTTGTCGATGGCTGCATACGATTGACCGTCCACCCGCACAGTGACTGTGGTGGTGGTCGCATCGGCTGGCATATTGGCCAGCGTCACGGTCACCGGCACACTGGCGCCCGCTTCCGTGCTGTTGACCACGCCGTCACCGGCAATGACGCCCACAGTAACCGTGGTGCCCGCTGCGCCCGTATCCGGCGGCGTGT
>NZ_JASAUZ010000065.1 GCF_030162935.1 Comamonas halotolerans
GTCCACGCACCGGTGGTGGCGTCCGTGGGCACTTGCACAGTGGTGCCATCGGGCCAGGTCACCGTCACTGTAGAGCCCGGCTCACTGACCGTGCCCGAGACCGTGGGCTTGTTGTCGCCATCGGCATCGCTGATCGCAACCGTGGTGCTCGGCGCTGTGGTGTCCACCGCGTAGATTTGCGAGCCCGTCACCGGTGCGCTGGCGTTGCCCACCGCATCGGCAAACGTGGCCTCGGCCGTGACT
>NZ_JASAUZ010000066.1 GCF_030162935.1 Comamonas halotolerans
TGCAGCCATTGGCGCATCGCGCGCGGCGGTGGACGCAGGCTATGCGCCCAACGACTTGCAAGTGGGCCAGACCGGCAAGATCGTGGCGCCGCAGCTGTACATCGCAGCCGGTATCTCGGGCGCCATCCAGCACCTGGCGGGCATGAAGGACTCCAAGGTGATCGTGGCGATCAACAAGGACCCCGAAGCGCCGATCTTCTCGGTGGCGGACTATGGGCTGGAAGCGGATCTGTTTGC
>NZ_JASAUZ010000067.1 GCF_030162935.1 Comamonas halotolerans
ATCGCTCTTCACACGGACTTTGACGTTGTAGTCCACCACGCGCTTGACTGGGACCAATACCTTCATGGTTTGTTCTTTCAGAAATTGTTGGTTAAAACATTCGCTAAAGCTTATACCTTAAGCGCTAGCAGCTATGAATTCAATAATTCGGCAATTGTGGCTTCGCAAAATAGCAGGTGATATGAGCAAAACGAATTACTCTGCAACCATGCCCTTGTCCCTGACCACCTTGCTCCACTTGGCGTAATCCTGCGTCAGGCTCTGCTGCAACTGCTGAGCAGGCATAAAGCGCGCAATGGCACCAGCCCCAAGAATGCGCTCTTGCACATCCTTTTTCGCCAGGATTTCTTGCACTTCCTTGTTCAGGCGGGCAACGATATCAGCGGACATGCCTTTCGGCCCCAGCAACGCTCCCAGTGAGACTGCGGAGAAACCATCAATGCCTTGCTCAGCAATGGTCTTGACCTCCGGTACCACGCTCACGCGCTCGGGAGAACCCACGGCCACAGCCACCAACTTGCCCGATTTGATATGTGGCAGCGCTGCCACCAAATCGGCATACATGATGGGCACCTGACCTCCAATGGTGTCTGTAATGGCTGGCACACCACCTTTATAGGCAACGTGCTGCATGTCGAACTTGCCCAGCTCTTTGAGCAACTCCATGCTCATATGACCAAAGCTGCCAGCCCCGCTGGTGGTGTAGTTCAGCGGATCTTTTTGCGCACGTGCAGTTTCTATCAACTGCGGCAAATTCTTCACATTGGGCAGCTTGCTGGGATTGACCACCATCACGATGGGCAAGTCATAGATCATGGAAACAGGCGTGAAATCCTTGGTGATTTCGTAGCCTGCGCCTTTGTAGAACAGGGGAGCAAACAATGTGGGAGTGGCCAGCGTCATCAAGGTATAGCCATCAGGTGCCGCACGCTTGACCTGATTTGCCGCAATCGAACCCGATGCACCCGCGCGGTTTTCCACGATCACCGGTTGCTTGAGGCGATCTGACAGCTCTTTACCCACAATGCGAGACACCACATCCGTGGGACCACCCGCAGGGAAAGGCACGATCAAAGTGATGGGTTTGCTAGGCCAGGCTGCCTGCGCCATGGCCGAGCCGGCAACCAGCGTTGCTGCGGTAGCCAAGATGATGCGGCGAGAAAAAGATACGTTGTTCATTGCGATGTCTCTGGGTTTGTTTTAGTCCACTTTGGCTTCAGCCACTTCAATCAGCGACTTCCACACCGGTGCTGCTTTGGCATAGGTTTGGGCGAACTCTTGCGGCGTGCTGAACACGGGCAGGAAGCCTGCACCATCAATGCGCTCCTTGACCTTGGCGTCTTGTGATGCATCCTTGAGTGCTGCAAACAACACATCCACAATCTCTTTGGGAGTGCCCGCAGGCAGCGCCATACCGACAAAACCAGCAATCGCGTAGGCGTCATCGGTCACGCCCTGCTCATAGATGGTGGGCACATTGGGCAACACACTCATGCGCTCCTTGCCTGTGACGCCAATGGCCTTGAGGCGGCCAGATTCAATAAAGGGCTTGGTGTTCTGGGCACTGGAGAAGCACATTTGCAGCTGACCACCGATCAACTCCTGAATCATGGGTGCTTCGCCCTTGTAAGCCACATGGCTCATGTCAGCGTCCATGCTCTTGCTCATGTACGCGCCACCCAGATGTGCATACGAGCCCACTCCCCAGCTGCCATAGGAGACCTTGCTCTTGTTGGCCTTGACCCATGCCAGCAGCTCTTTCATGTTGCTGGCAGGCACCGACGGGTGCACCACCAGGGTGACAGGCGCCGATGCAATCTCGGACATCATCAGCAAGTCACGCTGCGGGTTGTAAGCCATCTTGGAATACAGGAACTGGTTGATGAGCAATGAGGTGCTCAGTGACAACACCACGGTATAGCCATCAGGTGCGGCCTTTGCCACCTGGTCTGTGCCCAGCATGCCTGCTGCTCCACCCTTGTTCTCCACCACGATGGGCTGCCCCAGCTTCTTCGACATAGCCTCTGCCAGCACGCGAGCGACGATATCGGTAGCTCCGCCTGGATTAAAGGGCACGATGAAGCGAATGGGCTTGCTGGGATACGCAGCCTTGGCCCAGGCAGGCAGGCCGATCAGACTGCTGCCCGCTGCCGCTGCGGCAGCCACCATGAGGTGGCGGCGATTGGTTTGAACCGTGTCCATATTGTTGTCTCCCTAAAAAAACGTGCTTGCACGCAGGAAATGGCCCGACCTCCTACCCCGGCATGCAACCCTCTGATGGAGTTGTTGTGCCGAAAGCCTTGCCGTCGAAAAAGTTACTGAGGATTTGCCGAATCGGGCAGTGTGAGCACGCCCTTGTCTTTGAGCGCCTGCAACTGTGCATCGCTCATGGAGAGCAGCTCTTGCAACACCTCACGTGTGGCCGACCCCAGAGTGGGTGGTGTATGCCGAATAGGCAAACGCTGACCATCCATGCGGTAAGGCGGTGCAAACACCCAGGTCTTGCCCACCACGGGATGGGGCATTTGCTGGAACACGCCGGTTTGCTGGGTGCGCTCGCTGGTCAGCGCCTCGTGCAGACCTGCAACTTCACCACAGGGTATGCCAACAGCATGCATGCGTTCGAGCAGCACTTTGCGCGGGAAGCTGGCAATGATGCTTTTGAGCAGCGGCAAAATTTCCAGACGGTTTCTGGCCCGCTCCACATTGGTGGCATAACGCGGGTCTTCAAAAATGTCTGCTCGGTCAATGACGCTGCGACAAAACGCCTCAAACTGGCGGTTGTTGCCCACGCCAATGATCAGCGGGCCGTCCGCAGCATCAAACAAACCATAGGGCACGATAGACGGGTGGGCATTTCCATAGCGCTGCGTGTCATGTCCCAGCAGCATGGCATCCAAAGCATAGTAGCCATTGATGGTCAGACCGCAGTCATACAAAGCCAGCTCAATCTGCCGACCTCGCCCTGTGCGACTCTTGCGATACAGCGCAGCCAGCACGGCCTGTGCGGCGTACATGCCAGTCATCAGATCCACCACGGCCACGCCAAATTTGAGTGGCGGTGTCCCCTCTTCGCCGTTGATGGCCATCAAGCCTGCTTCGGCCTGAATCACCAAGTCATAGCCAGGGCGCTTGGCTTCTGGGGTGTCGCTGTTGTAACCCGCCACGCTGCAATAAATCAGATCAGGCTTGATGGACTTGAGCTTGTCATAGCCCAGACCCAGCTTATCGGCACCGCCATGCTTGAAGTTGTGGATGACCACATCAAACTGCGGCAGCAGGTCATAAATGATTTGCACGCCTTCGGGGCTTTGCAAATCCAGCGTGACCGAACGCTTGTTGCGGTTCATGCTGTTGTAGTAGGTAGTCTCTGTGTTGCCGATACGCATACCCCAGTCGCGCGTGTCATCGCCCCGCCCGGGGTGCTCCACCTTGACCACGTCGGCACCAAAATCAGCCAACACCTGACCACACAAAGGGCCTGCAAATACGCGTGACAAATCCAGTACGCGCACGCCTTCCAACGGAAAATCCATGCCTTCCGGCAAGGTGGATGAGGTCATTGCTCTTGTCTCCTGCGCTTTAATGTTTGAATACCCGGCTTACTCTGCCAGCGGCACATGAGGGGCTTGACGGAAACTGGCGCTGCGCTTTTCCAGAAAGGCAGCAATGCCTTCGCGGGACTCTTCACTCTCTTGCGACTGCACCATGTACTGCGCCTCCAGCTCCAGCTGCTGCTCCAGCGTATTGCGCGGCGCCTGGCGGCACAGATCCTTGATACGCGCCATGGCCAGCTCTGGCCCCTGCGCCACTTGCTGCGCCAGGCCCAAAGCCCAGACTATGGCTTGACCCGGTTCCGCCAAACGATTCACCGCACCCAACTGGTGCAAGCGCTCTCCACTGATGCGCTCGCCCGTAAGACACAGCTCGGTCAGAACCTGACGTGACACAAACTCGGAGAGAAAAGCGGTGGCACCGCCATCAGGGGTCAGCCCCACCTTCACATACGCCACCGAAAACACACTGTTCTTGGCCGCCACCAGCATGTCGCAAGCCAGCGCCAGAGAAAGCCCTGCGCCAGCGGCCGCACCTTCCACCGCAGCAATGACGGGCTTGGGGCAGTCTCGCACCGCACGGATCAGGTCGTGCAGACCTTCCAGCTTTTCGCGGCGAACCTCAACGGGCAGCTCGCGGCGCTTGGCAAGTTGCCGCAAGTCACCACCCGCACAGAAATGCCCACCTTCACCAGTCAACACCACCGCGCCCACACTATCGTCAGCGGCAGCATCTGCCAGCGCTTGCATCACCGCCGCGTAGAACTCTGGCGACAAGGCGTTGCGTGCAGCCACATTGTTGTTGGAGAGAATGAGCACATTCCCTTCACGACGTTGCAACAGGGGTTCTGGATTCACTGCATGTCTCCTCGTTGTTATGGATGCTGAAAAGCAACACCAGCCCTTGTCGCACCGTGCAGCAAGGGCTGTATGAGCAAAGGCTTTAAGCCGCCTGCCCCAATGCAATAAAGCGGGCCAGGTGATGGTCTTCGTCACCAAACTGGTGATCAATCATGACCAGACGTTTGGCATAGTGCGCCAAAGGCAATTCCCAGGTCATGCCAATGCCCCCATGCAGCTGGATGCTTTCCTGCGCCACCTTGGTACCCACATAGCCCACGGTGTACTTGGCGGCCGACAAGGCTTTTTCCTTGGTGGCGCCTGTAGCGTTGTCGATGGCATCTGCCGCGTTGATGACTGCAGAGCGAGCCTGCTCCACTTCCAGCAGCACATCAGCCATGCGGTGTTGCAGGGCCTGGAATGTGCCAATGGCCACACCAAACTGCTTGCGCGTTTGCAGATATTCCAGCGTGTGCTGCTTGGCCACGTCCATCGCCCCTACAGATTCTGCAGCCAGTGCCAGCAGCGCGTAGCCACTGATGTGTTCCAGCACCGCATGCCCCTTGCCTTCCGCACCCAGCAAGGCGTCACCCGACAGCCCGACGTTGTCGAATGTCAGCTCAGCCACACGGCCACCTTCAAAGCGCTGCAGACTGCGCTTGGCGATGCCGGCAGCACTGCCATCCACCAGGAACAGGCTGATACCGTCTTGGTCGTACTGGTTGCCTGATGTGCGTGCGGAGACCAGCAGCAAGTCAGCCTTGGCACCAAATGCCACCACGCCCTTGGCACCATTGAGTACCCAGCCTGTGGCAGTCTTGACAGCGGTGGTCTTGACGTTGTTCAGTTCATAGTGGCTGCCGGGCTCGTCGTGTGCCAGCGCAGCGATCACACCACCGGCCACAATGTCTTCCAGCTTGGCTTTTTGCGACTCGGTGCCTGCAGCGATCAACGCCTGCCCAACAACCAACGCCCCCAGCAGAGGCTCAGCCACCAGACCCCGGCCCAGCGACTCAAACACCACGCTGATGTCAAAGCCTGCCCCGCCAAAACCACCGTCTTCTTCCTTGAACAGCGCGCCAATGGCACCCAGTTCGGCAAATTGTGCATACAGCTCGGCACTATGGCCTTCTTGGCCGTACGCGATCTTGTTGCGGTGCTCGATACCGTACTGCTCAGCCACAAAACGGTTCAAGGTGTCCGCCAGCATGCGGCGGTCTTCGGTATGTTCGAAGTTCATGAGCTTGTTCCTTCCTTCGCCCGAATCAAAGGCCCAGGATCATCTTGGAGATGATGTTCTTTTGGATTTCGTTGGAGCCGCCAAAGATCGACAGCTTGCGGTAGTTGAAGTAAGCGGCTGCCGCCGAGAACGCTTCTTCAGGCCCCACGGTTGGCTCCGTGTTGTTGCCGTGCATGGCAGCCTCTTCAAACGGCGCAGCGTAAGGGCCCATGGCGCGGCGGATCAGCGACAGAATTTCCTGGCGAATCTCTGTGCCCTTGATCTTGAGCATGGAGCTTTCAGCACCTGGCACACCACCGCCAGCCACTGCTGCAATCACGCGCAGATTGGTGGTCTTCATGTTTTCCAGATCAATTTCGACCTTGGCCATGCGGGCTGCAAACAGCGGGTCTTGCGACAGGGGTTTGCCGTTGTAGAAGGTGCGGCTTGCGGCCACTTTCAGCTTTTCCAGCGAAGCGACGGAGAAGCCCACACCTGCAATATTGGTGCGCTCATAGGTCAACAGGTACTTGGCGTAGGTCCAGCCCTTGTTTTCTTCGCCCACCAGGTTCTCAACAGGCACCTTCACGTCAGTGAAGAACACTTCGTTGACTTCGTGCTCACCATCCAGCGTGATAATGGGGCGCACTTCGACGCCGGGGGTGTTCATGTCGATCAGCAAGAAACTGATACCAGCCTGCGCCTTCACGTCCTTGTTGGTGCGCACCAGGCAGAAGATCATGTTGGCGTGCTGGCCCAGCGTCGTCCAGGTCTTTTGGCCGTTGACGATGTAATGATCGCCATCGCGCACAGCAGTGGTCTTCACCGAAGCCAGGTCCGAGCCTGAACCGGGTTCCGAATAGCCCTGGCACCACCAGTCCGCACCATTCAGGATGCGTGGCAGCCAGTAGTTCTTTTGCTGCTCATTGCCGTACTTGATCAGCACAGGGCCCAGCATGTTCACGCCAAAAGGCACCAATCGGGGAGCGCCTGCCAGCGCACACTCGTTTTCGAAGATGAACTTCTCGACTGCGCCCCATCCTGGGCCACCGTATTGTTCAGGCCAGTGGTTGGCCAACCAGCCACGCTCGTTAAGCACATCGTGCCAGCCCTGCAAGTCTTGCTTGTTCAGGATTTGACCACCGCGAACCTTGTTGGCCAATTCGGGGTTGAGATTGGCCTTCAGAAAGGCTTGCACTTCCGCACGAAAGGCTTGTTCTTGGGGGGTGAATTGGAGATCCATTGCAATACCTCGGATAAACCAGATCAGAAAATTTCAAACAGGCCTGCAGCGCCCATGCCACCGGCAATGCACATGCTGACGACGCCGTATTTCACGGAGGGGTCTTTGGCCTTGCGACGCTGGCCTTCCAGCAAGATGTGACCAGCCAGACGCGCACCGGTCATGCCAAAGGGGTGACCAATGGAGATCGCGCCACCATTGACGTTCAGCCGTTCCAGGGGGATACCCAGTTGGCGCTGGCAATACAGCGCCTGGGAAGCGAAGGCTTCGTTGAGCTCCCACAGATCGATGTCGTCCACCGTCAAGCCATGGCGCTTGAGCAGCTTGGGCACCGCGAACACGGGGCCGATACCCATCTCGTCAGGCTCGCAACCGGCCACGGCAAAACCACGGAATGCTCCCAAAGGCTTGAGGCCCAGACGTTCTGCCACCTTCGCTTCCACCACCACACAGGCGCTGGAACCGTCCGACAGCTGCGAGGCATTGCCAGCCGTAATGAAGTTGCCTGGCCCTTTCACAGGCTCCAGCTTGGCCAGCCCTTCCAGCGTGGTGCTGGCACGGTTGCAGTTGTCCTTGGTGGCGATGACATCGCGGTAAGTGACTTCGCCCGTTTCCTTGTTCTTCTCGGCCATCTTTGTGGCGCAAGCAATGATTTCGTTGTCAAAAATGCCTGCCGCTTGCGCCGCCGCTGTACGTTGCTGGCTCAGCAGCGAGAAAGCATCCTGATCTTCACGCGAAATGTTGTAGCGCTTGGCCACCACGTCGGCGGTATCGATCATGGCCATGAACAGATCCGGCTTGTGCTGCACGAGCCAGGGGTCCATGTCCGTGGGCAAGTTGTTGCTAGCCCGCATGCCAGAGATCGTTTCCACCCCACCTGCCAGCATGGCATCCACACCTTCGGCCACGACGCGGCCTGCTGCAATAGCAATCGATTGCAGCCCGGAAGCGCAGTAACGGGTGATGGTTGTACCCGCAATGCTCAAGGGCAGTTCGGCACGAATCACGGTCTGGCGCCCCAGGTTACGCCCCTGGAACCCATCGGGGTTGCCGCAGCCGAGAATCAAGTCCTCAATCATTTCGGGATCAACGCCTGAACGCTCCACCGCCGCCTTGACCGAAAAAGCGGCCAGTTGAGCAGCCGGAGTCACGTTGAATTCTCCGCGGTGCGACTTGGCCAACGGAGTGCGGGCAGTGGAAACAATGACGGCTTCGCGCATGGTGTGTTTGTCTCGATTTGGTTTTTTGGATCGTCACCAGCACTGCTGCTTTATCGCACTGTGTACTGGCAACTTCTTTTGAAATTTGGAAAAGCACGGCAAGCTTTTCCGGTGGCGCGGCACCGCCAGCAACATGGGACAAAGATCGCCCAAAGCGCTGGCTCCACCCCATCGGCATTGCCTGGACAGGGCAAGTTCCGCGAACCACACGGAAGGTGGCTTATTTGTTCAAGCTGTCAAAGTTCTTGCCTTCAGCAACCAGCTTTTCCAGCAGGGCTGCTGGTTTCCAGAACAGCGGGTCTTCTTTTTCAAATTCCTTGATGTCTGCCAGCACCTTGTCCAGGCCTTGCATGTCGGCCCACTTCATGGGACCGCCGCGGTAACGCGGGAAGCCATAGCCTGAGATGAAGGTCACGTCCACATCCAGTGGGCGCAGGGCAATGCCCTCTTCCACCACCTTGGCACCTTCGTTGACCATGGAAGCCATGTAACGGCGCAGAATTTCCTCAGGTGTGAACTTGCGTGGTGTCACGCCCTTCTTGGCACGCTCGGCATCCACAATGGCCAGCACTTCAGGGTCAGGCTGGCCCACACGTGCACCTTGGGGATAGAGGTAAAAACCACGGCCTGTCTTTTGACCGAACCAGCCGTTTTCACAAATGCGGTCAGCCACTTCCACGTAGCGTGCCTTGGGGTCACGAGTGGCAGCGCGGCGCTTGCGCGTGGCCCAGCCAATATCACCACCAGCCAGGTCTGTCACCTGGAAGGGGCCCATGGGGTAGCCAAAACCTCGCACGGCTTCGTCAATTTCGTAGGGCGATGCCCCGTCTTCCATGATGTAGTCAGCAGCCTGCTTGTACACGGCCAGAATGCGATTGCCGATAAAGCCATCACACACACCAGCGCGCACAGGCACTTTCTTGAGCTTCTTGGCCAACTCGAATGCGGTTGCCACGACATCGGCGGACACCTTGGCAGGTACCACGATTTCGAGCAACTTCATGATGTTGGCAGGGCTGAAGAAGTGCAGGCCAATCACGTCTTGAGGACGGCTTGTGGCAGCAGCAATCGCGTCAATATCCAGATAAGAAGTGTTGGTGGCCAGCACAGCGCCTGGCTTGCACACACGGTCCAGCTCCTTGAACACGGCTTTCTTGACTTCAAGGTCTTCGAACACCGCCTCGATCACCAGGTCCACCTCTTTCAGGTCGTCATAGCTGGTCGAAGGTGTGTAGCGCGCAAGAATGGCGGCCTTGCCCTCTTCAGTCATGCGGCCCTTGGCGATCAAACCGTTGTAGACCTTCTCCACATTGGCATGGCCACGGGCAATCGATTCGGCATCGCGTTCAACCATGATCACAGGGTAGCCCGCATCCAGTGCTGCCACAGTGATGCCTGCACCCATGGTGCCTCCGCCAATGATGGCCAGCTTGTTGAACGCGCGGGGCGCAGCAGCCTTGGCTTCTGGGATCTTGGCAGTTTCACGCTCAGCAAAGAATGCGTGAATCAGTCCTTGGCGCTGTGGGCTTTCCAGGCATTGCACAAACAGCTCGCGCTCCTTGGCCAAACCCTGGTCAAAAGGCAGCTCCACGGCAGCCTTGGCGCATTCGATGATCTTCAAAGGCGAGAACAGGCCTCGCGCTTTCTTGGCAGTGTCGATGGCCAGTGCCTCCAGATCGGCCAGAGCAGCCACCTTGTCCGAAATTTCGATATTGCGGGTACGGAGCACCGCAGCACCATCAGCCAGCAGTTCACGTGTGTAGTTGAGGCCCGCGGCCAGCACATCATCGCCATCCACCAGCTTGTCTACCAAGCCTGCCGCAGCCGCAGCCTTGGCGCTCAGATGCTTGCCGCTAAGCATCAACTCGGTGGCGGCCTTCACCCCCATCACACGTGGAGCTCGCTGTGTGCCCCCTGCGCCGGGCAACAGGCCCAGATTTACCTCGGGCAGACCCAGCAGGGCTTTGGGCAATGCCACACGGTAATGTGCCGACAGTGCAATCTCCAGCCCGCCGCCAAGCGCAGGCCCGTGAATGGCGGCAACCACCAGCTTGTCGCTGGCTTCAATGCGGTTGCACACATCGGGAAGTGATGGTGGCATCGCAGGCTTGCCAAATTCACGGATGTCAGCCCCCGCGATAAATGCCTTGCCCTCTCCCACTATCAGCACCGCCTTCACAGCCACATCAGCAGCGGCCTGTTCCACAGCAGCCAGCAGCCCAGCGCGCACCGCCTGGCCCAAAGCATTCACGGGTGGATTGTTGATGCTGACGACCAGAACCTCGCCATCCAGGCGGGTTTGGACTACGGAAGCGTTGCTGTCAAAACTCATTGCGCGTGTCTCCGGAACTACGTTGTGAGAGGAAAAGTCGTTTTTACTACGACAATGCTTCTTTACAATTCCTTAAAAAATTGACACAGTGTCAAATACTTTTGAACAATAACAAGGGAAAACCCTAGGTGGACCTGCAATCACTCACTCTGCTCGTAGAGATCATCGACAGCGGAAACCTCAGCCAAGCCGCCCGCAAACTGAAGATGACGCGTGCCAACGTGAGCTATCACCTGGCACAGCTAGAAAAGTCGGTGGGCGTACAGTTGGTCAAACGCACCACACGCCGCGTAGAACCTACAGAGGTGGGTTTGCGCCTGTATGAGCATGGCCGCAATGTGCACAACGAAATACTGGCCGCGCGCGAAACCATTACCAGCCTGGGGCATGAGCTGCGTGGCCGCGTGGGTATCAGCGTGCCCAGTGGTTACGGACAGATTGTGATGAGCCAATGGCTGATCGAGTTCAAGCGCCTGAACCCTGGCATCGTGCTGGACGTGCTGTTCGAAAATCGTGCAGACAACTTGCGCGATGAAGTGGACATTGCGATTCGTGTGATGCAAGAGCCACCACTGTCAGTGATTGCTCGTAGCCTGGGCGATGTGCGCTATGTGGCCTGCGCCTCCAGGGACTACGCCTTGCAGCATGGTCTGCCTCAAACCCTGATGGAGCTGCGTGCCAGCCCCTTGATCACTGCAGGGGTCACTGGCCGCCAGCTGCGGCTATCGGCATACCAGGGCCTGGAGCGCCAGGAAGTGATGCTGGAGCCCACTCTCAGCTCCGAACACTTTCCATTCTTGCGAGAAGGCATTCTGGCAGGGCTGGGCGTTGGTCTGGTGCCCGATTACGTGGTCAAGGACAAAGTTGCCAGCGGCGAAATTCTGACAACGCTCAGCGATTACCGGCTGAGCATCTTTGGCACACATATGTACTTGCTCTATCTTCCCAACCGCCACCAGACTCGGGCAGTACGCACATGCATTGATTTTCTGCTGGCCAAAGCACGTAGCGACAACCTACCGCCATCCCGGCCTGAGCGAAGCTAAAAAAGCCTGCTGGCGTACCCGCAGGCCTTTACAGGAAATCTAGCCTCTCTCATCGCGCCGATCTGGGCGTGATGGTCCACCTCCACCGCGGTTGTGCTCACCTTCTCTACGTGGAGGACGGGCATCTTCGCGCTGTGGCGGGCGGTTAGGCCTTGCCTGCGGCGGGCGTGGTTGATCAGGCCGCATCTGCGGTGGTCGTTGCCCCCCATCCGGACGCATTTGCGGAGGCCGTGGGCGTGGCTGATCCGGCCTGAACTGCGGGGGACGGGGGCGATCATCCGGCCGCACCACTGGAGGTCGAGGGTTGGGCGGCGGCATGATGTGCGGAGGTCGAGGTGGCTGCACCATCGGACGATGCGGAGGCGGTGCAGGGCGATAGCCTGGCGGAGCCCAGCGACCTGGGCGCCAATCGTATCGGCTGCCACCCCAAAACCAGTCCCCGGCCACCCACACGTGGTGCGGCGAAGGTGCCACCGTACGGTATTCCACGCGAGGCGGTGGCGGGTGGCCATAGTCTGTATACACCGTGGTGCTGGTGTAGCCGTATTCCGCATAGCCATCATCCATGGGCGCAACCACACATCCACTCATTGCAGCCAAGGCCAGCAGACTAAAGGCCCATGTGGCTCGACGCATATTTGTTTGCACGGCAATCGCTCCTTGGAAATAGATGGATCTCAGTTTTTTTGTAACGTCCGCCATACCTTGGAAGCTGACACCTGATCCAGGCAATTTGTAAGACTTCTTAAAGCGCTTACACCCCCTCTTTGGGCTGCATGCTCACATCGAAGGCGCAAGCACGATTGCGCCCCAATTTCTTGGCTTGGTACAAAGCAACATCTGCCTGAGCAAACAATTCACGCATCGCACACTCCTGGTCCTCAGGCTTTTTGTTATAGACCGGCCAGACAGTAGCCCCTCCCACACTGATGGTGACCACTTTGTACTCCGGCGAAGCCAGGTGCTCAATTTGCATACGCTCAACGGCTTGGCAAAACTTCTTGGCAATCATCAGCGCATTGGCTGCATTGGTATTGGGCAATAACACAGCAAATTCTTCACCGCCGAAACGAGCCACGACATCTTCCTCCCGCGTGACTGTTTCAATCAGTTTTCTAGCTACACGTTTGAGGCACTCGTCCCCATCCAGGTGGCCATAGAAATCATTAAAACCTTTGAAGTAGTCAACATCCACCATCAGCACCGAAAGCGCCTGACTGCTACGACATGCCCTCATCCACTCCTGTCTGACGGCTTCGTCCAGCGCAAACCGGTTTGCCAGCCCCGTCAAGGCGTCAGTGCGCACTTGTGCTTCCAAAGAGCGACGGTAGGTGGCCAGTTCCTCTTCTGTTTTCTTGCGTAGACTGATGTCCTGGATAGTGCCTATCAGCTTCTTCTCATCGCTAAGGCCTTCATATTCGCACCAAGCCTCCAGCCATTTGGGGTGCACGCTTTTTTCAGGGAATACCCGGAAATGCGCCTGAAATGATTCATTGAGCACCAAGCTTTTGAATTTATCCCGGAGTACCGCTGCAATATCTTGCTCATGCAGCATTGATTTGATTTTTTGAATGGAGAGATTCTCCTCCCCCATGAATCCCAAAATACTAGCAGCCATGGGAGACAGTGTGACTTCTCGCTTTTTCAAATCCACGGAGAAGTGACCAATTGACGCTGTTTTCTGCGCACGCTCCAGCCAACGCATATTACGCTGCAGCTGCGTCTTGAATTGCCGCTCCTGTTTTACTAGCTGCCACACAGCATAAAGCGCCATGCAAGAGAGCACCAAAATCAGGCCGCCCACAGACAGCCCCAACCATAGGCTGTCGCTGCGTTGCTGCTCCAGAAATGCATCGGCTTCATCAATTTTGGAGACCAGCACCCAGGGTGAATCTGGAATCACGCTGACTACAGCTAGAACGCGTTGGTAACGGTAGTCTTTGTCATATACCACCCCCCGCAAACCATGAAATGCCTGGACGGCTACAAACTGTATGTCAGTGATACTTCCAAACTTAGCCAATGCACCAGCATTATTGTGGCGCAAGGGATTGATGTGATAGATGTTCTCGCCTTCACGCTGCAGCAGGAGAGACTCTGATGAACTGCTGGCAGCACGCCATAAATCCAATAAGGGAAACAATGTGGCCCTGAGGTCAACAATCAACCAAATCGCTCCAACCGCTTCGTCCCGGTCAAACAAAGGAGCCAGCAGACTCAAGGACGGGTAGGCAAAGTTGCTATTGTCGTAAGGCTCCACAAACACTGCGCTGGCCGTTTCCAGTGCCTCTCGTAGTGCTTCCGACTCCCTAGGAGGCAATGAAGTATGGTTGCCGCCAGAACTGAGTAAAACTTTTCCCTCGACATTCAGCAGTACGGCTTTGGTGAAGTCCCCGCGTTCAACCAAGGAGCGCAGCCGGTCCGAAAGAGGCGTCAGATTTTCCTCTGTGGCGACCAACTCCCATGCATGGACTGCACGCGCCAGCAACTGGTCGTCTGAAATTGAATTGGCTGATGCCTGCAAACGGGTACGCCACTGCACCAAGCTGCGCACCGTCAGTTCGCTGGTGGTTTTCACCCCCGTTTCAACCTGATGACGAAAGCGTTTCTCCCGCTCCGCATAGCTTGCCCCTCCCCAAATGGCCAAGCCGGTAAGGAAGATCAGTAGCAATCCCAATGCCCACCAAACACGGCGCACTCTGAAGTTCATAGCTGGCTGTTTTTATGGAACGGAATGAAATAGCTAACGCATTAATTTTTATTAAAAATTTGTTCACATTCTTTCACAGAAAAATACAATAACAAAAGAATCATTGGTGAGTACATACATCTCAAATATAAAAAAAAGTCTCTCAGTCCCTTGAAGTTGCCCCATCAGGATCATCTTGAAGGTGCTGCCCCAAGCCTCACCTCGGCGCCCACCCTTGTCTCCACCACAAAGAAACGGAGGTCGAGTGTGTTTTTTCCTGCATCCAGCACAGAAGTTCCACAGAACACGCTTGACTGCCTCAGCCACTAGCTGCATAGCTTGGCCCAAACCAATCAAAGTCATCGCAGGCCCATGCCATCCTCAAACACCTCAAATAAGCATTTAGAAAAGACGCGACGCAGATTTGTGTGTTGAACAACACGCATGCAGCACATAGAGGAGGCAGCGATGCATAAGCGCAGTGAAAGCACGCAGCAAGGTGGCGATGAAAACATCTGGCTTACTCATCAAGAGCATTCGACATCTCTAGGCTTCAGAACCTAGAAATTCATTGACGCAGTTTTCGAATAAAAAAACCAATATCCGCTATGAAAAAGATATACAACACCCTCGTATCGAGGCGAAGATGTTTACAAATTGCCACGGCCCTGGGCAGTGCCCCCCTTGCTTCGCAAGCATGGACTAGCCCAATGGCCGGGCGCAATACCGTCACCGCCAGCATTTCACTGGAGCCTGATGCACTCGATCCAACCACCTACCATGCAGCGTCCATCGGCCAGATCATCCACCTCAATGTGTTGGAAGGACTGGTCAAAATCAATGAAAGTGGAGAGGTGGCTCCGCTCCTGGCGCAACGTTGGGAGATCAGCGCCGACCGCAAGACATACACTTTCGAGCTACACCCCAACACGCTGTTTCACGACGGCTCTCCGCTCACAGCAGAAACCGTGCGTTTCAGCCTGGATCGTTGCCAGCAAGTAGGCAGCCGAAACAAGGCTCATGCCAGCTTCTTCAAAAATATTGCGCGAGTCCAAGCACTTGCTCCGCTGCAAGTGCAGTTACAACTGCACCGCCCCGATCCGCTGACACTGTTTCGCCTGGGCGAATCCACTGCCGTCATATTGCACCCTGACACCGTAAGCCAGGCAGCGCAGCACCCGGTAGGCACAGGGCCATATGCCATTGTTGAATGGCGCAAAGGGCACAGCCTGCGCATGCGCAAGTTTGCGAACTATCGCCAGGCAGCTCCCCAGCGCATTGAGCATGCAACCTTCCGGTTCATCCCATCGCTTTCCCTGCAATCCGAGGCCATGGAGCGTGGTGATATCGACATTTCATTCAACCTCATCACACACGACTTGCATCGTTTTCAAAGCGATCCCCGATATCAGGTGATGATAGGAGCCACCAGCGGCAAGGGCCTGCTAGCACTCAACCACCGCATGCCAGTCCTACAAGATGTGCGTGTACGGCAGGCGCTGTCACATGCGATCGACAAGCAGGCCTTTATCGAACGCGTGTTAAAAGGCAAAGGCACTGCCATTGGCAGCCATTTCACGCCTGCAGATCCTGGTTTTCTCAACCTCGCAAACACCTACCCTTACAGCCCGGTACAAGCCAGGCGATTGTTGCGTGAAGCAGGTATTACTAAGCCACTGGAGTTTACTTTGACGGCCTTGCCCATCCCCTACGCGCGGGAGGGAGCACCAGTCATTGCAGAATACTTGGCCCAGGTAGGCATCCATCTCAAAATTCAGCCGGTGACCTGGGCAGAATGGTTAGGTAAAACATTCAAAGGGGACTTTGAACTGACGCTGATCACGCATATCGAACCACAGGATCACTTGATCTACCTGGATCCTGATTACTACTTTGGCTACGACAGCCCCGCATTCAGAGATTTGGCGCAGCGCCATAACAACAGCAACAGTCCCCGCCAGCGCCAGCAGATGTTCAGCGAGATGCAACGCCATCTGGCAAGCGATGTTGCCAGTGTGTGGTTGTTTTCTCCGCAGCTGTGCACGGTCGCACGGCGCGGCCTACAAGGCCTTCAGATGAACCACCCGGTATGGGTGCATGATCTCAGCGGTCTTCGCTGGGTGTGAATCGGATACAAAAAAGCCCGGTCAAGCCGGGCTTTTTTCCAAAGTTATTCGCGCTCAGCCATGATTTTGCAACGCAGCGATACGTTCTTCAATCGGTGGGTGGCTGGAGAAAAGCTTGCCAATACCACCGGTGATACCCATGGCCTGCATGCTCTTGGGCAGCTCACCTGGCACCATGCCACCTAACCGCGCCAAGGCATTCACCATGGGCTGCTTGCGGCCCATCAACTGTGCTGCACCGGCATCGGCACGGAATTCACGCTGGCGTGAGAACCAGGCCACGATGATCGCTGCTGCAAAGCCCAGCAAGATGTCCATCACGATGGTGGTCACGTAGTAGCCAATGCCAGGTCCGGAGTTTTCCGAATCCCCCTTGCGCAAGAAGCTGTCAACGGCGTAACCCACAATGCGCGAGAGGAAAATCACAAAGGTGTTCATCACACCCTGAATCAGGGTCATCGTGACCATATCACCATTGGCAATGTGCGCCACTTCATGGCCAATGACGGCCTCCACCTCTTCACGTGTCATCCCCTGGAGCAAACCCGTGGATACCGCCACCAGGGCACTGTTTTTGAACGCACCAGTCGCAAAAGCATTGGGCTCGCCCTCGTAAATACCCACTTCAGGCATACCAATGCCGGCCTTATCAGCAAACTTGCGCACGGTGTCCACAATCCAGGCTTCGTCGGCATTGCGGGGCTGCTCGATCACGTGCACGCCTGACGACCATTTGGCCACGGGCTTGGAGATCAGCAAGGAGATGATGGCACCACCAAAGCCCATGATGAAGGCAAAGCCCAGCAAGGCACCAAGGTTCAGGCCATTGGCGGTCAAAAAGCGATTCACGCCCAGCAAGCTGGCCGTAATGCCCAAAACCACCACCACGGCAATATTGGTCAACAAAAAGAGTGCGATACGTTTCATTCTTGGATTTCTCCACGGTGGGGAAAAAACAGGTTCATGACCTCATGCAGCAAGATAGGGGCCAAGTCTGCGGATTCAAGCGTTGTCACCTTTCACACCCCTGCTGTTGTTTCGATATTTTGAGGGTGTACGCCATTTCTTAACGGTTGCAATCATAGATGGCAATGCTGGCTATGAGCAGACAGCAGCCATGTTAGTTCCGCAGCTTCTTCAGGGGAATGTGCCTACGTGGCGGCGGCGGATGGGTCTCGCACCGCCACACGCGCGGTGCCCTCATCACGCAGCTCAAAGACTTGCGTCGCTGCCATCAATTTGGTCAATGTGGCGTAACCATAGTTGCGCGCATCAAAAGACAGTTTGTTGCCAATATGCGTTCCAACCGCGGCCACACGTGCCCAGCCGGTCTCGTCCTGGGTGGCTTTGACGGCATCGCGCAGCATGGCAATCAGCTGTTTGTTCTCACGCAACATGTGTGTAGGAACCCGCAAGCCCACCGTAGCGGGCATAGCAGCACCTGTTCCTCCTGCCTGCTTGCCAAGGCTGGGCCTGGCGCCATTCTCCACTTCAGGCACATGCGGCAGAACACGCACATCAGCCGCTGCTTCATCCTGCTCGCGGCGATCACCACGGCTGGTAATGCCATCCCCCAATGCCACCAGCGCGTCAAAATACAGAAAGCGTGAACAGGCGTTGACAAAAGCTTTGGGAGTTTGTTCTGCACCGAAGCCGTATACGGCTGCACCCTTGGCACGCAGATGCATGACCAACGGCGTGAAGTCGGCATCAGAGGAAACAATGCCAAATGCATCCGGTTGATCCGTATAGAGCAGTTCCATGGCATCCACGGTCATTGCCATGTCCGTCGCATTTTTTCCTTTGGAATAGTCGAACTGCTGCATAGGGCGCACGGCATATTCGAGCAATTTGTTTTGCCACCCCTGCAAGCCTGCCTTGGTCCAGTTGCCATAAGCGCGGCGGGTGTTGATGACCCCAAAGGTTGACAACTCGGTCAGGATTTCATCAATCATCTCCGCCGGCGCGTTGTCGGCGTCAATCAACAGGGCAATACGGGGTTGGTCTTCGGCGGCCATGCAGTCTCCTTGAGGCAGTTAGAACTTGTTCCCGATCTCCTCACGCCACGACTGTGGCTAAGCAGGAGGCATGCTGGGCGCAGGTGTGCAGCAAGGCTCATGAATTGCAAGCGATTGCCACAACCTTGACCGCCCGCATAGCCATGGTCCCCAAACGGCTGGATCGCAAGCAAGTTCCTAGGCACAGACTAGCGCAGCGCCCCAAGAATGCCAAGCCCCATAAAAAGGGCTACCTCAGCAGCTCTTGGCGACATTGACAGTCTGGAAAGCTGCCGCAGATAGCGTTATGCAGTTAGGCTGCACAGTGCTCTGGCACTCAATCCAGCATCTTCCAGGGCAGCGCATCACCAAAGCGTAGCGGCTTCAAGACAGCCCCCTCCCCGTATTCAAAGCTCACGGGCGGTGTCCAGCTTTCCTTGACCAAGGTGATGGTGTCGGTGTTGCGTGGCAAACCATAGAAATCTGCGCCGTTGAAAGAGGCAAATGCTTCCAACTTATGCAGTGCTCCCACACTATCAAACACTTCTGCGTACATCTCGATTGCTGCATGGGCACTGTAGCAACCCGCACAACCGGTGGCAGCTTCCTTGAGATGTGCAGCGTGTGGCGCACTGTCCGTTCCAAGAAAGAACTTCTTGCTGCCACTGGTGGCCGCCTGCACTAGCGCCACACGGTGTGTTTCACGCTTGAGGACAGGGAGGCAATAAAAGTGTGGACGCACGCCACCCAGAAAAATGGCATTGCGGTTGAACAGCAAATGCTGTGGTGTGATGGTCGCAGCCAGA
The DNA here is from genome assembly GCF_030162935.1 of Comamonas halotolerans. Classification (GTDB taxonomy): domain Bacteria; phylum Pseudomonadota; class Gammaproteobacteria; order Burkholderiales; family Burkholderiaceae_C; genus Comamonas; species Comamonas halotolerans. Next base: position 19,073 of record NZ_JASAUZ010000067.1, read on the forward strand.
AAGTCATCAGCTGCTGCAACGTACTCCGCGGCCTCCTTGGTCGTCACGTGCTCCATGACAATCTTCAGCTCAGGGAAATCCTTGCGCAGTGGTTTCAGTTGCTGCTCAATGAACACGGCCTCGCGATCAAAAAGATCAATGCTTTGGTCGGTAACTTCACCATGCACCAGGAGTGCCAGACCTTCCCGCTGCATAGCTTCAAGTGTCGGGTAGATCTTGCGCAGATCGGTCACACCGTGATCCGAATTGGTGGTTGCGCCTGCAGGGTACAGCTTGCAGGCCACCACACCTGCCGACTTGGCACGCACAATTTCTTCGGGCGTCAAGTTGTCAGTGAGGTACAGCGTCATCAGAGGCTGGAACTTGCTTCCTGCTGGCACTGCAGACAGGATGCGCTCTCTGTAGGCCACAGCCAACTCTGCGGTAGTGACGGGGGGCTTAAGGTTGGGCATGATGATGGCACGGCCCATTTGTCGGGCACTGTGGGGCACCACGCAGCGCATGGCATCTCCATCGCGCACGTGCAGGTGCCAATCATCGGGACGGGTAATGGTGAGGGTCGTGGGGGAAGTCATATCCCTATTGTCCCATTGACTGCAAAACTTTCATCCGCCATCTGCTGTGCATAATGAGAAACACTCTCATTTGAAAAGAAGAAGATATGACAACTACAATGAACACTCCAGCTTTTGAACGCGTGCGCCACCCTTTCAAAGCACGCCACCTGCAATTGCTCTCGCGTGAGCAAATCAGCCCAGGCTTTGTTCGCCTGACACTGGTGGGGGAAATGCGTGACTTTGCCAGCGATGGTTTCGATGACCATTTCAAGCTCATCCTGCCTCAAGAAGGACTGGAAAAGCCTTTGTTGCCCGAGATGGTGGATGGAAAGCCTTTCATTGATGGCCCCCGCCCCACCATGCGCGACTACACACCCTTGCGCTGGACCACCAATACCCTCACCGTGGACTTTGCACTGCATGACCAGGGCCCTGCCACGGAATGGGCGCGCACCGCACCCATGGGTTCCTGGGTGGGCGCTGCCGGCCCACGTGGTTCCATGGTGATTCGCAAAGACTTCAACTGGTACTGGATGCTGGCCGATGCCTCGGGTCTGCCAGCCGTGGAACGTGCCCTGGCAGAGCTTCCTGAAACGGCCAACATCACATTGCGCTTGGCTCTACCTGAGGCCGATCGCCGTCCCCTCACTTCAGCAGCTCAACTGGATCTGCAATGGGTGAACTCCCTGACAGAAGCTGCACAAGCCCTGAAACTACCTGAAGATGAAGGCTTTATCTGGGCTGCTGGCGAGCACAGCGATATGGCTCAGCTGCGTAAGATTGCTGTGTCCAAGGGCGCATCCCCCAAACGCATGCGTATCTCCGCCTACTGGAAACGCGGGGAAGCTGACCACCATGAAGAGCTTGCCGACAAAGAGTGATATCACGCATCCAGCAACGGCACAAGCCATTGCCACGCCTTCTTTGGACACATGAAAAAAGCCGCTGACAGCAGCGGCTTTTTTCCTCAGTCAGCATCAATCAATGCTGCAGAATTTTGCTCAAGAAATCCTTGGTCCGAGGCTGGCGAGCCTCGGGATTGCCAAAGAACTCCTCCTTGGTGCAATCCTCCAAAATCTTGCCGCCTACATCCATGAAAATCACGCGGCTGGCCACCTTTTTGGCGAAGCCCATTTCGTGCGTCACGCACATCATGGTCATGCCTTCATGGGCCAGCCCCACCATCACGTCCAGCACTTCTCCCACCATTTCAGGGTCGAGTGCAGAAGTAGGCTCGTCAAACAGCATCACGTTGGGGTCCATGGACAGCGCACGCGCAATGGCCACGCGTTGCTGTTGCCCCCCCGAGAGTTGACCTGGAAACTTGTCTTTGTGTGCCATCAGTCCCACACGATCCAGCATCTTCAGCCCCCGCGCCTTGGCGTCGTCGGCTGAGCGGCCAAGCACCTTGATTTGGGCAATCGTCAGATTCTCCGTTACTGTCAGGTGTGGAAACAATTCGAAATGCTGAAACACCATGCCCACCGTGGAGCGCAGCTTGGGTAAATTGGTGTTCTTGGTGTCATGCACGGCTGTTCCATTGACCCAGATTTCACCTTTCTGTATGGGCTCCAGGGCATTGATGGTTTTGATCAGCGTGGACTTGCCGGACCCGGAAGGGCCACACACCACCACCACTTCGCCCTTTTGGATGCGGGTGGAGCAGTCATTGAGCACCTGGAAGTCGCCGTACCACTTGGAAACGTTCTTGAGTTCGATCATGAATAAATCCTCAATCTTTCAAACCGCATGCATCAACGAATGATGGCGATCTTTTTGTGCAAGCGCTTGACCAGATACGACAGGCCAAAGCAGATCACAAAGTAAACAACAGCGGCGGCCAGATACGCCTCCATGGGGCGGCCAAAGTTCTTGCCCGCCACTTCAAAGCCCTTGAGCATGTCGTAGGCGCCAATTGCGTAAACCAACGATGTGTCCTGAAACAAGATGATGGTCTGTGTCAGCAACACCGGCAGCATGTTGCGAAATGCCTGTGGCAGGATCACCAAGCGCATGTTCTGGCTGTAAGTCATCCCCATGGCTTGACCTGCAAACACCTGCCCGCGAGGAATCGACTGAATGCCTGCACGCATGATTTCGGAGAAGTAGGCAGCCTCAAAAGCAATAAATGTGACGATGGCCGACATCTCTGCACCGATGGGCTTGCCGATGACCAAAGGTACCAGCAGAAAGAACCACAGAATCACCATCACCAGCGGAATGGAGCGCATACCATTGACATAAATGGTGGCAGGCACATCCAGCCACTTCTTGCCCGACAGGCGCATCAGAGCCAGCAAAGTGCCAAAGAAAATGCCGCCCAGCGTAGCGATGATGGTCAGCATCACGCTGAAACCCAGACCCTTGATCACAAAGTTGCTGATCAGATCCCAGTTATAGAAAGACCAATCCAAAGAGAAATTCATGGCTTAGTGACCTCCCGATGCGGTAGAGGCCACCAGGCCGGGCACTCGCGTACGTTTTTCAATGAAGGCCATGATGCGGTTGATGGTGAACGCCGAAACGATGTACAAGCCGGTCACTGCCAAATACACCTCGATCCCGCGACCCGTTTCTTCCTGCGCTTGCATGGCAAACATTGTCAGCTCTGTCACCGAGACAGCAAACGCCACGGACGAGTTCTTGAAAATGTTCATCGTCTCACTGGTCAACGGCGGAATGATGATGCGAAACGCATTGGGCAACAGCACGTAGCGGTAGGTTTGCCAGGTGGTGAATCCCATTGCCATACCGGCGTAACGTTGACCGCGCGGCAAGGCCTGAATACCAGAGCGCACTTGCTCTGCAATACGAGCCGACGTAAAGAAGCCCAAAGCCAGCACCACCAGCACAAAACCCGAGACTGATTTCATCGACGGGAAGATCGTTGGCACCACGTGGTACCAGATAAAAATTTGTACCAGCAATGGAATATTGCGGAAAAACTCCACCCATGCATTGCCAAAGCGTACCGTCCAGGGACGCCCTTCCAAGGTGCGCAAAGTACCAATCACCACCCCGGTGATAAGTGCCAATATCAAAGCCAGAATGGACACGGAGATCGTCCATCCCCAGGCCGACAACATCCAGTCCAGATAGGTAATGTCGCCATCTTTGCCAAAACAGCCTTCGCGCACCGTGCGGTCCAGCGTATCCTCGCAAAACATTTGCCAATCCCAATTCATAGGATTCCCTTCCAATAAACCTGCCAACGCATGCCAGCACATGCCATCCAACAGAAAACGCCCCGACCCACAGCAATGCAGGCGGGGCGTTCAACTGGTGAAAAATTACTTGTTGTAATCTTCCTTAGGCTTGTTGTTGGGGTTCTCCCAAGCGTGCTTGGTAGCTTCCGACAGAGGCAGCCCCACGGCCACATTCGCTGGAGGAATTGGCTGGAGGAACCACTTGTCCCACAGCTTGGCCATGGTGCCGTCCTTGACCTGACGAGCGATGGAGTCGTTAACCGCCTTCAGGAACGCAGGATCGTTCTTGCGCACCATGCAAGCGATTGGCTCGGTGGACAGCGGCTCTCCCACAATCTTGAAGTCCTTGGCATTCTTGGACTTGGAGATATTGCCGGCCAAGATGGAGCCATCCATCACGAAGGCATCCGCACGGCCTGTTTCCAGCAACAAGAAGCTGTCTGCATGGTCCTTGCCCATGATGTTCTTGAACTCAATGCCCTCAGCACGCTTGTTCTGGCGCAGCAGTTGCACAGAAGTGGTTCCGGTGGTGGTGGCCACGGTCTTGCCATTCAGATCCTTGACATCATTGATGCCTGAGTTGGCTTTCACTGCAATACGCACTTGCTCCACGTAGGTGGTATTGGCAAAGTCCACATCCTTTTGACGGTTCAGGTCATTGGTGGTGGAGCCGCACTCCAGATCCACGGTGCCATTCACCACCAAAGGAATGCGGTTTTGCGATGTCACTGGCTGGTACTTCTTTTCCACCTTCACGCCCAATTGCTTGGCGATATCGTCGGAGATGTTCTCCGCCATTTCCGTGTGGAAACCCACGTACTTGCCATCACCCAGGGTGTAGCCCAATGCACCAGAGGATTCACGCACTGCCAGCGTAATGCTGCCAGACCCCTTGATTTTTGCCAGCGTGTCATTCGCTTGCGCCATGGCACTACCGGTTGTCAACACCATCACGGCTGCTGCCAGCAAATGTTTCTTCATACAGTGCTCCTCAAATCAAACTTTGTGAACGAGCCGCCCTATAGCGAATCGCATAGGGTCATGCAAGACATACATAATCTGCCACACTTTGTCCTGCATGTGACAGACCTCTCCGCTCTTTAATGCATCGTCAAGCGGCATGACTTCCATCGTAAAAGGTTGCAATGCGTTTCACGAGAAAGATAGATGCGTGAAAACCCGTAAAGAATTCACTTTTTTGCAATTCTTCTGCCCAATTCACACAAAAAAATGACCTCCCTGAACTTCAGGGAGGTCATCCGCATTGAGGGCATCACCTTCTTTTGCAATCTGGAAAGCAGACTAGTCGGGTTTGGACTTGTCCTGCTCAGCCGCCAGCTGCTGAAGGAAGCTCCACAAGGCATGCGCCACATTTTTTTGCGCTTCTTTGCCATTTGGCTTTTCACGGTACGCAAGAACATCCATGGGCAGCTGAAATTTGTCTGATCCGGTGGGCACTGCACTCACCAAGCGTCCGGATGCCAGTTCATTGCGTACTGCGCTATAGGGCAAAAAGGCCACACCATGCCCTTCAATGGCCATGGCTTTAAGGCCTTCAGCCATATCGGTCTCGTACACACGCTCCAGATGCACTGGCATATCGGCCTCTTTGAGCAACAACTCTGTCAGGCGCCCCAGATACGCACCAGGCCCATAGGCCAGGAAAGGCAATGGCTCAGTACCAGTGCCCGGAAGCATGAACATGGGTTTGCCATCGGCATCTGGCTTGGCATATGGAGCCAGCAATTCCTCACCCAGTCGCACCATTTCATAGCGTGAGGTGTCCAGCTGAAAAGGCTGGGAGCTGTGGTGGTAAGCGATCAACAGATCACAACCACCTTCAACCAGGCGCATCACTGCGTCATGCACGTTCAAGGCAATCAAGCGGCTTTTGAACGAGCCGAACTGCTCCTGAACCTGCGACACCCAGGCAGGAAAGAAGGTGAAGGCCAGCGTATGCGGCACTGCAAATCCCACCATGCCTTTGTCGCTGCTGGAGTGCGCCCTGAGCATGGAGCGGGTGCTTTGCAGCGACTGGAGCATCTCCAGCGCCTGGTCGTACATGGTCTTGCCCGCCGACGTCAGACGGGTGGGGTAAGAGCTGCGATCGACAAGATCGGTACCAGCCCACGCTTCCAGTGCCTGAATACGGCGCGAGAACGCGGGCTGTGTCACATGGCGCAGTTGGGCGGAGCGGCTGAAGCTGCGCGTTTCAGCCAGACTTACAAAGTCTTCAAGCCATTTTGTTTCCATTCCATGATTATCGCCTTGCCGCCACGCAACGCTACGAGACGTTCCCATAGGCAACGTAATAGAAAGCCCCAATAATGTCGAATGCGCCTTCTTTTCCATCCGTATAGAAGGTGCAGCGTCCGGCTGGCGTGCACAACACGGTCAGATCAGGGATCGCACTAGCGTTTGTATTGCTTCTGTTACCGATTCCGCGAAATGTCCGACCCCACACCCAGCCCAGCCACCAAGGCTGAAGGCTCCGACGAGCCACGTTCCCTGCGTATTGAAGACTGGCTGACCGTCATCATCGTGGCGCTGTTGGCCCTGATCACATTTGCCAATGTGCTCGTACGCTACTTCACCGATGCCTCATTTGCGTGGACAGAAGAAATCTCCATCTTTTTGATGATTTTGCTGGCCATGGTGGCTGGCAGCGCAGCGGTTGCTCGCGATCAGCACATCCGCATTGAATTTCTCACCACCCGTGGCAGTGCTGCGCGCAAAAAGGCACTGGCCCGTTTGGGTTCATCCAGCGTAGCCCTGCTGTTTGCCTTGCTGATGGTGCTCAGCGCACGTGTTGTCTGGGACGACTGGCGCTATGAGGAAACCTCACCCGGCATTGGAGTGCCACAGTGGTGGTACTCCATGTGGCTTCCGATCTGCTCTTTAGCCATTACCTTGCGCGCCATCGGTTTGTTCATCCGTCAAGGCAAGCCAGACGCATTCAGCACTGAGATCACCGATAACGCAGCCTCCTCAAACAAGGAGCAAGCATGATCGCCACCCTCCTGTTTGTCGCTTTTCTGGTGCTGATGTTTTTGGGCGTACCGATTGGCGCTGCCTTGGGACTTGCTGGGGCAGCGTGCATTGCGCTGGCCAATATGGATGTGCAATGGTTCGGCCTGTTGGCTGTGCCGCAAAACTTCTATGCCGGCTTGGGTAAATACCCTCTGCTGGCCATTCCCATGTTTGTATTGGTGGGCGCCATCTTTGACCGTTCAGGTGTGGCTGCACGCCTGGTGAATTTTGCGATCGCCATCGTGGGTCGTGGCCCTGGCATGCTGCCCTTGGTGGCGATTGTGGTGGCCATGTTCCTGGGCGGTATTTCCGGCTCTGGGCCCGCGAATGCGGCTGCCGTGGGCGGTGTCATGATCGCAGCCATGTATCGCGCAGGCTACCCCGGCAGCTTCTCTGCCAGTGTGGTGGGTGCCGCAGCAGCCACCGACATTCTGATTCCGCCGTCTGTGGCATTCATCATCTACTCGGTCTTGGTGCCAGGCGCTTCGGTGCCCGCCCTGTTTGCAGCTGGCATGGTGCCCGGTGTGCTCGCTGGTATCGCCTTGATCGTGCCAGCTGTCTGGATGGCGCGCAGACACAAGATGGGCCACCTGGAAGCAGGTCTGCCTCGTCCCGGACTATGGAAGAGCTTCAAAGAAGCAATCTGGGGCCTGTCTGCACCTGTATTGATTCTGGGCGGTATGCGCGCAGGCTGGTTCACTCCGACCGAAGCAGCCGTGGTCGCCGTGTTCTATGGCCTGTTTGTGGGCATGTTTATCCACCGCACCATCACCGTGCGCGACCTGTTCACGATTCTGCGTGAAGCTGGCGAGCTGTCTGCCGTGATCATGCTGGTGGTGTCACTCGCTGGCATTTTTGCATTCTCGCTGTCCACGCTGGGGGTGATCGACCCCGTCGCCAACGCCATCGTCAACTCGGGTCTGGGCGAATACGGGGTATTGATGCTGCTGATCCTGCTGCTGATCAGCGTGGGCATGTTCCTCGACGGCATCTCGATTTTCCTGATTTTTGTCCCGCTGCTGTTGCCCATCATGAACCACTACGGCTGGGACCCCGTCTGGTTCGGCGTCATCCTGACCCTGAAGGTGGCACTGGGTCAGTTCACACCGCCTCTGGCCGTCAACCTGATGGTTTCATGCCGTATTGCCAATGTGCAGATGGAGTCCACCATACGCTGGGTCATTCCCATGCTGCTGGCCATGTTCTGCGTGATGCTTCTGATCATTGCCTTCCCGCAACTTGCGCTGTGGCTTCCTGCGCGCCTCGGCTATTAACACTGCTTCATTACCCGACAACACCACCTTATCCAAGGAGACAAACATGCAACTGCGTACTTTTTTGACCGCCACTGCTGCTGCAGCCACTTTGCTCACACTGGGCCTGCCTGCTGCACATGCACAGGCCAAATACAAAAGCGAGTACCGCCTTTCTATCGTGCTTGGCACGGCTTTTCCCTGGGGCAAGGGCGCAGAGCTTTGGGCAGACAAAGTGCGTGAACGCACCGAAGGTCGTATCAACATCAAGCTCTACCCCGGTACCTCACTGGTACAAGGCGACCAGACCCGTGAATTCAGCGCCATTCGCCAGGGCGTGATTGATATGGCCGTGGGCTCCACCATCAACTGGTCGCCCCAGGTCAAGGCCTTGAACCTGTTCTCGCTGCCCTTCCTCTTCCCAGACTACGCGGCAGTGGATGCTGTCGTGCAAGGTCAGGTGGGCCAGGAGATTTTCAAGACCATCGACAAAGCTGGCGTGCTGCCCCTGGCATGGGGTGAAAACGGATACCGTGAAATCTCCAACTCCAAGCATGCCATCACCAAGCCTGAAGACTTGAAGGGGCTGAAGATTCGTGTGGTGGGTTCGCCCTTGTTCCTCGACACCTTTACAGCCCTGGGCGCGAACCCTACGCAAATGAGCTGGGCTGATGCCCAGCCCGCCATGGCCAGCGGTGCCGTGGATGGTCAGGAAAACCCCGTTTCGGTGTACATGGCGGCCAAGCTCACTACCGTGGGCCAGAAATACATGACGCTGTGGGGGTATATGAACGATCCGCTGATCTATGTGGTCAACAAGGACGTATGGAACAGCTGGACCCCAGCAGACCAAGCCATCGTCAAGCAAGCGGCACTGGATGCCGCCAAAGAGCAAATCGCTATCTCCCGCAAGGGCATGATCGAAGCCGGCAAGCCCCTGGTCAAAGAACTGTCTGCCCAAGGTGTGACTGTGACTGACCTGGATGCCGCGCAGCGCAAAGTGTTTGCTGATGCCACCAAGAGCGTCTATAGCAAGTGGAAGCCACAAATCGGTACCAACTTGGTGGACATGGCTGAAAAGGCCATTGCCGAGCGCAAGAAGTAATTCTTCTACATCTCCAATTTGAAGGGGCCTTTCGGCCCCTTTTTCACTACGAAACCATCTACACGGAATATCCGCTCATCGCTGCCTACACTGTCTGAATCAGCGGTGCCTCACCCATCAACAGTTGCTGCTGGCGTGCAGCTTCATGTCCTTCGCCCAGCAGCAATACATGGCGCAGACCTTGAATGATGGTCTGCGCAAAACCCAAATCGTTCATCAATGAGCTCACGGTGAGGCTGTCGAGCATTCCTCCACGGATGGATGCAAACAAGTGCTTGCGGAACTGCGCATCAAAAGCCTGGAAGGAATCATCCAAAGCCTTTAGCTCTGACACCCATTGCGCCTCAGGCATATCCGAGACGCTCAGCACATGCATGTCTTTCAATGCATGCAACAAGTACGTGCGCAGTTCCAAATAACTGCTGCGTGCCGCCGAATCATCGGGTCCCTGCAGAAACTTGTACATATTGCGCTGCAGACGCTGGGCATCCTTGACCGCATCCACCAACTGGAAGGCGGCAACCTGGCTGCTGTGCCAGAACGCTTGCTGCGCACTGTCCATCGGCAACACCACGCTGCCCATGAACTCCAGCAAATCGGCATACACGCCTTTAATGTGTGTTTGGTACAGCGCATCTGCGTTGATGGCTTGTTGCTGCAGCCGATTGCGCAGACCAGCATCTTCACGCTCCAGCGTTGCGGGATCATTCGGTGCTGCATACAGGGCATGCGCCACCACCTCCAGACCCAGACGCCCCAGATGCTGCAGCTCTTTGGATACAGCACTGCTGGCGCTTTCCACACTCTGCAATGAGGCAGGCTGCAGATAACGGGCACGCGTGACCTGCGCCACTTCCTTGGTGTCGGTCGCAATCAGTACCGTGGGTTCTTGCGCGTCGGGCATCCAACGCTCCAGCACAGCAGCCAGCTGCTGCTGAAAAGGCCAGAACACCAAGACACCCATCACGTTGAACAAGGTGTGAAACATAGCCAGCTGAATCAGCTTGTTCTCTCCCAAGCCGATCCAGCCGGTGGCCAGCAACACCAGCCATGTCATGGGTGACAGCAGAAAAAAGGCGATGACTGCCGTAGTGCAGTTGAACACCACATGCGCTACAGCCAGACGCTGGCCGCTGCGTGCACTGCCAATCACCCCCATCACACCAGTCGAAACAGCCGAGCCCACGTTCGAGCCAATGGCAATGCAAAGCGCTTGCGACAACTCCAGTTGCTGGCTGGCCAAAGCTGCCAATGTGAGCATCAAGGTGGCATGGCTGGACTGCAGCACCACAGTTATCAGCGACCCCACGCCAATGAACAGCAACACCCCTTTGACGCCTTCAGCGCTGTAGCGATCCAGACGCAGATCGCCAAAGCTGGAAAAACCTTCCTTGATTTCATCGATCCCCAGGAAAATCAATGAAATACCCAATAAAAACCGGCCAGTTGCCTTGCCTTTGTCACCCGAAAATCCCAGCAGCACACCAAACACCAGCAACGGCATTGCCAGCTTGGACATGCTGATGTCTTGACCGGCCAGTGCCAGCAACCAAATGCCACTGGTCGCCCCCAGATTGGCACCAAATAACACCGCGATGCTGCCTGCCAGCGAAATCAATCCTGTACTGAGAAAAGCAATGGTCAGCAGCGACACCAAAGTACTGGACTGCAGCACAAAAGTAGCCGCGGTGCCAAACAGCAAGCCTTTGAATGGCGTTGCCGTGCTTTGGGACAACAAGCCCTCCAGCTTGCTTCCGGCCAGACTTTTAAGGCCCTGCTCCAGGTTCTGCATGCCAAACAGAAACATGGCCAAGCCGGCGCAAAGCACCAGCCAGCCAACGCTGTACCAGAAAGACCAGGCTAGCGCTGCAAACGCCAGCACGACCAGTGAATGTTTGGAATAGACGGGGCTGAGCACGCCATACCTCTGCAAAGTGGGTGTCTAGGAATTGCGCGCATGCCTCTTGTGTTCATCAAGGCTCAGCCCAAAATGTTCAGCCTGAAGGTTTTAACGCCGCAAAGCTTTGCAGTGTAGGGGCTCGTCCTGACTTTTAAATAGGGGTGCGCAAGGGTTGCCCGGAAAAATGTCGTAACGCGTTGTCCAGAAACAAATCCACTGTCGCTTGCACCGCCTCGGGAGACCACCCCGCCACATGCGGCGTCAGCACCACATTGTTCAGCTCCAGCAAGGCTGCGGGCACCTTGGGCTCTGTTTCGAAAACGTCCAAGCCCGCGCCAGCCAGTGCCCCACTGCGCAGAGCCTGCGCCAAGGCCTCTGTATCCACCACAGAACCGCGCGCAATATTGACCACATAGCCCCCTGGCCCCAGCGCTTGCAACACCGAGGCATTGACCAAATGCTGTGTCCCCACACCGCCCGGCGTTGCCACCACCAGCACATCGGCCCATTGCGCCAAGCCCTGCAAGCTGTCGAAATAGCGATAGTCCACATCAGCTTTGGGCTTGCGGTTGTGATAGCCCACCGGCATATCAAAGGCCTCGGCTCTACGCGCAATCTTTTGGCCGATCGTGCCCAGCCCCAGAATACCCAAACGCTTGCCTGACACATTGGGAGGCAATGGAATGTCATTGCGCCATCCACCTTGCCGCGTGAGCTTGTCAAGTTGCACCAGTCCACGCACGGCAGCAATCACCAAGCCAAAAGCGTGATCCGCCACACAGTTATCGTTGGTGCCTGCACCATTGCTCACTGCAATACCGCGTGCCTTGGCATAGGCCACGTCCACGTTCTCATACCCAGCGCCCAGTACGCCCACCATACGGAGCTTGGGCATGGCATCCATTTGCCCCGCAGTCAGGCCGATCGCTCCAATCGTCAGCACCAGCTCAACGCGGTCGCCGTGCTGCGCAATCGCCTGTGCGCCTTGCTGTGCATCTGGCGCATACAGCACGTCAAAATGTTCGGCAATCTGCACCCTGTGCTCAGGCGACAAGACGTGCAAAATTAATACAACGGGCTTGGAATCAGACATGGCAGACACTTTCGGCAATCAATCAAACTACATTTGAAACGCTTATTCTGTGGTCTCCGCACTTTGTTGCAGTGCCCACATTTCGGCATAACGGCCACCTTGTGCAAGCAAGTCCGCATGTGTGCCGCGCTCGGTAATCTGTCCCGCTTCCATAACCAGGATTTCGTGAGCCTCCACCACCGTGGAGAGACGGTGGGCAATCACCAAGGTGGTTTTCCCTGCTGCGGCACTGCTCAACTCATGCTGGATGGCTCGCTCGGTCTGGCTATCCAGCGCTGAAGTGGCTTCGTCAAAAATCAAGACCGGCGGGTTCTTGAGCAAGGTGCGCGCAATAGCCACACGCTGCTTTTCACCGCCAGACAGCTTCAGACCGCGCTCTCCCACCTTGGTGGCATAGCCCTGAGGCGTTGAGATGATGAAGTCATGAATGCGTGCTGCCTTGGCTGCCGCTTCCACTTCAGCCTGGGAAGCTCCGGTACGACCATAGGCAATGTTGTACGCCACTGTATCGTTGAACAGCACCGTGTCCTGCGGCACTATGCCAATGGCCTGGCGTACGCTGTCTTGCGTGACCTGCCGGATGTCTTGCCCCGCAATGGTGATGCGTCCTTCACGCACGTCATAAAAGCGATACAGCAGACGCGCCAGCGTGCTTTTACCGGCGCCCGAGGCACCCACCACGGCCACGGTTTTACCTGCAGGAATGGTGAAGCTCACCCTTTTCAAGATGGGACGCTCGGCATCGTAGGCAAACTGCACGTTGTCGAACCGCACATCCGGCTGACCGTGCAGCTGCAAGGGCTGGGCACCAGGGCTGTCCGCCACTTCACGCTCCTTGTCCATGAGCATGAACATGCGCGAAAGATCTGCCATGCTTTGCTTGATTTCACGATACAAGGTACCCAAAAAGTTCAGCGGTATGTAGAGCTGAATCATGAACGCATTGACCATGACAAAGTCACCCAGCGTCAACTCCCCTGCCACCACACCCTGCGTAGCCCGCCACAACATCGCCACCAGGGCCGTGGCGATGATGAGCTGCTGACCACTGTTGAGCAGGCTCAATGTGCGCTGGCTTTTGAGGCGTACACGACGCAGCTCCTGCAGGTTCTGGTCATAGCGCTGCGCTTCAAACTCCTCGTTGTTGAAGTATTTGACGGTCTCATAGTTCAGCAGTGCATCCACGGCCTTGGTGTGCGCAGCCGAGTCCTGCACATTCGCCGCACGGCGAAACTGCGTGCGCCACTCCGTCACTTTCACCGTAAACGTGATATAGCACAGCAGTGCCACGGCAGTGATGGCGGCAAATCCCGCATCAAAGGTGATTGCCAAAATACCCAGCACCAGCGCCATTTCGATCAGCGTTGGCAAGATGCTGTAGAGCGAATATGAAACCAGTGACTCGGTGCTGCGAACACCGCGTTCAATATCACGTGTCATGCCACCAGTTTGGCGCTCCAGATGAAAGCGCAGGCTCAGCGCATGCAAGTGGCGAAAAGTAGCTAGCGCGATGGAGCGCGAAGCCCCTTGCGTGGCCTTGGCAAACACCAGATCGCGCAGCTCGGTAAACAGCGACGTACTGAAGCGCAAAGCCCCATACGCCAGCAGCAACCCCACAGGCACCACCAACAGCGCTGCAGGATCTCCGGCTTTCACATCCAGCGCATCCACCAGCTGTTTGAGCAATAGCGGCACTCCCACATTCGCCAGCTTGGCGCCCACCATGAACAGCAAAGCAGCAATCACACGCCATTTGTATTGCCACAAATAGGGAAGCAAACGGCGCAGTGCCGTCCATTCAGCGGCATTAGCCACATTCGTCAATGAGGGTTCTGAAGAAGCTGCTTCACCGCTGCGTCGCATAGGGGACAATTCCGAGCTGTTTTTGTTGCCAGATTGTCTCCCATGCCCCGTTCTCCCGTCCTGCCCAGCGTTGCATTGCCTACCGACAAAGCGTTGATTCTCAAGGTTGTCCCCATGCCTGGGGATTGCAATGCCAATGGCGACATCTTTGGTGGCTGGGTGATGTCCCAGGTGGACTTGGCAGGATGCACGCTGGCCATGCGTCTGGCTGGTGGGCGTATGGCCACCGTAGCGGTCAAAGAGTTTGTCTTCAAACACCCAATCCGCGTAGGTGATGTTGTGTCCTTTTACGGCTGTGTGACCCGTGTAGGCCGCACCTCAGTCACCGTCGATATTGAAGTCTTTGCCGAGCGTATGAGCCGCCAAGGAGAGTACGTGAAGGTCACCGAGGCCGTACTGACCTATGTGGCCATCGACTCCGAAGGTAATCCTCGCCCATTGAATGCTCCTGTGCCAGAAGAAGTGTCTGCCTCCATCCTTCCCCAGCAAGATTGAGTAGCTTGCAGCGAAAGCTGCGCCTGCCGCTTCTACATAAAAAAAGCCCAGTCATAAGATGCCGGGCTTTTTTTGCATGTGCGGTGAAGCGGTTTTACGCGCTATCTCTTAGGCAGTAGCGACAGCGGTGCTGGTATCGGTACTGGCTGGTGCAGCAGGCTTATTGCTGGCGGTGACACTAGCGCGAGGCCCCACACCCACTTCAATCTCACCAGAAAGCTGTCCGCCCTCTTCAATCACTATCTTGCCGTAGCGAATCTTGCCACTGACTTTGCCTGTGCTGTGAATCACCAGCTTTTGGCGCACAGTCAAAGAGCCCTGAAATTCGCCATGGATCTCGGCGATGTCAATTTCAGCGGAACCATGAAAAGCACCTTGCTGGGCGATCTGGATGACGCGCGAATCCATGGTGGCTTCCACGGTGCCTTCCACCACCAAGGTATCGCAATCAGTAATCTCTACGCCTTTGAGCTTGATGTTGGGGCCAACAGTTAGCTTGCTGCCACCTTGCTCCGTAGCAGGAGCTGCTGTAGCAGCAGAGGAAGCGCTCTCCACAGGACGCACACTGTTGCTCTCACTTGTAGTCGTGGCACTCGCGCCACCGGAAATGCCGCCCACAGGGGTGGTAGGACGGGTAGAAAACGTCTGCGGTTCGCGCTTGGTAAAAAATGGACTGTTCACGGCCATGCATCCTCCAGATAGAAAGGCTTTAGCTTAGAAAATCACGGCAGATACCTTTTACCTCGTTTCGCAACAAGCGTAAGCAAAGACTTCGTTTGTGACTTTTGCTCACACCTATTGCCTAAGCAAACAGGGGCTCGGTAACCAAACGCTTCTGTGCGCCGCCTTTCAGCACTTGCTATGAAGTGATGTAAGCGGCCATACCTGCTGCCAGGATTACGCCTTCTTCACTCAGGAATTCCATGCGCGTTGTGGCCACACGCGAGCCCAAACGCAAAACTTCCGCACAAATAGTAAAGCGCTCACCGATGCCAGGGCGCATAAAGTCCACGCGCAAGTCGATGGTACCTAGTTTGCCGAAACGTTCTGTACGCTTCATCACAGGCTCATCCATATGCTTTGCACCGATCGCGCACATCACGGCAACCCCTCCAATACCATCCAAAGCTGCGCTGATGGCACCACCATGGATACGGTTGATGGCTGGATGCCCTACCAGAGCTGGCCGCATCTCCAGGCATGCCGTTACCGTGGTGGCATTCGCGCTGAGCAGCTTCAGGCCCAGTACTTTGTTGAAAGGCACATACTCTTCGGTCACATGCTTGAGCGCTGCCATAAATTCAGGCTCAAATTGAAAATGTGGTGGTGTGCTGGATTTTTTAGAAGACATGGCTCTTCCCAGAACAAAGCAAACCGCTCAGGCAGCCACAAAGAGCTACCTGTAGCGCTGACAGCAGTGAAGCCACGGCTTCGTCCAACGCTATCCCCCGGCCGATGCGAGCTCGGCCCCCCTATTTCAGCACCTGCTGAAATAGGGTTTGCGCTTTTAACGAAAGCCAAAACCTTCGCTATCGCTCAAACCGAGACAAGCTCGGCCCCCATTTCAGCACTTGCTGAAATCGGGTTTGCGCTTTTAACGAAAGCCAAAACCTTCGCTATCGCTCAAACCGAGACAAGCTCGGCCCCCATTTCAGCACTTGCTGAAATCGGGTTTGCGCTTTTCCATGAAGGCGGTGAAGGCTTCTCGGGCAGCGGGTTGGCCCAGCATGCTGCCAAAGCTTTGGCCCTCTTCAACCATTTGTGCCTTGATTTCGGCACGCTGACCGCTTTTCATCAAGCGCTTGGTCTCCACCAGCGCAGACAGTGGCTTGGCAGCCAGCTTGGCAGCTTGTGCCTGCGCCACGGCATTGACCTCGGTTGGTGGCACAACGCGGTTGACCAGGCCAGCTTCCATGGCGGCTTCTGCCATAAAGGGCTCGCCCAACAACAGCGCCTCGGCAGCCCGCTGATACCCCATCAGGCGTGGCAGCAACAAGCTCGATGCGGCCTCAGGACACAGGCCCAGATTGACAAACGGCATGGAGAAAGCTGCATTGTCACCGGCATACACCAGATCGCAGTGCAGCAGCATGGTCGTGCCAATACCCACGGCAGGCCCTGCTACAGCTGCAATCAATGGCTTGGGAAAATCAGCCAGCGCATGCAAAAACTGGAATACGGGACTTTGCTGAGGCAGCCCATCGTTGCTGCTTTGGCGCGCCAAAAAGTCACCGATGTCATTGCCCGCACTGAATACCGTGGCATCGCCTTGCAGCACGACCACGCGCACAGCGTCATCGTCCACAGCACTGGTCAATGCTTCAGCCATGGCGCTGTACATGGCTTGGGTAATCGAGTTCTTCTTTTCTACGCGATTGAGCGTCACGGTACGCACACCATCTTCAGTGTGCACCAAGATGTCTTGGTTGGTGGTTTCAGTCATGGTCTTCCTGCAAAAAAGGGGCGCAAGGGTACAGCGCTGCCTTGGACTCGACGCAGCGCCAAGCCAGCTTGCGCAGCCTTACTCTTTGTAATAAACGATTTGATGGCTGGTTGCCAGCAAACTGCCCTCGGCATCCCAAATCTGGGCAGTTTGGTCAAAGTAACCATTGCGAAAAGCTTGTGCGCTGGCTTGCGCCAATACATGGCGATCACCTTGGCGCACCAGTTGCTCCGCACCGGCGTGGAAATATACGGTCATCCCGACGGTTCCTGCAGGAACCCGACGGGCCCGACGCAACCAGATGCGAGGGAAAAACACATCGCACAGCCCAAGCAACGCAGGAAAGTCCAAGGCTCGCGCAGGCTCATCACGCACCCACAATTGCGAGAGCGTTTCATGCTCGCTGTCATCCCAGACTTTGGGAATGGCGCCTTGCACTACGCGCATGTCATAGCGCTGCAGCCACTCCATGGCGCCACGCGTGTCAAATCGTTCGCAACGTGCGGGGTCTGGCATGGCGGGTGGCACAAAATCGTCCTGGCTGAAGGTTTCACGCCGCACAGCCGTGATCACGGTCGCCGTGGTCGACACCACAAACTCCCCTTCGGCACTTCGCTGCCCCATGGCGACCGTCCAATGCTGGGTAGAACGGTTGGTGCGAATAGGCATGGCCTCAATCCGCGATTCACCCGCCTCCACAGGACCGGCAAAATTCACGGTGATGGAAATGGGCTCCCCCAACAACGCAGGGTGTTGCAACACAGCTTGCAGCATTTGCGCGGCAGTAATACCACCATAGGGGCCTACCATGTTCCAGTAGGCGGTTGGCGCCTGAACCTGCATGCTCCCGTCATGCTGTGGTGTCATACGCAATGCAATATCCAGCGGATGAAAAACCGCCACCACTTCCTTGTGAGAATCTTGAGGGGCACTCATATCATGGAATCTCCGAGAAAAGCTCACCTTGTCCGGGTTGCTGATGTACAACCTCGGCCCTACGCTCCATCTTATTGAATGTAGTTCCTTGGCCCGCAGATTGGTGACCCTTTGGTGTCAGAGGGGCATTCTCTGCACGCCAGCCTTCCAGTACCGCCAGCGCCCGCGGCCATAGTGTTTCTGCCATCTCGGCACGGAAAAAACCAATGTGTCCTATACGCCGCCCGGACGCATCCTGCACCCGCAATCGCTCAATGCTTTGCGAGCAGTTGCTATACCAGTTCACCAATGATTCTGTGGAACGCCACGACATCATCTCATCGTCTTCCACAGAGAAAGCATGCACGGGATAACGCGCTGTGTCATAGGCGGCGCGAAGCGGTTCACCTTCCACACCGATAGCATAGTCCGGGTTCAGGCACCACGCACGCCACTGCCACACCACGCCTGCTGGCAAATCGCCCACCAGACCCCATTTTCTCCCCGGCAAGCAGCCGCAAAGGCTGGTCATCACCGGTGCAATGCCGTGCCACCAAAGCAACACCTTGCGGCGTGTGGGAGGTGCGTTATCACGCCAATAACCACTGCCGCTGGCAATGGCCAACATCCCGTCAATGGGCATGGACTGCATCCCCGGCAATTGCGCTCCCACACTGTGCCCGATCCAGTACAGCGGGATATGGGGAATTTGCAAGCGCTGATGTCTTGCCACCGCAGCGCAATCTGCTGCCCAATCCAGCAAATCAGCCTTGGCTTTCCTCAGCGGCCCGTGCAAGGACTCCGCATGCCCACGGTAATCAAACGTGGTGACGGCATAGCCATGGGCTGCCAGCCACTGCGCAAACGCGGAGTAAAAACGCTGCGGTACACCAACCGCCGCAGCGATAACCACCTGCGCATGCACCAGATGATCGCTGCGCTGACAATGCCTCAGCGCCAATGACCCTGTGGTGCTGCCCACATCCAGTGTTGACGCTTGCCAGCGTACCTCTACCTCTTGGTGTGCTGAAGCGTCAACCATGGCTTAGACGCGCTCGAAAATACCGGCAGCGCCCTGGCCTGTGCCCACACACATGGTGACCATGCCGTACTTGAGCTTGTGGCGACGCAGCGCATGCACCACAGTGGCTGCGCGGATGGCACCAGTCGCACCCAGCGGGTGGCCCAAGGCAATCGCGCCACCCATGGGGTTGACCTTGGCTGGATCCAGCCCCAGCGTATTCATCACGGCCAACGACTGCGCAGCAAACGCTTCATTCAGCTCAAACCAGTCAATGTCCTGGTGGTTGATGCCGGCATAGCGTAAGGCAGCAGGAATCGCTTCAATAGGGCCAATGCCCATGATTTCGGGTGGCACGCCGCGTGCGGCAAAGCTCACAAAACGTGCGAGTGGCGTCAGACCAAACTGCTTGACCGCTTTCTCGCTGGCCAGAATCAATGCGCCTGCACCATCGCTGGTCTGCGAGGAGTTGCCAGCCGTGACCGAACCACGCGCTGCAAACACGGGCTTGAGCTTGCCCAGCGCTTCCAGCGTGGTGTCGGGACGTGGCCCCTCGTCCAGATTCACGGTGCGCTTCTGGGTGATGACTTCACCGTTGAGCAGATTGGGCATGCGGTCCACGATTTCAATCGGGGTGATTTCGTCAGTGAACTCGCCAGCCTGCTGCGCCTTGATGGCGCGCAGGTGTGACTCCAGCGCGAAGGCATCTTGCTGCTCACGGCTGACCTTCCACTGCTGCGCCACCTTCTCTGCCGTCAACCCCATGCCATAGGCAATACCCACGTCTTCATCACGCTCAAAAATGGCTGGGTTGAACGAAGGCTTGTTGCCCCCCATGGGGACCATGCTCATGGACTCGGCACCACCGGCGATCAGCACATCCGCCTCGCCCACACGGATGCGATCTGCTGCCATCTGGATGGCCGAAATACCGGATGCACAAAAGCGGTTCACGGTGATCCCGCCCACGGGGTGGTTGAACGCCAGCCCCACGGCGATACGCGCCATGTTCATGCCTTGCTCGCCCTCGGGGAAGGAGCAGCCAATGATGGCATCCTCGATCGCCTTGGGGTCCAGCGTGGGCACTTGCTGCATGGCCGACTTGATGGAAGCAACCAGCAGATCATCGGGGCGGGTATTCTTGAAATAGCCACGCCCGGAACGACCGATAGGGGTGCGTGTAGCGGCAACGATGTACGCGTCTTGTAGTTGTTTCATTTCTTGATCTTTCAGTAATTCGTTTGAAAGACACTGCGCTCGTGACTGAGAAAGCGTCGCGAGCGGCCTTCAGGCAAGGCGGACGGAGCGCAGCCACCACAACGTACTTGCTGTACGTGAGGATGGTGAGCACCGCCCAACGCGGCATGAAGGACGCGCAGTAGCTTCATCAGTTGCGAACGGGCTTGCCGGTGTTGAGCATGCCCAAAATCCGCTCGTGCGTCTTGGGCTGGCCAATCAGGTGACAGAAGGCCTTGCGCTCCAGCGCCATCAGATATTCCTCGGTGACCAGCGAATTGGCATCCACTTCTCCGCCACAGACAATCTCGGCAATCAAGCTTGCAATCTTGAAGTCGTAGGCGCTGATAAAGCCGCCATCGCGCATGTTCACAAGCTGGGCCTTGATGGTGGCAATGCCACTGCGGCCAGCGACAGGGAAGCTGCGCTTGAGCGGGGGACGCCAGCCGCCCGCAGCCATGGATTTGGCTTCATTGATTGCGGTGAACAGTACCTCGTCCTTATGGGGCACGATGATGTCCGAGTCCAGCAGATAACCCAGCTTGCGCGACTCGATGGCAGAAGTGCCCACCTTGGCCATGGCCGCAGCAGTAAAGCCCTCGGTCAGAAAAGGCAGAATGTCTTTGCCTGTGCTGCTCCTGGCATTTTCCGCCGCACGACGGGCGATATAAGTCAGTCCACCAGCACCTGGGACTAGGCCCACACCCACTTCCACCAGCCCGATGTAGCTTTCCATATGCGCCACCCGGCGGGCCGAGTACACGGCCAGCTCGCAACCACCGCCCAGCGCCATGCCGTGAATGGCCGCAACCACGGGAACCTGCGCATAACGGATGCGCATCATCAGGTTTTGCAGTTCAGCCTCGATGCTGTCGATGGCATCTGCGCCACCAATCAAGAATGCCGGCATGGTGGCTTCCAGGTCAGCACCCACGCTGAACGGCGCATCACCCGACCAGATCACCATGCCCTGAAAGTCCTGTTCGGCCGTGTCAACAGCTTCCATCAGCCCTTCCATGACTTCAGGGCTGATGGCATGCATCTTGTTCTTGATACTGGCAATCAGAATCTCGCCATCCAGCGTCCAGGTACGCAGTGCCTTCGATTCGAAAAGCGTGGTGCCTGCAGTCTTCCAGTCAGGCAAATTGGTTTCACCCAGCAGTCGCTCGGGGAAGAGTTGGCGCTCATACACAGGCAGCACGCGGCGAGGCACGAACTTGCCCAGCGAGGGGCTCCATGAGCCTTGCGCCGTATGCACGCCACCAGCTTGCGCCACCGGGCCTTCAAAGACCCACTGGGGCAGCGGCGCTTTGGACAGCGCCTTGCCCGCGTCGATATCTTCTTGCACCATCTTCGCCACTTCCAGCCAGCCCGCTTCCTGCCAGAGCTCGAAAGGACCTTGCTTCATGCCGAAGCCCCAGCGCATGGCCTGATCCACATCGCGCGCAGATTCAGCAATGGTCTGCAGATGGATGGCGGCGTAGTGAAAGCTGTTGCGCAGGATGGCCCACAGAAACTGACCGGCCGCACCTTCTGCATTGCGCAGCAGCTTCAGCCGCTCGGCGGCAGGCTTTTTGAGCATGCGCGCATACACCTCATCGGCCTTTTGGCCCCCGGGAACATAGTCTTCACTGTCCAGCTCGAACTGCAAAATTTCACGACCGACTTTTTTGTAGAAACCAGCCTTGGTTTTTTGTCCCAGATTACCCAACTCCAGCAACTTTTGCAGCACGGGTGGCGTGCCAAAACTGTCATAGAAAGGGTCTGTCTCAGCACTCAAGGTGTCTTGCAACGTTTTGATCACGTGAGCCATGGTGTCCAGACCCACCACGTCTGCCGTACGGAACGTACCGCTCGACGCACGGCCCAGCTTTTTGCCGGTCAGATCATCCACCACGTCATAGGTCAGACCGAAATTCTCCACTTCCTTCATCGTGGCCAGCATGCCGGCAATGCCAATACGGTTGGCAATGAAGTTGGGAGTGTCCTTGGCGCGCACCACGCCTTTGCCCAGACCGCTGGTGACAAAGGCTTCCAGCTGGTCCAGCACTTCGGGGTTGGTTGTGGGAGTATTGATCAACTCCACCAGCGGCATATAGCGAGGTGGATTGAAGAAGTGAATACCGCAGAACCGGGGCTTGATCGCGTCCGGCAGGGCTTCGGAGAGCTTGGTGATGGACAGACCCGAGGTATTCGATGCCACCAGCGCATGCTTGGCGACAAAGGGGGCGATCTTGGTGTACAGATCCAGCTTCCAGTCCATGCGCTCGGCAATCGCCTCGATCACCAAATCGCATTGTTTGAGCAACTTGAGGTGCTCTTCATAGTTGGCGGGCTGAATCAGGTCTGCATCCTCTGCCACACCGATAGGCGAAGGCTTGAGCTTCTTCAGGTTGGCAATGGCCTTCTCGGCAATCGCGCTTTTGGAGCCTTCTTTGGCTGGCAGGTCAAACAAGATGACCGGTACTTTGACGTTCACCAAGTGCGCAGCAATTTGCGCACCCATCACGCCTGCGCCCAATACGGCGACTTTCTTCACATTGAATCGGGACATGAGAGTATGTTCCATGAATGCCGTCCACGTGCTGCATGGCTCCCCACCAGGATGAAGCCATGCAGACTGGAGCAGCGTTGTTCTTCTTGAGGCTGGCCCTTACTGCACGCGCACCCATGTCTGGGTACGCCCGAAAGGACCAATGGAGCCGCGTACATCCAGCTTGCTTCCACCCTCGACAGGGGTCAGGCGTAGTGTGTAGGTCTTGCCATTTTCAGGATCAAGAATCTTGCCGCCTTCCCAGATCTCCTTGCCTTCAGTCTGTTTGGCGCCACGAATGATCTCAAGGCCCACAATAGGTTGCCCCTTGCGGTCATCGACACACTTGTCGCAGACAGCAGCAGGATCCGCGCCCTCGCGCAACACTCGCTCTACTTTTCCGGAGAGCACACCACTGTTGTCAGTGATGCGCACTTCCGACTTGGGTGCCCCGGTCTTTTCATCCACACTTTTCCACAAACCGATAGGCGACATCTGCGCCATGGCAGGTACAGAGAAAGCGACGAAAACCAGAGCTGCCAGCGTTTTGTTCATGAGGACCTCCTTATCAAGACTTTCACATGGAAGGAAATACGCGCGCTAGCAGTGACTCAACTCAATGCTGCATCGCTGTCCATCAGCACCTTGCTACCCGCACGGGCCGTACGCATCAGCGTGACAGTTTCAGGGAATAGCTTGGCAAAGTAAAAGCGTGCGGTCTGCAGCTTGCCGACATAGAACGGATCAGCATTGCCTCCAGCAATCGCCCGCAGCGCCACCTGCGCCATGCGTGCAAACAAATAGCCAAACACCAGGTGACCTGCCACACGCAAATAGTCCACCGATGCGGCACCCACTTCATCAGGGTTTTGCATGCCCTTGAAACCGATTTCGGTGGTGAACTTGGTCATCTGGTCACCAAGCATGGCAATGGGGTTGATGAACTCGGCCATCTTTTCATTGACGCCTTCCTCCTCCACCAGCTGTGCCACCAGCTTGCCAAACTTCTTGAGTGTTGCTCCCTGGTTACCCAGCACCTTGCGACCCAGCAGATCCAGCGCCTGCACGCCGTTGGTGCCTTCATAGATCATGTTGATGCGGTTGTCGCGCACAAACTGCTCCATGCCCCACTCTTTGATAAAGCCATGCCCACCGAACACCTGCTGGCAGGCGGTGGTGGAAATCCAGCCGTTGTCGGTCAGGAAGGCCTTGACGATAGGTGTCAGCAGCGCCACAAGATCCGCGCTGTCTTTTCGCACCTTCTCATCCGGATGGTTCAACTCCTTGTCAATCAACAGCGCACAGAATGTGGACAGTGCACGCCCGCCTTCAGCGTAAGCCTTGGCAGTGAGCAGCATGCGGCGTACGTCAGGGTGCACGATGATGGGGTCAGCGGGCTTATCTTTGGCCTTGACGCCCGACAGGCTGCGCATTTGCAGGCGGTCTTTGGCGTAGGCCAGCGCGTTTTGGTACGCCACTTCTGTCAGACCCAGCGACTGGTTGCCCACCCCCAGGCGCGCTGCATTCATCATCACGAACATGGCTTGCAAGCCCTTGTTGGGCAGCCCCACCATTTCACCAACGGCATCTTCCATCACGATCTGGGCGGTCGCATTGGATTTGATGCCCATCTTGTGCTCCAGGCCGCCGCAGTAGATGCCATTGCGCTCACCCAGCGAGCCGTCGGCATGCACTTTGTACTTTGGCACGACAAACAGACTGATGCCTTTGGAACCCGCTGGTGCGTCGGGCAAGCGCGCCAAGACCAGATGCACGATGTTGGGAGTGAAATCGTGCTCCCCTGCAGAAATAAAGATCTTGCTGCCCGTGATCTTGTAAGTGCCGTCGGCTTGTGGTTCTGCCTTGGTGCGCAGCAGGCCCAGGTCGGTCCCGCAGTGGGGCTCGGTCAGGCACATGGTGCCGGTCCATTCGCCGCTGGTCAGCTTGGGGAGGTACTTGGCCTTGAGCTCGTCGGAGCCATGGGCGTGCAGGGCTTCATAAGCTCCGTGCGACAGACCCGGATACATGGTCCACGCCTGGTTGGCGCTGTTGAGCATTTCGTACAGCGCGGAATTGATGGCAAATGGCAGCCCCTGACCACCATATGCGGGATCGCACGACAGTGCAGGCCAGCCGCCTTCCACGAACTGTGCATAGGCTTCCTTGTAGCCTTTGGGCGTGGTGACTTCGTGGGTGGTCTTGTCGTGATGGCAACCCTCTTCGTCACCGCTGATGTTCAAGGGAAAGGCCACGTTGGCTGCAAATTTTCCGGCCTCTTCCAGCACCGCGTTGATGGTGTCTGCATCCACCTCGGCGTGCTTGGGCAAAGCTTTGTATTCATCTTCGAGCTTGAAGACTTCGTGCATCAAAAATTGCATATCGCGCAGTGGCGGGTTATAGCTGGGCATGGTTTGTCTCCTGGTGAATTCAAAAAATGTTGAACGGGCTTACGCCTTGGCGATTTGTGGAGCGCCGTAACGCTGCAAAATGCTTTCAAAACCTGTCAATGCACGCTGCATGGCGCCAGGACTGCGCATAAAGCGAGCTTCATAGTGCAGCACCAGGATCAGACCGTGAATTTCAGAAAGAATCTGGTGTTCATCCACATCCTGCTGCAAGTCACCCAACTCCTTGCACTGCGCAATGCTGCGGCATAGCGCTGCGTGCCAGATGCCTACGGAGTTCACCAACGCCTGGCGCACCGGACCTATGTTGTCTTGGAATTCAATCGCACCGCTGATGTAGATGCAACCCGAATCAAGCTCAATGGTTGTGCGCTTCATCCAGTTATCGAACAATGCACGCAGACGCAGCAAGCCGCGCGGAGATTGCAAGGCTGGGTAGAACACCTCTTGTTCGAAACGCTGGTGATACTCTCGGATCACCGAAATCTGCAACTCTTCACGCGAGCCAAAGTGTGCAAAAACACCCGATTTGCTCATCTGCGTGGCTTCGGCCAAGCCTCCAATCGATAGGCTTTCCAGACCGTTGTGCATGGCCAGCTGCAAAGCCACATCAATGATGTGTGCCTTGGTCTGCTGCCCTTTAGGGGATGCGCGGTGTCCAGACGCTACGCCACGCGGCTTGCGCGTTAGTGAAGACGATGTGGGCACCGCAGGGAAAATATGTGGGGTAGAAGACATGCAATACCAATAAAAACGAACGTTCGTTCTTTTTTTATCGTAAAAACATCCCTTTGCTTTGAGCATAGGTGCTAACCCTTGGCTTTGCAGTTTTTTCTTTGCTGCATCAGACAACGGACGCACAAGCCATAAAAAAAGGGTGACAGACTCACTGTCACCCTTTTAGTTTGTCGCACCTAACAGTGCTTAGATCATCATGGCCAGGCTGGCATCCAGATGCTCGGTTGGCTGGCGACGGAAACCCGTGCGCACAAAACGCTGCAAACGGCCCTGCACAAATGACATCAGCACGCTGGCAGCCACTTGGGCATCCACAGTCGGGGTTGCAGATCCCAACGCGCCTGCGGCCGGGCGAAGGCATTGACGCAGTGTCGATTCAATACGGTCAAAGAATTGATTCATCCGCGCTTGCAGACGATCATGCTCGAGCAATAAGGCATCGCCGACCAGCACCCGCACCATCCCAGGATTACGCTCGCCAAACTGCAGCACCAAAGCCACAATGCGCGCCGCTCGACGTGCACCATCTTCAGGAGTGAACTCCAAAGCTTCGCCATCGCGTCCAGCCACTTGTTGCACCAAACTGAAGACAGACTGCTCAATAAAGTCGATCAAGCCTTCAAACATTTGGGCCTTGCTGGCGAAGTGGCGGTACAGCGCTGCCTCGCTCACGGACAAGTTCGCAGCCAAAGCTGCAGTGGTGATGCGATCGCTGCCTGGCTTTTCCAGCATGGCAGCCAGTGCCTGAAGAATCTGCTCACGGCGCTCGCCAGGTTTAGGGCGCTTGCGCGTACGGGGTTGCTCCTCCAACATGGTGTTAGCAACGACAGTCTCGGCTGTTTCGGTCAGAGGGCTCAGAACTTCAGATACGGACATATGGCAAGCAAATCAACAGGTAAATCGATTTATTCTCTCACACAGAATCACAGCGGTAACCGTTTGTCAGACTCACAGAGCCCTAAGTTGCTACTCAGCAAACACCAGTTGTACTCTCATTCCACGCTGCGCGGCACCAGAACTGAAACGTAAAGTTGCACCATGCGCCTGCGCTATTTCTTCTGCAATGGCAAGGCCCAAGCCTGTGCCTTCTGCAACTGCTCCAGGTACGCGGTAAAAGCGCTGCGTCAAACGTGTGTACTCACCCTCATGCACGCCTGGGCCATCATCCTCGACCTCCACGTACACGCGCACCTGGCCTGAATCAGTAGTCCGCCGACCACATCGCAATGTCACTTGCCCGCCCTGCGGCGTGTATTTGATCGCGTTATCCAAAAGGTTACCAATCAATTCACGCAACAACCATTCGTGACCAGAGACGTGGGCCACTTCGACCTCCAGCCCGAGATCCAAGCCTTTGTCCAGGGCGCTGGATAAAAAAGACTCAAGCAACGCCTCACACAAACTCTTCAGATCCACGCGCTGGGCACTCTCTCCCTGCCCCAAACCACTGTCAATACGAGACAGCGCCAACAGCTGATGGGCCAATTGCGTAGTTCTGCGCGATGCCTTGCGTAGCTGATCGACCTGCTCTGCGAGCAGGTGAATGCTTTTTCCAGGAGAAGCATGTGCCATCAATGCCCAGGCTTCTACCTGCGACTGCAAGGCCGCCAAAGGAGTGCGCAACTGGTGTGCAGCATCCGCAATGAAACGCTGCTGCGCATTGCGCTCTGCCTGGGCTCGCACTAACAAGCGGTTGATTGCTTCAGCCATCGCAAGCACTTCCGCGGGCGCGTCCGCGACCATCTCAATGGGTTGCAAATCTTTGGCAGAGCGTGTCTGCACCGTTTGTGCAAGCCTGGCCCAGGGCAGCAAGGTTTTACCCACTGCAAGGCAGACCATAAACACCGTGAACAGCAATGCCAGCAAAGCGGGCCATACAGCCATCAGCAGATTTCCGAGCTTGAATGGCGCCTGGGTATGCAGCGCCGAATATGCGGCTACGCCATAGCCCAGCCATGCTGCCGCCAGCACCAAGCCCAAGATAGGTAGCACCATGGGCAGCAACCAAGCCACCAAGCGTTTGTGCGCAAACACTGGTATCAGCATAGAGGGATGGTCGCCGCGAACATTGGCCAGTGCCTTCCGCTAGGCAGCAGCCACCTCAGGATGCAACAAGTCCAGGCGATAGCCAAAGCCTCGAATGGAGCGCAGTGCCACACCATAAGGCTCCAGCTTGGCGCGCAAGCGTGAGACATAGACTTCCACGGCGTTGGGCGTAATTTCTTTGTCCCAGCCCGTCAGGGCTTGCAACAACTTGTCTTTGCTTGCGGGTTTCGGGGCATGAACAAGCAAATACTCCAGTACTGTCCACTCTCGCGGGCCCAGGTCAATGTTTTGCAATTCGCCAAGGCCTTCCTGCCCCCCTGTCCACACACCTGCGCTTCGTGCCGCCGTATCCACCGCCAGAGGACCAAAACTCAGCAGTGCACTGTTGGCTGCTTGTGAGCGCCGCAGTAATGCACGCAAGCGTGCCAGAAGCTCAGGTAGCTCATAGGGCTTGACCATATAGTCGTCAGCTCCAAGATCCAACCCACGCACGCGGTCGTGCAAGCCATCTCGCGCAGTGAGCATGAGCACAGGCATACCAGCACAAGGCATGGTTTTCCCGCGCATGCGACTGAGCAGCTCGAGCCCGTCCATACCGGACAAGCCAATGTCCAAAATTGCAATATCAAACGACTCCTGAGCCAACACATCCAATGCCCGCTCTGCACTACTCACCCAGTCAACGGCATAACCCGCATCGCTCAACCCGAGCTTCATGCCACTGGCCACCATCAAATCATCTTCAACCAGCAAAAGCCGCATCTCACGCCCCCTTGTGTTCCTCTGCCTTGCCACATGAATCACCTGCTTGAGATGCATGCAGCATGCGCACGAAACTGCCTCTTGTTTATCTATCGGGAGATATTAGTAAATTTTTGCCACTCGATACCTATGCCCAGAAAGCTGCGACATAAAAAAACGCTGAGGTCTGGTGACGCTCAGCGTTTTTCTTTAATGACTACGGATCATGGTTCCGTAGGCTTGATCGGTCAGAATTTCCAGCAGCATCGCATGCGGCACACGCCCATCGATGATATGCACCGCATTCACCCCGGCCTTTGCTGCATCCAAAGCGCCTGAAATCTTGGGCAGCATGCCGCCCGAAATGGTGCCATCAGCAAACAGGCCGTCAATCTCGCGCGCTGTCAGATCAGTCAACAAGCTACCACCCTTGTCCAGCACACCGGGCGTATTGGTCAACAGCACCAGTTTCTCGGCCTGCAGCACGGTGGCCAACTTGCTGGCCACCACATCTGCATTGATGTTGTAGCTCTCGTTCTCCTCGCCAAAGCCGATGGGGCTAATGACAGGAATGAAGGCATCATCTTGCAGCGCTTTAACAACACTGGGGTCAATGGCCACAATGTCACCCACCTGCCCCACATCATGCTCGATGGCAGGGTTCTTGTTGTCCACCATCTTCAGCTTCTTGGCGCGAATCAAACCGCCATCACGCCCCGTCAAACCAACAGCCTTGCCTCCTGCTTGGTGAATCAGGCCCACGATGTCTTGCTGCACTTCACCAGCCAGCACCCACTCCACCACTTCCATGGTTTCTTCGTCGGTCACACGCATGCCCTGAATAAACTCGCCCTTCTTGCCCAGTCGGTTCAAAGCAGTCTCAATCTGCGGCCCCCCGCCATGCACCACCACCGGATTGATACCCACCAGCTTCAACAGCACCACATCTTCCGCAAAGTCTGCCTGCAGCGCAGGATCAGTCATGGCATTGCCGCCATACTTGATGACCATGGTCTTACCATGGAACTTGCGAATGTAGGGAAGCGCCTGAGCGAGGATTTCAGCTTTGTCGCGGGGGGTGATGTGAGAGAGGGTTGTCATCTTTGTCTGTCAGCTCTTAGTGGGACAATGGGGTAAAACAATCCCTGCATTGTGCCGCAGCGGATGTGGTTCAAGTGCATACCTAGAAAACAGCACATATATATGTTCCCCACTACAGTGCCACTTCAAGAACTCGTCAGGTTCGACGCGTTCATGGCTTTCGTGACTTCCTTCCTTACCTGCCTGGTCCTGGTTCTGACCAAGAGGTGGCATGGCGCCTTCACCACTGACACAACGACAGGTTTGCAAAAGTTCCATACAGCTCCTACGCCTCGTATTGCTGGTATTGGCATCGTTGCGGGTGTTCTAGCCGGCTTTTTCGCATCCAGCCATGGCGTAGCTGCCGCTGAAAAGCGTGCCATTTTGAACACCATCTTGCTAGCCGGGATGCCTGCATTTCTTTTTGGACTGCTTGAAGACGTAACTAAAAAGGTTTCCGTCAAAACTCGGCTGCTCGCAACCATGGCCTCTGGCGTGCTCGGCTGGGGAATTACTGGCACTTCTTTGACCCATGTTGATATCTGGGGCATCGACTGGCTTTTGAGTTTTACCCTTATTTCCGTCGTATTCACCGCTTTTGCTGTGGGTGGCGTGGCCAATGCCATTAACATCATCGACGGTTTCAACGGTCTGACGGCTGGCACGGCCATCATCATGCTGGCTGCCTTTGGCTTTATTGCACGCCAGGTTGGAGATATTCCCCTGGCATTTACCTGCCTTATCATTGCAGGTGCAGTGGCAGGGTTCTTCATCGTCAACTGGCCTTCCGGGAAAATCTTTCTCGGTGATGGTGGCGCCTATTTCCTGGGTTTTATGCTCGCCTGGATTGCCGTCCTGCTTCCAGAGCGCAATGCAGCTGTTTCACCCTGGACCAGCCTGCTGATCTGCTCCTACCCCATTATCGAGGTGGGTTTCAGCTTTATAAGAAAAACAATGCGCGAAGGCTACCACCCCAGCCAGCCCGATGGCGTGCATTTGCATATGCTGGCCAACAAGCGCTGGGCTAAAAAGGTGTTCTCCAGGTTTTCCAAACCCATACAAAATGGACTCACCTCGCCTTTTCTGTGGGTATATGCGGCTGTTCCTTGTGTTTTAGCGATCTTTACCTATCAGAACAAGTGGTTGGCCGTCGGTAGCTTTTTCATCAGTGTGCTCTGTTATTTGGCGTTTTACAGCAAGCTGGCTTTCTTCCACTGGGTACCGTCACACCGTGACTAATCAAGCAGTATTTGGATCAGGCGATCGTTAACTTTCCTGGCATCGAACCGCTCTTGTGCAATACGCCGACTCTGCTCTCCCATCCTGACTACCATGGTGGGATTTTTTATCAAAAAGATAATTTTCTCTGCCAATACATCTGCATTCCAAGGCGGGACCAGAAACCCATTGATGCCATCAATGACAGTTTCTCTGCAGCCAGGAACATCGGTAGTTATCACTGCGCGCCCCACCGCCATTGCCTCCTGCGTGCTGCACGGAACCCCTTCACGATAGGATGGCAGCACAAAGACGCTGCTATCCGCCAACCACTGAACGACGCTGCTGACATGCCCCGGGTATTCAACGACACCCGAAGCAATCAACTCATCAAGCTCCTGGCGTGAAAGCCCGCCCGGGTTTTCCTCGTCCATCCCCCCCAGAACTACAAAGCGCGCGTGCGGATACAAGTTCTTCACCTTTTTAGCGGCGGCCACATATTCATTGATGCCCTTTTCCGCCAAAAGTCTGCCTACAAAAATGAAGCAGGGTGATTTTTTGGAATCCACTGGGATCCGTGTGTACTTTTCTAGATCTACACCGACTCCACCGAGAATGCTGACCTTCTTGACCCTTAGCCCATTGTTCTTCAATAAGTCGGTGACGTCATCTGGATTCAGGAAAATAAGGTGATCCAGCCCCGGAAAGGCAAGACGATAAAGAAATAATTGCACCCTGCGCAGAACTTTTTGCTTGCGCGTCAACCCTGTCGGAAGATCGGTGAAAACATAGCCAAGGCCTTCCAACATGCCGATATTGCGAGAAACACCAGCCATTCTTGCGGCAATGGATCCAAATATGACCGGTTTAACAAAATAGGAAAGCACCACATCGGGGGCTATATTTTTCAATTTTTTGTACAACTTCCAAGTGTCGGAGATATCTCTGAATGGATTAATCCCTGCCCTACTTAGTGAGTAGTCCACAGGTATGCCTCCAAGCTCTACCACCCTTTTGCGAGAAGCATCATCAAAGTCCACGCAGAAGACATATACCGTGTGATTTCTCGCTACCAGCTCCCTGATGAGCGCCGTGCGAAAGTTAAACACACTGGCAGCAACCGTACCAAGCAAAACTAATTTCACACGCGACCTTCCCATGCATCACCGTAGGATGCAAGCATACGATCCAAACTGAATTTTTTTGACACATGGGCTCTGGCGGCAGCCTTTCTCATGAGCCAGGCTTCGGTCTGCGCCATGGCAGACACAGCGTCTTGAATACCATCTGCTAAGGCCTTCGGATTGCTTGGCGGAACCACCCAGCCTGTACCCCCCACCATCAAAGCGGCATCACCTACATCCGTAGTCACGCAAAGTGTCTCGCAAGCCATGGCTTCAGCGATCACATTGGGAAAGGCTTCAGCAGAACTGGAGAGCACATGCAGGTCCAGTGCACTCATCACTGCAGGGATGTCATTGCGTTGTCCCAACAAGAGCATGCGCTCTTCCAGGTCATGGTGCTGCAACAGACTCCTGATCTCCTGATTGGCATCGCCCATGCCTCTTCCCACCAGCACACACCGAAACTCCAAGCCCTGCTTCTTCAAAAGCGCCAATGCCTTAAACAGGTTGTCGTGGTCCTTTTGCGGATCAAAGCGCCCTACCATGCCCAACAAAAGCATGTTTTCGGCAATTCCCCACTGTTGCCTCAAATGCTTTGCTTCAACGGGGGCTGGAGCAAACTTCTGAAGGTCATAGCCGTTAGGGATGACTTTCATTTTGCGCGAAGAGAAACCTATCTCTTCGTGAATAGCTCGAGATTTTTCTGCGCAACAGACAATGATTTCAGGAACCCAATGGGAGAGCACAGCATTGATTTTGGCGATCAATCTCGTCGATGCCTTGGTTTTCCCCTTTTCCAGGATACTGTGATGGATCCCCCAGACAATATTCCTGATACCAGAAACCCTGGCGACTACTCCACCAACCAAGTCACTATGGTACATCCAGGTCTGAATAGCCAAATCTTTTTGTTCATACTCTTTTTTAGCTTCGCGCAGCAATTTCCACATGCGTTTAAGACCTTGAAGGGTCAAGCGCCCCGCAGGCATATCCAGTGTATGGACTTTAACGCCCCTTGCCTCCAGCAAAGGGCCATACTTACCCAGATTCATCAACGAT
This sequence comes from Comamonas halotolerans, assembly GCF_030162935.1. Classification (GTDB taxonomy): domain Bacteria; phylum Pseudomonadota; class Gammaproteobacteria; order Burkholderiales; family Burkholderiaceae_C; genus Comamonas; species Comamonas halotolerans. The sequence continues at coordinate 52,134 of NZ_JASAUZ010000067.1, forward strand.
ATAACGCTATGTGTGTGCGTATTGTCTGCGGTGCACAAACGGAATAGCACTGCTTCCGCACCGCCATCTTCAAGACTTGTAATCACATGGAGAATTAACATTTTATAAGAACCTCAGCCAAAACAACCACTGCGCACATATATAGAAAAAAAACAAAGTTACGATGGATATTTTCCAAAGTCCTTTAAAATTAAATACACTTAATACGATCAAAGGAAATGCTGCAGCCAAAAAACGTGTTGAGTATCCGCCATGCAATGTATTAAATGCCACCACAGACAAAATAATAAAAACATACGCATTAATCACATCATCCATCAAATATTTATAATTCAAAATCATCCAAAAAAGAAAAATAATCCAAAAAGTAGAATACAAAAAAGAGCTTTGCATATCTGGATATTCAGCCCGACGATCTCCTATAAGCATCAAAATCCATTCCCTCAAAGGACCTAATGCCAGAGAAACTATTGCACCAAAAATTAGCAATGCCATGAAATAATAAATTTTAGACAGATTAAAAAACAATACAATTCTATTCATAAAAAGCAAAAACAAATAAAAAATAACAAACAAAAATGATGCCGTATGAACCATCATCGCAAAAAACACCAAAAATAGAGAAATTATTTTAAATCTATCTTTGGCCAGATACGCATACATAAGCAATGAAACGGCCAAAGCAGATCTGAGTTGAGAAAAATAAAAATCAATTAAAAGAGGATTTATCAACAACAACAACATCCAGGGTTTGCCAAACCTCAAAATAAAAAATGCTGCGCTCAATAGTGAGAAGAATGAAATAAAATAAAATATAAACTCAATTTCAAAATTCAACCTCAACAAGTGGCCAATCAAATAATGCCAAAGAAATTCATGTATAAAGTAGTCTTTTACCCCTGAGAAAACAACATAATCAAGAACACTTTCCTCAAAAAGGAAATATTTAAGATAAACGCTACGATCCTCATAGGGAACGGAATATATCGACTCGTAGACATCCACCCAAGGAATAGACATCATAAAAACAATAAACAATGATAAAATCAAAAAGTCATAGAATCTATTAATATTTAATTTCATCATTTTATGCTTTTTATAATTTATTAACAAACTCAATGTATCTCAAAACAGAATTTCTGACACTAAAATTTTGAGCCCTTTTTTCTACTAGTATTTTTTCAGGATTTAATATTGCAGCTTCCATAGCCTCCGCTAAGGCTGCACTGTTTCCAACCGGGACCAGCTTTCCCCATTTACCATCTTCGAGGATTTCCTTTGGTCCGCTAGGACAATCCGTGCTGATAACAGGCACTCCACATGCCATCGCTTCTATCAAAGCGGTAGGAAGGCCCTCCCATCGAGAAGACATCACAAAAAGATCGGCCGATGCCATCCATGCATATGGGTTTTTAACAAAGCCTTGCAGTACAACATCCTTCGTCAATGCCTTTTGAGTAATTATGTCTTCCAGCAACCCGCGCTCTTCCCCTTCCCCGAGGATAACGAGCTTAGCTGGTATTTTCTTTTTTAGTATTTCAAACGCATTTAACAAGTTTGAAAAATCCTTTGCCGCGACCAGTCGACCAGTCGCTAAAACAAATGGACTCCCCTCATATCTCTCCCAAGGCCACTGCGCCTTCTCTGCTGATAATTCTTTTAGCTCATCAGTTACCACAGGGTTATAAGCCACTCCAACTTTTGACCTATCCAAACTCAAAACATCTGCCAAGTCATCTGCAACGCCCTGCGATACTGCGAGAACCTGATCTGCCCCAGGATATGTCAATTTCATAAGAAAATGTAATATCCAAGTTCGCAAATTAAAATCTTTTTGGTTTGCAGCCGACAAAGTGCTATGCTCAGTAACAATTATTTTTGTTGTAGATCTTGAAATTTTCCTTGCAAGCAATGCAATGACATTTGCATAATCCAAAGCTGAAATTAAAACTCTCGGGTTTTCTTGTTTAAGATATTTAATAAATATTGGAAGAGATTTGATTACACGTGATTTCTCAAAATTAATCAAATTCACCTTTTCCGACAAAGAAGATGAGTTCACCCCATCTGAGTTAACAACAATAAAATCAACTTCAAACCCTTCTTCCGCTAAACCATTTGCCAGCAAAACCATGACGCGTTCTGCTCCACCGCAACCTAATGAGGGTACAAATAAAGCTATTTTTTCAGACGTCTTTCGCATAACTCACCTTTTTACATAGATGGGTTCTGCTACCCATGAAGTTCATTGTTATCAAAGCCAGAAAGTACAGCAAGCCACTCACAACTGATGCAACATAAAACAAGTATCCACTTAAATTTGCACAGGCAAGCAAAAGCATGAAAAATATAAGGTTTGCCAGCAGTACTTGTACTGTTTCTTTATTGAAAAAAGGTATCTTCAAGAAATTTCCACCCATTTTTGCACTCAAGAACAATGAAAATGCATATGCAATCACTGTGGCATAAGCCGAGCCAATAACTCCATAGATTGGAATAAGCCAAAAATTCAAACTAATATTCAAGATTGCAGTCATACCTACAATCAACACCTGATATTTGGTACGTGCCTTTATCTGGAAAGCCAGATCAAAGTGATACGCCCGAATTCCTGCCAGGACTGCAGCGACGGCAATCCACGGAGCAATAGTACGGCCCGCATCTCTGAATTCAATACCAAGCACCAGCTCTGTCCACTGAGGAGCCAGTACACCAAGGGCGCATGCCAATGGCAAAGAGATAGCCAACAGCAATGGCACATTACGGGCTAGTTGGGTCAAAGCACCGGCATCGCCATGCTTTGCATAAGCATTGAGTGTAAGAGGGTAAACAGCTAAATTAATGACAACCATTGCAAGAGTAATCAACTGCCAGATGAAGTCAAAGCTGGCTGCATAGCTTCCTGCTTCAGCCTCGTTCATGAGACTGCTGATCATCAGCCTATCGGTTCCTGCAATCACCATAGCCAATGCAAAAGTCAATGTAAGCGGAAGTCCGTAGTGCAGATAGGAGGCAATATCCATACGCGAACCTGTCCATATATTCAAACGCCCTCGCATGTACTGCCCCCCGAAAATCAACGCCGCCGCAAAGGAGCCCATAAGAAGCCCGGACAGTGGCCCATAGTAGTGCCCTCCCATGACAGCAATCAAGCCACCTACAGACAGGCTCAGCACAGAACGCATAAAAGCCATAGCGCCATAACGCATGGGCTTGAGATTTATGCGAGCAATCTCGGACATGAGATCAAACCAAGCTTGGGACAGCGCCAGTGCAAAAATCAGCACCAATAGCGTCCACGAATTGAGCGATGGAACAAATATATAAATTACTGGCGCAGCAAATAATAATGGTATCGCCGATATTAAAAAGCAATAAAAAATTGTTCTAATAAATTCATCTTTCTGATGAGCATTTTCAGTATAAAACCGAAGTAAGGAAAGCTGAACCCATTGAAAAAACACCAGTGCCAAAAAACTTGATGTTATTAGCGCAATGGAGTAAATTCCATAATCATGAGGCGTAAGAATTCTTGTATATAGTGCAATTGCAGAAAAATTAATAACACCCGGAACTGCTTTGGAGATAAAGTACTGAAATATTTGATTAATGACCAATTTCAGTCCTCAATTCAGGTAAATAACAACAATCTCTCAATCAAAGATTTTCGTTATTGAAGAATTCAAAAAAAAGGAGATGCATACCCAAAGCATCTCCTTTTTTTACGAAAAAACGCTTAGGCAGCCAACTTCGCCAGATCAGCCACCCGATTCATGGCTTCGTGCAGCGTAGCTAACAAGCCCAGGCGGTTCTCCTTGAGTGCCGCGTCTTCCGCATTGACCATGACATGCTCAAAGAAAGCATCTACCGTAGCGCGCAATGCTGCCAATGTTTGCAAGCTCGCGGTGTAATCACCTGTCGCAAACTGTTGCTGTGCTTTGGGCCCAACCAACTGCAAGGCAGCGTACAGATCCTTCTCGGCTTGCTCGGTCAACAACGCTTCGTTGACCTGCGCCTGCACAGCAGTTTCCGCCTTTTTGAGGATGTTACCCACACGCTTGTTGGCTGCGGCCAACGCTGGTGCTTCCGGTAAGGCTGCAAAGGCGCGCACTGCCTCCAGGCGCTTGTGCACGTCAGCCAAGCGCTGGGGACGCAATGCCAGCACAGACTCCACCTCTTGCGCGGTATAGCCTTGCTCGCGCAGGCTAACTGACAGACGGTCGAAAAAGAAGTCTTCCAGTTGTACTGTGGCGTCTTGAATCTTGTCGCCAAACGCAGGAACTGCGCTCTTGAGCAAAGCGTGCAAGTCCAGCGTCAAGTCCTTTTCCACCAGCATGCGAATCACACCCAGCGCGTGGCGACGCAAAGCAAAGGGGTCACGGTCACCGGTGGGAAGGTTGCCTATACCGAACATGCCGACCAGCGTTTCCAGCTTGTCGGCCAAGGCAACGACCACGCCCGCATCTCCACGGGGCAAATCATCACCGGCAAAACGGGGTTTGTAGTGGTCTTCAATGGCATCAGCCACGGCCATGTCCAAGCCATCGTTCAGGGCGTAATAACGCCCCATGGTGCCTTGCAGCTCGGGGAATTCACCCACCATGTCTGTCACCAAGTCCGTCTTGGCCAGCATGGCGGCCTGATCAGCCTGCTGAACCAGTTGATCGCCGCCCAGTTGCTGCGCAATGGTTTTGGCAATCGCTCGCACGCGCTCCACGCGCTCGCCTTGCGTGCCCAGCTTGTTGTGATAGACCACTTTGCCCAGTCCTTCGACACGGCTTTCCAGGGTTTTCTTGCGGTCTTGATCAAAGAAGAACTTGGCGTCTGCCAGACGCGGGCGCACCACACGCTCATTGCCGCCAATAACAGCAGACGCATCTTGCGGCTGGATGTTGCTGACGATCAGGAACTGGTTGGTCAGCTTGCCTTGTGCGTCCAACAGCGGAAAGTATTTCTGATTGGCCTTCATGGTCAGAATCAGGCACTCCTGTGGCACGTTCAGGAATTCTTTTTCGAATTCGCAGATCAGCACATTGGGGCGCTCGACCAGCGCCGTCACCTCGTCCAGCAAAGCCTCATCTTCAATGGGGCGCACACCTCCGCCGACACGCTCGGCAGCCGCCTGCAACTGGCGCACAATGTCCGCACGGCGCTCTGAAAAGCTGGCGATCACTGCACCTTCTTCGCGCAGCTGTTCGGCATAGCTGTCCGCGTTGCGGATCACCACAGGCTCAACCGTCGCTTCAAAGCGGTGGCCATGGGTTGCAGGCCCTGCCGTAAGCCCCAGCGCCTTCACACCAATCAGCACCTGAGTGCCGTGCATCACCACCAGACCATGGGCTGGGCGTACAAAGTGCACGCTGCTCCAGCCGTCTTGCAACTGATAGCGCATGACCTTGGGAATCGGCAGCTTGGCCAAAGCTTCATCCAGTGCCTTTTGCACGCCATCCGTCAGTTGCACGCCTTTGACTGTCGAGGCATAAAAGAGTGCTTCGGCCTTGCCTCCACCCTGGCGCAGCAAGCCCGTCACCGCAGATGCATCTGCGCCCAGCGCAGCCAGCTTCTTGATCAATGCGGGCGTGGCCTTGCCTTCAGCATCCAGGCCCACAGAAACGGGCATGAGCTTTTGCGATACGGCCTTGTCCTCTGCCTGGGGAAGTACTTCCGTAATGTGTGCAGCCAAACGTCGGGGGGATGCATAAGCCGTCAGACGCGATTCCGTCGATGCCAACAGCCCTTGCGCCTTGAGCTGGTCAAACAGCACGCCAGCAAAAGCGTCACCCAGCTTTTTCAAAGCCTTGGGTGGTAGCTCTTCAACAAACAGTTCAACCAGAAGATTCGATGCGTTCATAGTATTTGGGTCGCCGCCAGAACTTGTCAGTCAAGCACTGGCAGCAGATTTCTTGAATATGTGGTCTACAACCGCTTAGGCGGCCTTCTTGGCTTGTTGCTCTGCGGCCTTGGCCAGCTCGGCCAGCACTTCGTCCGCATGGGCCTTTGGGGCCATGGGGAAACCCAAACGTGCACGGCTGTCCAGATAGCTCTTACCTACGGCACGGGCCAGGTTGCGAATGCGGCCAATATAGGCTGCACGTTCTGTCACCGAGATAGCTCCGCGTGCATCCAGCAGATTAAATGTATGCGCAGCCTTGAGCACTTGCTCATAAGCAGGCAGCGCCAGTTGGGCTTGCATCAACTTGTTGGCTGTGCCCTCGTGCGCATTGAATGCATCAAACAGGAAGTCCACATTCGAATGCTCGAAGTTGTAAGTGGACTGCTCCACTTCGTTTTGGTGGAACACATCGCCATAAGTGAGCCCGTCGGTGTAGACCAAGTCGTACACCGATTCCTTGCCCTGCAGGTACATGGCCAAACGTTCCAGACCGTAAGTGATCTCGCCCGTCGCAGGCTTGCAGTCAATACCAGCCACTTGCTGGAAGTAGGTGAACTGGGTCACCTCCATGCCATTGAGCCACACTTCCCAGCCCAGGCCCCACGCGCCCAAGGTGGGGTTTTCCCAGTCGTCTTCCACAAAGCGGATATCGTTTTTCTTCAAGTCAAAGCCCAGCGCCTCCAGCGAGCCCAGATACAACTCCAGGATGTTGTCGGGCGCGGGTTTGAGCACTACCTGAAACTGGTAATAGTGCTGCAGGCGGTTGGGATTCTCACCGTAGCGGCCATCCTTGGGACGACGGCTGGGCTGAACATACGCGGCCTTCCATGGCTCAGGCCCGATGGCGCGCAAAAAGGTGGCTGTGTGCGAAGTACCTGCGCCCACTTCCATGTCATAGGGCTGGAGCAGTGCGCAGCCATGGTCGGCCCAGTAGGACTGCAGTTTCAGAATGATTTGTTGGAAAGTCAGCATGCTGTCTGAATTGGGCTGGTGGGCTGGCGCTCAAGCGCCAGCGCAATCGTTATAAGAGATGCACAAGCAGCGGGCACAAGCAGTTGCCTCGCTCGCAGGCGCAAAAGAGTGATTTTAGGCCTCTGGCTTGCACATTGGCGATCACAGCATTTTGTGTCTGTGAAGGTCTTCGCAAATTCTTTCAAAAAATAGAGCGTATATCTCGCATCAAGTAAAGGATTTTTGATCTGGAAAAATTTAAACCCTTTGTGCAACAAGCATGGATAGCTACTTTTTTTGATGATTGCACAATGCTCGTCCTGCAGCGTCGCGCCCTAAAATGCAGCACAACTTTTTCTTCTGACCTGCTTGCGAGGATTGGCATGAACCTGTTCAACATCATCAAGAACCAGCTGATTGAAGTTATCGAGTGGACCGATGACTCGCGCGACACCCTGTCTTACCGTTGGCCTGACGACGACAAGGAAATCAAAAACGGTGCGCAGCTCATTGTGCGTGAGTCGCAGCAGGTGCAATTTGTGGCCGCTGGCCAGTACGCCGACCTGTTTGGCCCCGGCAAGCACACGCTGACGACAGAGAACGTTCCCGTCCTCTCCACCATCCTTGGCTGGAAGTATGGTTTTCAGTCGCCCTTCAAGTGTGATGTTTACTACATCAACACACGTTTGTTCACGGGCAACAAATGGGGCACATCCAACCCGGTCCTCATGCGCGACAAGGACTTTGGCGTTGTGCGCATCCGCGCCTTTGGTTCCTATGACTTCCGCATTGTGGAGCCCGCCAAATTCCTCAAGGAAGTAGCCGGCACCGACCAGAACTTCCGCATTGACGAGTTTGCCGACACCATGCGTTCGCGCATTGTCAGTGTTTTTACCGAAGCGCTGGCCAAGGCCCAAGTCCCTGTTCTCGATGTGGCCACGCGCTACAGCGATCTAGGCAGCGCCCTGGTGCAAATCATCAACCCTGCCATGGTCGAGAAGTACGGCATTGAGGTGACCACCTTTGTGCTGGAAAACGTCTCCGTACCGCCTGAGGTGGAAGAGGCCATCGACAAGCGCTCCAGCATGAGCGCCATCGGCAATCTCAACGACTATGTGAAATATCAGATGGGCCAGGCCATGGTCAACGGTGGTGAAGGTGCCGCCGCTGCCACCATGCCAGCCACCATGGCCATGGGTTTTGGCATGGCCCAAGAGATGATGAAACAGATGCAGCAACCTGGTGCTGGCCAAGCCGGCTTTGGCGCTCAAGTGGCTAATGACGCATTCTCACCAGCCGCAGCACAGGCAGCACAGGCTCCTGCCGTACCTGCCACTACCGGGCTTCAGGTCTACACCCCCGAGCAGGCTGCCCAATTGCTCGGCGTAAACGTGACGGATGTCATGGCTGAACTTGAGGCCGGCAACCTCAAAGGCCGCAAGATTGGTGCGAACTGGCGTATTGCACAAGCAGCACTCAATGAATTCTTGCGAGGCTAAACAAGGCCAGTGCAAGTCACTGCCCAGCCATTTTCGCCTGGAGCCTCCAGCACACTGGGCCGCGACTTGCGTTGCTAGAGCACCTTGTTTGACTGCATGCCGTGACTGATACGACCTCGACTTCTTCCTATACTGCCGTACCTGACGCCCCTCGCCCCTCCATGGTGCGCAAGCACCCTTGCCCGGAGTGTGGTGCCAATCTGGAGTGGAACGCCAAGGCGCAATCGCTCAAATGCCCATATTGCGGCACGGTGGTGCCGTGGAGCGAAGAGGTGCGTGAGGAGCTGGGCCAGTCCATTGTTGAGCAGGATCTGGCCGAGGCGCTGCGCAATCCGGATTCCGGCCGTGGTTGGGGCGGGCAACGCTTTGAGGTGCAATGCCAGAACTGCCGCGCCATCTCGGTGTTTGTGGATGGGCGCACCGCACAACGCTGCGAATTTTGCGGCTCTCCATCCATCGTGGCGCATGAAGAGCGTAATGACGCCATCACGCCGCAAAGCATCCTGCCTTTCAAAATCAGCGATGGGCAGATCCGCGACAGAATCCGCCAGTGGTATGGATCGCGCTGGTTTGCACCCAGCAAACTCAAACACGCAGCGCTGACCGATACGCTGCACGGCGTCTACCTGCCCTACTGGACATTTGACGCCCATGTCAGCGCCGACTGGTGGGCCGACGCAGGCTTTTATTACTACACCACCGAGACCTACCGCGATGCCAATGGCAACACACAGACGCGGCAGGTACGTCATGTGCGCTGGCAGCCTGCATCTGGCAATCTGCGCCATTTCTTTGATGACGAGCTGGTACCCGGAACCATAGGCGTTCATGGCAATTTGCTACGCCAGGTAGAGCCCTTCCCCACAACCACCGACCTGAAACCGTATACGCCAGAGTTTGTGCGTGGCTGGACGGTGGAGCGCTATCAGGTCGATCTGGGCAAAGCATCCAAGCTCAATGAGCAGGACATGGACAGCCAGGTGCAGGCCATGTGCGCGCGTCAGGTGCCCGGAGACACTTATCGCAACCTGCGCGTGCAGCGCGAATACGCAGGCCGTACCTTCAAACACGTGCTAGTGCCTGTTTGGGTTGTCGGCTATACCTATGGCAGCAAAAACTACCAAATCATTGCCAACGGCTATACCGGTCAGATTGCGGGTGAGCGCCCTTACAGCTGGGTGAAGATCGCTTTCGCCGTGCTATGTGCAGTGCTGGCTCTTCTGATTGTGCTGGGGATCTCGCAAAACGCTTAGCACAACACTTTCATGTAAAACGGCAGCCCAGGCTGCCGTTTCTTTTGGCATCACACCGAATGGTCAGCCAGCAAAGACCTCTGCGGCAGAAAAGGCAGGCTGCTTCTGATCTTTCTCCGAAAGGAGAAACTCCATACCCACATCCGGCCACCGAATCCCAATGTCTGCATCGTTCCAGACGATACCTCGATCGGATTGCGGCGCGTAGTAATTGGTGGTTTTGTAGAGGAAGTCTGCAGTATTGCTAAGCACCACAAAGCCATGCGCAAACCCTGGGGGAATCCAGAACTGCTTGTGGTTGTCTTCGGTCAGTGTCTCGGCCACCCATTGACCAAAAGTGGGCGAATTTTTGCGGATATCCACTGCAACATCCCACACCGCGCCACGCACCACGCGCACCAATTTGCCTTGTGCATGCGGCGGCAGCTGATAGTGCAAGCCGCGCAGCACACCCTTGGACGAGCGGCTGTGGTTGTCTTGTACAAACTCAAAGCTGGTGCCTGTAGCTGCATTGAATACCTGCTGGTTGAAGCTTTCCAGAAAAAAGCCACGCGCATCACCAAAAACCTTGGGCTCAACAACCATCACGTCCGCAATCGCGGTAGGCGTCACCTTCATCGCTTCACACCTTTGAGGCATTGCATCAAATACTTGCCGTAGCCGTTCTTAAGCAGAGGCTGCGCCAGCTTTTCCAGTTGCACAGCATCAATCCAGCCAGCCCGGAAAGCAATCTCTTCCGGGCACGCCACTTTCAGACCTTGGCGCTGCTCCAGCGTGGCAATGAACTGCCCTGCTTCCAGCAAGCTTTCATGTGTACCCGTATCCAGCCAGGCGTAGCCGCGCCCCATCAGCTTCACATTGAGCTGCTGCTGTTCCAGGTACAGCTTGTTCAAGTCCGTGATTTCCAGCTCACCACGTGCCGAAGGCTTCAGCGACTTGGCCAGATCAACCACTTGGTTATCGTAGAAATACAAGCCGGTGACCGCGTAGTTCGACTTGGGGCTGCTTGGCTTTTCCTCCAGAGACAGTACCTTGCCTTGCTGGTCAAACTCGGCCACGCCATACCGCTCGGGGTCTTGAACATGATAGGCAAACACGGTCGACCCGGTGGTTTGCTTATCGGCACCTTCCAGCAATTTTGGAAAGTCATGCCCATAAAAAATGTTGTCACCCAGCACCAGCGCACTGGGCGCACCTGCCAGGAACTCCTCGCCAATCAGAAACGCCTGCGCCAGCCCATCAGGACTTGGCTGCACGGCGTACTGCAAATTCAGGCCCCACTGGCTTCCATCACCCAGCAATTGTTCAAAGCGCGGAGTATCCTGAGGCGTGCTGATGATCAAAATTTCGCGAATCCCTGCCAGCATCAGCGTGCTCAGCGGGTAGTAAATCATCGGCTTGTCATACACGGGCAGCAATTGTTTGCTGATGGCCAGTGTTGCAGGGTGCAGCCGTGTACCGGAGCCCCCCGCCAAGATGATGCCTTTGCGTGCTTGTGTCATGGGTGTGTTTCTCACAAAATTTCTTGCAGCATGCGCTTGACGCCATGCTGCCAATGGGGCAACTGCAAACCAAAATTGCTTTGCAGCTTGGCGGTATTCAAGCGCGAATTTTGAGGGCGCTGCGCCGGAGTGGGGAACGCACTGGTAGGCACTGGCTCAATGGTCTGCACTTTCAATGCCAAATCAGGCCGCAGCTGACGCACTGTTTCGATCACAAACTGCGCATAAGCATGCCAGTTGGTTTCTCCAGCCGCCACGCAGTGATACAGCCCCAGATGCTCCGGGTGCAGGAGCACATGGCGAATCGCATGCGCGGTCACATCGGCCAGCAGATCTGCACCTGTCGGCGCGCCATACTGATCATTGATCACCGTCAGTTTTTCGCGCTCTTGCGCCAGACGCAGCATGGTCTTGGCAAAGTTGCCACCGCGGGCGGCATACACCCAGCTGGTACGAAAAATCAGATGGCGGCAGCCACTGGCCTGAATGTGTTGTTCCCCCTCCAGCTTGGTCTGACCATATGCCGACAGAGGCGCCACCGCAGCCTGCTCATCGCGCGGCGCATCACCGTTGCCATCAAACACATAGTCGGTACTGTAGTGCACCAGCAGTGCGTTCAACGCCAATGCTTCACGCGCCAGCACAGCCGGTGTGGCGGCGTTCAGCAAACGTGCAAGCTCTGGCTCGCTCTCTGCCTTGTCAACCGCTGTATGCGCGGCTGCATTGACGATGACATCCGGCCGCACAGCGCGCACGCTGCGTGCCACGCCTTCAGGATCTGCAAAGTCACCGCACAAATCTTGTCGGTCATGACCCAGGGTCACGACTTCGCCCAGCACGGACAGGCTGCGCTGTAATTCCCAGCCCACCTGACCGCTGGGCCCCAGGAGCAAAATCCTCATATTGCCGCCTGTGCGCTGTACTGTTTCTGCACCCAGTCACGGTAACTACCAGACTGCACATTGGCCACCCACTCAGGATTGTCCAAATACCATTGGACCGTCTTGCGAATACCTGTTTCAAAGGTTTCCGCAGGTTTCCAGCCCAACTCACGCTCGAGCTTGCGCGCATCGATGGCATAGCGCCGGTCATGGCCAGGACGATCCGTCACAAAGGTGATCTGCTGCGCATAGGACTGACCGTCGGCACGTGGGCGCAGCTGGTCAAGCAGAGCGCAGACCGTTTTAACGATGTCGATATTGGCCTTCTCGTTCCAGCCGCCCACGTTATAGGTTTCTCCCAGCTTTCCAGCCTCCAGCACACGACGGATCGCACTGCAATGATCTCGCACGTAGAGCCAATCACGGATTTGCTGCCCATCACCGTAGATGGGCAAAGGCTTGCCTGCCAAGGCATTCACAATCATCAACGGAATGAGCTTCTCCGGGAAGTGCAAAGGTCCGTAGTTATTGCTGCAGTTTGTGGTCAGCACTGGCAGACCATAGGTGTGATGCCAGGCCCGCACCAGATGATCTGATGCTGCTTTGCTGGCCGAGTACGGGCTGTTGGGCTCGTAGTTGTTGTCTTCTGTGAAAGCCGGATCGCTGGAACTCAATGTCCCATAGACCTCATCGGTGGACACATGCAAAAAACGAAAGTTGGTTTTGGCGTCAGAAGGCAGTTCATTCCAATAAGCACGCACTGCTTCCAGCAAACGAAAGGTGCCCACCACATTGGTCTGGATGAAATCCTCGGGACCGTGAATGGAGCGATCAACGTGACTTTCCGCCGCGAAGTTCAACACCGCTCGCACCTGGTGTTCACGCAGCAACCTCCCGATGACTGCGCTGTCACCAATGTCCGCCTGCACAAACACATGGCGTGCGTCGCCTTGTAGCCTCGCCAAGTTTTCCAGGTTGCCTGCATAGGTCAGCTTGTCAACATTGACCACAGGCTCAGCAGAAGCCGCGAGCCAATCCAGAACGAAATTGGCGCCAATAAAACCTGCGCCACCGGTAACAAGGATCATGGGTATGAAGTCTTAGAAAGATGATCAATTATGGACTGCCCATGCACAGACCCTGCAGCAGACCGTTTCAGTCTGTTGTTTGGTGCTTGTTATTTCCAGCGTTGTTCAGCCATCACCAGCAAACCCTCGAAGATCAAGTTATCCACCAGTTCGAACGGCCGTGTCATGCTGGGCACCATCTTCCAGCCAGCGCCGCCAGCCATCACGCAGGCAGGTTCCATGCTGCAGTGCAGGTACAGATGCTGGTACATGCGCTCCACGGCTCCGGCAATTGCATAAGTGCCCCCGCTGGTCAATGCATCACTGGTGTTTTTGGGGAACGGCGTCACAGACCCCGTTGGCACATGCAAGCCAGCCGTACCGCTTTCCAGCGCGCGCAGCATGATGCCGTGGCCCGGCAAGATCAATCCACCTAGAAAATTACCATGGGTATCCAGCGCATCAACGGTCACGGCTGTGCCCACCATCACCACAATCAGAGGACGCTCATTGCCACGCTGCAGGATATGGTTGCGCGCACCAATCATGGCCACCCAGCGGTCTGCTCCCAAACGCAGGGGATGGTCATAGCCATTGGTGACTCCAGCCTCTTGAAAGGACGGTACCACCCACTTGGGTTCAATATCCCATCCGACCATCAGCTCCATCTGATCGTTCACTCGGCGGCGTGCAGTCTCTCCCGCAACCACGCATCCGAGCATATGGGTTGGGGTTGGCAGCTTGCTCCACGGGCCTTCTGCCAAGCGCTCAATATGCTCCAGGAACTCTGCGCCATGGGCCAGCAAAGCGGCACCAGGGCGTGGAGCGTCATACATCGCCCACTTCAAGCGGGTGTTGCCGATATCTATGGCCAAGAATGTCATGGGCGGCATTATCAAGATTTTTTACAGTCGTATCCGTGTGCTTTGCGACACGAATACCGGTTCAGTGCACCATTTCGGCACAAATTGTCAATAAATTTGCTCGTAGGAAGTGTCTGGCCTCACACCCGAATCATTTGGTATTACATTGAGCCTTCTCCCCAACTATTTTTTCAGGAGTGAATGTATGGGCCTGTTTAGTTTCATCAAAGAAGCCGGTGAGAAGCTGTTTGGCGGCAAAGACGCGCAAGCGGAGACCCCTACAGCATCGCAAGACGATCTCAACGCGAAAGCCGCTGCAGCGATCGAGACATACATCAACACCCAGAAACTTGGTGTGAGCAACCTCAAAGTCAGCTATGACGCCAGCCAGGGCAAGGTCACTGTGACGGGTGAAGCCCCTACCCAGGCGGACAAGGAAAAAGTCACCTTGTGCTGCGGCAATGTGGCCAGCGTGACTTCGGTTGACAACCAGATGACGGTGACCAACCCCGAACCAGAAGCGCAATACCACGACGTGGTGCGCGGCGACACGCTGTCGGCCATTGCCAAGAAATACTACGGTGATGCCAACAAGTACCCGGCAATCTTTGAAGCCAACAAGCCTATGTTGTCCCATCCAGACAAGATCTACCCCGGCCAGAAGCTGCGTATCCCCGCGCTGTAATAAACTGCCGCAAAAAAGAGCTCTCAAGAGCTCTTTTTTGTATTTACTCCATCTACCGGTACTCACTTATCTTTGTAGACTTGACTGGATGAAAATCTTGCTCACAGGCGGTGCCGGCTATATCGGCTCTCATACTGCTGTCGAACTTCTCAACGCTGGGCACGAGGTTGTCATCTACGACAACTTCAGCAATAGCCGCCCCGAAGCCATTGATCGTGTTGAACAGATCACCGGGGGCAAGCTGACTTGGGTTGAAGGTGACGTTCGCGACCAAACGCTGGTCGAGAAAACCCTGAACACATACGCTATTGACAGCGTGATTCATTTCGCGGGCAAAAAAGCCGTAGGCGAATCCGTTGCACAACCCCTTGACTATTTTGACAACAACGTCAACGGCACCTTGGTGCTGCTGAGGGCCATGCAAACAGCTGGTGTCAAGAATCTGGTCTTCAGCTCATCTGCCACCGTTTACGGTTCACCCCGATACCTGCCACTGGATGAAAAGCATCCAACCTCGGTCACCAATCCCTATGGGCGCACCAAGCTTTTTGTCGAAGAAATCTTGGCCGACCTGTTCCATGCAGACCCCAGCTGGTCCATCATCGTTCTGCGCTATTTCAATCCTATTGGAGCGCACCCCAGCGGACTGATTGGCGAAGACCCCTCCGACATTCCCAACAACTTGCTGCCCTATATTGCTCAAGTAGCGGTTGGACGACGCGCAAGCATTCAGGTGTTTGGCAATGACTATCCAACCCCTGATGGCACAGGCGTGCGTGACTACATCCATGTGACGGATCTGGCTGTTGGTCACCTCAGAGCACTAGAAAAAATCCACACACTCCAGCACCCGGAACTGCTGACTATCAATCTCGGCACAGGGCGTGGTTACAGCGTCTTGGAAGTGATTCATGCCTTCGAGCAAGCCTGCGGCAAAACACTACCACACACATCGGTAGCACGTCGCCCTGGAGATATTGCAAGCTGCTATGCCAACCCAGAACATGCAAAAACCATGCTCAATTGGCAAGCTCAGCATGATTTATTCACCATGTGTGTAGATACCTGGCGCTGGCAAAGCCAAAACCCCAACGGCTACAACACCTGAAAATAAAGCGCCACAAGGCGCTTTATTTTTTTATGCTCTCTGCCCGTTCGAAAAATCTCTGAGCCAATCAATAGCTTGCATTGGGTACTTGGCAAAGCGATGACGTGCAGAGGCGCGACGTTGGCAAGCCTTAGTCATTGCCTCCAGGGCAAGCCCTGCTTGCGCCATCCGCCGATATTGCCTCGGTGCCCGTTGGCATCAGCATCACCTTCAAATCCTTCCAGAATGTTGTACGCCTCAATTCCTAGCTGTGCAGCACGGGTTGCAGCAGCTACGGAGCGAACTCCGCTACGACACAACAATACTGCCTTGCACCCCGCTGGCACGGCGGCTTTCAACTGCGTATCAAATTCAGTGTTTGGCGCCATTGCAGGCCATATTTTCCACTGCACGGCAACAGCTCCCGGCACCTGCCCCACCCAGGCACGCTCTGCATCAGTGCGCACGTCAATCAGCACCGCCTCTCCTGCCTGTACCCACTGCCATGCCAAAGGAGCAGGTATATCACCCGCATAGCCAGCAGCCGGGGTTATTTGAAGCGTTTGGTGAGTCGTCATATGCAATCCATGAAAAGAACCAGTACTGCGCAAAGTGTCTCACACGCCTTGCAGATGGACCAAGGGCATGCTTAAGGAAACCCATAGTTGCACAGTGCCGTACAACCTCGGCTGCAACAACTCATGCACCTGATGCTTCGGCGCACCAAACGAATACGTTACAACCCCCAGTCAGGAACAGGCTGCTGACGCAGCTCCGCACGCAGAGACGGATAGTCGGGGCAAGCAGAGGCAACCACTGCCCAAAAACGCGGACTGTGATCCATCACGCGAAGATGCGAAAGCTCGTGGATCACCACGTAATCCAGCACCGGCAGGCGAAAGTGCAGCAAACGCCAGTTCAGCATGATGCTGCCATCCGCCTTCGCGCTGCCCCAACGGGTACGTGCATTGGACAAGCGCAGACTTTGCCATCGCACACCCAGGTCTGGCGAAAAACGTTGCAGCCGCTGCGTAAACAGCGTGCGCGCATGGCGCAGCCACCAAGCGTTAACCAAAGCGCGGACATTCGCAGGCGTAGCGTCCACAGGTAACCTCAGGTGAAGCACCCAGCGGTTTTCAGCCACCGTAAAAAGCTCTCCACCACGCGCTGCTGCAGGATTCAGCTGCAATTGCAGTTGGCCGCCCAAGTAGGGCAGGCTCGCGCCATGACGCCACTCAACACACGGTGTTTGCAGGCTGCGGACTTCTCGCTCATTCAGCTTCGCCAAGACCCATCGCGCCTTATCCTGCAGGGCAGATTCAATATGGTTCATGCTGACGCGCAAAGGTGCACGTACTGTCAGGCCGCTGTCGCTGACTTCCAGGCCGATGCTGCGCCGGCTGCTGCGCACCAACAAATAAGCCACGCGGACAGGCCCCAAAGGGGTACTGTGCGTGGCTTGTGGATGAGAAAACGCTGGCGTATTCAAGCTTCGGGACTACGCTGTGTGATGGCCGCTGCAGGGGCTGCAGGGGCTGCAGGATATGCATCAGGATCCAAACGGTGCATTTCACTTTCGATCCAGTTTTGGACTTCCACCATCAGTTCCTCATGTTTGCGGCCCGTACTGGCAATCATGGGACCAATCGAGACATCGACCACGCCTGGAGTCTTCACAAAAGACTTTCGAGGCCAGCACTTGGCAGACGTCACGGCAATCGGCACCACAGGCACGCCCGTCATGATGGCAAGGCGCGTGGCGCCGGTCTTGTACTCACCGACTTCGCCACGTCCCACACGAGTGCCCTCCGGGAACATGATGACCCAGATACCCTGTGCCAATAGGCGCTTGCCTTGCTCTACCACCTTGTGAAAAGCACGCGAACCATGTTTGCGGTCAATATGAATCATGTCCAGACTGCCGATCGACCATCCAAAGAAAGGAATGCTGAGCAACTCTTTCTTGAAGACATAAGCCAGTGCGCGCGGCATGATGGCAGGCATCAGAAAAGTTTCGTATGTGGACTGATGCTTGCAGAGCAACACCACGCCCTGCTGACTATCAGTAGGCAGGTTTTCCATGCCTTGAACACGATATTTCACACCACAGAACCAGCCAGCGCTATCCACACTCAGCTTCAGCCAGGCGCGTGCAATCTTCCAGCGTAACGCTGGAGAGGCGCCAAACACTCGCACCAGCAAAATCAGCAAGGTGTAGGGAATAACAGTGATGCCCATCCACAGCATGTGGATCAAAGAGCGAATAAAAGACATGAAAACAGTCCTAAAAATGGGCTGGTGTTGCCCCAGAAATCTGAAAGGGCCTTGTCACGGTCTCGGAGCTGCTGGAGGCGTTTGTACATCTGGTGCCAGCGCGTCAGCCAACGCTTTCCAACTGACGTATCGAGGTACATCCTGAAAGACTCCGTTCAATGGAGCGGTTTCTCCCAGTTGTAGCCATACAACGTGCGCACCTATCGCTTCGCCAGCTTCGAGGTGCTTCGTGTCTTGCCCAACCACCCAGATCTCATCTGGCTCGGCACCATAGCGCGCTGCAATTTGCTGCAACAATCCCGGTGCGGGTTTGCGACAGCTGCAACCTTCTTCCGGTGTATGCGGGCAGAAGAAAACCGCTTCAATGCGCGCGCCCACCGCAGCCAATTCACGCTGCATTCGCAAGTGAATGGCATTGAGGTCATTCAGATCAAAACTGCCGCGCCCCAAGCCCGGCTGGTTGGTTGCCAGCGTTACATGCCAGCCACCACGATTGAGCTGCGCCACCGCATCCAGCACGCCCTCCTGAAGCACCCAATCCTTCAGCGCCACGATGGAGTCCTCACCCTCGATATTGAGGGTGCCGATACGATCCAGGATGGCAAGCTTCATAGGTCAGAGGCGATGTACGCAGCAAATTGTCCAACGAGAAAAGCGGCGCCACCAGGGTATTTATGCCCAGGCAACAACCGCTCTTGAGAGGATGCAAGCGCTTTACGCACCCATCCAGCGACGCAAGGCCACCGATGCGTTGGTGCCACCAAAGCCAAAGCTGTTGGAGAGCACGGTATTGAGCGCAGCATCACAGGTCTTGGTCACCAAAGGCATGGTACCCAAAGCTTCATCTGGAGTTTCCACATTCACCGATCCGGCAATGAATTGCTTGTCCAGCATGATCAGGCAATAGATCGCTTCTTGCACGCCTGTAGCACCCAAGGAGTGGCCCGTCAACGACTTGGTTGAAGAGAAAGGAGGCACCTTCTCTCCAAACAGCGTCTGCATGGCACGCACTTCCTGCATATCACCCACGGGGGTCGATGTGCCATGCGTGTTGATGTAGTCGATCGTCCCGTCCACGGTTTCCATGGCTTGCTTCATGCAGGCTACAGCTCCATCGCCCGAGGGCGCCACCATGTCTTCACCATCGGAAGTAGCACCGAAGCCCACAATTTCAGCCAGAATGTTGGCGCCGCGCGCCTGCGCGTGCTCCAGACTTTCCAGCACCAGAGCGCCGCCACCGCCAGCAATCACAAAACCATCGCGGTTGGCGTCATAGGCACGTGCAGCTTTTTCGGGCGTTTCGTTGTACTTGCTGGACATGGCACCCATGCCATCAAACAGCAACGACATGCCCCAGGACAGTTCTTCACCGCCTCCAGCAAACATCACATCCTGCATACCCCAGGCAATTTGCTGGGCCGCGGCGCCAATGCAATGCGCAGAAGTCGAGCACGCAGAGGTAATGGAGTAATTGATGCCCTTGACCTTGAAATTCGTGGCCAGGCACGCCGAAACAGTCGAGCTCATGCAACGCGTGACCTGATAAGGCCCCACACGGCGGATACCTTTTTCACGCAAGGTGTCAGCAGCTTCAATCTGGTTGGCTGGCGAGCCCCCACCAGAGCCCATGATCAGGCCGGTGCGCGGATGGCTCACCATCTCAGGAGTCAACCCCGCCTGGGCAATCGCGTCTTCCAAAGCGATTTGAGCAAAAGCGGCTGCATCGCCCATAAAACGCAACTGCTTGCGGTCAATACGCGCTTCAACGTCGATCTCGGGAATGCCAGCCACTTGACTGCGCATACCCAGCTCTTTGAACTGAGGCATGGCTTTGATGCCGGAGCGGCCTTCCCGCAGGGAGGTCTCCACAGTTGCCAAGTCGTTACCAATGCACGAGACAATGCCCGCACCCGTGATCACTACGCGTTTTTTCATGCCGCAGTCCCTTGACCATCACCTTCGCGCAGGAACAGACCCACGCGCAGATCGTTGGCCACATAAATTTCTTTGCCGTCTGCAAACAAACGTGCATCACCAATCGCCATATTCAGCTTGCGCTTGATCACGCGCTTGATATCGATCTCATAGCGCACCAGCTTCACATCTGGGCCGACTTCACCAGTGAACTTCACTTCTCCAGCACCCAAAGCACGGCCACGACCCGGCAATTGCAGCCAAGTCAGGTAAAAACCGATCAGCTGCCACATGGCATCCAGACCCAGGCAACCGGGCATGACAGGATCGCCTTGAAAATGGCACTTGAAGAACCACAGATCCGGGTTGACATCCAATTCAGCCACGATCTTGCCCAGGCCATGCTCTCCGCCATCTTCGGAAATATGGGTGATGCGGTCAAACATCAACATGGGTGGCAGGGGCAAACGTCCGCTATCGGGCTTAAACAACTTGCCTTCACCAGAAGCGATCAGTTGTTCATAGGAAAAAGATTCAGCCATTTTTCTAACTTGCTCCGCAGCGGCTAGGCCGCTACTTGGTTTCTCGTGTATGTAATCGCGACAGTTTATACATGTGCTGCGCACAGCCGCACATTATGAAAGTTCAGAAGAGACTTGTAGGCAGAAAGCCCCAGCAAACTTCACATAACGTATCAATCACACCTAGTTTTCTCAAATTTTCTTGCGTAACTTGGCACACCAAGCTACGACAGCTACGCAAAACATCCACAAAGGCCAAAGCCCCCATCGCGACACCCATAAAGCAAAAGGTGTCACACCATCACGCCCATGCACCTGCGCCAACAGCACGTCGCGGGTCGCGGAAGGCAAAGCTGCCGCAACAGAGCCACGGTGATCAATCACCGCTGTAGCCCCCGTATTGGTGGCGCGCAGCATGGGACGCTCAAACTCCAAGGCACGCATGCGACTGATCTGCAAATGTTGATCAATCGCGATACTGTCGCCAAACCAGGCAATATTGCTGACATTCACGAATACCGTGGGAGCTTTGGAAGCGTCCGCAAAGCGTGCCCCCAGCTCCTCACCAAACAAGTCTTCGTAGCAAATATTGGGAGCCCATCGCTCGCCGCGCCACAGCAGAGGCGCCTGCCCCACGCTGCCACGCGCAAAGTCGCCCAAGGGAATGTTCATCATACGAACAAACCAATGAAACAACGGGGGAATGAACTCACCAAAGGGCACCAAATGGTGTTTGTCGTACCTATATTCTGGCATTTCCCCAGGAATCCAGCCCACCACTGCATTGCTATAGCCCTGCACTTCATTCCCCAAAGGCATGCCAACCAGAGCCGCCGACTGGCTTTCGGGTTGCCGGTAAGGCGCCGACACCGCTTCCAGATAGCCTTTTGGCAATTGCTGTGGCAGCAGTGGCAAAGCCGTCTCAGGCAGTACCACCAGTTCGGCTTGCGGCTGCAGCAAATGCTCACCATACCATTGCAGAGCTTCTGCAATGCCGCCGCCCGGAATGAATTTTTCATCCTGCGCAATATTTCCCTGCAGCAAAGCCACGGAAACCGGTGTGCGCCCGTCTGGCTGCAAAGCCTGTTTCTGACCCAGCCAGGCTAAAGCCCAAACTATGGCTGCAGACAACACCCACATTGCCGTCCATTGGGGACGCAGCGCCAAATGCTTGGCTTGAACCATGAGCATGGACAATCCCGCCGCAATCAGACCCGTTCCGTACACACCCAACCACCTAGGCCACACTGATAAAGGTCCATCCACATGGGCGTAGCCAATCGCCCCCCAGGGAAAGCCTGTCCACAAGGTTCCACGTGCAAGTTCAGCGAATGTCCAGCACGCAGCAAACAAAAACACGGCTTGCCAGCCACGTTGTGCCCATCGCTTCCACACCCACAGCATCAGTGCATAGTAGCTACCCAGAAAAGCTGCCAGCGCCAGCACAGCCAATCCCGCCAAAGGGCCTGGCAAACCGCCGTAGGTGTGCATGGAGATAAACAGCCACCAGAATGTGGCTGCCAGCCAGGTAGTGGCAAATATGCCCCCTAACCAGGCGGCTTGTTTACAGGAGGGGGCTTTGTGAAGCCCCAGGCACAGAACGCTCAGAGAAAGTATTTGCAACCACCAAAGTGGTTGCCCGCCTACCGGCCAAGCCAGCGATGCTGCCTGCAAAGCTCCAGCCAGCGGCATGACCACCATCCAGCTCCATGGGCGAACATGGTGCACCGCACTGTTCACAACACTCATTCAGCCTTGCCTTCCAGCCACCCATCGTTCGTGCGTGTTACTTGAAACCAGCGCACTGCCCCGCCCTTGGCGTGCAAAACAGTAAAGCTCAGACCGGCTGCTTCCAAGGTTTCTCCGCGCTTGGGCAATCGCCCCATGGCATGGCTTACCCAGCCACCAATGGTGTCAAACTCGTCCAAGCCTTCTTCTTGTGGAAATACAACATTGAAAGCCTCTTCCACCCGCTCCAGAGGGGTATGCCCTGCGACTCGGTAGGTGTTATCGGCCAGGGCAAAAATGTCGCCATCTTCCTCTGGCACATCAAACTCGTCCTCAATTTCGCCGACGATTTCTTCCAGCACGTCTTCCATCGTCACCAATCCGGCCACATTGCCAAACTCATCAATCAAGATGCTCATGTGGTTGCGGTTCACGCGGAATTCACGCAACAGGTCATAAAGACCCTTGGTTTCTGGCACGTAAGTGACTGGGCGAAGCAAAGCACGCACACTCATCGTGGGAGAGCGTTGTAGCTTGAGCAAGTCTTTGGCCATCAAGATGCCGATGATGTTGTCGCGCCCTCCTTCATAGACCGGAAAGCGTGAGTGCGCAGTACGAATCACTTGCACCAGCAGTTCATCGTATGGGGCATCAATATCCAGCACATCCATGCGCGGGGCTGCAACCATGATGTCCGAGGCCGTTCGATCAGCCATGCGTATCACGCCTTCAAGCATGACACGAGCCTCGGTGCCTATGACTTCGTTGTCTTCGGCTTCAGCCAGCGTCTCAATGAGTTCATCCTTGGAATCAAGCCCCGGATGAATGAATTCGACAATTTTTTGCAGGAAGGTGCGCTTGTCTTCGCGCTCAGCATGGCGCGCAGGATGCGGGTCTGACACAGACTTTCAGTGCAGGACGTGCGGTAGTGAAGAGGACGACAAGGATAGCTGATTCCGCTGTTCAGGCAATGGGGTTAGCTTCGTAACCCCGCCTCGAGCACATTTATGGCGAGGATTTATGACGCCCTTCACGCATACCCTGCCGGATTTCCTGCACATCAGCCAGGATGGTCCAGAACTGCTTGGCCTGTTTTTTAAGCTGGTAGTCCACCTCGCCTACCTGACTGTCCCAGATTTCTGAAACCTGGCTCTCCAGGCCTGCTGCAGGCAATTGCAAATACGCTTCGGACTCGCTGCCATCGCGCTTGACCCGAGCCCCCGCATTACGTGCAATCTTGAGCATGGCTGTGTTTTCACTCAAGGCGTGAATGAACATCATCTCCACACCTTGGTTGCGAGAGCGCAACACTGCCCGAGCAAACAAGCGTGTTCCCAAACCCAGACCACGTGCGGTCTTCAACACCGACACGCCAAACTCAGCGCAGTTGCTGTGTTCGGCCAGATCCACATAGGCCACATGGGCCATCGCAATCAGATCCAGACGACGGTTGAAGATGCCAAAGATGTCATCGCGCTCAAAATCCAGATTGTCTGCATACCGTATCACCTGCTCATCGTTGGCTGCGTAACCAAACCGAAGATACCGGTCTCCCTCATCCAGCTTGAGCAAATGCGCACGAATACGGCTACGGTGCCGTGCAGACAGCTCGCGAATCGGCACCATGCTGGGCACGCTTCGCTTGGCCGAAGACCGGCGCAACCATTGCTTGCTGGCTTTCCAGGGGGAAGTAATCCAACGAAGGGGCTCAGTCATGGTCAAAGTCCTGTGCGGGAGGCAGTGCACATTGTTTCAGTCAATGCGCCACACTGCCAGAGGCTATTTACGCACTGTCCAAACCTAGGGTTTACGTTAATTTATTGCATTGCAACATAAAACCCGGAGACTCGGTGTCCGCATGGTCAAACTCGTGACATGGCTGCTGCACTACGCTGTTTTTTCGCCACATTCACTCGGCTAGAACGCCAGCAGAAATATGCCGTTAACCATAAATCCAGAATGGTGATAGGCGGTTACTGCACTTCTAGCCCTGAAGCCACAGCAAAAAACTTTTTAAGTCTCGCCCCACCCGAACAGCAATTGCCGTGTATTTACAAAGGAACTGAAGTGGTGGCCTTCACGCGGTCCAGGACAAAGCTGGTTTTGCAATCGGAGACGCTGGGGTGTTTGAGCAGTGTTTCCATGATGAAGCGGCTGTAATGCTGCATGTCTGCCACCACCACACGCAGCAGATAGTCCATCTCTCCTGTCAGCGAAGCGCACTCCACCACTTCAGGCCAGTTCTGCACGCTTTGCTTGAACGCATCCATCGGATTTCGCTTGTGGGTTTCGGAGCTTTTTTCCAGACGCACGTTCAGATATGCCGTCAGACCCAGACCCACTTTCTCGGGAGGCACCAGCGCCACATAGCGTTCGATTACACCCGCTTCTTCCAGACGCTTGACACGCCGCAGCACTGCGCTGGGCGAGAGGCCTACCTGCTCGCCAATAACGTCATAGGTTTCACGACCATTCTCTTGCAAGCGACGCAAGATGGAACGGTCCAGTTTATCGAGGGTGTGTTCTGCTGTCATGAGCAGATATTTTATGCAAGCTACAACTCATATATAAGAGTGAAGCCATGATTTATGCAAACAAACATCGATAGACGCAATTTTCTTGACACTTGGCACACCTGCTCCCGCCCAAACTCTTGCCCAGGCTTTCCTAGGAAAACCCCCCTCCCTGTTAGCCCTCGCTAGCTTCAAGAATGCCTGATGAGCAACGCATTGGCCAGTTGCCGCTATCCAGGAAAGGCGCCGAAATGAACCGCTTGTGGCTAAACAACTACCCGGCAGGAGTTCCTTACGAAATTGACCCCGCAGCGTATTCCTCGGTGGCGGATTTGCTGGAGGCTTCATTCAAAAAAAATGCCGCCCAGCCTGTCACCGTCTGCATGGACGTCTGGATGAAGTACGGCGAGCTGGACAAGCTCTCTGAACAACTTGGCGCCTGGCTGCAAAGCTTGCATCTGGAGTCCGATGCACGCGTGGCCATCATGCTGCCCAATATTCCGCAATTTGCCGTCACCATGGCTGGCGTGCTGCGTGCAGGTTATACCTGCGTCAACGTGAACCCGCTGTACACCGCGCGCGAGCTGGAACACCAACTCAGGGACTCTGGTGCCACCTGCATCGTCATTCTGGAAAATTTCGCGCACACCCTGTCTGAAGTGATTGCAAGCACACGCATTCAACACGTTTGCCTGACATCCATGGGGGATTTGCTGGGCACAGCCTATGGCGCCTGGATTACGTTTGCCGTGCGCCACCTGGCAAAAATGGTGCCCAAATATGCAATACCGCTCAACGGACGCACCGTCACGCCTTTCAAGAAAGCGCTTTCCATAGGGGCTGGTCAAAAACTGCGCAAGCCTGAACTCAACCACGACAGCATTGCTTTTCTCCAATATACGGGAGGCACTACTGGCCTGTCCAAAGGTGCAGTGCTGACACACCGCAACATCATCGCGGCCACATTACAGGCCGAGGCCTGGTTTGCGCCTGCATACGAGGGCCGCACTGACCTGCGCAAACTGCACGGCATTGCAGCGCTTCCGCTCTACCATATCTTTGCGCTGACCTTGTTGCTGCTAACCCTGCGTCAAGGCTCTAGTCTCAGCCTGATCCCCAACCCACGCGACATCCCCAAATTTGTCGAAGTGCTGCGCAAGCGGCCTTTTCACACGCTGCCTGCGGTGAACACTTTGTTCAACGCACTGCTTCAAAATGAGAAGTTCCGCGCGCTGGACTTCTCGGAGCTGGCTGTTTCGCAAGCAGGTGGCATGGCGGCATCGGAAGGCACAGCCAAACAATGGAAAAAAGTCACCGGAAAAACCATGATTGAAGGCTGGGGCATGAGCGAGACCTGTGCGATCGGCACCAACAACCCGGTGAATGCCGTGAATTTCAGCGGCACGATTGGATTGCCCTTGCCAAGCATTGATATCGCCATCAAGGACGATGAGGGCAACAATGTCCCCTTGGGCGAGACAGGCGAGATCTGCATCAAAGGCCCCAACGTCATGCGCGGCTACTACAACCAGCCCGATGAAACCGCCAAGGCATTCACCACCGACGGATTCATGCGTACCGGCGATATTGGCGTAATGGATGAACGCGGTTTCACCAGAATCATTGATCGCAAGAAAGACATGATCCTGGTCAGCGGCTTCAACGTCTTTCCGAACGAACTGGAAAACGTCATTTCACTGTGCCCAGGCGTGGTGGAATGCGCCGCCGTAGGCATCCCGGACGAGCATGCGGGCGAGGCCATCAAGGTTTTCGTCATCAAAAACGATCCCACTTTGACAGAAGAGCGTCTGATGCGCTACTGCCACGACAACCTGACGGGTTACAAACGACCGAAATACATCGAGTTCCGCGAAGAGCTGCCCAAAACCAATGTGGGAAAGATCTTGCGCCGCGAGCTGCGTAGCCAACCTTCGGCCAGCAAGGAAACCGCGATCCACTGACTATGAGCGTCTCTCACACAGCGCCGGGCCTGTGGCCCGGTATGTTATTTCTCGAGCGTGGCTGGCTGTCCGCCAACAATGTGGTGTTTGTGGATGGGGACTGCGCCACCATTGTCGACACAGGCTACTGCGCCCATGCCACACAGACACTGGCCTTACTGCAAGCCACCATTGGCACACGCTCCCTCGGGCGCATTCTGAACACCCATTTGCACAGCGACCACTGCGGTGGCAACGCCTTGCTGCAAGCTACATGGCCTGACGTTCAGACCTGGATTGCACCAGGCCAGGCGCAGCATGTTCACGATTGGAACCCCGAAGCGCTCAGTTACATCCCGACCGGCCAGGATTGCCCCCGCTTTCAAGCCACGCAGCTGCTACGCCCCGGAACGGAGATGGTACTGGGGCAGCATGAATGGCAGATACACGCCGCGCCTGGGCATGATCCGCATTCCATCATCCTGTTCGAGCCGCAACGGCGCATTCTTATTTCTGCCGATGCGCTCTGGGAAAACGGTTTTGGCGTGGTTTTCCCAGAAATTGAAGGTCAAGAGGCCTTCGCTGAAGTGGCTGCCACCCTGGATGTGATTGAGGCACTGCAACCAACCTTGGTACTCCCCGGCCACGGCCCTATGTTCAGCGATGTGCAAGCCGCACTCACGGTTGCGCGCCAGCGTTTGCGCAACTTCGTGCAGCAGCCTGTACGCCACGCGCGCTACGCAGCCAAAGTGCTGCTCAAGTACAAACTACTGGAGTGGCAGCAATTGCCGCTGCAGGACGTCAAAAACTGGAGCCAGCAAACGCCTTATCTAAGCATGTTGCACACTCAGTATTTTGCCGATAAAGCTTTCCAGGAATGGCTGCAAGCTCTCGTCCAGGAACTGGTCGCCAGCGGCGCAGCATCAGTGGAGCATAAAGACGGCACGCCTGTGCTGTGCAACCGCTGAATGTGACTTGGATGCACTGTCCCTCAAGGTAAGTCGCGGTTGTACTCGGCAGTGGTCACCTTGGGACCCACGGTACCCAGGCGGGCTTTGAGGGATTGGGGCTGCCCCGTAATCAAGGCTGCATAGTTGGTAGTGTTGGACAGCACCTTTTTGACGTAATCACGCGTTTCCGTAAAAGGCACGTTTTCCGCCCATATCGCACCATCGAGCACCGGCCCATTGCGCCAGTTGCGTGGTCGGCCTGGCCCGGCGTTGTAGCCCGCTGCAGCCATGGCCATGGAACCATCGAAGTCATCCAGTGCCAGCTTCAGATAGGAGGTGCCGATCACGATGTTCACGTCCCGGTCATTGATCATGCTGGGCTTGAAATCCGTCATGCCAATTTTCTTGGCAGTCCATCGAGCCGTAGCGGGCATTACCTGCATCAGACCTGATGCCCCGACGTGAGAGCGTGCGTCCATGATGAAGCGGCTCTCCTGGCGGATCAGTCCATACACATAGGCTGGATCCAGACCAATGCTGTTGGATTGCGCAATCACCGCATCATGAAATGGCATGGGGAAGCGCTGGCTCCAGTTGATCACATCACGGGTACGCTCGCTGGTGTTGATGCACCGGTCCCAGATTTGCTGTTTGCACGCCAAGTCTGCTGCAGCCAGCAACTCCCGGTCATTCATGCCCCCAGGGCTGTGCAATGCCACGGCGTAATTCCATTCACGCACACCTTCACTGCGCAATCCCATATTGATCGCATAGATGGCACGCTGCAAGCTGGGGTTGTTCGCGGCAGCCGCTTGCTCCTGGGGCGTCGGCGGTTGTGGCTCCGCAGGCATGGAAACCACCTGCCCCAGATCTTCCAGCGCGAGCTTTTCGTAGAAGCCCTTCACACTGGCAATGCTCTGCAACAAACGCTGTGCTTCGGCCTGATCGGCATCACTGACGCGACGGTCATTGAGCAAGGCACGCGCCTTCCAATACACCCAGGTACTGTCCGCCTGCATGGATGGAGGCATGGCATCAATCGTTTTGCGTACCGCGCTCCAGTTACCCGCGCGCAAATTGGCGCGAACCATCCACTCCTGTGCTTCTTCAGACATGCGCGAGGATTTGCCTGCATTGGCAAAGTAGGCCGGCGCATCATTGGACAGGCGGCGTGCGCTGACCTTGCCAATCACGCCCCAGACCCAATCCCGCTCCTCTGCACGCAACTGGCTGTTCCAGCGCGACTCCATCAAGCTGGCCGCTTGCAGCGGATCATTGCTGGCCAGACGAATCAGCGCCAGCGCCGCCAGTTCACGACGAGTTTCACCACGCACCTTGCTGGTGCCCGACAAATATTTCACAGGAGAGGCAAACACCTCTGCCACATGCTGCAAGGCATCCGGCGCCACAATGCCCACCGCACGCCGTGTCGCAGTCTGGCGATTGAGTTCCGCTGACAAGCGGGCACGCTTCCACACATCGTTGTCATCGATTTGCTGGATCGCATACAGCTCACTGGCTGCATGCGTGCACCCGTCATCCGCATCACGCTGTCCATGCCAAAGGCGCACCACTTCCTGCGCTGCACTCTCAGGTTGGCGGCGCTCTATGGTCTGCACGGCCAGGTCGTAGCAACGCACCTCCTTGTCATCGTTCATGCGATAGCCCGGCAAGAGGCGCTGGAATTCCGACCATTCCCGCCGTTGTCCCAGCAATAGCAGCCAGTCGTTTCGCAAGCGGTCCTCATGATAGGTGCCACGCCAGCGTTGTAAAAAAGCATCGACCTCAGAGGCGTCCGCTGTGTTCAGACGCGCCTTCAACTCCCAATATGCAGCCCAGGGTTCCAACGGATGGCCCGCAGCCTGAGGCAAAAGCATAGAAAGCCGTGCTTTGTCGCCTTTGCGGGCGGCTTCCTGCATCTGCAGCAAAACATTGTCGCCCGCTGTTTGGGCGCTTGCCCATGAAGCAGGGACACTTAAAAAAGCTGCCGCGCAAAGCGGTGTCAAAATCTTGTGCAATTGCATGGGGGAATTATGTGATGGACAAAACGGCTCTTCGACGGACTTTGGTACAGCAACGCCTGAATATGGCTGACCGCCTACAGCGGGCAGATGATTTACAACGCGTGATGCGCATCTGGCTGGTGGATCGCCCGGACCAGGTCATCGGTGCCTACTGGCCGATCAAAGGTGAGTTTGATCCCTTGCCCGTATTGCACCGCTGGAAAGAGGACGGCGAATTACTGGATAAACCCCAGCGCCGTCGCATCGGCCTGCCTGTGATCGACAAGGTCACCAAAACCATGCGTTTTCACGCTTGGCACCCTGGTTGCCCCATGGAGGAAGACGCCTACGGCATCCCCAAGCCCAAAGACACTGAGGTGCTTACCCCGACTTTACTATTTGTGCCCTGTGTGGGCTACGCCCCGGGCGGATACCGCCTGGGTTATGGGGGTGGTTTTTATGACCGCACGCTGGCCGAGCTCAGGCCCAGCCCTTTCACTGTAGGCCTTGGATTCACCCAAGGTTTTATCGAGGATTTCCTGCCAGAGCCCCATGACTTGCCATTAGATGCCATCCTCAACGACAACGGCGTCGTTTGGCCGGTTTGATTGTTTGTATGCCTGTTCGCAAAAAGAAATCTGTTCCCCAGCGCCTGATTCAGCAGCGCCCACCGCTCACTCCCATGCATGAGCCGCTCAACCGCGCTGAGGTACAGCGCCTGCAAGCCCATATGCGCAAGCACGGCCCACGCAGCCTGACGCCGCGCCAGCACGACGCCGTCTGGGACTTTTTATTTGATGTACCCGAAAGCCAGGCATGGCTGGCTGACATGGCGACACAAACCCAGGCAGCGCAAGCAGGTTTGCGCCCCCGGGCCAAGACACAAGCATGAGTACTGGGCTCACAAAGAGCTGAAAACAAAACGGCCTGCGCTACTTTTCCAGCAAGGAGACTGCGATGTTGCAACTGTATATCGGTAACAAAAACTACTCCTCCTGGTCAATGCGACCCTGGGTGGCCATGCGCCAGCTTGATATTCCATTTAAGGAAATTCTGGTGCGCTTCGACGGCTTCGGCCCCTCGTCCCAGTTCAAGCAGACCATGCTGGCCCTCACGCCCACGGGCAATGTGCCGCTGCTGGTACATGACGGTCTGGCCATCTGGGACACTTTGGCCATTGCCGAATACCTGGCAGAAGAATTCCCTGACGCGGGCATCTGGCCCCGCGCCTTTGCAGACCGAGCCCGGGCACGCAGCATCTGCGCTGAAATGCACAGCGGCTTTGCTGCGCTGCGCCGCCATTGCCCCATGAATATTGAAGCAGCCCTGCCAGAGATCGGTGCCCGAATATGGAGTGAGCAAGCGGGCGTGCGTGCCGATGTGCAGCGCCTGAGCGCCATGTGGACCACCTTGCTGCAAAGCCATGGCGGACCGATGTTGTTTGGTCATTTCAGCATGGCCGATGCCTTTTTTGCGCCCGTATGCATGCGCTTGCACAACTATGCGCTGCCTGTGACGCCTGCTGTCGAGGCCTATATCGAACGTGTGCTTGCCCTGCCTGCGGTACAGGCCTGGATCACTGACGCTCTGGCCGAGCATGACTTTGTGCAGGAAGACGAACCGTACCGCACGCAGCGATGATGCAGGCAACGTAAGAGTTGCTGCATCAGCCAGAAAGCATCAAGCTGGCAAGGCCTGACTTGCTCTCCAATGCTTCCATCCATTGGCTCGCAACGCACACGCCGGACAGTTGCCACAGCCATAGCCCCAGTCGTGCAACACGTCCCTTGTGCCCTGGTAGCAGGTATGGGTGTCGTTGACGATCAGCTCCACCAGCGGCTCTCCACCCAAGTCTTGCGCCATCTGCCAAGTCTGCGCCTTGTCTATCCACATCAGCGGCGTGGCAATGCGCAAGCGCCGTTCCAGCCCCAGATTCAAGGCCAGCTGCATGGCCTTCATGGTGTCATCGCGACAATCCGGATAGCCTGAAAAATCGGTTTCACACACGCCCGTCACAATCACCTGAATGCCACGGCGATAGGCCAGCGCACCTGCCACCGTCAAGAACATCAGATTGCGGCCTGGCACAAAAGTGTTGGGCAATCCGTCGGCCTGCATGGCAAACGCGACCTCGTCGGTCAAAGAAGAGCCACCAATTTCCTGGAGCACATCCAGCGAAAGCACATGGTCCTCACCCAGCTTGTGTGCCCATTGGGGGAAGCTTGCACGGATTTTTTCAAGAACCTGCAGGCGTGCCTGCATTTCCACGCTATGGCGTTGACCGTAGTTGAAGCCCAAGGTTTCCACACGCTCGTACCGGGACAGAGCGTGGGCCAGACAAGTGGTGGAGTCTTGTCCACCCGAAAACATGACAAGCGCAGAGGTATGCATGGATCGAAATTACAGCACAGCTCCAGGCCACAGTTGCTGCAGCCACTGCCCAGACCTCATCGCAGCGCCACTTATTTGTACTGTTTGCGCAAGAATGGCTTGTGACGCGCAATATGCTCCAGCTGTGCTGGGGCCAAGGACCCACCGAGGTCTTCATCTTCAATATTGAGCACATCGTTGGCGTAGTTCAGCGCGCGCTTGACCACATCTTCCTCGCTCACGCCATGCTTGGCCGCCAAGTCCATGGCAGCCCGGCGCATGGCTCGCTGGCCTAGCATCCACATTGCGGCGTACGCGTCCCAGGCAGCCGCATTTTTCTTCAGTTGCTCATGCTCGGCCAGGATGTCTTTCAGGGGCTTGGCCAGAATTTCCTGCATCTCCTTCATCTGAGCCTGCATGGCCTCGAACTGCGCTTCGCGCTCCAGGGCCGCTGCAGCTGCCTTGGCCTGGGCATCCGGTGCCTGCGGCACGGGCACACTGCCATCTGGGTTGAGTTGGGCAATGGTCAAGTCTGAAAGCATCGACATACAACATGCATCCATAGCAAGAAGAGAGCAGCGACTCTATCAACAAAACTTGCCCTTTTCACGCATCGAAAAACTTGCCCGGCTAAGCCCGCCTACACTTGCAGGCATGAAGATTTACAAGGTTGGCGGCGCGGTACGCGATCGCTTGTTGCAGCGCCCTGTTCATGACACCGACTGGGTGGTGGTGGGCGCGACCCCCGACGAAATGACGGCGCAGGGCTACACCCCTGTGGGCCGCGACTTTCCCGTTTTCCTGCACCCCAAAACACATGAAGAATATGCGCTGGCCCGCACCGAGCGCAAAAGTGGCATGGGATATCGCGGTTTTGTGGTGCACACCTCGCCAGACGTCACACTGGAAGAAGACTTGGCGCGCCGTGACCTGACCATCAACGCCATGGCAGCTCCGGCAGACTGGACCGGCACCGAAGCCGTGATTGACCCCTACCACGGCCAGGCAGATCTGCAGGCCAAAGTGCTGCGCCATGTCACCGATGCCTTCCGCGAAGACCCCGTGCGCATCTTGCGTGTGGCGCGCTTTGCCGCGCGCTTTGAAGACTTCAGCGTGCATCCAGACACGCTTGCGCTGATGCGCGAAATGGTGGAGGCTGGCGAGGTTGACCATCTGGTGCCAGAGCGTGTATGGCAGGAAATCAGCCGCGGGCTGATGGAAGGCAAGCCTTCGCGCATGTTCGAGGTACTGCGCACCTGCGGCGCTTTGAAAGCGCTGCTGCCCGAGCTGGACCGCCTCTGGGGAGTGCCTCAACGGCCCGAATACCATCCAGAGGTCGACAGCGGCGTGCACGCCATGCTGGTGCTGGATATGGCTGCACGGTTGCAAGCCCCTCTCACCGTGCGTTTTGCCTGCCTGTGTCATGACTTTGGCAAAGGCACCACACCCAGGGATATGCTGCCCCGCCACATTGGCCATGAACAGCGCAGCGCTCGCTTGCTCAAGGAGGTGTGCGAGCGCTGGCGTGTTCCCAACGACTGCAAGGAGCTTGCCGATTTGGTGGCCCGAGAGCACGGCAATATTCACCGCAGTCAAGACCTCAACGCAGCGGCTTTGATGCGCCTGTACGAGCGCTGCGATGCCATCCGCAAGCCTGAGCGCTTTGCGCATGCCCTATGTGCCTGCGAATGTGATGCGCGTGGACGCACGGGTTTCGAAGAGCGCCCCTACCCCCAGCGTGAACGGCTATGGAGCGGCTTGCAGGCCGCGCTCACTGTGGATACGGCAAGCGCCGCCAAAAAGGCCACAGAGCAAGGGCTCAAAGGCAAAGCCATTGGCGATGCGGTCACCGCCGTGCGCGTCGCGGCCGTGCAGCAGTGGCTGCAGGCCTGAAACAAGAATATTGAGATAACTCACCGACCTTCAAGGGAATTCCAGCAAGGACAAACATCACAAGGCGTAGGAACATAGGGCAGTCCGTTCCCTGTCCAACCCTTTTCAGGAGTGATGCGATGCCTTACGTTCTTCCCGGCCAAACTGGAGCCCTGCACCAATACCAGACCAAGTACGACCACTACATTGGAGGTCAGTGGGTTGCTCCCACCAATGGTGAGTACTTCGATGTCACCACACCCATCAACGGCAGCGTCTACACCCAGGCGGCACGCGGCACCGCCGCCGATATCGAAAAGGCGCTGGATGCCGCCCACGCTGCTGCCGATGCCTGGGGGCAGACCTCGCCCACCGAGCGCAGCGCAATATTGCTGCAGATCGCCGACCGCATTGATGCCAACCGGGAATTGCTGGCCTATGTGGAAACCATTGACAACGGCAAAGCCATTCGCGAGACCCTGGCCGCAGACATTCCGCTGTCTGCCGACCACTTCCGCTACTTCGCCGGCGCCATTCGCACCCAGGAAGGCGGTATCAGCCAGATCGACAACGACACTGTGGCCTACCATTTTCACGAGCCACTGGGCGTGGTCGGGCAAATCATTCCTTGGAATTTTCCCATCTTGATGGCGGCCTGGAAGCTGGCTCCTGCTCTGGCGGCTGGCAATTGCGTGGTACTCAAACCGGCCGAGCAAACGCCCATCAGCATTTTGGTGCTGGCTGGCTTGATTGGCGACTTGCTGCCACCTGGGGTGCTCAACATCGTCAACGGGTTTGGCCGCGAAGCCGGCATGCCGCTGGCACAAAGCAAACGCATCGCCAAGATTGCCTTCACCGGCTCCACCAGTACCGGCCGTGTGATTGCACAGGCTGCAGCCAACAGCCTGATACCGGCCACCCTGGAGCTGGGCGGCAAGTCCCCCAACATCTTCTTCGCAGATGTGATGGACAAGGACGACAGCTTCCTCGACAAGGCCATTGAGGGTCTGGTGCTGTTTGCCTTCAATCAGGGCGAAGTCTGCACCTGCCCCAGCCGGGCACTGATCCATGCCTCCATCTATGACAGATTCATGGAACGTGTCTTGCAGCGGGTGGCCGCCATCAAGCACGGTGACCCGCTGGACCCGAACTCCATGATGGGGGCGCAAGCCAGCAAGGAGCAGCTGACCAAAATCCTGTCGTATCTGGATCTGGGCAAGCAAGAAGGCGCACAGGTGTTGATCGGGGGCGCACAGGCCCAGCTGGGCGGCGCCCTGGATGGCGGTTATTACGTGCAGCCCACCATCTTCAAAGGCCACAACAAGATGCGCATCTTCCAGGAAGAAATCTTTGGCCCGGTACTGGCCGTCACCACGTTCCAAACTGAAGCCGAAGCACTGGAGATTGCCAACGACACGCTCTATGGCTTGGGCGCTGGCGTGTGGAGCCGCAATGGCAACGTAGCCTACCGCATGGGCCGTGGCATCAAAGCCGGACGCGTGTGGACCAACTGCTACCACCACTATCCGGCACACGCGGCGTTTGGTGGCTACAAGGAATCAGGTGTGGGACGCGAAAACCACAAGATGATGCTCAATCACTACCAACAAACCAAGAACCTGTTGGTCAGCTACTCCGAATCCAAACTCGGATTCTTCTAAGCGGTTGAAGGAGAGCGCCGAATGCAGCCTTGCCTACGGTGCTCTCAAAGTGTTGAAAAGAACTTTTCAGCTCACCCCATTGCTGCGCACACACAGCACTTCATGTCTCGATACAAAGGAGCACCCCATGGTTGATCGCGTCATTGCCACGCCAGCTACTTTGGCCTTGATTGAGGTGCTCAAGGCCAAGTACGGGCCGCATCTGTTCTTTCACCAATCAGGGGGCTGCTGCGACAACAGCGCCGCCAACTGCTATATCGAAGGCGAACTAACGATCGGTCCAGGCGATGTCAAGCTTGGTGACATCGGCGGGTTGCCGTTTTATATGAGCACCTCACAATTTGAATACTGGAAGCACACCCAGCTCATCATCGATGTGATTGACGGCCACGGGGGAGGCACCCTCTCCCTGGAGGGCCCAGAAGGCAAAGCCTTTCTCACGCGCTCGCGCGTTTTTACCGACGAAGAGCTGGCCTTGCTCAATCGCGAAGAGACTGCACGCCGCATGTCTTAGGCTCTCGGCAAGCGCTAGCATGGTGCCCCCACACGCAGGAATGCACCATGATTTTTCTGAACCATGCCGCCAACGGACTGATGCCCAACAGCACCGTGCAGGCGATCACCGACTATCTGCACGCCGAGCAGCAACGCAGCCCCCATCTGGCAGAGTTGGATGCTGCACCGCAGTTGCAACAGCTCTACCCTTTGCTGGCTGAACTACTGGGCAGTCAACCCCAGGACATTGCATTGACCAGCGGCAACAGCCATGGCTGGACAGCGGTTGTCGGCGCCATGCCCTGGCAGGCTGGAGATAAGGTGCTGATTGCGCCCGGTGAATGGGGCGGCAATGTGAGCATGCTGCAGCATCTGCAAAGCCGCCATGGCATCAGCGTGCAGACAATGCCATGCTTGGCAGATGGCAGTCTGGATCTGCCCACGCTCGAGCTGCTGCTGCAAACCGACCAGCAGATCAAATTGCTGGCGCTGACTTGGGTGCCCGCCAACGGTGCCATCATCTACTCTGCCGAAGCAGTGGGTGCATTGTGCAGCCAGTACAAGGTGACATTTGTTGTGGATGCAGCCCAGGCGCTGGGCCATTTTCCCGTTGATGTGCAGCGCTTGCAGTGTGACGCGCTCACCGCACCAGGGCGCAAATGGATCAATGCTCCACGCGGCACCGGCTTGCTCTATGTGCACCCTCGTTTATTGCCCAAGCTGCAACCCTTGGTGGTCGACCACCAGTCCCGCCCGATCACTGCAGAAGGTGCGCAGCTGCGCTCAGACGCACGTCGGTTTGAGCTGTCGGAAAGCGCCATCTCACTCAAGCTGGGTTCAAGGCCGCGCTGGAACATGCCCGCGCCATGGGCTGGGACACGCGCTATGCTGCCATCGCCCGCAGGGCTGTTGAGCTACGCCAGGCCCTGCGCACCTTGCCCCACGTCACGCTGCAAGAGCACCCAGGCAATCCTGCAGAAAACGCGTTGGTCGCATTTTCGGTACAGGGCTTCAGCGCCCAGGAGGTGCAGCAGGCACTGCTGGAGCAAGGCATCTCTGTTGCCGTAAGTGGCATGGGCTACACCCCTCTGGACATGCAGGCTCGTGGCCTGGAAAGCGTGGTGCGCGCCTCGGTCAGCTGGCAGACCACATCGCATGAGATTGCAGCGCTGGCTGCCGCA
The DNA here is from genome assembly GCF_030162935.1 of Comamonas halotolerans. Classification (GTDB taxonomy): domain Bacteria; phylum Pseudomonadota; class Gammaproteobacteria; order Burkholderiales; family Burkholderiaceae_C; genus Comamonas; species Comamonas halotolerans. The sequence goes on from NZ_JASAUZ010000067.1 coordinate 89,237, forward strand.
CTGCAAACCGTGCGCAAAACCAAGGCTTAGCCCCTCAGCAGATCCTGCGCTGTTACAGCACTTGCGCCCGAACCCAGCGCACAATCTCCCCTGCGGGCAAAGCACCTGAGATGCGGGCCACCTCGTTGCCATCTTCAAAAATGATCATGGTAGGGATGCTGCGCACGTTATAAGGGGCTGCCACATGCGGATAGGCCTCGGTATCGAGCTTTGCGAAACGTACTTGCGGCTCCAGCTGCTGTGCGGCCTGTGCAAAGGCTGGCGCCATCATGCGACACGGGCCACACCACGGCGCCCAGAAATCCACCACCACAGGCAAATGGCTGCGACCAACATGCTTGGCAAAGCTGTCCGCGTCCAGTTGCAACGGCTCACCTGTGAACAACGGCTGATGACAGCTGCCGCAGTTGGGCTCAGCGTTCAGATGTAGCTGCGCCACACGATTGGTTTTGTGACAGTGGGGGCAGACAACGTGCAGAGGTTCTTGGATGGTCATATGCGCAGCTTAAATACGATGTTTCAAGGTATGTGGCACCTAGGGGCGACATTGCAAGTCAGACAAACCCAATGTCCAAAGAATTCGCCACTGCTCGCGCAATCACGGAGCCCTGTTTCCAGCATTCACCATGGCAGCAACTGCTACAACAGCCATGCCACCAGCTTGATGCAACTGAACAGCAGCACCGTCACCAGCACCGCGCTGGCAAAAGGAATGAAAACCTCTCGCCCTAGCAGCCTGAAAGTGAAATCGCCCGGCAAACGGCCCAGTCCGATCTTGCGCAAGACTCCCGTGGTGCTGTTGATGAGCACCAGCAGGATAAAAATCAAGAACATCCAGCGAATCATGGGCGAGCAATAGAAAGTGCGAAGCTAAGAGGTAAAAGCGCTGCGCATCAACAGCGCCTGAATCATCAATGCCGCCATGCCATAGGCGGTGGCCAAGGCCCATTGCTGGGTCCACAACAAGGTCGCCGCAATCAGCACATCACCCAAGATGCTGACACAGCGATAGGTCCAGGGCCAGACACCCGGCTGCAAATGCCGGATGGAATCACCAAAGACACGCCGCACCTGCCATTGCAGCCAAAGCCTGCGCAAGAGGTGCGCCCAGGCGTTGACGGTGAATAGCAGTGTCAGCAAGCTGCCAAGCGCAAACGCTGTATCACGCGGCCAGAGGTACTCCGCCCACAATAAGAGCAGCAACAGCGAGTCCATCCCCACCGCCCAGGCCCATCGCGCAGCAGAAACTTTCAGCGTCACAGCGTTGGTGCTTGCGGCAGATTCCGACATAGGGCGAATGCAGGCTTACGGCTTACAGACGGTGGGTGCGATCACCCTGTGCAAAACCCAGTGCGTCCCAAGGCTCCACGCCCTTGCTCAGCCCAATCACCTTGAACAGCTCGCCCATCTCGTGTTCCAGCATGAGTTTCAGCGCCATGGCACGATCTGCGGCCCCCATGGCATCCAGCTTGGCCTGCAGACCACAGTTGATGAGAAAGTGCGCCTGCGTGGTGTAGCCCAGCACGTCCATGCCCGCATCCTGCGCGGCCACGGCGGTGCCGGTGAAATTGACGTGGGCGGTAATGTCTTTCAGCCCCACTTTGTCCAGCGGATTGCTGTCCACCTTGTGCTGGTAGTGGCAGACCATGGTTCCCATGTGGCGCTGCGGATGGTAGTACTCGGACTCGCCAAAGCCATAGTCGATCAGAAACACCGCGCCGCGCGTCAGATGTTCGCCCAGCGTACGCACAAAGGCTTCGCCTTGCTGATGGATCTCGGTTTCGTAGTCGTGCTCGCCTTCGATCTCCAGGGGGGGGCGCAAATCCGTGGGGCGATTGGCCCAGACCAGTTCACTCCCTTCCAGGGCTACACCACGCTCATGCCAGACACCTTGAACACGGGCCAGGATCTGCACCGGCATGGCGTCCAGAACCTCATTGCCCACAATCACGCCCTGCATTTGCGCAGGTAGTTCGTTAGCCCAGAAGACTTTCGGCGCGTGCGCCACCAGCTTCGCCTGCTGGCGCGCACGCAGCGTGCCAGAGAGGTCCACAATGGTGTAGCGTTCGATCTGCACACCAAGGCGCTGCAGCTCATCCAGAATTTGCAGGGCCAGGGCACCGGTTCCCGCGCCAAATTCCCAGACTTCCTGGGTGCCCGTCTTGGCCAGCGCCTCCGCAATCTGGACTGCCACGAGTTGACCGAAAGCCGGAGAAATCTCGGGCGCGGTCACAAAGTCACTGCCGGAATCAGGCAATGCGCCGAACTTGGCCGTGTCATTGGCGTAGTAGCCCAGCCCTGGCGTATACAGGGCCATGGCCATGAATTGGTCAAAACCAAGCCATCCACCTGCTTGGGCAATGGCCTTGTCGATGTGCGAACGCAATGCGCCCGTTAAAATTGTGGGTTCTGTCATCACCCCTGCATTGTCGTCGCTTGTGCAAGCCTGGTCCGAAAATTGGTCATGCTGGATTGAGCACCTTCAGGATGTGAACGACAAAACGCCTACCCAACGATACGCCGAAACCCGCGAGTACAGGCCACCAGCCCGTAGCACGCTCCTCTTTTTATGTCGTCTATTGCCTCTGGCCTCCGTACCATCGCACTGACAGGACTGCGCCTGAACGCACGTCTGGGCATTCTTGCCCACGAGCGCGAAGCGGCGCAGCCCATCCGGGTAGATGCCGAGCTGAACATGGGCTCCCAGCCCCTGCTCCCAGCCAGCGACGACATTGCCGAGGTTCTCGACTATCGGCTGGCGCGCAACGCCATTTTGGAAGTCTGCACCGCACGGCACACCGACTTGCTGGAACGTCTGACGGGCGAAGTGGCGCAACAGCTGCAAGCCTTGCCCGGCGTACTGGGTGTGCGGGTGAAGATTACAAAGCTAGAGATTTTTGACGACTGCGAAATAGCCATTCGCGTCGAAACTGGACAATGGTGAACCCCATGAACGCTGTGACTGAAAACCCCTGGATTGCCGAAGAAGCTGCCGATGCAGCACCCCAAGGCGAAGCATCCGCTGCCGAAGCCAAGCCCGGCAAGATCAAGATTGAGCGCGAACAGATCAAGCTCGAAAAGCGCCTGTGCCGCGAAGTGGGCCGTGCCATCATGGACTTCAACATGATTGAGGATGGCGACAAGATCATGGTCTGCATGTCGGGCGGCAAGGACAGCTACACCCTGCTGGATATCCTGCGCAAGCTGCAAAAGCGCGCGCCCGTGAAGTTCGAGATCGTGGCCGTCAATCTGGACCAGAAGCAGCCGGGCTTCCCCGACCATATCCTGCCCGAGTACTTCCAATCAATTGGCGTGGACTACCACATCGAAACACAGGACACCTACTCGGTGGTCAAACGCGTGATCCCCGAAGGCAAGACCACCTGTGGCCTGTGCTCGCGCCTGCGCCGCGCCATCCTGTATTCGGTGGCAGACCGCCTGGGTTGCACCAAGGTGGCACTGGGCCATCACCGCGACGACATCGTGCAGACGCTGATGCTCAACATGTTCTACGGTGGCCGCATGAAGGGCATGCCTCCCAAACTGGTATCCGACGATGGCAAGCATGTGGTGATCCGCCCCCTGTGCTACGTGCCCGAGAAAGATACGGCACGCTGGGCACAGTATCAGCAGTTCCCCATCATTCCCTGCAACCTGTGCGGCAGCCAGGATGGCTTGCAGCGCGTGGCGGTGGGCGACATGCTGCGCGAATGGGACAAGAAGTTCCCCGGACGCATCGAAAGCATGTTCCGCGCCATGGGCAACATCGTGACCACACACATGATGGATCCCCAACTGCACAACTTCAAGGACGCCAAGGCCACCGGCATTGCCGACCCCAATGGCGACATGGCGTTTGACCACGAAGAGCTGCCCACCGCGCCCACCCTGCCCGGTGGCGTTCAAGTGGTGCAAATCGGCTAAGCGCAAGACATTCCATTCAGCCCCGCCACGCGGGGCTTTTTACATTGGGCGACACGTGGTTGCTGTAGCCTCCTGCAAGCATTTGGAACTTGCTTGCCCTATGCTGTGTCTTACCGCCATTGCTGCCATGCTTGCCTTGTCAGCCCCAAGGGCTTGGTCTGCGTTCAACTAACAAAGCACTAGGAGTTTTCGCATGCAAACCCTCGCCACTTCCCGCCGCTGCATCATGGCGGCTCTGATTGGCACAGCTGCCGTTCTCGCAGGCTGCGCCAGCGGCCCGCGTGAAATCGCCAGCAATGTGCAAACCTACTCCAGCATGGCTGGCGTGCAGCTGCCCTCCAGTTACCGCATGGAAATTCTGCCTTCGCAGAGTCAGCAGCAAAGCTTTGCACGCATTGAGCAAGCTGCAGAAAAAGCGCTGCAACGCGTTGGTCTGACACGCGATCCGCGTCCTGATCTGGCGCGCTTGGTGGTGCAGGTTAGTGCCAGCGCCACGCAAGGCCGTGCCTACCACCCTGCCTATGACGACTGGTTCTACGGCCCGCGCTTTGGATGGGGCATGGGCTGGGGTGGACCACGCATGGGCTTTGGCATGCACTGGATGGATGCACCACCCATGGTCTATTACCGCGGTGTGAAACTGGTCATGCGCGACCAGAAAACGCAAAAAATCGTCTACGAAACCTCTGCCGCCTATGACGAAGTCTGGATGGATGACAACGTGATCTGGAACATCTTGTTTGATGCCGCTTTGACAGATTTTCCCAACCCCACCCAAGGCAACCGCACAGTGCGCACCACGCTCACTCCCCTGCCGAAGCAAACGACGCCGCCCCCTGCTGCGGCAAGCACTGCTTCCAGCGCCACGCCGGTCACGTCTACTGCCCCGGCACCCCGTTAAGCACATTCGCTGGGAGAAGATACGGCCCAGGTGTTTTCAAATCGCTACATTTTTGCGTCTGCTACAGGCCTATGCTGGCGCATGTCCACGACATACTCTGTGCATATGAAAAAACATACTTCTTGGCTGTGCGCCATGCTCCTTGGCTCCGCCCTTGCTCTGGCAGGCTGCGTGACCCAGCCTACACAAACCAGCGCAAGCAATGCTGCGTCCACCAGCACCACCACTGCTGCCAATGGCTCATTGGCTAGTGCCGCAGGCAGTCTGATGTCTTCGCTGGGCGTTCCAGCCGCAGGTACTGCCAGCAATGCAGCGGGAGTATTGACCTACTGCGCCAAAAACAATCTGCTCAATCCCGACAAAGCCACGCAGATGGCAGACCAGTTGCTTGGCAGTCTGGGCTTGCCAACCACCCAGGGCAGCACGGCTGCTGCGCCCACGCAGGATCAGGGCTACTTGAACGGTATAGCCGGCATGGTGGTCTCTCCAAACGGAGAACTCTTCAGCCTGGACCAGATCAAGGGCAACGTCAAAGACAAGGCCTGTGACTTTATTCTGAACAACGCCAAGTCCTTCCTCTGACGGCAAGCGGCTTCGCCGCAGCTCCACCCCGTCAAGGCCTGCCACACCCGCTGTGGCGGGCCTTTTTGTTACTCCAGCTTTGCAAATCCCTACATTTGCCCACGTCCACCATGGCGGCTGACATGCTAAGTTGCAGCCCATGTCCAAACAAGGAGAGCGCATGAGACATTGGATCAACATCGCCGTGCTGGCGGCCACCGTGAGCAGCATCAGCTGGAGCGCCCATGCCAGTAGCTGGGGTGATGCTTTGCGCGAGCAAGCATCACAACTGAGTGGCAACCATAGCGCAAGCGACAGTGGCAGCACTGCATTGGGCAGTCTGCTGGGTGGCGGTAGCGGCAGCACCTCTGCTGGAGGGCTACTGTCTTCGCTGGGCGTACCTGCTTCAGGCACTGCCAGCAATGCAGCCGGTGTCCTCACATACTGCATGAAGAACAACTATCTGAACGCCAACAAGGCGGAAGCGGTGAAAGAACAGTTGCTGGGCAAGCTGGGCGTGGGCACGCAAAAACAAGAGGCTTCCCAAGACCAAGGCTATCTCAGCGGCCTTGCAGGCATGATCACCGGCAGCAACGGCCAAAGTTTCAGCATGGACAAACTCAAGGGCGACCTGAAGGAAAAGGCCTGCGACTTTGTGCTGGACAACGCCAAATCCCTGCTCTGAAATCGCTGAGTCTTGAATCGCTGCACCACGCCATGCCACGATCACGTTCGCCGCTAGAAATTGCCGCAGGCAAGCTGATCGGCGCGATTCAAAAAGAATGGGTGGCGCAAGCTGGTGAGCCCGAAGCGCCACACAGCGAGCAAGTGATGGACCTCGCCCACGAGCTGCTGCAAGTGGCCTGCCGTGAGGGCAACCTCACTGCGGTACTGCGTGGTCAAAACCTTGCGGACTATCTAGGCGCTGCCTGGGTGCAGGACCACCCGGCAGTGCTCCCCCATATCGCCCGGCTGCAAGCCCTGTGCCAGCCAAGCACGCATTGCTAAGACGCTGACAGACTAGGCATCTGCAGCGACCTCAGGCCACCACGCACCATCTTTGCGCTGCATGCGCGGGCAGTCCAGAGCGCCAACGACCGCAATGGCGCTGCCATCACTGCGCAGCAGTTGCTGGCGCCACTGCGTGCCTTGTCGCATGGCCACAGCAATGGCGCTGATGTGTGCGCCACAACGCTGCAGCAGCTTCAGCCCAGAGACCATGGTCGTGCCGGAGCTGACTGCATCGTCCACCACCAAAACACGCTTTCCCGCCAGCAATGCCAGTTGGTTGGGATCCACATAAAGCAGCTTGCCTTTGCCTGGCGTGGTGATGGAGCTGACTGGCTCAGACAATGCCTCGCGGTACCAGTACTTGCGCGAATAGCCCAGCGGCACATAGCGGCTGTGGCCCAAGGCTTTGGCCACCAGCGGCGCAAATGCCAAACCGAGCGTGGGCAGGCCCACCACCACATCAAAGTCATAGGCCTTGGCTGCTTGGGCCATGTGCAGCGCCAAGGTATCAACCACCTCCATGGATGCCTGATTGGCAATCAGCGAAGCCACACAGCGCTCGGGCTGCGCAGGCATGCCGCGCAGCGGCAGCACCAGATAACGGCCATCAGGCAGGCGTGCCGGATAGCTGCGCGCATAGGGAGGCTGGGTGGACTGAGTGAGTTCGGCTTCGGTAACGATGCGCTGCCAGTAGTCGGTCGTGGCATCAAAGCCGGGCAGGTTCTGCCCGGAAAGGTCAATAGCAGTCATGCAATAGGGTTCACTGTGTCAGGCAGCGTGCGCTGCCTCGTGCCTTCAAATCTTCAGATAACTTTGGGCCAGCTTGACCCAGTAGCTGGCTGTCACAGGCAACAGATTGTCGTTGAAATCATAGGCCGCGTTGTGCACCATGCAGCCACCTTCGCCCATGCCGTTGCCCACAATAAAGTAATTGCCGGGCACCTCATTGAGCATGATGGCGAAGTCGTCACTGGCTTGCAAAGGCTGCAAATCGGGAATCATCCACGCATCACCTAAAAACTCGCGGGCCACACCGACAGCAAACTCCGTCGCAGCCGGGTCGTTCATCACTGGCGGGTAGCGCCAGATGTAGTTGACTTGTGCAGTCGCGCGATGCACGGCCGCCTGCGCATGGGCCATGGCCGTGATGCGTTCGCGCAGCAGTTCACGCACCTGAGGGCAGCGTGCCCGGATGGTCAGACGCAGCTCGCAGGTCTCAGGAATCACATTGGGCGCGTCACCGGCATGGATGGCGCCGATGGTGACCACTGCCATGTCATTGGGGTCCACCTCTCGTGAACGAATGGTTTGCAGCGCCAGCACCAGATGAGAGGCCACAACAATGGGGTCTACCGCCACATGTGGCATGGCGCCATGGCCGCCCTTGCCCCGAATGGTGATGATGGCCGTGTCGGAGCTGGAATACATTACCCCGGAGCGAAAGCCAAAGTGGCCTGCGGGGTAGCCTGGCTCATTGTGAAAGGCGTAGAGTGCATCGCAGGGAAACAGCTTGAACAAGCCCTGCTCCACCATCTTCTGGGCGCCACCATGACCTTCTTCGGCTGGCTGAAAAATCAGATGCAGCGTGCCCTGCAACTGCGCTTTGTGCTGTACCAGCGCCTTGGCAGCCGCCAGCAACGTGGCAGTGTGGCCGTCATGCCCGCAAGCGTGCATCTTCCCCACGTGCTGGCTGGCATAAGGCAGACCTGTGGTTTCATGGATGGGCAATGCATCCATATCGGCCCGCAAGCCCAGGCGAGGCCCTTCGCCGCAGCGCAGGGTTCCCACCACACCGGTGTCGCCCAGCCCACGGTGCACCTCATAGCCCCACTCCTGCAGCTTGCGCGCCACGATGTCACCGGTACGGTGCTCTTCATAGGCCAGTTCCGGATGGGCATGCAAATCGTGGCGGATGGACAGCATCTCCGCAGCCAGGGCCGCCACCTCAGGCAATACAGGTGGATCAATCAAGGCATGAACGGGGTTCAGCGGTGCGGGCAAGGCCATGGAACTCACTCCTGCTCAATCTTGGCGGATTGCACAATCGCAGCGTAGCTGGCTTTTTCTTTCTTCAGGAATTGCGCAAAATCACCCAGCGTAATCTGGCCGGGCGTAGCGCCACCGTCTTTGAGACGCTGCTGCACCTCGGGCTGCTGCAACACCGCGCCCAACTCTGTTGCCAGACGTTGCACCACAGCTGTGGGTGTGCCTTTGGGCGCAAAAAGTCCCGTCCAGGTGTTGATTTCCAGACCCTTCAGAACGTGGGTTTCCGAGAAAGTTGGCACCTTGGCGATCGAGTCAATACGCTGCGCAGAAGTCACGCCCAAAGCATGCAGCTTGCCCTGATTGACCAAGGGCGTCGCACTGGTCGTGACCATATAGCCGGTATCCACCTGGCCGCCCATCACATCGTTGGTGATTTGCGCACCGCCTCTGTAAGGCACGTGCACCATCTTCACTCCAGCACGTTCTTGCACCATTTCCATGGCCAGGTGCAGCACCGTGCCCACGCCCGATGAGCCATAGGTGATCTTTCCGGGTTGTGCCTTGGCCAGATCAATCAACTCCTGCATGTTTTGCGCAGGCAGGCCTGGGCGCGCCATGAGCACCACAGGAGCAACACTGACCAGCCCAATAGGCATCAAATCCTTTTCGGCATCGTATTTGACCGCTTTGTTGACCAACTGCGCCACACTCACCGGACCATCAAAACCCATCACCAGGGTATAGCCATCAGGTTTGGCTGCAATCGCCTTGCTCACGCCGAGCACACCGCCTGCGCCAGGTGCGTTATCAATCACCACGGTCTGACCCAGACGCTCCGACAGCTTCTGCCCAATCAGGCGCGACTGAAAGTCCACATTCCCCCCTGCGCTGAATGGAACAATCAGCGTGATGGGCTTGAGCTGGGGCCATGCTCCGCCTGCAGCCCAAGCGGTGGAGGTTGCAGCAACAGAAGCGAGGGCCACCACAGCGGTGGAAATCAAGGTGCGTCGAAGCATGGTGAAAAGCAGTATGTGAGCAAAAAATCACAGGCCGCTACATGCAACCTGCACGGGGAAAACCCTTGGATTGTGGCATGCAGCCGCACGGACAGACTGCGCAGAAACCACATCGCAACACCTGCGCAACAAAGCGGCCTCCACATTCATCACTGACTTGAAGGTCAAGACTTTTATCAGCCCAAACCATACTGTTAACTCTCCGGTGCACTGCTACGGCTTTTAGTGACACCGCTGTATTTCGCATAAAACGCCATGCCCCTCTCTGGGCTTGCTGCCTTGGCAACGCCAGATAGCAGGTATCTGTGATCTGTGACCACCTGGCCCGCACACGTCAATGTCCTTCTTGGCTTTCCCCATTACTGGATCTGTCTCCGCTAATAAGTCATTGGTAAATACCCAACAGAAAAAATGACTGTTGCAGGCGCAAGCTCAGTCCACTCAACACCCTTGTCCCACGAGGCCTACCAACAGCAGCGTTACATTCACGCTCTATGTCTGCGCCTCGCTCCTCCTCATTCGTTCCGGTACTGGCCCTTCTGGGCTCCATCGCATTTTTATGTACCGGCACGTCATGGGCCAAGCATGAACTGTTTCCCACCATCGGCGCGCAAGGCACCACGGCTTTGCGCATCGGTTTTTCCGCCATGCTCATGTCCCTGTTCTGGCGCCCTTGGAATGCACAACTGATAAGATCCGACTGGCGCTCCATTACACTGTACGGTGGCACGCTGGGCGTGATGTGCCTGTTTTTTTATATGTCACTGCGCACGCTGCCATTCGGCATTGCTGTTGCGATTGAATTTACCGGACCGCTCACCGTGGCCATTTGGTCCTCACGCCGCTCACTGGACTATCTGTGGATTGCCTTGGCCATGACCGGTCTGGGCCTGCTGCTGCCCTTGGGGCACGATCTACACACACTCGATCCTGTCGGAATTGCCTGGGCCGCATTAGGTGGAACCGGATGGGGGTGCTACATCATTTTTGGTAAACGCATGGGACATTTGCCCATCAGTGTCTCCGCCCCGCTGGGTGCTGCCATGGCGGCCTTGGTCGTTGCTCCAGTCGGTATTGCCCATGCTGGCAGCGCGCTGCTCTCCCCGTCCGTTCTGCTCACTGGTCTGGGTGTAGCCCTGGTGTCGAGCGCCATCCCCATCTCTTTGGAGCTATTTGCACTCAAACATCTGCCCAAAAACGTCTTTGGCACCATGACCAGCATGGAGCCTGCTGTTGCCGCATTGTTGGCTTTGCTGCTGTTGGGAGAGGTATTAAGCTTCACCCAGTGCGTGGCAATTGCACTCATCATGTCGGCATCCATCGGCTGTGCGATCACGGCACAGGCGCGGCGGATAAAGCCTGTGCCAATTGCTTCAGGATCTGAAGGAAAAAGCGTAGCTGGAGGCGTTTGATACGTCTACCCTAAAGGCAGAAAAGGCCTGGATCCTCTTTGTGGGTTTCAAGCCTTTTTTCTTGGGCAGCCTGTTGGAGTTGCAGCTGGCTTCTGTCAACCAGACCTTCACAGCAATGACAGCGTCGCTGCTGACAAACACCAAACAAGCGTCCCAAGCACCTGGAAAACAAAAAAGACTCATGATCTAGACCGTGAGCCTTGCAATAAATCAAAGATTTGGAGCTGGCTTTTTAAAAGCAGCGCAACCCAAGCAGCCAAACAACTACCCGGCATCGTCATCAGATCACGACGGCGGAACGGATCGCAGATATTGGAACAGTGCCTCACTGGCTGCCTGTGAACATGAAATACGCCAATACACACGCTGCCAGTGCCACGATCAGTTTGGCAATCCATGGTGTGACCAGCCAAGCTCCCAGCGCCGTAACCACACGCCCCCAGACATGGGGAGACTGCAAAGCGGACTATGTTGGCGGCTGCGACTGCAAGGGATAGCCGCAGCCAGGGCAAGAGCTGGCATATGTGGAGACTTCGCGACCACATTCCGGGTATTGCACCAAAGCCATCTCAGCACCTCTCGCGTTCGTTTCTGCCTCACTGCGGCCCAGGCAAGCCAATGAGAATCTGCACACGCCGGTTCTGCTGGCGCCCCTCCGGGTTGACCTGCCCGTCAGGCATGGTGTGGGGTGCAATCGGCTGGTGCTTGCCCAAACCTTCGGTCTTCACCAATCTGCCCGTTTTGCTTTGCAGCACCTGTGCAACCGCTTGCGCAGGGCGCAGGGCGTTGTTGCATGAAAACTGGCCCGTCCGTTATAGGCTTGCTACATGAGTCAGCTCTGTCAGCGCCGTTATCGCATCACGAACTGGAAACAGTACAACGCCTGCCTCAAAGCCGGTGGCTTGTTGACGGTGTGGCTGGATAAGCGCATATGCCGGGTTGCTGCATGCAAGCACTTAGGACGAAGCATCTGTAAACGCAGGATTGGTTACCACCGGGGATGTTTGGTGGAAACCCAAATGAGCTGCATCAAACTATTGGGCAAGCGCGTGATGACTCGAACCTTTGAAGGCCGAGTCAACGAACTGCATATCCAGGCAGCCCTATTGAATTGTTTTACTGAACTAGGCCGCCCTCAGACAGCTTCCGAGGCATAGTCATGGCCTGGGTTTGGGGTCGCTCGCCACAAACTCGCTTGATGCAACAACTCCCTTCCAGACAAAAAAAAACCCTTGGCTAGCCAGGTGGCGGGTGCGTAATGCGGGGCAATGGCGCTTTGACTGACTTGCGAAATACCAGCCTTGGCCAAAACAAATACCCCTGTGCCCAGCCCACATACAGAAAAGGCCTGAAACCTCACACGATTTCAGACCTTTCTTTTGCATCCCAAATGCATTAAATGCATTCAATGCACGTGCGCTATATCTGGAATTGCTGCCATCAAGTCCTTGGTGTATGGATGCTGCGGATCATCCAGCACACCCTGCGCTTCGCCCACTTCCACCAGCCTGCCACGCTGCATCACACCAATGTCGTCACACATATGGCGGATCACCGCGAGGTTGTGGCTGATGAGCAGATAGGTCAGGCCAAACTCGTCCTGCAAATCCCGCATCAAATTCAACACCTGGGCCTGCACGGACACGTCCAGGGCCGACGTGGGCTCGTCACAGATGATGAACTCGGGCTTGCTGGCCAAAGCACGCGCTACGGCTATGCGCTGACGCTGGCCGCCCGAAAATTGGTGCGGGTACTTTTTGGCATCGTCGGGCTTCATGCGCACACGGCGCAAGGCTTCCTGCACACGCTCGGCGGTTTCGGCTGCCCCAGAGGTCAGGCCCAGCACCACCAAGGGCTCCGCAATCAGCTGCTCCACCGTCCATCGCGGATTCAAACTGGCATACGGGTCCTGGAAAATCATCTGAAAACGACGCCGCATGGCCACGGTCTGAGCCGCAGGACTCCACTTGTCCACACCATCGAACAAGATCGAGCCACTCGTGGGGGGCGTCAAGCCAGCCACCATGCGCGCCACAGTAGATTTGCCCGAGCCAGACTCGCCCACCAGGCCAAAGGTCGTCCCTTTGCGGATGTCGAAGCTCACATGGTCAGCCGCCTTGAGGATTTTCTTTTCCTCACGCGCCAGCACACGGGCCAGCCATCCGCTGGAAAGATCGTAGTCCTTGCACAGGTCTTTGACTTCCAGCAGCGGACGTGCCTGCGCAGCCTCCGGCGAAGTTGGCTTGGCCGTCCATGGCACAGCCTTGGCAACCGGGCCACCGCCGACCTCTGGAACCGGCAGGCGCTCCACACGAAGGTGCACGCTGGGAATGGCGGCCATCAGGACTTGTGTGTAGGGGTCACGCGGTGCATCCAGCACCTGGCGCACCGCGCCGGTTTCCAGTACCCGCCCTTGGTACATCACCATGACGCGGTCGGCCGTCTCCGCAATCACGCCCATGTCGTGCGTGATCAGCATGGCTGCAGCCCCCCGCTCCTTGCAGACCTTGCGCAGCAAGGCAATGATCTGCGCCTGCACTGAAACATCCAGCGCCGTGGTGGGCTCATCGGCAATGATGAGCTCCGGCTCCGCACACAGCGCCAGGGCAATGGCCACGCGCTGACGCATGCCGCCCGAAAACTGGTGCGGATACTGGCTCATGCGCTCCTTGGCGTGTGGAATCTCCACCTCTTCCAGCAGCGCCAGGGCGCGGGCTTCGGCATGTTTTTCACTCACCGTCAAGTGCGTGCGAATGGTTTCCACCAAATGATCGCCCACGGTGTAAACCGGGTTCAAGCTGGTGAGCGGGTCCTGAAAGATGGTGCCAATGCGCTTGCCGCGAATGCGGCGCAGATCCTCACCCTGCAGTTGATCGATGCGCTCGCCGCGCAATTCCACGGTGCCACTGGAGATGCGGCCGGGTGCTTCAATCAATCCGGTGACGGCAGAACCGGTCATGGATTTGCCTGCCCCCGACTCTCCCACTACACCCAGAATTTCGCCCGGGTAGATGTCGAAGGACACGTTGTGCAGCACGTGCACCGGGCCTTTGTAGGTATCGAACGTGACGCTGAGGTCTCGCACGCGCAAAACGGGTACTGCTGCAGGTGCATCACCGGCAGGCACGGTAGAAAGTGTGTCTGTGGTCATGTTCATTGCAGCTTGGGGTTCAAAGCGTCGCGCAACCAGTCGCCGACGAGGTTCACGGACAGTGCCAGTGCCAGCAGCACCAGCGAAGGGAAAAGCAAGATCCACCACTCGCCCGAGAACAGGAAACTCTGGCCAATGCGGATCAAGGTACCCAGCGATGGCGCAGTGGGCGGCAAGCCCACACCCAGGTACGACAGCGTCGATTCAGCCACGATGGCATGCGCAAAGCTGATAGTGGCAATCACCAGAATGGGCGCCAACATATTGGGCAGGATGTGCTTGGTGAGAATGGCAGTTTTGCTGCGGCCAATGAGCTGGGCTGCCAGCACGTAGTCTTTTTGCTTTTCCACCATGACGGCACCGCGCACCGTGCGTGCATATTGCACCCAGTCGGACAGACCAATGGCCACGATGATGACGAACACCGCCATATCATCCCGGTAGCCCTCAGGCAACACGCCGCGCGCAATGCCGAAGATCAGCAATGCCACCAGAATCACCGGGAAAGTCAGTTGCACGTCGGCAATGCGCATGAGCAGCGTGTCGAACCAGCCGCCGGCATAACCCGCAATCAGACCCAGCGGCACACCGATGATGAGCGACAGCGCCACGGCGGCCACCCCCACGAACACCGACATGCGCAGGCCATAGAGGATGGCAGAGTACACATCGCGGCCTTGGTCGTCTGCGCCCAGGGGGTAGAACATTTCGCCCATGCCCTGGCTCCAGGGCGGGGTGAATGCATCCATCAAGTCCAGATTGCCCGGATCGAAGGGATTGTGCAGCGCCAGCAAGGGCGCAAAGATGGTGGCCAGCACCAGCAGGGCCAGTACCGCTGTCGCCACTTGCACCAGGCGCGATTTGGCAAACGCCCGTTTGACAGGGGAATCGCTGGCCTTCCAGCCAGTCGGCAGTGGTGCCGAAGGTTTCACAGCATCAGTCATTGCAGCCCCCTTATTTCTTTCGCAGGCGGGGGTCCACCAGCACATACAAAAAGTCCACCAGCAGGTTGATCACCACGTACAGCAACGCAATGAACATCAGGTAGGCTGCAATCAAAGGCACGTCCACCCCCTGCACCGAGGAGATGAACAACAATCCGACACCGGGCCACTGGAACACGGTTTCCGTGACGATGGCAAAAGCAATCAGTGAGCCAATTTGCAGGCCTGCGATGGTGATGACAGGAATCAGCGTGTTGCGCAGTGCATGCCCGAAATACAGGCTTTTCTCATGCAGGCCACGGGCACGGCCAAAGCGGATGTAGTCCGAGCGCAGCACTTCCAGCATCTCGGCACGCACCAGGCGCATGATCAGCGTCATGTTGTAAAAACCCAGGGTGATGGCCGGCATGATCAGCGCTGCCCAGCCAGAGGTTGTGAGAAAGCCGGTTTCCCAGCCACCGACAGTCACGGTTTCTCCCCGACCAAACGATGGCAGCCAGCGCAGCTCCACCGCAAACAGATAAATCAGGCCAATGCCAATCAGAAAGGTAGGCAGCGACACGCCGACCAGAGACACCGTCATGATGGCGCGGCTGAGCCATCCGTCCTTGCGGATGGCCGTGTAAACACCCAGCACCACGCCTATCAGCAATGCCAGCACAGCGGCCGTCATGGCCAGCTCCAGTGTGGCCGGCAAACGCTCGGCGATCACATCGGCCACAGGGCGTTTGAGGCGGTAGGAGATACCCAGATCCCCCTGCAACACCTTGCCCACATAGGACAGGTATTGCAGCGGCACGGGTTTGTTAAAGCCCAGCTCTTCCACCAGCGCTGTGCGCTCCTCCAGCGTGGCGTCTTCGCCTAACAAACTGATGGTGGGATCACCGATATGGCGAAACACCATAAACGAAACAAGCGAGACGGCCAGCAGCACCAGGACTGACTGGCCCAGTCTGCGCAGCAGATGGACCAGCATGGTTTTACTTCGCGTTCTTGTTGATCTTCACGTCCTTGAAATGCACCACGTTATCGGGGTGCACAGGAACGTTGATGGATTTGACCGAAGCGAAGTGAATCACCTGGTCGTGCAGCGGAATGTAGAAACGCTCTTTTTGCACCACCTGCCAGATGTCCTTGATCGTGGCGTTGCGCTTGGACACATCGCTTTCGGACGAAAGCGAGATGATCTTTGCATCCAGGTCTGGGTTGCTGTAGTGCGTGGCGTTCTGCGCGCCGCGCCCTTCCTTGCCACGTGTGGCCACCAGGAAGTCAAAGATATAAGCGGAATCGTAGGTTGGCACGCCCCAGCCATACAGGTAGAAGTCACTGTCGGCATTCACGATGGACACGCTGTGCTGCGCAATGGGGCGCGAGGACACTTCGGTCTTGATGCCAATGCGGCCCAGGAAGCCTGCAATCGCGGTGCTGATCGCTTCGTCGTTCACATAACGGTCATTGGGTGTGTGCAAGGTAATGGTGAAGCCGTCAGCATAGCCCGCTTCCTTGAGCAAGGCTTTTGCCTTGTTCACATCCGCCTTTTTGTACACCCCCATCTCTTTGGCATAGCCGTTCACAAAAGACGGTGCCATCACACCCGAAGGGTTGGACAGCCCGCGCATGACCGAGCGCTTGATGGCATCGCGGTCAATCGCCAGCTCGATCGCTTCACGCACCTTGGGATCGGCCAGCGGATTCTTGCCCTTGATGTTGGAAGACTTGAGTTCGGCGGCACCAACATTCAGGCCCAGGAAGATGGAGCGGTTTTCTGGCCCTTCATTGATGCGCAGCTTGCTGTCTTGCTTCAGGCGCGCCACGTCTTGTGCTGGAATGTCCTGAGCAAAATCCACTTCACCGGACAGCAGCGCAGCCACACGCGTAGCGGGTGACTTGATGGGCAGATACACCAGCTCGGTCACCTGACCTGCCACCTTGCCCTTGCCCCAATAGTTGGGGTTTTGCTTCATCACGGTCCTGCTGTCCACTTCACGTGTCGCCAGCGTGAACGCGCCCGTGCCATTCACTGCGCGTGTAGCACCGTTTTCGGTCTTGCTGGTGGCGTCCTGTGTTTCCAGCGCGCCATTGGCCTTGGCCCACTCTTCATTCATGATGAAGATGTTGGTCAGGTTGTTCGGAAAAATCGGATTCGGACCTTTGGTCTTGACATGCACGGTCAGGTCATCAACCGCTTTGATCGTATCCACCGATGCCAGCAGTGACTTCACCTGCGCATTGGGGCCCTTGGCACGGTTGAGCGAAAACACCACATCCTTGGCGGTCAGCGCCTTGCCATCGTGAAACTTCACATCAGGCCGGATCTTGAAAACCCACACGGTGGGGTCGCCCTCCAGCAGCTTCCATTCGGTGGCCAGCAGGGGCACCAGCTTGCCATCGTTGGTACGGTTCACCAAGGTTTCATACATCTGGTGCATCAACACAAAGTTGGTGCCAGTGTTGAATACGTGCGGATCCAGCGTGGTCACATCAGCAGAACGTGCCCAGCGCACGGTTTCGGCTTGTGCCAGTGCGGCGGAAGTCAAAAGGCCTGCGGCCAGCATGGCGGTGCCAATGGTTTTCAAGATCATGTTGTCTCCAGAAATGAGGTTAGATTGACGGTATGCCATGAGCTGCCAGTGGGCAGCTCTAGGGTTAGGCCTAGGAAGCAAAAAATGCACCTGTAATCACCTACCGTCTGTCGCTTTTTTTGTAATACGCTCATCTTTATAGCGAAACACTCCCAACGTCACGCAATAAGCTTATGGGTTTCTGTGTTTTCACGCCAAAAATCTTGTGCAACGGCTTCAGGCAAGGTATGTGCAGATGTCCGACAATGGAGGGCTTGCTGCTGCGCTGCCATACATGCGCGCAACCTGCTTGCTTTGTTTTGACTCTGGGCGCTGACCCCGCCCGTTTGCCGCATGCTCGCTACACGCATCGTCGCCATCCGTCATGGCGAAACCTCATGGAATGTTGACGCCCGTATCCAGGGCCACCTGGATATTCCGCTCAATGACATTGGCTTATGGCAGGCACAGCGCGCCAGCGCAGCTTTGGCCGACGAGCACTTTGACGCCATCTACAGCAGCGACCTTCAGCGCGCACTGCACACCGCACAAGCACTAGGCAGCGCCACAGGATGCACCGTACAACCCGACGCTGGCTTGCGCGAACGCTGCTTTGGCAGCTTTGAAGGCCGCACCTTCAAAGAAATTGAGGCAGAGCAGCCCGAGCAGGCACTGCGCTGGCGCAAGCGCGACCCCGATTTTGTGCCCGATGACGGAGGCGAGTCCCTTCATATGCTGCGTGGCCGCATCCAGCACACCGTAGACCGCCTGGCTTCGAAGCATGTCGGTGGACAGATTGCGCTGGTGGCACACGGCGGCGTGATGGACATCTTGTACCGCTTGGCCACGCACCAAGACTTGCAGGCTGCTCGCACCTGGGAGCTGGGCAATGCTGCCATCAACCGTCTGCTCTGGACCCCTGATGGCCTGTCCTTGGTGGGCTGGGGTGACGTGGCGCACCTGCAAGCACCGACACGCGACGAATTTGTGAGCTAGCTGCAAAACACCATCACAAGAATGCACCTTTCTGGCTACAGAGCACCAGCCATGCAATTGACTTGCATCATGCGTTTTTCGTGTATCGATCTGCGAAAAGCTTCGTAGCCAGAGACTGCCTGAGTTTTTAGCATGACCTCCAACCAGCCCCTCAACTGTTTGGAGACATGCCATGACTGCTACCGCAATTGCTTCTGCAACCACCACTCACGTCCACCTGGACATTACCCCACTTGCAGGGCGCATTGGCGCTCGTATTGATGGTGTTCGCTTGGGAGGTGACCTGGACCATGCCACCTTCACCGCCATTCACCAGGCCTTGCTCCAACACCGCGTGCTGTTCTTTCGCAATCAGCAGCATTTAGACGACGCCAGTCACCAAGCCTTTGGTCGTTTGTTTGGCGAAATTGAGGCGCACCCCACAGTGCCCGCTCCTGAAGGCACTGCATTCCTGGAACTGAACTCCCAGCACGGCGGGCGTGCTGACTCCTGGCACACCGACGTCACGTTCAAAGCTGCCTTTCCCAAGGCCTGTGTTTTGCGCGCCATCACGCTTCCCTCTTATGGGGGAGACACGGTGTGGTCCAGCACAGTGGCCGGCTATGAAAGCCTGCCAGGCTCGCTCAAGCTCTTAGCAGAGCAGTTGTGGGCTGTACACGGCAACGACTACGACTATGCGGAAAGCTTCCGCCATGCACACGCCAGCAACCAAGAAATCACTGGACGTGAGGCATACCGAAAAACCTTCACCCGCCAGTTGATCGAGGCAGAGCACCCTCTGGTGCATATTCATCCCGAAACGGGTGAGAAGGCGCTACTGCTGGGGCACTTTGCCAAACACATAAAAGGTCTGCGCACCCAAGAGGCTGCCGCCCTGCTGCAAATTTTCAACGACCGCATCAACCGGTTGGAAAACACGGTGCGCTGGCAATGGCAAGAAGGCGATGTCGCACTATGGGACAACCGCAGCACCCAACACTACGCCATCAATGATTATGGCGATGCCCATCGCGTCATGCGTCGCGTCACCATCTCGGGGGACCGCGCTGTTGCCGTAGATGGACGCCGCAGTGTAGAGCGCACAACACAAGCTGCTTGAAGCGCCCTCACCTCACTGCATGGTCAGCCATATGCGTTGGTCACGCCCGCCCTATTTGCAGGTCCCCGAGCATTTTTCTTCTTTCACTTTCCCATCGTGCGCAGCCCAGCGCTTCCTATGACAAAAACAACATACACCCTCGAAAACGGCGTGCTGCTGCCCCGACGTCGCTTACTCACCAGTGTGCTGGGACTGGGCGCTGCCAGCCTCGGATTTCCGGCGCTGGCACTGTCCAAGCCCCTGAAAGGCATCACGCTCAACACCTCGTTGTTCACCACCGCCTATTCCAAACTTCTACGCCCCTGGATTAGCGAGTTTGAAGAAGCCACTGGGGCCACCATCAATTTTGATACGCCCTCATTTGCGGTTTACAACCAGCGCACGGACCTGGAGTTGTCTACCCATGGCGCATCCCTGGATGCAGTGAATGTGACATTCATCTATTCCAGCCGCTGGATCAACTCGGGCTGGCTACAGCCGCTCGATGACTTCATCAGCGCCCCCCAGCTCACGCCCACTGACTACGACATCAACGACTTCTTGCCCGGCGCACTGGCCCCTGAGCGGGGCTCCGACGGCAAGCTCTACGGCATTCCATGGACGGCAGAAACCACTCTTACCGCAGCCAGCCGCTTTGATGTTCTGCGCGAACAAGGTTTGAGCTTTCCAGACACCACCGATGCGTTACTGCAAGCCGCACAGCAGCTTAATCGCAAAGAACGTGCTTCAGGCTTTGTGACCGACAACCACTACGGCTGGTCCTTCCCGCCGTTTCTGCACGCTTTTGGGGGTGACATCTTCCGCAATGCCCCGCATGACCTATACCCCACGTTAGACACCCCTGAAGCAATTGCCGCGGCCGACTATTTTGCACACTTGCTGCGTGAATTCGGGCCGGACGGCGTAGTCTCTTTCACCCCAGACCAATCGTTGCAATCCCTCAAGGCTGGGCGCAGCCACTTGGGTGTACAAGGGCAGATTTATCTGTCTCAGCTGGCCGACCGTACTTCCAGCAAAGTGGCCGGCACAGCCGCCTGGGGCCTGATTCCCAAAGGACCTGCCGGACGCTTTCCCGGAGTGGCTGTTCATGGCTGGGGCATTCCCGTGGGCAGCAAAAACAAAGAAGCCGCATGGCAATTCATACGCTGGGCCACCTCCAAAGCCACGCTGCAACGCGCCGTGGCCGCCGGTTATGGATCGCCTACCCGCCGCTCTGACATCGCTTCACAGGCATACGCCCAACGCCAGCGTGCCAATGGTTTCGACATTGGCAAACTGGTGTCCCAATCCATTGACCTGGCGGGCAGGCAAGGCCATATGAAATACCGCACCGTGGCCGTATATCCGCAGGTGGATCAGCAAATCAACAAGGCGATTGAACTGATTGCCACCGGTCAGCGCACTGCAGAACAGGCCATGAAGCAAGCCCAGATCGCCAGCATTGCCGAGCTGAAACGTGCAGGTATCAAGCTCTAAGCACCAGCAGGAGACCGCCGCATGCCGCCAACCGCCTCGCTGTCCGTCAGCACCTGGAGCACCCCTGGCACGACAGCCTCCGCTGGGCAGCCTGCGCCATCGCCCATCACGCCACATAGGCTGAGTTGGCAAGCACGCAAAGCGCGGGCATGGTGCTGTGGCCTCACACCCGCACTGCTGGTGCTGGGTGCCATCACCTTATTGCCCCTGCTGACACTGCTGAGCGTCAGTCTGACGCCGCTGAGTCTAACCAGCCCAAAAGAGAGTTTTCATTTCTCAGAACCCCTGGGCAACTTCATCCATTTGCTGCGCGATGACCGCTTTCTCAACTCTCTGCTGGTGCAAGCCAAGTTGTCCATCTCAGGGGTAAGCATGCAATTGCTCATCGGCTTGGGACTGGCTTTGCTGCTCAACACATCCACTCATACCTCTCACAGCGTGCGCACGGCATTGCTGATACCCATGGTGCTACCGCCGATTGTGGTGGCGCTGGTGTGGAAAATCATCTATACGCCAGACATCAGCCCAGTCCACGCATTACTTGAACAATGGGGCTGGCCACTGCGCTCGCTCATCACCAACCCTGACACAGCCTTGTGGGCGCTGGTGGTGGCAGACACCTGGCAATGGTTTCCCTTCACCATGTTGATGGTGCTGGCACAGCTTCAAATGGTTCCGCGTGACCCACTGGATGCCGCTCGCATGGATGGTGCCAGCCGCTGGCAGGTGTTCCGTTTCATTGTGCTGCCCTATCTGCAGCAAACACTGGTGGTGTGCGCGCTGTTCCGCCTGATTGACAGCTTCAAGGCCTTCCCGCTGCTGTACATCCTCACTCAGGGTGGTCCAGGCACAGTCACCGAAGTCACCAACTACTACGGCTTCATCCAAGCTTTCAACTTCTCATACTGGGGCTATGGCAGTGCCATTGCTGTGGTGATGCTGATGGGCGTGCTAGCTCTGAGCTGGTTGATCACCCGTTGGAGCATCCAGGGAGAAAGTCATGCTCGCTAAGTCCTTGCTCCTGCCCTTGTCTATCCGAGATACGGCCGCTTGGCTGGTCTTGGTGGTGGTGTTGCTACCTTTCGCGTGGATGGTGCTGATGGCCTTTCGCCCAACCGAATCAGCATTGGACGTGACCCTCACGTTCACCCCCACCTTTGATGCATTTGTCAGTCTATGGCGTGAGGGTTTCTGGAAACCACTGAGCAACAGCTTGCTGACCAGCGTGTTGTCTACCACCTTGTCGCTGTTAATTGGTGTTCCAGCCGCCTATGCGCTCTCACGCTGGCGCTTCAAAGCCCGCAAGCACATTGCTTTGTGGATTTTATGCACCCGCATGGCCCCGCCCATTGCCTTCACCATTCCCTTCTTTCTCGCGTTTCGCTGGGTAGGCCTACTCGATACCGTCACAGGTTTGGTGCTGGTCTATCTCACATTCAACTTGGCCATCGTGATCTGGATGATGCAAGGCTTCTTCGATGCAATCCCCACCGCTTTGGAAGAAGCTGCCTGGCTGGACGGTTGCAGCATCTGGCAAGCGTTTTGGCATATCACCCTGCCACTCACAAGACCGGGCTTGGTGGCTACCGCTGTGCTGTGCTTCATCTTCTCGTGGAGCGACTTTTTCTACGCACTGATTCTCACGCGCACCCAGGCCATCACGGCACCTGTGGCCATCGTCAACTTCCTGCAATACGACGGCTGGGAGTGGACCAAGATTGCAGCTGCCGGCACCTTGGTCACGCTGCCCGTTGTAGGGTTCACCATTGTGGTTCGCAAATACTTGGTCCACGGCCTGACCGCCGGGGGCGTGAAGGACTAACGCCATGGCATCTATTTCCTTGCACCATATTCACAAAAGCTACCAAGGCCACGCGGTGTTGCACGGCGTTACGCTTGACATTCAAGATGGAGAATTCATCGCCTTGGTCGGACCTTCTGGCTGCGGCAAGTCCACCTTGCTGCGTGTTTTGGCGGGGTTGGAAGAGATTGACAGCGGCCAGCTCCATGTGGGCACGCACAACATCACGCATGAGCCACCTCAGTCACGCAATATGTCCATGGTGTTTCAAAACTACGCGCTCTATCCCCACATGAGCGTTGCCAGCAACTTGGGCTTTGCGCTCCAATTGCAAAAAGTAGCATCTGCCGATATTGCACAACGTGTGCAAGAAGTAGCGAACATCCTGGGCTTGCAAGACTTGCTGCAGCGCCGCCCGGCCCAGCTTTCGGGTGGGCAGCGCCAGCGCGTAGCCATGGGTCGCGCCATCATCCGCCAGCCTCAGGCTTTTTTGTTTGATGAGCCTCTATCCAATCTGGATGCACAGTTGCGCGTGGAAATGCGTGCCGAAATCAAGGCCCTGCACCAGCGCTTGGGCACCACCACGATCTACGTCACCCACGACCAAATTGAGGCCATGACCATGGCGGATCGCATCGTAGTGCTGCGCGATGGTCACATTGAACAGGTCGGGACACCGTTAGAGTTGTACGACCGCCCTGCCAATGCCTTTGTGGCGCAGTTCATTGGTTCACCGTCCATGAACCTGATTGCTGCACGCGTGCACAATCGCACGCACCAGGTCCGTACTGACGATGGGCTGGAGCTGGCCCTGCCTGTCAGCCTGGAATTACCCTCCGGCCAAGACCTGCTGCTGGGCATACGCCCTGAGCACATTCAGCTGCGCCCCTCGGCCGCCGACAGCGCAGTCCTGCAATCCGAAGCACTGGTGGTGGAGCCCACCGGAACTGACACACAGATCATTGCGCAATGTGGGCTCCTGCGCCTGACAACCTTATCGCATGAGCGCTTGCCCATCACTCCCGGTAACCCGCTCAAGCTGCATGTACCTACCGAGCATCTGCACGTTTTTGATGCCCGCAGCGGAGCACGGTTGCACTAATCGCCATCAGCAAAAAAAGCGGACAGCACCTTTTAGCCATACCTTTTGATAAGGCAGGCTCGGCAATGGTTTCACGCTTAACTGCGTGCGTAAGTCGCTGTAAACGAAGCCTTTGCAATGGTATTGGCATTGATCATGAATCCGCCAATCGCCGTGGTAGCGTCATCCGGTATATCCAGCTTGGGGACCGATAGCGCATGCACTGTGAAGATGTAGCGGTGTGGTTTGTCGCCGGGTGGTGGGCACATGCCACCCCAGGCAAAAATACCGTAGTCATTGCGCATCTGGCGCGCACCCGCAGGCAGATTGGCATTGCCTTTGGCGCCAGCATCGGCTGCCAGCTCCGTGATATGGGCTGGCAAATCAATCACCATCCAGTGCCACCAGCCCGAGCCTGTGGGCGCATCGGGGTCGTACACGGTCACGGCAAAGCTTTGCGTGCCTTCAGGGGCACCGCTCCATTGCAGCACTGGTGAGGCATTGGCACCACCGCAGCCAAACATATCAGACTCAAACACGGAAGCAATGCTGCTGTCCGCAGCAATATCAGGGCTGTGTAAACGGAATGCGGTCATGGCGAGGACTCCTTCTCAATAACAAGCGATCAAGTATGCCTTCTGCGCTGCCTGATAGCCAACTGCACCAGACTCCAATAGATAGATTTCAACCCAATATTGAGAATGGATCGCATTTAAACTAATCCGCTTCGATGTTTCTGGATCTGCCATGCCTGCCCCAATATCCTCCGTTTGCCTATCGACCGCCCGACGCCACTGGATGATCAGTGCCTTGGCCGCTCCCAGCCTTGGCTTGCTGGGATGCAGCACCGCAGCGCTGACACTGCAGGAACGCGCAAGCACACTGAGGCACCCCTGGCAGATGCCCGGAGTACACAGTTTTGATATGCCGGCAACCCCGCTACCTGGATCCTCCAGCACACGCCAGCACCGCGTGATGGTGTACGTCCCCCAGGGGCCTGCCCCTCAAACGGGCTGGCCTGTGATCTATGTGCTTGACGGCAACCTCATGTTTGCACCACTGGCTCAACTGATCCACAACCGGGGTGCACGCGGAGTGGAAACACGTGGCCCCAGTGCCATTGTGGTAGGCCTCGGTCATGCACTGCCTGTGGACAGCGTTGAAGTGCATGATCGCGCAGCACGCACCTATGACTACACCCCGCCTTTTGATGGAGTGGCGCCCGACAGCCAGGGGCGCGCACAAGGAGGTGCCGATGCGTTTCTGGATTGGATGTCCGGGCAGTTGCAGCCCCGGCTTCAAGCCCAGCTTCCCATCAATCCCCAACAACGAACCCTGGTAGGCCACTCCTATGGCGGCTTGTGCACCTTGCACACGCTGTTCACGCGCCCAGCCATGTTCCAGCGTTATGTAGCTGCCAGTCCATCTCTGTGGTGGGGCAATGGCATGCTGCTGGACGAAGCCGTGCAGTTCATGCGCCGCCATCATGCCTCCCCCTTGCCTCACAAAGTCAACGTCTATGTCAGCCAGGGGAGCCTGGAGATGGGGCAACCCAGAGGCCCGCAACCACGTGCAGCGGTGCAGGCAGAGCGAGAGGCTTCCGCCCGAAAAGCACAGCAGCGTGCGCAACAACACGGGCTGCACTCGCTCGCAGAGTTGTCTCAGGCTTTGAACAGCATGGACCAGCTCAGCAGCCAGCACGATGTATGGCCTGGCGCCAACCATGGCGGCACCCAGATGTTTGCCTGCATGCAAGCAGCGCGGATAGGCATTTTCTCGGAGCTCTGAGCCGACACCCTCCAGCGCTGAAGATCCGAGGAAGCCACGCCAGCAAACAACCTTTGCGTCCCAGCATGTTTGCAGTCTTTTTGTTCGAGCCTTGCTACGCTTGAAGCCTGTTTACCCGCGTGATGTCTGCCATGCCCTCTGCTTCATCCTCCTTGCTGGCTCTGATCGGCCAGCCGGTACAAGCCATTGAAACGCCTGCGCTGGTCATTGACCTGGACGCCATGCAAAGCAACATGACCCGCATGGCCCAGCATGTGCGGCAGCACCGCGTGCGCTGGCGGCCCCATGCCAAGCTGCACAAAAGCGTACAGATTGCCCGGTGGCTTGAGCAAGCCGGTGCATGCGGCCACTGCGTGCAAAAACTAGAAGAAGCCGAGATTCTGGCCGCTGGCGGCATTCGTGACCTCTACATCAGCAATCAGGTCATCGCCCCCAGCAAGCTGGCACGTGTAGCACAACTGGCACTGCGCCTGCATGCAGCAGGCGGAAGGCTGGCACTGGCTGTCGATCAACTTGAGGGCGTCCACCGTCTGGCTCAGGCCATGCAGGCCGCAGGCGCTCGTCACGCAGTCATTGATGTGCTGGTGGAAATCAATGTGGGGCAAAACCGCTGCGGGGTCGCACCCGGTCATGCCGCTGTTCCACTGGTACAAGCCATCCTAAAACAGCCTTGTCTGCGCTATGCAGGTCTGCAGGCCTACCATGGCGGCGCGCAACACTTGCGCAGTGCAAAGCAGCGCAAGGCAGCTATCGATGAGGTGCTGAACCATGTCCACGCCACACTGCAGGCCTTGGAGGCTGCTGACATTGCAACCCCACTGGTCACAGGCGCAGGAACGGGCACCTTCATCCACGAAGCCGCAAGCGGTGTGTATGGTGAGCTGCAAACCGGCTCTTTTTTGTTCATGGATGCAGACTATGCGGTGAATGAACCTGACCCTAGCCAGCCAGCGTTTGAGCACGCTCTATTTGTCAAAACCCAGGTGATTTCGGTCTGTGCCAGCCATGCAGTTTGTGATGCAGGGCACAAGGCCCATGCCATTGATTCAGGCATGCCCACAGTTCATAGACTCCTGCCCAGACACGCTTTGCGTTTTGCCAATGGAGGTGATGAACATGGCGTCTTGCATGCAGACAGCGCTGCAGGCAATGCCAGCGGCTGGTTACCCGCCTGGGGCAATACGCTGTGGCTCATTCCCGGCCACTGCGACCCTACGGTCAATCTGCACAACCACATGATCGGTGTGCGCGGCGGCCTGCAATCCGGCACCGTGGAATCCATCATCACCGTGGACGCGCGCGGCGCTTTGCGTTGAAATGCACGATGCCCATGAGAAAAAAGCCTGCGCAGATCATCTCTGCGCAGGCTTTTTTGTAGGTGCTGTGAGGCTTACAACTCGCCGTAGCTATGCAGGCCAGACAGGAACATATTCACACCCAGGAAAGCAAAGGTGGTGATAGCCAGACCCACCAGTGCCCACCAGGCAGATACGGTGCCTCGCAGGCCCTTCATCAGGCGCATATGCAGCCAGGCTGCATAGTTCAGCCAGACAATCAGCGCCCAGGTTTCCTTGGGGTCCCAGCTCCAGTAGCCACCCCACGCCTCTGCTGCCCACAACGCGCCCAGTACAGTAGCGATGGTGAAGAACGCAAAGCCCACCGCAATGGATTTGTACATCACGTCATCCAGAATTTCATAGCTGGGCAGACGTGCTGCAATGGCCTTGCGCCCTGCAAGAATGGCAGCCACGATCAGGGAAGAAATGCCAAAGTAAATTATCCAGTAGCTGCTGCCTGACTCCGTGCTCTGACGAAATGCCAGGGGCTCAAAACACAGCGCCACACCCAGCAGCCACAAAGGTGCCAGCTTGTACCACTTGGTCTCATTGGCCTGCTGTTTGATCAGATAGGCAAAGGCCACCATGGCCGCCAGAGCAAATGTACCGTAGCCAATAAAGTTGGCAGGCACATGAACCTTCATCCACCAGCTTTGCAAAGCCGGCACCAAAGGCTGGATCGCATGGGCTTCTCGGACCACGGTGTACCAGAGCAAAAAACCAACCGCAGCACTGACCACCAGCATCACAAAGCCACCCAGAGCGCGGGTTTGGTACTGTGCTTCGTAATAGAGATAAAACAGTGCCGTCATCCAGATGAACATGACGAACACTTCATACAGATTGCTGACCGGGATGTGTCCAATATCTGGCCCCAGCAAATAGCTTTCAAACCAGCGCACCATGGTTCCCACCAATGCCAAGGTGATGGCTATCCAGGTGATGCGAGAGCCCATCGAGCCGAAGGTGTCACGCTCTCCTTTGGCAAACAGGCTGATCCAGTAGAAGATGGTGGACATGAAGCACAGAACACTCATCCACAAAATGGCGGACTGGCTGGACAGAAAATACTTCAGGCCAAACACCGTTTCGGAGCGGTCAATTTGTGCCACACCGTCTGGGCCCTGGTACAGCCCGATAGCCAGCAGCGACAATCCCGCCACGGCCAGCATCAGCTTTGCCAGCGGACGCCAGAACCACCCCATCCAGATCATGGCAGGAATGCTGCCCAGCAGAATGCCTTTCTCATAGACATCCATGGCATGGCTGTATTGGCTCAGCGCAAACAGGCCGCCAGCCACCACAAGCGCTGCAAACAACCAGTCAAACCAGTTGCGGCGCGCAAGGTAGCCTTCGTTCAAGGTAATGGTGGAAGTAGTCGTGCTACTCATACAGAACGCTCCGTGGGGGTCTGCCCTGCACCCGATGTGCTCAGCAGTTTCTCAGTCAAATTCTCAAATTCGCGGTCAGTGTCCATGATCTTGCGATTTGACGAAAGCGCCATGGTTGCTCGCGCCGCATCACCTTGTGGCGCAACCCAGACCCACAGACGACGATCACGCACATACAACATGGCAAAAACGCCAATGATCAGAAACAGGCAGCCCAGATAAACAATGTTTTTTCCCGGTGCCCGAGCCACCTGGAAGACACTGGCTTGCACCTGAGTGAAATCATCCATCATGAAAGCCATGGGCGCTGGGTAGAACTGCGCATCACTGAGTGCAAACACCGATTGGGTCATGAACGCCAAGGTCTGCTCTCCAGGCTCCAACGCTTTCAGGCCGGCTTTTTCACGGCTGAGCTGGGCCAGATCAAACAATACGCCATTCAAGATCCGAATGAGTACCTCGCTGGCACGCTCACGCTCGGCCTCAGGCACATTGGCCTCCATGAACTGGCCAATAGCTTGCAAACCGCCATCAGGTTTACCCTCGGATTGTCCCGTCCCAGCAAACAGGCCCACCGCCCGCAACGCCGACTGCTCCAGCGCATCACGCAGATCTTCACGATCTTCCGGAACAGCCTGTTTGGCGTAACGGCGCACCGCTTCTGCCCGCATGGCAGGGTCCATCAATGCGGCACGCATGCGCATGAAACCTTGCATGCTGCCTTCGTCATCCGCAGGAATGCGCAGGTAGCGGAAGGGCTCTGACGGATTTTCTCGCACTCCCAGCAGAAACATCGGCACACCATCTCCGAAGTCAACCGGACTCATGTAGTTCTGATACTCACGCGCCTGACCCGAGGCATCACGCAGCTTGTAACCGATGCTGGGCCCAATATTGCGCAAGTCCTGCGCAGTAGTCGTTTTGTGACCACCACCCAAGCGTGACTCGATGGAGCTGCGCAAATCCACCTTGCGCACATCCACAGCAGCTTTGTTGCCCGCCTGGCCGCTGAAGTTCTCCACGTTGATCGTGCGCAGTTCGGTGAATTCCAGCGTCAGGCTGTCCTCAGGCCTGGTCGAGCCGCCGCGCATCAGCTGTGTGACACTGCCGATATGGCCCTCCACCTCAAAAACTTCTCCTCCAGCAGTGAAAGGTACGGCGCGCAGTTTCACGCGTGAGCCACCATCATCAAAGCTGGACTGATAAATCTCGATGCCTTTGTAACTGGCGGGGTGATTCACCTCGATGCGCTTTTCCACCTGTTCGCCGGTTTCTTTGTCGTGAATGATCACATCACTGGCAAACAGCTTGGGCATCCCCGTGTCGTAATACTCCACGATGAACTTTTTCAGCTCCACTGCAAACGGCAGCTCTTGCAGCAGCACACCATCGGACTGGTTCAAAATAGCCGTACCGGCCTGCGTGCCCTCAGCCACCATCAAGTTGCCGCGGAAAGTGGGGTTGCGCAACGACAGGCGGTGCTCCTCGGGCACATCAGAAATGCGTCCTGCCCCGATGTACGGGGTTTTCCCCCCTAGCCACATCTGGGCACGCACCACCAGATCACCATCCAGCAGCCCGCCAATGCAGATCAGCACAATCGCTGTGTGCGCCGCGATATAGCCCAGCTTGTTAGCCGCGCCAGCCTTCGCGGCCAGCATATAGCCCTTGCCTTGCGGGGTTTCACGTTCTTGCAGCTTCACCTTCCAGCCACTGCGCGCCAGGATGCCGCCTATGCGCTGCGCCGCAACCTGCGGAACCTCTGCCAACACTGAATCGGCTTTGTGGTGGAAGGCCTTGAGGCTTTGCTCGCGAATGTTCTCTTTGTAATTGCGCAGATCCGCCAGGTATTTGGGCGTATGGCGCAACAAGCACAGCGAAGTGCTGATCACCAGGAATGCCAAGATCAACAGAAACCACCAGGCGCTATAGACAGCGTTGAGCTTGAGCGCCAGAAACAGCTCCGCCCAGAACGGACCAAACTGGTTCACATAATTGACATTGGGCTCGTGCTGTTTGAGCACTGTGCCGATCACCGAAGCGATACAGATGACGGTAAGCAGCGCAATCGCAAAGCGCATGGAAGCCAGCAACTCAAGCAACGCACGCATGCGCTGGGGGCGCTCAAATTCAAAAGGCTTGCCAGAAGTGGAATCAGACATGGGAAGAGACACAGAACCCGAAAGAAAAAAGGCGGGGCCATCACATCATGATGGACCCGCCTTGATTAGGATTTGGTTTGGGCGGCAAGTTCCCGCACTCAACGCGGGAAAATTGATTTAGCGCAAGCCAGCAATATAGTCGGCAACCGCCTTGATTTCGCGGTCGTTGAGTTTAGCGGCCACATCTGTCATTTGCACATTGTTGGCACGAGATCCATCACGGAAAGCATTCAACTGCTTGACTGTGTATTCAGCGTGCTGGCCCGACAAGCGTGGATACTGCGCAGGAATACCAGCACCATTAGGGCTGTGGCAGCTTACACAAGCCGCAATCTTGCGGTCAGGAACACCACCACGGTAAATGCGTTCGCCAATGGTCACCAGCTCCTTGTCAGTGGCAAAGCCAGGCTTGGCTGGCTGTGTAGACACCCAGGCTGTGACGTTTCTCAATTCTTCTTCCGAAAACATCGTCGCAAAGCCCTTCATGACGGGGTCGATGCGCTTGTCATCGCGGAAGTCATGCAGCTGCTTGAGCAAATACTCTGGATGCTGTTGTGCCAATTTAGGATTGATGACAATAGTGGAGTTGCCATCGGCAGCGTGACACGCCACGCAAACAGATTCAAAAATGGCCTGGCCTTTCGCCAGGTCTGGCTTAGCCGGTGTATCGCCCGCCGCGAAGGCCGGGAGAGCGGGTGCTGCCAGTGCGGCAGCCGTCAGCAAAGAGGCGAGCAACTTCATATTGTGGGTCTGGTTATGTGCGCAAATCTGCCAGATTCTACAATGAGGCCCTTACGCTTAATACCCCCCATGACGACCAACTCTCCCGCATTTGCTTCGGGTCAAACTTCTGACCTGATTGATCCCAAGCTGGCCATGGGCTGGATGCACACGGCACGCTTTTTGACTACAGCGGCTCAACTGCACCATTTACCCAAGGTAGACGTCCCGGAAATAGCCTTCGTGGGCCGCTCCAATGCTGGCAAATCTACTTCCATCAACACGCTGACACAGCAAAAGCAACTGGCTTTTGCATCCAAGAAACCAGGCCGCACTCAGCACATCAATTTGTTCTCCTTGGGCAAGCAAGGTGTGACCGATGCCGTTTTGGCTGACTTGCCTGGCTACGGCTATGCCGCAGTATCGCGCTCGGACAAAGAGCGCTGGCAACGTGTGATGCTCAACTACCTCATGCAGCGCGAGAGCCTGACTGCGGTCGTCTTGCTTTGCGATCCTCGCCTGGGACTGACCGAACTGGATGAAGCGCTGCTGGACGCCATCCGCCCGCGCGTGGAAAACGGCCTTAAATTCTTGATTTTGCTGACCAAGGCCGACAAACTCACCCGTGCGGAGCAAGCCAAGATCCTGTCCATCACCAAGCTCAATGCCGGTGGTGGCGAGGTGCGCATGTTCTCCGCACTGAAAAAGCAAGGTGTGGATGCAGTGGCGCAACTGCTGTGGCACTGGAGCCATCCCGAGGGTTTGCCCCCCGGGAAAACAGAGCCTGTTGCCGTCACCCCAGAGACCCCTGAGTCGCCCGCACCAGCTCAAGATTGACTCCCTCGGCACCGCTGAGGTGCTGTTTTGCGGGAGATCAGCATGGTTCGTACTGGCACTCTTACCTTGCCCCAGGGCATCACGCTGCATTGCCACAGCAGCGGTAGTCCAGACCGGCCTTTGCTGGTCTTTTTACATGGTTTCCCCGAGGGTGCATTCATCTGGGACGTCCTCATGGAAAACCTGGGTCAGGATTTCTACTGTGTTGCGCCGAACTTACGCGGCTATGGCGCATCCAGTCAGCCCACAGCCGTTGAAGACTATCGCCCCAAAGTCTTGGTTCACGACTTGGTCACCTTGATTGAACGTCTCTCGCCAGGGCGCCCCGCGGCTTGCGTGATCGCTCACGATTGGGGCGGCGCACTGGCATGGAATCTGGCCAACCAACATCAGCGCTTGCTGCAGCAACTGCTGATCATCAATGCTCCGCATCCAGGCAGTTTTGTACGCGAGCTGCAAAACAATCCCGCTCAGCAAGCCGCCAGCCAGTACATGCACTATTTGCGCCGTCCCGACGCAGCGCAGCGCTTATTGGCCAACGATGGCGCCCAGCTGTTTTCCTGCTTTCAGACGAAGCACGGGCATTGGCCCTCCTGGCTAACGCAAAAATTGCGCACCCAGTATCTGGCCCACTGGAAACTGGGACTGCATGGCGCTTGCGCGTACTACGCGGCCAGTCCCTTGGTTCCACCCCGCGGCGATGACCGCAGCATCATGGGCGTTGACCTCCCCGAGAGCATGCTTCGTATTGAAGTGCCTACGCGCATTCTTTGGGGAGACCAAGACACAGCGCTGCTGCCTGCGCTCCTGGATGGGCTGCACAACTGGGTGCACAAGCTGCACATTCAGCGTGTGCCGGATGCAGGCCATTGGCTGGTACATGAAAAGCCGGCGCTGGTGGAGCAAAGCCTGCGCCACATCCTGCGCAGTCTGGACATGGAATGAGAATTTCCCCTGTACCCAGCCTCTATCGGCCTGGCTACTTTTGCGCGTAGAGCGAAGCCTGTCCCTCTGGGCGTGTCTTGAAGCGTTTGTGCACCCAGTAATACTGAGGAATCATGGTGCGAATGGCGGCTTCAAGCTCGCGATTCATGCGCGCCGTGTCTGCCACATGATCTTCCGTCGGAAAATTTTCCCATGCGGGCGTCATCTCTGCCACATAGCCATCGGGTGTCATGCGGTTGTACAAGCCCACCACCTTGGCTTTCCCCAGGCGCGCAAAGCGCGACAAAGAAGGAATGGTGGCAGTCTCAGGAACCTCAAAAAAAGGCACGAAAACAGAGTCGTTTTTACCGTAATCCATATCAGGCAAGAGGTACAGCAAACCTCCCTTGCGCAGCACCGAAATGATGGGTTTGACTCCGTCTGCGCGGTTAAGCATGCGAACATTGCCAAAGCGCTGGCGCCCCGCCATGAACCAGGCATCAAGCACAGGATCAGGATTGGTGGCGAAGATGGATGTGAATTCGCGCTCGGTATTCAGCGGCAGGGCCAAGCCACCAGCGTCCATGCTGTAGAAGTGCGGTGCAAACACAATGGTGGGCGTGTCGCCATCGAGCTCATGCACCGCGCCTGTGAGCTTGACACGGCTGCGTACCAGGGCTTCCGAGCCGAACCACAGCCAGCTGCGATCCAGAAAGGTCTGGCAAAACACCACAATGCTTTCTCTGGCCAGGGCTTTGCGCTGCGCCTCGGTTTTCTCCGGAAAACAGAGCTCCAGGTTACGCAAGGCAATCTTGCGCCGCGGGGCTGCCGCCACATACAGCACATTGCCAACCATCCGCCCCATGCCACGCAGCACGGGCAACGGTAATTTGGCCAGCACATGCATGCAGGCCACTCCGAATTTGCTCCAGCTCATGCTGCACCACCTTCTGTGCCTGCTGCAGCCTCGTGACGAGGCTGCTTGTAGCGGCCATATCCCCACAAATACTGGCTGGGGCATTGTCGAATCGTATGTTCCATGGCTTGGTTCAGTTGCACCACTGCTTCATCCAGCTGATCGGACAGCGGCTCGGACAATGCTTCGAAAAAGAGTTCGTAGCCACGGCCTGCCGCCAGCCGTTCACAGCGCGCCAGCACCACAGTGGCTCCGGTTTGCAATGCCAGACGCGCGGCGAGTGTCATGGTGTAGGCATCTTTGCCAAAAAATGGAGCCCACTGCCCCTGACCGTGCGGAGGCACCTGGTCAGGTAGCAAGCCCACCGCCTCACCTTTGCGCAACGCCTTGATCATCTGGCGCACGCCGGAAAGACTGGTGGGAACGGCCTGGATACCGCTGCGGTTGCGTGCGGTAAGCATCATCTCTGCCAACCAAGCTTGCTTGGCAGGACGGTACAAAATGGTGATCGGACCATGTTCTGCCGACCACAACTTCGCTGCCCCTTGCACAGACAGCTCGAAACACCCGAGGTGCGGCGTCAAAAACAAAATGCCCTTCCCTTTGGCCCAGCCCTGTTCCACCACTTGCGCGCCATGCACGGCATTGACCGCCGTTTCCGTCAGCCATAGGCGGGGAAGCTCCGCCACCATGCGGCCCGCATGTCCCACCGCATCCTTCACTTGTGCAAAGCGGTAGCCCGCCTGCGCACTATTGGCCGCAAACCGGCGACGATAAGTAGGGGATAGCGCCCAGGCCAGCCAGCCCATGCACGCCCCCAAGAGGTGCGCCAGGGACAATGGCACTACAGAAAGAAAACGAAAAAGGGTTGGCATTACAATAAGCGGATGTCGCCGAGTTAACAGAGCAACTTGCAGGGCGACGTAAAACAAAACTGCTAAAGCGTTCGCCCGACTCCTGTCAGCCGCGGCAACGCAATTGCCCAACACAGGAGTTTATTCAATGGCGAACGACTTTCTCTTTACGTCGGAATCGGTCTCTGAAGGCCACCCCGACAAAGTAGCCGACCAAATCTCCGATGCCATCTTGGACGCAATTTTCGCCCAAGACCCACACAGCCGCGTGGCAGCCGAAACGCTGACCAATACCGGCCTGGTGGTATTGGCTGGTGAGATCACGACTGGCGCAAACGTGGACTACATCCAGGTGGCCCGCGACACCATCAAGCGCATTGGTTACGACAACACCGATTACGGTATCGATTACAAGGGCTGCGCAGTCCTCGTGGCTTACGACAAGCAAAGCCAGGATATCGCTCAAGGCGTGGACAAGGCCAGCGACGACGAGTTGAACATCGGTGCCGGTGACCAAGGTTTGATGTTCGGCTACGCATGTGACGAAACACCCGAGCTGATGCCTGCCCCCATTTACTATGCGCACCGCCTGATGGAGCGCCAGGCCCAGTTGCGCAAGGACGGCCGTCTGCCTTTCCTGCGCCCTGACGCCAAGAGCCAGGTGACCTTCCGCTATGTAGATGGCAAGCCTCACAGCATTGACACCGTGGTGCTCTCGACCCAGCACAGCCCAGACCAATCCGAGTCGGCTACCAAGATGAAGGCATCGTTTACCGAAGCCATCATTGAAGAAATCATCAAGCCCGTGCTGCCCAAGGAATGGCTGCTGGATACCCAGTATCTGATCAACCCCACAGGCCGCTTTGTGGTGGGTGGCCCTCAAGGCGACTGCGGTTTGACCGGTCGCAAGATCATTGTGGACACCTACGGCGGTGCCTGCCCGCACGGTGGTGGCGCATTCTCTGGCAAAGACCCAACCAAGGTGGACCGCTCCGCCGCTTACGCCGCACGTTACGTTGCCAAGAATGTGGTGGCCTCGGGCCTGGCACGCCAATGCCAGGTGCAAGTGGCATACGCTATCGGTGTGGCGCGCCCCATGAACATCACTGTGTACACCGAAGGCACAGGCGTGATTCCTGATACGGAAATCTCCAAGCTGGTCGCAGCTCACTTTGATCTGCGACCACGGGGCATCATCGAGATGCTGGACCTGCGTCGCCCCATCTACAGCAAGACTGCAGCCTACGGCCACTTTGGTCGCGAAGAGCCAGAGTTCACATGGGAAAAGACGGACAAGGCTGCTGCACTGCGCGCTGCGGCTGGCCTCAAGTAATCTCAACCATCGTCATACAAACGGCCGCTGGAGCTTAGCTTCAGCGGTTTTTTTATGCCTTAGCAATATCAGCGCCATCTTCTTTCGCCAAAAGACATTTTTTGTAGACACATTGGCCCCTTGATAAATATCACCTTTTCCTGCTGTTGCCTTTTTAGACTCTTTCAGTGCACCAAGTTGGAGCACTCCCATGCAATAAATAGAAGGGGCTTTGCATATGCAACAGCAAGAAGAGAAGGGGTGGCTCAGCCATGCAGGCTGGATTGCTTTAGCCATCGCAGGAGCGGGCTGTCTAGGTGTGGTCGCTCTAAGAAGAGGAGAAAGCATCAATGCCATTTGGCTGGTTGCCGCGGCAGTCAGCATTTATTTGGTGGCCTATCGCTACTACAGCAAATTCATTGCAACCAAAGTGATGGGCCTGGATCCACGTCGGGCCACTCCCGCCGTACTCAACAATGATGGCCTGGACTACGTCCCGACCAACAAACACATCCTATTCGGACACCACTTCGCAGCCATCGCGGGCGCAGGCCCTTTGGTGGGTCCAGTTCTCGCCGCGCAGATGGGCTATTTGCCTGGCACGCTGTGGCTGATTGCCGGTGTGGTTCTGGCAGGGGCTGTCCAGGATTTCATGGTTTTGTTCATCTCGACCCGCCGCAATGGCCGCTCTCTGGGCGAGCTGGTCCGCGAGGAAATGGGGCAGGTCCCAGGCACGATTGCACTGTTCGGGGCTTACATGATCATGGTCATCATCTTGGCGGTGCTTGCCCTGATTGTGGTGAAGGCGCTGGCCGAAAGCCCCTGGGGCATGTTCACCGTGATGGCCACCGTACCAATTGCGTTGTTCATGGGCATCTACATGCGGTATCTGCGCCCAGGCCGCATTGGTGAGATCTCCATCATTGGCGTGGCACTGCTGCTGCTTTCCATCTGGGCTGGCGGCATAGTGGCGGCCGACCCGTACTGGGGTCCCGCATTTACGTTCAACGGCGTCCAGATCACATGGATGTTGATTGCCTACGGCGCTGTGGCTTCCATGCTGCCCGTTTGGTTACTGCTGGCACCACGCGACTATCTGTCCACGTTCCTCAAGATCGGCACAATTATGGGCTTGGCCATTGGAATTCTGGTGGTGGCACCGGATTTCAAAATGCCGGCACTGACCCAATTCACCGATGGCACAGGCCCCGTCTGGAAGGGTTCCATGTTCCCCTTCCTGTTTATCACCATCGCCTGTGGTGCGGTCTCCGGATTTCATGCGCTGATCTCTTCCGGCACCACGCCCAAACTGCTCGATAACGAAGCCAATGCCCGCTACATCGGCTACGGCGGCATGCTGATGGAGTCCTTTGTGGCCATCATGGCCATGGTGGCGGCCTGCGTGATTGAGCCCGGCGTGTACTTTGCAATGAACAGCCCTGCAGCACTTGTGGGAAGCGATGTACACAGTGTGGCTACTGCCGTCAGTCAATGGGGTTTTCACATCACCCCCGACCAATTGACCCAGGTCGCTCAGGATGTCGGGGAACACACTATCTTGGCCCGTGCTGGTGGTGCTCCCACACTGGCGGTAGGCATTGCTTTCATCCTGCACAATATGTTGCCCGGTGAAAACACCATGGCATTCTGGTACCATTTTGCTATTCTTTTTGAAGCATTATTCATTCTGACGGCGGTAGACGCAGGCACTCGCGCTGGGCGTTTCATGCTGCAAGACTTGCTGGGTAATTTTGTGCCCTCACTCAAGAAGACGGATTCGTGGACAGCCAATATCACCGCCACCATGGGCTGCGTGATCATGTGGGGCTGGCTGCTATACCAAGGGGTGGTGGATCCGTTGGGTGGAATCAACACCTTGTGGCCCTTGTTTGGCATTTCCAACCAGATGCTGGCAGCCATCGCCCTGATGCTCGGCACCGTCGTCCTATTCAAGATGAAGCGTTCGAACTATGCCTGGGTCACCGCGATGCCCGCCGCCTGGCTTGTTCTCTGCACCTCTGCTGCGGCGTTGATCAAATTGCTAGATTCCAACCCTGCCGTAGGCTTCACCAGCCTGGGGCAAAAGTACAGCAATGCCATCGCGTCCGGTGAACTTCTGGCGCCTGCCAAGAGCATGGAGCAGATGCAGGCCATTGCTTTCAATGCCTATACCAACGCAGCGCTGACTGCCGTGTTCCTGCTCGTGGTGTGGAGCGTCCTGTTTTACGCCATCAAGGTATCGTTGAGCGCACATCGCAACCCAGAGCGCACCGATCGTGAAACCCCATTTGTCCCCATGCCACCGACACCGGGGGTCTGACTACGGAGTCTCCAGAGATGCTGAACTTTCAACAAATCCGGCAAGCAGGCAGCTACCTTGGGCAAGCTGCCCGAATGATGGTGGGCATGCCTGATTACGGCACCTACGTGCGGCACATGGAGCAGACCCACCCGGGCCAGCCTTACATGAGCTATGAGGAGTTCTTCAAAGAACGGCTTAACGCACGTTACGCAGGCGGCTCAGGCGGTCCCGTGCGCTGCTGTTAAGCATGCTGTGCCATGACAGCTAAGCGCACTGCCTACCGCTGTCATGGCGCACAATGTTCTCCGTCGAGAGCATGAGCAACCACTCGCCTTCTAATGCAGCACGTACGCCTCCTACACCATTCGTCAGCAATCACCGGACGGGCGTATCTGTCACATCAGCACACCATGGCATCAGGCTTCAAGCCACATGCATTTTGTGCATGTCATTTTCGACTGACAGAAGAACTGACAAGGGGTTTCACCATGCTCAAGTACGCCATTATCTTTGCCATCATTTCCCTGATTGCCGGTTTATTTGGGTTTACCGGGATTGCAGCGGGTGCAGCAGGCATTGCCAAAGTTCTGTTCATTTTGTTCCTGATCCTGGCCGTGGTTTTTGTGGTTCTTGCCGCCATGGGCGTCGGAGCAGCACGCAAAATCATGAAGTAAGGCCAAGCTCCCAGGTCTGTGCTGGGCTGCGCAAGCAGCCCTTTTCTTTGTCACGCTGGCGCTTGCTTCTACACTCAGCCATCCATTGCATGCAACGCTGCCATGACGCTTGATACCCAACTGCTGCTGATTGATCCGCAAAACGACTTCTGTGACCTGCCTGCCAACCTGTGCCCGCAAGACCTGAGCCCCACACTGCCAGTGCCCGGCGCACATGCCGACATGCAACGCGTGGCCCAATGGCTACGTCTGCACGGCAGGCATATCGACCACATTACGGTGACGCTCGATTCGCACCAGATCTTTGATATTGCTCACCCTGTTTTCTGGCAATGCAGCGACGGCAGCGAAGTGCCTCCATTCACTAGCATCCATGCTGCGCAAGTGCGTCAGGGCCTATTCACGCCACGTCAGCCTGCGCACCTGGAACGCGCCTTGGTCTATCTGGATGCTCTGGAGACGCGGGGGCGCTACACCCTGATGGTCTGGCCCGTGCACTGCGAGATTGGCAGTTGGGGCCACGGTGTGCATGCGGATGTGCTCGCCGCCTGTGCCAGCTGGCAGCACATACGGCAGCGGGCCGTGCTGAATGTTTTCAAAGGCACGAACCCCTGGACCGAACACTACAGCGCACTCGAGGCGGAAGTACCTGATACCGCAGCACCAGAGACTTGCTTAAACCAGCCACTCCTGGCAACCCTGCTTCAAGCCCGTCACCTGATTGTGGCTGGCGAGGCCAGCAGCCATTGCGTGCGTGCCACTGTCGAGCACTTGCTGGAACAAGCGCCCAATGGCTTTGCTTCACGCATCACTTTATTGACTGACGGCATGAGCCCCGTCCAAGGCTTTGATACTCAGCAGCAGGTTTTTCTACAACAGTTGCAAGACGCTGGTGCCCGCCTTTGCAGCACATCTGAATTCAAGCTGTAACCCGCGAAAGTTCCCCGCATGCCCATCATTCACAGTCTGCTCGACACCGATCTCTACAAATTCACCATGTGGCAGGCCATGCTGCACCGCCACCCGCAGACACAAGCTGAATACCGTTTTGCCTGCCGCAACACCACGGCCTACCCATTGGCCGAGTTGCAAGCCGAAGTCAACGCCGAGCTTGACCATCTGTGCAGCCTGCGATTTACCAAGGACGAACTCGATTATCTGGGTAGCCTGCGCTACGTCAAAAGCGACTTTGTTGACTTTCTTCGCCTGTTCCAGTTTCAACGCAACTTTATCCAGGTAGAGGCTACGCCCGATGGAAGCCTGAATATTGAGGCACATGGCCCGCAGGTACATGTGATGGGTTTTGAAATCCATGTGCTGTCCATCGTCAACGAACTGTACTTTCGCCGTCTGCAAACCGAAGCCACTTTGGACGAAGGCCGCCGCCGCCTTCAGAAGAAGATTGAGCACCTGCGCACCGTCAAAGATGAGCCCGTTCTGGCCCACCCTTTCGAGCTGTCCGACTTTGGCCTGCGTCGCCGCTTTTCCGAACCATGGCACCGCGAGGTTGTCAGCACGCTCACGCGCGAGGTGCCAAACTGGTTCAAGGGCACTTCCAGCGTGCTGCTGGCCAAAGAACTGAACATCGTTCCAATCGGCACCATGGCACACGAATACCTGCAAAGCTTTCAAGCGCTTGGCGTGCGTCTGCGCGATTTCCAAAAAGCTGCTTTGGAAGATTGGGTCCAGGAATACCGCGGCGACCTCGGCATCGCACTGACCGACACCGTGGGCATGCATGCTTTTTTACAAGACTTTGACCTGTACTTTGCCAAGCTGTTCGATGGCTTGCGCCACGACTCCGGGGATCCTTTCGACTGGGGTGACCTGGCTCTAGCGCACTATCGCAAGTTGCGCATCAACCCGCATACCAAGCGCCTGGTGTTCTCCGACGGCCTGAATCTGGAAAAAGCACTGGAGCTTTGGCGATACTTTGCACCACACATCCAGCTGGGCTTTGGCATAGGCACCAATCTGACCAATGATGTGGGGCTGACGCCGCTGAACATCGTGATGAAACTTGTTCGTGCCAACAGCCAGCCCGTAGCCAAGATTTCAGACACGCCGGGCAAGACCATGTGCGACGACGAGACCTATCTGGCCTATCTGCGCCAAGTGTTTGGCATTGCCGACCCGATTGTTTGAGCGCCCTTCCAAACTGCTGCCTATGCCACCGAGTGCACGGTACATACGCTTTTTTTCACCATGTCCCAGACCGAACAAGCCCCCCATACCGCAGTTTTGATTGGCCGTTTTCAGCCTTTTCACAACGGCCATCTGGCGCTGCTGCGCCAAGCCCTCCAAGCCGCCCGGCAAGTGGTGGTCGTGCTGGGCAGTGCCTGGCAGGCGCGCAGCCCCAAAAACCCTTTTACATGGCAAGAACGTGCACACCTCATTCATAGCAGTCTGAGCCATGAAGAATCTGCCCGCGTGCGCTGCGTTCCAGTGCGTGACTACTACGATGAACCACGCTGGGTGCAGGCCGTGATGACGGCGGTGCAAATTGAAGCCCCCAAAGGCGCAACCATTGCACTGGTTGGGCATTTCAAAGATGACAGCAGCAACTACCTGGCACGCTTTCCTGGCTGGCAATTGCTGAGCCTGTCGCGCCAGGGTGATTTCGATGGAACTCCAATACGCGAAATCTACTGGAACCTGCCCGATCTGTCGGAGACGGCCAAGTGGGATAAGCTTCGCCAGCTCTTACCCCCGGCGGTGGCAGACTGGCTACTCCAGTGGCAAGCAACCCCTGATTACACTGGCATGCAAGCCGAATGGCGCATGATCAGCAACTACAAAGCCGCTTGGGCTGCTGCGCCCTATCCACCAGTCTTTGTCACCGTGGATGGGTTGCTGCTATGCAATGATCACGTGCTGCTGATCCAGCGTGGTCATGCACCCGGCAAAGATCTGTGGGCATTACCGGGTGGCTTTGTGGAGCCACGCGATACGTTATGGCAATCGTGCTTGCGTGAACTGGACGAAGAAACCGGTCTGCCACTTACTCAAGCCGACATGCGCAAAGCTTGGCGGGGCACCGAAGTCTTTGACCATCCTGACCGCAGCCTGCGCGGTCGCACCATCACCCATGTGTTTGTATTTCACCTGCCTGGTTCGGCATTGCCCAGCGTGCATGCAGGTGATGATGCTGCCCGTGCACGCTGGGTGCCTCTGAGCGATCTGGCCGAAATGGAAAGCCAGATGTTCGAAGACCACTTTCACGTGCTTCGCCGCTGCTTTGCACAATTTGGCTCCGGCCCCCGGCCAGCACTTCTTTGATTGTTGATTGATTCCTCGCTTATGACTACCCTGACCATCCGCGCCGCAACTATTGAAGACACCGACCTTATCTTGCACTTTGTGCGCGAGTTGGCCGTCTATGAAAAGGCCGAGCACGAAGTGCTGGCCACACCAGCCCACATACACCGCACGCTGTTTTGTGACAATCCAAAGGTGTTTGGACTGATTTGTCTGGACGGCGATGTTCCCGTTGGATTTGCGGTGTACTTTTTTAACTAT
Organism: Comamonas halotolerans; assembly: GCF_030162935.1. Lineage (GTDB taxonomy): Bacteria > Pseudomonadota > Gammaproteobacteria > Burkholderiales > Burkholderiaceae_C > Comamonas > Comamonas halotolerans. The sequence goes on from NZ_JASAUZ010000067.1 coordinate 131,893, forward strand.
TCGACCTGGCAAGGCCGCCACGGTCTGTATCTGGAAGATCTGTACGTCTCTCCCGATCAACGCGGTAACGGTGCAGGCAAAGCGCTGCTCGCTCACCTGGCACAAATCGCTGTGGACAACGATTGCGGACGGTTCGAGTGGAGTGTTCTGGATTGGAACACCCCCTCCATTGAGTTCTATGACAGGCTTGGGGCTATCCCCCAATCGGAATGGATTCGCTACCGTATGACGGGTGATGCCTTGCTGACGCTGGCACGCTCCAAACAGCTTTGATCCCCCTTTCAGCAGGAAAGCGATATTGCGTAGCAAAGGCCTAGGGTTTAATAGAAGTATCAGGTCAATATTTTCTAAAGTATCAAAAATATTGTCAGTTCCACTTCGTCCAAGGATCGCTGCGCTTGAACCGCCTTGCCACACATGCATCGGAAGCGGAGTCGCTGCACTACAACTTGGCGCAACGACTCAGGAACCTGCGTTTTACACCCAGGCTAGAGAGCGATTTTTTGGTGTACTTGCGCACCAGCCAACGCCTTAGCACTCTCTCCACTCTGGTTGCCGTCTGCCTTGTCTGGAGCTTCTATGCGCTGCTTGATTTTTGGCGCCTGCAAGCGCTGTCAGGCAGCGGTTTTGAAAACCATTTTTTCTGGCGCTCCATAGTGCTGCGCTGGCTGGTTTTCGGTTGCTTCGCCTGCTCGCTCTATACATTGCTGAAGCCCCATAGCCCGCAACGAGATTACGAAGCCAGTGTGTGTGGTTCCATTCTCACTTGTTCCATGGCCATTGCGGCTTCTTCGTACACTCTCAAAAATGCCAACATGCCAGACACCAGCGTAGTCATGGTGCTGATCGTCTGCGTTGCTTTTTTTCCTTTGGGTGTCCGGTTTCGCATCATGGTCTGGATTGCAGCAGCGACCGTCTTACTCGTGCTGCTTAGCGGCCCTGCGCTACTACGCTCAGAATCGCATATGCTGCCGCATTGGGTATTGAGCGCAGTCATGTGCGTAGCCTTTGTGCTGTCGGGAGTCGCAGCCTATCACCGCGAAAAGGGCCAGCGCGAGCAGTTCTTGCTTCGCCGCTTGCTCAACTGGGAGGCAACGCACGATCCGCTCACCGGGCTGGCCAATCGACGCATGTTCCATGAACACCTGAAGCGCTGCATGCGACTTGCACAACGCGAGCAAGAAACGCTGTTTTTGGTGCTATTCGATATCGACTACTTCAAGCACTACAACGACCACTATGGTCATGCTGCAGGGGACAAGGTACTGTGCAAAGTGGCTTCTTTGCTGCAGCGCCATGCCCAACGCCCAATGGATCTGGCTGCGCGTTTGGGTGGCGAAGAATTTGCCTTGATCATCTACGGCATGCAGCCAGATGTACTGAAGCTGCATTTGCAGCGTATGCAAGGCACCTTGGCAGGCATGCAGCTAGCCCATGCAAAATCGCCAACGGCAGCGCACATCACGTTCAGCATCGGTGCTACAGCTGTCACTGCGCAAGACTCTCCCGACAGCGCATTCCAGCGTGCAGATGCCTTGCTCTACCAAGCAAAACACCAAGGTCGCAATCAAATCTGCGTCTGAACAGCCAATTACGCCAAGTAATACAGCAGAGACCCCTTGGCTGTGGAGAAGACGATAGAGCACCGTGCTCTGCGGCGTTAGCGCTTGACCCCTGGAATTCCCAAAAACTACCAGGATTTGAGTACGCCTACCTCTTGAAAGCAAAAATTTTTACCTTATTATTAGCACTCGATGGGGTTGAGTGCTAACAACTCATCCCCACATGACTTGGAAGACTGTCTGTGCCTGCACAGGCAGAAGCCTGAATTCACCTTGTTGATTGATATCTAGGAGATGTTATGAACCTGCGTCCTCTGCACGACCGCGTGATCGTCAAGCGCCTCGAAAACGAAACCAAGACCGCTTCGGGCATCTATATCCCTGACAACGCTGCTGAAAAGCCTGACCAGGGTGAGGTATTGGCTGTCGGTCCCGGCAAGCGCAACGACAAAGGCGAGCAAATCGCGCTGAACGTGAAGGTAGGCGACCGCGTACTGTTCGGCAAGTACTCGGGGCAAACCGTGAAGGTCGACGGCAATGAATTGCTGGTGATGAAGGAAGACGACCTGTTCGCAGTGGTCGAGAAGTAAATCACCAAGTGATTTGCTTGCGTCAAAGGCGCACTTGCCCCATTCAATGGAATGGACGCCAAGTCCCGCCAACGACATAAGTTCCACTCAAAACATTGAATTCCATAGCTGCTAACACTTGATTTGAGTGTTTTAGCAACCTGTTTGAATCAGATTTCTAGGAGCCAAAAATGGCAGCAAAAGACGTAGTATTCGGTGGTGAAGCACGTGCACGCATGGTTGAAGGCGTGAACATTCTGGCCAACGCAGTCAAGGTAACTCTGGGCCCCAAGGGCCGTAACGTGGTGCTGGAGCGCTCCTTCGGCGCCCCCACCGTGACCAAGGACGGCGTGTCCGTGGCCAAGGAAGTGGAACTGAAAGACAAGCTGCAGAACATGGGCGCCCAGCTCGTGAAGGAAGTGGCTTCCAAGACCAACGACATCGCTGGTGACGGTACAACCACTGCAACCGTACTGGCTCAAGCCATCGTGCGCGAAGGCTCCAAGTACGTCGCTGCTGGTCTGAACCCCATGGATCTGAAGCGCGGTATCGACAAGGCTGTCGCTGCCTTGGTGGAAGAGCTGAAGAAGCAGTCCAAGGCCACCACCACTTCCAAGGAAATCGCCCAAGTGGGCTCGATCTCCGCCAACTCCGACGAATCCGTGGGCAGCATCATTGCTGAGGCCATGGACAAGGTGGGCAAGGAAGGCGTTATCACCGTGGAAGAAGGCAAAAGCCTGGCCAACGAACTGGATGTCGTGGAAGGCATGCAGTTTGACCGTGGCTACCTGTCGCCCTACTTCATCAACAACCAGGAAAAGCAAGCTGCTATTCTGGACAACCCCTTTGTCCTGCTGTTCGACAAGAAGATCAGCAATATCCGTGACCTGTTGCCTACCCTGGAGCAAGTTGCCAAGGCTGGCCGTCCTCTGCTGATCATTGCTGAAGATGTCGAAGGCGAAGCCCTGGCAACCTTGGTGGTGAACACCATTCGTGGCATTCTGAAGGTTGTGGCCGTGAAGGCGCCAGGTTTCGGCGATCGCCGCAAGGCCATGCTGGAAGACATCGCTATCCTGACTGGCGGCAAGGTCATCGCCGAAGAAGTGGGCCTGACTCTGGACAAGGTGACTTTGGAAGACCTGGGCCAAGCCCAGCGCGTGGAAATCGGCAAGGAAAACACCACCATCATCGACGGTGCTGGCGCTGCTGACGAAATCGAAGCCCGCGTGAAGCAGATCCGTCTGCAGATCGAAGAAGCCACTTCCGACTACGACCGTGAGAAGCTGCAAGAGCGCGTGGCCAAGCTGGCTGGCGGTGTTGCCGTGATCAAGGTGGGCGCAGCCACCGAAGTCGAAATGAAGGAAAAGAAGGCCCGCGTGGAAGATGCCCTGCACGCTACACGCGCTGCTGTGGAAGAGGGTATCGTGGCTGGTGGTGGCGTAGCTTTGCTGCGTGCCAAGCAAGCTGTGGGCGAACTGGCTACAGGAAATTCCGAGCAAGACGCTGGTGTGAAGCTGGTGCTGGCCGCAGTGGAAGCACCTCTGCGTGAAATCGTTGCTAACGCCGGTGGTGAGCCTTCTGTCGTGGTGAACGAAGTGTTGAAGGGCCAAGGCAACTTCGGTTTCAACGCCGCTAACGACACTTACGGCGACATGCTGGAAATGGGTATCCTGGACCCAACCAAGGTCACTCGCACTGCACTGCAAAACGCTGCGTCCGTGGCATCTCTGCTGCTGACCACCGAGTGCATGATCGCTGAAGCCCCCAAGGCTGAAGGCGCTGGCGTGCCTGACATGGGTGGTATGGGCGGTATGGGTGGCATGGGCGGCATGGGCATGTAATTGCCCTGCGGCTGATCGAGGTTTTACGCCTCGATTGCTACACAAACAAAAGGCCGCATTCGCGGCCTTTTGTTTTTCTACATCTCACATGGGAATCATCAACTCCTCAACACTGATTCGCCTCTAACCAGGTTATCGGTTCAACTCCCGTTGAATGGAGACTCCGCTAGGCGCTGCATCAACGCAACCGTTGAGGGATCAACACCTTGCCAATCATTGCTTTGCTGGCGGCTGCGCAACGCTTGCGCCAGCTTTTTGCCAAGCTCTACACCCCATTGGTCAAAACTGTTGATGCCCCATACCGCTCCAGAGACAAAGACGCGGTGCTCATACAAAGCAATCAGGGCACCCAAGGAGGCGGGATCCAACGCTTGGAGCAGCAAAAAGGTGCTGGGTCGATTACCCGGACAGTCTCGCTCCAAACCTTCGCCAGAACGACCAACCATCAGCGCCTGCGCCTGCGCAATCGCATTGATTACCAAGCTTTGATGGTGCGCCCCCAGATATTTGCCGCCATCTCGCAAAGCAATGAATTCCACGGGAATTACATCAGGCCCTTGGTGCAGCATCTGGAAGAATGCATGCTGACCATTCGTACCTGGTTCCCCCCAAACGATCGGAGCTGTAGCCACAGACAGCAGTTCCCCCGTACGCGTAACTCTTTTACCGTTGCTCTCCATCTCAAGCTGCTGCAAATAGGCCGTCAGCCGACGCAAGCCATGACTATAGGGAGCAATACAACGGCTGCCAAAACCACAGAAATTTCGGTTCCAGACGTCCAGCAGACCTAAGCGAACTGGAAGATTTCGCTCATCTGCTGTTGTGAAAAAGTGCGCATCCATTTCATGTGCGCCTTGCAGCAGGTTGCGGAACTGCTGAGCGCCAATCGCAATGGCTATGGGCAACCCAATGGCAGACCACAAGGAAAAGCGTCCTCCTACCCAGTCCCAAAAACCCAGCGTGCGAGAGATCCCGAATGCGCTGGCGGCAGCCGTATTCGTGGTCAGCGCAATAAAGTGCCGGTCAATGCAGCAATTGGCATCTGTCTCCTGACTTCCTCCATTGGCCAAAAACCAATCTCGCGCAGAGTGCGCGTTGAGCATCGTCTCTGCAGTAGTGAATGACTTGGAGGCGATCAGAAACAAGGTGCTCTCTGGTTTCACTTTGCGCAACACATGGCCCAGCTCATGCCCGTCCACATTGGAGACAAAGTGAAAGTTTTTGCCTGGCTCAACCCAGTCTTCCAGTGCCTGGACCACCACTTCTGGCCCAAGGTGCGAACCTCCGATGCCAATGTTGACGATGTCGGTGATGAGCGGGTCTGCTCGCACCTGCTCGGCCAGCTCAAGCATGGCATCCAAAGTGGTATGCACATCGCCCAACGCTTGGTGCATGTAGGAGTCCCATGCATGCACCACCGCACTGTCGCGCAACAAACCACCATCGCGAGGCATTCGCAGCAGCCAATGCATGACCGAGCGCGCTTCCGTGCTGTTGATTGCCTGCCCTGACAGCATCGCATCGCGCAAGGCGTGCAAAGAACAAGCCTGGGCCAATGCACTCAGATACTGCCCGGTCTCATCCTTCAGCCAGTTCTTCGACAAATCAGCAAACACATATGGCGCTTGCTGGCTGTGTTTTTGCAAGCGATCAGCATCGTTTGCAAAAGCTTGCTGCAGGTCGAGGCCTCCTTCAAACGTTTGAAAGTGTGCCTGCAACTGCGCCCACTCGGGCAATTCATGACAAACCAAACTCAACCCTTTTAGTGCTTGCGCACTACAACACTTCCGACCGAGTAACCGGCTCCAAATGAGCAAATCACACCACAATCGCCCGACAGCAAGTCGGCACGGTGTCTGTGAAAGGCAATGATGGAGCCTGCTGAGGCAGTATTCGCAAACTCGTCCAGAATAAGTGGAGCGCGATCATTATTTGCCTCACCCACCAATTTCTTCAGCACCAACTGGTTCATGCCCAGATTGGCCTGATGCAACCAATAGCGACGGACCTGCTGCGGTGTCTGCCCCAGTTTTTCCAGGTGTGCCTCAATATGCGCAGCAGCAATCGGCACCACTTCTTTAAATACTTTGCGCCCTTCCTGGCGAAAGGTTTTGTCGCGCGCAGCAGGATCACTGTCTTCGCTGCGATTCATGAAGCCAAAGTTGTTGCGAATATTGTTGGAGAACTGCGTTGCCAAGCTCGTACTCAGTACTTCCCAGGCGTCTTTGCTGCTGGCAGTTTCCGCTCTCTCAATGATGATGGCGGTACATACATCACCAAAGATGAAGTGGCAGTCACGATCCTTCCACTCCAGGTGGGAAGATGTGATCTCAGGATTCACCACCAGCACACATTTCGCCGTGCCGCAGCGAACTGCATTCACTGCCTGTTCAATCGCAAAAGTGGCAGAAGAACATGCCACATTCATATCGAACCCATAACCTCCCGCACCCAGAGCCTGCTGAATCTCTACAGCCAAGGCTGGATAAGCGCGCTGCATATTAGAAGCAGCACACAGCACCATATCAATGTCCGCCCCGGTCTTGTCGGCTTGTTGCAGAGCCTGCGTTGCAGCTGTCACCGCAATTTCTGCCATCAGTGAGAGCTGCTCATCACCCCGTTCTTCAAAACGCGGATACATGCGCAATGGATCCAGCACTCCGCTCTTCTCCATCACATAGCGCTGACGAATTCCCGATGCCTTTTCGATGAACTCGACACTGGAGTGCTGCAGGGCTGGCTGTGTGCCTGCGGCTATCTCGCCAGCATGCCGCTCGTTGTGAATATCCACATAGCGGTTGAATGCCTCAACCAGCTCTGCATTGCTAATGGTATGCGGAGGCTGGAACAAGCCTGTGCCACTGATGACGACTGAGTGCATAGTAATTTTTCTGAGCTTGCGCCGCATGCAGCGCAAGCAGTATGTTTAAAGATCAGGCAGCTTGAACCAACTGCTCCAACTTGATGGCGTCCACTACAAATGCGCGGATACCCTCAGCCAATTTTTCTGTAGCCATCGCATCTTCGTTCAAAGCAAAGCGAAAGCTCGCTTCGTCATAGTGCACCGCTTCGTGCGATTGCTGCTTGGATCGCTCTGCGTCCAGCGCACGCTCTACATGGGCATCATTCTGACTGAGCTGCGCCAATAATTCGGGAGCAATCGTCAAAAGGTCACAACCCGCAAGGGCGAGAATTTGCCCTGTATTGCGAAAACTCGCACCCATCACTTCGGTTGCAATACCAAAATGCTTGTAGTAATCGTAGATTGCACGCACGGACTGTACCCCTGGGTCATTACTCCCTGACATGGCCACTTCGTCCCACTGGGCCCCCGCTCGCTTTTTGTACCAGTCGTAGATACGCCCCACAAATGGAGAGATCAGCTGGACTTTGGCCTGCCCACAGGCAATCGCTTGTGCCTTTGAAAACAGCAAAGTGAGATTGGTCGCAATACCGCGTTGCTCCAGCTTGCGCGCAGCTTCGATACCTTCCCAAGTGGCCGCGATCTTGATCAGCACACGCTGGGTATGAATGCCGGCAGCTTGATACAACTCAATCAAACGCTGCGCACGTGCAACCGTGGCTTCGGTATCAAAAGACAAACGTGCATCGACCTCGGTAGATACACGTCCCGGCACCGATTGCAAAATCTCACAACCAAACCTCACCAACAATCTGTCCACGATTTCATCCATTGGCTTGGACTTCCACTGGCTGGCGGTTTCCACCAGCAGCGGGCGGTATTCAGCTTGCTGTACTGCTTTCAAAATCAAAGATGGATTGGTTGTTGCATCCTGGGGCCTGAACTGTGCAAGCTGCTGAAAATTCCCCGTATCAGCGACCACGGTGGTGTACTGCTTAAGTTGCTCCAACTGATTCATCTTGCCTCGATTCTTTGCGCTACCTACCGATAAAAGAGCAAGTGTAGTCTCCGCTGACTGAAATACGACAGGCAAATCCCGAGCCCCACTTGGTTTGTTGCAAGTAGCGCAAAATCACGCAATCACGTGTTTCCAAGGCTCCGTATGCTTGACCGAATCTCCGCCTCTTTGCCCTCTCTGGCTCCAGCAGAGCAGCGCGTGGGTCAGCTCGTACTGGCAGACCCCCACAGTTTTGCACGCTTGCCCGTGAGAGAGCTGGCGGAAAAAGCCAATGTCAGCAAACCCACGGTCGTGCGCTTTTGTCGCAGCATGGGCTATGACGGACTTGCTGACTTCAAGCTCAAGCTGGCTGGCAATGTGGCTGAAGGCGTACCCTTTGTGCACCGCAGCGTGGACGCCGATGACAAAACATCCGATGTACTGGTCAAGGTCATCGACAACTCCGTAGCTGCAGTCCTGCAATACCGCAACAATGCCAACGCAGCGACGCTTGAACAAGCCGTTGAGACCATCGTCAGCACTGGTCGCAACAAGAACCGCTTGGAGATCTATGGTGTTGGCAACTCTGGAGTTGTTGCGCAAGATGCACAGCACAAATTCTTTCGCTTGGGCATCAGCAGCCAGGCAACCAGTGATACCCATATCCAGATCATGGCAGCCACCATGCTGCAGCCCGGGGACTGCGTGATCTTGATCTCCAACTCTGGTCGCACCAAAGATCTTGTGGATGTTGCAGGGATTGCCAGACAGCGCGGAGCCACCGTACTGGCCATCACTTCCAGCCACACGCCATTGTCGAATGCAGCAGACATTGTTTTGGCGGCAGACAACCGCGAGGGTTCTGACCTTTACAGCCCGATGGAGTCGCGTTTGCTGCACCTGCTGATCATTGATATCTTGGCTACGGCTGTGGCACTGAGACTAGGGCCTGAGCTCACGCAAAAACTACAAAGCCTGCAGACCAGCTTGCAGAACCGACGGTACAGCTTGTAGGGAACCATAAAAAATCCGGCATCTCTGCCGGATTTTTTCAGACTGCCAGTTTAGAAACGATGGCGGATACCCGCCGTAATGCCAGTACGAGAGCGGGCTCCGGAAGTATCGATGGCCATCGCTGAACCACCACTCAGCTTGGTGTGATCCACAGCAAAGTACGCATCCGTACGCTTGCTGAATGCATAGTCAACCGCGGCAATCATGAAGTTAGCCTTGCCGTTGTATAGGCCAGAAGCACCACCCGACTGCTTCGCATGGAAGTAATGCAGACCAGCATTGATCTGCGGCGTAATTTGGTAGCCAAATCCCACCTTCATCATCTGGCGTTTGTCTGCATCTCCAGGCTGGAAGCCGCCATTGGTTTGGCCTGACCACATGCTACCCACGATTGCCAGATCGGTCTGGTTGCGAATTTGCCCCACAATGTCTGTCGCTCCCGCACGATCAATCCTGATCTTGTTCAGACCATACCCCACGTTCACGTACAGCGGACCGGAGCGGTAGGAACCGCCGATTGTCCATGCATCCAAATCCGAGCCACCAGGAAGTTCGGTGCGCAAGAAACCACCACCCACGGAAACTCCATTCTCGGAGTAACGCAAGAAACCGCCCATAGTTTTCAACGCGCCTGAAGCAACGCCAGGAATAGCACCAGTTGCATAAGCACCCACTGCCTGACCCACCGCATTCATCGTGTACTGATACCCAGCTGCCTGAGCAGCAGCGTTTGCTTGAGCAGGAGTTCCGCCACCAGCGAGGACGGCTTGTGCAGCAGCCTGACCAGCTGCCGCCGCACCGGGTGCTGCAGCAACTTGCGCTGCGCCTGCTGCTGATAACGCCCCTTGCTCAATTTTTTTAGTGTCGTTTCCTTCTTCAAAGGAGTATTGCAAAGTACCCACCCAATTGCGGCTAGGTGTCGCCAGCGTGTACTTCAAAGCATTACTGGTACGTGCACCCGCAGCCATTCCCAGCTCCGGCTTATAAGCATCCATATAGGGCGAATATGGGAAGGACGAATAGGTGCTGGTGACCACATCAAACAACACGTTCCACTGGCGCCCCATGGTCAGGCGACCATATGGACCTTGCAAACCAACGTAGGCCAGCTGGAAAAATGGTGTACTCACACTGCCATCGTCGGCATTGAAGCGGTTTTCCATGTGTGCAATGGCTTTGCTACCCCCACCAAGATCCTCTTCAATATTCAGTCCCCAACGACTTTGAGACATGCCTCCTCCAATCATCTTTGTCAGACGATCTTGACCAGCCCCTTCGTTGTTGGTGTGGCGAACTGCTGCGTCAACAATCCCCCACAACTCCACCTTGCTAGCACCTGAGTTCTGTGCCAGCACTGGCAAGGCACTGCCACACAAAAGCGTTGCAGCCATAGCAATGATTTTCTTCTGCATCTTTTTGTCTCCTTGAGTGAATGTTCGAATCAGGATGCAAAACCATTCTAGAAAAGCACAGCCGTTCTAATTATTTTTTTCGCACGAAAACCACGCTCGTTTTCCCGTGTCTTTTTTCCCTACAAACGCAAAAAAGCCAGTCCGAAGACTGGCTTTTTTGATATCTAACTAAAGCTGAGGCTAGCTCAGCTTCAAATTAGAAAGCGTGGCGAACGCCCACTTGTACGGCTTGGATCTTGCCGTCGTCCAGAGCTGGCTTGCCAACACCTGCACCACCCAGGGTGAAGTTGCTGCCGCCGTTCTTGTTCTTCAGGTAAGAGTATGTACCGTACACAGCAGTGCGCTTGGACAGGTTGTGCACATAACCCAGGGAGAACTGGTCAGCCTTGCCGTCAGCAGCGCCATCCACTTCGTAGCGGTTGTACGAAGCCTTCACTTCACCAGCTGCGCCAACAGGAGCGGAAACAGCCAGCAGGAAGTTGTCGTAGTCAGCGCTTTCAACGCTTGTAGGATGAGGTTGGCTCTCTTGGTTCAGGTAAGCAGCAGCCAGCTTCACAACGCCGAAGTTGTAAGAAGCACCGATACCGTAAGCAGTCAGGCGGTCAGAAGTAGAAGCAAATGCAACGTTAGGATTGTTCTGACGTTCAGCGCCGAAGCCAATGCTCAGAGGGCCGTTATCATAAGTAACGCCCAGGCCGTAGTAAGCGCCGCGCTTCCAGGTCTTGTCGTCTTGCTCGCCGAATGCATAGTTAGCAGCGAACTTGAAGCCGCTGAAGTCTGGCGAGTAGTAACCAACCATGTTGCTCTTACGATTGTCGTAGCCACCTGTGGACCACACGCGCGAAGAGCCGACACCGACGGTGCCGAAGTTGTCGTAACGGCTCACAGCGTCGTAAGCGGCTGTAGTGGAACGACCCAGACGCAGTTCACCGTAGTTGCTCAACAGGCTCACGGTAGAACGACGCTTGAACTCGAAGCCTTGACCAGCGCCAGCACCAACACCGCTACCGTCGTCGTTAGAGATAGCACCTTCCAACCAGAATTGAGCCTTCAGGCCGTTACCCAGGTCTTCCACGCCGCGGAAGCCCAGACGGGAAGAAGAGTTGCCGCTGTTGCCCAGGCCGGAAACGGTTTCTTCGCCGTCATACACAGTTGCTGCTGCATCCACAACACCGAACAGGGTCACGGAAGATTGGGCGAAAGCAACGCCAGAAGCAGCAACAGCTGCCAAAGCGATCAGAGATTTCTTCATTTGATTACTCCAAGGTTTGTTGAAGGCACGCTGCAGCTTTTTATTGCCTTGAGACAAGTCAGCCTCCGCAAGTCGCGCCAACCTCCTGGTGGGGAAGTTGAGCTTATTGCACCAGACTGGACAACCTTGCGCAAAGAAAATCCCTTCCACAGAGCAAAAAACGGCACTTTTTGTTGCCCCGTTGCAACACCTTGTAGGACAAACCGACCCTCTCCTGTAATGTCGACGGTGTCCACAATTAGTGACAATTAACCCATCCCCAAACAACATCGGAGAGCGAGTAGCCACTCTCCACCTCATCACGGCACACCTGCATCAAGAGTCCCAAAAAGCGTCTTTTCGGCGCTTTTAAGACTTATTCCAAGCTCAAGCCTCCACCACCGCAAAGCTGGTGGTGATTTCTGCTGTTTTGCCCAACATGATGCTGGCTGAGCAATATTTCTCATGACTCATCGCAATGGCTCGCTCCACCGCAGCAGCCGGCAGATTCTTGCCCGTCACCGTGAAGTGCATATTGATCTTGGTAAAGACCTTGGGCTCAACCTCCGCCCGCTCCGCTGTCAATTTGACGGAGCATCCCTTCACATCGTGACGCCCCCGCTTCAGGATGAGCACCACGTCATACGCTGTGCATCCACCTGTTCCCGCCAGTAACGCCTCCATGGGGCGAGGTGCCAAGTTTTGGCCACCATTGGAAGGATTGCGTTCATCGGGAGCGCCGTCCATTGCCAGCACATGACCGCTGCCTGTCTCGGCTATAAATCCCATTCCCGAACGTGTGCCAGCCGCGCCTGTCCAGCTTACGGTGCATTCCATAGTGTTTCTCCTGTGCAACTCTCAAATCGATAAAACTGCATTTCTGAACCGATTGTCCTCTTCGGTAGAACAGGACTTTCAGAAAATATTGAAATCTTGTTGCGGCGCAGCATGTTCAGCGTATAATCTGAATCTCGCGTTAATCGTTTGCATGGCAAGCGACACACCACAGTCCAGACTGTAGCGCACCCTTTGTCTCCTCCACCTCCTCTAACGGTGGATTCAGCCCCAAGCCCCAGCGGCTCGGGGCTTTTTTTTGGTCCACGATGCCGCCCGTACAGGACCAACATGCCCACTCTTCAAGTCATGTGCCTATGATGGAGGGTTTCTGCGGGCACTCCCATCAGCGCCTGCTGCCTTTTCGGTTTGTCGCTGTATGACTGCATCCAAGACACTTACTCCCTTTGATTACTTGACCAAGATCTTGACTGCCCGCGTCTATGACGTAGCTGTGGAGTCTGATCTGGAGCCAGCCAAGAATCTCAGCCGCCGCTTGCACAACAAGGTGCTGCTCAAGCGCGAGGACCAGCAACCTGTATTCAGTTTCAAGCTGCGTGGCGCTTACAACAAAATGGCCAATCTTTCGGCAGAGCAGCTCCAGCGCGGAGTGATTTGTGCCTCGGCTGGCAACCATGCCCAGGGTGTGGCTCTGGGTGCCAAAAAGCTGGGGTGCCGCGCTGTAATCGTGATGCCCACCACCACCCCTCAAGTAAAGATAGATGCCGTACAGGCTCTGGGAGGTGAAGTGGTGCTGGCAGGTGACAGCTATTCCGACGCCTACAAACACTCCGTCAAGCTGCAAAAAGATGAGGGTCTGACCTTCGTGCATCCCTTTGATGACCCAGACGTCATTGCCGGACAAGGCACGATTGCCATGGAAATGCTCAGCCAGTTGCAAAAACTGGGCAGCCCGCGCCTGGACGCGGTATTCGTGGCGATTGGTGGAGGCGGTCTGATCAGCGGTGTTGCCAATTACATCAAGGCGGTGCGTCCTGACATCAAAGTCATTGGCGTGCAGACCAAGGATTCCAACGCCATGTTTCAGTCCGTACAAGCTGGCCAGCGCGTGGAATTGCCCGATGTCGGGCTGTTTTCGGATGGCACTGCTGTAAAGCTGGTGGGTGAGGAAACCTTCCGCATTGCTCAAGGATTGGTGGATGATTACATCGAGGTGGACACCGACCAGGTCTGCGCTGCCATCAAGGACATCTTTGTCGACACACGCTCCATCGTCGAGCCGTCAGGCGCTCTGGCCGTAGCAGCCATCAAGCAGTATGTGGCCAAGCACAAGACCAAGGGTGAGACCTATGCGGCCATCCTGTGCGGCGCGAACATGAACTTTGACCGCTTGCGCTTTGTGGCCGAGCGTGCGGAGGTGGGTGAAGAGCGCGAAGCTCTGTTTGCCGTCACCATTCCGGAGGAGCGAGGAAGCTTCAAGCGATTCTGTGAAGTGGTGGGCCAATTGCCAGGCGGCGCGCGCAACGTCACCGAGTTCAACTACCGTATCAGCCACGACAGCAAGGCCCATGTGTTTGTCGGTCTGACCACCAATGCCAAGGGTGAAAGTGAAAAGATCGCCAAGAACTTCGAGAAAAAAGGCTTTTCGGCCCTGGATCTGACATTTGATGAAATGGCCAAGGAACACCTGCGCCATATGGTGGGTGGGCACTCTCCGCTGGCGCAGGAAGAGCGCTTGCTTCGCTTTGTCTTTCCGGAACGTCCCGGTGCCCTGTTCAAATTCCTGAGCCTCATGGCGCCAACCTGGAATATCTCGCTGTTCCATTACCGCAACCAGGGCGCTGACTACGGCCGTATTCTGGTGGGCATGCAAGTGCCTGCCAAGGACAGCAAAAAATTCGACACCTTCCTCAAGCAACTGGGCTATCCCTGGGTGGAAGAAACCGCCAACCCCGCTTACCAGCTATTCTTGAAATAAGACGGCGCGCCTTATCTGCCCACCCAAACACCCCTCCGCTGAATGGGGGATCTGGCTTTTCACACGCATGCCATTCCTTCGCCACTTCTTACTGGCCGTTCAATTCTTCAGCCGCATTCCTGTGACTGGTCGCTTGGCCGCCTGGGTTGGCTGGAGCCCCGAGCTGCAGCGTGCCAGTGCAGCCCATTTGCCAGGTGTTGGCTGGCTGGTGGGCCTGGTCGGTGCGATTGCTTTGATGGCTGCGGGCTATCTGCTGCCCTCACACCCCATGCAAGCTTGGGTGGCTGCCGTGATCAGCACGATCGCCACGCTGCTCATAACCGGCGGTTTTCACGAAGACGGCATGGCCGACGTGGCAGACGGCCTGGGTGGTCACCTGCCGGCAGAGCGAGCTCTGGAGGTCATGAAAGACTCGCGCCTGGGCGCGTATGGCGTAATGGCGCTGTGCATCGGACTGATCAGCAAAATCACCCTGGTCGCTCTTTTGGCCTCTATCAACTTCACAGCAGCTGCGGTGCTGCTGTGCTGCGTGCATGTACTCTCTCGTGGTGCCCCATTGGTGCTGATGCGCCTGCTGCCGCATGTCAGCTTGCCAGCATCCTCGAAAACCCTGCACATCGCAGGACAGCCCTTAGGCTGGGCTGGACTGGTGACAGGCCTGCTGTGGTGCCTGCCCGCAGCTGTTGCAGTGGCTGTGGACTTATGGGTTGAGGTGGCTCTGGCCATGCTGCTGACGGCCGCTGTCATCACCAGCTATATGGGCTGGCGCTTTCACCGCCGCCTGGGCGGCATGACCGGTGACTGCCTGGGTGCCACCCAGCAAGTGTGTGAGCTGGGCATGTACCTGGCCGCAGCAACCGTGCTTTGGCATTGACATGCAAGCACAAGCACCATCCCTGTGGCTGCTCCGTCATGCACAACCACTGATTGCCCCTGGTGTCTGCTACGGTCAGCTGGATGTAGCAGCAGACCCGCAATCCACGGCTCAAGCTGCACAGCGCTTTGGCGCACTGCAAGCACCCGGCACCACAGTGCGTATTTCCCCACTGCAAAGATGTGTACACCTGGCACGTGCCCTCCCGGTAGAACCCGCAAGTTTGATCCTTGACCCACGTTTGCAGGAAATGCATTTTGGACACTGGGAAGGTCGATCCTGGAACGATATCGAGCGTAATGCCGTGGATGCCTGGTCGCAGGATTTGTACAACTACGCGCCGGGAAATGGCGAAAGCCTGCGCAGCATGCTGCAACGCGTGCGCAGCGCTTTGCTGTACAGCTGGCAGCACGACAGCCTGCAAGGCAAGCGCAATGTCATCTGGGTCACACATGCCGGGGTGATCCGCTGTGTACAGTGGCTGCTGCACCATGGCGAGGCACAACCCCATGCAGCCAACTGGAACCTGCCTGCACCGGCCTTTGGTCAAAGCTTGTGCCTGCACTGGGAAAACCACGCGAACGCATTGCACACCTTGCAGGCTACGCACTGAATCCACGCCTTTTCACATTTTCTACAGACTGCCATGCCCCTTGAATTACCCGAAGCCGCACAACAGCAAGCCATTGCCTCACTGGAGCGCTATTTTCGCGAATACATGGACGAGCCCATTGGCAACGTGGCTGCGGGAGGTTTGCTGAAATTCTTTGTCGCAGAAATTGGCCCAGCCCTCTACAACCAAGGCGTGGCGGATGCACAGACGCACATGCAGCAACGCGCCGCCGAGATGGATATTGACGTGCACCACACCCCGTTTACGTTCTGGGACTCGCGCAAGCGCCGCCCATAACCTGCGCGGCAGGGGGATATCCACCTCCTGCCCCACAATGTGCATATGTTTGAATCCTTGCGCTCTTGGGCCACCCCTTACGGTGGCGATGCTTTTCTCTACATCACGCTCCTGGCGGTGCTCAGCTTTGCGGCCCTGCTGGTACTTAAACCACGGCTGAGCACATTCACTCTCAATCGCATGATTCGCCTGGGCGCGCTCATTGCACTGCCTCTGTCCTTTGTGTCCATGGAGATGGGCAACAACAACTGGGGAGTCGCTGTGGTGGCCATTGTCTGGGCCGTCCTGGTGGCCATCATCTGTAAAAACGAAACCGTCAAACGCGAATTGGCTAAAAAATAAGGCTGGAAGGCGACTTTATCGCCTAGCTTGCCGTAGCAAACCGCAACGGACAGCGACAAGCGCTTGCTGATTCCCTTTCAAGAGTGGAGACCGATATGCATTTCAAAACACCGCGGCTTTCCATGCTGGACCTGGTGGCTGTGCGCGAAGGTGGCAGCGTCCGTCAGGCGCTGGACATTGCCGTGCAGACCGCGCAAAAGGTCGAAGCGCTAGGTTTTGCCCGCTACTGGCTGGCCGAGCACCACAACATGCCGGGCATTGCCAGCTCGGCCACTGCAGTGCTGATCGGTCATATCGCCGGCAAGACCGAACGCATCCGCGTGGGCTCGGGCGGCATCATGCTGCCCAATCATGCACCCCTGGTTGTTGCCGAAGCCTTCGGCACTCTGGCTGAACTGTACCCGGGACGCATTGATCTGGGCCTGGGCCGTGCGCCTGGAACCGATGGCCCGACCATGCGCGCTTTGCGTCGTGATCGGGTAGAGACTGAGGAAGACTTCCCACGCGATGTGGCCGAGCTACAGCGCCTGCTGGGCCCTGCGCAGGCTGATGCACGCATCAGTGCCACACCAGGCACAGACACCAACATTCCTATCTGGTTGCTCGGATCCAGCCTGTACTCCGCACAACTGGCCGCCATGAAGGGGTTGCCATACGCCTTCGCTTCTCACTTCGCCCCGCGTTTTCTGCACCAGGCCATTGCGCTGTACCGCCAGTTGTTTCGCCCCTCTGCCGCCCTGTCCAAGCCCTATGTGATGGTGGGCGTACCAGTGGTCGCTGCAGCAAGTGATGAAGAGGCGCAATTTCTGGCCAGCAGCACCCAGCAGCGCGTACTGGGCATTTTGACCGGCCAGCGCGGCAAGCTGCCACCGCCCGTGGATGGGTTCATGGCTCAACTGGGCCCACGTGAGCAAGCCGCCATCAATGACTTCCTGGCCATGTCCGTCATCGGCGATGCGGACACCGTGCGCAAAGGCTTCGCACGCATCCAGCAAGCCACAGAAGCCGATGAGCTCATTTTGGTGACCGATGTGTACGATCCCGCTTTGCGCATGCGCTCCCTGGAAATCGCAGCGCAGGCCATTCAACCCACCTGAGTCCGCTTCACCATGGCCGCATCGCTGCTAGATCAACTTGTCGTAGCCATCTCCTCACGCGCGCTCTTCAATTTTGAAGAAGAAAACCGTGTGTTTGAAGAAAACCCCGGTGCCTACATCCAACTGCAGCGCCAGCGGCTTGATGTCCCTGCAGCACCCGGTGTGGCGCTACCCTTGGTGCGCAAGCTGCTGGCCTTCAATCAGGTTGATCGGCGCCGCGTCGAAGTCGTGGTGTTGTCGCGCAACGATCCGGTCAGTGGCATGCGCGTCTTTCGCAGCGCCAAGGCACATGGACTGGACAGCATCCAGCGCGGCGTCTTCACCCAGGGGCGAGACCCTTTTGGCTATCTGCGGCCGCTGGGTGCGCACCTGTTCTTGTCCGCCAACGCTGCCGATGTCACCGAAGCACTGGAACTGGGCTACCCTGCTGCGCGTGTGCTGACAGAGTCGATGGGGGCCAGCAATGCCCATCCGCAAGAGGTACGGATTGCCTTTGACGGTGATGCCGTGCTCTTTTCTGACGAGGCCGAGCGCATCTACCAGGCCGAAGGGCTGGATGCTTTTTTGCGGCACGAGGTTGAGCACGTCGCCCAGCCCTTGCCCGATGGCCCTTTCAAGCCACTGCTGGCCGCCCTGCACCGCCTTCAACAGGCTGCCCAGGAGGGACAGACGGGTGGCATGCATCTGCGCACGGCGCTGGTCACGGCCCGTAGTGCCCCGGCGCATGAGCGCGCCATCCGCACGCTCATGGATTGGCGCATTGAAGTGGATGAAGCCATGTTTCTTGGCGGGTTGCCCAAGGGACAGTTTCTGCGTGAGTTTGCACCCGATTTTTTCTTTGATGATCAGACGGGGCATGCGCAATCGGCCAGTGCCCACGTACCTGCTGGCCATGTGAGCAGCGGCATTGCCAACCGCTCTCAATAATTCCACGCATGAAAAAAGCCACCTCAGGTGGCTTGGTACCGAGCTTGGAATGCTTTAGAGACCACTTGTGCGCTTGACCTTGGGTTCGTCGTATGTCAGCGGCTGTGAGCGCACTTGCAGCATGTTGCGCTCTTGCTGGTCAATTTTTTGGGACTCTTGCGCCGCTTCCACCGCCATGGCACTGGCACGCCACATGGAGCGGATATTTTCCAGCAACTCCTTGTAGATGGGCTCTTTGGGCGGCTCTGGTTTCTCTTCTTTGACCTGCTTGGCCTGCACTTCCGTCCAGTCGCGGTCTTGCACGCTTTTGTCAGTAGGCCGCTCCGGGCTCTTGATGGTGACGGTCACGCCCTCACCGATGGCGTCGATGGACTCAACGGGGTTGACCGCATGTACTGGACGGACAGCTGCTGGCCCCGAGGCACCTGTGGAATACAAATTGGCACCCTGGGTATTCGTCCATTGGATCGGCGTATGTTCTACAGGTGGTATTTGCATAGCTAGGCCCTTGGTTTAGCGGTCTGAAAGGTCGACAAAAGATGGTTCCGACCTAGCTATCGGCAGCTTGAAGCAAAAGTTTAGAGAAATTTTCACATTTCTCCCTTTTTTTGCTCCCAGCTTATATATCGCTGTTTTTCAACAAGTTACAAGAAAAGCTCGAGGAACTTTTGCGATTGTTTGTCCATTTTGCGAGCATCCCTGATGCGATATTGCACACCGTCGCGGCTGGTGATCAGCAAATGATGCCGACCTTGCAGCTTGCGAATGTCTTCTTCCGCCTTCAGGCTGAGATGGGCAGGGCCTCGGTCGGTTTCCACTGTCCAGACGCTGGGCACTGAAATCGCATCAATGGCTTCAATGCGCTGGACTTCCGGAACGAACTCCCGAACGGCAAATTCTTCGGCCAGCAGCTCTCTCATGGGTGCAGGAACTTCTTGCAGCTTGTCAATCCAGTACACCTCCTTGCCGTCCCCGCCCACCAAAGAGATTGCCTCCTGCGGCGCTGCAATGGGAAAAGCACGCACCGGTGTCACCGCTTCGTGCACCGTGCCATCGGGCAAAGTCAGGCACAAGCGGCCATGGGCATTGCGGTGAAGCAAAATTTCAGCGGCACTCATGCTTTCTCTCCTTCTCGGGCCAGTGTCAAACCAGCAGCTTGTGCATCCTCTTCCGCGCGGCGGGCCTGGGCCTCGTACAGGCGCCAGTACGCCCCTTTGGCCGCCATCAGTTGGTCGTGCGGCCCCACTTCCACAATCTCGCCGCGGTCCATGACAACCAGACGATCAGCTTTCCGCAACGTGGAAAGACGGTGGGCAATTGCGATGGTGGTGCGCCCCTGAACCAGGTTATCCAGCGCCTTCTGGATCTCCTTCTCGGTTTCCGTGTCCACCGCAGAAGTGGCTTCGTCCAGAATCAGCAAGCGAGGGTCGATCAACAGCGCACGCGCAATGCTGATGCGCTGGCGCTCACCACCCGAAAGCCCCTGCCCTCGCTCGCCCACCACGGAGTCATAGCCGTGCGGCAGGCGCAAGATGAACTCGTGGGCATGAGCCGCACGTGCAGCAGCCACGATTTCGGCACGCGTGGCATTGGGTTTGCCGTAGGCGATGTTTTCTGCCACGGTTCCAAAGAACAGAAACGGCTCTTGCAACACCAGACCGATGTTGCGGCGGTAATCAGCCACCGCCAGGCGACGCACATCCACGCCATCCAGCTGAATGCTGCCTTCGGTCACGTCATAGAAGCGGTTGATCAAGTTGACCAGCGTGCTCTTGCCCGAGCCACTGTGTCCCACCAGACCAATCATCTCTCCAGGCTGGATGTTCAGATTCAGGTTGCGGATCACCTGACGGCTACCGTAGCGGAAACCCACGTCATGCAAAGAGATACCACCCTTCACTGGCTGAGGCAGCTGCACCGGGTTGACAGGTTCCGGCACGCTGCTGACTTGGTCCAGCACATCAAAAATACGCTTGGCACCCGCTGCCGCCTTTTGGGTGATGTTCACAATGCGGCTCATCGAGTCCAGACGGGTATAAAAGCGTCCGATGTAAGCGATGAAAGCCGAGAGCACACCCACGGTGATCTGGTCGTGGGCCACCAGCCAGATGCCAAAAGCCCAAACCACCAGAAGACCAACTTCCGTCATCAGGCCCACAGTGGGCGAGAACAGTGACCAGACTTTGTTGACCTTGTCGTTGGCTTCCAGGTTGCGCACATTGGCCTGACGGAAGCGCTCGATCTCATGTTCTTCCTGAGCGAATGCCTTGACCACGCGAACACCGGGAATGGTGTCCGAGAGCACATTGGTCACTTCTGCCCAGACACGGCTGGTTCGGTCAAAGCCTACGCTCAGGCGGCCACGCACTTTCTGGATCAGCCAGGCAATAAAGGGCAGAGGCACCAGAGTGACGAGCGCCAGCCACGGGTTGATGGAGGCAAGAATCACCGCCGTCATCACAATCATGATCACGTCAGTGACAAAATCCAGCGCATACAGCGACAGGAACATGTTGATGCGGTCCGTATCAGCGCTGATACGGCTCATCAAGTCACCGGTCCGCTTGCCGCCGAAGTACTCCAGCGACTGTTTCATCATGTGCGAATAGGTGGTGGTACGCATGTCTGCACCAATGCGCTCCGACACCTTGGCCATCACCCAGGTACGCGCCCAACCCAAACCCCAGGCCAGCAAAGCCGAAAGCAACAAACCGCCCAGATACATTCCCACCAGCCATGGATCAATGGCCTGCCCGCTTTTCTGGTACGGGATCAGGATGTCATCCATGATGGGGATGGTCAGATAGGGCGGCACCAGCGTCGCTGCCGTGGACAGCAGCGTCATGATGAAACCCAGAATCAGCATGCCTTTGTAAGGCTTGGCAAAACGCGCAACACGCAGCAACACCCAGGTCGATGTTTTGGGAGCAGACTGGCGGGCGCAAGCAGGGCACTCATCGCTGTCAGGAGGCAGGATTTCACTGCACACGCTGCACCGACTTTCATCGACAGGCACCAGCGCTTGCTCCAACGCTCCCGCAGCGATGGCATCACGCAATTGCTCAAAACGCTGCAAAAAGCGCAGAACCTGAGCTTGCTGACTCAAGGTGAAACGCCACAGCGCCAGCCGCTGCTGGCTGTCATGCAATTCGAGGGTACCGACCCCAGCATGATCAATGAGACGCAAATGCATATCTGCAGCCAGCGCCCAACTTTGCCATGAGGCATCCGCATCTTTACCCACAATACGGGTTTCGGTCAGTGCCAACACCCCTGGTGCAAAGCGCAAAGAGACCGTCAAGTCAACCAAAAGTGCTGCTTGTACGTTTTCATGGGGTGCGAGCTGCGCTCGCAGTTCAGCCCCCAAAGGGCCATTGAAGACACCAGAGGTATCCGCAGGATGGTGATGTTGCATGTTGAATCGTTAGAACCCAGCGTTGGCAAAGCTGCCAAAGGAAGGGGGCATGACGTATTCTCCGAAAGAACACATCACACCAAAGTAGGAGCTACACCCTTGAACGCATCAGGGGTGAGTTTGGCTGACAAACAGCCGCGGCTTTACCTCCTGCACACAATAGCCCTCTTTTTACAGACTGTGGCCTTTAACCCCAGGCTTTCACTTCAACGCTGATATTCATGGCGACATTCAAAGACATCCAACTGCTTCGTACCACCTACCTGCGTGGCCCCAGCGTCTGGACTTACCGTCCAGTCCTTGAAGTGTGGTTGGACTTGGGCGAGTTGGAAGAGTACCCCTCCAACAAAATCGAAGGTTTCACACCGCGCCTGACCGCCTGGCTACCCGGATTGATCGAGCACCACTGCGGTGTAGGCCATCGTGGCGGTTTTCTAGAACGCCTAAATGAAGGCACCTGGTGCGGTCATGTGATGGAACACACCATCATCGAATTGCTGAACATGGCGGGCATGCCCGCCGAGTTTGGGCAGACCCGCTCTGTCTCGCAGCACGGCGTGTACCGCATGGTGTTCCGCTGCCCAGAGGAGTCCGTGGCGCATGTGGCGTTGAAGCAAGGCCACGCGCTGATCATGGCAGCCATCAACGACTTGCCCTTTGATGTGACCGCTGCGGTGGACGCCATCAAGGCCGAAATCGAAAACCGCTACCTCGGCCCCAGTACGGCAAGCATTGTCAATGCCGCCGCCGAACGTCGCATTCCCTGCATTCGCCTGAACGACGGGAACCTGGTGCAACTGGGCTATGGCGCAGCGCAACGCCGTATCTGGACCACAGAAACGGACAAGACCAGTGCCATCGGCTTTGGCATTGCCGAGGACAAGGATCTGAGCAAGCAGCTCATCAAAGCCTGTGGTGTACCCGTCCCCGAGTGGGAACTGGTCAACTCTGCCGACCACGCCTGGGAAGAAGCCGATTACATGGGTCTGCCCGTCACGGTCAAACCCTACAACTCCAACAAGGGCCAAGGTGTCAGCGTCAACCTGAACACCGAAGCCGAAGTGCGCGCCGCCTATGACGAGGCCCGCAAGCTGACTCGCTATGTGATGGTTGAGCGCCATGTTCCCGGCCACGTGCACCGTCTGTTGGTGGTCGGCGGCAAGGTGGTCGCCGCTTCACGAGGTGAATACCCCGAAGGGGGCCACAATCCCCGCGCCAAGGTGGTGACGGTGGACTGCACCGATAACGTACACCCCGACGTGGCCTATATGGCGGCACTGTCGGCCAAGGTAGTTGGCCTTGACATCGCCGGTGTTGACCTGGTCTGCCACGACATCAGCCAGCCGCTGGAAGCCCAGGGCGGTGCGATCTTGGAAGTCAACGGCGGCCCTGGTCTGCTGATGCACCTCAAGCCCAGCGTGGGCGTGGCTCGTCCTGTGGGGCAAGCCATCGTGGAACACCTGTTCCCTACCACCGATGGTGACAGCGACGGCCATGCCTCGCGTATTCCCGTGGTCGGTATCGCTGGCACGCGCCACAACGCCTTCATTGCCCGTTTGGTGGGATGGTTGCTGCAACTGAGCGGCAAGCGCACTGGCGTGGCCAGCAGCGAAGGCACCTTTCTGGAAGGTCGCCTGACCCAGAAAGGTGACAACACCAATTGGCATGCGGCCCACCGCCTGCTGGTCAACCGCCTGGCAGAGGCAGCTGTGGTGCAGACCACGGCCCGCTCCATCCTGGAAGAAGGTCTGGCCTATGACCGTTGCCAGGTGGGCGTGGTCACCGATATGGATGGCTTTGAAAACCTGGCAGACCACGATGTGCTGGAAGCCGAGCAAATGACCCGTGTCATGCGCACGCAGATTGACGTGGTCCTCAGCCAGGGCGCGGGGGTGCTGAATGCAGACGATGAACTCACCGTCGACCTGGCACGCCTGTGCGATGGTCAGGTCCTGTTCTACACCCACGACCCCAAGAACACCGCGGTGCTTGCTCACCGCGAAGCCGGTGGTCGTGCCGTGATCCTGAATGGCAACGAAGTGCTGCTGGCGCAAGGTGCAACTGAACGCGTACTGGGCAAACTGGATGCGCTGCGCCCCGTCAATGGCTTTGAGCCTGACTCCTGCGCCCTCCTGGCAGGCATTGCAACTGCCTGGGCACTGGACATCACACCCGAATTGATTGCTGCTGGCATCAAAACCTTTGATTACCAGCCCGCTTAATTGAAAAGATAGCTATCAGCGCTTGTCTCATCTACCTTAGAAGCCAATTTGATTATTGAGTTGGCGGAAAGACAGACCATGGAAATTTCACGCTCTCGCGCCTTGCGTGGCCCCAACCTCTGGAGCCGCAATACCGCTATCGAATCCATCGTGCATTGCTCTCCTGAAGAGCAAAACTTCACGCTGATTCCTCGCTTTGAGGAAAAGGTTCGCGCCCGCTTTCCTGCCATTGGCGGCTTACGTGCCCAGGGAATGGACAACACCCTCTCCCTGGCACATGTGCTGGAAGCCGCGGCGCTGTCGCTGCAAGCCCAGGCTGGCTGCCCTGTCACCTTCAGCCGCACGCATGAAACCGTGGAAGCAGGCACTTACCAGGTAGTGGTGGAGTACACCGAAGAGGCCGTCGGCAAGCGTGCCATGGCATTGGCCGAAACACTGATCAATGCAGCTCTGACGGATGCAGAGTTTGATATCAAGGCGGCCCTCGCAGAACTGCGTGAGCTGGACGAAGATGAGCGCGTGGGCCCCTCCACAGGCTCGCTGCTCAATGCCGCCATTGCGCGGGGCATTCCTTTCCGGCGCTTGACCGCAGGCAGCCTGGTGCAGCTTGGATGGGGCTCCAAAGCGCGCAAATTTCAGGCCGCAGAGGTGGACCAGACCAGCTCCGTAGCCGAAACCATTGCCCAGGACAAAGACCTGACCAAACGCCTGCTCCACGCAGCGGGTGTTCCGGTCCCCATGGGCCGCCCCGTCAAAGACGTGGAAGATGCGTGGGCAGTGGCGCAGGAAGTGGGTATGCCTGTGGTGGTCAAGCCCCAGGACGGCAACCAGGGCAAGGGGGTGACCGTGAACATCACCACCCGCGAGCAACTGGAGAAGGCCTATGCCACCTCCATGGAGTTTGGCACGGTGGTGATGGTTGAGCGCTTTTTGCCCGGTCATGACTTCCGCCTTTTGGTGGTGGGCAACCAGCTGGTGGCCGCTGCCCGCCGCGACCCTCCTCAGGTGCTTGGAGATGGCGAACACACCATCCGTGAGCTGGTCGACATCGTCAACCAGGACCCTCGCCGTGGTTCCGGCCATGGAACGGCACTGACCAAGATCCGCCTGGACGATATCGCCCTGGGGCGCATCGCCAGCGAAGGGCTGACACCGGATTCCATTCCTGCCCAGGGGCAGCGTGTGGTGCTGCGCAACAACGCCAACCTCTCAACTGGCGGCAGTGCCACTGACGTGATGGACGACGTGCACCCCGATATCGCTGCGCGTGCGGTTGAAGCCGCGGCCTGCGTGGGTCTGCACATCTGCGGCGTTGACGTGGTTTGCGAAACCATGCTCAAACCACTTGAAGAGCAAAACGGCGGCATTGTCGAAGTGAATGCTGCCCCCGGCCTTCGCATGCACCTTGCCCCATCATTCGGTAAACCGCGCAATGTGGGCACGCCCATGATCGACCTGTTGTTCGGACCTGGCGAGGATGGCCGCATCCCGGTAGTGGCCGTCACCGGAACCAACGGCAAGACCACCACCACCCGCCTGATCTCGCACATCTTTGCCACACAAGGCTTGCGTGTGGGCATGACCAACACCGACGGTGTCTATGTGAATGGGCGCCAGATCGACAGCGGCGACTGCTCAGGCCCCAAGAGTGCACGCAATGTGCTGGCCCACCCCGAGGTGGATGCTGCCATTTTGGAGTGCGCACGTGGAGGCATCTTGCGCGAAGGCCTGGGCTTTGACCGTTGCCAGGTGGCCGTGGTCACCAATGTGGGCGAAGGCGATCACCTGGGTCTGAACTTCATCACCACCGTCGAAGACGTCATGGTCCTGAAGCGCGTGATTGTGCAGAACGTGGCCCCTACTGGCTACGCCGTGCTCAACGCCATCGATCCGCATGTGGCACCCATGGCCAGTGTCTGCCAGGGCAAGATCATCTACTTTGGTGCTGACCGCCACCACCACGTCATGGCCACACACCGTGCGCAAGGCAACCGCGTGGTGTATGTCGACGATGGTCACATCGTCTGCGCCGAAGGCGCATTCAAAGAAAGCATTGCGCTGGCTGACATTCCCCTCACACGCAATGGCAGCATCGGCTTCCAGGTGGACAACGCCATGGCCTCGATTGGCGCCGCATGGGCCGCAAATCTGCCTTGGGACACCATCCGCCGTGGTCTGGCCTCCTTCCACAACGACAGCGCCAACGCTCCGGGCCGCTTCAATGTGATGGATTACAAGGGAGCCACCATCGTGGCCGACTACGGTCACAACCCCGATGCCATCCGTGCGCTGACGCAGGCCGTATCCAGCATGCCTGCCAACCGCCGTAGCGTGGTGATCAGTGGCGCTGGCGATCGTCGTGACCAGGACATCATTGAGCAGACCCGCATTCTGGGTGCCGCGTTTGATGACGTCATCCTCTATCAGGATGCCTGCCAACGTGGCCGTGAAGATGGTGAAGTGCTGGCCCTGCTGAAGAAAGGCCTGGAAGGCGCTAGCCGCACCAGCTATACCACGGAGATTCATGGCGAATTCATCGCCATTGACCATGCACTCAGCCGTCTGCAAGCCGGTGATCTGTGTCTGGTATTGGTTGACCAGGTGGAAGAGTCGCTGGAACACCTGCGCAAGCATGTGGAAAGCGCCAATACCGCAGCCTGAACGGCGTTAGCCTCCGTCGCATCGCCTCGAAGGCGCTGGTGCTTTTTTTGCACCAGCGCCTTTCTTATTTCTGCAGTGATGGCCTAGCGCTTGAGAAAATCGATCAGCGCATGGTTGAACTCTTCGGCATGTGACACATTGCAGCCATGCGGACCACCTGCAATCACGTGCAACTCTGCCCCCTGTACCAACTTGTGCGTACGCTGACCACTGACTTCAATCGGAACCGTCTGGTCACTATCTCCATGAATCACCAGCGTCGGTAGGTTGAACCTGGCAAGGTCATCTCGAAAGTCGGTACAGGAGAAGGCCTGCACGCAATCATGCGTTGCTTTGGGCGAAGCCATGGATGCGATCGCTTTGGCGAACAGCCGCTGATCTTCGCTGACAGCCAGCCTGCCACCTTTGGGCGTGAAAAACTTCTGCGTAAAAGCTTCCAAAAATGCCTGACGGTCTGCTTTCACGCCTGCTTGTTTTTCCTCCACGTCTTTTTCACTGACCGCACCTTCCGGGTTGTTCTCTGCTTTGAACAAATATGGCGGTACGGCCGCTGCAAAGACAGCTTTGGTGACGCGTGCGCTGCCATAGGTGCCTACATAGCGCGCGACCTCGCCGCCGCCCATGGAAAAACCCACCAGCGTGGCATCTTCCAGATCCAGTGCTTGCATCAAGTCGTGCAGATCCTGCGCCATCACATCGTAGTTGTAGCCGTCCCAGGGTCGGCATGAGTCACCAAAGCCGCGGCGGTCGTAGGTAATTACTCGAAAACCAGCATCAACCAAAGGCCCGACCTGTGCCTCCCACGACTTGCCACTCAAGGGCCAGCCATGGATGAGCACCACGGGCTTGCCCGAGCCCTGGTCTTCGTAATACAGTGCACCACCTTGGGCAGTAGGATGTGTCAGTGTCACAAACGGCATCGCGATCCTCCTTGCAGCAGTTGAAAGCTGTCAGCTTGGTCTGGCAGACACTCTGCGTCTGTCAGCCGATCCCGAAGTTACCCTCGCAAACGTTACAAGGCTGGCGTCAGCAAACGCTGCTGCATGCGGCTCCATCGCACACCACGCCACACACTCAAAGCCGCACATGCTGCCAGTCCGGCACCTATGCTGCAGGCCCCCATCCATCCCGCCATATTCCAGGCCCATACGCCCAGGGCCGAGCCTAGCGATGCCCCCGCAAAATACCCTGTCATATACACCGCGTTCATGCGGCTGCGTGCCTCGGGCAGCAGGCTGGCAATGCTCGATTGGTTGGTCACATTGATGGCCTGCAATCCCAAATCCATCACCAGCACACCCACCACAAACCACAGCACACTCATCTGCCCCCACCACAGCGGCAGCCAAGACAGCAGCAGCATCGCCGCGCCCAGCCGCAGCAAGGCATTGTCCTTGCCACGATCAGCCCAACTGCCCGCCACATTGGCGATCAATGCGCCAGTCACGCCCGCCAGTCCGACCAGGCCGATCTGCGCATCACTGAGCTGCAGCGGCGCGCTGGACAGCACCAGCGCCATGGTGGCAAACATCACACTGACCGAGGCAAATGCCAGTGCACTGGCCGTGGTGCGCAGGCGCAGCGCAGGCTGGGTGCGCAGCAACTGCCCCATGGATAACAGCACCTGCGTGTATCGCATGGGTTGCGGATGGCGCGAGGTTGGCAAGATATGACGCATCCAAAGCGCCATCAGCACCATAGCCACTGCGGTGAGCTGGTAAACCAGACTCCACCCGCCCAGCGCAGACAATCCACCTGCGACACTGCGTGAAAGCAAGATACCAACGAGCAAACCGCTGAGCACCAACCCCACATTGCGCCCCGCACGGCCAGGCGCTGCCAGAGCCGCCGCCATGGGTACCAAAACCTGGGCGGCCACCGAGAAAAGCCCAGCCACCAGGGTACCCCCCATGAACCAGGCAAAGCTGTTGCCCCACCCGACCATGGCATGCCCCGCAGCCGCCAGCATCATCAGCACCACGGCCATGCGACGGCGTTCCAACTTGTCTCCCAGCGGCGTGATAAACAGCAGCCCCACCGCATAGGCTACCTGCGCCACGGTGACAGATAGACCCGCAGTGGCATCCTCCACACCGAAGTGCAAGGCAATGGAATGCAGCAAGGCTTGGTTGAAGTAATTGCCACCGGCACACAAGCCACAGGCGACGGCCATCAAAAGCAAAGCTGGCGCAGCCAAAACGCGGGGCCGCACCAAAGTATCGGGTTCAGACATGGAGAAGAGATAAGCAAGAAAAAGCGGCCTGCCATAGCGCATGACCGCAGCGCGAAGGGGAATGCGAGATTCCCGTGCGCCGATCCAATCAGCCTTGATTGTCCTTCGGCTGCGCAGGAACTGCAGCCATCTCTCACAAACCTGCAATCCGCCAAGTACATGGTCTCGCTGCAAAGCACGCTGGCAAATCGTATGCTTGCAGCCTATGAAAGTACATCGACTCTGGCTGGCCAGTGCCACCTTGCTGCTGGGCTGTGGCTACGCTGCCGCAAACTCCGAAACCATTGGATCGGTGGATACCGTTTTCAAACTCTTTGGCCCTGACCACAAGATTGTGGTGGACGCTTACGACGACCCTAAAGTCACCGGCGTCACCTGCTACGTCTCGCGCGCAAAAACAGGTGGCATCAAAGGCGGACTGGGCCTGGCCGAAGACCGCTCGGAAGCTTCCATCAGCTGTCAGGCTACCGGCCCCGTGAGCTTTCCGGCCCCCATCAAGCAGCAAGAAGAAGTCTTCACCGAACGCACATCGCTGCTGTTCAAACGTCTGCGCGTGGTACGCATGGTGGATAGCACACGCAATACGCTGGTGTACATGACCTACTCCGACCGCGTGATTGAAGGCTCGCCCCAAAACAGCGTGGCCGCCGTGCCCGTGGCCCACAGCACGCCCATTCCTGTGAAATAAGTCTCGGAACTAGCTTCGGGGAATGGATGCCTGCTCCGCATAGGCAGTGCAGCTGTCCAGAAAAGCCTGTAGCGCAGGAGAGGCATGCCTGCCCACACGCTGGACCATGGAGAACTGCCGCTCCATCTTCGGCAATGATGAGGGTAGCAGCACCAGCTCTCCCGCATCCAGCATGGATTTCACCACCACCCGCGACAGGCAGCTGATCCCCAGGCCCTGCGCAACGCAGCGCGCAATCGCCTCCGAGCTGCCCATGGTGGCTGCTGCTGGCAACTGCTGCAAACGCGGCAGCAAGGCGTGCTCCACCACCTCGCGTGTGCCTGACCCTTCTTCACGCAGCAACCAACGTGCCTCACGCAGCATGCTCACGCCAACCGGCTGATGCTGCGCAGACAGTGCCAAAGCGTCTGTAGGCGCTGCCACGATGACCAACTCATCGGCCATCCAAGGCCACACATGCAGGCCATCCCAATGGCTGCTTCCTTCGATGAGCCCTATATCCACTTCCAGGGCCTCCACCGCTTGCGCCACTTGCCGGGTATTGGCAATGCGAACATCGACACTGATATGGGGATGGCTACGCGCCAGTGCTGCCAGCACATGGGGCAGCACGTAGCTGCCCACGGTGGTGCTGGCAGCCACACGCAAGCGAACGGGCAATCCCTTGGCAGTACTGCGAAAAGCTTGCTCCATGCCACCTACCTGCTCCAGCACCGACAATGCCTGAGGCAGCAGCGCACGCCCGGCATCGTTGAGGACCAGTTTGCGGCCGGCCCTTTCAAACATGTGCGCGCCCAGCACAGTCTCCAACTGCTGCAAAGCTGCACTGGTTGCAGACTGCGACAACCCGACTGCATGAGCCGCTGCAACCGTGGAGCCACTTTGGGCCACCGCACTGAAAATTTCCAACTGGCGCAATGTGAGATGCAACATGGGTAGATTGAAACACTATCAACCTGTTTTACAGGTAGCTTCTACATAAACTATTAGTTATACAAATATAACCAAGTTATCTAAAGTTCCGCCATCGCCGTGCCCAACGCTACGGCGACGGCGTTATGAAAACTTTTGCATCTTCGTTTTCTCCCACCTTGGCGCTGCACTGGCTACGCCGCACAGCACCCGGTTTGCTGCTTTGCGCAGCAGTGGCCTGGCTCGCCATGCATCTGTCGCAAAAACCCTGGTTCGCAGGCTATGGCATGGGGCCCCTCACTCTCGCCATTGTCCTGGGGTTGTTAATTGGCAATACCGTCTACCCCCGCATGGCAGCCACCACCACCCCAGGCGTACAACTGAGCAAGCAACAGCTGCTGCGCGCAGGCATCGTGATGTATGGCTTGCGCCTGACCTTTCAGGATATTGCGCAGATGGGCTGGGGTGGGGTGGCGCTTGATGCGTTGATGCTCACCTCCACTTTCGGTCTGGCATGGGTGCTGGGTCTGCGCATCTTCAAGCTAGACACCCGCACAGCACTCCTGATTGGCGCGGGCAGCTCCATTTGCGGCGCTGCAGCCGTTCTGGCAACCGCCCCTGTGGCCAAAGGACGTGCTCAAGATGTGGCCGTGGCAATTGCAACTGTAGTGGTGTTTGGCACCGTGGGAACTTTTCTCTACCCCGCTTTGTTTCATCATGGCGGGCTGGGCTTGAATGATCAGCAATACGGACTGTATGTGGGCGCTTCGGTGCACGAAGTGGCGCAGGTTGTGGCCGCTGGCGCAGCCATCAGCCCAGACGCCACCAGTACAGCCGTGATCGCCAAGATGGTGCGGGTCATGATGCTGGCGCCCTTTCTATTGCTGCTATCGGTCTATCTGGCTCGCCGCACGCCCGCTGATAACACACAGGGCTCTGCCGCCATCACCATCCCCTGGTTTGCCCTGGGCTTTGTCATCACGGCGGGATTCAACTCCACCGGTTTTCTGCCTGAGCATGTGATCAGCATGGGCGTGGAAATCGACAATCTTCTGCTCGCCATGGCCATGGCGGCGCTGGGTATGACCACACACTGGCAAGCCGTGCGTGCAGCAGGTATCAGGCCCTTGCTGCTGGCCGCCATCTTGTTTGCCTGGCTGGTAGGTGGGGGCCTGTTGCTCACCCGCTGGCTGTCTTGACCCCTGCTGTCACATCGCGCGGTGCGCAGGCGCAAAAAAGGCAACCCTGAGGTTGCCTGATCAGGCGTCAAGCAAGCTTATTACAGCTTGTCCAAATCCGGCTTTTCTTGCAGCACCACATTGAGTTGGTCCACCACAATCGCCCAGTCATCGTCACACCTGATTTTCTCTTTCAGCATCTGTGCCTGCTGAGGGGTCCAGAAGGCGGCGTCATGCAGCAGCACGCCTTCTGGCAAAGGTCGGTGCTGGCGAATGAACTGCTCAATGCTTTCAGGGTCATTGGGCAGGCCCAGTTGGGCAAACAGCTCGGTAAAGCCTGGTTGAGATTCACCGGGAGTCAAGGTCATGGCATCCTCCGTGTTGTGATTGAAAAAACCTTTTCTGTCACTGTGCTGGCAGGCACAGCCACATACGCGCATCTTGCATGCTAGCTGCTTTGGGTGGTGTAGGACACCCGAACATGCTGCGGGTGCGGATAAACAATTGAAAAGCGTTTTTCATTTTCACGCAAAGCATTTCGCTATCCACCTACATGACAGTGACATGGTGCATTCCAAACTGTGGTCAGAACGTGTTTAAGGTCCAAGGAGTGCGATATGCCCAAGTCACCACCTCAATCCATTAACCCGGAAACCCAGATCGACACCACGCGCCGGCAAACGCCCGGTGATCCTGGCGCCAGCGGCAAGCTGCCCCATGAGCGCGACCAATCGGTCAACATGACCGACCAGACGCCCTCGCCAGATATGCAGCAAGCGCACCGTGATTTGAAAAAAGGCTTGGTGGATACCGATGCACGCGGCACTGATGGCAAGCCTTTGGGTGATGATGTGCCCACCGCATAAGCCTCTAACAGCAGCTTGAAAAAAGGCCGCAACATGCGGCCTTTTTTGGGAGCGCGCCAGGTGTTGCTCAATACCTGGCCATGGTCTAAACCATGGCAATGGACACTGCCTTGGGAATCAGATAAGCCTCCAGTGCCTCCGGACCTCCTTCTGAGCCATAGCCCGAATCCTTCACGCCGCCAAACGGCATTTCAGCCGATGCCACGGCTGGCTGGTTGATCCACAACATACCTGTTTCCACCTGCTGGCTCAGTTGGTGCGCGTGCTTCAGCGACCCGGTAAATGCATAAGCGGCCAAGCCATATGGCAGGCGGTTGGCCTCTGTGATGGCTTCCTCCAGCTTGTCAAAGCTGCGCATGGCAATCATGGGGCCAAAGGGTTCGTTGTTGAACACATCGGCATCCAGGGGCACATCGGCCAGCACCGTGGGCGCATAGAAGTTGCCCACTTCGCCCAGCGTCTTGCCCCCCAGAAGCAGCTTGGCTCCCTTGTCCTGTGCGTTGGCGACCAGCTGCTTCATGGCCGTAATGCGGCGAGGATTTGCCAGCGGCCCCATCTTGCTCGTTGCATCCAGCCCATCGCCCACTTTGATGGATTCAAAGTACGCCACCACCTGCTCGGTAAACTGTTTTTCCAGACTCTTGTGCACCAAAAAGCGAGTTGGAGAGATACACACCTGACCCGCATTGCGCAACTTTGCGGCACCCGCCGCTTTCACCGCCAGTTCCACGTCTGCATCTTCGGCAATGATGACTGGCGCATGCCCGCCCAGTTCCATGGTGCAGCGCTTCATATGCGCGCCAGCCATTGCTGCCAGCTGTTTGCCCACTGCGGTGGAGCCGGTGAACGTCACTTTGCGAATTGTGGGGTGGGGAATCAGATAACTGGAGATTTCATGCGGATCGCCATACACCAGACCAATCACGCCAGCTGGCACGCCTGCATCGACAAAGCACTGGAACAAAGCGGCGGGTGAGGCTGGGGTCTCTTCGGGAGCTTTGCACAGAAAAGAGCATCCAGTTGCCAGTGCCGCACTGATCTTGCGCACGATCTGATTGACGGGAAAATTCCACGGCGTGAATGCTGCCACTGGACCTACCGGCTCTTTGATCACCAGTTGCTGCACGTCGCCGCGGCGTGCTGGCACGATGCGACCATACAGGCGCAGCGCTTCATCAGCAAACCACTCGATGATGCCCACACCAGCCAATACTTCCACCTTGGCTTCAGCCAAGGGCTTCCCCTGCTCTTGTGTCAGCAGCGCGGCAATGTCGTCTGCGCGCTCTTTGAGCAAAGCTGCAGCCTTGCGCATGGTGGCCTGACGCTCGTGCGCACTGGTGTTTTTCCAGATTGCAAAGCCCTTTTCAGCCGCTGCCAGCGCGCGGTCCAGATCCTCTTTGCCTGCATGCGCCAGCTGACCAATCACGGCCCCTGTTGCCGGGTTGTGCACAGGAATGGTCTTGCCACTGGCTGCGGGTTGCCATTGACCGTCAATGAGCAATTGCGTATCGGGGTAGGAGTAAGACATGGAGTTTTCTCGACCAAAAAGAAGATGTACCACGCCAAGGCGTGGCGCGGCGATTCAAGTGTGCCTGACTGCGCGCTGGATGTGAAAAAGGCTTTTCGTCCTGAGCACCTGCAACCTCGCGCAACATTTCATTGCACGACGCCAGCGCAACGGTACCCGTGGGACATTGTAGAAATCCTGGCCGAGGACTCAATCCTTGATTGCACCAATCGCATCCTCAATTGGCGATGACCTGCGCGCAGCGGCGGCATGCCCTCAAGCGCGGCTGTTGGAACCACTGGACCTATGCTGCAACTTCTTCAAGCTTTGGCATCCCTCAAAGCCGGAGCCTCACGCACAAAGCCCGCCAAAAGGCGGGCTTACATTGCATGCGCTTGAGTTCGTCAACCTGCCAGCTTGAGGCTGCCCTTCATGATGGAAGAGTGCCCGGGAAAGGAACAGAAAAAGCTGTAGGCTTCACCGGTGACCAGCTTGGCTACATCCAGTTTTACCGAGCTGCTTTCTCCGCCACCAATCAGGGCTGTATGCGCCAGCACGCGGGCATCTGCAGGCTGCAAATAGTCCTTGCCCACTCCTGCACCAATACCGTCCTTGGCTACAGCGGCCATATCGGATGACTTGCTGATGACGATGTTGTGCCCCATGGCAGTCTTGGGCAGCTTGCCCACATGCTTCAGTGTGATCTCAAAACTTTTGCAGGATTTGGGCACTTCCATGCTTTTCACATTGAACTGCATGGCATCGTTGCTTTCCACGACCACCGCACATTCCTTGGCCATTGCGCTGGGCATTGCCAGCATGCCAGCAGCTGCGGCAGCTATTGCACACAGCGTGCGAGACATTTTTTTCATACGCATTCCTTCATCGCAAGCGTGCAAGGCACGCCTGCTGCACCACCGCTTTTACTTGACCACGTTCTTGGCGCCACGCACGGCTACCACTTCGATTTCCACCAGGAAAGCAGGATTGGCCAAACCGGCAATTTCAAATGCTGAACGAGATGGCAGATTGGGTTGTTCCGCTGTGCCAAAGAACTGGGTGTAGCCCTTCATGAAGCCGGCAAAGTCCATCTTGTTGCCCTTGGCTGGGTCCTTGACCAGGAACACTTGCATCTTGATCACGTCCGACATGCTCAGGCCCATGGACTTGAGCTGTGACTCAATGCTCTTGAGCACGTTCACAGTCTGACCTTCTGTATCTCCACCAAAGGCCGCGGGGTCATTGGCCGCCTTGGTTTTATCGATCATGGCGGGAACCTTGCCCGACAGGTACACGGTGCTCACTCCGGGAGTAACTTCCACAGCGTTGGAGATGGGGAAGCTTGAGCCAGGAATCTTGTAGCGGATCACTTCCGCGCTCTGGGAGCCATTGGTGGCACAACCCGTCAACACGGCAGCAGCCAGCAAACCAGAAACCAGCAAAGGGGTACGCAAAGACATGAGAACCTCGTTCAAAAGTAAAACAAAAGGAAAAGGGGAAACAGGAAGACGTTGTCCTGCAGGCCAAGCCTGCAATATGGAACTTACTTACGCAACTGTTTAACGTCGTCAGACTGGACGCTATCGGTGAAGCTATTGCCGAAATGCGTGCGCACATAGTTCACAACGTCTGCAACCTGCTCATCATCGAGACGCTTGCTGAAACCCGGCATACCGTGCAATCCATTGAGCACGACACTGACCGGATAAGCAGCAGCCACCAGCTTTTCATTGCTGGCCAAGGCCGGATAAAAACCTGCACCTTGCGCGCCCTGCCCCTGTGGCATATGGCAGCCCTGGCATATCGCCTGGTAGATTTTTTCGCCGCCACGCTGGGTATTGATCTGGCGGTGGTCCGAAAATCCTGCCTTGAGCGCAGCCACCTCGGCATCGCTGATCGCCATCACTTCTTGCGCTCCCCCCGTGGCAGAGCCAGCCAGGGCAGAAAAGCTGCCCATTGCCGCCAATAGGGCGATGGCTGCGGGCAGACTACGGTTCACATTTTTATTGCTCATAGCGTTGTATTCCTCGTGCGGTATTCAGCTCAAATGCTCATGGCCTTGGCATGCAGGCGCTGGATGGCATCCAGTGACGACAGCACTGCCCCCTCCTGCCATGCAGGAATGAATGAAATGTGCTCACCAGCCAGCACCAGCCGGTTATCAATCTGAGCCATGTTGTCGTAATGCTGCGCGCGCAAATCGTCAGTCCACGCACCGAAACACCCTTGAATCCAGCCCATGCGATGCCACGCTACCGATGTACCGTTGAGGAACTCCTGCTTGTATTGCGGATGAATCTGGCTGCCATATTCCAGCGCCAAGCGAATACGCTCCTTGGGTGTGAGCGAAGAGAAGCGATAGGCATTGGTGTTGTCAAACGAATACGCGCCCAGCAACACCGCCGGGCCCGGGCGCATGTAATCGTTGGAGGGATAAGAGATCTGCTGGATAGGCAGGTCGGTATTCGTAATGCCGCCGTAAATTCGCTCGTCTTCTTCCCAGAAGCGGCGCTTGAATTCCAGACCGATCTTCATGGAGCTGCCATAAGGCAATGCCTCAATACCAGCACGCATCTTGTCGCCCACCTGAATATCGAGCTGGCTCAGGATGGATGCAGGGATGGTGCACACACACCAGTCCGCCTGGACTTGCTGCTGCGCGCCATCACGGGTGTAGCTGACCGTGACTGCTTTGTCGTTCTGTGCAATCTTCGTCACCTTGGCGTTGTACTGAATGGCATGCCCCAAATCCCTGGCCATTGCCTTGGCCAGCATGTCCATACCACCAGCCGGCTGGAAGATGGTGCTGTGAAATTCCGTCAGATTGCCTGCCCCGATTTGCGCCCACAAATTGGATTGCAAAATCTCGGTCAGGCCAATCGGTTGTGATGCCTTGGCTCGCGCCATCAGACCGCCAGCAGGGTCCACGTCGTAGCCGCGGTACTCACTGGTATGCAAGCTAGAGACATAGCGGTAATCCTTGTCCAGCGCCCCAAAGCTCTTCAAACTCGCAAGCAGTTTCTCTGTATCTTCCTTGCTGATCGCGGAATCCAGCCCGCCCTGGTTCGCAGCTTTGGCCAGCAACTCAGAAACGTGTCCCCGGAAGTCGGTCGAGATATGCCGAAAACGCTGTGGTTTGCCTCCAAACGCCTTGCTGTTGTGCACATAGGCATTGTGATTCACCTGATTGAATGCCTCCAGCTGCACCCCGTAACGACGGTACAGATCCATCATGGCGTGGTGGTTGTGGGGCACTCGCCATGGGCCAGGATTGAGATAGTTGCCCTTGGCAAATCCGACTGTCTGCGTGGTGCCATCCAGCTCTGTGAACGTATCACCGCCACGCAAGGTCCACGCACGTCCGCCAGCGCGCCCCTGGTACTCCAGCACCGTCACCTTGTAGCCCGCATTGCGCAGTTCCACGGCAGCCACCATGCCTGCAAGGCCAGCGCCCAGCACCACCACAGAAGCGCCAGGCTTGGCCTTGCCCAGTTGCACAGGCCCTTGGTAGGTCGACTGTGCCGCATGGCCTAGACTGGACATGGCTTGATACATCACCGCACCACCCGCGGCTTGACCAATCATCGTGAGCAATTTGCGCCGTGTCAGCGGCATATGTACTTCTGGCATAGATCAGGCTTTCAGTTGTTATGAGTCATGCCTCCAACGTGCATGCAGCAACTTCCTTTGCAACACCTGTGCCAGAACACCGCATCGCAATAAAGCCCTGGGTGCCATTGCTTGTAGCCACGAAATCTGCACCGAAAAGCTGCGCCCCCGATCTTTGCGCTGAACCATAGTGGTTGCATGCGCATCAAAACTGTGCAACCGTTTTCACCATGGTGTCGTGCTTGCGGGCATGCTTGCAGGCAAAAAGACCAGTGCAAGACCCAAAGAAAAAGCCCGTCGAAACGGGCCTTATGGATTGCTAGGTGGTGGTGCTAATCGATGCGTGCTCCCGACGCATCCACCACGGTTTTCCAATGTGCCAGCTCCGCAGGCAAGCTGGCGGCAAAAGTCTTGGGACTGGAGTCCACGGGCTCGGCACCCAGCGTTTTCAAACGCTCTTGCATGACGGGTGTTGCCAGCACTTGCTTGATCGACGAGTGCAGCCTGTCGATGATCGGCTGCGGCGTGCCAGCAGGTGCAAACAGGCCATACCAGGACGTCACGGCCAAATCCTTAAGCACGGGAATCTCTGGGGCCAGAGGGGTTGGTTTGTCGGAGGCCACGCCCAACACGCGCAGCTTGCCACTGCTGACAAAAGGCATCACGCCCGGAAAGCTGCCAAAAGTCACAGGCAACTGCCCAGCAACCACGTCGGTAGCAGCAGCGGCAGCCCCCTTGTACGGCACGTGCAGCAACTCGATACCCTTTTGCTTTTTCAACATCTCGCCCAGCAAATGGTTGAGCGTGCCATTGCCTGCAGACGCATATTCAACCTGATTGGGATGTGCCTTGGCATAGACCACAAGTTCATCCAAAGTCTTTGCCGGAAACTTAGGATTCACCACCAGCAGATAGGGTGCCACCGCCAGTTGCATCACCGGTGCAAAATCCTTGATCGGATCAAAGCCGGTTCTGGAATACAGCGCAGGATTGATGGTGTGTGCGCTTTGCGCTGTCACCAGAAAAGTATGTCCATCGGGCGCACTGCGGGCTACCTGCGCTGTGCCCAGATTGCCGTTGGCACCCGGGCGGTTTTCCACAATGACCGGCTGGCCCAAGGTGTTCTCCAAACCCTGCGCCACCGCACGAGCAATCACATCATTGGCACCGCCAGGATTTTGAGGCACGACAAAGGTGATCGGCTTGCTCGGCCAGTTGCTTTGCGCAAAGACCATCGGCACCGCCGCACAGGAAACAACAACAGATGCAGCCAGCAAGGCATGGCGGCGGGAAAAAGCAGTGTGCTTTGGCATCACAACTCCAAGTACGTCAATGGACATGAACCACGCAGCAGCATGCATGGCTCCTGAGAGGCGAACTTGCGGCTTGTGGCCTGCAAGAGATTGCGCAGGCGTGTCGCCCAGGCTGCGCAGTGGCAAGTACCGCCAGGGCAAGGATGTTCGCGCCAGTCGGTCTTGAGAAGAGATAGGGGAAATCATAGGCAGGCATGCACCTGCGCTCGGACAAAAGCGCATGGGCTGCCAGCGTTCTGTCAGATTGGGCCCCTGACCTCGCTGATTCGGCAAGCCTAGCGTCCGTTCAAAGCCGCAACGGCCTCCTCACGCAATAAGCCCTCTTGCACAAGCACGCTTGGCTGTGCCGGGCCCAGCACCTGCGCACAGCGTGCAGGCAAAGACGGGCCTCCCAGTGCCTCGGCAATATCTTGCGTGGTGGCTGCAAACACCACGCGGGAGATACCAGCCCAGAACATGGCACCGCTGCACATGGCACAAGGCTCTGCACTGGCAAACACCGTACTGCCTTGCAAGCTTGCGGCCCCCAGCTTGGCGGTGGCCTCGCGCACCAGCACCAGTTCGGCGTGGGCAGTGCAATCGCTGGTGGTGTTCTGCATGTTGCGTGCAGTGAGCAAAACCTCCCCTTGCGGCGACACCAGGGTCGCGCCAAACGGCGTATCTCCTGCCGCGCGTGCTTTTCGCGATGCTTCAATGGCCAGAGCCATGGCTTGTACTTCAGAGGCTTTGTAGTTCATAGCGATCCATCTCTCACGTGCTCCAAAAGGCAGAGCGATATGCCTTCAAACCCTGTGCTCCAGGTTTGACTCGAGGTTTTTTACCAGCCACACGATGGCCTGTACCGGAGAACACCCCCGGGTCAGACAAACCTCAGACAGTGCTTGCGCATGCACCATGCGCAGCTCCACAGGAATGGTTTTCAACTGGTGGGCCACCGCCAGGGCAAAGCGATGTTTGCCGCCATGCAACTTCACCACAGCGCCATCACGATCCAGGGCAATGCCGATTTCCCGGTCGCTTTCCAGCCCCAACTTTTGCGCCACTTCTTTGTTGGAAAGTACGCCATGTTGGGCCACGGATGCATGCAGCGCATGAAATCGCTGGAAATAGGCCTGTATTTTCTCCAGACTGTCCAGCCGGATTTGCTGGCGTACCACAGGCCGTTGCTGCTCCATGGCTTTCACCAGCTGCGCATACGTGGGGGTGTGC
The DNA here is from genome assembly GCF_030162935.1 of Comamonas halotolerans. Taxonomy (GTDB): domain Bacteria; phylum Pseudomonadota; class Gammaproteobacteria; order Burkholderiales; family Burkholderiaceae_C; genus Comamonas; species Comamonas halotolerans. The sequence goes on from NZ_JASAUZ010000067.1 coordinate 172,118, forward strand.
TCACACTGCCAGCCTGCAGCCATCAGCTCTTGCACTTCCCGAAGCACAGGCAGACGTGACATCTCATAGCGAGCGGGAACCAAATCACCATAGGCCAGAAAATAGTCGCTGGTATGCAAACGCCTGTCGCCCAGCTCCAGCCAGTCAGCCATATGGAAGCGAATTTTCTCCAACGGGATCTGCAATACCAGCCGCTGACCCAAACATTCCTGCACCCACGCAGGGTGCAGCGCGAAATCCACAGCGTCGCCGCAATCGTGAGCCACATTGAGCGCACTCAAGCTGCGGCGCAGCAAAGCATTCAGTGTCCATGCAGGCTTGAACGCATAGCGCACCGATTTGGCGATCTTGTTGCGCTGGTTGCGCTGCTGGCGGTCTTGCGGGCTCAGTTGCGAAGTGTTCAGCCGTTTTAATCCTGCTTGGTTCAAATCGTATCCCTTGTACTCACAAGCCTCACAGCAACACCAGCCCCGGCGGCAAGCTGTCACCAAGGCTGCGTTTCTGGTCTTCCGCTTCCATATGCACCACCTGCTGCACCAGCTCCATCCAGCGTGCAGGTGCTGCCGCAGCGCGCATTTTCTCCAGCACCTGAGCGCGCACGCTGTCGGGCATATCACGCGCCACATCGCCGGTCATGCGCGCCATCTGCACGGCGGCAAACATCGCTGTCTCGTTTTTGCGCCAGTCCTGCTCCAGAGCGGCTTGCAAAAACTCCATTGCCGCAGCAGGCGGCATCACCAGATGCGCATTGGCCGCCAGCGAATGGCGAGCCGCCAAACGGCCAATGGCCCACCATGTGTGCGCGGTTTCGTTCGGGCGTTGCAGGCGCTGCAGCATCCACTGCCCCATTTCCTGACGATATTGCCAAGGCACGGCCTCCATGGCGGCAAACAGGCGCAACATGTCGTCATAGCTGCCATGGCTGCTTTTACCGCCATTGCGCTGCGTGGCTTGCTGCACGGTTTTCTGCATGGCTGAAGCTACCGCTTCCAGCACCTGCATTTGCTGCTCCTCGTTCAGACCCGCTGCCACGCGGCGCCAGAACACCCACCACTCCGTCCAGTTGGCGGTTTCCTTTGGATGCCCAAGGCCCTGGGCATACAAGTCCCACACCTGCTGAATACGCCATGCATCCAGCTGCGCACCCACGCCAGGGCGCAAACACCAGCCAGCAAGATTGAACCACACGCGCTCATGCTCAGCCGTACGGCGGCGGCGCCTGACACGCGCCAGCAAAGCATCAAACAGTGCACGCAGCAAGGCCACATTCCAGCCCTCGCGTGGCCCCAGCAACTTTTCCAGCGCCTGACGCAACTGCCGCACTTCCCTGGCGCTGACTTCCTGCGCCTGTGTGCCAAAAATGCGCTCGATCAGCGCCACGGCATCGGGCAATTTCTGCTCAGACGCGCTCACCCGCTTGGCGCCTTCTGTGCTGGCGCTCTCAGCACTCTCGGCACTGGCCGTCTCCGCCACCTGCCCCAACGCACCACGCACAGCAAACGGCAGCAACCAGGATTGCTCGGGGTCTGCCACACCATCCAGCAAGCGCACACAACGCACCTCCAGCGTGCCCACTTCGGTCATGCAGGCTTGCAGCTGCACCTCCACCTGGGTGGCCGCTTGCCCTTCAAGCGCAGGCAGCACGGTGGACAGCGGCGGCAGTTCCACCCAGCCATCGCCCTCCAGGGGCAGCAACTGCCCCGCCTGAGGCGCCACATTTCCGCTGTGTGCCAGCAACGCAAAACGCACAGCCTGCCCCAGCTTGAGCGCAAAACGGCGACCAGAGAGCACCACACGCACACCTTCTTCCGTGCCCTTGGGCAACAGGCAGACAAGCTGCGGCGCGGCGCCTTTTTTGCCCGGCAGCAGCAAGCAATAGCTGCGCGCCGAGCCCCCTCCGATCATGGGCAACAGAGCACGGTCAGGCTGACTAGCCAGTGATTGTGCCTGCGGCACCTGAGCCGTCTGCGCGCGTGCTACTTGTTCAGCCTGCCAGCGCGCCAGACCCGAAGCTGCTGCGCCGCGTGCCACTGCCCAATCGGGGTGCGGATTGTGCAGCACCCGCACAGGGCTGCCGCGCCATTGACTCAACTGCTGCGTCAGGCGCTGCGCCAGGGCATGGGCGTGGAATACGCCCCCATTCAGCAGCACGGTATCAGGCATCTCGCCTGCTGCATGCTGCGCCAGAAAATGCGCCAGATGCCGGCTGATGGCTGCATCGGCCGGGTACGGCAGACCAAAGCCACGCAGCGCCCCCTGCCGCTTGCCGGGTGTATCGCCAATCTGCGCCAAAGGCAAAAAGCCCTCCACCACCCACTGCTGCACCTGCGCCCGCGTGAGCGTGGCGCTTTGCGTGGCAGCCAGCAAACGGCTACCACCCCCGAGCAGCGTGATATTGACCTGCTCAGGCGCATCGGCAGCCAGCAATTGCTCTTTGGCAAGGCGGCAGCGCTGCACCAGGTGCGCAAAACGGGCAGCGGGCAGGCGCTGCTTACCGCCCGAGAGTTGTGGCTCCAGCTGGTGGGCAATCGCCAGATCCATGTTGTCACCGCCCAGCATCAAATGCTCGCCCACCGCTGTGCGCGTGAGCGTGGGCAAACCGCCATTCTGGGCCGCCTCCACGCGAATCAGCGTCAAGTCCGTGGTGCCGCCACCCACGTCCACCACCAGCACCAGGCGGCTGTCCGCCAGTTGCTGCTGCAATTGCGCGCTTTGCAGCACCAGCCAGTCATGGAAAGCCGCCTTGGGCTCTTCCAGCAACTGCACCTGCGGCAAGCCCGCCAACTGCGCAGCTTCCAACGTCAATGCACGCGCGCCTTCGTCAAACGAAGCGGGCACCGTCAGCACCACCACCTGCGCGTGCAAGGGCGCAGCAGGATGCGCGCGATCCCACACAGTTTGAATATGTGAGAGATACGAAGCCGAGGCAGCCAAAGGTGAAATCTTGGCCACATCCTCCCCGGCACCCCACGGCAGGATGGGGGCTGTGCGGTCCACCCCCGTGTGGGACAGCCAGCTCTTGGCACTGGCAACCAGCCGTGCAGGCACTGAGGCTCCCAGGTCACGTGCCCAGCGGCCAATCACCGCAGGCGCGGCATCGCTGGCACCCTGCGGCGGCCAGGGCTGCTGCCAGGCATCGCCCAGCTCACCCTGCGCGGCCTGGTAGCGCACAGAAGGCAGCAAGGTTTCCTGGCGTACCTCCGTGGCTGAAATGCGCTGCGGCACCTCCAGCAACGCAATGTCCTGCGCCGGCCCCATCAACGGCGCATAGGCCACCACGGTATGGCTGGTGCCTAAGTCAATGCCGACGATGAAGTGAGGCTCAGAGGAATGCATGGGAAATGACGCGCAATACCGGAACTAATTGGGGCTGATCGTAGCAAGAGCGAAGCCCTGATTGGCACACCTCAGACAGAGACCCTGCATCCTCTCGCCGCCACATCAACAGGTGCACAGACTTGGCACGCTAATTGCCATGTGAAGGACGAATCGTTCAACGGGTTCATTTTCTCCTTCACTGCAACGCAAAGGCAGCCATGCACTTTTCAGAGAAAACGCCATTGCCGCGCTCCAGCAACCGTTTTGCCCTTGGTCTTTTCCGCCTGTACAGACACCGCGTATTTGTGCTGCATCCCACTGTCAGCCGCGCCACCCCGCCGCCTGCCGCGCCGCGCCCTGCTCTGACCTATCCCTCCATCCATGCCTTTTCACGGTTCTCTCTTCGACTCACGGGTTACCGCACAGCTATGCATCTTCTCTCACGCACCACCCTCGCCCTCCTGACCATGACCAGCGCCTGCGCCGCCTTCGCGCAAGCCAGCCTCACCATTTATGGGCGTATCAACACCTCGCTGGAGCACCAGACGGTAGACGGCAAGTCTGTGAACGCCATGGTCAACAACAACTCGCGCATCGGTTTTTATGGCCGCGAAGAACTTGGTCACGGGCTCAAGGCAGGCTTTGGTCTTGAAGCCGGTTTTCAGTCCGACACAGGCGCGGGCATGCTCAACACGGGAGGCATCTCGTTTGGCCGCAAGAGCAATGTCTATCTGGCTGGTGACTTTGGCAAACTACAAATGGGCCGCTCTGGTGGAAGCTCCTACGACTTTGTGGCTGACTACGGCGTGCTGGACCAGCCCAACCATGACACAGGCTCGGTCTCGGACGCCATGTACTACAGCATCAGCCGCAGCACCAACGGCATCTCGTACACCACACCCACCATGGGTGGCCTCACGGTGGAAGCCGCCATGTCCATGCATGAAAAAGATCCTGACAGCGACATGAAAAACAGCGTGGACCTCGCCGCCAACTTGGTGCGTGGCGACTGGTCCTGGGGCGCTGGCTATACCAAGCGTGGTGACAACAACCAGTGGGGGCTGCGGGCGCACTACACACATGCATCATTCCAGATCGGTGCGTATTACCAGCGAGCCAAAGACGCCACCTCCGGCGGCTACTGCAATGCCGCACACGGTGGCTGCGGCACCCGCAACTCTGCCCGTATCAACGCCATGTACACCACCGGCGCATCAGAGTTTGTGATTGGCTACGCCTGGGCTGGCGACTGGAGCCGACAGGCGCACAGTGGTTCGCGCCAGATCATGTTGGGCTACAACTTCAACCTGAGCAAGCGCACCAAGGTCTATGCGCTCTACACCAAGTACCTCAACGAGGCGAATGCACGGTATGGCTACGGATTCAAAAGTGGCGTGAACTATGGCGACGATGCAAGCACCTTTGGCGTAGGTTTACGCCATGCTTTCTAAAAGTGCACGGTCAACAGCCTGAGCACCAATCGCCACCCAGCAGCCAGTGCCTTGCCCCAGCTAAAGCGACTTGTGGCAAGACCTAAATAAGTAAGACGAAAGACGAGAAACGTAGACAAGCCCGCTGACCTCACGGACAGCGGGCTTCATTCATCAAGCAAGGCTATCTGGCGGCATCTGCATCAATGGACTCTGTCCACCCAAATCTCCGCCGTTTGTCCTTGCCCATTCAACCCGGACTCCGAACAGCACTGAATAAGCCCTTGTGCTGGATACCCTCCATCCACACAATCAATATGTAGAATCAAAAATAATTACCTAAAAATATATAGAAAGGAAATTTTTTATTTACTTTAAAAATCTGCCATCAATATTCAATTCACACAATAACGAATTTTTATATAATAGAGTCTGCCGTATTCCATATCAAAATTATATTGAATATAAAATTTTCAGAGTTTTATTTTAAATTATTAAAAACAAAAATTTCTTATTTTTAACCCATAAAAATAGATGCAATCAACCCAAAAAATACTGCCAATCCAACCACAGTACAAATAAGCGGCCACCAAAGATCACGCCAACCTAAACTTGCATTTTCTTTCCAAGTTAAAATATAGGGATCATTCGCATCGACAGGATTTTGTGCCGCTATCTCATCCGGCCATTGAGGTAGCTTGCTGGTCCACATGGCAAACATGCGCCCCAATACATTCAATCCAAAAGCAGGGGAGGCAATCAACTGCAACCAAGGCCACGGCGCCGCAACCGAAAAGCTACTGAATATGCTCCAGCGCCATCCCTCTTTACGTCCATCAAGGGGTAAAATATAGCTATTTTCTTTCAGGTTACTATACGCTTTCTCCACACCATCTGATGCTTCCATATAGGGTTGCAAGAAAGCCCAGAAATTATCAACGGCGTCTGCCTCTGCCACAGGTGATGGGTAGCCTATAGTAAATGACTCCTTCACCAAGGTTCCACTCTCATCCATAACATGGGCGCGTAAATCATAGGTTGTATCGGTGAGCGGGCTTTTGGCGGTACCAAGCACCAGATAAAGGTCATCCCAAGATGCCGTACACACGGTTCCATTTTGCCGGAAAAAATAAACTTGTCGTGTCTTTCTATTGAGGCGCATTGGATAATGTGTCCAGCGTGCGGTCTCTGTCCGCACCAACCAATAGCCAGCAAAAACCAAAAAAAATGAAAGCATTGTAAATATAAAAAATAATAAATAATCCAAATAACTAACATTCAATCTATTTTCAGACAAAAACAAACCGAACACCATTGCAAATATTGCAAATATACCAAAAAAAATCACACATATGCCAAGCCAGGTATTAAATCCTTTAACGAAATACCATCTATCCACCAAATCAATATAATTAGAGTTAAAATTAATGACCGACATATAATCCATAGCAGGACTATTTATTGACCTTCCTTGCAAATATCTATTATTCTTTTCTTCTTCCGTCAGTGGACGATCCACTGGAAAACGAATATTTCTATAATCAAGCCCAGCATAGTCCATATCAGCAATCTATTGAAATATAAATATAGATACTTAAAATTTTTGATAATTTAATCCTGCCAATATACAGTCTAGTCATATAAAAATATATGCAATCAGACCGAAAAAAGCAATCAAGCCAATCACCGTACAAATAAGCGGCCACCAAACCTCGCGCCACCCCAAAACTCCGTTGTTTTTCCAACTCAAAATATAGGGATCTTCAGCATCTACTGGATTCAGCGCCTCTATCTCCTCCGGCCATTTCGGTATCTTGCTGGTCCACATAGCAAATATTCGACCCAATACATTAAGCCCAGACAAAGGAGAGGTAATCAATTGCAATACAGGCCAATGATATCCAATCAAAAATACACGGAATATGCTCCAACGCCACCCCTCTTTGCGCCCATCAATAGGCAAAAGATAAGCATTTTCTTTTAAGTGCTTAAAAGTTTTTTCTACTCCGTCTGGAGCTTCCATATAGGGCTGTAAAAAAGCCCAAAATTTGTCGATAGACTGCGCATCTCCTGTCATGGATGGGTAACCGATAGAAAATGACTCCTTCACCAAGGTTCCACTCTCATCCATAACATGGGCGCGTAAATCATAAGTAGTATCTGCAAATGGACTTTTAGCGGTACCAAGCACAATATAAAGATCATCCCAAGATGCTGTGCACACCGTTCCATTTTGTCTAAAAAAATAAACCTGCCGTGTTTTTCTATTGAGCCTTATAGGATAATGTGTCCACCGCCAAGACTCTGATCTTATTAACCACCACCCCGCCCATATAATAAATAATGAACCTATCGAAAATATAAAACCCAAAACCAAATGCAAGACCCCAAAACCAGCATTTCTATCAGACAAAAAAGAAATATACAAAGCGACTAAGAACAAACCAAAACCGCAAGAAGCAATGCCTCCCCCCATCCATACATTAAACCCTTTAACTGAATACCACCTATCCACCAAATCTATATATCTAGAATTAAAACTAATCACTGATAAAAAATCTCTTACTGGAGCATCTTTTATTTTTTTTTGGAAATATCTGCTATTTTTCTCTTCATCTGTAAGTGGGCGGTTCACAGGAAAACGAATATTTCTATAATCAAGTCCAGCGTAGTCCATATTAGCTCTATATAAAAATATGAATTCCAGAAAATTCAATTTCTAATGGTGTGGATTCGATACGATTTAGTGTAAATTTCTATGTGCTACCTCAAAAAGGCATATGCCACCATACTAAAAAAAGCCAACAATCCAATCAATGTACAAATTAGTGGCCACCAAAGCTCACGCCAGCCCAATTTTTTATTATTTTTCCAACTCAAAACATAGGGATCATTCTCATCGACTGGATTGAGCGCCTCAACCTCCTCAGGCCACTGGGGTAGCTTGCTGGTCCACATGGCAAACATGCGCCCCAATACATTCAAGCCAAAAACAGGTGAAGCAATCAACTGAAACCACGGCCATGGTGCAATAAGCAAAAAGCCACGGAAGATGCTCCAGCGCCACCCCTCTTTACGCCCATCTATAGGCAAAAGATAGCTATTTTCTTTCAAGTGTTTATACGTTTTCTCCACGCCATCTGAAGCTTCCATATAGGGCTGCAAAAAAGCCCAGAAATTATCAATATCATCAGCTTCAGCCGCCAAAGATGCATAACCCATAGAAAAGGATTCCTTCACTAACGTTCCACTCTCATCCATAACATGGGCGCGTAAATCATAAGTGGTATCTGTCAATGCGCTTTTAGATTTTCCGAGCACCAGATAAAGATCATCCCAAGATGCCGTACACACGGTTCCGTCTTGTCGAAAAAAATAAACTTGACGCGTTTTTCTATTGAGACGTATTGGATAATGTGTCCACCTCCATGACTCTGTCCTTACCAACCACCACCCAGCCCAAATAAAAAATAATGCAAATAGAGAAAAAATAAAACCCAAAGCCCAATCCAGAAATTCTAGTTTATATGTCCAATCCGATAAAAACAACATATAACATATCAGAAAACATGCAATCATGCCTCCTGAAATAACCGTACCTCCTACCCAAACATTAAAACCTTTAACTGAATACCACCTGTCCACCAAATCAATATAAGTAGAATTGAATTTAACAACTGACAAATAATCCCAAACTGGACTATTTATAGAATTTTTCTGAAAGTATCTACTATTTTTTTCTTCTTCCGTCAGTGGACGGTTCGCGGGAAAACGAATATTTCTATAATCAAGTCCAGCGTAGTCCATATCAGTATTTTATAGAAATAAAAATTCCCACATTTCAATTTCTTATAACAAAAACCAATTGAGACATATTCTTATCATATAAAAATAGAAGCTATCAAGGCCACAAAAGCAGCCAGTCCAACCAACGTACAAATAAGTGGCCACCATAGATCACGCCAACCTAAGCTTACATTTTCTTTCCAAGTCAAAATATAGGGATCATTCGCATCGACAGGATTTTGTGCCGCTACCTCATCCGGCCATTGAGGTAGCTTGCTGGTCCACATGGCAAACATGCGCCCCAATACATTCAATCCAAAAGCAGGGGAGGCAATCAACTGCAACCAAGGCCACGGCGCCGCAACCGAAAAGCTACTGAATATGCTCCAGCGCCATCCCTCTTTACGTCCATCAAGGGGTAAAATATAGCTATTTTCTTTCAGGTTACTATACGCTTTCTCCACACCATCTGATGCTTCCATATAGGGTTGCAAGAAAGCCCAGAAATTATCGATGGCGTCTGCCTCTGCCACAGGTGACGGGTAGCCTATAGTAAATGACTCCTTTACCAAGGTTCCGCTCTCATCCATGACATGGGCGCGTAAATCATAGGTTGTATCGGTTAGCGGGCTTTTAGCGGTACCAAGCACCAGATAAAGATCATCCCAAGATGCCGTACACACAGTTCCATCTTGTCGAAAAAAATAAACTTGTCGTGTTTTCCTATTAATCCGTATAGGATAATGTGTCCACTTCCAGGATTCTGTCCTTATTAACCACCATCCTCCCCAAATAATAAACAAAGAAACAATAAAAAACACGATCACCAAAATCCAGTTCAGAGGATTCAAATTAGGATCATTTATAAAAGTATAGCTTGCATAAAACAGGAGCAGATCCAAAACTAAGCCACCTGCAAACACAGCACCTCCGACCCACACATTAAACCCTTTAACTCGATACCATCTATCCACCAAATCAATATAATTTGAGTTAAAACTAATTACTGACATAAAATCCATAGCGAGCGCATTTACTTTCTTGTTTTGCTCAAATCTACCTTCTTTTTCTTCTTCCGTCAGCGGACGGTTCACAGGAAAGCGGATATTTCTATAATCAAGTCCGGCGTAGTCCATATTAGCCCTTTAACGCAATATCAAGTTCTTGCATTTCAATATTTAAATCAGAGTATTTATCAAACAAACCAAAATAACACCGCTCCAGCCAATCCTGAATCTTATTATCCTTAAAAATCTCAATCAATACTGCAATTAAAACAGCCAAAACAACCAAAATAATCCCAACACCCGTAGCAGCTGCGCCAAAAATCAATGCACCTAATTTAGTAAATGACAATACTGCGACCAGACTCACAGTAGCACTCCCAGCATAAAGCCAAGCTACAGCGTAGTTCCCTTCCTTAAATTCTTGATAACCACGATAAGAATCCCATATTGTCATTGCTGCTCCGGCAACAAAACCTAATGCTTTAGCCGCATATTGCAATACCCTAGAACAATATTTTTGAATAAATCTTCCTGCTCTACTTCCCGCTTCTGCTGCACTCGTAGACCATTTGTCAATAGTGTCTGCCAATGTACCTGCCAAGGCCGCGCATCCAGCCAGGTACCGCCCTTGGTTTTCATTTTTTTCATGGGCCATGCTTCTATCCAGATCTGAGGCCAGTTTGCTCAAAGCCACCAGCTGCAAAATACCGGTCACAACCCCAAGCCCTGCGGATGAGGGCAATAATTTTTTCCAGCGCATCTGTGTCAAACGCTTGCGGTCTGCTTCTGTCAGAATTGCGTTTTCAGCAAATCTGCGCGCATTGCCCTGTGCATCCACCCCAGGAAAATCCTGCACCACTCTTGCATCAGCCATTATCAGATAGCGGAATTTACCTGTTCCCTGCACAGAAACCCCATAAATTCTTGCTTTGCGCATTTCAATCTCAATGGCTCTATTGAGAGATCTCAAGTCTGAAACCTTGGGATTAACTGCAGACATTCTGCTGACCAGCTCCTTGATGGCATCGCCCTTGGACATTACTGCTTCAACCATCACCACTGGTGATTTCGCTATCACCCCCATCATCACCAGACCAGGACCAATAACGCCATCCACGGCTTTATTGGCAATTTTCGCCAATATGCCACCCATGGCAGATGTCATGCGAATAACGGTGTTGCTAGCTCCGGTTCCCAGGGCCTTTTCAGACTCCTCATAGGCCTGAATCAAAGGATCCCAGGGCAGGCTTTTCAGCGTGTCTGGGCTTAGTCCATCCCCAGTAAATTTATTGATTTCCTGCACGATGGACTCTGTATTCAAAGCCAGGGCGCGCAGAATCAAATTATTTTTTTCAATGCTTGATGCTGCTAACCAGCGCTCATAAAGCGCAAAACATGGCGCATACTGCTGGGTATCTTGTATGACAAGAATTATTTTATTGATATACCCTTCAATGGAAGCGGGATCACTGTCTTCGTGACTGCAATCGAGGTGATTAAATAGCTGTTCGCTTTCTATCCATTTCACATGGGCATTGGCCAAAGGCAAAAGCACCGAGGTGTCGTAGCTGGCCAAGCGCTGGTTCCACTGGCTCTCCCATGCCAGAAGCTTTTTTTCATCGTATTTTTTCTGATATTTTTCCCAAGCATCTTTTCTAGCTTCCTGCATTTCTTCTGGCGTTGGGGTACTCCATTCTTCATAAATTTCCTGCCTGGCTTTCCGGTTTTCAGGAAAAAGCCAGTCAGCAATAGCCATTCCAGCCTGAGCCCCAGGATCATATCCACCATTCAGTAGCTGGTGTGCACGTATCTCAGTGCGAAATATCTGACGATTCTCTGCATCCGCTGTGATAGTTTTTTTGATTTCTTTGATCACAGAAGCTACTGCCAAAGGCCTTTTCTCACTGGCACGCCGTACTACAACCTCTTCCTGCAATTCTGTTCTTATCAAACTGGCAAGGTCTGCAGTAATTCCTACCGGGTCATTGACTGCAATGATGGCAGGAGGGTATCCCCATTGTTTCCCAGCCTCTTGGGCTGCGGTTATCAATTTTTCCTTTTCTTCAGTTAATGTCGCGAGCGGATCTGAAGCATGAGAAAACGATTTATATGCCACAATAACAACTTCATCATGGCTGTTTCTTTCTGGAATGGGTACATTGTATTCACAAACAATGTCTCCAATCCTCTCCATGGAAGCCGTATGCGCTTGAGTGGCAGCACCACCACTATCTACCCAAGCCTTAACATCAATAACTTGCATATGCCTTTTTCGGCATTCTTGAGATCGATGTTTTTCAAAGACTTTCTGAGTCCATGGAGTATCTGAAAAAGCAAACCACACCTTTCCTGCATTTCCGGCATCTGGAATCATGACACAGCCAGCCAGTGGAGGAGTTCCGTGTCGCGAACAAACCAGGCTCAACTCATTGGTGTGGGGTGGCGCCTTTTGTCTATAGTCGAACTCTTGCAACTCATAATTTTCAGACACCAGATAGGCTTTCCACTGTCCTCGTACTTCGTTAAAGACATAAAGATAACCAGGTCGCAGTCTACGGAGGGTGTAAATTGCAGTTTTTGGCAATGCAATATCATTAACGCCTTGCCCAAATGGCGCAATTAACCCGGGTGCTTTGGTTTTTAATTCAGGGCTATTCCAAGCTAACGCATACCTGACTGGCATTATTGGCAAACCAAATCGAGTACAGTCAGGGCAATGTTCCTGTTCTGCATTTTTATTTGTACCCATTTCTACCCCCTCAATACTTCAATTCCGAAGAAAATGCATCATCTGGTATTTTTTGGCACGCGCTCACATAACTTATCTCACCGCTTTGGGCCAGTCTAAGACAATCGTTCAATGCTGGTGCCTGATGAATTTGAGCCCCAAATTGGTAGCTTTGAAGCGCATATAAACATAGATCCTCTCTATCTTTCAGCCCTGCGCTGCGTGCAGAAAATATTTGATGTATCAGAAATTTTGGATCCGCTTTGACATATGCATTGACTCCGTGGCTGTAATGAATTTCCTTCAGACACATATTCAGAACTTCAATTTCATCCAGAATCTTCCATTGCGCATCACTGAGATCCAGAACACCTAATTTATTTTTAGGGGCTTTGGGGTTTTCCTGCGCATGCCATCTACCTTCAATGGTGTCATGCCAACTCCAGCATTCAATCAGCCCCATCAAGGTTGATAACTGACTGGAATCAAAAACCCAACACAGTTGCCGAAACACTCTAGGGTCATGCATACGCAGCCATACACGACCCCAGGGGTTTAGTCGTCGGCAGATGGTTATGCGCTGCCAGTGAACTTGAAGTGTTTTTATGGGAACTGAAGATTTCAGCAATCCACTGAATAATGGTTTTCCAAAATCATTGATACACAAGTTAGAGCGATCCAGCAGCTCCATGCGCTCTAAAGTTGATAAATCTTCGAGCGATAACAGCAATGGCATCAACTTTTGGTGTCGGTCCAGCCCCCTCGGGATCAAGCGCAATGTATTTAAATCTTTGTATTGCTCTTCTGGAATATCCAAAGGATTGATGACGGCGTATTCATGCGTCAGAACTGGTGAATAGTCGAGCGTCATAGCGTTCGCCCCACCTCAATCCAAAGGGACCACCGCGCCACCGGCAGAATCGGCCCGTAAGGCGCCAAGCTCACACATCTTCGGCTCAGACTTCAGAAACTTGGGCTGATCCACCGATGACGCTTGCGGCCCCACAAATTTATGTGACCCGGCTTTGAAGGTCACTGCACCCGGCGCATGAATCTGGATGTTGCCCCCTTCCAGCCGGATATAGCCTCCGCCTGCCGTGAGCAGCAAATGCTTTGCCGCCAGCACATTCGCTCCTTGCGTTGTGCTGGCAAGCGTGACGCTTTGCTGCGCTGCCATCTGGCTGGGGCCTTGCTGGCTTTGCACCTTCACCGCACCATCTGCAGCATGCAGCTTGATGCCGCGCTCCGTGTTGGGCTCTGAA
>NZ_JASAUZ010000068.1 GCF_030162935.1 Comamonas halotolerans
TAGTCACTGTGCGGGTGGACGGTCAATCGTATGCAGCCACCGATAACGGGGATGGCACCTGGACGGCCCAGGTGCCGGGCAATGTGCTGGCCAATGCCGTGACTCCCACGGTCACGGCCGAGGCGACGTTTGCTGATGCGGCGGGCAACGCCAGCGCACCGGTGACGGGTTCGCAAAGCTACACGGTGGATATCGCCGCTCCTGATACGTCGACCACCACGGTCAGCGTGT
>NZ_JASAUZ010000069.1 GCF_030162935.1 Comamonas halotolerans
TAGTGGTGGTCGCATCGGCAGGCACATTGCCCAGCGTTACGGTCACCGGCACATTGGCGCCCGCTTCCGTGTTGTTCAGCACGCCGTCACCGGCAATGACGCCTACGGTGACCGTGGTGCCCGACGTATCTGGAGCTGCGATATCCACCGCGTAGCTTTGCGAGCCTGTCACCGGTGCGCTGGCGTTGCCTGCCGCATCGGCAAACGTGGCCTCGGCCGTGACC
>NZ_JASAUZ010000070.1 GCF_030162935.1 Comamonas halotolerans
GTGTTAGGTTCTATGTTTTCAGTCAAGCAGTTTTGGGCAGAAGCTGCTCAGGATTAAACCGAGCAGAGCCTTTCCAAACTGCAAATGCCACGCGCAATAACTTGCGGCCCAAGATCACCAGCGACTCTGTCGTCGAGAACCCTTTGAATCGAATGTGGGTATACAACGGTTTGAGTGCTTTGCTATGGCTGGCCGCGAATGCGGCCAGCCATATG
>NZ_JASAUZ010000071.1 GCF_030162935.1 Comamonas halotolerans
TGGGCACGGTCACCGCGTACAGCGAGCCACATATGCAACTGTCGGCACCCAAAGGCATTGCTCTGGTCACGCCCGAGCAGGCCGTGGTGGTCAGTGGCACAACCAGCGCACTGGCGGCAGGGCAAGACATTGAAGCGCTGGCGCAGACCCAGCTTTCGCTGGCTGCAGCCCAGGGCCTCAGCCTGTACACCGTGGGGCAGGAAGCTGCGCCGA
>NZ_JASAUZ010000072.1 GCF_030162935.1 Comamonas halotolerans
TTGACCCTATCGTCTAGAGGCCTAGGACATCACCCTTTCACGGTGAGTACCGGGGTTCGAATCCCCGTAGGGTCGCCAAGTTTGAAGCGCTTGATGCTTGTAAAAAGCTAGCAAAGCTTCCTGCCAGGAGTGGTAGTTCAGTTGGTTAGAATACCGGCCTGTCACGCCGGGGGTCGCGGGTTCGAGTCCCGTCCACTCCGCCAG
>NZ_JASAUZ010000073.1 GCF_030162935.1 Comamonas halotolerans
ATTCCCGTGTGAAAGTAGGTCATCGCTAGGCTCTTACAGCTGCAACACCCCCTGACCTTGAATGAGGCAGGGGGTTTTGTTTTTGGTGCGCTGACTTTAAATCGGGAAAGGCTGTGCAGTTATTGCCCGGCATTTCTGGTTTGACTATTTTTCTGGGTTTGATGCGTTGAGTGCTAGATGCTCAGCTTTATGAGGCCGCTGTCTGCGGCAGAGGTAATGCTATGCAGTTACAAGACATTCTTTACTCTCAAGGTTTTGGGATCCGCCGGGTATGCTCGGGATTGGTTCAGCAGGGTTGGGTCGAGGTTTATGAGAAAGATTCTGCTGAACCTGTGCAAGTGACAGATTCGACAGCAGACTATGAGCCGGAAGGCTTGCGCTTTCGTGTGCAGGGCGTGGACTGGGAATATCACGAGAAGGGATATGCACTGCTGTACAAGCCTGCAGGGACGGAGTGTTCGCAAAAACCATCAGCCTATCCGAGCATCTATACCTTGCTGCCGGCGCCGTTGCGTCAACGTCCCAACAAAGGCGCGGTACAAGGGTTGCAAGCGGTGGGGCGGCTGGATCAGGACACAACAGGCTTTTTGTTGCTGAGTGATGATGGTCAGTTCATTCACCGCATGAGCTCTCCCAAGAAGCATGTGCCCAAGGTTTACCGTGTTACTGCCAAGCATCCAATCACACAAACGATGGTGGATAAATTGTTGGCTGGTGTGGTGCTTGATGATGATCCCAAGCCTGTCAAGGCAGCAGCGTGCGAGTTGGTGTCTGAAAATGTGTTGGATTTGACATTAACTGAAGGCAAGTATCACCAGGTCAAACGCATGCTGGCAGCGGTAGGTAACCGCGTAGAAGGGCTGCATCGCTGGAAGATGGGAAATCTGGCTTTGCCAGAAGATATGAAACCTGGTGAGTGGCGTTGGCTTAGTGCGCAGGATCTTGAAATGCTGCGTTAAGCATCTTCGCTCGTGCATATGTGAGCAACAAAAAAGCCAAGTCTCTTTACGAAAAAGACTTGGCTTTTTTATGTCTGCCGAGTCCAGGTATGTCAGCGATTGATCTGCATGCTTGTATGTGCCGACAGTGCTTGATGCATCTCAAATATCAGGCCATGGCGCAAAGCACCCTGGGCGATACGCATATGTTGAAGTTTCAGCATTTCGAACACAGCGCACATGATGCTCACACCTCCACCAATGACCGGGCGAAGTTCTTCGCGCAGTCCTTGTAGGGGGAGGTGATCAATGTGTCCCGCCTGAATGAGCTGTGCCTTCAATTGAAAAAGTGCGTGTCGCTCAATCACTCCGGCTGGGGAGCCTGCTTGATGGAGTGCCTTGCTGATGGCTCCTGCTGTTCCGGAAGAGCCTAAAACATGTTCCCACCGAGAGCGGATTATTGCAGTTAAGTGCTGATTCATTAGCGTTTGGGCAGCAGCATCAGCCGCAGAAAAGCGCTCATGGCTGAGCAAGCCATCTCCAAAAAAACGCTGTGCCCAGGAGACACTACCGATGGGGCACGATGTTGCAACATGCAGTTGCGTACCTTGGCCGATGCAGACTTCGGTGGAGCGCCCACCGATATCGATAACGAGTCTGCGATCAGGATTGTCAGACAGCAGGTTGCTCACACCTTGGTAGATGAGTGTGGCCTCACGCTCGCCAGAAATGAGTTCGACAGGACATTGCAAGATAGCACGAGCCTGAGACAAAAACATTTCGCGGTTGTGTGCTTCTCGCAAGGTTTGCGTTGCGACCACCCGGCGATGCTGCGGAGCCACCTCGGCAATCAGCTCTGCATAACGCCGCAGGCACTCCAAGCCACGTTCGATAGCACTTGCTTGCAGGTTGCCGCTACTATCCAGTGCACCGCCTAAGCGCACAGTTTCTTTGCGTTGTAGATCCACATGCAATCTGCCATCCAGAATGCGACCGACAAGCAGTAATACGCTATTGGATCCGATATCAATGCTGGCAAGCCGTGGAGGTGCTTTCATGGTTCACAAGGAAATACGCAGCCCACCAGATTACCACCAGAGTGTTTCCCCTTGAGTCGGTTAGCAATCTTGTGTGCATGAAATAGTCACAGACCTGTCATCGTTTCGTCATATGGCTTGGGGATACTGAGGTGGCAACGCCAGAGAGCACCCCAATGTATTCAAAGACAGAACCATTTATTGCACCCCTTTCCGCATTTATGGTGCTACCGCAAGAAACGTCGCGGGCAGCAACTGAAGGGGGGGACTTACCTGCGGTGGCTGTTCAAGCTCCTTCCACTGAGCCGCTGGTTTTGCTGCCTCGCGATCATTGCATTCTTGCCTTTAACGAGCGAGTGATGGCCTGGGCGCGGCGTGACGATGTGCCCCTTTTGGAGCGTCTGCGTTATTTGTGCATCGTTTCGTCTAATCTGGATGAGTTTTTTGAAGTGCGCTCGGCGCCGCATATTGCCGCAGTGAATACGCAGGCACAGGGTGTGTACAACCTGGCGGATGGACTTGCCTTGTTGGACAAGGCGCAAGAGTTGGTGGCGCGTCAATATGCGCTCTACAACACTGCATTGCGGCCTGCGTTTGAAGCAGCAGGTATACGCATTGTGAACCATAAGAATCGCACTGAAGCCCAGCGTCGCTGGGTACACAAGCACTTCAGGCAGGCGGTGAAGCCTTTGTTGGTGCCTGTGGCCCTGGATCCAGCGCATCCTTTTCCGCAGGTTGCCAACAAATCATTGAATATGGTGGTGCGCCTCAAGGGAGGTGATGCCTTTGGGCGGGCCAACGAGGTGGCGATTGTGAAGCTGCCGCGTGCGCTGCCTCGCCTCATGGAGCTGCCAGCCAGTATTTCCGGGAAAAAGCGTTTGTTTGTCAGCTTGTCGAGCATGGTGCGGGCGCATATCTCGGAGCTGTTCGATGGGCGTGAAGTGGTGGAGGCGGCCCAGTTCCGCGTCACACGAAACACAGAGTTGCTTGTGGAGGAAGACGAAGTCGATGATTTGCGCACAGCTTTGCGTGAAGAGTTGGCCTATCGTCAGTTTGGTCAAGCGGTCCGGCTGGAGGTCACCAGTCATTGCTCGGAATTTCTGGCGACAACGCTGCTGCAAGAATTTGACTTGCCCGCCCGTGCCATGTTTCGTGTGGATGGGCCTGTCAACTTGGTGCGTCTGGCGGAGTTGATCGACTTGGTCAATGACCCTTCTATGCTGTTCAGGCCGTGGCAAGGTAGTTGGCCAAGGCAGCTCAATCCACAAGCCAAGGTGATGGCGCAAATGCGCAGGCGGGATGTGTTGATTCATCAGCCGTTTGAGCAGTTTGATGCAGTGCTGGAGTTGCTGCGTGAAGCTGTGCATGACCCGGCGGTAGTGGCAATCAAGCAAACCATCTATCGCACAGGTGCCAAATCCGAGTTGATGGACTTGTTGGCCAAGGCGGTGCGCCTGGGTAAGGAAGTGATGGCTGTAGTTGAGTTGAAAGCGCGTTTTGACGAAGAAGCCAACATCAACTGGGCAGATGCGCTGGAGGCCGTTGGTGCACAGGTGGTGTATGGCGTTGTCGGGCTGAAAACCCATGCCAAGATGCTGCTGGTGACGCGTCGTGAAGGCCGGGGTTTGCGTCGCTATGGTCATTTGTCCACGGGCAACTACAACCCCAAAACGGCGCGTCTGTACACGGATCTGAGTTATCTGACTTGTGACCCCGTGCTCACAGCGGATATGGATGCAGTTTTTCGGCACCTGGCTAGCCCCAATGTGAAACCCAAACTGGAAAAGCTTGTGATGGCACCTTTTGCCTTGCAGGCCACCATGCTGGAGCACATACAGACATGCGCGCAGGCAGCACAGCAAGGCCAGTATGCGCGTGTGGTGGTGAAAACCAATGCGATGACCGATGAGGTGCTGATTCACGCCTTGGTTCAAGCAGCACAAGCGGGTGTAAAGATTGATTTGATTGTGCGTGGTGCCTGCATGCTGCCTCCCCAATTAGCAGGTGTGACAGACAATATTCGGGTGCGTTCCATCATTGGTCGTTTGCTGGAGCATTCGCGTGTGTTCTATTTCTCCTGGGGGAATGATCAGGAGTATGTCTACCTCTCCAGTGCAGACTGGATGCGCCGCAATATGACGCGCCGTGTTGAGCTGGCCTGGCCTGTTCAAGAGCCCAAGTTGCGGCAGCGTGTGATTGATGAGTGCTTGGTTGCGTATTTGCATGATGACCGCGATGCGTGGACCCAGCAGGCGGATGGCAGTTATCTACCCGCTCCGAATCCAGAGAATGGGCACGGTGTGCAAAATGCATTGATGCAACTGTATGGCGCATGAGCCAAGCTGCCCCATAAAAAGGATGCCATAAGCATCCTTTTTATGGGGCAGCTTATAAGGCCGAAAATCGCCACTACATATGCCTATATGCACTCTGAGAGAAGCTGGAAGCCGACTTGTTGAGCGGAGAGGATCCAGTCTTGTTACTGCAAGTGGAGTTGCAATTGCCATTCGGACTTGTTGACAGCATCGGCTTCCTCACGCAGCAGCTGAGCACTAAGAGGATAGCGTTCAGCCCAGCCTTCTGGGGTTTGCAGCAGAAGTTGCTGATCGCGACGTTGCAGCTGCAGACCTTCCAAATCGGGCGCGCGACGACTGTTGCACAACACTGCTGCCAGCCGCAGGCATAGCAGCTGCTCGGCATGTGCTGGCAGATGCATGAATGCCTCTACCTTCTTGATCTTGCCACGGTGCCCCAAAACCAGCTGGCCCAAGTGCGCCAGCTCATTGGGGCTAAAGCCTGGTGCATTGCAGTGCTCCAGGATGTAGGCGCTGTGCCGATGGTAGTTGCTGCGAGAAATACGACAGCCTACTTCATGTAGCAAGCCTGCCCAGATCAGTGGGGCCGGGGCTTGGGTTTCTTGAGGGTGTAGCTGCAGCCACAGATGCTGGGCAGTGTCTGCAACATGGCGAGCATGTAGGCTGTGTACGCCAAATCGCTGCATCAGACCCAAGACGCTGGCGGTGTGGATATCGCCAACCTCCGCGCCTCGATCATCGACTAATCCATAAAGCACACCCATACGTAGTGCACCTTGCGCAACTTCCATGCGCTCCAGTCCCAGAAGGTCAAAGACAGCGCGCAGCACACTCAAACCACCCGCTACCACGGGACGGCGATCTTCCTTGAGGCCTTCGAGCTTGACCTTGTCAATATGCTTGGCCTGAAGCAGTTGCTGGTGCAGCCAGTCCAGACCCGCTCGCGTGATCACACCTTGCCCCTGGCCATTGGCAGCCAAGGTATCTCCGACGGAATTGGCGGTTCCTGCGGAGGCATAAGTCACCTCCCAGCTACCAGGGCTGAAGGTGTCCAAGGCTTCGTCGAGCACGGCGCGTGCAGCAATTTCTGCAGTTTTAAAAGTTTCGGCGGTGAGTTCGCCTCGTGGGAAGTAGCGTGAAGTCCAGGCCACACTTCCGATGCGGTAGGAGGCAACCGCTTGTGCCACGCTGTTTTGCCCGAGGACGAATTCGGTGGAACGGCCCCCAATATCAATTACCAAGCGGTGCTCATCGGAAGCCGGAAGCTGGCTGATCACGCCTCGGTAAATCAAAGCGGCTTCTTCCTCGCCGGCAATGACTTCAATGGGAAAGCCCAGCAGTTCGCTGCCACGCTCGATAAATTCGTCACGGTTGCGTGCTTCACGCAGGGTTTGCGTGGCTACAGCGCGCACGTGCGCAGGATTGAACCCGCGCAGACGTTCGCCAAAACGGGCCAGACATGCCCATCCTCGTTCCATGGATTCCTGGGTGAGATTGCGGCTGCTATCTAAGCCATTACCTTGACGAACGGTCTCTTTGAGGTACTCAACGCGGTGAATCTGGTTGTGTTCATAACTACCAATTTCAAGACGGAAACTGTTAGAGCCAAGGTCTACGGCAGCAAGGGCAATCGCATTGTTCATTGTGAGAAATCAGCTAGCGGCGCAAAGATTGCAGCTTATCAGCCATCGTATCCGTGAAATGAAAAAAACTGCCAAGCACAGCGCAAGGCTGGGGTGCGATGCTAGAAGGGCCGCATGACGGTGTCATGACAATTTTTTGAAGACGAAAAGCTGTGGTTTTTAAGCATTAAGTCCTTAATTTTTGTATGTCACAAACATGTCACATACGCTTTTTACATTCACGTCATCGAACTTTCTTCGACTAAGTTTTTAACCGAGAGGTACTTCCATGAAGATGTCCATGATGCGAGTTTTGGTGACCGGTGCCTTGGTGTCCGGCGGTTTTTTGAATGTGGCAGCCGCACAAGAAGCAACAGGTGCTGGCGCCAGTTTCCCTGCTCCTCTGTATTCCAAATGGGCAGCTGACTACAACAAGGCCACTGGCGTAAAGATCAATTACCAATCCGTGGGCTCCAGTGCAGGCTTGAAGCAAATTGAGGCCAAGACAGTTGATTTCGGCGCTTCCGATGAACCACTGAAAGACGATGACCTGAAAGCCAAGGGTTTGGTGCAATTCCCGACGGTGATCGGCGGTATCGTGCCTGTGGTGAATATCCAGGGTATCCAGCCTGGTCAGCTCAAGCTCAATGGCCAAGTACTGGGCGATATCTACCTGGGCAAGATTACACAATGGAACGATCCAGCCATCGTTGCGTTGAATCCAGGTGTCAATTTGCCTGATGCAAAGATCTCTCCGGTACGTCGTGCCGATGGTTCAGGCACAACGTTTGGCTTTACCAATTACCTGTCCAAGGTAAATGCGGAGTGGAAGGAAAAAGTGGGTGAAGGCAAGGCTGTGAACTGGCCAACAGGTGCAGGCGGCAAGGGCAACGAAGGCGTAGCTGCATTTGTTGGTCGCCTGGCCAACTCCATCGGCTACGTGGAATATGCCTACGTCAAGCAAAACAAACTCACATTTGCACTGTTGCAAAACAATGAAGGTGCATTTGTTTCGCCGAATGAAGCGAGCTTCAAGGCTGCGGCTGCAGGTGCGGATTGGAGCAAGAGTTTCTACCAGATTCTGACCAACCAGCCAGGCAAGGATGCGTGGCCTATCACCAGCGCCACGTTCATTCTGATGCACAAGAGCCAGGAAAAGCCTGCGCAAGCTGCCACAACGCTGAAGTTCTTTGACTGGGCCTATAAAAATGGTGACACCACTGCCAGCGGCCTGGATTATGTGCCCATGCCTGATTCTGTGAAGACACAGGTGCTCAAGGCTTGGGCGGAGATCAAAGACAGTGCTGGCAAGCCAGTGTCCTGGAAGTAATCGACTGATCTGACAGTCACATCCTGCCGGATGCTTGCGCATCTGGCAGGTCTCGTTATTTGTAAAGAGGTGACACCCGTGTCCACATCCATGACTTCAGCCAATGCGGTGGCTCAGCGGCAAAAGCCGGTAGCTAGCCGCGCACAACCTCCACGGCGCAACGCTTGGATTTCCTCTAGTTTTGCTGACCGATTGTTTTCATGGTTGGCTAAAGGTGCAGCACTGATCACCTTGGGCTTGCTGCTGGCCATCATGGGCTCGCTGCTGGTAGGCGCTTGGCCTGCGATTCATGAATATGGGCTGGGCTTTTTTACCCGTACCGAATGGGATCCCGTGCAGGATCAGTACGGTGGTTTGGTGATGATTTATGGCACCTTGATGACCTCGCTGATCGCCCTGGTCATTGCAGTGCCAGTGAGTTTTGGCATCGCACTGTTTCTGACGGAGCTGGCACCTAGCTGGCTCCGGCGCCCGTTGGGTACCGCGATTGAGCTGTTGGCCGCCGTGCCATCTATTGTGTATGGCATGTGGGGCCTGATGGTGTTCGGGCCTGTTCTGGCTACCTATGTGCAGCAGCCGCTGCAAAACCTGTTTGATGGCGTCCCTTACCTGGGAGCACTGGTGTCTGGCCCGCCGGTTGGCATTGGCATTTTGTCTGCCGGCATTATTTTGGCCATCATGATCATTCCTTTTATTGCCTCTGTGATGCGCGATGTGTTCGAGGTGACTCCCGCACTGCTCAAAGAGTCGGCTTATGGCTTGGGAGCGACGACCTGGGAAGTGGTCTGGAAAGTGGTGCTGCCCTATACCAAGGCGGGCGTTCTTGGCGGCATCATGCTTGGCCTGGGACGCGCTCTGGGTGAAACCATGGCCGTCACCTTTGTGATTGGCAATATGAATCAGCTCAACTCGCTCTCGATGTTTGAAGCGGCCAACAGCATCACGTCGGCCCTGGCCAATGAGTTTGCAGAGGCCGGAGAAGGTCTGCATCAAGCTTCTTTGATCTATTTGGGTCTGGCTTTGTTCTTCATCACGTTTGTGGTGCTGGCACTGTCCAAGCTGCTGCTCAACCGTCTGCAAAAGAATGAGGGAGCACGTACATGAGTACCTCCAGCCAAAAATTGATTGCAGCACAAAAGCACAATACCCAGCGTCAGGCGCGCTTCGCATCGCGCAAACGTCTCAATCAAGTTGCGTTGACCTTGTCCATGATGGCCATGGCCTTTGGTGTGTTCTGGCTGATCTGGATTCTGTGGGAAACCATCCGCTTGGGCATTGGCGGTTTGAGTTTTGCACTGTTCACAGAGATGACGCCACCTCCCAATGAGGTGGGAGGTTTGGCCAATGCGATCTTTGGTTCGTTCGTGATGGTGGCACTGGCCACTTGTGTGGGCACTCCCATCGGTGTGATGGCTGGGGTGTATCTGGCTGAATACGACAAAAAGAGCTGGCTGGCCAGCACGACGCGGTTTGTCAATGACATCCTGCTGTCAGCACCTTCCATCGTGATTGGTCTGTTTGTCTATGCCGTGGTGGTGGCCAAGTTCAGAAGCTTTTCGGCGTACGCAGGCATTGTGGCGCTGGCTTTGATTGTGATCCCGGTGGTGATTCGTACCACAGAGAACATGCTCACACTGGTGCCTTCGGCGTTGCGTGAAGCCGCTTATGCTCTGGGCACGCCCAAGTGGAAGGTGATTCTGTCCATTACTTTGCGTGCCGCGCGTGCCGGTGTTATTACGGGTGTGTTGCTGGCAGTGGCGCGTATTGCAGGAGAAACAGCACCGCTGTTGTTCACCGCGCTGAATAACCAGTTCTGGAACGGTGACCTGGCCAAACCGATGGCCAGCTTGCCTGTAACCATCTTTAAGTTCGCCATGAGCCCTTACGAGAACTGGCAGCAGCTAGCTTGGGCGGGCGTGTTCCTGATCACTGTGGCCGTCCTGGGCCTGAATATCCTGGCCCGTGTACTCACGCGCCAGAAATAAATTGCAAGGATTTGATGATGTCTACTGCAACAATGACGGCTCCTGCCATTGCGCCCATTAGTGGCCCCTCAAAACTTTCGGTGCGTGACCTGAACTTCTATTACGGCAAGTTCCATGCACTGAAAAACATCAATCTGGAAATTCCAGAGAAAAAGGTGACTGCCTTTATCGGCCCCTCTGGCTGTGGCAAATCCACTCTGCTGCGCACTTTCAATCGCATGTACGAGTTGTACCCCGAGCAACGCGCGGAAGGGAAGATCTTGCTGGATGGCCACGATTTGCTCACCAGCAAGCAGGATGTGGCGTTGATTCGTGCCAAGGTCGGCATGGTGTTTCAAAAACCGACCCCATTTCCCATGTCCATCTACGACAACATCGCATTTGGCGTGAAGCTTTTTGAGAGCCTGGATGCAGCGGATATGGACGAACGCGTGGAATGGGCGCTACGCAAAGCCGCGCTGTGGACTGAGGTGAAAGACAAATTGCACCAAAGCGGCGCCAGTTTGTCGGGTGGCCAGCAGCAACGTCTGTGCATTGCGCGAGGTATTGCGATCAAGCCTGAAGTGTTACTGCTGGACGAGCCATGCTCGGCACTTGATCCCATTTCCACTGCCAAGGTGGAAGAGCTGATCGCTGAACTGAAGAACGACTACACCGTGGTCATCGTCACGCACAACATGCAGCAAGCTGCGCGTTGCAGTGATTACACCGCATACATGTATTTGGGCGACCTGGTGGAGTTTGGAGAAACCGAACAGCTGTTCTTCAAACCCCAGCGCCGAGAAACCGAAGACTACATTACAGGCCGCTTTGGCTAACCCAAAGGAGACAGATATGCCCGCTAAGCATTTGTCCACCCAGTTTGATAGTGAACTCAATCGTATTTCCTCCCGTGTGATGGAGCTGGGTGGTTTGGTGGAACGCCAGATCAGCCAAGCCATTTATGCTTTGACCCAGTTCAATCTGGAGGCCGTGCAACAGGTGGCCGAGCTGGAGGAGCGCGTGAATGCCATGGAGGTGGAGATCGACTACGAATTGGTCTCCATCATCGGCCGCCGCCAGCCGACAGCGCGTGATCTGCGCATGTTGATGGCTTTCTCGAAAGTGACCGCCAACCTTGAGCGCATGGGCGATGAGGCTCACAAAATGGCCCGCATGGTCAAGTCCATCATTGAAAGTGGCGCAGCGCGCAATTTGCCTTCCAGCGAACTGCGTGTTGCTGCCGAAATGGCATCTTCGCTGCTGCGTAAAGCACTGGATGCGCTGGCGCGCTTGGATACCAAGGCGGCTTTGGATATTCTCAAAGAAGATGATTTGATTGATGATGAGTTTGATGGCTTTGTACGCAAGCTCATCACCTACATGATGGAAGACCCCCGCACCATCTCTGCCAGCTTGGATTTGTTGTTCCTGGCAAAAGCCATTGAGCGCATCGGTGATCATTCCAAGAATGTGGCGGAGCTGATTATTTATTTGGTGGAAGGCAAAGATATTCGCCATCTGTCCATGGACGTGATTGAGTCCACGGTGCGTTAAACAAGCTCAGGTAGTAAGCATGAAGAAATTGCCGCAAGTACTGATCGTGGAAGATGAGCCAGCGATTGCAGAGCTGATTGCTGTGAATTTGCGCCACAATGGTTTTGCGCCGCTATGGGCAGAAGATGGTGTGAGCGCGCAGCGTGAACTGGATGCCGCATTGCCTGATGTGATCTTGCTGGACTGGATGCTGCCCGGTGGCTCCAGTGGCTTGAATCTGGCGCGCAAATGGCGCGCAGATGCCCGTACCAAGCAAGTACCTATTTTGATGTTGACAGCGCGTGGCGATGAGCCCGACAAGATTGCGGGTCTGGATGCCGGTGCGGATGACTACATCACCAAGCCGTTTTCAACCCAAGAGCTGTTGGCACGCATTCGCGCAGTGTTGCGTCGTCGCACGCCCGAGCAAGCGGGTGAGCGCGTACAGGTAGGTGCCTTGGTGCTGGATGGGCAGACCCATCGCGTGACCTTCCAGGATCAGTTGCTCAAGCTGGGGCCGACTGAATTCAAGCTGCTCAGTCACCTGATGCATAACCCCGAGCGCGTGCACAGCCGTGCTCAACTGCTTGATAAAGTCTGGGGTGACCACGTCTATATTGAAGAGCGGACGGTGGACGTGCACATCAAGCGCTTGCGGGAAGCTTTGGGCGAAGCGGGGACGCTGGTTGAAACCGTGCGTGGTGCTGGCTACCGTCTGTCTGCTACTGCTTAAGGATTAGCGATGGTCGCATGGCGCTGGATAGAGTTGCTGGGTTTGCAGGCTGTGCTGGGTGGCATTGCTGCCTGGTTCTGGGGTGCCTGGGCTGCTCTGGCGGGAATGGTGCTGGCTAGTTGGCTGTGGGTGGCGTGGGACAATTTGAAGGTACGTCGCTTGCGTCAATGGCTGATGCAGGGCGATTTGGCTGTAGCCCCGTCGTTCAAAGGCATGTGGGGCATTGTGGCAACCTATGTCCGGCGCGCAGCCCGCTCACGCGAGCAGGCTGTGGTGGGTGCTGAGCAGCGGGTCCAGGATATCTTGGCGGCCCTGCAAGCCAGTCCCAACGGTTTGGTTTTGATGGATGCAGAAGGGCACATCGAGTGGTGCAACCACATGGCTGAACGTCACTTTGGTTTTGATGCCGAGAGGGATATTCAGCAGACGATTGGCAACCTGGTGCGCGATCCTGCATTCAGCCGCTATTGGTCAAACCAGGACTTTACAAACCCCGTGCTGATGGTGGGGCGTGAGAGCTCTCCTTCACGGCCTGTCATGCTGTCCGTGCACATCTATCCGTATGGTGATGGCCGGCATTTGCTCTTGGCGCGTGACATTACTGCGCTGGAGCAGGCGGAGGCCATGCGCCGAGACTTTGTGGCCAATGTTTCGCACGAAATCCGCACACCGCTGACGGTGTTGGTTGGTTTTGTGGAAACACTGCAGACACTGGATCTGTCTCCTGCAGAAAGCAAGCATTATCTGGCGCTTATGGCCCAGCAAGCGGGGCGTATGCAGAGCTTGGTACAGGATTTGTTGACGCTGTCACGCCTTGAAGGCAGTCCTTTGCCTGGATTTAGTGACTGGGTGTCGGTGTCAGCCATGTTGCGTCAGTGTGAAATTGAAGCGCAAGCATTGTCCAAACTGCTCACCAAGGGCGCAGGGGCAGGGCACATCATCAGCTTTCCGCAAGCTGATGCTCCTGGCATGGACTGGGAAATTGCAGGGGTTCAGGCCGAGTTGATCAGTGCATTTTCCAATCTGATCAGCAACGCTTTGCGCTATACCCCGGCAGGTGGCAGCGTACAAGTCCGTTGGGAAATTCAACCAGGAGGTGGAGCGAGCTTTTCGGTCAAGGACTCAGGGCCAGGTATTGATGCTGCACACATTGGCCGTTTGACAGAACGCTTTTACCGCATTGATCGCAGTCGTTCACGCGATACGGGGGGCACGGGCTTGGGGCTGGCGATTGTCAAACATGGCTTGCAGCGCCATGGAGCGAAGCTGGAAATTCAGAGCCAGCTCGGTGCTGGCGCGACCTTCAAGGCGGTATTCCCTGCCAGTCGTCTGCGTCATGCTCAGCATGCGCAATCGGTGCTGGATATCGACCCAAAGTAAGAAAAGTAGACTCAGTGATCGCAGAAAAGCGGCCATATGGCCGCTTTCTTATTTGTGGGGTTGCAAGACCCGGTAAAGCAGATAGACAAAAGCGCTGGCGACGAACATCAGTGCTACACCGCTGCCAAGCCAGAAAGGCGTTGGGTTGCCAGACCACAAGGCGCTGGTGCTGGCATTTTGATACGCCATCCAGTATCCACCGCCAAGGCCACCACCCCATAGCAAGCTGCAGTACACCACCAGTGGAGCCAAGGTGACGCGCCAGCAGCGCAACAAGAAAATGCAGACACACTGGATGCTGTCGAAGGCATGGTAGAGCGCAACCCACAGCAGCAAGGCGGAAGTCAGTGCTATCACGCCCGGATCAGCGGTATACACATGTGGGATGTAGCTACGTAGCAGCAGCAAGCTGGTGGATAGCACGACACCACTGATGATGGCAATTTTGATGCCCAGCCATGCCAGTTGCTGGGCTTGAGCTTCATTGCCTGTACCACGCCACCAGCTCACCCTTGCACTGATCGCAATCCCCAGTGACAGGGGCAGCATGTAGCATACGGCGGCCAGGTTGGCTGCAATTTGGTGGCTGGCTGCGGACATTGCACCTTGGCGAGCCACGAATAAAGCCACCAAAGTGAATGAAGTGACTTCCACCAGAATGGATAGCCCTGCAGGGATGCCCAAGCGTAAAAAACTGCGCAAGCGCTTCCAATCTGGCGACTCCAGAGACTGCCATAGCTTCAAGGGGGCATACAGTTTTTGGTGGCGCATCAGCGCCACTGCCAAGATGGCAATGGCGTAATCCACAAGCAAAGTGGCCCAGGCACAGCCAGCGACCCCCTGAGCTTGCACGCCCCATCCACCAAAGGTGAACCAGATGGACAGCGGGATTTTGAGGACCAAGGCCGCCACCTGTAGCCAAGTTACCAGTTGCGGGTATCCCAACGCTTGGTTGAGCGTGGTGTAGAGGCGGAAGAACATCGCAGACGGTAATGCCCAGCCAACGATGATGAGGTAGGCACGGACATCCGCTTGCATCACTTCTGGTACTTCTGTCCAGGCCAGGATGGGGCCGGGAAAGAGCAAAATCAGCATACCCAACAGGGTGAGTCCTGAAGCCAGGTACAGCGATTGGCGAAATGAGGTGCCAATCTCGGTGGTATCGCCTCGACCATGCTGCTCGGCCCAGATGGGCAGCAGTGCCTGCAAGATGCCCATGAGCGAGATGAAAACACTCACAAAAACGGCTGAAGCCACAGACAACGCAGCGAGGGCTTCGGAAGAGAAGCGCCCTGCCACAATGGTGTCAGTCACACCAAAGGCCATGACGGCCAGCTGTCCGGCCAGCACGGTGCCGGCATGCCGCGCAATGGTGGCAAGTTCACGCATACCTCAATCCTGCTTTCAGCGGGTTCGACGCAATACTAGAAGGTGGTCTCTGCGGTCGGTGGGGCGATTGACTTGTGCTTCCAGTTCCCACTGCGCAGTGGTGTCGGAATCCATGGCGGACCAGCCAGCAGGTGTGGCGATCAGCCAGTCACATTGGCTTGCCGGCCCGGCGGGCAGACCGCGGTGCAACGTCCATGCAGTATGAAAACGGAATGCGGTGGTCAACGCGGGATTGAAACCCAGTGTGTGCACACACTGGGCCTGCTCGGGCACTATGCGTGCCACAGCGTTTACGTGGGGCGCGTAGCTGCGACCGTAGTCCAGCATGGGCAGCCATAACGTCATAAGTAGTACCCAGCCCAATACGGTACCGCCTGCTGGCACAGCCAAGCTTTTCCAGATGGCAGCGCGGTGGCGACGTGTGCGCCAAGCCACCAGCAGGCACCAGCCAATGGTGGCTGCCAAGGCCACTAGAAATGGAAATGGCGCAAATGAAGGCTCGAAGCCTACAGCCAGACGCTGTACGTTTTCTGCAGGTTTGGCGGGAAAGCCTGTTTGCACTGAAATCCAGACCACCCAAATGGTGATGGCTGAGATAGTGAAGAAAAACAGGGTAAGCCAGTCAATGAGTGCGCCGAGGCTGCGCTTGAAGGTGGGCAGTGCAAAAGCGGCCACTGTGGCAATGCCCGGCAGCGCCAATATGAGTGCCCGGTCACCTTCCTGTGTGAAGATGGTGCAGAACACAGCAATTGCCCATAGCCACAGCGGCCAAGCAATGTGCGGATTTTGAGTAGGACGCAGCAGCTGTTTGCGCCAGCGCCACAGTGCCCACAAGGCAAGTGGCCACGCCGGCCAACTGAACCACGTCAGCAATCGTGCCGTGCTTTGCCACTCCTTGCCTTGTTCCCAGGGGTTGATCAGGCGATATTCCCATATGCCCAGCAGCCAGGCAGCGGCTGCAGCAACTGCCATGGCCAGTATCCACCATGCGGCCCAGCTATAGCGATGGGAAAGTTTGGGAATTTTGGTGCACATCGAAATGGCAATTGCCCCTAGGCCAAGCAGCATGGACATCGAAGGGGCGCCTGCCATGGACAGTGCCAACAGGCTCAGTAAAGCCGTCGCTGCCGCCAGTTTGGGTTGCCACCACATGGACGCAGCGGCAAAAAAAGCAGCGCAGACTGCGCTCAGCTGCACCAAGGTGTGACTGGTTTCATGTGACAGCTGTGCCAGGCCCAGGCAGGCCATCAGGGCAAGCAAACCGCCATCGGCCAGGGCCCGTGCGTAATCCGTGGGTGAGGCTTCGCCACCAAAAGCAAATGCGACAGGTTGTGCGCCTGGCGTGCGCGCCAAGCTGAAGACCGCGCGCCATGTACACCAAAAAGCCAGTCCTAACAGCAATATGAATGGCAGGCGCACCACCAAGTCGGCGGGCATGCCTGCAGGCATAAGTTGAAGCGCCCAAGCGCCAAGCCAGTATTGCAGCAACCCAGGGCTTTGTGGTCGTATGCCATCCAACTGGGGCTGCAGCCAGGATGTCTCTCCTGCGGCCATGGCTTGCATATACCCAAACGCCGTAATGTCCACATCGCGCCAGGGTTCGCGACCAACAAAGCCTGCCAGGATATAGGCGGCACACAACAACAGCATGATCCAGCTAGGGAGGCGGCGGACAGCGTTTTGGGCAACGATGGCGGGTGATGGCGGATTCATGGGAACACAATCAGTATGCCGGGAGCAGGCATGAGTAAAGCAAGATGTCTGGGGCCAAGCATGCCACGACTGCATGGAATATGCAGCAGTTTGGCCCACGCTCGGTGGTGTTGCAAAGGCCGTAAAAGAAAAAGGCAGCCGGGTTGCCCTGGCTGCCTTTTGGCGGAGAAGTAAGAGATTACTTCTTGCCGAAGCGGTTGCGGAACTTTTCCACGCGGCCGCCCATGTTGTCCACCGACTTCTGTGTGCCGGTGTAGAAGGGGTGCGATTCAGAAGAAGTATCCAGCTTGAACAGGGGATATTCCTTGCCTTCGAAAGTTTCTGTTTCCTTTGTTGCAACACAAGAACGTGTCACAAACTTGAAGTCGTTGGACATGTCAACGAACAGAACTTCACGGTAATCGGGGTGGATGCCTTCTTTCATGATCTTCCTTTAGTCAAGTGCGGCAGCCGTGTCGAACCCGAAGCAACCTTTGCTTCGAAAATGCATTCAACATACTTACCGCAATAAAAGCCCCCCATTATAGCGTGAGGGGGTAAATTTCTGCAAAGCTGATGGGTTATCAGCCGCCGCGACGCATCATGTCGAAGAACTCGACATTGGTTTTGGTCTGCTTCATGTTCTTGATCATCAGCTCCATGGATTCGATCTCGTCCATGTTGTACATGAACTGACGCAGGATACGCGTCTTTTGCAGAATCTCTGGAGGCAGCAGCAGCTCTTCACGACGTGTGCCGCTCTTGGACAATTCGATCGCAGGGAACACGCGCTTTTCGTAGAGGCGACGGCTCAGATGGATTTCGCTGTTACCGGTGCCCTTGAACTCTTCAAAAATCACTTCGTCCATGCGCGAGCCGGTGTCGACCAGGGCAGTGGCGATGATGGTCAGGGAACCACCTTCTTCCACATTGCGCGCTGCGCCAAAGAAGCGCTTGGGGCGATGCAGGGCGTTGGAGTCCACGCCACCCGACAGCACCTTGCCCGACGAAGGCACCACGTTGTTGTAGGCACGGGCCAGACGGGTGATCGAGTCCAGCAGGATGACCACGTCTTTCTTCAATTCGACCAGTCGCTTGGCACGCTCGATCACCATCTCGGCCACGTGAACGTGGCGGGTGGCGGGCTCGTCGAAAGTGGAAGCAATGATTTCGCCCTTGACCGAGCGCTGCATTTCCGTCACTTCTTCAGGGCGTTCGTCCACCAACAACACCATCAGGTGCACGTCTGGGTTGTTGGCCGTGATGGCGTGCGCAATGTGCTGCATCATCATGGTCTTGCCGCTCTTGGGCGGGGCAACAATCAGTGCACGTTGGCCGCGGCCAATGGGAGCAATGATGTCAATGATGCGGCCAGTGATGTTTTCCTCGGCCTTGATGTCGCGCTCGAGCTTCATCTGTTCCTTGGGGAACAGAGGCGTCAAGTTTTCGAACATCACCTTGTGCTTGTTGGACTCGGGCGAATTGCCGTTGACCTTGTCCAGCTTGGTCAAAGCAAAATAGCGCTCGCCATCCTTGGGCGTGCGCACTTCACCTTCGATCATGTCGCCGGTGTGCAAATTGAAGCGGCGCACTTGGCTGGGCGAGATATAGATATCGTCAGTGCTGGCCGTGAAGCTGGTGTCTGGGCTGCGCAGAAAGCCAAAACCGTCGGGCAAAATTTCCAGCACGCCGTCGGCAAATACTTGTTCGCCTGCTTTGGCGCGCTTTTTAATGATGGCGAACATCAGCTCTTGCTTGCGCATGCGGCCGGTGTTTTCAATCTCAAGCGCTTCGGCCTGCTTCAACACTTCAGACACGTGCAGTGCCTTGAGTTCGTTAAGGTGCATCTGGAGTTACTCCTTGCAAGGAGTTCATAGAAATCTGGGGATGTGGCGAATGCCAGAGTAATCGGCGAGGAGCGCAGTACTTCGATGGCTTGCCAGGATGATCGGAAACGACCGCCAATGCTTTGGGTCGTGATCAGGAATCGATTATGACAGGAAAAGTGCGCAAGGTGCACACTAGTTTTTGTCAGAAAACTTGCAAAGATGTGCTGCTGGGCAGAAAGCAGGCCTGAAAGAGCAGGCCAGAGCGTACTGTAGGCATGCTCTGGCGTCGCATATTTAAGCGATTTGCTGGTCGATGAAGGCAGTCAGCTGAGGTTTGGCCATGGCGCCTACCTTGGTTGCAACCAGTTCACCATTCTTGAAAACCATCAGTGTGGGGATACCGCGAATGCCGAACTTGGCGGGGATCAGGCGGTTTTCATCCACATTCATTTTGGCGATGGTGATCTTGCCTTCGTAAGTTTTTGCCACGTCGTCCAAAATGGGGGCAATCATCTTGCAAGGGCCGCACCATTCAGCCCAGTAATCCACCAGCACGGTGCTGCCGGGTTGCAGTACATCGGCTTCAAAACTG
Organism: Comamonas halotolerans; assembly: GCF_030162935.1. GTDB lineage: Bacteria > Pseudomonadota > Gammaproteobacteria > Burkholderiales > Burkholderiaceae_C > Comamonas > Comamonas halotolerans. Next base: position 18,358 of record NZ_JASAUZ010000073.1, read on the forward strand.
GCGTCTGTGACATGCTTGATGAGTTCGCTTGCCATGGAATTGTTCCTTGTTGTGTATGTTGGGGCGGGTGCGCTCAATAGCGCACAGATAACGTTTCAATAATTGTGACAGAAACCAATGTCCGGACATGCATCATGGCTGGTCAAAAACGGCTATGGGGCTTATATAAGTGAGCAATGGAGAGCATGCTTGTGGGTGGGCGTGGGTCTTCGTTCTAGCGTTATGCTGCCAGCCCTTTGGCGTTTGGCGCCGTGTATTTCTGAAAGATCGGGTTATTTATGTCTGCTGCCGCACTGCTGCCAGCTTTGAAGTGTGATGTTGCCATTGTCGGGGCTGGGCCTGCCGGCTTGATGGCGGCAGAAATTCTGTCGGCTCAAGGGGTCCAGGTGCATGTGTTTGATGGCAAGGCATCCGTTGGCCGCAAGTTTTTGCTGGCGGGCAAGGGCGGATTGAACTTGACACACTCAGAAGCCTTTGAGCGTTTTGCGCAGCGTTATGGGGAAACGCAGCCCATGTTGCAGCCCTTGCTGCAAGACTTCGGGGCGGACCAGATGCGAGCATGGGCCGAGGGCCTGGGCATCGGTACTTTTGTGGGAACGTCTGGCCGTGTTTTCCCTACTGAAATGAAAGCTGCGCCCTTGCTGCGCGCTTGGTTGTCGCGTTTGCGTGCGCAAGGCGTGGTTTTCCATATGCGTCACCAGTGGAAGGGGTGGAATGCTGAGCGCGCCTTGATCATGGAAACGCCTGGTGGCGTGTTTGCCGTTCAAGCAAAAGCAAGCTTGCTGGCGCTGGGTGGTGGCAGTTGGGCACGTTTGGGGTCAGACGGCGCTTGGGTGCCGCTGCTGCAAGCTCAAGGCGTGCGTGTGGCAGCCTTGCAGTCAGCGAACTGTGGATTTGATGTGGGCCAGCCTGCTGCCGCTACCCCAGAGACGGAATCGCGTCGTGCCTTCTTCAAAGAGTTGGTGGGCATCAAACCACAACTTGATAAGGGCTGGAGTCCGTTTTTTGCGCAACGCTTTGCAGGTGCTCCGTTGAAGTCGGTGGTCATCCGTTTTGTCGATAGCCTGGGACGAAGCTTTGAGCGCCGCGGAGAGTTCGTGGTAACAGATACAGGTGTAGAAGGCAGTCTGGTGTATGCCGTGTCCAATTTGCTGCGCGATGAAATCACACGCAATGGCAGCGCAACGTTTGAGCTGGATTTGCTACCAGCCTTCTCGGCTGAGAAGGTGCTGCAAGAGGTGCGCCATCCACGTGGCTCTCGCAGTCTGTCCAGCCACATGAAGGGGCGTTTGGGACTGGATGGCGTGAAGACTGGTCTGCTCTACGAAGTGCTGAGCAAGGAAACCATGCAAGACCCTGTGAAGCTGGCACAGGCTATTAAGTGCTTGCCTGTTACTGTTGTGGCTGCACGACCTATGGATGAGGCCATCAGCACTGCTGGCGGTGTCACATGGGATGCGCTGGATGCGCAGCTCATGTGCAAGGCATTGCCCGGTGTGTTCTGTGCAGGCGAGATGATCGATTGGGAAGCCCCCACAGGCGGATATTTGCTTACCGCATGTTTTGCCACTGGTGTGCGTGCCGCGCGAGGCATTCAGGCTTTCATTCAGCAGCAATAAGCGCCTGCCATGATTGCGGACCGTGCAAGGCTTGTGCGGTATTTGTGCAGCGGATCAGTGCAGTGGATTTTCGCGATTGCGGGCAAATGATTGCTTTGATCCACGGACAATGTGCACATGTTGTTGCCACGTGATGCTCTAGAGCGCTACCAAGCGCTCATTTACTTTGCCGCCGTTGCTTTGGGGGCAGGGTTGGCCGTCTATGTGCAGGGCACGCAAGCGTTGGAGCCGCTGATTAATCCGTCGTTGGCGTTTATGCTGTACGTCACTTTTTTGCAAGTGCCGCTGTCCACTTTGCGAGCTGCATTCTTGCAGCGGCGTTTTTTGCTGGCACTGCTGCTCACCAATTTTGTCGCTATCCCGCTGCTGGTCTGGGGGCTGAGTCAGTTTCTGCCGCAGGAAGGCATGCTGCGCTTTGGCGTTCTGCTGGTCTTATTGGCACCGTGCATTGACTATGTGGTGACCTTTGCCCACATGGGTAAGGCCGATGCAAGTTTGCTGCTGGCATCCACCCCGGTTTTGTTGCTCACGCAGATTGCGTTGTTGCCGATTTATTTGGGATATATGTTGGGTGCGGAGGCAGCAGCCTTGGTGCAAGTGAGGCCTTTTATGGATGCCCTGCTTTGGCTTGTTGCCCTGCCATTGCTGCTTGCGTTGGTCACACAGAAATGGGCTGCACGATCCCCGGTGGGTGTGCGTGTCAGTGTGTATCTGGGTTTTTTGCCCGTGCCTGCCACGGCTTTGGTGTTGTTTGTTGTGGTGGCTTCGGTGGTGCCCCAACTTGAAGCTGCCAGTGGGGTTGCATGGCATGTGCTGCCGGTATATGTGGCTTTTGCGGTGCTGGCTCCTGCGCTGGCTTGGGCTGTGGCCAAGGCCTTCAAGCTCCAGGTCGGTGCCGTGCGTGCAGTGACGTTCAGCGCAAGCACGCGCAATTCATTGGTGGTTTTGCCTTTGGCGCTGGCAGTACCAGGCGCGATCCCAGTGCTGCCCGCCGTGATTGTGGCGCAAACATTGGTGGAGCTGGTGAGCGAGCTTATCTATATCAAGCTTATTCCCAAGCTGCGCTGAAACCTTGGCTACCGCAAAAAGGCAGAAATGCCCAAAAGAAGTTGATGCTACGCAAGGAGCGGTGGGATGTATGCATCTTTGTGGGCCAAAGAAATCCCTGAAGAGAAGTTGACAACCCTTACCTCGGCACTGGTTTCACAGTTAGGGCTGCTTGGTTCCCCACCTGACCCGGTTGGCTGCTTCCCCATGCGAGGGGGGCTGTCAGCAGCGATTATAGGTGTGTTTATGGTGCGCGTGAGTGACGTGCACAGATAAACACGCCTACGCTGAGGTCGCCTTGCCCACAACCCGTAGAATTCGCCCTTATGTCTTATCTCGTGCTCGCCCGTAAATACCGTCCCCGCAACTTTGCCGAAATGGTGGGGCAGGAGCACGTCGTGCAGGCTCTGGGCAATGCGCTCACACAGCAGCGCCTGCATCATGCATATCTGTTTACCGGTACGCGCGGTGTTGGTAAGACCACGGTGTCGCGCATTTTTGCCAAGTCGGTCAACTGTACGGGTGTTGATGGACAAGGTGGAATCACTGCCGAGCCTTGTGGTGTTTGTCCAGCTTGTACTGAAATTGATAGTGGTCGCTTCCCCGACTATATTGAGCTGGATGCGGCATCCAACCGTGGTGTGGATGAGGTGCAAAGCTTGCTGGAGCAGGCGGTGTACAAACCGGTGCAGGGGCGCTTCAAGGTCTTCATGATCGACGAGGTGCACATGCTCACCAATACCGCGTTCAACGCCATGTTGAAAACGCTGGAGGAGCCACCGGAGTATTTGAAGTTTGTGCTGGCCACAACCGATCCGCAGAAGGTACCTGTGACAGTGCTTTCGCGTTGCCTGCAATTCAATTTGCGTCCTATGGCGCCAGAGACGGTATTTGAGCACCTGACTCAGGTGTTGGCCAAAGAAAACATTCCTGCAGAGCCACAGGCGCTGAAACTGCTGGCACGTGGTGCACGTGGCTCCATGCGCGATGCTTTGTCGCTGACCGATCAGGCGATTGCCTTCGGTTGTGGTGAGCTGAAAGAGACTTCGGTGCGCCAGATGCTGGGCAGTGTGGATCGCAGCTATGTTTTCCGGCTGATTGCAGCCCTGGCTCAGGGCGATGGTCGTGCGGTGGTGGAGACTGTGGATGCACTGCGCCACAACGGTGTGTCAGCGGCATCGACCTTGGAAGAAATCGCTTCTGTGCTGCAGCGAATGGCTGTGCTGCAAGCAGTGCCAGATATGGCTGCCGCATTGGATGCAGCGGATCCAGATGCGATGGTCATGGCTGATCTGGCGCAGACCATGGCTGCGGATGAAACGCAGCTGCTCTACAGCATTAGTTTGCATGGCCGTCAAGAACTGGGTTTGGCTCCGGATGAATATGCAGCGCTGACGATGGCGCTGCTACGCTTGCTGGCTTTCAAGCCGCAAGCCTCATTACAGACTGGGGCAGTGGCACCAGCGGCTGAAAAAAAAACACTGAAGCTTCCTGATTTACCTGCGGCCACGGAGCAAGCTGAGCCACAGCCACAGCCACAGCCACAGCCACAGCCACAGCCACAGCCACAGCCACAGCCACAGCCACAGCCACAGCCACAGCCACAGCCACAGATTGCTGCGGTGACTGTCGCTCCTGCGCCAGAGAAGGACGCCATTGCGAAATCCAAAGAGCCGGCACCTGCTGAGCAAGACATGCCTCCACCATGGGAGGACTTGCCGCCCGAGGCGTTGGAGTCAGAGCCTACTTACGACAGCAGTGAGCCTCCGGTGTGGAATGATGCACCTGTAGATGAGGAGCCGAGCGTCGTCGCTTCTGCTCCGGTTGTGCAGCGCAAACCGGTGGTGCAAGAAGCAAGTGCAGAGCTGGTGACCACCCCGTTGGGCGATATCTGGCATGCCATCGTCACGCAACTGGACGAAGCACAGGCCATCTCCGCGCTGGTGCGCGAGCTGGCCATGCAGTCCCAGCTGGTAGCGCAAGACGGTGGTGTGTGGTCGCTGCGGGTGCAACGCACCTCTCTCAATCAAACCATGCCGCGCGAGCGATTGCTAAAGGCTCTGACGGGCATCGCTGCATGCACCAGCCTGCATGTGGAAAATGGTTCAGTGTCGGACACTCCAGCGCTGCGCAACAAAGCTCATGCCGAAGCACGACAAAAGCAGGCAGAAGCAATTGTTATGAACGATCCTCACGTGCAGCATCTACAGCAAACCTTAGGCGCTACCATCGTGCCCGGTAGTATTCGCCCGGTATAGCTTGAACAAAGGCCGGGGCATGCCAAGTCGTGGCACTATTGGCCCCAATTGATTTTTAAGTGACAAACAAAGGAAACCCAACATGTTCAACAAAGGACAACTCGCTGGCCTGATGAAGCAAGCCCAAGCCATGCAGGACAACCTGAAGAAGGCGCAGGAAGAACTGGGCAACGTCGAGGTTGAAGGCGAATCCGGCGCTGGTTTGGTCAAAGTGGTGATGACCTGCAAACACGATGTCAAGCGCATTACCATCGACCCCAGCTTGCTGAGTGAAGACAAAGACATGCTGGAAGACTTGGTGGCTGCTGCATTCAACGCGGCAGTGCGCAAGGCAGAAGAAACTTCCAACGAAAAAATGTCCAAGCTGACTGCTGGTATGCCAGGTTTGCCAGGCGGCATGAAGTTCCCCTTCTGATTTTTAGGGCACAACGTTGTGCGAGGGAAAGCGGTTGCGCTTTCCCTTTTTTCATGGGGTTTAAACGATGTCAGATCTTCAACCGCTGGAACCGCTGATTCAGGCTCTGCGTCGCTTGCCGGGAGTTGGTGTGAAATCCGCGCAGCGCATGGCTTTTCATCTGATGCAGCGCGATCAAGATGGCGCCCGCGTGCTCTCTCGTGCTTTGATGGAAGCCGTTGACTCCGTGCAGCATTGCACACGATGCAACACATTCACGCACGATGCGGTATGTCCTATCTGTCAGGATACAGGGCGCGATGCTGCGCGTCTGTGCGTCGTGGAGACGCCGGCCGATTTGGCGGCCATGGAGCGCACGGGTGCCTACACTGGTTACTATTTTGTATTGATGGGGCGTATCTCCCCCATGGATGGGGTGGGCGCCAAAGATATTGGCTTGCCGGCCTTGCTGCAGCGTGCATTGGATGGTGTGGTGCAGGAAGTCATTCTTGCCACCAGCTTCACAACGGAAGGCGAAGCGACAGCGCATGCGGTGACCGAGCTGATGCAGGGGCGCAATATTCAGGTCACGCGTCTAGCACGAGGGGTGCCGGTTGGCAGTGAGCTGGAGTATGTGGACCTCGGAACAATTGCGCATGCGCTGGTAGAGCGTCGATAAAAAAGCCCTGCATTGCAGGGCTTTTTTAGAGGGGGGCGTTGAATCAGCGCTTTTTCTTGGTGGTGGTTCCACCTTTGCTTTTTTGTGCAACCTTGGTCGCTGGAGCTTTGCGGGCAGATTTGGTGACCTTGGTGCTACTGGATTTTTTGATGCGCGTGCTTTTCTTTGTGTTAGCACCTGAAGCCACAATCTTCACACTCTTGTAGACATCCAGTGATTGCCCGGCAGTGAGGCGGGCGTTGGTCTTGATGTCGTTCCAGCGTGCCAGGTTGGCCACGGTGACACCATTGCGTCTGGCCACCTTGGCCATGGTGTCACCCTTGCGCACCTTGACCGCAGTACGGCGGGTGACTTCCGTGATCTCCGGTGCAAAGGAGATGGTGCCGTTGTCTGCAATGTGCGTGGACACATCGCTGAGGTGTTGTGAAGTGCGCGGCACCATCAATGCAGAGCCCGCCTTGATCATCATGCGAGGGGGAATGCGATTGACACTGCGCAGGTCGGCTTCGCTCATGCCGACCCGTTGGGCAGCATTGGCAACTGTCATGGTGCTGGGCGCCACCCATACTGTCCAGCTGGCGTACTGACCATCATTGTGCGCAGCCAGATTGCGCTGAAAGACTTTGGCGTTGTCCCAGGGCAGCAGGATATGGGTGGTTCCTGCTGCAAAAATGGTCGGCCGGTGAAAAGATGGATTCAGCGCCTTGAAGTCTTCCAGGCGAACGTCAGCCAGTCGTGCGACCAGTTCCACATCCATGTCGCGCTTGATTTCAACGGCTTGGAAGTAGGGGTGATTCTGTATGTGAGGCAGTTCAATGTTGAACTTCTCGGGATTGGCAATGATGTTCTTGACGGCCTGCAATTTGGGGACGTAATTGCGGGTTTCGTTGGGCATGTTCAGCTCAACATAGCTGGTGCCCAGCCCCTGGCGCTCGTTGCGTTTGATGGCGCGCCCAACGCTGCCTTCGCCCCAGTTGTAGGCGGCCAGGGCCAAGTGCCAGTCACCAAACATGCGGTGGAGTTTTTCCAGGTAATCCAGCGCAGCTTTGGTCGAGGCCAAGACATCGCGGCGGTCATCGCGGAAAGCATTCTGGGTCAGGTCAAAGTAAGAGCCTGTGGCGGGCATGAACTGCCACATACCCGCTGCCTTGGCGCTGGAAACGGCTTGCGGGTTGAAGGCACTTTCAATATAGGGCAGCAGTGCCAGCTCTGTAGGCATGTTGCGCTGCTCTAGTTCTTCAACGATGTGGAACAGGTATTTGCTAGAACGCGTAGTCATGCGCTCAATGTAGTCAGGCCGGCTGCCATACCACTGCTCTTGGGTGTTCACCAGTTCGTGCTCAAGATCGGGGATGGCAAAGCCACTGCGAATGCGTTCCCATAGATCGCCATTGGACTCCAGCGATGCTACTTTGGAGGTGCCTGTGCGAGCTTGTGTAATGGGTTTGAGAGGACCGTCGTACTTCGAGGAGGGCGATGTCGCGCAGCCGGCGAGCCATACGACACTGAAAGCAACAAGAAGATGGCGCAAGTTCATCAGAATGCGTTTTTCCATGCACGCAGCGCGGCCAGCACGCTTGCGGGTTGTTGGGGATGAATGTTGGGATGGAAGCGTTGTGCACTTTGCACAACCTGCTTAACGTCACAACGCAAAAAAGGGTTGATTGCAAGCTCTAGCGCCAGCGTGGAGGGCAGCGTGGGTAGCTGCTGCTGGCGCAGGTCTTCGCAATGCGACCGGTATTGGAGCAATGCTGTGTTGTTAGGTTCCACAGCACAAGCAAATTTCAGGTTACTTAAAGTGTACTCATGGGCACATGCCACACGGGTGTTCTGCGGCAACTGTGCCAGCCGTTGCAAGGAGGTGTACATCTGCTCTGGCGTTCCTTCAAATAAACGTCCACAACCACCGGAAAATAAGGTGTCACCGCAAAACACAATCGGATCCTGATCCGGCGGTTCACAATACCAAGCAATATGACCCGCAGTGTGGCCTGGCACTTCCAGCACGCGCCAATCCAGACCCAGAAGCTGTAGGCGGGTCGCAGCATCCACGCGAATGACTGGCTCCGGCAGTACTTCAAATGCAGGTCCATATACCAAGGCGCCTGTTGCTTCGCGCAGCGTGGCAACACCTCCTACGTGGTCAGCATGGTGGTGGGTCACTAAAATGGCTAGAAGCTGCAGATCTAGGGCTTGTAGGGCAGCTTCAACAGGGGCAGCATCACCAGGATCGACCACCAGGGCTTGCTTGCCGTTGTGCAGCAGCCAAATGTAATTGTCAGAAAACGCAGGCAACGGCAACAGGTTCATGAACGTGGTTAGTCAATCAGGCCATCCGTGGATGGCAAAGGCATTTGGCCGCTATCTGCTCGAGTGGGAGCAGCAGCGGAGCGATGAAGCTGTGGCGGATATTTTCGGCTACCACAGTTTGCAATTGGGGCAGCCTATGTTGCACGCATTGCGCCACAATCGCATGCCGCACCAGTGGATGGCAGCAACAACTGCTGATTTAACCCCTGAACGCACAACTTGCCAAGGGGTTCATCAGGTTCAATTGTGCTGTGCCCCAGAAGCGCTGCCATTTTCCGAATCTAGCCTGGACTTGCTGGTCATGCCACATACCCTGGAATGCTGCCAAGACCCTCATGCGGCTTTGCGTGAAGCGGTGCGAGTGCTGGTGCCAGAAGGGCGGCTTTTGTTGTTCGGACTCAACCCTTTCAGCTTATGGGGACTGCAACATGGCCTTGAACGTGTGCAAAGCCCCGGTATGAATGCCTGGAAAGGCCTGCCACATTGGCGTGTGCGTGATTGGCTGCATGTGCTGGCCATGGATGTAGTGGCCGCCGATTTTGGCTGTCATGCGCCGGCAGTGGACAGCCGTGCATGGTTGGAGCGCTGGCGCTGGATGGATAAGCTGGGCAATAAGGCTTGGCCGGTGCTGGGCGGTGCATACTGCATGCTGGCTGTGAAGAAGGTGCATGGCATGCGGCTGATGGAGCCTGCATGGCGCAAAAACAAAGCGCCCGCGCAAGCTGCGCCTGCGGCGGCGTGCCAACAAGCACCGCAAAGGAAAGAAATTTGAACCAGGTTGTGATTTATACGGACGGTGCCTGCAAGGGCAATCCCGGTCCAGGTGGTTGGGGCGTGTTGCTGCAAGCAGGCCCGCATGTCAAGGAAATGTATGGCGGTGAGCGTGAAACCACCAATAACCGAATGGAACTGACCGCAGTGATAGAGGCTTTGCGTGCGCTCAAGCGACCTTGTGATGTCACGCTGTTTCTGGACAGCGAATATGTGCGCAAAGGTATTACCGAGTGGGTACAGGGCTGGAAGGCCAAAGGCTGGAAAACTGCTTCCAAGCAGCCGGTGAAGAATGTCGAGTTATGGCAGGAGCTTGATGCCTTGGTTGCTACCGCCGGCCACCGCATTGAATGGCGCTGGGTAAAGGGCCACGCCGGAGATCCTGGCAATGAAAAAGCCGATGAACTGGCTAATAAAGGCGTGGAGAAAGCTTTGGGGCGTTTGTAGAAGACGCGGCGCGTGTCGATAAAGAAAAAGGCTTCAGAGCTTGTCTATCTGAAGCCTTTTGTATCTCCAAGGCAAGGCACAAGCTTGTGCTCAGATGGCCACAGGCAGTTGTTCTTCAATATCCAGAACAGACTGGGGGCGTATGCTGCGGCTGATTTCTTCACCATTGCGCAGTATCACCAAGGTTGGCCATAGTTTGACCTTGAAGTGGCGACCAAGCTTGCGGCCTGGGCCGTCTTCAATCTTGATGTGTGTGATGTCGCGCCTTTCTTGCAGTGCTTCACGCAGAAAAGGCTGTGCACCTTGGCAGTGTGGGCACCAGTCCACACCAAATTCAATGGCTACAGTGCCGGGAAGTGTGGCCAAGTCTTCCGGGCTTGGGGGGGGGGCTGTGAATGCGGTGGCAAAGGCCATGCTGTCTCCTTGATAGGTTGCTGCTTGTCTAGCCTTCATGGTGCTGGCAATTGGCGCTTGTCGTCAACCCTGGATGTTATGCATTTTGTAGCGCTTGCAATTCTTCCAGTGTGTTGGCGTTGGCAAAGGCTTGCGGGTTGTCGCTGCATAGATCAAAGCGGCATAGAGCCTGGGAATGTCGCTGCGTCCAGGTATCAATCTTGCGTCCGCCTTTGGCGACAAATGTTTGCAGGCTCGGCAACAGGCTGCGGTGCAAGAGTGCAAACACGGGCTGAGAGCGAACTTGTAACGTTCCATCGCGACCCACTTCGGGGCCCGCTGCAATAACGATGTCGGCCTGCATGTGTGTTGCCACTGCCGCCATACGTTGCGCCAGATCTTCTGGAAAGCAAGGGCTGTCACAAGGGACGGTGAGCAGCCACTCGGTCTCACAATGGCTCAAGCCGGTCAAAAAGCCGGCAAGCGGTCCAGCGTAGTCGGGCAGCACATCGGTATGAACCGGGACGCCAAAACTTTGGTATGTGTCCAGACTGCGGTTGGCGTTGAGCATGCATTGGCCCACCTGACTTTGCAGTCGTTGCAGCGCATGCATGGCCAGGGGCCGGCCTTTATAGATTTGCAAGCCTTTGTCGACACCGCCCATGCGGGTACCTCTGCCACCTGCCAGAACCAGGCCGGTGATGTCTTGCGAAGAAATCATGGTGTTGTGCGCTCAACTAGCTTGGAGGAAAAGCCAAGTATGGCGCGAGTTCAAAGGCTTAGCCGCCGATGTAGCTCATTTCCACACGTTTGCGACCTTGAGCCGGCTCAGCGGGCATGCTGGCGCGCAGTTCGGAATAGCGGTCGCTGCGTTGTCCCCAGATATGACCAATGGCGTCGCTGATGGTGGCATCGTCTGCATCGCCACGCAGCAATTCGCGTAAATCCCAGCCTTTGTCGGCGAACAGGCACAAATACAAGCGTCCCTCGGTGGAGAGGCGAGCGCGGTTGCAATCACCGCAGAAAGCTTGGGTAACGCTGCTGATGACGCCAATTTCACCCAGGGCAGGGTCATGCAAACCATCGGCACCGACATAGCCCCAGCGTTTGGCTGTTTCGCCGGGGGCGCTGGGTTCGAGTTGAACCAAGGGCATTTCAGCGCTGATCCGCTGCACCACTTCCGCAGACGGCAGGACCTCATCCATGCACCAGCCGTTGGTAGCGCCTACATCCATGTATTCGATAAAACGAAGCGTCACACCTGTGCCACGGAAATGGCGAGCCATGGGCAGAATCTGATCAATGTTGGCGCTGCGTTTGACCACCATGTTGACCTTGATGTCAGAAAGCCCAGCCTCTCGCGCGGCTTCAATGCCATCGAGCACGTCGGCGACGGGAAAGTCCACATCATTCATGCTGCGGAAGATGGCGTCATCAAGCCCATCAAGGCTCACAGTCACCCGATGGAGTCCGGCATCCTTGAGTAATCGCGCTTTACGGCGCAGCAAGGAACCATTGGTCGTGAGAGTGATGTCCAGAGCATCGCCGCCAGGTGTACGCAGGGTTGCCAATTGGGCAATCAGTTGGTCCAGATCTTTGCGCAGCAAAGGCTCGCCGCCTGTGAGGCGAAGCTTGCGCACGCCGTGAGCGGCGAAAATGCGGGCCAAGCGCGTAATTTCTTCAAAGCTTAGCAGTGCTTTGTGCGGCAGGTAAGGGTAGTCCTTGTCGAAGACATCCTTGGGCATGCAGTAAGCGCATCGAAAGTTGCAGCGGTCTGTCACGCTGATGCGCAGATCGCGCAAGGGGCGAGCATGCTGATCCAGCAATTGCCCGCGCGGAGCAACATGCTGTGCCTGTAAAGGGGCGTGCAGCACACCATACCTTTGTTCCACCAACGGGATTACGCGATCGACCATAGGGGCATGATTGTGCCGCAAGGTAGTCAGCCGTGCCGGCTTCGGGGTTTGTTGCGAGTGCTGGGTCAGCCTTGCTTTGAAGATGCCTGGGTGCCTGGGACGACAGGCTCTTTGGCTGCTGCTGATTTCCAGCCTACAAACTGTGGGTAGTACTGCAAGACGGCGGGGCCATTGAAGTCCCAGCCGGTGCAGCGCCCAAGATATGCAGGAGGCTGATCGGCTGAGGCGCTGAAGGCCGCGACAACGCTTTGAAATGCAGCAGTGGCCATGTTCTGCAGCAACTCTCGCATATGTGTGCAACCGACGATGCCAGCCAGGTTGGCTTCGATGGATTTGCGCCAACCCTTGGCCATGCTGCAGCCGACCATCCGTTGCATGGCCGCCAAAGCGCCGGGGCATCCGTCGATAGGGTGCGCATCCATGCAAGCTTCGATGCTTTGCACCACCAATTCGGGTGTAACCGTTACGCGGATCCACATATGGTGAATAGGCTCACCTGCTTTGCGCATGCCTTTGCCACTTGGGCGGGGCGTGTCAATGGCTTTGGTGTCCAGCAACTCGCCTTCAATGTCCCAGAGACCATCGTCACGCTCGAAGCTGCGGTAGTTCACTTGGCGAATATGTTGCGGGCTACGTGCCACCGTGGGATTGCTAAGAGGCATGTGTTTGTACTTATTGAGCGGTGAACACCTGGCAACAATGCACAAGTGTCATCTGGTTCGTCATTCATGCGGCAAGCCGCAGGCTTTGTATTCTGACTGTGGTCAAGTGGATTGTCAGTCACTCAAGCAACCTGAATTTCCAATGAAACTGCCCTTATTTGCAGATGTGGAAAGAGCTTTTTGCTATCTATTTTTATAGGTGCTTGCCCTATGGACACACTGCACAGTGCGACAGAGCATGCATGAACCAAGATGATGATGTGGAGGTCGCAATGAGTAACTTGGTTGAGCAACTGGCTCAATATGCGGAATATCACCGGGATGGGCGCAACATTCTCACGCATTTCTTTGGCGTTCCCATGATTTTGCTGGCGGTAGTGATCCTGCTGTCACGGCCTGCATGGGTGTTGAGCGGCAGTGGGTTTGGCTTGAGCCCTGCGGTTATGGCTGCATTGGCCGCTGCGATTTATTACATGCTGTTGGATATGCGTTATGGTCTGGCTCTGGCATTGGTTTTAGGTGTGATGCTGGCCGTGGGTGCTTGGCTGGCGCAGCATTCGGTGGTGCTCTGGTTGAGCTGGGGGCTTGGTTTGTTTGTTGTCGGCTGGATCATCCAGTTTGTGGGGCATTACTGGGAAGGGCGCAAACCAGCGTTCTTGGACGATATCGTGGGTTTGCTGATCGGTCCCTTGTTTGTATTGGCCGAAATGGGCTTTGTGCTGGGCCTGCGACATGAGGTTCAGAAGGCTATTGAAGCGCGCTCTGGTCCGGTAAGACACCCTGAGCGTGCTGCCTTGTAATTGATTGTTGCGCGGATATTCAAGGGGTTTGCAAGAAGTGAGCAAGGGCATGCCTCTAAAATCGTCAGGTCTCCCCCTGTTGGGGGATTGTTTATTTCATAACCTGACCAACCCATCATGTCCTTCGAAAAACTGACTCCCGGCAAAAACGCCCCTGAAACCTTCAACGTTGTGATCGAAATCGCTGCCAATTCCGATCCTGTGAAGTATGAAGTGGATAAGGAAACAGGTTGCGTGTTTGTGGATCGCTTCATGGGCACCGCCATGCACTACCCAGTGAACTATGGTTATGTACCCCAGACTTTGGCTGGCGATGGCGACCCCGTGGACGTGCTGGTCATGACTCCTTTCCCATTGCCTACAGGCGTGGTGGTTCCTTGCCGTGCCATCGGCATTCTTCACATGGAAGACGAAGGCGGTGTGGATGGCAAGGTTCTGGCCGTGCCTACCAAGAAGATCCTGCCTGCGTACGACAAGATTGAAAGCCTGGAAGATGTGCATGAACTGACACTGAACCAGATCGCTCACTTCTTCGAGCACTACAAGGATCTGGAAAAAGGTAAGTGGGTGAAGGTTCTGGGCTGGAAGGGTATTGATGAAGCCAAGAAGGAAATCACAGACGGCATCGCCAGCTACAACAAGGCCTAAGGTAATACCGTGAAACAGGCAGTGAAGCCATGGCTTCGCTGTTCGCTTCTTCTTTCAATAAAAAAGCAGGCGCTCATGGAGTGCCTGCTTTTTTATGGTGCATACAGCGCCTCCCATTTTTCCAATCGCGTGCGCAGCACCCACTTCATGGCTCCATGAACCCGGGCAACTCAGCGAGCATTAAATGGCAAATTCCTTGCGTGTATGAAGTTGCAAGCAGATTGGGGGCGTAATCCGGTTTTTAATACGAAGCCACAATCTGTCAAAGCCCATACAGGTGGAGCGAGCGTGAGGGAGTGATAATCGCTCTCTTTGGGCTTGTTGGTTGAATATCGATTCAGCACAGCAATAGCTGTTAGCGCTTAGGCCTCATCGCCTCACTTTCCATGACCACTTCTATCTGCATTGCTCAACTCAACTACGTAGTGGGTGACTTGAGCGGCAACGCAAAAAAGATCATTGAAGCTGCCAAACAGGCGCATGCGCAAGGCGCTTCGCTGTTGGTGACTCCCGAGTTGGCACTGTGCGGATATGCCGCAGAGGATTTGCTTTTGCGTCCTTCGTTTCAGCAAGCCAGTGATGAGGCGTTGCAGCAAGTGGTTGCAGCTACAGTGCAATTACCAGGGCTGAAGTTGTTGCTGGGGCATACCCGAGCGCTGCAAGGGACGACACACCGCCACAATGCGGCGAGCTGGATTACGGAAGGCCGTGTGCTGGCAACCTATGTCAAACAAGCCCTGCCTAACTATGGTGTATTTGACGAGTTGCGTTACTTCACGCCTCAGCACGAACCTTGCCTGGTGGAGCTCAGCGGCATACAGGCAGGCATTTTGATTTGTGAAGACGCATGGCTCAAAGAGCCGGCCCAGGCCGCAAAAAATGCCGGGGCGCAGATGTTGATTGTCCTGAATGCATCACCGTATCACCTGGGCAAGCAAGCCGAGCGCGAGGCTGTTTTGGCGCAGCGAGCACAGGAGACAGGTTTGCCGATCATTTACGCCCATATGGTAGGTGGCCAGGATGAACTGGTGTTTGATGGCAGCAGCTTCGCATTGAGCGCCCAAGGGCAGGTTGCTATGCGCGCGGAGTCTTTCAAGGAAGCTCTGCCAACCGTGAGTGTGTACCTGGAAGGTCAGCAGGTGCAATTGTCAGGTGCCATTGCTGCCGAGCAGGAAGAAGATGCTTATCTCTGGCAAGCATTGGTTTTGGCGGTGCGCGACTACATTGGGAAAAACGGCTTTCCTGGCGCGTTGCTGGGTTTGTCTGGGGGGATTGATTCGGCGCTGGTGCTGGCCATCGCCGTGGACGCACTGGGCAAAGACAAGGTGCGCACAGTGATGATGCCCTCGCCTTACACGGCAGACATTAGCTGGAAAGATGCGCAGGAGATGGCTGATCGCGTGGGCGTGCGCCATGACGTGATTGATATTGCGCCGCAATTCGAAGCCTTCAAGGCGGCTTTGGCCGAGCAGTTCCACGGACTGGCAGAAGATACAACCGAAGAAAATCTGCAGGCCCGTATTCGGGGAACCTTGTTGATGGCCCTGTCCAACAAGTTTGGCTCGATTGTGCTGACGACCGGCAACAAGAGTGAAATGGCTACGGGCTACTGCACTTTGTATGGGGATATGGCCGGTGGTTTTGCTGTGATCAAGGACGTGCTAAAGACGCGTGTTTTTGATTTGGCACGTTGGCGCAATGCCAATGATCCGTTCGGGACGGGGGCTCAGCCGATCCCTGAGCGAATCATCACGCGTCCACCAAGTGCCGAACTGCGGCCAGACCAAAAAGACGAGGACAGTCTGCCGCCTTATCCTGTGCTGGACGACATCATTCGCCGATATGTGGAGAATGACGAGTCGATCGAATGGATTGTGGATGCTGGTCATGCCCGTGACAATGTGGAGCGCGTTGTGCGCCTTATCCGCATCAATGAATACAAGCGCAGACAAGCGCCTGTAGGTCCACGTCTGTCACATCGCAGCTTTGGCAAAGATTGGCGTAGCCCGATTACCAATGGGTTTAGGCGTTAAATTCAAGCCATCGTGCAACCTTACAAATTTTAAATTCCACTGGAGCTCCGACCATGAAAATGATTACTGCCATCATCAAGCCTTTCAAACTCGAGGAGGTGCGTGAAGCTTTGGCGGAATGTGGCGTAACAGGTTTGACCGTGACGGAAGTAAAGGGCTTTGGTCGTCAGAAGGGCCATACGGAGCTGTACCGTGGGGCAGAGTACGTGGTTGACTTTTTGCCGAAAGTGAAGATTGAAGTGGTGGTGACTACGGAAGATACGGATCGCTGTGTGGATGCCATCGTGACTGCCGCGCGTACAGGCAAGATTGGAGATGGCAAAATTTTTGTGACTCCCGTTGAGAAAGTAATCAGAATTCGCACTGGCGATCTGGATAACGCCGCAATTTGAGTTAGCAAAGGGTTGAAAAAAAGCGATCTTGGAGATCGCTTTTTTATGTGCGCTAAAGAATGGAATGCGCCTGTTCACAGTACTTCGCGCAAATCCTGGCTTTCTGGGGTTGTGCCTGCTGATTCAACCAGAAACTCCATCAACTCCGATGTGTTGTTGCAGGCATGAATCAAATCCATTTGCCACTCGCCCATGAAGCCGTTGTTAACGGTGGATTTCAAGAAGCTCAACATGCTGGCGTAGTAGTCTTCTACATTGAGCAATCCAATCGGTTTGTCGTGGTAGCCAAGCTGGCGCCAGGTCCATACCTCAAACAGTTCCTCAAATGTACCAATGCCGCCAGGCAAGGCCAGAAAAGCATCACTGCGCTCAGCCATCATTGCTTTGCGCTGGTGCATGTTGGCAACGATATGCAATTCGTCACAGGCCTGGTTGGCCACTTCTTTATCAACCAGAGCTTGTGGGATGACGCCCACAACACGTCCGCCAGCAGCTTTGGTGGACTCTGCAACAATACCCATCAAGCCTGTTCGGCCGCCACCGTAGACCAGTTGCCCATTGTGTTGACCAATCCAGGTGCCCACGGCACGTGCTGCTTCAGCGTAGGCAGGAAGTTCACCAGGGCGGGAACCGCAGTAAACGCAAATTGAGAAGTTGGGATTCAAGGACATCGGGAGACTGTGAAAGATAAAAAAGGTTGGTGACAGAGCAATCAAGCCACCTTTTGTGGTGGCGCTGCTTGGACCAGGCGTGTGCCAGCGAGCACATCGTGCAGGAACTGGCGTTGCGGGTGAAAGCGGCTTAGCAATGCCCACACCAGGATCCAGCCGAGAGTCAGCACGGCGACTTCAGCCATGGGTAGATGAAATGGTTGAAGGATAGCCAAAGGTGGCAGCAGCCACATCCAGGACAACGCATAGCGTGCCAAGGCGCGAATACGGGTCAAGGGGCGCCCATGCTTGTCAACAACCTGGATGTGCCAGGTCTTCATGGCCAAGGTCTGGCCTTTGCTCCAGAACCAGGCAAAGTAGGCACCAAGAACCAAAAACAAAAGTGCTTGCAGGGTGCTGGGTGAAAGCGGGGTGCCAAAAAGCGCGCCAGCAGCCCCCAAGACCAGGCCTCCCACAAAAACGACACCAAACAACAGCAGGCTTTCATACAGCCAGCAAGCCATGCGGCGACGCAGACTGGGGGCGGTGAGTGCGGCAGGAGGAAGTGAGGGGGATGTGGAGGCGGACATGCAGGCAGGGTTTGAGGAGCTGGCACTTGGTGCAGGAAAACCCCTCTATTGTGCCTTTACTCATGTGACAGCTGTCTTGCACATCTGAGCAAGCTTCTCAGCGTTTGAAGCGCTCAAGGCTCGTCCGCAGGTAGTGGGGGTAGATCCACGCGAGGCATGGATTGCGGCACAGCAATGGGCTGGCTAGAGACAGCAGGCGGATGCGGTAGTGGTGGCAAATGCACCGAAGGCATTGCCTGTGGGGTTTCTACTGGGATTGCCTCCACGGGGGGCTTCACCATGACCGCGGGTGCTGTTGGCTCAAGCTGCTCCACTTTAGGTTTGGGGGGCTTGGGAGGCGGTACAACAGCAAGTCTACGTTTTGCCTTTTTCGCGGTTTTGGCTTTGCGAGCCTGTTCTGCCAGGCGCTTTTTCTCGGCTTCGCTCAAAGCCTGGTATTCATCCCACTTGGTTTGAAGTTCTTGCGCGGACAGTCGACGACTGCTCTCAAAGTTCAGGCGTGCCTGGTTTCGCTGCTGGGCGCTCAGGCTGGCCCATGTATTCATTCGGCTGAGAAGCTTGTTACGCTCAGTGGTATCCATTTGAGGGTAGCGGTCGGCCAGTACCAGCCAACGGCGTTTAGCCAAGGCTCCCATACTGTCCCAGCGATCACGTAGAGGCATCAGAACCTGGCGTTGTGCTTCTGTAATTTCACGCCAGATCGGGCCGGAAGAGCTCAACCTAAGCTGGGGGGCATGTGTGTTGCTGCTCAGCGAGCTGCGTTCGCTATCACCTTCCACGGCCATATAAGCCGGTACGGCACTGGGAACCATGGCCACTTGGTTCATGCTCCAGAGACCTCCAAAGGCCAAGCCCAACAACAGCACGCCCGCCACAGCTGTGGCGAAGATGGTAGCGCGAGAGGTTTTTGGGGTGTCAGCTATCAGGGGCATGTATTGCCAAGTGTAAATCTTTACGCCTTTGACCAAGTCAGGCGTATGAGGCTAGAGAGAGTTTAAGGTGTGTCAGAAACTGTAGCTTGCAAGTATTGCTGAAAGCCAGGGTCTGTATACGCGGCGGGAGGTAACTCGCTGGTCAGCAGGGCTGCATCTACCTCGGCTACATCCACGGTGGCCCGGTTGTCCAGGTCTGCGCCAATAAAAGCCAATGCACCTGCTAAGGCAACCAAAGGCAAAGCTGTTAACAAGCGGCGAACCCAGATTGGGGTGTTGTCATGACTGGGAGCGCCCAAAGAAAGCGTCCCATCGGCATTGCTGCCAAGCAGTGATGCAGCAGTTTCTGCTTGCAAAGCACGGAGTGGCGTACTCGTGCGCTTGCGCGCTGAAACAGCCTGCACACGTGCGGCACGCAGACG
Organism: Comamonas halotolerans; assembly: GCF_030162935.1. Taxonomy (GTDB): domain Bacteria; phylum Pseudomonadota; class Gammaproteobacteria; order Burkholderiales; family Burkholderiaceae_C; genus Comamonas; species Comamonas halotolerans. The sequence continues at coordinate 37,321 of NZ_JASAUZ010000073.1, forward strand.
CTCTGTGACCACATAGGGCAGATCTGCACTTGTCATGGACAGGCGCGCAGTCAGCTTTCGGGCAAATTGCTCGGCCGCAAGTTCATCGTGGTGCGAAGGTGTGGTCATAACTCAATTCCTTTGGCTTTGAGCGCTTTGCTCAGCGACTGGATAGCTCTAAAACAGTGTGTCTTTACGCTGCCCTCAGAGCAACCCATGGCTGCAGCGGTCTCTGCAACATCCATGTCTTCCCAATAACGCAGCAAAAAGGCTTCCCGTTGACGCGCAGGCAAAGATTGAATTTCATTTTCAATGCTTTGTAACAATTGCATGCGTTGCGTGTGCGTTTCGGCGCTTTGTGCTGTTTCACGGTCTTCGTCGGCTGCATAAGTCTGCATCCAATCGAAATCGGCATCCTCAGAGTCATCTCCATGTGAGATGTCTGCCATATTGGTAAAGACTGCATTCCGCGTCTTTTGTCGCCTGAACCAGTCCAGCGTGCAGTTGGACAAGATGCGGTGAAACAACATTGGGAGTTCTGCAACAGGCTTGTCGCCGTAGTGCTGCGCGAGCTTGAGCATGCTGTCTTGGACGATGTCCAAAGCTGCTTCCTCGTCACGGACGTGGTAAACCGAGCGTTTGAACGCACGTTTTTCAACGCCTTTCAGGAAGTCGGATAGCTCTTGTTCAGTGGCCAAGACAGGGGTGCTCGGTAAGTCGGGATCTAACGAATCTGCTCACAGGACTGGATCCTGGCAGCACGCAGCAAAGATTGTCATTATCGCATTGCGTTGGCAAACTGCCTAAAAAGCGTTAGCCAAACTGTATGTTGCAGTGCCATAATCATTTCTTGCAATTAATAAAGGCAAACGGGTCAAGGTCCGGCGTTCACCATCTCGCCCATGTCCTCTGGCCTTAAGTCCCAAGACAGTCTCACAAGGGCTCGGACAAGGGGCACCCAAGGTTTTTCGTTAGAGAAATTCGCAAAGGTTGATCATGGAAATCTCCAAAGCAGAGCAGGCCAGCGCAGCGGCTGCTTCTTCGCAAGCTGCACCTCAGGATTTGATGGGTGCAGAAATCCTCGTCAAGTCACTTCAAGCCGAAGGTGTGAAACACCTCTGGGGCTATCCTGGTGGCGCAGTGCTCTATATCTACGATGCACTGTACAAACAGGACACGATTGAACACGTGCTCGTGCGCCATGAGCAAGCGGCAGTGCACGCTGCGGACGGTTTTGCGCGCGCAACCGGCGAGGTAGGGGTGGCGCTGGTTACATCCGGCCCAGGCTTGACCAATGCAGTGACAGGTATTGCCACTGCCTATACAGATTCCATTCCGCTGGTCGTGATCAGCGGTCAAACAGCCACAACTTCCATTGGCAGTGATGCTTTCCAGGAGTGTGACACTGTGGGCATTACCCGCCCCATCGTGAAGCACAACTTCTTGGTCAAAGATGTGCGTGATCTGGCTGTGACCATGAAAAAAGCTTTTCATGTCGCACGTACAGGCCGTCCTGGCCCAGTTGTGGTGGATATCCCGAAGGACGTGTCCTTCAAAAAAGCGGCTTTCAGCGGCTATCCACAGACTGTGGAGATGCGCTCGTACAACCCGGTCAAAAAAGGCCACTCCGGTCAAATTCGCAAGGCGTTGCAGCTGCTGCTGACAGCCAAGCGTCCCTACATCTACACCGGTGGTGGCGTGCTGCTGGGCAACGCCAGCCAGGAATTGCGCACCTTGGTGGATATGCTGGGTTACCCGGTCACTCATACTTTGATGGGTCTGGGGGCGTATCCGGCCAGCGATCCGAAGTACTTGGGCATGCTGGGTATGCACGGCACGATCGAGGCCAACAACACCATGCAAAACTGCGATGTACTGTTGGCGGTGGGTGCCCGTTTTGACGACCGTGTGATTGGTAACCCCAAGCACTTCATGTCTGCAGAGCGCAAGATCATTCACATCGATATTGACCCTTCCTCGATCTCCAAGCGCGTGAAGGTGGATGTGCCTATTGTGGGCGACGTCAAAGACGTGCTGAGCGAGCTGATCGCCATGATTCGTGAAGCTGCAACCAAGCCTGACGAAGGTGCGCTGGCGCAGTGGTGGAAGCAGATTGAAGCTTGGCGCAGCCGCGATTGTCTGCAGTTTGATCGCGACAACAAAGAAGTGATCAAGCCCCAGGCAGTGGTGGATACCTTGTTCAATATGACCAAGGGCGAGGATGTGTACATCACCTCCGATGTGGGGCAGCACCAGATGTGGGCCGCACAGTACTACCGCTTCGACGAGCCCCGCCGCTGGATCAACTCAGGCGGTTTGGGCACCATGGGTGTTGGCCTGCCATATGCCATGGGTATCAAGCTGGCCAAGCCACAGGCTGAGGTGTTCTGCATCACGGGCGAAGGCTCGATCCAGATGAACATCCAGGAGCTGGCCACATGCCGCCAGTACAACACGCCGGTCATCATCTGTGCGTTGAACAACCGCTTCCTGGGCATGGTGCGCCAGTGGCAGCAGATTGAATACTCGGGTCGTTACTCCAGCAGCTACATGGATTCGCTGCCAGACTTTGTCAAGCTTGCCGAGGCTTTTGGACATGCCGGTATTTTGGTGGAAGACCCTTCGCAAGTGGAAGCAGCTTTGAAAGAGGCGCGTCGCATTGCGCGTGAGGAAAACAAGTGCGTGTTCATCGACTTCCGCACAGACCCCTCGGAGAACGTGTTCCCCATGGTGCAAGCGGGCAAGGGCATCACCGAAATGTTGCTGGGGCCTGACGACTTGTAAACACAGACTAGATAGTCTGCGAGTGCAAGCTGACAGCAGACGGAAAGTCTTTCCATACGCGCGTGCAATTTCGACCTGCACAAAGCGCGCTCATTTTGACGAATCTATTGTTTGCCAAGCCTGACGCTTACCGGTGTCAGGGGAGGGCAGCGAAAAGAGGAATCTGGTTATGAAACACATTATTGCCGTGCTGCTCGAAAACGAGCCCGGAGCCTTGTCCCGTGTGGTTGGCCTGTTTTCGGCCCGCGGCTACAACATTGAATCACTCACGGTTGCACCGACAGAAGATGCCTCGCTGTCTCGCATGACTATCCAGACCACAGGGTCGGATGACATCATTGAGCAGATCACCAAGCACCTGAACCGCCTGATCGAAGTCGTGAAAGTGGTGGATCTGACTGAAGGTGCTTACACCGAGCGAGAGCTCATGATGGTGAAGGTGCGCGCCGTAGGCAAGGAGCGCGAAGAGATGAAACGCATGGCGGATATTTTCCGCGGTCGCATCATCGACGTCACTGAGAAAAGCTACACGATTGAACTCACCGGTGATCAGTCCAAGAACGATGCGTTCCTGCAGGGCATTGATCGCTCGGCGATTCTGGAAACCGTCCGCACTGGTGCTTCGGGCATCGGACGTGGCGAGCGCATTTTGCGTGTCTGAGGGCTATTTGCCGCTTACACTGATTTTTAAGAACGTTTTACATACCCCATATACCAAACGGGAAATAACTGGAGCCAAGCATGAAAGTTTTCTACGACAAAGATTGTGATCTGAACCTGATCAAGGGTAAGACCGTCGCCATCATCGGTTACGGCAGCCAGGGCCATGCACACGCACAAAACCTGAACGACAGTGGCGTAAAGGTTGTGGTGGGTTTGCGCAAGGGCGGTGCATCGTGGGACAAGGTTGGCAAGGCTGGCCTGACCGTGATGGAAGTGGATGAGGCGGTGAAGGCTGCTGACGTGGTCATGATCTTGTTGCCTGACGAGAACATTCCAGAGGTCTACAAGAACAACATCGAGCCCAACATCAAGCAAGGTGCTACCCTGGCGTTTGCGCACGGCTTTAACGTGCACTACAACCAAGTTGTGCCTCGCGCCGATCTGGATGTGATCATGGTGGCTCCCAAGGGCCCTGGTCACACAGTGCGCTCCGAATACCTGAAGGGCGGTGGCGTTCCTTCCCTGATCGCTATCTATCAGGACAAGTCTGGTAAGGCGCGTGACGTGGCTCTGTCTTACGCCATGGCCAACGGTGGTGGTAAGGGTGGCATCATCGAGACCAATTTCAAGGAAGAAACCGAAACTGACCTGTTCGGCGAACAAGCCGTGCTGTGCGGTGGTGCGGTGGAACTGGTGAAGATGGGTTTTGAGACCTTGACCGAAGCCGGCTACGCTCCCGAGATGGCTTACTTCGAGTGCTTGCACGAGCTGAAGCTGATCGTTGACCTGATGTATGAAGGCGGTATCGCCAACATGAATTACTCCATCTCCAACAACGCGGAGTATGGTGAGTACGTGACAGGTCCTGAAGTGATCAACGAAGAGTCGCGCAAGGCCATGCGCAATGCATTGAAGCGCATCCAAAGCGGTGAGTACGCCAAGATGTTCATCAGCGAAGGTCGTCTTAACTATCCTTCAATGACTGCTCGCCGTCGTCAAAATGCCGAACATGCAATCGAACAAGTTGGTGGTCAGCTGCGCGCCATGATGCCTTGGATCTCCAAGAACAAGCTGGTGGATCAGACCCGCAACTAATGCGTGTGTCGTCCTAAGTCCCGAATCAGGGGCTGAAAGCTGAAGGCCACTGTGCAAGCAGTGGCCTTTTTATTTGTGGTGTTGATCAGCGACAGCGATACACTGGTATTCATACAGCCACGAATGTGGCTTGCGTAAAATACTATGGTTTTAATAGCTGCTCGCCATGTTGGATGAGGCAGCGTACTGGAGGTGCATTTCATGCATGACAGCAATGACGCCAAAACGGGCGACAACGGCGTGGTGATTCGTAAGCGCCGCAAAGGCATTTACATCCTGCCCAATCTGTTTACGTTGGCAGCGTTGTTTGGTGGCTTTTATGCCATTGTGATGGCGATGAACGGTCGCTTTGATCTGGCCGCCATTGGCGTGTTCTGTGCGATGGTGCTCGATAGCCTGGATGGCCGCGTAGCGCGGATGACCAACACGCAAAGTGCGTTTGGTGAGCAAATGGACTCGTTGTGCGACATGGTGTCATTCGGAGTGGCGCCCGCATTGGTGGCCTATGAATGGGCGCTCAAAGGTTTGGGGCGCTGGGGCTGGATTGCCGCATTTGTGTATTGCTCATGCGCGGCCCTGCGCTTGGCGCGTTTCAATGTCAACACCGGTGTGGTGGATAAACGCTGGTTCCAAGGACTGCCTTCGCCTGCGGCGGCAGCTTTGGTGGTCGGCTTTATGTGGGTGCTCAATGACTACGGCGTAGTGCGTGGCGAGGACGGCCTGCTGACTTGGGTGCAGATGATGTGGGTCATGTTCTTCCTGACGCTGTATTCAGGCTTGACGATGGTCACCAACGTGCCTTTCTACAGCTTCAAAGATGTCAACATGAAGCGCAGCGTGCCCTTTGCCGTGATCATCTTGATCATGCTGGGCATTGCCGTCATCAATATCCACACTCCCACGGTGCTGTTTGCTGTTTTCGCTATTTATGGCTTTAGCGGCTATGCGGTTTATGTGGTGCGCAAGGCCAAAGGTCAGCAAACCAGCGTGATCAGCACATCCAAAGATGAGCCCGAGGAACGTGGTTTGCACCACTAAGTAAAAACGCGGAAATGTTTTTTGAAAAACTGTGCTAGAGTCGCCTGCATGCAAAACCTGTCGCTAGCCCTACTACTAACTTTCATGTCCAACGGGCAGAACTAGTAGCGCGCGCGTACAACACCCTACTTCCCAGGCCCGTAGCTTCCAGCGACGGGCCTTTTTGCTTTTAAGGGTTGCTGGGAATCAGGCCAAATTTTCTTGAATCCACGAAAGAGAGCTCCTATGTCGATGTTGCAGAACCCCGCAAGCAAGTACCAACCCTTTGTACCTGTACGTCTGACCGATCGCACTTGGCCTGATGCCACAGTTTCCAAGCCACCTGTCTGGTGCAGCGTGGACTTGCGTGATGGCAACCAGGCTTTGATCGAACCCATGGATATCGAACGCAAGATTCGCATGTTCGAGCAGCTTGTGAAGATTGGCTTCAAGGAAATCGAAGTTGGTTTTCCCTCTGCGTCCCAGATTGAGTTTGACTTCATGCGCAAGCTCATCGAGGAAAAGCGCATTCCAGATGATGTGACCGTGCAAGTGCTGACCCAGGCGCGTGAGCACTTGATTCGCCGTACTTTTGAGGCTTTGGAAGGCGTGCCCCGTGCCATCGTTCACTTGTATAACGCCACAGCTCCTGTGATGCGTCGTGTGGTGCTGAACATGAGTGAAGACGAAATCGTGGAATTGGCGCGCAGCAACGCGCAACTGTTCAAAGACATTGCGGCAGAGCATCCCGGCACCGACTGGACATTTGAATATTCGCCCGAGATGTATTCGGACACTGAAGTCGAGTTCTCCAAGCGCGTTGTTGATGCTGTCACTGACGTGTGGCAGCCTACGCCTGAGAAGAAGTGCATCATCAACTTGCCCACTACGGTGGAGCACTCCAGCCCCAATATTTTTGCGGACATGGTTGAGTGGACTCACCGCAACCTCAAACGCCGCGATTCCATCGTTTTGTCGGTGCATCCACACAATGACCGAGGCACAGGTACGGCGACTGCAGAGATGGCGCTGTTGGCAGGTGCGGATCGGCTGGAGGGGTGCTTGTTCGGTAACGGTGAGCGTACCGGCAACCTCGATATCGTGAACGTGGCCTTGAATATGTACATCCAAGGTATCAACCCCGGTCTGGATTTCTCGGACATTGACGGTATTCGCGCCACAGTTGAGTATTGCAACCAGTTGCCAGTTCATCCACGCCATCCCTATGTGGGCGAATTGGTCTACACCTCTTTCTCGGGCTCGCACCAAGACGCCATCAAGAAGGCGTTCAGCGCGCGCAAGGATGGGGATGTTTGGGATATGCCATACCTGCCTATTGATCCTAAAGATTTGGGCCGCAGCTACGAAGCAGTCATTCGTGTGAACAGTCAGTCGGGTAAGGGGGGCATTTCTTACCTGCTTGAAGCAGAGTATGGTTTGCAATTGCCTCGCCGCCTGCAAATCGAATTTTCGCAAGTGGTTCAGCATGAGATGGACACTCTGGGAACGGAGTTCGCAGCAGCTGACTTGTGGAAGATTTTCCGCAAGGAATTCGGCATGGATGTCTCGCAAGCACCTCAGTACCGCCTGGCTGAGGAAGATGGCGTAGTCACCATGGACGCCAAGTTAAATTGGGATGGTCAAGAGCGTATTTTGCAAGGCAAGGGTACAGGGCCTATCGATGCGTTTGTGCAGGCTTTATCACAAGCCACGGGTCGCAGCGTGCGCGTGATGAACTATTCCGAGCATGCAGTGGGCGAGGGGGCGAATGCCCAAGCTGTTGCATACGTAGAGGTGCGTGTGGATGACAGCCACTCTGTGTTTGGCGTGGGTATGGATGCCAACATAGTGTCTGCCTCTATTCGTGCCATTTTGTCGGGTTTGCGACGCGCGCCAGTTGCCCAAGTAGCTGCTGCGTGACGAGTATTTGAGCGGTCATTTGAATAATAAAAGCAAGTACCGCTCAGCTACTAACCTGCCGGATTATGAAATCCAGCTTGGATCCAAAAGACGGGGGGGAGGGCAAACTCAGATGCCTTATGTATTGTTTGCTCTCAAATAAATGCAAATGAGTGCTTTCTGCATGCTACTAACGGTAGAGGCAGGCCTATAATTTATGAATACCCGACTTAAAAGTCGCGCAATTTGGCTAATTGTGCGACTTTTTAGTGGATGACGGCACTCCCTTGTTGTTTGTTGCTCGGAGCACTTGCATGCACCACCGATCCCCTTTTGCTTACCGTCGAATTGCCCATGCTCTGGCTTTTCTGACTCTAAGTTGTGCTCTGGCTTCTCCTGCCGCTTATGCAGCGAAGAAGGCTCCAACAAAAAAACCTGCTGCAACAGCAGCAGCCTCCAAGGGTAAAAAAGTTAGCACCAAGGCCAAAGCAACTTCTACCAAGAAGGTTGTGGCACAAAAGGCAAGAAAACCTGCTGCCTCAACTCGCAAGGCTGTGGCGTCGCGTAGCACCAAGGCCAGTGCCAAAGTTGCTCGTAAATCAACTGCTGCACGTGCTGTGGCAGCTGCAGCGGCAGGTGCTACAGCTGTTGCTGTGGCCCGGCCTTCCTTTGGCCAAATGGCTGGCCTGCACCAGGTTTCTGATCCGCTGGACTTGAAGTCCAGTGTGGCGCTGGTGCTTGATCAAGACACCAAAGAAGTGCTGTTGAGCAAAAACGACCATGCAGTGTTGCCGATTGCCTCCATCACCAAGTTGATGACGGGCTTGCTGATTGCTGAAGCACAACTGCCGATGGATGAAATCATCACCATCACGCAAGACGATGTGGATACCGAAAAGCACAGCAGCTCGCGTTTGCGGGTGGGTACGCAGCTGACGCGTGGCGAAATGCTGCATCTGGCGCTTATGTCCAGTGAAAATCGCGCAGCGCACGCACTAGGCCGTACCTATCCTGGTGGTCTGCAGCACTTTGTTCAACTGATGAACAACAAGGCAAAGTTGCTGGGGATGAGCGAGACCCAGTATGTCGAGCCCACAGGTCTTTCCAGTCGCAACCAGTCCAGTGCACATGATTTGGCAACGTTGGTGAATGTGGCGCACGGCAATACTTTGCTGCGTCAGCTGTCAACTTCGCCGAGCCATGAAGTTGCGGTTGGCAACCGTGTGCTGCAATTCAACAATACCAACAGTCTGGTCAAGAGCGATCGTTGGGATATCGGTCTGCAAAAGACTGGCTATATCTCAGAGGCTGGTCGTTGCTTGGTTATGCAAGCTGAAGTGGCTGGCCGTAAGTTGATCATGGTGTTTCTTGACTCCATGGGAAGATACAGTCGCCAAGGCGATGCAGAGCGTGTGCGCCATTGGGTGGAAACGCTGGGTGATCAGCGCATCATGTCTGCCAGCAAATAAGAGTTTTGCGGCGCTTTAGCTATTTGTGTGGGGCTGCGCTGGGGAAGACGGAAGGAAGGCCTGTAGCACCGTAATTAATAGTCAAGAAAAAAGCCGCTCAATTGAATTGAGCGGCTTTTTGAATTTGTGGCGCGGCGTACTGGAATCGAACCAGTGACCCACAGCTTAGAAGGCTGTTGCTCTATCCAACTGAGCTAACGCCACCACTTTACTTTTGCATGAACTCCCTACCTTGGTTGGGCGGTGTCTAGCAACACCTCAATCATACCGTGCATTAGGTATGGTTTCGGGCTTGCTGCTGTTTAGTCTTCTTCGAAAACGATTTGAGGCAGGGCGATCACGCGAGAGGTTTCGCTCAAATCATTCAAGATGCCCTGGCTGTAGAAGCTGAAGGGAGTGTCAGGCTCCAGCGCTGCAGCAGCCAAAAATGCCAGAGGCTGGTTCATGCTGACGTAGTAGCTGCCAGGGGGGGCTTCAAAGCTGTTGCGCACGAGGTTGACGCTGGAGGGCTTGGTATTGTCAACTGCGCTGGATTGGTAGGTCTCAACTTGCAGCGACGAAAGCTCGGCCACCTGCTGTACATACACACCCATCATGCCCAGGCGCTCAGTGGCTTGAACAGCGTTCGCTGAGAGCCAATAGCCGCATGGATTGCTGCGAGTGCGTGGAGCAGTGAAGTCCAGGGTACTGCTCCATGGGGCAGTTTTCTGAACAATTTGAGCGCTGCTTGCATCAATTAAAGTGACTTCACGATGCTCGCTACGAGGCTGGGCTTGGACAGTCATTGTGCTGCGGCAGGCGTGAGATGCCACATCGCGGGTCACAAAAGTGTTCACTTGGCGCAGGTCGGTCGCCCGTTGGGCAGCAGCTTCCAAGACCGTGGTCATGGCTTTGACATGGCTGTGTACACGGCGTTGCAAGTGGGTGCGGCCCAGGTCACTGCCGCGGCTGTTTGCTTCCAGGCTGGCAATATTCTTCAAGCTGGAGACATTCCGCAACGTGGTGGGCTCGATGGTGCCCATGGCAAAACCACCTTCTGCATTTTCACCCTGAGCTTCAAAGTTCCAGTCCACACGCATACCAGCTTGTGTCAGCTGGCGGCTAACGGGCTGCTGCAACCATTCACGTGCAGCTTTGGTCACAAACTCATGACCATTCGGCGTGACTGCATATTGCAAACCCATGTCATTAGCGCGCACGGCATTAAACCGCTGCAGCGTGGGCTCAAGCGCGTCAAACTCCCCGGCGTCTAGCAAAACGCTGGGGCGGTAGTCGCGCGTCAGCTTGGCCAAAAAGCGCGCTTCTGGTGTTTTGAGAGATAGATGGTCAAAACGCAAATCGGTACCGTCGGCTGTGGAGGCTGTGCGATTGGCAAAACCATCTGGGTTGGTTCGTGGGACAAAGACGATGTTGATCTTATCGAGCAATGGTTCAAGCAAACCACCCGTACTTAACTCTTTGGCCAGCACCAGCACGGCTTCAGTGGGCGCTGGGGCTGTGCCCTGTTGTCCGGCAACAATCATGACGGTAGGGCGACCACTCTCATCCAGTGCCATGGGAGTGATAGCTTTCGCCTTGGTCGCCACCAGTGCATAAATGGGTGTACCGCTTTGGGCATTGCCATTGTTGAGCAGGCCCAATTGGGGGGAGCTGTTGGGGCTTTGCTGACTGAGTTCGCCCAGCAGCTCTGCTAACTCGGTGTTGGTGGTGAAACTGCTGCGCCCATCGGAAAGGCCGGGCGTGCTGTAGCGGTCGCTAGGCTCAGGAAACAGTGCGGCGATAGCGGCACTGTAGGGGAGCGCTTCCAGGTAAGTGTTAGGTGCAACAGGTGTGACGCTGGCAGGTGATGTGCTCGGTGTTCCGCGCACAGGAGCTTGGGTCGTCGCAGATGGTGTCTGAGCGCGCGGCGCTGTCGACGAGGGCCATTCTGGAAGAGGCGTGCTGGAGCAGGCTGCCAGTGCCAGAGCGGAGCCCATCAGAAGCCAGCGAGTGACACGAGAGGGGATAGCGTGACCTGGGCGTTCCAGATACGGCGCGAAGACAGGGGCGTAGGGCTTTGTCATAGTGCTGTAAACCGCAGAAAACCAAGTGGTGATATGCCCGTGTGCACGGACATATCGCGTGGAGGCATTGAGCGCAGTGAAGGCATGTTAAGACACTGCACGGTTCAATGCTGTCAGCACAAGGCGCGAGCCTTGTCAAAAGTCAAAGCTTGCGCACAAGTGCTGAAGAGGTGAGGCTTAGCGGTTGAAGTTGCCGCCGCCACGACGATTGCCACCGCGGAAACCACCACCACTGTTGCCTCCGCTGTTACCACCTCGGAAACCGCCGCCGCCGCTGCGGCGTGGACGTTCCATCATCAGGTCAATGCTGGTACGGGTAGGGTCGGGTTGTCCGCCGCTGGTGCCTCGTGGGGTGCGCGAGACAGGGTTGCCCAATTGGGTGCCAAGGTGAGCGTTGGCACGGGGCTGCTGCTCGTCGAAGCGGCTGTAGCCTTCATCGCCATAAGAATGGCGGGGCTCGCGAGGTTGGCGAGGTTCGCGGGGCTCACGTGGAGGACGTGGTGCCTGGAATTCATTGCCTCCTTGTGCGCCACGCGAAGTTTCACGTGAGGGGCGCTGGCGAGATCGGTTGTAGCCTTGACCACTACGGCGATTTTGTCCGTTTTGCTCAGGGCGTTCACGCTCACCACGTTCCATGCGAGGTGCATCCAGGCCATCATCGCGGGCTTCGAACGATGCCATTTGTGGGGTGTTGCGTGGAGCGCCACCTACGCGTGCGGGGCGGCGCGAGCCGCTGCGGCGTGGGCCTTGACTTTCACCTTCCGGGGGGCTGGTGCCTTCACCACGGGGAGCTCGTTGTGAGCGGCCGCCGCTACGTTCTGTTTGCGCAGCCTTGGTCGTGCGGATGCGCTCCATCATCTCTTGGCGCGCAGCGCGTGCGGCTGCTTGCATCACTTCACGGCTTGGCGGCTTGCCAGCGCCACCCCAGATGGTTTGGCGGCCCATGGCAATCGGTTCTGCCTTTTCGCCTTCATCGGGGCCGAACTCTGCCATTGGCACGACAGGGATTTCCTGTTTGGTAAAGCGCTCAATCTCCATCATGAAGCCTTCTTCGTCCATGCAGACCAGGCTCACGGCATGTCCTTCTCGGCCAGCGCGGCCGGTGCGACCAATACGGTGCACGTAGTCTTCCGGCACATTGGGGATTTCGTAGTTGACCACGTGTGGCAATTCATCAATGTCAATGCCGCGTGCTGCAATGTCGGTAGCAACCAGTGCGCGCAACTCACCGGTCTTGAAACCAGCCAGAGCCTGTGTGCGTGCGCTTTGGCTCTTGTTGCCGTGCAATGCCATGGCCGTGACGCCGTTCTTGGTCAGAAACTCGGCCACGTTGTTGGCACCGAACTTGGTGCGCGTGAACACTAACACCTGGTTCCACTGGTTTTCATTGATGATGTGCAGCAAGACCTGCTTTTTCTTGGCACGGCCCACCGGATGGATGACCTGCTTGATGCGCTGCACCGTGGTGTTGCGAGGGGTGACCTGAATGCTTTCAGGATTCTTGAGCAAGCTGTTGGCCAAAGCACGGATGTCGTCGCTGAAGGTGGCAGAGAACAACAGGCTCTGCTTGTCTGCAGGCACCAAGGCCAGGACCTTTTTCACGTCATGGATGAAGCCCATATCCAGCATGCGGTCGGCTTCGTCCAGCACCAGCATTTCCACATTGGACAGATCCATGAAGCCTTGTTGCTCCAGATCGAGCAAGCGGCCGGGGGTGGCCACCAAAACGTCCACACCCTTGTTGATACGGTCGATCTGCGGCTTCATGCCTACGCCACCAAAGATCACGGCGGTGGTGACATCCAGGTATTTGGCATAGGAGCGAATGTTCTCCTCAATCTGCGCAGCCAGCTCGCGTGTAGGCGTGAGGATCAGGGCGCGAATGCCGCCAGCAGGACGTGCTGTGCCGCCCTGCGTCAGGCGGTGCAGCATAGGCAGCGAGAAAGCGGCTGTCTTACCGGTTCCGGTCTGTGCTCCAGCCAGCAAGTCTTTGCCTGTCAGTACGGCAGGAATAGCCTGTGCCTGAATCGGAGTCGGGTTTTCGTAGCCCTGTTCCAGCACGGCCTTCACGATGGCAGGTGCCAAGTTCAATTCTTCAAATGTCATTGTTGTCGATACGCCCATCCGGGCGCGGGGTATCAGCCTGTCGCAGCAACATACATGGTCGCCAAGCCAGTCGTAGGCAGATTAGATTCACAGGATTCGGGAGTAGGAATCGCTTGGGTTGGCGAGCCTTTTTCCCCAGCTGAATGCTGATGCCAAGGGGAAACTGGAGCCCCTAGCGGAACATATTGTCGCATGAGGAGATAATCAACGGTTGGGGCGCTTGGAAACTGTGCGCTAAATTTTTATTTTTTTGACAAGAATTTGCTGACAAACACATGGCTCAATACGTCTTTTCGATGAACCACCTGACCAAGACGGTGCCTCCAAAGCGCCAGATCTTGAAGGACATTTCACTGAGTTTCTTCCCCGGTGCCAAGATTGGTGTGCTTGGCCTGAACGGCTCGGGCAAGTCTTCGCTGCTGAAGATCATGGCGGGCGTGGACAAGGAGTTCGAAGGCGAAGCCATCCCCATGCAGGGCTTGTCCATTGGCTACCTGCCCCAGGAGCCTCAGCTCAACCCAGAGCACACAGTGCGTCAGGCCGTGGAAGAGGCCATGGCTGAAGTGAACAAGGCGAAGGCGCGTCTGGAAGAGGTGTACGCAGCCTATGCCGAAGAGGATGCAGACTTTGATGCCCTGGCGGCCGAGCAAGGGGAGCTGGAAGCCATCATTGCCGCAGCGGGCACTGATTCCGAGCACCAGCTGGAAATTGCAGCCGATGCGTTGCGCCTTCCTGCATGGGATGCGGTGATCGGCAAGCTCTCCGGTGGTGAAAAACGCCGTGTGGCTTTGTGCAAGCTGCTGCTGTCCAAACCCGATATGCTGTTGCTGGACGAACCCACCAACCACCTGGACGCGGAGTCTGTGGACTGGCTGGAGCAATTCCTGCACCGCTTCTCCGGCACTGTGGTGGCCATTACCCACGACCGCTATTTTCTGGACAACGCGGCCGAGTGGATCTTGGAGCTGGACCGCGGGCACGGCATTCCCTACAAGGGCAACTACTCCGAATGGCTGATCCAGAAGGGCAACCGCCTGGAAGCTGAACAAAAGGGTGAGGAAGCACGCGCCAAGGCCTTGAAGAAGGAGTTGGAGTGGGTGCGGCAAAACGCCAAGGGGCGTCAAGCCAAGTCCAAGGCACGTATTGCGCGTTTTGAGGAACTGAGCGATTACGAATACCAGCGCCGCAACGAAACACAGGAAATCTTCATTCCTGTGGCCGAGCGCCTTGGCTCCAAGGTCATTGAGTTCAAGAATGTCTCCAAGGCCTTTGGCGATCGTTTGCTGATCGACAACCTGTCGATGAACATTCCCGCGGGTGCCATCGTCGGCATCATCGGCCCTAACGGGGCCGGCAAGTCGACGCTGTTCAAGCTGATTGCCGGCAAGGAACAGCCCGATTCAGGTACCGTGGAAATCGGCCAGACTGTGAAGATGGCCTTTGTGGACCAGCACCGCGATGCATTGTCCGACGAAAAGACCGTGTGGGAAGACATCTCCGGTGGTCTGGACATGATCAATGTGGGCAAGTTCACCATGGCCTCGCGTGCCTATGCTGGTCGCTTCAACTTCAACGGCCAGGATCAGCAAAAGAAGGTGGGCATGCTCTCCGGCGGTGAGCGTGGTCGCCTGCACCTGGCCAAGACCTTGATTCAGGGTGGCAACGTGTTGTTGCTGGACGAGCCATCGAACGACTTGGACGTGGAAACACTGCGTGCGCTGGAAGACGCGTTGCTGGAATACGCGGGTACTGTGCTGGTGATCTCGCACGATCGCTGGTTCCTGGATCGTATCGCGACGCACATTCTGGCTGCAGAAGGCGATTCGCAGTGGGTGTTCTTTGACGGTAACTACCAAGAGTACGAAGCCGACAAGAAGAAGCGCCTGGGCGAAGAAGGTGCTGCTCCCAAGCGCTTCCGCTACAAGGCTCTCAAGTAATCTTCACGATTCTTGCGTGCGAAACAAAGGCTCCTTCGGGAGCCTTTGTTTTTCCTGGGGGCTGGGAGTGCGGTTGCGAGTGTGGGCTGTCGCCACTGATGGCAACAGTTGGTGAAAAGTGGAAGGCACAATATGGTGCTTGGTCACTTTGGCTTGTACATCAAGAAGCTCTCATGCACAGACCCGCTTTAACGCCCTCAGAAATTAAGGCTTTGCAGCAATACCAGCGTTTGTCTGCCTCGCGCACGCACTGGCTGCACCGCTGGGTGGTGGAGTTGCTGCCTCCGCTGATCTTTGTGGGACTGTGGGCCTGGACGGAGCGCAGCGTCATTTTGTTGGCCTTGATTGCGGTGCTGGTGTTCTTCAATCTTCTACGCGTGGTACAGCAGCGGCGTACTGTTGAGCAACTGGCAGGCATGGCACAAAAAATCATGGATGCTGATAACGCTGTGCCTGCGCAAGAAGAGAGTACCGCCTCGGGCCTTACATCCCATTGAGGTGTTGAGGGCCTGCGCACAGATTTTTCCAGCTGGGCAGCCGGTCTTGATCGGGGACGCTCACAGAGTGAGCCAGCAGCACCGCACGCGCGGTGGCAATGGCAACGGCCTCTGCGGCCATGGTGCTCAGGGTCATCATGCCCAGCGTTTTTCCAGACTCTCCGGTGCCTAACGCAAACAATGTATCGCCATCGCTCATGGTGTGTACGGGGTTGATACTGCGGGCCAGCCCATCGTGCGCGGTGACAGCAAGGCGGTGCGCCTGGGGTTTGGTGATTTGTGCATCGGTGGCCACTACACCAATGGTGGTGTTGCTGCCAGCCAAAATGGCTTGCGCTTCTTCGCCTCGCAGGAGTGCGTCTCGGGCATTGAGCAGTTGTTTGCCATCTGGGGTTCTGGCTCCGGCGATCAGGGCACCATTGTGCGGGTTGAAGACATCGCCCAATGCGTTGCAAGCTACCAGTGCGCCCACCGTGATTCCATCGACCGTGATGCTGGCTGTACCTATGCCGCCTTTCATGGCGCGTTGCCAGCCAAATATTTTGCCGATCACTGCGCCCGCACCCGCACCGACGCTGCCTTCTTCCGGTCGCTCGGATGATGCGGCCTTGCAGGCCGCATAGCCGGCTGCCGCATCGGGGCGAATCTTCATGTCGCCGAGCATCACATCAAAGAGGACGGCAGCAGGCACGAGTGGGATGCGTCCAATGCCGATGTGCAGCCCTGTGCCTTGTTCTTCCAGCCAGCGTACGGCGCCCGTGGCGCTGTCCAAGCCCCATGCGCTGCCACCGGAAAGCACGATGGCGTGGACAGCCTGAACCAGATTGCTGGGATGTAGCAAATCGGTCTCACGTGTGCCAGGGGCTGCGCCGCGCACATCCACGCCGGCGACAGCGCCCTCGGGACAGAGCACCACGCTGCAGCCTGTGGGGCGGCGTGTATCAGTGTAATGACCCACGCGTATGCCTTGTACCTGTGCGATGTGTCCGGTGTGGTTGAGTAAAGCGGAGTGCATGCCTGTCTCGTAGTTGGGGTAGCTGGTTGTTATATGTGGCGAAGGAATAAACAGATAGAGATTAAATCTTTAGGGTTTGCCCCATAAAGCCGGATACTGGCGGGCAATTGAAGGTCTTGTGCACTGTGCTGTGATTTCACACTTTTTCTGCGCAGTGCCTGTTTTTACTGGAAGTCACCATGTCTGAACGCTTTTCCTCGAAGGCTGGCGCTGGCCGCCGCACTGTATTGACTGCTGCCGTCCTGGCACTGGCAGGTGCTTTGGCTGCACCAGCCATGGCGCAAGATGCGGCCAAGAAAAACCTGCTGATTGGCGCTACGGCGGGCTCCAACTATGACTTGCTGAAAGAGGGCATCGTGCCTCAACTCCAAGCCAAAGGCTATACCGTCAAACTCATTGAATTCAATGACTACGTGCAGCCTAACCTAGCGCTCGATGATGGTTCTCTGGATGCCAATTTCTTCCAGCACCGCGCTTATTTTGACCAGTTCACCAAAGATCGCAAACTGGCATTGACCGCGATTGTGCAAGGCCCAGTGGCACCCATGGGCGTGTACTCCAAGAAGTTCAAAAGCATGGATGCGTTGAAAAGCGGTGCAAGCGTGGCATTGCCCAACGACCCCAGCAATCTGGCGCGTGCCTTGCTGGTGTTGCAAAACGCTGGCCTCATCAAGATCAAGGATGGGGTGAACCCTGCACGTGTGTCTGAACTGGACTTGGCAGAAAACAAGCACAAGCTGAAATTCTTGCCACTGGATGCAGCTCACCTTCCTCGTGCGATGGAGGATGCGGACTTCGTGGTGGTCAATGGCAATTTCGCCATGTCTTCAGGGCTGAAGCTGACCGAGGCCGTGGTGTTGGAGAAAACCCCAGACCTGTATCTGAACGTGGTGGCCGTGAAGACTGGTAATGAAGCCACGCAGTGGGCCAAGGACTTGGCGCAAGCTTATCGCTCACCAGCTTTCAAGCAGGTCGTGGACACCAAGTTTGTGGGCTATATGAAGCCCGCCTTCTTGCAATAAGCTGCCCAAGCGCCGAGAAAGTACTGCAAAAAGGGTCAGCACGTGGCGTGTCAGTGCTAATGCGACAGCATTGGTAAAAAACGGATGCCCAGACCAATCATCACCATGCCCATGAACTTTTCAGGCCATGTGGTGAGCCGGAGGAAGCCGCAGGAGCCGCTTCTTAAACAACTGTTTGCCAGCGCAATGCTGCCCAGAGAAACAATGCCTGTCAGTTTTGGCGGTTGCCCAGGATCAGTAGGTGCAGCCACACAGGCCCTTGGGCTGAGTCTACAAACTGGGGCAAAAAGGCAAATAGAAACAGCAGAGACTAGGGATTGGCGAGGCTATTGATCGTGCCTTGCTTGATCAAACCAATCTGCACGGCACCCGCCACAAACATCATGCTGACCATGGTGAACAGGGCTGTATGTTTGCCCTGGCCAATGCCGAGAGCGGTAACCAGCATCATGTCAGGTCCTGGAGAAAGCTCTAGCAGCAGTGCTGCCAGAAAGGCCAGAGAAGGATTTCAGGGCTTGGATTGGTAAAGGAGGGAATGTGTGGATAGTCGAATGTGTGCAGCATTCTTAGAACGGCGGATACAGTTGTGTGGAGCAAGCAACCTGGCTTTCAAAGAACGTCTTTGAGGAGAGTCGGGAGTGAACTGAAAGAGTTGCCAAGGTCAGCAGGACTGGCGAGCTCTGAAAATTCGATTAGCTCTAATTTGCATAAGCAATGTATTTTTTATTGGTTCGGTTTTTTTAAAAATATTCGGATACTGGCTTGCATCAACGTGGCGTCAACAAGCTGCGTGACTCATAACCAACCGGAGACAATTTTTATGTTCCCCCAACTTCATCGCCGCAGCGTGCTGGCTGCCGTGGCTTTGTCAGTGAGTGGCTTTGCTTTTGCACCTGCAAACGCGCAAGATGCCAGCAAACCCCAGCTCATCATTGGCGGCACGGCAGGCTCCAACATTGACCAGTTGCAAGCGGGCATTGTTCCTTTGCTCAAGGCCAAGGGTTACAAGGTCAAGCTGGTGGAGTTCAACGACTATGTTCAGCCCAATCTGGCCTTGGCAGACGGATCGCTCGACGCCAATTTTTTCCAGCATGAGGTGTATTTCAACCACTTCAAGGGTGACCGCAAGCTGGACTTGAAGGCTTTGGTGCAAGGGCCTATCGCACCAATGGGGGTGTACTCCAAGCAGCGCAAAAGCCTGGCCGATTTGAAAGAGGGCGATCGAGTAGCCTTGCCCAACGATGCCAGCAATCTGGCGCGTGGCTTGCTGTTGTTGCAGCAGGCTGGTCTGGTGAAGCTGAAGGAAGGTGTGAATCCGTTGCGGGTGTCGGAACTGGACTTGGCTGAAAATCCCAAGAAGATCAAGCTGGTGCCGCTGGATGCTGCGCACCTGCCACGTTCATTGGATGATGCCCAGTTCGCCATCATCAATGGCAACTTTGCAATCTCTTCGGGTTTGAAGCTCAGCGAGGCAGTCTTGTTGGAGAAAACGCCAGATCATTATCTGAACATCGTGGCCGTCAAAACCAAGGACCAGAGCGCGCAGTGGGTCAAAGATTTGGAGGCAGCCTTCCGGTCACAGGATTTCAAAAAAGTGGTGGATACGCAATTTGCTGGTTATGCCAAACCTGCATTCCTGCAGTGATGGTTTTGGTCAGAGCGTGGAGAGTGAGAGTACTTGGGCTGCCTATGGGCAGCCCTTTTTTTGTTTGCTACAGCAGACAGATCGATATTCAAGGCTTGCAGCGCATCAGCACCTCTGCTTGCAAATGCGCAAAGGCACGCCACTCCATGGCTTGCAAAGACGTGACCAGCTGCAATGGCAGATCATGGGCGCAAACCGCTGCACCCAGGTCGCTCAATATGGCATCACCAGTTTGAGGGTTCCACAGGATGTTGTGGGCATAGAGGTCACCATGTAACACACCGTGAGCGTGCAAGTGGTCCACGGCTCCACGAATGCAATCCAGCAATCGCCGAGCAGTATGGGGCGTGAAGCGTGTATCAGAGGCATACACATCGCGCGTGCAGCTTTCAAAACTCGGGGGGCCTGCCAGATTGACATAGCCTGGTGGCAGCAGAGGCAGTGCCATGGCTAGCTTGTTTTCAGGATGACCAGACACATGCGCCAAAGGCGTGAGCAGAAAAGGGTGCTGTCCTGCTGCCAAGCCTGCGGCCAGCTCCGACAGAGGGCTGCCGTCACTGGTGCGCGCAGCTTTGAAAATTTTCAATGCAAGAGCCTGACCAGTTTCTTTGTGCGTGGCGTGGTGAATATGGCCGCTGGCTCCTTCTCCCAGTAACTCGTCGATAACCAAGGTTGAGAAGGGTATGGCTGGGTGTGTTCTTGCATCAAGCGTCAAACGTTCGCTGCTCAGTGTCAGGAGGTTGCCAGCCAAAGCAATCCAGGCCAGCGTGGGGATGCGCAGCAGCGTCGCTGGAACGGTACTGAGCTGGTTGCAGGCAATGCGCACCAGTTCCAGTTGCTGACAGGTGCTCAGGTCTGGCAGATCACGCAGCAGGTTGCAGGAGAGCATGAGCTTTTGCAGGCGTTGACAGTGGCCCAGGCTGGCTGGTATTTCAGTAATGCGGTTGTCGGTCAGAATCAGCCAGCGCAAGCGGGCAGGCAGACTGTCGTGCGGTACGTGGGAAATTTGGCAGCTTTTAAAGCCCACCATTTCCAGCTGTGGGCAATGGCCGAGCACGCGCGGTAGTTCTGAGAACGGGTTGTTCGAGGCGAACAGGATGCGCAGCCTTGTCAGGCGTGGCAAGTCATCAGGCAGGCTATGCAGTTGATTGCCCGAGAGATCCAGAATTTCCAGGGTATCGGCCAGGGAAAAAAGTTGCCGTGGAAATTCAGTCAATCCCTGCTGGCATAGCCGTACGTGGCGTGCCCCCGTGAGCGCGCCGCTTTCTATGTCTTCAAGAGTATGCATGCAGGCGCAGAGTTTAGTGTCTGCATGCATCTACGGAGGAGTTAGCGGTAACTGGTGAAGACTGACGTGGATACACCGGTGCGGATCATGTTTTTGGTGACAAGAAGCACGTCATACGGGTCTTTGCGTCCGCCGTAAACCTCGCCATCCATGCCGGGGCTGCCAATCGGCATGCCGGGCACGGTGATGCCCAGTGCTTTGGGCTTGGCTTTGAGCAGCTTGTGGACATCGGCTGCGGGCACGTGGCCTTCCACTACATAGCCGCCCACCAAGGCAGTATGGCAGGAGCCTAGCTCCACAGGCAGGCCCAATCTAGCCCGTACGGCGCTGTTGCCAGACTCGTGTACCTTGACGCTGAATCCATGGGCTTGCATATGATCGATCCAATCCTGACAGCAACCGCAACTGGGATCTTTCCAGACTTCCACAGGGATGCCGTTTGATGCTGTGGGAGAGGCGGCCCAGACTGCAGGCAGGCTTACCGCAGCGGCTGTAGCCATCAGATTCAGCATGGCCGTGCGACGAGTCATGCGGGATGATCGGTTGTGAGACATGGTGCGCTCCTTGGGGGAAATGTTAGGGCGAGACAGTAATGCTGCCACGCATGCCGTTTTGATAATGACCGGCAATCAGGCAGGCGAAGTCAACGGTGCCTGGTCGGTTGAATGTCCAGGTCAGCGTGCCGGTATCTTGCGGAGATACATGGGCCATGAAGGCTTGCGCATGTGCCCTCCCTGGATGCTGCAACATGTCTTGGGCATGGGCATCGAGCGTGTCTTGGGTGCCCAGAACAATTTCATGCTGGATTTGTCCTGCATTCTTCACACGCAGCTGCACTGTCTCGCCCAGCTTGACGTTGAAGTGAGATGGGGTAAAGCGCATATCGTCACTCATGCTTAGCTCAATGGTGCGGGTGGCCGTATCAGGCGTACCAGCGATGCCCCAGGGCTGCTGTTCGGGGATCACATGCTGAGATGCAGGCATGTGCTGCGCGTGGTGGTCGATGCTGTGTGAAAAGGCAGGGCGCACAGCGATGAAGGCGGCCAAAGCAGCCATGCAATGAGAGAGTTTGTTCATGGATTTGTTGTGAGCGGAAAAACAGGGCAGCCTTTGCTTTCAGAAGCCTGAGGCTGTGCTTTCTGGACGCAATAAGGGCGTCACGCTCCAACAATGGGTGGCTTGATCAGGTTGCTGATTGGGGCGCTGATTGGAGTTGCTGCAAAGTGCGCAGGCAGTTCACGATGTTCCAATCCAGCCAGAGATATGTGAGTGGACTGCACGCTCCATGCGCTGTGGCACAGCACACAACTGCTGCATGTATCGCCGTCAGTGTCATGCTGGCAATGCTCCGCACTGAAGCTGGGCATGCAATGCGCGTCGGCAGGCTGAAAGGCTGAATCAACATGGTGCTCATGCGTTGTTGCTTCGGCGGTAGCTTGAGCATTGAGGCTGATTGCAGGAGTAATCGGCAGCATCAGCTCCATGGACATGGCATCACCCACCAGACCACGCAGGACCAGCAATACCACCATGAAGAAAGACAAGCAGCGACGCATGATGCAATGATGCCTGTTGCAGCATGAAAGTTCCGCCTACATGGCATAACGCCATGCATGCAGATCAACTTTGATGCAATTTTTTACCCTGTCTCAGCTGCCATAGCGGCCAGGACGGTGATTCATGGACAGTACCTGATTGAGCGTTAAAGCGGCGAGGATGGACCAGAGCGCCCGTTCCGTATCAACGATAAAAAAAGCACTCAGCAGGATCAGGCAGTCAAAAACCATTTGCACATAGCCTGCGCGCCAGCCAAAACGTTGTTGCAGGTAAAGCGCGGCAATGCCCAGGCCTCCTAGGGAGCAGCGATGACGGAACAGCACCAGCATGCCAATACCCATGAGCATGCCGCCTATCACCGCAGCATAGGGCGCTTGAATACTCGCCAGCTTGAAAAAGAGCGGCTGCAACTCTGTGACCAGCGACAGCAGGCCAACAGAACAAAATGTTTTGATGGTGAACGCCCAGCCCATTTTGCGAATGGCCAGCCAGTAAAACGGCAGATTGAGCAAAAAGAACCAGATGCCAAAACCAATGTCCGTAGCGTAGTGCAGTGCAAAACCCAGCCCAGCCATTCCGCCTGTCACCAAGCCTGCCTGCTTGAAAAAGGCCACACCTACCGACACCAGAAGCACACCGGTAATGATGGCGGCAATGTCTTCTGCAGTGGTATGCGGAGGTGGTGGTGCGGTAGGCTTGTGAGAACTCATGGGCTGAAATCTGGGCGCACAGGGCGTGCGAGGCGCACAGATTATGCAGTGCCCGACCTCACAAAGCTGATTTTTTGTTTACATCTCGGCGTAAGCGCAAACTGTTGGCCACCACCAGCAAGCTCACTCCCATATCTGCCAGCACGGCCAGCCACATGCTGGCTGTGCCTGTGATGGCCAGAATGAAGAAACCCGCTTTGATGCCCAGAGCCAGTGCAATGTTCTGCCACAGCACGGTGTGAGCCCGTTGAGACAATTTGATGGTGTCAGGAATGCGACGCAGATCGTCATGCATCAACACCACATCGGCAGTCTCCATAGCCATTCCGGTGCTGTGCGCGCCACCCATGGCAAAGCCCATGTCGGCTTGTGCCAGTGCAGGCGCGTCGTTGATGCCATCACCCACCATGCCAACGGGCCCCCTGTGCTGCAATACACGTAGGCGATCAAGCTTGTCTTGTGGCAGCAAGCCTCCTTCGGCGTGGGTGATGCCTGCCTGCTCAGCCATGGCGCGTGCGGCGTCAGAGTTGTCTCCACTGAGCATGATGGGAGTGACACCCAGGTCCTGCAGCTGCTGGACGGCTTGCTGTGCTTCGCTGCGCAACGAATCGGCTACGGCAAAGATAGCCAGTACCTGCTGTTCGGAAGCCAGCAAACTTACGCTACGCCCCTGACGACTGTGTGCGTCAACAACAGCTTGCACAGCCACGGTGTCCAGTTGATGTTCTTGCGCCCAACGCAGATTGACCAAAAAATAGCGCTGCGCATTGATGTTGGCCTGCACACCGCGGCCAGGCAGGGCTTGCAGGTTTTGGGCGCTAGAAGTTGCAAGTGCTGTAGTTTGCAGGCCTTGCGCAATGGCGTTGGAGACAGGGTGGTCGGAGCGTGCAGCAATTTGCCACGCCAGTGATGCTGCTTGTGCTTGCGAGATGCTTGGATCCACGGTTTGCCACTCCACGAGGATAGGTTTTCCTGTGGTGAGGGTGCCAGTTTTGTCCAGCGCAATGGTTCGCAAGCCGCGTGCGGCTTCCAGCGCGCTACCGCCTTTGAGCAGCACACCTTGGCGCGCTGCAGCAGCCAACGCGCTGACTACGGTGACCGGGGTGGACAGTACCAGCGCACAGGGACAGGCAATCACCAGTAAAGCCAGTGCCTGATAGAGCGCATGCAGCCAAGGCCAGCCAAATAGCAGAGGCATGAGCAGCGCCAGCGCAATAGCCAGCAACATGACGATAGGGGTGTAGATGGCAGCAAAACGGTCAACAAAGCGCTGGGTGGGGGCTTTGTTGGCCTGGGCTTGCTCCACCGCTTTGACAATGCGCGCGAGCAAAGAGTCGCTGGTGGCTGCTGAGACCTGAATATGTAGTTCTGCTTGCTCATTGATGCTGCCTGCCCATACGATATCGCCGGGAGATTTGTCAACGGGTACGCTCTCTCCGGTAATGGGGGCTTGGTTCACGCTGCTGTGTCCGGCGCTGATTTGGCCATCCAGTGGAATACGCGCACCAGGGGCAATGCGAACCGTAGCACCGGCGGCGACATTGCTGGTGGGGGTGGTGATGGTTCGCCCATCGGGCTGAAGCACTTCGGCAGTGTCGGGTGCCAGACTCAGCAAATTGCGGATCGCCAGGCGTGCGCGATCCATGGCCTGGTCTTCAATGCGCTCAGCCGCAGCATACAGAGCCATGACCATGGCCGCTTCTGGCCACTGGCCAATCAGGAAGGCGCCTGTTACCGCAACAGCCATCAGCGCATGAATGCCCAGTTGCATCTGCATCAGGTTTTTGATCCCCGCCTTGTAAACGCCCAGGCCTGCTAAGCCGATGGCAGCAACCGCCAAAGCCATTCCGGCATATTGCAGTGCAGGATATTGCGAAGTGAGCCAGTGCGCAGCCTCTGCCAACAAGGCCAGCACCAGTGCGGCACTGATGCGAGACCAGCTGGGGAGCACACCATGATCATGACTGTGATCATGTCCATCATCAGGGTGATGGGTGTGCTGGTCAATGTCATGAACATGGGGGCTGGAAGGTGAGCAACAGCAATGGTTGTGCGTACGTTGGGTGTTCATGCCATGATTGGAAAGCTGAAAGTTACTTGAAGGTCAAGTCCATGACTGCACTGCGTATAGGTGAAGCAGCCAATCGCTCTGGTGTTTCTGCTGCAAATATTCGGTATTACGAAAAGGAAGGGCTGCTGGAGCCGGCCCTGCGGCAAGAGAACGATTACCGCCTTTACAGTGATGCAGATTTGCATCGGCTGCGCTTTATTCGCATGTGCCGTGCGATGGATATGTCGCTGGATGAAGTCCGTACGCTGTTGGCGCTGGATTGGCAAAACTCTGAAGATTGCCTTGCAGCCACGGCGACCATCAATGCGCATTTGCAGCATGTGCGCCAGCGTCTCAAAGAGCTGCGCTTGCTGGAGCGTGAACTGCTAGCTCTCAGGTCGCTGTGCGATGGTCCCCAGGCACCGTGCAATCTGATCGCAGCCTTGCATGCCCAGGCCGATGCCAGTTTGCCCCCTGAACCGGGCACACATGTGAAGCGCCATGTTTGAAGGCCAGCATGGGAGTTGCAGCGTATGAAAAAGACTGTTTTGCTTGATTTGCTCATGCGATAAGACGTGGGACCTGCCTTGCCGCGACAATTGACGCCATGGTCTTGATGAAAGAAACAATGCAGACATTGGATTGGGAGGGTGTACGTGCCATGGTCTTTGATATGGATGGCACCTTGCTCAATACCGAAAAGGTGATCATTCAAGCGGCCAGTGACACGCTGGAGTACCTGGGGCATGCGCCTCTGCCTGAGGGCTATCGCATGCCCAATATGTTTGGCACGGCAGCAGATTTGATGGTTGATGTCTTGTGTGAACGCCAAGTTCCAGTGCAGCCAGAAGGCCGTGCACATATGGGGATGCTGTTTGAGCGTTTTTATGCACAGCAACCTGCTAGCCAAGCACCGCTGTATGACGGGGTGCTCAATTGGCTGAAGGCCGCACACTCGCGCGGTGTTGCGCTGGGTGTTTGCACCAACAAGCAATATGCGTTGGCTCTGAAAGGCTTGGAGGCCGCCGGAATTTTGAAGTTTTTTAGTGCGGTGACAGGACGCGATAGCTGTGGTGTGGCGAAGCCTGCGCCGCAGCCATTGTTTGCAACCTTGTCACATATGCAGGCCAGCGCAGCAGACGCCGTCTTCTTTGGTGACACGCACGCAGATGCCGCTTGCGCGCATGCTGCAGGTGTGCGCTTTGCATGGTTTACTTCGGGCTTTGGAACTGCTGCCGTCAAGCAATATCCGCGTGCGCTGGAGTTTGCGGCCTATGCTGAACTGGAGCCTTAGCTGCACGATCCATCATTAAGCGCAAACTTCTCCGTACAGTCTTTACATGACATTAAGGTGGTCTCGCCTGGGGGCGGAAGAGGGGGCTCTGTGGAGTCAAAGAGAGACCAGATCCTTAGCGCAGCTGCGGCGGAGGTCCGCGGAAGCCCAGGGCTTGTGATATTTCGTAGGCGGTGCTTTGCAGTTTGGGCAGCCAGCCTTCATCGAGGCGATCGGCGGGTGCGGAGATGGACAGTGCTGCAATCAGCTTGGCCTGATCGTCATAAATGCCTGCAGCCATGCAGCGGACACCCATTTCAAGCTCTTCGTTGTCATAAGCGACGCCGGTTTCACGTGCCTTGTTCAGCTCGCGCTCCAGCATGGGTAGCTGGGTCAGGCTGTTGTGCGTATTACCGGCCAAACCGGTGCGCATGGCATAGGCGCGCACGCGTTGAGGTTCATCGGCTGCCAGGAAGAGCTTGCCGTTGGAGGTCAGGTGCAAAGGGGCGTGTCCTCCAATGGCGCGAACTACCTGCATGCCGGAGCGCTCACTGTATGCGCGCTCGACATACACGATCTCATCACCTTGGCGCACGCTCAGGTTCACGGGCTGCTGAATTTGCTTGTGCAGCAGACGCATGGCGGGTAGGGCGGTTTCACGCACGCTCAAACGTGCCTTGACGAGGTTGCCCAACTCCAGCAAACGCATTCCAAGTCGGTAGCTGCCTGATTCGGGGCGGTCTACAAAACGGCCTGCGGCCAGGTCATTCAGGATGCGGTGTGCTGTAGATGGGTGGAGTCCGGTTTTTTCGCTGATTTCCTTGAGGGAAACGGCTTCTTCGCGTGAGGCCAGCACGTCGATCAGGACAAACATGCGCTCCAGCACTTGCACGCTGGGTTTAGCGGGTACGTCTTGATCGTTCTTCTTCATGGGGAGTCCAGTGCCTTAGATGGACGGATTCTAAGCCGCCGCAGGTCAGTGCAACGCACATCATTGGCGTTGAGGGTTGTCTTCGGTAGGTCGACTCAAATTTTGTCGACACGATGCCACAGGTTGTCGCGTAAAACTTCATGGGGGCGAAACAGAGCCTTGTAGCGCATTTTGGCCGATTGCTCAATCCAGTAGCCCAGGTACACATAGGGCAGTCCCATGCTGCGCGCAAAAGCAATTTGCCACAGCACATTGAATGTGCCGTAGCTGGCGCTCGGGTCAGGTTCGTAGAAGGTGTAAACCGCTGATAGCCCATCTTCCAGAAAATCAATGATGGAAACCATCCGCAAAGCATTGTCTGCATGCGGATCGCGGAATTCCACCAACCGAGATTCCACACGACTTTGCAGCAGGAACTGGGTGTATTGCTCGACGTTGTCATGGTCCATGCCGCCGCCGCTGTGGCGCGCACGCTGATAGCGTTGGTACAGGTCGTAGTGTTCTTGTGAATAGTGCAGCCGCTGTACGCTGACCTCCAGAGCTGCGTGTTGTTTGGTGGCGCGACGTTGGCTGCGGGTGGGGACGTATTCGTCGACCAGCACACGCAAGGGCTGACACGCCTTGCATTGGCTGCAATAAGGTCGATAGGTGAACAAACCGCTGCGGCGAAAGCCTTGTCTGACCAGGGCTGAGTACACCTCTGCTTGAATCAAGTGACTGGGCGCCGCGACCTGTGAACGAGCCTCCTGCTGCGGCAGATAACTGCAGGGATAAGGGGCAGTGGCATAGAACTGCAAGCTGTAGTGCGGCAGATCGTTGAGCTGTGTCATGCGTTGGAAGTCTTCAGCAAAACGGAATCCCAGTATACGGGCTTGAAATTCCAGTCCATGTTTGGGCACTGCTGCTGGATGGTGGCTTCGTTCAGGAATGCAGCGCGAGGCAGCTCTCGTGCCCCCAGTGATGCCAAGTGAGCGGTCGCTTGCTGGCAGTCAATTTGGGTTGCACCATGGTGGCGGCACAGGCTTACCAAGGCAGCCAGGGCGACTTTGGAAGCATCGCTCGCATGGGCAAACATGGATTCACCATACACAGCCTGCCCCAACGCTACGCAATACAAACCGCCCACCAGTTGGTTGTTGATCCATGTTTCCACAGAATGTGCCCAACCTTGCTTATGCAGCTCACAGTAGGCGTCGATGATGCTGGGCACAATCCAGGTGCCATTCTGGCCTGCGCGTGGTGTGTTGGCGCAGTGCTCCATCACTTGGCGAAAACTGGTGTCAATGCGCACCTCATAACCAGGCATGTGCGCGAACTTGCGCAGAGTTTTGCGCAAGGACGGATGCAAGCGAAAGTCCGCAGTCTTGAGCACCATCCGAGGGTCTGGTGACCACCACAGGTTGGGCTGCCCTGGGCTGAACCATGGAAAAATCCCTTTTTTGTAAGCTGCTAGTAAATGCGCAGCATCCAATGTGCCTCCAGCCGCCAATAGGCCGGGCATGGGGGTGCTGTCATTCCAGGCCATGGAGACAGGAGGGAAATCGTCTTCAGCTTCTAGCCAAATCAAAGGTGGCTCTTGCATTCTTGCTATAGAAAATATATTTTGTGCGCTTGTGCGAAGTAATGACTGAATTGCCTCAAGCGCCGTAACGCTCCTACAGTCATCACTGTCCTTGAGGGACAAGAGCATGGCGCTTGAGTCGCTATGGTTACGTCAGTGTCTTTGGAGAGCATTATGTGATGCAACTCCTAACAGATACGGATGAAGGAGGTCCAATCATGTTTTCCTTGAGCCTTTTTGGCGTAGAACCCCGCTACATCCGTCGTGCACGCGCTTACTTGGAAGAGGCGCGCATGGCCATGCTTGAACACACGATTGCGGCAGAGAACTACCAAGCTTCTGCAGCGATGTACGCTGAGCGTGCACGACGCCTGGAAGGGGAAATTGCGCTTTGGGAGGCAGGGCAGAAAGATGCTGATGT
Organism: Comamonas halotolerans; assembly: GCF_030162935.1. GTDB lineage: Bacteria > Pseudomonadota > Gammaproteobacteria > Burkholderiales > Burkholderiaceae_C > Comamonas > Comamonas halotolerans. The sequence continues at coordinate 66,303 of NZ_JASAUZ010000073.1, forward strand.
GATGGAGCCTGTGTACGAAGGCGCTCCCACATCAGCAGAACATGGGCGTTTGGAATCAAGCAGCAAGCATGTATTGCCCAAGGGCAAGTCTGCCGTGGGTATTGTGCGAGCTGCATAACACTGCACACGCATAAAACGTTTCCAGGGGCTTTGCAGGAAGCCCTTTTTTGTGTCAACGTTGCATTGTGGCGTTCATGCGCTCAGTCCTGCAGGACTATGCTTTGCATGACCGGGTTCAAGAGTTGTATGGCTTGTTCGGCATTGACGGCGGGGCTGTACAAAAAACCTTGCGCAATTTCGCAGCCCGCATGCATCAGCATTTGACGCTGTTGCTCGGTTTCCACTCCTTCTGCAATCACCTCAAGGCCCAGCTTGGGGCCTAGTGCTGCAATCGTCTGCACGATGGCGCAGATGGTATGTTCATCCACCATGCGGCTTACGAAATCGCCATCGATTTTCAAAGCATTCACCTGGTAGTCGCGCAGATGAGATAGTGAGGAGTGACCTGTTCCGAAATCATCCAGTGCCACGCGAACCCCAGCCCGCTTGAGAACATTCAATGCTCGCAATACAAAGGCGGAGCCTCGGTCGGCGAGCATGTGCTCGGTAACTTCCACTTCCAGCAAATGTGCAGGAATTCCATGTTGCTGCATACGTCGCAGCAAGCGTTCGGCATAGTCATCGCGCAGGAACTCTACAGGTGAAGCATTGATGGATACGGGAACCACGCGCAGGCCGGCAGCTAACCAGTCAGCGATGTTCTTGAATACCTGTGCGTGTATCTGTTCGGCAAGCTTGGTGGCCAGCTCGTAATCACTAAAAGCTTCTTCCACTGTGCAAGGAGACTGTGGTCCATCTGTTGGGCTGTGCCATCGCAGCAGGGCTTCAAAGCCCGTAATCGTGCCATTGTCCAAGCGTACTTTGGGTTGGTAGTATGCGTGGACATTGTTTTCGCGGACAATTTGCCGAGCCAAATTGAGTTGGGTTGCGGTGCGCTCTGCAGCAGCCATCATGTCTGCATGGAAGATGCGGACGCCTCCACGCCCTCCGGCCTTGAGGTCATTGAGTGCGGTGTCGGCCTTTTTCATGAGGTTGGATGCATCTCCTGCATCGCGCGGAAACATGGCGCAACCGATGCTCATGCCCCCATTGATCACTTTCCCGTTGTAATGAATCGGGGCATTGATTTGTATGAGTGCTCGCTGGGCAACAGCAGTCAAAGAGCTTTCGTTGACTGTGTCGTGAATCAGAACGGCGAACTCATCCCCCCCCAGGCGAGCGACAAGTCCTTCTTGGTCAATGCTATTTTCTAGTCGCTTGGCCAAAACGCGCAGCAAATGATCTCCGGCAGGGTGGCCAAGCGTGTCGTTGATGTGTTTGAAGTGATCAAGGTCGATCAGCATCAAGCCCACGCTGTGATTTTCGTCGCGTGCCTTTTGAAGCTTTTGGAGCAGCTGGCGATTGAATGCGCGGCGATTGGGTAGCCCGGTGAGCTCATCTCGCTCGCTAGTGATGCGCAGGCGCCGTTCTGCTTCGCGCTGCAATGTCACATCGCGTGAGACGCACAAAATTCCGATCGTGCTGCCATTCTCGTCTTTCATGGGAGTGAGAATGTTGTCCCAATGCTGGTGGGAGGACCCAGCCACACTGTAGCCAGCAAAGCGCGCATTTTTTCCCGAGCGTGCTGCTTGCAGAGCGCGTAACCCGCGCTGGCGTACATCGGCCGGAAGCAGGTCCAGCCACTTCATGCCAAACCCCGTCTCCCCTTCAGGAATGCCAAGCGCAGCGCAGCCTGAGCGGTTCATATGGCTCAATGTGCCATCGGTGCGCATCAGCTTGATGCAATCCACGCTGACGTCGAGCATGCTGTTTTGCAATTTGGCATTTGCCGCCTGAGCGGCCTGGGCAAGCACCTGATCGTGAATATCGGTGCATGAAAGCACAACGGGAGCATTGCAGCCTGTGCGGCTATGGCTCAAAGCGAGAACCCAGCGGTACTCGCCTGTGTTGTGCTGCATGCGTATTTCGGCTTTGAAAGCGAGGCCTGATTGATGGCTGTGCAACCAGCGATGCTGGGTTGCTTCTCTTTCGTCGGGATGTACCAGTTGTAGCCAGTTACTGACCAATGTGTTGCCTATGCACTCTTGCCAGGCATGATTGCAGTACGTGTGTTCGCCTTGCTGCCACCAAATCATGTGTGGCATGGCATCCAGCGTTTTTTTCACCAGCAAATCGGGTGAGTGCGATTGTGTAGGTTGAGGCAACGCAGTGTGTTTGGGGCGTGCGATATCGCGTGTGGTCTGACTGAAAGGGGGGTTATCCATGGCAGGTCCCGTTTTTGCTGTGAGCATAACTTGCACCTGTGATGATCCATGTTTCAGTAAGTAGCGAATGTCAGCTGTCAGCCAAAGATGAGTCAGAAAATAGAAAAGCCAAGCATGTGAATGCTTGGCTTTTATGTGGCTCCCCGACCTGGGCTCGAACCAGGGACCTGCGGATTAACAGTCCGTCGCTCTACCGACTGAGCTATCAGGGAATATTTCGGTATTGCCTTGATCTTTGATTGCAAGGCGACAATTTTGGCTCCCCGACCTGGGCTCGAACCAGGGACCTGCGGATTAACAGTCCGTCGCTCTACCGACTGAGCTATCAGGGAATAACCGGTAAGTTTTGCAGTTGCAAAACTAGAAATCTTGTTGGCTCCCCGACCTGGGCTCGAACCAGGGACCTGCGGATTAACAGTCCGTCGCTCTACCGACTGAGCTATCAGGGAACAAGACCTAGATTATATACATGGATTTTTGGTGCTTTCGAAAGTTGCCTCAAAAATGTGGAGCAATCGAAGCTTATGCCGGTTCGGGCCGATGCCAAAGCCAGAGCAAAACCACGGCCATACAAGAGCAGGCCAGAAGGCGCACCCACATGGGAGTGGGGGTGAGCCACAAAATGGCGGCGCAGACAGCCATCATGGCAGCTGCACTGCGCTTGGCCCGGCGGCTGACGATGCCACCAGCAGCCCAGTTTTGCAACATGGGGCCAAACAGCGTGTGGTTCCATAACCAGGCGTGCAAGCGTGGTGAGCTGCGCATGGCTGCCCAGCCTGCCAGCAAGACAAACACTGTGGTGGGTAAACCAGGAATAAATACGCCGGCAATGCCTAGGGCCAAAAAAAGCGTGGCCAGAATTCGCAGCAAGCAACGCATATACCAGCGGCGCGCAACCTGAGGGGCTGGCGGCTCAGCATGCGAACTTTGTGTATCAGGCTTGGCAGGCAAGGACATGCTGTGATTGTGCCTGCGCAGGCCACAGGCTTGGGACTTGCAATACGGATGTGCCTTCAAAACCAGCGCTTTTGCAGGGTGGCCTGATGGGGCAATATGTGTTTCGGCAGCGTACGCACCCATCCGGCTCTAGGCGTGGCGCACGTTGCGAAGGCAGCGGAGATGTATTTTCCAGGCGCATTTCCAGCGCATCGGCATCGCCCTGGCGTATCCATGCTCCGGCGTGCGGATTTGCCGTTGGGTGGTGGATTGGAGATTTAAACGATGCCAGAGATGGGCTGGATGCGTATGGCCATGCTGCCCAATGAAAATCGATTGGATTGATTTTCTGGATGATCCATCCAAAAACGGGCACTTTATCCGCTGCCTCTGTCTTCCTATGCTGGGAATTCATCAACCCATGAAGGAGATATCCATGGCAGACCATTCCATCAAAGGCAAGGTCGTTCTCATTGCTGGAGGTGCCAAGAACCTCGGAGGCCTGATCGCGCGTGACCTGGCTGAGCAAGGCGCCAAGGCCGTTGCCATCCACTACAACAGCGCTTCCTCAAAAGCTGAGGCCGATGCGACCGTTGCCGCTATTCAGGACTGCGGCGCGCAGGCCGTGGCATTGCAGGGTGACCTAACTACCGCAGGCGCTGTCGAGAAGCTGTTTGCCGATGCTATTGCGGTCGTGGGCAAGCCGGACATCGCGATCAACACCGTCGGCAAGGTGCTCAAGAAGTCGATCATTGAGGTTAGCGAAGTCGAGTATGACGAGATGGCCGCAGTCAATAGCAAAACAGCCTTTTTCTTCCTCAAGGAAGCCGGCAAGCACGTTAACGAGAACGGCAAGGTGCTGACACTGGTCACATCGCTGCTGGGGGCGTTTACGCCGTTCTATTCTTCCTATGCTGGAACCAAAGCGCCAGTGGAGCACTTTACTCGTGCGGCAGCCAAGGAATTCGGTGCACGCGGTATCTCGGTGACGGCGGTCGGCCCCGGTCCGATGGATACGCCGTTCTTCTATCCGGCCGAAGGGCCCGACGCGGTGGCCTATCACAAGACGGCCGCAGCCCTCTCTCCGTTCAGCAGGACCGGCCTGACCGACATTGGGGACGTAGTGCCCTTCATTCGCCATTTGGTCAGTGATGGATGGTGGATCACAGGACAGACCATCCTCATCAATGGCGGCTACACCACAAAGTAGGCACTTGTTGGCAGGCGTGGCCATGGTCACGTGTACTGCCTGCGGATGGGTGCTCCTTTCGCTTCAAACTGCGAGCCGAACTTTCGGCGCCATCCACAGGCGTACAGCAGACCAAGCCAAAATTAATTGGCTAGGAATTTGCCGAAAATGGTAGCTATCACCCATCAAGAAGTTCGGAAAACATTCCCTTCGGCGACAAACACCGGCGTGCGTCGATTCGTTGGCTCAACGGCGATCATTGCAGAAGCCTCTGCCAATGTAGGCAAGGCATTGGCTGAATCAGGTCCGGTCCGATGCAGAAGCCAACGTAGCCCATCAATGTGGTGCGGGTGGATGACTATGGCACCGTATGGGACGACCGCTGCCGTCGCGACGTCTGCGGCCCGGTGGTGGGTGGTCAACTTTGCTGAACTGGAGGCTCGGGTAGCATTGAATCGATCACGCCTGAGACACCAAGTGATCGTCTAGCTGTTTGGCCGGCTTCCCTGCGCAACAATTTGCTGACGCTCGACCTCGACGGAAGAATAGCCCTTTCTCGACAGGGTGGCTTTGCCGGTTGAACCGCAGAGAAGCGAATTCAGCCAGTCAGGGCAGTGAGTGGTGCCTGAGGGAAGATGATGGACAGATTTGATCAATACCGTATTTTCGTTCAGGTTGCTGAGATGGGCAGCTTCATCAAGGCGGCGCATGCGCTGGAAATGCCGCGCGCGTCCGTCTCAGCAGCCATCCAGCAGCTGGAGGTACAGGTGGGGACTCGCTTGCTGCATCGAACCACGCGTCAGGTTAGCCTGAGTGCCGACGGAGTGCAGTTGCTTGAACGCGTGCGCGAACTGTTGGTCGATGTGGAAAACATCGAGCAGATGTTCTCTACCAGCCAGCGCCAGGTGTCGGGGCAACTACGGATCGACGTGCCCAGCCGCATCGCGCGCAGGCTGATTGCGCCGGCATTGCCGACATTGTTGCAACGGCATCCGCGATTGCGGCTCATCCTCGGTTCGAGTGATCGCGCTGTCGATCTCGTGCAGGAAGGTATCGATTGCGCGGTGCGCGTCGGCACCTTGCAGAACACAAGTCTTGTCGTTCGGCCCCTGGGCAAGCTTGGACTGATCAACTGTGCCAGTCCTGCCTACTTGCAGGATCAGGGCATTCCAAAGCATCCCGATGATCTGGGCACCGGTCATCGGATGGTGGGCTATGCTTCTTCCACGACCGGACGCCGGTCGCTCTGGGCGTATCTGTCCGGAGATGGCGTCGAACATGCCGTGGCCGTTCCCAGTCAGGTGGTGACGAACAACGCCGAGAGTTACATTGCCTGCTGCCGCGCGGGCTTGGGGCTGATTCAAATTCCTCGTTTCGACGTCCAGTACCTGCTCGACGCAGGAGAGCTGGTAGAGGTCATGCCCACTTATCGACCAGCCGCCATGGCAGTGTCGCTGCTCTATCCGCACCGGCGTCAGCGCTCACGGAGATTGGCGGTGTTTTTGGACTGGTTCCAGGAGCTGGTAGAAGCGCATCTGGAGACTTGACGTGCAAACATGGCGGATGGCTTCAAAGCTTCAGCCTTTCGCGCGGGTCTGGTGCATACGATTATGGGCACATCAGGCAACGTCAACGATGTCGTGAAGCTCAGTTCTGCGAAATGCAGCACGGGAGTCATCGGGAAACAAAAAAGGCCTGCTAATTCGCAGGCCGCCTGTACATTTCGCGCAGCAACGCGCATGCTGACTAATTTTTTGTGACAGGTGCTTGAGGTTTCTTGCTGGCGTCAGTGCCGCTCTTGTTGATCTTGCCCATGAAGAGTACGGTGAAGTAAATCCACATGGCAATCAGGATCACGATAACGATCAGGCTCATCAGGCCGTAATCGGTAGAGATCAAATCGATGAGCATCTTCATAGCCAGCATCCTCCGCAATCAGTCGTGAGTTGATAAAAATTTGGTACCACTATCGCGTGCGGACTGGGAGGGCCGTTTGCGACACATCAAAGATGCAAACTAGCGACTTTGCGCTAGAGCAAGTGTCTGGATGCCTGGTCCGGCCACTTTTTTGCATACCATCACCACATTACCGATAGGCGGTATCAAACTTTTGTTTTCATTGGACAACGACAGATGATTGACCCTTCCAGCGTCACACACAGTGTGCAATTAGCGGTAGCACCTGTTTTCTTTTTGACGGCGGTTGCTGGCATGATCAGCGCCGTGGCCGGACGGCTTGCACGCATCATTGATCGCGCACGGGTCATGGAGGAACGGGTGCGATCCAGCACGGACGAAGAGTTCATTGATCGAGGCTTGCGTGAACTCAATTACCTGCGTACTCGTGGCCGGATTGCCAACTGGTCGATTGGCTTGCTGACGTTGTGCGGATTCTTGATCGGTTTGACGATCGTCTTTTTGTTTGTAGGCCAGGCCTGGGTGGCCGAGCAGGGGCACCAGGTGGCAGTGTTCTCCTTCCTGGCGGGCGTCGTCTCGTTCATTGCGGCCTTGGGCTGCTTTATGTGGGAGACCGTACTGGCCACAGATTTGCTAAATTTCAATGTGTTGGAGACCGGGCGCAAGATGCGGCATTGAGCGAATGGCCTGCTTAAAAAAAAGTAATGCCGACGCAAATAAAAAAGGGGGCTTCAGGCCCCTTTTTTATTTGGTGTGAATGCTGCTCAATCTTTGGGATCAATGGGGTCCAGCCATGCTTGAGCGGCATTGATCACACATTGGGTCAAACGCTCAAGACCAGCTTGGGCATTGCGCGCATGGGCCCAGTAAAGGGGAACGGAAATGCCGCTGTCAGGCACCAGTTCAACCAGCCGCCCATCATCCAAATGTTCCTTGATAAGTACGGTGGGATGCATGCCCCAGGCCATTCCCTCCAGGCTGGCACGCACAAATGCGTGAGCAGACGGGACCCAGTGACGCGGTGGTGAATGTCGAGCGGTTACGCCTTGCTGGTGTAGCCACTTGTCCTGCATGGCATCTTTGCGGTCATAAGTCAGCATGGGTGCAAGCGACAAAGTCTGGGCGTTAACTCCAGCTTCGCCAAAGTGACGTTCGATGAATAAGGGGCTGGCCGCTGCCACGTAGTGCATATTGGCCAATGGCCAGATGTTGCAGCCTGTGATGTGGCTGGACGAAGCTGTCACTGCGGCCATCACATCACCTTCTTTGATGCGCTTTGCCGTGTGGTCCTGGTCGTCAATGCTGATGTCCAGCAGTTCATTGCCTCCCTGGGTAAACGCAGCCATGGCATCCACAAACCAGCTGTTGAGTGAATCGGCATTCACTGCCAGCTTGAGGGTGGGACGGGCCACCTGGCCTTCAGGTACGAGTTCGGGATTGTTGCGGCGCAGCTCATTTTCCAGCAAGGCCACCTGCTCCACATGCAAACACAGGCGACGGCCGGCTTCGGTGCCTGTACTTGGAGTGCCACGCATGACCAGTACCTGTCCCACACGCTCTTCCAGCAGCTTGATGCGCTGCGAGATTGCTGATGGTGTGACGTGCAGCTTGCGGGCTGCACGATCAAAGCTGCCCTCGCGCAGCACAGCGGCTAATGCTTCCAGTCCGGCGTAATCGAGCATGTAGTAAAACTTAATTCAATTGAGATTGTTTAATTTTACTTATGTTGTTCTGTCTTTGAAAATTGGGGGAATGTGGACTGCAAACATTACTACTTCATGGCTGGCCGGTTTTACCGTGTGCCTGTCGCTCATCATCTCTATCGGCGCACAGAACCTGTATGTGCTGCGTCAGGCCGTACAAGGTCAGCACGTGCGTGCCTGTATAGCGTGGTGCGTGGTCTCTGATGCCATTTTGATTGCCTTGGGCGTGGCTGGCATGGCGCAACTGTTGAGCAGTCAGCCGGATGTGGCGTTGTGGCTAGGTTGGGGGGGAGTATTGTTTTTACTGGGTTACGGTAGTTTTGCGTTATGGCGCATGTGGGCAGCCCCCGATGCGTCCATCGTGGTGGATCGCTCGCAGGTGGCGCCTCGAGGTTTGCTGGGCGTCATCAGTGCTTTGGCTGTGATCACACTGCTCAATCCCCATGTCTATCTGGATACTGTGGTGCTGGTGGGCTCTATCGGTGCACGCCAGGAAGGGCATCTGAAGTGGATGTTTGTCTTTGGCGCAGCTTGTGCCAGCTTGATCTGGTTTGCATTGCTCAGTTTTGCAGCCCAGCGCATGCGTAGCCTGTTTGCCAAACCAATAGCGTGGCGGGTGCTGGATGGTGTCACGGGCATCATGATGCTGGTGTTGGCTTATTGGGTGTGGCAAGGCTTGCCTCAGCGTGCATAGCCGCGTAAAGTGACCCTAAAAAAGCCCGCAGTCAGTGCCTCGGGCTTTTCTTTTTTCTTTGAGAGTAGGCCTGCCTGCAGTGCAGTCTTGCATTGCCAGTTTTTGTGTGGAGACGGGGATAGCGGCAAAAGCGGAAGTGATCGGAGATAGAGTGCATGGCTGTTTTTCTGTACCCGATTCTGATTCAGTTTGCTAGGTATTGGCGACTGTCTCGGTGCTTGCAGACACAGATGTCGAAATCAAGCGAAACAATAAAAAAAGCGCTACCGAAGTAGCGCTCTTGAGGAGTGGCTGGCAGTTTGCCAACATTGGGTACAAAGCTTAGAACGCAGGGACTACTGCTCCCTTGTATTTTTCTTCGATGAATTTTTTGGTCTCAGCCGAGTGCAGAGCCTTCATCAGCTTGGCAATGTCTGCACCATCAGCGCGATCTTTACGTGCAGCCACGATGTTGGTGTAAGGCGAGTCTGCATTTTCAATGAACAGCGCATCCTTGGTGGGGTTGAGCTTGGCTTCGATGGCGTAGTTGGTGTTGATCAGAGCCAGGTCCACGTCAGCCAAGGCGCGTGGCAGCAAAGGCGCTTCCAGCTCCTTGAACTTCAGCTTCTTGGGGTTTTTCACCACATCCAACGCGGTAGCGCTCAGGTTGTTGGGGTCTTTCAACTCGATCAGGCCTTGCTTGGCCAGCAGCAGCAATGCACGGCCGCCATTGGATGGATCGTTGGGAATGGCCACGGTAGCACCGTTCTTCAGATCCGCCACGTTCTTGATCTTGTTGGAGTAGGCTCCAAAAGGCTCAACGTGCACTTTGCCATTGGGCACTTGCACCAAGCTGGTCTTGCGGTCCTTGTTGTAGCTGTCCAGATAAGGCTGGTGCTGGAAGAAGTTGGCATCCAGCTGTTTGTCTTCCACAGCAGCGTTGGGTTGCACGTAGTCGCTGAACTCCCGCACTTGCAGCTCCAAGCCTTCGGCCTTCAACTGGGGCTTGATGAAGTTCAAGATTTCGGCATGAGGCACAGCGGTGGCAGCTACCTTGAGTACGTCGGCGGCGTGGGCAGAAAGCGCCAAAGTGGCGATGGCTACGGCAGTCAGAGTCTTCTTCAACATGATGGATTCAGTTCCTGTGACAGAGAAAATGCGTTTTTGCATCCAACCCTGTCAGCCTGATTGGCTGCAGCAGGGATTGGCGCAAGTTTAGCGGTGTGGCACCGACTTGTATCAACAGAATGGTAATTTGGTTATAAAGAAAGTGGTTTTTATGCAAGATACTGATGCTCAGGTGTGCCATGCAAGCTGAAGATCTGGAGAAATTGGTCACCATCCGTATGCCTTTTGGGAAGCACAAAGACCAACTTATTTGTGATTTGCCGGGCAACTATCTGGCCTGGTTCGGACGGGAGGGCTTTCCCAAAGGGCAGATTGGAGATTTGCTGCTGCTGATGCATGAGCTGGATCACAATGGCCTGCGCAGCTTGCTGGAGCCACTCAAACAACAGCGCTAAAAACAACAACGCCCCGCTGGCATGCCAGCGGGGCGTTGTCTTATCGATTTTAGGCTGAATTACAGTGCAGCAGCGCGTGCAGCTTCGGCCTTCGCCTTGGCTTCATCCAGCTTCTTTTGCAGTTCGGCCGCTTCTGCTTCGGCAGCCTTGGCTTCGGCTTCAGCCTTGGCTTTGGCTTCCGCTTCAGCAGCGGCCTTATCGTCACCACTGAACGCGCCAGCGATGGCGTTGCCTGCCACAGTACCAACTACGGCACCAGCTGCAGTGGCGGCCATGGTGCCCATCAGGCCGGAGCCTGCAGGACGTGCTGCAACGGCAGCGGGTGCAGCCGCGGGAGCTGCAGCAGCAGGCGTAGCTGCAGGGGTGGCTGGAGTAGCAGGCGTGGCGGGCTTGGCAACAGCAGTTGGTGCTGCGGGAGTCGCGGGCTTGGCCGGTGCCTTGTTGATGGCAGCGGGGCGCACCGACTTGCCACCACCCATGCGCTTGGCGTGGGCCAACGAAGGCGCAGCCATGGCGGCAATAGTTACGGCGATCACAGAAGCGGTGGTGCGAAAAGATGTTTTCACTGAGGTTCCTGAAAAAAGGAGATCAATCAACAGAAGTCATGTAATGACCGCAGAACGCACAAATGCGTGCTGTTGAAGATTACATGGGGGATAGGAGTGCGCTTTGCAAGCCTGGGTTCCCGTAAAGCACGGGTAAAGCTTGCCGCGCAGGGCGCACACGTTGATATGTTGGCTTTATAGGTGTGAGGCAGACATTTTAAGGATTGATGGAGCCGCTCAATCAAAAAAAGAGCGGCAAACGCTTGAAAACAAAGGACTTCCGTGTGAATTCATGGAAAGTCCTTATATTTCTTGCGTCTGCCGCCTTGGGCTGAAGCTGCGGAGGTACTTATTTCAGGATTTCCAGCAATCGGTCCAAGCCGCCTTCATTGATGCAAACCTTGGCTTCCGCACGGACGCGAGGCTTGGCATGGTAGGCTACCGACAGGCCGGCAGCCTGCATCATGGGAATATCGTTGCTGCCATCGCCGACGGCAATGCATTGCTCAGCGGAAATACCCAACAGGCTAGCGACTTCCAACAAGGTGCGTCGCTTTTCTGCACCATCGCAGATGTCTCCCCAGGCTTGTTCGACCAACCCTCCGGTCAGCACTCCACCGTCCATCTCAAGCACGTTGGCTCGTACATAGTCGATACCCAGCAGTTCGCGCACATGTTCGGCGAAGAAGGTGAATCCACCAGAAACCAGCAGCACTTTCAAGCCAGCAGCCTTGGCTGTTTGCACCAATGTTTCTGCGCCTGGAGACAGTTGCAGGCGCTCAGCCAGCACGCGCTGCATGTCGGTTTCAGTCACACCCACCAGCTTGCCCACGCGTTGGCGCAGGCTGTCTTTGAAGTCGGTGATTTCACCGCGCATCGTGGCTTCCGTGATAGCTGCCACTTCGGCCTTCTTGCCTGTGGCATCGGCAATTTCATCAATGCACTCAATGGTGATCAGCGTGGAGTCCATATCAAAAGCAATCAGTTTGTAATCTCTGAGCTTTTGAGGCGCTGGGATGTTCTGAATGGTTAGGCCAGGGGCAAATTCGGTAGAAGCAGGCATGGACGGTGCAAACGTTGAGAGGGCGATCAGTTCGTGCCACACATTGGTGGCATCGGCTGGGGGCTAATTATCGGCGGTTTAGGAAGAATGGCTGAAGAGTTCGGTGGCGCTCACTGCGTAGTCGCGGCATTCACCTCAAAAGAGCAAGTTCTGTGGGGTTCCACCGCTGGCTGGCATCAATCGGCAGGGTAGTGTCAGTGTTGCGAAAACTGTTTCAAAACCTTTAAGACGGAGGCTACCGGTGACTGCGGGGCTGCCGTGTGTCTGTAAGCAAGAGCCATCGGACGCATGAGTAATGGAGCGAGCTGACGAATAGTGACTTCCGTGGAAGCTCGAAGATCTTCCACTTCCTGGCTAGGCAGAAGTACAGCGCTTTGTTTTGCCAGGGCCAAACTCTTCAATGCGCCTGGATAACTGATGCTCAGATATGGCCGGGAATGATATCCAGCAAGTCCAAACCATTTGGAAATCAATCGGTGCAGCTGGCTTTCTGGTGCAAAACTGGCCCATCGTTGTTGAGAAAGCCACTGAGGTGTGATTACATCGGGAATCTCCCAATCACCAGGGAGCACCGCCACCACAGTGTCTTCTCGCCACACATCAATACGCACGTCAGTGTCTGCACCATAGCGTTCAAGGGCGATGATGCCGAGTTCCAGAGTGCCAGCGCTGATCCGTTGCAGGGCAGTTGCAGAGCTCAGGACTTCCAGCCGAATTTCAATTTCTGGGCACTGTGACGCGAGACGGTCAAGTACGCGCGGCAACAACTGTGTGTCAACACCAGCAGAAAGGCCGATGCTGACAAGGCCTGTCAGGCCGAGACTGTAGCGTCGAACCTGATCAGCGAGTGCATCACTTGCTGACAGGAGTTTGCGTCCTTCCTGAACGAGCATGGCACCAGTGGCGGTCAGTTCCACTTTCTTTCTGCTTCGAACAAGTAGCTGTGTCTCGAAGCGAGATTCCAGCTCTTTGAGGTGCAGGCTGATAGTGGGTGGTGCGAGGTGCAGTGCTTGTGCGGCGGCGGCCAAGGTGCCTAAATCGGCAATGGCAACCAGCGTTTGCAGCTGATCAAGATTGAGATTTCGCATCAGATTTTCTGAATTAAATATTCATTGAATTCAACTTTACGGATGTTATGGCAGATGCGAGCATGCTTGCATGTTTAAAAAAGAAAGAAGCAAAAAGTCTGAATGCGTGCACACGCACACGCCACAGTCAGTTGACGGCCAAAAGGCTCACCACACTGCCAGGGCAGAACATGGCGTTGTGTGCTGGTGGCAATGGCTCAAGAAGAGGTTGCAAAGTGCAGAGCAGAAAATCACCACCAGTTATCGCATTCCCCCTCATGGTGGATGACTCCTGCCACCTTGTCTTGCAACTCTTCACACCTTATGTTTGCAGACCCCTGGCTTGAGCGTTGGCTGCCGCTGGTTGTAGAGCGCAGCCAACATGCCCCAGTCCTTGAGATGGGGTGTGGCTATGGTGACGACACAGTCACCTTGGTGAATGCAGGCTTGAATGTATTGGCTTTCGATATGCAACCGACGTGTGTAGCCATGACCAAAATGCGTGCACCCAAGGCAGATGTTGAATGCAGAGATATTCGCACCGCATTTCCCCAGAACTTGCCGAAGTTTGCCGTGATTGTGGCAAGTCTTTCGCTGCATTACTTCAGCTGGGAACAAACCCAAGCCATCATTCAAAAAATCAGGTTCAGTCTTTTGCCGGGAGGACTCTTGCTTTGCAGAGTGAATGCCACAGATGATCACAATTTCGGTGCTGGCACGGGATTGCAAGTCGAAGCAAACTTTTACGCAGCACAAAAACAGATGAAGCGCTTTTTTGATGAGGACGCGCTAGAGCGTCTGTTTGCAAAGGATTGGCGCGTGCTGTCGCGGGAACACATCATTACCAACAAGTATGTGCAGGCCAAAGCACTCTGGGAGCTTGTGCTTGAAAAGCCTGGCAACGAATGATTCCCGCTGGAGTAGGCGGACATCCGCATGTAGCGCGGCTGTGCAGGCCAACATGAGCCAATGCAGCCCAAGCTTTGCGAGAGGTTCAGCCATTGAGAGAACAAACTACACAAACTACACGCTTGCTGTTTCATCGTACGCTCAGCTTTGCGCGTGTAGTGTCCCGTTTCAACGAGTGGCGATTGGTGCAGCACACTTATAAATGAAAGTCACCCGCCGCCTCTGGCTGATAAAGCACTTTCTCAATCCGAATGTGGCAGGTGCGATCTGGCACGCGCCAGTCGATGGCGTCGCCTTCCTTGTAGCCCAGAATGGCGGTGCCAATGTCGGAGCAAATCGACAGCTTTCCAGGGCTGCCATCGGCATCTTGGGGGTAGACCAGATTCACTTCCACTTTCTCGTCGTCAAGGCGCAGCAAGGCTCTTGTGTTCATTGTGACTACATCGCTTGCCACCTGTTGTGCGTCAACGATGACGGCCCGCTCAATCTCGTGCTCCAGCTCGACAACGTCCGGGCCTTGCTCGTGCATGATCAGATTTCTGAGCCGTGCCTGATCGATTTCGGTAATGTGGATTTTTTCATAGCTGTCTCCGGCAATACCTTCGCGCAATCGCTGGAGATAGCGGTCTGAGGTCATCGCATAGGACTTGATCGTGGCCGTTTCCCCTTCAAGCTGGAAGCCACAGCGCAGAAAAGCTTTCAGCGATCGTGTGTTGTCTGGGTGGATTTTGGCAATGAGCTTTTCGGCACGCATGTCAAAGAAGGCGAGCTTCATGCCTTCATGCAAGGCACTGCTGCCAAGCTTGCGCCCCCATTTTTCACGGTCACCAACGACGAGGACGATTTCACAGTCTGTCCCTGTTTTGATGAGGCGAACGAATCCCACAGGCTTGTCGTGGCGGTCGTAGGCCATGAAAAAGCGGCCACCCTGATTGAAGAGATGAGTCAGGACCGGCAATTGCACCCGACCCACAGCTTGTTCAATGAAACGGGAAACGTGGCGTGAATCACTCAGATGGCGGGTGACATTTTCGTCTTCCATCCAGTCCATCAAATCCAGCGCATTGGCCCGCGTGATCTCCGGGCATAGAGAAATGAAAGGCTTGCTCATCTTCACCACCGTTGGTTGCAAGAATGAAAGCCTTTCATGGCCACGGCCATGGCCATGACGGTTCTTTCTAAAGAGTGCTTATTCTAAGGCTGTGCCCAAGGCG
The DNA here is from genome assembly GCF_030162935.1 of Comamonas halotolerans. GTDB lineage: Bacteria > Pseudomonadota > Gammaproteobacteria > Burkholderiales > Burkholderiaceae_C > Comamonas > Comamonas halotolerans. The sequence goes on from NZ_JASAUZ010000073.1 coordinate 81,366, forward strand.
GTGAACCGGACTGCATGTGCGGGAGCAAGCTGCGCTCATTTTTTTCCGTAGAGATACAGATCGTCCGACCAGGTTGCCAGCCATTGCGGTTTGTAAGCGACAAACACAGCACACATCATGCCGGTGACGACGGCATCTCCCCAGGCCATCAGCCAGTGGGCAATAGTGGAAAGGTCCTCATTCACGCCCGGCAAAGTGTGGCCCAAAGACGCAGACATCAGGCCTGCAGCAAACAAACTGACTACGGTTCCGACAAAGCCGCGTCCAAAGATGTAGACAAACACACGGGTGCCCAACCAGCGGCGCAGCAGCGCTCCCCACAGCATCGCCAGGCTTGCAGGTACCAGGCCGTGCCACACCACCATGCGCATGGCTTCTGTAGCTGACAAGTTAGGCGAGAGTGCCCAGGCTATGGCACCCACCGCACACAAAGCTGGCACAGCCAGAGGCCAGCCTAAGCAAAGCATGATCAGGCATGCACCGGACCATTGCAGTTGCAGTGGCATCTGATGCAGTGTGGGCAGGGCCCACAGCCAGGGAAGTACCACCAGGGTGGCGAGCAGTGGCGTCCACAGTGGAGAACTATCACCATGGTTTGGGGTGACAAGAGCTTTGCGGTTGCCGAGCAGGCGCCATGGCCGCATCAGCAATGCTGTTGCAAGAGCAAGCAGGAGCAGGGTGAATTCCAGCATGCAGAGATTGTGCGTGCGCTCCCTGATCTTGGCTACCTGCTTGTGCAGACGGCGACTGATTTACCTCAAGCCTTATTGGGCTGGCCCAGACTGCGCAGCACATCACGCACCAACTGTGCTCGCGCCTTGGGATCTGGAAGCTCGCGTTCGATGCGCAGCTTGTCATTGCCTGCCAGCTTGATGTGCTTGTTCTTCTGTATCAGACTGATGATCTGCATCGGCTCAATCGGTGGATTGGGCTTGAAGGTGATGTTGATGACACCTGGCGCTGCATCCACCTTGATTACGCCATAGGGCTCGGACAGCACGCGCAGGCGGTGCGTGTCGATCAGTGTCTGCGCCTGTGCAGGCAGCTTGCCAAAGCGATCAACAATTTCTTCCAGCAGGTTGTCGATCTGGTCCGAGGTTTTGGCAGTAGCCAGCTTTTTGTAGAACGAAAGGCGCAGATGCACATCACCGCAGTAGTCATTAGGCAGCAGAGCGGGAGCGTGCAGATTGATTTCAGTGGTGGCCGACATGGGCGAGAGCAGGTCGGGCTCTTTGCCATTCTTCAAACTGCGCACGGCTTCTGCCAGCATCTCGTTGTAGAGTTGGAAGCCGATTTCCATCATATTGCCGCTCTGGTTTTCACCCAGCACCTCGCCAGCTCCGCGAATTTCCAGATCGTGCATGGCCAGATAAAAACCGCTGCCCAGCTCTTCCATTTGCTGGATGGCCTCCAGGCGTTGTTGGGCTTGCTTGGTCAGACTTTCCACATCCGGCACCATCAGGTAGGCATACGCTTGGTGATGGCTGCGGCCCACACGACCACGCAGCTGGTGCAGTTGTGCCAGCCCGAACTTGTCCGCGCGGCTGATGACGATGGTGTTGGCGGATGGCACGTCAATGCCGGTTTCAATGATGGTGGAGCACAGCAAGATATTGAAGCGCTGGGCCACAAAGTCACGCATCACACGTTCCAGCTCGCGCTCAGGCATCTGTCCGTGGGCGACGGCGATTCGGGCTTCAGGCAGGATTTCCTCCAAAGCCTGGCGGCGGTTTTCAATTGTCTCCACCTCGTTGTGGAGGAAGTAAACCTGACCGCCGCGTTTGAGTTCGCGCAGCACGGCTTCACGGATCACGCCCTGGCTTTCCGAGCGCACAAAGGTTTTGATGGCCAGTCGTCGCTGTGGTGCTGTGGCAATCACGGACAGGTCACGCAGACCCTCCAGTGCCATGCCCATGGTGCGCGGAATGGGGGTGGCCGTGAGCGTCAGCACATCCACCTCCGCGCGCATGGCCTTCATAGCCTCTTTGTGGCGCACGCCAAAGCGGTGCTCTTCGTCAATGATGAGCAGCCCCAGGTCTTTGAACTTGACCGAACTGGACAGCAGTTTGTGGGTGCCGACCACGATATCGACCGATCCTTCACCCAAGCCTTGCAGGGCCGCATTGACTTCTTTGGTGGTGCGAAAGCGTGAAACCTCGGCCACGCGCACCGGCCACTTGGAAAAACGGTCAATCAGTGTTTGATAGTGCTGCTCGGCCAGCAGTGTGGTGGGGGCCAGAAAAGCCACTTGCTTGCCACCCATGGCAGCCACAAAAGCGGCGCGCAGGGCAACTTCAGTCTTGCCAAAACCCACATCACCGCAGACCAGTCGGTCCATGGGTTGGGGGCTGACCATGTCATGGATGACTGCGTGGATGGCAGCCTTCTGGTCGGCTGTTTCCTCAAAGCCGAAGTCCTGCGCGAACTGCTCGTAGTCCTGGGGGCTTAATCGGAAGGCATGGCCCTGGCGTGCGGCACGGCGTGCATAAATGTTGAGCAGCTCGGCAGCCGCATCGCGCACCTGCTCGGCGGCCTTGCGTTTGGCCTTTTCCCACTGGCTGCCGCCCAGGTTGTGCAGCGGGGCAGATTCTGGAGTCACACCGGTGTACCGGCTGATATGGTGCAACTGGCTGACGGGCACATACAGCACCGCATCCTTGGCGTATTCCAGATGCAGGAACTCTTGCAGCGCGGGCGTGCCATCTTCGTTTTTCTGGCCAACGTCCATGTTGATAAGGCCGTGGTAGCGCCCAATGCCGTGCTGGCTGTGCACCACCGGGTCGCCCACCTTCAGTTCCGACAGGTCTTTGATTAGCGCATCGACATCGCTGACCTGCTCCTGCTTTTTACGGCGGCGGGTGGTGCCTGAACTGGAGAACAGTTCGGTTTCGGTGACAAAGTCGATGCCGGCTTCGATCCACGCAAAGCCGCGCATCAGACTCGAAGTGGCAATGCCTATGGGCTCGTGTGCGGTGCTTTGAAACTCGAACAGCGAGTCAAATGCAGGCGGATTCAGCTGCGAAGAGCGCAAAAAGTCCAGAAGGCTTTCACGGCGGCCATCACTTTCGGCCAGCACCAGCACGCGCCGCTTGGCGTTGTGTACATGCTGCTGCAGGCGCTGCAGGGGTTCTTCGGCGCCGCGCATCACAGACAAGTCAGGCAGTTTCTGGAAGATGGCGCTGTCTTGCACATCGTCCACGCCGGGACGTAGCGCCAGCTGGGGATGCGGCTTGGCAATGCCGTAGAACTGCTCGGCACTCAGGAATAGGGTTTCTGGGGGCAGTGCGGGTCGCTCTGGGTCGCCTTGCACCAGCCGGTAGCGTTCTTTGGTGTCTTGCCAAAATCGTAGGAAGGCCGCTTCCAGGTCTCCATGCAAAACCAGAGTGGCTGCATCGCCCAGATAGTCGAACACCGTTGCGGTTTCATCAAAGAACAGTGGCAGGTAGTACTCGATACCAGCGGTGGCCACACCCGCACCCATGTCTTTGTAGATGCGGCTGCGTGTGGGATCTCCCTCCAGCAACTCGCGCCAGCGGTGACGGAACTTGGTGCGCGCGGCTTCGTCCATGGGGAACTCTCGCCCCGGCAACAGGCGCACTTCCTGCACTGTGTCCAGGCTGCGCTGGTTGTCTGGGTCGAAGATGCGGATGGAGTCAATCTCGTCGTCAAACAGGTCCACCCGGAAAGGCACATCCGAGCCCATGGGGAACAAATCGATCAAGCCGCCGCGCACGGCATATTCACCGTGGCTGACCACTTGCGATACATGCTGGTAGCCCGCCAGCGTGAGCTGGGCTTTGAGCTTGGCTTCGTCGAGCTTCTGTCCCTGTTTGAACCCAAAGGTATAACCCGCCAAAAAAGCTGGGGGGGCCAGGCGGTAGAGTGCGGTGCTGGCAGGCACGAGCACCACATCTGCGCCTTGCGCGCGGTCGCGCTCGCGGATGCGCCACAAGGTGGCCAACCGTTCGCTGATCAGATCCTGGTGCGGGGAGAACGTGTCGTAAGGCAGAGTTTCCCAATCCGGGAAGAGGGCGCAGCGAAGTTGCGGTGCAAAGAACGCCATTTCATCAATCAGGCGCTGGGCATCGCTGGCGTCAGCGGTAACGATGGCAGTGATGCGACCTGCCGCTTTCTCACGCGCAGCCAGACGTGCTAGCAGCAGCGCATCAGCGCTGCCAACGGGCGTAGGCAAGGAAAAACGTTTACCGGGCGTGAGTTTGGGCAGATCCATGGAACCAGAAAATCCTGATAGGGTGGGCAGCGATGCCGCACCAGGGTGTCGGAATGCAATGTGCAGCCCGCAAAAGAACGCGGAAATGTGCACCGATGTGGCGGGCGCCAAGCAGGGGATTTTAGAATGCCGCACATGACAGACTTGCTTGCTGCTGCAAAAGCGCCTGGTTTACCGCAGGGTCGTTTCTGGGGATTGATTCCGTGCGCCGGTGTCGGCACGCGAGCCATTCCACCCGGGGCACTCACACCGGATTTACCCAAACAGTATCACCCCGTAGCGGGCCAGCCATTGGTGTTGCATACGCTGGCAGCCTTTGCCGGGGTGCAACGTCTGGCCGGGACATTGGTGGCAGTGGCACCCAATGATCGCTTTCTTGATGGATACAGCAGCCCCATGTGGTGGCATGTGCCGTGCGGTGGCGCTACCCGGGCTGATACCGTGATGGGCGGGCTCAAAGTCTTGTTGGCGCGTGGCGCTTCGCAGCACGATTGGGTGCTGGTGCACGATGCAGCCCGGTGTCTGGTCACCAGCGAGCAAATCGAGCTGCTGCTGGCTGAATGCGAAAACGACAGTGTGGGTGGCCTGCTGGCGCACAAATTGCCAGACACATTGAAAACTGCGGTGACAGGCTCTTCTGGAGTGCGTGTGGCAGCCACGGTGGATCGCAGCGACAAATGGCTGGCGCAAACGCCGCAGATGTTTCGTCTCGGAGTGTTGTTGGATGCTTTGTCTCGGATGGGCGCAGCGGCGACCGACGAAGCCAGTGCCATGGAGGCCATGGGGCACCGACCAAAGCTGGTGCCTGGTGGGGCACAAAATTTCAAGGTGACCTATCCAGATGACTTCGCCTTGGCAGAGGCGGTGCTGACGCAGCGCGCAGCAAATGGCACCTTGGCACGTTTTCAGGGTAAGCGCGATAACGCGCAACCCACAGGCAATCCCTTTTTTTAATGAATCACTTGTGACTGCGTGCCTGAAAGGGCCGAGCGGGAAGAACCATGAATTTTCGTATTGGTGAAGGCTGGGATACCCATGCATTGGTAGAAGGGCGCAAGCTCATCATCGGTGGCGTTGAGATCCCGCATGACAAAGGCTTGTTGGGGCATTCGGATGCCGATGTGCTGCTGCACGCCATCACCGATGCCATTTTGGGTGCAGCGGGTCTGGGCGACATTGGACGTCACTTTCCGGATACGGCGGTGGAGTTTAAAGGCGCTGATTCTTTTGTGCTGCTGCAGGAGGCTGCACGGCGAGTACGGGAAAAGGGCTGGGAGTTTGGCAATATCGACAGCACTGTGATTGCACAAAAGCCCAAGCTGGCACCGTACATTCCGGCCATGCAAAAGCGCATTGCCGAGGCTTTGGCAATTGCTGAAGACCAAGTCAATGTGAAAGCCAAGACGGCCGAGAAAATGGGCCCTGTGGGAGAGTTGCTGGCCATGGAGGCCAATGCTGCAGCCCTGATCTACAAGAAAGCGGATTAATCAATCCTGCAGTCAGCGGTTAAGCATAACGGGCAAGGCAGGCAGTGTGACTCATCAAGCCCATAAAAAAGCCTTGCAGCGGATGCATGCAAGGCTTATCTGTGGACTTAAGCTGTACTTGGGGGCTGTTGCCTTTTGACTTGAGGGCGTTGCAAGCGGTGCTGTGGATCCTGTCCATCCGGCACATTGGTGACGCGCTGCAGCTGGATGTTGGAGGCCAGACCACCACCGCTGGCGTTGGTGATGGAGAAAATGCCGCCCATGCGCTGAACGGTTTTGTCCACGATAGACAGTCCCAATCCCGCGCCTGCTGCTGCTGTACGGGCAGAGTCGCCTCGGAAGAAGGGTTGAGTGAGGTTGGCCAATTGCTCGGCAGGCACGCCAGTGCCGTGATCGCGGATGCGCATCAAGACCGAGTTCTCACGAGTTTTGATATTGATGTCGACGTGGGCGGTGTCTGTGTCCACGGTTTTTCCGTAGCGACGGGCGTTCTCCAGCAGATTGGAAATGACGCGCGCTAACTCCACCTCATCGGCCATTACGTAGATGTCATCAGGAATGGACATCGTGATTTGCAGCTCACGGTGATTTTGCACGGCATAGACGCAAGATGCCACCACAGCTTGTAGGTTCACCACAGTGAGTGAAACATGGTCCGGGCGTGCGTAGTCCAGGAATTTGTCAATCGTGGCGTCGAGTTGAACGATGTCCGCAACCATGTGTTCACGTGCAATGTCATCGTTCACACTCATTTCAGTTTCCAGCCGCAAGCGTGCCAACGGCGTGCGCAGGTCGTGCGAGATGCCCGCCAGCATCACAGCGCGCTCTTGCTCCAGCTTGCCGAGTTTCTGAGCCATGCGGTTAAAACCGATATTCACTTCACGAATTTCACTGGTGACCGCTTCCTCGTCGAGATGGCTGGCAGCGAAGTCGCCATCACGCACGCGGTTGGCCGCATAGCTCAACTGTTTGAGAGGGCGATTGATGAGGCGTGCAATAACCGCCGCGCCGGCCAGGGACAGCAGGCCTGCGGTGCACAGCCAAATGATCCAAGTCTGGCTGCTGGCAGTCACATAGCGGGATTTGTCCAGCAATATCCAGTTGGGATCCTCATCGATGGTAAAGCTCACCCACAAACCTTCTTCATCGTTGACGCTGCTTGCCAGGATAGTGTCTTCACCCAGGCGAGAGGTCAGCAACTCCTCCAATCGCTGATTGAGCTGGGTAGGAGGTAGTACTTCGAAAGTGTCGCTAGGTTCGCGAGGCTGAATACGCACGCCCTCTTGGTCGGCCATGGTTTTAATCAGCGAAACACGGGCGATGGAATCGGAGTGCTGCAGCGCAGCGCGGCTCAAATTCACCAGAGAGGCAATTTGCTGGGCAGTTTGAAGTGTGCGTGGCTCAAACTCCAGCGCACGTAATGTCTGCAGCCATGCCAGGATGCTGCCCAGCAGTAACAAGGCAAGCAAGAAAAAGGTGCGCCAAAAAAGATTCAGGCTCACGCCTGAGCGTGCGCCTGAATCGTCAGAAACGCCGGGGGCTTTTGAGCCCCTTGCAAACATGGAAGGGCGGAACATGGAAAAGGGCGCGCAAGGCGCCTTTGTCTTAGGCGAGTTGAATGTGTTGTCCGGATTTAGCTGTTGCCATCGGGCACGAATACATAGCCGACACCCCACACCGTTTGAATGTATCGTGGGGCCGCAGCATCCTCCTCAATCAGTTTGCGCAGGCGAGAAACCTGCACGTCTAAACTGCGGTCGAAAGGCTCAAATTCACGACCACGGGCCAACAAAGCCAGCTTTTCACGCGAAAGTGGCTGGCGCGGGTGACGAACCAAAGCCTTGAGCATGGCGAACTCGCCAGTGGTCAGCGGTAGCTCTTCACCACTCTTTTGCAGCACACGGGTGCCCAGGTCAAACGTGAAGGGCCCAAAGCTTACAACTTCATTGTCGCCAGATGGTGCGCCAGGCGCTTCTGCGGGAGGGCGGCGGCGCAATACAGCGTGGATGCGTGCCAGCAATTCGCGCGGATTAAAGGGCTTGCCCAGGTAGTCATCGGCGCCAACTTCCAGGCCCACGATGCGATCCACATCTTCTCCCTTGGCGGTGAGCATGATGATGGGGGTACGGTCATTGGCCGAGCGCAGACGACGGCAGATAGACAGACCGTCTTCACCGGGCATCATCAAGTCCAGCACGATCAAGTCGACGGTCTCACGCAGCAAAATGCGGTTGAGTGCTTTGCCGTCTTCGGCAATCATCACCTCAAAACCTTCTTGTGTCAGATAGCGGCGCAGCAAATCACGGATACGTGCGTCGTCGTCCACCACAAGGATCTTGTCAGTGCGATTGTTGTTGGTTGTGACCATGGATTCACCCCTTGTCCAATATGTAACAGAGCTAATTCTGACCAGCTTGGCGCAAAAAATTCCCGTTTTAGCTCAGGTTTGACACAGTGTTACATGTCTTTCCAAAAAGAGGGGAACACCTGTCGTTTCTAGGCGGTCTTATCTGACGTTGCAGCGCCAGTGTTTGCGCGCACTTATCTCTTATGCATTTTCACCCCAGAAAGGAATCCCTGTATGCAGTTTCATAAAAAGGAAGCAGTCTTTTTGCGCCATGCCCTGGGTGTATTGCTTCTAACTGCTGGTATCGGGGCAGCCCATGCGCAAAGCTCCGAGATTTTGCGCAATGTGGTCCAGCTTTCAGCGAGCGGAAATGTGCAAGTCAATCAGGACTGGCTGCAAATGAATTTGTCCACGTCGCGTGACGGCAATGATGCAACTGCCGTGCAAAAGCAATTGCAGCAGGTGGTGGATGCCGCCATGCGCAGCTTGAAACCACAAGCCCACGGCAATGAGTTGCAGGTTCGCAGCGGCAGCTTTGGTGTGTATCCGCGCCATGGCAACGACGGCAAGATCAAAGGCTGGCAAGGCCGGGCGGAGATCGTGCTTGAAGGAAAAGACTTTACGCGCATCAGTCAGGCGGCGTCGCAGGTCAACGATATGACTGTCTCGAGCGTGGGCTTTGGCTTGTCCAAGGAGGGGCGTGAAAAAGTACATGCACAAGCGCAAAACCAGGCAATAGATAACTTTAAGCAGCGTGCCGCTTCCTTGGTCAAACAGTTTGGTTTCAGCAATTACACCTTGCGTGAAGTGAGTGTCAGCAGTCAGGATGGTGCATATGAGCCACGTATGCAGCGGGCCAATATGGGTGTTGCGGCGATGTCATCCAAGATGCAGATGTCCGATCCTGTGCCCGTTGAGGCAGGCAAAGAGAACGTCACAGTCAACGTTTCTGGTTCGGTGCAAATGCAATAGCCGTCACTGCATTCGCACGCACCAGGATATGTGCAGGTGCGCGTGGGAAACGCAAGTTAAATGCCTCTGAAATACTCGGAGGCATTTTTAATGCGGGATGCATATACTGATTATTGGGCTGCCCAACCGCCGTCCATATTCCAGGCCACGCCTCGCACATTGTTGGCCGCAGGCGAGCAGAAGAATACAGCCAGCGCACCCAGTTCTTCAGGGGTGGTGAACTGCATGGAGGGCTCTTTTTCCCCCAGCAGTTGCTGGGTGGCAGCCTCGATGGTGAGGTTCTGCTCGGCTGCTTTGGCATCCACCTGCTTTTGCACCAAAGGGGTGAGTACCCAGCCAGGACAGATGGCATTGCAGGTCACGCCACTGGTGGCATTTTCAAGTGCTGTGACCTTGGTCAAGCCCACAATGCCGTGCTTGGCGGCAACATAAGCGGACTTTTGCGCAGAGCCTACCAAGCCGTGTACGGAAGCCACATTGATGATGCGCCCCCAGTTGGCTTTTTGCATGGCTGGCAGTGCAAGCCGTGTCGTATGAAAAGCGCTGGAGAGGTTGATGGCAAGAATGGCATCCCATTTCTCTGTGGGAAAGCTTTCAATGGCTGCGACGTGCTGAATACCAGCATTGTTCACTACGATATCCAGGCGACCGAATCTTTCGGTGCCGAAGGCCATCATGGCTTCAATTTCGGAGGGGTTGCTCATATCGGCGCCGTGGTAGTCCACCACGATGCCTTGGGATTGGCCGGATTGCGCCACCTGCGCTTTGGCGGCTTCTGCATCTCCGAAGCCGTTGAGCAATACGTTGGCGCCTTGAGCGGCCAATGCCTGGGCAATTCCCAGGCCAATTCCGCTGGTGGAACCTGTGACGAGCGCTGTTTTGCCCTTGAGCATCTGGAAGCCTCCGAATAATGAATTACGATGGGATGAAACCCATTATCAAACGGGAAGATGAGGCGGCACAACCATGATTGAACCTACGCTGAACTACGTAAGCTGCCCGGGCATTGCTGCACAAGATGAGGCGGAACACCGCATGGCCTATTGGGAATGGAACCAGACAGGCAACCCTTGGCATCCACATGTCATCGTTTGCGTGCATGGTCTTACCCGGCAGGGGCGGGATTTTGATGTCCTTGCACGTTCGCTGAGCGAGCACGCACGCGTGATTTGTCCAGATGTGGTTGGGCGTGGTCATAGTGACTGGTTGAGCAACCCTGGACATTACGCGGTACTGCAATACACCATGGATATGCTGGCATTGCTGCAGCAGCTCCATGCTGCAGCACCTTTGCAGGTGCTGGACTGGTTGGGAACCAGCATGGGTGGTTTGATCGGTATGGCTGTGGCTGGCAACCCTGCATTGCCGCTGCCTGTTCCTGTGCGAAAACTGCTGCTCAACGATGTGGGGCCGCAGCTGGAGTGGTCTGCTTTGCAGCGTATTGCGGCTTATGTGGGGCAGCCTGCGCACTTTGAGACGCAGCAGGAGGCGGCTGACGCGCTGCGTGCGCTATCTGCTGGCTTTGGTCCGCACAGCGCGCAAGCATGGCTGGAGTTGAGCCGCCCCATGCTGCGCTCGGTTGAAGGAGGTGGGTTTAAGTTGCACTATGACCCGGCCATCGCGCAGCCCATGCGCAACATGACGCGGGAACAGTCTGAACGCAGTGCAGAGCTACTGTGGCAGTTGTATGACGCAATTCGGGCGCAAACCTTGCTTGTTCGTGGGGCGCAATCAGATTTGATTACAGAGAACACAGCGCGGCTCATGCAAACGCGTGGACCTCTTGCACAATGGATAGACCTTGAAGGTGTCGGACATGCCCCCACCTTTGTAGCGCATGACCAGGTGGCCATCGCACGGAATTTTTTGTTGGGTGAAGAATGAAAAAAGAACGCAATACCCCGTCGCATGAGCAGCAAGTGCTTGGCTGGCATCTTTACGGGGAATTCATATGCGCAGCGTGACATCTCTGCCTCCAACAACCGGTGAAGACGGAGCATTGCCTACGGGATTGAAGCCCTCGGGAGCAAACGTCGAAGTACCGCATCTATTGGCTGCCACTGCTGGAAACATTCCAGACCAGCTGGATGCCCTGCGCAGGGCACGGGCTTTTGCCGAGCCTTTGCTCGTTGGCGAAGAGCTGTCATCTGGCGAGAACACCTTGGCCCACGCGGATGCGACAGCAGCCATCTTGCAAGGTATCGGCGGCTCCGAAGCCATGCAGGCCGCTTGCTATCTGGTGTATGCCAGCATGCACCTGAACAAGCCACTTGAAGTGCTTACCAAGGCGTTTGGTCCCAATTTCGCAGAATTGGCCGTGGAAACGACCAAGCTCATGCATTTCCAGCAGCAGGCACGTGGAGGTGATGCCAGTGTGCGGGTGGATGATCCTGCCACCCAAACTGAGACTGTGCGCAAGATGTTGCTGGGCTTCTCGCGCGATGTGCGCGTGGTGCTGCTGCGTCTGGCTTCGCGTTTGCAAACGCTGCGCTGGTATGCCGCCAGCAAGCGGCCTGTTTCTCCCAGCATGGCTTACGAAGCTTTGCATGTGTTTGCCCCTTTGGCGAATCGGCTGGGTATCTGGCAAATCAAGTGGGAGCTGGAAGACCTGTCTTTCCGCTTTCTGGAGCCCGATACCTATCGCACCATTGCCAAGCTGCTGGATGAAAAACGCGCCGAGCGCGAAGTCTACATGGAGCAGCTGCGCTCACGGCTGGAGTCCGGGCTGCGTGCTTACAGCATCAGTGCGACGGTTTCTGGCCGCCCCAAGCATATCTACAGCATCGTCAAGAAGATGCGTGGCAAGTCGCTGAACTTTGACCAGTTGTTCGACATCCGTGCGCTGCGCGTGGTGGTACCCAATGTCAAGGATTGCTATACCGCACTGTCATGGGTGCATGAGAACTTCACGGCCATTGAGTCCGAGTTTGATGACTACATCGCCAAGCCCAAGCCCAATGGCTATCAGTCGTTGCACACAGTCGTGCGGGACGAGCAGGGTAAGGCGATTGAAATCCAGATCCGGACCCAGGCCATGCATGACCATGCTGAAAATGGTGTGGCGGCGCACTGGGCATACAAGGAGGCAGGCACCAAGGGCTATGCCGGAGTCAGTGCCACTGGTGAATACGACGCCAAGATCGCGGTGCTGCGGCAACTGCTGGCCTGGGGCCAGGACTTGTCGGAGAACCCCAACCACCGAGGCTTGTTTGACGACCGTATTTATGTGCTGACGCCCGACGCTGCAGTGATTGAGCTGCCGCAGGGGGCCACGCCAGTGGATTTTGCTTATTCGGTGCATACCAATCTGGGGCACCGCTGCCGTGGCGCGCGCGTGGATGGGAATATGGTGCCCCTGAACACGCCGCTGCAAAGCGGGCAGACGGTAGAGATCACCACAGTCAAAGAAGGCCGTCCATCGCGCGACTGGCTGAACCCGGAGCTGGGCTATCTGGTTAGCAACCGCGCCAAGGCCAAGGTTCGCGCATGGTTCAATGCGCAGGCCATGAACGAAACTGTCACGCGTGGGCGTGAAGCGGTGGAAAAGTTGCTCCAGCGCGAGGGCAAGACGGCCATCAAGCTTGATGATCTGGCGGTTCAACTGGGTTTCAAGTCAGCGGACGCACTGTTTGAAGTGGTGGGCAAGGACGAGTATTCCTTGCGCAACATTGAAGTGGTGCTGCGTCCTGCAGAACCAGCGGAGCCCGAAGAGGACATTCAGTCCATGGTGCGCAAGCCGCGCGCCAACAACGCAGCCCAGAAAGGCGGGGTGCTGGTTGTTGGGGTTGATTCGCTCATGACCCAGTTGGCCAAGTGCTGCAAGCCTGCACCACCCGATGACATCGGTGGCTTTGTGACCCGTGGCAAAGGTGTGAGCGTACACCGTACGGACTGCAGCAATTTCCGGGAAATGGCTGCACGCAATGAAGAGCGTGTGATCGATGTGACCTGGGGCCTTCCCAAGGCGGCCAAGCATACAGCGGTATATCCGGTGGATGTTTCGGTGGAAGCGACCGACCGCCAAGGCTTGCTGCGCGACATTTCAGACGTTTTTGCCAAAGAGAAGACCAATGTGATTGGTGTGCAAACTCAATCGGTGAAAGGTACGGCCTGGATGACATTTACTGTGGAAGTCTCTGACTCAGGGCGTTTGAACAAGGTGCTGGGCATTGTGGCTGGCATCGCGGGGGTACGCTCTGCACGCCGACGCTGATTTTTTGGCAGATTGAAATCTGCCTGAAAATTGATGCTACAATCGATGCTTCTGATAAATTCAGGCGCGTAGCTCAGTTGGTTAGAGCACCACCTTGACATGGTGGGGGTCGTTGGTTCGAATCCAATCGCGCCTACCAAATAACAAAAGCCCAGTTCATAGAACTGGGCTTTTTTGTTTTGGCGCTGCTTTTACGCTTTTACATATTGGCAGGTAGCGCAGTCACTATTTCTGGAAAGAACCACAGAATGACCAGTGCCAGCACCATGAGTAAAAAGTATGGGGCGCAGACCTTGGCGATATAGGTGATCTGCTTGCCCGTCATGCTTTGCAGCACAAACAGGTTGAAGCCTACGGGTGGAGTGATTTGCGCCGTTTCCACGGTGATCACCAGAAAGATGCCAAACCATAGGGGATCGATGCCTGCCGCCTGAATGATGGGCAGCACCACACTCATGGTCAGCACAATGGTGGAGATGCCATCCAGGAAGCAACCAATCAGAACGTAGAAGATTCCCAGTACCACGATCAGCATCGCAGGCGAGAGGCTGAGGCTGCCTACATACTCGGCCAATTGACGCGGCAGTCCGATGTAGCCCATCGACAGTGTCATGAATGCCGCGCCAGCCAGGATCAGTGCAATCATGCAGTACAGGCGTGTGGCGCCAAACAGCGAAGCTTTGAAACTGTCCCAAGTCAGTGCTTTCTGGCTGGCTGAAAGTACCAGGGCCCCGACAACCCCGATAGCGGCAGCTTCTGTTGCCGTGGCAATACCGCTGTAGATGCTGGCTACCACGCTGGCAATGAGTATGACCACAGGAATCAGGTGGCGAGCCTCGCGCAGCTTCTGCATGAACGTCAGGTTGTTGTCGGCTTTGGGGACTTTTTCTGGATTGAGCAATGCCCACACCATGATCCAGCCGCTGAACAGGGTCGCCAGCAGCAATCCCGGGAGCACTCCCGCCATAAAGAGCTTGGAGATGGAAAGCTCAGCCGAGACGCCGTACACAATCAAGATGATGGAAGGTGGAATCAGCAGGCCAAGTGTGGCGGGGCCACCGAGAGAGCCGATGATCTGTGCCTCGGTATAGCCGCGCTTTTTCAGCTCGGGAATATTGATCTTGCCGACGGTGGCGCAGGTGGCAGCTGAGGAGCCTGATACAGAGGCAAAGATGGTGCAGCCAATCACGTTGGTGTGCAGCAGGCGTCCGGGCAGGGCGTTCACCCAGGGTGCAAGGCCCCGGAACATGCTCTCCGAGAGGTTGGTGCGGTAGAGAATTTCACCCATCCACACGAACAGGGGCAGGGCTGTCAGTGTCCAGCTGCTGGCCGAACCCCAGATGGTCATTGCCATGGCGTCACCGGCAGCGCGTGGCGTCAGGAACTCCATGCCAAACCAGGCAACGCCCGCCAGTGTCAGGCCTACCCACACGCTGCCACCCAGCAGCAGCAAGAGCACCACAATCAGTGCAACGCTGGCAAGAATCTCATTCATGGTGGGCATCCTCCTGAATGCGAGGTTTGCGCTGGCCAAGCATTTCCAAAACCAGTTCATCAACGAATGCGATGAGGAAAATCACGGTGCCTGTGGCCATCAGTAGCTGTGGAATCCATAGCGGTGTTGCATCCATGCCCATGGATATGTCTTCAATCTCCCAGGATTGCCAGACCAGGCGACAGGAATAGAACGCCAAAAATCCAGCCAGTACCGTTGCAATGCTGAGTGCAGCGAGCTCCAGGGTTTTCTGCGCTTTTCCTTTGAGCGCTCCCAGCAATAGGGTGACGCGGATGTGCTCGCCGTGTTTCAGCGTGGTGGCCAGAGCCATGAAGCCTGCACCTGCCATGGCATAGCCAGCATATGCATCGGTGCCAGGTGCAGAAAAACCAAGCAAGCGGCTGAAAATGGTGAGCAGCACCATGAGCAACACACCAATCATGGACAGACCGGCCAGCCAGGCGCTGGCCCCATACAGACCATTGAGTAATTTACGCATCGCTATCGTCCTTCATGCGCTGTCTAGGGGGGGCATGCTGATGCCAAGAAAACAAAATGCCCCTGGGTTTTGCGGTGTGCAGCTCCCAAGGGCATATCAAGGCGGCGTTGTGATTACTTGGAAGCCTTGAATGTTTCCAGCACCTTCTTGCCATCGGCACCAGCCTTGTCCAGCCATTCCTTGATGACGGTTTCTCCCACTTTGGCTAGGTCGGCCTTCAGTTGCGGGGATGGTTCTTCCACGCTCATGCCGCCAGCCTTGAGAGCTGCGATGGAGCGGGCATCCACTTCGCGCGACTCTTTCCAGCCTCGTTCCTCGGCAGCCGTCGCGGCCTTGAGCACAGCCTCCTGTTCAGCTGCGCTCAGCGCATTGAAGGCTTTCTTGTTCACGGTCACGGCGTTCTTGGGAATCCAGGCCTGCACGTTGTAGTAGTACTTCAGGTTCTCAAACAGCTTGTTGTCTGCACCTGTCGCGCTGGAGGTAATCAGGCCTTCAATGACACCTGTGGCCAGGGCCTGGGACAATTCTGCCTCCTGAATAGTGGCAGGTTGGGCGCCAATCAGCTCACCAATGCGCGCAGTGGTGGGCGAGTACACGCGCCACTTCATGCCCTTGAGGTCAGCTGACGAATTCACCGGTTTTTTGGTGTAGATACCCTGTGGTGGCCATGCCACCGAATACAGGAGCACCTGGCCTTGCTTGTCCAGCAGCTTTTGCAGCTCCGGTTTTTGGGCTTGGTAGAGCTTGTAGGCTTCGTCGTAGTTGCTGGCCAGGAAAGGGAGACCATCCACGCCAAAGAGCTGCGACTCATTCTGGAAGCTCACCAAAAAGAACTCCCCCATCTGCGCATTGCCAGTTTGCACCGCACGCTTGATCTCGGGCATTTTGAACAGGGACGCGCCAAAGTGTGGCGTGATCTTGAGTTTGCCCTGCGTGGCTGCATCCACGTCCTTAACGAATTGTTCGTTGTTTTTGGAGTGAAAATTGTGCGCACCATAGGCGGTCGCAAAGTCCCATTTTGTTTGGGCGGCAGCAGTGCCCGCAAAGCCGATACAGGCCACAAGAGTGGCAGTGGCGCAAAAGATTCGACGTTTCATGTTGACTCCTGAGTGAGAGAGGCAAGCAACTTGCAGGGCAAGCCCTAGCGTGTGATGGCTAAGGAGGTCAAAACTACCACCCGAGTCTCGGACTCGTAACTAGGGATTTCAACAATAGGTCTTTTTTGTAGGCTCTTAAAGCTTGTTGGTGTGAGTTGTTGGGGGTTAATCGTTCAACGTTTGATTGCCAATTGTGGGGCTTAAAGTTTCTCCACAATTCCCGCTAGATGCTTTTGTTGCCTGTTTCGGCCAGCTTGCGCGCGTAAGCAGCCAGGATGATGCGTTCGGAGTGCACCAGATAATCGTGCAGTTCCCTGGCAGCATCGGCTGGTTTGCCGCTCTCAAAGCTTTGCAGGATGTGCTGGTTCATCTCCACATAGGGAGCATGCAGAAAATGCGGGTCGCGCAGCAGGCCAAAGGCCAGACGCAGTTCGGCCAGCAGATGCGAAAACATTTCATTGAGACGCTCGCTGTCGGCCAGGGCCACGATGGCCTTGTGAAATGCCATGTTGGCCGTTCCAACCTCAGGCCAGTTTTCCGTGGCGCTATGACGCTGGGCGTCGGCCACTGCGTCGTGCATGAGAGCACGGGCCGGGTGCATGGGGTAGGCCTGGGCCAGCGCCTGACACTCGATCATGCGGCGCACGCGATAGATGTCGATGATGGATGCCATGCTGGGCACGGCCACAGACACGCCCTTGTTAGGCTCGTGCACCAGCAGCCCTTCTTTGGTCAGAACACGGAACACCTCGCGCAAGGTGTTACGTGAGATATCCAATGTTTCGCTGAGCGCTGCTTCGGACAGACGCTGGCCGGGCGCAAATTCACCGTTAACCAGCTTGTTGCGCATCACGTCAGCAATCCGCTCGGTCAGGTTCTGGTTGTCTGTCGCGGTTTTCATAAGCCTCCATCAGTTATTGCCTTCCAGTGTAGCGATTGCACTGTTGAGTCTGATTCCCTGAAGAAATATTCAAAACCTAGGGTTTGTTCTATGTAACTGTATGGATTGATCTTCTGAAAATGCAAATCGTGCAGTCATTAAACATTGATTGTTCAACAATAAAAGACGAAAGCGCTGCCAAAAGCTCGATAAGTGCGCTTCCAGTCAAAAGAGCAGACAGAGTGCTGCCTGTCGGTGGCCTCTGTCAGCTTCGTTCCTGCTGAAAGTGTGGAGTCTGTTTCCGGAGGGAAAAATGCCTGTCGATATCAATCTGTGGCCGCTGATTGGCGTGCTCATCATCATTGCCGGCTTTGCGCTGCGCTTTAACCCCATGCTGGTCGTGATCGTCACGGCCATAGGTACGGCACTGGCCGCAGGCTTTCCCCTGGATAAGGTGCTGGCCACGATTGGTGCAGGTTTTGTCAAGACGCGCAATCTGCCGCTGATCATTCTGCTGCCGCTGGCAGTGATCGGTCTGCTTGAGCGCCATGGGCTGCGTCAGCATGCGCAGAACTGGATCAGCTCCATCAAATCGGCTACTGCAGGCCGCCTGCTCATCGTCTATCTGGCAGCGCGTCAACTGACAGCAGCCATTGGCCTGACGAGTCTGGGCGGTCACCCGCAAATGGTTCGCCCGCTGCTGGCCCCCATGGCCGAGGGCGCCACAGAATCGCGTTACGGCAAATTGCCAGCGAAGGTCCGAGACAAGCTGCGCGCCTTTTCTGCCGCCACCGATAACGTGGGGCTGTTCTTTGGTGAAGACATCTTTGTGGCCTTTGGTGCCATCGTGCTGATGACCACCTTCCTCAGGGAGGCAGGCATTGATGTTGAGCCTATTCATGTGGCGTTGTGGGGCATTCCAACAGCTATCTGTGCCTTTGTGATCCATGCTTTGCGCTTGCATCGTCTGGACAAGACGCTGGCACGTGAGATTGCTGAAGAAAACAACAATAACAAGGGAGAGCAGGCATGATCATCTCCATCCAGTATCTGTACTACCTCGTTGGCATCATCCTTGCGATCACAGCCGTCATGACGCTGCGTGATGCCAGCAATCCTCGCCGCTACTCTGCCGGTATCTTCTGGGCACTGTACGCCGTGGTGTTTCTGATCGGCGATATGCTGCCGCCTGTGTGGATGGGCGTGATTGCTGTGCTGATGGCGCTGATTGCCGGCTTTGGAGGTGTGTTGGGCGGCAAGCATGCGCCTCGCACCGATGCGCAGTACATGGATAGCGCAAAGCGCCTGGGCAACAAGCTTTTCATTCCCGCGTTGGCGATTCCTCTGATTACCATGGTGGGCACGCTGTCTGCGAAGTATCTGGTGGTGGGTGATGTGGCGCTCATCGACCCTAAAAACTCCACCCTGGTCAGCCTGGGCATTGGCTGCGTGATTGCACTGGGTCTTGCTTGCACGCTCACGCGTGAAACACCCATGCAGGGACTGCGAGAGTCACACCGTCTTATCGATGCCTTGGGATGGGCGCTGGTGTTACCGCAGATGCTCGGCATGCTGGGCCTGGTGTTCTCCGATGCCGGTGTGGGTAAGGCCGTGGCCTATATCAGCACCACCTATATCAACATGGATGTGCGCTTTGTTGCCGTCGCTGTGTATGTGATTGGCATGGCATTGTTCACCATCATCATGGGTAATGGCTTTGCAGCCTTTCCAGTGATGACCGGCGGTGTTGGTGTGCCAGTGCTGATTGGTGTCTATCACGGAGATCCTGCAGTGATGGCTGCAGTAGGCATGCTGTCGGGTTATTGTGGAACGCTGCTCACGCCCATGGCGGCCAACTTCAACCTGGTACCAGCAGCACTGCTGGAAATTGACAAAAATGCCGTGATACGTGCACAGGTTCCCACAGCGATCGCACTGCTGATTGCGAATGTGTTCCTGCTCAATTTCCTGATGTTCCGTTGAGCCTTAGTTATGAAGACTGCTGATATCCCTTGCATTCTGTTGACCGGTTTTGAGCCTTTTGACAAGGACACGGTGAACCCTTCCTGGGAGATTGCCCGTTCCCTGCATGGAGGGGAGATCGCCGGTGCCCGCGTTCATGCTGTTCAGTTACCTTGTGTGTTTGGCGAGGCGATGCGGGTATTGAATGAGGCTCTGGCCAGTCAGCAGCCCTGTCTGGTCATCAGCCTGGGTCTGGCGGGAGGTCGCAGCGAGATAACTCCAGAGCGCGTGGCTATCAATATGGATGATGCTCGTATCCCGGATAACGCAGGCCGGCAACCCGTGGATACGCCCGTGGTGGACAAGGCTCCTGCTGCTTATTTTTCTACCTTGCCAATCAAGGCCATGGTGCGCAATTTGCGTAACGCAGGTTTTCCTGCTGCGGTGTCCAACACCGCTGGCACTTTTGTCTGCAACCATGTCTTTTATGCATTGATGCACCGGCTGGCTCGGCGCGCAGCGCCCGGCGTGCGTGGGGGATTTATCCATGTTCCCGCATTGCCCGAGCAGGCTGCGCAGAACCCAGGCATGGCCAGCATGGCGCTGAAGACTCAGATCGACGGTATTCGTGAGGCCATTTACACGGCCATGACAGTTCAGCAAGACTTGCAAGAAAACGCAGGCCAGCTGCATTGAGTCAGTTGCACTGAAAGGTGTACTTCCTGACCCGGTATGCGGCACCCGTGGCCTGGAATTTTCCAGGTGTATGCAAGAGCACCAAGGCCCAAAAATAGACCACTGATTGGCACCCTGTGCAAGGAGAGACACGATGAAGATGGATTTGAACAGCGATCTGGGCGAGAGCTTTGGCGCATGGAGCATGGGTGACGATGCAGCCATGCTCGATATCGTCAGCAGCGCCAATGTGGCCTGTGGTTATCACGCGGGCGATGCTGCCGGCATTCTGGCCACGCTCAAAGCTGCCAAGGCGCGCAATGTGGTGGTCGGTGCCCATGTGGCATATCCAGACCTGGTCGGGTTTGGCCGTCGCAATATGGACCCCAGCAGCGCAGAGCTGGTTGGTGATGTGATCTACCAGATCGGTGCATTACAGGGCTTGGCCAAAGCCGCAGGCACACAAGTGCGTTATGTGAAACCGCATGGCGCGCTGTACAACACGATTGCGCACGATGCGCGGCAGGCTGCAGATGTGATCACCGCCATGCAGGCGATTGATCCAGAACTGACCTTGATGGCCTTGGCGGGAGCGCCTTTGATCGCATGGGCACGCGAGCGTGGCTTGCGCGTAGTGGCAGAGGCATTTGCAGACCGTGCATATAACGATGATGGCTCTTTGGTGTCCCGCCGCTTACCGGGCTCGGTATTGCACGATGCGGATGTCATTGCCGAGCGCATGTTGCGACTGGTGGAAACGGGTGAAATCGAAACCATCACGGGTAAACGTATCGCCTTGCAGGCTGACTCGATCTGCGTGCATGGCGACAGCCCCGGCGCGGTGGAGATGGCACGTTGTATTCGTGCACGCCTGGAACAAGCGGGCGTGAGTTTGCAGCCCTTTGTGGCAATGAATTGAAGGGCTAGGCATGCGTTTTTTGCCCGCAAGCGACAAGGCATTGCTGCTGGAGCTGGATGATTTGGCGCAGACCATGGCCTTGTACCGCCACATGTCTGCACAGCAGTTACCGGGTGTGAGCGAGCTGGTGCCCGCAGCGCGAACCCTGCTCGTGCACTACGAGCCCCATGTGATCAGCACAGCCAGTCTGGTGGCGCTGCTGCGAACGCAGGCTGCAGAGTCTGAGCTGCAGCAAGGTGCGCAGCAGTCCCTGGGGCGCTTGGTGGAAATCCCGGTGCACTACAACGGCGAGGACTTGCCTGATGTGGCCGAACTGCTCGGCATCACGGTTGCACAAGTGATTGAACGGCATACCGCGCAGCCTTACGATGCGGCGTTTGCAGGATTTGCTCCGGGCTTTGTGTACCTGTCAGGTGGGGCCAATTTTCACGTGCCGCGCCGCCAGTCACCGCGCACCAAAGTGCCTGCTGGTTCCGTGGCTCTGGGCGGCAATTTCAGTGCCGTATACCCCAGTGCCAGCCCGGGTGGGTGGCAGTTGCTGGGAACGACTGAAGTGCCCATGTGGGATTTGCAGCGTGCGGAGCCCGCCTTGGTGCAGCCAGGCTTTAGGGTGCAGTTTGTGGACGCTGCGCGCCATGCCGTGCAGGTGCTTTTGCCAGCGAAAGCTTCAACCCAAGAACAATCGCAAACAACAACAGCAGCGTCGCAGTCACCTGCATCCACCAGCATCTCTTTTTTGTCGGTAGGCCTGCAGACGCTGGTGCAAGACGAAGGCCGCAAGGGTATGGCAGGGCTGGGCATTTCATCGTCGGGCGCGCTCGATGTGGCGGCCATGCATGAGGCCAATCGGGTGGTGGGTAATCCGCCAGACACATCCGTGCTGGAGAACGTGCTTGGTCTGCTACGTATGCGCAGCCATGGCGCTACCACGGTTGCGGTGACAGGTGCTCAAGCCACGCTATCGCTCCACAGTGCAAACGGTGCCGTGTGGGATGTGGCGACGCATGTGCCCATTGCATTGAATGATGGCGATGTGTTGCAACTGCATGCACCCACTGCAGGTGCGCGCAGCTACATCGCCGTGCGAGGTGGCTGGGAAGTACAGCCCGTACTGGGCAGCACGTCCACCGACACGCTGGCGCAGGTGGGTCCGCAGCCGCTGCAATCTGGTCAGCGGATTGCGGTGGGTGCAGCGGTGGCAGCCACACAGTTAGGGGCAGTGGTGCTGGACAGTCAGCCCCGTGCCAATTTACCGCGTGCCGGTGAGTTGGTGGAGCTGGATGTGGTTCTGGGGCCGCGCACAGATTGGTTTACGCCGGCAGCGCTGGAGAGCTTTGTCACGCAGGAATGGCTGGTAACGCCGCAAAGCAATCGCGTGGGAGTGCGACTGGAAGGCACCAAGCCTTTAGAGCGTGCGCGTCGCGATGAGCTGCCCAGTGAAGGGACCGTGGCCGGGGCCATTCAAGTGCCTATCAATGGCCAACCCGTTCTGTTTTTGGCAGACCACCCTTTGACTGGAGGCTACCCCGTGGTGGCTGCCGTAGCTGGCTACCACTTGGGGCTGGCGGCACAGATACCGGTGGGTTGCCGCATTCGCTTTAACGTGATGGCACCGTTTGTTGAGCAGCGTTGAGTCACAAGCTCAACACCGTGCAAGGCCCTCAATGCTGAGAGCCAAAAAGAAGGAAGAAAGATGATTCGCAAGGTACTGATTGCCAACCGGGGAGAAATTGCTGTACGCATTGCGCGTGCCTGTAAGGACTATGGCGTGGCCTCCGTCGCCGTGTATGCCGACCCTGATGCCGATGCCTTGCATGTACGCGTGGCCGACGAGGCCTGGGCCTTGCACGGTGTGCGCCCGGCCGAGACCTATCTGGATATGGACAAACTGCTGGACATTGCACGCAAGGCAGGGGCTGATGCCGTGCATCCGGGGTATGGTTTTTTGTCTGAGCGTGCCGAATTTGCGCAGGCAGTGATCGATGCTGGGCTGGTTTGGGTTGGCCCCCGTCCAGAAACCATCCAGGCCCTGGGTGACAAGGTGGCAGCGCGCAAGATTGCGCTGCAAGCAGGAGCGCCTTTGGTGGCTGGCACAGCAGAGCCCGTGCAAAGCGCAGATGAGGTCGTTGCATTTGCCAAACAGCATGGCTTGCCAGTAGCGATCAAGGCTGCGTTTGGCGGTGGTGGGCGAGGCCTGAAGGTGGCCTGGAAAATGGAAGAGGTGGCCGAGCTGTATGACTCGGCGGTGCGCGAAGCCACGGCAGCATTTGGCCGTGGTGAGTGTTTTCTGGAGCAGTTCCTGGATCGTCCGCGGCATATCGAGGCACAGGTGCTGGCAGACCAGCACGGCCAAGTTGTCGTTGTGGGAACCCGTGACTGCTCCTTGCAGCGGCGCAACCAGAAGCTGGTGGAAGAGGCGCCAGCCCCGTTTTTGAGTGATGCACAGCGCCAGAGCATTCATGATGCTGCGCATGCCATCTGTGCCGCCGCGGGTTATGTGAGTGCGGGGACGGTGGAATTTCTGCTCAGCCGCAGTGGTCAGATTTCTTTCCTGGAGGTCAATACGCGGCTGCAGGTGGAGCACCCGGTGACCGAAGAGACCGCAGGCGTGGATCTGGTGCTGGAGCAATTGCGCATTGCAGACGGTTTGCCGCTGTCTTTCACTGAAACGCCTGTCCCCCGTGGTCACAGCATTGAGTTTCGCATCAATGCAGAGGACCCGGGACGCGGCTATTTGCCGACGCCAGGCCACATCCAGCGCTTTGATATGCCCAGCGGTCCTGGTGTACGTGTAGATACCGGCGTCGTGGCAGGTAGCACCATCCCAGGCAGCTATGACTCCATGATGGCCAAGCTTATCGTCACTGGTGCCAGCCGTGAGCAGGCGCTGGCGCGTGCTCAGCGTGCCTTGGCAGAGTTTGAGGTTGAAGGTGTGGCCTCTGTTCTGCCCTTCCATCGTGCGGTGGTGCGTGATGCAGCGTTCACAGCCGAGCAGGGCTTTCAAGTGCACACCCGCTGGATCGAAACAGAAATGCAGCAAAGCTGGTTGCCCACACAGCGGCCTGATGAGCCAGCCGCAGTGCAGCTGCAGCGCAGCTACATTGAAATTGATGGCAAGCGCGTGCGTCTGGGGTTACCCACTGCCTTGTGGCAAGGCATGTCTGCAATGAATGCTTCTCCAGCGTCAGAGGTTCGAGAAGCAGCACAAAGCGGTGATGTACTGGCCCCCATGGCAGGCAGCCTGATTGCATGGAAAGTTGCCACGGGAGACACTGTGCATGAAGGCGATGTGGTGGCAGTGATGGAATCCATGAAGATGGAAATGCCCATTACGGCGCAGCATGGCGGGCGCATGGAGTGTGTGCTTGAAACAGGGGCCATGCTGCAAGCCGGTCAGGTGATTGGCCGCATTGTTTAGCGGCTCTCAAGACTTGCCATCACGCATTCTGGGTACGCTCTTGCTACGCCTTGCCTTTCACGATCAGACTTGAATCGGCAAGGAGCGGCAACGGGGCTTAGTTCCAGCGAGCCAACAAGGCTGCACTCCAGGTCCCGGCGCACAGCAGCAATGCCAGAAAGACCGCCGCGCTGCCGAAATCCTTGGCCTTTTTGGATAAGGGGTGGCGCTCCAGGCCTACGCGATCAATGGCCGCTTCTATGCCCGAGTTGAGCAACTCCACAATCAAGATCAGCACCACGGTGGCCATGAGTGCAAATACTTCAAGCCATGTGTTTCCGAGCCAGTAGGCTGTAGGTAGCAAGACTGCGGCCAGGCAAACCTCTTGTCGGAAGGCTTTCTCGTACCAGGCTGCTTGCAGGCCTTGCAGCGAATAGGTGGTGGCGTGCCACAGGCGGGAAAGACCGGTGCGATGCTTTTGCGGATTGACGTCCCTGTCTGCAGCTTGCTGCGTCGGGGACGTGTTCGAAGGTGTGCGGGGATCGGTGGAACTCATGGAATCGGAGGTCTTAACTGGCTTGGGCCATTGTGGCTATTCTGCAGCCTTGCAATACGTCCAGTGCTGCGTTGTAGCTGCTGCTGCGCACATCCAGCAAACCCAACACGGTGTGATAGAAATTGTCGTGGCTTAGCGCCTGATCAAGGTGATTGCGCACACACGCTTCCTGAACCGCTGTGCGTGCCAGCAAGGATCCGGGCCACATGAGCCAGGGCACATGCTTTTGCGCCTCAGGGGCAATCACATAGGGCAGACCGTGCAGATACAGTCCGTTTTCACCCAATGATTCTCCGTGGTCCGCCAGGTAAATCAGCCCCACATCATACTGATCCTGCCGGGCCTTCAGCCAGTCAATGGTGCGTGCCACGAACAGGTCTGTTTCCACCATGCTGTTGTCATACACATTCACCAGCTGACTGCGGCTGCAGTCTGAGGTGACGTGGGTAGTGCATTCGGGCTGGAAGTGCTTGCTTTGTGGCGAAGAGCGGCGGTAATAGGCCGGGCCGTGGCTACCCATCTGGTGGAGCACCAGCACAGTGCCTTGTTGCTTGCCATTGATGTTGGCTGTTTTCAATCGGTCACCAAGCAACTCGACCATGAGTTGATCCAGGCATTCTCCGTCTTTGCACCAGCGCTGCAAGGCAGTCTGGCTGGCCACTTTGTCGGCTTGCGCATGAGAGATGCGGTTGCACACCTCTTTACAGCCAGCCTGGTTGTCCAGCCAGTCCACGCTCAGACCTGCCTTGTGCAGCACATCCAGCAAATTTTCGTATTCAAATTTGCGCGATTCGAAACCTTTTTTTCCAAGGTGTGAAAACATGCAAGGCACAGATGCCAGCGTATTGGTGCCGCAGGAGTGCACATTGCGCCAGTTGATGACGTGGCGTGCTTCCAGCTCAGGCGTGGTGTTGCGGGGGTAGCCATTCAGACCGAAGTGGTCGGCGCGGGTGGTTTCGCCCACAATCAGTACCAGCAGCGGCGGTTTGTGCCCGCTTGCTGCCGTGGATGCGTGCAGGATGCTGGCTGCGCGGTAGCTGCTGCCCAGAGTGGCGTCATCACTGATGCGCTGGAAGGGCCGCTTGTGCTTGAACAATGGCTTGAGTGTGACATCGCTGAACGACACGATGGTGGCCAGCGGGTTGATGAGGTAGCGAATCTCGGTGTGGTTGCGAATCAGGGGAGCCATTGGTTTGTACAGCAGCAGGCCTGCGCCCACCAGCACGCCAATGCTGGACAGCACCATGCATCCAGAACGCCATAGATCACGTTTCCAAACAGTCGGTGCAATGCGCAGGCCAGCGTAGAGCGCAGCAATCGGAAGCCCGGCATATAGAGCGATGTGCAGTAGCAAGCCGCCGCTGATCAATGCCAAACCCTCGCTGGTATTGGTTTGCAATGTGTTGCGCACCATGCTGCTGTCCATGACGATGCCGTAGTGCAGCATGAAATATTGCACGGCGGCAGCTGTCACCAGCGTCAAGCTCCAACCCGGGCGACGCAGCCTGGGCCACGATAGCAGCATGAACCACAGGTAGCTGGCAGACGTAAGCGCCAGCGCAGTCAGCAACGTTTGAAAAGGCGTGAGTGCCTGTTCGTTGGCCAGCGTTGACAACTTGTGCCACCAGGCCTGGTTCAGGCCCAAGGTACACCACAGCGCCAAAAGCAGTGCCACCCAGCGGGCAGCCATGGGGCGTTGGGCAAAGGGTAGTAATGGTGCACGTTCAGCAGCTGAAGCTGGTGCATTGCGCAGCGCTTGGGAAGAAGACAATTCAGACATGGCCGCACTGTAGAAATCGGGTCTGAATATCCCCTGAAGCATCGGTTCAGCTACTGTTCAGCTTGGAGCGAAAAGTCGGTCACCTCTACACTGCAATCTTCACAGGTGTGGAGGCTGAAAGTGCGCATTTTGTTGGTGGAAGATGATCTGCCTTTGGGGCAAGCCGTTTTGGGCTATCTCAAGAGCAAGCAGTTCAGTGTGGATTGGGCGCAGAGCCTGGAGCAAGCTCGCGCTTTTGTATCCACCATGCATTACGCAGCGGTGCTTTTGGATTTGAACCTGCCTGATGGTGAAGGATTGAATTTGCTGCCTGCGCTCAGCGCAAGCTCCCGTAGTGCCGAGGATCGCCCGACGGTGATTGTGGTGACTGCGCGCGATCAGGTCAGCGATCGCATACGCGGGCTGGATGCTGGAGCTGACGACTATCTGGTCAAGCCCTATGACCCGGAAGAGTTGCTGGCACGTTTACGTGCGGTGGAACGTCGAAAGGGCGCGCAGCGCTCTTCGGTGCTGCACAGTGCAGACATCGCCATTGATCTGGCTCGGGAGTCGGTGCGCAAAGGGATGCTGCCTGTGGTGCTGACACCCAAGGAGTGGGCCTTGCTGCGGGTGCTGGCCAGCCGACCGGGGCAAATATTTACGCGTGAAAGATTGCAGGAAGCCCTGTACCAATGGGATGAAAGCAGTGACAGCAACACGCTGGAGGTCTTTATCAGTCGCTTGCGTCGCAAGCTGGGCAGTGCATTGATTGAGACAGTACGTGGAACAGGCTATCGCCTGGTGGCGCAATGACACGAGTGAATAAAGCTTCCCAAAGCCTTGTGCAGCGCCTGGCGCGCTCCCTGATCACGGCAGTCCTGGCTGTCTGGTTGTTGAGCACAGCGCTTGTGGCCTGGTATGTGGACCGGCAAATTCAGGACAACTTTGATGTGGAGTTGATTGAAAGTGCGCACCGCCAGCTTTATCCAGCCTTGCTGGAGCTGCAGATCATTCAGCCTCCGCACAGCGCAGCGGCTGCGCTGCAGCCACTGACAGGTGGTGATCCGCAAGTCATGGGTGAGCTGCCCGGGTCTAATCATTCCGAACCTCTGCTTTTGCAGCTGCGTCATCGTGATGGGCAGGTGTTGCTCAGAACGCAAGCTACGCCAGCTTCGCCCTTTGCTGTGCCACTGAAAGCTGGTTTTTATGACACCCCGGACTTCAGGGTGTTCAGCCTGTATGACGAGCAGTATCAGGTGTGGCTGCAGCTGGCAGATCCACTGGAGGAGCGTAGCGAAACCAGCCAGCGTACGGTCACGGGGCTGGTGATAGTGCTGCTTGTCATGCTGCCTGTGATGGCCTGGCTGATTACGGCCGTTGCGCGTCGTGAATTGCGCTTTGTGGGAGATCTGCAAAAACAGATCAGTGCGCGCAATGGGCGTAACTTGCAAGCTTTGGAGGTGCATGCCATGCCGCAGGAGTTGCGTACTGTAGGCGAGGGCGTCAACCAACTGCTGGAACGTCTAAGCGAAGCGCTCAACGTCGAGCGTTCGCTGGCATCCAATGCGGCCCACGAGCTGCGCACCCCGCTGGCCGAGGTACGCTTGCGCCTGCATACCGCAGTGGAGCAAGCACAGCAGCATGACGGCAGTACCACGCAGACTCAGGAAGCTGCAGTCCCTTTGGCAGAAGTAAAAGCGGCTTTGCAGTCACTGGAAATTTTGAGCCACCGCACCGAGCGTTTGCTGCAGCTATCGCGCGCAGAAGGCGGTGACCGCGCACACTTTGCGCGTGTGAATCTGGTAGAGCTGGCAGCGCAAGTAGCACAGACTTTTTGGCAGCAAAACCAAGCACAAAAACGCCTGGATCTCATTACGCCCGATGCACATGATGCCGTCTGGGTGTGGGGGGATATCGACAGCCTTGCCATCGTGCTGCGCAACCTGATTGACAACGCATTGCGCCACAGCGATGGGTGGGTGACGCTGGAAGTGCTTGCAGCACCCCAGGCCGCCTTGGTGGTGAGAGACAGTGGTGCTGGGTTGAGTGCCAAGCAAATTCAGCTGATTCAGCAAAGACATGCACGCTTGGACACTCAGCACATTGGCTACGGTTTGGGGATGTCGATTGTGAAAACCATTGCTGACAAGCATGGCGCTCAATTGGTGTTCACCTCACCGCCCCCAGGAATGCCTACTGGCTTGGAAGCGGGCCTGCGCTTTCAAGATGCAGCCAACGACGGTGATGAGTTACGGGAGGTTTAGCTGGCGCAAGCACAATGTGTTGCGCCCCAAGCACCGATAGCCACGTTACACATCTGCAGCGCACTAATGCATTTGCTCATTGGGTGATGGCTTGGGCTCGGAGCCAATTTGCCGCTTGTTGCATTTGCTTTGCTGTTGGCTGTACTTGGGTTCCGTCAGTGGCTGGCCGAGTTGAAGCGGCCAGTTCTGCTGCGGAACCTGTGGCGTCTTCTTTGGGGGGATAAACGATGCCATTCAAGCCTCCTTTGGAACATCACCTTTCCATCTAGTGCGTGATACGTTGATACCACTGGTATTTGTAAAAATGAGGGGCGCCTAGTTTTTCAAGTGAAAGATCAAGTCGATGAGCGTGTGAGTAGCTAGTGTGCATCCACTTCGTGGAATCGTCTGTAAGCGCTGGGCTGTCACAGACGTGCGATATGTTTTCTTGCTGCGTCGTTTGATTTTTGTCAGAAGCAGTTGGTGACACCTTGGTGCGTGCTTGTGCGCAGCCTTAGTGGAGCGTGCTGTCGTGGGGCATGCGTGTTTGCAGGATATGTTGCGCGGCTTCAATTTCTTCCATTTCTGGAAAGCTGCGTAACTGGCAGATACGCTGACCGCCCAGGCGCACGCCGATGAGATGAAAGATGGGCAGCGTGAAATTCTTTCCATTGAGCAACACCATCAATGCTGAGCGCGGCGCAGCCTGGCTGTCAGCATTGGGTAGCAATGCCTCCTGCACACAGATGGTGTAGCGGGGCTGGATACGGTGCTCTCGGTCAATTTGGCGTTGAATTGCAGAGCCTTCATGCAAAGCATCAGTCAGGTACTTGAGCAGCAGTTTGTTGCCTGCTGCTTGGTGCATCAATTCTGAAATGAAGTCTGCGGCCACTTCGGCTACATGCATGCGTGCCTGAGCATCCTCGCTGGGTGATGGACTGACCAAGTACGCCATCGGCAGCAGGCGCTCTCCATTTTCAATGCGCACAGCAGCTTGTGCTGCAATATTGTGGTGCAGGTGTTTGAGAATGTACCAAGTGTTCTTGTCGAACAATGCCATTGTGAAAGTCCAGTGAGCGTATGCATTTGTGCGTTTGAGCAAAATTAGTGACTCAACAGTGAGCTAATGTTGAACCTAGGTCTGTGTGAAGAGGTCTCGCTTGGCTGTCAGCTATCTGGCGACCTTGTCCCTTCCTTGTAATCCAACAGAAAAGGAAAGAACTAATAGCTCAAAGCTGCTTGTCATGAGGCCTGAGTAAGCGCTTATTTTTTATAGGGGCCGAGGATGCCGCCGGCTAGGGTTAATGCTGCGCTGCGGCAAGAAAACACTTTTCTACAATGGTCTCTATACTGATCACATCCCTTTCAGGCTCTGCCACGAGAATTTGCCGATGAGCGCACAAGAAAACACATCGTCCGCTACGACCAGCAACCAGCGTGTCATCAAAAAATACCCCAACCGCCGCTTGTATGACACGGCCACCTCCACCTACATCACATTGTCAGAGGTGAAGCAGCTGGTTATGGATCGCGAGAACATTGTGGTCAAGGATGCCAAGACTGGCGATGACCTCACTCGTTCTATCTTCCTGCAGATCATTCTGGAAGAAGAAGCTGGTGGTGCCCCTATGTTTACAGAGGCCATGCTGGCCAACATCATTCGCTTTTACGGTCACACCATGCAAGGACATATGGGCAGCTTCATTGAAAAGAATGTGCAGATGTTCACCGACTTTCAATCCAAAATGGCGGAGCAGGGCGGTGTGGATGCCTGGGCCAAGATGATGCAGATGCCCAACCCACTGATGCCTGCGGGCTATACCGAACAATTGCAAAAGATGCAGGAGCAGATGCAAAAGCAAACCGAGCAGATGATGGGTATGTTCGGTATCAAACGCTGAACTTGGCAATTCCGAAAAATGACGGGCCTTAGCGCCCGTTTTTACGTTTGCAAATGGCTTAAGCTTGGTTTTGCAGCGTGCATTGGGCATGAAAAAAGGCGACTCGCTAAAATCGCTGATTGATTTCGCCGACCAGAGTGCTTCACCTCTGCGCGCGGTCATGCGCAGCTGGCGCAATCCCCACACGTATTCACACAATGACAACCGAAAACAGCGCCCCCAAGGTGGGCTTTGTGTCTCTGGGCTGCCCCAAGGCACTGACTGACTCTGAACTGATCCTCACGCAGCTGAGTGCCGAGGGTTACCAGACTTCCAAGACCTTCGAAGGTGCAGATCTGGTGATCGTCAACACCTGCGGATTTATTGACGATGCAGTCAAGGAAAGCCTGGACACCATTGGTGAGGCACTGGCCACCAACGGCAAGGTGATTGTGACGGGTTGCCTGGGTGCCAAGGCTGGCAAAGAGGGCGGGGCCTCCATGGTGGCGGAAGTACATCCCAGTGTGTTGGCAGTCACTGGTCCGCATGCCACGCAAGAAGTAATGGATGCAGTGCACACTCACTTGCCCAAGCCACATGATCCTTTCTTGGATTTAGTGCCAGGCAGTTTTGGCGATGCAGGTATCAAGCTGACGCCCAAGCACTATGCGTACCTGAAAATTTCTGAAGGCTGCAACCACCGTTGCACGTTCTGCATCATCCCCTCCATGCGTGGCGACCTGGTTTCGCGCCCGATTGGTGATGTGCTCAAGGAAGCCAAGGCGCTGTTTGAAGGTGGTGTGAAAGAGTTGCTGGTGATTAGCCAGGACACCTCTGCCTACGGAGTAGACGTCAAATACCGCACAGGTTTCTGGGATGGAAAGCCCGTCAAGACGCGCATGCTGGAGTTGGCTGATGAGCTGGGCAAGCTGGCTCAGCAACACGGTGCCTGGGTGCGTTTGCACTACGTCTATCCCTATCCCACGGTGGACAATGTGTTGCCATTGATGGCAGAAGGCAAGATATTGCCGTATCTGGATGTGCCGCTGCAGCATAGCCATCCCGAAGTACTCAAGCGCATGAAGCGCCCCGCATCTGGAGAGAAGAATCTGGACCGCATCCGCGAATGGCGCAAGATCTGCCCTGAGCTGGTGATCCGCTCCACATTCATCGCAGGCTTCCCTGGCGAAACCGAAGAAGAGTTTGAGCACCTGCTGGACTTCATCCGCGAAGCCGAAATCGACCGTGCAGGCTGCTTTGCCTATAGCCCTGTGGAAGGTGCAACGGCGAATGAGCTGCCGGGCATGCTGCCCGAAGACGTGCGTGAGGCACGCCGTGCGCGCTTTATGGAAGTGGCTGAAGAAGTCTCCACCAAGCGCTTGCAGCGTCGCGTGGGCCAGGTCATGAAAGTGCTGGTCGACAAGTCTGTCGGATTGGGCAAAAAGGGCGGTGTTGGCCGGACCTATGCTGATGCGCCAGAGATTGATGGCGTGGTGCATATTCAGCCACCAGAAAAGGCCAGCAAGACCTACAAAACCGGCGATTTGATCAGCGTGCGCATTCTTGCGGTGCAGGGTCACGATTTGGTAGGTATTCCAGTTTGAAGCCAAGTATCTCCGTGTAGAGCGATCCACAAGCGGGCAAACTCCTGGATTCGGTTTGCACAACCCAGATTCTATTTTTAATAGTTAAATAAAAATGAAAATAAAAGAAGCCGCTGATATAGCGGCTTCTTTTATTACTTAAATATTAATTAACTATCAATCCTTGAATTTTATAAATTCAATATTGGATTTATTAACTAGCAGATGGTGTTTGTTAAGAGCCTGTCAATTCAATCAAGGCTAAGGCCGGTTGCTTTTACAACTTCTTGCCATCGTTTGAGCTCTTTTTGCAGGTAAGTACCATATGCTTCAGGTGTTGAACCTAAAGCCTCTGTGCCCTGTTGGGCCAATTTTTCCAAAACCTGAGGATCCTTAAGAGCCTTGTTCACGGAGAAATTGATTTTTTGAACTATTTCCTTGGGTGTGCCTGCTGGCAACAGCATGCCTTGCCATGCACCAGCTTCAAATCCAGGTAGGCCGGATTCAGCCATTGTTGGAACGTCAGGAAACAAGCTCATGCGCTGAGGTGTGGTTACCGCCAACAAATTCATCCGCTTGTCTTTGATGAATGGGATGACTGTGTTGATGGTGTCAGTCAAGAAGGTGACTTGTCCTCCAACCAAAGCCAAATCAGCAGGAGCACTACCACGGAAAGGAGCGTGGGTTGCCTCAATCCCCAAAGCATTGAGCATCTGAAATGCTGCGAGATGCGTGACGTTGCCATTTCCAGCAGATCCATATGACAGCTTGTCTGCGTTTGCCTTTGCGTAAGCAAAGAATTCTTTGACATTCTTGGCTGGTACATCCTTGTGTGTGACAAGCGCCAATGGCACCACAGCTGTCAACGCTACGGGAGTTAGCTCTTTATTCAAATCGTAGGTTAATTTTTTGTATAAGGCCGGACTCAGTGCAATGGAGGAGGTGTTGTAGAGAATCGTGTAACCATCTGCTGCCGCCTTCGCAACGTAGCTGCTTCCGATATTGCCGTTAGCGCCAGGTTTGTTGTCTATAACAATGCTTTGTCCTAGTTGCTGAGACATATGCTGAGCTAACAAGCGGGCCACAATATCAGTAGGTCCACCAGGCGGGAAAGGAACAACCATAGTAATTGGTTTGGCACTGGGCCACGTGCTCTGTGCCAACGTTGGTATTGGAAGTAATGCACAGCCAATGACCACAGCGGTAGCTAATTTAGCGAGCTTGCGTTTCTCGCATTTATTTGCTTGCAGTTTATGAAATACGAAGGTTTTAGTAGAAATTTGCAACATGCTTGTCTCCTTGATTAAGTATTAATTGGCATGTCAGCTGATACCAGCTAAGGAAAAAATGGTATTAGCTCCCTTCATCACGGCCTGCCAGAAGGCGTTTTGCGGCATAGCTCATGACCAAGACCTTTCTCTGATTCCATACATCGATACGTGAGTCGACGACGGCACGACCACTGCGCGAAGTGGGGCGAATGTCCGTAACTTCCACAACCGCTTTAACGGTGTCACCAACAACAACAGGAGCGAATATTTTTTGTTGCAGCTCGAGCATGGCTAATCCCGTCCCTTGAATCATGGACTGCAATATCAGTCCTTCAATCAGGCTGTACGTCAGCGCTCCTGGTACGGGACGGCCTGACATAGCCGCACCTTCAAAACCTTCTTCGATAAAGATGGCCTCTAGCATGCCGGTGACCCCAATGAAATTCACGAGATCTGCTTCTGTCACTGTGCGGCTGAAGGTCTGAAAACATTGCCCAATTTGCAGGTCCTGCCAGAAAAAGCCTTGACCGAGGCGCTGCATAGCGGCTGATGGTGATTTGGCAAATTCAGCTTGAGGCATCATGTTGATTCCGTTTTTCATTCGTTCCCTTATCAAGGCAATGCGTATCGCTTTGCACGGCTGCCCCACTTGCTAGCAAGGCTTGGATATGTGCATCTGCGAGGCCACATTGCTGCAGAAGCTCAATGGTGTGTTGGCCTAGTCGGGGTGGCATGCTGACGGGTGGGCGCTGCCCATCAAAGCGCACAGGCACACCGGGCAAGCGTATTTCTCCCATGGAGGGGTCTTGCACGGTTTGGAAAAATCCTGTGGCCTGTAGATGAATGTCTGTCTGCAACTCATCCAGACGTGCAATGGGGGCAGCAGGTATTTCAAGCCGCTCACAAGTCTCCAGCCAATGTGCCGACGTCTTTTCTCGGATGAACTCAGCCGCCAAAGACAGCAACTCTCCAATGTGAATGGTGCGCTGTGCCATGGTGGAAAAACGTGTGTCTTGAGCAAGCTCCGGTTGCCCCACCTCTGCAAAAAAGCGTTGCCAATGCTGATCGGTATATGGCATCAACGCGACATGACCATCTGCAGTTGCGTAAGGTCTGCGCGAAGCAGCCATGACTCTTGGGTAACCAGTGGAGGAGCGTGCGGGCACGAAATGCTGACCGTACATATGCTCAACCAGGTTAAAGGCCACCATGGACTCAAACATGGGGATTTCAACAAACCCACCTTGCCCGGTACGCTCGCGTCGCAGCAGCGCTGCCAAGATTGCATGTGCAGCTACATGACCACATGATTTGTCTGCAGCCACCATTGGTAAGTAACGTGCTTCACCTGTTTGCTGCAACATCAGGTCAGCAACTCCTGACATTCCCTGGATCACGTCGTCATATGCAGGTCGGCCAGCATAAGGCCCATCTTGGGAGAAGCCATGCAGACCCGCGTACACAAGGCGTGGATGACGAGCATGGAGCGTCTGCGGATCAATCTCCAGCTTGGCCAGTTTCAGTGGGCGCATGCTGTGCATGAAAACGTCCGCACTTGCCACCAGTTGCTGGAGTGCCTGACGTGCAGCCGCTTGCTTGAGGTCTAGCACCACACTGTGCTTGCTGCGGTTACAACCTAAAAACATTGCCGCCATGCCATCTTCGAGCGTGGGGCCGGTATGCCGCGTGGAGTCTCCTGCAGGCATTTCTACTTTGATGACTGTTGCGCCATAGTCCGCCAGAATCTGGCTTGCCAATGGTCCAAATACCACGGTGGATAAATCCACAACAACGGTCCCGTGCAAAGGAAGCATTGAGTACGTTTTCACAAAGAAAACACCTGTTCCATTGAATATTGTTTTTTGCAGCTCAAAAGATACAAAGATGTGAAGTACTTGCTGCGCTTTTGTGTGCGGATTGACATAGAGATTCCTCTTGGTATTTCACGGTTTTTGTCTGTGAAATGTGTGATGCAGGATCACTTTAGATGGACGCTCTCTAATCAGTCCAATATTAAAAAAACTCTTTCTGATACTCTTTCAATATCAAAAACATGCTGAGCCAAGAGAATCTCAAGCGAATTGCCTCATCCATTTTGGGGAGGATTTTTCTAGCTCGCCTGCCTATGAGATGCAGTTTGGCTCATGTAAAGAGTGTTTTCCGACATCGTTGCCTGCAGCGTTTCCCAGCTTGGTTTGCTCTGCCAAGCCTTTGACACATATTGTTTGTTGCCAATAATGGGGCTTAGACAAACACACTGCACTGGAGGTGTAAGCATGAACCAACCTATTTTCCCCAACACCGTGGGCCGCAGCTGGTGGCTGATTTTGCTGTTCGGCATTGTGGCGGTGCTGTTCGGCTTGTTTTGTATGTTTGATCCCGTGCAGATGGGCGCCAGCATGACTTGGGCTATCGGTATATTGGCGATTGTCGAAGGAGTTTTCACGCTGCTGGCAGCTTTCAAGAAGGATGCTCCAGTCTCCTTGGGCTGGATGCTCTTGTACGCTGCGATTTCTCTTGTGTTCGGTGTACTGGCGGTGATCAATCCGGTTTCCATGGCCACATCTTTTGTAATGGTCATGGCCATTTGGCTGGTCATTGCCGGGGTGTTGCGCATTGTGCTGGCCGTGCGTATCCGCAAGGATATTGACAATGAGTGGCTGCTGATTCTCAGTGGCGTTGTGGCTGTGCTGCTGGGTGCTTTGATGCTGTTCGCTCCGTTGGCAGGACTGATTTTGGCGGTTGTCTGGATTGGTGTGGGAGCACTGATCTACGGGGCACTGCAGATTTTTGCGGCTTTGCGTATTCGCAAGTTGCTGCGATAAGGTCGTTGAGAATGGAAAATGGCTTCTATCAGGAAGCCTTTTTTAAAACTTGTTTGGTAATGTGGCCGGGTTTCAGACACTGATTTTTTATTGATAAATGCTGTCACTATTTCGCGGCTGTTGTGGTTCTTGCTGACGGTGTTATGCATTGTGATCCCGTCCATCAAAGCATCCGGAATTCTTGTAGTCGTGATACCAAAATAATGGCTGAGACAGCCTCCACTCACGTCCGTCCAATGCTGCAGCAAGGAGGCATGTCGGCCTCGCGTGTGGCAAATGCAGAGAGCTCAAATACTGGCACCAGGTTGCGCTTCGACGTCCATAAATCGTTGCAGGCCCAATCAATAAGAATTTGGCACGCTTGCTCCTTGCTGTATGCGGCTTTCATGGTGGCTTTGAGCTGTTCCTACATGGTGTCGGCCAGCTTGAAGAAGGCTTTCTGCAGCAGGTCTTTCATGCCCTGAAAGTAGTACGCCATGTGTCCCTGCGGTACGTTTGCAGCCAGGGCCACCCGGTGGTGGGGAGTGCCGGGCAATCACATCATGTGTTGTCCTCTTGTTTCAGATCTTTTTCCAGGTCACGCTGCTCGTTGAGCAGGCGATCGAGTTCCGTCTGAAAGCGTGTTTGCTCAGTGGCACACTGTGTGGCAATGGCTTGCATTTCGGTGCTGATGGATTGCTCCCAAGTGGCACCAGCCAAGTTGTCTTGCGCTAGATTTTTTTGTTTGCGCACCGCCTTCAACCGCGCGTCGCAATTGTTGGCGGCAGCACGTATGCGAGCCTGGGCGCCAGGAATATGCAGTTCAACCAGTTCGTGCAGGCGCCGCTCTTTGCTCAGCCGATCGGATTGCGCACGCAAGCGCTGGGTTTCCGTGGGGGCTGAAGGCAGGGCTGAGGCTTCGTTTGGGTTGTGCTGCGGTGGTGTTGCAGGAGCGGGGCTTTTGATCTCCAGACGATTTTCTTTGACGCCATCTCCCACACATGGCGTGTCTTGATAACTAACACGGCCATTGCTCGCGGTGCATTGGTACATGGCCATGGAAGGCTGGCTGAGCATGCCCAGCGCCATTACCAAAGTCAGTTGAAGCGTTTTCATTGCTTGCTCCCGTCGTAGTATCAAACGCTTGTAGCACAAGGTGCTTGGGCGATGGATGCCACAGCGCAAAGCGCAGTGAATGAAGGGCTGCGGTGGCAACAAAAAAGGCTCCCGGATGGAAGCCTTTGGAAGGAGCCAGGAGGGCTTATTCCCCCAGGTAGGCTGCGCGCACTTTGGGGTCGTGCAACAGGTCGTGGCCTGGGCCTTCCAGGGTCAGCTCACCCGACTCCAGAACATAGCCGCGCTGGCTTGCTTCAAGGGCCAAGCGGGCGTTTTGCTCAATCAGCAAAATGGTCACGCCTTGCTTGGAGATGTCTTCAATCACCTCAAAGATCTTGTCCACCATGATGGGGGCCAGGCCCATGGTAGGTTCGTCAAGCAGCAGCAATTGTGGCTTGGAGAGGATGGCACGGCCCATGGCCAACATTTGCTGCTCACCACCGGACAGAGTGCCCGCTGTTTGCTTGCGGCGTTCGGCCAAGCGTGGGAAGCGCGTGTAAACCTGCTCAACTTCTTGGGCAATGGCTGCCTTGTCACTGCGGCTGTAGGCCCCCATGTGCAGGTTTTCTTCAATGGTCAATTGCGGGAAGATGCCGCGCCCCTCTGGCACCATCACCAATCCCTGGCGCACCATGGAGTGAACCGCTTGGCCGGCCAGGTTTTGACCTTTGTAGTGAATGCTGCCTGCCGCTAGTGGCACCAGTCCGCAAATGGCACGCAGCGTGGTGCTTTTTCCGGCGCCGTTGGCACCGATCAGGGCAACCAGTTCACCAGGGTTGACGTGCAAATTCAGGTGACGCACGGCTCGAATGCCACCGTAGGCCACGTCCATGCCGCGAATCTCCAGCATCGGGGTGGAGGCCTTTGCTTCAATCATGGCGATCCTCTTGCTTGTGGGGAGTGGCTAACTCTGGATGTAGGAGTGGGTCCTGGGCTGCGCCCTTGCCCAGATATGCTTCAATGACGCGGGGGTCATGCTGCACCTCGTGCGGTTGACCATATGACAGAACCTGACCATATTCGAGCACCAGCACGCGGTCGCACATATTCATGACCAGTTTCATGTCGTGCTCAATCAGCAGCACGGTGATGCCGTCATCACGGATTTTTTCAATCAGCGCGCGTAGCACCACGGTCTCGGATGGATTCATGCCTGCAGCGGGCTCATCCAGTGCCAGCAAGGCGGGGCTTGTTGCCAGCGCTCGGGCAATTTCCAGGCGGCGCTGGTCACCGTATGACAAGGACGATGCCACTTCGTTGGCGACATGGCTGATGCCAACATAATCCAGCAATTGCAGCGCACGCGCTTCAGTGCGTGCTTCTTCCTCACGTGTGGCTTTGTTGCGTACCACGGCACCCCAAAGGCCTGCCTTGGTGCGCAAGTGCTGCCCGATCATCACGTTCTCCAGCGCGGTGAGTGCCGAAAAAAGGCGGATGTTCTGGAAAGTGCGCGCCAAGCCTTTTTCGGCAATCTGGTGCGGTTTGAGCCGGGTCAGTTCGACGCCTTGAAAATTGCAGCTACCGGACTCTGGGATGTACAGCGCTGTCATCACATTGAACAGCGTGGTTTTGCCTGCACCGTTGGGTCCGATGAGGCCAAAGATCTCGCCTTTGCGGATTTCAAAACTCACATCCTTGAGGGCTTGCAGACCGCCAAAGCGCTTGCTCAATCCCTGAGCAATGAGCAAAGGCTCGCGGGAGGGTGTGGTGGATGGCGCTGCGCTCATGCTTGTTGCTCCTTGCCACGGTTAAGTTCACGTTTGCGCACCTTGGAAGGCCACAGGCCTTCGGGGCGGAAGATCATCACTGCCACCAGCGCAATGCCAAACAGCAGCATGCGAATGGCATCGGGATCGACGAGCACGTCGCCAAACAAGGTTTGCTGCACAGGGACTACCACGTTGCGCAGTACTTCAGGGAAGATGGAAAGCAGCAGTGCTCCTGCCACCACACCGGGCACATGGCCCATGCCGCCCAGCACCACCATGCACAAGATGGCAATGGATTCGCTCAAACCAAAGCTTTCGGGACTGACAAAACCTTGCATTGAGGCAAACAGGCAGCCGGCCACACCACCAAAACTGGCGCCCATGCCAAAGGCCATGAGTTTGATGTTGCGTGTGTTGATGCCCATGGCCTTGGCGGCCACTTCGTCTTCACGTACAGCCTCCCAGGCGCGCCCCACGCGGGAGTTCTGCAGGCGGATGCACACGAAGATGATGACAATCACCAGCGCCATCAGCAGGTAGTAGTACTTCTCAGGCCCGGTGATGCGAAAGCCCAAAATGGTTTCGGGTTTGCCCAGTGCCCATTCACCGATTCTGAAGGTGTCGATGCGGTTGATACCCTGTGGGCCGTTGGTGATGTTGACCGGTGCATCCAGGTTGTTCATGAAGATGCGAATGATTTCACCAAACCCCAGCGTCACGATAGCCAGATAGTCTCCCCGCAATTTGAGTACCGGAAAACCCAGCGCTATGCCCGCCATGGCGGCCAGTGCCACGCCAATAGGCAGCACGATCCAGAATGGCAGGTGCAGGTCAAAGTGTGGCGATGCCAGCAACGCCCAGGCGTAGGCGCCAACCGCATAGAACGCGATATAGCCCAGGTCAAGCAGACCGGCAAAGCCCACCACAATGTTCAGGCCCAGCGCCAGCATGACATATAGCAGTGCAAAGTTCAGAATGCGAATCCAGCCTTGCCCTGCGGTGGCTCCGAGCAAAAAAGGCAGCACCAGCAGCACGGCGCCAATGGCAAAAGCACCCAGCCAGACTTTGGCTGGCGTACGGTCTTTGGATGTTGAAAGCGTGTGACTCATGCGCGGTCTCCCGAACGTTCACCCAAGAGGCCGGAAGGCCGGAAAATCAATACCACTACCAGCACGATGAAGCTGAATACGTCTTGATAGTGGCTGCCAAACACGCCGTTGGTGAGGTTGCCGACGTAACCGGAGCCGAGGGCTTCAATAAGACCCAGCAGCAAGCCACCCAGCATGGCACCACCCAGGTTGCCAATACCTCCCAGAACGGCGGCAGTGAAAGCTTTAAGACCCAGCATGAAGCCCATGGTGTATTGCGCCACGCCGTAGTAGCTGGTGATCATCACGCCTGCAATGGCCGCCAGGGCAGAGCCAATCAGGAATGCAGCGGAGATGACGGTGTTGATGTTCACACCCATCAGCCCTGCCACTTCACGGTTTTGGGCTGTGGCGCGCATGGCCATGCCAAGGCGGGTTTTATGTACCAGCAGAAGCAAGGCGACCATGATCAGGGCAGAGCCCAGCATGATGGCAATTTGCAGCATGCTCAGCCTCGCATCACCGAGTTGGAACACCGTGGGCTCGATGATGTGAGGAAAATTCAGGTAGTTGCGGCCCCAGAACATCATGGCTACGTTCTGGATGATGATGGACACACCAATGGCTGTGATCAAGGCCGCCAGCCGTGGGGCGCGCCGCAAAGGCCGATAGGCAATGCGTTCAGCGGTCCAGCCCAGGGCCATGCACACGGGAATCGACACCAGCAGCGCTGATCCCAGTGCGACGAAAACGGAAACATCACCAAAGTGACCAAGCAGTGCAAGCACCACGCTGGTGGCAGTCATTGCACCGACCATGACAACATCGCCATGGGCGAAGTTGATCAGGCCGATGATGCCGTAGACCATGGTGTAGCCCAGTGCCACCAGCGCATACACGCTGCCGGCAGTGAGGCCGTTGATGATTTGTTGCAGAAAAATATCCATGACAGGCGCGC
Source organism: Comamonas halotolerans (assembly GCF_030162935.1). Classification (GTDB taxonomy): domain Bacteria; phylum Pseudomonadota; class Gammaproteobacteria; order Burkholderiales; family Burkholderiaceae_C; genus Comamonas; species Comamonas halotolerans. The sequence continues at coordinate 122,507 of NZ_JASAUZ010000073.1, forward strand.
CCTTGCGGCGTAGGCAGTCGGAAAGAAGTGGACTTGTTGTGGGTGGCAAGTCCGAGAGATTGCGGTGGCGGGCACCACAAGAGGCTGACTGGGCAGCCGCCACAGCGCTTTCAAAGTGCTGTGGCAGAGCGGCATTTACTTGCCGGAATCAACAATGGTCTTGACTTCTTCCCACTTGCCGCCCTTGACGGTGTAGATGGTGACAGCCACTTCGTTCAGGTCGCCTTTCTTGTCATACGCAATGTTGGCGCTGGTGGCACCGCTGCGTTTGAGTGCCGCCAGTTTGGGCAGGTACTTATCACTCTTGGCAGAGCCCGCTTGCTCCATGGCTGTGATCATGTTCCAGGCACCGTCATAGGCGTAGGGGGCGTATACACCGGGCTCTACTTTGAAGCGTGCCTTGTAGGCGGCAGCAAACTTTTCACCTTGAGCCATGGTTTTCAAAGGCACGCCTGCCAGGGAGGCGTAGGTGCCATTGGCGGCTTCGCCGGCCAGCTTCAGGAAGGTGTCACTGCGGGTCATTTCACCGGAGACCAGTGGCTGGGTGATGCCCAGTGTTTGCATCTGGCGGCGCATGGGGCCGGACTGCGCATCCAGGCCTCCAAAGAAGATGGCGTCTGCGCCCTTGGCTTTGATGCTGGTCAGAATGGCAGTGAAGTCGCTGGCTTTGTCGGTGGTGTACTCGCGGGCTACCACTGTGCCACCTGCACGCTTGACGGCGGCAATCACCTGGTCGGCCAGACCTTGGCCGTAGGCCGTGCGGTCATCGATCACCGCGACCTTCTTGGCATTCAAATCCTTGACCATGAAAACGCCAACGGCCGCACCTTGCTGGGTGTCACTGGTCATCATGCGGAAAGTGGTGTCATAGCCTTGCAGGGTGTACTCAGGTGACGTGGCCATGGCGATTTGGGGAATGCCTGCGTCGTTGTACACACGCGATGCAGGAATGGTGGTACCCGAGTTGAAGTGTCCCAGCATGCCGTTGACCTTGGCATCAGCGATTTGCTGCGCGACCTGCACCGCAGTGCGTGGATCTGCCTGATCATCTTTGGAGACGAGGACAAACTTGGCCTTGTCTCCATCCAGCTGGATGCCCTTGGCATTGGCCTCTTCCAGGGCCAGAGTCAGGCCATTGCGCATGTCTTCACCGTAGTGAGCCTGAGGGCCGGTCAGCGGCGCTGCAAAGCCCAGTCGCACGTTGGTTTCTGCGTGGGCGGCACTCATCAGGCCGCCAAAGGCGCAGGCAAGGGCCACGGTACTGGCCAGGGTCTTAAAGGATGGAGAAGAGGTCATGCTGCGTTGCTCCTTGGTTGGTAAGTGAAAGAGGGACTGTAAAAAGGCTATCCGGTTAGGGGAATGCGGGCTTAACCCACCATCATCAGGCTGGCGTTGCCGCCTGCAGCTGTGGTGTTGGTACTGATGCTGACTTCACGCAGCAAGCGTTCGGGGCGGTAGCGTTCTCCGCTGCAGATTTCTTCGGTCGTGAGACCTTGCACCAGCAGCAGCGGACCACTGCGTGCGCTGAGCTGCTGCTGCAGGTGCAGCAGGGCATCAGTGTCGCTTTCAGCGAGTGCGGCTTGCAAGGGAAGTTGTATGAGCGCTGCTTCCGTAGCCCATTGCAGCCTGGCGTGCTTGCTGTCTGGCATCTGTTGTTGCCACTGCGCTACCAGTTCGCGCAGATGAGGGCTGTCTTGCAGCACCATGGTGTTGCCGGTGTGTTGGCAAGCCTGCCATTGCGCCTGCAAACCTTCCTCGGATTGCGGCATGCACCAGATCAGGCCGCGTGGCTGCAGTCCGTATTGGTTGGTTTCGCCGGTAGGTCCATCCAGCAATACTTGTTCGCCCGCAGCGACTGTGAGTGTGTGGGGGCCACGTGCAGTGATGATAGGGATGCTCTGAAGCACTGGCGCTTGTGCAAGCAGGCGGAACAGGTACAGCGGGCCTCCGGCTTTGGGGCCTGTACCGGACAGGCCTTCGCCGCCAAAGGGTTGCACACCGACCACGGCACCCACGATGTTGCGGTTCACATAGATATTGCCTGCATGGATGCGCTGGGAGACATGGGCCACGGTTTCATCCAGCCGTGTGTGTACGCCAAAGGTAAGTCCAAAGCCCAGCTGGTTGATCTGTTCCAGCAGCGCATCCATATCTTTGCGGGCATAGCGCAGCACGTGCAGAACCGGGCCAAAAACCTCGCGGCTGAGGTCTTGTACCTGGTTGACTTCAATCAGCGTGGGGGCTACGAAATATCCGTGGCGGCATTCTGCTGGCAACTCCAGGCGGGTGACTCGGTGGCCGAGGCTGCGCATGCTGTCGATGTAGCCTTCTATATCAGCCTTGGCTTGTGCATCAATCACCGGGCCCACATCAGTGGCCAGCTGGTCTGGATTGCCCACACGCAACTCCTGCATGGCACCGCGCAGCATGTGCAGCACATGGTCGGCACTGTCTTCTTGCAGACACAGCAGGCGCAGGGCTGAGCAACGCTGACCTGCAGAGTCATAGGCAGACATCAGTACATCGCCCACGACCTGCTCGGACAGCGCGGAGGAGTCGACCACCATGGCGTTGATGCCACCCGTTTCGGCAATCAGCGGCACGGGTTTGCCGTGGCTGCCCAGACGCTGTGACAGCGTGCGGTGAATATGTTGTGCCACGGGATGAGAGCCGGTGAACACCACAGCATCGGTGGCAGAGTGCGCCACCAGGGCTTCGCCTACAGTTTCGCCATCTCCGGGCAGCATTTGCAAAGCGTGCGTCGGGATGCCTGCATGGTGCAGCATGGCCACTGCCTGCGCAGCGATCAGATTGGTTTGTTCGGCTGGCTTGGCAATCACCACATTACCGGCTGCCAGTGCTGCCGCAATCTGGCCGGTAAAAATGGCCAGCGGGAAGTTCCATGGGCTGATGCATACCACTACACCCAGAGGGCGATGGCTGTCATTGTCCAGATGTTGCTCTGCCTGCTGGGCGTAGTAACGCAGAAAGTCGATGGCTTCACGCACTTCGGAGATGGCGTTGGGCAGGGTTTTGCCGGCCTCGCGGCACAGCAGTCCCATCAATGGCTGCAGCTGTGCCTGCATCAGATCGGCTGCGCGCTGCAAGGCTTGTGCACGGGCGCTGACCGGGGTGGCTTGCCAGATGGGTGCGGTGTGCTGGGCCTGGGCCATGGCCTGGGCCACTTCATCCGGACCTGCCATGCGGACTTCACCGAGCACGTCCGCATTGTGCGCTGGGTTGACTACCGGTTGCGCTGGCAAATGCAGGGCTTGCTCAGGCTCTGCATTCAGCGGCGCCACACTGCTGAGCAAGGCGGCAGACAAAGAGGCCAGACGCTGTTCGTTGCTCAGGTCGACACCCAAAGAGTTGCTGCGTGCTTGAGCTGCATACAGGTCGGCAGGGCGCGGAATACGGTCATGTGGGCGGCCAAGTGGTGTGAGGGCCTGTGCTGTCTTCACCGGGTCTGCCACAAGCTGTGCAATATCAAGATTCTCGTCACCGATCTGGTGCACGAACGAGCTGTTGGCGCCGTTTTCCAGCAAACGACGCACCAGATAGGCAAGCAAGGTTTCGTGCGTGCCCACAGGTGCGTAAATGCGGCAGGGGCGAGCAAGCTTTCCGTGGGCCGTGTCACCCACCACCTCTTCATACAGGCCTTCGCCCATGCCATGCAGGCACTGAAATTCGTATTGGCCGCGGTAGTAGTTGTTACCCGCCATGTGGTAGATGCTGGCCAGTGTGTGGGCGTTGTGAGTGGCGAATTGCGGAAAGATGGCCTCGGGTGCGCCCAGTAGCTTTCGAGCGCAGGCCAGATAGGACACATCGGTGTGTATCTTGCGCGTGAACACTGGGAAGTCTTCCAGTCCATCCACTTGCGCTCGCTTGATTTCGCTGTCCCAGTAAGCGCCTTTGACCAGACGTACCATCAGACGATGCTGGCTGCGACGCGCAAGATCAATGATCCAGTCAAGCACAAAGAAAGCGCGGCGCTGGTAGGCTTGCACGACAAAGCCAATGCCATTCCATCCCGCCAGCGAGGGAGCAAAGCACAGCTGCTCCAGCAGGTCTAGCGAGATCTCCAGACGATCGGCTTCTTCGGCATCGATATTCAGTCCGATGTCGTAATGGCGTGCCAGCTCCGCCAGCTTGAGCAGGCGGGGATACAGCTCGTTCATGACACGTTCGCGTTGGGCGCGGCTATATCGTGGATGCAGGGCAGAGAGCTTGATGGAGATGCCGGGCCCTTCATAGATGCCACGCCCTTGAGAGGCTTGGCCAATCGCATGGATGGCCTGCTCGTACGATTGCAGATAACGCAGAGCATCTTCTTCCGTGGTGGCCGCCTCGCCCAGCATGTCGTAGGAGTAGCGAAAGCCTTTTTCCTCCAGTTTGCGGCTGTTGGCCAGGGCGGCTCCAATGGTTTGCCCGGTGACAAATTGCTCGCCCATCATGCGCATGGCCGTATTCACACCCTGTCGAATCAGGGGCTCTCCTCCGCGTGCAATCAGACGGGTGAGGGCAGAGCTGAGCTTTTGTTCGCTGTGTACACCAACCAGCTTGCCCGTGATCATCAGGCCCCAGGTGGCTGCATTCACAAACACGGAGGGAGAGTCGGTATGGGACTTCCAGTCACCTTTGCTGACTTTGTCGCGAATCAGTGCATCGCGTGTGGCACGGTCGGGAATGCGTAGCAATGCTTCAGCCAGACACATCAAGGCCACACCTTCCTGACTGGACAGCGAGTACTCTTGTACGAGGGCTTCCACTCCGGAGGTTTTTTTGTGGCGTTTGGCACGCAATGCGTGCACAAGACGGGTGGCCAACGTCTGCACGCCCTCTGGTTGAGTGCTGCTGGCGGGTGCAATCAGCAGCGGCAGACATTCAGTTTCAGGGCGGCGGTATGCGGCTGTGATGGCTGCACGCAAAACACTTTGAGGCTGCACATCCTGTGCCAGTGCGTAAAACGGTGCGTAAGGTGCAGCAGCCTCGGAAATGGTTTCAGGTTCTACCGATTCCATGGCATTGGTTGTGCCCAGGTACTGTAATTCCGGCAGCGGTTTGCCTTGCTCGATGGCCTCCAGATAGCTGTGTAGAGCCTGTTTGTGCAGCCAGTGGGGAGTGCAGCCAAGCTGCTGCGCTGCAGCCTTGAGCCTGTCACGCATTAACTCATCGACCTTGATGCCAATCGTTGTTGTGGCCATAACCGCAAACCTCTCCCTGAAAAAGCTTTTTACTGCGAAAAGTGGAGCGATTCTAAAAAGGTGCAACCAATCCAGGTATTGGGGTTTACCTGTTAATGAATTGGTGAAACCTATGAGTGTGCGTTGGTTAACCTTTATGCGTTTTAGGGCGTGTTTGTTGTAAACATTGCTGTTGATGCAGCATGTGGTGGTGGCAAGTAGCGCGCAGGCGCTTACGTTTGTGCATTCCAGGAGGGAAGGCAAAGTAGTAATAAAAAAAGGCTTCCCGAAGGAAGCCTTTTGATTTCGATAATGAAGGGGCAGCCGCCTGGGCTACACCGTCATTACACGCGTTTGCGGTATTCGCCGGTGCGTGTGTCGATTTCGATCTTGTCATTTTGGTCCACGAACAATGGCACTGCCACTTCGAAACCGGTAGCAATCTTGGCAGGCTTGAGCACCTTGCCGGAAGTGTCGCCCTTCACAGCAGGCTCAGTCCAGGTGATTTCGCGCACGATGGTGGTGGGCAGTTCGCAGGAGATGGCCTTGCCGTCATAGAACACCACTTCGGCAACCATTCCGTCTTCCAGATAGTTGATGGCATCGCCCATGTTGGCTGCTTCCACTTCGTACTGGTTGTACTCTTCGTCCATCCACACATACATGGGATCAGCGAAGTAGGAGTATGTGCATTCCTTCTTGTCCAAGATGACGTTGTCGATCTTGTCGTCGGCCTTGAATACGTTCTCTGTGCCGAAGTTGCCAATCAGGCTCTTGAGCTTCATGCGCACGGTGGCAGCGCCACGGCCGCCACGAGCGTATTCGGTCTTCAGGACGATCATGGGGTCCTTGCCGAACATGATCACGTTGCCGGCGCGGATTTCTTGAGCGATTTTCATAGCTTGCTTAGCTGGTTGGGTGAAGCCGCTCAACACGGCAGGCAAGCATGTCGCTGATGTAGCGGTGGGCCTGCCGCATGTTCCGCGGCGGGAACCGCAAAGAGGTCACACTTGCGCGCTGCGCGCAGAGCCTTCAAAGCGGTAAATAGGAGATTTTAGCTTTTTTCAGCGGTAAACGGTTGCAGCTGTGCGATCAGATCGCTTTGCGCGTACAAATTGCTGCGCGCACGCAGGGTGCAAGCCTGCCATTCCTGCAGCAGTGCAGGGGTGATTGCTGGCAAAGTATCGCTGCCTGTCATGCCATTCCAGGCATGGTGAAAAGCCCGCAAGCTGGCTGGTGCATCCAGCCAGTCAAGAAAGGCATCCAGCTTGGCGTGGTGGGCGTTGTCGTGTTGCGGGTAGATATGCCAGACAAAGGGTTGACCAGCCCAAAGAGCGCGTACCAGAGAGTCTTCTCCGCGCACCAGATTCAGGTCACAGGCCCAGAGCATTTCGTCAAACTCGTGCTGTGTGCAAGTGGGTAAATAAATGGGGTCAATCCGTCCAGCGCCTTTGGCCGTTTGCACTGCGGCGGTCGCGCGCCCCGGAGTTACCAGTAGCTGTGGCGAGAACCCTGTTGCAGGTTTCGCCAATTGCCCAAGCAGTTGAGGCAAGGCAGGGGGTTCATAGCAAAACAGCGAGATAGCGCAAGCGCCAGGTTGTATGCCGTGCAAAGCACGCCAGGCAGGGCGGTTGAAGGCGGATTTGCGTTCGGCCAGATTCCTTTCTCTGATCAGTCCGCCTGTTTGTCGGGTGAATCCAGGATAGAAAAACCAGCGTGTCATGCCGGAGGCTGGCCCTGACATGATGCGCGAAGGCAGGCGGTGGCAGCGCTGCACATAATCTTCAGCGGAAAGATATTCCAGATTCACCAGAACTGGTAGAGGTTGCTCCCGGCTTTGCTGGTGTGCGTGGCGCTGTGCCAGAGCCGCAAGGTATGCACTGCCCGCTTCGCAGCCAAATGCTTCAATCACCACATCCGGGTGGGGTTCATAAGCCGCGTCATAGGGGATCACGCGTACGTTGTGTGCGCCTTGTGGCGCCATCCAGACCAGAGCTGAAGCATCGTCAATGCGCAATGTGACATGGATGCCACGTGCAGCAAGTTCGGCAGCCAGGCGCCAGCACACACCAATATCCCCAAAGTTGTCGATCACTTGGCAAAAAATCTCCCAGCGAGGGGCGTTGGTGATGGGGCATTCAGTCATGGCGCGGCAAACAGCATACAAACAAGCACAAGGCGGGCGATGGTAGCGCACCCCGGTAACCATAAGAGGGGCTGTGATTGCGGAATATTGGGAATTGAGGCGCAAGTGGGTGTGTAGTGCAGACTTTTTTGTGGGCATTGGCACAGCCGTTTGCTAGGCGGGTTATATGCAAAACGCCACAATGCAGCCATGTCGATTGTTGAGCACTCTCCAGAAATTTTGGCCCAGGTGGCTGCCCTGCCTTCGTTGCCGGGCGTCTATCGCTATTTCGATGCCACAGAACAGTTGTTGTACGTAGGCAAGGCACGCAACCTCAAGCGTCGTGTGAGCAGCTATTTTCAAAAAGATCATGGCGGCTCGCGCATTGGCCACATGGTCAGCAAGATCGCCAAGCTCGAGACGACGGTGGTGCGATCCGAGGCCGAGGCATTGCTGCTGGAGAACAACCTCATCAAAACACAGCACCCCAAGTACAACATTCTGTTCAGGGACGACAAAAGCTATCCCTACCTCAAACTCACGGGAACGGCGGCACACGATGGCGATGTGCGCAGCGCTGCGGGTCAATGTTTTCCTCGCATTGCCTACTACCGCGGTAGCACTGACAAGAAGCATCGCTACTTCGGTCCTTACCCCAGCGCGTGGGCCGTCAAGGAAAGCATTCAGCTGCTGCAAAAAGTGTTCAGGCTGCGTACCTGTGAAGACACCGTGTTCGCCAATCGTTCACGACCTTGTTTGCTATTCCAAATCAAGCGCTGCTCGGGCCCATGCGTGGGTCACATCACTCCACTAGACTATGCCGCGGATGTGCGCAATGCCGAGGCCATGCTGCGTGGCGAAACGCAAGAGCTGTTGCAGACCATGGAGACGCGCATGATGGAACATGCGCAAAAGCTGGAGTATGAGAAGGCAGCCGAGATACGCAATCAGATGTCGGCGCTGTCCACCGTTCTGCATCAACAAGCCATTGAAACCACCGACGACAAGGATGTCGATATTCTGGCCGTTAAAGTGCAGGGCGGTCGAGCTTGTGTGAATCTGGCTATGGTGCGCGGTGGACGACACTTGGGAGATCGCGCTTATTTCCCATCACAGCTCGATGATGCCATGGGCGTTTATCAGTCTGACGATGAAGTGGCGCAGCAAACTGTTGAGGTGCGGGTGCTGGAGGCGTTTTTGGCACAGCACTATATCGATGTGCCCATTCCGCCGGTGTTGGTGGTCAGTGAGGCTGTTGATGTGCAGCTCATGCAGGCGCTGTCAACGCAAGCGGGCTACAAGGTGACTGCCGTGCAGCAGCCCCGTGAGCAACGACGCATCTGGCTGGAGATGGCGCAGCAGAACGCCGCCATCCAGCTTGCCCGCTTGCTGGCGGAAGAGGGCTCCCAACAGGCGAGAACACGCGCCATGGCAGAAGCGCTGGATCTGCCGCAGGATCGGCTGGATGAATTGACGATCGAGTGTTTTGATATCTCGCACACTGCGGGGGAGAGTACGCAAGCCTCGTGTGTGGTTTTCCACCACCACAAAATGCAAAACAGCGAATACCGCCGCTTCAATATTGCTGGCATTACGCTGGGAGATGACTATGCCGCCATGCGGCAGGTGCTGACCCGGCGCTACAAGCCGGTGGCAGATGCCATTCAGGCCGCTGGTGGCGCAGAGCTAGATGCTGCAGCCCCTCGACTGCCGGATCTGGTTTTGGTGGATGGTGGCAAAGGGCAGGTCAGCATGGCGCGCGAAGTCTTCACTGATTTGGGCCTGGATCTGTCCCGCATCGTAGGTGTGGAAAAAGGTGAAGGTCGCAAAGTGGGGCTGGAAGAGTTGGTGTTTGCAGATGGTCGGGCCAAGGTGTACCTGGGACATGACTCAGCGGCACTGATGCTGATAGCCCAAATTCGTGACGAAGCGCACCGTTTTGCCATCACGGGCATGCGTGCCCAGCGCGCCAAGGTCAGAACCGGGCAAAGCAGTCTGGAAGAAATTCCCGGTGTGGGACCAAAACGACGAGCAAGACTGTTGCAGCGCTTTGGTGGAGTGCGTGGTGTTGCCAATGCCAGCGTCGAAGATTTGATGACAGTGGACGGTATTTCTGCCAGTCTGGCAGAGGATATTTACCGGGCCCTGCATTGACGTCGAGCGTTCTAAGCACTTTCACCATGTGCTAGGTTGCTTCCAAAGTGCTTCAGCCGTGACACAATCGCGGCCATGTTCTTCACCATTCCCACGCTGATGACCTGGACGCGCATTGTCGCGATCCCCTTGATTGTTGGCGTGTTCTATGCGCCATTTGCGCCAGAAACCCGCAACCTCCTTGCGGCGTTGATGTTCATCGTGTTTGCCGCGACCGATTGGCTTGATGGTTTTTTGGCTAGGCGATTGAACCAAACCTCTTCGTTCGGTGCTTTCCTGGACCCGGTAGCAGACAAATTCCTGGTCTGTGCATCTTTGTTGGTACTGGTGCATTTGCAGCGTGCTGATGTATTTGTAGCCTTGATCATCATTGGCCGTGAGATTGCGATTTCTGCCTTGCGTGAATGGATGGCGCAAATCGGAGCCAGCAAAAGCGTGGCAGTGCACATGATTGGCAAGGTCAAGACGACAGTGCAAATGGTGGCTATCCCCTTCTTGCTGTTTGATGGGGTGCTCTTTGGTGTAGTGGAAACTCGCCTGTGGGGGCAAATCTTGATCTGGATCGCTGCTGTGCTGACCGTCTGGTCCATGGTGTATTACTTGCAAAAAGCTATCCCTGAAATCAAGAGTCGTGTGAAACGCTAGCTTGAGCATGCACATTGCAACAAAAAAGCGCTGAGGGAACACCCTCAGCGCTTTTTTGTTGCCCGAATGCACTCGGCAGTGTAAAAAAGTGGATGTTGCTCAGGAGGGCTGGCGCAGGTATTTGTCAATGCATTGAGTCACGACATGCAAAAGCTTGAAAAAAATCTCGTCTTTCGCCAAAACGCCTGGGAAACCTGTCTAGAATTGCGCCTAACGCTGACAAGCACCAACCGGTGTTGAGACTTCTTTGGAAGAATCGGTCACAAAAGCGCTCCAACAACCATTTCTCGAGAGGCATCTTGTGAATAAGACTGAACTGATTGAGCACATTGCTAACAACGCCGATATTTCCAAGGCCGCAGCAGCTCGTGCACTGGAATCGACAATCGACGCAGTGAAGAAAACCCTGAAGAAGGGCGGTACAGTTTCTTTGGTAGGTTTTGGCACTTTTGCCGTTGGCAAGCGCGCAGCGCGTACTGGTCGCAATCCCCGTACTGGCGACACCATCAAGATCAAGGCTGCCAAGGTGCCAAAATTCCGTCCAGGTAAGGCACTGAAGGATGCTTTGAACTAATCAAAGTTTTAACAGTGGGGTGCTTAGCTCAGTTGGTAGAGCGGCGCCCTTACAAGGCGTAGGTCAGCGGTTCGACCCCGTTAGCACCCACCACTTCCCACTGTAAAAAGCATATAGAGTGATCTAGATGCTTTTTTCATTTCACAGCGGGTGCTTAGCTCAGTTGGTAGAGCGGCGCCCTTACAAGGCGTAGGTCAGCGGTTCGACCCCGTTAGCACCCACCATTCGCTGTGAGGCATCTGTCCAATGGATGTCAAATTTTCGAGATTGCAGTGGGTGCTTAGCTCAGTTGGTAGAGCGGCGCCCTTACAAGGCGTAGGTCAGCGGTTCGACCCCGTTAGCACCCACCACTTCAATCACACAAGGCACCTTGCGCAACAGCCAAGGTGCTTTTTTGCTGCATATGTCCATACAGCTTGTGATCCGCTTTGTTGACAAACAAATATCAGCAACTGTGTTCGTTGGCTGTGCAGGTAGAATCTTCAGGTTTCCCTATCCGGTTCTTGCGCGCCGTAACTGCGGCAGCGCCATTCCATTGAAAAGGCGAGCGAGGGTTCGCCTTTTTTTATGCATCCTCAGAAAGATTGACTATGCTCGAATCAATCCGCAAGCATTCCAAGTTCGTCATGATCTTGTTGTTCTTGCTGATCATTCCCTCGTTCATTTTTGTCGGTATCGACCAGAGCTATTTTTCGGGCTCTAGTCCGACGGTCGCACGGGTGGATGGGCAAGAGATCACCCAAAACGATTGGGACAACGCTCACCGCTACGAAAGTGATCGACTGCGCGCTGAGAATCCGAACATTGACTCCAAACTATTGGACTCACCTGAGGCTCGTTATGCCAGTCTGGAGCGTATGGTGCGTGATCGCGTATTCCAGGTTGCAGCTCAGAAAATGCACCTGGTGACCAGTGATGCAGCCCTGGCTCGTACGCTGCAAAGCATTCCTGCAATTGCGAGTTTGCGCAAGCCAGACGGTAGTCTGGATGCAGATGGCTATCGCGCCTTGCTGGCTGCACAAGGTATGACCCCCGAAGGCTACGAGGCTTCATTGCGCCGTGAAATGTCCTTGAGTCAGGTGGTTGGCAATGTGATGAACACATCGCTGGCTACGTCGGCTGTTGCCAATGCTGCGATGGATGCTTTCTTGCAGCGTCGTGAGATTCAGGTGGCCCAGTTCATGGCCAAGGATTTTGCGGATCGGGTGCAAGTCAAGGATGAGGATCTGAAGGCCTTCTACCAGGCCAACACCGACAAGTTTCAGCAGTCAGAACAAGCCAAGGTTGAATATGTGGTGCTGGATCTGAAAACCGTGCGTAACAGCATTGAACTCAACGAGTCGGATTTGCAGACGTACTACAAAGAAAACGCAGCGCGTTTGTCTGGTGGTCAGGAAGAGCGTCGCGCCAGTCATATTCTGATCAACGCGCCCAAGAGCATGCCTGCTGCCGAACGTGAAGCTGCCAAGGCGAAGGCGCAAGCGATTGCTGACAAGGTCAAGGCAGCACCTGAAAGCTTTGCTGAAGTGGCAAAAACCGAATCGCAAGATTCGGGCTCCGCAGCTTCGGGTGGAGACCTGGGTTTCTTTGCCCGTGGTGCCATGGTGCCTGAGTTTGAGCAGGCTGCGTTTGCTTTGAAAAAGGGCGAAATCAGTGCCGTGGTGGAATCTGAGTTCGGTTTTCACATCATTGCGCTTACTGATGTGAAGCAACCAGAAGTCCCCAGCTTTGAGTCTGTACGTGAAAAGATTGTGAACGACCTCAAGGACCAGCAAGCACAACGCAAGTTTGCGGAAGTGGCTGAGGTGTTCGCCAATACGGTGTACGAGCAGGCCGATAGCTTGCAGCCTGCCGTTGAGAAGCTCGGCTTGAAGCTGCATACCGCGGACGGCGTGACGCGTGAGCCCAAGCCTGGGACAGAGGGTGCATTGGCCAATGCCTCGTTCCTGGAAGCATTGTTTGCAGCGGACAGCATTGACAACAAGCGCAACACCGATGCGATTGAACTGGGGTCCAACCAGATGGTATCGGGCCGTGTGGTGAGCTATCAGCCTGCCAAGCAGCTGGCGTTTGATGAGGTTGCTGACCGAGTCAAGACCCTGTATGTGGAACAGCAATCTGCGGTACTGGCTCGCCAGGAAGGTGAGGCCAAGCTGCAAGCCTGGAAGGCCGATGCAACCAAGGCGCAAGGCTTGCTGCCTGCCGTGGTGATAGCGCGCGATAACCCTGTGGGTATGCCGCGCCAAGTGCTGGATGCCGCCTTGCAGGCCAAGACCGATACGCTGCCTGCATGGGCTGGTGTAGATTTGGGCGAAGCAGGCTATGCCATCGTCAAGGTCAATAAAATTGTTCCTCAAACTGAAAGAACTGAGGATTTTGCCCGCCAAGCCTCGCTGCAGTATGTACAATTGATGAGCACTGCGGAAGGCGCTGCATACTACGAGTTGCTGAAGAAGAAGTTCGATGTTCAATTCAAGGTGGCACGTCCCTGAGTGAAGAATTCATAGCTGATTTCCTTTCTGGACAGATAATTCAGCTATAATTCAAATCTCTGCTGGTGGCTGTAGCTCAGTTGGTAGAGTCCCGGATTGTGATTCCGGTTGTCGTGGGTTCGAGCCCCATCAGCCACCCCAAATTTGCTTTAAATTCGCAGAATTTAAAGCGCCAGTTATGGCGGTCATAGCTCAGTTGGTAGAGCCCCGGATTGTGATTCCGGTTGTCGTGGGTTCGAGCCCCATTGATCGCCCCAGGTAAAGCCCATCTTGCTTGCAAGATGGGCTTTTTCTTTGCCCTTGCTGTGGCTGCTAGCCAGTAAGCGCTGATGCTGAACAGGGGCTAGGCATGCATGTCGGTTGAGGCAGTGACAGACTAAACGCAGTATTGCACAAGACGAATTCTGGGCTGGCGGGTCTTTGTAGACCGTTGGTAAAAAGCATGGCTTTGCCTATGATGCCAACCATGCGTCCGGTTGATCCTCCTCTGTCTTTACGTATCTGGCAAGCAGCCCGTGATACTACAGTGGCATGGGCGCGTATTTTTTATCTGGGTGCCATGGTGTGGGTGCTGCTGCTGTCTCCATCTACCTACCGATGGCATTCGCTACGGCCGATATTGCAGCGCATGTACCGCGATACGGCGCCTATCTTGCTTGGTTTTACCATCCTGGCAGCCTTGATTTGCCTGGTCATCACCCGCATCGTGGTGGTGACGGCCATCAGTTATGGCCTTTCACGGTATGCCCTGGAAATGGTGATTCGTGTGTTGGTGCTGGAACTGATCCCACTGACTGCGAGCTTGTTTGTTGCCATGCGTTGCACTATTCCCAATGCCACAGAGTTGCAAGTCATGCGACATTCTGGTGAGTGGGCGGCTCGCGAACAACGGGGCGAAGCCTTGATGCGACTCGAAGTGCTGCCGCGTGTAGTGTCAGGCTTGTATGCCAGCGTGACGCTGGCAGCTCTGTCGTGCGTGGTGGCGTTGGTGATGGCTTACATCGGTGTGTACGGCTTTACCTTGGCTGGGGTGGAGGGCTATACACGCATGTTTGGTCACGTGTTCAACCCATCCGTCACTCTGGTGTTTGTTTTGAAGACTTGGCTGTCCAGCTTGGCGGTGGCCATCATCCCCGTCTCCACAGGCCTGTATGCCAAGCGCAGACGTTATGCGATGCGTCCTGGCGATGAGCTGGATGGCCTGGTGCGAATGTTCGCGGTGCTGCTGCTGATTGAGCTCGCTTCTCTGATGGGCAATTACTACTAGGTTTGATCGAGCGGAAAGGCGTATTAATTTTGTCTGATCCAAACAAGCCATCTACGGAAAATCCAGTTCCTCAAGCGATGCCGGAGTTGCGTCCTGTTGCGCATTTGGAGCGCAAGGCTGCGGCCTTGCTGTTGCTGACGATTGCTTTGATCGTAGGAGCGGCGGTGTACTTGCTCTATGCACGCGGTGCTTTCGAATCCACGCAGACACTGGTGCTGACATCCGATGACTCGGAAGGAGTGAGTGTGGGCATGGATATGACGTTTTCCGGATTTCCGATTGGTCGCGTTAGCAAATTGGAATTGGCTCCTGATGGCAATGTGCGCATCTTGGTGGCGGTGTCTAGCAAGGATGCCCACTGGCTGCGGGTATCGAGCGTTTTTACCTTGGTCAAAGGGATTGTCGGAGGCACCACCATCAAGGCTTACAGCGGAATGCTGGATGATCCACCGTTACCCGATGGAGCTGAGCGGCCGGTGCTGCGTGGTGATGCCACAGCTGAGATCCCGCAAATCGTTGCCATGGCCAAAGACTTGCTCAACAACCTGAGCCTGATGACGGCACAGGATTCGGCACTGGGCAAATCTATGGATCAAATTCGCCAGCTCGGAGAAAAGCTCAATGGTGAAAGCGGTGCCATGGAGGTACTTTTGGGTAGTCCCGAGAATGCGCGCAAAACCGTTGAAATGCTTGATCGCGCCAATCAGTTGCTGGCGCGCATGGACAAAGTGGTGCAACGTGCAGATCAGCAGGTTTTTGATGCCAATGGAGTGATGCCGCAGGTGAAAGCGACGGTGGACACCCTCAATCAACTGCTCCAGGACACGCGCGGCAGCTTGAAAAAGTTGGATGCGGTATTGGTGAATGCGGAATCCATCAGTGCCAATGTGAATGATGCCAGTGCAGATGTCGGTCAGCTGCGCAATGAGGTGGAGAGCAATTTGCGAAAAATCGAAGATCTGCTTGCCGAGCTACAGCGCAAATGGCCATTTGCCAAAGAAGCAGAGGTGAAGTTGCCATGAAGACATTGCGTGCATATGCACTTGCAGGCGCGGCGCTTGCAGGGTTGCTCAGCGCTTGTGTCAGCAAGCCTCCGACACCCAGCTGGGAGCTTGAGGCGCATTCAGCGTCAGAGCGTGCGGTCAAGGCCTATTTCAAAGGACAGACACGTGTAGCCGAGGTGGAGTGGCAAAAAGCATTCAATGAAGTCGCCGCAACAGGCCAGCCCAGCGCCATGGCGCGCATGGCATTGCTGCAGTGTGCTGCACAGGTGTCGGCTTTGGAGGTAAGTGATTGCCCCCGTTATCAGCGCTATGCCGCAGGAGCCGATGAAGCTGAGCAAGCCTATGCCCGGTATTTGAACCACCGGCACACCGCAGAGGACGTGCCCTTATTGCCGGCGGCTCAGCAGCAAGTGGCTGTGCAATTGCTATCGCAATCCCTGGCTATCACCTTGCCGGCAAGTGCGGAGCCTTTGTCGCAGCTTACTGCTGCGGGTGTTGCTTTGCGTGCAGGGGCGATCGATTTGCAAGGGGTGCGTGAGGCTGTACGAATTGCATCGGAGCAGGGATGGCGCAGAGCCGTGACAGCCTGGCTTCTGGTGGAAAAGCGCTGGGCACAAGAAGCAGGGGATGTGCAAGCCGCAGAGGCCTTGGAGCTGCGCTTGCAGGTGCTGCAAGAACAGGAAACGTCTAAAGCGTCGAAAAAATAGTGGCCATATGCTGCCACCAGTCTTTGCTCAGCCGCGCATACAAAAACAAAGGCCCCGAATTCGGAGCCTTTGCTGGTGCAGCATGTGCAGGGATCAGAAGCGGTGGCGCATACCTACAGCAACGCTGGTGCCTGACTTGTTCTCGGTGAAGCGACTGTCCTTGTCATACATGGCCGCAGCGTAGACATCGGTACGCTTGGTCAGGAAATGGTCATAGCCAATAGTGCCTGTCTTGCGCTTGGATTCGCTGCCAGCAGCCCAGTCGGTTTTGGTCTGTGCATAGGCCACCTTGATGGTGCCGGCCTTGCTCACTGGAACATCAAGGCCCAACGAGTAGGTCTTTTGCTCCAACGTCTTAACGCTGGCCGTATCTTTTTCGGACTCACCGTAGGTGGCGTACAGTTTGGCAGCACTGAAGCTATAGCTGCCGCCTAGCATCCAGTTGCTGTTTTTGGTGCCATCGGCGTAACTGGGGCTGGGATTGTTCAGCAGATCAGCGGCTTCGTAGAACGCTGTCAGCGACAGAGGTCCATTGAAGTACAGCACGTTCAAGCCGACATTGTTGGCGCTGCTTTTGTCCGCTTGCTCACCAAATTGGTAGTGCAAATTGGCCGAGACACCTCCGAAAGAAGGCGTGGAGTAGGTGATCTGATTGCTCCAGCCGGTATCAGACACAGTGGTCTTGTAAGCCGACGAACTGCTCATATTCGCATGCAGCACCAAAGGTGAAATAGTGAAGGAATCACCAAAGGGGTTGAACAAAATGGTGGGCAGGAAGTTGGGAGCCATGGAACGCCCCAGCTTCAACGTACCGAAGCCACCGGACAGCGATACATTCGCATCACGGGCAAAGAATGTTTCGCCAAATGCCTGGTCGAAACGGCCAGGCGTGCCGGTGTCGGCGCGGAAAAAGGCACCCAGTGTGAAACCGGCCTTCATGCCATTGCCCAGGTCTTCAGTGCCGTTGATGCCCCACCAGGACGTGGTCATACCGCCGGAGCCGACTTGGCTGGTGCGCTCATTGCCCGCCAGCTTCATTGAGCCTGCATACATGTCAACCAGGCCGGACAACTGCACATTGCTTTGCGCCTGTGCTGCACCCAGGCACGCCAAGGCGGCGCCAAAAGCGATCAGAGTTTTTTTCACGGGGGATCCCCTCAAAAGGTCAATTAAAACTTGTGCCAAATCGCATGCCCACTTTCAGTGCATTGCAGCAATGCTGGGCCTGCTTTTGTATACAAAGCATAAGTTGTGCCAAGTTGTTTCAGCGCTGTGGTAACTACTTGGGCTTCGAGGGGAAGAGTTGGCTTAGAACATGTTTGCGATTCCTCGCGCCATGACTGTGGCTAATGCTGGATGAGATGTTCGCCGCAGGTGCGTAGCAAGGCGCATGCCTTGCAAGCTGAGAGCCATCGCTTTAACTCATCCCGGCTGCGCTCCAACGTGACAGCGTAGAGATCGTAAACAGATTCTTAGGTCTGCATGCAGGCAAGCAGATGTGCAGCGGCTGCTTCAGGATCTTCTGCATTGACCAAGGCACGTACCACGGCAATGGAGCCCACACCCGTAGCCAGAATTTCAGGAAACTGTGTGGCGGAGATGCCGCCAATGGCGACCAGTGGGTACTGCTGCATTAGGCGTACATAGGCCTGCAGACGTGCCAGACCTTGCGGCGCCGTAGCCATTTTCTTGAGAGTGGTTGGAAAGACGGCTCCCAAGGCAATATAGCTTGGTTGTACAGCATGGGCTCGCACCATTTCTGCATATCCGTGCGTGCTGATGCCCAGGCGCAGACCGCTGGCGCGGATTGCATCCAGCTGCGGGCCTTCGAGCGCGTCAAGGTCTTCCTGTCCCACATGAATGCCGTAGGCACCAGCTTCAATCGCTTGTTGCCAATGGTCGTTGATGAACAGCCGCGCTGGTGTTCCCTTCACAGCCTCGACTGCAGCAGCAATTTCCTGGCGAATAGCCGCTTGGTCTTCGCTTTTGAAGCGCAGTTGCACTGTGGGTACGCCAGCATGAGCCATGCGGCCCACCCATTCGGCAGTGGGAAGCACGCCATACAGGCCGAGATGGCGTGGACAACCGGGGAATGCCTGCTCAGGGCTGGCTCCAGCCAGGCCGAAATCTTGCGGATCGTCGGGCCAGTGCGTTGCGTCAAAGTGGTTGCAGCGTTCGGTCTGGCTCTGCCATGCTTGGGCAAGACATTCAGCATCCACGGCAATAAAGCCTAGGCGGCTGCAAGCTTGCAGTGCCGCAAGATAGGCTGGTTCGTTGCGCAGTGCGGGCGGTGTTGGTTGTGCAGGCAGGCCAGCACTGGCAAATGTGGCACTGTGATGGTGGCAGATTGCATCTGCCAAGGATTGGATTTCGCTAGCGAGCATGGTTTTGCTTATTCATGGTGCCAGAATGGCGTGCCCAGCACGGGGGTGCTGGGTTGGGCGGCAGTTTGCTCGGCCATGGCTCCAGCCAGATAGCCATCACGGCCAGCCTGTACTGCATCGGCAAAAGCGCCCGCCATGCGCACTGGGTCCTCAGACAGCGCAACAGCGGTATTGAGCAACACGGCGTCAAAACCCCATTCCATGACCGTGCAGGCATGCGATGGTCGGCCCAGGCCAGCATCCACGATCAGCGGCACGTCCAGACGTTCGCGCAGGGTCTGCATGGCATAGGGGTTGGCAGGGCCACGGCCGGTGCCGATGGGCGCGGCCCAGGGCATGACAGCCTGGCAGCCCACATCCACCAGACGCTGGCACAGAACCAGGTCTTCGGTGCAGTAGGGCAGAACCTGAAAGCCGTCCTTGATCAGGATGGATGCAGCCTCCACCAGGTTCAGCGTGTCGGGCTGCAGCGTGTAGTCGTCGCCAATCAACTCCAGCTTGATCCAGGGTGTTTCAAACACTTCACGGGCCATCTGTGCGGTGGTCACAGCTTCCTGAATGGTCATGCAGCCGGCTGTGTTGGGTAGTACTGGCACATTCAGCTTGCGCAGCAGCTCCCAGAAGCTGGCACCGGTTTCCGCGGCGTTGCTTCCCTGGCGGCGCAGCGACGCAGTCACCATGGCGGGCCTGGCCCGGGAGACTGCAGACTCCAACACAGCTGGTGATGGATAACGTGAGGTTCCCAGCAACAGGCGGCTTTGGAAGGTTTGGCCGTACAGCACGAGGCTGTCATTGGCAGATGTGTTTTCGCTCATAACTCTTACTCGGGTGGGCTGCTGTGGCTGGCAGTGCCAGGGCCTGAAGCAGATAGTGTGTGCAGTGGTACTCAGCCACCAGTGACCGGGGAGATGATTTCGAGGCGGTCACCTTCAGCAAGCACATGCGTGGCGTGGCGTGATTTGGGCACAAATTCAGTGTTCACTGCGACCGCAAATGGAGGCTTGGCCTGCCATTGCGTCACGGCGTCAGCCACAGTGGCATTGGCAGCAAGTTCCACAGGTTGTTGGTTGATGGTGATGTTCATGGTGCGAGGACAGGGAAACGGGGGACAAGACCCAAACCCTGTGTCAATCAGTTAACAGTTAGGCGTTGGCGTTGCTGTGCACGGCCACATCAAATGAGGTAGCCAGTTCCGAGCTTCCGGTGCGCAGGATTTGCAATGTCACGTCCAGCATGGCTGGCGAGATCATGTAACCATGTCGGTACAGACCATTGACTTGCAAGACGCGCTCGTCAAGCCAGCGCAAGGCAGGCAGATTGTCGGGCAATGTAGGGCGGCATTGGGTGGCAATTTCCAGAATGCGGGCCTCTGCAAAACCCGAGTGCACGGTATATAGCGCACTGAGTAACTCCATGACAGAGCGCAAGCTGGCGGGCCCCATGTCGTCGGACTCGATTTCAGTAGCGCCAATCACAAAGATGTGATTTTCTTTGGGAGCGATATACAGCGGATACCGTGGATGCACCAAGCGCGTAGGGCGCTGCAATGTGACTTCTGGCGCGTGCACGCGCACCACTTCGCCGCGAATGCCGCGCAGGTCTTTCCATTGGGTGCGGGCACCCAGGCCACGGCAATCCACGACCAAATCTGGCTGGCCGCTGGCGCCGGGTGTGAAATCGGTGGTTTCGCGGGGACTGTGCCAGTGCAAGCCAACGCCCAGACGTGTGAGCGTGGTCTCCAGCGCTGCCAGCAATTGGCGATTGTCCAGTTGGCCTTCGCGGGGCAGGTAGACACCCTGGTTGAAGCGTCCTTGCAATGCTGGCTCTACCTGACGGAGGCGATCGGCGCCCAGTGCTTCCAAGGCGGGCAGGCTGGGGTTGATGCGTCGATTTTTTTCAAACAGTCCGCACAGGCGGTTGGCATCAGCGGTGTCTTGACGGTGCCATACCACCAGCGTGCCGTTTTGCTGAAAGAACACATGCTCATCCAGATGGGCAATCAGCTCTGGCCAGCGCGTCAGACCGTATTGGCCCATACGCACCACGCCAGGCTCGGTGATGGCAGACTCGGCCAGCGGTGCCAGCATGGCAGCTGCCACACGGGCTGCAGCACCATCTGCCTGTGGTCCTTTGGCTTCGAAAACTTCCACGCGATGTCCTTCACGCGCAAGCTCCAAAGCCAGTAAACGGCCCATCAAGCCAGCGCCCAGAATGGCAATGTGTGAAGGTGCGGTGAGAGCGATCATGGTCAGTATTTCGTCCGTTTGTAAGTGTCGCCGATGGACAAAACGGGCATCACAGCCTGTGACAAGCTGCCGCTCTGGTGAAACTCCCCACGCCAGCATGATCTGGATCGGGTAGCGGGGCACACATGACTGTGGTGGTTGCCCCAGGGTTTTTCTCAGCCGCACGCTGCGCAGTGAAGGCACTGCCAGCGGGACACCCCTGTTTCGTCCGCAAGCCACAATTACAGCATAGCGGGGACAACAGTGGTGCCAACATGTGAACAAGCCTTGGCTTGGGTCATAATTTTTGCCATGACTATGCAACAACTGCCCCGATGCAGTGCCACATCTTCCTTGCCGCGCTATGCGCGCGTGCTTTCCATTGCCGGCTCTGACAGCGGCGGTGGTGCAGGTATTCAGGCAGACCTGAAAACGTTCAGTGCACTTGGCTGTTATGGCATGACCGCCATTACGGCGATTACGGCCCAGAACACTTTGGGTGTTAGAGGTATTCACGGCATACCAGCCGATATGCTCAAAGCGCAGATTGATGCCGTTGTTCAGGACATCGGTGTGGATGCCGTCAAGATCGGCATGCTGCATGCACCAGACGTAGTGCAGGTGGTGGCACAGGCGATTCGTGAATACGGGATTGGACACGTGGTGCTGGACCCGGTGATGGTGGCTACCAGTGGTGACAAGCTCATTCACGACGAAACAGTCGATGTGCTGGTGCGCGAGCTATTTCCGCTGGCTTCGGTCATCACGCCGAACCTAGATGAGGCCGGTTGGTTGATTGGGCGCAAAATTGTCAATGTCTCAGAGATGGAGCCTGCTGTGCAAGCGTTGCTCAAGATGGGGGCGCAGCGCGTGTTGCTCAAAGGTGGACATTTGCCTGGTGACTGGGTGGTGGACTTGCTTGCGGGGAAAGATGGTTTGCGCAAGGAGCTGGGTTCCCAACGGATTCAAACGCACAACGGCCATGGCACAGGGTGTACGCTGTCGTCTGCGATTGCTGCGCATCTGGCCCTGGGCTTCGATCTGGAGGCAGCCGTGGAGAGCGCGCGAACCTATATCTTGGGAGCCATTGCTTCCGGTGCACAAGTGCACACAGGGCATGGGCACGGGCCTTTGAATCATGGTTTTGCACCACTGGCACAGGTCATTCTCACCAACGAAGTCATGCAGTAATTGGGCTACTGTCAGAAAGCAAAAAAGCGCCTTCAGGCGCTTTTTTGTTGATGAATAAGGGCTATTTACCAACCCCAGGCCAGTTGTTCCAGCAGCCAGCCCTCCATGCCATCAGGGGTCTTGACCTTGGCCCAGCCGTTCTTCTTTTCCAGCGTCTGGAGGATGTCGTACTTGCTCAGTTTGGTCACCACACTGTGGTTCGTTCCTGGGCCAGAGCGCAGATTGACGTTGTTGCTCTTCACCAGAAAATGTGGCTGTGTCGATGTAAGTGGTTTATGCACCCAGCCCAGAGGACCTTCAAAATCCTTGACCTGTACCCAGTCATCTTGTCGAGATACCACCTGCACGGGGTAGCCGTTGATCAGCTCCCAGGCAATGACAGCCTGGGTGGATGGCTTTGCTCGGACGTTGACTGTATTGCCCTTGATGCTCAGAAACTCTTGTGCATGAGCCAATGTAGCTGTGCAGACAAATGCACCTGTGAACAAAAGGGCAGCAAAGCCGCCACGACGTAGGTGGCGAGAGAAGTGATGGGCATAAGCGGACAACACGCGGCGATAACTCCTGTGAATGAATGTGAGGGCACTCACATGAAAAACGCAGTGCCAACAAAGGGCTGCATCATGCCTGGGTTAAACCGTGGGCTACGGTCTAAGCCCGCAAAACAATGAATCAAACCCCGACATTTTTGCGTTGTGAGCGATATTAGTCACCGATACGAGTTGGCACAACTTACACCCCTCAGAGTATTGATCTGTCCTAAGAAGTGTGCTTGCTTGGAAAGCTGCGTGCCAATACGAAACACATCAGCAAGGTAGGAAGTGCGCTGCCTGCATTGGCAAAAACCAAAGGCATGCAGTGATAAAGCGCAATACCGGCAAGCCACAAGGCGACGTAAGGCCATTGCACAGGTTGTGCATGTGCCATCCAGTTTGGAGCCTGAACCAGACGCTGTGCAGCGGGCTGCCACGCCAAGCGACCAAGAATCACGCCAAACAGTGGTACAAACACGGAGCTCAGCATCAGCAGGAAAGGCTCGATACTGTGCATGGGCAGCACCAGGGCCAGCAAAACGCAGACCACGGTCAGCAACAAGCCCCAGCGGCGCAGGCTCCAGCGCGGTGCAATGCTGTGGGCAGCCATAGCGCCGGAATAGGTGTCACCATAAGCATTGTCCACCTCATCAATCAGAATCAGAGTCAGAGCAATCAAGCCACCCTGCGCCAGCAGCAAAGCAGTCACCAGATCCTGGCTGGGCAGTGTGAGGGTGACCAGCACACCCAACCCGTAGCACCATATGTTCGCAACCGCAAAACCCAGCCATGTGCCGCGCATGGCACTGTGGCCATCTCGCCCATGACGTGCGTAGTCTGCAACCAGCGGGAGCCAGGAAATGGGCATGGCAATCACCAAGTCCATGGCGGGCAGCCAGCCCATGCCGCCCGTGCCTTCGCGCTGCCACAGACTTTGCCAGCCTTGTGTAATGGACAGGCTCACAAAGTGCCAGCTTAACCACAGCAAGGACAGCACCACCAGCGGCAGTGCAATGCGTGCAATCAACTGGCGCACAAGCTTGAGCATGGAACCACTGATCAGCAAGGCAATGACTCCGCCCCACAGCAACGTCATGGCGATGGGCCAGAAATCAGCGGTCATGGTGCCTGCCTGACGGGCAATGGCCACGCTGGCGTCGCGCATCACCACCAACTCGAACGTGCCCCATCCAATGAGCTGCACCAGGTTCAGCAGAATCGGTAATTTGGCAAACTGACGGCCATAGACGTGGGTCATTAGCGCAGCGCTGGACAGACCGGTATCACATGCGATTTTGGCCATCCAGCCAAGCAGGCCGGCACCCAACAATGATCCCAGGCAGATCGCCAGAACTGCTTGCTGGGTGGATAGTGCAGGTAGAAGATATGCCCCCACCTGCATGACCAGCAGGCCAACGCCCAAGCTGAACCACAACGCTGCATGGTCACGGGTGGAAAAAACGCGCTCTGATGGGGAGGTGGGTGAAAGCGCCTGGTTGGCAGACGCTGAAGAAGAGGAATGCATGTGTGCTCCGTAAGCCTACGAAGCAGGGGCCGTGACTGACGTGCAACCACACGCAGCATACGTGCATGCAGCTACCGGTAACCAACTACAGCTTCCCTGCGCGAGGATGATCTCAATCAGGTTCAAAGGGACTCTCTCAGCCCGCTGCTGTGACAGCAAGGGCACCCCTAGCGAATTGCCACCAAAGTGGCGGGCGGATTTTGCCTGGGGCCAAGAAAAAAGGCCAGCGCTTTGGCTGGGTTGACCTGTTTTCCTGATGTTGTTGGTTTTCTTGCAGATGGCACCGAAGCTTAGACGTGAGCTTCGAGGGGCTCTCGGCTATCTCACCCGGAAATGGTTGTTAGGTCGTACAGCTTTGCCTTCAAATTCCCATCACCAGCAGTGTTTTGCGCATGTAACAAAACAAGTACGCCGCAGTGCCCAATTCTCACGATTTGCCCGTTGTATTGCGCTGCTCCCACATGCGCAGACCATAGGCGCTGGCGAGTATGAATAGCGCAAAGGCATTGGTTGAGATTACGGCGATGCGAAAGAGATTCAAATCCTGAGGCTGCAGAACCCAGGGTTTGCCATGTCGCTCAAACAAGTATCCGATGGTGCAGGCAGCAAAAATGCTTGCTGCGAGGAGCACATAGCGAATCGGATTGGGTTGGGATGCGGTGGATGCTCGCCGCATTGCAGTGGCCTGTTTGCCAGGGCTGGTATCCAGAAGAGGCAAGCTCTTTGCCAGCCAGCGCCGATACACCAGCAATAGAGCTGTTACGCCGAGCAGGGAGCTGGCATGCTGGAGCAGATGATAGACATGCCATTGTCGCGCACCTATTTGGAATACTGGGGCTTGCAGGATGGGAAGTGCTTTGACGACAGCACTTGACGCGTGGGTGAGCGAATCCCATGCAATATGGCTTGCCGCGCCCAGCATTAATCCTAGCGCGATCCATGGCCAAGCCGCCACGGTTGTGGCTGCATTCTTCCCATGTGCAGCTGGTGGGGAAGCGTATGCAATTGCGCTGCGATGTGGCTCGGGTAGCAGGTTAATCAATGCGTCGCGTGACAGGTTCAACAGTAGCAGCACCAATCCGCCCAGTGGCAAACAGAAGACGAAAAGACCGAGCCAGGAATGTGAAAGCCTAGCCCATGGCAACTGATTCAAGTAGTACGCAAAGTCTGGAGACAGGCTGCCGATCACCAAGGCACAAAGCGGTATACGGCCCCATCCCAGACAACGAAGAGGCAGGATGGCAGCGGGGTGGGCAAAGGTCCAGGGCATCTTGCAAGCCTAGCAGACACAGCTTGTTGTTCGAGGCTTTGTGATTGCTCGTCAAGTAGTTGCTTGAGGGAATCGTGAAGTTTGACCGTGATGAACAAATAGCCTGAATTACGGACTGGGTTTGTTGTCAAAACACCTGCCGTACGAGGGTCAGGGAAGGCTGTAGCGCTCTATGACTTCAGTGTGTGATGCATGAATCGACCCGGCGTTGAAGGAGAGTTTGCGTTTTTTACAGTCTGATCCTTGTCATCTATGGAGGACATTTGCGAGGGGAACATCGAGGCTAAAAAATGAGCAGCCTGGGCCAGGTAACTGCAGCCTGCGTGTGCGCAAAGCTCACTTTGTGCTGGTCTGAGCAGTAACCGACAAGGTGCTATGGCTGAGGTGTCTGACCGCTTGTAGGGAAGTTGCCCGTTTGAACAATTCCAGTGATTCGTTTGCAGCAGGTTGAACATGCAGGCTTGACGAACTGATTGAGCATTTGCGGAGTGCACAGGTGCGTGCCGTGTAACGGTTAAGGTCACCGATCTGTACATTTTCGCAATCAAGTCCTTGGTTGATGCCTCTTGGAGGTTGCTTGTGCGATAGGGATTAGCAGGTCAGAAATGTTGCCTTGACGCTGTTGCGGCAAGACGCTGGTTCAAAGACTCTAAACTTCAGGTCATGCCAAATCTTTATGAAGCTCTGATCGGTCTTTTGCGTGAGCATTGGAAGAGTCACAACAATGCCTACCCTCAACGCATTGAGTTGAGTGCCAATGATTTCCAAGCGTTGATGGCCGAGCGCAAGCTGGTCAACGACACCATGAATTTCAAGTTAACGCCAGGCTGGGAGCAAAGCTTTCATGGCGCTGTGGTGCAGCAAGCGGATGTGAGTTGCATGGTGGATGTGAACGGTCAGCGTATTCCGGTGACATTGGGCAGCCCCGAGGTGTCAGAGAACAAGCCGGAGTAAGTTGCTATCCAGCACCGACTTACAGGTGTTGGCGTGTGATGCAGCAAAGCGGTATCGCCGGGCCAGAGATGGTTCAGGCGCTGCCGCTTTTTTATTTCCACATGGGCTGCATTGCCGGATTGGCGGTGAAGCTCCGAAGGTGTGATGCGTGCTTGGTCAATCAAGCAATTGCAGGCTGCTGCCTTTCATATTCCGCAGGGCAGAAAACTCGTTGAGAAAAAGCAGAAGACGTGGAGACAGTAATTCGCTGGAGAGGACCTGACGAGCATTTGTTTGCAAACGCCAAAGGGTTAACCCTAGGGATTTTCCATCGGTAAAGCAAAGGCTGTCACTTTTTGGACAACTTGGGGGATGTGAAGTCGTCGGAGTGTGAAATGCGCCGGTCTCTGACGCGACAATGGTTCGGTATTCAGTCACAGAAACGACAGACCATGGACGACCCGATTCTTACTATCGAAGAACGTGAAGCGATCAACTCAGGTCGCTGGTTTTCTTCACTCTCCCCTTCACTAAGGCACGACATCCTGCGATGCGCTTACGTCAAACGATTCAAAGATGGTGCACTCTTGTGTGCCCGCGGCGAAGTGCCGGAGGAATGGTTTGCGTGCGCCAAGGGCGCGGTGCGGGTGAGTTCCACATCGATCACGGGCAAGCAAATCACGCTGACCTACGTAGAGCCGGGGCTGTGGTTTGGCGATACCTCGATTTTCGACGGAGACAGACGGACACACGATGCGTATGCACACGGGCCGACCACGTTGCTGTGCGTGGCCAAGGCCGACTTCAAACGCATCCTGGCGACGCATACCGAGTTTTACGAAGCCATGTTGTGGCTGGCAGCACGTCGCATTCGCCAGCTGTACGGTTTGGTGGAAGACCTCAATACTTTGCCGTTGCGTGCACGGCTGGCCAAGCAGTTGCTGCACCTGGCGCGCAGCTACGGTATTCCCAGTCTTGCCAATGGCGAGGAAATTCGAATCGGCCTGCAGCTTGCGCAGGAAGAGTTGGCCCAGCTGCTCGGGGCATCACGCCAGCGCGTGAACCAGGAGCTCAAGGGAATGGAGCGCGAAAACATCATCCGCATCGAACCGGGCGGATTGGTGGTGCGCGACCGCGATGGGCTGCTGCGCATCGTGGAAACTGACCTTTAAAGACATATGAGCAACTTTGATCATTTTGTAGGTACCAAACCCGTCTCTGAAACACATGCTTTTGATGTGACAGCACTGAGCCAATGGATGGCGCAGCACGTGGCTGGCTTTGAAGGGCCGGTGACGGTGGAGATGTTCAAGGGTGGGCAATCCAACCCGACCTACAAACTGGTCACGCCGGGGCGCAGTTATGTCATGCGCTCCAAACCAGGGCCAGTGGCCAGATTGCTGCCTTCTGCGCATGCGATTGAGCGCGAGTTCAAGGTCATGCGTGGTCTGGCGGGCACCGATGTGCCGGTGCCGCACATGTACGCGCTGTGTGAAGATGAGGCCATCATTGGCCGCGCCTTCTACATCATGGAGTTCAAGGATGGCCGCGTGTTGTGGGACCAATCCCTGCCAGACATGAGCAACACGGAGCGTGCAGCCATCTACAACGAGATGAACCGTGTAATTGCTGCTTTGCACACTGTGGATGTGCACCAGCAAGGTCTGGCGGACTATGGCAAGCCCGGCAATTACTTTGAGCGCCAGATCAGCCGCTGGAGCAAGCAGTACGTGGCCTCCATCACGCAGCCCATTGAGGAAATGGACAAGCTGATGGCCTGGCTGCCAGCCAATTTGCCCGAGAGCGCCAAAGATGAACGCAAGGTCTCCATCGTGCATGGGGACTACCGCCTCGACAACGTCATGTTCGCGCCAGATGCAGCAAAGGTGATTGCGGTTCTGGACTGGGAGCTGTCCACGCTGGGGCACCCGCTGGCGGACTTCAGCTACCACTGCATGGCCTGGCATATCCCTGCCAGTCTGGGGCGTGGCATTGGTGGCGTGGATATTGAAGCCCTGGGTATTCCCTCAGAGGCACAGTACATGCGCCTATATTGCGAGCGCACGGGTCTGGCGACGCCGGAGCAGCTCCAGGCGGACTGGAATTTTTATCTGGCCTACAACATGTTCCGCATCGCGGCCATTTTGCAGGGCATTGCCAAACGTGTGGAGGCAGGTACGGCCTCCAGCGCGCAGGCCAAAGCATCAGGTGACACGGCACGTCCGATGGCCCAGCTGGCTTGGTCCTATGCGCAAAAACACAGCGCCAGCCAGCGCTGAATTGCAAGTCTTTCCCTTATGTGTAAGTCGGCTGCAACTGCCGGGGGCAGTGCACGCCCATGTTGGCTAGTTAAACCAAAAGGAGCGCTCCATGGACTTTGATTACTCCCCAAAAACCAAGGAATTGCAGGCACGTTTGCTGCGATTCATGGATGAGCACATCTATCCCAACGAGGAGGCATTTCATCAAGAACTGGAAGCCAACACCCAGGCAGGCAAGCGCTGGACACCACTGCAGCTGATCGAGGGGTTGAAAGACAAGGCCAAAGAGCAGGGCTTGTGGAACCTGTTTTTGCCAAAAGATTCTGCCGAGATCGCAGGGGTGCAGGGTGCAGGTCTGACAAATCAGGAGTACGCGCCGTTGGCCGAAATCATGGGGCGTGTGGGCTGGGCATCGGAGGTGTTCAACTGTTCAGCACCAGATACCGGCAATATGGAGACCATCGCGCGATATGGCACTGCAGAACATCGTGAGCAATGGCTCAAACCTCTGCTCAATGGCGAGATCCGGTCTGCATTTGCCATGACGGAGCCCGAGGTGGCCTCCAGCGATGCCACAAATATCTGCACGCGCATTGAGCGCCAGGGAGATGAATATGTGATCAATGGTCACAAGTGGTGGATTTCTGGTGCGGGTGACCCACGCTGCGCCATCTACATCACCATGGGCAAGACCGATCCCGAGGCAGCCAGGCACTCGCAGCAAAGCATGGTGCTGGTGCCCGCAAACACGCCCGGTGTGCGTGTGGTGCGCCCCTTGAGTGTGCTGGGCTATGACGATGCACCCCATGGTCATATGGAAATGTATTTCGACAATGTACGGGTGCCAGCCAGTAATGTGCTGCTGGGTGAGGGCCGAGGCTTTGAGATTGCTCAGGGCCGTTTGGGCCCTGGTCGCATCCACCACTGCATGCGCCTGATCGGGCAGGCAGAACGTGCGCTGGAGTTGATGTGCAAGCGCGCATCCAGCCGTGTGGCATTTGGCAAGACGATTGCGCAGCAAACCGTAACCCAGGAGCGCATTGCCGAAGCTCGCTGCCGCATCGACATGGCGCGTCTGCTGACACTCAAGGCCGCCTGGATGATGGATACCGTTGGCAACAAGGTTGCTCGCACTGAAATTGCCATGATCAAGGTGGTGGCGCCCAAGCTCGCCTGCGATGTGATTGACTGGGCCATGCAAGTGCACGGTGGCGGTGGCATGAGCCAGGATTTTCCGCTGGCGCACGCGTATGCCAATTCGCGCACACTGCGTTTTGCTGATGGCCCGGACGAGGTGCACCGCAATGCGATTGCTAAATGGGAGCTGGGCAAGTACGGCAATTACGGTCGTGATGCCCAAGTTCCAATCACGCGCGGTGCCTGAGTGATGCCTGATCTGCTTTGACTGAAATAGCAGTTCAGGCCACAAAAAAAGCGACCCAGCGGGTCGCTTTTTTTAGCTGAAGCCGGGTGCGGCTTATTCAACCTTGGCCTTGGCCCGCAGCTCTTCCTGGAACTGCATCATCTTCTGCTGTTGCAGCTGTTCTGCAATCTGAGGCTTGACATCGTCCAGAGCTGGCATTTGCGCATCGCGCATATCATCCACGCGGATGATGTGCCAGCCGAACTGGCTCTTCACAGGCGCATCGCTGAGGCCGCCTTTTTTCAGCTTGAGCATGGCTTCCGTGAATTCAGGCACATAGTTGGCAGGGCTGGCCCAGCCCAGATCACCACCTTGGGCGCCCGATCCAGGATCCTTGGACTCTTTCTTGGCGATGTCTTCAAACTTTTTGCCAGCCTTGAGTTCTGCAATGATGGCCTTGGCGCGATCTTCCGATTCGACCAGAATGTGGCGAGCACGGTATTCCTTGCCAGCGTTGGCTGTGATGAACTTGTCGTATTCAGCCTTGATTTCGGCGTCAGAGACAGGGTTCTTCTTCTGGTAGTCCGTGAACAGTTCGCGGATCAGGATGGTCTCGCGCGCCAGTTGCATTTGCTGTTTGAAGTCTGGGGTTGCATCCAAGCCGCGCTTGGCAGCTTCTTGCATGAAGACTTCACGCGCAATGATTTCTTCCTTGATCTGCTCATCCATCTCAGCAGGAACCTGGCGGCCCGAGCGCTCGATTTGCTGCTTCAGAGCTGTGACACGCTCCATGGGAACGGCCTTGCCATTAACAATGGCCAAGTTTTGCGCAGAAGCCGAAAGGGCGGCTGTGCCCAACACAGCGACAGCCACGAGGCTGGGCAAAAGCTGTTTTTTCATGCGGAAATCCAAGAAAAAGATTAGAGGTTGGTGCTTACCAACGACCGTTGGCAAGTCTTGAAGACTTTCAATCGTATGCTCAGAGCACTTCAATTGCCAGGGCATGCAGGCCCTGGTCGATAAAGTGTTGCAATGCATCATACACAAGCCGATGCTGTGCAACGCGGCGCTTGCCTTCAAAAACCGGAGCGGCTATGCGCACGCGAAAGTGCGTACCGAATCCTGTTCCGTTTGCGCCAGCGTGGCCGGCGTGGGCCGCACTTTCGTCAATGACTTCCAGCTGGCTGGGCGCGAGCTTGTCACGTAGAGCCTGCTCGATGGCAGCAGCAGTGATGGTTTCAGTCATTGCTGGGCTCCTTGCTGCTGGTGTGCTCTGGCTCTTTCAGGTAACGCCCCAGGTATAGGGCTTGGCCCACCACAAACACCAGCATCAGTCCGATGCCACCAAACATCTTGAAGTTTACCCAGGTGTCGGTGTCAAAGTTGAAGGCCACCCACAGATTGAGCACGCCCATGACAGCAAAAAAGCCTGTCCATGCCCAGTTAAGGGTGTTCCACACGGGCTCGGGAAGCTGCATCTGAGCGCCCATCAAGCTCTTGATGAAATTCTTTCTGAACAACACCAGACCGATAAGCAAGACACCGCCCATCAACCAGTACAGCACAGTGGGTTTCCATTTGATGAAGTTTTCATCATGGGCCAGCAAGGTGGCGCCACCGAACAGCACAATCACGCCCAGGCTGACCCACTGCATGGTTTCCACTTTGCCGTGCTTGAAGCGCAGGTAGGCAATTTGCACAATGGTGGCCACAATGGCCACCGCTGTTGCGGCGTAGATACCCCAGACCTTGAAGGCTGCAAAAAATAAAATGATGGGGAAGAAATCGATCAGCAGTTTCATGAAAAACGGTGGGGCTGTGCACAGCCCTCAGTCATGCGGAAAAGGGTCAAGCATGCCATAGCGCAGGCGTGGTGCTGACACTAAAACCTGCAGCTTGCAGGATTTAGTGCAGCAGGTCTCTGTTGAGCGTCTGGCTTACTCGCTATCAGGCGGTGCCTGGAAGTTGAGCGAAGCTGAATTCATGCAGTAACGCAGACCTGTTGGCTGTGGCCCGTCTTCAAATACATGGCCCAGGTGGGCGCCACATTGGCTGCACACTGTTTCGGTGCGGACCATATTGTGGCTGTGGTCCACAATTTCCTTGATGGCACCGGGCACGGCCTGGTAGAAGCTGGGCCAGCCGCAGCCTGCGTCAAATTTGGTCACCGAGTCAAACAGCTTGGCACCACAGCAGATGCAGTGGTAGCTGCCGTCAGCCCAGAACTGTTCGTATTTGCCGGTGAAAGGACGCTCCGTGGCTGCGTGACGCGTGACCTGGTAGGCGACGGGCTCGGCGCCTTGGGCCTGCAAGGCTTCAAGCCATTGAGCATCGGTTTTCTGGATAGGGTAGGTCATGAGGAACAACTGATTGCAATGGACGAAGCCCAGTCGGGCGGGAAATCAGCCCAGGCGCTGTGCGCAGGGTGATCACTGAATGGCTGGCTGAGCACATGGTGCAATGATTGCACCACGCTGTAATCACCTGCTTGCGCAGCGCGAATGGCCAATTCGCCGACGTGGTTGCGCAAGACAAAAGCAGGGTTGGTGCGAAGCATCAGATCGGTATCAATATGCTGCCCTGACTGCGTAGCCAGCGCTTGATAGCTGAGCAGCCAGCGATCAAAAGCCTCTGTGTCCAGAAATAGCTCACGGGTGCTTTCAAAGTTGCCGTCCTGCGCGGAATGAGATAGGCGGCGCCAGAAGATGGTGTGGTCAATGCGGTTGGCTGCCAGGATTTCCAGCAACTGACCAATCACCGGAGTGCTTGCAGCATCCTGGGAGTCTGCGGTCAGCGGCAGCCCCAGTTTGGCGCACATGCGTTGGCGAAATGCGTTGCTGAATGTGGGGCGGTATGCTTCCAGGGCCTGCACGGTGATTTCTTCATCGTCAATCAGCGGCAGCAATGCCTGCCCCAGACAGAACAGATTCCAGTACGCCACCTGTGGCTGCTTGTGAAAGGCGTAGCGGCCTTGATGGTCGCTGTGGTTGCAGATATGCGCAGGGTCAAAGGCATCGAGAAACTGAAACGGCCCATAGTCGATGGTCAGCCCCAGAATGCTCATATTGTCAGTGTTCATCACACCGTGGCAAAAGCCTACGGCCTGCCAGTGGGCCAGCATCTGGGCCGTACGCTGCCCCACTGCGTAAAGCAACGCGGCATAGGCATTGCCCTGACTGGAGCCGCCTGTGTTGGCCCAGCCGTGCTTGCATTCAGGGTAGTAGCGCTCAATGACGTAGTCAGCCAGCTCGCGCAGTTCATCTTGCATATCGCGTGCGGCAAAGTGCTCAAAATGCCCAAAGCGCACAAAACTCGGGGCGGCACGGGTGACAACGGCCGCTGTCTCCGCTGTTTCCCTATATACCGGAGCGTCTGAAGCGGTCAGGCATAAGGCGCGTGTGCTGGGTATACCCAGTGCGTGCATGGCTTCGCTGCATAAAAATTCACGGATGCTTGAGCGCAACACGGCGCGTCCATCGCCTCCACGAGAGTAGGGTGTGCGTCCTGCGCCTTTGAGCTGCAGCTCCCAGCCTGAAGCAGTCTCTCCGAGATGGATGGCCCGGCCATCGCCCAGCTGTCCGGCCCATACACCAAACTGGTGGCCGCTGTAGACACTGGCATAAGGCTGACTGCCTGGCAGCACGGCATTGCCTGTGAAAGCCTGCAAAGCCAGATCGGATTCTAGAAAGCCGTCGGGCAAACCCGCCAGTGCAGCAACGTCCGGGCTTCGGGCGACCCACTGGGCGTTGGGCAGCGGTGTTGGCTGCAGGTGGGTAACAAAGGCTGTTCCCAGGCGGGCAAAGCCTGGTTGCCATGTGATGGCGGGGGATCCGGCGGTGGAATGCATTTGGTCATTGTGTCCAAGTCACGAATCCCTTTGGGTTTTAGGCAATCTGCCTGAAAAGCCGCCCAACTGGCACATGGGCGACATATGCCTACAGGAAAGCCCGTGTTCTGCTTGGCAAAACCTGCGCTTAGGATGTGTGCACAAAAGTGCTGGCTGGCGCCTGGGCGCGCATGGCGGCACTTCACAACATAAAAGGAGCATATCCATGCAAGGATTGATGCAGAACCAGCAATTGCTGATCTCGTCGTTGATAGAGTTTGCCGGGCGCCACCATCGTGATGCAGAAATCGTCTCGCGCCGCGTGGAAGGCGACATCCATCGCTATACCTACGCAGATCTGGCAGGTCGTGCCAAACAACTGGCCAATGCCCTGGACGAGATGAAGCTGGCGCACGGTGACCGTGTGGCATCGATTGCCTGGAACGGCTACCGGCACATGGAGATGTACTTTGGTGTCAGTGGTTCTGGCCGGGTGTTGCACACCATCAATCCTCGACTGCATCCGGATCAGGTCGCGTGGATTGTCAACCATGCCGAAGATCAGGTGCTGTGCTTTGATATGACTTTTCTGCCTTTGGTGCAGGCCGTGCATGCAAAGTGCCCTATGGTACGCCAGTGGGTGGCACTGTGCGATGCAGAAAAACTGCCCGTAGACAGCGGCATCCCGGGCCTGATCAGCTATGAGGCATGGATTGCCGATCAGAGCAAAAACTACCGTTGGCCTCAGCTTGATGAAAACACGGCCTCCAGCATGTGCTACACCAGTGGCACTACGGGCAATCCGAAAGCAGCGCTGTACAGCCACCGCTCTACCGTGCTGCATGCCTACGCGGCGGCACTGCCGGATGTGATGGGACTTTCGGCACGTGATGCCGTACTGCCTGTGGTGCCCATGTTCCACGTCAACGCATGGGGCATTCCTTACTCGGCGGCTTTGACAGGTGCCAAGGTGGTCTTTCCCGGGCCAGCCCTGGATGGCAAATCCCTGTACGAACTGATCGAATCCGAAGGCGTCACCTATGCCGCTGGCGTGCCTACAGTGTGGCAAATGCTGCTGGGGCATGTGCAGCCCAACGGCCTCAAATTCAGCACGCTGCGCCGCACGGTAATTGGTGGCGCAGCCTGCCCGCCCGCCATGATCACTGCTTTTGAAGAGGGTCTGGATGTGAAGGTGCTGCATGCCTGGGGCATGACTGAAATGAGCCCGCTGGGCACGTTGTGCACGCTCAAGAACAAGCACTTGAATTTGTCCAAGGAAGAGCAGTTCAGACTCAACCAGAAGCAAGGCCGTGCCATTTATGGCGTGGAGATGAAGATTGTCGACAGTGAGGGCAAGGAGCAACCCTGGGATGGCAAAACCTATGGTGACCTGCTGGTGCGCGGCCCATGGATTCTGGAGCGCTACTTCAAGGGCGACAGCCCACTGGTGAAAGACGAGCAAGGGCTGGGCTGGTTCCCCACTGGCGACGTGGCCACCATCGATGAAGATGGGTTTATGCAGATCACCGATCGCACCAAAGACGTCATCAAGTCTGGTGGGGAATGGATCAGTTCAATCGACATTGAAAACATTGCCATGGGCCATCCCGCTGTAGCCATGGCTGCGTGCATTGGCATGCCGCACCCCAAGTGGGATGAGCGCCCCATCATTGCCGTGACCAAAAAAGCTGGGGCAGAAGTGACTCGTGAAGAACTGCTGGCCTTCTATGAAGGCAAAACTGCGAAATGGCAGATTCCAGATGATGTGGTATTCATGGACGCGATTCCCTTGGGCGCTACAGGAAAGATGCTCAAAACCAAGCTGCGTGAGCAGCTCAAGGACTACAAGCTGCCATCTCTGACAGCAGCTTGATCACGCAAACCGCCGCTTCGCCTGCTTCGCAGAGCACCAAGCGATGGCCCGACTTGAGACAGGAGAAGCATCTCCAGTCTTGAGCGGTCTAGCGATGGGTGCTCTTTTTTGATGCGTGTTCTTACGGAGGGGGATATTCCCGAGAGTGAAACCACCATGCGGTTTTTTCCCCGGGCTCACTACGCTTGCAGGGTGTTCCGGTGAAGTTCCAACCCACCTCATTCCTACGAATCAGGAGACAAGCATGCAGTTTGTGTTGAAGACCGTGGCCGCTTCCGTATTGCTCAGTGGCGCAGGTGCCTCGCTGGCGCAACAAGGTGAGACCGTCAAGATTGCCTGGCTGGATCCTTTGTCAGGGCTGATGGCGGCACTTGGCACGAATCAAATGAAGAGCTGGCAGTATCTGGCCGAGGAGTTCAGTAAAAACAATGCGGCGGGAGTGAAGTTTGAAATCATTCCGATCGACAACAAACTCAGTCCCCAGGAAACCACCAGCGCACTGCGCTCCGCCATGGACCAGGGCGTGCGCTATGTGGTGCAGGGTAACGGCTCGGGTCCTGCGCTGGCCATCATCGATGCGCTGGAAAAGCACAATGCTCGCAACAAGGGCAAGGAAGTGCTGTACCTGAACTATGCTGCGGTTGACCCAGATCTGACCAACAGCAAATGCAGTTACTGGCATTTCCGTCTGGATGCTGACACATCCATGAAGATGGAGGCACTGACCACCTATATGAAAGACCTTCCAGATGTGAAGAAGGTCTATCTGATCAATCAGAACTACGCGCACGGTCATCAGGTCAGCAAGTACGCCAAGGAGATGCTCAAGCGCAAACGTCCCGACGTGGAAATCGTTGGGGACGATATGGCACCCTTGGCGCAGGTGCGTGACTTTGCTCCCTATATTGCCAAGATCAAGCAGTCTGGGGCGGACAGTGTGATCACCGGCAACTGGGGTTCGGATCTGGCACTGCTGATCAAGGCTGCCAACGATGCGGGTCTGAACAACGTCAAGTTCTATACCTACTACGGCGTTGCGACCGGCGCGCCCACCGCCATGGGGGCATCGGCAGCAGGCAAGGTGTACGTGGTGGGTTACTCCTACACCAATATGCCTGGGCCGATCAACAACATCATTAAAGGGTTCAAGGCCAAGGTCAACGATGACATGTACACCGCAGCCGTGTATCACGGCTATGCCATGTTGACCGAGGCCTTCCAGCGTGCAAAGAGCACCGACCCGGTGAAGGTGGCCGCCGTGATGGAAGGCATGAAGTTCAAGAGCTTCAACGGCGAAGTGGAAATGCGCAAGAGTGACCACCAGTTGCAGCAAGGCTTGTACATCAGCCGCTGGGAAAAAACCGATGCCGAGAATCCGCTGGACCACGAAAACACGGGCTATACCTTCAAACAGGTGAAGTACTTTGAGCCGTATGTGGCCAGCACGCCCACATCGTGCGTCATGAAACGCCCCTCCTGAGCACTGAGAGCCAGCGGGTTGCAGCCCATCTGATGCGCAACCCGCTTCTTGCGCCGTGGCGCTGCCAGTCACCACGTTCTTTCTTTGCACGGGCAGGATCGATGAATCTTGAATTCTTTGTTATCTCCATGCTCAACGGCATCAGCTACGGCTTGTTGCTGTTCATGTTGAGTTCGGGTCTCACACTTATCTTCAGCATGATGGGGGTGCTCAATTTCGCGCACACCAGCTTTTACATGCTGGGCGCGTATTTTGGCTACATGCTTTCCGGTGTGATTGGCTTTTGGGCTGCACTGGTGATTGCGCCTTTGCTGGTTGGCATGCTGGGCGCGGTGTTTGAGCGCTACAGTCTGCGCAAGGTGCACAAATACGGCCATGTACCAGAGTTGCTGGTCACCTTTGGCTTGTCTTATCTGATATTGGAAGTGGTGCAACTGGTGTGGGGCCGCAGTGCCGTGCCTTACGGCCTGCCGACAGCGCTACAAGGTCCGCTGTTCACGCTGTACGGCACGCAGTTTCCCAAATCACGCTCATTCATCATGCTGGTGGCCTTGCTCATGTTGCTGGCCGTGTGGTTGTTGCTGACGCGCACGCGCATTGGCCTGGTGATTCAGGCTGCGTTGAAGAATCCTGAAATGGTGGAAGCGCTGGGGCACAACGTGCCCCGGGTGTTCATGCTGGTGTTTGGTGGTGGCTGCGCACTGGCCGGGTTGGCAGGCGTGATCGGCGGCAACACCTATATGACGGAGCCGTCCATGGCCATGTCGGTCGGCTCCATCATTTTTGTAGTGGTGGTCGTGGGTGGCCTGGGATCCCTGGCAGGTGCTTTCCTGGCGTCGCTTCTGATCGGCATTGTGCAGACCTTCGCGGTGGCGCTGGATTATTCGTGGGCCTCGATGTTCAACGCGCTCGGTATGCACATTACCCCCGATAGCTTTGGCTGGCCCGTACTCAGCCTCACGATCTCGCAGATGGCGCCCATCCTGCCATATCTGTTCCTGGTACTCATGCTCATCTTTCGCCCCAAGGGCTTGATGGGTACGCGCGAGGGTTAAGCCATGTCTGCCATTCCACTCTCGCAGGTCAGGCCGCAAGCCACACTGCCCGCAGCGCCATCCAGCCATGAAGTGCCCCGCTACTACCGGTTCAAACCCATGAATGTGGGGCGTATTGTGGTGTGGAGCGTGTTTGCGCTGTTGCTGATCATTGCACCTCTGGTGTTCACCAGTTCATTGGGGTTGACCATGCTCAGCCAGATGGGCTACGCCATCATCATTTGTCTGTCCTACAACATCTTGCTGGGGCAAGGCGGCATGCTCAGCTTTGGACATGCGGTCTATACCGGGCTGGGGTCGTTCATTGCCATCCACGCCATGAACCGCGCCGCAGATGGCAGTTTGCCCATTCCTGTGTGGCTCATTCCCATTGTGGGTGGCGTGGCAGGCATGTTCTTTGCCGCGCTGCTGGGCTGGGTGACGACCAAAAAGTCTGGCACCACCTTTGCCATGATCACGCTGGGGGTGGGAGAGCTTGTTGCCTCCATGGCGCTGATGTTTCCGGGCTTTTTTGGTGGGGAGGGCGGTATCACCACCGACCGTGTCTACGGCACGCCCTTGCTGGGCTGGGACTTTGGCCCGGGCATTCAGGTGTACTACCTGATTGCGGTGTACTGCTTTATTTGCACGGCCTTGATGTTTGCCTTCACCACCACGCCCCTGGGGCGCATGCTCAACGCGGTGCGCGACAACCCGGAGCGCGTCGCTTTTGTGGGCTACAACCCGCAGCGCGTACGCTACTTCGGGTTCATCATTGCAGGCTTTTTTGCAGGTGTGGGCGGGGGACTGGCAGCCATCAATTTCGAGATCGTGACGGCCATGGACAGCGTGAGCATCATTCGCTCAGGCACGTATTTGCTCTTCACTTTTCTCGGTGGAGCCACCTTCTTCTTTGGCCCCATCATTGGTGGCGTGCTGATGGTGATTGCCACGGTGTTTCTGTCTGAAATCACCAAGGCATGGATGCTCTATCTGGGGCTGGTCTTCCTGTTCATGGTGATGTACGCGCCCGGCGGGATTGCCAGCCTGATCATGATGAATCTACGTCTGGCCAAATACGGCAAGCTGGGCCGCATGGTGGGTGCCTATCTGGCGCTGGCGGGCACCGGCATCGCCATGCTGGTGGGACTGGCGGCGCTGGTGGAGATGCTCTATCACCTGCAGCTCAACAGCGCCATGGGCAGTGAGCTGCAATTCATGGGCAGCACCCTCAATGTCCATCATCTGGAAAGCTGGCTGGGCGCTGGCCTGATTTTTCTGACTGGTTTGGGGCTGTTCGAGCTGGTGCGCCGAGAGTATGTGCGCCAGTGGGG
The DNA here is from genome assembly GCF_030162935.1 of Comamonas halotolerans. GTDB lineage: Bacteria > Pseudomonadota > Gammaproteobacteria > Burkholderiales > Burkholderiaceae_C > Comamonas > Comamonas halotolerans. The sequence continues at coordinate 161,890 of NZ_JASAUZ010000073.1, forward strand.
GCAGATTCAGGAAGAGATCGAGCACGATATTCAGCGCGCGGAGGGCATGTGATGCAGACAACACCTTATGCACTGGAGCTGCGCGATCTGTACAAAAGCTTTGGCAAGACCGAAATCATTCGGGGCGCGAATCTGGCAGTGCAGGCCGGAGAGCGTGTGGCCATCATCGGCCCCAATGGCGCAGGCAAAAGTACCTTGTTCAATCTGATCAGCGGGCGTTTTGCGCCTAGCAGTGGTGAGGTGCTGCTGCACGGCCAGCGTATTGACGGCAAGCAGGCCTACGAAATTAATCGCGCAGGGCTTTCGCGCAGCTTTCAGATCACCAACATCTTTCCCAAGCTCAGCGTGTTTGAAAACCTGCGCTGTGGCGTCTTGTGGAGCATGGGCTACCGCTACACCTTTTTGCGCTTTCTCTCGCGCATGGATGCCGTCAATGAACGTGCCAAACAATTGATGGAGCAAATCGGCCTGCAGAAAAAATGCGACGTACTGGCCGTGAATCTGACCTATGCCGAGCAACGTGCACTGGAGATCGGCATCACCATTGCAGGAGGTGCCAGTGTGGTGCTGCTCGATGAGCCCACCGCTGGCATGAGCAACAGTGAAACTGCGCGTTTCATCGAGCTGATTCGTGAAGTCACCATCGGCAAAACGCTGCTGACCGTGGAGCATGACATGGGGGTGGTTTTTGGACTGGCTGACAAGATTGCCGTGGTGGTCTATGGCGAGGTGATTGCGTTTGACACGCCCGAGAAAGTGCGTGCTGACCCACGCGTGCAAGAAGCATATCTGGGCTCTTCTGTGGCCGATGAGCAGGCAGCGCTGCATTGAGAGGGAAATGCGCCATGTTGAAGGTCAATAATCTGCACGCCTACTACGGCAAAAGCCATGTGCTGCACGGAGTGGACTTTGCCGTCCAGGCCGGTGAAATCGTGGCCTTGCTGGGGCGCAACGGCTCGGGCCGCTCCACCACGGCCAAAGCCATCATGGGCCTGGTGGACTGGGAGGGCGATATCGAGTGGAAGCAGCAGCGCCTGGACGGCAAAAAGGCATTCGAGATTGCGCATCTGGGCCTGGGCTATGTGCCTGAAAGCCGCGATGTGTTTCCCAACCTCACGGTGCACCAGAATCTGTTGCTGGGTCAAAAGGGCAGGGGCAAAGGCAGTCGCTGGGGCTTTGACGATATGTATGCCATGTTTCCGCGCCTCAAGGAGCGTCAGCACACCGAAGCCGGTGTGATGTCAGGCGGTGAGCAGCAAATGCTGACCCTGTGCCGTACCCTGATGGGCGACCCGGATCTCATCATCATCGATGAACCCACCGAAGGGCTGGCCCCCAAAATTGTGGAACTGGTGGGCGAATACCTGAAAAAGATCAAGGAGCGCGGTGTGTCCGTGCTGCTCATTGAGCAAAAACTCACGATTGCCATGCGCATCTCTGATCGTGCGCTGGTCATGGGGCACGGCACAGTGGTGTTTGACGGCACGCCCACGTCACTCAGCGCCAATCAGCGCATTCGCAAGGAATGGCTGGAAGTTTAGGGGCAGTGTAGATCGGGTGGGCGGAGCAGCAGTACAGCGTAGAGCCGTTTGAAGGTGGCACCTAACGCTTGAATTCGCCACTGCTTGCTGCCGTTCAACATAACGATGCCAATGATTCCCCATACCTACCAGCTGCAGATTGGTCAGCTGGAACCGCCTTGGCTCCTATCAGCCTGAATGCGCAATAGGGGGCGGGGATCTGGGCGCAGGGTGGTAGACGGTATGTCTATATGAGGTTTGGGCTGCTGATTAGGCTGCTTTGGCGGCACTTGCTGGCAGCAAACCCGTCGTCTCGCAGGAGTCCGCGAGTCGAACCAGCTGCATAGCCTCAGGCGCAATGCATGGCGCGCCAGAGCAGGGGCCCAGCCAGAAAGTGCCCTCACTGTAGCGCTCAGGCAGCAAGTGCTCACTCGTATTGCCAGGCAACTGTCCATCTATTGCGCTAGCGCACAAGCTTGTTGGTTCTGGCTGCTACAAAAGGCGATTGCTGCCTGTCTGCAAGCTCGGTTGCGTGAACGCATCAAGCCAAAGGCAGCACAGCCAATCCGACGATCCCTCTTCCCTAGCCTGATTCAGATCGCCCATGCCCAGCATCACCGAGACCTTATGGAGCCACAGCAACCTTAGCGCCACACTGCCCCGCCAGCACGCTCGATTGCTGCAGCTGCAGCTTCCTGATGGTGCACAAGCTCCGGCCCTGGTTGTTGAGCGCATGAGTGGTCGCGAAGGCATCAATGCACTGTTTGCATTCGAGATTGACACCCTGTGCGCCGATGCAAGCTTTGACCCGGGCACCCTCATTGGCCAGGAGCTGACACTGCGCGTGCTTAAAGCCGATGGCAGCTATCGGGCCTGGCACGGCATGCTGACAGGTTGCGATGCCCTGGGAGGCGACGGCGGCCTTGCCTGCCACCGGCTGTATCTGAGGCCCTGGCTTGCGGCACTCGCACTGCGCCGTGACAGCTATGTCTGGGGCCAGCAAACGCTGCCAGACATCCTGGCGGACATTTTTGCGAATTACCCCAACGCCTGCTTTCAGATACAGGCCCAGCAAGCCTTCAAGCCCTATCCCACACGCGTGCAGTACCACGAGAGCGACCTTGACTTCGTGCTGCGCCTGCTGGCCGATGAAGGTCTGAGCTTGCGCTTTGAACACGAGCAAGAGCAGACAAGCACAGGCGATGCGCCACAAGCCCCCTCTCGCCACCGGCTGGTCATTTTTGATGCGCGCAATGAGCTGCCCAGCTATGCACACAGCCCCATCCGTTTTCACCGCATCGATGCCACAGAAAGCAGCGACAGCATCAGCCACCTGGAGGCTCAGCGCCAAACAATTGCCTCCAGCATCAGCGTAGCCTCGTGGAACCACGCCCGCTTGCATGCCCCCAGCGCGCAAGTGCGCTCGGTGCTGGAGCTCGGCC
>NZ_JASAUZ010000074.1 GCF_030162935.1 Comamonas halotolerans
GCTTCGCCTTGTCGTACGCCAGTACCGCCTGCGGCTTCGCGCCTCGTCTCAATCGCAAACCTTCGGTTTGCTGGGTAGTGTTAGCGGCTCAAAATGCAAGCCTTGCGCATCATTCCACCCAGGGCTGAGCAAATGCCTTTGGCCAAGCTTGAGCCAGATCAGCCAGCAAATCTTGCACATCTTCCAAACCTACACAGAAACGCACCACCGTTCCTGCTTGCACTGCACCACGACCGCAAGCTCGCATGCTTTCAATCTCATAAGGCATCACCAGGCTCATTGGGCCACCCCAGCTGTAACCCAGCTTGAACAGTTGCAAACTGTCGCAGAAATTGTCAATGGCCCCTTGTTCAAACTGCGCATCAATGACGATGCTGAACAAGCCTGCAGCAGCGCCTTTCCCTTGTTGGGATGTCCCGCACAATTGCTGCCAATTCACATGCCCTGGCGCACCATCAAATGCGGGGTGCAGCAGTTGGACCACAGCTTTTTGCTTTTGCAAAGCAGCGGCCAATACCCGCGCAGCTGCATCATGCGCGTGATAGCGCAATGCCACACTGGACAGTGAGCGCAACACCAGTTCTGCATCGTTGGCACCGATACCAATACCCAGACGCATATGGGTGAGCTTGATGCGCATGTGCAGTGCATTGTCGACCGTGATGATGCTTCCCATCAGTACGTCACCACCGCCGCTGGGGTACTTGGTCAGCGCATGCGCTGAAACGTCGACACCCAAACTGCCGCCATCGGCCAATAAATCAAACGGCTGGAAAGCCAGACCTGCACCCCAGGTGTTGTCAAGCACGGTGGTGATGCCACGTTCACGACAGGCTTGCACCAGCGCGATAAGGTCTGGAAACTCCATACTCACACTGCCGGGAGCCTCCAGCCAGACCAGTTTTGTTGCTGGAGTGATCTTGGCTTGCAGGTCAGCCACATTCATCGGCTCATACCACTGGTGGCCAATGCCCCAGCGTGCCAACTCGTGCTCTGCAAAATCCTTGTTAGGCCCATAAGCATTATCAGGAATCAGCACCTCGTCACCGGCAGACAACAAACCCAGCGCAACTGTGCTGATGGCACACAAACCGCTGGGCACCAGCAGACATTGCTTGCCGCCTTCAAGGCTGCACAAGCGCTCTTCCAGTTGGTAAGTGGTGGGGGTGCCGTGCAGACCGTAAGTAAAGCCACTCTTGTCCAGCCAGCGGCGCGTACGCATGTCATGCACATTGTCAAAAATGACCGTTGAAGCCTTGTGCACTGCAGGCTGCGGCGCATTGAAAGCGGATGGGGCTTGGTAGCTGTGGTGCACCAAGTCAGTAGTGATGTGGCGTGCTTGATCCTTCATGCCGACATGTTAAGCCCAAGTGCTTAAGCACCAACAAAACAAAAGCTGCCCAAAGGCAGCTTTGCTATTTGAAAATGGGTTGTGCGGGTAATTACTTCACAGTCAGCAGGTTGTTGACGGAAGTGACGCCTGAGACTGCCTTTGCCAGCTCTTCCGCACGATTCTTGGCTGCTTGATTGGGTGCTTCACCATTCAAGGTAACCACCGTACCTTTCGTATCCACATCAATTTTCAAAGCGCTCAACTCTGGATCTCCCACCAGCGCTGCATTAACCTTGGCAGTCACACCGGCTTCCCCTGCTGCATTGAGAGCATCTGAAGCTGCGTCTTTTGTCGCATCTGCCGCGTTGGAAGCTGCATCCTTTGTGGCATCCACAGCGTTGTCAATCTTTTGCCCTGCAGTCTCAGCAGCACGATCTGCTTCAGCCTTGGCATTGTCCGCTGCTTGCTCAGTTTTTTCGATGGCGTTATCCAGCTTTTGACCCGCTGTTTGACCATCATTGTTGGGGCCGCAGGCTGCCAAGCCCATTGCCAAAGCCGAAACTGCCAAAACCTGCAACAGACGCTTTTGAGAAATAGACATAGTGTGAAAGCTCCTCTTCAGTTGTCGTAATTAGAAAGGTCCAGACCTTCTTTATCGAGACCGCCTGCAACGAATGTAAACAAGCTGTCAGTTACAACCGGTGGGGTGAGCACCAAACCAACCGTAGGACAAGCTCCATCGTCATATCTCTGGTGAAAGCGCCGACAATAGCCACCCTATGCAGTTGAAACAGTGGTTTCCTTTTCTCGCCTGGCCCAGATTGACTCCGGCATTGGCACGCAGCGAAATGCTGGCGGGCGTCACCGTAGGATTGATGCTTTTACCCCAGGGCGTAGCCTACGCAATTTTGGCTGGCATGCCTTTGGTCACAGGCATCTATGCAGCGTTGCTGCCGTCGCTGGTGGCCGTTTTGTGGGGAGCAACACCACGTCTGGGTGTCGGTCCAACGGCCCTTACAAGCTTGCTCATTGGTGCCTCGTTGGCTGGCATGGCCGAACCAGGCAGTGCCCAGTGGGTCATGCTGGCCGCATGGATGTCCATCATGGCTGGCGCAGTGCAGTGGTTGCTAGGGGCCTTGCGCAGTGGCTGGCTGGTTAACCTTGTCACTTCACCTGTGCTCAACGGATTCACCCAAGCAGCTGGTATTTTGATCCTGCTGTCGCAACTGCCAGATTTGCTGGGCTTGCGCAGCTCGTGGAGCGCCTTGTATCACGACCCCAGCTGGCACCACTTTGATCCATGGGCTTTGATGTTTGGCTTGGCCAGCCTGGGTGGCTTATTGCTTTTCAAGCGCTTTGCCCCACGTTTACCGGCTGCAGTCTTGGTGATCGCAGTTTGCGGTGCAATCAGTGCAGCCCTGGGTTTCGCCGAGCATGATGGACAAATCGTAGGTCACCTGCCTGCAGGCATGCCCAGCCTATCGATACCCGGACACATCAGCATGGATGAGATAACGCGTCTGCTACTACCAGTCCTGATGATCAGCCTGGTCAGCTTTTTGGAAGTTGCCTCCAGCGCGCAGGTCGAGCACCGCCAAGCTGGTACGCGCTGGAATGAGAACCAGGATCTGATTGCTCAGGGCATGGCCAAAGTTGTCTCAGGCTTGAGTGGCAGCTTTGCCATCAGTGGCTCTTTCTCACGTTCTGCAGTCGCCCTCCACTCCGGCGCCAAGTCGGGCTGGGCCACCGTGTTTGCTATTGGCATGATCTTGATCACCGTGCTTTGGCTGACACCGGTTCTCTATCACATCCCCCAGGCAGCGTTGGCAGCAGTGGTAGTTTCTGCCGTGATCAACCTGATTCAGCCCCGTACATTGCGCGCACTGTTTCGCATCTCGCGCGTTGAAGGCTCCATTGCATTAACCACGTTTGTGCTGACATTGCTGACAGCGCCCCGCTTGTACTGGGGCGTTCTGGCCGGGGTACTGCTGAGCCTGTGTCATTTTCTCTATCAACGGCTGCATCCTCGCATTCTGGAGCTAGGCGAACATGCAGATGGCAGTTTGCGTTCGCGCGAAGTCTGGAATTTGGCAGCCATAGCTCCGCATGTCTTGGCTCTGCGCATGGATGCTGAGTGGGATTTTGCTTCAGCTTCCGCACTGGAGCGCTACGTGACCAATGCACTGCAACAACGCCCTGATATAGAGACTGTATTTTTGGACGCTCAGCCCATCAACCGCATAGATGTAACCGGGGTTGAGAGCTTCATGCGACTTCGTCAAAGCCTGCATAAGCAGGGTATTCGCCTGCATATCGGAGGACTGAAACTCCCCGTTCAAGCGATACTGGAAAAAGCGGGAGCACTGGTTCCCGGCCCCGACCTGCAACTGTCGCGCACAAATGAGCAAGCATTGCTTGCAATCCGTTTGTCTAGCACAACCTAACAGGCTTTAAAACCGCGTCCTGACTGCATCGACTGCTACACTTCACTGCACTCTTTGCACTGGAATTTGATTTTGTGACTGGCTCATTCAACCTCTCTTCAGTAGCTTTGCAACAGCTCCGTCTAGACGGAGCTTTAGCCTTGCTGGGCCAAGCAGAGATTGCAGCCCTACCAGAAGCTCACGCCAATGCTACGGCCCATCTGCAGGCCATCATCAATGGCTTGTGTGATCTGTCATCGCGTGACCCACTTACCGGCATAGCCAACCGCCGCCACCTTGATGCCATCTTGGATCGAGAGCTTGACCGAGTGGCTCGCTCAGGGGACGTGGCACTGCTGCTCATTGTTGATATCGATCACTTCAAGAGAGTAAACGACAGTTACGGCCACCACATTGGGGATTTGGTGTTGCAGCAAGTAGCCATGACACTCAACCGCTGTGTGCGCCCCATGGATACTCTGGCCCGCTATGGAGGTGAGGAGTTTGCCATTGTGTTGCCTGCCTGCCAGACTGCTTATGGACAGAGTGTTGCTGACCGCATCCGAAGAGCCGTAGAGACCTTAAGCATCAGCATCGCCCCCAATCACGAAATCAGTGTCACCGTCAGCATTGGTGGTGCTTATGCCCTGCAATGGATTCGCAGCACGCGCAAGCTTTGGATTGAACGTTCGGATCAGCAACTCTATCGAGCCAAGGCCGCAGGGCGTAACCGCATCGCCATTGAACAGCAACCCGACAGTGCAGTAACTGCTGAGGAAAAAAACTTGCTCTTCATCCCTGGCTTGGCCACCGAGGCCTCGACGTGTTCTGGCGACTGGATGCAAGTGCTGGCAACTCCCACAGATACCAATGATGGCATCAACTGAAGGTATGCTTTGAAATGAACGACGTGCTGTCTCACTCAACTCCTAACCCGGCAACGGGTGCTGCATCAGGCACTCGTGCGCAGCATACAGCCGGTGCACGCATCATGGCTGTCACCAGCGGCAAAGGTGGTGTTGGCAAAACTTTCGTATCAGCCAATCTGGCGGCATCACTTACACGCCAGGGCCTACGCGTTTTGGTACTAGATGCCGACCTGGGCCTGGCGAACCTGGATGTGGTGCTCAACCTGTATCCCAAGGTGACATTGCACGATGTATTTACTGGCAAGGCTTCCTTGCAAGAGGCCGTGGTGAAAGCGCCAGGAGGGTTCCATGTTTTGCTGGCCGGCTCAGGCATGGTGGAATATTCGCGCCTCACACCAGAGGTGCGTAATCAATTGATTCACGTGATTGATACGCTGGCACCCCATTACGATATTGTGCTGCTTGACACAGGTGCGGGCATTTCGGACGTAGTGCTGTTTTCTGTTTCACTGGCCCACGAAGTTTTGATTGTGGCTACTCCAGAGCCCACCTCTCTGACGGATGCCTACGCTGCCATCAAAGTACTCGCCACACAGCAAAAACGCCACAACATGCGCCTGATCATCAACCAGGCAGCACGACCAGGCGATGGCAGAGCCATTACAGGCCAACTGCAGCAAGTGCTCAATCGTTTTGTTCACTCCGAATCAGGGATGCCCATGCGCCTTATCCACATGGGAGATATTCCCGCTGACAAGGCTGCGCGTGAAGCCATCATGCGACGCCAGCTAATGGTTCAGTCGTCTCCAGGCTGTGCAGCCGCTTTAGCCATGGCGCAGTTGGCTCACCGCATCAAAACCATGGTCACGCCTAGTCAGCCGGCAGAACACTCATCTTCCACCTCATAAAAAAAGAGCTGCAAATTGCAGCTCTTTTTTTGCCCGTATTCAGCCAGATGCTGACACACAGCATGCTCAAAAACGCAAATACATCACTTAAAGGTTGTGAGCTAAGCGTGATCGCTTGGCGTCCACACTCAGGGCTCCTGCTCCAAATGCAGCGAATCCCAGCAAGCCACCGATAACAGCAATGTTTTTATTGAAAAGCAATTGCTGCATGGACGCTTGATCCGCTGGCAATGTCCAATAGGCATGAAAGAAAAAGCTAGCCACAAGCGTAAACAATGCCAGCAATACCGCCGCTGGACGTGTCATAAAGCCAATCAGCAGAAAGACACCTCCAATCAGTTCAATCAAAAGCCCGATTGCGACCCCTATTTCTGGCATAGGCAGGCCCGCCGAGGCGGCGTAACCCACCGCTCCATTGAAACCTGCAATCTTGCTGAAGCCCGCAGGAATGAAAAGCCAAGCCATCAGCACTCGACCCAGCAACGCCAAAGTATTTGTCAAAGACTGATTCATAGAAGATATATTGCAAGCCATAGGACGTAGTGATCCATTCAATCCCTGGCATCACAACCTGTCCTAAGCAGCCAAGTCAAACACCAGAAACTCCGCGTTTTGCCCGCCTTGAAATTGCAGGCTGGACTCATTGTCAGCAAGCAACGCATCTCCGCTTGTCAGCTTTTTACCCGCAACCTCTAGCGATCCCTGGATGACAAACACATAGGCTTTTCGCCCAGAAGGAATGGCATGCACCAATTGCACGATCTGGTCCGCAGCAGGCCGAAGCAGACTGGCGTAAATACGCGCATCAGCATTCAAATGCACTGAACCCTCTACTCCATCAGGTGATGCCACCAGCCGTAAAACATTCGTTTTTTCCGCATCACTGAATTTTTTTTGCTCATAGCCAGGCTCCAGTCCATTGCGACTGGGCAGCAACCAAATCTGCAAGAAATGTGTGCTCTGGCCCTGTGCATGGTTGTGCTCGCTATGAGTCACGCCTGTCCCCGCCGTCATGCGCTGCACCTCTCCAGGATGGATCGTTTGCACATTGCCCATGCTGTCTTTATGCGAAAGCGCGCCACTCATCACGTAGCTCACAATTTCCATATCGCGGTGCGGGTGCGCACCAAACCCTGTGCCGGATGCAATACGGTCTTCATTGATCACACGCAGATTTCCCCATCCCATGTGTTTGGGATCGTAATAGCCTGCAAAGGAAAAGCTGTGGAACGACTTCAGCCAGCCATGGTCGGCGTAGCCACGCTCTTGAGATGGACGTACGTGAATCATGTTCAACTCCTATTAATTGGCAGCGGTGATGTCGCTGCAATAACTCCACTGTAAAAGTCTTCGCTGCTTCGATGTGCGCACTGGTTTGATGGCATCATTCAAACTCTTTGAATGAGCGTACTCCATCGCATGCCCAGCCCTCGTGACGTTTTAACTCCAGACAGTCTTGCCATGTTGCAAGTCATTGCAGACACTGGCAGCTTTGCAGCCGCAGCCAGACAGTTGCGTCTGGTCCCAAGTGCACTGACCTACCGTGTGCGCCAAATGGAAGAAGCCCTGGATGTGCTCTTGTTTGACCGCAGCGCGCGTCAGGCTCAACCAACCGAAGCAGGCCAGGCACTGCTTGCAGAAGGTGCCCGCCTGCTCCTGGATATTGATGCTGTCGCCCACCGTGTTCGCCGTGTTGCAACAGGCTGGGAACCCGAACTGACCATCATGGCTGACGGCGTCATTTCACAACATATATTGCTTGATCTGGTCGAAGCCTTTTATGCATTGAACTCACCCACCAAAATCAAGCTTGGCGCAGGTACGCTCACCGGCCCCATTGAATGTTTGACAACGGGCCGAGCCGACCTGGCGCTGGGAATAGCAGTTAACAACACCAGCACAGCAGGTCTGCAGCTCCATGATCTGGGAGATATGACCTTTGTCTTCACCGTTGCACCTTTTCATCCATTGGCCCATATAGATACGCCGATTAGCGATGAAATGCTGCTTGAGCACCGTTTGGTGGTTGTCGCAGATTCCGCCCAAAAAGAGCGAACGTCCATGGGCTTGCTCAACGGACAGGACATTTTCACCGTCGACACGGTGCAGGCAAAAATCAATGCCCAGTTGCGCGGACTGGGCTGCGGGTTCTTGCCTGAAGCCATTGCTCGCCCTTATGTGAAAGCTGGCTTGCTCGTCATTAAAACCGTCACTCGCCCGACACGTCAGGTCCGCTTACGCTATGCATGGAAAAAGCCCAGCAACGGTGGTCTGGGCAAGGCCTTGCAGTGGTGGCTGGCGCAATTGGAAAGCCCTGTCACCCAGCAGGCACTCCTGGAACAACATCACCCCTTTCCCGAGGTGATCGCACGTTGATGGCTCACATGCATCTCCCCCATTACCGAGGACGCTTTGCGCCTTCTCCCACGGGCCCTTTGCACGCTGGATCTTTGGTGGCCGCGCTGGCAAGCTGGCTGGACGCACGCGCACACAACGGCACATGGCTGGTGCGCATTGAAGACATTGATCACCCTCGATGCCCTGCTGGTGCTGACAGGCTCATTTTGAGCCAATTGGCACAATGCGGCCTGCACTCTGATGAGCCCGTCGTGTGGCAGTCCCAACGTCACAACCATTACGCGCATGCTCTAGAACAACTGCAAACAGCTCAATTGGCTTACCCATGTGGCTGCACACGCAAAGATATTGAGGCCGCTTTAGAGCAGCAAGGGATGCCTCATGAACGTCATATCGAGCGCCCCTACCCTGGCACCTGCAGAAATGGTTTACACGGCAAGACCGCTCGCAGCTGGCGGTTTGCACTTGATGCATATCTTGCCCACCTAACTGAGACGCAGCATCCCCCCTTCAGCAATGCAGATTATTCATTGACCAATGGAGTCTTGACATGGCGTGACAGACGCTTGGGCTCACAACAGCAAGCACCTGCTCAGGTGGCTGGTGATTTTGTGCTAAAGCGTGCAGACGGTCTGTATGCTTACCAACTGGCCGTTGTGGTGGACGATGCATTGCAGTCAATCACCCATGTTGTGCGTGGTGAAGATCTGGCCGACAACACAGCACGCCAGTTGCTGCTGCAGCATGCCCTGGGCCTTCCTCATCCCATCTATATGCATACGCCTTTGGTCCGTATGCCCGATGGAGAAAAGCTATCCAAACAGCACGGAGCCCCTGCGCTGGAGCTTCATCAGCCCATACAAGCCTTGAACACAGCCGCCAGCTGTCTGCATTTAACTAAATTAAGCCCTGAAACTCCAGTGCCTGATGCGCTGTCGCAATGGGTCAAACAATGGCAAGCCACTTACAATGAGCGCCGTGATTGAGCATCAAAACACCACTATGGCTGACATCGATACAGCCCCATCAACGCCTGCCGCTGGCAAGCCGCCCGCTGATGTGGCATTCCCCAAAACCATCCGCAGCTATGTACGACGTACTGGCCGCGTCACCACCGGCCAAGCCAAAGCGTTTGAAGACATTGGCCCGCAGTACCTGCTGCCCTATACCAATGCTCCCCTGGATGCCAAAGCTGCGTTCGGCCGCGAAGGCAAGCTGATTTTGGAAATTGGCTTCGGTATGGGGGAAGCCACCGCGCACATTGCCCGCGTACGTCCTGAAGACAACTTCCTGTGCTGCGAAGTGCATGAGCCTGGCGTTGGTGCATTGCTCAAGCGCATTGGCGAGCAGGATATTCACAACATCCGTATCCTCCAGCACGATGCTGTCGAAGTCATCGACAATATGCTGCCAGAAGCCAGCATCGATGGCGTGCATATTTTTTTCCCTGATCCCTGGCACAAGAAAAAGCACAACAAGCGGCGCTTAATCCAGGGACCTCTGGTTGCCAAGTTGGCCAGCCGTCTTAAAAGCGGCGGCTACTTTCACTGCGCGACTGATTGGGAGCCCTATGCCGTTCAAATGCTGGAAGTACTCAGTGCTGAACCACAACTTGTGAACACTTCACAAGGTTATGCGACCAAGCCGGAGTACCGCCCTCTCACCAAATTTGAAAACCGCGGCTTGCGTCTCGGTCACGGTGTTTGGGACCTGGTTTTCAGCAAACGCTAGAACGCTCACACTGGAGCTTCCTGCCCGAACTTGAAACACAGACTTCAGAACTTGAAGATGGCTCACAAGCACGACTGACAGCAATTGGAGCCATTCATGCTTTCTGTGTGTCAACACATGCCAAGCGCAGGAATGCCCGGGCTTTGAAGCTTTCAAATGCAGACAGGCAATATGGAGAACAGCCTCTCGCGTGACAGCAGCTATATCTTCGTTGAAAGGCGGCCTGATGCCGCCCAGTGCCTGCTCTCATGCTCTTGAATGCGATGCCATCTTCACATGGCGGCATCACGCTCAGCAGCCACAAGACACTACACACTCTGCCTGCCGGGCAACATATTCGTGCTTCCAGGATGCATGCTGGATCAATGTGGCAGAAATTGCCCCAACTCAACCATTTACCGCGCACAGTTGTGCTGTCATCGCAAGCATTTTGAGCGTCTTCAGCGGCCAGCCCAACTTGCTGAACGCCTGTAAAGGCAATGCTTTGCCAGAATTTCACCAGCAAACCCTTAGTTGAGACCTGTTGGCCTTATCTGAGAAGCCCATAACATCGGTGGCGCAAAGCTTTCACTTGCCTTCATTGATATTGGCCGCTTCAAGCGGTCCAATGGTTGTTTTGAATGTCTGGTTGCTTTGAATGTCTATTTGCTGGTGTTGCGACCAGCGGTATTCATCAAAATACTGCCTGAGAAGCACAAACCCGGTCACGCCCCATTTCCTTTGCCTGGTAAAGCAGGCTGTCAGCACGCTGCAGAAGGCTGTCCATGGTGTCGCCTTCTCGCAGTTGCGTAACCCCGAAACTACACGTCAAAGGCAGCACCAAAGTCCCACACACCCACGGCACCCCGCGCACCAGTTCCGCCAGCCGATTGGCTACATGGGTTCCATGGCGGATATCTGTTTCAGGCATGAAGATGACAAACTCCTCACCACCAAATCGCACCAACCAGTCCACATTGGAGCGCAAACCCTGCTGTAAACGCTGGGCGACATCGCGAAGGACTTCATCCCCAACCGCATGCCCATACTGGTCGTTGATCCGCTTGAAGTGGTCTATGTCCGTAAAGATCACTGAAAATGGGCGCCCGTAGCGCGCACTGCGCTCGATATCCAATGGCAGCCGCTGCTCCATGGCCCTGCGATTGAACACACCGGTTAAAACATCCAGTTGCGACATGCGCTGGACTTCCTCGACCAATTCTGAAAGCTCCCGGGTGCGTTCAAGCACAAGCCCATCCAAGTCTTTGATATGTCTGTCCAAGGCTGTTTGCAAGTGGTGGAAGCCTTCTATCATCAGATCGATTTCATCGGCACGTCGATGGTCTGGACGATGAATTTGCAACGGCTGATTCAACTGCTCTGGCTTCAGATCACGCACAAATTCAGCAATCTGGCGCAACGGCTCTCCTAGCTCTCGACGCATCACCCAGGCCACCATAAAACACATCAGTAGCGTAAATATCAAATAGCCAGGGATGACATGCTTTTGTGCTTCCCACAACAAACCACGGTGATAGGCGCGATCAGCCCATACCTCAATCGTACCCAACTCGATGTTCTTCACATCCGGGGAATAAATCACCGTCTGATAAGAAGGGACGTCTTGGCCAGACCCCATTCGTCCAGCGGTAATGAGTTCTCCGGTCGCAGCAATATGCACTCTTACAAAACCAACCGCTTCAATTTCGGTGAGGCGCTGAATATTGCTTTGCAACACCTCACGATCAATGTCCCACAAAGCGTGAGCGATGGCACGGCTACTGGTCTCGACGATCAGTGCCATGGTTTTTGAAAACTGTCGCTCTTGCTTTTGACGATCCAGCCAGACTTGTATGCCGCCAATAACCATCAGGCACACCAACGCCAGCGCAATAATGCGCTGCAGCATCAATGAAGAAATCGAGCGAAAGTCGCAGTTTTCGCGGCTCATACAGCAGATATCTATCGCAGCAACTTTTCCATATCAAAGTCGTAGCTGCGCAATTTGGGATGCAAATGCTTGCTAAAAGGTTTGAAGTCCAAACGCTCAGTCGCTTGATGCGGTCCAAAGCGTTTTTCAAACTGAGCACTGCTATGTGCGTCAAACAACTTAAACATCGGGCGCACCTGCTCTATCCCCTCACTCGCGAAATCCACACCATGGTGATAGTCATACAGCATTACCAAGGACCATGCACCTGCCAAAAAATGTCCGCCAGCCAATGCTGTTAACTGCCCCTCACGGAGCTTTTCAAATGCATCCCCAGAGGTATTCACACCGCTGAACACGGCATCTTTACCAGGCACCCCGCCTTTATCCTGCCATGCCTTCATTGCTCCCAGCGCCATCACATCATTGCCACTCCACACCAGACGTACCTGAGGATAGCGTTTAAACAGAACATCGGCCTGTAGCTGTGCCTTATCTTGCCTCCACTCTCCGTAGACCTCTTGCATCAACTGCACTGCACCGCCTGCATCCTTTACCGCTTTGCGCATACCGCGGTTACGTGCAATGGAGGATGGCGTGGAGCGGTCACCCGCAATCGCCACCATCTGCAATCGCCCTTGATCATCGCGCATGTTGGGCTGCTTGCTTGCGGCACGAATCAAAGCCCGAGCAGTGAGATAGCCTGCATCTTCGGCATTCGGCTCCAAACTACCCAGCCAGAAAGGATAGCGTTCCCTGGGCTGACCAACTTGCTTGCGCAAATCGTCTTGTATGCCACTGAAGGCCATGAAAGCCTTGATCCCAGAGCCAGCCAGCGCCTGCAAAATACTGGGCGCCACACTGTAATCATTCGTGAAGACCACGTAATCCGGACGTTGCTCTGGTGATTGCGCTGCAATGCTTTTTGCGATCTCAATGGGAGCCAGCCGATCGCGCTGCGCATACACCACACGCAGTTGCATTCCCAAGCTATCGGCTGCCTTATGCATGACATCTGCCGCAGCAACCCAATAAGCCTCGTCCGATTTGCCAGGATTGATGAACACCACAGACTGTGCAAATGTCCAGGGACTGCCCATCAGCAGTACTGCAGCAGCGCAGCAACGCAATGCATATATCCAACGCCACTTTCGGACTGCAGTGCAATGCCGCTCAATTGTTTCCATCTGTATGAGCGTACAGCGAAAAGAGCCTCTACAGGAGGACAGTTAACAACTTCTGACTTTTGACTCACTAAAAAGAGCCGCTCACAAAACAAAAAAAGCCAGAAGGCTTACACCCTCTGGCTTTTCAATGGTTTATGCGCCGCGTTCGTTAGATACGCTCGGCCACCCAGGCTTGCACCGAAGCCAATGCCGAAGGCACTGCCGCAGCGTCAGTGCCGCCAGCCATGGCCATATCAGGCTTGCCACCGCCCTTGCCACCCACTTGCTGGGCCACAAAATTCACCAGCTCACCTGCTTTGACCTTGGCAGTTTCAGCCTTGGTCACACCGGCGGCCAGTTGCACCTTGTCGCCGTCCACGGCTGCCAGCACGATCACGGCAGCACCCAGCTTGTCCTTGAGCTTGTCCATGGTCTCGCGAAGGGTCTTGGCGTCAGCGCCTTCCAGCTTGGCAGCCAGTACCTTCACACCGCTGACATCGACAGCTTGCGTCACCAGCTCGTCACCCTGACTGGATGCCAGCTTGCCCTTGAGTGCAGCAATTTCCTTTTCCAGGGACTTGATTTGCTCCAGAGCCGAGGCTATACGGTGATTCACTTCCGTGACAGGGGATTTCAGCGCTGCTGCCGCTTCATCCATGGTGGACTCCAGCGATTGCAGGTATGCCAGGGCGTTCTCTCCGGTCACAGCTTCAATACGGCGCACGCCAGCAGCCACGCCCGATTCGCCTACAACCTTGAACAGGCCAATATCACCGGTGCGGCGCACATGGGTGCCACCACACAGTTCACGGCTGGTACCAATATCCAGCACGCGCACGGTTTCACCGTACTTCTCACCAAACAGCATCATGGCGCCGGTG
Source organism: Comamonas halotolerans (assembly GCF_030162935.1). Classification (GTDB taxonomy): domain Bacteria; phylum Pseudomonadota; class Gammaproteobacteria; order Burkholderiales; family Burkholderiaceae_C; genus Comamonas; species Comamonas halotolerans. The sequence goes on from NZ_JASAUZ010000074.1 coordinate 13,579, forward strand.
GCCTTGGCAGATTCGATATCCATCACGCGGGCATCGGTCGAGGTATTGGCCAGCACTTCGATATTCACGCGGCGTTCGATCTCGCGGATTTGCTCCGCAGTGACCGGGGCGTTGTGTGTGAAGTCAAAACGTGTGCGGTCTGCATTGACCAGCGAACCCTTTTGCTGCACATGAGCACCCAGCACTTCGCGCAATGCCTTGTGCATGATGTGCGTGACAGAGTGGTTGCGCATGGTGGCAGCGCGCAGCTGGGTGTTCACCTCGGCTTGCACGACATCACCCACACTCAGGCTTCCGGATGCCAGCACGCCGTGGTGACCAAACACATCTGCCTTGATCTTTTGCGTGTCTTCCACAGTGAAGCTGCCTGCTGCAGAAGCAATCACGCCCTGATCGCCCACCTGACCGCCTGACTCTGCATAGAACGGTGTGGTATCCAGCACCACAACGCCGTGCTGTCCTGCTTGAAGTGCATTCACCGAGGTGCCATCCACATACAAAGCCACAACCTTGGCAGATTCAGCCAGAGAGTCATAGCCCGTGAATGCATTGCTCACACCGGAATACTCCAGAGCGCGGTCCATCTTGAACTTGCCTGCAGCCCGGGCTTTGTTCTTCTGCTCTTCCATGGCTGCATTGAAGCCAGCCTCATCCACAGAAAGGCCTCGTTCGCGTGCCACATCATTAGAAAGATCGAGCGGGAAGCCATAGGTGTCGTGCAACTTGAAGGCCACATCACCAGGCAGCACCTTCACATCACCAGACAGCGCGCTGTCCAGGATTTCCATACCGTGAGCCAGCGTTTCGAAGAAGCGCTCTTCTTCCACACGCAGCACCTCGGTGATACGCGCTTCTTGTTCACGGATTTTGGGATAGGCATCACCCATGGTGGCAACCAGATCCTTCACCAGCTTGTGGAAGAACGGAGTTTTCTGACCCAGCTTGTAGCCATGGCGAATGGCGCGGCGCACAATGCGGCGCTGCACATAGCCACGACCTTCGTTGGATGGAATCACGCCATCCGCCACCAGGAAAGCGGTTGCACGGATGTGATCGGCAATCACCTTCAACGAAGGGTTTTCCAGGTCGTCTGTATGAGTTTCTCGTCCAGCCGCCTTGATCAGATCCTGGAACAGGTCAATCTCATAATTGCTGTGCACGTGCTGCAAGATGGCGGCCAGACGTTCCAGCCCCATGCCGGTGTCCACGCAAGGCGCGGGCAGCGGCTTGACGTTGCCTTGCTCGTCCATGTCAAACTGCATGAACACGTTGTTCCAGATTTCGATGAAGCGGTCACCATCTTCATCGGGCGAGCCGGGAGGACCACCGGCGATATGTTCACCATGGTCATAAAAAATCTCCGAGCAGGGACCGCATGGACCGGTGTCGGCCATCATCCAGAAGTTGTCAGACTTGTAGCGACCGCCCTTGTTGTCGCCAATGCGGATCACGCGCTCTGGTGGCAAGCCGATTTCCTGGGTCCAGATGTCATACGCCTCGTCATCTTCGGCATATACGGTGGCCAGCAGCTTTTCCTTGGGCAGCTTGTACACCTCGGTCAGCAACTCCCAGGCCCACTTCAGGGACTCACGCTTGAAGTAGTCGCCAAAAGACCAGTTGCCCAGCATTTCAAAGAAAGTGTGGTGACGCGCTGTATACCCCACATTTTCGAGGTCATTGTGCTTGCCGCCTGCGCGCAGGCAGGTCTGCACCGACGTCGCACGGTTGTATGGACGCTTGTCGGTACCCAGAAATACGTCCTTGAACTGGACCATGCCCGAGTTGGTGAACATCAGGGTGGGGTCGTTACCGGGCACCAAGGGGCTCGATTCCACAATGGTGTGGCCCTTGGATGCAAAAAATTCCAGGAACGTCTTGCGGATGTCCGCAACGGAGAATTTGGGTGTGCTCATGGATGAATCGTTGTCTTGGTGCGCAAACGCTGCAGCACTAAATAACCTTTGATTATAGGTTTCATGCGCCACTTGACGTGGGAGATAAAACATCGTCCCGATAGGCTTGCACGGGCATGCAGGGAAAAATATGCAATGAAGTGCGCTAGTTAGAAGGCAAAGGCCCCAGGCTGCGTTGTGTCACGAACTCGCGTACGCTGCCCGTAATAGGGTCTTTGAAATACAAGCTTTGTGCCAGAAGCTTCAGAGGCCGAGAAAAGTCCCCCTCTGGCGCATCATCCACCACGGGATACAGGCCGTCGCCTTTAAGCCCCAGACCCAATGCCGCCATATGGACACGCAGTTGATGGCGCTTGCCGCTCACAGGTTTCAGCAGATAACGTGCCCAATGCGCATTGTGTTCGAGCAATTCCATCTGTGTGAAGCTGTTTGGTGCCCCAGGCACTTCATGCATACGAATAAAGTTATCGCTCTCAACCATGCGACTGGCATGTTCCCGCGGGAAAGCCACTGACGGATTCCAAGGCGCAATCGCCTCATAGGCCTTATGCACCGTGCGCTCCCGGAATAGTGACTGGTATGCACCTCGCTCGTGCCTGTGAATCGAAAACAGTACCAGCCCCGCCGTGTCACGATCAATACGATGGACAGGAGACAAATCCGGCAGCCCCAACTCGTTTTTCAAACGCACCAGCAAGGTGTTTTGCAGATAACGACCACCAGGCGTGACAGGTAGAAAATGGGGCTTGTCTGCAACCACTATGTGCGCATCTCGAAACAGCACCTGCGCTTCAAAAGGAATGTGAGGCTCGACCTCCACCTCACGGTAATAGTAGATGCGCAGCCCGCACAACAGAGGCGTATCAGCCCTCACGGGGCGTGCCAATTCGTCCACCACTTCACCACGCGCCATGCGCTGCAGCCAGTCTTCGCGTGAGACAGCGGGCAACCGAGCCTGCAAAAAATCCAGGCAGCTACCCTGCCCCACACTGGGTAAAACCACACAACTGGGCTTGACGCCATGTCGAATTGGCAAAACTTGGGGATCGTGGGTGTTGTACATAGACCATGAAACTTGCCCATACATGCGTCGCAATACTGCCAACCATGCACTGGACAAGAAATAACCGTTCACATCATTTCACTCGAACACCTAGCGGATTGCTGGTGCCGCAATCTCTGCAATAGCCAGCGCTGTGGCCCTGGCCACGCCCCGCTGCAACTGAGCAAATTGCAATGCCGCTTGGCGAGCTCGCTCCAGCCCTGTCTCATCTCGTGCCAATGCTGTAGCCAACTGCACGCCCTGCTCCATATCCAACACCCGAAATGCGGCCCCCATTTCGCATGCCTTTTGCGATGCCTGGGCAAAATTGAAAGTATGCGGCCCCAGCACCATCGGGCACGCACAGGCGGCTGCTTCAATCAGATTCTGCCCCCCCAAGGGCTCAAAGCTCCCACCTAGCAAGCCAATGTGTGCCGCTGCGTAATACATTGACATCTCGCCCACGCTATCCCCTAGCCAAACATCAACATCCGCAGGAGGCAGACCATCACCCCATTGGCTGCGGCGGGCAACTCGCAAGCCGGCTTGCTGCAACATGGCATATACCGCATCAAAGCGCTGGGGATGACGCGGAACGATCAGCCACTGGCACTGCCCAGCCACGCCATGGAATTTGCGCCCATCCCATTGGGCAATCCATTGCGCTTCTTCTCCTTCGCGCGAGCTGGCCACAATCACCACGGGTTTGCTGCATGCAGCGCGCCAGGCAATACCGCGGGCCAGCAATGCCGCATCGGGCTGCAAATCGAACTTCAAGTTGCCCAATACAGACTGAACAGGAGCGCCCAGGCTCCGCAAGCGCTGGGCATCGTCTTCCGTCTGCGCCCATGCCGCGTGCAAGGCACGATACACAGGAATGAATAAAGAAGGCCAACGCTGTGCGCCCGCATGCGACTTCTCATTGAGCCGTGCATTGGCCAGCACCAAGGGCACGCCCGCTTTTTGGCAACCCAAAACCAAATTGGGCCAGACTTCGGTCTCCATCAAAACGCCCACAATCGGCTGGAACTGTCGCAAAAAACGCTGAACCGCACGGCGGGTATCCCAGGGCTGCCACACCTGTACATCGCCAGCCTGCAACAATTTTCTGCCTTCTGCCCGACCCGTTGCGGTGCCATGGGTCAGCAGCAAACGCATGCCCGGAATTGCTGCTCGCAACTCCTGAACCAGGAGTGCAGCCGCACGTGTCTCACCCAGCGAGACTGCATGCACCCAAACCCACCGCCCCAGAGCATCGCGCCCCAGATCCTTCGGCGTGTAGTAACCAAAGCGCTCTGGCACAGCCTCCGCATAGCCAGGCTCTGCCAGCGCACGCCGACGCAGCTTGCGCTTGAGCAAGGGCTGAGCAGCCCAAGCCAATGTGGAATATGCAGCCAGACTCCAGTTCATGGCTCGCGCCTTTGTTGCCACTGCATCATTTAGTGCGCGGCATTGCCGACCTTCGCACCGGGCTTCACTCTTTCGAGCAAGGCCAGCATTTGCGATTCAATACGCTGCAAAGCCTCTGGCGTATGTCCTTCAAAGCGCAATACCAGCACTGGCGTGGTGTTGCTGGCTCGAATCAAGCCAAAGCCATCCGCCCAGTCCACACGCAAGCCATCAATGGTGCTGATTTGTGCGGGTGCAGCGAACACTTCAGGAGCAAGAGCCTGCAGCTGTGCTGTCAGCACGTGCGGCTCACCTTCGCCACACGCCACATTCAGCTCGGGCGTTGAGAAGCTGGAGGGCAATGCGTTGAGCACCGCACTGGGATCTTGTTCTTTGGACAAAATTTCCAGCAAACGGCAACCCGCGTAAGTGCCATCGTCAAAGCCATACCAACGCTCCTTGAAAAAGATATGACCGCTCATTTCACCACCCAGCGGAGAGTTGACTTCTTTCATGCGCGCCTTGACCAGAGAGTGTCCTGTTTTGTACATCTCAGGCACACCACCAGCCTCTCGAATTGCTGGAGCAAGACGCTGGGTGCACTTCACATCAAACAAAATCGTGCCACCGGGTACGCGCGAAAGCACATCTTTGGCAAACAGCATCATCTGGCGATCCGGATAAATGGTTTGACCGTCCTTGGTCACAATGCCCAAACGATCACCATCGCCATCAAAAGCCAGACCAAGCTCTGCATCCGTGTCTTGCAAGGCCTTGACTACATCTCGCAGGTTCTCTGGCTTGCTCGGGTCGGGGTGGTGATTGGGGAAATTGCCATCCACTTCGGAGAACAGTTCCAGCACCTCACAACCCAGCGCACGGAAAATAGCTGGTGCCGTCGCTCCTGCCACACCGTTGCCGCAATCGACCACCACCTTGATGGGGCGCGCCAGTTTCACATCACTCACAATACGGTCGGTGTAATCTGCCAGTACATCGGCCTGGCGAACACTACCGCCCTCCTTCAGGCTCCAGGCCTCAGCCTCAATGGTTTGGCGCAACGCCTGAATCTCAGGGCCGTAGATTGCACGGCCTGCCAATACCATCTTGAAACCGTTGTAATCCTTGGGGTTGTGGCTACCCGTCACCATGATGCCGCTGTTGCACAAGGTGGCTGCCGCAAAATACAGCATGGGCGTGGTACACATGCCCACATCAATCACCTCAACGCCCACATCCACCAAACCTGCCATCAACGCATTGCTCAAAGCCGGGCCAGACAAGCGTCCATCACGCCCCACTGCCACGACGCGCTCACCTTCCGCCAAGGCGGCCACTCCAAAGGCCCGACCAATACTGCGCGCAACATCTTCAGTCAATGTGGAGGGCACCACACCGCGAATGTCATAGGCCTTGAAGATAGAAGCTGCAATCTGCACAGTAAGTTCCTTAGCGGTTGTCAAAAAACAAGGCACGAATTCGTGCCCGGTGCCATTTTAGTAGCGTCCCCAAGGGGTGGTGACAAGTCACCAGTACAACTCTTGCAAGACGAGTAAGGAGCGGCTATCACAAAATTAGTCCTTTAAAACTTTTGCGCCAGATATGGCTCGAGCGTCAAGGCAATATTTAAACAGTACCCACACCGCACCAATTTCTGCTTCCATCTCCACAAAGCAGTGCTTTCGTAAACAAAAACCTCTGTTAGAGCCTAACCCTAGGCAGTAAGCAGCCTGAACTTCCCTATCGTTGCTTTCAGATCAACGAAAGGAATGCATGAACAACTTGCTGCGCACATTGGTTATGGGTTCTGCTTTTACTGCAACGCTGGCTTGGTCTTCAGAATGGCCTGCACGTCCAATCACCATCGTGGTTCCAGCAGCTGCCGGTGGTACCACGGATATTGCCGCGCGCGTGCTGGCCGAAAAAATGGGGAAAGACCTTGGCACCTCGATCGTCATCGAAAACAAGGGCGGCGGTGGGGGCAGCATAGGCACGGCACAGGTGGCTCGTGCTGCGCCCGATGGTTACACCCTCCTCATGGGCAATATTGGGCCTGTGGCCATCAACTTCAGTCTGTACAAAAACCTGAGCTACAAGCCCACCGATCTGCGCGGCATTACCAACGTCATTTCTGTTCCCAATATTCTGGTGGTGCACAACGAGTCACCCGTTAAAGATGTTAAAGACCTGATCGCCCTGGCTAAAACTCGCACCTTGAATGTTGCCACCTCTGGCACTGGACAGTCGCCGCATATGTCGTCCGAGATGTTTCGGCAAAAAGCAGGTATCGAGGTAACGCTCGTGCCCTTTACCGGCGCAGCTCCGGCTGTAACTGCGCTGCTTGGTCAGCAGGTGGATTACATGATCGACAACCTGCCCAGTTCCATGCCACATATCAAGTCAGGCAAATTCCGTGCACTGGCCATCACCAGTGGCCAACGTGCACAGCAGCTGCCTGACATCCCCACCATGACAGAAGCGGGAGTTCCCATGCAGGTGACGGCATGGTTTGGATTACTGGCACCTTCAGGCACGCCCGACGCCATCGTCGAAAAAGTACAGCGAACAGCACGCAAAGCCATGGAAACCCCAGAAGTGCGGCAGAAGTTTGCCGATCTGGGTGGCGTGCCCGGTGGTGAGTCGCCAGCGCAATACGACGCTTTTATTGATCAAGAGCGCAAAAACTGGGCTCAGATCGTCAAGGCCTCAGGCATCACCTTGGACTAACTCCCTGGCAAAGCTGTTCCTGCAGAGTTTTGCTTGTCAGATGTGCTCATCCACCCTTTTTTGCATCGTTATGCCGCAGGCATTGAACCGCAGCCACTTATTTCTCTTCACCATGTCCATTCACCCTGATGACCTGCTCACGCAAACTTTCGGTTCCCTACCTGATCTGCTAGCACAACAAGCCAAGCACTCTCCGCAGAAAACGGCTTTGGTGCTGGATGCGCAACAACTGAGTTTTGAAGCACTGAATACCGGTGTTGACCGTGTGGCCTGCGCTTTACAGCGCCAAAGAGTGCAGCCTGGAGATGTGATTGCGATATGTGCCAACACCTCCATCCCCTACGTGCTGGCTTACTTTGGCACTCTGCGTGCAGGCGCAGTTGTAGCCCCTTTGGCACCGTCATCTACGGCGGCGCATCTCAGTGCCATGCTGGAAAACTCCGGTGCCACCGTGATCATGCGAGACAGGGCGATCGCAGATACTTGGCCCCTGGCTGCCTCCACTGACTTGCAATGCGTTGCGCTGGATGACGCGCCACAAGCAGGACAACCATGGAGCCAGTGGCTCGCACCTGAGGGCAGTGTGCCCACGCCTGTTCAACCCAAACCTGACTGGCCCTTCAACCTGATTTACTCCTCAGGCACAACGGGGGTGCCCAAAGGCATCGTGCAATCTTGGGGCATGCGCTGGTCACACCTGCAACGTGCCATCCACAACGGCTATGGTCCGCAGGCCGTTTCTCTGTGCGCCACACCGCTTTATTCCAACACCACCCTGGTGGCAGCGCTGCCCACGCTGGCGCTGGGCGGCACACTGGTGCTGATGCAAAAGTTTGATTGCAGCCGCTATCTCCAGCTTGCACAGGAGCACCACGCCACCCACTCCATGCTGGTGCCCGTGCAATACCAGCGCCTGATGCGCAGTCCAGACTTTGATGCCAGCCTGATACCTGCGCTGCAGCACAAGTTCTGCACCAGTGCGCCATTTCATCCCACACTTAAAGAAGAAATACTGCGCCGCTGGCCTGGCAAACTCATTGAGTACTACGGACTCACCGAAGGTGGGGTGCGCTGCGAATTGCACTGCCATGAATTTCCCCACAAGTTGCACACCGTAGGCCGTGCGGGTCCTGGTGCCGATATTCGCTTCATTGATGAGTCGGGCAAGGAGCTAGCTCCGGGTGAACAGGGTGAAATCGTGGGCCGCTCAGCGGGAATGATGACGGGCTACTACCGTCTGCCAGAAAAAACCCAGGAAGCGGAGTGGTTCAGCCCCGATGGCCAACGCTTTATTCGCAGTGGAGACGTGGGCAGCATGGATGCCGACGGGTTCATCGTGCTGGGCGACCGCAAGAAAGACATGATCATCACAGGTGGCTTCAATGTATATCCGAGTGACATTGAAGCCGTGCTGCGCATGCATCCCGATGTGCAGGAATGCGCTGTGATTGGTGTTCCCAGCGAGGAATGGGGGGAAACACCTGTGGCCTATGTGGTGCAGCACCCTGAGACGCACTGCACAGAAGCTCAGTTGCAGCACTGGCTCAACGAGCGCTTGGGCAAGACCCAGCGTGTGGCTGCACTGCGGCTGACCGATACCTTGCCTCGCAGCGAAATTGGCAAGGTGCTCAAACGCGAGTTGCGCGAGATTTATCTGCAATCTCTCACAGCAACGCACTGAGCTTCACCCTCTTTCTCCATGCGCCGCCCCCGTGCGGCCTCCCCTGCCAGCCATCACTTCAAGTGAGGTTCCCATGTCCAAAGCTATGTCCCGCCGCGCCTTTCTGACTGCAGCACTGGCCGCCACCTCCTTGGCCGCTCCCTCTGCCTTCGCCCAGGAATGGCCCAGCAAACCGATTCAGCTTGTCATTCCGTATCCACCTGGAGGCAGCGCCGAGCTGCTGGCACGCCCTTTGGCGTTGCAATTACAGCAACAGCTAGGCCAGCCCGTGGTTCTCGAATACAAGGCAGGCGCTGGTGGCACCGTGGCCTCGCAATATGTAGCGCGCGCCAAACCCGATGGACATACCATCTTGATGGTGCTGGCTGCACATGCCATCAACGACAGTCTTTACCCCAAGCTGCCCTACGACACACGCAAAGACTTCACGCCAGTGTCGCTGGTGGCGAACCTGCCCATGATTGTGGTTGCCAGCAACAAACTTGCTGCACGCGATATCCCCGCCCTGATTAAGGCGGCCCAAGCCGAGCCAGGGGTGCTCACTTTTGGTTCGGCAGGCAATGGCAATACCGGACATCTTGCTGGAGAGCTGTTCAGCAGCAGCGCAGGCGTCAAAATGACGCATGTCCCCTACAAAGGGAGCGCAGGCGTTGTAAACGCCATGCTTGCAGGTGATATTCACCTGACATTCGACAGCATTTCCACCTCCATGCCACACGTTCGCAGTGGTCGCATGCACGCCATTGCTGTCACCAGCAAGCAGCGCTCTGCGCTTGCGCCAGAAGTGCCTACCGTCCAGGAGCAAGGGTTGAAGGACTTCGATATCAATGGCTGGTACGCCATCATTGGCCCGGCACAGCTACCTGCATCCATCAGCCAGCGATTGAGTATTGAAATTGCCAAAGCCGTCGCCACGCCACAACTGCAGCAGCAAATGACTGCCGCAGGCTATGAAGCCGTAGGCTCCAGCCCCGCAGAGCTGGAAAAACACATTGACCAGGAGATACAGCGCTGGTCTGCCGTGGTGAAATCCACTGGTGCCCGTATTGACTAAGTGAATGACTTTTTATTTCCATCCATGAGTACACAGACCACCTCCGCTGCTATTGATAACACTGTTCTGGACCCCACCCGCTATGCCAACGCAGCTGACGGTGTGCTGTTTGGTCTGCCCATGCCCATGTCCCGCGTGATGGCGTTCAGGGGCGAACGCATTGGTGAAGATAGCGCGCAAATCCGCATGGCTTTTCAAGCCGAGCAAGCCAATAGCCGGGGTGAAGTACACGGTGGCTCCATTGCCACATTGCTGGACTGTGCCCTGGCCTCGGCTTGCCGCGCCCACGACCCAGAAGCCTACGGCGTGGCAACCATTGATCTGTGCCTGCACTATGTCAGTGCCGGCTCCGGTGACTTGATTGCCACCGCACGCTGTGAGCGTCGTGGCCGCTCAATCAGCTTTGCGCGTGGTGAAGTGCGCATGCAAGACGGCACCTTGGTGGCCATGGCCACGGGCTCTTTCAAACTCATCTTGCGCCAACCAGCACCCGTGAACTGACCACTCGCTGTATTGCATTGCAGGAATGCCACTCCCGCATCAGGCGGAACATGAACAGAGAAAAGATTGCCCTATCGAGCCGCCGTCCGCAAGCTCTGAGCAAGCATGCTACCGGACGGCGTAGCATCTTCCCCAACCAAGCAGTGCTCGCGGGGGAAGCCGGTAGTGCAATACGCTACTAGTTCAGCAACTTCGCAACACGCTCCCACTGGGCCACTTGCCACAGCAGTTCAATCGATGTTTGTGCCTGATTTGCAGTGACGGCTCCCCCGTAAGCTGCCAGTCGCAAGGCCTTGTCCGTAATCTCCGCTCGCGACAGGGTGTTGCCCGGGTCTCCCTTGGGCTCGTCCACGCGCCCTTGCAGCGTGCGTCCGTCCACGGTCTGCACGGTGACCTTGCCAATCCAGCGCTGCGGATAGGCAGCATCCACTTCAGCGTCCAGCACCATCTGCACTTTCTCACGCACAGCCACAGTCTCCGGCGCTTGAAAGTGCGCGTCAAACTCGGTCAAACCCGCAAACCCAAAGCGTGCAGCCAGTGCCAGCACCGTTCCCATGGAAAACTTGCTCTGGTGCACCGTGCTGGGGCTCACAACGGGGCCCAGCACATCGATGGCACCCTGGTGCACATGGCAGGTGATATGCGCAATGTCTGCCACTTGCAGCTTGTTTTGCTGCATGACCTGCAGCAGTGCGTCTGCCGCAGGATGCGTGTGGCGGCAGGACGCGTGCCACTTGAAGCTGGTCTCTGCCGTGGCCCAGCGTGTGCCCAGACCGTCGGTGAGTTTGGCTGGGCTGGCATCCTGGCTCATGCCTGCCGCCAGGCCTTGCGGGCCGGTGAAGATGTCCTGCGCGCCGGTAAAGCCATCCTGGGCCAGATACGCAGCCATCAGACCTGCGCTGGCGGCGTGTGCGGTGTGCAGCTGCTTGCTGTCGGCAGCGGTGCGCAAAAATTCCCACAGACCTGCCGATTGCGTGCCCGCAGAACCCAGCGCATGCTGCATTTGCAAGGGCGTCAGGCCCAGCAAATTGCCCACAGCAGCGGCGGCAGCCAGCGTGCCCGCCGTGCCGGTGGTGTGGAAGATCTTGTAGTGGCTGCGGCCAAGAAACTCGCCCACGCGAATGCCCACCTCATAGCCTGCCACGCAGGCTGCCATGAGTTGCGCACCGCTGGCACCGATGCTTTGCGCCACCGCGACCGCAGGTGGGAACACCACGGCCGCAGGGTGAAACACCGAGCCGTTGTGCACATCGTCCTGCTCAGCCACGTGTGAGGCAGCCGCATTGGCCATGGCTGCCATCATGGGCGAGGTGGTGGCGCCTTGGGCAATCACTTCGCTGGCACCAGAGGCCGGCCCTTGCGACAGCGCAAAGCGGCAGATGCTTTGCACCGGGCGTGCACTTTGGCCTGCCAGTACAGAGCCAAACCAATCCACCCACAGGTCTTCGGTTTTGCGTTGTACCGCTTCGGGCACATCGGCCCAGCGCAACTGGGCTGCAAAGGTGGCCAGTGGGTGGATCTGCACTGCTGTTTCATGTTTCATAGGTGTTTCCTTGGCAGCTCAGCGGCTGCAAAGTCATGGGGCGCTTCACTTGGCTAGACAGAATTGGTCAGAACGAACGTGGCAGGCCCAGCAGGTGCTCGGCCACGTAGGAGAAGATCAGGTTGGTGGAGATGGGCGCCACCTGGTACAGACGCGTTTCGCGGAATTTGCGCTCCACGTCGTACTCGCAGGCAAAGCCAAAACCACCGTGAAACTGCAGGCAGGCATTGGCCGCTTCCCAGCTGGCCTTGGCCGCCAGGTACTTGGCCATATTGGCTTGCGCGCCCATGTGCTCGTGCTTGTCATACAGCTCACAGGCCTTCCAGCGCATCAGATTGGCGGCTTCCAGCTCGATAAAGGTCTCGGCAATCGGGAACTGCACGCCCTGGTTCTGCCCGATGGGGCGGCCAAACACGTTGCGATCCTTCACATACTTGGTCACGCGGTCCATGAACCAGTAGCCATCACCAATGCATTCGGCGGCAATCAGTGTGCGCTCTGCGTTCAGACCATCAAGGATGTACTTGAAGCCCTTGCCTTCCTGTCCGATCAGGTTCTCGGCAGGAATCTCCAGGTCTTCAAAGAACAGCTCGTTGGTCTCGTGGTTGACCATGTTCGGGATGGGGCGCACGGTCATGCCCTTTTTCTCGGCCTCGCGCAGGTCCACCATGAAGATCGACATGCCTTCGCTCTTCTTGGTCACTTCGGCCAGTGGCGTGGTGCGCGCCAGCAAGATCATGAAGTCCGAGTGCTGGATGCGGCTGATCCAGACCTTCTGGCCGTTGATGACGTATTTGTCGCCTTTCTTGACGGCGCTGGTCTTGATCTTGGTGGTGTCGGTGCCCGTGGTGGGCTCGGTCACGCCCATGGATTGCAGACGCCACTCGCCCGATGCAATCTTGGGCAGGTACTTTTGCTTTTGCTCGGCAGAGCCGTGGCGCAGCAGTGTGCCCATGTTGTACATCTGGCCGTGGCAGGCTCCGGAGTTGCCACCGCAGCGGTTGATCTCTTCCATGATGACCGAGGCTTCGGTCAGTCCCAGGCCTGAGCCTCCGTACTCCTGTGGAATCAGCGCCGCCATCCAGCCCGCTTCGGTCAGTGCGTTGACGAATTGCTCCGGATAGGTTCGCGCTTCGTCCACTTTGCGGAAGTATTCATCTGGAAAAGCAGCGCACAGGTCACGGATCGCATCGCGGATTTCGTGGTGGTTGTTGGATTGGGTCAGCTCAATCATGGGTTGTCTTGAATGGATGGAAGTGAACCTTGCGGTCAGATCGCAACTGGCAATGGCACAGAGAAGACTTGAACAACGCACTTGCCAAAGCACGAGGGATGTACACGCTTTGAAATGAGCACGAGTTACACCTCTTGAAGCCATGCTCAACTGATAACGGCAGTAGTGCCTGTACAAGCAGCGCAAATTACCGCCATGGTTACAACAGCCGGGCGACAAGACAATCCATGTTTTTGAAAGCACGTCTTTGACACTGCCTAAGTGCAGGTGAAAGCACGCTGTACAACAAGCCAAACTTTCACAGAGACGAAGTCCTCCCTAGCCATTGTCAAATAGTGCTCAGGGCAGTTTGTCGGCATGCTCAACAATCAGCACTCGCAACAACAACCGAAGGAAGACAAGCCATGACACAGAAAATGATGCAAGACAAAGTCGTAGTGGTCACCGGAGCCGGGGGTGGCATCGGCCGTGATATCGCTTTGGCAATGGCTGCCGCAGGCGCGAGAGTCGTGGTCAATGACATTGGCACTTCGACCACGGGTGAAGGCACGGACGCTGGCCCAGCACAAAAAGTGGTGGACGAGATCAAGGCTGCAGGCGGTCAGGCCGTTGCCAACACTGACAGTGTCTCGGAAGCCAGCAGCGCCAGCAGCATCGTGCAATGTGCTGTGGATACCTTCGGTCGCATTGATGGCATTGTGAACAATGCCGGCATCTTGCGTGACCGCTTCTTCCACAAGATGAGTCTGGACGAATGGGACGCCGTGCTGAAGGTGCACCTGTACGGCAGCTACTACATGAGCCGTGCTGCTGCCAACCACTTCAAGGAGCAGGAAAGCGGCGCCCTGGTGCACATGACCTCCACTTCGGGCCTGATCGGCAACCTGGGGCAGGCCAACTATTCAGCCGCCAAGCTGGGCTTGACCGCTCTGTCCAAGAGCATTGCACTGGACATGGCCAAATTCAATGTGCGTTCCAACTGTATTGCGCCGTTTGCGTGGAGTCGCATGATTGGCTCCATCCCGACGGACACTCCAGAACAACAAGCACGTGTGGCCAAGATTCAGCAAATGACGCCCAACAAGATCGCGCCCCTGGCTGTGTACCTGCTGTCAGATGCCGCGCATGACGTCAATGCCCAGATCTTTGCCGTGCGCAACAACGAAATTTTCTTGATGAGCCAGCCAAGGCCACTGCGCTCGGTACACCGCAGCGAAGGCTGGACCCCGGAGTTCATCGCTGAGCACGGCATGCCAGCGCTGAAGGCGTCGTTTGTCCCCATGGACCGCTCAGCCGATGTGTTCAGCTGGGACCCCATCTAAGCAAGCGGGGGGTATTCCATGGCGATTGATTACCACCATTTGAAGGGCCGCCATTTCGCACCGGTGCGCCAACAATACACGGCACGCGACAGCATGTTGTATGCGCTCAGCCTCGGGGTGGGCAACAACCCCCTAGACACAACCGCCCTGCCCTATGTCTATGAAGGCAGGGACGGAAACAGCTTGAAAACCGTGCCTTCCCAGGCTGTGGTGCTGGGTTACCCTGGTTTTTGGGCGCGTGAGCCTGACACCGGCATTGACTGGGTCAAGCTGTTGCACGGTGAGCAGCGCATGCGGCTGCACCAGCCGTTGCCCGCAGCCGCAGATGTGGTTGGCTACAACCAGATCACGCACCTGACGGACAAGGGAGATGGAAAAGGCGCCATCATGGTGACTGAACGCCGCCTGGAAACTGCCGACGGTCAACTGCTTGCCACGGTACAACAGGTCTCGTTCCTGCGCGGTGACGGTGGCTTCAGTGCCAACGGCGCACAACCATCAGATGCGCCACTTCCACCACTACAGGCTGTGCCAGAAGATCGTGCGCCCGACTTTGTCGACACCCAGTCCATTCGACCAGAAGCCGCACTGCTGTACCGCCTCTGTGGCGACTACAACCCTCTGCACGCAGACCCAGCCGTGGCACAAGCGGCCGGTTTCGAGCGCCCGATCCTGCATGGTCTGGCCAGCTACGGACTTGTCACCCTTGCACTGCTGCGCCAGTGTGCAGGTGGTGATGCGGCACGTTTTCGTGCGCTGGACATTCGTTTCACCTCTCCGGTATTTCCTGGTGAAACACTGGTCACAGAAATCTGGCATACGTCCGGCAATCCGAATCTGTATCAGCTCCGCGCGAGGGTACTGGAGCGCGACAAGATTGTGCTCAGCCATGGTCTCGCCGAACTGGCATAGCCCACGGTCACAACCAACCTTTAGAGCCGCTAACCCCCCCCAGCAAACCGAAGGCTTGCGATTGAGACGAGGCGCGAAGCCACAGGCAGTACTGGCGTACGACAAGGCGAAGCAACGACGTATCAATGGTTGTGTTAGCGGGTCTTAACAGAACCAGCCTGGCAGGTCGCGCATCAATGAATGCGTGCACTGCGCCACCTTGCCAAGGCAACCGCAGGCAGCACAGACACTGCCATTTTTTTTCATTTTGAGAAATTCGGGAGCCCTATGAGCCAAGCCCCTGTGTTGACCCATATTGAAAACGGTGTGGGCACCATCACGCTCAACCGCCCGCAAGCACGCAATTCTCTGAGCCTGGAGATGCGTGATGGCTTGTCCAAAGCCGTGTTCCAGATGCGAGATGACGAGCAAGTACATGCGGTGATCATTACCGGCGCTGGCGGTGCGTTTTGCTCAGGTGGCGACCTGCGCCTGATGATGGAAAGCACACTGGATAGCGTGGGCTACCGGGAGCGCATGCGCAAGCTGCACCAATGGTTCTCTGTGCTGGTGAATATGGAGAAACCCGTCATTGCAGCCGTTGACGGCGCCGCCTTTGGTGCGGGGTTAAGCCTTGCTCTGGCCGCAGATTTTGTGATTGCCACCCAAAGTGCCAAATTCTGCGCAGTGTTTGCGCGGATTGGCCTGATTCCCGATCTGGGTGCAATGCAGTTGCTGCCACGTATCGTGGGCTTGCAAAAAGCCAAAGAGCTGGTGTTTACAGCACGAACCGTGGCAGCCGATGAGGCCAAGCAATTAGGTATGGTCTACGACATTGTGGAAGATGCTGCCGCTTTGCAAACTGCCGCACAGACATTGGCCTCACGTTTCGGGGAGGCCTCCACGGCTGCCATCGGCATGGCCAAGAACATCATGAATCAGTCCTTCGAGCTCAATGCGCAAACCGCTGCCGAGCTGGAAGCTTATGCACAAGTGACCTGCCGCAACTCCGCCTACCACCAGGATGCCCTCCAGCGCTTTCAAGCCAAGCAACCGCTGCGTTTTGACTGGGATCGGCAGACATGAGCAACAGCGCGATTGCAAATCGCTTGCAAGCGCTGCTGCGTCCCAACGACACCATCTGGTGGGGACAGGCAACCGCCGAGCCACTGACACTCAGCCGGGCACTGGTGGAGCATCGCCATCAACTTGGGCAAGGTGGCCGTCTACAAGTTTTTGTAGGGCTGGGCCTTTCAAACACCTTGCTTCCTGAGCATGCAGATGTGCTGGATTTTTTGGGCTATGCAGCCAGTGGGCCGCACCGCGCACTGGCCCAAGCGGGCGTGCTGGACATCATCCCCTCACACTACTCGCTGTTGCCCGTGCTGATTGCGCAAGGCCGCATTCCAGCAGATGTGGTGTTTGTGCAAGTATCGCCGCCTGATGCGCAAGGTCGCTATAGCCTGGGACAGGTGCGCGAATACATACCCGCAGCAATGGAGCGCGCCCGTGTCATCGTTGGCGAAGTGCATCCCGATGTTCCCTGGACCTTTGGGGGACCATATCTGAAAGCCAGCGATTTTGCTTTGCTAGTCGATTCCGAATGCGCCTTGCCTGGCATGGTGCGCTCAGAGCCCGGCGTGACAGAAAAATCTATTGCCTCGCATATTGCAGCCCTGATCGAAGATGGCAGCTGCATTCAGTTGGGCATAGGCAATCTCCCCGAAGCGGTGACTGCCGCGCTGCGCCACCATAAAGACCTGGGGCTGCACAGTGGTGCCATTGGCGACGGCATTGCGGATTTGGCCGATGCAGGCGCGCTCAACAATGCTCGCAAGAACATCAATGTCGGCATGGGGACAGCAGGCGTGCTGATGGGTGGAGAGCGCCTGCGGCGCTGGGCCCATCAAAACCAGCAATTGCAGATGTGCGATACGGGCTATACACACGCCCCCGAGATACTGTCAGGCCTGAACAAGTTTGTTGCCATCAACTCCGCCATCGAGGTTGACCTGACCGGCCAAATCAATGCGGAAGTCGCGGGTGGTATCTATATGGGAGCCGTGGGCGGAGCCATGGATTTTCTGCGCGGAGCAGCACGCAGCAAGGGTGGACTGCCGATTGTGGCCCTGCCCTCCACGGCCAAAGCCCACAGCCGCATCGTGGCGCAGCTGGCAGGCCCGGTCAGCACCCCGCGTGCAGATGCAGGTCTGATCGTGACCGAATACGGTGTGGCGGACTTGCGTGGCCAGCCTCTGTCCAAAAGGGTTCGCCGCATGATTGATATTGCGGCTCCCGAACACCGTGAATCTCTCGATCAGCAAGCCCACAACTTGCTGCGCCAATGCGGCGCGGCCTTTCATGCCCGCTGAGTTTTTTGACATCTGAATTACAAACAACAGGAGTTTCCCATGCGCCGAGCCGCTATTGTTTCACCGCTTCGCACCCCCGTTGGCACATTCGGAGGCAGTTTGCGCCCCGTCTCCGTTGAAGAACTGGCAGCAACCACAGTACGAGCTGTTGTAGAAAAAAGCGGCATTGATCCTGCTCGCATTGATGACGTGGTGATTGCCCAGTCTTATGCCAACAGTGAAACACCCTGTGTAGGGCGCTGGGCTGCATTGCAAGCCGGTCTGCCCGTGGAAGTGCCTGGCATGCAATTGGACCGCCGTTGTGGCGGAGGGCTGCAAGCCATTGCCACAGCGGCCATGATGGTGCAAAGCGGAGCTGCTGACGTGGTGATCGCAGGTGGCGTGGAAAGCATGAGCAACATCGAATACTACAGCCCTGACATGCGCTGGGGTGCTCGCTCAGGCAATGTACGCATGTATGACCGTTTGGAGCGTGGACGTGAGCGTTCGCAACCTGTGGAACGCTTTGGCAAGATCTCCGGCATGATTGAAACTGCCGAAAACCTGGCCCGCGACTACAACATCAGCCGTGATGAGGCCGATGCATTTGCTGTGCGCAGCCATCAGAGGGCTGCTGATGCCTGGGAAGCTGGCCGCTTCAATGCCGAAATCGTGCCTGTTTCAGTTCCGCAGCGCAAAGGAGACCCACTGCTGTTTAGCCGAGATGAAGGTTTTCGAGCAGGCACAAGCATGGAGAGCCTGGGCAAACTCCGCGTACTCATGCCGGGCGGTACGGTCACCGCTGGGAATGCCAGCCAGCAAAACGATGCTTCTGCTGCCTGCCTGATTGTGGCGGAAGACAAACTGGCAGAGCTGGGGCTGACGCCCATGGCGGCCATGGTGGGCTGGGCTGCAGCAGGGTGTGAGCCTTCGCACATGGGAATTGGTCCGGTCCCAGCCGTGAAAAAACTGCTGGCTCGCCTGAACCTGAGCCTCAACGACATGGATCTGGTGGAACTCAATGAGGCCTTCGCATGCCAGGTTCTGGCTGTTCTCAAGGGGTGGGAATGGAGCGACAGGGATGCCATTGAGCACAAACTGAACGTAAACGGCTCAGGCATTTCACTGGGTCACCCCATTGGTGCCACCGGTGTCCGCATATTGGCCACATTGCTGCACGAGCTTGAGCGCCGCAAGGGACGCTATGGGCTGGAAACCATGTGCATTGGTGGCGGCCAGGGCATTGCCGCCGTATTTGAACGCTACTAAGAGCCGCTGACACTACCCAGCAAACCTAAGGTTTACGATTGAGACGAGGCGCGAAGCCGCAGGCAGTACTGTTGTACGACAAGGCGAAGCAACGACGTATCAATGGCTGTGTTAGCGGGTCTAAAGCGAGAAGATTGCTCACCTCTGCCTAGGCCTGACGCAAGCCTGTATGCCGCTGACCTGTCGAGAGTCAGTGGCTTTTGTTGCGCACATGCAGTGCAGCTCAAGGGTTATCACCCACTAACTTCGCACAAAGCCAGGGTTCTCAAAAAGCAGATTCCAACCGAACTCGTGTCACAGCACCATTGTTTCTCGCATTGAAAAAAACGTTCTTGTGTTCGCACTTCCATGCCACGCAAGACATCAACTCAAGGAGACAAGCGATGGCTTCCACTCACACACGCCGAAAGCTTTTGTTGACCGCCGTGGCTCTTGCCGCCGCAGCCACGGCCCATGCACAAATATCCAATAACGCACCGGTACGCCTGATGGTGGGCTACTCGGCCGGTGGACCTGTCGATCAGGGCGCTCGGCTCTTTGCTCAAGCCCTGTCCAAAGAATTGGGTGTTCCTGTGACCGTGGAAAACAAAACCGGCGCCAACGCCACGCTGGCCGGCTCCGAAGTTGTCCGTGCCAAACCTGACGGAAAAACGCTGTGGTATGCGGCAAGCCCCACCATCACCATCAGCCCCAATGTGATGAAGCAGATGCAGTTTGACCCCGCCAAAGATCTGACCGCTTTGGCTCCGGTACTGAGCTACTACAACGTGCTGGTGGTCAACAACAATCAACCCTACCGCAACGTCAAAGAACTGGTGGAGTACGCCAAGGCTCACCCCGGTCAACTCAGCTACGGCTCTGCAGGTATTGGTAGTTCCAACCACCTGGGCGCGCTCCTGTTTGCCACCCGTAGCGGTATTGAAATGAATCACGTACCTTACAAGGGCAACGCCCCGGCGATGACTGATGTCATTGGCGGACAGATCCACATGATGAAGGACATCATCAGCACGGCCAGCACCTATATCCATAGTGACAAGGTTCGCGCCATTGCAGTGACATCTCCCAAGCGCAATGCTTCTTTGCCGAATGTGCCAACTTTTGCTGAATCGGGTGTTCAGGGCCTTGAAGGTTTTGACGTAGGAGGCTGGTACGGTATCTACGGGCCCAAGGGGATGTCGCCTGAGCTGGTGACAAGCTTGAACAAATCCATCAACGCAGCACTGAATCAGCCAGAGCTGAAGAAACGCTATGCCGAACTGGGGTATGACGAGTGGATTGGCACTCCCGAGGTCCTGAGCGATCGGGCTGCCAAGGAACGCACCATGTGGGCAACGGTCACCAAGGGCATCGAGGTCAACTAACATGACTGCGCGCATCCATCATCTGCTTGAACAAAGCCTTGAGCATGAAGGCAATGCCCCTTTCATTCTCCTGCCTGATCGCAGCTTGAGCTTCGCTGACATTGACCGCATGAGCACTCAGGTGGAAACTGAGTTGCGTGCACTGGATGTACGTGCCGGTGATCGCGTCATGGTTGTTGCTGAAAACTGCCCTGAACATGCAGCGCTGATCTTTGCCTGCAGCCGCATCGGAGCATGGTCTTGTGGAGTCAATGCGCGTATGGCGCCTGCAGAGATTGATGCTTTCGCGCAGCGCGCCGATGCGCGCGTGGTGTATTTCACCGCCAATGCATCACAAAGTGCCCGCGACCATGCGATGCGCTTTCATGCCACACCAAGCTGCCTTGAAGGACTGGCCCACAGTGCTGTGCGTGTCGAAAGCCAGGCTGAAACTGGCCCGCTTCAAACCGAAGTTGCGGGGCTCATCTTCACTTCAGGCACCACTGGACAGCCCAAAGGGGTGATGCTGAGCCACGACGCCCTGTGCCACTTTGCCGAGCAATCGGCAGCATCACGTGCGCTCTCGCCTGCCGACCGATGCTACGCCTTTGTGCCCATGACGCACATCTTTGGTCTGGCCACCGTCATGCTTACCGCATTGCACGCACGCGCACAGTTGGTCATGCGCACCCATTTTGATCCGGCAGACCTGCTGGATGCTCTCGAAAACCACGGTGTTTCGCAGTTGCAAGGCCCTCCGGCTCTCTATTCCCGATTGCTGGGTTATCTGCAAACCCAAGGGCTCACACACATCTCAGCGCCCTCTTTGCGCTTTGTATACACGGGCGCAGGCCCACTGGATTTGTCACTCAAACAGCGTGTTGAGGCACTTTTTGGTCAGGCACTGCATCATGGCTACGGCTTGTCTGAATACGCAGGCTCTGTGCATATCACGCGCATGAATGAATGGCGCAAAGACACCAGTGCTGGTTATGCCGTAGCGCAAGCCGAGGTACAGGTCACAGATCCCGGAACCGGCCAGCCCATGCCATTCGGAGAGCGAGGCGAACTGTGGGTGCGAGGACGCGGCTTGATGCCCGGATATTTTCGTGACCCGCAGGCCACTGCTGCGGTCATGCGCCCCGGAGGCTGGTACGCCAGCGGAGACATCGGAGAAATGGCTTCCGATGGTGCGCTGTGGGTGGTAGGACGCCTCAAGGAAATGATCATACGCTCAGGTTTCAATGTCTATCCCGCAGAAGTCGAGACAGCGCTCAATGCCCATGCCAGCATCGAACGCTCCGCCGTGCTGGGACGCAAAGTCGCGGATGGCAATGAGCAAGTCATTGCTTACATAGAGCTGCGCCCCGGCTGCCAGGTGGATCTGCAGGACTTGCACGCCCACCTGCGTGAGCGTTTGGCGCCCTACAAGCTGCCCTCTCACATCGAAACCGTTGCCTCCCTGCCCACCAGCCCTAACGGCAAGATTCTCAAGCGCATGCTCCAAGAGCAAGTTGAAACGCTTTCCACCTGAACCAGGAGTCATCACCATGGCAACCGCTTCTACGCTTGCACGCCGCTACCTTCTGGCTGCAACCTGCCTCGTCCCATTGAGTCTGCTCGCTCATGCGCAAACTCCCGCATGGCCGAGCAAACCCGTGAAGTTCATTGTTCCCTTCCCTGCTGGCGGACCAGTGGACACCACAGCCCGCATTGCCGCACACAAGCTGGGTGAAGTCTGGGGGCAGCCCACCATTATCGACAACCGCGCAGGTGCCGGTGGCGTGGTCGGTGCCACCGCAGCAGCCAAAGAAGCACCGGATGGCTACAACTTTTTTGTGGGCTCCATCCATCACTCCGTCAATCCCTGGCTGCTTGACAAACTCAATTACGACATCGAAAAAGACTTCGTGCCCGTCAGTTTCGCAGCCATGTTTCCGGTGTTCCTGGTCGCACACCCTTCAGTACCCGCCAACAATGTCAAAGAGCTGATTGCCTTGTCCAAAAAGGGCACCGGACTGAGCTACGGATCCTCGGGGAATGGAGGCGGCACCCATCTTGCCGGCGAGCTATTCAATATGGAAGCGGGTACTCAGCTCCAGCACGTTCCCTACAAAGGCAGTGCGCCAGCCATGACGGATTTGCTCGGGGGCCAGATTCAACTGATGTTTGCCGATGCGCCATCCGCACTACAGCACATCAAAACCGGACGCGTGAAGGTGCTGGGTGTTGCCAGCAAAAAGCCATCGGCCATGTTGCCCGATGTGCCAACCATCGCTGAATCGGGCGGTCTACCCAATTACGAGGCGTATTCATGGGCAGCCTTGTTTGCCCCCGCCAAAACACCAGAGGCCGTGCTGAAAAAACTCAATGCCGACTTCAACCAGGCCCTCAACGATCCCAGCGTCAAGAAGCGCTTGATTGAAGCTGGTGCCGAAGGAGACCCAGGCACTTCGGAAGAAATGCGCCAGCGGCTGCACAACGAACTACAGAAATGGAAGCGCGTGATTGAAACTGCAGGCATCAAGCCAGGTTGAGGCATAGACTGGCTGTGCCAGACTGTGCCCGCACAGCGAACAACGCTCCTTCCCTATCTATTTCGTCGTCTCCTCGACGTTCTTGGCAGCCGCAGGCTGCCTTTTTTTGCATATCTCAGCCCCTCAATCTTGACGTTTGACAGCAGCGGCACAGCTCCTGCGCGCTGCGCCGCTGGATGCGAACTCAATCTTCGCTGATCAGCTTGATATCGCAATAGGCCTGCAAGCCTTCGATCCCGCACTCAGAGCCCCATCCACTTTCTTTCACCCCGCCAAAAGGCGCCTCGGGCATGGATACCGTCAAACTGTTGATGCCCAGCATGCCGGTCTCCAGACCCCGAGCCAGTTGCATGCGGGTTGCACTGTCTTGCGTGAACGCATAGCTGGCCAAGCCATAAGGCAGACGGTTGGCACGTGCGATCGCCTCTTCCACGGAGTCCACGGGGTTGATCAGTGCCAAAGGGCCAAAAGGCTCTTCGTTCATCAGGCGCGCATCTTCTGGCACCCCGGTCAGCACCGTGGGTTGCCAGAAAAAACCGGGGCCTTTCATCTCCTGCCCACCGCATTCCACTTTAGCGCCACGTTGCACCGCATCGGCGATCAAGCTGCGCATGGCTTCAATACGCCTTGGATTGGCCATGGGGCCCATGCCACATGCGGCATCCAGTCCATTTCCCGGAACAATTTGCCGCACACGTTCCACAAACGCCGCGACAAAAGCGTCGTACTGGCTGCGGTGCACATAAAACCGGGTGGGCGCAATGCAAATCTGCCCGGCATTGCGGTACTTGCCCGCAACCAGCATATCGGCCGCTTGCTGCACATGGGCATCGGCACACACGATCACAGGAGCATGCCCACCCAGTTCCATAGTGGCACGTTTGAGGGTTTTGGCCGCCTGCTGCGCCAGCAATTTCCCCACAGCGCTGGAGCCTGTGAAGGAGAACTTGGCAATCAGCGGATGATCCAACAAATACGCCGACACCTGCGATGGCACGCCAAATACGGCCTGCAGCACACCAGCAGGCAAGCCGCTGTCCTGCAATGCACGCACCAGCGCAAGACCGCAGCCAGGTGTTTCTTCGGCCAGCTTCAGCACCAGCGTGCAACCCGCGGCCAATGCCCCGGCAATCTTGCGAGCGGGCGTGATGACAGGAAAGTTCCACGGCGTAAAAGCTGCACACACCCCTACAGGCTCATGCAGCACGGTGATGCGCTGTGTCAACGTGCGCCCAGGCACGACACGGCCGTAATTGCGACGACCTTCCTCGGCATACCAGTCAAATGTGTCGGCCGCGGCCAGCAACTCCAGCCGCGCCTCTCGCAGCGGCTTGCCTTGCTCCATCGTCATGGTCTGCGCAATCGCCTCCACGCGTTCACGCAGCAAATCGGCTGCCGCACGCAAAATGCGCGCACGCTCTTGCGGGGCCATCGCGCGCCAGCCTGCAAACGCTGCTTTGGCCCCCTGCACGGCAGCTTCCAGGTCTTGCTGCGTGGCATGGGGCAGCAGCGCCAGCACTTCACCCGTGGCAGGGTTGAGAACTTCTTCAGTCACACGCCCTTCGGCGCCCAGCCATTGGCCATCAATCAGCAGCTGTGGCGAGGGATAAGACGTTGCCCCGATATTCATCACCTTGTTCATACTTCCCCCATGCGAATAATTTGGCGGATAGCCTCGCCGCGCGCCAAACGGTCAAAACCCTCATTGATTTCATCGAGCGTGAGATAACCTGTCACCAACTGCTCCACTGGCAAACGCCCTGCCTCATACAAGGAGATGTAGCGCGGAACATCTCGCCGCGGAATACAGCTGCCCATATAGCTGCCTTTGAGCGTGCGCTCTTCGGCCACCATCTGCGCCGAGGTGAAGCTGAAGATTTGATCGCTGATACGTGGCAGACCAACGGTCACGGTCGTACCTCCTTTGCGCGTGACTTGGTAAGCCAGCTCCAGCCCGGCGACAGCACCCACCATTTCCAATGCGTGGTGCACGCCTCCCTGGGTGATGCTACGAATCTGCGCCACTGCATCCGCATCTTTGGCATTCACCGTGTGCGTGGCCCCCATGCGTTTGGCAATGGCCAACTTGTCATCGGCAATATCCACCGCAATCACTTGTGTGGCACCCGCCGCCAACGCCCCCAAAATGCCCGAAAGTCCCACGCCACCCATGCCCACCACGGCCACACTCTGCCCTGGCTGGACACCGCACGCGTTAACCACCGTTCCCACCCCAGTCATCACGGCGCAACCAAAGAGTGCTGCGATGTCCAGTGGAATGCGCTTGTCGATCTTCTGCACAGCTTGCCGCGCCACCACCGTGTGCTCGGCAAACGCAGCAAGACCGACAAAGTGGTTGATGGGCTGACCGTTCTCCGACAAACGCCGCTCGCCATTGAGCAAGGTCCCTGCCACATTGGCAGCACCCGCAGGCTCACACTGCACA
This sequence comes from Comamonas halotolerans, assembly GCF_030162935.1. GTDB lineage: Bacteria > Pseudomonadota > Gammaproteobacteria > Burkholderiales > Burkholderiaceae_C > Comamonas > Comamonas halotolerans. Next base: position 38,822 of record NZ_JASAUZ010000074.1, read on the forward strand.
GGTCGGCCTTCTGCGCATGGCAGGCAATGTCCACAGCTGGGCACAAACAGCAGTACCACATGGTCACCAACCTCCAGGTCCATGACCCCTTCGCCTACTTGCTCCACAATGCCTGCGGCCTCATGCCCCAGCACAATCGGTGTGGCGCGAGGGCGGTCGCCGTTGATGATGGAAAGGTCAGAGTGGCAGATGCCTGCGGCCATCACCTTGATCAGCACCTCATCACGCTGTGGAGCTTGCAAATCCACCTCCACCACATCCAGCGGACGCGACTGCGCAAATGGCATGGATGCGCCTGCCTGGCGCAATACGGCTGCACGTGTTTTCATGGATCCTCCTTGTATTTATTTCTTCACCAACGCGCATGTACTCTCGGACAGCGGTTTGAATGCCTTCTCGCCAGGAATGGTGCTCAAAATCTTGTAGTAGTCCCAAGTACCTTTGGACTCAGCAGGCGTCTTCACCTGCGCCAGATACATGTCATGCACCATGCGCCCGTCTTCACGGATATGGCCACCCTGGGCAAACATGTCGTCCAGCTTCATGCTCTTGAGCTGCTTGGCAACTGTTAGCCCCTCATCGGTTTTAGTGGATTCAATAGCTTTCAGATACTGGGTTACCGCCGAATACGCGCCTGCGTGAATCATTGAAGGCATGACATTCATGCGCGCTTTGAAACGCTCTGCCCAAGCTCTTGTTTCTGGGGTCCGATCCCAGTAGAACGCTGTGGCAAACACCATGCCTTGCGCCAGTTTCAGGCCCAGAGAGTGCACATCACTGATAAACATGATTTGCGGCACCAAGGTTTGCTTGGGCATGAGGCCGAACTGGCTCGCAGACTTGATGGCATTCACTGTGTCGTTGCCGGCACTTACCAAGGTCACTACGGGTGATTTAGAGCCTTGGGCCTGCAAGATGAAAGAGGAGAAGTCATTCGCACCCAAAGGGTAGAACGTCTTGCCCGTGATCTTGCCTCCACCTTTTTCCACCATATGGGTGATGGTGTTGGTCGCTGTCTTGCCGAAAGCGTAATCCACGGCCAGAACATACCAATCCTTCTTGCCCTGAGACATCAGCCCATGTACTGCACCGCTTGCGAAGGCATAAGTATCGTAGGTGTAGTGAATGGCAGTAGGAATGCAATGCTCATTGGTCAACACATCGGAAGCCGCCGCTGTATTCAGGATCAGCTTGTTGCGCTCTTTGGCCAGGTTGTAGACTGCAATCGATACAGCCGTATTGTTCAAATCCACCAGCGCATCAACACCTTCGCGGTCAAACCAGGTACGTGCGCGGGTAGCACCGATATCGGCCTTGTTCTGGTGGTCAGCAAAAACCACCTCCACCTTTTTCCCCAGCACGCTGCCACCAAAGTCCTCCACCGCCATCTTCGCGGCCTCCACCGAGCCTTTGCCCGCCGTATCGGCATACAGGCCCGACATATCCGTCAACACCCCGATACGGACCACGTCATCTGAAATGCTCTGGGCCTGAGCCAACGTGGTGGCACTCAACACCGCCATACATGCAGCGACGGCTGTGCTACGCTGAAGAAAATTGCTGGGCATTCATGTCTCCTGTGAATTTGTGGAACATCCAAACCAGCATGCCCGAGGAAGCATGACGCTCCTTGAGGCTTTTCCCGGGTATGTCAGCAGACTTCGCGCCAAGGTCTATTTGTGCTGCGCTCGCTCATTCATAGCTATATCTCGCGCTGTGGCACTACGCAGCGTTGCTTGACGATATCTTCAGGCGAAGAAGTCTTTCAGATTGGCAAAGCACTGCTTTCACACATTCCAAGCCCTTCGCTGTACAACGCGAGAACAAGGGCAAACACACCCTTTCAGATTGCCAAATTGCTGCGACAGGCACTTGAAGGCATCCTGTTTCTAGCAGCGCCATCGTCAATCAAACGATGGCATTTACCCAACTGTCTTTTGGCGCTTCGCGTCTTCTTCTATGCAACTGAGCGCACAGAACCATTACCAGGCCGAACTGGATGCTGGCCGATTTGGCATTCAGCAGTGCACAGCATGCCAGCACCACGTATTCACCCCGCGCGAACTGTGCCCGCACTGCGGCAATAGCCCTCTGAAATGGGTGCGCAGCGCTGGTACCGGCACCGTCTACTCGCACACGACCATTGCGCGCAAAGCCGACGCAGGTGGTAACTACAACGTTGCGCTGGTCGACCTTGATGAAGGGGTACGCATGATGGGCCGCGTCGATGGCATGCCTCCAGAACAAGTGCAAATTGGCATGCGCGTGAAAGCACAAGTGATTCAACACAACGGCAAAGGCCTCGTGGTTTTTCTGCCTGAACAGAGCGCATGAGGAGATCTGCCATGTCACAAGCTTTCCAAATACCCCAGTCTTCTCTCAATGCTGCTGAAGTGAACCGTGTTCTGCGTGGCAAAGTCGCCATTGCAGGCGCAGCAACGTATGGCTGCGGTGAATCACCGGGTCTGGACGACATGACGCTGCTGGTGCGTGCGGCGCACGCAGCAGTGGCCGATGCCGGTCTGAGCATGCAGGATATTGATGGCATTGCCACTTGCAGTGTCACAGCCAGCATGTGGGCAATGCCTGTGATTGAGCATCTCGGCATCAACCCCAGCTACATCGACGGAACCATGCTGGGCGGCAGCAGCTTCATCGCACACCTGCTTCCGGCCATCCGTGCGCTTGAAGCAGGCCAGTGCAAGCATGTGCTGATCTGCTATGGCAGCGCACAACGCACCAGCAGCCATGGCCGCAAAGAGATTGTTGCCGCCCGGCGCATCATGGATCCACAGCCCTACGAGCATCCCTATGATCCGCTGCTACCGCCGTCCGCCTATGCCATGGCCGCACAGTGTCATATGCATGAGTTTGGCACCACCAGAGAGCAGATGGCGGAAGTGGCCGTGGCTGCCCGCGCCTGGGCACAAATGAATCCGGAAGCCTTCATGCGTGATCCGCTGACCATTGAAGATGTGCTCAGCGCCCGCATGGTTTCATCCCCCTTTGGCGTGCGTGACTGCTGTCTGGTGACCGATGGCGCCGGTGCCATTGTTCTCAGTCGCGCTGACCGTGCGAAAGACCTGGCTCAGCCCCCGGTCTACATCCTGGGCAACGCCACCGCGTGCTGGAACCGCCAGATTTCCTGCATGCCCGATCTCACTGTCACCGCGGCCTCCCAGTCTGGCAAGCAGGCATTTGACATGGCGGGCCTGAAACCTGCCGATATGGACATGGCCCAGCTCTACGATGCGTTCACCATCAACACCATTTTGTTCCTGGAAGATCTGGGCTTTTGCGCCAAGGGAGAAGGTGGTGCTTTTGTCCAGGGTGGCGGCATCGCTCCAGGCGGGCGGCTGGCCGTCAACACCAACGGCGGGGGGCTGTCTTGCGTGCATCCGGGCATGTATGGCGTATTTCTGCTCATTGAGGCCGTGCGGCAGCTTCGAGGACAAGCTGGCCAGCGCCAACTGAGCAAACACAACACTGCCGTCGTGCATGGCAACGGCGGCACGCTCTCCAGCCAGGCCACCGCCATCTTGGGCACAGCAGATGCCCTGTGATATCCACCACTCAAAAAGAACAAGGAAGACACCATGATTCGTGATCCTGAAACCCTTGAAGCCCTGCTTGACAGCATTCGCCGCTTTGTCCGTGATCGCCTGGTTCCGGCTGAAAATGAAGTAGCCGAAACCGATGAAATCCCTCCGACCATCGTGCAGGAAATGCGAGATCTGGGGCTGTTTGGTCTGACCATTCCAGAAAAATTCGGCGGCCTGGAGCTGACCATGGAGGAAGAAGTGGCCGTGCTGCTGGAGCTATGCCAGACATCGCCAGCGTTCCGCTCCATCATCGGCACCACGGTGGGCATTGGCTCGCAAGGGATTTTGATGGACGGCACCGCCGAGCAGCAAGCGCAATGGCTGCCTAAACTGGCCACTGGCGCAACCATTGCCTCATTTGCACTGACCGAGCCCGAAGCTGGCTCTGATGCTGCCTCCATCCGCACCACTGCCATCAAGGATGGCGATTTCTACATAGTCAACGGCACCAAGCGCTTTATTACCAACGCGCCGCACGCCGGCATCTTCACCTTGATGGCGCGCACCAGCCCAGACGTCAAGGGTGCAGCAGGTGTGTCGTCATTTATCGTCGATGCCAAATCGCCTGGAATCAGCTTTGGCAAGTACGACAAGAAGATGGGCCAGCGCGGCGCTCACACCTGTGATGTGATCTTTGACAACGTCAAGGTGCCAGCAGCCAACCTGATCGGACTGCAAGAAGGCAAAGGCTTTGTGACGGCCATGAAGGTACTGGAAAAAGGCCGTATACATATTGCAGCCGTGGCCGTCGGAGTTGCCAAACGCATCCTGCGCGACGCACTTGCATACGCACTCGATCGCAAGCAGTTTGGGCAACCCATCTGCGATTTCCAGCTGGTACAGGCCATGCTGGCCGACAGCCAGGCCGAGCTGTATGCCGCCGAGTGCATGACCGTGGACGCTGCGCGCCGGCGCGATGCTGGTGAAAACGTCTCCACGCACGCATCCTCCGCCAAAATGTTTGCCACCGAAATGTGTGGCCGAGTGGCAGACCGGGCTGTGCAGATTCTGGGCGGATCGGGCTATATGTCTGAGTACGGTATCGAACGCTTTTACCGCGATGTTCGCCTTTTCCGCTTGTATGAAGGCACCACCCAGATCCAGCAGTTGATCATTGCCAAAAACATGATCCGTGAAGCCCGTGCCAACGCATGATGAATGACAACACTTCTTTAGCAGCAGTGCAGGCAGCGGTGAATCAGGCAACGAGTGACCGCAATGCATTCATGCGCCTCATTGGCGCCACCCAAATTCCTGCCCCCGAAGGGAAGGTACGCATACATCTTCCCCATCTGCGTGACGAACTGCTCAACCAACTACCTGCAGCACATGGCGGCGTGCTAATGACGCTGTTCGACGCTGTAATGTCTCGGGCTGCAGGCGAGCTTGCTGGTGCGCCATCACAAACAGCCGTGACCGTAGAGATGAGCAGCCGCTTCCACCGTCCAGGCAAAGGCGCTTTGCTGGCCGAGGGCTGGGTGGTGCATGCCAGCCGCAGCCTGTGCAGCTGTGCCGGGCAAATCACTGACGAAAAAGGCAGTTTGCTTGCTTCTGCCACCGGCACATTCAAGTACTGGCTGGCGCCCACCACATTGGATACACCATCGAACACCAATTAGGGCATGAGCATGTGCCTCTCAGCGATATGTCTGATGTTTGGATGGACAAGCATCTGATGCAAGAAATGGCTGCGTGAAAAGCGAATTCAGTCAGCCATTCTTATTGATCATTCACGCTTTGTGAAATGGTTTGCCCTGCGCATCCGCCACCAGCATATCCACCAGCTCACGCGCAAAACTTGGCAATCCCTCCAGGCTACGCATGCAAATTTGCATATCGCGCAACGACCAGGCATCCGACAGCGGCACGATCGCAATGTCCATAGACTCTGCATGCCGACTCGCAGCAGACTCGGGCAATACGCCCACCCCCACGCCCGACTCAATCATGCGACACGCAGTCTCAAAATTGCTGACCTGAATGCGCTGCTTGATGGGACGGTGCAGCAAGTCGGAGGCTTGACGCAAGAAAGCATGGATGGCGCTGGACTCATGCAGACCCACATAGTCCAGGTCCAGCGTGTCAGCAAATGCCAGTTGCGTTTCACCACTCAGTGGGTGACCTTTGGGCACAACCAGTACCAAGCGGTCTCTGCGGTACGGCAAAGTTTCCAGATTTTCGGTACGCACCAGCCCTGCCACAATGCCAATATCCGTCTGCCCGTCCATGACGGCACGCACGATATCGTGCGAAAGACGCTCACGCAAATCCACATTCACATCAGGATTGGCACCCAAGAATGCACGCAACACAGGTGGCAGGAATTCACTCAGCGACGTGGTGTTGGCGTACACCCGCAAATGCCCCTTGATGCCGCGCACATACTCTTGCATGTCTCCGCGCAGATGCTCAATCTGACCCAGCACCGTACGTGCATGCATGACAAAAGCCTGCCCAGGTGGTGTCAGGGTCACACCCAGGCTGGTGCGATAGAGCAGCTTGGTGCCAATGCTGTCCTCCAGATTTTTGATGCGGGTACTGGCAGCAGGCAGAGAAATGAACGACAGTTCAGCGCCTCGGGTCATGCTGTTGGCCTCCGCGATATTGCTCATCAAACGCAGGTCAACAAGGTCAAAGTGCATAGTCATGGAGATCATTCTAGAAAGACTTGGAAGCACTGAATGTCCCGTATTTGCGCGCCTTGGGTAAACCCGCATTTCACAAATCCGAAGCCAGCTGGCCATCACTTTATCTACGATGGACAAAGTCTCTTGGCATCTTTGGTTCTTCGAATGACAGCATCCAATCACCCTACTGCTCCAACCTCTGCCCGTCGCGGCGCACTCAGTCACCTGCGTGTTCTTGACCTCTCTCGCGTGCTTGCTGGTCCATGGTGTACACAGAATCTGGCCGACATGGGCGCGGACGTCATAAAGATTGAAAAACCGGGCGAAGGCGATGACACGCGACACTGGGGCCCTCCATTTTTCGCTGATGCTGCAGGGGCCCCCTCCGAACACGCTTGCTACTTTGCTGCCTGCAACCGCAACAAACGCTCTGTCACAGTCGATATGGCCACCCCAGAAGGTCAGAACATCATTCGCGAACTGGCCAAAGACAGCGACATCGTCGTGGAAAATTTCAAGACCGGCGGTCTCAAGCGCTATGGACTGGACTATGAAAGTCTGAGTGCCATCAACCCGCGCCTGATTTACTGCTCGGTCACCGGATTTGGTCAAACCGGGCCTTACGCACAACGCGCAGGTTATGACTTGCTTATCCAGGCCATGAGCGGACTTATGAGCATCACGGGCCGTGCTGACAATGAACCCGGTGGCGGCCCCATGCGGGTGGGTGTCGCCGTGATCGACCTGTTCACAGGCATGTACGCAACCAGCGCTATCTTGGGCGCACTGGAAGCGCGCCACAGCACTGGACGCGGCCAACATATCGACATGGCCCTGCTGGATGTGGCCATGGCCATTTTGGCCAACCAGGGGGCAGGTTTCCACAATACCGGTAATATTCCTAGCCGCCAGGGCAACACCCACCCTAGCGTTGTGCCCTACCAAGACTTTCCCACCGCCGATGGCAATGTGCTGCTGGCTATCGGCAACGATGGACAGTTCGCCCGTTTTTGCGAAGCCGCTGGAGTGAACTGGCACAAAGATGCCAAATTCACGACCAATGCTGCGCGCGTGATCAATCGCGTGGAAATGGTCGAGATCATGTCAGCACTGACGCGCTCGCGCTCCACGTCAGACTGGATCAGTCTGCTTGAATCGCGTGCCGTGCCCTGCGGGCCAATCAATAACATTGCCCAGGCTTTTTCCGATGCCCATGTACAGGCACGCGGCCTGCGTGTGCAGCAAGACCGCTACCCCGACGGCAAACTTCCGCAGGGAGAAAGCATCAACACCATCTACAGCACTGCCAGTCCGCTGCGCCTGTCTGATACCCCGACTTCATTGCGCTACGCTCCCCCAGCGCTAGGTCAGCATACGCAAGAAGTGCTGCAAACGCAGTTGTGCCTGGATGAGCGGCAGATTGACTCGCTACGTGCCAAAGGCGTTATTTAATGGTATTTACCCGGTCAGTCAAAGAGCGACTGGCTTGCCGCCAAGGCCCTATGATTGCCTGCGGCACCTTTGCTCCACAACGACGCCAATGAAATTTGGGCGAAACCAAGCTTGCGCAGCAGAAGATCACCATTGATCTCATAAAGGCTAAAGACGGCGTTGCTCACGCCATCAAGGCAATTCATCTCTTGATAATCAAACCTGCTCGAATTCGATACCTCCGCGCACCCAGACAAATTCCTCGTATACGTAAAATAAGGCGCATAAAACACCAAGGGCGCTTCTGCCGCCCTTGGTGTTGACGCAGGATTTACTTCGCTGCTTTATGCATCCAGCAATGCTTTTACCTGAGCCAGCGCAGCCGGGTCTTCCATGGTTGTCAGGTCCCCTGGATCACGCCTCTCAGCCACCGCCTGCAGTGCTCTGCGCAGCAGTTTGCCACTGCGTGTTTTCGGCAATGCGGTGACAAACAGCACCCTCGATGGGCGCGCAACCGCTCCCAACTGGCTGTCCACCAGCTTCATGACATCAGCTTCCATGGCCGCTTGCTGCTGGGCAGCTGCCACTTTGCTCGCATCTCGCACGACCGCGAAGGCCATTGCAGCCTGCCCTTTCAAATTATCCGCAACTCCCACAACGGCTACTTCTGCAATGTCCGAATGTGCTGAAATGCACTCTTCGATTTCTCGCGTACCCAAACGGTGCCCTGCCACATTGATCACATCGTCAGTTCGTCCAAGGATGAAGTAATAGCCATCCTCATCGCGGATACCCCAATCGAACGTGCTGTAGATCAGTTTGCCCGGAATGCTTTCCCAATACGTTTTGATAAAGCGCTCATCATCTCCCCAAACGGTTTGCATACAACCAGGAGGTAGGGGGCCTTCAATGGCAAGCACGCCTTTTTCATTGGGTTGGACAAGCTCATCACCCGTCTTGTCGTCAATCAACTTGACGTTGTAGCCATATACCGCCTTGCCTGGACTACCAAACTTACTGGGCTGTTGCTCCACCCCATTGCACAGGGTCATGATCGGCCAGCCTGTTTCGGTTTGCCAATAGTTGTCAATGATCGGAACTTGCAGCGCGTCACTGATCCATTTCGCTGTCGGTTCATCCAGAGGCTCTCCAGCCAGCCAGAGTGCTTGCAGGCTTGAGAGGTTGTATTTGCTCAAATACGCTGGATCATGCTTTTTCAACACACGCACAGCGGTTGGCGCTGAAAACATGTGCGTGATTTGGTACTTTTCCACCAGATTCCACCAAATACCGGCATCTGGCCGTATTGGCAAACCTTCATAAAGTATGGTCGCCATGCCCGCAATCAGTGGTGCGTAGACGATATAGCTGTGTCCGACAACCCAGCCAATATCGCTGGTACAGAAAAAGGTTTGTCCTGCTTTGGCGTTGAAAATATTGGGCATGCTGGCCGCCAGCGCCACGGTATATCCACCTGTGTCACGCTGAACGCCTTTGGGCTTCCCTGTTGTTCCACTCGTATACAGGATATAGCTTGGATCCGTGGATTTGACCCATGTACATGGCACGCATGCATCCATATGCTGATCTCGCAACTCAGCCCACAAATGATCACGACCTGCTCGCAAATCCATGGGCGCCAAACCGCGGTTAACCAAAATCACTGCTTCGGGTTTGTGCGCGCTGATTTTGAGTGCTTCATCCAAAAGTGGCTTGTAAGGCACCACACGCCCTCCCCGCGAGCCAGCATCTGCGCTGACAATCACCTTGGGTTTTGCATCATCTATTCGTGATGCCAAAGACGCTGATGCAAATCCACCAAAAACCACGCAGTGAATGGCCCCCAGACGCACGCAAGCCAGCATGGCAAATACGGCCTCGGCCATCATCGGCATGTAAATCTGAACGCGATCCCCTTTGTCTACACCGAAAGACTTCAAAACCGCAGCCATGCGCTGCACTTCAGTATGTAGCTCGCGATAGGTGTATGTCTTCTCCGTTTCTGTCTCAGTTGAAATCGCAATCAATGCCGCCTGATCTGCACGCTCTGGCAAATGCCGGTCGACAGCGTTGTAGCAGAGGTTGAGCTCTCCATCTGCAAACCAGCGCGCGAATGGCGGATTGCTGTAATCGCAAACCTGTTGTGGCTTCTGGTGCCATGTCACATAGTTGGCTTGCTCCTGCCAAAAAGTGTCTCGGGACTGAGATGCTATTGAAGAGTGATGGAACTCGTTAAATCGTGTCATGTACCTTGTCTCCTTATCGTTTTATCAGTAACGCATTATTCATTCGGCACTTTCTACAACCTGACATAGAAGGCAATACAGCTTCATTCCATATCAATGCAGGGTGTGCAAAGACAGCTCTCCCTTACAAAAAACCTGCAAAATAAATTCAGATATATCTCACGTAGTACTTTCTTTGTTGTGATTGATATACAATGTCACTCATCATCGAAGGCAAGCATTTCAATGCTGCCAGTTTTTTTCTTCATATCTACCGCTAGATGACTACTTACAAAGAACTGCTGGCGCAACGCGCTGAACTCGAAAAGCAAATTGAAGCGGCACGTAAAGAAGCCTTGGCATCTGCCATTGCCCAAGTTCGCGCCATTGTTGCCGAGTACGAATTGACTGAAGACGACATTTTCTCCAAGAAGTCTGCGCGTGCTTCCTCGGCTGGTCACAAGACCGTAGCACCCAAGTATCGTGATCCAGAAACTGGTGCAACCTGGACAGGCCGCGGTAAGCCCCCTCTTTGGATTGCAGGCAAGGATCGTCTGAACTTCCTGATCCAAGAACAAACCGCTGAATAAGCTTTCACTTAGCAGCAAGTCAAAAGCCCAAAGCTAATGCTTTGGGCTTTTTGTATAAGTACCCACAGCCCATCCGATATCCTCTTGCTTGGTGTGTTGTTCGAATCAAGACTGGATTGCTGCCTAAAGTCACTCCAATCTGATTAGATATTCTCGCACCTTTACACCCCAGCCATTGCCAACGGCCTGCTTTCATTGATTGGATGCCGAACTGAATTACCTGGTAGACCTCTGCCTTCGTATCCCTATCAGAGAATATTACGAAACAATTGGGATATTTTGCAAAATTCCTAGCCCCCCCCCTTGCGCGTTCAAACTTCTGGCTGGCTCCAACACCTAAGAGGTCAGCCTGAAGTAAAAAACAAAAACAATGGTGCAAGCAGATACGCTCAGAACGATAAACTGCACTTTCGGATGAGCAGGCTTTTTAGGCATATATCTGGGTGACACGCAACAGGTCTAGGAACCCTCTGTATAACTCGATTTCGAGAGTGATAGAGCTTTAACAAGCGTGATGTTCGCTTGCCTCTGGCACTCAAGATGCCCGCGTTTCGCGGGTATCTTGCTTTTTAAGCACCCACAACAGGCTTGGATTGGCTGTTTTCTAGCAAACGGCCACGGACCATCCACAAGTTCGCCAAGGCAAACGGTAATTCCCCCTTAAACCATCGCTCTGAGAAGTAGAGCTATGCGGCCATGGTCAACCGCCATTTGGGGCGATGCCGCCCAATGCCAGATTTGGGCGTTCATGGTTATATCACCACATCCATTGCGTGGAGTAATCTCGAACTTCATCAAGATTGCGCCAATGGTATTGCGACAGCTATTCATAGCGAACAGTTCTATTAAAGCGCTCCACCTAGGCATTTTGCTGAGACTTGCCAGGCTGGATGTATTCCAATCGGATGCCTTTTTCACTCGCCCAGTTTTGCAGTGTTGCGCTGATGTATTCAGGACCATTGTCACAGCGAATGACTTGTGGCTTGCCCACGCCACTGCATGATTTGCTCCAACAGCCGAATCATGCGCTGTGAGGGCAATGAGAAGTCCACATCAATGCCCAAAGCTTCACGGTTGAAGTCGTCAATAACGTTGAGCAGCCGGATACTGCTCCCCTCTTCAAGCTTGTCATGCATAAAATCCATCGACCACACAACATCCCTGCTGGCAGGCACTGTCAGTGGTTCAGGTTTGGCACGGTCTAAGCGCTTTCCTGGCCGAATGCGTAAACTGCCTGTGAATGCGGCACACCCGCTTGTGGTTCCATTGGAAGCCTCTGACGGTGCGTAAATACAGGAAGCACGAACCCAAGTCCCAATTGCGCTTGTTGTCCGTCAGGCGTAGCAGCCACTGCGCAATCTCATCGGCCTCGATACAGCGCTTTGCCTTGTACTGTTAGCAGGCTTGGCTGATTTGAAACGCTTGGCAAGCTAGGCAAATGTTCAGCCCTCACTGTGCAACTGCAAGTTCTGCCATCTCGCGTCTGCGAGATGGGTTCACGACTTTTTTGCAAGCGCCTCAGCCACCACCTCGGCTTTGATTTTTTCTTCGATGTACATCTTGCGCAGCCGGTGGCTCTCTTCTTTCAGTTCCTTCATCCGGGCCATCAGGGATGCATCCATGCCACCGAATTTGGCACACCACTTGTAGAACGTCGCTGCGCTAATGCCAAGTTCTCCACATAGCTCTGGCACTGCCAAGCCAGCCTCTGCACGCTTGATTGCATTGATGATTTGGCTGTCTGTAAAACGTGACTTCTTCGTAGTAGAGATTCTCCTTGCGAGGTCTCTACTTCTCAAGATGCTGATTTTGCGGGGGGATTACCCTGTGGCCTGCCCTGTTTGTACTAGTCACCTCTTGCCTTGAGCACAGCTCTCACTCACTCGCTGAAGGTAATACAACCTTCCATGGCCGCAGCCAAAACAGTAGCCAAGCCAACAGCACAGCACTGCACAATGAAGTAAGCAACAATTGCAGCAGCGGCGATGGCACAGGAAATAGCAGTAATCGTGCGAGAGCCAGCATCACCAAACTCAAACCCCATTGCTGTCTCCAGGGCAGCGCATGCCGTAATCGCATTTGGCGCATCAGCAACCAGCCCGTAAGTACTGCCCCCCCCCAAGCCGCTAATGCGATACCTGCTGCTCCATACAAAAATGGTAACGCTAGAAGGAGCAAGGCATTAGCCAAACTACCCGTCAATTCGCACCGCAACGGCAAGCGCGTATCTCCTCCAGCATAGGCGTAACGTGCCAACATGGCGTTCCACGCACCAAAAACCAATGGAAGAGCAAACCAGGTCAACAACATTGGTAGAGGCCCCGTACTGCTCGAAGCTGGTAACAGCCAATATACCAAAGCAGGCGCAGCCCCTGCCATGGCTACTGCAGCAGGCAGGCTCAGCACGGAGGTAATGGCAATACCTTGCTGCAATATTGCCAAACGTTGCCCTCCTTGCTTAGCACTCATCAGACCCAGCAAAACCTGATTCAGGCTCATCAGAGCCACCAAGGGCAGATTGACTAATTTGCGTGCCAAGTTCACCCAAGTCAAAACACCTTCGCCGAGCAAGCTCGCAATCATCCGCTCCATTAGTGCGAGTCCGTGGCTGGCCAAATTACTACCTAACAGTGGCCATAACCGGGCACAGAGTTCTCTTAATGCTTCTGGTCTGGCACTAATGTTCCAGGGACGCCAGCCCTGGGTCCAGGTGGCTACAAGCAATGGAAGCCACATCAAAGAACTGCCAAGCACGCAACTGGCTGCCAGATTCTCGTCACTGGCAGCAGCTCCACTCCACGCCAAATAAAACGTTGGAGGAAGGTTGAATAGCAACGAACCAAGACCAGCCAAAACATATCTGTCATGCGCTTGCAAAGGGATTGCTAACAGTGCATGAATGACAAAGCCTGGTAAACACCAGGCAAGCCATTGCAAATTGGCTGCGACCTGTACACGCCCTTCCGGTGACAACCCAGATCCCAGCAATGCCGCCCATTGCGACGCCCCCACCCCTAGTACCGCAGTCATTGCCAATGCAATCAGCAGCATTTGCGGTACAAGCATGGACAGCCACTGACGCCTGCCTATGGCATCGAGGGCACGAAAAATCGGCAGAGCTGCTGACGCCAGCAATCCACCAGCCAGCGTCATGCGTACAGCTTCGGGCACAAACAGCGCCAGGACAAATGCATCACTTTGCCCTCCACCACCCCAAGCGGCTACCAACAACCACTCGCGCGCAAAGCCTGCGGCGAGACCTGCCAGTGTGACCAGCGTCAGCCACAGCGTCTTGCCTCCCATTCCAAGACACTCAGTGCAAGAAAGTGAACAGCCCCTTGCCGCCCACCTTGTAGTTCAAATCATGGGGCCTCTCACCAATGGCTCTAGCACCGCTGCCTCCAATGATTTTGTATGGAGGAACAGCCTTGGACACTATGGTGTTGGCCGTCACAACAGCACCACGCCCGATGTGTGCTCCATGCCCAATCAATGCACGGCTGGCAATCCAGGCATAGTCATCAATGTAGATGGGTGCTGAGACCGACCAGAATTCAGGTGCAGTCAGATCGTGACTACCGGCAATTATCAACACGTGCGAGGCTATCGCCACATGATCTCCGATGGTCAAGCCTGCCCGTGCATCTACCTGACAGTGCCAGCCAATCACACTGTCGTCTCCGATGCGCAGGTTCTCAATGCCCAGCACTTCCGTATTGCGCCAGATACTGGAGCCTTTACCTATGCGCGCGCCTCCCAGACGCAACCAAGCCAGACGCACATGATGACTGGGAATCTTGTTGACGAACATGTTGTACAACTGCTCCCATACTCGAAGGCTGCGGTCTTTCAAGGTCCTCCAGTTCAGACCATACAAGGGAACAAGCTGTGTCGGTATTTCCTGTTTAAGGAACTCATACAAACGCCGTCCCAAAGGATGCGAAATACGTGGTGTGATGTCTACTGAACAGATAGAGTAACTCCGCCCTAAGCCTTCGCCTTCTTCAAAAATAACGTCGTTCGCCAGGCACCACTCCAAGGCCTCCAGCAACGACTCTGGAGACACATGCAACACATCGGCAAGTTCCGGGACACGTTCTCGCAGGTCGTTGGAGTGATAAATGCGGTGTTTCATGGTTGCTCCTTCGTTTCACGGGGCTCGACAAACTTGCCTACTGTGGCCGTTGGGTCCAGACGCACCTGCTGCAAGGACATCCCCAACAGCAACCAGAACAGGGCCACTAGCACCGGGGTAAAACTGAAATAGTGATCAAACAAGCCCGTGAGCAATGCGGCCAAAACTCCCGCTGTACATCCCAGCCAAATCGCGTTGTCAGCTGTCACACGACGCACAGCTCCCAATGGTCGGACCTCACGCCACCATGCGACCGTGATGGCTACGAATAACAGCATTCCGGGCACACCTATCTTGTAAATAAAGTTCAGCCACAGATTGGAGATCCCCAACAACCCACTCCCTGGAACTGGCGGATCGGTCTTGAAGCCGATTCCCAACGGATAACGCGACATAGCCTCTGGGAAACGCGCGTATTCGTCAAAACGGATCTCAGTACTGGCGTTGGTCGAAGAAAACATGGTGGCCAAACGCTCCTGCAAGGGGGGATAAAACAATACCAAGGCAACTGCCAAAGCCATTCCCAGACCCAGGATGCGGCCGCTATACGGTACACGGCGAAAACTCAACCAAAGCAACACCAATGCCAGGGCCAAAATAGCACCACGGGAAATACTGAATAGCAACCCAGCACACCCCAGCAGCGCCACCCCCAAACCCAGCAGCCGCCGCCACCCCCGCTGTGTCCAGCCATAAAACAAGGCCAGCGGGATGAACAAAGCCAGCACACCACCCGTGAGATTGGGATGGACCCATGGAGAAGCCATGCGCTGATAGTTGGCGGAGAAAATATCCTTTACAGCCTCTGGGTGGGCGTAGCGTAAGTCAGCAAGCAGCGGGATCATGCTCATCGCATTGCGGTCCTTGAGGAACATACCGACAGACAGCAGCAACATCAGCAAGTTGCCCAGTAGCAATGCAACCACCAATTGGTCGCGCTCTTGCGCGCCGCGCAGCAATAGCGGCACCAGCAGCAATGGTGAAAGATTGCTGAGCCATCGCAACCAATTGGATAATCCAGCTCCTTCGGCATTGACCATCAGCATGCCAGCCACCAAGGGAACGCAGCTAAATAGCATCAGCGCGCACATTATTCGCTCAGGTACCCGCCATGGCGTGACCAAACCCTGCTGAACAAATGGCGCCTGACACAGCAGACCGCACCAAGTCAATGCCAACATGGCTTCGCTCAACGTTGTGCGTACCCCAAGATTCACCGTCGTGTACGGAATACTAGTTGCCAGCACCGCAAACAGCAGCAACCCCCACAGAGGACGTCGCAGCAATGTGAGTGCCAGTGCTGCACCTGCCAGCAGCACAGCCACACTGCCACCTGGCAACACCCATAAAAGAGCACCGAACGCAAGACCGGAAACAACGGCAACCAGTATGCCTGCGGGCATCATGCACGCATCTCCAGCAGCAAATGACGAAGGCGCTCACGGTAAGCCTCGGCGTTGAAGCGCTGCGCCCACTGCATCAACTGACCTGCTGACAGTGGATAGTCCTGGACTGCATAACGCAACATGCATTGCAACAGCGCTGCAGGATCATGTGGCGGAAATCGTGGCGCTTGTCCGGGAGCGACTTCGTCAAGGGCAGAGCCGCTGGCGACAATCACCGGTGTACCAGCATGGCAAGCCTCAATCACAGGCAGACCAAAACCTTCCGCAAACGATGGTTGCCACAAACACAATGCATGGGCATACAGCTGATGCAATTGTGCATCGCTGAGTCCCTGCCTCCAATGCACTCCGGGCAATGATGCCAGCTCTGCAGGTACATCCGAGGGGTGCCCTACCAGCACCAACTCAGGCACCCTCTCAGAGGACAAACGCGCTTTGTGCCAACTCTCCAAGAAAAGCACAATGTTTTTGCGTGGTTCCCGCGTACCTACCAGCAGCCAGTAGCGTTGCGGCACGTCTGATGGTGATATGCCGGCCTCTTCCAGAACAAAGGACTCAACTTGATTCGGCAACAGGCGCAGACGTTGTACTGCCCACGGAAAACGCCGCGCCACTTCACGACATGTGAACAAAGAGGGGCACCACACCTGGTCTGCGCGCCACAGCGACCAGGCAATCGACAGCGTGTCGATGCCCCGGTAGGCCATTGCCTGCAGCCATAATCGGTGGGCATTGCGCTCCGTGAGCTGGAAAAGATCATGGAGTAAAAGCACATGCCGCACGCCTGCCGGCTTGTGTGCAATCGGCAACCCCATATTGGCTGTTGCTATATATAGTATGATGTCATGCTGGCGCAATGCTCGCGGCAAAAAACGCCGTTCAAACGCCCAGCGTCTTTGCGGGCGCTGCACGCCTTGCAAAGCACCTCCCCAGGGAGGGCATTGAACATGCTGACGCTCAGGTGCATCCAGAGGGGCTTCCCCGAACAATAGCAGCTCAGCCCCTTCTTCAGCGCGCAGGGCTTGCTCCAGCGCGAAGACCTGGCGTGCAATTCCTGATTTTGGCGCCACCATTGCAGGACGGTAGTCAAGACCTATGCGCATGTCGCCTCCACATCCACCGTCATTGACTGGGCCTGACGGTAGACCTGCTCCAGCGCTTGAGCTACTCTCTCCCAATCATGGTTAAGGCATACGTACTGGCGCCCCGCCTCACCGAACTGGGCTGCCTTCTGCGGTGAACGCAGTAATTCATCCAGTGCACCAGCGATCGACCGGGCATCTTCTCCAAGCAAATAATGCTCTCGGGAAAAAATGTCCAACCCCGAAACACCTTGGCTCGTGCTCACGAGTGGAAGCCCTCCTGCCAGGGCTTCCAACACCTTGAGTTTAGAACCACCTCCATGCCGCAAAGGGGCCACAAATGCTGCACATTGGCGTTGCAACACCCTCAAATCGGAAACGAATCCATGCCACTCAATGCGCTCATCCGGCCAGCGCTCTGCCCAGGAGGCAGGCAACGCATGTCCCGCAATTGCTAGTTTGGCCTCGGGCTGTTGCCGCCACAGTTGAGGAGCTACTTCATCCAACAACCACTGCACTGCATCAACATTCGGTGCATATTCGTAGTTCCCCACAAACAGCACGCGTTTGGAAGCTGGCGCCGGATGCACCTCAGCAAAGGCTTGGCAGTCCACCCCATTGACGACCACATCCACCGGCGTGCGAGTTAATGCACGCATACGCTCCGCGTCTGCCTCTGTAACGGCAATCACGCGCTGCGCCGCATTGAACACCTGCCGCTCCCAGCGTCTACAGCGCCACTGATCCCACTTCACAAATGGCCAAGCCCACCGAGGGAAACGTCCATAGGTCGCCCCACCCAAGCTGGATTCCAGATTGTGCTCGGTCAGCACAAATGGCTGAGAGCACTTCCTCAGCCCCTCTGCATAAGGCTGAAAGCTGTAGCTATGCTCAATCTGCACAATATCCCATCGCTCTTGCAGGAGAGCTTCAAACCGATCACTCAACGCGGGGGCCAGGCCATTGACAGTGGCCAGCAAGGGCCAGGGAGCACACAGCGCTGCAGCCAATGTTTGAGGATGCCTCAACGCGCGCCTGGGTAAAACAATCAGGCGCTCAAGCATAGGCTCCAGTGCCTGGCATGTTTGTGCATCCAATGCTTGCTTGGACTGAACCAGCAAGGTGATGCGATGGCCTCGTGCACTCAGGTTGCGCAAGAGGTGGTACTGGCGCGTTTTGCCACCACTGCTGGTTGGCCATGGCAGATAAGGAAGAATCCACAGAACCTTCATGTACTTTTCACCAAATCAAGATCTGCAAGCTGGGCAACACGGGTAACTGCAACCCTTTTTCGTCATGCCATTCACGCTGTGAACCATCCAATGGCTGATGCAGGACTGCTTGAAGCAAGCCAGGAAACCGAAGTTGTCCAGCGTGAGCCCCCCAGAACATCAGAAGCTGTCGACCATCCTCACGTTGCCAAGCAATGGCATGCAGGTCATGCGTTACGCCCTCCATTGCCGGCAATTCGGCGGGTGTCAGCGCGGGACCAGTGATTTGCAGGAAACGTTGTAAAGCCATGTATACGGGTTTGGGCTGTCCTTGCAGATCCAACAACCCATAGCTGCGATCGCGAACCGTGGCTCGGCCGTCCAAATCGGACAAAGCGAACAAGAAGACCCTGTCAAAGTCCAGCGCACTCATCAATGCCAATCGGCGCAGCAGATAATCTGCCTGCCCGTGCTCGCCAATGATTTCCTGCTCTTCTTTGGGGCCCGCATAACTGGACCACCCCCATTCTGTGGCCCAGATTCGTCGCACACCCGCAGTCCGCAGCGTGCGGTTAAGTTGCTGCGCACGCAATACAAAGTCACTGTCACGTGGTACATCTCCTTCTGGGTGCAGTGAGTACGGGTGGTATGCCACCACGGTGTCGAGTTTCACCACCCCCATCTTGCCCAGAGCCTCCAGCATCAGCCCACCACGCCCGGGCATCTGGCTGTAATAAGCCATCCCTCCCATGACCACCGTCTTGCCAGGGACCGCCTGACGCAACGCACGTACTGAGGCCTGCAACAACTTGCCATATTGCTCGGGGTGAGCCCAAGGTCGCCAAAAAGACGGAAGATTGGGTTCATTCCATACTTGCCATGCATTGATACTGGGATAACGACGCGCCAGCAAAACCATGCGTTCAGCGAAGACCTCGGGCTCACGCGGCGGATATTGATCAGGAGTCTTTGAAACGCGAGGTGCAGTGGTTGCAAATGGCGCCGAGCCGACCAAGTAAAACACCGATTTCAGTTGTTTGGTCTTCAGGACCTGGACCAACGCATCCAGCTCGCTCAATCGATACTGCTGGGCCTCAGGCTCCAGCCGATCCCAGTGCAAATCCACACGCAGCCATTCCAGCCCCAAGTCCTTCCACGACTGAAGCTGCTGTTGATACTGGTCGGAGGTGAACCACAAAAGATGGGCATTCACACCTAAGAAATCCTTCCAGTGCACGGTCCTCTGCGGCCTTAGTAACCTGGCCGAGGAAGGAGAAGAAGCCGCAAGCGTGCATCCTCCTGCCCCCAGCCAGGCCGCAGCGATGATTTGGTGAAAGCTGCGACGTTGCATGTCAGCGCCCTTCCTCGATGACCTGACGGAACATGGCCGCAAAGCGTCCGGCGATCTGCGTCCAGCCACGCGCTTGTCCGATGGACTGAGCTCGAGTGGCCCACTGTTGCGCTAGCGCAGGCTTTTGCAGCAACTGTGCAATAGCTGCAGCCAGCGCAGCCACATCTCCCTGGGCATATGTTGTCCCATTGCCACTGATGACTTCCTCGCCAAAGGCTCGTGCGTCCGACGTGATCACACCACGCCCACAGGCATTGGCCCAGGACAGTGCACCACTGGTACCACGCATTTCCCCTAACCAGGCCAATTTGCGTGACTCTCTGTACGGCAGCACCATCACATGATGCGACTGGATAGTTGCAGCAATCTCTGCAGCAGGCAGATCTGGCAGCCAGTCCACCATATCACTCAAACCACGTTCAGCGACACGCTGACGCAATTGGTCCAGGTAATTGCCATGGCCCTGGAAAGCCATATCAGGCGCTGTTCCTCCTGCCAGCGTCAAGCGCACCTTGTCACTCAGATCGGGCTGTGCTTGCAGGACCTGCGCCAGCGCATCCAAGAGATTTTCAATTCCTTTGCCTCTGTAAATGAAACCGAAATACAGCAGGCGCAAAGGTTGCAATGGCGGCAATGGCTGCTGCGCCAAGGTGAGATTGCCGTGCGGTATTACCGTCAACTGCTCCGGACGAAGATGCATGCGCTGCTTCAAGCGCTGGCCGCCCAACTCGGTCAGTGTCACAAGTCGACGCACTCCCCGTGCTAGGCTGCGTTCTTCACGCAATGTCCACGGATCCGCCAGAAGTGCTGCTGCCTGTGGAAATGGCGATGGCAGGTGCTCTGCAGGACGCAACAGCCACGGCAGTTGCGCTCGGCGCCAGACTAGACGTTCAGGGTCATGCACTGTAGCCGTCAGAGGCAATGCCGGAAAGTATTGCTGTAAATGGCGTAAAGCTTGGAACTCGCCCGTTCGCCCTCCCCCCAGTTCTGCGTGAACCAGAGAAAAATTACGCCATTCGATTGTGCGCATTCGCTCACAGCGCTCCTTTGCATCATGACAGCCGAGCAAAGGCGTTTCCACCACAACTCCGTGTTCCGTCAGTGCTGCCCGAAAATGTGCAGCATAGTCCGCGATGCCGGTCTGCTCTGGCGGCAGTGGTGCCAATAGTGCTATCCGCATCACTGCACACTCCGCCAACGCTGAAGGATATTCATCAGCCGTGCTGGAACTTCAAACCGGCGACGATTCAAGATGATGCCATCCACTTTTTTAAAGGCCGTGAGCAACAGCGACAAGGCGTTTTCCACCATTGGTACCGTACTGGTACGCGCCTGTACGACCAAAACAATCAAATCGGCACGACGTAAAACCAAGAACGCGTCTTGATTGCTGAGCAACGCCGAGACATCGAGCAATACCAGTTCACCGGGTGCTGCTGACGCATCCCCTCCGCGACGCACCACAAAGCCGTTTTCCTTCAGAAGTGGTTCCAATTGGTCCATGATGAAATTCACTCCCTCGCCAGAACGAGCCGAGGTCAAGGCCAGAGCAACACCCTCTGAGCGAATGCGTTCCAGCGGTAGCAGTCCATACAAACGATAAACACTGGCAATCAGTGCATGACGGTCTACACCGTCGCTATCAGGGATGCTTGCCCACAGCGGCACACCAAAACGCTGCTGAATGCGTGCACCGTCATGAATGCGCTGGTCGAGCAAATAGCAGATATAGATGACCAGCAATCCAACGCCAATCGCTGCAGGAAACGCAGCCAGCAAAATCATCAGGCTCTTGGGAAAAACGCGAGCAGCGTTCAGTGTGGCTTCTTCGATCTGCGCAATATTGCTGATCTGGCTGCTGTCCAAAGCATGGTCAATACGCGCCTTCTCCAAATTTTCAGCGTAGAGGGCATAGCTCTTTTCTGCAGTTTCCAGTTCAAGCTGCAGCCGGTTGAGCTCTGGTTCATCGCGGAGTACACGGTCACGCTCCTTGCGCAGGGCCTGTAGCTCTCGGTCGTAGTCCCCAATCTGCGCAGCCAGTTGCTGCTGTCTCAACTCCGCATCCATCAGTTGTTGGCGCGCATTGCTCACCAACGCATTAGGGGCAAGATTTTGAGATCGTTCCAGCCGTTCCTTCTCCTGCTTGACCAAAGCCTCGACGTTGCGGATGTCCTGCTCAATGAGGCGTACCGGCGGTGCTTCATCTGTATAGGTCCGTAGCAGCCTTGTGCGCTCCACCTGCAACGCATTGAGCTGACGCTTCAGATCCAGCTGCGTCGGGTTAAGGCTGATTTCACGATCCGTCACCACTTCTGCCGGTTGATTGCGAATTTGCTGTCGTGCACCACCGGCCAAGCTCGCCAAACCTGTTCGTTCATTCTGCGCCGTGACCCGGGCATCGGTCAGCCGGTCAATCTGATTGGTCAGATTCTCCAGCCGCGCTTTGGCACTAATGGAATCTATATCCTGTAATCCTTCCTGCAATTGTTCTTTAAGACTGCGGATACGGTGCGCCGTCTTGTCCATCTCACCTTGGTAGAAGCCGTGCAAGCTGGTGCGTCCGAGCACACGGGCACGTTCAGCTAAATACACCTCCACCCAGGTATTCAGCACTTTTTGCGCAACCACAGGGTCATCCCACACAAAGCGCATCTCAATAACGGCAGAGCCCGCTTCATGACTGGCCTGGAAGCTTTTCTCAAGCTTGCGGGCCAGACGCTGTTCATCGGTTTGCGGCTCCACAATGCCCAGTACCTGCAGCACACTACGCACACCATTCAATGTAGCTCCAACGGCACGCTTGACATGGTGCTTCACGGTCTTCCAGAAGCCTGTCGGCTGCTGGGCAGCAATTTCAGCCAGATAACGTTGTGCCACCTGGTGCACGATCGGGCGACCAGTGAGCAGCTTTTCTTCGTCGACAATCGGGTCACGCTGGGTGCTTGGCGCAACTAGAGTCTGGCGATTCTGAGCCTCAATGGGCAACGTTGTACTCTGGCGGTCCGGCTTGACCAGCAAACGCGCATTGGATTCGTAACGTGCAGGCAGCAAGAACGCGCCCAGCACTGCCACCATTACCGTCACCAGTACAGCCCAACGGAATTCGCGCTGAAAAATAAAAAATAGGCGCAAGAGATCACGCAATGAGCGAATATCGATCACGGTCTGGCCCCATTGAAATAGTTGTTGGTGTTGCCACTGTTGGATATGTCTTGACCGCGTAGGTCATAGTTAAAGCCCAGCCCAATACCTTTGTTAATGGGGATCAACTTAGTGAAGTACATATCAATCGCTTCTACCGTGCGACCAATGCCAGAGGTGGGCACAAAAATCAGGTCGCCGCGCTGAAGCGCTACCGTTGGCCTGTCTGTGCTCTGCAGCATGGCGGCCAAATCAAAGAAGTACAGCTTGTAGCGCAGATCTGCGCCCAACCGCATCAGCGCCACATTGTGGCTATCGGCCGAAGGGAGTACTCCGCCCGATGACAGCAACGCCTGCTCAATGGTCACCGTCCCGGAGAGATTGAAGAACGCTGGGTTAGGAACCGCCCCGCCAATAAACACACGGTTGCTGGGTGCAATCGCAATATTTACCGTCACCTGCGGTTCGCGATATATGCGCGCATTGCGCGTAGTGATTTCTTGCTGCACTTGCTGCGGCGTGCGTCCTGCCACATGTACCAAACCCACCATGGGCATCGAGATCAATCCATCAGGACGGACAAGAAAAAGTGTCATGTCATCCTTCTCTGCGGGCTCTTGCGCATCTCGAACGATACGCAGACTATCACCGGGCTGGACCAGAACCTCTGGAGCGGGCAAATCTGCAAGACTGTAGACCTCTGCATGGCGCAGCTTCAGCAAGTCAGCATCGGGCAGTGCAATATGGGCTGGCGTTGAGCATGCGCTCAGCAACGCTGCAATCAAACCAGCACAAGCACACCCACGCAAACGCGAAATCAAAGGAAAGGGCAAAGAAGGCATAGATCAGTTCCAATAAGCCGAGAACATGCTGAGATGGCGCTTGACCCAAGGCGGCAGCGATTTACCGTGATAGCCCATGCGGTAGCCCAATAGCTTCAACGCACTACGCAACAGCACCTCAGGCACACGATGAAGAGCACCTGCTTTTTCCAGTGCGCGCAGTTCCGCAACTACAAAACGGCGCCCTTCACCACCTGCTTGCCCAAAAGCATCTGCGATCCATGGCTCACTACCGTAAAAGCTGCCTATATCGAAATAACGACGGAATTCCTCCACCAACCGATAGTCATGCGAATGAAAAACCCGGGCACTCGCTGCATAGCGCACCGCATGACCAGCCAGCAACATACGCGCAGCCACATACGCGTCTTCGCTGCCAATAACATCCTCAGGAAATCCGCCAACGGCTTCAAGCGCCGTGCGCCGATATGCCGCAAACGAGTCTGAGCTAAAGCAGGTTTTGATACCCAGTCGTGGCGCATCCGTCAGACGCTTGGTCTGTCCCTGCTCCGGATAATTGAACCGCCGTGCCTGCGCACCAAGCAAGCCGGCACCCAAATGTGGCAACTGTCTTCCATAAGCCACTCCAATGTCGGCTTCTGCATGCAATTCATCAACCAGATGGGCAAAGCTGTCAGCATCCGCCGGGATTGCATCCTGGGTCATCACAATGAGCGTTTCTGCCTGTACCAGAGTACTTGCCCAGCGGCGCGTGCCGCCATGGTTAAAACGACGTGCCCCCAGTACTTCGACACGTGCTCCCGCAGCTCGCATGCGATCAACAGTGCCATCACTGGAGTTGCTGTCAACGACCAGAAACTCCGTGGGCTGTAGCCGCTGCATGGCCAGTGCTGGTAACAGCTTGTCCAAAAACGGAGCCGCATTCCGGGTAGGAATAATCAGTGCTGTACGCGTCACAGCACCTCCTGCGGCTCGGGCGTGGATCGACCATAAACGTCATCGAAACGCACGATGTCATCCTCACCCAGATATTCACCGCTTTGGACTTCAATCATTACCAGATCAATCAAGCCAGGGTTGCGCAGTCGGTGACGGTGTCCGGCAGGAATGAAGGTGGACTCATTGGTATGCAGCAAAAACTCTCGTTCACCATTGGTGACACTGGCTGTGCCGCTGACCACTACCCAGTGTTCGCTGCGGTGATGATGCATCTGCAGAGACAGCGCTGCTTTGGGGTGTACGACGATTCGCTTGATCTTGAAGCGCTCTGCATCCTCGAGCACAGTGTAGACCCCCCATGGGCGATTCACTGACCTGTGCTGGCGATAGGTCGCATCATCACGCTGCTTGAGCGTTTGTGCAATGAAGCGTACATCTTGAGTGCGCCGCGCATCGGCAACCAACAGTGCATCGGGAGTATCTACAATCACCAAATTCTGTACACCGACCACACCTACAGTACGGCGTGGAGCATCGATATAACAGTCGTGCACATCATGAAGTACACAATCACCATGGACCTGATTGCCGTTGCTGTCTGCAGGTGTCAGGGATCTCAATGCCTCCCAGGAGCCTATGTCGTTCCAACCAATATCGCATGGCACAACAGCAACCCTGTCAGACTTCTCCATCAAAGCGTGATCAATAGAAATGTCAGGTGACCGGCTAAAGGCCGCAGAATCCAATTCTCGTTGACAGCCCTGCGCATTCTCCAGCCGACTTCCATTGTTTAATGCCGCCTGGCTGGCAGCCAACACCGCTGGCGCGTGCAGCTGCAGTTGGTCCAGAATGGTTCCCGCCTGAAAGCAGAACATGCCAGCATTCCATAAATGTCGTCCACCATCAACATATTTCTGTGCAGTCGCAGCATCAGGCTTTTCAACAAAGCGCACAGCACGAAACCCCGGGTTCAATGCATCACCCAGTTCAATGTATCCAAAGCCAGTTTCTGCGCGATCGGGTTGTATGCCAAAAGTTACCAGTTGCCCCATTGAAGCCAACTCGCAGGCGCTTTGAACGGCTGCCGCAAAAGCTTGGGCATCCTTGACTAGGTGATCTGCAGGCAATACGAGCAACAGAGCTGAATCACCGAATTGTTCCTGCACATGCAAAGCGGCTGACGCAATTGCAGCAGCTGTGTTGCGTCCCATGGGCTCCAGCAAAAAGTCCAATACCAACCCTTGAGGTCCAACAGCACGATAGTCATCCAAGGTGCGAAACAGCAACTCACGATTGGTGACCGTCAACACGCGCTCCATGCCTGACTGAGCAAGGGCTCGCAATAATGTTTTTTGCAGCAGACTTTGCCCATCAGCCAGCTTGATGAAGGGCTTGGGTTCAGCCTCACGCGACAGCGGCCAAAGCCGCATGCCTGCACCGCCGGACACTATGCAGGGAATCAGGGGAACGGCAGTGCCAGTCATCAATACACCTCCTTGGAAAAAAGTGCGGGCAGAGTACGCACCAAGATATAGAGATCGAACCACACCGACCATTTGGCGATGTATTCAAGGTCGTAATCCACGCGCCGGCGAATCTTGTGTAACGTATCGGTTTCGCCACGGTAGCCGTTGATCTGCGCCCAGCCAGTGATGCCCGGTTTGACGCGATGACGCGATGCATAACTTTGCACAGCTTCTTCAAACAAAATGCCCGCTGCTTTGGTGGCCGTGGCATGAGGTCGTGGCCCTACCATGGACATTGAGCCTCCCAGCACATTCAGCAACTGTGGCAACTCGTCCAGACTTGTGCGACGGATGAAATGCCCCACTCGCGTGACTCGAGGATCACCGCGTACGGTCTGTCGCTGCGCGTCAGCATCCGACTGATCGGCATACATTGATCGGAACTTGTAGACACCAATCAAGCGGTTGTTATAGCCGTATCGACGCTGTTTAAAAAATACCGGACCCGGCGAATCCAGCTTGATGGCCATTGCTACCAACAACATCACAGGAGCAGTCAACAACAGCGCCAGTCCAGCCAGCACAAGATCCTCGGCGCGCTTGACCATGGGAGACCATCCACGCAGTGGCAACTGCGAAGCACTCAACATTGGAATACCAGCGATCTTGACAATACGATGTACATGCCGAGAGGCTCCCAGATCTGGCACAACCAAAACCTCAACTGGAAACTGGTTCAAACGACGCACAATCGATGCAATTCTTTCTGCGGCAGACCAGGGCAGCGCAATCAGCACCTGATTCACCGACTCAGAACGTATGAGTTGCTCAAGCGCCTGCATATTTCCCAGCAGCGGCAATGTGCGAAAACCTTTGTACACACGGTCGGCTGTACGCTCATCGATGAAACCGATCAACTCTGAGCGGATGTCTGGACTGCGCAGCAAACTTTCTGACAGTTGAACACCCCCATAGGTACACCCGACAATCACCGTTCGCTGCAAATACATCCCCTTGCGCATCCAGTGTCGATACATCCGCAATACCAGCATGCGCTGTATGCCAAAGAGCAAGAAACTGCAAAAAAACCAGAAGCCCAACTGTCTCAGGCTCAGATATGGCAACAAATGCAGTGCTTGGTACATGAAGAGCAGCAAGCAAAATGCTGACGCCCACGCAGTCCCCATGCGCCGCAAATGCCATAAATTGCTGAAAATTTCATCGCCATAAATGCCTTGGGCCTGAAACATGACCACAGTCAGTGCGGCAAAGAAGATCAACAACCAAAGCATGTTGTAGCGCATCTCCGCTGGAACGCTCTCTGCCGTAAAGAGTATTACCAAAGCCGGAGCAATCGCCATCAACCCGTGCATTAGACGAGAGACAGCCAGAAAGCCCTGTATAAAGCCCGCATGCCAAGTCTTGGCTGGACCACTGCGGCGGAAGATAGAGATTTCGGAATTCAATTGCTTGACAGGTTAAGCGAGCCCCGAAACTTCCTAAACGAAAAGATCCGGATCATTATTTTTAACTATCTGCATCATAGAGTCAATCTATTGAAGCAATGTTTATTGTTAATGTACCCGTTAATCTGGAAAAACATAGACAGAAACCCTAGCCATCTGCTTTACTAGCTCACCCCCCTTCCTGCACATATCGTGAAAAAGCGTTAAGAGTTTTCAAATCTTTAGAAAGCGCCGGAAGCAGCACCCAGGCCTGGAAAAATCTGTCGGATAGACCTAGTCACCCGATCAACAGTGCTGCAATATTGATGATGCATGACGAAATTAGCGTCGCACCTGAGCACTAGACAAAGAAAAAGCCTTCTGACTGAAAATCAGAAGGCTTGTCTTTTGGTCGGCGTGGCGGGATTCGAACTCGCGACCCCTTGCACCCCATGCAAGTGCGCTACCAGGCTGCGCTACACGCCGAAGCTTTAGAGTATATCGTGGATTCAACCCACTTTTCAAAATGTGGAGGACATCTTGAAAGTACATGAACCCGAGAAATATCAGGTCTATGATCGATAAATCTGGTCGGCGTGGCGGGATTCGAACTCGCGACCCCTTGCACCCCATGCAAGTGCGCTACCAGGCTGCGCTACACGCCGAAGCCACGATTGTAATCCATTTTTTGTAGCACCTAATGCAAACTAGATGCTGCAATCCATGAAAAAAACCAGATCCTTTGTAATCAAGAGCTCAGCTCTGTATCAGGCTTGAATTTGCTCCTTGAGCTTGGTGCTGGCGTGGAAAGTCACCACACGGCGAGCCTCGATAGGGATCAATTCACCCGTGCGCGGGTTGCGCCCCGGACGAGGTGCCTTGGTTCGCACCTGAAAGTTGCCAAAACCTGAGAGCTTGACCTCTTCACCCTGCACCAAGCTGCCAGCAATCAGGTCAAAGTAAGCATCGACCATGTCTTTGGCCTCACGCTTGCTCACACCCAGTTGATCAAACAACAGGTCAGCCAGCTGGGCTTTCGTCAAAGCGCCCACAGCATCCAATTCGCTGCCCATCAAAACTTTGCTCGCTTCCATGTCTTTCCTTAGCTGCGCAAGCGCGCCATCACTTGCTCTTGCAAGGCAGCAATCGCGCCCTGCATCGCTGCGTCAATTTCCACGTCGCTCAACGCAGCATCGTCACGCCCCAATGTCAAACGCACCGCCAGACTCTTCTCATCTTGCGCCAAACTGCCAGCGACAGCCTCTTCTCCTTGCTTGAGTTTCTTTGGACGGAACACGTCAAACAATACTGCATTACGCAACACACCGTTTTGAACACCCGCTGCAATCGCTTGCAGCACTTGAGCGTGGGTCACACTTTCCTTGACGACCACGGCAATATCACGCTCCACCACTTGATGCTTGGAGACGGGCTGGAAGTTGGGCACTTCGCGCGCCAGCACGGCATCCAGCTCCAACTCAAACAGCACGGGAGCGGAAGTCAAGTCCCAGCTTTGGCGCCATTTGGGGTGCAACTCGCCCACAAAGCCAATGGCCTTGCCATTGAGCACGACACGCGCACAGCGACCAGGATGCATCGCGGGATGCTCTGCCGCTTCAAAGACGGGCTTCAAAGGAGCCAGCAGCGCTTCAACATCACCCTTGACGTCGTAGAAGTCAACCTTGGACTCCGCCACGCCCCATTGCTGAGCACTGGCTGCGCCATAGGCCAGACCTGCTACACGCATCGGCTGGTTAAAGCCCTTCACCGTGGTGTCAGACTCGACCACGCTGTCATCCCGCAGAAAGACCCGCCCTAACTCGAACACTCGCACGCGCGCCGCCTTACGATCCACATTGAACTTCAAGACCTGCATCAGCGAGCCAATCAAGCTTGAGCGCATGACGCTCAACTGGCTGGCAATGGGGTTAAGCAGCTTGATAGGATTGGTATTGCCAGCCAGTTCCTCTTCCCACTTGGTTTCTACAAACGAGAAATTGATGGTTTCCTGATAGCCCAATGCGGCCAACTCACGGCGCACCGCGAAAGGACTGCGCTTGTTTTCAGCACGCAGCTTGGGCGAGATAGGAGCCAAGGGCTTGCTTGTCGGCAGATGTTCATAGCCGATCATGCGTGCAACTTCTTCAATCAGATCTTCTTCCAGATTGATGTCAAAGCGGAAAGTGGGCGCAGTCACGCTGATCACACCTTCTTGAACAACTTCAGCAGGCAAGCCCAAGCCGTTCAACGCATCCAGACATTGCTGCTGGGTCACGGGCATACCGATCACCTTGGCAGCACGGGCTACACGCAGTTGCACAGGCTTGGCAGCAGGCATATTGGGTTGCTGGTCGTCCATGGCGCACACTTGCGTCTCCGCCGTACCGCAAATCTCCTGCACCAACTGGGTGATGCGCTCAATGTGCTCAACGGTGAACGCGGGATCCACGCCACGCTCAAAGCGGTGACCTGCATCCGTGGAGAAATTGAAGTGACGAGAGCGACCCGCCACAGCCTTGGGAAACCAGAACGCTGCTTCAATGTAGATGTTCTTGGTATCGTCGGACACAGCAGTGGCATCACCGCCCATGATGCCAGCCAGAGACTCCACCTGCTTGTCATCGGCAATCACACCTACCTTGGTAAAGCCATCAAACTTCACCGTGTTGCCATTGAGCAGCTTGAGGGTTTCGCCCTCTTTGCCCCAACGCACGGTCAGGCCACCGCTGATCTTGTCCAGATCAAAAATGTGGCTGGGGCGACCCAGCTCAAACATCACATAGTTCGAGATATCCACCAAGGGGGAAACCGAACGCTGGCCACAGCGTGCCAAGCGGTCCACCATCCATTGAGGTGTTTTCACCTGTGTGTTCACATTGCGCACAATGCGACCCGTGAAACGCCCACACAAATCTGTGGCTTCAATTTTCACAGCCAACCTATCCTGCGAGGTCACAGCCGCTTGCGGATAGTCGATGGCTTGCAATGGCGCACCAGTCAAAGCTGACAGTTCACGCGCAATTCCGTACACGCTCAGGCAGTGAGCCAGATTCGGGGTCAGCTTCAGTGTGAACAGCGTGTCATCAAGGTTCAGATATTCACGAATGCTCTGCCCCAAAGGCGCATCAAGCGGCAACTCCAGCAAGCCACTTGCGTCTTCGTCAATGCCCAGCTCCTTGGCCGAGCACAACATGCCATAGCTTTGCACTCCACGCAGCTTGCCGACCTTGATCTTGAACGGTTTGCCATCGGGCCCCGGGGGTAGCTCAGCGCCCACCATGGCGCAAGGAATCTTGATACCCACACGCGCATTCGGCGCGCCACAGACAATATTCAGCAACTCAGGAGCGCCCACGTCTACCTGGCACACGCGCAGGCGATCTGCATCGGGGTGTTGAGCGGCTTCTTTGATTTCACCAACCACAATGCCGGAAAAGGCGGGTGCCACAGGCTCCAGCTCTTCCACTTCCAGGCCGGCCATGGTCAAGGTGTCGGCCAACTGCTGAGTGGTCAGATTGGGGTTGCAATATTGGCGCAACCAGGATTCAGGAAATTGCATAGTTCAAACTCTTTGGCGTTCTTGCCAGCGCCCTCTTGTCATCTACCGAGGCAGTCACTGGTCGAGCATTCGTACTTACAAAAAGGTGCGGGCGCGCTTGCATGACTTATTCTGCGCGCGACACGCTCTTTGCGGCTTACTGGAATTGCGACAAGAAACGAATGTCGCCATCGAAGAACAGGCGCAAATCGTTCACGCCATAACGCAGCATGGTC
Source organism: Comamonas halotolerans (assembly GCF_030162935.1). Taxonomy (GTDB): domain Bacteria; phylum Pseudomonadota; class Gammaproteobacteria; order Burkholderiales; family Burkholderiaceae_C; genus Comamonas; species Comamonas halotolerans. Next base: position 70,050 of record NZ_JASAUZ010000074.1, read on the forward strand.
AAGCGATCCGGCCCCATGCCAAAGGCAAAGCCAATGTATTTTTCAGGGTCAAGGCCCATGTTACGCACCACGTTGGGGTGCACCTGACCCGAGCCTGCAACTTCCAGCCACTTTCCCGCCAGAGGACCGCTTTGAAACTGGATGTCGACTTCAGCCGATGGCTCGGTAAACGGGAAGAAGCTGGGACGGAAACGCAGCACCAGATCATCCTGCTCAAAGAAGGTCTTGCAAAAGTCGGTAAACACCACTTTCAAGTCTTTGAAGCTGACATTCTCACCAATCCACAGGCCTTCACACTGGTGGAACATGGGCGAGTGGGTTGCATCCGAGTCCACACGATAGGTACGACCGGGCGCAATAACGCGGATCTCAGGCATACCTTGGCCTGCATCGATCGCATTGCGGTATTTTTTCACGTGCTGCACTGCGTGACGCACCTGCATAGGACTGGTGTGCGTGCGCAACAGGTTGGGAGCGTGTTCAGTGCCGCCTTCTACATAGAAGGTATCGTGCATCGAACGTGCGGGGTGATCTTCAGGCGTATTCAGCGCTGTGAAGTTGAACCAGTCGGACTCAATCTCCGGGCCTTCTGCCACATCAAAGCCCATGGAGCCAAAAATGCCCTCGATGCGCTCCAGCGTGATGGAGACTGGGTGCAAACCACCAGTGCCACGACGACGACCAGGCAAGGTCACATCCAGCACTTCAGCTTTCAGATGGGCCTGCAGCTCCGCATCGGCCAAGGCCTTGCGGCGAGCGGTCAAGGCCGCTTCAATGGCCTGCTTGGCCACGTTGATGGCGGCACCGCGCGATTTTTTCTCTTCGACGGAAAGCTGCGCCATGCCCTTCATGAGCTCGGTCATCTTGCCCGACTTGCCCAGAAACTGCGCTTTGGCATTTTCCAGATCTGCGGGGGTTTGGGCCTGCGCAAACAGTTGTTGCGCGCTTTCGACCAGAGAATCCAACTCGTTCATATCGACTCTTTATCGACTTTAAAAAATAAACAAGGGCTAGTGCCTTTTCAAGCTCTAGCCCTTGCCGTTTGTGCGCTAGAAGCTACCTAAATAGTAGCTACACACCGTTAACTTAAGCAGCCAGCTTGGCCTTCACTTGGTCAACGATTGCTGCAAAAGCAGCCTTGTCGTGCACAGCGATATCGGCCAGCATCTTGCGGTCGATCTCGATAGCAGCCTTCTTCAGGCCGTTGGCGAATTGGCTGTATGTCAGGCCCAGTTCACGTGCAGCAGCGTTGATACGAGCGATCCACAGCTGACGGAATACACGCTTCTTGGTACGACGGTCACGGTAGGCGTATTGACCGGCCTTCATCACCGCCTGCTTGGCGACGCGGAAGACGTTACCGCGGCGACCGCGGAAACCCTTAGCAAGATTCAGAACTTTTTTGTGACGGGCACGGGCCGTTACACCACGTTTGACGCGAGGCATGTGTTTTCTCCTTGTTCGTCAGTGAATTACAGGCCAGCGGAAGGCAACATCTTTGCGATGGAGCCCATATCGCCTTCATGCACGGAGGTAATGCCACGTAGGTGACGCTTATTCTTCGTGGTCTTCTTGGTCAAGATGTGACGCTTGAAGGCTTGACCGCGTTTGACGGTACCACCTGGACGAACGCGAAAACGCTTCTTCGCGCTGCTCTTGGTTTTCATTTTGGGCATGTGAATGCTCCTGTTTATTGTGCTCGTGAGGCGTTGCGGCAACCCTGCCCCAACTTGTAGGCCCCGAGACACTTCTTAGTGCCGGTTTGCACCAGCGTTTTAGCAACTCTTGCAAGTTGCAAAACAGAGACCTGCCCTTTCAGGCAGGTCTCCTAAAATTCTAACCCAGCTTAGGCTGCGTTGCTGCTTTGTGCGTTTTCTGCTGCAGGCTTGGCATTGCCAGCCACAGGTTTTTTGCGCGCTGGGGCAATCATCATAACCATTTGACGGCCTTCCAGCTTGGGAAACTGCTCCACCTGGATGGAGTCCGCCAGTTCATCACGCAGACGATTGAGCAAATCAAGACCCAGTTGCTGGTGCGTAATTTCACGACCGCGGAAGCGCAAAGTGACTTTCACCTTGTCGCCATCAGCCAAGAAGCGTCGAATATTACGCAGCTTGATGTTGTAGTCGCCATCATCAGTTCCAGGACGGAATTTCACCTCCTTGATATCGATAACGGTTTGCTTGGCCTTGGCTTCTGCTGCCTTCTTTTGCTCTTGATACTTGAACTTACCGTAGTCCATCAAGCGGCAAACAGGAGGGTTTGCAGTGGCGGCAATTTCCACCAAATCAACGTCCAAATCACCAGCCATACGCAGTGCTTCTTGCAACGAAACAATGCCGATAGGCTCATTCTCAGGACCGGACAGACGCACTTCTGGCGCCATGATTTCACGGTTCAAACGGTGTTTGCGTTCCTCGCGGTGGCGACGGTCACGAAATTCTGTAGCTATGGCTTTCACCCTAAATTCAAATCGCTACGAAAAGCGTAGCTGCTTGCATTGATGAGACAAGCGCGGCCTAACCGCGCTTACTGCATCAGACTTTGTTGTTGATATCGTTGGTCAGCAATTCGATGAACGCTTCCACCGACATCACGCCCAAGTCTTTGTTTCCTCGGGCACGCACAGCGACGGTGCCAACCGCTTTTTCCTTGTCACCTGCGACGAGGATATAAGGCAGCTTCTGCAATGCATGCTCGCGTATTTTATACGTGATCTTTTCGTTGCGCAGGTCAGACACCACCTTAAGGCTTTGATGAGGCAATGCTTTTTGCACCTTTGCCACAACTTCCTTCACGTAATCGGCCTGCGCATCCGTGATATTGAGCACCGCCACTTGTTCTGGAGCCAGCCACACGGGCAGTGCGCCAGCAAATTGCTCAACCAGGATGCCGATGAAGCGCTCCAGAGAACCCACGATCGCTCGGTGCAACATCACTGGGCGATGACGATTGCCGTCTTCACCCACATACTCTGCATCCAGACGCTCAGGCATGGAGAAGTCCACCTGAATGGTCCCACACTGCCACTGACGACCCAATGCATCCTTCAAGGTGTATTCAATCTTGGGGCCGTAGAAAGCGCCATCACCCACGGCAATCTGGTATTCGCAGCCCGATGCCTTCAATGCATCAAACAACGCCTTTTCGGCCTTGTCCCAGATTTCGTCGGAACCAATGCGTGCATCAGGACGGGTTGCCACCTTGTAGATGATGTCGGTAAAGCCAAAGTCAGCATAGACCTTTTGCACCAGCTGATTGAAGTTCAGCACTTCTTGCTGAATCTGGTCTTCAGTACAGAAAATGTGACCATCATCCTGAGTAAAGCCACGTACACGCATGATGCCGTGCAGACCACCCGTGGGCTCATTACGGTGGCATTGGCCGAACTCACCATAGCGCAGCGGCAGATCACGGTAGCTCTTCACACCCTGCTTGAAAATCAGAATGTGGCCCGGGCAGTTCATGGGCTTCAAAGCGTAATCACGCTTTTCCGACTCGGTCACGAACATGTTGTCACGATACTTGTCCCAGTGGCCGGTCTTTTCCCACAAGGTTTTGTCCAGGATCTGGGGCGCCTTAACTTCGTCGTAGCCATTTTCGCGATAGACGCGGCGCATGTACTGCTCAACCTCCTGCCACACGCGCCAGCCCTTGGGGTGCCAGAACACGGTCCCCGGAGAACACTCGTCGATGTGATACAGGTCCAGCTCACGGCCAAGGCGGCGATGATCGCGCTTTTCCGCCTCTTCAATGCGTGTGATGTATGCCTGCAGATCTTTCTTGTCGGCCCAGGCAGTGCCATAGATACGCTGCAGCTGCTCGTTTTTGGCATCACCACGCCAGTACGCTCCAGCCAGCTTGGTCAGCTTGAAGACCTTCAGGAATCGAGTGTTTGGCACGTGAGGGCCACGGCACATGTCCACATATTCCTGGTGATAGTACAAGCCCATCGCCTTTTCTTCAGGCATGTCTTCCACCAGACGCAACTTGTAGTCTTCACCGCGCTCTTTGAACACTTTGATGACTTCATCGCGCGGCGTCATTTTTTTGATGACATCGTAGTCTTGCGCAATCAGCTCTTTCATGCGCGCTTCAATGGCAGCCATGTCCTCGGGCGTAAAGGGGCGCTCGTAAGAAATATCGTAGTAAAAGCCCTCATCAATCACAGGGCCAATCACCATCTTTGCGCTGGGATACAACTGCTTGACAGCGTGGCCCACCAAGTGCGCACAAGAGTGACGAATGATCTCTACACCTTCCTGATCCTTGGGAGTGATGATTTGCAGCTTGGCATCCTGCTCGATCGGCTCGCACGCATCCACCAAGCGGCCATTGATCTTGCCTGCAACAGTGTTTTTGGCCAAACCAGGACCAATAGCAGCAGCCACTTGCATGACAGTTACCGGGCCTTCAAATTCGCGTTGCGAACCATCGGGAAGTGTGATCTTTAACATGGAATTCCTTAGCTATCTTTGTATGTAACAGGAGCGCGCAAGCTGTGGAAAAAGCAAAGCGCGGAACTTGTCCGCGCTTTCTAGGAAACAACAACTCCGGGCAGGCGCGAACTCACAACCTTACTGGCTGTGCAACATCTCCGTGTTCGTCGTTCGCGGTGTCATAACCAGAATGCCTTTCTCGCTCTTGTTGGTTAGCTCTACGGGCATTTTAACGCTCTACACACAAAAAAGCCCGTAGCGCTAGAGCTACGGGCAATGCCAAGTCAAAATTTGACACTGTGCATGCCCTCTTCACATGCGCAGTGTCACCCTATCAGTGAAACTGCTCTTCTTCGGTAGAACCAGCTAAGGCCTTCACCGAGGACGACCCGCCTTGGATCACTGTCGTCACGTCATCAAAATAGCCAGCCCCCACTTCTTGCTGGTGTGACACAAAGGTATAGCCCTTTTCACGAGCAGCAAATTCAGGCTCTTGAATCATCTCCACATAGTGCTTCATGCCTTCGCCTTGTGCGTATTCGTGAGCGAACTTGAAGGTGTTGTACCAGTTGCTGTGAATGCCAGCCAGGGTAATGAACTGGAACTTGTATCCCAAAGCAGACAGATCTTCCTGGAAGGATGCTATCTGACTGTCCGACAGGTTCTTCTTCCAGTTAAACGAAGGCGAGCAGTTGTATGAGAGCAGCTTGCCTGGGCACTCTTTGAGCACCGCCTGAGCAAATTCACGAGCAAAACCAATATCAGGGGTACCCGTCTCGCACCACACCAAATCGGCATATGGCGCATAGGCAATACCGCGGCTGATGGCCTGCTCCAGACCGTTCTTGACGCGATAGAACCCTTCTTGCGTACGCTCTCCGGTCAGGAAAGCCTGGTCATTGGCATCGTGGTTGCTGGTGATCAGGTTGGCTGCTTCAGCATCCGTTCGAGCCAGCACAATGGTGGGAACACCCATCACATCAGCAGCAAAACGGGCCGCAATCAGTTTTTCAACAGCTTCACGGGTTGGCACCAGCACCTTGCCGCCCATGTGGCCACACTTTTTCACAGCTGCCAGCTGGTCTTCAAAGTGCACACCAGCAGCACCTGCGGCAATCATGTTCTTCATCAACTCAAAAGCGTTGAGCACACCGCCGAAGCCCGCTTCCGCATCAGCCACGATCGGCAAGAAGTAGTCGATAAAGTCTTTGTCACCGGGATTGGTGCCACGCGCCCACTGGATCTCGTCGGCACGTGTAAAAGTATTGTTGATACGGCGCACCATGGTTGGCACCGAGTCATAGGCATACAAGGACTGATCGGGGTACATAGTCTCCGAGGTGTTACCGTCGGCAGCGACTTGCCATCCAGACAGATACACAGCCTCCAGGCCCGCTTTGGCCTGTTGCATGGCCTGCCCCGCAGAAATGGCGCCAAACGCGTTCACATAGCCCTTCTTGGCACCACCATTGATCTTTTCCCACAGCTTTTCGGCGCCACGCTGGGCCAGTGTGTATTCGGGACGCAGGCTGCCACGCAAGCGCACCACATCTGCTGCACTGTAACCGCGCCTCACCCCCTTCCAGCGAGGGTTCTGTGCCCAATCCTTTTCCAAGGCGGCAATTTGCTGTTCACGGCTGAGTTGTTGATTCAAGGATTCGGGCATGTCGCTCTCCATTCAAAGTAAGACAAGGTTTGAAACTCTGCTGCCGTTTTGTTTGCGGCTTGGAGACAAATTTAAGTCTTATAGAAGAGTTAAACAAGCTCTTATGTCTTATATAAAACAAATATTTTTACCATTTAAAAACAATAGCTTGCAAATAATTATCTCAATATGAAATCAGATGCCCCCTAATGAAACGCTTTTGCTGCATAGCAGCACGGAATGTTTTCATAGTGTGAAAACACATTTCTAAGCAATGAAAATAGGCACCGAAACCGCCGCCAGCCGCGGCACCTAGCCTCTTCAATGCAATTCACTGATGAAGGGCAGTAGCGGAAACAACAGTGCCATCTTCATCGGCGTAAATCCAATCACCTGGGTGAACAAGCACACCCGCAATATCAACGGCCACCCCCGAGCACCCTTGGCCTCGTTTTTCTGTCGGCATTGGCATCGGCCCCAAAGCGGTAATACCCACAGCCGTTGCACGCAGCTCGGCCACATCACGCACGCAGCCATACACCACAATGCCAGCCCAGCCGTTTTGCGCAGCAGTTGCAGCCAGGTTGCCTCCAACCAGCGCCTTACGCATAGAGCCGCCTCCGTCAACTACCAATACACGGCCTTCCCCCTTCGAATCCAACGCTTGCTTGACCAGGGTGTTGTCCTCGAAACATTTCAAGGTTACGGCTTGACCCGCAAAACAGACAAGGCCACCAAAATGTTTGAACACGGGGGGCAATACTCGAAATGCACCGCTGTCATCGTGCTTTTGCGCATCACACAGATCGCAGGTTTGAAACTCCTTCACCATCTATTGCCTCCATATTTGTAGCTTTGTGTGTCCCTCGAAATTAAGGGCGAACACTGGTCAGATACTCTCACCAGCCACTCAAGGCGCAAAGAATGGACACAGTTTTTGCTGGTTTACGTGCTGTGATGCAACAAAACAAGTGAAAAAACTCGTTCGTCCGCTTGGAAAGGGGAAATTTTCCCATTAGCATCTGGCACAACCAGTTCGCACTGAGCAAAAGCTCTTCACATGAGCTGGCAAATTCACCCCAAAAAGGAAAGCAAAAATGGCAACTGCAAAGAAGGCAACTGCTGCATCCGCAGCTCCCGCGAAAAAGCGCACTCCTAACGCCGCCTTCATGAAACCCCTGACACCTAGCGCTGCTTTGGCTGCCGTGGTTGGCAAGGAGCCACTGCCCCGTACTGAAATCATCAGCAAGCTGTGGGTCTACATCAAGGCAAACAACCTGCAAGATGCAGCAAACAAGCGCATGATCAATGCAGACGCAAAGCTCAAGGAAGTGTTTGGCAAGCCACAGGTTTCGATGTTCGAAATGGCTGGCCTGATTGGCAAGCACGTCAGCTAATCAGCACAATCTCTCAAAAAACCGGCTTAGGCCGGTTTTTTTGAGCCTGCCACACAGCCACGCACAACTTTAACCCGACAAGCACAAAGTGTTTGCAAATGCGATGAATTCGCATTTATAATTCTTTCATCACATCAATAGCCAGCCACAACTGTTTGCAGCCATGATCGTTTGCGTTTGCCACCGAGTTTCAGATCGCGAAATCGCACGCCATGCCCATGCTGGCATGAGTTTTGACGAAATCCAGTTCGAGCTAGGTGTTGCCACTCAATGCGGTCGTTGCGAAACTTGCGCACGCGACGTAGTGGCCAAGTGCTGCTCAATGGGCAACACAGCCGCCATTCACAACGAAGCTGCAGCACAAACCGTTCAGCTTGCCACCCCTATTCTGGAGAGCAAAGCATGGCATTCTTCTCAACCGTTGCAGGTAGCTTGATTTTGGTTTTAGGCTGCTCATGGTGGATCTTCCGCAAGTAACTTTTTTCCGTTACCCGCATATGCGGGCGTCAGATTCGCCTTACTGCACTAGCCTAAAGGCTGGCCCTACCGGCTGAAACAGCCGGTTTTTTGATCTCTATGTCTTCATCCGAACAACTTGCCCCCAGCGGTCCTCTAGGCCAAAAAGCCATGATTACCGGGGTGGTAGTAGCGCTGCACGCTGCTGGCATCTGGGCTTTGCAAAGTGGCATGAGCCGCCCGCCAGAGCCACAAATCATTGCTGCAGAAGTCATCGCGCAGTTCATCGCCCCCCCTGCACCAGAGCCGCCAGCACCGGAGCCTCCAAAGGCTACGCCCAAGCCTCAACCACCGAAGCCCAAGCCGGCGCCAAAACCCAAGCCTGTTCAAAAAGCGCCTCCGCTACCCAAGGCCATTGCAGACCCTACGCCTGCTCCCAATGCGCCAACAGGCACTTTGGACAGTGAGCCTGCTCCAGCGGTGGATGCTGCCCCGCCAGCGCCACCTGCCCCACCCGCACCGCCAAGCCCTCCAGCGCAACCTGCAGGAGGGGCTGTGCAGTTGCCTTCCAGCAATGCGGCTTATTTGAACAATCCGCGCCCAAGCTACCCTTCGATTAGTCGTCGTATGGGTGAGCAGGGGAAAGTGCTGCTACGCGTGCTGGTAGATGAAAATGGCTTGCCCAAGCAAATTGAAATCAAACAATCCAGCGGATTTGATCGCTTGGATAAAGCTGCATTGGCATCGGTTCAGCGCTGGCGCTTTGTCCCCGGTAAACGCAATGGTGTTCCTGAAGCAATGTGGAACATCGTGCCCGTCAATTTCGTACTCGAATAAACAGTCATCTCAGGAGTTTTCATGGAATCCCAATTCGGCATTGCCCACGTCTGGGCACAAGGCGACTTTGTCACGAGAGGCGTTGCCATCCTGCTGCTGATCATGTCTGTGGCATCGTGGGTCGTCATCATCATCAAGGCTCTGGGCCTGATGAAATTCAAGAAGTACGCCAAGGAAGCCAAAGATTTCTGGCACAGTGAAGACTTTGGCTCCGGCTTGAACAAGCTCAATGCCGACCCAGCTAATCCATTCCGCTATCTGGCTCTGGAGGGCCGCGAAGCCATTTCTCACCACCGCAAGACCAGTGCACATCTACACGACACTTTGGATGTGTCCGACTGGGTTACACGCTGCCTGCGCAATGGAATTGATGAGTTCACAGCCCGCATGCAATCCGGTCTGGCCATTCTGGCTTCGGTAGGATCCACCGCCCCTTTCGTGGGTCTGTTCGGTACAGTCTGGGGGATCTATCACGCTCTGATTGTGATTGGCACATCAGGCCAGGCTTCGATTGACAAGGTGGCCGGCCCCATTGGCGAAGCGCTGATCATGACTGCATTTGGTCTGGCTGTAGCCATTCCCGCCGTACTTGGCTACAACGCTATCGTGCGTGGCAACAAGGGGGTACTGGGTGGGCTGAATAGTTTTGCCCACGACTTGCATGCATTCTTTGTAACCGGTGCTCGCTTGACTGTAGACACCACCGGAGCGACGCAGGACGGTAAGGTCCTGCCAATGAAGAAAGGCGCTTAACTCATGGCTTTCGGCACCCAAGATGACAGTGATGACGTCATGAACGAAATCAACATGACGCCCCTTGTGGACGTGATGTTGGTATTGCTCATCGTCTTCATCATCACAGTCCCTGTGATGAAGCATGCAGTGAACGTGGATCTGCCTCGCGCCTCCAATGAACCTGAAGTGGTCAAGCCTCAAAACATCAGTCTGACGATCGATGCACAAGGCCAATACCATTGGAACAAAGAGGCCATCAGCGATGAGCAATTGGTTGAGCGTCTGAAAGCTGAGGCAGCCAAAGAGCCTCAGCCCGACCTCCATATCCACGGAGACAAGGAAGTGCGATATGAACGCATCGCCAAGGCCATGGCTGCAGCACAAAGCACGGGTATCCGTAAAATCGGCTTTGTCACCGAACCTGAGCAATAGAACCCGCGGTTCGCTTTGTGCTCCTTGTTATTTCCCAGGCCCTGCAAACTTGTTTTGCAGGGCTTTTTTCATGCCTTCAAAAATCTATCCAATTCACTGGAACGCCCAGCCGAGGGATCAAGAGTTCTGTGGCAGATGCGGTACTTCTCTGGTCCTTTTGTGACCAGGAAAGGAAAGTTATTGCATTCATTGAATTGCCGCACTTGATGTATGGGAATTACTTGTACATTGAATAAGAATTGTTATCATTAACACAACTTCAACGCACAGATATCGAGCCATGCAAGCCACACTCTCCCTCCCTGTCACGCGCCGCACACCACTCTCGCAGCCCGTAATGGTCGATAGTGCTGCCACATCGCAAGAAGTCAGTTTGGACAGTGAAGCATTACTGCGTGGCAAAAAGTCGGTTGCGATCATCCACAACGGCTCCACCTACCGTTTGCAAGCAACCAAATTGGGCAAGTTGATCTTGACCAAGTAAAAGCAACCAGGACATCAGTTTCATCGTGGGGCGATACGGGGATACCCCGTCATCGTTTAGGCCAGCCAACAAAGCATTTCATCGGGCATTGCGTAGCCAGTCCTTTTTTTCCACGAAGTTATAAAAAAGCGACCTTCAAGGTCGCTTTTTTCTTGCGTTCAGGCTTGTCTCCAACTCACAGGCCCAAGGCTGCGATGCCTGCAATGGCGATCTGCGCATCTTCATTGGACTTCACGCCACTGACACCCACAGCACCAAGGCATTGACCGTCCTTGATGATGGCAACGCCACCTTCAAGCAGGCCGTCCACAAATGGCGCACTCAGAAATGCCGTACGTCCGTTATTGATCATTTCCTCAAACAGCTTGGTGTCCTTGCGACCAACAGCCGCTGTGCGGGCCTTGGCCGGAGCAATATGCGCAGAGATAGGCGCAGCGCCATCCAGACGTTGCTGCCAGAGCAAGTGACCTCCATCATCGACGATGGAAATCGTGACTGGCCAATTGTTCTTCAAAGCTTCTGCCTCCGCTGCAGCAGCAATTTTCTTGACATCTGCCAGTTCCAGTTCAAACTTGTTCTTCATTGCGTTGCTCCAATAGCAGTTTTGTATACAAACCCACAGCATACTGACTCTGAACGCTCTGGCCCCAACCTTCTGCGCAAAACATTCCAACCTAAAACAACGCAGAAAACTGCCGCAAATACCAAGGATTTGGGAACTTGCCCGATGGTGGATGTCTCATAGAATGAGCGTTCGTAGAAATCCGCTACATCTCAACAGGAGTAAACACTCAATGAACCATCTGAACACTTTGGACTCTGCAGGCTACGGCATCTCGCAGCAGCAGCGCCACAGAGTGCTGCGCAACACTTACTGGCTGCTGGCGCTGAGTTTGCTGCCCACGGTATTGGGCGCATGGGTTGGTGTGACAACCGGCATCACTGCAGGGCTGACCGGTTTTATGGGCTTGATCGTATTCATGGTCGGTGCCTTTGGCTTCATGTACGCCATTGAAAAGACCAAGCATTCAGCTGCTGGTGTGCCTGTTCTGCTGGCATTCACCTTCTTCATGGGCTTGATGCTCTCGCGGCTGATTGCCATGGTGCTGGGCTTTAGCAACGGCTCACAGCTCATCATGACCGCATTCGCTGGCACTGCTGGCGTTTTCTTTGTGATGGCCTCGCTGGCCACTGTCATCAAGCGCGATATCTCGGGCATGGGCAAGTGGCTCTTCGTGGGCGCGCTGGTGCTGATGGTCGGTGCAGTGATCAACGTGTTTGTGGGCTCGACTGCAGGCATGATGGCGATTTCCATGCTGGCTATCGGTATCTTCTCGGCCTACATGCTGTATGACATCAAGCAGATCATTGATGGTGGAGAAACCAACTACATCAGCGCCACGCTGTCGCTGTACCTGGACATCTTCAACGTCTTCCAGAGCCTGCTGGCATTGCTGGGGATCATGGGCGGTGAAAACGACTAAACACGCTCTGTGACCTCACAAAAAGGCTCCTGAAGGAGCCTTTTTTCATTCCTCGCCAAAGAAGCACTCATTATCTGGAAACACCTGCCGATAAGAGAAGTACATGCCAAATCATCTCCATTCCATCCGCCCGATACTTGTGTTGCTGCCATTGACAGCAGCATTGCTGACGGGCTGCTTAGAACAAGTCCCCGGCCTGGGACCTGACCCACGTACCGTCATTCGTGAAAACGAAGCCAAGGCCATCGGCAGTGCTTGTCGGTATGCCATGCGAGGTATTGAAGACTGTTTTACCTTGAACCCCAAGGCACCCAAGGCCATGGTTTTTGCCGGATGGAAGGATATGGATGCTTATATGCGCGAGCACAAGCTGGAAGGCACGCCGTCCGTATTGACTCAAAAGCCTGAACCTTCAAAGTCCGTTGGTGGCGAGATCGAGGCTGAGTACAACCACCCTCGCAGCTAGTCTGGCAAGCCTTACATCAAATACAAAAGCCCGTGGTTGCAAAATTCCACGGGCTTTTCATTTCTGTGCAAAAAGCGAGGGACAGCCGTCACCCCGCCTTGCAGATGTCTTGCGCACTCGCTTAGTCCGCCCGCTCAAATACCGCCATCGATTCCACATGTGCAGTGTGCGGGAACATATTGACCACTCCTGCCAACACGCAGCGGTAACCCGCCTGATGCACCAGCAATCCTGCATCGCGTGCCAAGGTGGCAGGATTGCAGCTCACATAGACAATGCGCTGAGGGAACTTCCACCTCTCTTGCCCTTCGGGCAAAGGGGGCAACAGATCAGGCTGCTCTTCGGTAGGCACACCGGTTTGCCTGGCACCGATGCGAATCTGGTGAATGTCTGCCAATGCTTTGGACAATGCAAACGCGCCTTCGCGGGGCGGATCGACCAGCCATTTTTCCGCATTGCCATCCGCCATCAGCAGCGCTGGGGTCATGTTGAACAGGTTGCGCCCCACAAACGAAGTGGGAGCCAGCTTGTCGTCTTCAGCACGCGCGGCATTATTGGCAGCATAGTTCTCGTGTGAGCGTTGCACAAGCGCATCCGATCCTTCAATGCCCAGTACCTCACGCGCCATGGTCGCAATCGGCAAGGTGAAGTTGCCCAAACCACAGAACCAGTCAATCACTCGCTCGTGCTTCTGAGCATCGAGCAAACGCAACGAACGCGTCACCAGCACACGGTTGATGTGCGGATTAACCTGGGTGAAGTCAGTGGGCTTGAATGGCATGGTGATGCCAAAGTCCGGCAGGCTATAGGAAAGCTGCGCAATGGGAGCATCCATCAGGTGCACCGTATCTGGCCCCTTGGGCTGCAACCACCATTGCACATTCTGAGCAGTCGCAAAATCCCGCAACCGCTGCTTGTCCGCATCACTCAAAGGCTCGAGATGTCGCAGCACCAGCGCAGTGACATGGTCACCCACTGCCACTTCGATTTGCGGGCAGGTTTCGCGCGCATCCAGGCTGGCAATCAGGGCGCGCATCGGCATCAGCATGGCATCCACATGAGGTGGCAACACCTTGCAGGTTTCCATGTCGGCGATGTAGCGGCTCTTGCGCTCGTGAAATCCGACCAGCACCTTGCCCTTTTTGATCACGTAACGCACGGCCAGACGCGCACGGTAACGGTAACCCCACGTCGGCCCCTCAATAGGGCGCATCATGGTTTCAGGCTTGACCTTGCCCAAGTGCCAGAGATTGTCTTCCAGCACGCGCTGCTTGATGGCCACCTGTGCCTGGACATGCATATGCTGCATCTTGCAACCGCCACAGGCACCTTCATGCAGACCGGCATTCGGACAGCCTGGCTTCACACGCTGGGATGACTCCCGATGCAAATGCATCAGTGTTCCAGCCTCCCAGTTGTTCTTCTTGCGATGTATGTTGGCCGTCACCAGCTCGGTGGGCAGCGCACCGTCGATGAACACCACTTTGCCATCGTTTTTTCGGGCAATACCTTTGGCCTCCATGTCCATGGACACCACTTCAAGCCATCCTTCTGGCAGGTCAGGGTTGCCCACGGGCATGTTTTCGTAGGCGGATTCGGGGGAGATCTTGTCGTTCTGAGCACTCATGATGGGCGACATTGTCTCAGGCTCTTAGTAACTTGCTTGGCTACAGGAATGGACAGCGACACAAATTGTCTCTGCGTCTACCTTCCAGCATCTCCTAGGTTGCCTACGAATCTTTTAAAAATCAAGAAAATATTCTCTCTCAAGAGAAATAAAAAAAAATCAAAATTCCATTTAATTCAATAGATAAGAACCAATTTTCAAAACAATGAAAAAATGAAATTTCTCTATTGACAGAAATTTCATGCACGGCGACACTGCGCCTATGCAACTCAGTCCCATCGCCCAACAATTCGTCTCCCACTGGGGAGACATGGGAGCTGCCTGGGGCGTCAATCGCACCGTGGCACAAATTCACGCCCTGCTTTTTTTCCATGGCAAGCCCTTGAACGCTGAGGATCTTTGCGCCGCACTCGGGGCTGCACGCTCGAATGTGAGCAACAGCATCAAGGAGCTGCTCAGCTGGAACCTGGTGCGAGCCAGCAAACGCGCAGGGGATAGGCGTGAGTATTTCGAAACATCTGCAGATGTATGGGAGTTGCTGCGCACCATCGTTCGTGAGCGCAAGCAGCGTGAATTCGATCCCACCACGCAGATGCTGCGTACCCTGATTACAAAGCCACAGTTTGAACTGGAGTCACCAGACACACAGGACAGGGTACTTGAGACTCTGCGCCTGATGGAGTCCATGAGCATCTGGACGGAAGAAATGCTGCGCCTGTCGCCCTCTACGCTCGACAAGATCTTGCGCCTGGGTGCCAGCGTGCAGCGCTTTGTCCGCGGTAATGGACATGCTTAGCAGCGCTAATCGCAACAAAGCGGACTCTCGACGCACCGAGCAATAGCAAACTACTGGGGGGATTCACTATGCGTGTCTTGGTTTGTGGTGGCAACGGCTTTCTAGGCCGTCATATCTGCGCAGCACTGGTTCACAGCAACCACGACCCAGTGGTTCGCAGCCGGCGCTCTTCACCTGCACTGGATTTTCTACTGAGCACGCAACCTGGCGACTGGCTGGAACATCTTGCAGGCATTGACGCTGTCATCAATGCCGTAGGAGCATTGCGTGATAAACCTGATCAGCCGCTAGATGTGCTGCATACCCAGGCTCCGATTGCCCTATTTGATGCCTGCGTGCAAGCCGGAGTGCAGCGCGTGGTGCAAATATCCGCTCTCGGTATTGGTGACAGCAACACCCACTATGCACGCAGCAAGCGCACTGCTGACGAACATCTTCTTGCACTGCATGCCCAAGGCGCATTGAACGCAACCGTCATCCGGCCAAGCATCATTTTCGGCACAGGTGGTGCCAGCACTCGGCTATTCCTGCAACTGGCCAGGCTGCCCCTGCTGATGCTTCCTGCTGAAGCCATGAACTGCCCCATCCAGCCCGTCGCTGCGCAGGACTTGGCCGAAGCCATAGCCACCATCACTACAGCACCTACCCATAAGGGCCTGATCGAGCTGGGTGGACCACGCGCACTCACGCTGGGCGAACTACTGGTCAGCCTGCGTGCCCAGCGTGGTGCAATGCCTGCACGCATTCACAGCCTGCCGCAATGGTTGGCCAACACCAGTGCCCGGATCGGGGATCACCTCCCCTCCCTGCCCTGGTGCAGCGAAAGTATGGCCATGTTGCAAACACCCAATGTGTGCGATCCAGACACACTGCGCAGCCTGCTGGGGCGTGAGCCTGTTGCCCCAGATGCCTTGTATGCCTCGCTGCCAGCAACAGCCAGGGAGAAACGATGAATACGCCAACGCCTCGCGCACTGTGTGCTTTGCATACGAGTGTTGTCATCGTCTGGTTGGGCACAGCACTGGTCAGTGCCCTGGACTACTGGGGATGTCTGGGATCTGCTCAGTATGGACCGCAGTTGCTCAAGGATGCAGGCATCCACAGTCCGAGCCTGCAGACCACGCTCATATGGAGTGGACTGCTGGCCGACCTTGTCATTGGCATGTGGCTATGGCTACGGCCGGGGCGTATTGCGTATGTTGCCGCATTTACGCTGATGACCGGCATGACCCTGGCAGGAACAATGCTGCACCCCACTTTATGGCTGCATCCCTTGGGACCTCTGCTTAAAAACCTGTCCATTGCCGCAGCACTATGGGTGCTTTGGCAAGCACAACCTGCACAGCAAACTAGTTCAAAGAGAACATCATGAACACCTATCTCCTGCTCAAGACGGTGCACATCATCTCCAGCGTCCTGCTCGTGGGAACCGGGCTGGGATCAGCTTTTTACATGTTTTTCGCCAATCGCAGCGGCTCCATCGCTGCACAAGCCGTGGTGAGCAAATTGGTTGTACGCGCAGACTGGTGGTTCACCACGCCATGCATCATTGTGCAGCCCGCTACAGGCTTGGCCATGATGTACCTGGCGGGATGGCCACTTTCAACATCATGGCTGGCATTGTCCATTGGCCTGTATGTTCTGGCCGGTGCATGCTGGCTACCTGTGGTCTGGCTGCAGATTCGGATGGCGCATCTGGCTGAGCAAGCGCACACGCAAGGCGCAGCCCTTCCCTGTTTGTTCCTGCGCTATCAACGCATGTGGGAAAGCTTGGGCTACCCGGCATTTGCAGCCATGGCTGGCACCTACTTCCTGATGGTCAACAAGCCCAGCTTGTGGGGTTGATCAGCACTTTGAGCAGGTGCTGTGTGCCTCACGTGCCAAAGCATCGGCTTGCGCGTTGCAGTGTCTTGGAACCCAGCGCCAATGCACATGCTCCAGTGTTTGCAAAATACCTTGCACCACGGCCAACTGACTCTGCAAGCGCATCGTCTTGCGCGCCCGCTGCGCACCATGAGGCGCTTGCGCCAGTTGCTGAACCAGCCACTGGCTATCGGTATAGATACGCAAACAGCGAACTTCGCGCGCTTTCGCCTCTGCCAAGCCTATGCGCAAGGCCTGCAACTCCGCTTCGTTGTTGCAACCAGTGCCTTGCAGACGCAGAGCCTTGGCATAGTACCCGCCATCAGGAGCAGTCAGCACAATGCCAACTGCCATGCGCCCAGGGTTAGGCATTGCCGAGCCATCGACATGCAGAATCCAGAATTGAGGTGGCGGTAAGGCGGTGAACACAGCACACCAATGTACACCTACATGCTCAAGGCTACTGTTCGTTGCCTAGCGCCTTGTGCACCATCTCCCTCGTCAGCGTTGGTACAAAGCTTTCAATAAAGCTGTAGGCATACGCACGCAGCCAGGCACCGCGGCGCAACCCCAAACGCGTGACATTCACCTGAAACAGGTGCCCCGCATCGACTGCCTGCAGCAGGCGATCCCGCTCGGGGTCAATCGCTACCGAAGCCACAATGCCCACGCCCATGCCCAGTTCCACGTAGGTCTTGATAACGTCGGCATCCATGGCCGTCAGCACTACATCGGGCGCAACGCCTTCGCGCTCAAAAGCCTCGTCAATATGCGCACGGCCGGTATAGCCTTGCTCGTAAGTGATGATCGGATACTGCGCCAAATCCTGCAGCGTGATGGGCTGGGTACGCTGCAACAAAGGGTGTCCGTGCGGCAGCACCACGCTGTGCGTCCATCGATAGCACGGCAGTGTGACCACCCCTTCATAGTTCGCCAAGGCTTCGGTGGCCACGCCGATATCCGCCTCTCCGCTGACAAGCATTTCTGCCACCTGCCTGGGAGAGCCTTGGTGCAAATGCAGCTTCACCAGCGGATAACGTTGGCGAAACTCATGTACTACCTGTGGCAATGCGTAACGAGCCTGGCTGTGCGTGGCAGCAATCGACAACCGCCCTTGCTCACTGGCACTGAAGTCTGCCCCGGCGCGGCGCAGATTGTCCGCATCCAGCAGCAGCCGCTCCACGATGGGCAACAGAACTTCTCCAGGCGGCGTCAAGCCGGTCAACCGCTTGCCTGCACGCAAAAAAATCTCTACGCCCAGTTCCTCTTCCATCTCCCGGATTTGGCGGCTGATGCCAGGCTGAGAGGTATGCAGTATTTGCGCAACGTCGGTCAGATTAAAGCCGCGTCGCACCGTCTCGCGCACAGAGCGCAGTTGCTGAAAATTCATGGCACTAAAAAAAGCCGAAGAGCATGCTGCTTGCTACAACACCTAAGAACGTGTTTGCGCCAAGACTGTCTCACGCGCAAACTGCATGCTGTATAAGTGTTGGACGCGTGGATGCTGGCTGCAGCGCGGCGAATGGCTGCAGCAGCTCCAGCGTATTTCCCGCAGGGTCTTTGGCATAAAAACGTAGACCTTCTGGCACCTGCGCCACGCTCAGAACCATGGCGCCGTGATGCGACAAATATTGTTGCAGGCCGTATGCATCGGTCACCTGCAAGGCGAGATGAGCATGTCCCCCTGACTGCACAGCTTGCCCAATAAGCGGCACCAGATCGATTCGCTGTCCGCCAACCGCATAACTGAGCACATGCTCAACAGCACTGTGGGATGCTCTTCTCAGTCCAAGCAACTGTCCATAGAAATGCTCCATCTGCGTTTGCAATTTGGGAGCGAAACTCAGTTGTACATGGTGCAGCCCCCGCACAGAACAGGCATGCAAGAGGCACACTTCACTCATGTTGCGCTCCCCCAGGCTTGAGCAAGTATTTCCTGCAGGCTGGTGCAAGGCAATACCGCTACAGGTTTGCGGCCTGCAGCGCCCGCTTTGCGGCAAGGAGACTCGACACGCATTCCCCATTGCTGTGCAGTGATTCGCAGCACACGGACTGCTTGAACGCACAGAACATCGCGCTGCAAGCTGGTTGCTTTGGCGGTGGATGCAGATGTTGGGTTCATGGTGCTTCTCCTTAATTGACAGCCGCAACTGCGGGGTACGTCCGCAGCGCACTGTGTTGCTGTGATTACTTTTTGGTGTAGATCTGGTCGAAACTGCCACCGTCTGCAAAGTGGGCCTTGTCAGCCTTTGCCCACCCACCAAATGCCTGGTCAATGGTGAACAACTCCAGCTTGGGGAACTGCTTGGCAAAATCTGCTTTCACCTTGTCATTGGTCGGGCGGTAATAATTGCGCGCTGCAATCTGCTGGCCTTCATCGGAATACAGATACTGCAGATAGGCCTCTGCCACCTTGCGTGTTCCCTTTTTGTCGACCACCTTGTCCACCACTGCCACGGTAGGCTCGGCAAGGATGGAAATTGAAGGTGCCACGATTTCAAATTTCTCGGGACCAAACTCCTTCAGCGCCAGAAACGCTTCGTTCTCCCAGGCCAGCAGCACGTCACCCACGCCGCGCTGCACAAAGGTGATGGTGGAGCCACGCGCACCGGTGTCCAACACCGGCACGTTTTCATAGAGTTTCTTCACAAAATCTTTGGCTTTGCCCTCATCACCGCCGTTTTTACGTTTGGCAAACTCCCACGCTGCCAGATAGTTCCAGCGTGCACCGCCCGAGGTTTTGGGATTGGGCGTAATCACCTGCACGCCCGGCTTGATCAGGTCATCCCAGTCCCTGAGCCCCTTGGGGTTACCTTTTTTGACAAGGAAAACAATCGTCGATGTGTAGGGCGCACTGTTCAAAGGCAACTTCTTTTGCCAATCCGCAGCAAGATGGTTGCCGTTCTTGACCAGGGCATCCACGTCTCCAGCCAAAGCCAGTGTGGCCACATCGGCATCAATGCCATCAATGATTGAGCGCGCCTGCTTGCCAGAGCCTCCGTGTGACTGTTTGATGGCGACATCCTGGCCGCTTTTTTCCTTCCAGTGCTTGGCGAAAGCCTTGTTGTACTCCACGTACAGCTCCCGCGTGGGGTCATATGAAACATTGAGCAAAGTGACCGGATCCGCCCCTAATGCTGGCAGTGCTGAGAAGGTGAAGCCCGCCAAAAGGCTGAGGGCAACGGGAATCTTGATAAAGTTGCGGCGATTGTTCATTTTTTGCTTTCGGGAATGTGCTGTGTCAAACGGTCCGTTTCACCGTTGAAGGGCATTCTGAAAGCTTGTCTTCAAAACATAAACCAATAAGATTTCAGTTCGTTATTACCAAAACATCTGAAGTTGAATAAGGAACCTCCCCATGGCACGTACTGTTCATTGCATCAAACTGGGTCAAGAAGCCGAAGGCTTGGACTTTCCACCCTATCCTGGCGAACTGGGTAAGCGCATCTTTGAAAGCGTGAGCAAGCAGGCCTGGGCTGACTGGCTCAAGCACCAGACCATGCTGGTGAACGAAAACCGCCTGAATCTGGCCGATGCTCGTGCACGTCAATATCTGGCCCGCCAAATGGAAAACCACTTCTTTGGTGCTGGCGCCGAAGCAGCTGCAGGCTATGTGCCTCCCAGCGCTTGATGTTGTAGAGCGCAGCTAAGCACTTGCTGCATCTACGGCATTGCTGCTGCCTTTGCTGCGTTATCGGAGAATGCTGGCAGTTCGCTGACTCTGAGAAAGAGAGATTTTTTTCTCAACGCCCAGCAACCTGGTTTGCAAGCTGCTTGGCCCTGTTTTGCACCCATCTACCCAAGCCCAGCGAGTTCCGTCGCTGGGCTTTTTTGATATCTGCCATGCCCAGTTTGGCCGCTGGGTCTTGGACTCAAGCCATAATCGCAGCTTTTGTTTTCCGTGGGAGAGCGAGGCTGTCACTACAGATCAGCCTCCGCCGAAGGCGCAAACTCCCATAATCGCTCAGGCACCCAGCACCACGGAACACTATTGCCGACTGGAGAGCAGCCGGGGTTGCCAAAGCAATCAGCCGGTTCACCGAAGGGGCAAGCTGCCGCATGCCGAACATGCGGATTGCTGAAACTCTCAGGTAAAAGGACAGCGGGAGAGGCTTACCCATGCCCGCAAAGCTGCATATCTGAGCAGCCAACGGCGCGTGGGCTTTTCCTTTTGCATCGTGTCTGTTTTGCCCGACTTCCTGCACGCACTGTTCAGCACCCAGCTGGACGTCATTCTCATCATCTATCTGATCGCCATCACGGCAGAGGCCATGTCTGGCGCGCTTGCTGCCGGACGGCGCAATATGGACATTTTTGGCGTCGTGGTCATTGCTTTTGTCACCGCACTGGGTGGCGGCACCATTCGCGATATGGTGCTTGGCAACTACCCCATTGGCTGGACACAGCACCCCGCCTACGTCTATCTGGTTGTGTCTGCAGGCCTTTTGACCACCGTCATTGCACGCTTTATGCAGCGCATGAAACATGTCTTCCTGCTTCTGGACGCCATGGGACTGATTGCGTTCTCGCTGATCGGCAGCAATGTGGCCATCAAGCTGGGTTACGACCCCTTGGTGGTGGTCATGTCGGGCATGATCACCGGCATCAGCGGCGGCATCTTGCGCGATGTGCTGTGCAATCAGGTGCCTGTGGTGTTTCGCCGCGAGTTGTATGCCAGCGTATCCATGCTGGTGTGCCTGCTCTACCTAGGTTTGCAGTGGCTGGAAGTGTCGATTGGCTTGAGTACCGCCATTTGCTTTGGCAGCGGCTTGAGTCTGCGCCTGGCGGCCATTCGCTTTGGCTGGCGTCTGCCGGTTTTTTCTTACCAGCAGCGCTGGGAATAGGAATTGCAAGGCGGAGGGCTTGCAATGATTGATCAATATGGATTCCATGTCTGCACAAAGTTCTGAATACGCACTCCTGCACGCTTGGCAAGGGCGCGCCAGCTGGCACGTTCTGAGTACCGACTTTGGGCATGGGCAGACCTTTTTGCAGACCTGGGCTGCCTGGAAGGCCGACGCGCAGCGCAGTGCGCAGCTTCATTTCACTGCCATTATTCCAAGCGCCGCAACAGCCATCGATGTGCTGTCCCTGGCAACACCTCCACAACAAGAGCAGGCGCAGGCTTTGTCCAACGCGCTGTTTGGCCTGCTCGAAGGTGTGCACCGCCTGAGTTTTGAACAAGGCCGCGTGCTGCTCACCCTGTGGGTGGGAGATGTGCAAACCATGCTGCGCCAACAGCGAAGCACCGCCCACGCCGTCTTGCTGAATGCGCCGTTTGCCAGCGATGCCCACAGTATCAAAGCCTTGGCCCGCCACTGCGAGCGCGGCACAGTGCTTCACATACAGGCTCCCGATGAAGACTTGATACAGGCACTGGAGCGCGGAGGCTTTGTCTTTGGCAACATCGCTTCTGCTCCCTCTTTGGCTCACTTTGCCCCGCGCTGGGAACCACGCAAACGCACAGCTGCCGTCACTCCGCTCTCGCAAGCAGGCACCGCGTTGGTCATCGGCGCCGGACTGGCTGGTGCGGCCGTTGCGCACAGCCTGGCCTTGCGCGGCTGGCATGTGCACGTTCTGGCCGCTGGAGCGCAGCCTGCAGACGGGGCCTCAGGTCTGCCCGCAGGTCTTTTTTGCCCGCATGTGTCACCAGACGACAGCGTGCTCTCGCGCTTGTCTCGCAATGGCGTGCGCATGACGCTGCAGCGCTTGCGCGATGTGTGCGAGGAAGGCAGAGACTGGGGGCTTAGCGGCGTGCTGGAGCACTGCACCGATGGCGGAACTGGTTTACCGCCAAGCTGGGCAGACAGCGCAGGCGCGCAATGGAGCCATGCCACCAACAGCGCTCAGTTACAAGCTGCTGGTTTGGCTGATGACACCGTGGCTTGCTGGCATGCACAAGCGGGATGGGTGCGCCCTGCCGAGCTGGTGAAAGCCCAACTGGCCCACCCTCATATCCAGTTTCAGGGCCATGCTGAAGTGGCAAGTCTCAGACAAACAGCTGCAGGCGCATGGCAGGCATTGGATACACACCAAAAGGTGCTGGCGCAGGCTGAGATTGCCATCCTGGCATGCGGCCCCGCCACCGCAGGACTGCTGCCGACAGGCGTGCAGTGGCAGCTCCAGGCTTTGCGCGGTCAAGTCACCTGGGGATGGCACACAACAGCCAATGCGGCGGCACTGCCGCCCTTTCCCGTGAATGGCAACGGCAATCTGGTCACACATATTCCTTTTGCGCAGGGGCAGGCCTGGGTCATGGGATCAACCTTTGAGCGCGATCTGGACGAGATGCCCATCTCCCAAGCTGACCAAATGGCAGCGCATGCCGTGAATTTCGAGAAACTTTCGACCTTGCTGCCCGCAAGTGCCGCGCCCTTGAGGCCCTGGTTCACCCCCGGCAATGCACATTGCCTGCCCACCTGGGGCCGTGTGCGCTGCGCCAGCCATGACCGCCTGCCCATTGCAGGCCCTGTTGACGCAAGCAAGCCCGGTCTGTGGGCGAGTACGGCCATGGGTGCCCGTGGGCTGACCTTGTCCGTGCTGTGTGGGGAGCTGATAGCGGCGCAGCTTCACGCAGAGCCACTGCCACTGGACAGCAAGCTGGCGCAACACTTGGGCATCGAACGTCTGGCACGCCAAATGCGTGGTGTCTGTGCCCCGTCCAGCTAGTGCCGCCCCCTATGCACTTAGAGCCGCTAACACTACCCAGCAAACGAAAGTTTGCGATTGAGACAAGGCGAAGCAACGACGTATCAATGGTTGTGTTAGCAGGTCTAAGGGCTGGGCATTGTGCGTTGACGCACCAATGTGCTTTTGCCAAACAGGCTTTCCACCAGGTCCACCACCAGTTCAGCCGTCTGGTTGCGGATGTCCAAAGCGGGGTTCAGCTCCACAATATCCAGCGATGCCATGCGTCCGGTATCCGCAATCATCTCCATGCACAGCTGGGCTTCACGGTAGTTGGGCCCGCCACGTACGGTAGTACCAGTGCCCGGTGCAATCTCCGGATCGAGAAAGTCCACATCAAAGCTCACATGCAGGTGCACATCTTCGGCACCAGGCTCTGAAAGCCCTGCCAAACCCTGCTGCATCACCGCACGCATGCCCTGCTCGTCAATAGCTCGCATATCAAACACCTGCAGCCCCAGGTCTTGAAGGATGCGCTTTTCCACAGCATCCACGCTGCGCAAACCAATCTGGCATATGGCCTGCCCCTGCAATGCGGGTGCCATGCCGGATAACTGAGTCAAGGCATCGGGCCCATGCCCGCACAAACAGGCTACGGGCATGCCATGCAGATTCCCTGTTGGGCTGATGTCCGGTAAGTTGCAATCTGCATGGGCATCCAGCCACAGTACGCGCAGACGTTTGCCTGCGCTGCTGCAATGCCGTGCCACCGCACTGATGGAGCCCGTAGCCAGGCTATGGTCGCCACCCAGCATGATGGGCATACGCCCCGCTTGCAGCTGCGCATAAACGGCATCGTGTGCCGACTGGTTCCAAGCGCAACATTGTTCATAGTTACGCACACCATGCGCATCGCGTGCGCCACATGGGTTAGGCGGCCCAGCAAGGTTGCCGATATCTTGCACCTCCACGCCCAAGCGTGTCAGCGCAGCGCCTAGTTGCGCCACACGCAAGGCATCCGGCCCCATGGCAGCCCCCAATCTCCCCGCTCCCACATCGGTTGGCACACCGATCAAGGTGACTGCGCTCTGGTGCGCATCTCCGCGTGCGCCATGCGTATTCAAAGTTACCGGCAACGTTGCCTGCATTCATGCCACCTTTTGCAAATTGGAAGGAACCGTGGATGCAGCAGGGTGCACCAAGGCAAACAAGTCCTTGGGATCCGTCATTGTGGGCACTAGCTCGATATGCGACAGCAAGCCTGCTTGTCTGGCGAGCAGCCGCATGCTGCGCAGCGCAGAATAATCTTCCAGCGCAAATCCAACGGAATCGAACACTGTCACCTGCTCGGGCGACACCCGACCTGGTGCTTGCCCGGTGAGCACACGCCAAAATTCGGTGACGGGAAAATCTGCTGGCATTTGCTGCAGTTCTCCTTCCCGGCGCGTCTGTGGCTCATACTCTACAAACACGCTGCCACGTCGCAGCACCTCGGCTGCCAGCTCTGTTTTGCCTGGACAGTCGCCTCCCACAGCATTCACATGCATGCCCGCAGCCAACATGCTGCCATCCACGATGATGGCATTGGTTTTGTCTGCCGTGACGGTGGTCACGATATCTGCACCCTGTACGGCAGCTGCAGCGCTATCTAGGGTGAGCAATTGCACACCAAACTCCTTAGCCCAGGGTGATAGATTACGCACCAACTTGGTCGTGGCTTCCGCATCCACGTCAAACAATTGCAGACGCCGTACGCCCAACAGTGCTGTGAATGCCAGCGCCTGGAACTCGCTTTGAGCGCCATTGCCAATCAATGCCATGCAACGGCTATCGGGACGCGCCAGGTACTGAGCGGCTAGCACAGACATGGCGGCCGTGCGCAGCGCAGTGGTCAGCGTCAGCTCACTCAAAAACACAGGTGCTCCAGTAGCCACATCGGCCAGAGCACCGAACGCCATCACCGTGGGCAAGCCATGTTTGGTGTTGATGGGGTGGCCATTGACATATTTGAAGGCATAGTCGCACGCATCGGCTACCGGCATGAGCTCAATCACACCCTGGGCCGAGTGCGCTGCCGTGCGCGCTGTCTTGTCAAATTCGTTCCAGCGTGCGAAGTCCGCCTGTAGTGCCTGCACCATCTCTTGCAGGCAGACATCTACGCCAACACGGGCCACAAGCCGTACCGCGTCGCTTGCGCTCAAAAACTCTGTCTGCACCTGCTTTGTCTGGCGGCGGTGAATACGAGAGACTGGCATTTGCACCTCCTTCTGCCAACAGGCTTCCAATATAGGCCTTTGATTCCCACAGTGTGGCAGTAATTCAAATAGACAGCTCCTAGTTGAAATTGCCAAAAATTTATCATTTCGCTACTGATGATTACCACTATGCCTAATCTGGATCAGATTGATCAGCGCCTGATTGAACTGCTGCTCCACAACGCCCGTGAAAGCATTGCCACACTCGCTGCGCGGCTGAGCGTTTCACGCGGTACCATCACCAACAGGCTGCGCCGTCTGGAAGACGAAGGCATCATCGTCGGCTATACCGTACGCCTGAAACCAGAGGCTGAAACAGGCTGCCTGCAAGCCTGGATGAGCGTAGCCATTGAAGGCAATGATGCGAGGCGTGTCATCGCGTCTTTGCTGGGTGAGCCGGCGGTGCAAGCTTTGCATGCAACCATTGGGCAGTGGGATCTGCTGACCAAGCTACAGATCGCCAGCTTGCCAGAGTTGGCCCATGCGCTGGAGCGGATTCGCTTGATCAAAGGCATCTGCCATTCCTAGACCAGCATCCACCTTGAAACCCTGCGAGCCCCCACAGCGCACTCGAAATAGAACATCGTGTTTGAAATGCTTTGGAGCATTGCAATGACAATCACTACCAAAGCATCCTTACAGCCTGCACACAACGGTGTGTCCACTTTCCCCTCTGACTGCTATTTCTTCCATGTACCTTGCCCTAAAACACTCCCACATGCTGTTCGCGGTGCTCACGCTGCTGCTGTCTGTTGGCTATCTGGCGATGGCCTGGAAGTCGACTCCCGCTACCAAATCCACACTGGTCTATGTCTTTACCCGGATTTTTGGTGGTATTGCCGCCTTGACTGGACTTGGCGTCACCTTTGTCGGCCCTTGGCAGCACATGATGTTTCCTTACATCGGGCTTATTCTGTACGTGGTGCATGGGCTGTGCATGGGTTTTGCCAAGCGCAGCATCGCCTCTCCGCAGCTTGGTCTGCGTCGCTCCATGTTGGCTTTGCAATTGCTTGTCTTGCTGATGCTCACAGGCTTGATGGGTGCTAAAAGCTTTTAAAAATGCCCTAAGTCAAGGAAAAGGCTCCCCCACGGAGCCTTTTTTGTCACATCGACCATAGTCTTTATAACCAAAAGAGATAGTTCAAAAACAAAATAATATTTTGAAATCATAAAGAGCTTGCATAAAGTGCGCAGCCATACGAGAAAACCATCCGTCGGGTGGCAATCTCTCACGATGACGACTGCGCCATGTACCAATACACAGAATTCGACAAAGCATTCCTGAGCCAACGGGCCGCCCAGTTCCGCGACCAGTTGGAGCGCTGGCAAACCGGCAAGCTTCCAGAAGATGACTTCCGCCCGCTGCGCCTGCAAAACGGCTGGTACGTTCAGCGCTACGCGCCCATGTTGCGTGTGGCCATTCCCTATGGAGAAGTTTCCAGCGCTCAGATTCGCGTGCTGGCACGCGTGGCACGCGAGTATGACGAGCCCGAAGCCGAGGTCTTCCGGCAAGCCATGGAAGGTCAGGGCAAATTGGGTACCACTTTCTTGCCGACCCACTGCGCCCACTTCACTACGCGAACCAATGTGCAATTCAACTGGATCCCGCTATCCAAAGCTGCCGATGTGATGGAGCTGCTGGCCACCGTGAACTTGCACGGCATCCAGACCAGTGGCAACTGCATTCGCAACACCACCACCGACGCCCTGGCTGGCGTGGCCGTCGATGAAATTGTTGATCCTCGCCCCTACGCAGAAATTCTGCGCCAGTGGACCACGCTGCACCCCGAATTCGCCTTTCTTCCACGAAAGTTCAAGATTGCCATTTCGGGTGCCCGTGAAGACCGCGCAGCCACAGGCTGGCACGACGTGGGCCTGCATCTGCTGAAAAATGATGCTGGCGAGATCGGCTTCAAGGTGTTTGTAGGCGGCGGCATGGGCCGCACACCGGTAGTCGGCACCGTGATCCGTGAGTTCCTGCCCTGGAACCAGATCATGAACTACATCGAAGCCATTGTGCGCGTCTACAACGAGCTGGGCCGCCGCGACAACAAATACAAGGCGCGCATCAAGATTCTGGTGAAAGCAGAAGGCCAGGCCTATATCGATGCCGTGGAAGAAGAGTTCCGCCAGATCGTGGAGATTGACGGCGGGCCACACACCATCCCTCAAGCGGAGTTTGACCGTGTGGCTGCCTGCTTCGTAGACCCCGAACTGCCCGCGATCGCCGATGTGGAACCCGCAAAAGCCGAGCAGGAGCTGATAGAAAATGCCGCCCGCCACCCTGCGTTTGCACGCTGGCTCAGCCGCAATGTGCACCAGCACCGCAATCCACAGCTGCGTGCCGTGACTTTGTCGTTCAAGCGACCTGGGCAGGCACCAGGTGATGCCACCGGTGACCAACTGGATGCTCTGGCTCAATTGATGGACACCTACTCCGCCGGTGAGGCACGCATCACCCACGACCAGAACGTGGTGTTGCCCTGGGTGCACGTCAGCCAGTTGTTTGCCCTATGGCAGGACGCCAAGGCGCTAGGCCTTGCCAGCACCAACGTAGCGCTGCTGACCGACATGATTGCCTGCCCCGGCGGTGATTTCTGCGCGCTGGCCAATGCCCGCAGCCTGCCCATTGCAGAAGCCATTACCCAGCGCTACCAGGACCTAGACGAGCTGGACGACATTGGCGAGATTGATCTGCACATCAGCGGCTGCATCAACAGCTGCGGCCACCACCACAGCGGGCACATCGGCATTCTGGGCGTGGATAAGGATGGCAAGGAGTGGTACCAGGTAACGCTGGGTGGCTCGGACGGCTCCACGCTGTCGGGCAACAACCAGGCGGGCAAGGTGATTGGTCCCTCATTCTCCGCCGCTGAAGTGCCGGATGTGCTGGAAGCCGTGTTGAACATCTACCGCGACCTGCGCGAGCCCGGTGAGCACTTCATCGATGCCGTACGCCGCATCGGCCTGGAGCCCTTCAAGGAAGCTGGCAAGGCTGCACGTCACCCCGTGCAAGAAGTCGCGGAAGTAGCTTGAGCAGCAAGAAGAACAAGGACTGAACCATGAAAATTCTGGCCCAAAATGAATACCATGCGCCCGCCGAAAGCACCGGCAGCATACTGGTGCTGGCCAACGACGTGAATGCGCTGGAGGTGGATCTGGATGGGATTACGCAGATAGATCTGCACTTTCCTGCCTTCACCGATGGCCGTGCCTTCAGCCAGGCCTATCTGCTGCGCCGCCGCCGCAAGTTTGCGGGCGACATTCGCGCTACCGGCGATGTGCTGATCGACCAATTGGTGCAGATGCACCGCACGGGTTTCAGCTCTGCCGTGCTGCGCGAAGGCGTGGATGCTGCCGATGCACAACGCCAGTTCGAGCGCTTCAGTGGCTTTTACCAGGCTGATGCTGTCAACACCACGCCTCATTTTGCGGAGTCCGTATGAGCCAGCTCGACATCTCCCGCATCAATGCCGAACTTGGCCACAACGCCCAGGCCCTGGTGCAATGGGCGCTGGAGCTTGACCAAACACCTATTGTCACGACCAACTTCCGTCCATTCGAGGCCGTCATTTTGCACATGGTCACCCAGGTAAAACCCGATGTGCCGGTGATCTGGATGGACAACGGCTACAACACCGAGGCCACCTATCAGTTTGCCGATGCCGTGACCCGACAGTTGGGCCTGAATCTGAAGATTTACCTGCCCTTGCGCTCACGCGCCCACCGCGAGGCCGTGGAAGGTCCCACACCGGCGCTGGATGATCCACGCCACGCAGCCTTTACCGAAGAGGTCAAGCTCGAACCCTTTGCGCGAGCCTTGCGCGAGACGCAGCCCAAGGTCTGGTTCACAGCCCTTCGCGCGACCGATAGCGCGGTGCGTGCCCAGATGGAGCCGGTGAGCATCAACCCCGATGGGCTGATCAAGGTCGCGCCATTGCTGCACTGGTCTTCCAAGGACCTCTATGACTACTGCGAAAAGCACGGTCTTCCCAATAACTTCGACTATGTGGACCCCACCAAAGGGGAAGAACAGCGCGAATGCGGTCTGCATCTCGCCCATTGAACGCCTGCACCTCGCAAACTTTGCTGCCAACACCGCGCTCAAGCTTGTTGGCGCTTGATTGGATTGGAATTACGACATGAACGCCCGTGTTGACAACCACGTGCTGAGTCAGCTCAGCAACCGCCACCTGGATGCGCTGGAAGAAGAAACCATCTTCATCCTGCGCGAAGTGGCCGCCGCCTTTGAACGCCCTGCCCTGCTGTTTTCCGGTGGCAAGGACTCTCTGGTCATGCTGCGCTGTGCTGAAAAGGCATTCGGTGCAGGCCGCATCCCCTACCCCTTGCTGATGATCGACACTGGTCACAACTTTCCCGAAGTGACCGATTTTCGAGATTTCCGCGCCAAGGAGCTGGGTGCAGAACTGATTGTGCGCAGTGTGGAAGACTCAATGGCCCGCGGCACCGTGCGCCTGGCGCACCCGGGTGAGAGCCGCAATGTGCACCAGTCTGTCACCTTGCTGGAGGCAATCGAGGAGTTCCGCTTTGACGCACTGATCGGCGGCGCTCGCCGCGATGAAGAAAAGGCTCGCGCCAAGGAACGCATATTCAGCCACCGCGACAGCTTCGGCCAGTGGCAGCCCAAGGCCCAACGCCCCGAGTTGTGGACACTGTTCAACACCCGCATTGCACAAGGCGAGCATTTCCGAGTGTTCCCCATTTCGAACTGGACTGAACTGGACGTGTGGCAGTACATCGAGCGCGAGCAAATCGCGCTGCCGTCGATTTACTACACCCACCAGCGTCAGGTCGTGGAGCGAAAAGGCCTTCTGGTGCCCGTCACCGAACTGACACCGCCAAAGGATGGCGAAGAAGTCGTTCTTCGCGATGTGCGTTTTCGCACCGTGGGTGACATCACCTGCACCTGCCCTGTGGAAAGCACTGCCGCCACAGCAGCCGACATCGTGATCGAGACTCTGGCCGCAGAGGTCAGCGAGCGTGGAGCCACCCGCATGGACGACAAGACCAGTGATGCCTCCATGGAAAAGCGCAAGAAGGACGGTTATTTCTAATGACAACCCAAAATACAGCCTCCATCACGGGCACAGCCAATGTGGCGGTGCCCTTTGGCATCAACCCTGAACTGTCATCGGCCCTGCGCTTTATCACCTGCGGCTCGGTCGATGATGGCAAATCCACGCTCATTGGGCGCCTGCTGGTCGATACCCGCGCCGTGCTGCAAGACCAGCTGGCCGGTGTCACCAAGTCCGGTGAAACTGATCTGGCCCTGCTCACCGACGGACTTTCGGCCGAGCGTGAGCAAGGCATCACGATTGACGTGGCCTACCGCTACTTCAATACCGATGCACGCAAATTCATCATTGGCGACGCACCTGGCCACGAGCAGTACACACGCAACATGGTGACTGCGGCCTCCAGTGCCGATGCTGCTGTGGTGCTGGTGGATGCCACCAAGCTGGAATGGCAAAACCCCGGGCTTACCCTCCTGCCGCAAACGCGCCGACACAGCCTGCTGGTACACCTGCTGCGCGTGCATTCGCTGGTGTTTGCCGTGAACAAGCTCGACGCTGTGGATGACCCCACGCAAGCCTTCGCCCACATCCGTGACGCGCTGCAGCGCTTTGCGCAAGAAGCGGGCATTGCCGTCAGTGCCACCATTCCTGTTTCGGCGCTCAAGGGTTACAACGTGGTCACCCGTGAGGCTGGCTGGGCGGGCTATGACGGCCCCAGTCTTTTGCAGTTGCTTGAAAAGTTGCCCAACACCCCCGCTGACAGCGATCTGCCGCTGGCATTGCCCGTGCAGTGGGTGGAGAAGTTCCACGACAGCGCCATCACCACCCAGGGCCGTCGCGTGTTCTGGGGCCGTGTGGCTGCAGGAGTAGCGAAAGTGGGCGCGCAAGTGCAGATTCTGCCCAGTGGCCAACTGGCCACAGTTGCGCAGGTCATCGACCATGGCCGAGCCCCGAAAGACGTGGATGCAGGTTTATCTGCTGGCATTACGTTGGATAGAGAGGTGGATGTTTCACGCGGTGACTGGATTGTGGCTGCTCCTGCCGCAACCAACAGTGCGGACGACGACTTCGACACACCTGCTCCGCAGCCGACTTGGCCCAGCAGCCGCACATTCAGTGCCACCGTGGCCTGGATGGACAACGACCCCCTGGTGCCCGGCCGTGTTTATTGGGCATTGCATGGTCACCGCTGGGTCAAAGCCAAGGCACAACGCGTGGTACACCGCCTGAACATTCATACGCTGGAAGAAGAAACCTCCACGCAGCTGGAGCCCAATGCCATTGGTGTGGTGGACTTTTCTCTACAGGAATCTATTCCAGCAAGCAGCTTTAACCACAGCCGCGCCCTGGGCTCTATGATCTTGGTCGACACCGCCAGCAATGCCACTGCCGCAGCTGTTTTGGTGCGCTAAGTGCCTATAAAGCTTGATCTCATCGCAGAAAACACAGGTTTGCACTCTTGAATCTCTGCCAACTAGTGGCAGGGATTCAGAAAAAACCTAGAATCGTGGGTTAATACTGATCCACTGCATAAGAAGAATCCCTCATGACACACGTCGTCACCGAAAACTGCATCAAATGCAAATACACCGACTGCGTGGATGTTTGCCCCGTGGACTGCTTCCGCGAAGGCCCAAACTTCCTCGTGATTGACCCTGATGAATGCATTGACTGCGCAGTTTGCATTCCCGAGTGCCCAGCCAACGCCATTTTTGCGGAGGAAGACACACCCGCAGATCAGCTGGCATTCATCAAGCTCAACGCCGAACTGGCAGTAGCCAAAGGCTGGAAGAGCATTACTAAGCGCAAGGCTTCTTTGCCAGACGCTGACGAGTGGAATGGCAAGGAAGGTAAGCTTGCCTTGCTGGAGCGCTAATTCTTCACCCGCATTGCGCTATCGCTATTTTTTTCAGCCCCAGCAATGGGGCTGTTTGCTTTGTAGAGCTTTTGTATGACCTTGGAACACACTCTCACCGTTCCCACGGAAATCGACGTTGCAGTCATCGGTGCAGGTGCTGTGGGCATGTTTCAGGTGTTTCAGCTGGGTTTGCAAAACCTGCACTGTCATCTGATCGATGCACTGCCGCATCTGGGCGGTCAATGCGCAGAGTTGTACCCGCACAAACCTATCTACGACATTCCAGGCATCCAGGCATGTACCGGCGCCGAGCTGGTTGAGCGGCTGCGTGTACAGATGGCACCATTTGCGCCCACCTTGCATCTGGGACAGCAAGTACAAACGCTGCAACAGCAGGACGATGGCCGTTGGCTGCTGATTACCAGCGCCAACACTCAGCTGTTGGCTAAAGCGGTGGTGATTGCAGCAGGCGTGGGATCTTTTGTCCCGAAAACGCTCAAGCTTGACGGTATTGAGGCCTTGGTCGGCCACAGCGTGCACTACCATCCCAATGACTTGAGCAGGTTGCCCCTGGAACAGCAAGATGTGCTGGTACACGGAGGCGATGAACTGGCAGTGCAGGCTGCCCTGGATGCCCTGACCTACCGCCCCGCCAGTGTCACCCTGATGCACCGTCGTGATGTTTTCAATGCGCCACAGGCCTTGCTGCAGGCCCTACACAGCCACCAGACTGCGGGCCGCATAAGAGTGCTGGCCGCGCAACCGCAAACGCTGCACGCTCAGGAACAAGCACTGCGCAGCGTGGAAGTCAGCCTGCCTGATGGCAGCAGCCAGACTCTGCCTGTGCAGCAATGGCTGGTCTTCCAAGGTATCTCTCCCAAGCTTGGCCCAGTTGCGGACTGGGGGCTTGAACTGGTCAAAAAACAATTGCCGGTAGACACCGGCACTTTTGTGACCGAAGCCCCTGGCGTTTATGCCGTGGGCGACATCAACCTTTATCCCGGCAAACGCAAGTTGCTGCTGTGCGGCTTCCATGAAGCAACGCTGGCCGCCTTTTCAATTGCGGAATACATCACCGACAAGCCCGTGCTGCTGCAATACACCACCACCAGTACACGCCTGCATGCGCTACTGGGTGTGGCGCAGGTCCAGGACGCCACAGCGCAATAAGCCTCGACCTCAGTCAGCGTACCGGCAGGAATGGCAACAAAGGCCCTGCCACAATCGCCTGCCCGAATCCAATCGCTGTTCGACGCACACGCTCTGTGCCAAAGCTGGCGACCAAGTCCAGACGCGCAATGACTTTGCCCATCTCACGCTCAAAGCTGAGGTTACGCTCCTGTTCAGAAATATGGTTGGATAACAGAAGCAGCTGCCCCTGGGCGTTTCTGCGTGTGTTGAGCACCCAGTTGGCAATCTCCACATTGCGTGCTGCGTTATAGACATGCTGTGCGTGAATGCCATCCACCAGCGTGAAGCTGGTACGGCCACCGTGCGATATCAGCAACATGTCCCCCAAGGCGTACCCGAAAGCAGCAACACGATCTCCGGAAAACTCTGGACTCAGCGCTTTGCTCAAGGCTTGTACATCCCGAAGGCCATCCAGCGCGGGCCAAGGTTCACGCTCCAAAATAGCTGTGCGCACTTTGGTCAAAGCTTCCTGGCGCGAAACCGCTGTCTTACGCCATTCACCCGGATTGCGTTGGTATAGCTTGTCCATCAATCGCATGAGACTGTCGAGATTTTCTTGCATGGCCAACGTGGTAATGCGATTGCTCTCGGACTGCAGCAGCTCCTGCATGGAAAAACTGTCCCCCGCCACCTTGCCATGCGGTGCAGGTGCCGATGCGCACCCTGTCAGCAACAGAACACATCCCCATGCACACAGCAGCATGAAGGATCGAAATGATCTTTGGTGGTTTGCCAGTCCCATGAGTGAAGCATATCCAAGGGCTTGCCATGCACCAACTACTGTTTGAAACCTCTGTCATTTCTTGACATATACCAAATTCTGTCAATTCTTGGGGGCAAACCGGTTCAATTACGAGGAAGTTTGCAGCGCAGGTGTGCCAGATAATTGCGTGCCTTCTTATTAGCAATGCAATGCCCGCAGAAACTGCACAACGCCGCCAAAGACTGCCCGCTGAGGTCCGTATCAACCAGATACTGGATGCGGCACTGGCCGAGTTTTCTCAACACGGCTTTAAAGCAGCGCGCATGGAAGACATTGCACAAGCTGCGCATTTGTCTAAAGGAGGCTTGTATGCGCACTTCCCCAGTAAAGAGTCGCTGCTCCAAACCTTGCTTCAGCGTGTGGTGGAGCAGCCTCTGCAGGAGAATCTGCATTGGTGGCCGCAAGGCGTCCAGACTCTTGATGCCTTGGTGAACGCATTCGTGGATCACACCATTGATCGTTTGATGGATCCAGCGTTCCTGCCAACCATCCGGCTGCTTTTGGCTGAGTCGCCGCGTTTGCCTGCAGGCATACAAGACTGGCATGCCAAGATGATGCAGCTGCACTATGACAACCATGAGCGCCTGATCCAGCGTGCGGTTGCGGAAGGACTTCTAAACCAGACGCCAAAAGCTGAGGATTGCACCATCTTGATGCTCCCCATGATGCACACCCTGCTGATGGTGCTTGCCAGTGGCTCCCCAATAACCCCTGCACAGCTAGAAGCGCTGCGTCCACAAAACAAAATGCTGCTCATGCGATTGCTGCGCACTTGATGGTGTGCTTTCACCTTAGCCGCAGCTTCCATTCTCACTAAAGACCGACCAGTCGGTAGCAATCTTGATGTAACTCAAGGCCATTCTGGCCACCAACTTTCACACTGTGCTCAGCCGCCGCATTGAGCGGTCTCTTCGCACAGTTATGCTCCCAGCCTTTCACCTCTCGTTACGTCCTATCGCATGGACAGCCACCATCAGCGCTGCACTGCTCACGATGGCTTGCGCACCTCGCCTGGGGCTATTGGAGCCAGACCCCGCCTTACCGGCCATGTGGCCTTCCACTGCTCCTGGTACCACCTTTGCCGATGCACCCCTTGCCCAGTGGCAGACTGTGGTAACCGACCCCGTGTTGCAGCAATTGCTCAAGCAGGCCAGCACCCACAACCACAATCTCCGCCAGGGACTGCTGCGCGCGCAAGAAGCCCGTACTGCATACGGCATTCAACGTGCAGAGCGTTTGCCAGCACTGGGCATCGGCAGTTCCCATTCGCGCGCCCGTGTTCCCGGTGACCTGAATGCCAGCGGACAATCAATGGTTGGCAGCGACCATGAGGTGTTTGTGGGCCTCAATAGCTGGGAACTGGACTTGTGGGGCCGTGTACGCAACCTCAGCGAGGCGGCCTTGCAACAGTATCTGGCCACTGAAGCGGGCGTGCAGACAGCACGCCAGGGCCTGCTGGCTCAGGTGGCGCGCAGCTATCTGTCACTGCGCGAGATCGAAGACCGGATTGCTCTCACGCAGCGCACCGTGGATAGCCGCGCTGAAACATTGCGCATCTTTACCCGACGCTACGAATTGGGAGCCTTGAGCAGGTACGCGCTGACTCAGGTGCAAAGTCTGCACAATCAGGCTCGCAGCATTGCCATCCAGCTAGAGCAAGAACGTGCACAGGCCATCCATGCGCTACAGCTGCTCACAGGCGCGGACATCAGCCAGCTACCGGCTCACGCACCTGACACTCAGGTTTTTGCAGCGGTTCCTGTGGGCCTGCCCTCCAGTCTTTTGAACCAGCGCCCCGACATTGTGGCCGCCGAGCACCAATTGAAGGCAGCGCACGCCAGCGTGGATGCTGCAAGAGCTGCATTCTTCCCACGCATTGCGCTCACGGGCAGTTGGGGCACCGGCAGCGCGCAACTCAGCGGTCTCTTTGAGTCGGGTAGCAAGGCATGGACTTTCATGCCGAGCATTTCTGTGCCAATTTTTGATGGCGGACTGCGCCAGTCCAATCTTGACCTGGCGGCAGTGCGCCAGAACATGGCCGTGGTCGAATACGAACGCACCGTACAAACCGCTTTCCGTGAAGTGGCAGATGCATTGGCCGTGCGCCACAGCATGCAACAACAGGTGGAAGTTCAGCGCAGCAACCTGTCCGCTCTTCAAGAACGTGCGCGTCTTGCACAGCTGCGCTATGACAACGGCGCTTCGCCTTATCTGGATGTACTGGATGCCGAGCGCGAGCTGCTGGCAGCTGCACAACAGATGGTGCAAGCAGCCTATGCATTGCAAGGTGCGCATGTCAGTGTTTACACGGCGATGGGAGGCGGCACCGATTTAGGCGTTACGCCAGAGCCAGACCTTCCTGCAACCACCGGACCTCGCGCAGCCCAGAACTTATCTTGACCCCCTCCGCACCATGCCTCAGAAAATCACAAAAAAAACGCTCACCTATCTGGCTGCCGCAGCCGCTGTCGCACTCGCAGCAAGCTATGCCTGGAAACAGTGGCAAACCAGTCATCTCAACGAAGGTTTGGTAGGTGGTAACGGACGCATTGAAGCCACCGAAGTAGACATTGCAACCAAACTAGGAGGACGTGTCGAAGAAATTCTGGTGCAGGAAGGTGCTTTTGTGAAAGCCGGTGAGCCCCTGGCACGAATGCAGATTCACAC
Organism: Comamonas halotolerans; assembly: GCF_030162935.1. Classification (GTDB taxonomy): domain Bacteria; phylum Pseudomonadota; class Gammaproteobacteria; order Burkholderiales; family Burkholderiaceae_C; genus Comamonas; species Comamonas halotolerans. Next base: position 107,108 of record NZ_JASAUZ010000074.1, read on the forward strand.
CTTGCAGGCCCAGCACCAAGAAGCCGTGGCCGGTCAGGACCGTGCCGTGCACAACGTTGCGGCAGCCAAGGCTCAGGTTGCGCTGCGCCAAAGTGACCATGCAGCATCGCTTGCCATGGTGGCACTGCGTGAGGCCGAACTTGATGCTGCTCAGCGCCGCCTGGCTCGCTCAGAAACCTTGACCAAGGAAGGAGCCAGTTCTGCCCAGGAACTGGACGATGACCGTGCACGTGTACGAGGTGCGCAGGCTGCACTGAAAGCCGCACAAGCGCAAGCAGCTGCCGCTCAAGCTGCCATTGCAGCTGCACAGGCACAGGTCACGGGCTCGAACTCAGCCGTGGTTGCAGCACAAGCCACGGTCCAGCGCATTGCCGCAGAGTTGGACGACAGCACCCTGGTTGCCCCTCGGGATGGCCGTGTTCAGTTTCGTCTTGCGCAACCTGGAGAAGTCCTGGGCGCTGGCGGCAAGGTGCTCAACGTGGTGGATCTGTCCGATGTCTATATGAGCTTCTTTTTGCCTGAAGCCATTGCTGGCCGCATGGCGTTGGGCGCTGAAGTGCGAATTGTCCTGGATGCTGCGCCAAGCTTTGTGATTCCTGCCAAGATCTCATTTGTCTCAGCTACCGCTCAATTCACACCGAAGACAGTGGAAACAGCCAGCGAACGTCAAAAGCTGATGTTCCGCGTCAAGGCCCAGATTGATCCACAACTGCTGCAAAAACATCTGCAGCAGGTCAAAACCGGCCTGCCTGGTCAAGCCTGGGTTCTCGCAGAACCCGGAGCACAGTGGCCGGCACACCTGCAAGTGAAATTGCCGGAGTAAGACCATGCCCGCAGACATGGCAAGCCGTGCGACGACTCCGGTAGCACGCATCCAGAACGTGCACCAACGCTATGGCGCCACAGAAGCGCTCAAAGGGCTCACTATCGACATTCCCGCTGGTGTCATGGTTGGCCTGATCGGGCCTGACGGCGTGGGCAAATCCAGCCTGCTGTCCTTGCTGTCTAGTGCGCGAGCCTTGCAAGAGGGTGAAATATGGGCTCTCGGCGGTGATATGCGCCTCAAAGCACACCGCGATGCGGTCTGTCCACGCATTGCCTATATGCCACAGGGCTTGGGGAAAAACCTCTATCCCACGCTCTCGGTCGAAGAGAATCTGCAGTTTTTTGCCCGCTTGTTTGGTCATGACGAAGCCGAACGCCGCACCCGCATCGATGACTTAACCCAGAGCACCGGCCTCAAAAATTTTTTGACCCGCCCGGCAGGCAAGCTCTCTGGTGGCATGAAGCAAAAGTTGGGACTGTGCTGTGCACTGATTCACGACCCGGACTTGCTGATTCTGGATGAACCTACCACGGGTGTTGACCCGCTGGCGCGTGCGCAGTTCTGGGACCTGATCAACCGCATTCGCCGCACACGTCCACATATGAGCGTGGTGGTAGCCACGGCCTATATGGATGAGGCCCAGCGTTTTGACTGGCTGATTGCCATGGACGACGGCCAGATTCTTGCCACAGGCACGCCCGAGGAGCTGTTGACACGTACCAGCACACAGTCGCTGGAAGCGGCATTCATCCACCTGCTGCCCGAAACCAAAAAGCAGGGGCACAGCGCAGTGCTGATTCCGCCTCTGCAAGTCAACGATGATGACATCGCCATTGAAGCGCAAGGCCTCACCATGCGCTTTGGTGATTTTGTAGCCGTCGACCATGTGAGCTTCCGAATCCGGCGCGGAGAAATTTTCGGCTTCCTTGGCTCCAACGGCTGCGGCAAATCCACCACCATGAAGATGCTCACCGGATTGATGCCTGCCAGCGAGGGCACTGCCTGGTTGTTTGGCCAGGAAGTCAATCCGCATGACATCGCCACGCGCCGCCGCGTGGGCTATATGTCGCAGGCATTCTCACTCTATGGTGAGCTGACGGTGCAGCAAAACCTGGTGCTGCACGCGCAGTTGTTTCACGTTCCTGCTGCGCAGATCAATGCGCGCGTTGAGGCCATGCTGGAGCGTTTTGAACTGAAACACGAGCGCCACGATCTGCCCGACAAACTCCCCCTCGGTCTGCGCCAGCGCTTGTCACTGGCGGTGGCCATGGTGCACAGCCCGGAACTGCTCATTCTGGATGAGCCCACCTCCGGTGTCGACCCTGTTGCGCGGGATCAGTTCTGGCGTCTCCTGATCGAACTTTCGCGCCGTGACAAGGTGACTATTTTTATCTCCACCCACTTCATGAACGAAGCAGAGCGCTGCGATCGCATGTCCATGATGCACGCAGGCAAAGTGCTGGACAGCGACACCCCTGCCAAGCTGGTTCAAAAACGCAGGGCAGCTTCGCTTGAGGAGGCATTTATTGGTTATCTGGTGGAAGCCTCGGGTGAAACTGCGCCTGACCTTGACACTAAAAAAGTAGCCGTGCTTGAGCATGCGCCCAGCACTTCAACAACAGCCGAACCACAAGCGACCAATAGGCCAGCCACCACCGCCCCGGTGGAGGAGAGCTCCTGTTCTGTACATGCTGCACCGCGTTTCAGCCTGCAGCGCATGTGGAGCTATCTGTGGCGCGAGTCCCTGGAACTGCAACGCGACCCCGTGCGTGCCACATTGGCACTGGTGGGCTCGCTGGTGCTGATGGTGGTGATTGGCTTTGGCATCAGCATGGATGTGGAGGACTTGACCTTTGCCGTGCTCGACCGAGATCAAAGCACGCTCAGCCAAAGTTATACGCAAGGCCTCTCAGGGTCACGCTACTTTATCGAGCAACCGCCGCTGACTTCGTACGAAGATCTGGACCAGCGCATGCGCGCAGGCAAGATCACTGTAGCAATCGAGATTCCTCCCAGCTTTGGCCGTGATGTGCTACGGGGCACCCCCACAGCCATTGGCGCCTGGTTTGACGGAGCCATGCCCACACGCGCAGAAACCGTCAAAGGCTATGTACAGGGCATTCACCAACATTGGTTAGCCCAGCAAGTACGTGAGCGTACAGGCTTGAATCTGACAAACGCAGTGAGCATTGAAACCCGCTTTCGCTACAACCCTGACGTCAAAAGCCTGCCTGCCATGGTGCCTGCAGTGATTCCGCTGCTACTCATGATGCTGCCTGCCATGCTCACTGCCCTGGCTGTGGTGCGCGAGAAAGAGCTGGGCTCTATCGTGAACCTGTACGTGACGCCTGTGACGCGCATCGAGTTCTTGCTGGGCAAGCAACTACCTTATGTGGTGCTGGCCATGCTGAACTACGTGTTGATGTGCCTGATGGCTGTGCTGGTTTTCGATGTACCCATCACCGGCAGCGTGCTCACGCTGACGCTGGCGGCACTGCTTTTCAGCTTCATCGCCACTGGTATGGGCTTGCTGGCATCGGCTGTCACCCGCAGCCAGATTGCAGCCATGTTCTTCGCCATGCTGGGCACCTTGATTCCTGCCACCCAGTTCTCAGGTTTGACCGACCCTGTCTCTTCTCTGGAAGGCGCTGGCCGCATTATTGGCGAGTACTACCCTGCCACCCATATGTTCACCATCAGTCGTGGTGTATTCAACAAGGCACTGGGTATGCAGGACTTGGCGGCATCTTTTGTGCCACTGCTTTTAGCCATCCCCATCATCATAGGCATCGCTGTATGGGCCTTACCCAAGCAGGAAAAATGAAGATGTACGCCTTGTGTTGCAGCGCAACGCCAAGCACTTTCCCACTGGAGACCTGCCATGGGGCATAGCCTGAAAAACATCTGGCGCCTGGGCGTCAAAGAGCTGTGGAGTTTGTGGCGTGACCCAGTCATGCTCATTCTCATCATCTACACCTTCACGCTATCGGTATATACCACCGCGTCTGCCATGCCGGAAACGCTGCATCACGCGCCGATTGCCATCGTTGATGAAGACCAGTCACCGCTGTCTACACGCATTGCCTCTGCCTTTTATCCACCCTACTTCATGCATCCGCAGATGCTGACTGTTCAGGATGTGGACCCCGGAATGGATGCTGGCATCTTCACCTTTGCGCTGACCATTCCCCCCGGATTCCAGCGCGATGTGCTGGCTGGCAAAAAAGTGGAGCTGCAGCTGAATGTGGATGCCACCCGCATGAGCCAGGCTTTTTCTGGCAATGGCTACATCCAGCAAATCGTGATGGCCGAGGTCAATGAATTCGCTCAACGCCACCGAGCAACACCCAGCGCTGCAGTGGATCTGGAAGTGCGCGCACGCTTTAATCCTTCGCTCAACAAGATGTGGTTTGGCGGTGTGATGCAAATCATCAACAACGTGACCATGCTCTCCATCATCCTCACGGGCGCTGCGCTGATTCGTGAACGTGAGCACGGAACAATCGAGCACTTGCTGGTAATGCCCGTCACTCCGACCGAAATCATGCTGGGCAAGGTCTGGTCCATGGGCGCTGTGGTGCTTGTGGCTGCAGCGGTGTCTTTGAATCTCGTTGTACGCGGCCTTTTGCATGTACCGATTGAAGGCAGCATTGCACTGTTCATAGCAGGTGCCGCCCTGTGCCTGTTTGCTACCACTGCCATGGGCATCTTCATGGCCACTGTGGCGCGGTCCATGCCGCAGTTCGGCTTGTTGCTGGTGCTTACATTGCTGCCACTGCAAATGCTTTCTGGAGGCACCACACCGCGCGAATCCATGCCACAACTGGTGCAAGACATCATGCTTGCGGCGCCGACCACCCACTTTGTCAGCCTGGCCCAGGCTATTTTGTACCGCGGCGCGGGCATGGATGTGGTGTGGCCCCAGTTTCTGGCGCTGTTTGTCATTGGTAGCGTACTTTTTGCGCTGTCGCTGGCAAGGTTCCGCAAGACCATCAGTTCCATGGCATAGCAAAACTGCCGAAATACCTGCCAAGGCAAGCATCTGGATTTAGAACTACAAAGACCGCCTGCACAAGCCTGCAAGCCGAAGCTTTGCAACTCAGACAAAGCACAACACCGCTGGCAGTACAGAGATCCGAGAAGGTGGGACAACGATGTATCAGGAGTGGTGTGCCCGGTAATCAGTGTTCAGTGTTTGCGTTGCAATATGTGCAACGACAACCATTTGTCCAGTTCAGCCCCCACAAACACCAATACCCCACCAAGAATAACTTTGGTCCATTGCTCAGAATTGAGTGCTGCTGAGTCAAAAATGGCATGCATCAGTGGCCAGTGCACAAAAAGCATTTGCATCAGCAAGCACGCCAGCAGTGTCCACAGCACCATCCAGTTGCCATTCCATGCTGCCCCCCCCAGGGCGGGTGCGGCCACAAAACGGCAACTGAGCAAATAGAACACCTCGGCCATCACAATCGTGGTCACGGCCATGGTGCGTGCTACTGCCACGTCCGTGCCTTGATTCAGCTCCCACAGGAACAGTCCAAGCGCTGCAGCCATCATCAGCACAGAAACCAGCACCACCCGCCACAGCAGCCCCGCCGTAAGCAAGGACTCCTGCGGCGAACGCGGTGGCCGCCGCATGATGCCCTGCTCTGCGGGCTCAAATGCCAGGGCGAGCCCCAAGGTGCAAGAGGTCACCATATTGATCCATAGCAACTGCGCCGCCGTCATCGGCAAAGTAAGTTGGAACAGGATGGCCGCAATGACTACCAAGCCTTCGCCACCATTGGTGGGCAGCATAAAGAGGATGAACTTGCGAATATTGTCGTAGACGGCCCGCCCCTCGTGCACCGCAGCAGCGATGGTGGCAAAGTTGTCATCGGCCAGCACCACGTCCGAGGCTTCTTTGGCTGCTTCCGTGCCTTTGCAGCCCATGGACACACCCACGTCTGCGCACTTCAGTGCCGGCGCGTCATTCACGCCGTCACCTGTCATCGCCACCACTTGCCCATTTTGCTGCAAGGCCTGCACCAGACGCAGCTTGTGCTCCGGGCTGGCGCGCGCAAACACGTCCACCTCCAGCGCCACACGCGCAAGCTCCTCTGCGCCCATCAGCTCCAGTTCCGCACCAGTGACAGCAGGTTTTTCCATGCCAATCGCCAGCTGAGCGCCAATGGCACGTGCCGTCTCGGCATGATCGCCTGTAATCATCTTGACGCGAATGCCTGCACCATGACACTGCGCCACGGCACGCACTGCTTCATCACGGGGAGGATCCACAATGCCCACCAAAGCGAGCATCGTGAAGCCGTGTTGCACATCGGTATGCTCCAGGATTTCACCTGCACTACGCGCACGCTTGCACGCCATACCCAGCAGTCGCTGCCCGCGTGCGGCAATGTCGTTAGACATGCGGCGCCAAGTGTCCACGTCCAGGTTTCGCTCGCCCTCGGGGCCCCATTCGAAGGTACAGATATCGAGCATTTTTTCGGGTGCGCCCTTGGCAAAAATCCAGGGCTGCCCCTCGTCGTCGATGTGCGCCGTCGCCATGAAGCGATGCTGCGACTCAAATGGAATTGAGTCCTTGCGCGGCCAGGCCTGCACGATGGAAGCATGCTGCAAGGCTGCCTTGCCCCCCAGAACCAGCAATGCGCCTTCCGTCGGATCGCCCACCACACACCATTGCCCCTGCTCGTTGAGCACCATACGGGCATCGTTGCAAAGCATTCCGGCACGCAACGCCAACGCCAGCGCTTCATGGCGATTCGGATCTATGGGATTCTCATTCACCAGCAAGCTGCCTTCTGGCACATAGCCAGCCCCGGTCACTGTCACATCCAGCCCAGCACACACCACACGCTGCACGGTCATTTCATTGCGTGTGAGCGTACCCGTCTTGTCCGAACAAATCACGGTGACCGAACCCAGTGTCTCTACAGCAGGCAAACGGCGCACAATCGCGCGTTGTTTTGCCATGCGCTGCACGCCCAAAGCCAAGGTAATGGTCATGATGGCAGGCAAACCTTCAGGAATGGCCGAAGCTACCAGTGCCACAACCATCATGAACATTTCTGAAGCGGCGTGTCCCCTAAACCAGACGCCCAGCACAAAGGTCATTGCTGCAATCAACAAGATGACGAAGGCCAGCATGCGGCCAAACCGATCAATCTGGCGCAGCAGTGGCGTTGTGCTGTGCGCTACATCTGCCAGCATGCGATCAATGCGACCAATCTCCGTTTCGCGCGCGGTGGCAACCACCACACCTGTAGCTTGACCGTATGAAACCAGCGTCCCTGCATAGGCCATCCCACATCGATCACCCATTGGCGTGTCTGCCTGCACCGCTGCAATGTTCTTCTCCACTGGCAGTGACTCACCTGTCAGTGTTGACTCATCACAACGCAATTCCTTGACTTGTATCAACCGAAGATCCGCAGGCACGCGATCTCCCGAAGCCAGCACCACCAAATCGCCTGGCACCAACCAAACGGCATCGATTTCCTGGCGTTGGCCGTCGCGCACGACCACAGCCTTCGGCGACAGCATGGCGCGAATGGCATCCAGGGCGGACTCCGCCTTGCCTTCCTGCACAAAACCAATAACCGCATTGACCACCACCGCGGCCAGCAGCACTCCCGTATCAATCCGGTGTCCGAGAAAGGCCGTCACCACTGCGGCAGTCAGCATGACATACAGAAGTACGTTGTGAAACTGCAGCAGCAAACGCAGCCAAGGGCTGCGTCGGCGAACTGTCTGGAGTTGGTTAGGTCCGTATTGCGCCAAGCGCTGGTTCACCTGCTCTGCCGTCAAACCAGAGGGATTGACCTGCAGTTGTGTGAGCACAGCTTGAGCCGTTTGCGTGTGCCAATCAGTAGCAGAGCAAGCTTGGGAGGATTCTGAACGTGGGTGCATGCGGCATGGACTCCTTGTCCTGTCATGCTGTCACTATCACCACACTATGCAAGTGCTGCACGATTTCCTGTTCAGCCAAGTCTTGACACGCATCATGCTTCACCCCTAAAGCCATTCCCTGGGTACTCCACGCACCGCAACCACGCGATCACTATCTATTCATTCACCATCTCTTATCAGGATTTCAGGAAGATTGGCTGGTGAAGAAGACGCGGAAATATTCAATGCGTGTGGTCAAGAAACATGAACAAGTTAGCATCTCTTAATTGGCTGTAGGGTCATTAATGCCATCGCTACACAAGAGGGAGGGCATCGCACAAAATCCAGCCCCATACGGAACAAACAGGCCGCATTCAGCGGCTTTTTTTGTTGGCTTGGCGCAGCAGCAGTTTGGCTGGATGCTGCGCTTTCAACTGGATTTGCAACGCGTCTATGTCTTCTGACTCGCAAGTATCTTCTCTGCGCCGTGGCCTCAAGGCTCGTCACATGTCGATGATCGCCATTGGTGGCTCCATCGGCACCGGCCTCTTTGTCGCCTCAGGCGCAACCATTTCTCAAGCGGGACCAGGTGGAGCATTGCTGGCCTACTGCGTCATCGGCTTGATGGTGTATTTTTTGATGACCAGCCTGGGGGAAATGGCTTCTCACCTGCCTGTGTCGGGCTCTTTCGCCACCTATGGCGCCAAATATGTGGATGAAGGCTTTGGCTTCGCCCTGGGCTGGAACTATTGGTACAACTGGGCTGTAACCATCGCGGTGGACCTGGTAGCTGCCCAGCTCGTCATGGCTTACTGGTTCCCGGATGTCAACGGGCTGCTGTGGAGCGCACTGTTCCTGGCCCTGATGTTTGCCCTGAACTCTCTGTCGTCCAAGGGATTTGGTGAATCGGAGTTCTGGTTTGCAGCCATCAAAGTGGTAACCGTGCTGATCTTCATCGCCATTGGCCTGCTGATGGTTTTTGGCATCATCACCGGTGGCGCGCCTGAAGGCATCTGGGGAAACATTGCCAATTTCACGGCAGACGATGCGCCTTTTGCGGGTGGTTTCGCAGCACTGATTGGTGTGGCCATGATTGTGGGCTTCTCATTCCAGGGCACTGAACTGATTGGCATTGCTGCCGGAGAATCGGAAGATCCGGCCAAGAATGTGCCTCGTGCCGTGCGCAAGGTGTTCTGGCGCATTTTGCTGTTCTATGTGTTCGCCATCCTCATCATCGGTCTGCTGATTCCTTATACCGACCCGAAGCTGCTGCGTAATGATCTGGGCGACATCAGTGTCAGCCCTTTTACGCTGGTGTTTGAGCGTGCAGGCCTGCTGGGCGCCGCTGCCGTGATGAATGCAGTGGTGCTCACTTCGGTACTGTCAGCCGGCAACTCTGGCATGTATGCATCTACCCGCATGCTGTATGCGCTGGCCAAACAAAATATGGCGCCAAAAATCTTCGCTCGCGTGAACGCTCGCGGCGTGCCTATCATGGCTTTGATTGCCACCACCGTCATCGCAGCGCTGTGCTTTTTCACCAATGTATTCAGCCCTGAGGCTGTCTACATCTGGTTGCTGAACCTGTCAGGCATGTGCGGCTTTATTGCCTGGCTGGGCATTGCCGTGAGCCACTATCGTTTTCGCCGAGCCTGCGAGGTCCAAGGTTTCAATACCCAGCAGCTGCCCTACCGCGCTGCGGCTTTCCCGATCGGCCCCATCTTTGCTTTTGTGCTGTGCCTGATCATCACGCTGGGCCAGAACTATGAAGCCTTCCTGGCGGATGCGATTGACTGGACCGGCGTGGTTGCCACTTACATTGGGATTCCACTGTTCCTGGCTATCTGGTTTGGCTACAAGTTCAGCAAAGGAACGCGGTTCGTGAAGCTTGAAGAGATGGACATCAGCGGTGCTAGATAAGGTATTGACTCCATATTGATGCATCCCGGCGGCCTGTCAACAAGCCGCTTTTGTTTTTCAACATGGTGTGGCCTTCTTCTAAACACGGCACCCATCACAAAAACCAAAGGCAGCATGCAGCTTGTTAAAACTTGACATTTCATCTCCTGTAACTGCTACAAAAATTAATACGATGCGTTTAAAGCTCTGTTGCAGCACGGACTCCACATGATCTCCGAGATTTTGACAATCAGAACCGCTCCCGCCCGCCGTAACCCACGCCTCAAATCGCATGTATGCAAGTGCCTGAGATCGCTGATGCTTGTTATCCCTGCGACGCTATCGCTCTACGGACCATCGCAGCAGGCCATACATGCTGAACCAGTTGCGACCACGCAATCACATGTCACTACCGCGTTGTTTGTCACAGACGAATGGCATGACTTGACACGCAAGGACGGTACAGGTCTGTACCTGGATGTGGTGAAAGCAGTATTCGCACGTCAGGGCATCAACGTGGAATACCGTTTCTTTCCCTACCCTCGCGCGGTGCAAAAAGTGCGTGACCACGAAGCCGATGGCTGGGTGGCCTCCTTTTTGAACGAGAAATCGTTTCCGCTGTACCCCAAATACCACTTCGACAAGAATGAACAGGTGATCTTGTTTCGCAAAAAGGGACAATCTGGGCCTGTCACGACGCACTCACTGAAAAACAAGCGCGTTGCTTGGTTACGTGATTTTGGCCTGGATCGCTTCATTGCAGAGCCGATGCGCGTCACAGAGCTGGACAGCATCAAGAGTGCGTTCCAAATGCTGGAGCACAAGCGCATCGACTATTTCGTGGGGGCGAAATCCGATATCCAGGATTACATTGCTTCTTCAAAGCAAAATATGGGTCCCTATGGGATGGCCTATGCATTGCATCTGGGGCTGTATATGGCCTTTGCAGACACCCCGCGCGGCGCTGAGTTGCGCGCCATATGGGATGCCGAGATGGCAAGCTTCCATAAAACGGAGGCTTTCCAGTCCATCTACAAACGCTACGGCTATCCCTACCCATTCCCCTGAAACTTGACGGCTGCTGCACAAAGACGCAGCTGTCCCATGAAGCAGCATTGCAATGAAATCCATCCAGACACGCTTTGTCGTGCTGATGATTGCCATCGTTTCCTTCATGCTGACTGCATTCGGTACCTTGAACTATGCAGACAGCAAGGCTGAAAAACACAAGCAACTCTCCGACCACCTCCAGGCCATCCGTCAACGTCTTTCACAGTCTCTGCCCGCCGTCATCTGGCGTTTCGACGACGATCAGGTTCGGCAGATCGTAGATGCAGAACTGGGTAATCCAGCGATTACAGGCATTGCGGTGTACGACGACAAACACCGGCTGCTCTACAGCGCGCCCCCCGATGCGGTCTACCCCGAGATCTGGTCACACGATAGTAACCAGGCCTTTGCATCAACAGGCGATTTCCCGCACGAATTTCCACTGAGCATCATTGATGGGAATATCGCTGAACCACTGGGGATGGTTCAGATCAGCGCTTCATCCCGGTTTATTGATCAGGCGTTGCAGCGCGAGGCCATTCGCCTGTTCACACTCATTTTGCTCATGAATCTGGTCATCGTCGGCGCGCTTTGCGCCGTGATGCGCTGGGTCATCATGGAGCCACTCTACGGACTGCGCAACGCCTTGCGTGACATTGCCACAGATGGCGCAGATCTCTCTTTGCGGCTCCCTGCATCGCCCTGGAAAGAGTTTGAAGATCTTATTGATAATTTCAACACCTTCATCCAACGCTTGGATACAGCGTTGGGCGCACCGATTGACGAAGTCCACCAAACGATCAGCCGAATCGCCCAGGGAGACTTTTCACAAACAGTGCAAAGCGCAAAGACTGCGTCAGCCCACACCATCATTGCGCGCCTGGCGTACATGCAGTCAAGCTTGGTGCGTCTGACTGAAGAATTGCGTCACGCCAAGCACAGTGCTGACTCCGCCAGCAAGGCCAAGACAGAGTTTCTGGCCAATATGAGCCATGAAATCCGCACCCCACTGAATGCCATCCTGGGCATGACTCGACTGGCTATGCGTGGTGACATGCAACCCGCACAGCAGGCACAGCTGAACAAGGTCGTGCATTCTGCGCAGCACTTGCTGGGTCTGATCAACGACATCTTGGATTTCAGCAAGATCGAAGCAGGTCAGCTGTCGCTGGAACAGGTGCCTTTTGCACTGTCTGATGTGCTCGACAATGTGGTCACTCTGGTCAGCGACAAAGCCGTGGATCAAGGTCTGGAACTGGTTACCGATGTGCACGCCGATGTTCCCTGGGCCTTGGTGGGTGACCCCTTGCGTCTGTCTCAAATCCTTCTGAACTTTGCCACCAATGCGCTGAAGTTCACCCAGCGCGGTGAGGTTGTCATCTACCTGTACCCCGTCAGCCACAGTGTCGGCAAGGTGCGCCTGCGACTGGGCGTGCGCGACACAGGCATCGGCATTCCCGCTGACAAGCAGTCATTGCTGTTCCAGAACTTTGTGCAAACCCATGCCTCCATCTCACGTCAATATGGAGGCACAGGACTGGGTCTGGCCATCACACGCCAACTGGCGCTGCTCATGCATGGGCAAGTTGGCGTCCAATCCATTGAAGGTGTGGGCTCTGACTTCTGGTGCGAGGTTGAACTGGGATGCCAAGCAGATCAAGATTGTGTACATACCCCGCTGTACCAGACTGGCACCCCCACACGTGTGTTGGTGGTTGATGACAACAGTACGGCCCGTGAGATTCTGGTTCGCCTGCTCAGAGACGCTGACATTCAAGCCTGCGGTGTAGCTAGTGGGCCTGAAGCCATGCAGACATTGCGCAATGCACAAACTGCTGGAGCTGCTTTTGACTGCGTGATGCTGGACGAGTTGATGCAGCCCTGGGACGGCATACATTCGGCCGCCCAGATCCAGGCTCTGCCCCTCGAAAACAGACCTCAACTCGTATTGCTTTCGGCCTCAAGGTCGGCATTGCAGCAGCCCCCAAGCGGTTTCCGCTCCATCCTGCCCAAGCCCTTCAACGCCCACAGTCTGCGCCAAGCCCTGCATGCGCGCAGCACTGCTTCAGTATCGACAGCAACATCCGGTACAGGGCTTAGCAATGAATCATTGCGCCGCAGCGCAGGCGCACACCTTTTGCTGGTCGAAGACATCGAGATCAACCGCGAAGTGGCCATAGGTTTGCTCGAAGATTTAGGCATTGGCCTGCAAGTCGACGTGGCCGAGAATGGTCAGATCGCGCTCGACATGATGACGCGGAAGCACTATGACGGTATCTTTATGGACATGCATATGCCCATCATGGATGGTTTGGCTGCTACCCAGTCCATACGCCGCAATCCTGTATGGGCTGGCATTCCCATCATTGCAATGACAGCCAACCAGATGGAAAGCGATCTGCAACGATGCAAAGCTGCAGGCATGTGCGACTTTGTCAGCAAGCCGATTGATCCAGAACGTTTACGCGAAACCCTACGCAAGTGGATTGTGGCCAAACCCAGTACAGAATTGACTGCACCTGCCGCCGCAACGCCTGCTGGTAATACACACGCTCCCGGCAAGGGGCGCCCCATCCTGGCGACGCTGCTAGCGAATATTGAAGGCCTGGATGTCACTGAGGGTCTGCGCCACTTTGGAGGTCGACAAGCCACATACCGCGAAATGCTGCGCCAATTCGTCAACGATGCGCCCTCCCAGCTGCAGGCGCTGAACGAGTCGCTACAGCGTAACAACATCGCGCAAATGCACACACAGACGCATGCACTGGTGGGAGCGGCAGTGAATGTCGGTGCTAGGCAAGTAGCCGCGTATGCCCTGCAGATACAGTCTTTGATCGGCAGTGAAAATGGGGCAGAAGCCACGCTGCTAGGCCAGCTCCAGTCGTTGCACGAACATCTGCATGCCTTGTGCGCAGCAATCCGGCAGGCCATACCCAATGTTTTCAGCTAGCAAGGCACGCACACTTGGCCTATTCGCCAGACCATAAAAAAGCCCGGGGTCACCCCCGGGCTTTTTGTACTAGGCCTGCTGCTAAAGCTTAGCCTCTCAAGGCCGTCAGCACCTCATCCAGCATCTTCTTGGCATCACCAAACAGCATGCGGTTGTTGTCTTTGTAGAACAGCGGGTTGTCCACTCCTGCATAGCCCGAAGCCATGGAGCGCTTCATCACAATGGAGTTCTTGGCCTTCCACACTTCCAACACCGGCATACCAGCAATCGGGCTTTCAGGATCATCCAATGCAGAAGGGTTCACGATGTCATTGGCACCAATCACCATGGCGACATCTGCCTCTGGGAAGTCTTCGTTGATTTCGTCCATCTCCATGACGATGTCATACGGGACCTTGGCTTCGGCCAGCAACACATTCATGTGACCCGGCATGCGGCCTGCCACAGGGTGAATGGCAAATTCGACCTGCACGCCTTTTTCACGCAGCGTCTTGGTGATTTCATAAACGGTGTGCTGGGCCTGAGCCACCGCCATGCCATAACCAGGCACGATGATCACGCGCTTGGCATCGCGCAGCATCTCGGCTGTTTCCTGGCTGGACACGGCAATCGCCTCACCTTGCGGCTGCGCAGCACCGCCAGCTGCGGCCTTCTTGGGTGCACCAGAGCCGAAGCCGCCAGCAATCACGCTGATGAAGTTGCGATTCATGGCCTGACACATGATGTAGCTCAGGATGGCACCTGAAGAGCCCACCAGCGCCCCCGTCACGATCAGCAAATCGTTACTCAGCATGAAGCCGGTGGCCGCTGCCGCCCAGCCCGAGTAGCTGTTGAGCATGGACACCACCACGGGCATGTCCGCTCCACCAATAGCCATCACCATGTGCACGCCAAACAGCAAGGCAATCACGGTCATGACAATCAGCGCAGGCATGCCCGCTTGCACCGTCGGCGCGTTCATGAATTCACGACCAAAGTAGATCACCACCAGCAATGCCACCAGATTCAGCCAGTGGCGAGCGGGCAGCAGCAAAGGCTTGCCGCCAATCTTGCCATTGAGCTTGCCAAAGGCAATCAAGGAGCCCGAGAACGTGACGGCACCGATCAGAATACCGACGTAGATTTCAACTTCATGGATGACTTTTTCCGCACCCTCCAACTGGATCGACGTATCCACATAACTGGCAAAACCCACCAGACACGCAGCCATACCCACCAAGCTGTGCATCAAGGCCACAAGCTCAGGCATCTGCGTCATCTTTACGGTCTTGGCCGCATAAAGGCCAATACCGCCGCCGATTACCAGCGCAGCGATGATCCATGCCACACCATCGGCCGTCACACGGGGACCAAACACAGTCGCCAGAATGGCCAGTGCCATGCCGAGCATGCCGAACAGGTTACCGCGGCGCGAGGTTTCCGGATTGGACAAGCCACCCAGGCTCAAGATAAACAAAATAGCCGCGCCCAGATAGGCTACGGTTGCAAGACTTTGGGACATTTCAATGGTTTCCTCTTGTTGTTGTTCTTCTTACTTGCGGAACATGGCAAGCATGCGGCGTGTCACGGCAAAGCCGCCAAACATGTTGACGGCTGTGAGCACCAGCGCGGCAAACGCCAGCCATGTAATCAGGCTGTCAGGACGCCCATCGCTTCCTGCAGCCGGCGATGCGATCTGTACCAGCGCGCCAATCGCGATGATGGAAGAGATGGCGTTGGTCACACTCATCAACGGTGTATGCAGCGCAGGCGTCACGTTCCACACCACCATGTAGCCAATAAAGCAGGCCAGCACAAACACAGTGAAATGCCCCAGGAAGGCTGCTGGTGCATAGGCACCAATGAACCAGAAAGCGACCGCCGCAATCGCAAAAATCACCGCCAGTGTTTTGGCAGGCAATGGCCCGGTGCTGCCATGGCCGTGACCACCCTTCTTGGCTTCTGCCGGTGCCGTAGCGGGTTTGGGTGCTGGCGCAGGTGCGGCCTTCAAAGGTGGCGCAGGCCAGGTGATTTCGCCTTGCTTGATCACGGTGAGGCCACGGATGGCATCGTCTTCCATGTTCACCACAACTTGCCCATCCTTGGCCTTGCACAACTCTTCCGTCAGACGCAGCAAGTTGGTGGCGTACAGCGTGGAGGACTGCTTGGCCAGGCGTGAAGCCAGATCGGTATAACCAATGATGGTCACCCCATGACGCACTACGGCTTCATTAGGAACTGTCAGCTCACAGTTGCCGCCCTGCTCTGCGGCCATGTCCACAATCACGCTGCCGGGCTTCATGCTTTGCACCATCTCTGCCGTGATCAGCTTGGGCGCAGGCTTGCCCGGGATCAGCGCTGTGGTGATGATGATGTCCGCGTCCTTGGCCTGTTCAGCGTACATGGCACGCTGCGCAGCCTGAAAGCCTTCGCTCATGACCTTGGCATAACCGCCACCGCCTGAGCCATCTTCTTCATAGTCCACCTTGACGAACTCGCCGCCCAGGGATTTGACCTGATCTGCCACCTCTGCACGCGTGTCGTTGGCACGCACGATGGCCCCCAGATTGGCAGCAGTGCCGATGGCAGCCAAACCAGCCACTCCAGCTCCGGCAATGAACACCTTGGCAGGAGGCACCTTGCCAGCTGCCGTGATCTGTCCATTGAAATAGCGGCCAAAGGCATTCGCCGCCTCAATCACTGCTCGGTAACCGGATACCCCTGCCGTCGAGGTCAGCGCGTCCATTTTCTGCGCGCGGCTGAGCGTACGGGGCAGGCAGTCTATTGCCAGCACCGTTGCCTTCTTAGCTGCCAGTTGCTGCATCAAGTCCGGGTTCTGCGCGGGCCAGATGAAATCAATCAGCGTGGTACCTTCGCGCATCAAGGCCAACTCCGCCGAACTGGGTGGGCGCACCTTGAAAACGATGTCGGAACTTGCCCAAAGTGCAGCAGCATCGGCCACAACTTCAGCGCCAGCCGCGCGATAGGCTGCATCGCTGAAATTGGCTGCATCGCCAGCACCAGACTCCACCACTACGGCAAAGCCCAGCTTGATCAGCTTCTCCACCACATCGGGCACCGTGGCCACGCGCTTTTCCAAAGGATAGGTTTCCTTTGGCACACCAATGCGCTGAGGCGGCAAAACTTGAAGATCTTGCATCTCAGAAATCTCCTGAAGAAAAAATGTGTACGTTGAAGCGATGCGTAATCACGCCCGTATTGCGTGGATGTGCCATCGCATGCAACCACCCCATGCTTATGGAATGCAGTGGCGCAAATTCATAGAGGGTTTTCAAGCAAGCGGGACGGAATGCCAGCCCGTTGAATGACTTGGGTAAATATTATCGGTAAGGAAGGCATCCGCCTGGCGCATCCGCACCACAGTAGTGCATGCGCACACCTCTTGGGTGCAAGCGATTCAAGCCGCACTTTTTGGGTGCACCCAGAGGAGAAACATCTTTTTAAAGCCCCTCAGCCCGCTTGCCAACGCAGTTGGGCATGACCCTATTCTTTTGCATCGATCGATGCCTTTTGCGCATAAACACGCAGAATTTGTAAGCGTTTTCTTTTCTTACCGTGGCATACCCATCTGCTGATGCAACCATCATTCAAGCGTGTCGCTGGAGGTTTGCCACAGACTTTAACCAGCACGACTTCTCATTACGGGCAAAGGCTGAGCCTTGTAAGCACCGGACTTGACCATCGTGATCAATGCTTCATAAAGCCAGCTCATGCGCCCAAAGGCATCTCGGCACGCTTCAAAGTGCGCAGCACGAACATGGACTGGCTGTGCTGTATGCCTTTGATCTTGTAAAGCTTCTCACGCAATAAGCGCTCATAGTCGCGCGTGTCTTTCACCATCACACGCAGCAGATAATCGTATGTACCGGAGACCAAGTGTGCTTCCACAACCTCGGGAATAGTTGCCAATTGCTCACCGAATTTTTCCAGCGTGTTGTCACTGTGGCTGTTGAGTGTGACCATGAGCAACACAGTGTCGTTCAAGCCCAATGCCTGGGGATTCAGACGCACCGTATAGCCCTCAATCACCCCTTCATCTTCCATGCGCTTGATACGCGTCCAGCATGGTGAGGGGCTCAGGCCAACTGCCTGCCCGATCTCTTGCAAGCTGGCGCGTGCATTGCGCTGCAATTGCTCGATAATTTTTCTGTCAATTTTATCCATGCAGCAAATTTTGCTTTAAAAGATTAATTTTTCAATACATTTTTCTTAAATACAGAAACTTTCATCGTCAGACAGCAGCATTTTTTGCACCGCAACATGCACACTACAAGGCATGGAAGCAACGCCTACCGGCGATGTTCAACGCCATTTCATCGCCAAGGCAATTTACCGTTTGCCGGCTGCCATGTGACCCGCGCATCAAGCACTATGCAAAAAGGCCGATCTGCAACATCTCTTGCAAATCGGCCTTTTTGTTTGTGCTGCAGTGGCACTGCAGCGCTTGCATCATTGAGCAGCTGACTCCGCCAAGCGCTCCTGCCCCCCCAGTGCTTTCCACAAGGTCACTCGGTTGATTTGCTCTGCCAGGCGCAGGCTGATCAGTGTCTGCTGTGCTGCGTAAAGGCTTCGCTGTGCATCCAGCACCGTCAGGTAGTTATCCACTCCAGCCTGAAAGCGGGCTTCCGACAATTCGAACGCTTTTTGCGTAGCTTGCACCATGCCAGCTTGCGCCCCCAGGCGCTCTCCCCATTGCGCACGATCAGCCAATGCATCAGCCACCTCCTTGAAGGCAGTTTGCACCGCTTTTTCATATTGGGAGATGGCAATGCGTTGGTTGGCCTCGGCAACATGCACACCTGCACGCAAACGCCCCCCATCAAAAATGGGCAGCCTGATTTGGGGCATAAAACTCCACGTACCGTTGCCAGCACCAAACAACTGATCCAGCTCTCGGCTGCCCGAGCCCACACTGCCTGTCAGCGTGATGGAAGGGAACATGGCCGCGCGAGCAGCACCGATATTGGCATTCATGGCACGCAAGTTGTGCTCCGCAGATTGCACATCAGGGCGTTGCAGCAACACGCTCGAGGGCAAGTCTTGCGGCACCGGTAACAGTGCCAGATTGTCAGGCTCAGCTAACGTCAGAGTTTGCGCACTGGGCAGCACATCAGCAGACAGCACGCCGCCCACCAGCAACTGCAGCGCATTGCGGTCGCGCGCCACCTGCGAAGTGTAGGCTGCAACGTCTGCACGCGCCGTCTCAACAGTCGAGAGATTTTGCGCCAGCACCAGACCGGAGGTAGAACCAATTTCAAACATGCGCTTGGTCAACGCATAAGCTTTCTCTCGACTGGCTAGCGTATCTTGCGCCAACTGCAAACGCGCCATATCAGCGGCCAGGGTCAGCCAGGCATTGCTCACATCAGCCACCAGGCCAATTTGAACATTGCGCTGGTTGTCCTCTGACTGCAAAAAAGCCTGCAGGCCCGCTTCGCTGAGATTGCGCACACGGCCCCAGAAATCAATCTCGTAGCTCGTAAAGCCCAGTTGCGCCGTGTATTGCTCACTGATGGTGGATTGGCCATTGCTGCTCAAGTCCGCACTGGTACGGCTGCGCGTACCCTGGCCTTGAGCAGTGATACCGGGCAGCAGGTCGGCACGCGTGATGCCGTACTGGGCGCGTGCTTTCTCAATGTTGTCCACCGCCACACGCAGATCCCGGTTGTGGCTGAGTGCCAGCGCAATCACCTCGCGCAGTTTTGGGTTCTGAATCCAGTCTTGCGCCTGGGCATAGCTCAATGAAATTGCATTGGCTTGCAAGCTGGTACCTGTCTGAGCAGAAAAGTTTTCAGGCACTTGGGCCACAGGTTGCTCATACTTGGGAGCCAAATTACAGGCCGACAGCAGCATGCCTGCCAGCGCTGCGACCGCAACAGGTCGCATATTCATCTTTTTTTTCATGCGTGTTTTTCCTGTGCGACCGAAGTGTTGTCATCCGTGCGTGAGCGACTCTTGAACCAGCTACGCACCAACAAGAAGAATACGGGCACCATAAACAGGCCCAGCACAGTGGAAGCTACTGTGCCACCCAGTACCGCCGTACCAATCGCATTGCGGCCACCAGCGCCTGCACCAGAACCAATTGCCAGTGGTACCACACCGAAGCCAAAGGCCAGGGAAGTCATCAAAATGGGACGCAAACGCATGCGCACTGCTTCCACGGTGGCATTGAACAGGCTCTTGCCCTGCTCTTGCAGCTGCACCGCAAACTCCACAATCAAAATCGCGTTCTTGGACGCCAGCCCCACCGTGGTCAACAAACCAACCTGGAAATACACGTCATTCGTCAACCCCCGTGTATAGGTTGCCAGCAATGCCCCGACCACGCCCAGCGGCACAGCCAGCATCACCGACAGTGGCACCGTCCAGCTTTCGTACAACGCCGCCAGACACAGGAACACGAACAGAATCGATATCGCATACAGCAAAGGAGCTTGCGCACCGGATTGGCGCTCTTGCAGCGATGCTCCGGTCCATTCATAGCCAATACCGTTAGGCATTTCCTTGAGGATGTCCTCCACAATCTGCATGGCCACACCAGAGCTGATGCCCGGCGCTGCATTGCCCACGATTTCAAAGGCTGGCGCACCGTTGTAGCGCATCAGCTGCGGAGAACCATAAGCCCAATGTGAGGTGGAAAACGCACTGAAAGGCACCATCTCACCGTTCTTGTTGCGCACACTCCACTTGGCAATGTCCTGTGGAAGCATGCGGTGCGGCGCATCACCCTGGATGTAGACACGCTTGACGCGCCCATTGTTCAGGAAGTCATTCACATAGGTGCCACCCATGGCGCTGGAGAGCACGCTGTTGATATCGCTGTATGAGAGATTCAAGGCAGCCGCCTTGCGGTCATCTATGTCCAGGCGAAGCTCTGTGGCATCGTCCAGATTGGTGGTGCGCACACTGGTCAGCTCCGGACGCTTGCGTGCCTCGGAGAGGAAGCGGTCCTTGGCTGCCAGCAATGCATCATGGCCCATGCCGTTCAAATCCTTGAGCATGAAGTTAAAGCCTGCATTCGAGCCCAGGCCCCGCACGGCTGGAGGCTGCATCACAAAAATGCGGGCATCACGAATTGCTGCCAGCTCTTGCGTAGCTCTGTGTGCGATGGCTGCTGCAGATTGCGAAGGCAGTGGACGATCTGCCCAAGGCTTGAGCCGCACAAATCCGCGCGCTGAACTCTGGTCACCGCTGAGACCGGACACCTGGTTGAAGCTGATCACATCCTCTTGCTGCTCAAAATACACACGCACCTGATCCAGAACCTCCTGCAAGCGCGCATCGGCAGCTCCTGCTGGCAAGTTGATATTCACGCTCACAAAGCCCTGGTCTTCATCAGGCAGGAAAGATGTGGGCAATGTCTTCATCAGCAACCACACCGCAGCCAGCACCGCCAGGAAAATCAGCATCATGCGCTTGGCACGCTGCAGCCCCCAGGCCACACCATTCTGATAGCGCAGCGCAGTGGCATCAAAGTGATGATTGAACCAGCGGAAAAAACGGTCATTCAAGCCCAGCAGGCCACGGCGCACGATCTTTTCATGACCGTGGTTGGATGGCGGTTTCAGGATCGTCGCACACAGGGCGGGCGTGAGTGTCAGCGCCACAAACACCGAAAACGCCATGGCTGCAACGATGGTGATGGAGAACTGTCGGTAGATCACACCCGTTGAACCTCCGAAGAACGCCATTGGCACAAACACGGCAGAAAGCGTCACACCAATACCGATCAGCGCCGATGTGATTTCCTGCATCGACTTCTTGGTGGCCTCCTTGGCCG
Organism: Comamonas halotolerans; assembly: GCF_030162935.1. Taxonomy (GTDB): domain Bacteria; phylum Pseudomonadota; class Gammaproteobacteria; order Burkholderiales; family Burkholderiaceae_C; genus Comamonas; species Comamonas halotolerans. Next base: position 128,507 of record NZ_JASAUZ010000074.1, read on the forward strand.
ACAAGCCGGTTTCGTGCATCACCCGCTCAACGTTCTCCACAACCACAATTGCATCGTCGACCAGCAGACCGATAGCCAGCACCATTGCAAACATAGTCAAGGTATTGATGGAGTATCCTGCCGCAGCCAGCACTCCAAAGGTACCCAGCAGCACCACCGGCACTGCAATGGCAGGAATCAAGGTGGCGCGGAAATTCTGCAGGAAGATGAACATCACGATCACCACCAGCAGCATGGCTTCGCCCAATGCCTTCACCACCTCCTGAATGGAAGCGCGAACAAACGGTGTGGAATCCGAGCTGACGAAATAATCAATCTCATTGGGGAAGAAGGGCTTGAGTTCTGCCAGCTTGGCACTCACAGCATCGGAGACTTCCATGGCATTGGCGCCATCGGCCAACACAATGCCCATACCGGCACCCGCCATGCCATTGAGTTTGGCCTTCACTGTCAGGTTATCCGCCCCCAGTTCCACCCGTGCAACATCTTTGATCGTTACCACCGACCCATCCGACGACGCCTTGAGCACAATGTCCTCGAACTGATCCACCGTTTGCAGTTTGGTGCGCGCGGTAATGGTGGCATTGATCTGCTGGTTCTCCACCGCAGGCAAGGCTCCCAGCTGACCCGCAGACACCTGTGCATTCTGGGCATTGAGCGCAGTGATGAGATCCGATGGCATCAAGGCATACTTCTGCATCAATGCTGGATCCATCCAGATACGCATGGCGTAGTTGGTACCAAAGACGTTGATGTCGCCCACGCCATCCAGTCGGCCCAGCACATCCACCAGGTTGGAGTTCAGGTAGTCACCAATATCTACCTGCGTCATTGATGCATCGGTAGAGTAAAAACTGTAGGTGACCAGAAAGTCCTGACCGCCTTTGTTCACAAAAACGCCGCGGCTTTTCACCGCATCAGGCAAACGGTTCATTGCCGCCTGCAACTTGTTTTGCACCTGCACCTGGGCCACGTCAATATTGGTGCCGGGCGCAAACGTCAATGTGGTGCGCGAACGGCCAGAGGCATCAGAGGTGGAGCTCATATAGAGCATGTTGTCGATGCCTTTGAGCTGCTGCTCAATGATCTGGGTGACCGAATTTTCCACGGTCTCCGCCGATGCTCCGGTGTACTGCGCACTGATGGTCACGCGCGGTGGAGCAATATCCGGGTACTGCTCCAGCGGCAGCGTGAAAATGGACAACGCCCCCGCCAGCATGATGACGATGGCAATGACCCACGCAAAAATAGGTCGGTTGATAAAAAACTGCGCCATGTTGCGATCTCTTCCCGCTTATTTGTTCTGCACAGCAGCGCGCAATTGGGCGGCTGCAGCTTGCGGATCAACGGGCTGAGTGCCTTTCTTGGCGCTCATGTCAACTTCGACAGGTGCGACCACATCGCCTGGCTTGATGCGCTGAAAACCATCGACCACCACGCGCTCACCTGCCTGCAAACCACTGTCGAGCAACCAGTTCGCGCCCATGGCACGACTGAGCTCCACCATGCGTTTTTCCACCACGTTATCGCTGTTGACGACCATCACATTGGCACGGCCTGTCAAATCGCGGGTCACGGATTGCTGGGGCACCAAAATGGCCTCTGGAGCCAATCCTGTTGGCAGTTGCGCCTGTACAAACATGCCGGGCATCAAAATTCCATCGGGATTGGGCACCACGGCCCGCAGTGTGACTGTGCCCATGGTGCTGTTGACGATCAGCCCCGAGAACTGCAACTTGCCTTCATGCCCGTAGAGACTGCCATCCTCAAGACGAATGCGCACGGGCATTTCATCGCCTTCCAGTTTTTGATAGCGACCTGCAGCCCAGTCATTGCGCAGTTGCAACAGCTCGGCCGATGACTGGGTAAAGTCCACATACATGGGATCCAGCTGCACGATCTCGGTCAAGGGGGCTGTCTGGTTGGCAGTGACCAGCGCCCCCGGAGTGACGCTGGAGATGCTGATACGTCCCGAGATCGGTGCTTCAATGCGACTGTATTTCAGATTGATGCGTGCATTTTCAAGGCTGGCCCTGGCAACGGCCACGTCGGCACGCGCTTGCTTGGCTGCAGCCTGGCTTTCTTCGTAAGCCTGCTGACTGATGGCGGTGATCTTGACCAGCTCTGCATTGCGGCGTGCAGTGGCTTCCAGTGTCTGCTGGCTGGCTTCAGCCTTGGCCAGTGCGGCGCTGGCACTGGCTTCAGCAGCACGCAGACTGGCTGCATCAAGTTGGTACAACGGCTGGCCTTGCTTGACCATGCCACCTTCGGTAAACAGGCGTTTTTGCACTATGCCGCTAACCTGGGGGCGAACTTCGGCACTCAAAAATGCACTCGTGCGTCCTGGCAAGCTGGTGTCCAGCATCTGGCTTTGCTTTTGCAGCACCACCACACCCACCTGAGTAGCCTCAGCCTGAACTGCAGGCGCAGTGCTGTCCTTTCCACAGGCCGCAAGCAAGCTTGCGCCGAGAACCAGAGCTGCCAGCCTGGCTCTACGATGCAGCTGCAGCCCGGAAGAAAAACTGTGTAACGGGCGATGGGTGACACGTAGAGAGGCTAAAGGAAACGTCATGGGGACAATCAATGATTCGAAAACGTTGCCATTCTCAACCCCGAATGTTGCTCTTCTGTAAAGCGAGGGGCCGGAATGGGTAAATTCATGGCTGGCAGTGCTTGAAATGCTTGGAAAAATGCTCGGCTTGCCAGCAAGGCTCTGCGTTGTAACACTGCGCCAGCACTTGAGCATCAGCAAGCTCGCTAATCCCTTTGCAAATCGTATGCCTACCTGCAAAAAAGCCCCGCATTGCAGGGCATTCCGGGAGGGAAGGAGCGCTTTAGGCAGCTAAAGTTCCGCGCAATGCGGCACGCAACTGCGCCCCCACTTCAGGGCGATCCGAAAAAGCATCTCTGGGGTTTTGCAATTCCAGAATGTCTTCCATGCGAACCCTGACGTTACCCAGCGCATGGGGATGGCTGAAGATATAGAACTGGTTATCAGCCATGGCAGCAAACACTTTGCTGGCAATATCCTGTGCCGAAACTTTGCCTGAACTAACCGCCTTCTGTGTCATGGCCCGGGCAATTTTCTGACTGGCTGTCAGTTGGCTGACATCCACCACATCATGTCGATTGCGTTCACTGTTGGCGATGCCAGTCGGCACAAAGTAGGGGCACAACACGCTGCAATGGAGCTGATCGGTCACCAACCGCAGATCCTGATAAAGCGTCTCTGTCAAGCTAACCACTGCATGCTTGCTCACGTTGTATACCCCCATATTGGGAGGTGCCAGCAGACCTGCCATGCTGGCTGTGTTGACAATGTGACCTTGCCATGTCGGATCCTGTGCCGCTGCATCCAGCATCATGGGGGTAAAAACGCGTACACCATGGATCACCCCCCAGAGGTTGACATTCAGCACCCACTCCCAATCACGCACAGATTGCTCCCACAGCAATCCTCCCGAGCCACCAACTCCTGCGTTGTTGAACACAAAGTGCGGTGCGCCGAAGCTGTCTTTCACTTCGGCAGCCAGCGCCTCCATCGCCTGCGCGTTGCCCACATCCACCTTGCAGGCCATCACATGTGCAGCACCCAAGCTGCGGGCGCGCTCAGCCGATGCAGCCAGTGCGTCTGCTTGCACATCCACAAGCACCAGTTGCATGCCAGCCTTGGCTGCAATGCACATGCACTCCCAGCCAAAGCCTGACCCTGCGCCGGTCAGCACTGCGGTTTTACCTGCCAATCCATTCAACATCGGTGTCTCCTTTTGCCGGTCTGTTTACACGTGCTGCAAAAAAAGGCAGCCAATGGCTGCCTCGCAATGGGTTTTCAGAACAGCTTGACCAGCTGTTTGCCAAAGTTCTTTCCCTTGAGCAAACCTAAAAAAGCTTCGGGGGCCCGCTCCAGACCTTGTGCCACGCTCTCACGTGGGCGTAACTTGCCTTGCGCAACCAAACTCCCCAGCTCGCTCAATGCCTCAGGCCACACTTCCATGTGCTCGCTCACGATAAAGCCTTCAACCTTCATACGGTTGATCAAAATCAGCGACGGATTCTGTAAGGGCAATGGCTGCCCGTCGTAACCAGCAATCATGCCGCACACCGCAACCCGGGCAAACGCATTTGCTCGCAGAAGCACTGCATCCAGAATGTAGCCCCCCACGTTTTCAAAGTAGCCGTCAATACCGTCTGGGCAGGCCTGTTTCAAAGCCTGGGACATGGCTTTGATGTCGCTATGCGCACGGTAATCAATACAGGCATCAAAGCCCAGTTCACTGGTGGCATAGGCACACTTTTCTGGGCCGCCCGCAATGCCGACAACTCGGCAACCACGCGCCTTGGCCAGGGCCGCGAAAGCGCTGCCTACTGCGCCTGTTGCCGCACTTACAAGCACAGTCTCGCCCGCTTTGGGGTTGATGATTTTCACCAGACCGTACCATGCGGTAACGCCAGGCATGCCGACCGCCCCCAGGTAGTAAGACAGCGGAACATGCTGGGTATCCACCTTGCGCAACATGCCGGGAACATCTGCATCCACCACGCTGTAACTTTGCCAGCCACCCATGCCGACGACTCGATCACCCTCCTGGAACTTGGGATGACGGCTCTCGACCACCTCCCCAACGGTGCCGCCCAGCATAACTTCACCCAACGGCTGGCAGGCCGCATAGCTTTTGCTGTCATTCATGCGCCCCCGCATATAGGGATCCAGGCTCAGGTAATGGTGACGTACCAGCACTTGTCCATCCTGGAGTGCGGGGGTGTCAGTTTCCACCAGCTTGAAATTGCTGACTGTGGCCTCGCCCTGGGGACGATTGTCGAGCAGTATCTGTTGGTTACGTGGCATAGCTTGTCTCCCTCTACATGGTTGCCTGCACTTGCTTAGCAAGATTTGGCAGCAGATTGCATATCCCAAAGCCAGCAGTTCACGCTGACCATGGACTTAGTCTGTCGCGATCACGGTTTGCGTGGCACCCGGCTTTTGCCCGGGCTTGACAGTGCGCGGCATGTACTTGAACGTACCAGTGGCATGCGTACACAGTCGGCCTTCACTGTCATAGACTTTGCCTTCGCAGTAGGCCATGGTCTTGGTTCGATGCAGTACCAGCCCTTTAGCCACCAGTGGGCCACGCGCGGCCTGCATGAAACTGGTTTTCATCTCGATGGTGACACAACCAAAGTCATCACTCTCCAGGCTGCGTGCGGCAACTGCCATGGTCACGTCCATGAGGGTCATGCTGGCACCGCCATGGGTCACGTCAAAAGTATTCAAATGCTCAGGCTGTGCGGTGTAGTGCAGCTCCGATTCACCATTTTCCATTTTGTGCAAAGTGAAACCCAGATGGTTCACAAATGGAATGGGGTGAGCACCAAAACTCAGCATAATTGTCTCCGTGGGCTGTTCAATGAAATGGCAGCAAGCATAGCGGTGCATCAGACCGGTCATCGCCTAAACGTTGTCACATTCAAGTGATGGCAACACTCTTGATCTGCGATGCCTGATTCTGACGCTCAACCCAAAACCGCACTCACTCCACCGTCCACAGCTACCCACTGACCTGTGATGTGCTTGCCCGCATCGCTTGCCAACAGCACAGTCACACCTTTGAGTGCTTCATCATCACCCAGACGTCGCAAAGGTGCGCGGCTGGCCATATTCGCCTCGCCCATAGAATCAATCAAAACCTCTGCCATCTTGGTGCGGAAAAAACCAGGGCAAATCGCATTCACATTGATATTGCGTGGCCCCCATTCTGCTGCCAATGCCCGGGTGAAATTGATCACCGCACCTTTGGAAGTGTTGTAGGCAATAGTTTTCATTTCAATCGGGTTGCCACCCAGACCCGCAATCGACGCAAGATTGATAATGCGTCCTCCGCGCTCCAGCATGCAGGCCTTGGCTACGGCCTGGCTCAGCAAAAAATAGCCACGGATGTTCAGATTCATCACTTTGTCCCAGGCAGCAGCAGTGTAGTCCTCAGCAGCAGCGCCCCAACTGGCACCTGCGTTGTTCACCAAAATATCGATCTGCCCCACTCGCTCCAGCGCCTCCTGAACCAGACGCTGAATATCTTGCTCATCTGCACAATCAGCAGCGATCCACTGCGCATCAATACCCTGGGCATGCAACTGCGAGGCTGCCTGTTCCAGGTCTGCCGACTTGCGCGATGTCAGCACCACGCGAGCACCCGCTTCCCCCAAAGCCTGTGCCATTTGCAAGCCCAGCCCGCGTGAGCCACCAGTCACCAAAGCAGTTTTTCCTGTGAGGTCAAACAGTTGTTGCACGCTGCGTGTCATGAATTCTCTCTCCTGACCAAGTTGTGAAAACGGTCATTTACGACCACAGCCTTCATTGTGCAAGCAGTGCGAATGCCTCCCCTGTCGCCCGCGTGAAGTGCAAGCCTAGTGAATGCACGTAGAAAAAATTTGCACACTTCACACAATTTACTGTACATTCATACAGTCACTGTTGTTTTATACATATTCATGTTTGCAACCGAAAACGCACCAGAAATCTCTCCATTCACTGTCGCACTGTGCGACTACCCCAGCTTGCCTGAGCCAGAGCGACTGCGCGCTGAACATCGCTATGCGCGCACCCTGTGCCGCCAACTGGGTGGTGAAGCCAATGTGGCCGAGGCGCTGCGCTTGCTCGAAAGCCTCGAAGACGCTCCCCCCGAAGAAATCACTGAAGAGGCCAAGTCGACCTATCAGCGCTGGATGAAAGCTGCACGCGCAGCTTCAGAAGCAGGCATGCAAGGCCTGGGTGGTGAGGACGGCTGCTACTTTGAGGTCAGAGCACAGCATTAAGACTGTGGCCCCTGTGATGTGAGTAAAAGAACGCCGCATGCCACGCACTGCAAAGAGAGTGCCAGAGCTGCACTGCATTGGTAGATGGCGTTCTGCTTGCGCTAGTCCACGCGAGCACCTGCCACTTCAACCAGACGCCGCCAGACCGGCATCTCTGCCGCGTAGGACTGGGCGAAGTCTTCAGGGCTGCTGAAATGTGGCAGGAATCCTGTGGCTTTGAGCATGCTTGCGACTTTGGGCTGGTTGGCAGCCACCTGCAACGCAGCATACAGTTTGTCGACAACAGGCTTAGGGGTTTTGGCGGGTACTGCCATGCCTACCCATCCTGTCAACTCGTAGACGTCATCGGTGACGCCCTGCTCATAAATCGTTGGCAGATTGGGCAGCACCTCCATACGATCTCTTCCCGTCACACCAATCGCTTTGAGACGGCCAGCATCAATAAACGGCTTGGTGCCCTGTGCGCCAGCAAAGCACAGCTGAAGCTGCCCACCAATCAGCTCTTGCAGCATGGGAGCCTCTCCCTTGTAGGCAATGTGGTTCATGTCAGCGTTCTGGGTGATACTCATATAAGCACCTGCTAAATGCGCGTAAGAGCCCACGCCCCAGCTTCCATAAGCTACCTTACCCTTTTGGGACTTGACCCATGCCAGCAGCTCTTTCATGGTGTTGGCCGGCACGGATGGATGCACCACCAGTGTGGTTCCAGCCTTGACCAGTTGCGACAACATGATCAAGTCCTCCAGCGGCTTGTAGCTCATCTTGGAGTACAGAAACTGGTTGATCAGCAACGAAGTGCTTAAAGACACTGCCACGGTATACCCATCGGGTGCGGACTTGGCCACCGCATCGGTTCCCAGCATGCCTGATGCACCAGTGCGGTTTTCCACGATGATGGGCTGCCCCAGGGGCTTGGACATGGCTTCGGCAAGCCCCCGTGCCATCACATCGGTGGAACCTCCTGCATTGAAGGGCACCACAAAACGAATGGGACGCTTGGGAAAGTCTTGTGCTGAGATGCTTGGCAATGCCCACAGGCCTGCACCTGCTGCAACCGTACCCATCACCACGCTGCGGCGGCCGATATCGATTGATTCCATGGTTTGTCTCCTAGGTGGCAGTGTCTTCATGACACAAGCGCTGCCCGTCCCCCCATCTCTGAGGATGCTGTTCTGGTGACAGGCAATCAAAACTGCTACTCCTGTGCAGCGCGTGTGGCAATCGCAGCAATGCACGCCCACCAGAAGTCTTCAGCACACTCAACAGGCGGCGAGGGCCTGCTTGGCTGGCATCCAGAACGAAGGCTCCAACGTGGTTTCGGCTGCAATGTCTTCGAGCTTGCGCGACAGTTGTTCCCAGCCCATGTTCTGGGCATAGAACATGGGGCCGCCCTGCTCGCGCGGAAAACCATAGCCATTGATGTAGACCGCATCGATATCGCTCATGCGCTGAGCAATGCCTTCCTCCAGCAAACGCTTGCCCTCCGCGGCCAAGACCCCCACACAGCGCTCGATGATTTCTTCATCACTGAAGCTGCGCACTCTGTAACCACGGTCTTCTCGCCACTGTTCAATCATCGCGCTGACCACAGGATCTGGCTGGGCCTGACGGCTACCTTCGGCGTACAGATACCAGCCTGCGCGGGTTTTCTGACCATGGCGACCAGCCTCGCACAAACGATCGGCAAACACGGCGTAGTCAACGCCTGGATTTTCCTGCGCACGGCGTTTGCGTCCTGCCCAGCTCAGTTCCAAACCTGCAAGATCCCCGACCTTGAAAATGCCCATGGCAAAGCCAAAGCGTTCCAATGCAGCATCGATCTGCTCAGGGCTCGCACCCATATTGATCAGGTCATTGGCCGCAGCGTTGTACTTGGCATACATGCGATTGCCGATAAACCCGTCACATACTCCCGCCAACACCGGCAGCTTGCCCAATGCCTTGACCATGGCAAAACTGCGCGCCAGCGTGCTGTCGCTGGTCACGTCGCAACGCACCACCTCAACCAGTCGCATGATGTTGGCCGGACTGAAAAAGTGCAGGCCAATAAAACGACCGCTGTGGCGAACACGATCGGCCAGTCGATTGGCATCCAGCGCCGAGGTGTTGGTGGCAATGATGGCATCTGCACGCACATGCGCGTCCACATCTCGCAACACGGCTTCCTTGACTGCATAGTCTTCGAACACGGCTTCAATCACCAGGTCCACGTCGACCAGTGCCTTCATTTCCATGCCCAAATGCACGCGCTCTACTCGTTCTTGCGCCTGCGCCTGCGTCAAACGGCCTTTTTGCACCTGCGCTGCATAGTGTTTTTGCAGCACGCCACGCGCACACAGCAGCACTTCTTCAGAGCGATCCACCAACTGCACATGGCGGCCATGGTCGGCCAGCGCAATTGCAATGCCGCTGCCCATGGTGCCTGCACCCACCACGCCCACCAAACAAATATCGTCGGCCTTCGCAGGCTCAATACCGTCCAGTTTCACCGCCTGCTGCTCCGCCGCAAAAATATGGCGCAAGGCCTTGGAAGACGGCTTCTCTCGCAACGCGCAAAATGCCTCGTACTCCTTGGCCAGACCTTCATCAAACGAAGCGAACTCCACACCAACCAGGCTTTGCAATGCACGCGTCACATCGGTGGACTTCTTCACAGGGGGAATGCTTCCCTGCTGCAACGGCAAGTGGCGCAGCAACTGAGGAGCACTTGCCTGTGCTGCCTGAGCAGCAGGCAATACCTGCGCCAAGTCTGCAGAAGCAAGCACGGCCTGGATCAATGGCGTTGCTGCAAAGCGATTTGCCTTCACCGTCTTACCGGACACCATTAGTTCCATAGCCTCAGCCACACCAATGGCACGCGGCAGACGCTGCGTTCCGCCAGCACCGGGGATCAAGCCGATCCTGGACTCTGGCAGCCCCACTTTGGCCGCCTCGGTGGCCAGGCGTGCATGGCATGCCATGGCCAGCTCAAAGCCTCCCCCCAGAGCTACACCGTCTAGCAATGCCACAACCGGCTTGCTGCTCGACTCCAGCATTTGAATCACCGTGCCCACGCTGGGCGAGGCATTGGCTGTGCCTTTAGCCACTTCCGCCAGATCCGCACCTGCGGAAAAGAAGCCAGATTTGCCACGCAGCAACACCCACTTCACATCCTCACGCTGTACCGCCTGGACCAAACCATCCATCAGGTACTGACGCAATGGCTGCGAGAGCGCATTGACCTTGCCATGGTCCATGGTCAGAACCAGGCATTGGTATACTTCGTTGTACTCCATGTGCTACGTCCTTTCCGCCATCACAGCGCATTCGCCATCTCTGGCACTGCCAT